>NZ_CP160680.1:2512500-5010028 GCF_040784935.1 Lewinella sp. LCG006 | reverse complement strand
CCGAAAAAGTTCTTCCAGGTTACTCAGGTTTTTGTCCAGTTGTGCCAGATTAGATTGCAACAACAGCACGGGCAGATAGACATCGCGAACCTGCTGGCGGACTTGTCGCTGGCGATCGACCAGCTCCAACTGAGCATAAGTACGCGCGGCACGTGCCGCCTTGAGGGCCACAAAATAAGCGGCATCGAAGATCATCGCATCCAAATTGACACCAGCCGTAAAGTTGTTCTTTAATACAAAAGAAACTTCCTGAGGCTCACCTCCGGTAAATTCTGGCGGTAGCGGTACAATCGGAACTTCGAAATAACGCTGGTAAGTACCCGTACCACTAACTTGTGGTAAACCGGTAGACTTGCTTTGCAAAATCTGGGCTTCAGCGTCTTGAACTTTCAACTGGGCGTCCAGCATTTCAGGACTATTGGCCAGCGCATAATCAATCAATTGATCCATGCTCATTTCCGCAGATTGGCTCCAACCGGCTTGCAACATAGTCATCAGCGTGCAAAAGACAAGGACACGCAATGGGTGATTCATGAATTGTCGGTTATATGGTGGCTCCATTAGTAGTAGGCCACCTGTTGATAAAATAATTACTATATCTTTTCTTCATCCTCCTGCCCTAAGTACGCTCGTACGACCTGCATCCCTTTTTCTGATGCGACGCCGTGGATGTGATACACAAAAAGTTGACTGACCAGATCCTCCAAGCTGTGCTCTTTAACGGAGAAGTATTCATTGTGTGCAAGGCGCGTAGCCATGCCCACAAAAAATTTGGCAACCAAGCCTACTTTTGTACTCCGTCGATACAAGCCTTCCTCGATGCCGCGCCCCAGGTTTTCCTGAATAAAATGCGTAAAAAAGGTCATGTGCAAGTGATCCAACTCCCGGTGAATATCCTGGTAATACTTTTCCAAATCATACCGGGATGTCGGTGAAACCAGCCTTAATCGACTAATCATAAAACGGGCCACCTCTACCATTTCCTCAATCGCATTGTCTGACTCTTTCCGCATAGCCTCTATCGCCTGGCGTTCGAGAAGTGATCGCTCAGCGAAGATTTGCCGAATCAAATCTGACTTGTTTTCTACCTGCTGGTATAAAGTCTTTTTGGAGATACCAAGTTCCCGCGCGATGTCATCCATGCTCACACTACGTATTCCGTAGCGCATAAATAACTCCTCTGACTTTTCTATTATCTGCTGCTTTACCATACCCTGCTGAAACACTGCCTTTTTATCTACTTAAATCTTTAAAGGCTTAATATTTCGCAAAGAAACGTTGGAAACTTTTAATTAGTTGAAAGTTTCCTCGGTTTTTTACTAACATTTTTTTCATTTTCTACCAACGTGCTCAAAATCCTGATTGAATTAGGTGATTTGCACCAAAAAAACATCTGCTACAGACATTATTTCTAGGTTCTTTCGTTTATAGTCCTCAACATACTAGAAGAAAAAGACTGCACACCTTTATCTTTCTTTTTAGCAACTATACTGATGATGCCTTAGAAACAGCTTTTCCCCTGTGCTGAGGTACAGTATCCCAAAAACAACTTACCGTGCAAAACCTTTTCTTCCTACTTCTGCTAGGCCTCCTAACGATTGGCCTACAGGCGCAAAATTGTAATTGCGACCACGTTTTCACTAACCTTAGCACCACCGATGTCAACATTATCCACGCCAATATAAGGCATGGCCCCTAAGCAACTTTACGACAACATCTACCGTATAACGAAAAGCGGCATCGGTGAAGATCACCAATGCCGCTAAAAATTTTTAGGCACAAACCGGAGTCTGTTAGGTCTTTAATAAGCTACCCGATGTGGAATGGGAATTAATTATTTTGTACTTACCAATCAACCCTAACTCCATG
This sequence comes from Lewinella sp. LCG006, assembly GCF_040784935.1. Classification (GTDB taxonomy): domain Bacteria; phylum Bacteroidota; class Bacteroidia; order Chitinophagales; family Saprospiraceae; genus Lewinella. The sequence goes on along the minus strand of NZ_CP160680.1, from coordinate 5,008,159 downwards.
AACAATAACAAGCGCCAATTTTAGAAACTGTTTATAGTGTTTCCCAATAGGCTGATACAAAAGTGAGGGTAAAATCAGGAAAATTAACGTACCTTTATTTATATTTCTGGAATGATATCTCACAACACATAAACACAAAAACCTGACCAACAATACATTAAGCACTCACCACAACCTATTTTCTGAATTTAATCATGCTTCTATGCAAGAAAGTAAATTAATAAAAAACATTGGTGACCTTCCCTCCAAGAGTCGTCAGCGGTTTAAAGTATACGTTAATTCTCCCTATTTCAACCAGCATGAAAAGACCATAGAATTATTAGATTATATTTATAAATACCTGGACACCAATCCTAAAAAACTTACACGTGAGTTGGTATTCAAAAAACTCTACCCAAAGGAACCGTATTCGGAGCAGTTGCTATTCAATACGATGTCGAGTTTAAAAAAACTGCTCCATAGTTTTCTGGCTCAACAGCGCTACGAGGAACAAGACTTTAAAGAAGACCTTTTCCTACTGGAAGCGACCTATTATAACAACCAATTTGATTTACTTAAGAACCGTGCAAAACAGTTAGAACGTAAAATAAGCAATCACCCCCACCAGGACGCCGAGCACTACTACACCCAGTTTCGGTACCTGAACATCATGGCTTATTACAAAAACCAACACGAAGACCGCAACGAGGCTGATCTCCTGCAACAACTCAATGACAAGCTGGACCGCTACTTTATTCTCGAAAAGCTCCGTCACTGTTGCCAGCTCACAGCCCACGAGATACTGAGTAATTCGCAGTTCGACTACAGCTTCCTCGATGAATTGATCGCCTATTATCTCTCCAATAAAGAGCGGTTTGAGGAAGATATTTCTATTCATCTATATTATACGATATTGATGAGTTTGCGCGAGGATGACAACCCCAGCTATTACCAAGATTTGAAGCTTTTGCTACAAGAGCATATCCACCGTTTTAGCCCACACGAGCAACGCGACCTTTACTCGTATGCTAATAATTACTGTGTTCGCCAGATCAACAAAGGACAGCCGAATTTCCAAAAAGAGCTTTTTGAACTTTACCAGGAAGGTTTGTCCAACGAACTGATTTTCACCAACGGCCTGCTCAACGAATGGAATTACAAAAACATCACCGTACTGGGTTGTATTCTGCAAGAATTTGAGTGGACGGAATTTTTCCTGGAAACCTACAAAGAGCGGCTACCCGAAAAACCTCGGGAAAACTCCTACAACTACAACATGGCGCACCTCAACTATTCCAAGCAGCGCTACAATGAAGCACTCGATCACTTGCTGTTGGTGCGGTTCTCTGATGTTACTTATCACCTCAACTACAACAACTTATTGCTGGCCACCTACTACGCTTTGGGCGATACCGAAGCACTCATGTCGTTGATTGATACTTTCCGAATTTACGTGATTCGCAACCGGAAAATGACCAATACCCGAAAAAAGCAGTACACCAACTTCCTGCGATTTGCCAAAAAACTCACCCTGCTCAAGCAACTTCCACGCTCTTATGGTGGGCCTAGCAAGGAGGAGAAGTTCGCCCAGCTTTATTTACAGATTAAACAATCTACAAATATTGTTAACCGTTATTGGCTGGAGAATACTTGCCGCGATGAAGCTGGTGCCGAATTGGAGCGGCTCATGGCCATCGAAAATGCTGAAAATCCGCAAGGATAAACTTAGTAAGTTGATGAAAATCAACTGCGTCCTTTACCTTTTGCACACTATAAACATCATCATGCACTTGTTCACCCGTACGTTTCTACTACTCTGCCTTTTTTCTATTTTATGGAGCACAAATGGTGCTTCGCAAAATATCAAATACCAGCCGGTAAAAGCCCCCAAAAGGGAGCTTAGAGCCGCCTGGGTAGCCACGGTACTCAATATTGACTACCCTAAATCGCCTTCTACCAACCCCATTGCCTTAAAGGAGCAATACCGCAACCTGTTGGATCAATTGCAGGACGTGGGCATGAATGCCGTAATTGTGCAAGTTCGCCCAGCGGGTGATGCCTTGTACCCAAGTGCTTATGCGCCCTGGTCGGCTTACCTTACCGGGCGTCAGGGTGCTGCACCTTTAGAAGATTTTGATCCGCTGGCTTTTATGATAGAAGAAACCCGCTCTAGAGCGATGGAATTTCATGCCTGGATCAATCCGTTTCGCGCATCCATGAACCTGGATACGGCAAGTCTCTACCTCACTCATCCGGTCTTTCAACACCCCGACTGGCTGGTTGCCTACGGAGGTAAAATGTACTTCAATCCAGGTATTCCCGCAGTTCGGAACCATTTGGTAGATGTGGTGGGTGAACTCGTTGATAACTACGATCTTGATGGTATACATATTGACGACTACTTCTATCCCTATCCCGTAAAAGATACGCCCTTCCCCGATAGCATGACTTTCAAGTTTTACGGACAACCCTACAAAGACATCAAGGATTGGCGGCGAAACAATACCGACCAATTGGTACAGGCCCTGCACCAACGCATCAAATCCGTACGCCCCACGGTGCAGCTAGGGGTAAGCCCTTTTGGCGTCTGGCGTAATAAAAGCGACGAGGCTCCTGGAGGTTCTGCCACCAAAGCTGGTGCCACTTCGTACGATGACCTCTACGCTGATGTACTCAACTGGATCAACAAAGGCTGGCTGGATTACGTGATGCCGCAAATCTATTGGAGTATTGGTTACGCGCCAGCTGATCACCAAACACTGGTACAATGGTGGAGCCAAAACTCGCGAGACCTGCCTCTCTACATCGGTCATGCAGCCTACAAAGTGGGCGATAATGCCGTAGTAGAGTGGAATGACCCAGGGGAAATCCCCAAACAAATTGACCTCAACCGGCGCAATTTCCGCACCTTGGGGAGTGCCTTTTTCAGTGCTAAATCTATCTCGGCCAACCCATTGCGGTTAAAAGATAGTTTACGTACTTATTACCAATACCCGGCACTGTGGCAGGAACGTCCAGAGCTGGAACTGCCCAAGTTGGCTGCCAGCGAATTGCTTCGTCCTAAATGGAAAAATGATGCCGTACGGTTGCGCTGGCGCCCAGGTAAAGGCATAGACGGAGTTCGTCAACAAGCCCATTATTATGTCATTTACCGCTTCAATGGTCAGCAGCTAGGCGATTTCGAAGACCCCGCCAATATTTTGGCAATTACACCTTTAGCAGCCGGTGATCAACGTAAAGTGGAGTTTTATGACAATGCCACTGCGGTGGGCGAAACTTATACCTACGCCATCCGCACCGCCAATCGAGCCAACGTGGAAAGTAATCCCGGTGCGGCCCGTTCAATTCTACAAAAAACCAATACCCGCATCAAACGGCCACGAACTAAAAAGACCAAAGAACGTAAGGTCAGAACGAAGGTTAGACGGAGGGATTTGAAGCAGTAAGGTTGGTTAGTTGGTTGATGGTTGTTGGTTAGATGGTTGGTGGTTCGAAGTAGCTGGGTTTCGGGCCGGGTGTTGGAGATCAATACCGCAAGCCTCACATTAATTAATCATTCAGTCCTTTTCCTTCGAAAATTTTGGGGATGCATTTTTCGATTCTTGTCTGCCGGGTTTTGGCTTGTTTTGCTTGGGAGAAATACAGCAAGTAAGCTCTTTGGCGGCCTGGGGTTAGCGCAGCAAAGGCGGTTGCCAATTCAGCATCACTGGCTAGGGTTTCTCGGAATTCATCGGGCATCTCAAATTCCGAAGTCTTTTTCATTTCCACTTCTAATCCAGCTTTTTCTACCTCAATGGCTTCGAGAATGTAGGATTGGATAGTGGATGATAAATCTATGATTTGCTGCAAATTGGTAAATCTGAGCTGACGTGCTGATTGCACATTCTCCGTCTGTTGGATCAACAGCCCCTTGGGATCTTTCAACAAGACACCTTTGTGGAACAACAGCGCGCAATACGCCTTAAACTCATGGATGAGCACAACATTTTTACCTTCCAGGGTATAACAAGGATGCATCCACTTAAAATCTTCGGTCAGTTCGCTATCGAGACAGATCTCTCGTAGCATGATCATTTCTTCTTGCCATTTGGTGGCTCGGCTTAAAAACCTTTCTACGGCTATTATTTTTTTGTTATTCATACGGCGAGTGATGAATTGATGCTTCTGTTTACAGGTCTTAAATACCAGGATATAAAAGTAAGTACAAGCAGTAATATTGGCCAAAAATAAATATCGAATACCCTTGTTATCTGTACTTCTTGTTTATGATCTTCGGCCTTGACCTTTGTGGCAATGCTAACGTCGTTGCTATACATCGTGAATGTAAGTGCATAATTAAGGTGAGTTTAGGGCGCAACACTAGCTGCGCTGCTCCACTCCATAGGATCGAGTTTGAAACCCGATCCTACGGAGCGGAGCAGCGCGTGGACAGCCTGGTGTCGGAGAAGGCATGCCCCCTACAGACTACCCCACCTCCAACCTATCCAATAGCACCGCAAACGCCACTGGCGTAGGCTCTTGAAAAGTCAGGCGTTCTTTCGTGATGGGATGATCAAAACTCAGCGAATAAGCGTGAAGGTACAGGCGCTTCTCCTCCATCATTTCCGCGAAGAGGCGATTGAGGGGGAAGTCGCCGTGTTCGGCATCACCAATAATATCGTGGCGGTTATGGGCGCAATGTTGGCGCAATTGGTGCCAGCGACCAGTGGTGGGCATGAGTTCCACCAAGCTGATCGCGAGGTTCTCTTCGCCTTTGTGTTCGAGGCCTGTATAGACGGTACGGAGGGTACGATATGCGGTTTCAGCGGCAGCTTTGTTGCCCTGTTTTGCCTTCTTCACTTTGGTATCAAAAATGCCTTCGCCAGGATTTCCTTTCACCAGGGCATGATAAACTTTGCTTACTTCACGGCGAGCAAACTGCTCCGTCAGCTGGGTAGCCATTTCCGGAGAGCGTGCCAATAAAAGAATGCCGGAAGTTTTGGCATCAAGGCGGTGAACATTGTAGACGGAGCAGTCCAGCTGCTGGCCCAAATATTTGGTCACGTAAGGCGCATCATTGGCCATCCCTTGGCTCTTGTGCACGGGGAGGTTGATGGGTTTATTGATCACCACCAAGTGTTCGTCTTGGTAAAGGATAGACAAGGTTGTATTCATGGCACAAAGGTACAAGCATTTCCTTCGTATGACAGATAAAAAACCGCCTCCCATTGGAGGCGGTCGACTTTGAGAAAATGGAGAACAATAAAATTTAGATTCAAATAGTCGGGTCATCCAGTTGCTCCAGGTGAAAGCGATCAATAATTTCGAGCAACTGATTCGCATAATTAGGGCTTTTGTTGTAGCCTGCCTTTTCGAGGCCACGAGCCCAGGCGCGGAAATCTTTATCATGCTTCAGTAAATCAGGATGGCGATTGACCAGGAGGAGGCTATGTTCCCGCCAGTTGCGCCAAGCCGACTCGTAGGGTTGGCCAGCCATTGGCTTTCCAAAATGATTGTTATCAACTTTAGCGTCCATTGCCTGACCGGCACGGCTTTCCAGAATAGCTTGAGCCATTTTGATGGAAGCGGGAATACCATACTTTTCCATCTCGGTTTGTGCAACCTGGGCAAAACGATCGAGGTAATCCTCTACCGCATTCAGATCAAGTGCTTCCGATTTCGCCGCAGATTTAGAGGAGCTCCCTAAACCTACCGTTTGAGCAAAGCCCATGGCTTCTATCCCATTCTGACTTACTTCTTCCGAGTAGCCCGTTGACTGTGCAAAAGGAGCTTTCATCTGAATAGAGAACTGAATATCTCTTTGCATCACATAAAAAAACAAGGCCAAAGCTGCAGCAACTTTAAAGAGAGGTAGTGACCACTTTCTAAACAAAATAATGCCGGGGCCGTTCTGATTATTTCGAGAAGCTCGTGCCGGGGCCTTTACTGGTTGTCGGCGGCTGACCAGGTACCAGAGCTCTGCAACTAAGCGCTTGAGAAACAACCAGATGCGTGACCAGAGGGCTGCCCAATTGATAATAGGACCAATGGGTGTTTCGCGCCCGGGCTGCATGCGTCGTCGATCTTCGTACCCTCCCCGGGGGGTATACTGCGTTGAATTTGATTTCATGGCTGAGAATTTTGCGAAACTTATTGTTATATTGCGACAATATTTTGTGGTAAAACAAAAACTTATTGTTGCTTGCGTTACAAATATAAAACACAAAGTTTATTATAAGCAAAATTTTTCAAACTTTTATTTTAAAATAAATGAGCAAATTTTCAGATAGCGTTGTTAATCAACGGTTTGTGCACATATATAAAATTTTAGAAGACAAGCATCTGATCCGCGGCAAGTCTGATTTAGCCAAACATCTGGGTACCTACAACCACGTAATCAATAGTATCCTGCAAGGAAAGCGCAACCTCACGGTAGAGCAAATCCACCAATTATGCGAAACATTTGACATTGATGCCAACTATTTGTTTGGCCTCGACGTACCTCCTTTTCGCAATACTTCTGATAATGATCGAAACGACAGCAGCGAAATCGTCGGCAGTGGTCGCCAAAATATCCGCCTGGTTCCACAGAAAGCACTGGCTGGATATGCCCTGGATTTTCAAGATCCCACCTATTTTAAAGAGTTACCTGGTTTTAGCATTCCAGGGATGGAAGGAGAGCTTCTGGCTTTCCCCGTCAGCGGAGACAGTATGTTGCCTACGATTACAAGTGGTGATTTAGTCATCTGTGAAGCTTTGGAGCGGCCCTTGGATGGCAGTTTTCCCGTTATTCGCGACAATGAAGTTTACGTCATTGTAAGTGATGTGGTAGTGGTCAAGCGAGTGCAGCAATTGAAAACCGATGGACAAGTGACCCAACTGCTCCTTATTTCAGACAATACCAGCGTTTACCAGCCTTACCAATTGGATTTGGAAGAAATCAAACAAGTTTTGCGGGTAAAACGTCGTTTAACAGGTCACGCTATTAGTTAAGGAAGGGAACGACTTGTACAGCAGGAATTTCCGTCAATCCATTAAGCCCTATGAGAATTATTCAAATCACCGATCTTCACATCGGCACGCCTGAAGAACGTCCCTTCGAAATTGACATCAGAGCTAACTTTATCAAAATATTGACTGCCATCAAAGCGGTTCCACATGATTTACTCGTCATCAGCGGTGACCTTTGTTTACATGATGGTGACGTGGAAATTTACCAATGGATCAAGCAGCAATTAGATGGTTTACAACTTAACTACCTGGTCATTCCTGGCAACCACGACAACCAGGAAATGATGTTCGATGTTTTTGATCTTCAGCAAAAATTACAGCACCAGACTTTATTTCTTACTTCTAGTTCAGAAGAACCACCGATTGTCCTGCTCGACTCAGGGTCGGGCCAGTTAGAAGACACCACTTTGCAATTGTTACAAGCTTATCTGCAAGCTCGCCCTCACCCGCTCTGCTTATTTATGCATCATCCACCTTTGAAAATGGGTGTGCCTTACATGGATTCCCGCTACGCTTTGCGCGAACCTGAACCGCTCTTAAAGCTGCTTACCGAACACCCCTACCCCATCAGTATTTTCACGGGCCATTACCACGTAGAAAAATCTGTCCGATGGCAGAACCTGGATGTCCATGTTACACCAAGTTGCTATTTTCAGATTGACTGGCGGCAGCAGCATTTTGCAGTTGACCATCACCGTATTGCCTACCGCCAAATTGATTGGGATGGGGCAACACTTCAACACGCTGTGGTATATCTTTAGCGACGGACGATTAATTACAATTCAAATCAGCACTAGATTGGGTATCATTGTTGGGGAAACATTGTCCGCTTAGAACCATTTCCGGCTGATAGCGATGTAATTCAGGATCGTAAAGGGCATTCTCCAAGAAGGCCGTAATGTCCTCAATATCTCCCTGGCTCAAGCCCAACGGTTGAAAATAAGGACTAAGTGCATTTGAAGGTACCCTACTATTTTCTGCGGTACCACCGTTTTTGTACTCAACCACTTCCCGAATACTCCGAAACGATGCTCCGTGGCCATAAAAAGGAGAATCTGCCATATTGTAAAGGCTGGGCGTCTTGAACATATAGTTGTCCGAAGCCCTTTTGGTGAAACCACCCCGCCCCAGGTGAGCAGCGTCATTTGGCGTAGTTTTAAAAACCTCTTCTCCACATTGGTCCAGGTCTTTCATACCAAAAGCGTGGAAGCTCATGCTGCTCAATGCAGGTCCATTATGGCAGTTTACACAATTCGCCTCTCCAAAAAACAGGATGGCTCCTCGTTTTTCCGCAGGTGAAAGGGCGTTTTCCTTTCCTTCCAGGTAGCGTTGAAAAGGAGCACGATTCGCAAGTAAGGTGCGTTCATAGGCTGCAATCGCCAATCCAGCCGTTTCTCTACTGTAGCGGTCGGCACTGACCCAATCAGCAAAAGCGGCATCAAATAAACTTTTGTAACCTAAATCGGCGATCAGTGCCTCTTCGATATCCATTCGGTGTACTTTCAACCCAGCAATAGCCTGCGTTTCTACCCCTTGATAGCCCAAGTGGTTGGCAGCCAATGGAGAGTCATAAACCCACTCTTCTTCTGTTCCAACATTATCGCCTCCTGCGCCAAACTGGCCATTCCAAAGCATGAGTTCCTGGTAAGCCACATTAAGGGTAGTAGGTGAACGTATGGGTTGTACATCCAGCTCTTCCGGCTGATAAGTATCCAGGCGTAGCCGATCGAGACCATTTCCTCCGATCCCGCTTCCTCCTTCTCCAATTCCCTGAAAACGCCCAGCCTGGAAGCCTGCACTAGCAAAGTGGCAGGATGCGCAAGAATAGGTCCCCTCTCCTTCGGGGTGCATAGGGTCAACAGCTATCCCAGTTTCGTGGTATAGAAGACGCCCAAGCGTTACTTTCTCAGCAGTGATAGGATTGGCTGGATCTTGTGGGATACTACTGTAATCAAAACTCTTGGGTAGCAAGAAACCTTCCTTTCCGTTGACGGGGTCGGCTTCGTTCAAAACTTTAAGCAGCTCACTATCAAGATTTTCGTCTTTATCGGCTGTACAAGCTGAATAACAAAGTGCTATAGACAGCAGCACGATGATGTTTAAATTTTTCATGCAATCATTTTATTAGAAACAACAGCACGAATCTAATTAATTAATATGTGTTTTTGAGCTAATTCTCCTTTTTTTCCATCTCCCTTTCACTTTCCTCTCCCAATGCAGAAAATTCCTGTTACTTTTCCTGATCTTTGATTTACGATGAAGGAAAGCGCTGACAAGACGGCAATAATTAAGGAAGAGGTCATCTTGACCTGGATCAATGAATTACTTCATGAAAGTAAGCCTTCTACCGCCTTGCCCACTGGATTAGCCGAGTGGATGTGTGCAGGCCTTCTCTGGGTAAAACTCGCCCCCCAAAGCTTTCAAGCTTTTTGTCAGAAACAACTAAAATCAAACCGTCAAACGCAGCTACAACTAAGTGATCTGGTACTTGCTGGCCTCATTGCACAGCTGGCTGATGAGGCTTCTACTTTCATTGACCAAACGGGCCATTACCACCTCCTTCTATCCGAAACACTGGATCCTCAGGAGACAGGCCTGCTCCAATGGAAGTCCTTGCATCCTCAAATTTCACCAGCAGTACAAGCTTCCTGGGTCTGGGCTGCTGATCAATTACTGAAATGGCCACTACCCCCAGCACAGGTGGAGCAATTGATCCAATTGAAGGAGGTCTATGTCTATGAAACAGATCGTCAACTTTGGGATAAGCGTAAGAAAACGTACCGGGAGTTACCTTTTGATCTTGAGCAAGAAATACTTTCGCCCGCTAATGATGCCCTCGCTTTGTTAGCCTGGATTCCTGATCAAGATGGAGCCGAAGACATGCTCGGTAGGTACCGAAAACATGCTCCCCCCTGGCAACAACCTGAAGTGGCTGCACCCGAGTGGTTAGGCCCAGCAGCTTACCTCCTTTATCGGGGGCTTAATGCCTACGAAATGACCCAAGCTGCTGAAGAATTAAAAAAATATACCTTGAGGCATTTGCCTCTTATGCCTGAAAGTACCAAAAAGGATGGCCTCCTTTGGCTTTGGCAACATTATGAACAATAGCGTTACATTTATTCAAGCCCCCAATTAATATGACAAAAACCTGGTGGAAAGAAGCCGTCATCTATCAAATTTACCCGCGTAGTTTTAAAGACAGCAATGGGGATGGCATTGGCGATCTGGGAGGAATTATTGAAAAACTGGATTACCTGGCAGATCTCGGCGTTGATTTGCTCTGGCTCAGCCCTATTTACCAATCGCCTAATGATGACAATGGTTACGATATCAGTGATTATCAGGACATTATGACCGAATTTGGCAATATGGCTCAATTCGAGGAGATGTTGGAGGGTATTCACCAGCGGGGAATGAAATTGATGATGGATCTGGTGGTCAATCATTCCTCCGATGAACACCATTGGTTTCAGGAATCAAGAAAAGGCCCCGACAACCCCTATCGCGATTACTACATTTGGCGGAAAGAAAAGCCTGAACGGTGGCCTTCGTTCTTTGGTGGAGAAGCCTGGGAATACGACGCTCTCAGTGGTGAGTATTATCTCCATTTATTTTCCAAAAAACAACCTGATCTCAATTGGGAAAACCCTAAAGTACGTGAAGAGGTCTATGAAATGATGCGTTTTTGGCTGGACAAAGGTGTTGATGGCTTCCGCATGGATGTCATTCCCTTCATCAGCAAGCGCCTCCATTGGCCAGAAGTGGACTGGAACGACTTTCCCAAAATTGTTGAAGAGGTTTATGCCAATGGCCCTCGCTTGCACGAGTTTTTGCAAGAGATGAAGCGTAAAGCACTTGCTCCTTACGACGTTACCACCGTTGGGGAGGCTCCAGGAGTGCCCCCTGCATTAGGCAACCTGTATGTAGGAGAATCACGCAAGGAACTGGATATGATCTTCCATTTTGGTCACATGTTTCTAGACTGGGGACCGGGTGGGAGATTTGATCTGGCCGATTGGGATTTGAAAGCTTTCAAAGGGGTGTTCAACGAATGGTACACAGCGCTTGGCGAGGAAGGATGGGTCAGCATTTTTCTTGACAATCATGACTTTCCCCGCTTGGTCAGCCGCTGGGGCAATGATGGTGATTACCGAGAAGAATCTGCTAAATTATTGGCGATCTTGCTCCTGAGTTTACGTGGCACCCCCAGTATCTATCAGGGTTCAGAAATTGGAATGACCAACGTGGCCCTTCCCTCCATTGACGATTACCGCGACCTGGAAACCCTCAACGCTTGGACCGAGGCCAAAGAAAAAGGAGAAGACCTGGATCAATTGTTCCTGGCCATCCATCAACAGGGGCGTGACAATGCGCGCACACCTATCCAATGGGATGATAGTGCTCAAGCCGGCTTCACCACGGCCAAAGAGCCCTGGATCAAAGTCAATCCCAACTATCCAGCAATCAACGCTGCGGCAGTATTGGCCAAACCAGACTCCATCTTCTATTTCTACCAAAAACTCCTGCGTTTACGCAAGCAGTACCTAACTTGGGTCTACGGTGAATACGAAATGATCGATGGCAACCACCCGGAACTCTATGCCTATCGCCGCTGGGATGAAGACGGAGAATTTTACTTCTACCTCAATTTTTCCGAAACAGAATTGACTGAGCTCCCCGGTCCGCCAGTAGAAGAAATGGAACTGATCATCGGCAATTACCCCGATCAGGAATATGCTCATTTGCGGGCGTGGGAGGCGAGGGTGTATAGGAGGGTGTAAAAGTGTTGGGTGGGTGTAAGGAAAGGTGTAAAGGTGTAAAAGTTATATGACAACGCTTACACCCTTACACTTTTCCAACCCTTACACCCTTTTCCACCGCTAAGAAAGCTCCGCCAGCACATCAATATTCCCCTTGACCTCATCGCCGATGGAGACCTTCATTTCCGCATCTAGCGGTAGGAAAACATCTACCCGCGAGCCGAAGGTGATAAAACCAAACTCTTCACCTTGTTGGAGCTGTTGATTGGGGCTTACGTAGGTACGGATACGGCGTGCTACGGCACCGGCAATTTGGCGTAGCAATATTTCGTGCTTGCCATTGTCAATGACGACGGTAGAACGCTCGTTTTCAGTGCTGGACTTGGGGTGCCAGGCTACTAAATATTTCCCGGGATGGTATTTAAAATACTTGACAATCCCCGGAAAGGGACTCCTGTTGACGTGCACGTTAAGGGGAGACATGAAGATGCTGACTTGTAGCCGCTCTTCCTGGAAGTATTCCTCTTCTTGCACTTTTTCAATGACGACGACTTTGCCGTCAGCAGGAACGTAAACCAGGTTTGGATGCTCCAAAGGGATCACGCGTTTGGGGTTTCTAAAAAACTGAAGGATCAGCAAAAAGAAAACGCCACAAGCAATTTTAAGCAATAAGCCAGGCAAAGCTGCTAGGTAGAAATGACCAAAAAGTGCAAGCCCGAGCAAAGTAATAAAAGCCAATGGCAAGATTTTTCTTCCCTCTTTATGAATCATAAGGATGTTCTTAGTTCTCTTAATTAAGTGGTTGTTAGCGAATCCAAAGTAGATAGGCTGCCGCAAAAGGCAAACAAAAAATAAAGCCGTCGAAACGGTCTAGTAGGCCTCCATGACCAGGCAGGAGCGTCCCACTGTCTTTAATATCGACACTACGCTTCAACATACTCTCTACCAAATCCCCTAGTGATGCAAAAATACTGACAATCGCAGCCAGCACCAACCAATCCACAATCCTCAACTCATCCAAAGTAAAGTACAGTACCAGCGCCGATAAAAAAGTAATCACCCCACCTCCAATTGATCCTTCCCAGGTTTTTTTGGGCGATACTCTTGGTAAAAGTGGTGTTTTTCCAATTTGGGAACCAACGATGTAGGCTCCAGTATCATTCATCCAGGTCAATACCAGCAGGCCAAAAACCGTATTCGCATAAAAATGCTGGCCATCAAAGGCGATAAAATCCAACAGTGCAAAGGGTACACCAATATAAACTATCCCTAAAATGATATAGGCAATGTTGGCAAAAGGCTGATCAGACTTGGTGAATAGCTCGTAAACAAAAGCCATGAAAATAAAAGGAGAGAAGAGTAGCGAAGTGAGGATAACAAACGTTTCTGGGTCCTTGATAAATTCTAACTTGGTTAGCGCACTGAGCAAAACGGGAATAATGCCCATCATCAAGCCCACTATTTTACGAATACGATCGCGGCGGGTATCACGAATCAGTACCATTCCTAAATATTCCCACAAGCAAATTCCCGTAATAATCGCAAATAGCAATACAAAACTGTAAGGTCCCCCAAAAAGACCTGCCAGCATGACTACCACAAAGATTGCTGCAGTAGCCCCTCTCCTTAACACCCCCTGCATTGCCGACATTTAAGCTTTTGTCTGATTAAAGGGCCAAAAATACAGAATATGTTTTAGCTGCCCCATGCCTAAGGCAGATTATCTTCCTCAAAGGGTTGATCGTTGGCGGGTATCGCGCTTTCCGTAAACCATTTCACTAAATAGCCTACAGCAAATACACTCAACAAGGTCAACCAAATAGAAGGCATCTCTATTTCGGTAGTCTCTGTGGCCACCTTCATGGCATCTGGAGACAGGTAGGCTCCTGTTATCTGGGCACCATTGAACAAAAAATGAATCAAAATTGGTAACCAAAGGGTACCACTCCACCAAAGGAGATAGCCAAGCAAAGCACCGAGCAGCATACGAGGAAAGAAGCCTACAAACTGAAGATGGATCGCAGAAAACAAAATAGCGCACAGCCAGATTCCCAAATGTGGGTTGTTGGTCAATTTTTGCAATTGAGGCTGCAGCAATCCGCGAAAGAAGAGCTCCTCTCCCACTGCCGGAGCGATAGCCGCAACGGTGAGGGTTATCAAAAATTCGCTAAAACTTTCCATCCGCAAAACTTCCCCTATCATCCAATTCTGGTTGTTCTCCATCGTAATCATCCATTCCGGCAAGGGCAAATTCGCATTTATCCAGTTGCTAAAGTAGATGATGGGTAGCATTGCTAATAAAAGTGCAATACTCATCCCCAAAATCCTGGCACTTGTAAAGCGGCCCAACTGCAAATAATCACCCCAACTACGCTCGCCTTTCGCCAAGGCTACCACCACTAAAGTAGAAAAGATAAAAGTAAACAAATGAGATACCAGATGAAACCCCCGGATAGCTTGCCGCTCCAGGAGATTTAACACTAGCGCTTCACTACTATTAACAATCGGCACAATATTTACCCCAAAAGCATTTACGATCATCGCCCCCAAAGTACCACCCAGCCCCATTCCAAAAGAAAAAGCCAATAAAGCCAGTACAGTTACCATTCCGGGACGTTTATCAAGTCCCATATTTAATATTGAATTCGTAGCCATTAACATAATTTGATTGACCTAAATTTCGCCTGATCCATTTGTGAGCCGACAAAATAAACTATCTTTGCCAGCATGCGAGCCAATAACCCATTTTATTGGTCATAAATTTTCTGAATTATATAGAACGCACAGGGAAACGCATTCAGCTAACATTGCCTTACACCTAACGATTAGGCCTCTAATTAACTACTACTCGTGTAACACATTTTGGGTTTACCAAAGCTTCTTCTTCTTCACGAAGTAAAGCTGATAGCCGTTGAGATGCCCCGGCATTATTCCCAAGCGTTCGGTAAACGAGTAACTATGCGAGTATTTTTTACCTTGACTGTTTTTTCGCTCCTAAGCCTTTCGCTCTTTGCACAACCTGCGAATGATGATTGTGGAGATGCAACGGTGTTGAACCTTACTACAGCTCCTTCTTGTCCTAGCACTACCCCCGTAACTAACAATTTCTCTTTTAGTAATATTAATGCTACGCCGATTTCTCCCTATCCGGTATTCGGCAACTGTCCTTCGGGAGCTACCAATGGGCCTGCAGCCGAAGTTTGGTTTACCTTCATAGCGACGGCCAACCAAACGACCGTCAATCTTAGTGGCCTGGCTCAACCCAATATTGTGGTTTACCAAGGTGGCAACTGTGTGTCGCTTCAGGCACTTGACTGTAATAGTGGCGTCGGCAATACCAGCGTCACGATCAATACCTTGATTGGATTGGATTATTACATCTTGGTTTCCGGTGGTGACGTGGACGACCAGGCAAATTTCAACTTACAAGTAGTCAGTAGAAACCTCTGTAACAGTTGTGCCCCTCCAGGAGCCATCGAAATTACCACCAACCCGCCTCCCATCAACGGTACCTACCCTTCCGGGCAAAATGTACAGGTCTGCGTAAACGTAAATATATGGGAAGGCAAC
This sequence comes from Lewinella sp. LCG006, assembly GCF_040784935.1. GTDB lineage: Bacteria > Bacteroidota > Bacteroidia > Chitinophagales > Saprospiraceae > Lewinella. The sequence continues at coordinate 4,992,860 of NZ_CP160680.1, read as the reverse complement.
GCCGCTGGTACCATTGAATGGTTGCACGCTGTAACCTTTGAATTCGGTGATGGTTGGGACGTCAACTCCATCAACCCCAACCCACCAAGCTCTTGTGACGGGACTGGCTCTTGGGACTGGTACGATTCCTGGACAGGTTGTAACACCGGAGACACCTTTGGCCCTGGTTTCGCTTATGACTCCAACTCTGGCGTAGGTTGTGGAGGTTCTGCCAATGATGGCGACCCCGGCAACAACTGGGGTGACGGTGGCGGTGGGTGCTCCAATGTACCTGGTGGCGCACCGCCTTTCCAATTCTGTCTCAATATCGAAGTTGGAGATTGTCCTCCTAGTTTTACGGGAGACGACATTGGAATTTCCGCTTCAATTTGGTCCGATGGTGATAGTGGGAGTTGGACACAAACGGGCTGTAATACCGGTCAGGAATTCTCCATCGTTTCTTCCGTTGTTTGTTGTAATGATGATGATCCCTTACTTACTGCTATTGATGTGACTTGTGGCGGACAAGACGACGGTGCCATCGAAATGGAAGGTAACGGAGCTTTTGACCCCGACGAAGTCTTTAATTTCTACGTTTTTGACCAAAATAACAACATCGTTTTTGAGTGTCTTGGATGCTCTGGATTGATTACTACGCCAAACAACCTTCCCCCGGGAAATTACGATGTAACCGCTATTAACGTAGCCAACGACTGTCCTAGAACTGCTTCCGTTGATATTTTCGAACCCGATCAGCCTTTCGCTGATGCACAGGTACTGAGCATGCCTTGCCCAGGCGACCTAGCCACCCTGGTAGGTAGTGTAGACCTTGGCGGCAGCGTAGAGATTTATACCTGGGAAGGACCAGACGGTACCATTTATATGGGAGAGACGGTGGATGTTCCAGATGCTGGCACCTATACCCTTACGGTAATGGTGGATGGCTGCCCCTCTACCGAAGCAACCGTAGATGTAGAATTTGTCGATTTCAGCGTTTTCATTGATGGTCCGGATGAGGCTTGTGCCGATACCGAATTCACGCTCGAAGCTTCTGATGGTGTCGCTTGGGAGTGGGTGGATCTAAATACCAATCAGTCCCTCGGCGATGATCAAATCATCAACGTAGTACTTCAAAACAGCACAACCATTGAACTGACAGCTACGGATCCCAATGGTTGTGAAGCAGTAGTTACCCTTGATATTAATGTCAATGAACTCCCCTTCATCGACGTAGCTATTACCAATGGTTTTGGTTGTAGCAATGGAGAAACAGTACTGGAAGCCTCTGGTGCTGGCCCCGGCGGAGAGTACGAGTGGCTTGATGACGCTGGAGCAGATAACCCTCGGGTACTCATTGACCCTTCTCCTGGCTTCTATACTTTCGAAGTGATCGGAACCGACGCCAATGGCTGCCAGGAAATCGGCAGTATCGATGTCGAAATCGTCCCACCACCTGAAGTGACACTGGAGTTGAGCGACGATCAGGTGTGTGCCGGAGAGATGGTCACGGTCACCGCAGTATCCAATGACCCGATCAGTTCTATCAACTGGTATGGTGCTGGTCCTAACAACCAAAACCCCATCACCGTTACTGTTGATGCCTTGACGACCATCACTGCCGATGTGACCAATAATGAAGGCTGTACGGCCTTTGATGTTACGGCTCAAATCAGTGTGGAGCAGCCTTCTCCTCCACCGGTCATCCAGTGTGGAATCAGTACTTCGACTACCGTTGAATTTGTCTGGAATGACATTCCCGGAGCTACGGAATACGAAGTGACGGTGCAAAATACCATGGACGTATTTACGGTCTTCTCCCCTTCGTTTACCGCGACGGGCTTTAGCTCCAATACCAACGTCACGATTACCGTACAAGCTATTGGTACCGATCTGTGTCCCGTGCAGCCTGCTACCTTTACGTGTAGCACTCTTTCCTGCCCTGCCTTTCAGCTCGATATTGATCCGGTAGCGCCTATCTGTCTGACCAGTACCACACCAAACATCTTCCTGACTTATACTTCACAAAGCAATGCTGGCACCATCACTTGGGAAGGTAACAATGTCAACGCGACAACAGGTGAATTCAGCCCCACGGCTGCGGGTGTAGGAAGTCATACTGTCACCATCCGCTATTCTGATGGTACTTGTGAATATACTGATACCGAAGTTATTGTTATCAACGCCACTCCTACGGCGAGTTTCACCATTGGCAATCCCGGACCGATTTGTATCAACACACCAGTGACTATTACCTATACAGGTAACGCTACTCCCGGTGCGACCTATACCTGGAATTTTGGCAATGGTGATGCCCTACCTGGCACTGGCCAAGGGCCTCACCAGGTAAGCTGGCCCACTGGCGGTACCAAAACGGTAACCCTCACGGTCATGGAAAATGGTTGTACTTCTACCCAGGTGAGTCAAAGTATCAGTGTGGTTGCACCCATTGCTACCCCCATCGTCAGCTGCGGAACGAGTACGACTTCTTCGGTCGTCTTCAACTGGTCTGCAGTTGCTGGAGCTACGTCCTATACAATTACTGACGTTACTGGGCCAGCCGGTGTACTGAGTGGCACCTCTTATACTGTAAGTAACCTCAACCCAGGTCAGGCGGTGACAATTTCCGTTACGGCAAACACCAATAACGTCTGTGGCCCAACCACCTCTACCGAGGTGACTTGTACCGCGGCCAACTGCCCGAATTTTAATATCAACATTACGCCAGTTGCTGATATCTGCCTCAATGGCATGAACAATCCCGTTACGCTGCAAGCCTCAGCAAGCGGCGGTGCTGGGAATGGCACCTTCACCTGGAGCGGGCCCAACGTTACGGGTAACCAGTTTACCCCAACTACCGCTGGTCCGCAAGTGATTACGGTAACGTATACGGAAGGCAATTGTACGGCTTCCGCTATGACGACTATCAATGTATTTGATACGCCGACGTCGGCTTTTACCATTGCGCCAAGCAATGTCTGTACGGGGCAAGCAGCTACCGTCACATACACTGGCAATGCTAGTGCAGGTGCTACCTATTCGTGGAATTTCAACGGAGGCATGGCAACGCCCGGCACCGGCCAAGGCCCACACACCGTAACCTGGGCAGTAGGTGGTCCCAAAACGGTCACCCTGACGGTCAGTGAAAACGGCTGTACCAGTGCTAGCGGAAGTCAGAATATTACCGTAGAAGCGCCGATGCCTGCTCCGGTCATCAACTGTAGTCCAAACACAACGCAAATTGTCTTCAGCTGGAACGCTATCATGGGTGCTACTGGCTACCAGGTCAACGTCATCAGTGCTCCAGCGGGAGCCATGACAGCACTCGACGAAGCCAACCGCACCTTCACCGTTACGGGCCTGATGGCTGGTGATGTGGTAGAAATCGAAGTCATCGCTTTGGGTAGCGGCCCTTGTGGCAACAGCAGCAATACTTTTAGCTGTCAGGCGCAAGACTGTCCAGCGATCACAGTAGACATAGATGCTGTAGCGCCCATTTGCCTCACGGCAGGCATGCCTTCTTTTGACCTCACGGCCACTATTGCTGGCGGTGTTGGCGATGGTGTCTTTACCTGGTCAGGTGCTGGCATTACGGACCCTGCGGCGGGTACCTTCTCTCCTACGATGGCGGGAGTTGGTCCAGCAGCGGTGACGGTGAACTATCGCGAAGCGGGCTGTGATTATGTGGATGATATTGTGATCCAAATCAATGCTATTCCTACAGCCAACTTTACTGCCAGTAGTCCGGTTTGTGTCAGCGGTAGCAGCAATGTATTGTACACCGGCGACGCTGCCATGAGTGCTACCTACGCCTGGGATTTTGATGGAGGCAGTGCTGTTCCCGGAACAGGGCAAGGGCCCCACGCAGTCACCTGGCCAACGGATGGAGATAAAACCATTTCGCTCATTGTTACAGAAAATGGTTGTGTAAGCAGCACCTTTACACAAACGGTGTCCGTAGCTCCTGAGCTGATAGCACCAATGATAAGCTGCGATGTTACGGGCGATTCCATTGTCTTCAACTGGCCAGCTGTAGCTGGTGCAACCGATTACACCGTAAGCATTATCAGTGCTCCTGGCAATGCTTTTGCTCCTGGCAATGATCCCGCACAGACCTTTACCGTTGCGGGCTTGACCCCTGGCCAAACAGTGACTATTGAGGTGACGGCCATTAGTGGTACGGCTTGTCCAAACATTACCTTCCAGGGCGATTGTGCGCTGGAAAACTGCCCAGACATTACGGTTGAGATCACCGATGTTGCGCCTATTTGTCTTGACGCTAATGCCTCCAGCTTCGACCTGGTGGCGACACTGACCGGTAACACGATGGGCACACTCATCTGGACGGGTACCGGGATCATTGACCCTGTAGCAGGCACCTTTGATCCTACAGCAACGGGAGCAGGCAGCTTTGAGATTATTGCTACTTACGAAGAAATGACCTGTTTTTATACTGACACCACTACCATCGTTGTGAATGCTCAGCCAGATGCTTCTTTCACGGCCACTGGCCCTGTATGCGAAGACGATATCAGCCTTGTCACTTATACAGGTGGAGCTGACCCCGCAGCCAATTACGCTTGGACCTTTGGTGGCGGAACCATCATTTCTGGCACCGATGCAGGGCCTTACGAAATCAGCTGGCCAGATGGCGGCAACCCTACCATCAGCCTTACCGTTACGGAAAACGGCTGTGCTTCGGATCCATTCTCGTTGAGTGTAGATGTTATTGATTCGCTTATCGCACCCGTCATTAATTGTAATAGCACCAACACCTCCATTACTTTTAGTTGGAACGCAGTGGTAGGAGCAACCGACTACCAAGTCAACGTAATTTCGGCACCAGCCGGAGCAACCGAAACCGCAAATATCCCCAACCGCACTTACACCTTCAGCAACTTGATGCCCGAGGATGAAGTTACGATTGAAGTGGTGGTCATCACCAACAATATTTGTGGTGGCATTAGCAGTACCCAAACCTGTGCTTCAGAAGCTTGTATCGACCGTTTCTTTGGTCCCAATACTTACGGACCATTCTGTGCTGATGCGGGTAACCAAATGTTGAGTCCCGTCATTACAGGTGGAAATATCACGGGTATGATCACCTGGTCTGGAGACGGCATTGTTGCGCCTAATGGAACATTTGATCCAGCGAGTGCCAATGTTGGTGATAACTTAGTAACACTGTCTTATGAACAGACGGGGTGTTTTTACGACACAACTTATACCATCGTCGTCAACCCTGTGCCTGTAGCTGACTTCACAGTGACCAGCCCGATTTGTATTACAGACAACAGTACGATTACCTTTACCGGAACCGCTACTGGTACGGCTGTTTACGACTGGGACTTTGCAGGTGGAACCATCATCAGTGGAAGCGGAGCAGGCCCTTACGAAATCAATTGGGCTACGCCCGGGGCGAAAGACATCACTTTGACGATCACCGACAATGGTTGTGTGAGCAATACTGCTACGGAAAGTGTAGAGGTACAAGATGTGATTGCTCCGGTGACCATCAGCTGTAGCGATGCAACCACTAGTAGTATCACCTTTGTCTGGGCTGACGTTGCTGGTGCGGATACCTACACGGTTGTCGTTTTGCAAGGCCCTACGGGTACCCAGAATGGCAACACCTACTTCGTAGACGGCATCGTTGATGGCGAGGAAGTCATCATTGAGGTGACGGCCAGCGGTTCCAGCATTTGTGGTAGCAGTGTCGCTACGGGAACTTGTTCGGCCCTTACTTGTCAGCCAGTGACGATAGGTCTGACTGGACCTGATGTAATCTGTGCAGGAGAGGATGCCGCTTTCACCATCAGTTATGCTGGTGGACAAGGCACTCCGCTGACCATTGATTACACCGTGAACGATGTACCTGATCAGCTGACGAATGTTAACGATGGCGATCAAATTACCTTGACGGGACTGACCTCTGCAACCACCGTAGTCATTACCCAAGTAAGCGATCAAGTTAATACGAACTGTGTCTATCCCGTGGATGCGACCTGGACAGTAGATGTTGACGCGCCAGTAAATGCTGGTGCCAATGCAACCATTGATCCCGTCTGCCCGGAGGATGCAACAATCATTGACCTTGACGGTGCCCTCGTTGGTGCCGAGATGGGAGGCACCTGGACAGAAACCTCTACTCCTCCGAGTACCGGTGGCGCCTTCCAACCAGCCGCAGGAAGTTTCAATGCTGTAGGGCAAAATTCAGGCACTTATACCTTTGTCTACACCGTGGATGGAGGTGCTTGTCCTGATGATAGCGCAACGGTGAGTTTTACCATCAATGCCAGCCCAACGGCCGATGCTGGTCTTGACCAGTCCTTGACTTGTAACATGGGAGCCGTCGTACTTGGAGGTAACTCCACTGCGGGCGTCACTTACAACTGGACGAGTGACAACCCCGATGCAATGATCATGGATCCGACCGCAGCACTGATCGACATTAGTGCCCCAGGTATCTATACCCTTGAGGTAACAAATGCTGCTGGTTGTACGGATACCGATCAAGTTGAAGTAGCAAGTGACTTTGATGTGCCCGTTGCGGATGTGAGTATCAGCGAAGTGAGCTGTTTCCAAGCCAATGATGGAGCTATTGTGATCAACAATGTAACGGGTGGTACGCCGCCTTATGCTTACAGCTTGAACAATGGTGCCCCAACAACCAATCCGTTCTTTGGCAACCTCAGTGGCAATGAATACACCCTGACCATTACGGATATAAACGGTTGCTTCACAGAGTTGTCCATCATGCTACTAGAACCTACCCAAGTAGCGGTAGAAATCGTGACCAGCCTGGAAAACAATGGCAACGAAATCCAGCTGGGAGAGCCAATTACCCTGACCGCTGTTTACGACGAAACCATCCAGGTTGATACCATCATCTGGCGTCCCGACAGTATCGGTGTAAATGGAGAAAATGCCGTTACCGTAAGCCCTGATCAGAGCACTATTTACAGCGTGACGATTACGGACATCAATGGCTGTAGCGATAGTGATATCATGACCGTCTTTGTGCGCAAGACACGTCCGGTTTTTGTACCGACAGCCTTCTCACCAGATGGCGATGAAAACAATGACGTTTTGTATCCTTTTGGAGGAACTGAAGTCAAGGAAATCAAATCCTTCATGATCTTCAATCGTTGGGGGGAAGCGGTATTTGAGAACTACAACTTCTTGCCCAACAATCCTACCGAAGGATGGGACGGTCGTTTCCGCGGCCAGGTACAGAACGCCGCCGTTTTCGTTTACTTCATGGAGGTAGAGTTTATCGATGGCGAGGTAGAAATCATTAAAGGTGATGTGATGTTGATGCGCTAAAAGGTTAGCAATGCTTGAAAATTATCCCGAATGTCTACCCTGGCATTCGGGATTTTTTTTGGGTAGACTTTGGGGCGTGGTTGGTCTTTTATGGTTGATTTGGGGCCGTGCCGGCCCTGCGGGCGGCACCGGGCTGTCCGCCGCTCCTTCATGCAGGGTATAAAACCCTGCCCTACGGAGCGGCTCCCATCCCTCGTCCTTGTGCCGTCCCGGCACCGGGCTCCGGCCTAAAGGCCTGCGCACTGGGCTAGATTTTGAGGTAGTTTGTGTAAATGCATAAATGTATTTATACAAATGGGGGTGATTCGAAGGACCGAGGGAGGGCGAGCTCTTGTGCAAAACGGCATTTTGCATTTACTCCGACGCAGGCACAGCCGACGCCGAGCGGTGATATAGTCCCGACCAAAAAGGTCGGGATAGTTCGGAAACTAACATGCGCGGTGTTTTTTGTCTGGGTATGGGGGGCTAATTTCGGGGTGTACCAATGCGCTAGGGATGGGAACCAGGCCCGATCGAGGGCCGCCCGAAGGGCCGAGCGAATAGAGAGTGGTGGACAGCCCGACCCGGAGCTTGGCGGAGGGAAGCGCCCAAAATAGCATTAGGGTGCTTGGATATTTATTCTTGGTTGAAATTCAGCCCTTATCTTTGCGCAAAGTCAAATTGTGATGATTACCAAACGCCTTTTAAATTTATCCATCAAAAACATTTGGAGTAAGCATGGTACTTATAGTGATCCTCATCAATTATTGATCACCGAAGAAGCGTTCTACCTGGGTGGAGGGTCACTGGATTCGTGGATGGTGAAAATGCCGCGTTTTTATTAGCTGCGGAGTTTTTTTTGCCGCAGAGACGCGGAGACACGGAAGAACACGGAAGTATTCCGCACCCCGCACCAAACGCACCCTATCGCACCTCGCACAAAACACTAAAACACTAAATTGAACTAATCTTTTTGTGGATTTTAGTGCTTTGGTGATTTAGTGGCTATCTATTTTTTCTTGCTTTCGTCTATCTGTTTGGAAAAGCGTTGCATCAACAGCTGAAATTTTGGCTGGATATAGGTTTGGCAGAACTGGTTGTCCGCATTTTTCAAGTAATAATTCTGGTACTGCTCCTCGTTTTCTTTGAAGGCCACAAAGGGTAGCACCCTGGTAATAATGGGCTGATCAAATTCGCTTTGGAGCTGCTTAATGATCGTTTGCACCGCAGCAACTTGCACCTCGGAGAAGGTGTAAACGGCCGAGCGGTATTTCTTGCGCATAGCGTGCTCCGAAGTGCAACTGTGGGTATAAAGATGGATAGCGGTGAGGCTGGCCAAATCAATTTTTGTTTCATCGAAATACACTAGCACGGCCTCCGAAAAGCTATCGTGCTCTCCGGCGGAAGCGATCCAGCCTTGGACAACTTTTTCTACCCCTTTTAGGGTTTGAAAAATCGCTTCAGTACACCAATGGCAACCGCCACCGAATCCGATCTTTATTAATGATGTGCTACACAAAACTGCCAAATCGCTCGAAGTGACAAGTATAACCATTCGGCTTTTTGACCAAATAGTCCTGATGGTATTCTTCGGCAGGCCAGGCTTTGGTGAAGGGCTCCAGGGTGGTGACCACCTTGCCGTCCCATCTTCCGGAGGCATCTACTATTGCAATCATTTCTTCGGCAATTTGCTTCTCTTCCTCGTTTTGGTAAAAGATGGCAGAACGATAGCTGGAACCAATGTCATTACCTTGGCGGTCAACCGTGGTAGGGTTGTGAATGCGAAAAAAGTAATCCAGGATAAGCTTGAAGGAAGTTTCCGTAGGGTCGTAAGTCAGTTCGATGCCTTCAGCATGACCAGGGTGATTTTGGTAGGTAGGGTTTTCGTTGGTTCCTCCGAGATAGATGACCTCTGTGTCCTTGATGCCGGGCCTTACCCGGAAGAGGTCTTCCATTCCCCAGAAACAACCTCCGGCGATGTATGCTTTCATTAACTTGTTGTTATCCATTATCTTGAATTAGTTTAATAGTCTTACATGGTACTGCTAAGAACTGCACGACAACATAGAGCACCCAACTTTGTCTCTGGCCCAGTCGGGACGCTTGGCAAACCATTGCTGGTATTCGGGCTGTTCGGCATAAGGGTTTTTCAACATTTGGTACAACTCATCGACCAAGGAAAAATCGTCCTTATCGGCTTTATCGATCGCCAGTTGGGCCATGTAGTTTCTTAAGACATATTTGGGGTTGACCTTGTTCATCTGTTCGCGGCGTTCCTCATCTGAGAGGTCTTCCTCTTGGAGTCTTTGGAGGTAGCGATTAAACCATGACCGCCAGTTTTCCAGCAGCTCACCTTTGAGTGCTTGTGGTTGGTAAAAAGCCTCCATGATGACTTCTAAAAATGCATCATTTCCTTCCGTATTAGTATCATTAGCGAGGTTGGCCAGGTTTCTGAAAAAGAGGGTCATATCTGTTTCCGTAGCCTTGAGCATTTGTTCCAGCGTGTCGACTATTTCGGGATCTTCTCTTTTTTCGGTTTGGAAGCCCAGCTTTTGGCGCATCATGGCCATGTATTTCAAATGGTAACCCTCGCTGATTTTTTCCATAACCTCTTCAAAAGGCTGCGTTTCCTGAACCAGTGGGACCAGGGCATTAGCCAGTTGTACCAGATTCCACAGTGCAACATTGGCCTGGTGACCAAAACGGTAACGCCTGCCCTGCGCGTCGGTGGTGTTGGGAGTCCAATCAGGATCATAATCTTCCAGCCAACCGTAAGGGCCGTAATCAATGGTAAGTCCCAGGATAGACATATTATCGGTGTTCATCACTCCATGAACAAAGCCCACCCTTTGCCAATGTACGATCATGTCAAAGGTGCGCTCGGCCACTTCTGCAAAGAACTGAACATAAGCATCACTCGTTCCTCCCTTGATATGTGGGAAGAAATGCCGGATGGTGTAGTCGGTCAGTTTTTTCAGGTTTTCTGTATCACGCCTGGCAGCAAATATTTGAAAACTGCCGAAACGAATAAAGGAAGGTGCTACCCGGCAAACGACCGCACCCTTTTCGTAGGCGGGATTGCCATCATAAAGCATATCTCTCAAGACCTCATCCCCCGTCAGCACTAAGGAAAGCGACCTTGTGGTTGGTACCCCCAAGTGGTGCATTGCTTCGCTACACAAATGTTCACGAATCGAAGAGCGCAGCACCGCCAGGCCATCGGCCGAACGGGAGTAAGGGGTCTCCCCTGCCCCTTTGAGTTGTAGCGCCCAGCGCTGATCATTATGAACGACCTCCGCCAAATTGATGGCCCGGCCATCACCTAGTTGGCCCGCCCAGTGACCAAATTGGTGCCCACCGTAACACATAGCGTAAGGCTCGGCACCTTCCAGCACCTCAGCTCCAGAGAAAACCCGCAAAAACGCTTCCGATTTTTTGTCGTCTTCGCTCAAGCCAATCGCTTGCAGCATCTCCTCCGAGACGTGCACCAAGACTGGCGCAGAAGGCACCCTTGGCGTAACGTAAGAAAAAGCTGCCCCTATGACCTGCCGACGGGAATTGTCCCGCTTTGGATCGGCGGGAAGTTCTTTGCTGAAAGTGTTATTTATGTTGAGTTTCACGGTTTGCTAATCTTTTTTGGAGAAATTCAAAGCTCGTTTCTAAACTTGCTATATGCTCTTCTACTACATAACCCTATAGCTAACAGAGTAGTTTTCACTTTATGGAACAATTAGCCAGAGAGGTGCCGAGGTTTTTTTAGCCACTGAAGCACTAAGGCACGGAAGAGCACGGATTTTTTTTTGCCGCGGAGGTACGGACCTGCCTGCCAGCAAGCTGGCCTTGCAGGCAGGGGCGCGGAGGTTTTTATAGAGGAACCAACTATCCCGCTAGGAAAAAGTAAAATACGGACGCTGTCTGGATGCTAAAAAAACGCTGATTTTAGCAAGCTGAAACAAGGCAACAACAGCAGAAAAAAGCTTATCTTATCCGTTGATTTTAAGCGAACAACCTTGTTAAAAACACAAACCAATCCACCCTTGAAAATCTACCCTCCATCTCCCTCAAGCACATGGTTCCTATTTTTGTGCGTTGTGTTCTTATCGTCATTTTTGACCAACTGCAACAAAGAAACAAATTCTTCTGATCATACGATCACCTACTGGACCTCCAACAACGGGGGCGAGATCGCTTTTTCGGATTGGGCGGTAGAAGAATGGCAACGCGAGCATCCGAATACGCCCATCAAATACCAGCCTATCCCCGAGGGGCAATCCAGTGAAGAGATTATTTTGGCGGCCGTTGTTGCTCGGACGACACCAGATATTTACTCCAATATCTGGCAAGGTACCGTTGCTTTTTACAGCGAAGCCAATATTCTGGTCGCCCTCGATACCCTGGATGGTTTTCTTGAATTTATCCAAAGTCGCTGTTCGCCCGCTACCATCAAGGAGATCACCGCTGACAATGGGCACATCTATCAACTCCCGTGGAAGATCAACCCGATCATGACGATCTACAATGAGCGGCTGCTCAGCGAATTAGGGTACGAAGAATTCCCGGCCAGTTATTCTGAGTTTTTGCGAGCCGCGAAAGACTTTCAGCGAGATGAAGATAACGACGGCTACGTGGACCAATGGTTTGGCAATACCTCCGTTAAATTGGCGTGGTACCAACGTTTGTTCAACTTTTATCCGCTGTACCTGGCAGCGTCCGGAGGTGCCCCACTGATTAAAGACGGCAAAGCCAACTTCAACAACGAACACGCCATTGAAGCCTTCCGGTTTTTACAAACGCTCTACCAGGAAAACTACTTTTCTAAACAATCCGAATCTGCTGGCCAGGACCTTTTCGTGGCCGAGCAGTACGCTAGCAAATGGACGGGCCCCTGGGAAATTCAATACCTGGAAAGATTCAAGAAGGATAACTTCACCTACAACTTTGCCCCTATGCCCGTACCAGATACACACGAAGGGCCCGTCTACACCTATTGTGATCCAAAGAGTTTTGTGATTTTTAGCACTTGCCAAAACCCACAGGCCGCCTGGGAGTTCATTAAAAGCATGGTAACGGAGGAAGCAGATTTGCAATTTCTGAAAATGACCAATCAGCTCCCGCGCCGACAAAACCTCAGCCAGTTGCCGACCTTTGCTGCGCATTTTGCAGCGTTTCCGAAAATGCAGGCTTTCGCCAACCAGGTTGAGCACGTGGTTGGAGGAGATTATAGCCCTTATCTGACGGAAGTATTTGACATCATCTCCCAGGAGTACGAAGCTTGTGTCCTTTACCAAATCAAAACACCGGAACAAGCCATCGCTGATGCAGAAGAAGCAGTGAATGTGCTGCTGCGTGCGGAGCAGTCGTGAGTCCAGGTTGCGCGTGGGTTTAGCACGCTACGAATTCCTGCTGGTCTTCTGACCAGCGTTCAATCGAAAATTTGAGGTAGCTTGCTTGAGCCCGAACATGGTTCTCACACTCGGGCTCAAGCCCGAGCTACGTTTTTAGTGCGAAGATTTAAGCGACTCCCCGGTCTCTGCGGAAAAGAAATGGATCTTGTCCCGCTCAATGTACAGATTCATGGTGGCGGGTAAATTGGTGCTCACTTCCTCGCTGAGCAGGCGGGCAGATATCTGCTGATCGCCAATGGCCAAGAAGGCATAGCATTCGTGTCCCAAACGTTCAACGATCGGAATGTAAGCGCTGAAGGGAATGGATTGTGGCCCGGCTTTGGCAGCGCTGGCGTGGATGTGCTCGGGGCGAATGCCCAATGTTACCTTCTGGTGGATTAATGCGGCAATTTCAGCATGGTCTTTTACCGATACGCTGAGCTCTCCGGAATCCGTACGAAATACGATGTCTCCTTCTTTATCCATTATCTTTCCTTCCAGAAAATTCATGGGAGGGGTGCCAATGAATCCAGCGACAAAACGATTCTTTGGAAACCGGTAAAGATTATCGGGGGTATCTACCTGCTGGATAATGCCTTGATTAATAACTGCGATGCGATCACCCAAAGTCATGGCTTCTACTTGATCGTGGGTGACGTAGACGACTGTGGTCTGTAATTTCTTGTGCAAACGAGCAATCTCTAATCGCATCTGTCCCCGGAGTTTGGCATCCAGGTTACTGAGAGGCTCATCGAAAAGGAACACTCTGGGTTCGCGTACTATCGCTCGCCCGATGGCGATACGCTGCCGTTGTCCTCCCGACATCGCCTTGGGTTTTCTATCCAAGAGGTCTTCAATGCCCAGGATGGCGGCGGCGTTCATGACCTTTTCGCGAATGACTTCTTTACTCGTCCCTCGAATTTTCAAACCGAAGGCCATATTTTCGTAAGCCGTCATGTGGGGATAGAGCGCGTAATTCTGGAAGACGATGGCAATGTCCCGATCTTTGGGAGGCAGCTCATTAACCATCTGGTCTCCGATGTAAAGCTCTCCCGTGCTGATCTCTTCTAAGCCCGCAATCATCCGCAACAAGGTGGATTTACCGCACCCGGAAGGCCCGACCAAGACCATGAACTCGCGGTCTTTCACCTCTAAGGTCACTTCCTTGATGGCCTGTACCTTGCCGTATTGTTTAGTAACCTTGTCGAATTTTATTGCTGCCATGGAAAAGGGTATTTAAGAGTGATTAGAAGGAGTCCCCTAAATAGTGGGTCTCGCGCAAAGCCCAGAGAAGGAACATCAATAGACACCGAAGCTCCAAAACACCAAAATGCACAAAAAATATTCCGTGCTATTTTGTATTTTTGTGTCTTCGTGGCTAAAAAAGTCAAGATCAAAGTTCTATTCTCGTTTTGCAGCAGCCAACAGCGCCGCCTGCGCGACGGGCACCTGCTCTACCGCAAGCAGCGTCAACAAAGCCTCAATGGTAGATTCTGCTCCTGAATTTTGATTCACCTGATCTGCGCTGTTGATGCCGTCAAAAGTACGGCCACTGGTGGCATCATACATGACCTTTTCCACAGGATTATCGCCCAGGAACCAGGCCGCCAATTCCGCCGCCTGTAGTGCATACGCTTCCTCGCCGGTTAGCTCATAAGCCTTTAGTGCAGCGTAGACCATCGGTCGGATATTATAGGCTATTTGTGGAAATTGCTGAATGTTAGTCATTTCCAGTGTTTTGTCTTTTTGTACAACTTCAAAAGCATGTAGCCCATCTTGTGCTAAGAAGTACGGCTGAAAATAGCGGACTTCCCGCAGACCAGCTTCTACAAAACGGGTATCCTCAAGAAGTTCTCCAGCAGTCAAAAGCGCATAAGCTTGGGTATTGCCCCAAGCATGCCAGTGATTTCGCCAGCTCAAAAAAGCACCATGAGGAGCTTGTTCTTCGTCGCCTGCTTGTGCACTCAGCATCAGATTCCCCATTTTACGGATCAGCTCGCGCAAATCCTCGGAAGGAGACTGTTGATAATGATTATTGAGTCCGTGCAAAACAATCGCAATTTGGTCCGTCCCCATTTCCGACAAACAGCGGGGAAGCGATAGCCCTTCCAAGGTGTAAACCTCCTCGGATTGGGTACATAAGGTAGCAATCAGCGGAATCATGGTTTCTATAACCGCAAGGCTACGTTCTTGCAAATTCTTTAACTCAGCAGCCTCTACCGCTTGCAATTCCGTCAAGGCCCAAAAGGCTCTCCATGACCACCAGTTGGGGGTAGCAACGCTGTTTTGGTGCGTTGTATTAATGGTCCCATCAGGAAAAACAAAATTGTAGAAATACCCATTTTCGGCGCGCAGCTGCAGGATAAACTCAGACAAGGCTGCAATTCTCTCCAATACTTCCGAGGAAGGCGCTTGCGCAAAATAGCGGCAATAAAAAACCAGGCTCCTCGCCACGTCATCCACGCAAGTGAAACCCTCGTCTTCATCGGTCACCAGATGGTAATCCGGTGCCTCACTGTAAATCCAGATGGCGCCTACCTCCTGGCCTTTTACTTTGAGCGTGGTGAAGAGATGATCGAGATGACTGGTATTGATTATACTTTGCTTTATTTCAGTGGGTTCTGTTGCTTGCTCTACCGTCTCAGAAGGAGAAGGAGCGCAGGTAAAACAGCAGCTAACGAGCAATAAAAATTGGAGGAAATACTTCGTATTACGCATCTAGTTGTTTTTTAATAATTCAGCAATTAGATCCTCCTCCGCTATTGTTGCAAAACTGATCGCATTGTCGGACATGGCGTAAGGAATAATCAACCGGCCAGCATGGGCCATCATACCACAGGTGTACAGCACATTGGGCACGTAGCCCTCTCTTTCTTCCGAATTCGGTGACAACAGCGGCAAATCCAAACTGGCCAACACCTTCTCTGGATGTTCGAGATCGAGGAGGGAACAACTCAGCACATATTTACGCATGGGCCCCACGCCATGGGTGAGCAACAGCCAGCCAGCATCGGTCTTGACGGGGCTTCCACAATTGCCAATTTGCAACATCTCCCAGCCCCGCTCAGGAGCTTGCAGCGGAAGCGCCTCCTCCCAAAAATAGAGATCATCGGAATACATAATTGACAAACTACGGCCTCCTTGTCGGCCAATCATCGCATAACGGCCCGCAATTTTTTCGGGAAAGAGGGCCATTCCTTTATCGGAAGCGGCAGCGCCATAAAAGGGGCCGATTTTATAATGACGAAAATCGGTCGTTACGATCAGCTGGGGGCGAATTTCCCGGCCATTGTAAGCGGTATAAGTTCCCAAGTAAGAGGTCTTGCCCTCCTCGGTAAACGTTACGAACCTGGCATCCTCAATCCCATTGGTTTCTGCGCGAGATTGTGGAAAAAGCACCCTATTGATCAAAGGAATGTGCTCCTCAAAAGCCACTTCGTAGTTTAATTCGAAGACGAGGGCCAGTGCCTGCTGTATTTCCTGCTGCTGGGTAAGCGTTAGTTCTTTTTGGTCACCAATGATTTGTTTTGCTTCTTCCAAGTTAAAAGAAGCGGGTAACGTTTCTTCTAAAAGCTTTTCGAAAGCCTCTAGATGCTTCAACCTCCTTATCACAAAGGATTTATCGCGTACCAATTCGGTGGTAACGTCTCCACTATCCAGATGCCCGGAACGTTCATCAAGTACGATATTTCCCTGCGCATCTATCAATCCGGTAGCAAAGGTGATGGACGAAATATGTCCTTCGCCAGCAGCCCTCAAGCTCATCAAAAACCGTGTGGCCCCGTTGGGGACGCCTTCCTGATCAGAGTGAGGGACAATAGAAGGGTTGAATAGCGCAGCCGCCTCAATACTGTATTCATTGGTAAAATAAGCGCCAAGCAAGACTTGTTTATCGGCGTTGGCCAAAGGAGGAACATATTGCAGCAAGCGCTCGTAATTTTTACGAAAAATAGCAGTCAAATCAGCGTGCCGCTGGCCAAATTCCTGGTTCAAGGTTGCTAATTGTTCCGCGACAGCAGCAGCAGACAATTGTCGTATATAGTCCGCCACTGGTGCAATACGTACTGCGTTCCCAACATTGAGGTAGCGGGCCAGCACCCGTTGAGGATTGGCGTATAATCGAATATTTGTTCTTTGGATTGCTTTCATAGTTAATGATGGATCATTACCCTTTTAGCCCGGAAGAGGCCATACTCTGAATAAAATGTTTCTGAAAAATCGCGTAGGCAATAATAATCGGCAAGGCCAGTAAAAACGCAGCGGCCAGCTTGACTCCTAACTGTGCCTCCGCTCGCCCACCCACGGCAAAGAGGGTCACCAATTGAGGCATAGTCATTAAATCTTCTTCCCGAATGACGATCAGTGGCCAGAGCACATCATTCCACGAATTCATAAACGTGAGAATCCCGACAGTAATCAGGGTAGGCAAAATATTGGGCCACAACACCTGGAAGATGATGCGCAACTCACCACACCCGTCTACCCTGGCAGCGTAGATGAGATCATCAGGTATGGCTTTGAAAGCCTGCCGAAAAAGCAGGATAGCAAATGCACCATTCAGCGCGGGGACGATGAGTGCGGCCAGCGTGTCTACCCACCCAAATTCTACCATCAGAATATAATTGGGAATTAAGGTAATCTGAAACGGGAGGGTCATGGTAAAGATGACAATGTAAAAAAGCGCCTCGCGACCACGAAAGTGAAGTTTAGATAAAGCATATCCCGTCATCGACCCAAAGGTCAATACGCCCGCGGTGGCGGTGAGTGCCACCAGACTGCTATTGAAAAAGGAACGCCAAATGGGGATTTTATCAAATAGCGCCAAATAGTTGTCCAGGGTAAAACCATGTGGCAGAAGCCCCAACTCGGTAATGTTGGCTTCAGGGGTAAAAGAAGCCAGTAGCATCCAGTAAAAAGGATAAATAAAGGCCAGGGCAGCGATGACCAAAACACAGTACAGCAAAATGCGGGTTAGCTTCATGATGAAATGATTATTCGTCCGTTTCAATGGTATATTTCTGAACAGCCACTACCAACATGATCAGGACCGCAAAAAACAGCCCCAAGGTTGCGGAATACCCCATGTGATAATAACCAAAGGCCTGTTTGTAGATGTAAAGCATCGCTGACAAGGTGCTGTTGAGTGGCCCTCCATCCGTCATGATGTAGGGTTCAATAAAGAGACTGAATCCACCTATGGTCGATAAGATCGCCACCATGAAAAGCGTAGGGTTGATCGCAGGCAGGGTAATGTACCGGAACTGTTGCCAGGAACTCGCACCTTCTACCTTAGCGGCCTCGTAGTAGCTTTGTGGAACAGCCTGCAAACCTACCAGAAAAAGGATAACGTACAATCCGACATTTTTCCACGTCGCCATAATCGCAATAGAGATCATGGCGATCTTAGGATTGGTGAGCCAACCTACCCGAGCAAAACCCAAATCCGTCAACATCCGGTTCAGCAACCCGGTCTCTACTCCCAGGAGTTGTTGCCACAAGATGGTTACCACCACGCCAGAGACGACTACTGGTAAGAAGAACGACGCTCGAAAAAAGCCACGCATGAATAGTTTCTCGTTCAAAACGTAGGCCAAACCTAGTGCGATAAGCACCTGTAAGGGGATATGAATGAGGAGAAACTTCAGGGTATTCAGAATAGCTTTCCAGAACAATCGATCCTGGATGAGACGAGAAAAATTATCCATCCCAACAAATTCCATCGGCGCTATAATGTTCCATTTATGGAAAGTAAGCAGGATGGAGAACCCTACCGGAAACAGGATAAACAGCACCAGATGCAACAAGTAGGGCGATACGATGAGGTAGGGTAATAATCGACTTTTCGTACGGTTTTTTATCATTTTTTTTAGCTAAACGGTCGTTAAGATCTCAGTAAGAATATCCTGAACCGATAAAATTGCCACACAGATGACTTCATCTGAAGCGCCGTAGTACATCGTTACTTTGTCGCCATCAACCAGATGACCATTGGTAAAGATAACATTACCAAAGAAGCCCGTCTGTTCGTAAACAGCATCCGGTTCCATCAGTGGCCGATGAGAACGAGCCAACACCTTGGAAGGATCTTCTAAATCGAGCAAAGCTGCTCCCAGACAATAACGATGTTCCTCATTTGCGCCGTGATAGATCATCAACCAGCCTTCTTCCGTCTTGATGGGTGCCGCTCCTGCTCCCACCCTGGTACTGTCCCACCAACCTTCGCGGGTATGCAAAATACATTGGTGCGCGCCCCAGTGCAGTAAGTCCGGCGAAGAAGCGATCCAGATAAAGTTTCCTCCCGGGCCATGCCCCGACGGGCGGTGAAAACAAAAATATTTGTCTCCTATTTTTTCTTCAAAAAGGGCGCAATCCTTATTGTGAGGCGGCAAAATCATGCCTTCTCGCTTAACATTGCGCCAATCGCGCGTACGCATGAGGCCTACACCTACTCCACTCTCCGATACCTGGGTATAGGTGAGAAAATACTCTCCTTCCAGGTAGCTTACCCGGCAGTCTTCAATACCGTAAGATTCAAGTTTACCTTGACCGAAAAGCTGGCTGGGAAAATCTTCTGGTTCAATGAACGACTTACCGTCTTCACTACAAACCAAACGCAAGTGAGAAATCGTTGACAAGTATTTTTTGCCCTTATGCCCAATCATGCGGGGATCTGAAAGATCAACTTCGTCATTTTCAAAAGCTAGGACCTCGACCGTACCGTCTTCTTTAAGTACGGGAAATGAGATAATTCCTTCCTGCTGCACCGGACGTTCGGCCACTCTAAGTAGTAACCAGACTTTCCCATCAAACCGAAAAACGCCAGGATTAAGGACACATTCCACTACCCAACCTTCCTGGCTCGGGGCAATGTCTATTGTCGTTATAATAGGGTTACCTGCAAACCGCTTAACCATATCTGCCATAACACTGATTACGAGTTTGGAAAAAAGGAAGGTTAGCAATGATGGCTAACCTTCCCTACTTTCATTTATTGATGGTTCTGCTTACTGTTTGTTGAACATCACCGTACCCAGGTTTTTACCTCCCAACACAAAGTTGAGGGAGTAAATACCCGCAGGATAATTAGCTACCGATAAGTCAAATTGACCATTGGCAACTTGGGCAGGCGTTAAGCGCAGCATATCCAACTGGCGACCAGCCGCGTCAAAAGTACGCAACAAGAGGGGTTGGTTGCCTGGCAAACCGTGCCGTACGTTCAGAATATCCGTAACTGGATTGGGGTAAACACTTTCGATGTAAGTGCCAATCAAGTTGGGCTCATTGGTACCTACAACAATAGATCCTGTCTCGTAAAGTGTGGCTATTTCATCAGCAGTTAAGGCCCGGTTGTAAATCTTTACGTTGTCCAAGGCGCCATTAAAGTACTGGCCGCCTTCAATGGGGTTATTTCCCATACCGAGGTTAAAGGCAGTAACGTTTAACAGACCAGGAGCAGGCTTGCTATTGGCCTGGATACCGTTGACGTAAATCAGATCGTTTTCGCCATCGTGTACCATTGTTACGTACCACCAGAATCCAGGTACCAATTCATTACCATCACCGCTGTCCATATCCGAAATCAATTCAGGAAACTGAATGGTGTTGCTGTTCGTGGTCCAGACAATCTTGGTGTGCTGTGGTAAGGAGATTTTCCAGCGCTCGCTCCAGTGACCGAAGTCCATGATATAAGATTCTGCTATCGCTGTATTGACTTCATCGACCCGAATCCAGAACGCTACCGAGGTGAAATCAGAAAGCAGCTGTACTGCATTGGGAGCCAATACGGAATCCTGCATTCCATCAAACTTGATATTCATTCCACCACCGTGAGGATGCGTCGAATTTTCAAAAATCGGATCTCCTCCAATTACCCCGTGGTTGGCATAAGGCGTTGCATCGTTGGCATTGCCATCAAAAGGATAATGAGCCACCAAACCGGGCTCTGCTGTTTCCAGGGGCTCCGTGGTGCTCAGCGTCAATTCGGCAAGTTCTGAAACGTTGCCGGCCAAATCAAAGGCTGCTACTTCGAAGGAGTACAACTCAGAAGGCTCCAAGCCTGTCACCAAAATCGACAAGTTACTGGCTCCAATGGTGTCGTAAGGCACGGCATCTAACCAAACATAATAACCCGCCACCTGGGTATCATCGGTAGCCGCTTCCCAGCTGAGCAGTACAGAGCTAAAGCTCGGAGATCCCATCAGGTTCATCGGTGGTGTGGGAGGCGTAATGTCAGGAGTTTCATCGACACCAGTGGTGACCAACAAGCTACTTGGCAAAGATTCATTTCCTGCCGCATCAATAGCCGTCACCGCAAAGGTGTAGGTAGTAAGCGGTGTCAGGAGCGGAAAATAAGCGTTCGTTTCCTCCGTCGTCGCCGCGAGTACGTCATCAATATAAACGTTATAGGCTGTCACTGCTTCGTTATCGGTAGCAGGCAACCACGCCAGATCAACATTGTTGAAGACGACGTCAGCGGTGAGGTTAAGCGGCGCGCAAGGAGCTTCGGTATCCGTAATTACCGGAGGCGTAGACTGCTCGGCATAGAGCGCTGCAACAGCTGGTCCGTCAAGCGCGATACTGTACAATTGTACATCATCCAGGCTTCCGTCCAACCAATTTCCTCCATCAATAGGGTTGTAACCCATGCCTAGCGGATGAGTCGTGCTATTCAAATCACCCGTCACATTTTTCTCCGCCACCTGGGCTCCGTTGAAATAAATGATGTCTTTGCTACCATCATGTACCATTACCACGTGCGTCCATTCTCCAACGGGCAGCTCATTCCCATCGCCACTGTCCATGTCCGAAATACCAGAGGTATTATTGGTGGTAAAAACGGGCTTACCATGGTTGGGCAAAGAGATCTTCCAACGTTCCTGCCAGCCGCCATTAGAGAGTAAAAAGACTTCTCCGCTAGCGGGCAAAGAGTTGAGGTTTACCCAGAAACTGATACTGGCTAAAGGTGAATTCTGCTGGGCAGAATTTGCTGCCGTCACTTCCGTGGTACCGTCAAAAGCAGCAGCCTGGTTGGTGCGACCAAAACGATCCGTCGTGAGCACGGGCATGGAAGCATCATTGTTGTAAGCTGTCTCGTCTTTACCATTACCGCTGAAAGCATAGTGGGCTACCAGGTCACTAACAGCAGGGGCCGTATTTTGCTCCGCGTAGAGTGCCGCAATGGCTGCTGCATCAAGCGCTTCGTTGTAAATACGCAAATCATCAATAGCGCCGTCAAAGAAGCTGCCGCCATCAATAGGATCGTAGCCGATACCGAGGGGGTATTTGGTGGTCGCTAGTGCGCCCGCAGCGTCGCGCTCATTGGCCAAAGTGCCATTGAGGTAGATCAGGTCTTTGCCGGTCGTGGCATCGTGTACCATGGCCAGGTGGGTCCAGGTATCCAAGGTTAGGGGCGTGCCGGAATCGAGGTCATTACAACAAGTTGCCGTGTGGGTTGTCCAGACGGGTTTACCGTGGTTAGGCATGGAAATCTTCCACCGTTCCTGCCAGCCACCGTTAGACAGTAAATAGACTTCTCCGGAAACCGGAAAGCTATTGGGTTTTACCCAAAAGGCGACCGTCGTGGCATCCGATTGCAGGGCCACTGAATTAGGCGCAACAGCAGCTCCTTCCAGAGCATTTGCGCCCCAGCCGTGGCGGTTAGCAACTTCACTAGCTCCCGGAAGGAGTTCAGCACTATTGCCAAATTGACTATCGTCTTGCCCATCACCATTCAGGCTGTACAAGGCGACTTCTGGCGTTACCGTACCAGGGAAAGTAGCTTGTTCCGCGTAAAGAGTAGCCACTTCCCCATCAGTCAGTGCATAATTTAAAATGCTTACCTCGTCGATCACTCCGTCGGTCCAGTTACCTCCGTCGATGGGATTGTAACCGATGCCTAGCGGCTGTGTTGTAGCATTGAGGTCACCCGCTACATTCTTTTCTGCGGCCAAGGCACCGTTGAGGTAGATTTTATCTTTGGTACCATCATGCACCATCATCACGTGGGTCCATTCGCCAACGACGAGTTCATTGCCATCACCGCTGTCCATATCGGAAATACCTGAAGTGTTGTTGGTCGTAAAGACGGGCTTACCGTGGCCAGGCAGGGAGATTTTCCACCGCTCTTGCCAACCGCCATTGGACATCAGGAAGTATTCCCCACTTGCGGGTAAACTATTGAGTTTGATCCAAAAAGCGATAGAGGTTGTGGGGGAATTCAATACGGAGGAGTTGGGTGCGGTAACTTCGGTACTGGTACCATTGAACGCCAGGGCGCTATGGCCATAGCCGAAGCGGTCGGTAGCCACGGTAGCATCCTGCAAGCTTGCATGATTTCCGTAAGCGTCCTCAAAACCTGCCTTAGCAAAAGAATAGCTGGCGACGACACCGTTGCCAATGATCGGTGCAGTATTTTGTGTATTGTACAAAGCGGCAATCTCGGCGTCAGAAAGTCCTGTGCCAAAGATCATCACCTCATCCAGTGCACCATCAAAGTAGTTGGCGTTGTCAATAGGATTATAACCTATGCCTAAAACATTGGTCGTCGCATTCATATCACCCGCTACAGCCTTGGTGGCTACAACTGCTCCATTGAGGTAAATCTTGTCTTCTGTACCGTTGTGGACCATCGCTACGTGGGTCCATTGCCCCGGCACCAGCTCGTTGCCATCACCAGCATCCATGTCAGAAATACCCGAGGTATTGTTGGTGGTCCAGATCAACTTTCCGTGGGCGGGAAGAGATACTTTCCAACGTTGCTGCCAACCGCCAAAGGAAAGCAGAAAATCTTCGCCTTGTTCTGGTAGCGCCGTGACGTTTACCCAGAAGCTAAGGGTCGTTTGGGGCGTATTCAATACACTGCTATTCGGTGCAATAACGCTGCTTTGTTCTCCATCAAACAAAAAAGCACTATTGGCAAAACCGAGGCGATCCTGGATCAGTTGCGCACCATTTACGACTGCATGGTTGGCATTGGTCGTAATATCCTTGGCGCTTCCTGAGAAATCGTAGTGAGCAATTGGGGTCTGTGCAATCACACTTGTTGTGCTGAGCAAACAGGCCAAGCCCATTATTAATTGGTATAAATGTTTCATCATCGTAAAATGGTATTAAAGTTAAGGTTCTTAAATTTTAATTACGGTACTCACTGAGCGACCCAATGGGCTACTCCAAATCAGGTGATAATGACCTTCCGGCCAGTGCTCCACCGCGATCTGTTCGGTATCACTTGTCGTTTTTTGGCGGTATACGCTCCGACCTAATACGTCGAAGACTTCAATGTGTCCTTCTTGATTCCTGGCTGCGGCCCAATGTAGATAAAGGGAGTTTTCTACGGGATTGGGGTAGGCCAAGAGTTGCTCTTCCGTCAATGCGATGGGTTCGGTATTGGGAGTTACGCCCCCTTGGTAAAGCGTAGCCACTTCTGCAGGTGTAAGGGCGTGATCGAAAATTTTCACCTCATCAATCACCCCTTTAAAGTTGTATTCGGGTTGGCCTGGTAGCATCTGACCAATCAATAGTGGGAAGGTAGTCGTACGTATTAATCCATCAGCAGCTCGGTAGGCAGCTAGTTCACCGTTGAGATACAAAGCCAGGTATTCGCCGTCGTAAGTAGCGGCAAAATGATAGAATTCGTCCACTGCTAAAGGTGCTAGGATGTCTAAATCTCGCGTTCCAGTGAGGGTATTCACCGTCCAGCGTAATTGTTGCTGCGGGGTGATAGAGATTTTCCAGCGATTCTGCCAACTGCCGTGGGAAACGACGAAGGCTTCGCGCTCCAGCAGTGCGTTCATTTCCAACCAGCCACTTACGGTAATAGCTTCCTGAACGTTCAAGATCGGCATGTTCTCCACCGCAATATGCTGGCTGCCGCCGTTGAAGTAGTAAGCATTGTTGCTGGCGCCCAACAAGTCAGTAGTCAGGAGTGCACCATTGTTCTGACCGTGCAGCTCATTGCCACTGATATCAAGCGCATTCCCCGTAAAGGGATAATGGGCAATAATATCCCCTCCGGTGGAGACGAAGTTGCGTACCAGTATTTCCGTAGTGGCCGTGGTGCTTTGCCCCTCGTCGTCGGTAACAACCACTTCAATTTCGATGACCCCTTCTCCTGCGGGAGCATCCCAACTGGCTGTAGCTCCGTTGCCGCTGATGATACCTCCACTGGCCGACCAGCTGTAGCTTAAACTTTGCGGAGCTTCATCCGTCGCCACACAAGTAAAGGTGACCATACCTTGTGGAAGCGTATATGGTGCACTTTTTTCTATGGAAATAATCTCCGGAGCGAGATTGATTTCCGGAACAATAGGCAGAACCAGCATGGCCGTATCCAGGTTGCCGGCCTCATCTCCAACAATACACTGAATGTCTACTGCTCCTTCGTTCGTCGGCGCGGTGTAAACAATGCTTGCACCATTATCCATAAAAGTGCCCGCGCTAGCCGACCACGTGTAACTCAGTGCATCACTATCAATATCTTGCACAGTGGCGTAGACGGTGGTAGAAGTAGAAACCGCCAATGGCGAATCTTCCGCCGCTAAACCTCTGAAACGAGGAGCCGCCGTATAAGCCTGCGCAGTCTGCTGGTAATCCACCACGACACCATCAATGAGCATTTTATTTTCATCGTAAGTAATTGCTCCTCCTGCCGGACAAATCACCAGCATCCGAGCAGCATCCGCCAATAGGGCGACACTCAAGTCGCCACTTACACTTTGTGCCACAAATGCCTCGGTCAGGGCATCATAAACATCAACCGGCTCATCGCCTAAGGCGAGGGTGATGGTCTCCGTTTGCCCGTAAGGGTTATAGTACAAATAGGTCGGATAAGCGGCGGCGGCGAAGAAATCGGTTTTCAATAGATCCAACTGTAGGATGCGCTGTACTTCCGTAGGTTCGATGATCGCTCCGAGGTAACCGATGGAGCCTGTACTGTAGAGGGAAAGATTCGTGGCCGCCCAATTGCCGCCTAAAGCATCACCGGTAGAGAAAGGAGATTGCCCGTTCCAGTTTTCGCGTAAAGCCTCGTAGCCAATCACCTGTTGAGGATCATTGGCCATGGACCACTCCGAGGCATCCTGAAGGAAACTCGGTAAAAATCCTGGGTAAAAAAGGCGGGTCGCATTGGCTAAATTCAGTACCCACTTGCCAATGGCGCGCGCAAAACGCTTATCGTAACGCACCGCTGGCACCAATGCTGCGGCTTGTTGCACGCCATTCAGCTGAAAAGCATAATCGTTGCCATTGTCATTGGCCTCCCCCACCAAACCGGAGACATCGAAGCCGTTCCAATTGCCCACAATAGTACCCCAGCCCCGCAGGGGACCACGATCGAATGACCAGTTGAGCATCTTCTCCACATCATAGTTGGTGCCCAATTCTGCGTTCATTCGGGCGGCAGTGAGCGTTCCGTAAGGCAATTGCAACTCGTAGGAAGGATTAGCTGACCAGTCTTCCAGGAAGTCCAGCGCCCACTCTGCGCCTTGCAGGTATGCTTCGTTGCCAGTTTCATTCCAGGCTTGGTACAGCAACCAGGCGAAGGCACCAGCAGCTTCGGGCTCGGGAACGCCCTGAGCATTGGGCGTCATTTCGGTAAAACTCCAGGCCCGATAATTGAGGTAAGGAACCGACCAGGGAGTAGCACCACCGCCCATCGCTTTGATGGCCGCCAACATTTTATCGGCGATAGTGGTGAACTGAAAGTCAGCCTCCCCGCCGAGATCCGGGTACAAGTCGTAGAGTTGATAAAAGTAGACATTGGGCATCATGTCGTACCACCAGTCATTCCCACTACTGGTAGAGGGGGCATTGAGATAGATATTTTCGCCGTTGGCTTTATTGTAAAAGTTCTGGCTCATCTGTACCCAATTGCGACCAAACTGATTTTGCTTGTTCTGGCCCACCAGCGTTGCCCCCACCAGGGATGGCAATACGTTAATGGCTTCATTGCCCAGTGGCGAAAAAGTACCTACGTAGGTATGCAGCCGAAAGGTGGGACTGAGTGGATAGTTGACCCCGCTTGGCTCCACAAAACAGAGGGGTAAGTATTGCCCCGTCAGTTCCGTATCGTAGATCATTTCATCGTATTCCAAGGCGACGGTTTTCCAATCCAGCAAGTTATAAGGTGCTGGCTGATTAGGCATCGCTTCCACTCGAGGAATTGCCACTTGACCAGACTGCCCGGCCAGGGCCAGCGGTAGCAAGCACACCAACCATAGTATTTGTTTCATCATCTTTTGCACCAAAATCAACATAGACCAATTATTGCGCAGAAAATAAATTTCTATTTCTTTAGGCTTTTCGAATAGCTGACACGCTTAAAATGAATCGCTTAGCCAGCTATTCGAAAACCGAAATAGAATTTATTTTCGTGCTGTTCTTAAATTTAAGCACCTCTTCATCAGTAACCTCAGTACTTGGTACTTGGTATAATGCCGAATTTGGGTTTATCAAAAATCCCTATACCCTATACCCAGTACCCAAAGATTAGTAGTTCGGATTCTGTTTAAGCATGGGGTTCAAGTCAATTTCCGCTTGTGGAATCGGGAATACCTCATGCTTTCCTACTTCAAAACCAGCGAGTGAATCTGCGGCCACACCCCAGCGCACGAGATCGAAAAACCGGTGCATTTCAAAACCCAGTTCTACTTGTCGTTCGTGCCGCAAGAGCTCCCGCAATGCTGCCTGATCGGTGGTAGTGATCACGGGCAGCGTCGTGGCGGGTTCTATGGATTGGGCTCGCGCTCGCGCTCGGACTTCCTCCAGCGGTGCCAGTGCTGCGGCGGTTTGGTTTAATTCAATCAGCGCTTCTGCTTCCCACAACAAGACTTCCGCGTAGCGAATAGCCGTGTAGTTGATGTCGCCATCCGCCTTCTGCGTCACGACCGAATCGGATTGGATATATTTTCGAACACTGTACTTCGTAGAAGAGAATGAGTTGGTGTAGGTACGACCGAAGTATTCATCTCCACGCATTGCCACCGTGATGGGCAGGCGAGGATCCCCTTCTTCAAAAGCCGCCACAAATGATGGCGTAACTTCGGCGAAGCCATAGCCATCAATTTTGCGCGAAGCCCACCATTGATTGAGGAAATTACCCAAGCCCAACTCTAGGTTGGCGTGTTGAATTTCCCACACCGACTCGCTGTTATTCTGGGTAAACTTGCCGTAGTTATCGGCATAATCTTCGACCAATGCATAGACGCCCAGATCTTTGATCCGGCTCACATAGCTGAGTACTGCCGACCAGTTTTCGGCGTACAAATTGGTCTTACTCGCCAGCGCTAAAGCCGCTCCCCGCGTGGCACGACCTTCACTACCGGCAGCAGCTACGACCGGTAGTAAAGGGGCAGCCCGCTCGCAATCTGCAATAATTTGTGCAAAAATCTCCTCCCGCGAACTGGCTGGTTGACGCAGCTCATCGGGAGGTAACAGCTCCGTTATCAGCGGAACTTCGCCAAATACCTGGGTCAATAAAAAGTAATAATAGGACCGCAAAAAAAGTGCTTCTCCCGTGTACTGGGCGCGCAGCGTTTCTTCCACCTCCACATTTTCGATATTGTCCAGCACGAGGTTACACTGGGCAATTCCCTCGTACTGTACTTTCCAAAAAGTGTTAAACTCTTCGGTCCGAGGCGTATAGGTGAAGGCTTCCAGTTCCACTAAACCAGGGCGGGAACCATCACCTCCCGTAATGGCTTCGTCGGAGGTTATTTCGGCGAAAGCCCAATAAAAATTACCATTGTCATTGTTGAATAACAAAGGTCCATAAGCCGCATTGAGTGCTTGCAGCGCGTCATCGCCCGTTTGGAAAAAGCTGCCTGCATCATAAGTCGCAATCGGATCTTTGTCTAAGATGCCTTCACAAGAGGTGAGCATCAGTAAGGGTAAAATATAGCGTAGTAGTTTCATCGTTTCTGGTTCTTTTTAAAACTTAAGTTGAACACCCGCAATGATGGTCCGTGGTGCGGGCACCGTTCCCCAGTCAATGCCCACTGCCAGATCTGAGGAAATGCCCAAGCCTTGGGTATCGTTGGCATTGGCCTGTATTTCGGGGTCTAATCCGGGGTAATTGGTGAGCGTCAGGGCATTCTGAACGGTGCAGTAAACGCGCATCGTGCTGATCTGCTCATTGTTGATCAGCTGGGCAAAATCATAGCCCAGAGAAATATTCCGTATCCGCAGGTAGGAGCCATCTTCCAAAAAGCGGGTGGAAGGGCGGCGGTTGCCATTGCGGTCATCAACGCTTACGCGCGGGATGTCGGTATCGGTATTGGTGGGGGTCCACCGATCAAGAATATCGCGGTACGAGTTGAAACCTCGCAATTGGGTTTCGTAAGCAAAATTGCCGTAAAGGAAATAGACATCGTTGCCTTGGACTCCTTGTACCAGCATCGAGAAATCGAATCCGCCCCAATTGAGCCCCAGGTTTAAGCCGTAGGTGAAGTCGGGGAATGGATTGCCTACGTGCTTACGATCTTTGTCATCAATAATATTATCTCCGTTGAGATCCGCAAACTTGACGTCGCCGGGACGGGTAAACTGGCTCTGAAAAGGACTAGCCGCAATCTCCTCCTCCGACTGAAACAAGCCCACCATCTCCCAGAGATAGAAGGAACCTACCGGATGGCCAGGTTCCGTCCGCGTCAGCGATCCATCCGACAAGCCAAAGCCTCCTAAAATGGGCTCACTGTCGGCAATCGAGATAACTTCGTTACGCAGGGTCGTGAAATTTGCGCCGATGGAATAGCCCACTTTGCCAATCCTGTTTTTGTAAATCAAGCCCAGCTCAAGTCCTTCGTTCTGAACACTGGCGGCATTGACAAAAGGAGGACGTGTGGCACCACCCGTTTGGGGAATAGGAACCCGCACGAGGATGTCTTCGGTCGTTTTACGAAACACATCGGCCGTAATGGACAGACGATCACCACCAAAAGCAACATCCATTCCGAAATTGGTCTGGGTGCTGGTTTCCCAGCGAATATTACTATTACCAATTTCCACGATATTGGCCCCCGTGGCAACGTTGTTATTGTTACCAAAAACGTAGACCCGATCACCCACACTCACCAGGGAGCTGAAGGGGTAAACCCCAATTTCCTGGTTACCCAAGCGTCCCCAGCTGGCACGTAATTTCAGACTGGAAACAAAGTCCTGGTTGGCGAACCAGGGTTCG
Source organism: Lewinella sp. LCG006 (assembly GCF_040784935.1). Classification (GTDB taxonomy): domain Bacteria; phylum Bacteroidota; class Bacteroidia; order Chitinophagales; family Saprospiraceae; genus Lewinella. Next base: position 4,963,022 of record NZ_CP160680.1, on the reverse strand, counting down.
TTCGAAATATTCCAGGCTGCCGAAACGGAAGGGAAAGTCCCCCAGCGATTGTTTTTCCCAAAACGGGAAGAGCCATCCCGGCGAATGGCCGTACTGACCACGTAGCGCCGTTTGTAGGAATAGGTAAACTGACCAAAATAGGACAACAAAGCCCACTCCGTCGCAATGCCGGACGCTCCGACGTTGCTGATCTCTTCCGGTATGCTGGCATCGATATAACGGAAGAGCGGATCGTTGCGCCGGAAATTGTTGGCCGATGCTCCCAGGTAATCCGTATGATTCTGGATCGCCTCCATGCCGAGGAGGGTAGAGATTCGATGATCGCCAAAATCACGCTGGAAGTTTAGCGAGTTGTTCCACACCAGGGTTTGCGCGAAGACCCGGCCTTCGTTTAAAGACGTAGGGTCGTAAATCGCTGGTGACAAACGTTCCTTGAACAGCTTGCTGCGCTCAAAGAGCAGGTCGCCACCCAGCGTCGTTCTCAATTGCAGTCCATCAAGCAGGGTAAGTTCTGCGAATACTGAACCAAACATCCGGTAGCGGTTGATGGTCCAATCGGTATTTTGGTTGAATGCCAGCGGGTTGGCATTGCCGTCGCCAAAAAGCGTCGGATCTGATAATTCCGTAGAAGTCTTGACCAAGGTACCATCGGGATGGTAGACCGGAAATAGCGGGGAAGCAATCAGGGTATAGCGAATGCCGCTGGGTTCGTTGCCCGGGCCAAAGCCATCCCCGGAAGAATTGATCACCTGGCGTTCTGTAGCGGAAAAGGAGAGATTGCTACCGATGCGAAAACGGTCATTGCCAATGTCTCCATTGATCCGGAGCTGGTACTTATCAAAGCCCTGTCCCTGGTAGATACCGTCTTGGGTGAGGTATTCACCGGAGATAAAAAAGCGACTTTGTTCTCCACCGCCCATCGCCGAGAGGGAGTAACGCTGCATTGGTGCCGGTGCAAAAACGAGGCCCAGCCAATCGGTATCAGCTAAAGTATCTAAGATCGCCATATCATAAGTGGGCAGAATATTGGCAGGGTTACGGAGTTCATTGGCATTGGTGATCCCCTCATTGCGGATGGTCAGGAATTCTTCTGCGTTCAATAGTTCTGGTAACCTGACGGGTTGCTGTATCCCCGTGTAGGCCTCAAAGTTGAAGACGGTCTGCCCCGGTTGCCCTCTTTTAGTGGTGATCAGCACGACGCCATTAGCGGCCCGCGAACCATAAATAGCGGCGGCAGCTCCATCTTTGAGTACTTCAATAGAGGCAATATCACTGGGCGAAAACATGTTGATATTGCTGGTGGTCGGCACACCATCTACTACGTACAGCGGATTATTGTTACCCAATGATCCCGCTCCGCGAATCCGAACCGCAATATCATCACCAGGCGCACCAGTGACCTGGGTCACGACAATACCCGGCGCCTGGCCTTGCAATGCCTGATCAATGCCCACGACGACCAGTCGTTCAATATCTTTGGATTTTATGGAGCTGATGGCCGAGGAAACATCGCTGCGTATTTCTTTTCGGTAGCCCGTTACGACCACTTCCTCCAGCAGCTTGGTATTTTCGCCAAGCACTATTGCTATTTCCGAACGACCAGCCACAGGTACTTCCTGATTGTCATACCCCAAATAACTAATCACCAAGGTAGCATCGGCAGCTTTTACCTCCAACGAAAAGCGGCCATCTAGGTCCGTCGTCACTCCATTGGTGGTTCCTTTTTCGACAACATTGGCTCCAATCATTGGTTCCTGACCAGTACCTTCAACCACGCTTCCTTTCACCACAAACGACTGCGCCTGCAGGGTAGTCATCCCCAGTAAAAACCACAGGGACAACACCCAACAAATGGACGGCAGACGGGTACTCCTACAGTGTCCTTTGGCTCCTAATTTTACGCTCATAGAATAATCCTTTATGATTAACATTCCTAAAGGTCAATATTTACAGGAAGCCAAAATGATACTATTACGCAAAAAAACAGTACTTTTAAGAATTCATGATAACAATACTTTATTCTGTATTAAAACAATACTTAAAACCATCGTAGGAAAATGACCGTCAACAAGAACTTAAGTTTTTAAATATGGACATCTATCGGGAAATAACCCCCTTGAAAAACCAGGATGTATTAGTGGTCCTCGATTCTACCAATAATGGCTTCGATTACCCCATTCACAATCACCCGGAGTATGAGTTGAACCTGGTGATGGGCATGTCTGGCACACGTATCGTAGGCGATTCCACCGAACGGTACCAGGACTTCGATCTGGTACTTTTAGGACCTTATCTCTACCATAAGTGGGATGGCGATCAACTGCTCCAGGAAAAGGGGCCTCCCTACCGCGTCATTACCATCCAGTTTGCGATGGATTTGTTTGGCAGTCACCTCTTTCAGAAAGATCGTTTTTTACCTATTCGCAACTTGTTGACGGATTCCCGGCGGGGCATCAAATTTCACGGGCAGTGCCTGCAGGAGGCGATGCGCCTGATGATTGGATTAACGGAAGATCAGGGCTTCACCAATATCATCAATTTTTTACAGCTTTTAGACCTGCTTTCCCACGCCAAAGAGGCTACCTTACTGGCGAGCGAAGGCTTCTCTCCCCAAGCCTTGCGCAACAGTACCAATCGGATTCAATTGGCCTACAGCTACATCTTGAAACATTTCACGAATCCTTCCCTGCGGCTGGAGGAAGTATCGACTAAGTTAAACATGAGTCCCTCGGCTTTCAGTCACTTTTTCCGCAAATTTGCCTTCCGTAGTTTTTCCCAATTCCTGATTGACCTACGCATCGGGCACGCTTGTAAACTCTTGCTCGACACCGACGACACGGTCAGTCAGATCAGTGCAAAATCGGGCTTCAACAACTTAGCTAATTTCAATCGCCTCTTCAAAAAATACCGCGACTGTACCCCCATCGTCTACCGCAAACGCTACCTAGAAAAAAGCGCCTTCGATTGGACCAAGCAGTCGACACCCTGGCAGTTTATGCCCAAAGATTCCCGCAATTTGGCCCACGTCAATCCTACGGAGTATGCGACTAGATTGAAGCATTATTAGGACTTGATGATGAGCCATGCCTTCTCCCGCCCCGACTTTTCTTGCCGGGACGGGATCGGCACCGGGCTATCCGCTGCTGCTGCTTCGTGCAGGGTGTAAAACCCTGCCTACGGAGCAGTGCAGGGTATAAAACCCTGCCCTACGGAGCAGCTCCTATCCCTCCTCTCACGATGAATTGGGATGCGTGTGCTCCGTACGGCGACCGGCGCGCTGACTTTAACTTATTCTCACCTCTTCGAATAAGCCAATTCCATCAATGAATTGGGCTTGATGAAGAGGGTTTCCCGATCAGCATCGATAATAAGATTGAACCGCTTTAACAGATCGCCTCCCATCACACTCATTTGCTGTCGGCCAATGGTTCCTTCAAAGAAGCCGACGGGGAGGTCTTCAAAAACAACGTCGCCAATAGCGAACTTTGGCAACTTTCCTTTTTTTATTTTCAGCACATTGCCGTAGGAGTCTTTCAGTTCCTTCTCTTCCAGTATCTCTATTTGTGCTCCAATCTTGCTTTCTGCAGTAAATTTATCATCGTACAAAATGGCCCCGCCGTAGCCGGAATGGATAAGATATTTATTGGGGTAATCCTCGTCGCTGATCGTGGTTACTCCCTGCACAAACATAAATTCGTCCTCATAAGTGACGAGGACTTTGGTAAATCCTTCCACCTTTCCAGGAAGTGTGTCGTGAAGTACAATCACACCTTGATCAAAATCAATTTCTATTACCTTTCCGGCAAACAGGTTTGGCCCAAATTTACCATCGGTTCCTGGCCCGGATTCTTGTGTTTCCCAGATAGCGAGACTGTCCCAGTTTGAATTCCCTATTGCTAAGGAATTACTCGCACTGTACCTTGCCGAGGTGCTTCCGCCCCAGCTCCTGACATCCTCCTCCGTATCCCACTGGATACTTGCCAGCTTTTCCGTGGCCGCGCTAGTCAAGGTGACGGAGCTCGCCGCCGTATGAAACATCAGATGAACAGTGTCCTTTTCATTCAACACTGCTTTAATCGACAGATTATTATGGCTCGTCAATTCGAATGGGATGGTGTCTAATCCAGGGTTCTCCTGCGCCGTCAATACTTGACTCAACAATAGGAAGGTTAGTGCTAGGTATAAATGATATTTGTTCATGGGTTTGCTTTTAACCTCGTTTTATGGGTTTCTCCCTCTCTTTCCCCATTACTACAAAAAAGATGCTCTGGTAATTCTTTAGGTTTATACTTACTATCGTGTCTCTAGTATCTACGACCAACGCTATTCCGAAAAAATTCACTTCGATTCAATAAAATAGTCAACACCGTAGCAGTTTATAACTAAGGATACCTGCAACCTTGCATAAGGTAATACCATAAAGGGTACTATCGATTAAAAATTATCAGGGATTTTGATTTAAACCTCAAGAAAAATTTGTCTACAAGCTAAATACTCCCAACTCTTAACAAAAAATACGCGATACTACTATCCATCGATCCGGCCTTCATTTATTATACCCGTTACTAAGTGGTTTAGGTATAAGTATTCAAAAGAATCACAGGACTTCGTTTATTTTTCCATGTACTGATTCTCCTGCCTTCCATTTCCTAAGCTCCTCATCAATTCTTTCCAATGAAATCAGACCCTCAATTTTTAATTCTGTTTTACATCCTAATTTCGTTGAAATATTGTCAACTATTTCAGTTAGCTGCACGATAATGTAATCTCGTAAAATAATTTTTGATTTCCGAAATTGTAGGCGTCTATAGATTTGATAGTATCTTGAAAACAAATCGCTTCTACTTTCTCTGTGGTGCCAGTTAAATACTTTACTTTTCCTCCAAAGCTCAAGTTCGAATAATCTCTGATGCTCTTTCAAAACATAGCCAACTTGCTCCACCAAAGGATTTTTAAAATAATTCATCATAGGGTTTTGATCTTCTATTTTTTTAAAATCTTCAAGGTATTTCAAATACCCTTCTCTCCCTCCTAATGATTTTGGAAACTCAATTACAAAACATTTTTCAGCCGGTACAACTATAGGTTCAGATATACCGAGTTGTTCTACAGCATCTCTATGCATTACTTGAATAATTTTATCTCCTACAATTTTAACTTCTTCCCCATGAACTATTTCAAGTTTATAATCAATTCTTCCATCAATATCTTTTCGAGTAACGAGTTCAAAAACAAGACGACCACTATAAACTAAATACTGAGCAACTAACTGAAGAGTTGTCAAAACTATATCATTTAAATTCTTCTTATAGGTATAGTCATTAGACGGGAATAATTCATGAATAATTTCGTTAAATTTAACATTTTCTGGCTCTAATTCACAATGGATAAATTCATAATCAGAACCATGCACCGGGACCATATCTTGATAAAAATCTTGTATAAACATCGATAAATCAGCTCCCCTATCATCATAAGTATTTGTGTAGTAGGGAATAGAAATCCTATCCGTTTCAGAACTCATCATAAGCTTTCGGGTTTTATTTTTCAACATTTAAACACAATTGCGTAAAAAAACGTCTTCTTAATATTTTTGTTGCATCTCTTGCTTCTATGAAAGTAAAAAGATAAATCTCTATAAAAAGTTCTGCAACGTTATAATTATTTGAGTAAAAGGAATCTTTAATGAAAGGTTTGACAAACAAATCCTCTATGTCTTGCGGGCCTACTACCATTTTTTGTACAACATGATTTAGAGTCATTCCCCTTTGGTGTTTTTCATTAAAATTAACACCTGTACCAAATAAATTTCTTTGATAATATTCATAGTAAGTAGCAAAGAGTTCAATATTCTCTTTTGTAGGTAAAAAATTCTCATCCCAAGCATTTTTCACAATGGTCCAAAAGTGAGTATTCTCATAAAGAACAGAGTATATATATCCATAACCACTTATTTCCATTAAGTCGAGTAAAGTTTGATATGAGACATTTTGAGGTTTGTCAAAATGTTCAAATGTCTTATTTATAGTTCCGAAAGCATTTATAGATGCTTTTAAGAAAGAAGGAAAGGACTTCTGGAATCCAGGCAAATCCTTATTTGCAAAACAACTATTTAAACGAGTTGACAAAAGGGAATATGAGTGGGCAAAAACATCAGGAAACTGGTTATTCCATTTTACTACAGAAAGTTTTTCGATATTATTTGTTATGATTCCATAACATTTACTTTCATACACAAAAAGCAATTTAATAATTTTTTCGTAATTTGGTTTTATCCACTTAAACTCACCTTTAAATACCTCAACCTTGTCAAGGTCATCTAAAGACGATTCAATTTCACGAATCCTGTAATTAAGCTTATGGATAATCTCCAAACCAACTTGTGCTGTAAAAGTTGAAAGAAGAGAATTATTTTCTTCATCAAAATGCACAGCTAATGAAAGAATACATGAATCAAATAAAGCTATTGAGGAATTAATCTTCTCTGTAATTATGCTCAAATACTCTGCAACAAGAGACTGCTTAAAATACCAATCTGGTGTAATTTGTTTTCCTTCTACATCTTTTTCGTTTTGAATAAACCTACTATACCCGTCCCTAAGTGGTTTGGGCGTATACAGAAGTCCCACCTACTGAACGAAAATTCAACGTTAGTAGCCTGCGTAACTCTGACTTGTGTGACTTAGTGTCATTGAGAAAATCAATTATTCCGTCTTTGAATTTTGAATACGTATCGTAGTAAATAGAGCTGATGGCTTTTTTACGCATAAACTTCCAAAGCCGCTCTATTAGATTCAAATTAGGAGAATAAGGGGGTAGAAATACAAATTCTATGCGCTGATCAGCGGCCCAGTCCTGAAGCATTTTATTGCGATTATAGCGGGCATTATCGCAGATCAGATATATTTTCTTCTTTGGATGTTTCTTCAATAATTGCCGGCACAGCCGTTGGGTAGACTGTGCATTGATAGAATCAGTGATGTCATAAACCAAGTGCTCAGGCTTAAGTGCATTGATCGCACCGTTGATATTTACCCGTTTACGACCGCTATTACAGTCCACCTCAAAGTCTCGGCCCTTGCGTATCCAAGCTCTCCCCGTTTTGGTATTATGGGTGGGATGACAGCCATCAGCGTAGTATACTACTGCTTCTCCTTGTACGGCTTGTTCCAAAAGTTCGGGCAGTACGTCATCTAGAAAATCCAGCTGATCTTGTTCGTTAGCTTTGCTGGCTACTGCCTTGGTCTGCTTGTATACAAAGCCAATGCGATGCAGGAGCTGAGTCATACCAGATACCGAATAAATAACGCCAAAGGTTACTTGAACATACTCGCAAATGGAAGCGGCTTCTTCGTACAAGTTCTCTTCCAAGTGAGCTGTCAAGAGCAAAATCTCTTCCTCGCTCAATTTTCCTGAATAGGGCGTAAACCCATCCAAGAGGTAAGCCGTAAATCCCTTTTCATAAAAGGCTTTCGCGTAACGTCTGATGGTATTATCATCCAAACCCAGCGCAGCCTCAATGACCTTGATCTTATGTCCCTGATGCAACATAATCAAGACCGTAACCTTGCGGAATTGACGCGGGGGCAAATTCGGATGCTTCTGAATTTGACGTAATTGATCGTACTCGGATTGACTTAGCTTGATTTTCACGCCAAAAAATACGATTTTTTCCCAAACTACTTAGTGACGGGTATATATCTATTAATTGATTCATAAAGATCAGGTATAAAGTCGGTTAAATAAATCGTATTTTCCTTACCCCATTTTATTTTTCCATATTCTTCATTTACCTTATTCGAGTCGAATTTTCTTGCTACTTCTAAAATACCAACTTGAAACTTTAGACATGAATAACAATAAGTCTGAATACAACCTAATTCATCTTTCCAATCCTCATAATTTGATACATCAACATTTTTTTCTTTTTTCTCACTTATCAGAATTAGGCTTGAAAAAAGCCTATTTAAGAGATTTTCTCCTGTTCGCAGATCAGTTTTAGCGGCTAATGAATCAAAAAGAGGATAAGCCAATAATATTGATTCACCCAAAACATTTATATGACCACTTTCAACAACCGACTCCAAGCCTCGTGAAAGATTAGTTACGATTCGTTCTTCAAACCAAAATTGATTTTGCTTTACCTTCGGTTTAATAAAAGTATTTGTACTTTTTGAAATTTTCCTTGAAGACATATCGCTCTCAAAAAAAGATTGATGATGGTATATATTAGGATACCAAAGACTATCAATAGGGATTCTTGATTTTAATCGAACATAGTATTGAAGAACCAATATCGAGGTTTCAAAAATTGCTTTAAAAGATGTCTCTTTTAAAGCGCTGTCTTTGAGACACAAACTTGTTATCAACGATAAGTTTTCTGTTTGTTCAAATGCTTGCTTATAATTAAAATTCTGAAAATTTATTTCATCCCAATTTTCTCCATTTGTTGTTACACTATCAATAGTGTCAACAAGCTTGTCGAGCACAATTTTTGACAATGTACTTGGTTCAAAAAAACTATAAACTCCTAAACCTATTTTAAGAATCCCAAAAAGGATAGTAAATGCATAAAAAGTCAAAATAGAAAGAACCAAATTCCCAGGGAGAAAATGAAAGCTTAGTAGTAATAAAACAGCAATTGAACTTGCTGTCAAATATGTTAACCGTCTTAAATAAGCCTGCGTTTCTTTTTCATACAACAAAAGATTCCTGATACTCGCATGGACCTTTGCGTATGCTGTACTAGCTATTGTTGCAAGAATTGGGTAAAATAAAGCGAGAATTACTCCTGTTATACTTGCAATAACAGAAATTAGTTCAACTATCGCATCACGGTCATCCGGATAGGTTGGTTTTGGCAAAACTTCTTGTATTCCAATTAACCAATCAGGAAATGAATCAAAATTTGCTTGCCAATAACTAGTTGTATAATATTCAACAGCAAAAAGAAAAACAACAGCTCCAATAGCTTTAACTATATTCCACAGAGTAGATCTTATGTGATATAAAGTTGACTTCACCTTATATTTTTCGTCAGAAAAGACTTTTTTTGCTCTAAATTTCTGCCGTTTTACTCTAAATTTAATCCACTGGAATTTATTTCTTAAAATCCAATATTTTTTATTCGAATACATTCTAAGTGGTAGTCTCAATTTTGAATTATTTATACTTTTAAATAATTTTTTCTGTTAACATCTAACTTTAAACTACTTCCATTCTTCACAGTCCTTCCCCTAACAAATTTTCCATCATGGTTAATACCTCCTCAACAGAACAAAAAACACATTTTCTTAGTTCCCCACCCCCTACCGCAACAACAAAACATCTCCACCCAAGGTCCTACGTTCCCCATTCACAAGGCGGAAACGAATACTGTAGGCATACACCCCTGGATCAAGCGGCTGGCCGCGGAAGGTACCGTCCCAGCCGTGGCGTTCGCTGTTGATGGGCCAGTCGGTGGCTTGAAAGACCATGTTGCCCCAGCGGTCGAAGATCAAGAGTTCTTCGATGCGTTCCACTTGCAGGGTGTTGCCGAAGAGGAACCACTGGTCGTTGTGTTCATCACCATTGGGAGAAAAGGCATTGGGGAGGAAAACATCCACGCGGTCTTCGACGATGAGCTCGGCTTGGAGTTGTTGGCTACAGCCAAAAATATCTTTCAGGTAGAGTTCTACCGTACCCGACTGGCGGGCAGTAATTTCAGGGTCAAGGCAATCGACACAAGATAACTGCACAGCAGGTTGCCAGTCAATGCTGGCAAGCAGGTTTTCGGGAACGTAAAGCTCCCACGCTATGGGTGCAGTAATGCCTAATGGTAGTTTTATCGGATTGTCCAAGCTGGCCATACCGCCAGCGTAAAGTGCAGGCATGATCCACTCGGTTTGGAGTTCACAGCCGTTGGCGTCCTGGATGGTCAGGGGGTAGGCTTCACCTGGCCATAGTCCATCTAACCAGGTGGTCTCGTTTTGCCAGCTACCACCGTCGAGTTGGTAATCATAGGGAGGGGTTCCTCCCGAAGCATTAGCATATAGCGTGCCCGTGAAGAGTTGTTCACAATCGACTTGAGGAGCGACCAAGGGCGGCGGGGCAGTAACATCCCAACTAAACAGGCGACTACATCCGCGAGCATCTGTCACCTCCAATTCATAGGTACTTGCTGCCAAGTTGGTCAGTTGCTCGGCAGCTTGTTCATCATGCAGCCAATGGAAGTCGAAAGGGGGTGACCCGGCGGTCATTTCCAACTGGATGGCACCGTCATTGCCATTGGCGCAGTTGACCGGGAAGACCGTTGCTGCTGCATCCAGGTTCCAAACTTCTACCTGTCCAGTACCCGTAGCAGTTCCGGTGCAAGCTGCGTCTTGAATACCGATAAGTTGATAGGTTCCAGGCAAAGTGAGGGGTAAGGCACTGTTAGTATCTTCCAATACTTGCCAAAACGCTTCACCAGCGTGCAGGTAACCTATACTATAAGGAGGCACTCCTTCCAACTGCAAAGGCAACCAGGCGGTATCACCAATGCAAATTTGTGCAGCGCCACTAAGGAAGGCACTGGGTGGCGTGGTCAAAAATACGCTGGCTGTACTACTCACCTCTTGCTGGCAAGCATCAGTAACACTTACGGTGTGGGTCGCGCCGTCGACACCAGGCACCTGCTGACTGGCGGTATTTCCTCCTCCCTGCCACTGAAATGAGTAGGGAGTTACGCCACCACTTGGGAGGGCAACCATCGTAGTTGCTTCCCCCGGACAGGTATAGACGTCGGAAAGATTCAGCGACAACTCAGGCGCAGGCACAATGACCAGATCGGCCGAGTCGGCATAGCAAGCGCAAGGAATATTCAAAACCAGACGAATCAATTCTTCGTCTTCCATTTCCATGTCCGGCAGGGTATTTACCGGCAGATCAACGTAGAGGTCTCCTTCCGGGATAGTGATGGTGCCCGAAAAAGGTGTGTAATCAAGACCAGGGGTAGCCGTTGAAGCCGCGCTAATTTGGTAATCTACTATTAGTGGTCGATCAATTGGGCTGTCAGTATTACGGCTGAATCGGAAGGCCGCATCTTCACAGCCTTCAAAAACTTGCCCAGGCCCAGCCGTCTCACCGATTGCCGTCACGGCAATTTCACCACCAAGGTTAAAACTGCCCGCTTCCAGAAAAACGGCAGAATCGAAAAAAGCATCCGCAACATCTCCTACGACCAAGCGAATATGATAGGTTTGACATGGCTGAAGCCTTAATTCGGCCGTAAGGACCGTCGTAAAGCCATCGTACTGAATTTGTGACAAATGAGGTGTGGAGATATTGGAGAGCCCGCATTCAGACTGGTCTTCTGGACGTTCATTATGAATATAAAAGCCAGCATTCTGATTGAAATTAACGGAATTGATTGCGACAAAGTCATCAGTTCCTGGAATCAAGGCTACATTTTCCGCATCAGCGGTAAACTCACCCTCCATACCAGGGCCACTGATGAAGAAACCAAAAACATCATTGTAGTTACTACCCACAAATTCACAGTACTCCTCCGAAGCAAAAACGTAACGAAACCTTACGATAGAATCAAGGGGGACAAAATCGAACTCAATCCCAACGGCATCCCTAACTTGGCCCGTTGACAGCCTCGACAGGTCTTCATCGTCACCATTTCCTGGCAAATCACCACTTTTATCGGTTTCATTATTCGGGCCAGCCGCATTGTGCGTAGGGCCCGTAGAGAGGATAATTCCACGATCAAGGCCAATGATATCCATGCCATTTTCAAAATACCCCAAGCCATTCTCATGACCAATGGGCGTAATCAAATCAATGTTATCGCAAGCACCACTGGCAAAAATATCTTTAACGAGCGTTTGGGCCGTAAAGTCGTTATGAGTGACGATCCCCTGCTGTGCCTGCACTGCTGTACAGGCCAAAATCAAAGCCAAAACCATCGACCACCATAAAGCAAACTTTTCCATGAATAGTTACTACCTGTCTCCTCGACCAGGAGAAGACGATTTGTGTATATGTAAGACAAAAAAGGGGAACCTAAGTCACTCGTGACTCAAAACGATTGATAGTTGCTTCTATTACAGAGGACTTAAAGATATGAGTAATTCTCAAACAACAATAGTAGGAGGCCTGGATTTAACGAAAATCCGCTCATAAAGTCCCCCAGCAAGTGATTGCTCATCATTTAGGGCGGATAGGGAGAGCAGCCTTTGCGGCTAGGGGTACCCTCCTTCGACCCTAATCCAAAGGAACACATTTTGATGGTGCCAGTAGCAAGCATCGCACTGATTACTAAGATGGGATCATACGCAAAACGGAATTTTACTAAACACTCCGACGCAGGGCATGGCCTATGACAAAATAAAGCCCTTCATTGGTATTATTCCTTGAAAACATGCAACATATATGACCACAAACAAGTATACGTAAAAGGAAATTAAGACTTTCTTAGGGGAATAGCTTGCCCTTCCACCGAAAGAACCGACCTTTGCAAAAATCATGAGAGAAATATTTCTCATATATCCATATTCTTAATATTTTGTCGTCCTAATCAGTTCCCACTTGGGAAAAAATCTGAAATCAGAAGGTATATGAAGATCCTGAAAACATTTTTTACACTCTTTTTACTACTGTCAAGCCTGAGCGCTTACAGTCAGGTGTTTTCCAGCTGTGTGCAAGGCACTATCCGAGTGGATGGTAACGCAACGCTGGAGCTTTGCCAAGGTGATGGCCTAGACGACACAATCCGTTTTAGGTCGAGTCCGCAGGCTACTCCTTATGCTTATATTGTCGTGAATGAAGACGATATTATCGTCTACGCCAGTACGAGCAGTTTTATCAATTTTGAAGATTTACCCGATGGTAACCTACGGGTCTTTTCTGTATCCTATATCGGCCAGTTTCTTGGTCAAGTAGGTGACAACTACCTGGAAGCAACACTGGGGAGTTTTTGTTACCGCCTGAGTGGCAACTTCATCAGCATTTCCAATCTTACACCTATGGGGGGTAACGTAATGACTGCTGCTGGAGAAACGGCTATCACGCTCTGTATCAATGATGGCGTGACCAATGTGGTCGATTTCACTTCTACCAGTGAATTTACGCCTTATGTTTACGTTATCACTGATGACAACAACAACATCCTGGGCACATCTCCTGATGGTACCGTCGACTTTTCCGATGCGGGTATTGGCGTGTGCCGTGTTTGGGGATTAGCTTACGTAGGCGACTATCTCGGGCAGGTAGGTGACGACTTGCTTACGACCAACCTCGCTAGTGCCTGTTATGAACTCTCGATGAACTATGTAGAGGTAACTCGCCTCTTTCCCGATGCCGGGACTTTAACTTACGCTGATGGCTCGGAAACCTTTGTTTCTTGTAGTGTGCTCGAACCTACAGGCACCGTTAGTTTAGTGAGCACCCACGATCCGGCTACTGATTTTGCCTTTGTGATCGTCAACAGCACTACCGGTTTGGTACAAAGTGTAACCACAGCTACCGAGATTGACCTGGCCCTGATTCCAGTTGGTGCCTACCGCATTTTTGGTGTTGCCTACACAGGCACCCTTACTCCTGCTCCCGGTGCTGCATTCAACCCCGACCAACTCAGCAGCGAATGTGCTGACCTTTCTGATAACAACCTCAGCTTTATCAAGCGCGTCCAGAACGCTGATGATGTTTTACTGGAAGATGGCTCTAGCGAAGTGACCATCTGTGTAGGTGACGGTATTGATGACTTCCTTACTTTCACCTCTACTTATACCGGTGCCGACAACTTCACGTATATTATCACCAACGAGGGCAACTTCGTATTGGGTGTTTCCGCTGATCCAACGATTAATTTCGAAGGTGCTGGTGCTGGAATTTGCCGCGTTTGGGGCTTAGCTTATAGTGGCAACTTACTGGTAGAAGAAGGTATTAACATTGGCGCCCCTACCCTGCTGTCCGATGAATGCTTTGACCTTTCCGATGGTTTCGTACTGGTAAATCGCAATGGACCAATCGGCGGAGATATCGCTTATGCCGATGGTACCGACAGCTTCCTTAGCTGTTCTACCCTCGAACCTACTGGAACGGTGGAGTTTGTTGTAGACGGTAATGACCCCAATGCTTCCTATGCTTTCCTTTTGGTGAACAATAGTGACAATACTGTTGCCGCTATCGTAACTTCTGGCAGCATTGATCTCACAGCTTTTGCTGCCGGGGCATATACGGTTTATGGTGTTTCTTATATTGACGGTATTGCGCTAACGGTAGGTGATGTTTTTGATCCAGCTGCCGTCGGTGCAAGTTGTTTCGATTTGTCGGAGAACACCCTTAGCCTTACCAAGCGGGTACTTAACGCTGATGATGTTATTCTGGCAGATGGTAGCACAGAAACCACCATTTGTGTAGGCGACGGTAACCCCGACGTCTTGACTTTTGCAAGCACCTATGCTGGTGATGACAATTTCGTCTATGTGATTACGAACGAAGGCAACTTTGTTCTGGGTACCTCCGCTGACGGCATTGTAGATTTTGACACGGCAGAGCCCGGCATTTGCCGCGTTTGGGGCGTTGCGTACAGTGGCAACCTTACCATCAATGTAGGCGATAACCTGGGTGGTGGACAAGCACTCTCCGACGAATGTTTCGACCTATCTGATGGGTTTGTGGTTATCAACCGCAATGGCCCTGATGGTGGTATCGTAAGCCTGGAAGATGGTTCTACCTCTTATGTAGAATGTATGGCAGGTAGTGGCAATACCCTTACCTTCGTTGCTACGGATGCCGATCCAAACCTGGCTTATGTTTATATAGTTGTAGATGTTGAAACAGATTTGATTGCCGCCATTGTTGAAGGCAACGATCTTGACTTAAATCAACTGCCACTTGGCACCTACGAAGTTTACGGGCTTTCATATCTGGACAACCTCAGTGTTGCAGTAGGCGATACTTTCACTGGCGCAACGCTGGCGGATGTGTGTTTTGATCTAAGTGACAACAGTGTCTCCGTTATCAATCGCTCGGTGAGTGTTAGTGAGATCACTTTCGAAGATGGCAGTACGGTCGCAGCTATCTGTCCAAACGATGGCGTTGTTGATATTTTGAACTTTGTTACTGATTACAGTGGTGACGACAACCTTGCCTTCCTGGTAACTGACACAGACAATACGGTGTTGGAAATCCTGGCAGGGCCCAGCACTAATTTTGAGGATTACACTGGTGATTTTGTCCGTGTTTGGGCGGTGGCCTTCAGTGGCAACTTCTTGCTGCAAAGCGGAGTAACCATCGAAGCCGGCACGCAAATTTCTGACGATTGCTTTGATCTAAGTGACAACTTCCTTCTGGTTGACCTTCGCGGTCCTGATGGCGGAGAATTGCGCCTTGCGGATGGTGAAACAACCGCCTTCGTGTGTGTTTCTGATGGCATCGCCGATGTGCTGGATGTACAGACCACCGCACCTGAAGGCACCAACTATGTTTACGTCATCACGGATGAAAATAACATCATCCTGAATACCAGTACCAGTCCACAGATCGACTTTGAAAATGCGCCTGCAGGAATCTGTCGCATTTGGGGCTTGGCTTACCTTGGCAACCTTACTGCCGCTATTGGTGACAACGCTGCTACGACGGATCTAGCTAGTGATTGCTTTGATCTATCCGACAACTTCATTACCGTCATCCGCACTTTTGTCGATGGAGGTACGGTAAGCCTGGAAGATGGAACAACCAACACTTTTGCCTGTGGCAACGATGGTGAAGCGGACTTCTTCATCTTCCAAAATACCTCTACAGCTACAGACGAGTCTTACGCTTACATCGTAACCGACAACCAAAACAACATCCTGGCAGTACTTGCTGGCAATAGTGTTGACCTCGACCAGGCAGCACCTGGCGAATGTCGCGTCTGGGGCCTTTCCTACTCTGGTGAAATTATTGCTGAAGTGGGTCAAAATGCCGCAGAAGTAGCGTTGACAGACGCTTGTTTTGAACTTTCCAGCAACTTTGTTACAGTTATCCGTGATCAAGTTGACGGAGGAATGGTCAGCCTGGCTGATGGTAATACCACCATCAACATTTGTCCTAATGACGATGTAGCAGATATTCTGTCTTTCGTAAACACGGGCATCTCTACCGCCAATTACACCTATGTCATCACGGATGTCAACAACAACATCCTGAACAACATTGGTAGTGCACCATTTGACTTCAATGAAATCAGTGTTCCTGCGGAAATTCGCGTATGGGGTGTTGCCTTCAGTGGTCAGTTGATGTTGACGGGAGGTAACATTGAGACGACCGAATTAAGTAACCGCTGCTACGATGCTTCTGACAACTACGTCACGATCATCCGCGAAACACCTCAAGGAGGTACCATCAGCACTACGGAAGGAGCGACCAGCCTCTACCTTTGTACCGATGATGGCATCAGTGATTTGTATGCTTTTGCGGCAAGCGGCGCTAGCAATACCGACTACGCATTCCTGATTACTGATGAAAACAATAATATTCTCGATATTCTGACGAACACCAACGAAGCCGACTTCGAAGGTGCTCCCAATGGTACATGTCGGGTGTGGGGAGTTGCTTACACGGGTACCTTACTTGCTGAAGTAGGTGACAATGCTGCTACGATAGCGCTTTCTAATGACTGCTATGATCTTACCGACAACTTCGTAACGGTCGTTCGAGGAGAGCTTAATGCCGGCACCATTTCTACCACCATTGGTACAGGCGATCGCTACACCTGTCCAGGAGATGGTGTAGCTGACGTTCTTACCTTTAGCAACCAGGGTACGGGTTCAGGAAACTTCACCTATGTACTCACCAATGCTGACAATATCATTATTGATATCATCATAGGAGGTAATACTTACGATTTCGAATTCCTTCCTGAAGGAGAATACCGCATGTGGGGCTTTGTTTTCACGGGAGATCTATTGGCTGAAATTGGTTTAGATGCAGGCAACGCGGATTTGTCGACTGCTTGTTTCGATCTTTCGGACAACTATATCACTATCTACAATATCACTCCAGCTGCTGGCCTGATTTTCGTTGAAGGTGGCGCGGAAGAAGTGACCTTGTGTATCGGTGATGGTATTCCAGATCCTTTCACCGTAAGTGTTTTTGGTGCCAGTGCGGCAGCTTACACTTACTTGGTGGTAGACGAAGACAGCATCCTGGTTGGTAACCTCAATGATCCAACCTTTAACTTCGAGAATGCTGCTCCTGGTGACTGGCGTATCTACGGACTTTCGTACACGGGGTCATTAAGCGTTTTACCAGGTGCCAATATTTTTGAAGACCAATTGGCAAGCGGTTGTTACGACCTAACCAACAACTTTGTTTTCGTAGACAAAACCTACGTCGATGGCGGAGAGATTTATACAGACCTTGGTGCCAGCGTAGTTTACGTTTGCCCTGATGGGGTGGCAGATTTCACCAACTTTGTCAATAGTGGAAGCTCTACAGAAGCGACCTACTCCTACGTACTGACGACCCAAGGCAATATTGTACTTCAGGTACTCAGTGGAAACACCATTGACTTTGAGCAAGCTGCTGGCCTTGATGCCCTACGGATGTGGGGAATTTCTTACACCGGCGACCTCAACCTGAGCATTGGTAATGTCATTACCGCAGTAGAAATCAGCAATGGTTGCTACGATCTTTCTAATAACTTCGTAGACATCTTTATCGACACCCCTGATGGCGGAATCATCAGCTTTGAGGGAGGTGCCGACAGTCTTCGTCTTTGCCACAGTAACTTCATGCCAGGACCACTGGTATTGACTACCAGCACCGCTAACGTAGGCTATGCTTACCTGGTGACGGATGATCAGAACATCGTACTTCAAGTAAGTGAACCTACAGACGGTATTGTTAACCTCGACAACTTCGAGCCTGGTTTCTACCGTATTTGGGCCGTTTCTTATACTGGCACCCTCTTGGTAGAGCCCGGAGATGATGCAGCAGCAGTGCAGCTGGCAAGTAGCTGTTTCGAGCTTTCTGAGAACTTCCTTACCGTGGAACGTACTGAAAGCCTGGATGCAGGCAATGTGAGTACCATGAGTGGAGAAGAGATCATCTACATTTGTCCTCAAGACGGGATGGCTGATATTGTGATCCTCGACAACGACACTGATGATCCCAACTACCGTTACATCATTACGGACGATGAAAACAACATCCTATTTGGAGATATCGAAAGCAACATCATTGATTTTGATCCTTCAGCACCAGGTATCTGCCGGGTTTACGGTGTTGTTTATACCGGTGAATTTGATCCTACTTTCATGGCGGATATCACCACTTCGGCACTGTCCAGTGACTGTTGGGCGATTTCCAACAACTACATTACCCTGGTCCGCCAGACGCCTGATGGTGGAACCGTTAGCACTGACGAAGGAAGTATAGATGTAGAATTGATCGTAAATGATGGACAAGCTGATGTCGTCACATTTATCAATACCGGCATCGAACTTACGACTTATGCTTATGTAATCACCGATGAGAACAACGACATCCTTGGCTTGTCAACAACTGGCGTAATTGATTTTGAAGGTGTTCCTGCGGGCATTTGCCGAGTATGGGGACTTTCTTACACTGGAAACATTACCGTAGGTGTAGGCGATAGCGCAGAAGGAATCCTGACGGATGATTGTTACGATTTATCGGACAATTTCGTTACCGTTACCCGGATTGAATTGGAGAACCTGGTTCCTGGTGGCAACACCAATGCTAGCCTTCCTAATACCGACCGGGTAGTGATCAACCTCTATCCTAACCCTGCCAGCGATCAGATCAACGTACAGGTCACTGTACCTTCTTCGTTGCTGACCGAGCAGCAGGTAGTAAGCTGTTTCGACATCAATGGAATGTTGCTCTTCCAACAAGCACTTAGCCCTGTTGCTGGCACCAACCAGAGTAGTCTCAATATCAGCCAATTACAGGCAGGCATGTACCTCTTGCGTTGGTATGATGGTGAACAAGTAATTGTAACTCGTTTTATTAAAGAATAAGGATTTGCTGTAAATCAATACAGCAGGCTTCCTATCCCGCATTTTACCCTGGTGGTAGAATGCGGGATTTTTTATTTAGTGGTGCTGTATTCTGCGTAACTCCCACTCAAACAAAACCCTATCTATCAATTAGTTAAGTAAAAAAACACGCCCAAAGCCATCGTAATTTTGGCTAAATGAAGGCCCTACAAAGCTGTATAGAGCAAAGAATAATGTCCATTTTTGAACTTTGATTGGGTAATTGGCTGAGGCTGCCCACTAATAATTTAACAACTTAGAAAAATCCGCATATCATGGCAAAATTGAATTTTGGTGGCACCGAAGAGAATGTAGCTACCCGGGAAGAATTCTCATTAGAAAAAGCGCAAACCGTTTTAAAGGAAGAGACCATCGCGATTATTGGCTATGGTGTACAAGGCCCTGGCCAAGCACTCAACCTGAGAGACAATGGTTTCCATGTCATTGTAGGACAACGCCAGCCTTCAAAATCGTGGGATAAAGCCATCGCTGACGGCTTTGTACCCGGAGAAACCCTGTTTTCTATTGAAGAAGCTGCCGAAAAAGGAACAGTGATCCAGTATCTACTCTCTGATGCTGCTCAGATTGCGATGTGGCCAACCATCAAGAAGCACCTTACCCCTGGTAAAGCTTTGTATTTTTCTCACGGTTTTGGTATTACTTACCTCGACCGTACGGGCATTGTTCCACCTGCTGATGTCGATGTTATCCTCGTAGCTCCCAAAGGGAGTGGTACCAGCTTGCGCCGTATGTTTGTCGAAGGCCGCGGACTCAATTCTTCTTACGCGATCCACCAGGATGCTACGGGCCGTGCCAAAGAAAGGGTGATCGCTTTGGGTATCGGTATTGGTTCTGGGTATTTATTCGAAACGACCTTCAAAAAAGAAGTATACAGCGACCTTACTGGCGAGCGCGGAACCCTTATGGGTGCTATTCAGGGAATCTTTGAGGCCCAATATTCCGTATTACGCGAACGGGGACACTCTCCAAGTGAGGCCTTCAATGAAACGGTAGAAGAACTTACACAAAGTCTTATGCCATTGGTTGCTGAAAACGGTATGGACTGGATGTACGCCAATTGTTCAACCACCGCACAGCGTGGTGCCCTTGACTGGAAAAACAAATTCCGTGATGCTGTACTCCCCGTCTTTAATGACCTGTACGACAGCGTTGCTTCTGGTAAGGAAGCCCAACGCTCAATTGACTCAAACAGCCAGCCAGACTACCGGGTAAAACTTGAGGCGGAGCTTTCAGAATTGCATAACAGTGAGATGTGGCAAGCGGGCCGTACGGTAAGAAGCCTACGTCCGGAAAATCAACCTGCGGCCAAAGAACAGGAAGTTGGTTAACCTGAAGTTTGCTATTAGGCGAAAGTCGTAGAGGGATGCGGGGCGATTGCCCCCCTTGAGGTAGAAGGTAGAGGGATTTTACCTTCGTTGATCGTCCCGCGATCCTCGAAGTTGATTATCCAAGAGGGAAATTAATGAAAATTGGTCCTTCCATCTCTATATCCTCTACTCCAAGGGCGTAAAGCAGCCCGCATCTCACTACGGACTTTACCAAAGTTCAGTTCTGTTTTTTACACGTATTCGAAATCACCGACAATGGCTAAGCCCATTACTTCCAACACTTCACTGCTTAGCGTAGAGCAAATTTACCAGGCCAAAGTACGCCTGAAAGGCATTGCTGACATTACGCCCATGTTACCGAATTACCGCTTTTCGGAGCTGTACGAATGCAATCTTTTGTTAAAAAGAGAAGATTTGCAAGTTGTTCGTTCCTACAAAATTCGGGGAGCCTTCAACAACATGGCCACCATGACGGAGGAACAACTCAAAAACGGAGTGGTGTGTGCAAGTGCGGGTAATCACGCCCAAGGAGTAGCCTTTGCCTGTCAGAAGATGCAAGTTCACGGCAAGATATTCATGCCGATCGTGACCCCTAAACAAAAGGTAAAAAAGGTAAAGCTCTTTGGTAAAAGTTTCGTCGAAGTCGTCCTTACCGGTGACACCTATGACGATGCTTATGCGGAAGCAATGCTCTGTGCTAAAGTAGAAGGTCGCGGCTTTGTGCATCCTTTTGATGACCCCGGCACCATTGCCGGACAGGGAACCGTGGGGGTAGAAATACTCGATAGTGCCAACGGGCCCATCGACTACATTTTTGTACCTGTAGGTGGTGGTGGCTTATCCGCAGGAATAGGCAGTTATGTAAAACAAATCAGCCCTAGCACAAAGATAATCGGCGTAGAACCAGCCGGTGCTCCCGCCATGTACGAAAGCCTGAAAGCAGGCAAAGTCGTCAACCTGGAACAAATTGACAGCTTCGTAGATGGAGCGGCCGTACGCCAGGTAGGAGACCTTACGTTCAAAATAGCCCAACAAGTACTCGATGATATACTCCTGGTAGATGAAGGAAAAATCTGTAGTTTAATTTTGCAACTGTACAATGAAGAAGGCCTGGTGGTAGAACCAGCGGGTGCCCTTACTTTAGCCGGCCTGGAGCAGTATGCGGATAAAATTAAAGGCAAAAACGTAGTGTGCGTGATCAGTGGTGGTAACAATGACATTACCAGAACCGAAGAGATCAAAGAACGGGCCTTGCTCTACGAAGGGCTCAAGCACTATTTCGTCATCAGGTTCCCCCAACGCGCCGGAGCACTGAAGGATTTTCTCACCAAAGTATTAGGTCCCGATGACGATATCACCCATTTTGAATACACAAAAAAACACAATCGTGGTACTGGCCCAGCACTGGTTGGCCTTCAGGTTAAAGAAAGAGGCGACTACGAACAGCTGGTGCAGCGGATGGATAAACATCAAATCGATTACCAACCCCTCAATGATAGTAAAATGCTTTTTGAGTTATTGATTTGAGTAGCTAAAATATTCCGTATTGCAACCTTTAAAAAGTAGTGAAGTCTTTAGGAGCAGCAAGAAAACAGATAGGATTCTTTTATTTCACACACTAAAAACATACCTAGATGAAATACCTTCTAATGCTTCCCATTTTCGCCTTATGCTTTTTTTCCAATGTCCAAGCCCAAAAATGGTGGAACAATGGTATTGATGGAAAAGGGCCCGTTGTAGAAAAAGAATTACAACTCAGCAATTTTTCTGGCGTAAGCCTAAATATCAGTGCTGATGTCTACCTCAAGCAAGGCAATACCCAATCGGTAAGGGTCTCTGCCCAGCAAAACATCATCGATCTACTGGAAACAAACGTCGAAGGTAATATCTGGAAAATCAAGACCGAAGAAAACATTGATGATCACGCGCCGATAAAAATCTATATCACTGTTCCTCGGATGACTTATGTAAAGCTTTCAGGATCTGGCGACATCTACACGGAGAACACTTTTACGGGTAATGACGTTGTGGAAGTAGGTATTTCTGGTTCCGGTGATCTACGCTTTAAAACGACCGCCCGCAGCATTCAAGCTGCCATTAGTGGCTCTGGTGATATCGAGCTCGACGGCAGCACCGAAGATCTCAGTATTTCTATCTCTGGCTCCGGTGATATTGATGCTAAAGAACTCATGAGCGGCAACTGCGAGGTAAGAATTTCTGGCTCCGGCGGTGCTAAAGTGCATGCTACCAAAAACCTTAATGTACGGGTCTCTGGTTCCGGTGATGTTTATTACAAAGGTAGCCCCAATGTACAATCAAGAATTTCTGGCTCTGGGGATTTACAATCCATGAGCGGTAGATAAGTGTATTTATGACTTTTACTTACGACGGCTCTTTTGAAGGTTTACTCAGTGTCATTTTCGAGACTTACCGCTTAAAAACGGTCGCTACAGCAATTGTTCCCACTGAAGAGTGGCAAGGTAGCTTGTTTGAAACACCGCTTGCTGTAGCGACCAACGAAGCCTGGGCCGATCGGGTAAAGAAAGGCATCCTCAAAAAAGGAGGAAAAAAAAGCCTTCGGTTACTGGAGCATTGCTTTCTTTCCGAATTTCCTGAAGTGGGAAAATTGATTTATGATTTTGTCCAAAAAATAATGGACAGCCCTAAAGACATCAGCGATAATTATGGGGATGACACGGTTTTAAAGCTCCACCAAATCAAAAAGAAAATTGGCCGGGAGGTACACCGGATGCACGCATTTGTACGCTTCCAGCGAACGCAGGATGATATTTACTATGCCGTCATCGAGCCCGACTTCAACGTCCTCCCCCTTCTTCCCGACCATTTTGAAAAAAGATACCCTGCCCAGCAGTGGCTGATCTACGATAGCCGTCGCCGTTATGGAATTTATTACGACCAGCAACAAACCGAATTTGTCAGTTTTGCCAATGATCACGCCTTACAATACCGGCAATTGCCCGCAGATATGATGGCAGAGCAGGAAGTAGCATACCAGGTACTATGGAAGAGTTACTTTGATAGCGTAAATATCAAGGAACGAAAAAACCCCAAGCTGCACTTGCAACATGTACCCCGTCGCTATTGGAAGTATTTGTCGGAAAAACGGGAACAATTTTAATGCTAAGGATTACATTCCCTCCCCTCCCCCATCTCATTAAACCGCCGCCAGAGATTGTTCGCTGATCGAGTTAGCGATATAATCCCACAAACCTATTCGATGAGCCAAAGCGGCCTCAGCGGTTTGGGCCACTTCTTCCCATTTTTGTTGATCCTCCCCACAGAGTGCAGCGATCATCCTTAGCGCTAAAGGGCCATGCTCATCGCCGTCGAGTTCGATATGGCGCTTGAGGTAATAGCTTAATTTGGTGTATTGATCACGACCAACTTTTTGTGCTTCATCTTTGATGATGGCAAGGAACATATCGGGAATCACATCTTCCCGACCAAAAGTAAATGCCGCCGCAATCTTGTGTGCTTCTCCACTATTAATGGTTGCAAAAGTAAACTGTACAAATTTGAGAACCGCAGGATCAAGATCAATGCTTTGTGCAGCTGTTTCGATGTCCTTACCCAACTTGATCTGATCTATAAATTGGTGGATGAATTCCGTATTAGCACCAATTTGCTCCATTGCACTTAAGTACATCTCGAAGTGGCTCTGAGGTTCACCCTCTTCGTTGACGTCACTCTCTTCCTCAAGAACGATTTCGTTGATAAATCTAGCTAATTGGGGGTTGGCACTTGGCACCCAAGGCGTAGTGGTGGTGGTCAAAAGCTGTTGTAGTGCCTTTAGCAAGGACATAAAATCCCATACCGCAAAGACATGACTTTCCATAAAGCTACGTATATCCTCCACTCGCTGTAAGTGCTCATAAAGGCGGTGCTCCGTAAGCGCTTTGCGCATGGGTGCCAGGCGTTTTTCAATCCGTGTAGTTTGTTCCATTGTTTCGATTTTTGGTGATGAAACAGCTCACTTTTACGGTGGTTTGGGAAAGTTGTTAATTCTTACAAGCAGTGTAAATATTTTGACATTTCACTGAGAATCTCTTTTCAGAAAGCTACAATTCAGCAACTTTTTGCTAATGATTCTTGGCATTTATTGATGATTATCCACCAATATACAAGCAGAAAAGCCACTAATTTATTTTCGCCAAAAACTCATCCTTGTAGGTTCTACCGATCGGGACAATGGCTTTTTCTTTTAGATAAATTTGATTACCAGCTATCTTTTCAATTTTTCCCGCATGGATCAAATAAGATTTGTGAACTCTAATAAACTGATTCTTATCCAATTGCTCTTCCCAAAACCTTAATGGTTCCGATGACAAGTGTTTTTTTTCAGGCAAGAAAAGCTCGGTATAATCGCCCTCTGATTTTATGTAGAGAATATCATCGACAAGGACTTTTACCAATTCATAACCAGATTTGATAAACAGCTCTTTTCGAAAGTTCGCCTTCTCTTCACTGGGTGAAAAAATGCTTACTTGTTTGTTTTTTACGGGCACTTTGGCAACTGCTTTAACGAAGCGTTGAAACGAAAAAGGTTTCAATAAATAATCGACCACACTAAATTCATAGCTTTCTAAAGCATAGTCAGGGAAAGCAGTAGTCAGGATAACAGCAGGAGCATTGGGTATGGTTTTAAGAAAATCGATCCCTGATATTTTTGGTAGATGAATATCTAAAAACATCAAATCTATCTCTTGCGTCTTTAAAAACTCCATGGTTTGAAGGGCGTCCGTAAAGGTTGCTTTCAGCGTGAGGGTTCCAATATCTTCAATGTATTTTTTGAGGATACGCTGCGCTGGTGGTTGATCTTCTATGATTATACAATTCATCATTAGCTAGCATTATTAAGTTGCAGCGTTAAGATCACTTCAAAGCGATCTGCTGTTTTATTGATCACCAACTCGTGAGCTTGAGGATAAAGTAAGTCCAACCTCTTCTTCACATTTTCTAAACCAATGCCACTGGATAAACTATCGATATTTGATTGAGGATGGTAAGAATTCACACAAGAAAATTTAAGAACCCCACCCTTCAACACGCGGATATCTACTTCTATTGAGATGTTATCCGTTTGGCTGGCAGTACTATGTTTAAAAGCGTTTTCTATAAAAACAATGAGCAACAAAGGTGCTATTTGGTAGCGTTCTTCTATATCCTCTACCGTCAGGCTTACGCTCCCTCTTTCTTCGATCTGTAGCTCGCTGATTTTCATAAAATTCCCAATGTGCTCCATCTCCTTGCTCAAAGGCACATATTCTGCTTTACAGTCGTAGAGCATGTACCTTAATACCGCCGATAATTCCAGGATGATATCGGGTGTTTTTGGAGAGTTCTCAATCGCATGTGCATAGAGGTTATTGAGATTATTGAATAAGAAATGGGGGTTGATTTGGGATTTCAAAAATTGGAGTTCACTTTCTTTAATCGCACCTTGTAATTCTTCTAACTCTCGCTCCTTCCGGAAAGCGTCCCAACCAAAATGGAAACCTACCAATATTGTGACTACGGGAAGAATACTTAACAAGGTGTAAAATACGCCAGGGAAGGTCGTACCTCTGGTTGCTGGAAAATAAATCTGCTCCAAAACCAATTCCTCCATTACCAAGGTGAAAGCAATAATGCCCACTACCGCCAATGCAAAGGTTAAGTACTTTTTTTTGTAAAAAAATCGAGGTAAGAAAATGTAATTAATCACAAAGGCGACTACCGCCAGATTGATAAAAAACACCACCTCCGATTCCTCTATCTGGGGATTCTTTCGATCTATGGCATAAAAGGAAAAAACCAGTAGATGCAGTACTACCTGGAAAGCAATTTCTTTAGCTCTGGAAGCCGATCCTTGTTTTGGCATATTTATCATACTCCTAAAACTACGCATTTCAGATGTACTTCCTGGTGATAATAGCCCAACCGTTCATCTTTACGGCTCAACGACCTCATTGTTCTGCTATCTGTAGAAGTTGCTGTTGACGGGTTCTATCTCGTCGTTCAAAGAATATTTTTCCCTCTTCCTGCAAACGTCCTTTTATTTGTGGTATACATCCATTAAGAAAAAAAATACCCGATGAAATCTATCTTTAAACGCTCCTTTTTTGCGGTCTGCCTGATGCTTGTTGGCGGGCTACTCCACAGTCAAAATGGGGCTATTCTCATCACTGGCAAAGTCCTGGATTACCAAAGTCAATCGCCTATTGAGTTTGCAACCATCATGGTGGGCAATAGCCAGGACAATACCGTACTGACAGGTACCACCACCTTAGAAGACGGTACTTTTTCCATCACTGCTGATACCGATAGCATCTACCTCGAAATTAGTTTTATTGGCTACGTTGCGCAAAGAATTACCGATTTTCAAGTACAATCCAACAAGGTTGACCTAGGAACTGTCTATTTATCCGAAAACAGCCAAACCCTTGAGGAAGTAGTTGTTCTTGCCGAAAAATCGCAGACAGAGTTCAAGTTAGACCGAAGAGTCTTCAATGTCGGCCAGGATTTAAGCAGCAACGGTGCCAGTGCCCTAGAGCTCCTCAATCACGTACCTTCTGTAAATGTCAGTATTGAAGGACAGATCAGCCTCCGGGGCAGCAGCGGCGTACAAATACTCATCAATGGCAAACCCTCCGTTCTGGCCAATGATGAAGGCAGTGCCCTAGGTACCATTACCGCAGATATGATCGACCGGATCGAAGTCATCACCAACCCGTCGGCAAAATACGATGCAGAAGGTACTGCCGGTATCATCAATATTGTTCTTAAAAAAGAAGAGAAAAAAGGCATCAACGGCTCGATATCCGTTAATACAGGTATTCCTGACAACCATAGTATCGGATTGAGCTTAAACCGCCGCACAGAGAAATTTAATCTTTTCAGCCAAATTGGAGTTGGCTACCGGGAATTGCCCCAAAACAACAATACCATCAATCAAGATTTACTTACCGGTACAACTATTCTGAGTACAGGTACCGACTATAGAAATGAAACCTTCTACAATTTTATCCTGGGTACGGACTATCATATCAATTCCCTGAATGTATTAACCCTTTCAGGAAATTTTGCCTACGAAATAGAAGAGCAACCCTCCCTTACCAACTTCCGCCAATTGGCAGGAGATGACCTTCTCGTTTCTGAATGGTACCGGCAAGAAAACACCGAAGCCACCAATCCCAAATGGCAGTATGAACTCCAATACAAAAAAGACTTTGAAGACGATAAAGACCATACTTTCCTTTTTAGCGCATTAGGCAATTTCTTCGGAAAAGACCAATCTTCAGCATTCGAAAATGCGACTATTACGGGTAGTGAAGCACCTAGTAATCAGCAGACTGCAACTGCTTTTAGCGAAACCAAGTATACCTTCCAAGCCGATTACACCAAGCCTTTTTCAGAAAAAGTAACCTTGGAAGTAGGAAGCCAATACGTCATTACTGATGTTGCCAATGACTATGCTGTTTCCAACTTAGTAAATAATGAATGGGTGGAAGATCCGGGCTTAACCAACGTATTCGAGTTCGACCAAAAGGTACTAGGGGTATATAGCACAGGTGCTTACGAAGGAGAACGCTGGGGCGTAAAAGCAGGGTTGCGCATGGAGATGACCGATTTGTCTACGGTACTTACCAATACGGCAGAAAAAAATCAACAAAATTATACCAACCTCTTCCCCAGCTTGCATACTTCTTTTAAAGTTACCGATCGTTTCTCCCTACAGGCTGGCTACTCGAAACGCATTTTCCGTCCCCGCCTATGGGACCTCAACCCATTTTTCAATATCCGCAACAACTTCTCGATCAGAACGGGTAATCCATCCTTGAATCCTGAATTTACGGATGCCTACGAAATCAATAGCATCTACATTTTCGAAAAAGTATCCTTGAATTTAGGAGTTTATCAACGTTACACAACCGATGTCGTTGAGCAGGTTTCTACGTTTGAAAACAATGTAAATACACTCAGGCCCATCAATATCGGCACCAACCGAGCCACTGGTATAGAATTAAATGGGAAGTACAGTCCGAATAAATGGCTCTCGCTGAATGGTGATTTCAACTACAATTACTTCAACCGCCAAGGAGTATTTGAAGACAAAACGTTCGATTTTAGTGCCGACCAGTGGTCATCCAAATTGACGACCAAGATAAAATTCCCGGCAGCGATTGATTTTGAGGTCACTGGCCAGTACAATTCAAAATACCAGACGGTACAACAAGCCGTCAGTGATAACTTCTTCATTGACCTAGGCGTAAGGAAGAAGATCATGAATGGTAAAACAATTCTCAACCTAAGTGTAAGAGATGTTTTTGCCTCCAGAAATCGGGAAAGTGAAATTCTTCAAAACGACTTCTACATTTACAACTTTGGTCAACGAGGACGCTTCATCACCCTGGGCCTTAGCTACGGATTTGGCAAGGGAGAAGCAATGGAGTATTCAGGAGGAAGGAGAAGGTAATTATCGTTAGTTTTGCCTTGTGTTAATGGACACATAGAAAGATACTTAAGGATTTCAAGAGCTTGCGTGGACTTTTTCCTGCTACGAAGTAAAACCTCGTGTCTTTACGAAATCTCCAAAATTACTTTACCTGTATTTTGGTTGGCCTCCATGTAGCGATGAGCATCAGCCACCTGCTCCCAAGGGTAGACACTATCCACGATGGGGAGCAGGTGGCCTTGGGTAAAGGCTGCCCAATATTTTTGCTGTAGATCAGCGGTCAACTGGGCTTTGTAGGCTTTAGACCTTGAACGCAGCGTTGAGCCCATGATGTGGATGCGTTTACGCAAAATAGCCGCCAGGTTTACAGCGTCTTCTGTATTAGGCCCACCCAAAAACGCAAGCATGACCATACGGCTATCCAATCCTAATGCTGCCAAATTGGGCGCAAAATTTGGTCCGCCGACAAAGTCGATCAAAACATCAACCCCTTCCCCATTGGTGATTTCTTTTACCCTTTGGCTGAAATCTTCGTTTTTGTAATCGATGGTATGCATTGCCCCCAGGGTACGACAAAATTCGTGTTTCTCTTTGGATGCGGTGATGATGATTTCACCAGCGTCCATAAGGCGAGCCAATTGGATCGCTGCGGTACCTACCCCACTACCGCCGGCGTGGATCAGTACCCGTTCACCTGCTTGTAGTAGGGCCAACCAATCCAAGGCTTGAAAAGCCGTCAGGAATACTTCCGGGATGGCCGCTGCCTGGGTAAAGGACAAGCCTTCCGGGATCGGCAAGACCAAAGATGCGGGTAAAACGGCCTGCTCAGCGTATCCGCCACCTGGCAATAATCCGCATACATGATCACCTTTCTGGAAACCACTGACATTTTCGCCCCAAGCCATTACCCTTCCAGCCATTTCCAAGCCCAGGATGGTACTTTCTCCGGGCGGTGGTGGGTATTTCCCTTCTCTTTGCAGTATATCCGCCCGGTTCAGGGCCGTGGCGGCCACCGCTACCAATACCTCGTCTGGACCAGGAACGGGAGCTTCCGTTTCACCGATGTACAAATTTTCCGGTCCTCCAAACTGATCAAACAGGATCGCTTTCATAGGTAGATTTTTCTGGTAGGTTTAATAATGACTCAGTGGTCGGCTATTGCGACTTCAATTTATCGTCATCCCATTTTTTCGGATTATTTATTATGTATGCGGCAATGCGATGGTAGGTATTTTCATTGCGAATGATATGTTCCCAATAATTTCGTTGCCATAATTTCCCATTGAACGGTTGCCAACCTAAGGTTTTTACCCCACGTATATATTCATTAGTGGTCATTGTTTTAAACCATTGCACCACCCGATGTAGGGGCGAACCTATGTGTTCGCCCAATGTCTGTTCACCCAATATCTGTTCGTCCAATGTGTTATCATCCGTAATTCCATTGTTACCATCCGTAATGGTATTCGGGCAGACACGCAGGTCTGCCCCTACGGGGGGACCGACGTTTTCGATGATGCAATGGAAATGGTTGGGCATGGTGATCATTTCATGGCACCGGATATCGGGGAATTTGTTTTCCAATTCATCATACCATTTTGCAATCATTTTTCCGGCATCGTTCAATATCATTTCTCCATCTATGATTTCACCAAACAAACAGGCGCGGTTTTGGGTGCAAATGGTAATAAAATACAAGCCTGCCTGCGAATAATCATACCCTTTTAAACGGATGGATCGGCGACGGTGTTTTTGCGGGTTATATGCCATGATTATTGGGAGATTGGGGCCATCCTGTCTGATTGCCGCTGTGGTCTGATTATTTTGTATTTGATGCTTCATCAGGAAAGGTTAACAACATCTCCCGGTAATACTCATGTGGTTTCACGTCTGGTACTTCAGCCATCCCGAGAAGTATCTCCAGTCTCCAACTTACTCCAGGGAGCTTCGTGCCGGGCAGAAGGCCAAAAGTAAATGATTGCTGCGAGAATAAATAATACTGACAAGAGAGAACCTTCGATACCAAAATCACCTCCTGTCAACCATTCCGGTCCGCTTATTTCAAGGTGGAGGAGTCGGTAAGTATCCATTCCGCTGACGGCAAACCCGAGTACAGTACTTTGCAAAAAATTCCAAATAGCATGCATGGCAAAAGGTGCCCAGATATTTTGAGTGTAAAGGTAGAGTTGTCCCATAAGTAATCCGCCCAGGACAATCTCCAAACCAGCAATCCAGGTAAAAGCGTTGTTTCCTACGTGTAGTAGGCCAAACACCAGGGCAGTCACGATCAGCCCTGGCCAGGCACCAAAATAGCGATGAAGTTGATTTTGTAAAAAGGAACGCATAATCACTTCCTCAGCCAGCGGTTGAATCAAAAAAAACAAGCACCACCCCGCAAAGGCTCTTGGCAAAAAAATTACCTGTGTAATCTTAACCCATCCTCCTGAATAAAGGACCAGAAAGCACACCACTATGATGCTTCCTCCCACCAATAGCCCTGTTTGTAAGCTGGTGACCATTCTGACCGTGGTGAAGCCTAGTGCTGACCAGCCCTGCTTCGTTTGGGCGTAAGCTAAGAGATAAGCTGCGGTTAGCGCACTGACGAGTACGACGGTCCAACCCCAAATTAAACCAGGTAATTCTTCCTCCCACAAATGGCTTTGCAGCAATTGCTCCCCTACTAGCTCTAACAACAGGCCCGTCAGTAGGCCGAGCAGTACAAAGGCGACCAATTGGAGAATAAGAAAGAGCAGCTTTTGCCACCAAGGCAGCTGCCGGGAGGATAATTCCATCATTATGCGGTTTAACCTTTGCTTTACTCAACTGAGCAACGCTCCGCATAAAGGTATAAGATAAAAAGTAGATTACGGTACCGCTACAGCTTGATTCAGCGTACGACAATTCCAAACGGGATCGTAGGCCTTATTTTCATTTTGGTAGTAACACACCTGGGTTTGCGTCGCTTGACGGAGATACAAGGGATTATTAGCGTAAGTCTGCCCAGTAGTATATTCCCCACGATGAATCAAGGTCAGTTGCTGGCCATCCCAGGCCACCAAAGCCTTATCAATTCCCGTAAGGCATCCAGCGGTAAAAATACTGGATTCAAAAACAATGGTCTGGTCGCTGGTATTGAAGTCAAAAATCCGCAGGAGACTACTTGCACCACAGTCTTCAAATAGACAAATACCATCCAATTCAAGTGCCTGGATTAACTTCCCGTTCTGGATAATCTTAAGCATCGCCCGAATATCTTCTGGTGCCTGGCGAGGATTCGTACTTAAACCAAGGGCAATTAGGGATTTAGTGCCCTTTTCTTCCAGATCAAAATACTGCCAGCTTTTGGCTAAAAATCCACCCCAAACGTAGCCGATGTAAACATTGCCATCAGCACTACAGGCTTCCACCTTGAACCATTGTTCACGATAACCATGGTGTTCACTATAGACCGCTTTATCAACAGGAATGGAAAAATTCGTCACGGTTTGCCCCAAGGCCAATGTACCCAAGGTGCGACTATTGGTCTGAGGAAGCTGTTTTACTGGTGTATTTTCTACAAAGGAGATCAGCTGAGTGCCGTCCAAATAAAAATCCGGGGTTTGGCTGTATTGGTGGAACCACTCGTAATAATCGCGGTATTCTTCACCAGTGTATCGAACCTGTGCCAATAAGAGGGTACTAGCACATAAAAAAAAGGTAAGGGATGCGAGATAGTTTTTCATAACTAGTGTATTGAGCAATGGGATATTACGTGAACGACTATTTTTACAAAATTATTACTTGAAATTAATTACGAGTCAAGTAGTTCAATTGGATGTTGGTTATTCTTTTAAGTAAGAAAAACGTTACAATGTTCGCTTCGCTCGGCTCTTCAAATGTTAATTTCCGTTCGAGGCAAAACGTTAGTGCAACTTTTCGTTTTTTGGCTCGTCTTTTTTTTGACGCAAAAAATTGAAAAAGGAACACCCTTTGTTTTACTTGTATAAAAAACACCCGACTAGCATGAAATCTCCCCTTCTGTCCTACCTTTTGGTTGTGCTATCTTTTTTTACGCTTTCTGCCCAACAGCATGACTCTATTCCTAAAAGGATATTATTTACGGAAGCTGTAAAAGGAGATGCCCCACAAATTGACGGCAATATCAACGATGCTTGCTGGGAACAAGTAGAATGGAGTGGTAACTATCAACAATTTGAGCCTTATAACAGTGAAGCACCTACACAAGAGACTAAGCTGAAAGTACTATATGATGCCAAAAATCTTTACGTAGCTTACCGCTGCTACGACAACGAGCCTGATAAAATTGAGCGAAGAATGTCTCGCAGAGATGGATTTCCTGGCGACTGGATTGAAATCAATATTGATAGCTATCACGATCTACGCTCTGCATTTTCTTTCACGATCTCTGCTTCAGGCGTAAAAGGCGACGAGTTTGTCTCCAATGACGGCAACAACTGGGACGCGAATTGGAACCCTATTTGGTACGCTAAAACCCAGGTAGATGAGGAAGGTTGGACGGCTGAAGTTAGAATTCCACTCAGCCAATTGCGGTTTGGGGAAGCAGAAGAATATGTATGGGGTATTCAATCAACCCGTCGTTATTTTCGTGAACAAGAGCGAGATACCTGGCAGCCCATTCGGCTGAATGAACCCGGGTGGGTAAGTCGATTTGGAGAGTTGCGTGGCATCAAAGACATAAAACAGCAGCGGCAAGTGGAAATTCAGCCCTATGTTTCTGCGCAGCGATCTTCCTTTACCGCAGAAGAAGGAAACCCCTTCGCTACCGGAGCGGATTCCCGCATAACGGCAGGCCTGGATGGTCGTATCGGCATCACCTCTGATTTGACGCTCGATTTCACCGTCAACCCGGATTTTGGTCAGGTAGAAGCAGATCCAGGTGCACTGAATCTCAACGGGTTTCAAATTTTCTTTAATGAGCGGAGGCCTTTTTTTATCGAAAACCGCAACATCTTTAATTATGCGATCACAGAGGCCGAAGCGGGAGGGAACTTCAATAGTGACCTCTTGTTTTATTCCCGCAGAATTGGCGGCGCTCCACACCGCAACATTTACTCCAACCCAAGTGAAAATTACTATGTTGATCAACCCAACAATACGACCATTTTGGGAGCTGCCAAATTTAGCGGAAAAACAGAAAGTGGCCTTTCTGTCGGCATTCTGGAAAGTATTACCCAAAGAGAGATGGCTACCATTGATGTGCTGGGAGAACGCACCAAAGAAGTGGTCGAACCCCTCACCAATTTTTTCGTAGGGAGAGTTCAACAAGATTTCAGAGGTGGGAATACGGTAGTGGGCGGGATTTTCACCGCAGTCAATCGCGATCTTAATGGGCAACCTGAATTAGCATTTTTACATGAATCGGCCTATTCAGGAGGGCTTGATGTTGTTCATCGCTGGAAAGATAACCAATGGGTAGCTACCGGTAAGCTGCTTTGGAGCCGCGTCAACGGAAGCCCCCAATCAATTCAGTCTACCCAACAAGCTTTTGAACATCTTTTTCAGCGCCCCGACGCTGAGCATCTCGAAGTTGATACTACGGCCAACCATCTAATGGGTACTGGAGGCACTTTTAAAATTGCCAACTACGGTGGTGATTGGATTTTTGAAACCGGCATGACTTGGCGATCTCCAGAACTAGAACTCAATGACATCGGCTTTCTCGTCAATACGGATGAACTCAACTATTTCTTTTGGGGAGCTCGTCGGTGGACAAAACCCAACAAGACATTCCGCCGCTTCCAATGGAATTACAACCATTGGAGCCGCTGGGATTTTTCCGGCAAGAACCTGTACCGAGCCGTCAACACTAATGCTCACCAGCAATGGGCCAATTTTTGGTCTTCCGGCGGAGGCATCACCTACGAAAACCTTGATATTTCAAAAAATGCACTCCGTGGAGGCCCCCTACTCCGGCGTCCAAATGGTTTTGGTATCAATGCTTATCTGAATACCGATTCTCGCAAAAAAGTACAATTTGGGCTCAACACTTTCCAAGGCCTCACCAAACACAACATTGTAAGAGTGCAAAGCTATGGTGGTTATATACAATTGCAGCCCACCAATGCCATGAGCATCAGTATCAGCCCTTCCTTCGATCGGTACCAACGTCAGGAACAATACGTTACCCAGTTGGAATTTGAAGGAGAAAAAAGGTACATCAATGCGAATGTCGACCAGCAAACAATCAGTATAACAGCACGTCTAAATTACAATATCACACCCGATCTAACCATCCAGTACTATGGTCAGCCTTTCATCTCAAGGGGACGTTACCAAGATTTCAATAAGATAACGGACAATCCACTCGGTAAGACTTTTGCGGATCGGTTCGCCCTTTTTGAGACCGTCTCCTACGATGTCGAAAACCAATTTTACCTCGTCGATGACAATAACGACCAAGCCTTTGATTACACTTTTGACAATCCTGATTTCAGCTATATCCAATTTCGCTCCAACCTCGTGCTCCGCTGGGAATACGTCCCTGGTTCAGAGCTTTTCCTGGTTTGGTCTCAAGGAGCTAATGCCGCTGGTGATCCCAGCCGTGGCCTAACCAGAAGTCTGTCGGACAACCTATTTGGAGACAATGCCAGAAATGTGTTTTTGGTGAAGGCAACGTATCGGTTTTTGAGGTAGGGGTGCTCACCCGACGAAGGGTCGGGATCACGGGAGTGCTCATTCCGAATTCTCGGAATTCACGGGGGTGCTCGCTTCGCTCGCGGTTTTTCAAATGTTCCCTCGGGGTTATTCCCAAATTTAAGGTGTATTACCTAACCTGACCGCGAGTGTAACGAGCACCACCACGAACCCAACGAAAGGTCGGGAGAGTCCCACCGCGAGTGAAGCGAGCACTAACCGCGATTCCGTGTAACGGAAGAGCACAACTGCGATTCCGTGCAACGGAAGAGCACCACCGTGAGCGAAGCGAGCACAAAAGCCCCCCCATACCCTACCGTTCCATAAATACAGACAGTCCCCCCCTGCATGGTTGGAAATAAAAGCTTAACTTTAGTATCCCAAAAGCGACCTTCCATGAACATCCCTACACACAAATTAGCCCTTGTGGGCTTGGTATTATTTTTTCTACCTCATCTCGTCAGTGCTCTTCCGGTCAATTGGTTAGCCCCCGATTTGGAACGTGCGCAAGCGCAGGCACAACAGGAAGACAAACTTTTCATCCTCTATTTTACGGCAGATTGGTGTTTACCTTGTCAATGGATGCAACAGCATACTTTCCAGGATGATGAATTGTTGGACTACCTGCATGCTCACATCCTTACCGTTAAAGTAGACCTCAACCAGGCGCAAGCCAAAGTATTACAGCACCAGTTTGAAGTGGAGGCTATTCCAAGCATTCTCGTGTTTGCTCCCAATGGAAAATTGCTTGACCGCAATACGGCCAGTATGGAAGCCCGACCTTTACTGAGATGGTTAAAAAAACTGGACAAGCCCACCAACCATCTTCGTGCAACCTTACCTTTAATTGATCAGCAAACTGCTCTGGATGCCCCACAGGCAGAAATAGCTTTCAGCCGACCTGCTTTAATTCCTGAAGAAGAAGCACCTGCTTTACTGTCTAATGCCACCTATCAAGAAGAAAACACGTCTTCTCCGATGTTGGTATTAAGTGGAGAACCATTGGCAGCAGTGCAACCTGGATTTGCTCCACGTTCAGGATTAAGTTATGGTATTCAGTTGAAAAATGTACTTGTAGACTACCCTACCGCCGTCAGGATGGTAACAGAAATTGAACGAAAGTACGAACAAAGCACAGAATTAAAACCCAATGGCGAGGGCTTGTTTTTCCTAGTGCTAGGCAACTTCCCAACGACCGGGAAAGCCCGCCAGTTTTTAGTTTTCTTGCAGCGTAATGACCGGGAAGGAGAGATTGTCCCTCTGGTAAATAATTAGCTGCGCTACGCTGATTTTCAACTTTAACACAAATATTGGCCCAAGAGATTGTAATTTTGCGGCCGTGCAAGACGTTTGGAACTTGTCGTATGCCCGCCATAAGGTCTCTTACCAGCTTTTTCGGGCAACATAAGCCAAACAAACCGTATCTGTTGAGCAGAGATACTACTACATTTATCTCTATTTGCTTTTGGCAGTCATCTGCAAAGAAAAAATTCAAAACGGAACCATGAACAGGATCCTTACTAGTTTAGTCATCCTTATTTTTACCGTAATTACGGTACAGGCCCAAACCCCGGACCAAGTCGTACTCACTAGAACCGTCTCCACTGGAGAAGCTCGGATGTGTACCTCTGATGCCGGTTCCATCAATTCTTTTGGGCCGCTCATTGGTCAGACCAATGATATTACACCAGACACCATTTACCTCTGTCTGGGAGATACCCTCTTTATTGATCACAATGATGATCAAGACCTGAGTGGCGATCCCAATATGTTAACTCCTGGGGGAATAGGTTATGCCTTTTTCAACTGTCTGCCCACCACTACAGGGCCAGATACAGCGGCCATCAAAAATGACCCCTGTACTTTAGATGATGGTAATGCGACCTACGGTTTCTACGTCTACACCGGCAATACGCTTAGTGGTGATGTTCCGTTTTTCAACGACGGGAACCTACAGAATGCATTCAATGGAGGAGCGCCAGCCATCTACTACTTTGCTCCCATTACTTTTGATGCCTTGTTTGCTGGTTCATTAGCAGAATACGAAGGAAATCCTGTAGGTGAGTGTGTCAATTTACGCTCGGATCAAGCTTTTGCCGTGGCCTACCTCAATGAAATTGTCATTAGCGAAGTAGCTATGACCGGATGCCAGGGTAGTTTCCGGGTTCGAGGAGGCCTTTCGGAATTAGACAACACCGATTATACGAGTATCCTTATCTACCGGCAAGATGACCCCACGGTAACGGGCTCCGTGATTGGAGGGCCTTTTGACCACGATGATGTGATCAGCTTCACCGTTCCTGGCCCCGGCACTTACGTGATAGAAGTGGAAGACGGTAAGAGTTGTGGCGGATCAGCGACTACCCCAGCCGTTACAGCCTGCGATGCTGTGGTTTTTGGGCTACCGCTGACCAATTTACTCCCCGGTTCTAACGAATGTATCCCGGTGACGGTGGGTAATTTTGTCAACCTTATCTCCGCCCAATTTTCGGTAAACTGGGATCCTACCATCCTTAGTATTTCTGGTGTGCAGGGCTTTAACCCGATGGCACCTGATTTGAATGTAGGTAACTTTGGTTGGCAAAACTTTCCAAGCCCTAACGCCATTCCTGCAGGTGTAATGACTTTCTCTTGGTCGGATAATACTTTTGCTGGTGTTACCCTCCCCGATGATGCGATCTTCTTCGAAATATGTTTCGATGTAATTGGGCAGTTGGACGATTGCTCTCCTTTGGACATTACGGAGAACCCCGTAGCCTTTGAAGTCGTTGATAACAATAGTCAGCAGATTCAATTGATCCCTGATAATGGGAAAGCCCTTGTAACGGACAATCCATTTTTTGTATTGATCCAACAAGACAGCCTTACCTGTCCTTCTTTCGATGATGGCAGTTTCACCGTTACTGTCGATCAAGGTATGGCCCCCTATCAGTTTGTGTGGAATACGGTTCCACTCAGCGGCCCCAACAGCGCACCAGTGGTGATTCCTGCGAATGGTGGTTCGGCTACTGTAAGCAACCTTGCTGCGGGGTCCTACCAGATTACCATCACGGATGCTACCGTTCCTAGCCAGGTGGTCGTCGATACCATCGAAGTGATTGCCGGGCCAGTGCTGGGAATAACCATTCGCGATACGGTGCCTACCTGTTTTGGTTTGAGCGATGGTTCCCTTGCTTTCCTTCCTACTTCCGATGGTTTGCCGATTACCAATCCAGGGCCTGAATATACTTTCAACTGGAGTGTGCCCAATGGGGTAACCAACCCGGGTAATACCTTCTACGTAGACAATATCCGAGCGGGTTCTTACGGAATAACCGTGACCGATCCAGCAGGTTGTCAGGAAATTGCTTTGATTCCTCTTGGTCAGCCGCCCGCTTTGCGCGTACTCGATGCCAATACATTCATCACCGATGCCAGTTGTACCGGAGGGCAGGATGGTGAGATCACCATTACTGCTTCTGGTGGAACAACCGCCAATGGCAATTACACCTTTAACTGGAGTACGGGCCTCAACATCCAAGCTTCCACAACGACCATTATCAACTTAAATCCGGGCCAATACTGTGTCACGGTAACGGATGACAACGGTTGTTCTACCCAAGAATGCTACACGGTGGGTGCTGTCAAGGTGCTTTCATTGAATGAAAACATCACGGATCTTTCCTGTAACGGCGATGCCTCGGGTGCCATTCTCGTAAGTGGTAACACAGCTGGAGCCCCTGCTGATACGCCTTATGCTTTTGCGTGGAGCATGAATGCCCCGGCAGCAACCAATACGCCTACTACAAGTCAGATCACAGGCTTAGTCGCTGGCACCTATGCGGTGACGATGACGGATGCCAGCGCAGCGGGTTGTCAAGTGATAGATACCTTTATCGTTACTCAACCTTTACCTCTGACTGCACAAATCCTCAACTTTACCAACGAAACTTGTGTAGTAGGCAATGATGGCAGTATCACCCTTGGTCTTACTGGCGGTACCGCTCCATATAGCTACAGTTGGTCGCACGATGCCATGTTGATGGATTCTATCGCTACCAACCTTTCCGCAGGGAGCTATACGGTAATCATCACCGATGCCAACATGTGTATGACCCAGATCACTCAGATGATCTCTGCGCCAACGCCACCCACAGTCACCAGTCTAGCTGATGACGCTGTGACTTGTGCCGATGACCAAGACGGTAACTTACTGGTTCAGGTTACACCAGCTCCCGGTACCAGCATCCAGTCGATTGTCTGGAGCACAGGGCAAACTGGCCCCGCTATTACCAACCTTTCCCCTGGTGAGTACATCGTCACTATTACAGCTAACAATGCTTGTGTGACCATTGATACGGCTCTGGTGACAGCACCGGCACCCATTTTACTGGATTCCACCCAGGTTCGTCGTCCGAGTTGCCCGGGAGAATCAGATGGACAGATTTCCGTTTTTGCCAGTGGAGGTACACCTCCCTACAGATATAGCTGGGCACATTTACCCATGCCTACTACCCAGAACCCGATTACCTCTTTGGCAGCAGGTGACTATACGCTGGTTATTTTCGATGCCAACAATTGTAGTAGTGAAACCTTCGTCATCACTGTTGAAGATGCTCCTACCATCAATGTCGTCTTCTCTAACGTTACAGATACCAGCTGTCCTGACGACAACACTTGTGACGCCATGGCTACCGCTACGGCCAGCTATAGTGATGGTTCGCCCGGTGACTTTATTTTCACCTGGAACTCAGGAGAGATGACCAATGGCGGCCTTACTTCCACAGCTGTTCAACTCTGTGAGGGTACCCAAACCCTGAATGTGATTGGTGGCTTATGTGGTGTTGATGTAGAATTCACCATCGATGCCCCTGCCCCCATCGTAGTTGGTACTGAAATTTCTCCTGTCAGCTGTAATGGTGATGCCGATGGCAGCATTACCATCGATCCGATGGGAGGAACAGGGCCTTACTCCTTTTTCTGGGTGGAAACCAGCGAAACAACAGCTAACATCAATAACCTGAGTGCGGGCCCTTATACGGCGGTCATCACCGATGCCAACATGTGTACCTTTACCCAAACGGTGGTGGTAGACCAGCCGGCAGTATTAACGCTAGCTATTGATCAGGTAACCACAACGGATCAAGTGACTTGTGCCGGCGACACCGATGGCGTAATCGCCGTAACGGCTACTGGCGGCAACGTCAATCCAGCCAACCCTTACCAGTATGTATGGAACAATAATGCCGTTGGAGCGATCAACGCCAACCTTGCGGCGGGCACTTATTCCGTAACGGTAACGGACTTTAAAGGCTGTACTGATGACCTGAGCTTCACTATTGGTGAACCTGACCCATTGGTCTTCTCTCTTGAGCCGATTGAACCGCCACTCTGTTTTGGTGACCCTACCTTTATTGTTATTGACACCGTGTTTGGTGGGGCCAATAATCCTTTTGAAGAATATACCTTCATGGTGGATAACAACGGTCTCAACTTTCCGGTACTACAACCCGCTACCGTTTTTGCTGGTGACCATATCGTTACGGTAGAAGATATCAATGGATGTACCGAAGAGTTGGAGATAACCATCGTTTCTCCAGGGCAAATCCAGATTATTATGGACTCGCCCATTGTGGTAGAACTAGGTGATAGCACCGTACAGTTACTCCCGACGATTACTCCCGGCGGCATCTACAATTACCAATGGACCCCTGCTGAATTTCTGAGCTCTGATACCATTCGCAATCCATTTGTCTTTCCTGAGCGTAGCTTGGAATACACCCTCACCGTGGTGAATGAAAATGGTTGTACGGCATCAGAGACCGTTTTTGTAGAACTGGATGCGAACCGCAACGTCTACATTCCTAATATTTTCAGTCCTAACGGAGACGGACGCAATGATGAGTTTGCGGTATTTGCCTGTTTGGGAGTAAGAACCATTACCTCGGCTCGCTTGTTCGACCGCTGGGGTGGCCTCCTGTACGAAGCTACCCTGCTAGAACCTGCCTGCCTAAATGGCACCAAACTATGGGATGGCAGCAAAAATGGGGAGACCATGCAGCCAGGAGTATACGTTTACGTAATCGAAATCGAATTTCTTGATGGTGTTGTACTGACCTATCGCGGTGATGTGACACTGATAAAATAGTATTGTAAAAAATCAACAACTACCAACAAGCGTTCCTTTCCTTTATTGGAGAGGAGCGCTTGTTGGTTTAATAAGGAACTATTATGTAATTTCACCCGTTCACTAACCGATTTAAAGTTATTCCGAAAGTGCATACCCTACGCGGTGCTTTTGGTCAACGCTGATCTCAACCTCCAACTATCCCCCAATGAACGAATTGTTAAAAAACTACAACTCACACGGTAATTTCTTAAGAGAAAAGTACTTTATCCAGGCTTTTGATTGCCTTCCTTCTAAGCATTTTTTAGAATTACAACTGGATGATAAGGAGGAAAACCTGAAAACCCTGCTGGAGCTCCTACACGCATCCGAACGAAAATTGGAACTCATTTTCAAGATATGGAAAAATCAGGATGAAGAAGAAACCGAAGAAAAAGGGGATTTTCCTCGTCAGCATTTTTTCAAAAGTGCAAGTGATGATTTTTGCATTTGGATCTCACTGGATTACGAAAGGCTTTACATTGAAGCACTTTATAACCATCTCGACCAAAAGCTAGAAACGTGGATCAGAGGGTATTTTGAAGAAATCAAGCGTAAATTTAGCCAAAAGAAAACCGCCGTTTTCAAGGTATTGTCTAAAAGTGGCTTTGATTACTATACCGAAGACATCAGCATCAGTGAAATTACCTTAGATATAAATGCGCACTATAATGACGACTTTTTGCCTATTCACGAAGTTATTCAAGCATCTCTAAATGTTGATAGTTCCGGGCTCATTTTGCTACACGGAGCACCAGGAACTGGCAAGACGTCTTATATCAAGTACCTGCTGAGCAAGCAGGGCAAGCGCAATTTTATTTTTATTCCTAATGACTTCGTTAGCGAATTGCTGCAGCCCAACTTTGTCTCTTTTTTGATCAGTAATAAAAATTCCATTCTGGTCATTGAAGATGCAGAAAAGGTCATCATTTCTCGTGACAGCAACAGTGAAAACTCTGTGGTTTCTACGATTCTTCAACTTACGGATGGTCTGTTCAGTGACTTTCTCAATATCAAGATCATCTGTACCTTCAATACAAGCATCGACAAGGTCGACAAGGCTTTGCTGCGAAAAGGACGAATGATTGCTTATTATGAGTTTAAGGCTTTGACAAGCAATAAAGCCAATACCTTACTCAGTGCACTTGGCCATGAGACAGGCAACAAAGCGATGACCCTCGCAGAAATCTTTAATATTGACAAAATAGACTTCGAACGTAATACCATGTCAAATGCTATTGGATTCAAAAAGTAGCACCAATAGCGATCATGCTACTTACCGTTTCCTCAACAGTACGATGGGGCAGATCATTTCCTCCAGGCTGATGCCTCCGTGTTGGAAAGTATCGCGGTAGTAATTGTTGTAGTAATTGTAATTATTGGGATAGAGGAAGTACTTGTCTTCTTTTGCAAAAATGAAGGTAGAACTGACGTTGGGGCGCGGCAAGCCAGCCTCCAAGGGGTCGCGAATTTCGAGCACATCCTTCTTTTCGTAATTGAGGTTTTTCCCTACTTTATAACGTAGGTTGGTGGTCGTATCACGATCACCTACTACTTTGGAAGGCGTATTCACGCGGATCGTACCGTGGTCGGTGGTCACGATGAGTTTCACATCACCTTTTTCAACAATTCTCCGCAACGCAGACCACAAGGGAGAGTTTTTAAACCAGGAGACGGTTAGGGAACGATAAGCCTTTTCATCACTGGCTAATTCCTTGAGGACTTCCATCTCCGTACGGGCGTGAGAAAGCATATCGATGAAGTTATAGACGATGACCGTAAGATCATTGTGCATATAATCCAGGATACTGTCTTCCAACTGCTTGGCCTTGCTGACGTTGGTGATTTTGGTATAAGCCACCTTTACATCACGCCGCACCAAACGCTTGATTTGAGCTTGGAGGAGGTCTTCTTCGTGGTTGTTTTTTCCGCCTTCGTCCACATCATTTTTCCACCACTGCTTGTAGTGGCGCTCAATCTCTGCGGGCAGCATCCCGGCGAAGATAGCATTGCGACTATACTGGGTGGTCGTAGGAAGAATGCTACAGAAAAAATCTTCTTCCACTACCCGAAATTCTTCGAGAAAGATAGGCTCCAGTACTTTCCACTGATCGTAGCGCAAATTATCGAGCAGGAGCATCACCGTGGGGGTACCTTCGTCCATTTGAGGAAGGACTTTCTCGCGGAGGAGACGATCACTCATGATGGGGCCATCCCCGTTTTTGAGCCAGTCCAGATAATTTTTGACGATAAATTTAGAGAAAGCGTTGTTGGCCTCGTTTTTTTGCATGGACAGAATATCTCCCATAGCAGTGGAGTTGCTCTCGTCAATTTTTAGCTCCCAGCTTACAATCCGCTTATAGATATCCACCCACTCTTTGTAATTGAGGCCGCTGTTGATTTCCATCAAAATCTGGCGAAACTCCTGCTGATAGTCGGAACTGGTTTTTTCCCGAAAAAGACTCTGGCTGTCCATCAGTTTTTTCAAGGTCAGCAAAATCTGGTGTGGATTGACGGGTTTGATGAGGTAATCGCTGATTTGGCTACCGATGGCTTCTTCCATGACGGTTTCCGCCTCGTTTTTGGTAATCATCACCACGGGTATATTGGGCTTGATTTCCTTGATTTTTGCCAGCGTCTCCAGCCCGGTAATACCAGGCATACTTTCATCGAGAAAAACGACATCAAAATCGTTACTTTCTCCTATTTCTTCCAGGGCATCGTGGCCATTGGTGACGGTGGTGACGTCGTAGCCTTTTTTCTCAAGAAAAAGTAGTTGGGGTTTCAACAGATCGATCTCGTCATCCGCCCAGAGAATCTTAATGGCGTCCATATTGGGTGATTCGTTTTTTTGTATTAGGAGGCTTCAATTTCCTCAAAAGTAATCATTCGCAATTAGAACAACGTTGCAGAAAGAAGAATGGATATAAAATTTTCCAAAATCATTACCTTTGTATTCGAGCTAAAATAAGATGATCCAATTTTTTTCAAGGTTTAGTAAGAAAAAGAACGCAACCTGTCTGCTCGCCGCAAGGCAGGCAGGCTTTCATTTCATTCAGTTGCTTATCTTTTTTTACTAAACCCAAATTGGATCACCTTATTTTTATACGCTCACTTTACGCAAAAGAGCACAGTAATTTGGAACGGACA
Organism: Lewinella sp. LCG006; assembly: GCF_040784935.1. GTDB lineage: Bacteria > Bacteroidota > Bacteroidia > Chitinophagales > Saprospiraceae > Lewinella. Next base: position 4,918,253 of record NZ_CP160680.1, on the reverse strand, counting down.
CCCCCTATCGTTACGATCACTTCGGATTTTGGCTGGCGCGACTACCATCTGGCGCTGATTAAAGGTACTATCCTGCAGCAAACGCCTAATGCTCGCATAGTAGACATCAGCCATGCCGTGGCCAATTACAACATTGTAGAAGCAGCTTTTCTCTTCCGGCATGCCTGGCAAGCATTCCCTGCGGGTACTATCCACCTGTTGAGTGTCAACGATTTTGACCAACCAGATCGGCCATTCCTGGTTTTTTCTTACCAAGGTCATCATTTTGTTGGGCCAGACAACGGGCTTTTCTCCCTTATCTTCCAAGATCAACCAGCTAATATTTTCCAGATTGACACCCAAGAGATGACCTTCAGTCGTTTCCCACTGGCGAATATCTTTGGCAACGCAGTAGGGCATTTGGCGCAGGATTTCCCTGCCGGAGGCTTAGGCAGTGCCGTTGAACAATGGCTAGAACGCATCACGCTGCAACCCGTCACGGGCCCCAACCACATACGAGGTTCGGTAGTGTATATCGACCAATTTGACAATGCCATCCTCAACATCGACCGCCAGCTAATGGAAAGTGTAGGACGGGGAAGAGCTTTTGAGCTGTATTTCAAACGGCACTCTCCTATTACAGAGCTCTCCACCAACTTTCACGATGTAGCAGTGGGTGAGATCTTGTGCCGGTTCAATTCTGCCGATCTTCTGGAAATTGCCATCAACATGGACCGTGGAGCAAGTCTCCTGGGCCTCAAAGTAGAAGATACTGTTCAGATAGATTTCTCCAACGCGCAAAATTAACCCCGGAATTATGCCCGAGTAGCTTCGTAGCTCCGTAGCGCCAGGTTTAAAACCCGGCGCTACGGAGCTACGGAGCACGGCCCCAAAAAGACCTACCCCTTAGGCTGAATAAAATCCCACAGGTTGCCGTACAAGTCTTTGAAAACGGCTACGGTGCCGTAGGGTTCTTCTACCGGCCCACGCACAAATTCAATGCCTTCGGCTTTCATGTTTTCGAAATCCCGCCAAAAATCATCGGTATACAGAAAGAGGAACACCCGGCCGCCGGTCTGGTTGCCGATGGATTTCCGCTGCTCCTCATTGGCCGCTCTGGCCAACAGCAGGGCACATTCCTTGCCACCAGGAGGCGCGACCACCACCCAGCGTTTTTCCGGCGTCAGCTGGGTATCTTCCAAAAGTTCAAACTTCAGCTTTTGGGTATAGAAAGCTATCGCGTCATCGTAATCGGCTACCACCAGCGCAATCCGGGCAATATGTTGGCGCATAATTTCTTATTTTTGCTCAAGATAAAAATATAGCGCAAAAGATGAAGACCGAAGCCATCACCCCCGATAATTATATCGAACAACTGCCCGAAGATCGCCAAGCGGCGATGCAGCAACTACGTACTACGATCCAGCAAAATATTCCTGCTGGTTTTGAGGAAACCATGAACTACGGAATGATCGGCTACGTAGTGCCTCACTCGGCCTACCCTGCTGGTTATCACTGCGATACCAAACTACCGCTGCCTTTCATGAACATCGCTTCCCAAAAGAACTTCATCGCGCTCTACCACATGGGCATCTACGCCAATCCTGAACTTATGGAGTGGTTTGTAGCCGAATATCCCAAACACAATAAGCGAAAGCTCGACATGGGAAAAAGCTGTATCCGATTTAAAAAGGTGGAAGAAATCCCCTACGCACTGATTGCGGAGCTGGCACAGAAAATGACCATGCAGGAATGGATTGAGCTTTATGAAGCTAATTATAAGCGGTAAGGGGGGGATTGGTTGGAAAAGTGTAAGGGTGTAAAAGTGTAAAGGTGTAAAGGTGTAAAGATCATTGACCTTTGAACCCTTGGCATAGCCAGGCCTTCGGCATACAACCCTTACACTTTGCTAAGACTTCCGCCAACCACCAATGATCGCACCCATGGCGATGAAAAGCAGAAAAGCATAACCTCCATCAACCATCGACAAGGAAGTAGGATTAGCAGCGAAACGATTGCTTACATAGGTGTTCAGGAACACGATGAAGCCTACGGCAGCACCGAGGGTAGCACCACCGGCCCAGCTGGTCATGCTGGTTTTTCCGATGAGCCAGTTCATGATCAGGGCGTAGATAAACATGGCTACTGTGTTGATGATCATCGGCAGCGCACTTACATCTACTTTCTCACCGTAGCGCAACATTTCCATTTCTGTTGCTCCCTGTGTCAAGCCATTGCCTGCCATCCAGATGTCCTGAAACAAGGCTCCGTAAAATAAAAATCCGAGGCCCATGCCTGCTACTGCGGCGGCAATGATGGCCAACCAGTTCGTTTTGTTTCCCATAATATTTTCAAGTTTAGGTTGGTTAAAAACGGCACAATTGTCTTATTGCACCTCCATAATTGTATCCAATTTAAGCAATTCGTAGCTTATTTTCGCTGCTACTTCTTAGCTTGTGCCCATGAATAAAGAAATTTTACGCCTGGCCATCCCCAATATTCTGAGTAATATTTCAGTGCCGCTGCTCAGTTCTTTTGATACCGCGCTGATGGGCCGCATGAGCGCCGACCATCTCGGGGCTGTCGGATTAGGTAGTATGATCTTCAATTTCGTTTACTGGAATTTTGGCTTCTTGCGCATGGGCTCTACGGGGATGACGGCCCAGGCCTTTGGCCGCAAGGACCAGACTGCTATGAGCACTCTACTGGGCCAGGCCGCTATCGTGGCCATCAGTCTGGCCCTGCTCCTGATGATCTTACAAGTACCCCTGCTCAACGCAGCTCAAAGCCTGCTGCAAGTGGCCGCCGATCAGCAATCCCTGGTAGGCACTTATTTCCAGGTGCGTATCTGGGCGGCGCCCGCAGCCCTGGGCATGTACGCACTCATGGGCTGGTACTTCGGTATGCAAAACGCCATCTATCCGCTGCTGCTTACCATCCTCATCAATGTCACCAACATGCTGGTCAGTTATGGCTTGGTCCAGTACTGGGGCTGGGGCATTAGTGGCGTCGCTTGGGGCACGGTCGTTGCGCAGTACACAGGCCTTTTTGCGGGTATCGGCATGTTGCTGTACAAATACCCCTGGGTGCGGACAACCGTAAAGTACCAAGCTTTATTGCAGTGGGATGCACTGAGCAACTTCCTGCGTATCAACAGCGATATTTTCTTGCGCACACTCTGCCTCACCCTGGCCTTTGCTTTCTTTTACCGCCAATCCACTGGTCTGGGCGAGCTGGTGCTGGCCACCAACGTGATCTTGCTGCAATACGTCAACTGGATGTCTTACGGCGTCGATGGCTTCGCCTTTGCGGCCGAGAGCCTGGTAGGCAAATACCACGGTGCAGCCCAGCCTCAAAAGACCCAACATGCTATACGGCTCAGCTTTCTGTGGGGCATGGTGCTGGCGGCTATCTATGCACTCATCTACGGTGGCGCCGGAGCTTCCCTTTTGTATGTCTTCACCGACCAGGAGGAGATCGTCAGCGCGGCCCTTCCCTACCTGCCCTGGATGATCATCTTCCCGCTCCTGGGCACGCCTTGCTACATCTGGGACGGCGTCTACGTGGGCCTCACCGCCTCCAAAGCCATGCGCAACACCATGCTGCTGGCCTTTGCGGGCTACCTGCTGCTCTATTATTTATTCGGCCAACATCAAAACAATCACGGCCTCTGGCTCAGTCTATTGGGCTTCATGGTCTTTCGTGGGGCCATCCAATGGTGGTGGTACGCGCGGGGATCGGTGGGGTGAAGGGGTGCGGTGGGGTGCGGGGTGCTAGGATTTTCATCTTCAAATGTGACACCATGTCAAGTAGCACCTGCGCTGCAAGGGGATTATTTATACGTTTTTTTTGGCAGCCTGCCGCCCTTCCTGCCTATCGCTTGAATGAATACCTTCCCAGGGCGGCACCGCGCTATCCGCTCCTATGTGCTCGCCAAAGCTCCGCGCATACCGCTCCTATCGCTGGCTGAAATGAGGCTGTTAAGGAAAAGTGTAAGGGTGTAGGGTTGGAAAAGTGTAAGAGTGTAAAAGTGTAAGGGTTGGGGTGACTATCCCTGAAATACGTTGACAACAAATTTAGTTAAAAATGAAGTCAACGAATAAGGTTAATCGGCCCAAAAGGCGTCGTAATTACAGTGAAACCTTTAAAAAAGCGCGAGTTAAGGACTACGAAGAAGGTACCTTTAGCGTGGCCCAGATGGGTCGTTTATACAGTATCCATGTAAATATTCTGTACCGCTGGATAAGTAAGTACAGCGCGTACGATCAACAAAAAGCGATAATAGTGGAAGTACCAAATTCCCAGACGGAGAAGGTTAAATTGCTGGAAAAGCGGGTGGCTGAACTAGAACGTTCTCTAGGTCAAAAACAAATTAAATTGGACTACTATGAGAGCTTTATAGAGGAGCTTCGTGAAGCAGGAATAGATGTTGAAAAAAAAAGTGGTTTTACGACTCCCTTGTCCGGCTCTTGTCGAAATACAGATCAGAAATGAAGAGTCCAAGTAATGAACAAGTATATGCTGCACTAGGTACTTCGCGTCAATCGCTGTCGCAATATTTACGTCGGCGAGCGGATTATCAGGACGGGGTGTATTCAGCGGAAGCAATGCTGTTGACACACCGTGCAGATCACGGAGGTTTGGGTCTTGAAAAGGCCTACTATATGATCCAGCCAGAAGGACTAGGTCGCGATGCATTTATTCGAGAGATGACTCTATTGGGTCATTCGCTGGAACGAAAAAGGAGCTATGTTAGAACTACGAAGAGTGGTGGTTTACGGTATCCTAATTTAGTTAAGTTGCTTACTATCATAGGTTTAAACCGAGTTTGGCAATCGGATACGACTTACTATCGCCTAGAGGACAAGTATTACTATCTGACGTTTATCATAGATGTGTATTCCCGGCTTATAGTGGGCTATAGCGTAAGTGATAACCTCCGAGCTAGAGCAAACATAGAGGCACTGAAAATGGCCTTGCGGTTGCGTCGTGGTATGGATTTGAGTGAACTGATCTTCCACAGTGACGGGGGCTCCCAGTATCGCAGCAATGACTTTATAGAAGTATTGAGGTCACGAGGAATCAGCTCTAGCATGTGCATTACAGCATTGGACAATGCGTACGCAGAGAAGCTCAATGATGTGATCAAGAATGAATACCTTGAGCACTGGCCAATCAGAGATTATAGAGCACTGAGAAGGTACGTGAAGAGGGCTGTAGAGAACTACAACAAAGTGCGTCACCATAGTCAGTTACCGCTGCGAATTGCACCTTTGGGATTTGAATGTTATCTTGAGGAGAGTAAGGGGCAAAGACCACCATCGTTGTTGATACGAGACGGCGAAGCAAAAGAGTTGGAATACCAGCCAATGGCGGCTCAGAATCTGACTTATCCCAGTAGCGGAGCTTTTGATGGGACAAGTCAGATTCTGCCCGCATTTGTTAAGCTTGGTTTGCCAAAAGAAGATGGACAACTAGCACTTAGCTTTTAAGTAGAATGATTGATAAACCTGTCAACGTTATTTAGGGAAGGTCAGGGGTCTCAACAAACAACCATCAACAAACAACTATCAACAAACAACCATCTCCCGCTAGTGCCTTCTTGGCAAAAAAACTCCGTACCATTCCGTGTTTTAGTGTCTTCGTGGCTAAAAAAGAGGCCCACTCAGAACCTTAGTGCACTAAAAAGGCAGCAATCGCCGCGTGCATAGCACTATTCTGGCGCTTACACAAGCGACGAAAGTTCAAAAAGCCGTGCACTACTCCGTGGAAGTTCTGAAATTCAACTTCTACACCCGCAGCTGCCAACTTTTCGGCGTAAGCCATCCCTTCATCCCGTAGGGGATCCAAATCCGCCGTGCAGACGTAAGCAGGAGGCAAGCCACTCACATCCTCCGCCAGCAAGGGCGACATCAGTGGGTTCAGAATATCCTCCTTGCTGTCTTGGTAATGCGCGACGAACCATTCCATCAATTCGCGCGTCAAAAAATACCCTTTGCCCAGGCTATCAATCGAGGGAAAACTGAGTCTGGCATCTACCGTCGGGTAAATCAACACCTGCCGCCAGGGCATAATTTTGGCTTCTTGCTGGCTGATTAGGCACACCACCGTAGCCAGGTTGCCACCAGCACTATCTCCCATTACCGTGATCCGCTCGGGGTCCAGGCCACGATCAGCAGCAGTATCCACCAACCACTCGAAGGCATCGTAGCAGTCGTGCACTGGCACCGGAAACTTGTATTCGGGTGCCAGTCGGTAGGCCACCGAAAACACGGGCATCCGGTTCTCCTGGGCCAGCCGGCGGCAAGCTTTGTCGTGCGAGTCCAGGTCACGCGTCACAAAACCACCACCATGAAAAAAGAGGATGGACTTTCCTTCCTCACCCATTTCCAAGGGTTCATAGTAGCGATAGCCAATACTGGTACCATCTCTGGCCGTGAATTCAGCCTCTACAACCACCTTCATCGCACAGGGTGCACCGTCAATAAGCGGCCCGATTTTTTGCAGCTCTTTGCGATTCATCACCCGCATTTTCGCTGGCGAAACCCGGCTCAAATCCAGCTTCGGCTTGAAATGATTGACGTAGAAGAGGAGTATTCGGAGTGGTAAGGTCATGGGTTTTATTTTTGGGCGTCAGCTTCAAAGTCTTCCCGTTTGGTGAAATATTCCAGTCCTAAAACCAGTAACATGGAACTGATAAAAGTTACTTTCTGCATGATGGCTAGTGACTCCCAAGTTCCGGAACCATACAAGTACAAGGTATAGTAAAAAATCAACAAGCAAATAATGCAGGCGATTTTGAACAAATGGAGCTTGGTCTTTAGGATGAATACCGTAATATAAAACATACCTATCAGGAACAAAGTACTCGATATCGTTACCATGATGTCGTGCAGAGGGGTGGCAATTAAGAAAGTAAAAAAGATATTGACTACCCCAATAAGTTTCAAGACAGTAGTAGCTTGCCTGAGCGGCATCTTTTTTGACATACTGATAAAAAAGAGGCCATAACCAATGGAGTGAAAGAATATTCCTACAAGTGCCCAAATTCTGGCCGTGTTCTCCAAACCATTTACCGCCTTTACTTCAAACAAGTTACTAATAAAATTCTCTGACCAATCAAACCCTACAGCGTTTTCGTCCAACAACGAGCCTCCAGGATAAACCAAAGTGGCGATTACGATCAAGACTACTGAAATAGCTAGGCATGTCAAAACCGAATATTGTTTAATCATTTGAGTTAGTGTTGAGTTTTCCTCAAAGCGCCCGATACAAATCAATCCGCTCCTGCCTTCCCCTCAATTCTATCTGATCCGACACCTGTTCCCCACCCTGGGGGAATTCATCGGCGATCTTATCCCAGAGCGGGCCTGAGATCAGGTGATCAACCCCAAGGTCATTGCATTTCGATTGGATGCGAGCGGCGGTATTGAGTACATCCCCAGAGTAGGTGATATCGCGTTTGATGATGCCTATCTCTCCGGCCATCACTTGCCCAAAGTGGAAGCCCGCCTTGAAGGAAGGGACCACCCCGTAAGTTTCCTGGTAATAAGCTGCCCGGCGTTGTAGCTGGAGTTTTATACCAAAGAAAGTCCTCACACAACGCGCCTGTTCTACCCCTACTTTCATGGGCCAGCAGACGATGATCTCATCACCGACGTATTGATAGATTTCTCCAGAGTTATCGAGAATGGGGCCGGTCATATCCGCAAAACAGTCTTTCAGGAGGTTAAAGTAATCCTCCTCCCCTATTTGCTCTGCGATCGACGTGGAAGATTTCATATCCAAAAACATGAAGACCCGTTCCTCTCGCTTTGGGCTATAATACTGCCCCATTAGTAACTTCCCAAACATACCCGGGCCATACTTTTCATTGACCAAAATAACGATGACCGTTAAGACCGTTACCAGTAACCAAAAGAAGTAAACAGCCAAAAAATTGGGGGTCTGTAAATAACCAAAAGCGTAGGCCAGGCTTTCTTTTCCATAAACGGCCACCTTATTGTCCAATGCATAAATCACCGGCATCGCCACCATATCCGCAACTAAAGCTATCAAGGTAAAGCCTCCTAACAGGTAGCTCAGCACCTTCCAATAAGGTGCAGCCCTCAGGGTACGATATAAAAGGTAGACGATAAACGGACCTAATAATAACAATCCAATCGTACAGGCTACCCAACTGCCAATCAGCCAATTGATGAATTCAAAAACTTCTCCGTTGTTGTTTTTTAGCAGGTAATAATCATAAATGGTCTTGGCCAAAGCGACAAAGTACCAAAAGACGGCGACCCGCAAAATCAGTCGCCAGGAACGGGAACGAAAACTACTGGTTTGTGCGAGTTGTGGATTCATTTACTGGTTATATGCTCCGCTAAGTTAGGGTATTTCTGGTTTTGAACCACCAAAGACACCTGAGGGGTGTTTTTTTGAACCAGGTAAATGGTACTTGGTACAATGTCGAATTCAGGGTTCTCAAATCCCTATACCCTACACTAAGTACCTAATACAGTGAGGTTTACAATGGCAATTCTCGCTTTCAAAAATACAAAAAACTAAACCTCACCTTATTTACCATCCCCGTTCAAAGCCTCTTTGATGCCTCGCAGGCCGCTGTTGAAATCATCTAGCTGAGCTAATATCTGCGCCATGCGGTCTGTACCATCAGCATTGGCGAAGAGTTTATTTTTATTAAAAGTCTGCTTGATTTCCTCCCAACGTGCTTTTTCTTTTGGGGTTTGTAAACCTAACAGTTCTTTCAACTTCAGGAGGTTTCCTTCAGCATCAGAGGTCAGGGTCTGTACCTCGCCTTCGTAGTGTGCCACAAGTAGGGTATTCAATTCCTGGTCATTCATAATCGGCGAGACCTTTTCCGCCAATTTGTTCATATTCCGGTACGAGCCTTGCAACTTGAAAGCAGGTTCGGTACGATAGGCATCCGCCATTCCTGCCGAGTGAATGTAGGCTTTATTGACACGCAGCACCACATCGCGCACATACAATAGCTTGGTGAGCACATTGATGTAGGACTTCAATTCTTCCCCACTGTAACTACCTTCCAGTTGCAGGTCTTCGAGGCGAGCTGTTTCCACGCCCTCGATCATGGTGTACAAATCTTGGCGGGCCTTCATGGCCAAAGGAGCCAAGGTTGGGTTGGAGGTCAAGCTGTTCTCCAGGTAACTGAGCTTAAACGCTTTCGCGGAATCACCGATGATATCACCCAGGTTGTAAATATCCGCCCGGTTGGCCAACATATCCGGGATCTGAAAGCGGTCACCGCTCTCTGTGTAAGGGTTCCCGGCCATCACCACGGCCACCCGACGACCACGTAGATCGTAGGTTTTGGATCGACCCTGATAGACGCCTTCGATCTTGCGTTGCGCATCACAGAGGGAGATAAATTTTTGTAGAAATTCGGGATTACAATGCTGAATATCATCTACATAGAGCATAATATTATCACCCATTTCCAAGGCCAAATTGAGTTTTTCCAACTCTTTGGCAGCACCCATCGAAGGTGCATCTTTGGGGGCCAGCGAAACGACATTGTGCCCGATCGCCGGGCCATTGACTTTTACGAAGATGAGGCCCAAGCGGTTGGCGATGTATTCCATCAAGGTCGTCTTACCATATCCTGGTGGCGAGATCAAGAGTAGGAGTCCCATCCGATCCGTGCGCGTTTGCTCTCCCACTGCGCCAATTTGCTTGGCCAGGTTGTCACCAAAAATCGGCAAGTAGACCTGATCAATCAGGCGGTTGCGGACAAAAGAGCTGAGCACTTTGGGTTCAAACTCTTCCAATTGCATTTCCTTTCGGAAGCTTTCCGCCAGGGCCCGCTTGCGCTGGGTAAAGGCCGTAAACCCTGGAACTGACGTGTTCACATAAGCCTCCATCTTATCCATAAACGTATGGTAGGCCAAGGTATAACTTCCATCGACAATCAAAGCATGGTCACCACGCATGCCGTCAATCTGCACCAACAAGGGTGCATCAACCAGCGTAGTGGTGAGCAACTCACCGTACAGCATCAGCCCCGCCAGTTCTTCCTGGTATGCCCATAATTCCTCCTTTTCTTGCATTTCCAGGTAGGCGTGGGCCCACTTGCGGGCCAGCAAAAATTGCTCTCTTGGGTGACCCGACAATAGCTTCAAGGACTCCTTGAACTTGGTCAGGGATTTCTCCTTTTTCAGGAATGCCTGCATATCTTCCCACAGTTGCCCCGCAGTTTGGCTCACCGAAATCGTCCCGCCATCCGTCAACTCACTGAAGAGATACGCAGCAGCACGCTGGGTCAAATAGGTTGGAAACAATTTGTGGGTCGCCAAGAACGCCTCCAGCTCCGTGACTAAGTCTTCTTTCAGGTAAGTGAACTCCTTCGTTTTGGGGAAAACTTTCAGAATGGTACCAGCACTTTCCAACTGCTGTTCCAGTTCTACCTTCCGATCTGCTTGCGCAAACTGCATCCACCAGACCAGCGCCAACGCCCGCTCACTGGGCGTAAAAGCCAATAAACCGATCTTGCTTTGCATCGTCAACATCGCGCTCAAGATACGCGCCGCATCTTCATCGTGGATACCTTTGGTGTAGCCTTCCTGGTAGCGGCCTGCTGCGGCTTCCTGGACCTTTGGCAAGATCGCATCGTAATCCGTCTCCCATTTTTGTGCCAATGCTGTTGGCAATAAAGAGAAAGCCAGGTACTCGCCCCGGTACACTTGCTTGTTTTCTGAGATGAGGCGTTGCTGCCAATAGGTTTTGTTGCCATTGAGGACCTCATCCTCGATGGGTAGATAGAAGTTTGTACCCGTCAAATGGTACAGCAACTCATCCCCCTCGTTGACCACCGTCAATTCCAAAGGCTGGCTATTCACCGAGAAGCGATGACGCCCCAGTTGGATGACGTTCTCGCCACCAACAAACAATTCCTGGCGATCGCGTAAGCCGCGTACCGCATCTTCCTGCAAGGTTTTCAACTGCGTCTGGATACGATCAGCCTTATTGCTATCGTCCAGCGCGTAGAGTTGCTGGATGATGTCCCGTACTTTATCCACCATCAAATCTGCCGCGAAAAAGCTATTGATGTCCGCAAGCTCTTTGAAAGCTTCAGTGCGCTTCTGGATACCAGAAAAAATGCGCTCCGCCGCTTTGGCCAAGGCCGTCGTCCGGTTGTTTCGAGCTTCTACCAGACTGTTCTTCCTACTTTCTAAAGCCGCGTAGACCTCCTCCCGCTTCTCGGTCAGTTCAAGCGTAAAGGCTTCCACTTCCGCGAATTTACTATCCAGCTCTTCGAGCTGCACCATCAACTTGGTCAGAAACTCATCACAACGCGCGGGCGTATCTGCGAGGTCGAGATAATTGATCAAGCTCTGGTCCAAAAGCTTCAACTGCGCACCAAACTCCGCTGCCGACTCCTGGGTACGAAACTGCTGCGCCCGCTTTTTAATGGCGGCCTTGTGTTGGTTGAGCTGGGTAAAAAGTGCGGAAATGGTATCAATGATCCGGGTGGTCTGGGTTGCATCGGCAATTTTTAAATTACTGACCATCTCCACCAACAACTCTAATTGTCCACCGATCTTATCAAAACTTCCCTCCAATTCGCTGGCTGCCTTTGCCGTTTTCAGCTCACCAACGAGCTTAGCCTGTTGATTGATCTGCGCTTCGTAGGGCTTCAATGCTTCGGGTTGGAGCAGAAATTCTACACACGCTTCCGCCAGTTTTTCGTTGTTTTTTTGAGCTTCTGCCTGGAGTTCTACGATCAGTTCTTCATTGGTAAAGGGGAGCTCCCTGAGGCCAAGAATATCACCTCGCAACTGACGCAGGGCCGCCAATTGTTCCACAAAAAGCTCAATGCTGTCAAATCGCTCCCGACGGATGCGGTCAAACAACTTCTCAGCGCGCTTGGCCACCGACTCCAGTGCATCGCTGGTTTGCCGTTGGGTACGCACTTTTTTCTCAAACTCTTCAATCGCCGCCTGGGCCGTTTCACGAATAGGACGTAGCCCCTCGGCCAACTGGAAAACTTTGGGATCGTCAATCCAGTAGTAAGCATCCAACACGTCCGTCACCCGCTTTGCCAGGTCGTCATAAAGGTTGGCATAAGAGTCTTCCTTACCGCAGAGGGTTAGGATTTCCTGGCACTCGGCCATTGCGCGGACAATGTCCTTGTTGCCTACCTTGAATAAGAAATTGTCCTGGTTGCCCGACTTTGCCTCCACATCCGCCACAAAAGGCGTTTGCCAGATCTGCATGACGTGGTGCTTGGTCGCTTCTTCTTCCGCCTTGAAATAGCACAATTCTCCACCAGGAAAAAGGGTAAAGCCATTACAAATGATCGGGGTCGTCACCGACTGGCTGATAATATTATAAGGCAAGAGCACATACGTCCCCTGCAGGTTGTCGTAAAACACAAAGAGGTAATCTTCCCCATTACCGGAGCTGATTCTCTTTTTGAACACTAAGCCTTGGGTGACTTGCTCAAAGAGCTTGTGTTCGCCCGTCTGGAGGTAGTAACCGTTGGCAAAGATCAAGCCCTGGCTTTCCGGCAAGAGAATACCCGATTTCGCCAGAGCATCGACGCGCTCTACTTTTTGAATCTTTTCATTGAAAACGAAATAACGGTCTTTCTCCTGATAAGGGCGAATACGCAGCGCAATGAGGTTGCCCAAATCGGCGTAAGAGAACTCCGCATCATCGAGGGTCTGATCAGGGTATTCGACGGGTTCGGCGTAAATACCGCGTCCGTCATTGGTATTGTCCTGTACTTTGATGGTTAAATCGCCGCCCACGGTTTCCACAAACACCCGGTCCATGATCGATACGTGGGGGTGTTTCCCAGTTCGCTGGTCATCACGGGTGGCCAGCCGCCAGCGGAATTCGTACTGCTCCGGAAACTTCACTTCATGATCCGAGCGGTTATCCACGTAGCGGAGTCCCTCATCGGTGACTAACCACTTGAAGGTCTTGAAATCCGTCGTCCCTTCGTTGAGGTGAAACACCATGTACAGGTACTGCCCCCGGCGAGAAAACCGCGCGAAGAAAGCATCCTTGTAATAGCGGTACAGGTTCTGAAAATCCGTCAGAAATTTTTCGTCCTTGAGGATGGTCAGTTCTTCTTCTTTGAAACGCTGTTCCGTAAAGCGGTAGCCGCTAAACACATCCGACAACTTAATGCCGGAGCGCAAGCCCACATGTACGTTGTACCCAAAAATACAATGCTCGCCAATAGCTACTACATCCCGCGCCGTACAGTAGTTGCCGGTATGGATACGGTCATTCGCCACCAAAGTCGTCTCGATGGCCCCAAAAACCGTTTTACGTTCTTCGTTTAATTGTGCTAAACGCTGGCGCAAGGCATCGGCCTGCTGCTCCAATCGTCCGCGGATAATGTCATAAGTGCCGGTGTCGAGGGCTATGTTTTGGGTATTGGACATGTTATTTTTTTTGTGTTCTCCCGATTTCATCGGGATCACGGTAGTACTCGTCCCGATACCTCGGGACTCGTGGTTGTGTTCGGCTGCGCCTCACGGTTGTGCTCTTTCGATTTCATCGAAATCGCGGGGGTACTATCCTGATAAATCGGGAGAGTGGGGGTGTTCTCCCGACCTTTTGTCGGATCACGGTTTTTTGGTCGTCTTTGGGGCTTAGCAAGATCTAATTTTCCAAAAAAATAAGTTTAATTATTTTATTTTTAAAACAAATAACTTATTTTTATTGGATTCTTAACAAAACAGTAGGTTTATGAATTACCGCAAACTCTCTATCTGGCAGCTCGCTCGTGAGCAATCTATTGCTATCCACAAGATGAGCATGGGGCTTCCAAAATTCGAATTGTATGAAACGGGGTCTCAAATCCGAAGGTCGTCTAAGTCTGTCAGGGCGAATATTGTCGAAGGGACAGGCCGAAGGCGATATCCCAAAGATTTCATTCGTTTCCTCATTTTCTCTAAGTCCTCCCAAGATGAAACCATTGATCATCTCGAAACGCTTTTTGAAACTGGATCCCTTACTGATGAAGTGTTATTTAAACAACTCCAAAAGCAAGGCATCCAGTTAGGTATCCAACTCGCCAAGTTCATCGAGGCGGTGGAGCGAAGGGGGTAGGTACTCGCTGCGCTCGTAGTGTTCTCCCGACCTGCTGTCGGGATCACGGGGTACTCGTCCCGATGCCTCGGGACTCGTGGTGGTGTTCGGCTGTGCCTCACGTTTTTTTTCACGAACGTAGTGAGATTGCCAGCAAAAACCCGCGAGCGAAGCGAGCACTACCGCGATTCCGATGAAATCGGAAGAGCACTACCGCGAATCCCGAGGTATCGGGATGAGCACCTCCACGACCCCGGCTTTCCGGGGGAGTACCACTACATCAGCTTACCAACCTCTACCCCTCCCAATCCAAGGCTTTCTACCTTGCTAAGGAGTTGCTGAACGAGGCTACGATCATCACCACTCAGTTCGTTGTTGAGGCGCAGGAGGAGGGCGGTGAGGGTCAGGTTTTTGATGGTCTCGGTGGTGAGGCCGGCTTTTTGGATGAGGCCCAGGACTTGTGTCAGGACACCATTACCGTTACCGCCTCCGCCGTTCAGTAGGCCATTGCTCAATTGACTCAGGTGCGTAGAGTTATTGATGAGGCCGTCAAGTGACTTGCCGCGGTTGATAGAGTTCATGATGCTATTCACGAACTGCATTTCACCGCCGATGATGTCGATCTTGGCGTGCTTCATGGCTTCTCCCAAGACCATCGCCTGGGCTTCGGCCACGTGCTGCTGCACATTGATGCCTGCCAGTTCGACTTCCTTGTCTTTCTCCAGACGAAGCTTGAACTCTTCGTGCTCTTTGCCTACTCCGTCGAGCTTCTTCATGGCGTTGGCTTTCTGCTCTACACCACGTGCTTCGGCAGCCAGTTTGAGCTCCAGTACTCTGGCGTCTACGGCGCCTTTCTGGTCGGCCACTTCGGCTTCGGCCATGCCTTGCTTCTTGATCGCATCGGCTTTGGCTTCGATGCCACGAGCTTCGGCGAGGGCACGAGTTTCCAGTACCAGGGCTTCGGCCTTACCTTCTTGCTCCTTCGCGTGGGCTTTGGCTTCGATGACCTGTGCTTCGGACAGACCGAGGGTTGCTTCTTCCGCAGCTTTGGCTTCCGCCATGATTTTGCGGGCTTCGGCTTCCTTCTCGGCTGCTTGCTTGTTGGCCTCGGCTTCGATCAACAACTGATCGGCCTGGATGGCTGCTGCAAGTTTAGCGGCTTCGGCACCACGCTCTTTTTCGATCACGATGGCCTCGCCTTTGGCCTGGCTTTCGATGATGACCTTCTGCTTGAGACGGTCCGCTTCGGCCAGCACGCGGGTGTCCTTGATGCGCTCCTCCTCTTCAACGACTCGCTTCTCGACCATGATCCGGTCGCGGATGACATCCTGGATGTTTTTCTTCTCTTCTTCTACGGCGCGCTGCTTTTCGATCTCCGCCAGGGTGACGATCTTCTCCCGCTCGGTAAGTTCCAGCAAGCGATCCTTTTCTACCCGCTCGGTTTCTACTGCTTCGGTACGCTGCTTGTTTTTCTCCGCGACGATCACCTGACGCATGCGGTTTTCTTCCGCAATTTGTAGCTCCTCTTCCGTCTTGATCCGCACCAGCTGCGCACGGAGGCGCTCCTCTTCGGTAATCTTGACGATTTCCGCTTCTTCGCGCGACTTGATATTGGCGATTTCCCGCTTTTGGCGTTCTTCCTTTTCGGCCAGTTGGCGCTCGTACTCGAGAATGGCTTCGCGGGCTTCTACGTCCTGCTCCTTGAGGGTTTTTTCTTCCTCACGGCGGATAAAGTTGGCCTTGACGCGCTGCTGGGCCGTCAGCTCAGTAATCTTCTTGATCCCTTCCGCATCGAGGATATTGTTTTCCTTGAGGAATTCGATATCTGTCTGTTCGAGGTAATCAATGCTTACATCATCCAGCTTGTAACCGTTGAGGTACTCGCCGATGGTGTTTTGAATTTCGGAGTTGAACTTCTCACGGTTGTCGTACAGCTCGACAAAATCGAAACGCTTACCTACCGTTTTGATGGCCTCGGAAAACTTGGCCTCAAAGAGTTCACGTAAGGTATTGAGATCAGAAGCACGGACACAGCCGATGTTCTGCGCGACGTTTTGGATGTCTTTGGAATCCTTGTTGATGCGGACAAAGAAGACGACTTTGATGTCGGCGCGGATATTGTCCTTACAGATGAGACCATCCTGATTCATCCGGCTGATTTCGATGGTTTTTACGGAGAGGTCCATCTCTTCGTACATCTCGATGCCGGGAATGACCATGAGGCCGTTTTCGAAGGCAACTCGCGTACCGCGCAATCCGGTAGCAATGATGGCTTTGCCCTGGGGCACCTTGCGGTACCATTTGACGAGCATCACCAGGAAGCCAAAAAATAGCAGGACACCGACACCTACCAGGAGGTTGATCATGGATCCTGCAATGTCTACTTGCAATAATAGCATGACTGTTGAGGTTTATGGTTGTTTAAATTCTTATTACTAATTATCCTTTTCTCAGTTACCATCCAGTGGTTCGACGAGCCAATAGCGCTGGTCTTCGGTACGACCGATGATGACCGTTTCTTCCCCGGCTTTGAGAGGGTGGTTGCTTTTGATGTTGACCAAAAGTTCGTCGCCATCGTGGTAGACACCGCCCTGGCCAAAATTATTACCGTAAGGAGGTAACTTGACCCGGCACTGCATACCTACATATTCCACCGGAGCAGCAGCCGTATTCATGCGGGCAAAAAGTGGAATCAGCGGATAACTGAGCATTTTTGCCACAAAGAAAGCGATCAGCAAAATGGGTGCTATCAGCGCAAGACCGAAAGCGGTGGAGTAGTTACCCCAATAGTGGTTGGTGAGCACCGTCATGGTCCAAGCCGAAAGGATGACCAGCGACATGACGAGCATGAAGGGTACGCGATCGAAGTGGAAGAAATGAAGAGCTGTGGCCAACCAGCCACCCGCCGAAAAATCCGTATCTGCGTCGGCATCGACGTCCAGGTCTGTATCTAGGTCAAAGTCGAAGGCGCTCATATCAATGGCGCCCAAAATAACTGACAACCAGTATAATACGACCAAAAGCATGAGTACGGTGTAGAACAGATTGAGCGGGTGTACTGCTACCTGAAATAGTTCTTGCATGAGGGTTTCGTTTTTTAATACTTCGCGGGCGGTGCTTGCCAGGCTGTGCCTGCGCGGGGTAGGTCCGCTGGAGTAAGATACAACGCAGTCGTTATTTCTTACCCAGCCAGCGGATTAATTGTAAAAAAAGGGATGAGGTAACCGGTGTTCCTAGACTAAATCGTGGTGGTAACTGTCCATATTGGAGCGGCTGTTGGTGGTGCGTTGGGGCGGCGAGCTGCTGCTTGCACACTCCTTAGCCAAGCCCCGTACGAGCATTTCGCCATTGCGCCAGACATTGGCAGAGACGCCAAGGTTGTTGTAGCCTACTTTGACGATGTACTCGACCCAATCGGAGCCTTCTTGTACTTCGAACGTGTGGGTAGCGCCAAAGAAGGAGTACTTACCGCTGACTTCGCGCTCGTTGTAGAATACTTTTTCCTTACCCCAGATGGTATTGCGGATGGCGATTTCGTTGCCTTGGGAGAAAACAGAGAGAATTCTCATAGTTAGTAAATTTAATGATGACTGTGTCTGTGTACTTGCGATTTGATAGTTCTAAGATGTTATAAAATTTAACATTTTGCAGATTTCATCGGCTAACATCCAGAGAAATACGACGAAAATTGGAAGTCGGAAGTGGGGAAGCGAAAGTCGGAAAGCGGAAAGCGGAAGTCGGAAGTGTAAGGTGTAAACGTTGGGTGGGTGTAATGGTGTAAGGGTTAGTCAAAGTATAAATAATATAGCTACACCTACTAAACCGGAAATTTGAAGTACTTCCGAATTCCCACTTCCCATCTCCGACTTACGACTTTAAAATGGTTGGTAGTTGGTTGCTGTGTAAAAGTGTAAGGGTTCGTATCAAGTTTAACCTAACCTTTACACCCTTACACCTTTCCAACGCTTACACCTTTTTTGGTGCAGGGTGCGAGGTGTGATTTTATTCAAAGGCGTTATTTAATATTCCCAAAAACATTGATCTTGGCGGGATGAAAGCAAAACACGAAAACTGGCTGTACTTGCTGGCGAGCAACGGGATCCTATTATACGGTATAATAATGCTAGGCTGGCCGATCTTTCCGCTCGTTTATTTGTGGTGGTGGGAAGGCCTATTGAGTACAGCTGTAAGTATTTTCATCAGCAAACGGATGGGGATAAAGGAGGCCCGCTGGGGGCAATTGTTTCCTTATTTTGTTTATTGGGTATTCGTGATTGTGATTTTGGGGATGCTGGCTTCGAACAGGGATCAAATTCTTGACAACTTGGGGGTGGTGATGTTTCAGGACAAGCTTTTCAATTTGTGTTTATTGCTGCTAGTCCTCCACTTGGGTTTTCGTATCATCAAAGGAAATTTGCCGGGGGCTGAGGTCTTCCTGCTTCAAATCAGGTTGCACGTTGGCATTGTGCTCGGCGGGTTGGCAATGTTTGTAAGCAAGCACTTTGAGATCGACAATGTGGTGCCGGTGGCATTGACCGTACTGGCGGTGAAGGTATTTTTGGATATTTGGAGTACGCAGGGTAGTACTACTGAGGCTGGATAGAACACACCTACCTGCCCGTAAGGCACTGCCAAGCAGGCAGGGATTTAACGCGGTTGACACTGATTTTTTCACTTTGTCCAAAATTGGATATCTTCTCCTCGTGCGCTTGCCTCTTTTGCTATTTGGTTGGTATTCTTCTGGTATTACTAAAATGGAGGAGAGCTCGTCATCTGTCATCCTTTCAGGGCTTAATAAAGAGTTGGAGTCCTGAAAAGACGATAGCTATTGGGGGTAGGATGTGAGTCCTACCCAATGATTAGGAGGCTTGTCTCTGTCTCATCTATAAAATCAAAGCATTATCTTCACCGCATGTCAACGTATCGATTATTTGAGCTGAATACTTTTATACGCCGCTTTGTTGCGTTGAACCTACCGGAACCGGTGTGGGTACAGGCCGAGGTAGCTGAAGTAGACGAACGGCGTGGACATTTCTACCTGGCCTTGATGGAGAAGACCGAGGATGGCCAGGAGGTAGCCGCACAAGCCAAGGCCGTCATCTGGTCCAGGACGGCCAATCAGTGGCAACGAACCAATAAGTTGCTGCTCCACGACCTACTGCAAGCAGGCCGCGAAGTAAAGCTGCAAGTGCAGGTGAGTTTTCACGAGCGCTATGGTCTACAATTGCAAGTGCAAGACCTCGATGCCAACTATACCCTGGGGGTAATGGCTCAACAAAGGCAGCGAACGATAGACGAATTAATGGCGGCAGGTTTGCTGCAAGCCAATAAGATGCTGCGCCTGGCATTGGTCCCCCAGCGCCTGGCGGTGATCAGCTCGCCCGCAGCAGCGGGCTGGGAGGACTTTATGGCGCAATTGCGGGACAATCCTTACGGCTACGACTTTGAGGTACAATTGTTTCCGGCAGCGATGCAGGGGGCTCAAGCCAGTCCAGAGATTCGCCGACAATTGAAGACCATTGAGCGCCGCCGGGATAGTTTTGACGCGGTGGTGATTATTCGCGGCGGCGGCGCACGGATGGATCTTGCTGACTTTGATGAAAAAGAATTGTGCTTTGCGGCAGCTCAAATGACCTTGCCCATCATCAGTGGTATCGGCCATGAAACCGATCAGTCCATCATGGATATGGTTGCCCATACGG
This sequence comes from Lewinella sp. LCG006, assembly GCF_040784935.1. Lineage (GTDB taxonomy): Bacteria > Bacteroidota > Bacteroidia > Chitinophagales > Saprospiraceae > Lewinella. The sequence continues at coordinate 4,898,499 of NZ_CP160680.1, read as the reverse complement.
CGCTGAAGACGCCTACGGCGGCTGCCAATTTCCTCATCGACCGACTCCATTACCTGGATCAGCAACTCGCTGGGGCCAGACAAACACTACAACAGCAAACTTCTCAACTGGTACAGCGCAAGGCGTTTGAGCTTGCTCGCCTTGGTGAGCAACTCAAATTTCAACAACAACAATTGCTCCAAAAAGAAGCCTGGAAACTGGATCAGTATGCTCAGCAAGTGCCCCAATTGGTGCGGCAAATACTGGACAAAGCTTCCTCAAAACTGGAGCAACTCCAACAGCTACAAGATTTGCTCAGTGTAGAGCGCCAACTTGAAAGAGGTTTTGCGCTGCTGAGTGTTGGCGACGAAATCATTCGCAACAGTCACCAGCTCGCACAACACGATACGGTCACCTTACATTTACAGGACGGAACAACCACCGTAAGTACAGCTCCACAAGACAAGAAAAAATGAAAGAATTGAGTTACGAAGAAGCATTGGCAGAACTTCAAACGATCCTCCAGGATTTGCAAAAAGAGCAAGTGAGTATTGATGCCTTGAGTGCCAAAAGTGAGCGGGCAGAAGTATTGCTCAGCTATTGCCAGGAAAAACTGCGGGATTTGAATGCTAAACTTGCTCCAAAGGAAGATAGGCCAAACCCGTAATTTTTATTGGCCCTATAGATGCTGGGCCGTGCAATCGCCCAACCTGATGCCAACGACGAGCCAGCAAGTCAAAGTAATACCAGCCTTGGGTAGTATGGTCAGGAAAATAGAGCAACTGCCCAATCACTACCACATCATCCATCGTGAAGTAAGGAATATTCTGTTTGGTCCCGGCAAACAGCTCACGACCATCAAATTGTGCAGGAGAAAATGGGTAAATGTACGTGGTATTTCGATCAGGAAGACCATCCAAGCCAAAGAGTCGGCCCTGAAACATGGCTATCTCATCAAAATCATCGGGCGGCGGATTTTGGCGCAGGGTAGCTACCATTTTGCAACGTGCATTGTTGCGATTGACCGTTAGAATAGCTTCCGCATTTTGGTCTTGTTCAATATCACCATCAAGGCTCGCCGAGAGGTAGAGCAGGTCATTGGCTTCATCGTAAGTGAGGCCCTCACAAAAGTGAACTTTTTGATTGTTGGTCTCAAAGTGCCCTACCCTTTCCCAAGTTCCGGTGGTACGAATTTTGATCAACTCCGGATGATCGTGGGCATTCATGGTAGAATAAAAAGCGGTATCTCGGGGAATATAGACCAAATTACGAAGTTCTGCACCTGCGGGAAGCCCCTCTAGTTCACGCATAGGCAGCAGTTCGCCGCTCTCTAAATTTACCTCTACCATTTGGTGACCATTGATCCCTACGACGATACCCATTTGTGCCTGTACATCCACCAGTACAGCTAGAGCGAGTAGAACAAAAAGCAGGGTATGAAACGCTAATTTACAGCTAAATTTTCGGGACATTTTTCTGGGATTAAGGACCAATAGTTTGGTTTTAGCCAACTTAGTCCGTATGGAGATACAGACCGTGCTTCGCGGCCTTTTAGTAGAGGGTATAGAGATTAAGAAACCATCATTGTTTAATTTCCAACATCCATCAAGTAAATCAATATTCGGAATTAATAGTTAGATTACGCTGAGAGAATGAATCCCTCTACCTTCTACCCTGAGGGCACGAAGTAGCCCGAGCACCTCTACGGACTTTTGAGAAAAGTCCAGCTAAGAGCTTGGGAAGCACAAAGGTCTGGCTTTTTTTGGAATACTAGTACACCTTTTCCCCATTCTTCAACCAGATGCCCCAGGTACGATTATAGGCATGTACGGCCTCGGTGGTATCGCCGGCGGGTGTAACAACAGTGTGCCCCTGATTTTTCCACTCGAAAATCCCTCCGTAAAGGTTGGAAACATCTTCAAAACCTGCAGCAATGAGTTGCTCGGAAATTTTCTCACTACGGTAGCCCACAGAGCAATACACCACGATGGGCGTGGATTTTGGAAGGTCACTTACCTCCTCAAGCCGGAAGTGATCATAGCCCACGAAGCGCGCACCATCAATGTGACTGACCTCGTACTCTTTGCGCTCGCGCGCATCAAGAAACACCGTATTCGCGGGTTTTTCTGCCGCGTCGGGCACATTTATTTCGGGAACAGTATGAGAGAGGAGGGTTTTTAGCATTAGGCCGTAGCTATTGCTTTTTACAGAAGCCTCCTGAGCAGTAAGACAAGAGGAAACGATCAAGGACAGGAGCGCTAAGGATAAAGTGTAGCGGATATATTTCAGCAAAGCTTGCATTATTTGTATTTTGGAATCTTATAGCATATCAAACATCAATCCAATCATTATGTATAAAACGCTTTTTACCTGCCTGATGGTTTACCTCTGCGGTATTTGTTTTGGACAAAATTCCGATAACAAAGCCGCTGTGATCGCATCCATTGAAGCACAATCCGATGATTTAATAAAGATCAGCGATGAAATATGGGCTTTAGCCGAAACGGCCTTTGAAGAAACGGGGTCGGCAGAATTGTTGGCGGCCTACGCGGAAAAGAATGGTTTTCGGGTAGAACGCGGCGTAGCAGAAATGCCCACCGGCTTCACCGCAGAGTTTGGCGAAGGCCATCCGATCATTGGTATCCTCGGAGAATTTGATGCCCTGCCGGGATTATCACAAGATGTCAATCCAGAGAAAACACCTATTGAAGAAGGCGGTGCTGGCCATGGCTGTGGGCACAACCTCTTTGGTGCGGGTAGCCTGGGGGCTGCTGTGGCCATTAAGGAACTGATTGCTGCTGGCAAATTGAAAGGAACCATTCGCTTTTACGGCACCCCGGCCGAAGAGAAGTACTTTGGCAAGCTGTTCATGGCCCGGGCTGGCATGTTTGACGACCTGGATGTTTGTCTCGACTGGCACCCCAGCTCGCGGATTGAAGCCGATGTGCAGAGCTCGCTGGCGCTGGTAGATTTCGTGGTAGAATTTCGCGGACAGGCAGCGCACGCGGCCGGAGATCCCTGGAACGGCCGTAGTGCCTCGGATGCCATGGAGCTGATGTCGGCGGGTATCAATGCTTACCGCGAACACATCAAGCCTACTGTACGCATCCATACCCACATGCAGCAAGCAGGTGATGTGGTCAACGTGGTGCCCGACTACGCCAGAATGTGGGTACGCGTTCGCGACCGCGACCGCGAAGGGATGATGCCCGTATGGGAACGCGTGCAGGAGATTGCCCGTGGTGCAGCAATTATGGCCAATGTTGACTACGAAATCACCTTGGTATCAGGTCTGCACGAAGTGCTTCCTAACCGTACGGGAGGTGCAGCCATGCACGCTAATCTGGAATTCCTGGGCCCCATCAAGTACAACGAGGCAGAAGCGGCCTTCGGGCGGGGTATTCAAAGAGCGACCGGCAAGCCGCTGGTGGGCATTGATGGTAGTGTACAGCCTTTTAAAGAAACCGCTGAGAATCCAAGCGGTGGTTCTACCGATGTAGGGGATGTTAGTTGGCTGGTGCCTGAAATACGGCTACGCGTGACGACGGCTCCTAAAGATACGCCCTGGCACTCGTGGGCTGTAGTCGCTTGTGGCGGCATGAGCATCGGGCACAAAGGAATGGTCTACGCCGCCAAGGCACTTTCCATGACCATGGTGGACCTTTACGAAAACCCGGAATTGGTGAAAGAGATACAAGCGGAGTTTAAAGAGCGTAGAGGTGATTCCGAGTACAAGGCTATTTTGCCAGAGGGGCCACCGCCGATTGAGGGAAATTGAGTTTTTTTGATCCATACGAGGGATTATTAGGGAATTTAAGAGAAGATTTTTTGATCCCGACCTCGAAGTGCTTTCACTTTGTGGTCGGGATCGTTCGGAAACTAAAATGCGCGGTTCCTAATATAAAACTCCGGGTCCATGCCTGCAAGGCCAGTTTGAAGGCAGATTAGTACTTTAGTGGCTAATAAAAGTCAATTAGCTCCCCCCGTTAATTATACCCCGGGTTTTGCACCAAAGCACCCTGGCTCAAGTCAATCTCTCCTTGCGGAATGGGAAACAGTTCATGCTGGTTGACAATGAAGTTTTTGCCTACGTTTTGCATAACAGTAGCTGCTCTTTTTTGGCGAACGAGATCGAACCAACGGTGCTGCTCCAACGCTAATTCTACCCGACGTTCCCGCCATATTGCTGCACGTAATTCAGCAGGGTCGGTCAGGGTCAGGTTGGGTAAAACGGAGGGGCTTGTTCCACGGGCACGTTCGCGAACCAGGTTGATATAGGTCAAGGCCATAGGAGTTTTACCATTTTCGTTCAGCGCTTCTGCTGCGATCAGCAGCACGTCGGCATAACGAAGAATACGGATATTACCTGGGCCATTGCCATTCCCTCCTGTATGCTCAGGTACCCAAGCTTTTTGGTTGTACCGCTCCCCGATGATATTGACATTATCCTGGACAATTCCAGAGCCATCGGGTAGTACTTCTCCAACGAAAAGAATGGTTGCGTCACGACGTGGATCACCTGGTTCGTAGGCGTTCAGCAAATCATTGCTGGGACTATTGAATCCCCAACCTAAATTGGGTTCCCCTCTTACGCCCTGCACCTCGTTGTATTGGGTTCCGCCTCCACCCGTTTCGTAAGCGGCGGCCTGTACTTCAAAAATACTTTCTACCGAATTTTCCCCTTCTCTACGGAAGAGCTTTGCATAGCTATTGTAAAGATTATATTGCCCAGAATTAATCACTTCCAGCGCAAGGCGTTCGGCCTCGGGCCAGTTTTCTAAAGTCAAATATACCTTAGCAAGCATGGCTTTCGCGGCTCCTTGGGTAGCACGACCAACATCGGCACTTGTGTATCCGTTTCTGGTTGGTAAGGCATCACTGGCATCATTCAAATCCGCGATAATCTGTTCGTAAACCAGGCTTTTGGGGCTTCGTTCAATAGAAAAATCACTTGGAAAGGGTTCTGTTATCAAGGGCAGGTCTCCAAACCAGCGGACAAGATTGAAGTAGAAATGCGCCCGCAAAAATTTAGCTTCTCCAATCAAACGCATCCGCAAATTTTCATCCATTTCCGGGACCGTTGGAATGCGGTCGATGGCCAAGTTAGCTCGGAAGATGCCTACATAATATCCGTTCCAGACACTGGCAGGGGCTACATTGGTAGGCGTATGGGCAAAATCGTCAACTTCCTGCAAGAAGAAGGCATCGTTTGGAGTGCTGCCTTTGTTGGAATCATCGCTCACGATATCGGTCATACCGATAAAACTAAACACATGGGTTTCCCAATCCCGTAATTGGGAATAAATCGCATTCACCGACTGCGTCGCTTGTTCTGCATCGAGAAAGTAATTATCCAGGGTATAGCTCTCTTGTGGGGCCCGATCCAGGACACTGTTGCAGGCTGTTGCCAGGAATAATAGCGGAAAAAGATATAATAGATTTTTCATATATTTTTTGTTTTTCAGGATTTTACAAATCACTTAAAACTGAATGTCTATCCCTACCGTAATCGTTTTCGAAACGGGGTAAATATTGCCACGGTCAATTCCGTTGTCAAAGACATTGTTGTTATAAATTTCCGGATTATAACCGGTGTAATCGGTGGAGGTCCACAGGTTGGTACCGCTCACATAAACGCGCAGGCTTTGCAGGTAGATCTTTTGTGCCAATGACAACGGGAGGTTGTAACCAAATTGCACATTTCGTAGTCGGATATAAGAGCCGTCCTCAATGAAACGGCTGCTCAGGCGTTCGATATTGGTTCCACCAAAGGTCACGCGGGGTTCGCTATTGCTCGTTCCTTCGCCCGTCCAACGATCGAGAGCGTTTGTTTCAAAATTATAGGCGCCGAAGCGGGCCATTTTTTTGGCATTAATGATTTCGTTGCCGAATTGCCCAACGATATCCACGCTCAGATCAAAGCCTGCAACTTCAATAAATGCATTGGCACCGAGGATAAAATCAGGGATGGGAGAACCCAATAAAGTCCGGTCTCCCTCTGCTGTAATGATACCATCACCGTCAAGATCGGCGAAGCGTAAATCACCGGGTACTTGATTACCTAGGGTGGCATAGGTGGTCAGTTCTTCTTGATTCTGGAAGACTCCTTCGACGACCAATCCGTAGAAAGCGCCAACCGGATTGCCTGCCCGAGAATTGGTACCCAATTGGCCACCGATACCCAAACCACCACCAAACAGGTCACTGTCCAAATCGTCTACTTTAAGAACCTCATTGTGGAGTATGGAGCCAAGCACCCCAAGGCCATAACGGACAACGCTGCCATTTTTCCGCCAGTTCAGCTTCATGTCAATCCCTTGATTGAGTACCTCCGCAATATTTTGGGTAGGAGGACCAGCACCCAAATAGTTAGGGATATCGGCCGCATATAAAATGCCTTCCGTTGTCCGCTGGTAGATATCTATTTCTAGTTGAAGTTTGTTGTCGAAAAAGCCAGCTTCCAGTCCTACATCCACCTGGGTCGTTTCTTCCCAGCGGATATCGGGGTTAGCCAGATTTTGCAAGGTAGAGCCCTGGTTCAATTGCTCGGTGGTACCAAAAACGGCTCCCAGGCCTGTTTGGATTAGTGCTGTATATTGGTAGTCGCCGATACGGTCGTTACCCGTTTTACCCCAGCTGAAACGCAGCTTTAAACGGCTTAACAGTTCTGTTTCCCGAAAGAAAGGTTCGTTCGTAATATTCCACCCCAAGCCTACGGAAGGAAATACGCCATAACGGTTGTTGGCACCAAAGCGGGAAGAACCGTCCACGCGGCCTGCCAGCGTCAGCAGATAGCGGCTGGCAAAGGTATAGTTGACGCGCCCCAGGTAGGAAACCAGCCCCCAATCGCCACCATAGATGCCATTACCCGCAAAGCTGGTCTGTTGTTCTCCGGCGTTGATGTAGAGTAAATCGGGGCTTTCACCTACGAGGTTTTGACGGCTTCCTTCCAGGCTTTCGCCAAAATTATCCTGGTAGGTCAAGCCTGCGATGCCGTCTACTTGGTGATCGCCCCAGGTATTGGCGTAAGACAAGGTATTTTCCCACAGCCAGTTGCGGTAAGACTCATTACGTATCGTCAATTTGTTCTGCTGGTTTTGCTGAATAGGTGACACTTCAAATACGGGCACAAATGCCCGATTGGTATTGTTCACATAGTCTAAACCGAAATTGGTCCGGAAGGTGAAGTGTTTCAAAAAAGAAACATCTGCATAAGTATTTCCGACTACCCTGTAGCCCCGCGTCTCGTTATTATTGTAAAAAATGGTTGCCACAGGATTGCCTGTTGAGCCAAAAACGGAGGTATTTCCAAAGTCCCCTACCGAATCTATTGCGGGAGTGAGTGGATCGGCGTGATAGGCCCCGAGTAGGATAGCACCACCATTGATATTGTTACTATGGAAAGTTCCTAAGGAAACATTGCTTGCGACCGTCAGCCAGTCTTTTACTTTCAGCTGATTATTGAACCGAGTGGTGATACGTTCGTAATCTGAACCTTTCACAATGCCATCCTGGCCAAAGTAGTTGGCGCTAATATTGTACTGAGACTTTTGATTTCCCCCGTTAATGCCTAGTTGAATGTTATGGACGGCCGCCGTTTGCAGCACCTCGTTTTGCCAATCGGTAGATTCCGTAAATTGGCTGGGATCAGCAAAGCGAGGCTGACGCCCTTCGTTAACATCCGCTTCATTGATGAGGGTCGCATATTGTTCGGCGTTGACCAATTCGATCGTTTTGGTAATTTCCTGGGTACCGGTATATGCGCTTACGTTGATGGTTCCCTTTCCTTCGGTATTTCCAAGTTTAGTGGTGATGATGATGACCCCATTAGCTCCTCGAGCGCCATAAATAGACGTTGCAGAAGCATCTTTGAGCACAGAAACGCTTTCTACATCTTGAGGGTTAATGAATTGGATATCATTGACGATCATGCCGTCCACTACAAAAAGTGGGTCGGCGTTGTTGAGCGTCCCAACCCCTCGAATTCGGAAAATAGCATCTGCGCCGGGTGCACCCGAGGTGGGAATAATTTGCAAGCCCGTAACTTTGCCCTGCAAAGCCTGCCCTAATGACTGGGAAGGAAGGTTGTCTAATTCATTGGAGCTTACAACAGAAACAGCCCCCGTCAAGTCATCTTTTTTCTGGACACCATAGCCAATCACAACGACTTGTTCCAGCAATTGCATGGCTTCTTCCAATACGATATCAATCTTACTCCGTCCTGCGATAGCCACCTTTTGAGTGACGTAGCCGAGGTAGGAATACTCCAATGAATCGGTTGTACTGGACACTACCAGTTCGTAGTTTCCATCGAGATCGGTAATAGTTCCTGAAGTAGAACCTACCGCTAGAATATTCACACCGATCAGTGCGCCGTTTGCATCAGTGACTGTTCCTGAGACAGAACGCTGCGCTAGTAAGCTGAACGGCAAGAGGAAAAGTAAAACACAGTTTATGTTCTTCATCATCATGATTTTTAAGTGTTACCTAGTGGTCTGTCAAGTTTAGTTTTGTTGGTTTCAAATGCTTTGTTTCTACACTTTCATGCCGGGTTGGTAGTGTTCGTCCCGAGACTTCGGGACTCACGGTGGTGCTCTCCCGACCTTTCGTCGGGTTCGCGGTGATGCCGACTGCGTCGGCGATAGCCGAGCTAGCCGAGAGCTTTAGCGAGCATCCCGAGAATCGGGATGAACACCACCGCGAATGAAATGAGCACCACCCTACCAAGCGCAACGCACAAATCACCAAGCATCAACCCGTAAAATTCAACTTGTCGCAACGGTACCTAGTACTCAAAACTAACCTTTTGCGTAGCTCGCGAATCCCCGCCGATATAAACATCAAAAGTACCGGGCTCCATGCCCCAGGTCATATCCCTGCGCAGGAAGGACAGTTCCTCTTTACTGAGCGTAAATTCGACTGTTTTACTTTCCCCTGCGGCAAGATCGACGAGTTGAAAACCCTTTAGCTCACGAAGTGGCCGGGTGACACTGCCAACCAGGTCGTGCACATAAAGTTGTACCACTTCCCGACCTAAACGTTTGCCTGTATTCGTAACCTTGACACTAAAGGTAGCTGTAAAATCTCCCTCCGAAGCCGCTTTGGTGACGGTAGGCGTTTCGTAGTTAAAAGTGGTATAAGAAAGGCCAAAACCAAACGGGAACAGCGGATCATTGCTTTCGTCGAGGTATTTGCTTGTGTATTTGTTTCCAGCATCAAAAGGGCGGCCCGTATTTTTCATGTTGTAAAAAATCGGCACCTGCCCCACTGAGCGAGGGAAAGTCATGGGGAGTTTACCCACTGGTACGTAATCGCCAAAGAGGATATCCGCTACCGCATGCCCCCCTTCTGAGCCAGGATACCAGGCTTCCAGGATGGCATCTGAATGATCAATGATGTTGCTCAAATCCAGAGGACGGCCGTTGAGTAATACCACTATTATAGGCTTACCTGTTTGATGCAATTGACTAATCAGTTCAGCTTGTTTCCCCGGTAGCGTAATGCTGGTACGACTGGCTGCTTCACCACTCATCGTCCACTTTTCGCCTACCACCACCACCACGGCATCGGCCAATTTGGCGGCTGCCAAAGCGGCGGGAATACCCGTTTCGTCGTCTCCTTCTACCGACACCCCTGGTGTGTATGAAATTTTTGTGGTTTGACCTAAAGCAGCCTGAATACCCGTCAGCAAACTTACGCAGTCTCTGGCACGGCCATCGGCATGCCATGCGCCAAGCATATCTTCCTGGCTTTCCGCCAAGGGGCCTACAACCGCTAGCTGTCTAATACTTTTTGCGAGGGGAAGTGCATTGTTTTCATTTTTAAGCAATACTAAACTTTCCCGTGCTGCTGCTCGTGCCGTAGCTCGGTGATCAACGGTAAAAATATTCGTTGCCTGACGATCCATATCATTATAGCGATAAGGGTCTTCAAACAGTCCAAGTGCGTATTTAATACGGAGGATTTGCCGTACGGCCTGGTCTATTTTAGCTAGTTTCACCTTGTCTTCTGCCACTTTCTTTTCCAGGTAATTGTAATAGACTGCGCCTTGCATATCCATGTCTACACCTGCATTTACGGCAAGCTCACCAGCATCGGCATCATTGGCAACGATCCCGTGAGGGACCATTTCATTGATGCTGGTGTAATCGGTAACGACAAAACCTTCAAAACCCCATTCATCGCGGAGAATTTCGGTAAGGAGGTGGTAATTACCGCTTGCTGGTTGGCCATCCACTTCATTAAAGCTGGTCATGAAAGTCCCTACCCCAGCATCCAGTGCAGTTTTGAAGGGAGGAAGATAGGTTTCGCGCAAACTACGTTCTGAAATATCTACGGTATGATAATCACGCCCTGCTTGCGCCGCTCCGTACGCGGCATAGTGTTTGGCACAAGCCACCAGTGTAAAAGGATCGGATAAATCTTCTCCCTGGTACCCCTTGACCTTTGCTTCGGTCATGGCTTTGCCCAAGAAAACATCTTCTCCATTCCCTTCCATTACTCTTCCCCATCGGGGGTCACGCGCCACATCTACCATCGGTGCAAAAGTCCAGTGCAGGCCGGCAGCTGCAGCTTCACGGGCGGCAATACGGGCCGTTTCTTCTGCTAAAGTGGTATTCCAGCTAGCTGCTTCTCCCAGTGGAATGGGAAAAATAGTACGGTAACCATGAATGACATCGTAGCCAAAAATCAAGGGAATACCCAAGCGGGTTTCTTCGATAGCCATTCGTTGCAACTCGCGGTTATAATCAGCGGTATGCGCATTGAAGATCGCCCCGGTTCTACCGCCCCTTATATCCTCTTGATACCCTTCGCGCAAGGTGGGGCCCGTCTGATCCCAGTCGCTGGTAAAAAGGGTCATTTGCCCTATTTTTTCTAAAAGTGTCATCTCGGAAATTAAAGCATCAATGGCTTTTTCTTCCTCCTCCGTAGTCCATCTGCTTTGGGCAAATAAGCTACCTGCACTGAAGGCTATTAAAAGCAAGAGTATATTTTTACGCATGTTGTATTTTTTGCATTTTTAGGATCTGGTTTTCTAACCAGTGGTTCTCACTTTGGAGAAAAAAGCCCTACAGGTACTCCTTTATTTTTTTAGCAACGAAGACACAAACCTGCCTGCCAGCAAGCTGTCCTTACAGGCAGGCAAGTTGGAGCTTTAGTGGCTATTCCTGTTATCTTCTGCGTCGAGCCAACCGCCGCTGAATCCAGCACGCAGTAAGCCTGTTCGTATGTAGGGGCTCTGTTTCATGGTTTCCCACAAAAGCCCACTTCGATGGTTTTCGATTTGTAGTAATATGGGGCCCTGGTCAATCCCCAGATAGTCTATATCAAACCACCCCTTTGGATGGGTAGAAGAGGTGTAAGTAAGGTTAAAAGCATCCTTAAAGCCGTACTGCCCTATTAAATCATCATAGTAGTTCGTCCACATCTGCTCCAAAGCGGCTAAGCATTCTTCGGGTGCAAAAGGGACAGAACCTCCGGCAGCGGTGGGTGCTATTGTGCCATCATCAATGATCTGTTGGCTAGCTGCTCCACGTGCACGATAAGTAAAAAAGGTGAGAGGTTTACCTTGCCAAACAGTATCTACGCTTGCTGGTCCGTCGCAAGCCGTCAAGCCCCATTGAGTGATTCCATAGCCTACGAAATCCATAGGGTTTTCTATACAGTACGCTTGATTAGCAAGCGTCGCCTTCCGACTATTAATAAAATAATCACTCTCCTGCCGACGCATAAAATCGTCCTGAATCCCCTTGAAGTCTATATACATTTGACTGTACTGATGGCCGAAAAGCGGGTCAAAATTCAGGTGCGTTTGCCCTTGAAAAGTAGCCCATTCATACGTTTCGCACCACAATTCCCAGCTGTTAGATGGAATAGGATGAGTAGGGGAAGCCATGGCTAAAATGATCAGGATCATGGCTTCGTTATAGCCGTGCCAATTGCTTTCCAGAAAACCCTTTTCCGGGTGCCAGCCCATGCTGATTCGGCCTTCTTTATCAAGCATCCAATCCCATTCTACCCGCCGATAGAGCAAGTCTGCCAGCCTCCTTATTTCGTTTTCGGTGGTATTGTCTTCCTGAAAATACATTTGTGCAGAAAGCACACCCGCCATGAGTAAACCCGTATCAATCGTCGACAATTCAACTGTCTTGTAACGCAAGGCCTGGTCATTGGTGAGAAAGTGATAGAAAAACCCTTTGTAGCCACTCACACCACTTTTGGATGCGCCTTGTGGTAGCTCCCACAAAACACGCAGGGTTGCTAAGGTTCGTTCTGCGGCATCTGATCGAGTAATATACCCTCTTTCCACCCCTACCTGATAGGCTGACAAGCCAAAACCAGTAGCGGCTATACTGCTAAACCTTTTGGTGGGCCAGCGGTCAGGAATCTGGTAATTACCTGGAAGTGCCAATTCCCAAAAGTAGCCAAAGGTTCGCTGTTGCAACTCGTCCATACTGAAGGGCACCGGCTGCTCAACTACAGTGGCAGCTATCCCCGATACATCAGGACGGACGACTCCATTGCAGCTGAAAAGTCCTGCAAAAACAAATAATAAAATAGCAGAGCAATACCGCTTCATAGCTGAATGAATTTCGGGAAGGTTGTGGAGGGTAGGTTAGAGCCCAGCTTTCCAAAGGACAAGAAGCTCCTTTAAAACTTGATAGAACACGGATCTAACGGATAAAACAGATTTACACAGATTTAAAAGCCGTGTAAATCCGTCAGATCCGTTGGATCCGTGGCCCATCCATTTTCTGGTGTTTTTTAACGCGACTAAAATCGTCACGTCATCTTATCACCAGATTGGATACCAAGTACCTAGTACTAAGTACCTAATACCCAAAGCTTATTGTTTTACAAACTTGGCATTAGCCACCAGCTGACCGCTTTGATTGTAAGCAGTGAGGAGGTATACCCCTGGAGACAAGCCGATGAGGTCTAACTCTGTAACTTGTGCGCTGCTCGCCAATTGTAACGTTCTCATGGGTTGTCCCAATACGTTGACGATCCGGAACAGCGTAGCTTCTTCCGCATTTTCAACACGAAGAACATCTTGTGCCGGGTTGGGCATAACGCGTAATTGAGCCACTTGTACAGGGTTGAAGACCCCCACAGTGCCACAGCTTTCACCAGCTACTGAAATATCATCGAAGTAATGCGTAAGGTTTTCCGTAGGAATCACGCCAAAGTTGGGTATTAAAGTAACCCTTGCATAAAGAGCATCATCAGGAAGCCCACTGAAATCCCAGGTCAGCTCCTGCCATTGATTAGGCGTGGTATAGTCTACATTGTTATCAGGAGAATTGGGCGCACCATCGATACCGCCTTCCAATTTCATGGTCACGATCCCTGCTACGGGCATCCATACCTTCATGGTCATGGTTTTATTATCATTGGGCAAAGCGATTGGCCCAATCGGATCGGCAAACATACCAGCAAATTCTAGGCCGTCATTGGCTTCTTCGAAGGTACCTACCATCGCACTACCATTCACTGCATCAGGTGCAGGGTTGGCCTGTACGATAAATGGGTTGCCCTCCAATGCTCCATTGGCAAAATAACGCCAACCGATTAAGCTGGTTTCAGGTGTTTCGAAGTTACTCACACAATCACGAAGAGGTGCGTGGCGTAACTCGATATTGTCGAGATAGTAAGCAACTTCACTACCAGGGTTTTGGCCTGCATTCATAAAAATAGCCAGGCGAGTGTATCCCATATCGGCAGCCGCACTAAAGTCCACCTGGTAACGTACCCATGCATTGGTTTCTGTAATGTCTACGAATACTTCGGTAGCAGGATTAGGGCCACCCTCCAGTTTAACCAACATTGGTACCGCAGCAGGAGACCAAACCATCACCGAAAACTGGTTGTAGTCCGTTAGGTCAAAAGGATCTACGTTGTCAATCACCAGCGCTGACCATTCGTCGTTGGGATCAAGGTACTCTCCTACTCTGGCACTCGGGTTAGCGGGCGTTAAATCTGGATTATCGATCACGGTAAGGCGATCAATGCCTACAGAATAAGTGGCATTGCGCTGACATTCAAAATTGTCGAGGATACCTGTAAGAGGCTCTACTCCTTCACAAGGATCAACGGTGCTTTCGCCCTGACCGAGGTTATCGAAATAGTAAGTACCCGTGGTCGTGGTTCCTGGATCGAACAAGAGGTTGATGCGTTCAAAGTCAGTAACATCAGCATAATCTTCAAAGGTGAAGTTTAACGACTCCCAGCTCTCGGTAGCAGCTAAGTTCTGAGAAACACTCACGGCCCCTTCGGTTGGGCTTTGGAGTTGCATAGTTACGGTGGTAGCTCCTGCTGGTGCCCATACCTGCATGTTGATCTGTGGATTACCCGACAGGTCGATGCCTTCTGGCAGAAACGCGGTTAAGGTGCTAAAGTTAGATGGACCTCTGGTGTAACTACCCACCGTTGGGGTGGTGTTACCATTGGCAGGGTCGGGATTATTGATTGCGCCATTAAACGTACCGTGCAAATCGGTATCACCGTTCAGTGGCATCCAGCCTAAAGCAGCACCACCTTCAAAATCTTCTAGGGGTTCTGCGGCTGGAGCAGGGATACGGGTGATATCATCGATGTAATAGATGTCTCCATCACCATTGACACCAGCATTGAAAAAGAATACCAATTTCTTGTGGTTCGCCGTAGCCTGTGAACTAAAGTCGGCACACACTTCTACCCAAGTATTGGTTTGTGTAATTTGTACGCCCTGCTCTACAGGAGCAGAGAGCCCGCCTTCGAGCTTAAACAATAGGTTACCCGTTACAGGTGCCCAAACTTTCATACAAATCTGGTTGTTGACCGACAAATCTAAAGCACTATTGTAGTCAATCACCATCGCGTGGTACTCACCATCGCGGTCCGTATACTGGCCTACACCTGCACTGGTGTTAATGCCGCTGGCATCGGGATTAGCAATGGCTTCAATATCATCGTAGCCAGGGATCGCATAAGTAGCGTTGCGTTGGCACTCAAAATCGTCAATGATCAGAGGGTCTGGAATTGTTCCGGCGCAACTGTTTGCGGGTGTAGCCACTATGTTGTCGAATAGGTAGGTATCACCGCTGGCCTCTACCCCTGGATCAAAGAAGAAAATAATCTTGGTGATCGTCGTAAAACCAGCCGCTCCACTGAAATCAAAATCATATTCGATCCAACGGTTGGTAATGGCAATATTTTTTGTGACTTCAATGGCTTCGCCTACACCTTCCAGTTTCATCAGTACCTGGGTAGCAGCACCGGCATACAATTGAATCTTGAAATGATTGTTCACAGAAAGATCCATTGGTGTAGCCAATTCCCCAAGGAAAAGGCTGTAAGCATGCATATTGCTCTTGGTATAGGAACCCACATTAGCACTAGTGTTAATACCAGCCATAGCAGGGTTGGCAACCACACCATCATAAGTACCGTCAAAGGCCGTCCAGGTTATCCCCTGGCCACCGCCCTCGAAGTCTTCGTAAATTACTTGTGCCGACAAGCTGAAGGTCAGCAGCAGTAAGAGGATTGGGGTAAGTAGAATTTTTAACATTTAAGCTTTTTTAATGGTTGAATGTGATTGATATTAGGAACCCAGTAGCACTAATGGAGACCAATGCTGTTCTGATTCCGATATCATTTGAATAAAATAGAGCCCCTCTGGTAAGGAAGGGAGTTGATAAGTCAATCTTTGTTCTCCAGCAGCAAGCGTGGTAGGCTTTTGCAACACAGCTACTTGTTGACCATTGGTATTCCGTAAAAGAATCGTTAGATCAGTTGTGTTTTTAAGGCTAAAGACCATGGTCACCTGGCTACTTGCGGGATTTGGGGAAAGCGTAACTTCGCTAGCCAGGAAATCTGTTACCTTTTTCACGCTGTTTACGACGGAAGTATCGGGGGTGAACCCAATCGCATCAAGCGCAGGTTGTATTTCCGGGTTCTGCATAAACAAATCCCAAAGCAAGCCTGTGCGATAATTTTCAATCATACAAATAATCGGTCCCTGGTCAATGGCCAGATAACTGTTGGCAAACCAATTGGCTCCTGGGTTAAAGGCATCGTAAAAGCCATATTCGCCCCAGAGCCGGTCGCCGTATTCTCGATAGAAATGCTTCATCACACTAATACTCAAAGCAGGTGTGTAGGGCATAGAACTCAGCGCAGCGGTAGGAGTCAGCGTGCCGTTATCGGTGGTGCTATTGGCGGGCTCATGCGCCAGGTAGCCATTGGGGCTATCGCTTGCAGTCAAGCCCCAACTGTTCTCGCCATATCCCACGTGCCCAAAAGGATTAGCGATACAGTGTGCCCGGTTGATCAGCGTGTGATAAGTATTTCGATTGAAGTAATTGGTGTATTGATCAGCGATGCCGCGTGGATCAAAACCCAAATAGCTGTAGTGGCTAAAAAACAGCGGCCCACCCCGAAAACCTCCTACTTCCAGCGGGTAATTATAGTAACTGCTGTTACTGGTATAATCGCCCCCGGCCCAGCCGGTATGGTAGAGTGAAGCAGGAATATTGAATGCCTCTACAGGCGAAGCGATGGCCAGCAGGTAAACAATGTGGGTTTCATTGAATCCCCGCAAGGGAAGATTGATGTTGAAATTATTATCCGGCGACCAATGCCAATACAAGACGTTGCTGACTAGTTTGCGATACCAATTCCAGTCGACTGTTTCCCATATATTGGTTATTTTTTCTCTTACGGAGATCTCCATGTCGGTATTACCGCTGAAGTACTCCCGTGCGGTGAGTAATCCTTGTACGAGGAAGGCTGTCTCCACCAAATCCCCGCCATTGTCTTGTGGACTGAAGGGGATAACCTGCCCGGTTGCGCCGTTTAGCCAATGGGAGAAAGCTCCCTTAAAGCGAGCAGCATCATCGTGCAAAAAGTTAACGATCTTATTGATCCGCACCAATGCTTCTTCATAGGTTACAAATCCACGTTCTGCTCCTACAATGATAGCCATCACACCAAAGCCGCTTCCCCCGGAAGTGACCGTACTCGTGGTGTTCCGTTCTCTTGCCAGTCCAGAAACAGGATGGGCGAAATCCCAGAAATAGCGAAACGTATAAGCCTGAACCATATCCAGCAACTGCTCATCTGTCATCTCGAAAGTGGTTGCCGTAAGCGTATCCGAAGGGGTACTTTCTTGGGCGGCCAGGTCAACGGCGGTCAGATAGTATGCCGTTGTTTTGTTCCAATCGCCGACAAAATCGATAAAACTGGTTTTTACGTTATTCACGAAACCAATAAAGCTATAAGTGGCCTCTCCTTCGTGTTGCGCATAGATACGGTACCCTTGTAAACCAGGTTCGGCACTGGCATCCCATTGGAGTTCACAATGGTGGTCATAAGCTTGTACCGTCAATCCTGTTGGCGTATCGGGCTGCGCAGCCAAAAAAATGCTACTACAACACAACAAAAGCGCAAAAACAGCCATGCGGAGCAAGGATGGAAGCCGAAACAACAGAAAAAGAGTAAACAGTTTGATCATTTTGTCAAATAATATTACAACCAAATATTTAATAGCTAATTCGCTATTATCAAGCATAATATTACGATCAAGACTTGCCAAAAGCAAGAAAAACACCTCACCACGACTACGCCATTGATGATTTTTGTAAAAAGACGGGGATTTTTGGAGACAGGATCTCAGTGGACACAGCTAACTGATAAACAGATAATTAAAACCAATAAAAGCCAATATACTGGTGCAAAAAAACAATTTCCCCACTACACCTTGCACCTCATCATCTCTAATAATTCATAAAGAAGTCGGTCAAGCTATCGTTCGCGTCCAGATTGGTTTTTTTGCGGAGGCGGTAGCGCTTGTTTTCCACTCCCCGGATGGAGATATGCAGTAAGGGTGCGATTTCTTTTGAAGATAAGTTCATCCGTAAATAGGCTGCCAGCTTCAAATCACCGGGGGTGAGATCAGGATATGCTTTTTTGAGCCTTTTGAAAAAATCATCGTGCACCTGATTAAAGTTCGACTCGAACATTTCCCAATCTTGTTCACCACTCAGGTGTTTGTCGATCAGGTCTTTTAGTTTGTAGTAGTCGCGCTCAGAAAGGCTTCGTTGGGCAGCTGTTCGGAGTTCTTGCTTGAGGGTGAGTAAAATTTCATTTTTACGAACAAGGTTGAATGTACTATTGGCAAGTGCTTTACTTTTGCCGATGATGTCCGCCTGGAGTTGTTCGTTGCGTAACTGGATGCGTTCGTGTTGTAATTCACGTTTGCGCTTTAACTCCAATGCCAGTGCTTGCCGATGCAGTCGCCAATTGTGCAAACGGTACAATCCCCACCAAATAAGCAAGGCCAGGATAGTATATAAAACAAAACTCCACCCTGACAAATACCAGGGAGGATTGATTTCAAACGCTATCGATCTACTTACTCCGCTAAATTGCGAGGTCACCATAAATTCGTATTTCCCGGCAGGTAAATTGGTATACTCTTTCTCATATCGTGTCGACCATTCCGACCAGCCGGTATCAAAACCTTTTAGTTGGTAACGGTACAGCCCAGGTTCATCATAAACAGGTTGATGAAAAGAAAAACGTAGTTGATTTTGACGAAAAGCCAGCGTAGCCTGGGTGTCAGGAAGGGATTGCCAATTCTCCTTATCATCATAATATTCCCACCGGATAAAAAGAGTGGAAGAAGGCATTTCAACCGTTAACTGTTCAGGGTCCAATAAGGCATAGCCTTCATCAAGGCAAAAGAGCGACTGCCCATTAGAGAGGTTGATCAGCTTTGGCTCATGCCGCGCCAACTTGATAGGTAAACGGACAGGAAGCTCCTCGTAATTGTACATCCAAACCTGGTTAAACGTTGCCTGCATCCATTGATCTTCCCTTCCAGCCAATACCCAGGAGTTGGGCAATAACACTTCCCCACGAAAAGTATCAATCGGTAGAAACTGGCGGTTTTTATAGAGCCATTTCTGGTCAGCCGTTTGCACCAATACCCCTTCTGAAAATTTTGTCATGTGAAAGGAATGACCTTCCGGTAAACCCTCTTTTTCTCCTAATGCTTCTATTTTTTCATAAGCACTATAATCCGCATTCAACCTAAGGCAGTAAAGCCCTTCCGAGGCATGTGCGGCGAGGAATTCAAAAGTATCCGTACGTATAATTTCATCTAAAGGCGCTGTCAAGCCAGGAAAAGGTTGAGAAAATGTCCATTGTTCCTTTTTCCGATCCAAGCGGATGACACCTGTATAGGTAGCTTGTAAAAACTTGGGTGAGTGATGAGCAAGAGGAGACAACTGCCACCCACCAGTAACTTCCGATATTAAAACGGCATCCTGGTTTTCAATAAGATAAGTACCATTGTTATGCCCACACAACAATTGATCATCCATCACACTCAGCTCCCATACCTGCCCCTGTGTACCTGCGACCAATTGATAAGGAGCAATACTATTGAGTGGCCGTTGAAACAAACCCTGATTCGTTCCTATGTATAACCTATCATTAAAAATTGCGGCAGCATATACCGCACCAATCGCTTGCTGGCTGGCTGTGAAATAACGTAAAGGATCATTCAATACCACCAAATCGATCCCCCGGTCCAATCCTAACCATAAGTTCCCCACAGTATCTTCCAACATCGAGATAATCGTGTTGTTCTGCAAGCCCCCCGAACGATCAAGGCGGCTATGTAAATGACCGTCTTTGTGCAACAAATACAAGCCGCCCAGGATAGTACCTACTGCAAAAAGCCCACTACGCAGTTGCTCAAATTGATTGATTTGGTCATTGACCAGAACACCAGACAAGGGAATTTCCCACTTGGATAAATGTCCATTTTGCAGCTGAAAAATACCACTCCGTTCTGTTGCAATAAGCAAGCAGGAATCTACGGATACAACGCCTCGGATATTCTTACCCGCCAATGCCTCTGTGCCTGCTAACAAAGAAAAAGCCCCTCCTGGTCTCCACTGGAACAAACCTTCATCAATGACAGGAACAAAAAGTTGATCATCAACTTGGATCATGTTCAATATCACCCCGGGAGGCAACACCTTTTCTACATGCTTACCATTATAAATATAAATAGCACCGAAAGAATGAAACAAGACGACGGAGTCGAGGACAATAATATTCCAAATTTCTTCGCCTAATTCCGCTTTAGGCAGGTACTTACTGATTGATACATAGCTACTTCCATCATCAGCATCCATATCAAAATAGCCAAATTCATTGTAAGCACCGACATAAACCTTGTCATCTGCACCAATGGCGACAGACCGCACTACTTTTTGCCCAGGCAAGGTATGAAGGAGCCAGTAGTTGCCATTATACGTAAGTAATCCGCCGGAATTAGCGATGTGCATACTCCCATCAGAGGATTGTGCCACCATCCAATTTTGGTTAGAAGCTTGGTAGTCATTAGGGGTAAATGTGCGCACCCGAGGGGTTTCTGGACGAGAACGATTCGTTTTCACAAAAGTGTCCCCCTGTGCTATTGTGAGTTGACCAAACAACAGCAATTGGCTCAAGAGTAGGAACAGAAAGCGTATATATTTTGCAAAAACTCGAATCATTCAATTTATTAGCTTGATTTCCGCTTTCTGGCAAAAATCGTCGAGGGTCGCGAGGCGATGCTATCACCCCTTGAAGTAAATGGCAGAGGGGTATAAAACCGCAGTAGAAAGTGGCCTTTATAGTCCTCCCTCTACCTTCTATCCTGGATCCTTCTACCGTCTAAGCCCTTCCGGTCTCTTCCAGCATCTCCCGGAAGTGGTTATTGTAGTCATCCGCTGCCAGCAAATCCTCCATTGACAAATGCATCCGATACCGCCAGTAATGCTGGGTAATAGCTGGAATATTGATGCGCTCAGCAGCCGGATCGGGGTGGCGAAGATCTCCGTCGATGGCAAGCATATCCTGAAGCGGGAAGACCGTCCACATGGTCGGCCAACTGAGGTGTTGAAGGATAATGGCTTGGGCCAAATCAGGCGTACACGTTTCCGGCCCTTCACCCCACCAGCCCAGTTCGCGGTTGCAAAATCGCTGGCGGCGCTCAGGTGTCTCTTCTTCCCACCAGAGCCTGATGGGCGACATATCGTGGGTGCTAGGGCTGCATACCGACCAATAAGGAATATCAGCAGCCGACAAAAACTCGGTTTGAGGATTTTTGGCCATGCGCTGTATTTCCAGGGAAAGAATGCCTAAGTCTTTCATGACCTCAGGCACACAATTAGGCACCATGCCAAGATCTTCGCCACAGATCAACATATTGGTCGCTTCTTTCATCGCGGGGAGCTTGGTCATGCCTTTTTCCCGCCAAAAATCCTCTTGTCTACGGTAGAAGTAGTCATTGTAAACATCTGTAAGCTGCCCCTGGGTGTAGCCGTCGAGCAACCGAAACGACCAGGTCTTTTGCATATCAATGCGTGGATGAAACTGACTACCATGGGAACCTTCCACCTCAAAGAAAAGAACATTGCTCACCAAAGAAAACAACCGCTTCTCCAGGTGTTGATCTGCTGGCGATAGAGCGGCCTTGATTTGGCGTTGGGTAGCGTAGTTATCTTTTAATTTGAGACGATTGTGGAAGACTTCCAAAAAGTTATCCTGTACGTAAGCAGCATCTTCCCCAAAGATTTCACGAACCAATTCTATGGTAATATAAGGAAGGCAAAAACGGTCGAAATCAAAATAGATCCCTCTTTGGTAAAATTCGTCCAACTGTACCGGCAGTGCCGGATTGAAGCGTCCCATAATGCCTTCGATCTGATCGATGGGCGTTTCCCAAATACGGAAGAAGCCAAGGATGTGATCGATCCTAAAAGCATCGAAATAGCGGCTCAACTGTGTAAAACGCTGCCGCCACCACTTATAATCGGTTTTGGCCATTTCCTCCCAATCGTAGGTAGGAAAGCCCCAGTTTTGCCCCTCCGTAGCGAAATCATCCGGGGGTGCACCAGCTTGGCCATTCATGTTGTACAATTCAGGGGCAACCCAGGCATCTGCACTATGGCGATAGATGCCAATGGGGATGTCTCCTTTCAAAACCACACCCTTGCTGCGCGCATAGTCGCCAGCTCCTTTCAGTTGCTTATCGAGATGAAACTGAAGGTAGTAATGAAAAGCCACCTCATCATAGGTTTTGCTCTTTGGGTCTGTAAGTGCAGCAATCGCTGTCTGATCATAGACCTGATGGCTTTCCCATGCTGTAAAATTGGGCGTACGGTATTTGTCACGCAGGTAGCAGAAAGCGGCGTAGTCCTGCAACCAATGCTTGTTTTCTGTAAAGAAAGTAGCGAACGCTTCACTTTTCAAGAAGGCTGTTTTCGCCTTCTTGTACACCTTTCGCGCATAATCCAGTTTAAACTTGACCACCGCCTCATAATCCACTTCGGGTAAAGCATTCAGTGCCTTACGTTCCCTTTCCACATCAGCTTTGTTGAGCGTATGTTCTAAATCATCGATACTCAAATACAGCGGGTGGAGCGCAAAAACGGAGATGGCTGCGTAAGGGTAGGAATCTACCCAGGTATAAGTAGCAATGGTATCGTTGACGGGCAAAATTTGCACCATACTCATGCCCAGTTGCTTTGCCCAGTCGACCAGTTTGTGCAAATCCGTAAATTCACCACAACCAAAACTTTCGTTGGTACGCAAAGAAAAAACGGGCATGGCCACGCCTGCGCCCTTCCAATTGCCTTCCGCAAAGGAAAAGCTGCTGTCTGTTTTGACAATTGCTTCCGGGCCATAAGGCACATTGTATACGCGATTTGGGCCTGCTTCCCAGGAAACAACTTCTTTGCTCTTGGGATCAAGAAGGACATATTTGTATTCCAGATGCTGGCCAGGAGACAACGTCACCGCTGCCTGCCATAATGGATAATCCATACTCCCTAGCAGCAAAGCGTCAGTGGGTTGCCAGTTGCCCAGGGCCTTGGTATTACCTACAATGGCCAATTGCAGATGAGCAGGCACCCGCACTTGCAACATCTGAAACTGAACTTTCACCTTCCCCACTACCGGGCTACAAGAGGGAGCTTTGCGAAGTTCTGCTGGCTTAAAAATCACTTGCTCAAAGGCCGATGCATGGAGCGCTACGGAAGGGAGTTCGCGGGAGCGCCAGCTATCTTCGAGCAATAAGTTTTGCACTTTTCCTATGTTGATCGTCCGGTCAATGGCCAATTCTTCATCCGTATGGCCATGGCCATCAAGCACTTGATAACGATAAGCAAAATCAGCAGGCAGCTTATTCGTTTCCCAGGTACCTTTCCACCAACCGTCTTGCTGGTATTCCAGGGCAATGGAGGGTTGACTAGTTTGATTTGTGCGGACAAATACCTGTTGCCCCCATTTGGTTTGGTAATTGATAGAGAATTGGATCAGCATAGTAACTAGCTATTTTAGTAGGCTCTGCCCAAAGATAGAAGGAAGTTTTAAGATTTCTTATCTTGGGTATGGGTTTCCCAACGAAACTTAAGTGTAGGTAAAAAAACTAGTCATGAAAAAACTGCTCACCTTTTCTTTTATGCTCCTTTTTGGCGCATTTCAAACAGTAAATGCCCAAACCAAAGCCCTCGTAGGAGGCACCCTGATTGACGGCTTTGGCGGCAAGCCCATTCACAACAGTGTTATTATCATAAAAAATGATCGCATTGTCGCAGTTGGGCACCAGGGCAACCTATCGGTTCCCGCAGGAGCTGAAGTGATCTCCACCGAAGGGATGAGTGTGCTCCCTGGCTTGTGGGATATGCATGTACACCTGATGATCAATGGTCACGCCGACTACGCCCACTGGGATACGGCTTACCTCGATCGCTTGGGCGATGTGATTATGCCTTCTTCTGCCCATCAACTCCTCCGTGCGGGAGTAACCAGTGCCCGTGATTTGGGTGCCCCACTGAAAGAAAGTATTGAGGTCCGGGATCGCATCAACAAAGGAGAAATTCCAGGGCCAACGCTGTACATGAGTGGCCCCTTTATCCAGCATCAGCCCTATCCCGGCACCGAAGCTTTCCGCTGGGGGATTAGTGGCGTAACCGACGCACGCAGCAAAGTCCGTGAACTCGCTGAAGCAGGTGTGGATTGCATCAAGCTCATCGACCAGGATCAAATGACGATGGAGGAAGTCAAAGCAGTGGTGGACGAAGCCCACAAACACGGACTGACCGTGGTAGCCCACAGCCACCGACCCGAAGAAATCCGTAGAGGATTATTAGCGGGAGTCGATTGTTTTGAGCATACGGGCCTTTCTTCGGCCCCTGAATACCCTGCCGACGTGATGGAAATGATCAAAGAACGCACCGCGCAGATGAACCTGGGCCCGCTCTTTTGGACACCTACGGTGGAGGGACTTTACAACTATGAATACAAACGCGACAACCCGGAAGAGCTGGACAGCGACTGCTGGCACTTAGGTTTGCCGGATGACATTATCGCCGATATCGAACAATCCATTCGCTACCCTGGTCGCTTGCCCTACTTCCAATTGACACCTTCGCGACGGCCAACGCTGGAAAGAAAAGTGAAGCAATTATTAGATGCAGGCGTGGTGTTGCTGGTGGGCACAGACAGTGGTATTCCTACCAAATTCCATTGCCAAAGTACCTGGCACGAGCTAGATGTCTGGGTCAATGAATTTGGCATTGACCCGATGTACGCCATTAAAGGAGCTACTTACTGGCCCGCAAAAGTGATGGGTGTGGAGCAGGATTATGGAACCATCTCAGAAGGGAAATATGCTGACATCATCGCAGTGAAAGGCGATGTATTGCGCTATATCAACATCTTAGCAGATGTCGATATGGTGATCAAGCACGGAAAAAGAATCAAGTAAATTAAAGTTAGGCTGGATTTTCGTTGAAAGTCCAGCCTAACTCAATCAGCCAAACCTTTGGGGACGGTAAAATAAAAGGTGCTTCCCTTCCCCGGAGTGGAATGGACCCAGATGCGACCTTCATGTTGCTCTACCAACTTTTTGCAAAGGGCCAGGCCAATGCCGGTACCTTCGTATTCCTTTTGGCTATGGAGTCGTTTGAAGATCAGAAAGATGTTACTGAGAAATTCTTCTTCAATTCCAATACCATTATCTTTTACCGAAAACTGCCATTCCTCTGGTGAATTGGTAACGGTAAGCACAACTTCTGGCTGTTGCTCTGGGAGACAAAATTTCAGTCCATTTTCAATGAGATTTTGGAGCAATTGTTTCAACTTTATCCGATCAGCATAAATACTGAATGATTCTTCCGGCCATACGACCACCGCCTTTTTATTTTCGATGATGGGTTGTAGCTCTTGCTCCAATTCATCAATGAGCAATGGAAAAGGAATCAGGCTAAGTTGTCGTTTATTGGTGTTTGCGCGAGAGAAGGTCAACAAATCCTCAATGAGGGCCTGCATATTGACCGCACTGTTAATGATAAATTGTAAAAACTCTTGCTCCTTTTCATCCAGTCGATCGACAAGTCTGCGCTCGAGGAGATTTGAAAAGCTGACAATGTTCCGAATGGGTGCCCTTAGATCATGAGAAGCGATATAGGCAAAATTTTCCAATTGCATATTGCTCTCAATGTAGGTTTGCAAGTCCTTGTTTTGGGTATTGAGCTGTTCGAGCTGTTCTTCGATAAGGTTTTCCTGTTTCACCCTTTCCGTAATATCGTGGTAAATCCGCAGCAGTAATTTACGGCCATCGATTTCTAGCACTTGCTCAAAAGCTTCTATATCAAAATACAATTCTTCGCTGTGCCAGAAGCGAAAGACTTCCTGGCTCGCCCGCATTTTATAAAGCCGCTTGATGATGCGTTCCCACAAGACCAGCGATGGCTCACCATTGGGTTGAACCTCGGGGGTGATTCTGAGAATTTCTTCTGCGGTACCAAATAGATCCGTTTCACTCTGAAAAAGCGTTGACATTCTTTTGTTGCGAATCAAGACTGTGCCACGCGGGTTGGTGATGGGGTGAAATTCAGACACATCAATGATGTCTATCCCTTCCGCTGCATTTTTTATAATAGCCTGATAAAGTGCGCCTTGTTCTCGTAGTAAGCGTTCAGTCTCTCTGTTTTTTGTAATATCGAGATAGGATAAGATAAAATAAAGCGGCCTATTTTCTTCATCCAATTTGAGTTGGCCAGATCCTTTCAACCAGATGACGGTGCCGTCATTACGAACCCAACGAAATTCGCCGTGGACAATTTGTTTTTTTTCCGTGACCAGTCGCTCTACTAACTTTTCGAAATGCAATTTATCCTCGGAATAAACAAGGTCAATCAAAGGTTTATTGATATAAGCATTGCGCTCAAAACCCATTATTTGATCAGAAGCAGCCGTCGTATAAACAACATGTCCTTGTAAGTCTACCCGACAGATTCCAACAGGGGCTAATTCAATAAATTCCCGGTAAAGGACTTCAGAAGTTTTTAACTCCTCCAGCTTTTCTGCTTGGTAATCAATTTTTCCTTTCAGAGTAGCAATATAAGCTTCTACCTTCAGGCGTTCCGTGTCCGGCAAGGTTGCTAACAATTTGGCATCCAATTCTTTCATTGATTACTATGCACGGATTAAGGATATTTCGATAGTGAGCCAGAAAGCATCTCTACCTAACAAATTCAAAAATATATAATTTTAAGTAGAAAGCGTCTAAATTTTAGCTAAAGCCTCCATTCCATCCTGCAAGATGAGACGAAAAAATGTACTTTTGTGACCCAGACGGCCTTATGAGTTGTTCTAGGAAAAGATATTGTACATTTTTAATATAAAAAATACCCACCGATGCCATTTGATTTGGATATGATTGCGGCTTATTATAAGTCGCTACCGGCTAAGGTTGAAGCGGCCCGCAAGATGCTGGGACGCCCCATGACGCTGGCTGAAAAAATTCTGTATACTCACCTTCACGAAGAATCTCCTCTCCAGGAATACAAGAAAGGAAAAGACTACGTTTTCTTCGCCCCGGACCGGGTAGCTATGCAAGATGCTACTGCCCAGATGGCCCTGCTACAATTTATGGTAGCTGGTCGTGACAAAGTGGCTGTACCTTCTACCGTACACTGTGATCACCTTATTCAAGCCAAAGTTGGTGCCGATGAGGATTTGGCTATCGCCAACGATGTGAATGCGGAAGTGTACGATTTCCTTACCTCCGTGTCCAACAAATACGGTATTGGATTTTGGAAACCCGGCGCTGGTATCATTCACCAGATTGTCCTTGAAAACTATGCTTTCCCTGGAGGAATGATGATTGGTACCGACTCGCACACGCCTAATGGTGCGGGCCTTGGTATGATTGCCAT
This sequence comes from Lewinella sp. LCG006, assembly GCF_040784935.1. Taxonomy (GTDB): domain Bacteria; phylum Bacteroidota; class Bacteroidia; order Chitinophagales; family Saprospiraceae; genus Lewinella. The sequence continues at coordinate 4,871,254 of NZ_CP160680.1, read as the reverse complement.
TGGTGTAGGTGGTGCTGATGCTGTTGATGTAATGGCAGGTATGCCTTGGGAGCTTAAGATGCCTAAGCTGATTGGTATCAAACTGACGGGCAAACTTAGCGGTTGGACTTCCTCTAAAGATGTTATCCTCAAAGTTGCGGGTATCCTTACCGTAAAAGGTGGAACTGGCGCAATTGTAGAATACTTTGGTGAGGGTGCCGAATCACTTTCTTGTACGGGTAAAGGCACCATTGGTAACATGGGTGCCGAGATCGGTGCTACGACCTCTACCTTTGGCTACGACGAATCCATGAGCCGCTACCTTCGAGCAACTGATCGCGCCGAGATTGCAGACATGGCAGACAAAGTAGCCGAGCACCTGACGGGCGATGCCGAATGCTACGCTCATCCAGAAAAATACTTCGACCAGGTCATTGAGATTGACCTTTCTACTTTGGAGCCTCATATCAATGGTCCTTACACCCCTGATCGTGCGTGGCCAATTTCTGAATTTGCGGCTGCGGTTAAGGAACACGACTTCCCTCCTGTACTGGAAGTAGGTTTGATTGGTTCTTGTACCAACTCCAGCTACGAAGATTTGGACCGTGCAGCTAGTTTGGCACGTCAGGCGAAAGCCAAAAATCTGAAAGTAAAATCGGAATTCACCGTTACCCCTGGTTCGGAGCAAATTCGTTATACGGTTGAGCGCGATGGTATCCTGGAAGCGTTCGAAGAAATTGGTGGTGTAGTACTCGCTAACGCTTGTGGTCCTTGTATCGGACAATGGGCACGCCATACGGATGATCCTAACCGGGCCAACAGTATCATTACCAGCTTCAACCGTAACTTTGCCAAGCGTAACGACGGCAACGCCGCTACCCGCGCTTTCGTAGCTTCACCGGAACTGGTAACCGCTATGGCGATTTCTGGCAGTATGACCTTCAACCCACTTACCGATACCCTCACCAACGAAAACGGTGAGCAGGTGAAACTCGATCCTCCAACGGGTGTTGAGCTGCCTCCTAAAGGTTTCGCGGTGGAAGATGCTGGGTTTATTGCGCCGATGGAAGATGGAAGTGGCGTAAATGTATCTGTAGATCCTAACTCTGACCGGATTCAATTGTTGACGCCATTTAAGCCGATCACCCAAAATCAGGTACAAGATATGCGTGTCCTGATCAAAGCGAAAGGCAAATGTACCACTGACCACATCTCTATGGCTGGCCCATGGTTGACTTACCGTGGTCACCTGGAAAATATTTCTCAGAACTGTTACATTGGTGCGATCAACTACTTCAACGACCAGGCCAACAAGGTGCTGAATGCTGAAACAGGCGAGTACGGCCCTGTTCCTGACACAGCGCTCTACTACCGTAACAACGGTATTGGAAGTGTAATCTTCGGTGAAGAAAACCTCGGTGAAGGTTCTTCCCGCGAGCACGCAGCCATGGAACCTCGCTTCCTCGGTGTTCACGCAGTGATTGTAAAATCATTTGCTCGTATTCACGAAACCAACCTTAAGAAGCAGGGAATGTTGGCTTTGACCTTCGTTAATCCAGCGGATTACGAAAAGGTACGCCAGGATGATAAAGTTTCCATCATTGACTTTGACAGCATGGCTCCAGGTAAAAACCTGACCGTAGTGCTTGATCACGCTGATGGCACCCAAGATCGTTTTGAAGTAGCTCATACCTATAACCAAGCTCAAATTGGTTGGGTAAAAGCAGGTTCTGCATTGAATCAGATCAAGGAGGAATTGGCTAAGTAGGTTGGAAGGGTGTAAAAGTGTAAGGGTTTAAAAAGTTGCAGATGCTGTTCAATTAGCACTTGGACCTTCACACCCAGTTCTGATTTCCGATTTCTACGGTGGTTAATTCTAACCTTTCTTACTAAGAATTCGACAAAAAAGCTCGTTGTCCATAACGGATAACGGGCTTTTTTTGAATAGTTTGGAGAAACGCTTACTTTCATCGCTTCACTTTCAAATGTTTATGCAAAAAGTTCAACTAGACCTTCCTATCGTACTTCCGGATTTGCTCGATGAGCAAGATGCCTGTATTCAACTGCTCCTTGCAGACCTCAATGATAAGAAGGGGATTGTTGAAGCACACATCAAGGAGCAGGTCCCCCTCCAATTATGCGTTCACTATGAACCAGCACTGATTTCGCTGGCGAAAGTTGAAGAGATCGCCCATAAAAGTGGCACCAAAATTACCCAACGGTACCAACACCTGTTGATCCGCGTAAAAAAAGTCCGCCATCAGCGTCATGCTCGTCAGTTAGAACACAAGTTAACAGCGATACCTGGTGTTATGACGGCGATGATTTCGGTACCAGGCACCCTCCGACTAGAATGGGATAGTGAGCAAATCGGAGAACAGGAATTGCGGCAAAAAGTAAAACAGTTGGGCTTGCGTATCGCCCCCGCAACTAAACCTCAATATCACCCCTCTCCAACGCCCGTCCAACATCACCATGAAGCGGATGATGATCATGATCATTCGGGCATCAATTTCCTGGGAGAGCATACGGAACTATATCTGGCCATCGGTAGTGGCATCGCCTGGCTATCGGGTTTTATCTTGTCATTTCTGGAGGGTATGCCCCCTGGCTTGTTGATTGGGCTTTTTAGTGTAGGTATCCTATGTGGTGGTTACTTCACGCTCCTCGAAGCCATTGGAGCTATCCGTCAGGGGAAGTTTGAAATTGACTTTTTAATGCTCGTAGCTGCTGCCGGAGCCGCAGCCTTAGGCAAATGGGGAGAAGCAGCGCTGCTCTTATTTCTGTTTAGTTTAGGGCATGCTTTGGAACATTATGCTATGAACCGGGCCCGAAAATCTATTTCTGCTCTCGCAGATTTGGCTCCTCCTGTCGCACTTGTCCGACGAGATGGAAAAACGGTAGAGGTTCCGATTGAGGACCTCGAAGTAGGAGCTATCATTGTGGTAAAACCCAATAGCAAAATTGCCGCAGATGGCATCATCATCAAGGGCTTCAGTAGTGTCAACCAAGCTCCCATTACGGGTGAAAGTGTTCCCGTCGACAAACGCCCCATTGAGCATCCTGAAAATGATATTGTTTTGGAAAACGTCCCGGCGGAACATCGGGCATTTGCGGGTACGATCAATGGTAGTTCTGTTTTGGAAATTAAAGTTTTGCGAGCTACGCACGACAGTACATTGGCGCGTTTGATCACCTTGGTGAAAGAAGCCGAAACACAGAAATCACCAACCCAATTGTTTGCTGATAAATTTGAGCGTTATTATGTGCCCGTTGTATTAGGGGTAGTAGTTTTGCTGCTCTTTGCTTTCTTAGTCATTGACGAGACTTTCGCCGATAGCTTTTACCGTGCCATGGCGGTACTTATCGCAGCTTCGCCTTGTGCGCTGGCCATCTCTACACCTAGTGCGGTACTGGCGGGAGTTGCACGCGCAGCACGCCAGGGCGTCCTCATCAAAGGCGGGCGACCACTCGAAGATTTGGGCAACCTCACCGCCGTTGCGTTTGACAAAACGGGGACACTTACCGAAGGAAGGCCCCGACTTACCCATGCTCTTCCTTACGAAAACGCCGCACGAGAAGACCTTTTGGTTGCTGCTGCCGCAGTAGAGGCGCTGAGTGACCACCCTTTGGCCAAAGCCATCGTCGAGGGTGTAAAAAAGGAGCTAGGGGACAGAGAAATTCCACCAGCAGAACAACTGGAAGCACTCATCGCCCGCGGCGTAAAAGCCCAGATGAACAACGAAACCGTCCACATTGGCAATCGTCGCTTGTTGGAGGAAATCACCGGCGCACCTGTACCCCAAGCGCTCGACCAACAAATGAAGGACTTAGAAGATGGTGGTCACACGGCGATGATCATCCATCGTGGCGACCATTACCTGGGCATCATCGCCGTTATGGATACTGCTCGCCCAGAAGCAAAAGCGACATTGGCCGCATTGAAAAAAATCGGCATCCGCCGGATGATCATGCTCACGGGCGACAACCAACAGGTGGCCGAGGCAGTAGCGGCAGAGATCGGCATCACCGATCCGCTGGGCAGCCTGCTTCCCGAAGACAAAGTAGCCGCTATCGAACGTTTGAAAGCTGAAGAAGGTAAAGTGGCCATGGTGGGTGATGGGGTCAACGACGCCCCCGCCATGGCAAAAAGTACGGTAGGCATTGCCATGGGTGCCGCCGGATCAGACGTCGCCCTGGAGACGGCCGATATCGCCCTGATGGCGGATAAGCTGGATAACCTCCCCTTTGCCATCGCCCTCAGCCGCAAGGCCAAACAAATTATCAAGCAAAACCTCGTCATCAGCCTGGGGATGGTGGTCGTCCTGGTCCCCTTGACCGTCATGGGGATCGCAGAAATTGGCCCCGCCGTCATTGCACACGAAGGATCGACGCTGGTGGTGGTACTCAATGCGTTGCGGCTTTTAGGGTTTAATAACAAATAGTTAAGCTTTCGAAAAAATGACGAAAGTCGTGAAGAAATAATAGAGTTGTGACACATCTATTGGTTTTGACCTCGGTAGAGGTTATATATTGGTAGAACCATGCTTACAGGAATGAAAACGACCTCGGAGGAGGTCGCATATTATAAACGTTATCTTCCATTTTGATTATGAAATTGATTATCGTAGTTTTAACCTAAACAAAATAGACGTTCTCAATATGGCTGACGTATTCCACCAAATTTACATACAGATCATATTTGCTGTAAAAAATAGACAATCCCTAATATCACCGGAATGGGAAGCTAACCTACAGCGGTATATGACTGGAATTGTTCAAAACAGAGGTAACAAAATGTTAGCAATAGGAGGAATGCCAGACCATGTTCATATTTTCATAGGATTCAAACCCTCTGAAAACTTGTCGGATTTAGTTCGGGAAATAAAAAAAGGTTCAAATAATTTCATTAAGAACGAATGTTCTTCTCCATATAAATTTGAATGGCAAGCTGGCTTCGGAGCGTTTTCATACAGTAAAAGCCACAGAGATGCCGTTTGTAGGTATGTCTTGAAACAAAAAGAACATCATAAAACTCGATCTTTTGAAGAAGAATTCAGAAAGATACTTGCAGATTTTGAAGTAGACATGGGCAAAAAACAAATTTTTGATTTTTTCCTACCTGATCATATAGTCTAAGTCAATGTTCGACCTCCTCCGAGGTCGTTCTAGTTCGGTACAGCAAGTTCTACCAATTGGTGACCTCTACCGAGGTCAAGATCAAATAAGGATATGCATCTATACTAAGGGACATAACCAAAGTTGTAGTCTCTTGTCTATTGATGATTTAAGCTCATCCTAAATTCAATAAAAAAGACATGAATCGTTTAAATATCCCTTCCCTCTTTTGCCTGCTCTTTTTATTTGTTGCGAGCTGCCAACCAGCATCCTCCACAGCCGAAAAAACGGACACCATTACCACGGACGATAAGCTCGGCGACGAATCGGCAACACCGCCAAGTGGCTCTCAGATTACTCAACCCGCTAAGAGAGCAATTCCTAAAGCTTCCTGGCCGGGCACCTATCTCTTCAACGAAGGAGCTGACGGCAACTTCTGGGGCTATGAACTCCAACTTGATGACCAACTACAAGGCACCCTTTATGTGGATGGTTTTCAAACCATGCAACGACTCTTGGTTGCTGGCACTACTAGCGGCAACACGCTCAAAGTGAAACTCGTGGGTTATGACAAAGACAATCTTTTTGAGCAGCCTGCTATCGGCAGTGAATTATTTAAGCTGGAGCAAAAAGACCAGCAATTGATTACCTACTGGGGAAGCATGACTCCCAATATGATCGCCAACAACACCGTAGGGCCAGCTTTTAAGAAGGTTCGCCAGGAAGACGAAGCGACCAATATCAAGCTGCTGATTACCCGCAAATCTTTTATGGGTATCCAACCAGGAGACAAAATTACCGACCACCAAGCCAAGCTCAAAAAAGACCTCCTGCAAACCGGAGAAGGCGATTTTGAGATTTTCTTGATCAATGATCCCAATGGCAATCCTCTGGGCTACCTCCATCCCGACCCTAACGATGAACAACTCGTTGGAATGATCGTCATCACCAGTCCGGAAGCAAAAACCGAAGACGGGCTTTCCGTGGGCATGACGCTTGGTGATTTGCGCGAAAAACTGACCAATTATGAGATTCACGGCTCAGAAATCGAAGGGTACACGGCGGCCTATCACGGCCCCTTCAGCTACCAGCTTGATTCCCGCAACTGGGAATATGATCTGGATGCTAGTACGATTGGGGATGAGGTCAAGATCATTGAAATTACGCTGAGGGATTAAATTCCACGCCTATGAAAGCCTTATTCCCTTTACTTTTTCTCTTTCTATCAGGCTTGGCATTTAGCCAACAATGGGTAGATACGACCTATACCATCCAGACAGAAAACAATCTGTTCTACGGCACGGCCCATGGCTTTGCGGGAGCTACAGATTCTCTTTTTCTAGACCTCTCCTACCCTACTGATGATACAGTGTCAGCCTGTGGCAGACCTTTGTTGGTGATGGTTCACGGAGGGGCCTGGATTGCTGGCGACAAGGCTGAAGGTTATTCTCTCCGCATCCGCGAAGATTTTGCCAAACGCGGCTATACCACAGCAGCCGTAAGTTATCGCTTGGGACAAATCCATACCAATCAATACATCAACTGTAATGTCCCCCAGTGGAATTGTTACAACATGACAGACAGCAGCGAGTGGTACCGCGCCTATTACCGAGGTATACAGGATGTGCATGGAGCAGTGCGCTACCTCATCAACCATTCGGAAGACTACCAGATTGATCCCAATAACGTTTTTATCGTAGGGGAAAGCGCTGGCGGGTTTATTGCTATGGGCGTGGGCTTCCTGGACCAGGATGCAGAAGTATTGACAGATTTAGTAGCCGAATACCCAGCGGCCCCAACACCCAATCAACTGTACGAAAGCCCCTGTATTCAAACCCTCAATTTAGCTAACAATATTGCAGCAATGGACCTTGCTCGTCCGGGCCTGGGCAACTACGAAGGAACATTAAATTTACCCCTGAGTGAGCCCTACCATCTTCGTGCAGTAGGCAACTTTTACGGTGGTGTCTTCAATAATATTTTCATGACCAATGCCGCTGCTCCTCCTCCGGCATTGTACCTGTATCACCAACCTTGTGACTTGATTGTCCCTTACCGTAGCTCCAGGCTACTTGCCGGGTATGTCGATTGCCTGTTGGGGTTCCCGACCAACTGTGGTTATATTGTGAATCGCCCGATAGTCTACGGTTCGTTGGGAATCAAGCAAATGATTGACACCATGGAGGTGAACGGTATAGCTACGCCCGAATATTTATTTGACAACACCACTAATAATTGGAATTGCCTGCAACAAGCGAGCAACCCCTCGATGAGTTGCCACGCCATGGATAACTATTGGCTGAGGACAAGCAATATGGCAGCTTACTTTGCGGAATACATTGCCGCCTGTACGGTAGCTGCAACCACTACCATGGAAGACCTATCAGATTGGGTGAGTATTTATCCAAATCCGGCACGTCATATTACAACCATAGCATTCAAAGAAGCACAACCTTCCGTCACTTTAGTGGTGACCAACGTTTTGGGCCAAATCCACCATCGGCAAACAAAGCAAAACTGTAAGGCCATTACCTTGGACCTAAGAGATTTTCAGCCTGGTTTATATCAATTATTTTTCGAAATAGGAAACCATCGATTCTCTCGAAAATTAATCGTCACTACTGAAGATTAATATAAGCATTACCTTTGTTGAATGGTACCTCAGCCCCGATTATCTCTTTTATTACTTTTTACTGCACTAGCCTGTGGCTACCTCTTATTTTACTGTCTGGATGCGCTACCTCTACGCCTCTGGGACGAAGGCCGACGGGCAGTCAATGCACTGGAAATGTGGGCGGGAGAAAGCCACCTCTTGGCACCATCGTTTCTTGGAGAACCTGACCACTGGGGCACCAAACCACCGGTGCTCATTTGGGCGCAAGCCCTGGCTATGAAGGCATTCGGCCCTACCGTACTGGCCGTTCGCTTGCCAGCTGCTCTTGCGGCCCTGGCAACCTGCCTCTTTTTGGTTTACTTTTCCGCCAGACATTTAAAAAAGGGTTGGGCGGGGCTTGTAGCAGCCTTGTGCCTTGTCACGGTTCCCTTCTACATGAATGGTCATGCTGCCCGATCAGGGGACTTTGATGCGCTGTTGGTATTGTGGTTAACGGTAGGAGTGCTCTACCTTTATCTTTTTCTTCAAGAAAACAATAAACGTGCGTTGCTCTTTTCCGCTGCCGCTTTGACGCTGGCACTTTGGACCAAGGGTGTGGCGGCATTATTTTTCTTGCCCGGTATTTTTCTGCTCTGTTTGTTTGTGCCAGCTTATCGTTCTGCCTTGACCAACTGGCGGGTTTATACTGCGGTATTATTGCCCATGGCTAGCCTCGTCGGCTATTATCTGCTGCGAGAAATCTACGACCCTGGGTTTATTCAGCTCCTGTGGGAGAACGAACTGGGTGGGCGGTTTAGCCAGCCCCTGGAAGGACATCAAGGAAGCCCTTCCTTTTACTTACGGCAACTGTTTTTTGAGCCCACCAAACAGCCTTGGTGGCTATGCCTCATCGTTGTACCATTGCTCTATTGGCGTAGTGCTGCTGTTCGACCTTTGCTTCGTTATCTGATCGTGTTAATCACTATCCATCTACTAATTCTTACCCTCGCTTCAACAAAGATATTATGGTATGCGATGCCTCAAATTCCGTTTTATTGTTTGCTACTCGGGCTGGGGTTCCAGGAGCTACTGGACTGGATTTCGGTAAAAAAACGTACACCTTATGCCAATTGGATAGCGCTAGCAGGTTTGTTACTATTTTTTACCTGGCCCTACTTCAACATGGCCCAACACGTAGCACAAACCCAGCACGGCCCGGAATATTCTTCGACCACCGTTTACGGCGCTTACCTTCCAGCCTTAGACGATTTGGCGGAGTACACTTTGCTCCTTCCCTCCTACAATCCTTCGGCTATTTTCGCTGCTTGTTTGGCGCAGCGGCGGGGTATTGATGTAGACATTGTTTATCTTGAAACGCCCCCAGCACGTGTTCATCCGGGAGCAGTATCGGCCTCCAATTTTCCATCAGGCACCTCCGTTGTTGTGTGCGAAATGGATCCCTGGCTGTATATGGATGGTGCTTATCGTTTTAGTTCTTCGCACGAAATATCTCCTTGTAAGTGCTTGAAGGTTGAGGGTGAAAAGTAGCAAGATTGGGTTAAAAACCCGAACTTACCGGTGAAAGAACCGTACCAATCTATCTATCCATGTCCCAACTCCTAGCATCCTCCCTACTTTTACTGTTCGTCTTGACATCTTGCCATGCACAACCACCCGCTGCCGAAGAAAGCAGTGCAAGTCCATCGACTGTTGGCGGGCCCTGCGAAGGCTGTGAAGCACTTTTTGAATATGGTGATCGTGAACTTTCTGCCATCGACACCCTGCCTGGGTTTCAAGAGAATGAACCTAAAATAGTCCTTACGGGAACCGTTTTCGAACCAGATGGCATAACTCCCGCAGCTGGCACCATTCTTTACATTTACCATACAGATCGAGAAGGCTTGTACAGCGGGGGCACCAACAGCAGCATCTGGAGCCGCCGCCATGGTCGCTATCGGGGCTGGGCAAAAACAGATGAGGCAGGGCGTTATACTTTTTATACTTTCCGGCCAGCTCCCTATCCTGGTGGCCAGGAAGTAGAGCACATTCACCTTACGGTGAAGCCCCCCCAAACCAATGAATATTACATTGATGAGTTTGTCTTTGACGATGATCCTTTACTCACGCCATCTCGCCGGGAAAGGCTGAAAAACCGTGGTGGTTCCGGGATTTTACAGCTAACTAAAGAAGGCTTACTGTGGAACGGAGAGCGGGATATTGTATTAGGGCTGAACGTGCCGGGGTACGCTCCGTAAGGTCGGGTTTCATACCCGGCCTCGGGGAGCAATCAAAGCGTCAGGTTTGAAACCCCGACGCTAGAGAGCGGGAAGAAGGAAGAAGCCATCCCAATGTAGTCGGGTATAAAACCCGACGCTTGGGAGCAGAAAGCTACCCCAACGCAATAGCGATGGAGCTACGTAACCGCTCCGTAAAGCCGGGTTTCATACCCGGCTCTTGGAATGAAGGGATGCTCTTAACTCCGTAAGGTCGGGTTTCATACCCGGCCTCGGGGAGCAATCAAAGCGTCAGGTTTGAAACCCGACGCTAGAGAGCTGGAAGCATAAGCTCAGAAATTTGCATCTAAGATGATAAAGCCATAATTTAGCCTGGTATTAATCTCTCTGACCCTCCGTGATAAACCGGAGAAAAATGATTTTATAATGGCACAATCTTACCACGCGGTATGGATACACCTCGTTTGGGCAACAAAAAACCGGCAACCACTTATCGTTCCCTCGCTTAAATACAAACTCTACGACAAGTTTCGTGAAATTGCCAAAGACAAAGGCTATCACCTGGATTTTGTCAATGGGATAGAAGACCATGTTCATCTTCTTGTTGGGCTGCATCCAAAATTCAGTATATCGACTGTTGTGAAAAACTTCAAAGGCATTTCCCACACTTGGATACGCGATAATAATCTTTCAGAATTGTACTTTAATTGGCAGGATGGTTATGCAGCGTTTTCGGTGAGCCCAGATCGGGTACCTAACACCAGACGCTATATTGAGCGCCAAGAAGAACATCATCGCGCTACATCTTTTGATTTGGAATGGCAGGATTATCAATTCCAAGCAGCCGTGTACAAGGATTAAACGCCGTTGCTCCGTCGGATCGGGTTTAACGGAGCAACGGCGTGAAGGAAGCCTTACGCAATCTCTCCACCACAGCTTGATCCCGCGCCAGCGGTACAGCCATAGCAATGCTGGTTGACAACCACATTGCGGTTTTTGAGCGCATCCAGGTCAAAATCATCGATGTGCTGGCTGGTGCTTGCGACTTTCAAGTCCAGCATCTGGTTGAAATCACAATCATAGATGAAGCCATCCCAGCTGATGGACAGGGTATTCCTGCACATGAGGCCTTCTACCGTACCAGGATTATAAGCTTCTACCAATTTGTGCATGTATTCTTCGTAGTTGCCACTCTCCAACAGGTAGTCGAGAAAACGAGCAATAGGCAAGTTGGTAATGGCAAAAAGCATATTGAAATCAATATCAAACTTACGCTTCAGTTGCCGCTTAAACTCTGCCTGGAGGGTCTCTTGTCCACCTGGTAAAAAAGCACCACTTGGGTTGTAGACGAGGTGTAGTTCCAAGCCTGTGCCTTCCTTGCCATACCCTACTGCATTGAGCATCTGCAGGGCTTTGATAGAATCTTCAAAAACGCCATCTCCCCGCTGACTATCCGTCCGCTTCTTAGAGAAATACGGTAATGAGGAAACGACTTGTACTTTATGCTTTGCGAAAAATTCGGGAAGATCGTGGTACTTAGGATTGGCACACAGAATGGTGAGATTGCAACGATCAATTACTTGCTTGCCCAGAGCCGTTACTTCCTCAACAAACCACCGAAAGTGGGGGTTCATCTCCGGAGCACCGCCGGTAATGTCGACCGTTTTGATGGAAGGTACGGAAGCAATAATTTGTAGGCAACGCTCCAGCGTAGCGCGATCCATATTCTCTTCCTTGCGGTCGGGGCCAGCATCCACGTGGCAGTGAGCGCAAGTTTGGTTGCATAATTTACCAATATTCAATTGGAAAATCTCAACGGGATTGGTCTTTAGTGGACGGTGCCCGATTTCGGCGATCTTATCACCAAAACCCGGAAATTTTGAATCCACAATATCCTTTCCATTCAGTACATTCAATTGTACAAAAGTATCCGAAAGGTTATTCCCCCTTGCTTTGAGGGATTTGCTTTTTTGCTTAATAGCCATCTGTTGCTTTTTAGGGAAAGTTTACATTTGCCCGAAGGAAGAAGATAAGTCCACAAACAAAATTACATGGACAATCGTTCAGCGTGGTTCATCATCTGCACACCAAATACCAATGCGGCACCGCTCTTGATTGCGGCAGCTACGTGTACGGCTTCCATCATTTGCTCTTCATCAGCACCTTTTTCCAAAGAAGCTGAAGTGTAAGCATCAATACAATAGGGACACTGTACGGTATGGGCAACGGCAAGCGCAATCAAGGATTTTTCGCGCTCCGTCAGTGCTGTGTCTCCCTTGAATACGGTATTGTAATACTCGAAGAATTTGGTTCCCATCTCCTCTTGCAGCTCAGTGATCTTACCGAATTTGCGTAGGTCCTGAGGATCAAAATATTTCTTTTCCATGTTGTTGGAATGCTAGTTGTATTGAAAGAGAGCAATACTAGCACAAAAACCTCAGATGGCAAAATATATGCAGGGGCCAATGTCCGTAGTTGGACAAGTGGAAGTAGGCTGTTCAATCTGAGGGCATTTTTATGTGACGGATTTTAGCTCTTTTTTGACAAGCTAAATTGCTCGGTAAAAGTTGCCCAAAGCCAGGTTGCGCGGGCATTAGTCCGCACCCGTCGAACGAAAAGAACTCGTAGCGGGCTAAAGCCACGCGCAACCTAATTCACCCTCAGATTGTACAGCCTACATGTAGAGGGCATCGCCCCTAATGCACATGTGGCTTTATCTCCGTCAGGTAATCTATAGCTTGTTTGACGGTATTGATATTATCCAGCCTGACCGTGCGTATTTTTTGCTTACTAGCCTTACTGTTTTCTCTAGCAATTTTGACGGCCACCATCAGCATGGAACGCTGAAGCTCGTTGAGCGGATGATTGTGATAGTCTTCCTCCGTACAGGGAATGGCTTCGGTAGGTGGCGGAGGCAAATCTGGCCAACAACTGCGCTTTTCTTTTGAAAAGATGTGTTCAAACGTATGGGTATTGGGAGACATATCCCTGGCCTGCAACCCTTCTAATTGCCATTTCTTACACATGGTTTTAATAAAAGAAGTATGGTCAAAAACTTCATTGACAATCGTGTTCTTGGGAATCGAGGAGGCGACCATCACCATTGGTACCCGGATGCCGAGGCGTTTGAAGTCGAAATCTTTTTCTCCCTTGCCGGGAAAGTGGGGTGCCTCCGTAGGGCCGGGATAAATGTGGTCAAAACAGCCGCCATGTTCATCGTGGGTGATGATCAAGAGGGTATCATCGCGGAGGGGGCTGTCCTTGATGATATTGTAGACATTGCGGATCAGGTCTTCACCGAGGCGGACAGTTCCTTCTACGGTTTTACCATCATTGACATCCCAACCGCTTTTGACCGAAGAAGGGTGCTGATCATTGTGTTTGCCAAAAAATTTGGGCTCGATAAAAGAGTATTGTGCGAAGGGGCGGCTGCTTTCGCCGTTGATATCTTTGCGAAACTCCTCCAGGTCGTTCCAATTGGGAACCAGGTTGGTATGGTGCGAAAAACCATGCACCAGGTGCGTTACGGAAACCAGTGGATCGGCATAGATATGGTGAGTGATATTCGCTGCTTCCAGCCGGTCGAACAGGGTGGGTGCTGGCCAGACGGCTTTGCGCCAGGCTTTAAAGCCTTTCCAGCCCTGGTGTTTGGCTTCATCCGTAGGATTGATCACTTTACCGCCCGAAGTGCCAGCGTGCCAGAAGGCCCGGTTACACCAGGTTTGGCTGGGTACAGAACAAAACCAATGATCAAAAACTGCAAACTCCCGTGCCAGCGTCGTCAGTACAGGAATCTGCCTAGGCTTAAAGCACTGCATAATCACCTCATAATGACAAGGTTTTGGATTTTCATAAGCCCCGTATTTTTCATTGAGGCAGGCACGATTCTTCTTGCTAAGTCTTTTTTTCGAACCAATTTTTTCGAGCCAAAGTCCTTGCAAGGTGTTGATATAATCAGTAACGAAGCCCTTCATGCGATCTTCTAGCGGAGGCAATGGATCGGGAAGGTTATAAGGTGGCGTCATCTCCGTTTGATCAATCCCTTGATTGCTCTTTGGCAAGATGGTATTGTAAAGCTGAGTATTGACATGCTGATAGACCTCGCCCGGATCAGGAAAGGGTTGGGAAAAATCCGACGCTTCCTTGATCTTCAAAACCGGATTTTCAGTATACCCCTCGGCGTAGGGTGGCACCGGATTTTCCTGATCAGATTCGTTCAACCCCGCAAACGTTTTTCCTGGCGGAATTTCAAATTTCGGGTCTTCGTAAAGAAAGCCCAGCAAGTTATCGAAAGATCGATTTTCCAACATCAGCACCACGACGTGCTTGAAGCTGTCCAGGCCTTGAAATTCAGGGGATGCTTGTTGTTTCATGAATACGGTGTTTTCGGTGACCAGCTAAAGATGCAATAATTACCAAGAAAACACCACCGTATTAATACCCATTTTTAGTCAGAAGAAAGATTGTTTAGAAAAAATCCCAAAAGAAGTGCTATCTTAATCATTGGAAACAAGAAGTAGAAATTATTTTTCACTTTCCTTTCCTCTCCCCTAATATATTCTTCCTTAAACATTTGCCATCAAAGTAATTTGCTGAAAGGCAATATCATTGATGATACTTTTTTTTGAATTTATTTCAAACTAAAAGACAGCTTCCATACGGTCTTGTGCCAAGCGCGTTGACTGATTCTGGAGTTCTATATTGCATTTTTGTTTTTAAACCCATATTCAAATTATGAAAAAGAAATCTACTATTATCCCCCTGGACAAGTGGGACATTTCTCACCTCCGACAGCACCTTCAATATGCGGTGGATCTGGAGTTTTGGACCATTCCTTTTTACATGTCCGCCATGTATTCGATTAAAGACCGTACCGACCCGGCCTATCAGCTTATCCGAACGGTTGTCAATCAAGAGATGCTCCATTTGCAAACGGCGGCGAATATTGCCAACGCCTATGGCCTTTCTCCTAAATTGGGGGCACCAACATATAAAGGAGAAATACCGCATATCGATTTTTCAGGAGATAGCAAGTCGGAGCTCAAAAAGTATAATCCGTACACCGCAGAAATTGGACCATTGGATCTGAAACACATCAACGCCATGTGTCTGATTGAGTTGCCGGAGTCACTTTCCGGAGAGGCGCCTGATCTTCGCGAAGAGACCACTGACTACGGCAGTATTGGCCAATTTTACCAAGCACTTCGCTACGGAGCTGCTCAATTGAAAAATGAAATTAGAGGCGGGGTAAAACAGGTTGATTTCTTCGGCGCGTTTTATCGTAATATGCCTTCCATGACCATTACCGAATCCGGAGAAAATGGCTTCCATCAGGTCGACCTTCTTATTGATCTCATCACCGAACAAGGCGAAGGAGAAGGCAAAAACACTGAAACCATGGCCGAAACATTCCGTAATACTGCCGATGATTCCTTCGCTGAAGATGATCACTTCGATAAATTCATGGAAATCAAAAATGGTAAATCATTACCTACCACTTTCAAAGCGATAGCTCCAGCTAAATACAACGCTCACCAAAAGAAGCTGGAAGCCATTCTGATCGCTCAGTTTACCGAATTAAGGGCTGTTCTTGAAGGCTTGTTTGCTGGTGAAAATCCACAAAGCTTTTTCCCGATCATGGCCTCCGTAGGTGGAGCTATTCGCAACTGTTGGGAAAACGAGGTGACGCCTAAATTTAGCTAAACAGGGATTGCTGAACTTTCGGCATCAGTCCATAAAGGAATTCAGCCCCTTGTCTGCGTGGGGCTACCAAAAAGTAAAAAAATGAAAAAAACAAAAAAGCATAAAACCATATTCAGGGTTCATCCTACCATCAATTTTGCCCGCTTTGGGAACAGTGAGGAATATTACCTATCGCCTGAAACCAGTGCGGGTCTTCCTCTGCCTGGCACCACTACCACCGGCGGTTTACCCATCAAACCTGGCACCGAGGATGAATTTGTCACCAGCAGCGACCTCCGCGATGCGGATGGGCAACTGAAAAAACAAGCTGCTCGTTTTCGCCTGTATGCTTACAACTTCCAAGGAGTAGACACCTACCCCGGCGGTGAAGGTACCGAGGTCGTCGTAGGCACCGAAATGGCCGATGGCCGTATCGTCACCGATTTGCTCTGGACCGTGCATTTGGCCAACAAAAAAGCGGCCGCCTACAACGTCGTCAACAACCTGGGAATCAATGCCTACAAAAAGGTGGGCAAACCCGGTGATCCCGACTATTACGATGGGCAGCCCCAAAAGCGTAATCCCGAAGTGCACGGTGAAATCAATGACCCTTCCCGTCTCAATCAATTGATGATTGATGCCGGACCAAGAGCTATCTCCGCCAAATATGAAGAAGTGGCCCACTTTGATGGCAAAACCATGCCCTCGGCAGTGGGTGAAGGAGGCAATATCCAGGAATACCCCGACTATCCGGTGCGCTTTCCCGCCGATGTCAACGATGAATTGTTTGAGCCCAACGGCCCGTTAGACACCCTGGGGTCAATACTTACGGATGATAAAGGCAGACTATTGGTACTCCCCAGTACGGGCAATGCCGTAGGCCAATACGACGAATATGGTCTACCCATTCAGATGACCGGCGACCTCAACAACGTGGGTTGGTACGACTCTGCCTCTGACGGGCCGGTATCCGTAACCGTAAAATTCGACGACGGCTCTTCGGAGGAAGCTTTTGGTGCCTGGGTGGTCTGTGGCGATCCCTCCTATGCACCCCAAATTCGCAACGTCGTTTCTGTCTGGGATGATGTTTATGATACCTGGGTGCGAGAGCTGGAATTACAACCTGAGCTTTATGATGGCAAAAAGTACAACAAAGATTATGTTCCTTCTTTTGCCCGCGATGTGCAGCCTGTTTTCATTGCTTCCAGCCTACAGCGGTGGACCGCTAATTTGCCAGAAATGGCTCTAAGGGCGCACCACGCAGTGGAATCCATCAGCGCGGAAGATGATCCTGACAAAACCATTATGGCGGGGCTGAACTTCCTGCGTAATCCCTTCAAGGATGAAACAAATATCGGTGCCCCCCTGATGCCACTTTCCTTGGGTGCTTCCGGCACCTCGTTTCTGACGGTAACTAAAACCCAGTATTTCCTCCTGGAGCAATGGAGCAATAATAATTTTAACAAAGGTGATGGCAAACAACTTGGGCCCGGTGAAATGCTGGACATGGCCTCTTTGTCCAACTGTCTCGGCGGGAGGTATGTGCCAGGTATTGAGGTGAGCTATACCGTTCAGTCGCCCGAAATTTATATGACCGATTGGCGCAAATCAGGTTCGGGACCTTTCCGGATAAAACACTTCCAACTGGATTACAGCAAGGCAAAACCCGACGTCCCCTTCCTCAGCAGTGGATGGATTCCCCTGCACGATATGACCGACGGACTGGAACCCGGCGACATGTCGAAATTTATGGCGATCCCCTGGCAAACGGATTATAACTCCTGTTCGATTCACCAAACTTTGATCAACACGAATGGTGTCAACGAGAGCAATGGCGCTGCTACTACGCTCTACTGGTCGTGGCCATCACAGCGCCCGGATGCCGTGTACGTAGCCGAAGAAGTGGTCAATAATGTGTTGCCCAAACAACGCTGGTCAATTCGAGGGCCCGGCACTTATGCCATCAATCCAGCCTCCGCAGCTACGTTCCAGGACCCGCTGGATTCCGTCAAAAACTGGGACAAAATTGGCATCATCATCCAGGGTACGAATATTGACCTACCGGGGCAGCAATTTTCGCCCAAGCTCTACCTCGAAGTGCAGAGTAAGCTTACACGCCCGGGTGATGCTACCGACCCAGTAGCCATCTGGCCATTCAATGCTAATCCGCCAAAAAAGAAGCTCAAGCATTGAAATTAAGGTCGCATTACGATATTGTTATTCTAGGGGGTGGCCCGGCTGGTTTAGCCGCGGCCATCACCCTATTACAAGATGCTCCCTACTCAGTACTGATCGCTGAGAGCCAGCCCCCTGAGCAAGAGCGAATCGGTGAAAGCTGCCCGCCAGATACTTTATTGTTGCTGAGGAAACTAGGCCTCCTGGACACTTTTCGCGAGGGTCCTCACTCACCTTGCCCGGGTTATGCATCCGTATGGGGACGGGCGGCGGTGGGATACAACGATTTTATCGTCAACCCTCTCGGTCCTGCCTGGCGACTGGATCGACCTCATTTCGACCAAATGCTGGCTAATGAAGCCGTAAAACGAGGTGCGCAATTGGAGTACCAACTAAGATTCCTTTCAAGCAATGCAGATAAAGAAGAAAATGCGCCTCATCACTTAAGCCTCCTTGATGTAAGCACACAAAAAAAACATCAGCTCCAGGCCCATTTTGTCATCGACGCTACAGGGAGCAAAGCCCGTTTTGCGAAAGCAGTAGGCATTGAAAAACAACTAGACGATCAGCTATTTGCGATGGTGAGGTTTGCCCAAATCGCTGCTGGTAATATTACTCGACAAGTGCTGCTTGAGGCCACACCCACAGGTTGGTGGTATACGGCTAAATTGCCTAATGACCGGCTGGTAAGTATGGTCGTGACCGAGAAAGAGATGCTGCCTTTCTTACAAAAAAAAGACCAGCAGGGTTTTGAAAAAGCAATTGATCAAACTTCTTTCGTTGGAAAAAGTCTAGCCAGCTTAAAACTCCAAAACAAAACCTATCATACCTGGCCCATCTTTTCCGGCATCCTCCCCCAGTTGGAAGGTTCCAACTGGATGGCGATTGGGGATGCTGCTTCCAGTTACGACCCCATCGCTGCTCAAGGGATTCATAAAGCGCTCTCCGATGGCATTGCTTGTCTCCATAAGGTGAGTTCCTTTTTCAAAAAAGAGGCCCCGTCTTCTAGTTTTTCAGACTTCGTTCGTCAACGCTATGCAGCGTACCAAAAAAACAAAACCTATAGTTACGCACAGGAACAGCGCTGGGCCAACCAAGCTTTTTGGCGTAAAAGGCATAGCATTTGAGCTAAAAAAGCGGCCTGGAGGAGAAATGGCCTGTTTGTATTTTTTTACTTTTGATAAAATAATAAAGGATAACATGACTGATCAAACCAATAGCCTATCTACCAGAGGCCGTGCCTTGGCCGAAAATCCCGCTAGAATTGATTTTGAATTATTTATGGATGCCAATCAAAATCTGTATTGTCCTGATAGCAACCCCGAGGGTGCATTTCCTTTGAATGTTGCAGAAAACACCCTTTCCTCATCGACCATTAAAGCGCAGTTGGCCACTATTCTTCAGCAAAATGAAATGCCCGATTGGGTATTGAATTATACCGACCTTTTAGGACATCCGGAGGTCAGAGCCCAAGTAGCGCTATTCATGGAACGCTACCTCTGCAAATGCCCCATTGCTGCCGACACCATTGGCTTCTCGGCCGGTGCCTCAGCAATTATAGAAGTCAGTTCATTTGTGCTGGCCAATCCTGGTGATGTGGTGGTGATCCCCGCACCATCCTATCCGATGTATACCAACGATCTAGGACTAAAAAGTGGCATGGAGCGCTACGATCTTCAGACACATTATGAGCTAACCGAAATGGGCTCCGAGGCCCCCGTCCAACCAGCAGACCTGGATAAAGCCTGGGCAGCACTAGAAGCTCAGGGAAAGTGCTTCAAAATATTATTGATCACTTCTCCCGACAATCCCACGGGGTGCAGGTATACAAAACAGCAATTGTGGGAGTTGGCAGACTGGTGTATGGCCCATAAGGTTCACCTGATTGTCAATGAAATCTACGGGCTTTCCTTGATTGACACCCAAGAAAAGGACTTGCAAAAGGACTACCAAGCCACCTCAAGCTATGCTTCTTTTGCCACCATCATGCACGAAGCAAAAAGTGATTATTTGCATTTGTGGTATGCCTTCTCCAAAGATTTTGCCATGTCTGGATTGCGGTTTGGTGTGGTGCATTCGCTCAACGCAGCTTTCATGACGGGCCTGGGGAATCTAAATATTCCTCACCTGGTTTCAAATATTACCCAGTGGATGGTAGGAGTAATGCTTAGTGATGCAGCTTTTATGGAAAGCTATATACAGGGAAACAAAGCGCGCCTTACTCAAAGCTATAAGCTGGTGGTTTCGGCTTTAAGAAAAATGGAAGTCCCCTACGTTCCCGCCAGGGGAAGTTTGTTTGTTTGGGCAGATTTTTCTAAATTCCTAAAAGAGAACAGTGACAAAGGCCAGGAAGCACTCTGGGTGGATATTTATAAAAACACGGGCGTATTGCTCACCCCTGGTTCGGGTTTTCAGCATCAGAAAAAAGGGCTTTTCAGAATCGTGTACACCGCAGTTCCTCTTGCCCATTTGGAAGTAGCTATGGATAGGATGACAAGTTATCTACCAACTTTGATTTAAAAAGCTGATGTCGGGAAACAGCTAAGCCATTGCTACGAGCATTATTAAAGTCTCTCTTCCCTTGGCTACTTAAAGTGACGCCGTACTCGTCTCCCCCCTACACGACTTTCGCCCCCACAAGATCGCTATGCCAATACCGAAATTACTGCTTAGATTTACCACCTAAACTTTATTAGCTAAAAAATATTTGTTGAATGCTACATTTCGAAATAAAAGGAGGAATACGAATGGTTATTCTTCTACTTTTTCTGCATGCTTATCAACCTCAATTGCTAGCGCAAGACGTAATCTTTACACAGTGGGAAAACATGCCGATTTATTTCAACCCTTCGCTAACAGGAAACTTCAAAGGAAATATCAGGCTTCGCACGAAATATCGAGACCAATGGCGCTCTCTACTAGGCAAAAATGCTTTTAATACCAGTGCGGCGTCATTTGAGTATAAATTTAACGAAGGCAGTAAACGTAAATTGAGCTTGGGAATGCATGCCCTCTTAGATAATGCAGGTCAATCCTTATCTACCAATTCATATAACCTTTCAACTTCGATATCCCAAAATTTAGGTGATACTAAAGATGCCCACCATAACATATCATTAGGGTTTAATCTGGGGGTTGTAACGAAGAAATTGGATTTGGAATGGTCTCCTGGTACAGAGCCAGAAGATTTTAAGTCGAAGATAAGCTACCCCGATTTCTCTTCAGGAATAAACTGGCAGTACATTTCACAAAATCGGTTTCAGTTTCAACTTGGGTCAGGAATAGCTCATTTGAATAAACCAAATGTTTCTTTCTTCGAAACTGGAACCGTAAGACCGGATCTTCGCTACACCATTCACGGAGTTGCAGAAGTCCCGATCATGGCTAAAATATCCTTGGCTCCTTCTTTTCTCTATTTTAAACAAGGTTTTTTTGACCAACTTCTCTTTGGCCTTGCAGGAAAATTTTATTTCAAAGCCAATGAGTTTGATTTCTTGCAATTAGGCCTTCTTGCAAAAACAACCCAAAATTTTGACGGGAGAGATGTCAATGTATTCGTTTTATCAACAATGGTAGAATTAAACGGTATTCTACTAGGGTATTCCTTTGATCGGTTCCAATCTACGGAGAGTAATGCACATGAATTTTCTTTGGGGTATGTTTTCGGCAGGTAAAATCTGCTACCCAAGAAAAGAACCGAAAACAATACCAAATAGATCACCGCAGCACCGTCACATCTCCAAACAACTTCAGCTGGGAGCCATCCACCAGTGCTACCTCTACCTGCCAAATGTAGACGCCGGCGGGAGCAACTTTGCCGTTAATCATGCCATTCCAAAAATCACTCGTATCCTGGGGGTCAATGGTGCTTTTTGCGTAAACGACAGCCCCCCAGCGGTCGACGATAGCCAGGTTTTTAAGGGCCGCCACCCCACAGTCTGGAAACAGTTGAAAATAGTCATTGATACCGTCACGATTGGGGCTAAAAACATTGGGGACGTACATCAGCTTTTCCCTCGCTAAGACCGGGCTTACCAAGGCTGTATCCGTGCACATATAGTCGTTGATGACCGTCAACTGATAACGAGATAAAAAAGGTACCTGCAAGGTCGGTGCGGGACAATCGTAGCAACTTAGTCCTTCGTTGGGGGTCCAGGAGTAGCTTACCGCGTTGTCTCCCGTGATCTCGGAGCTTAAACTGACGGTTTCACAGAAATCAGTTTCGATCACCCGAGGCAAAACAATGCTTGGAGAAGGAAGCACTGTCACCCAAACGCTGGCTGTATCGGTACAATACCCATTATCGATAAAGACTTCATACTGTCCAGCCTGATCTGGGCGGATGGTGGGTATGCTTATTAGCGAGTCGCTACTTTGCAACTCCGCTGGCCCCGACCACCGGAACGTCTCCAACGTACCATTACCTTCTGCGCTGAGCACCATATCTTCTCTTTCGCAATATTCAAGTTCCCCCATGATGGAGGCCTGAATTTCCTCCGCCACTTCAACTTCAATGGTTCTAACTTGCTCACAAGCGCCATACCTTGCTGTCATCTCAAAAGTGCCTGTATAAGCAGGCGTTACCGGATTTATTTGTGTTTGCTCTTGGGTGGAAAAAAAGATTTCGGGGCCCCTCCAGGTAACACTACCATCCGGATCTACGGTGGCATTAAGTTGCAGGGGCAAGCCTGCACAAAGCGGGCTGTTACTGGTGGCTGTTACTTGCAATTGCTCGTTGGGAGGATCAATTATAATGGTGGTATCCTTCCAGGCAAAACTACACCTGCTGTTCTGAGGGGTAACCTGGGCAATATGATATTCTCCAGGACGGAGACTATCTAATACGAAGGTTTGATCGTTATCAATGTCCAACTGAAAATTGAACTCCTCCCAACTCTGATTACGTAATTTAATTTGATAATTTTCTCCCGCCAACAGCAAAGGGGAAGAGACAATCATCTGAGCGTCATTGGCGTCAAGACAATTGGACGGAGGGATAACCTCTACCTGTACCTGATCAATCGGTTGTGGATTGGAGGCAAATTGAGACGCATCGCCGATGAATCCGACCGTCTGTGGATCATCAGACGCCATGTAGCCGCCAAAAAGCGATGGTAAATTGAAAAGATGAGCCTGGTTATCGATGTAGCCGACAGGAATATCTACCACCGCTGCATTGATCGTAATGACCACTTGCTCTTTCGGAGCGACGTTGAGATTATTAATGGTTATCAAGTTGGTGCCCACCCCGGTACCCGGAGCAATCGTACCGCTAAAACCTCCGGTAACACCCTGGATAATGATTCCTTCGGGGATCGTATCCGTAAGCATGAGATCGGTCAATGGTATATTGGAGCGATTGTTGATTTTCAAGACAAAGCTTAATTCAGCATTGCTGCAAGGCGTAAAACGGGTGATAATATCATTTTCAAAAGAAAGACTATAAGGACAAGAACAACCATCACTGATCGCCGCTTGCGGCGGACTCAATCCCTGGACAAAGGTAGCTCCCGTGGTTGGGTTAATGGAAATCAACCGGTTCTCGATAAACGGCCCCGTAGTGAAGGGCCCTAAACCAAACAGCTGGCCTTCCTTCGTAAAAAACAGACTCCCCAGCTGAAGTATAACATTAATGGGAATAGCCGCAACCGGCGTCACCATACCAGCATTGGGGTCGGTAAAGTCCAGGTTGATGCGCAGGAGATACCCACGAGTGGCTGCGGGGAGGAAATCATTCTGCAAATAATTACCCTGAAAAGCGTAGGCTACGGTTGGATCATTGGGGTCGATAGCAAAATCATCCAATCGAGTTGTAAAAGGTCCACTATTTTCTGATTCGGGATCCCAAAAAAGATCCAGCTGATTGACCAGTTGAAAGTTATCAATCACCTCATAGACCAAGATCTTGTCCAGCTCATTGCTATGGCAGAGGTACAATCCTTCCGGAGAACAATCTCCCGCATAAGCATTCAGCTGGGGTACCGTACCGATTACTTCGTAGCTGCCATTGGAGCGAAGTCTTACGATAGACTGGGTACTTGCTTGAAAGCCATAAATGTAATTGTCCTTTGGATTGAAGCCTACCGCATCAAAGCTTTCCCCAATGTAAACGGGAAAGCCACTGTAGAAGACAGCTCCAAACCCACCGAAACTAATGCTATAAACAGTGGTATTGCTCGAGGCCGCAGACAACATCAAGCGGCCATCGCAAGGAAAGGTCTGGCTATTTACGATAAAGTAAAGGAAAGAAAAAACGAAAGAAAGAAGGGAAACCCGTAACAATGACATCGGTTCAGTTGACAATGGATTGTAATTTACTTAAACATTGGGAGGTTTATGGTTATACTGTGCACATAAAAGCATCGGTTCTCTGACAATTTTTGTGGTAGGCTAAAAAAACACGCTAGATATAGGCAAAATCACACTTGATTATATATTTTCTAGTCTATTGATGAAAATGTATTTTAGCACTGAACGAGGCAAAAAACGTAGGCGATGCAGGCATCAACGTCCCGACACCTCGAGATTTAGCGACGTGCAAGGTCAAAAGGCATTCATCAAGAAGGCTGATTTATTTACTCAACATCACTAAATCAAAAACCAATGATAAAAATAGCCCTTCTTACCTGCCAGCATTGGCCTGGTGCCCTGGCGGGAGAACAATTATTTGCCAGGGAGTTCCCGCCGCAGTACGATGTCCGGGTGGAAGTATGGAACGACGCGTCAGTCAAATGGTCGGATTATGACTGCCTGATCTTCAGGACCACCTGGGATTATTTCAACTACCCTGTCCAATTTGCTACCTGGCTCGACACCATCGAGCAGCTCAACATCAAGACCTTGAACCCTATCCAGGTCGTTAAGCGCAACCAACATAAGTTCTATCTTCAAGACTTGCAAAACCAGGGCATTGCGATCATTCCTACGGTTTTCATCCCCAAGGGTACGGGCTTGGACCTCTCGCTTTTAGCCCAAAACAATTGGACGCAAGCCGTTATCAAACCCGCGATTTCGGGGGGATCTTATGCGACCAAGCTTTTTTCCATCAACGAGATCGACAAAATAACCGCTGAGTATGCAGAGGTGGCGCTTGAACGCGACCTCCTGGTGCAACCTTTTATGCCCGAAATCCAGTCGATGGGCGAGATTTCCATACTGTTTTTCAACGGGCAATTTTCCCACGCCATTCTGAAAAAACCAAAAGCAGACGATTTCCGGGTACAGTCGCAATTTGGGGGTGATTACCAAATCTATCAACCTGATGCTGCGCTGGTTGAAACCGCCGCCCATATTGTCAAAACCTTCAGCGAAGACCTCCTTTATGCCCGGGTGGACGGTATTCTAAAGGATGGCGTTTTCTTACTGATGGAGGTAGAGCTGATTGAGCCTGACTTGTATTTCAGCCATGTACCCGCAGCGAAGGGACGCTTTTTTGAGGCATTAGGAAAGCTGCTGAGGTAAGCAAGTGCATTCAAATCAGCCAAGCTAAAATCAGTTCGCAAAATTCCCAAACAAGCTTTAATATTACCGCCTAGTCGAATAGGTAGTCAGCAAAAATTAGTACCTTGAAAAAATACACAACACCATGGAAAAAAATCAGTCAAGTATTATCGTACTCCTCTTCTTTCTACTGATAGCTTGTATAACCAGCAGCAGTGCCCAAAATACGCCTACGAAATCCCTTTTGGCTGGAGCAGCGAAGGTCAATATCACCCCAGATTTAGACGAACTGCCGGAGCAATTTATCGGTATCTACGACAGTATTTACACCAGGGCAATAGTAGTGAGTGATGGTAACCAAGAAATTGCACTCGTTACCGTCGACGTTGGGGGACTTAATGATATGATCGCTGAGCGCCTGCTAGCTCGTATAGAAAACCTTACCGGAATTCCTGCTGACAACATTATGCTGACGGCCACCCATACCCACAGTGTACCCTTCGGGATCAAGGGAGAAAAATTCGAATCAAAAATAGCCAGCGCGGTAAAGTTGGCCTTGGAGCAGATGCAGCCCGCGAGGATCGGTTTTGGCGAAGGCGTCTCCTACATTAATGTCAACAGAAACATTATCGACCCCGAAACCAGAAGATGGTGGGAGGGGCCCAATTATGATGGGCCGTCGGATAAAACGGTAGCAGTAGTCACCTTTGAATCATTAGCGGGGAAACCGATTGCAGTGTATTACAATTATGCTATGCACGCCGTTATTTCTGGCATGTTCGACATGGTGAGTAGTGATGTTCCAGGGGCTTGCTCTAAATATATAGAAGACAACTTTGACAACGAGATTGTCGCGGTTTGGTCTACGGGGGCATGCGGAGACCAGAACCCCATTTTTTATCAACAGACCTATGATTTAAGAGAGATCCGCATCAAAGAGTTTGCCAGCAGGGGAATTGATATCAGTAATAAAATGCCTCCTGGTGGGTCCGGATTGGATAGAGATGATCCACAAGTTGCCAAACTCATGGAACAACAAAAACAGATGCTCAAATCTATGGGGCAGTTTTTAGGCGAAGAGGTCTTGCACGTCATGAGAGGCATAGAAAGAAAAGTAGCCCACCCAAACATTCATGTAAATAGACAAACGGTAACCTGCGCTGGGCGTAAACGCTTGGACGAGGGCAGAGCCGGATATCCTGGCGTTTACGAAGATGCCGATCCGATTGATCTAAAACTGGGCTTGATAACGATTGGAGATATTGCTTTTACTTCCGTAAACGGGGAGGTCTTCAACCCAATTTCTACCCGGCTCAAAAAAGAGTCGCCTTACGCCAATACCATGATGTTGACTTTGACCAATGGTTACGCCAAGTCAGGATACATCCCACACGATGCGGCCTTCGGCACGTATACCTTTGAAGTCGTATCTTCCAAATTAAAGCCAGGCTGTGCGGAAAATGCCATTGTGAATGGTTTATTGGATATGATGTACGAAAGTTTGTACCCCAAGGAATAAATCCATCCGCACTGGCCAACCACACCGTCTAACTATTAAAAAAACGAGGAAACTTCCAGCTAATAACCTACAAATTCAACTCCCGCATGCTCTCCACCTTGTTGCGTGCTAGAAATTCGTCGATGGTTTCGAAGTGTTCGATGACCCTTTTGTCTTTAAATTCGAAGACTTTGTGGGCGAGTCCTTTCAAGAAATCCCGGTCGTGAGAAACCAGAATCAAGGTGCCGTCATAATCAAGGAGGGCTTCTTTCAGAACGTCTTTGGAACGAAGATCCAGGTGGTTGGTCGGCTCATCCAGAATGAGGAGATTGACGGGTTCCAAAAGTAGTTTGACCATCGCCAGGCGCGTCTTTTCACCACCGGAAAGCACCGACACTTTTTTCTCTATATCGTCGCCCTGAAACATGAAGCCGCCCAGGATGTTCTTCAACTTGGTGCGAATATCGCCTTTGGCTACCTCATCAACGGTCTCGAAAACGGTTATTTTTTCATCCAACAACGAAGCCTGGTTTTGGGCAAAATAGCCGATCTCTATGTTGTGACCGATTTTGCAGGTGCCTTCCACCTCGATCTCTTCCATGATGGCTTTGATCATCGTTGACTTTCCTTCGCCGTTTCTTCCTACGAAAGCTACTTTTTCACCGCGTGATATGGTCAGATTGGCATCCTTAAAGACCACGTAATCATCGTACTTTTTGGAAAGGTCCTTGACGATCAGGGGATAATCACCTGACCTCGGTGCGGGAGGAAATTTCAGCTTCAAAGCAGAATTATCTACTTCATCAACTTCAATGATTTCCAATTTTTCCAGCATGCGTTCTACGGAAGATACCTGGTTGGTTTTGGAATAAGTACCCTTGAATCTTTCCACAAAACGTTCTTGCTCGGCAATCCATTTTTGCTGTTCCCGGAAGGCTTTAAGTTGGCTTTCCCGTCGATCTTCACGCAAGACGAGATAGTGGGAATAGTTGGCTTTGTAATCGTAAATTTTCCCGAGGGTAAGCTCAATGGTACGATTGGTGATGTTGTCAATAAATGCCTTGTCGTGGGAAATCACCACTACGGCATTGGCTTTGTTGACCAAAAAGTCTTCCAACCAAACCACCGATTCGATATCAATATGGTTGGTAGGCTCATCCAGCAGGATTACATCAGGCTTTTGCAGAAGGATTTTCGCCAACTCAATCCGCATCCGCCAGCCGCCGGAAAACTCACTGGTCGGGCGCGTGAAATCTTCTCTTTTGAAGCCCAATCCCAACAAGGCTTTTTCCACCTCTGCGGCATGGTTGACTTCCTCCAGGTTGTAAAAAAGCTCTCCTACGTCGGTGGCCTTGGCGATGAGCTCCATGTAGCTGTCGGATTCGTAATCCGTACGTTCGCTCATCTCCTGATTGAGCCGCTCCAATTCATCCTTGAGCGCAAAGTATTCGCGGTAGGCCTTGGCGGCTTCCTCCGCAACGGTGCAATTATCTTCCGTAAGGAGGTGTTGCGGCAGATAAGCGATGGTCGTCCGCTCTGCCTTGTTGATATTGCCTTTATTGGGTTTCTGGACGCCCGCGATGATCTTCATCAGCGTAGATTTTCCAGCACCATTTTTGCCCATCAACGCGATCTTGTCATTCTCGTTGATGACAAAAGAAATATTGTCGAAAAGCGCCCGATCAGAAAAGGCTACCGTGAGGCCGTCTATTGAAACCATAGGAGGGGTTGTAAATTTTGTGCAAAAGTAGGAATTGTTCGCAAAATGGCAACCATCTGTGCAGGATAGGCCGCGGAGTTTTACGGATCAAACAGATTGCCACAGATTTAAATGAGTTATATTTACCTAATTGGGGAGTTGTCTCCGGAAGTAGGAAGGCATTTTCTCCTTAAGTTGGAAGGCATTTTGGAAATACCTTCCAACTTTAAAAAATTTATTAATCAAGTGTGTTAGCAAACAAAAAAATAATGAAACAAGTCTACTTACTCCTTCTCCTATTTGCTTTTGCCATAGGAAACACCCAAAGCTTACCCTTTGATTTTGAGAACGGTATCACCACCGCAGATTTTGAAGATTTTGACGGCGGGACGGCCACGGTCATTCCCAACCCTCAAATGAGTGGTATCAATACCAGCGCCACGGTGGCACAAATCGTCAGAAATGGCGGAGCTGTTTTTGCGGGTAGCAAAATACTCCTGGCAGAAAACCTGGATTTCTCTACCTTAAACACCCTCTCTATGAAGGTTTTTACGACGGCTCCGGTGGGTACGACCGTTAAGTTCAAACTTGAAGGGGTGGGTGCTGCCGAGCGAGATGTGCAAACCACCGTTTCCAACGAATGGGAGACGCTGACCTGGGATTTTACGGGTACACCCGCTAATTTCAATTACCTGGTCTTCATGTTCGACTTTGGCAATGTTGGGGATGGCTCAGCTAATTCCACCTTTCTCTTTGATGATGTGGAACAACTATTCGGAGGCGCACAGCTGGATTTGCCCGTAACCTTCGAAGACCCCGACGTTAACTACACTTTGACCGATTTTGAGGGCAATCAATCGTTCATCGTCACCGACCCAACTGATCCTAGCAATACCGTTGGAGAAATCCTTAAGGACAACCTGGCCGGATCATCAGCCGGTACCACCATTGGTACACCAGGAGGATTCGCTACGAATATCCCTTTGAGCCTCACCGATTCCAAGATGACGGTACGAGTGTGGTCGCCCGATGCGGGCATTCCAGTGCGCCTGAAAGTAGAAGATTCCAATGACCCTACCCGCACCTGCGAAACCCAAACCAATACGACCGTCGCGGGTGAATGGGAAACCCTGGAATTTGACTTCGCGAACGAAGCTACCGGGACGGCAGCCTTAAGTTTTGGCTTAGGTTTAGGCTGGACGTACAACAAGGCTTCCATTTTCTTCAACTTCGGTACCACGGGTGCCGCTGCTGGCACAAAAACCTACTATTTTGATGATGTAGCTTTTGACGGAGACATTTCGGGAACCTCTGATTATGCTCTGGAAGGACTAAAAGTATTTCCCAACCCTGCTACGGATCAATGGAACATCAGCGCTGAAAATGCCCTCATCCATTCGGTGGAGGTGTTTGATATCCAAGGCAAGCTAATGCTGGTCCTTCGTCCGGATAGCCCTACGGCAAGCATCAATGCCGCCAACTTGGCAACCGGCATCTATGTGGCTAAAATAGCGACGGCGTCAGGGGTAGGAGTTATACGGCTGGTGAAAGAATAAGGCCTGCTGGGTGGATTGTTTTGAACCATATAAGGGCATAGAAGGGCATATTAGTACTGATATGCCTTATATGGTTCAACCTAAATTAGCTCAGAAAGTTGATTTACACAAAAGCGCCAAAAAATGAAAGTCGAATACGATAACTATTACCAAACGGAAGATTTATTTGGAGCGCCTTATCCAGAATTGATTGCTTTTTACGCTTCAATGGAAAAGAAAGGTCGGCTCTTAGACGTAGGGTGTGGACAAGGAAGAGACGCCATTGCTTTGGCTAAACTAGGCTACGAGGTTGTTGGAATTGACTATTCAGAGGTTGGGATTGGGCAACTCAATGAGATTGCGAAAAAGGAAAAACTACCCCTAAAAGGGATCGTCCTGGACATGTATAGCTACTCGGATTTCGATCAATTTGAATACATACTTTTAAATAGTATGTTTCACTTTGGCAAAAAAGAAAGAGAGCAGGAATCAGAGCTACTAGAGAAAATTATCGAAATATCAAGTCCGGAGACCCTAATCACTATTTGTATCCAAAAGACGGGTAAAAAGGTGGAGGTACTCCATTCGATCTATGCAAAAATCCCCCACTTAGAAGTCATTCAACAAAAAGAATTAACGTACAGATTTGAAGACAAAGCATCAAAGCATAGCTCAGAAACAAAGTATGAGATGATCACGCTCAAGAAATTGAAAAAGAGTTAGACTGGCGACTTTTGTTTCCGCTAGTCCTGAACCAACGAGTGTGGCGGGCGACACCCTTTTCTGGGACTTCACCCAGCTGCACCCCGGTGCCAGCAGTTCCGTGGAAATGATGATGACCATTGCTGGCGTAGCGTTTATTGGGTCTACCCTAACCATCGAATAAAAATATCAGATATTAAAGCTTTTATCGGACAAGGCCTAAACATGAAGTATAGAATAATACTGACACTTTTTACCTGTTTGACAACTTGCATAGTATTAGGCAATATGGCTTCTCCACTATTAGAAGGAACTTTAGGAGGGCTTACTTTTATTAACAGGAATGCAGATGTATTAAGCGAAGAAATTGTCATCACGCCTGATAGCCTCTTCAACACGGCTATGTTCAATGTCAAGTATATTATCAGAACTGATTCGAATGGAGTCTCGATTCCTTTAGTTTTCCATACCAAAGGTTACAGAGATGGAATAGAAATCATTTTTGATGGCCAAAAAGTAGACATTGCATCTTTTTTTCCAGCGAATTACAATCACTTTTCAGCTCTAGGGCTTGATACTTTAGCCAGTGGAATAACGGTCAAATGGAGCGAAAATCATTACATCTATGAAAGAGGAAAAGACCTTCAGTATTTTGAAGTTGACCTAATTAAAGGAACTCATACCATTGAAGTAAAATACGTGGCAGAGGCCTGGATAGATAGAAGTGACTGGGTAAAAAAGAGAAGTTTATATTATTCGTTGTTGCCGATTACGTTTTGGAAGTCACAAGGCGATATTCGTATTAAACTTGATTACTCAAATGTAGCTGCTTTCCTCAATGATATAAGTGTTAATCTTAACTCTAATTATGAGGAAGATAAAAATCAGCAAAGTAGATCATGGACCTTGTCTGAAATAGAAGATGAGTATCTAGCCATAGAATATACCCCAAAGATAAGTACGCTTTCAAAGTGGTTAATTAAAATTTCACCTACTGGGATTACATTCATTTTCACCATTCTGTTAGGGTTTCTACATCTGTGGTGTATCCGGTATGGCAGAAATCAATCCCGAAGTGTTAGAAAATTTCTCGTCTATTCAGGCGGGCTAACTGTACCGATATTGGTATTTTTGATCTACATGTATTCCTACTTTATCATTGATGACACGCTAGCTGATCATGCTAGTGCGTATCATGGATATACCTTCCTCACGATCATATTTGTACCATTCGGTGTAGTGTTTCAAACTTTCATCGCGAATTGGTACAATCGCGCTCTGGGGGAATAAGCTTGAATAAACGCTCCTCAAACACCAACAAAAAAGAGGCAGCCCGTTACCGAACCACCTCTTTAATGTATTCTAAACAATGTGAGTTAAGGGGTCACCGAAGGTAATCCCTATACCCCTGTCCGCTTGGCCAGGCGGGCTGCACTAAGTACCTAGTACTCTGAAATTTAGCTTACTTCAGATCAAAACGATCAAGGTTCATGACCTTGTCCCATGCTGCTACGAAGTCTTTTACAAACTTCTTGTCAGCATCACTGCATCCGTAAACTTCGGCGATGGCACGGAGTTCTGAGTTCGATCCGAAGATCAAGTCCGCGCGTGTACCTGTCCACTTCAGCTCTCCCGTCTTGCGGTCGTGACCTTCAAAGACATCCTGTGCATCAGAAGTTGCTTTCCAGGTTGTTCCCAGATCAAGGAGATGCATGAAGAAATCGTTGGTCAGTGCTCCTGGGCGCTTGGTGAAGACACCGTGCTGAGAATGGTCGTAGTTAGTGTTGAGT
This sequence comes from Lewinella sp. LCG006, assembly GCF_040784935.1. Lineage (GTDB taxonomy): Bacteria > Bacteroidota > Bacteroidia > Chitinophagales > Saprospiraceae > Lewinella. The sequence continues at coordinate 4,838,809 of NZ_CP160680.1, read as the reverse complement.
ACACGCATACCCCCTAACAGCACCGTCATTTCAGGGGCCGTCAAAGTCATCAACTGCGCACGGTCTACCAGCATTTCCTCGGCAGTCGTTTTGTGCAAAGGCTTGAAGTAATTGCGGAAACCATCAGCAGCTGGCTCCAGTGGTGCGAAACCTTCTACATCCGTTTGTTCCTGGGTAGCATCGCCACGGCCTGGCGTAAACGGTACGGTGATATCATGACCAGCATTCTTTGCTGCTTGCTCTACACCAGCGCAGCCCGCCAGTACGATCAAGTCGGCCATAGACACCTCCTTCTTAAAGGCAGCTTTCACGCCTTCCAGTGCTTTCAATACTTTGGCCAACTGGGTGGGGTTGTTGGCTTCCCAGTCTTTCTGTGGAGCCAAACGGATGCGGCCACCATTGGCACCACCCCGCTTATCAGAACCACGGAAAGTAGAGGCCGAAGCCCAGGCAGTACTTACCAATTCTGACACCGACAAACCAGTAGCCAGGATTTTTCCTTTCAGTTCTGCAATATCCTGATCGTTGATCAGCTCGTGGGTAACGGCAGGGATAGGATCTTGCCAGATCAAATCTTCCGCAGGCACCTCAGGACCCAGGTAGCGAGTAATCGGCCCCATGTCACGGTGGGTCAGCTTGAACCAGGCACGCGCGAAGGCATCAGCAAACTCATCAGGATTTTCGTAAAAACGACGAGAAATTTTCTCGTAGGCAGGATCTACGCGCAAAGCAAGGTCCGTTGTAAGCATGAATGGTGCGTGCTTGATCGCAGGATCATGGGCATCAGGCACCGTACCAGCACCAGCGCCATTCTTTGGCCGCCACTGATGAGCACCGGCAGGACTCTTGGTCAGTTCCCACTCGAAACCAAAGAGGTTCTCAAAGTAGTTGTTGCTCCATTTGGTTGGCGTCGTCGTCCAGGCACCTTCGAGTCCACTGGTAATGGTGTGGATACCACTACCGCTGCCGAAGGAATTTTTCCAACCCATCCCTTGCTCTTCAATCCCGGCAGCTGCGGGCTCACGGCCAACGTACTCATCGGGGTTGGCAGCACCGTGGGTTTTACCAAAGGTGTGTCCACCTGCAATCAATGCTACGGTTTCTTCGTCATTCATCGCCATCCGGCCGAAGGTCTCGCGGATGTCGCGAGCGGAGGCCAGTGGATCAGGGTTGCCGTTAGGGCCTTCAGGATTCACGTAGATCAATCCCATCTGTACGGCACCCAGTGGGTTCTCCAATTCGCGGTCGCCGGTGTAGCGCTTGTCGCCCAGCCACTCGGTTTCAGAACCCCAGTAAACATCTTCTTCTGGCTCCCAAATGTCCTCACGGCCACCAGCAAAACCAAAGGTTTCAAAACCCATAGACTCCAAGGCGCAGTTGCCCGTCAGAATCATTAGATCGGCCCAAGAAATTTTGCGTCCGTACTTTTGCTTGATCGGCCACAATAACAAGCGTGCTTTGTCCAGGTTGGCGTTGTCTGGCCAGCTGTTGAGCGGCGCAAAACGCTGTGTACCTGAACCTGCACCACCACGACCGTCGGCAATCCGGTAAGTTCCGGCACTGTGCCAGGCCATGCGGATGAAAAAGGGTCCGTAGTGCCCGTAATCGGCTGGCCACCAATCCTGAGAGGTGGTCATCAAGTCCATGATGTCCTGCTTCACGGCTGCCAAATCCAGGCTCTTGAATTCTTCGGCATAGTCAAACTCCTCGTCCATCGGATTGGAGAGCTTAGAGTTTTGACGAAGAATGTTTAGTTTTAGTTGATTGGGCCACCAGTCACGGTTAGACGTACCACTACCGGCGCTGGCTTTTAGAGGTCCACCCATAAAAGGGCATTTGGCTTCACCATTGCTATTCACACTATAGCTTGTGCCACCCGTTGGGTGGTCCGAAGGCTTATTATGCTCCATTGCTGAATATTTATTGATTATTAATAGTCCAAAACTAAGATAATTATTACCTATAGGGTTTATTCAAGTATAAGCAAAACTTATACACTGTATTTTCCCTCTGTATAACCCTAAAATACCCCCTATCGTTCTTTGAAGCCCCACAAAATCGAAGAAAAGCACTACATTAGAACGGTTCTAAACAGCAGGTAGCAAATGGTTTCGCCTGCAAGCGATAAAATACAGTAAACCAATTTCTTAGATACAATCACATCATGGATGTACAAGATTTAATTGCCCCTGAAAATGAGCAGCTTTATGCCAAGGTCAAGGACCATTTCGAGATTCAACTGGTAGAAAACCCTGATTGGCGAGCAGCTGCCTGGAGATCCTCCATTGAAGAAGATATGGTTGTTATTCAATATGGTTCTATCGCCTCACCGCAGGCTTCTTTTGCCCACGAATTGCTGCATATTGAAATGATAATCAACGGCTTCCAACCCATTTTTTCGGGAATATCCCTCCACCCCAAAACGCAGCAATTCCTCCCTACTATCATCAAGTACCTCAACCGTACTTTTCAAGATCATAAAACGGCAGCGCCTTTTCTCTTAATGGGTTATCCTCCTGAACAATTTTATAACCAGGAAGAATATCCACTGGCCGATTTCCTGCTCGAGGAATTGGAAAAAGAAAGCCATTCTCGCTTGTACATTGCCCTACTCTACCTCGATTTCACTGCCCCCTTGACCGGCCTCAGCCAGGCACAACAACTTGCGCTGCAAATTGCGTTTGACCAATACCATGGAAGAGAATTTGGACCAATGTTCCTCCGAATAGATAAAATCATCCATGATTGGGTACACGACAAAGGCTATGCTGCTGAAGCTTACTTCATTGATTTACTATTGACTATCGGGGTCAAAGACACCTGGTTAGCTTACGAAAAGAATGCTGTGGACAATATCAAGCAGCATTTTCCGGATGCCGGGTTCTTCGTTGGGGAAAGCTTCCTAGCTTCGGCCATTAAAAACAGGGAAAATGAATAAAGATTATCAATCAGTGCTATGCCGTCATTTTTGAACGAAAAGGCAGGAAGTACTTTCTCATCAATGCCGGGTTCTGGGGAATCTCATTGGTCTTGATGGCTTGCATCATTTCTAAATGGGGTGGAATTCCAGTTTATTAGACTTGTTCTGCCAATGACAATTCTCGTGCATACACAAACTTATGCACGGGAATTGCTTTATTTATGATCAGATAGCTGAAACATTCTATTATCTTACTTACAAGAATATTACTCTTTTTCATCCAATAGCATTTCTCCATGTCTCTTTCCAATTTTAGCCATGCAATCATGTTTTTTCTGTTCTTCCTGATCTGCCAAAAACTTGATGCCCAAAATGAATCCTTCACCATGACGGCCATTGGGCCCAACAATTTGCTCAACAAACCCTGGGACCTGCATTTTGGACCAGATGGCTACCTCTGGATCACGGAAAGAGAAGCAGCTGTTGTTCTCCGGGTGAATCCCGCCACGGGCCAGCGAGATGATTTGATCCAAATCCCTGATGCCTCCTCCACGGGTGGGCAAGATGGATTGCTGGGCATCACGTTTCATGAGGATTTTTTGGGCGAAAGCCCCTACGTTTACCTGTCCTACACCTACCTTCTGGCGGGAGAGCGGCGACAAAAACTGGTCAGATATACTCACGAAATAACGGATGACGATGGCACCCTGACCGCTCCGATCACCTTGATCGACAACCTACCGGCCAGTAATGACCACAACTCCGGCAGATTGGTTTTGGGCCCGGACCAAAAACTCTACTACTCCATCGGTGATCAGGGAAACAACCAGAACAGCAATTATTGCCGGCCCATCCTGGCGCAGATGCTGCCCTTACAGTCGCAAATTGACCAGCAAGATTGGACCAATTATCCCGGAAAAATCCTGCGCCTTAATCTCGACGGCACTATCCCCGAAGACAATCCGCTGCTCGCAGGAGTGAGGAGCCACGTTTATTCCTACGGTCACCGCAATCCTCAGGGCCTCGTTTTTAGCAGTACCGGCGCCCTGTACAGCGATGAACACGGTCCGAATACGGATGATGAAGTCAACCGTATCGTTGCCGGCGACAACTATGGCTGGCCGCGTGTGGCGGGTTTTCAGGATGATCAAGCCTATGATTATTGCAATTGGTCGTCGGCTGCCGACTGCGAAAGCTTGGATTATTCTAACGGCTCCTGCCCTGCGGAGCTTGAGTTTTTAGAGGAAAGCAGCTTTTCAGCGCCCAATTATCGCGAGCCGCTGTTCTCGATGTTTGCGGTTCCTGACGACTATGACTACAACAACCCGGCTTGTCAGAATGCCTGGATTTGCCGGCCCAACGTAGCACCTTCGAGCCTGGGCATCTACGAGAGTGAGGCCATTCCCGGGTGGACCAATTCGCTGTTGGTTACCAGTTTGAAAAGAGGCAGGGTTTACCGCTTGCGCCTCAATGAAGATGGCACCGCGATCGTGGGCGATACCACACAGCATTTCTACACCCAAAACCGCTACCGTGCCATCGCCGCCGATCCCGACGGCAAGTCTTTTTACGTGATCACCGACCAATCGGGCAATACCTCCGGCCCAACGGGCTTGACGGTCACCAATAACCTGCAAAACCCGGGTGCTATATTGAAATTCACCCTCCAGGAACCGGTTTCGGTAACGAATGAGCAGGCTCCTCCCCTGCTGAACATCTGGCCCAATCCGGCATCCAGCAAGGTGTACTTCACCTTAAAAGAGCACCAGCAAAACCACCTCACCGCCGAGCTGATCAATGCCACCGGGCAAGTCGTTCGTACCATGACGGACTTACAAGCTGGTACCCACGAAATCATTACAGAAGATTTTCCTGCTGGTGTTTACACCTTCAAACTCTCCGCCGTGGGGCAATTTTGGTTGCAGCGGGTGGTGATTTTTTAAGGGTTTGTGCCAGCTCTTACTTTGGATTATAATTGGCCGCGGAGTCGCGGAGACACGGAGGTTTTTATAGGAGGGCTAAAAGGTCTGATGGGAGCATTCCCAGAGATATTTCCAAATGCTTACTTCCTACTCGAATAAAACACTTATTTTGCTTTCTTACTTTAAAGCTATGATTCTCTGACATTAGCTTGATATGAATATTTCGCTATTTATGGAAACCAATCCTGAGCTGGAGCTCGCTTTCGAATACATTAGTCAGACCAAACGGCATGTTTTTTTAACGGGTAAGGCCGGTACCGGTAAAACTACTTTTCTGCATCGGGTACGTCAGGAGATTCCCAAGCGGATGGTGGTGGTCGCACCTACCGGCGTGGCGGCGATCAATGCCAAAGGGGTGACGATTCACAGCCTGTTCCAGTTGCCTTTTGGGCTGATGACGCCCGATGAGATGAGCATGGAGATTGGTAAACGCAGGTTTTCGCGTAAGAAAATAGACCTCATCAAAGGGCTTGACCTGCTAGTGATTGATGAGATCAGCATGGTCAGAGCCGATGTACTGGATGCCGTAGATGCGGTGCTCAAACGTTTCCGACAAGCAAGCACCCCTTTTGGAGGCTTGCAGCTACTCATGATTGGTGATCTCCATCAATTACCGCCCGTGGTAAGGCCCGACGAATGGTACCAAATGCAAAGCCACTATCCTACGCCTTACTTTTTTGGCAGTATTGCATTGCGGCAAGCGGCACCAACAGTCATTCAGCTGACCCACATTTATCGGCAATCGGATAACCAGTTTATTGAATTACTCAACAAGGTACGCAACAACAATATTGATCCCGCCAGCTTGGAGACCCTCAACCAGCGCTACCAGCCCGACTTTAATCCCGCCGAAGACGAAGGCTACATTACGCTTACCTCTCATAACAATACGGCCCACCAGATTAATACGGAAAAACTGCAACAGCTGCCAGGGCGCGAACACACATTCAAGGCCATTATCGAAGGAGATTTTCCATCATCGATGTACCCCAACGACGAGCAGATTGTCTTGAAAGTGGGCGCGCAGGTCATGTTTAACAAAAACGACAACTACCCCGACAGGATGTATTACAATGGTAAAATTGGGGTGATTACCGATATTTTTGGCGACCACATTACCGTAGAATGCCCCGACGAGGAACCGATCGACGTTTACCCGACCATCTGGGAAAACCGTAAGTACGAACTCAACCCTGACACCAAAGAGATAGAGGATCAGGTGGTAGGCACTTACGAGCAGCATCCCCTCAAATTGGCCTGGGCCATTACCATTCATAAAAGCCAGGGCCTGACTTTCGACAAGGTCATCATCGACGCCCAAGCTGCTTTTGCGCATGGTCAGGTATACGTAGCCCTCAGTCGTTGCAAAACCTTTGAAGGAATTGTGCTGCGGACGCCTATCGATTCGGGCAGTGTGCGCACCGATACCGTCGTGCGCAATTACTCGGAAACGGCGGCAGAAAACCAGCCTACCGAAGCGCAGTTGTTGGCCGACAAGCGCTTGTACCAAGCCGATTGCTTACGCGAATTATTCAACTTTTCGGAGGTCGAAAAGGCAGCTCGCTGGTTGTTGCGCGCCCTGCTGGAACACGAGCGGGCGATTCAGGGCGACGGCCCGGAACAGTTTAAAATCCTGTTGCAGGAAATGGAGGAAAAGGTATTTACGATTGGCAATAAATTCCTGCCCTGGTTGGAGATTTATTTCCGCGAAGGCGGCCTACCGACAGAACACGAAAAGTTGGCCGAACGCCTGGAAGGAGCTGCGCTCTATTTCATGCCCTACCTGAGCGACCAACTCCTGCCCAAGCTGCAATCATTCAGTGTACTCACCGATAACCAAAATGCCCGCAAACAAGTAGATCGGCGACTGTATGACTTACGGCTCCTGGTCTTCACCAAGTTGCGCTTGTTTGAAAGTATCCATACCGGTTTTGATCCTACCGCCTATATCAAAGCCAAGGCCAATGCCGAGATCGATTTTGAGCAGAAGCCGGACAAGCAGCCCAAATTGTCGGGTATCCCTAAAGACCTACCCCACCGCGACTTGTATTTACAGTTGGTGAAATGGCGGCTGGAAAAAGCGGAAGAAAGAGAGGTGGCGGCCTTTACCATTGCGGCCAATAAAACACTGCTGGAAATTGTGCAGGTATTGCCCACCAACAGCAAGTCCTTGTTGCGGGTGGGTGGCTTTGGCAAAAAACGCCTCGCGGATCACGGCGAGGAGGTGCTGGAAATTGTGACCGCTTATGTACAGGAGCACCAGCTGGTACCCGACCTGTTGGATTTTGCTTCTACGGCTCCGAAAGCGCCTCCCAAGCCCGACACCAAAAAACTGACCCTCGACCTGCACCTGGCCGGAAAAACCATCGCCGAAATTGCCGCGGAACGCGAACTAACCGAAGGCACCATCAGCGGCCACCTGGCCCACTGGGTAGACACCGGCGATCTGCCGATCACCGTTTTGATCTCTCAGGAGGACATAGACCTCATCTCGCCCTACCTCCTGGAACATCCCGATCTCAGCCTGGGAGAGGTGTTCCGGCATTTTGAGGAGAAGTATAGTTATGGTGCTTTGCGGGCGGTAAGGGGGTTATTGGGGTGAGGGGGGGGGTGGATAACTAAATTTCTAAAGACTTTCCACTTTAACTGGGAGTATCCATTGAACTGTGTCTGCGTCAAAAGTAGACACATTTAATTATGTCAAAGAAAACCAAAAAAGAAGAGACTCTGTCGGATTTCGATTTTGAGTCATATCGCCAGCAAGTTATTGCGGGCCTAATTCAAGGTAAGGGATTAACAGGAGAAGACGGTCTTCTCAAGCCTTTGATTGCTAACTTTTTGGAAGGAGCTTTAGCGGCAGAACTAGAAGACCACATCCAAGGGGAAAAAGCCCAAGGTTTAACCAATAAGCGCAATGGGCAGCTATCTAAGGAAGTTCGCTCCGAGGCTGGCCCTGTTGAGATTCACTACAGCCGTGATCGTAACGGTAGTTTCGAGCCCTTGACGGTCAAGAAGCGGCAATATGAACTAGGCTTAGGTTTTGACAACCAGATTCTGGAGCTGTACTCAATGAGTAACTCAATCAGTGACATTCGGTTGCACTTAGAGCGTATGTACGGGGCTCAGATGAGCGACAGTCGTATTTCGTCTGTAATCAACAGCACTTGGGAGCGAGTAGAAGCTTGGCGAAACAGTCCCTTACCTGCGCTGTTGGTAGTGATGTTCATTGATGCGATCTATTTGGATGTACGTCGTGATGGACAGGTCAGCCGTATTGCCCTTTATGTTGTATACGGGATTACGGTGGAAGGAAAACGCGAGATCATTGCTTTGATTCCTGGTCAAGGAGCCGAAAGTGCTACAGAGTGGGCACGTTGTTTACAGCAGCTTAAAAATCGCGGTCTAGAGGATGTCCTCTACATATGCAGCGATGGTTTGACAGGTTTACGTGAAGTGATCGCCGAGACTTTTCCTTTAGCTAATATCCAGCGTTGTGTGGTTCACAAAATTCGCAATACCTTTAAGTTACTGGACGAAAAGGATAGCCGTCAGGTTTTACGTCAGCTTAAGGAAGTTTACAACGCTGTCAACGAGGCCGAAGCCCGCAGGAAATTGGAAGATTTCCAGGTTTTCTGGCAAGGCAAATACGATCTGGTTGTAGACTTGTGGCTCAAAGATTGGGATGATTTAATGAGATGTATGCAATTGAGTCCGACGCTGAAAAAGTTGATTTACACGACCAATGCCATCGAAAACCTCAACCGGGAAATTCGCCGGGTGACTAAGGCCAAAGGCGCATGGGTCAGCGAACGAGCTTTGCTTATTCAGTTGTTCTTAGCACTGGAACGTAAAAAAAACAGCTGGAATAAATCAGTAAGAACATGGAGTGCTATTCGACGTGAATTAACGCTAGCACATGGGGATCGATTTACCAAACATATTTCCTAAAGTTGCAGACACAGTTCAATGGACACTCCCCTTTAACTTTCTTCCTTTTTGTCCTCAACTCTTTCTTTTATCCACTTCAATATACCATCATATGAAAGCTTACCTGATGCAATATTAATAACGAAATCATATTTATCGTTCTCTTCGGCATTTATGTCTTTTCTATCATCTAGCAATAGAATCCTCATAAGTACATAGCCTGTCCTTTTGTTACCATCCATGAATGGATGATTTATGAGAATCGATTCTATTATCGCAGCAGCCTTTTCAACTGAAGTGGGATATAAATCTTGGCCATCAAAAGTTTGATAGGGCCTTGCTATTGCAGATTTCAATAAACCCTTATCTCGCAGACCTTGATGTCCTCCATATCTACTTATAAGAACACGATGTATCCCAAGAGCAAGCTCAATAGTTATCATTGAGCAAGACGTTTCAAGAGATGGTCATCTTCCATCATAATATTTCCCAGATGTTCACTAACATTACTATCTATTTCAGTGAGCTTTGTCATTGCTTCTAAATAACCCAACAATCCATCAAGCTGACTATCAGGTACTTGAGACACAATTTCGATAATTTTCAATCTTACTTCTTCCATATACTATCTTTATAAACGTTCATAAATATAACAGAAGTTTGGCAAATTTGGTTTCCTAGGGCAAGTACCATTGAATATCCATAAGAGTGTGTATATTGGCAGGCCTGTCTGCCAGCCAGGTAGATTCGTCCAACTGAGCCTCAACGCATGACCTCGCTACGCTCCGTCAGGCTTTGAGGCTTTTTTGTTAGCTACATTCTACATTTCACTTGGCTCTTTTAAGGTTTTAATCAAGTAATCTTCATACTCCTCAAGATGGTGTTTCTCCATTTTGCCCCAATAGTTAGCAAAATATTCATATTCCTTCCCATCATAAATAACTTTTGGGTAATGACCATACATTTGTCCTCCATCATATCCTTTTCTGTCCGTATTCAATATTATTGATCCACATCCTCCACAATGTGCCCACATCACAAATGAGTAAATCAATTCATTTGACCCCCAATAATTACTTGCAATTTGGTTAATAAAATCACTTGGAAATTTTTTCTCCTCATGGTCAAAATCTGCAATTATTTCTGTTAACAAATACTCTTCAACTGTTGCGTGGTAGTTAAGTATCTCCGTTTTCTTAGGCAATTTCGTATTTTCAATTACTCGATTTTTTTCTTTCTCAGGTAAGGATTGGTATCGCTCTATTATTTCCAATGCAAGGACAGGACTAATCTGTAATAAAAGCCTTCCCTCTAGCCATCTTTTTTTTAAAGCTGATCTCATTGATCTAGTTAGATCATTCTCTTTTTCAATTCCAATCCTTGAATAAAAGTATATTATTTCGTCTGGAAAAGAGATTCCATACATCTCTGTAAATCTTTCGAACTCATCCTCTGTGATGAAATACCTATCTTTAAAATCACTTTTCCCGTTAAATAACACCTTATGCTTGTCCAGTAACTTTATGATTCTCACACTCTCCATCTCACATTTTATTTTTTATTTTTTGTTTTTTGATCTAATAGCTACTTTATTTCGCATCGTGGTAGCAACGTTAGGTGCATAATACTACTCATTATTCTGATAAATAAAAAACAGTATTGGATAAGTTGTTTTGGGATCCTTAATAAGCTTCACTTGATACAGGTCATAGTTCCAAACGATAGAAACGCCTTCCTCCGTCCTAACAAAACTGTGTTTGACATCATCAATATTATCTTTTTCAAACCCTAGTACTACAGCAAGTGAATCGAATAATTTATCGACCTCTGTGTAGAAAACAAAATCCGAATAATTATTCCGATTCCGCTTAAATGAGATTATATGAAGTCCATCTTGATATTGTTCGTATACTATAGAGTCAAAAAAGTTGAAGTAGAAAATTGGCAATCTTATGCCATAGACATCAACTGGATCATGCTCAGTTCCCTTTCTTGCAGAAACGATTTCTTCTTTCTTAACAAAGCTGAACGCTTCCAAAAGTGGATCATCAGCTTTTCCTGAGAAATCGTGAATTATTCTATTTATGAAACTGATAAATTCACTTGGATTAACGACTTTCGTGGTGATACCAAATTTTTCATATAACACCTCTGCCTTTCTCATTAGCTTTTTATCTCCAGCCACGAAAAAGTCGCAATGTGCAGCATAGAAAGCATGCTCTGCATCGGCCTGTATGTTTTGTAAATTATCAGTTTTCTTTGGAAGCTTGTCAGGCTTATAGCCAATTAAATCTAACATCATGTAGGATGTGGTGAAGACTTCAAATCGACTTGGAGGAACATCCCTTTCCCCAAAACTAGCTTCTACCATTTGCAAAAAAGATAGGTCTGTATCGCTAATAGAGTTGAGATATTTGTCAATTCTATCTATAACTTCTTCTGCCCGCCAATTGCCGGCATTTGATTCTAATTTAACACCCTCCTGTTTAATCGTACTACGGAACCCCTTATAATAGTCTCTATCTGTCGTGAGATTTCTAAGGAAAGGCCCGATGTCTTTCATTAAATCCCACATGGTTGACATAGGAGTTATATTCGGGAAGATCATTTTCAGCATACCTTCATTTTCAGGGGTAATCTGAAAATTCAGAGGAACAGAGTCATATATTAGTTTCAGTGCCGTCGCAATTTCGTGGTCTGACTCATCGTCTAGATCCCTGAAAATGTTCTCGAAATCAAATAAGTCTAGTATATCTTCATTTTCTAAGAAATAATCTACGTAAAGCTGTGGGTCACCAATCAATGGCTCAGTTCTACTACCATTCCACCTAATCACATGGTTTTTAGTGATTCTACGAAGAGTATCAATATCCTCATTAAAAAGTTTATTATCCGGAGAATAACTTTTCATCACATCCTGAAAATGAGTAGGCGAATAAGGGCATAGAAGCTTATTGCTATTTACTTCAATAAAATCGCTTAACTCCCGAAACGCAGAACGCTTTAAGTTGCTCATGACATTCCAATCCAGGTATACTCTAATCACTTCAAACTATTTACCACTAACCAATAGATTTACTAGATGATAAGTTCCTTAATTTGATTACGCCCAACTCAAAGCCCCATCTCCTCCCACTCCCCACACCAAGCTCCTCTCCGACCATCTCCAGCGCAGACATGTCAGTCGCCAACGCCCAAAGCCTTTGGCGACGAGCCGTTGAACCTGCCTTAATACCTTTATCACCCCTGATCAAGATTTCCGATAATAGCTATAGTGGAAAAGCGCATTTCGTCTTTTTTACTTACCGACTAATTTAAGCTTTTTTCGGTATTCCTGCGCCATTTCTTGTGTAAACGTCAGCGCAACTTGCTCGGGAATAAAATCCTCTCCATATTTCCTGCTTATCCTCCAGTCCAAAAACTGTCGAAAAGCATAACCATACGTCGACACGGTTGCCGGACTGTAGTTCTTTAAGATCAAATACATGCGCTATCCTTGCGGGTAGGCTGCTTTTGTTTTTATCGCTTTTTGTTTTGTGAATGAGGTAACGGAAATAGCGAATAGGAAATGAATAATCAATTGAAAAACAATGAATTGATGATGAAAACGAGGTGATTTTGTTCAGCTGCATGGTTATGCACAGGTCGACGATAGGAGGCATCAGGTAGGTATTAGCGGCGGAAGGCTTTCTACACCCTCTATTTTTCATTCAAGTTATCATTTTCAACTACTTCCTTACAGTATCTCTCTTCGTAAAAATATTTGATTGTGATTGTTATTAACATAACAATGAAAATCACATCGGGGTCTTCAAAAAACAGGTATAATATGATAAGGACAATTATAGTGGCTATAAACACCTTTGCCGGACATACATTCTCTGGATTTATAATCTTCATTTTCTCATGTTTTGATACACCAAACTCTTAAGCTGACCATCACCAGTGCAGACAGGTCAGTCGCCAACTGCCAACACCTTTGGCGAAAAGCCGTTGAACCTGTCTCAAAACGTTTACCACCCCTGATCAAGATTTCCGATAATAGCTATAGTGGAAAAGCGCATTTTATCCGTTTTACTTACCGACTAATTTAGGCTTTTTTCCGGTATTCCTGCGCCATTTATAAAGAAAGCTCACCTACCCGAGTTAGCAGTGCTTTGCTTTTTGCCACCAACAATGATTACCACTGTTGAAACCTAATTCCTACTTGATTGTCGAGAATCGCGAATTCTTTGGCTCCCCAAGGTCGTGTAGTCCTCCGAACAGCTTTTACTTTTTCCCGACAGCTAAGTGGTTTCACGCTACCTGGCTTAGCCGAACCCGTCTGGCCACCAGACAGGCAGACGGGTTCGTGGCTACTTTGGGGTAGCTTTGCTGCTCCCTGCCGGCCATTCTGGCACAGTAGACGAGCTTCGGGGTGGGCCTCACACAAACACTTTGATCGGTATACATCATTGCAAAAAACGCTTCATTGGCTCATTTAATTTTTGTTCAGGCTTAGTAGATTATCCACACCGTTTGCGGTATAGATGGCCTTTGTCGTGTCGTTCAATACTTGGTTGTAGTTTTCGATAGCTTGTTTCAGTCCAGAAAAATCGACAACTGTTCTAAATGGCTTTTCGCCAAAAGGCGTGTTTACTAATTGTAATACCGCTTCTGCCACTCGTTCAGGTCGTTGTTCAGGGATAGATTCTACATAAGCGACATACCCTTGTATCGAAGCTTCAGGAAGATGAGCCATTTCACCATATTGATTCCTTCTTTCCGTATCGCTTGGGGTGATCATGCCACTCATAAAGCCCGTCGGAAATCCGCCCGGTTCTACAATACATGATTCTATGCCAAAGCCTGAAAGTTCTGCTCGATAACCTTCTGCTAAAGATTCCAAGGCGTATTTTGAAGCAGAATAAGACGCAAGAAATGGGGTGGTGACTCTGCCTATGCAACTTGAAGTATGAATAATTGTTCCTTTCCCTTGATGTCGAAGATGTGGTAAAACCGCTCTCATCAGGCGTTGAACGCCGAAAACATTTACGTCAAACATTCTTTGAATATCATCAGCAGTAAAACATTCAAGAATACCATTTGCGCCGATGCCTGCATTGTTGAAAACGGTATCTAAACCGCCCATTAGCTCTATCGCTGCATTCACGCCCGCATTCACGCTTTCTTCGTTGGTGACATCCATTTCTACCAAAGCCACACCTTTTCCTTTTAACTCATTGGCGATAGCTTCATTTTTACCTGAAACGGAACGCATTGTTCCTACCACCTGATGTCCGTTTTCTGCTAATTGAATACAAGCTAGACTACCAAAAGCACCACTGGCTCCTGTTACTAAAATTTTATGTTTCATCTTATCCATTATTAAGTGATTTAATGAAACAAATATCTGATGAGAAAGAGATGGAGCTTAACACGAAAGGGGGAAGATTAAACACAAATCGCAGATACGAAAAAAGGAAGCTGGTTGTGCTTCCTTCTGTTCTAGTGCCCAAAGCACTAATTTAACTGTCTGTATTCTTGGGGTGTTTTACCTGTTTTTTGCTTGAAAAGTCTCCCGAAGTAGTGTGGATAATTAAAACCAAGTGTGTAAGCTATTCCGCTTATTGAATCGGTAGAGCTTAGTAGTAAGTGTTTTGCTTTGTCGATCAGAAAATCATTGATATGATCTTTTGCGGAACGTCCTGTTTCTTTGGCAAGTAGGTCACTCAAATAACTCGCCGATAAATGACAGTGGTCTGCTAAATATTGAATGCTTGGCGGCCCTGTCTCTATGAGTTGGTTATCCGAATAATATTTTTTTAGCAACAACTCAACTTTAGAAACAATATCAATATTACTTGCTGCACGAGTATTAAACTGCCTTTCGTAAAATCGTTTACTGTAATTTAGCAATAATTCAATATTTGACACGAGTACTTGCTGACTATGATTATCTATTCGCTCTTTGATTTCTTCCCGAATCAGCTGAACAATTTGATTAAGCGTATTTTGCTCATTTTCTGAAAGATGCAATGCTTCGTGAACTTCGTAATTAAAGAAGTTGTAGGAATCAATTTTCGAACAAAGTACTGTATTTCTTATCAAGTTGGGATGAAAATAGAGCATCCAGCCTTTTACCTGATTCAATTCTTGTGGTCGCTTGACGGTAATTACCTGTTTTGGTGCGGTAAAAATTAAGACACCCTCATCAAAGTCATAAGCATTCCTACCGTAATCAATACCACAGCTTGAGTCTTTTAGGGCAATGCAGTATAGGTCAGAAGAAAAGCGCTTACCAACCGTTTCTTCTCCATAAGCAAGTTGCTGGGTGTCTAAGACGGTAATCAAAGGATGTGTAGGTTTCCCTAATCCAAATACCGACCTAATTTCAGTAATTGATTCCGAATGAATAATCTGCTCGCTCATTTTATTTTCTTTACACAAACTTATTCCAACATGCTGAGATTCATTAACACAAATCGCTGAATGACAAACACTTTTTCGTTTATTGGGGAAACATCAAATATCATTATTGGTAGAAAAACCAGGTATTTGTTCATCCTATTTTTTTAGTCACCGACAAGCTCTTTACACACCAACAAAATACCCCTTTTGGCCTACTTTCACAAAAAAACTCCGCGACCCTACCTATAAGGCCAGCTTACTGGCAGGCAATTCCGTGCCCTTTCTGCTGCCAGGTGGCTCCGCACCAAAAAAAACTTAGTGTAATTCCGTGCCTTAGTGCCTTTGTGGCTAAAAAAAAACCGTCATTCCCACACCTTCACTGCACCAACCCCTCTACCCCCTGCAAAGTCTCATGTACTTGGACAGAAAAGATTACTTTGGCATACACAATTCAAAATCAGCTTAAATCATTCTGTTCACGATGATGAAATACCTACTTTCTATGCTGGCATTGGTACTCAGTTGCAGTGCCTTTGCCCAAACCGACACCACTGCTGTTCAGCAGGATTCCGTCAAAAAAGAAGACAGTAAGGAGCCACTGCCGCTGGAGGCTACCCGCAGTATTAAGATCAATACCGACAACGGCACCTGGCTTTCGCTCGACGTTAGCCCCGACGGGAAGACCATTGCTTTTGATCTCCTGGGCGACCTCTATACGCTGCCCATTACCGGCGGAAAAGCTACCCGCATTACCGAAGGCCTGGCCTTTGATTCCCAACCCAAGTTTTCGCCCGACGGCAAATCGCTCCTCTTCCTATCCGATCGCAGCGGCGGCAACAACGCCTGGATCATGGACCTGGAAAAAGGCGACAGCACCCAGGTCACCCAAGGCAACAACGACAATATGCAGTCGGCCGAGTGGACGCCCGATGGACAGTACATCGTTACCAGCCAGGGCACGCGTAACCTCAAACTACACATCTACCATCGCGATGGAGGCTCCGGGGCGCAGTTGATCAAAACGCCCGAGACGCTAAAAACCGTAGAACCTGCTTTTGGTGCCGACGAGCGCTACATCTGGTTTTCGCAACGCAGGGGAGCCTGGCAGTACAATGCTGAATTTCCGCAATACCAGCTGGCGACCTACGATCGCGAGACCGGCAAAATAGCCACGCAAAGCGCCCGCTACGGCTCGGCCTTCACCCCCACCCTTTCGCCCGACGGCAAATGGCTGGTATACGGTAGCCGCTGGAACGACCAGACCGGCCTGATGGCCCGCAACCTGGAAAATGGTGACGAAAAATGGCTGGCCTACCCCGTGCAGCGCGACGAGCAAGAGTCGATCGCACCGCTGGGCGTGCTTCCGGCCATGTCATTTACCCCCGACAGCAAGCACCTAATTGCTTCTTACGGTGGCAAAATCTACAAACTCGCCATGGATGGTGGCGATGCCGTCAACATCCCCTTCCAGGTGGAGGAAGAACTGGCCGTTGGCCCACGCCTGAAGTTCAACTACCCCATCAGCGATGACCCCATGATGGAGGTGACCCAAATTCGCGACCCAAAAGTTTCGCCCAACGGCAAGCAGGTCGTGTTTACGGCCCTCAACCGCCTCTACGTCATGGACCTCCCCGCTGGTACGCCGCGCCGCCTCACCAACTTCAACTACACGGAGGCCATGCCCACCTGGAGCCCCGATAGCAAGCAGATCGCTTTTGTGACCTGGAACGACAGCGATGGAGGCTACCTCTACAAAGTCAACGCAGCCGGTGGCACTGCTCCTGTCCGACTGACGGAGATGGCCGGCGTCTACTCGGAGCCCGCCTGGAGTTGGACCAAAGATCGGATCGTGTTCATGAAAGGAACCAAGCAGACCTACAAAGATGGCGACAGCCCCTTCACCTTCGGCACCCAGGACGAACTGCGCTGGATTGCAGCCAGTGGCGGCGAGAGCACGCTGATTGAAAAAAGTAAAAACCGGGCAACGCCCCATTTTGTCAAGGGTAACGACCGCATCTACCTCTACGGTAGCGAAGGCTTGCAGTCTATCCGCTGGGACGGTACCGATGAAAAGACCATCGTAAAAATTACCGGAATCACCGTCTACGGATCACTCCATGATATTCTTGACCACCATCACCATAGTCTGCCAGAAACCGCTACCGAGCCGCAGAAAAAGCCTTCCAATGCCGACCTCATCCTCATGGCACCAGAGGGAGATCAGGCGATGGCTAAGATCAACAATGAGATTTATACCGTCACCATCCCCTATCTGGGTGGCGAAACCATTACCATCAATGTAGCGGATGCCAGCAAAGCCGCTTTCCCGGCACGGAAGCTCACCAAAATCGGAGGAGAATTCCCCAGCTGGAGCAGTGATGCCAAACTGGCCTACTGGTCGATCGGCAACGCCTTCTTCACTTACGACCTGGCCGCAGGCAAAGCCCGCGACGAGGAAATAGCCGCCAAGAAAAAAGCCGAAGCGGCGGAAAAAGCGGCCGAAGCCAAGAAGAAAAAGGAAGAAGGAGACGAAGAGGGGGAAGACAAGAAAGAAGAGAAAAAGGACGAGGAGAAAAAAGAGGAAGACAAGCCCTACGAAGCCGCTGAAATGCGGATCAAGGTAGAAGTACCCCGCGATATGCCCAAGGGCACGGTACTGCTGCGCAACGCTCGGGTAATCACCATGAAGGGCGACGAAATTTTCGAACAGGGCGACATCCTCATCGAAAACAACCGCATCAAGCAGGTCGGCGCGGCCGGCAGCATCACCGTAGGTACGGGGGTCAAGACCATGGACCTGAGCGGCAAGACCATTGTGCCCGGCTTTGTGGATACCCACGCCCACATGTGGCCAGCCTGGGGGTTGCACAAAAACCAGATCTGGATTTACGCGGCCAACCTCGCCTACGGCGTCACGACGACCCGCGACCCGCAGACGGCCACAACCGATGTACTCACCTACGCCGATATGGTGGACGCCGGTATGATGTATGGTCCTCGGGTATATTCTACCGGTCCTGGGGTAGGCTTCTGGGCGTACAACATCAAGAGCCTGGAACAGGCGCGGGAGGTCCTCAAGCAGTACTCGGAGTATTACCACACTAAGACCATCAAGATGTACCTCACAGGCAATCGCCAGCACCGTCAGTGGATCATCATGGCCGCTAAGGAACAAGGCTTGATGCCCACCACTGAAGGCGGGCTGGACTTCAAACTGAACGTGACGCAAATTCTGGATGGCTATCCGGGGCACGAACACGCCTTCCCCATCTACCCGCTCTACGAAGACTTCAAGACCTTTGTAGCGGAATCGCGCACAACCTACACCCCTACCCTGCTGGTGGCTTATGGTGGCCCTTGGGCAGAGAATTACTACTACGCTACAGAAAATGTACAGGGCGACCCCAAGCTCAATTTCTACACCCCAAAATCGGAGCTGGACGCTAAATCTCGTCGCCGGAATGCGGGTTGGTTCATGAAGGAAGAGCACGTTTTTGAAGACCACGCGGTATTTGTCAAAGACCTGGTGGAAGCCGGTGGTTTGGCAGGCGTAGGCTCGCATGGACAGCTACAGGGATTGGGCTACCACTGGGAATTGTGGAGCGTACAATCGGGAGGACTCAAAGAACACGACGCGCTGAAAGTAGCGACCATTCTCGGTGCCGAATCGATTGGACTTGAGCAAGATCTCGGTAGCATTAAAGCTGGTAAGATTGCCGATTTGGTCATCTTGGGTAAAAACCCGCTCGAAGATATTCGCAACTCCAATACGGTAGAGATGGTCATGAAAAACGGCCGCCTCTTCAACGCGGAGAACCTGGACGAGGTGTACCCTCAGGCGCGCAAAGCCCCCGCTTTTGAGTGGCACCAGGCTGCGCCGGAAGGTGTACCGGGTATCCGTAAATAAGCGCTTGTTTGTTCTCGGGCAACTTCCAGTTGTCCGAGAACATTTTTTAAGACGCCCCCTTAATTTGTAGATTAGGAATAAAATCTTTAACATTGCTCTTCTTGGATTTATAGAACATCTTTTTTCGCCAGCCATTTTCTACAGCTTATCCCTGTGGAATTAAGAGAAGTGTGTTTTCAAAAACACTGATGTTGTTACATCTTTTCTCAAGGCAGGTTCCTTTCACTAGCCATTACTAACGTACGCTGCGTTTGGGCGATAAGCCATTCGTAACGCAACTTTTTGCGCTTCAACAAGCGCTCGGTACGCTACTAAGTGCAATCGTAAACTGCAATCTAGATTTTCACCGATAGCACAGGGTTTAGGCGACTGAACCATGCTGCTTTTGGTTACGCTCCTATCGGGTAGTCCATCGTCTTTGCAGGATGGATGTTCCCCGAAAGGAATATTACTTTTTACTCACTAAACTTTTGAAAATGAAGTATTTAATCACCCTACTTTTACTGGGCACAGTGCCACTCCTGGCCCAAGACATTTCCGTAACGGGTACGGTTACGGATGATGCGGACGGACAACCGCTGATTGGCGTTAATATCCTGGTTGAAGGTACTGCTACGGGTACCGTTACCGACCTTGATGGTAGTTACCGCCTTTCGGTACCTGCCGATGCAACCCTGGTATTCTCCTACACAGGATACACGCCAGAAACGGTTGCTGTGAATGGTCGAAAAATCATTGACTTGACCCTCACTGCGGGCACTCGCCTGGATGAAGTGGTGGTAACAGCACTGGGAATCTCCCGCGAAAAGAAAGCCCTGGGCTATGCCGTCCAGGAACTCGACGGTGATGATCTGGCGGCAACGCAGGAGAGCAACCTGGTCAATTCGCTACAAGGAAAAGTAGCGGGTGTACTGATCAACAGTTCATCAGGTGCTCCGGGAGCGGGCTCCAACATCGTTATCCGGGGGATTACCTCTTTTGG
Organism: Lewinella sp. LCG006; assembly: GCF_040784935.1. GTDB lineage: Bacteria > Bacteroidota > Bacteroidia > Chitinophagales > Saprospiraceae > Lewinella. The sequence continues at coordinate 4,818,701 of NZ_CP160680.1, read as the reverse complement.
TGACAACAACCAGCCGCTTTTTGTGGTGGATGGGGTACCCATTGATAACAGTACCATTGCGGGAAACAACCTCCCCAGTGCGGGTTCAAATTCTCCTGGCAGTTCCGAGCAATCCAGCTTTACCAACCGGGCAGCAGATATCAACCCAGCTGATATTGCCAGTATTTCGGTACTGAAAGGACCTGCGGCAACGGCGCTTTATGGCCTCCGGGCAGCGAATGGCGTTATCCTAATTACTACTAAAACCGGTACCGCTGGCAAAGCCCAGGTGTCCTTGAATTCGTCGTATGGTATTTCAGAAATCGCCAAACGCCCCGAATACCAGCAAGTTTACCGCGAAGGTCGTTTTGGTAGACTACGCTTCAATGGCGACGGCTCGCCTTTGCGTTTTCAGCAGTTTGGACCAAAAATTTACCCCGGCCTGACGCCACAGTTTGATCCGATTGATGACTTCTTCCAAAGTGGCTATTCTCAGGATCACTCCCTGAGCATTTCCGGAGGATCAGAGCAAGCAACTTACGCAACCTCTTTCTCCTACCTCGACCAGGAAGGGATTATCCCCAATTCTACTTGGAGCCGTATCACCGGACGTTTGTCTGGAACCGTCAAAGCATCTGACAAGCTCAAATTTACGGGTTCCGTCAACTACACCAATTCCGGGGGTAATAAACCTCACTCGGGCGACAAATCGATCTTATCTTCGCTGAGCTACCACGTTACCAGTTTTGATGTAAACGACTACATCAACGCCGACGGTACCCAGCGGGATTATTCGGATGGGATCATTGATAGCCCTCGCTACTTGGCCGAATTTTCTACCCTCAATGACGATGTCGACCGCTTTTTGGGCAACATGGGCTTCACCTATGAGCCTACCGATTGGTTTTCGCTGAGCTATCGTGCCGGTCTGGACTTCTACAATGACTCTCGGGTGCGTATCGTGCCTGCCGGGCTGGATGTTTCTTCTCAGGTAGGTGGGTTTATCATTGAAACCGACATCGACCAGCGCCAATTTAACGGTACGCTGACCTTGAATTTCAAAAAACAGCTTACCGATAAAATCGGAGCCAACCTGTTGTTGGGACACGAAATGAATGAACGCCGCAGCGAAACCACCAATGTCCGTGGGGAACGCTTCACGGAACCCGACTTCTATCACCTCAGCAATACGGAAGTCAGCTTTATTGACAACAGCAAGTCTTTGCGTCGGATCGTCAGTGGCTTTGGCCTTTTGAGTATTGATTTCGACAATGCGATCTACCTGGATATTACTGGCCGTAACGACTGGTCGAGCACGCTGCCGATAGCCAATCAGTCGTTCTTCTATCCTTCAGCGAGCTTGTCTTTGGTGCTTTCTGATATGTTAAACCTGCCGAGTTTTGTAAGCTTTGCGAAACTACGTGGTTCCGTAGCACAAGTTGCAAAAGATACCAACCCTTACCTGATTGGTACTTTGTATGGCCAAGACCCTGCGTTTCCACAGTTTGGCACCAATGGCTTCCGCCTGAATTCTGTTTTTGGTGACCTCAACCTCAAACCAGAAACGACTACTTCTTCGGAAGTTGGTGTTGATTTGCGTTTTTTCAACAACCGCCTGGGGCTTGATGTAACGTATTATCAGCAGAACTCTAAAGATCAGATTTTGCAGGTGCCTGTTTCCAATACGACTGGTTTCTCCCGCTTTCTTACCAATGCCGGTGAGATTGAGAACAAGGGGATCGAAGTACTGTTGAACGCTACACCCGTCAAGCGCGGCGATTTCACCTGGGATGCTTCGCTGAACTACACCCGCAATCGCGGTAAAGTAATTTCTATCCGCGATGGTATTGAAGAAATTGTCCGTTTTGAAGGCACGGGTGGCATCACTTACAAGCTCGTCCCTGGTGGGCAAGTAGGTGATTTGTTTGGCTACGCTTTCAATCGTGATGATGCAGGTAATTTGATCATTGGCAGCGATGGTTTCCCCTCAATCAACCAGGACACATTAGTAAAAGTAGGCAATGCGCTACCCAACTTCACTGCTGGCCTGACCAATACATTCCGCTACAAAGGCCTGGGCTTGTCGGTCCTTTTGGAATGGCGTGATGGAGGGGACATGGTTGATATGGGCATCCGTAATAGTATTCGAAACGGTCTTCCTGCACAAACAGCTCGTCAGTACGAGGAGGTTATTTTTAATGGCGTTACCGAAACGGGCGAACCCAATACCCAGCCAGTGGAAATCACCGGAGAGAGTCTCTACCGTAGTTTCGCACGCTATAACGGTGCGGCAGAAATCATCCTTGAGGATGCTTCCTGGTTCCGTATCCGTCGCGCAAGCGTCTTCTACGATTTACCCAAATCATTGTTAGGAGGTGGTAAGTTTATTTCCACCGCTAGGGTGACCCTGACGGGGAACAACCTCTTCATCAACACGCCTTTCCGTGGCTTTGATCCAGAGACCAATTACCTGGGTTCAGGTTCCAGTATTTACGGATTCACGGGTCTTCAGACACCAGGAGTCCGGACCTACACGGCCAGCCTCAACCTTACCTTTTAACCCTCCTTTTTTTCAATAAAAAACTGATTATTATGCGCAAGCATTTCAAATATATTATCCCTTCATTGCTCCTGGTATTTTCACTGACCAATTGTGAAGACTACCTGGACGTCAATGATGACCCCAACAACCTCACCGAGGTGGGTTTGTCTTCCTTGCTACCTGCCATTGAATTCAGATTAGCTGATGCTCAATATTCAGTATCTTATCAAGCAGCGCAAGCTACGCAGCAGACGGCTTCTTATTTTGGCTATTTCGAAAATTTCCGCATGGGTGATGCGTGGAGCATCCTCTACCTGCGGGTATTGGCCAATGCGGATATCTTGGCTCGCCAGGCCGCAGCCGCACAAGTCCCCAACTACGAAGGGATTGCTTATGCCATCCAGGCTTACGCCTTAAGTACCGTGACCGACAGCTGGGAAGCAGCTCCCTGGTCTGAAGCTTTTGACGGCAGCAACAACCTGGAGCCTGTGTTTGATGAGCAGCAAGAGCTGTATGCAACCATCAATACTTTACTGGATAAGGCCACTCCTCTGTTGGAGTATGAGGTCGTGGATTGTGACAACGAGATTTGCGTAAGTGCTGGTAGTGACCTGATTTACGGCGGCGATATGAGCAAATGGCTGAAGATGGTCAGTGCATTACGTGCTCGCATGGCAATCCACCTTTTGAATAAAGGAACAGCAAACGCGACAGCAGCCATTAACGCAGCAAATCAAGCCTTTACCAGTAATGACGATGACTTCGAATTTGCGTACAACGACGTAGAACGCAACCCTGCACATACAGGCATTGCGCTAGCCGTAAATACCGGCAACTTCACCGTGGCCCCGGGAGGCTATGCCGTAAGATTGCTCAACGGCGAGCTCTACAATGTAGCTGATCCCCGTCTTGAAATCTTATTTGGCAACGAAACCGAGTATATCGGTATCGACAGCTACGATGATGATGCTCCAGCTAATACGGTCGATTTCTCGGAAACGACTTTCCACAGCCGCGAACAGACCCCCATGTTTATGCTCACTTACGCAGAGATGAAATTCATCGAAGCTGAGGCACAACTGGCGCTCGGACAGACCGGCCCTGCCTACACGGCTTACCTTGCCGGCATCCAGGCCAGCATGGACAAGTACGGCGTAGACCCTGCTGCGGCTGATGCTTACCTCAATGATCCGGTCGTTGCCGTTGGAGCAGCAGCATTGACCAACGAACTGATCATGAAAGAGAAGTACATTGCCCTTTATTTCAACTACGAAGTATGGACGGATATGCGTCGTTACAACTACAGCAGCAACGTCTACCGCAACTTTGTCATTCCGGATACGGATCGATTTGGTGGGCCTGCTCAACGGGCACTCTATCCTACGGATGAGTTCAACCGTAATGGTGCAGAAGTAAGTAAAGTCGTTCGCGACTTTGAAACACAGATGTGGCGAGATCTTAACTAAGTACCAGGTATTTAGTAGAGCCCGCCTGGCCAAGCGGACAGGGGTATAGGGATTTTGATGATCCCTTATTCAGCCCCACTCATTTTTTAATTCAAAAGACAATTATTATGAAATCTATTCATATTAGCATTTTTCTTTCTCTACTGGTTGTAGGCTTTAGCTCTTGTTACGAAGAGCCAGATTGGCTGGCCGAGAACGTAACGCCCGGACGCGGCAACTTTCCGGTCATTTCTACTTTCGGCACCACCAATGGCAGCGAATTTGCTGCTGGCGAAACGGTCCAGTTGGACTTGCGCTTCTTCTCCGTCGATGAGATTGATCGTATCGTTCTTTCCAGCATCATTGATGCAGTGGAGACGGAGGAAGAAACCTTTGCTTACACCCCCAATTTTGCGGAAGACAGCCAGACCGATAAGCTCCTGATGAGTTATACCATTCCGGCAAATCTACCCGCTACAGTAACCAAGGTTATCCTCAAGGTAGAGATCATCAACAAAAATGGTCTGACCAGAGACGCGAGCGTTACCGTGGATATTCTTATGTAAAGTAATGTTTGATTTATAAAGTTCTCGGGCAAGGCAACTTGTCCGAGAACTACTTTGTGTAAAAGACATTATCCTGAAAACAGAAAATTATTACGACCTTCTCGACGAATAAAAACTGATCGTCATGAATGCGCTACGCGAGCAATACCTTGCTTTAGAACAGTTCACCTACCTCAACTCCTGCTCCTCTGGTCTGATGTCGAAGGACTTATTGGCCTTTCGGCGAAACCTAGACGAGGAGTACCAGCTTCAGGGGAGTAATTTTCGGGCAGGCGTTTACGATAAAATTAAGGAAATCAAATCCGTAGCAGCAAGCATCTTTGGCGGCCATCCGGAGCGAACAGCGCTGATTCCCAGTTGCTCGCACGGCATCAATATGGTGCTGGATGCTTTGGCCAATGGCCAGAAAGTCTTGCACCTACCGGGAGACTACCCCTCGATAGTATGGCCATTTACGAGTAGAAATTTCGTTTGTACAACTTTAGGTACCAAAGGACCTGAGGCCTATACTTTGGAAACGCTTAGCGCAGCCATCGAATCGCAGCGCATTGAAATCCTGGCGGTCAGCGCGGTGCAGTATTCCAATGGGGAGATCATCCCTCCTGCTACCTTTCGGGTACTGAAAGACCGCTTTCCTGGGTTGCTCATCATCGTCGACGCCACGCAGTTTTTGGGCATTGCACCTTTTCATTTTCACGAAAGTGGGATTGATGTATTCGTTGCCAGTGCCTTCAAGTGGCTGTGTGCGGGCTACGGCAACGGCGTTCTTTTTCTCAGTGAACAAATGGAACAGTTGCTCGACTCGCAGCTCAGGGGCTACAATACCTACAAGCAACCGCGCCAGGAAGGTACTCCCACCCTCGGAGAGTATTTTGAGCCCGGCCACCAGGATTTACTGGCTTTCCAGTCGCTGTGCTTTCAAATAGAGCAACATCAGGCTATTGGTTTTGATAATATTCAAGCCCAAATCCGCAAAGTAAAAACCTACGCTCGGGAGATGATCGCGACAGAAACGCCCTACGCCATCATCACTTCAGAAGATCCCGGCGTGGCCTCGGGCATCCTTTCGGTAGATGCACCCCCTCCCTTGGTCAAGCAACTCAATGCGCAGCAAGTCGTATGTTCCTACAACCGAGGGCTGCGCTTGGGGATTCATTTTTATAATAACGAGGAGGATATTGATCGCTTGGTGGGGGTGATGAGGGCAGTAACGGGTAATTGACACCAGCAGAGAATAAATTAGCCACAGTGGCACGGAGATTTTTATTTTGGTAATTTTATCCGATAAATAAAAAAAGGCATGGGCTTAGAATTGAATAGTTAAAATGGATAAAAGTATTTTCACAGAGCTGACCAACTACCTAAAAAGGATACCTACTATAAACTCGGATATAGCTACAGGTGTCGGTGAAGATGGCTTATGGTGGGTTAAATTCCAAATAGACATTGATCATAAATTAGCGTGGCAAACGGTTCAGGAATTGGGAAGCGTAGTTAACTATCTTTCATTTGAAGAGAGATTGCCGACAATATTCTATCCTGTATCGCCGGCACCTTATATAAATGGAGGTCCAAAGAATTTTCTTAGTTGGGTGATAGAAACAGAAGATAAAGATTTCGCACCCCAAACCTTGAAAGAATGGCTGGAAGGTAGATTGCCGAACCCAGTAGATAATCTAGAAGAATGGGATATCGATGATTGAAAGGTGAGAAGAAGGACTTTGCCTAATCCTGTTAGCTCAAAAAGCTAGTAATTCTCACTTTACTCATTTAAATAGATTTAACTTTGCTGCTACTTCGTGGTTCCGGGCTTCAGCCCTACGGTTGGGACACATTTCCAAAAAATAAAGGACTTGATCAAGAATAAACACCTCGGAGAGGTGTAATATTGGTAGAACAAGGATAAAGGGAAGCTATACGACCTCGGATGAGGTCGCACAATAGGAAATATCGGCCTCCATTTTGATGATTTCTAACCAACCAGTCAGTGTGGATTGATATTCGACCTCATCCGAGGTCGCTTTAACTCCAATGAACATGGTTCTTCCAATATATGACCTCTCCGAGGTCAAAATCTTACACAAAGATGTGTCCCAACCGTAGGGCTTCAGTCCACTCTTTCTTTACATGAAACCTAGAGCGAAACCTGCTAAAGCAAGCGTGACGAGCCCAAATACTTCAGTCGGTATAGATACGTTTCAACTGGTTTTAGTCAGAGTGTTCAAATTTAGGTGTCTCGCGCAAAGCCTAACCCTTACACACTTCCAACACTTACCCCTTCACACCAGCTTATTTCCAACTTCCTCCCGACACCTTGGGACCCTCTTCCGACTTTTAGTGGGAGCTTCAAGGCTCAGGATTTTCACCACCCCCCCTCCAACAATCGCCCACTCAATCTCAGCAGCTCCAACTCGCGTTGTTTGGCCAACAATTGAGCCTGCAAAAAGCGGGTATTGGCATTGACAACATTGAGCTGGATGAGGCGAAAATCTACATTGGTCAAAGCACCGAGTTCGTATTGGCGTTGGGCGATGAAGAGGGCTTCTTGCGCCGCTGCGAGGCTCTGCTGCTCCAGTTCGGTCTGACGAACTCGGCTCTGCCAACGGGCGTAGGCTACTTGCAATGCGGCTTCCGTCTCCAGGATCAGGTCTTCGGTGCGGAGTTGTTCGGTTTGCACCTGGATGAGGCTGTTCTGGCGTTGGACTTCTTCGCGACCACCAGTGAAGAGGTTGAAGCGGACGCGGATGCCATACTCTGGGCCAAAGCTACGGTTGGATTGCAGGAAACCAACCTCATTGGCCTGCCGATTAAAGCCAAAGCTGCTGTACAGCTCCACTTCGGGAAATAAGGCTCCCTTGCGGATATCTACTTCGCTGATGGCAATAAGCTCAGCCAGTTGTTGTTGGTTGAGAGAGGCATTGTTGGCACGGGCACTTGCCGCCAGCGTGGGTAGTTCGAGGCTGGGGTTGAGCTGGATGCTGTCAGTAGTTTGAATGGGGGCTACCAGGTCGCGGTTGATCAGGCGATTGATAGCGATGGTCAGCTCCTGAATTTGCGCCAATTGATTGACGATCAGCGCACTGTCGGTATTACAGTCTACACGAGCGAGTTGTACATCGAGCATATTGGAATTCCCCAGCTCATAAGATCGTTCCGTAAAATCCAGGCGTTCCTGTGAAACATCCAGCGATTCCCGAAAGGCAGCAAGCAGCTGATTTTCTTGCTGTAGCTGATAGTAAGTGCTGGCCAGATCCGCGACCGTTTGTTCCATAAAGAACCGGGTGTCGGCTTTACTCAACTGCTGAAGCTGGGCAAGTTGATCCTTGCGGGCAAACATCGCCAGACCATCAAAAACCACCCAGCTGGCTTCCAGATTGGCGGAAGTCGCCGTACTCTTGGCGTTGTTGGCTTGCTGGGAATCTCCCGTAAAAAATTGCTGCTGAGAATTGTTGATGGAAGTACGGCGCTGGGCAGTAATATTCACTTCCGGTAGCATACCGGCATTGCCCCGCGTATTGTTGTTGGCGGTAATCAGTTCGGTATTGCGAACGATGCGGATTTGGTAGTTTTCCTGTAAAGCGCGCTCAATGAGTTGGGCCAAGCTCAACTGAATTTCGCCTTGCTCGGCCTGGGCTTGCCCTTTCGTAGGACAAGCAATAGCAGCGAAGAAAACCATGGCGATTAGTAACCTCCTAAAGTTATACATACTATACCGTTTTGTCTTCCAGCAAAGTCTTGTCTTTCTTACTGGTTATGATCGTATAAAGTACCGGAATCACATAAAGGGTCAGTACCAGCGAAAACACCAGTCCACCAATGATGGCGACCCCCATTGGGATGCGGCTGGTAGAACCACCACCCAAAGCGAGCGCAATAGGCATCGCCCCCAGAATGGTAGCCATACTGGTCATGAGGATAGGGCGAAAACGTTGAGCCGCCGCGTCTACCGCTGCCGCTTCGATGCCCAATCCGTCCTGGCGGCGCTGGTTGGCAAACTCTACAATGAGGATACCATTTTTGGTTACAATGCCTACAAGGACAATCATCCCGATCTGGCTAAAAATATTGAGGGTATGGCCAAACAACCACAAAGCCAGGATTGCCCCACCGATGGCCAGTGGCACTGTCAGCATGATGGTAAAAGGATCGCGGAAACTTTCAAATTGCCCAGACAAAGCCAGGTAAACCAAAATCAAGGCCAATAAAAAGGCAAAAACCAAACTTCCCGAGCTTTCACTAAATTCTTTGGAGGTGCCGGCCAGGCTGGTCGAATAGGTCTCATCCAGTAAATCCTTAGCAATAGCCTCCATTTCCTCTATGCCTTGCCCTATAGTAATGCCATCCTTAGGTGCCGCCGAGAAGGTAGCTGCCGCAAACCGATTATAGCGATACAACTGCGGAGGGCTGCTGGCAAAACTGGTTTTTACCAAATTATCCAACTGCACGGGTTCTCCCAGATCGTTACGGACCGTAATTTTCCCAATATCAGAAGGTTCATCACGCGCTGAACGGATCGCTTCACCAATGACGAAATATTGTTTGCCATCTTTAACAAAATATCCAAAGCGCTGTCCGCTGTAGAGCAACTGTAAGGTTTGAGCAATATCCGCCACCTGTACGCCCATTTCACGAGCCTTGTTACGATCAATCTCTACGGTCAGTTCCGGTTTATTGAATTTCAAATCAAGGTCCACCGCATCGAAAACCGGACTTTCACTGGCCCGGGCCATGAACGCCGGGATGATTTCTTTCAGCTCCTTAATGGTCGGCGCCTGCACGACAAACTGAACGGGCAGCCCACGGCCTCCACCACCCACTTGAATGGTTTGTTCCTGGATCACAAATGAGCGTGCGAAATTATACTCCCGCATTTTCGCACTTAGTTCGCTGGCCAACTGCATTTGGCTCTTTTCGCGCTGCGACGAGGGGTACAAGGTCAGCCGTACAAAGCCGCTGTTGATACTGTTGGAAGAGCCAAACCCGGGAGCCGTTACGGAGAGTAAGGATTCCTTTTCCGGCAAGGTATCCGTCATATCCACAATCTGCTTGATGTACTCATCCATCATCTCGTAAGATGTCCCCTCCGGTGCGGTGGAAAAAATGCGCAAACGGCCCTTGTCTTCCAGCGGTGCCAACTCGGAAGGGAGTAAACGTCCTATCCCGAAAACCATGGCCACCGAAGCCAGAATAATTACAAAAGAAAGCCATTTGTGATTCATAAAGCCCTGTAGCGAGCTTTCGTACCGATTGCCCAAACCTTTCAGGCCATCGCCAATCCAATTGCTCAACTTGCTCTTGGGGCGACCTTTTTTCAAAATCCGCGAACACATCATCGGAGTCAGGCTCAAACTCACAAAGGAAGAAATGATCACACTACCTACCACCACTACACCAAACTCACGGAAGAGGCGTCCGGTGACCCCCTGAAGGAAAATTACCGGCAGAAACACCGCAACCAAGGTAATGGTGGTAGAAATGACCGCAAAGAATATTTCTCGCGAACCAGAAAAGGCAGCCTGTACCCTGTCCTCGCCCTTTTCTACCTTGGCGTAAATGTTTTCCATCACCACAATGGCATCATCCACCACCAATCCGGTAGCGAGAACTACGCCCAGCAGCGTAAGAATATTGATCGAAAAATCGGCGATGTACATCACGAAAAAGGCACCAATCAAAGAAATGGGGATCGCCAATACCGGGATCAGTGTTGTGCGCCAATTCCTTAAGAAGAAAAAGATCACCAGTACCACCAGTCCGAAGGCGATGAAAACGGTCTGCTGCACTTCTTCAATAGCGCGACGGATGCTGATGGTGGTATCCAGGGCTACCCCGAGTTCGATATCTTCGGGTAGGTCTTTTTTGATTTGTTCTACCCGGCGTTTGACTTCATCAACAATTTCAATGTAGTTGGAGCCGGGCTGGGGTTGGATGGCAATACCGATCATCGGAATGCCGCCGTTACCGCGCAGAAGGCTGCGTTCGTTCTGTGGGCTGAGGCGGGCTTGCCCTACGTCTTTGAGGCGAATCAAGGTATTCCCCCGTTTTGCGATAAGCAGATCATTGAATTCCTCCTCGGTCGACAAACGACCAAAGGTACGGATGGTCAATTCCGTGCGGTAACCTTCAATACGGCCACTGGGTAGTTCGACATTTTGCGATTGCAAGGCATTGCGCACATCCAAGGGGGTAAGTTCAAAAGCTGCCAGCCGATCGGGGTCCAAGGCGAGGCGCATGGCGTAGCGTTTGTCGCCCCAGATATTGATTTCGCTGACACCGCTGATGGTCTGCAAGCGCTCTTTGAACATATTGAGACCAATATCAGAAAGCTCTAGCAAACTACGTTTGCCACTCTGTACCGTCAGGGCAAAAATCGTTTGCGCATCAGCGTCACTTTTCTGCACGATCGGAGGATCAGCATCTGGCGGCAAACTACGGATGGCTTGTGAGACCTTGTCGCGAATATCGTTGGCCGCATTGTCCATGTTGACGCCCAGGTCAAATTCTACCCGTATCGTACTACGACCATCGGCACTGGTAGAACTCATGGTATTAATGCCGCTGACGCTATTGATTTCTTCTTCAAGTGGTTCGGTGATCTGCGACTCCATAATATCCGCACTGGAGCCCGTGTAATTGGTCGTCACCGTAACGATCGGCGGATCCACACTGGGGTATTCCCGGATACCGAGGTAGCTAAACCCGATGGCTCCAAAAAGGAGGATGACGATGGTAAACACCATGGCCAGCACCGGGCGCTGGATACTTAACGAGGAGAGATTCATAAGCTTAGTTATCCATTTTTTCGACCACGATTTCTTTTCCTGCCGCCACTTTCATGCCGTCTTCTGCCTGTAAGAGGCCTGCGACCATCACCGTATCGCCGCTACTCAGTCCTTCCTGAATTTGTAGCAAACGGGGCAGGCGTACCCCTGGCTTGACTTTCACGGCCCTGATCGTCCCCCCTGAAATCTGGTAGACAATCTGATCATCCAACTGAGGAATTACCGCCTCGGTAGGTAGCAGTAACGCATCGGGAATACTGTCTAAAGTCAGGTTCACTTCGGCGAAAGCCCCTGCAATGAGCTTACCCTCCCGGTTGGGCACCCGAGCACGGATGCGCAGCGCACGGGTGGATTCATTGATGACGGGCTCGCTCGCGTAGACCGTCCCTTCGTAGGAAACATCCTGGCCAGCTACGGTAAAACGTACGGCCTGGCCTTTTTTTATTTGGGGAGCGTAGCGCTCAGGCACATTGAATTCCAGCTTCAGCGGGTCAAGCTGCACCAGCCGGGCCACGGGTGCACCCACTTGCAGATACGCACCAGGACTCACAGAACGCAGGCCTATCTGCCCACTAAAAGGGGCACGGATGAGTGCGTAGTCGATCATTACCTCCAGCTCCTGCTGGTCTGCTTCGATGGTGGCTACCTGTAGGGCAGCATTGTCTACTTCGGCCTGGCTGACGCCTTTGATTTTGAGGAGTTCCTCTTGCCGGGTCAGGTTGGTCTTGGCGGTTTGGAGTTGGGCCGCTAACTTTTGCCGTTGTGCAACCCACTGCCGATCGTCTAGCTTGACGAGCATTTGCCCCTTGGTTACACGTTCTCCTTCCTGAAAATGGATGCTGGTAATCAAGCCCGATGTTTGGGCACTGAGCATGGCAGATTCACCGGCCATCAGCGTTCCCGTGAGGCTAATTTTATTAGCAATCGGGCGGGCCTCCAGCACAACGTAATCAGCTTGCATCACTTTAGCAGGTGTTGCACCATTGCCAATCGCTGCCGCTTCTTCCTTGCAACTTCCCAATACCAGCATGGTAAAGCCGAGTAGTAAATAATTAATTGTCCTCATTATTCGGTACGAAATGAATTTGAAATTTAGTATCACCTCCTGATTGTAAGGCATGGTACATCTGTTCTAGTGCAAGCTCTATATTACTGATTCCCAAAGCTCTTGCCTCTTCCAAACAAACAACATTACTCTGCTTTAAAGCTTTTTTGATCGCTGGAATCATGGCCTTTGCCTTGGGGCTTAGTTCCAGCAAATGGGCCCGCCGATCTTGTGGATTCTGAACACGTCGAATACACTTTTCTGCTTCTAGGTAGTCTAGCATTCTTACTATAGACGCTTTGTCCATGTAAAGCTCTTCTCCCAACAGGGTTTGGTTAATATCTCCCTGATAGGATTCAATGACCACCAAAGCGTAGTAATATCGCTTCAGTGGCAAATCCTTTAATTGAGCAGTAAAGTGATCAGCATAAGCTTTCGCTAATTCACTGAAGACTTTACCGAAAGGAAGAATATTACTATTATGATCTGTCAAAAGTTGAGATTGAAATAGTTTACACTGCAAACTATTGTAGCGAAACACGAATTACCGAAATTTGTTCCATTGCCGCTACGAACGAGGTTTGCTTATCTGTGAATGCCCCTTATGGTGATGTTAATGGAGATGTGGATAGGCGCGAGTTCTCTATACTGTAGACCTCGCCGGCCAGTCGGACAGGAGATTCAAGGTAGCGGACTTGCAAGAAAAAAGTGAACAAAACCTTGTCCGCCATTGGTGAAGGGTAAAAAAGAACAGGCAAGCTATCCATTCCCCCGATGGTAGCCTGCCTGTTTACTAAATAGTTACGTCAATTTTACTGCACGACAATCCGTTGGGCCGGAATCAGTCGGCCGTTAGCATCGATAGCTTGTAGATAATAAATTCCTGCTGGAAGCTGCGCAGGAATCTCTACCGTGCATTCTTTTCCTTGGTTATTTACCGCAGGAACGCTGATCATTTGCCCCTGCTGATTCAGCAATCGCATGGAGCCAGCCGTAAATTCCTGATCCAGTTGGACCCTCAAGGTGCCACCACGAGGTACTGGATTAGGGGAGATACGCAAGTGAGCGGTGCTCAATTCGCGGGTACTGGAAATCAAATTAGCCGCCCGGGGCCGGTAAATAAAATCATCGACCGTACCAGCAGTAACATTCATCCGCACTACGGGTGCTTCCAGGCCGGGCGTTAAAAAGACAAATACCTGATCGGTGGCCATCATTCCCTGGCTTACCCCAAAAGGTGCTGTTAGCTCAGGTGGTGCGACCATCCCTGCCACAAAGAAACTGTCAATGGACGAACGGTCTATTTGCACGAGTAGTACATCAATGGGCGGCGAAGGGCTCTGATCCTCTAATGGGATGATCACCTGGCCATAACCAATCACGGAGTGACTTTCGGCGTAGTAACGGCGAGTTTCAACTGGCGCATTGGTGAGTCCAAAGGCCGCAACGCTTAGCGAGAGACGCGACCGTTCAAGACGGGCACCTTCGTAAGTGTCCTGGTAGGTCATTGGAAATGTTAATTCATTTACTCGGCCTTCGTAGACAGAGGTGTCTGCTAAATACTTGAAGGTATCGTCAGGGTTGCCCGTAATCGTCGTAAGTGGGAAGCTCGTCTCAGCGATCAGTCGCCCGATAGCATAAAAGCCATCCTCGTCAGCCGCGTCGTAAAATACGGCATCGGCGTCAAATCCCACAAACCTTAGCACACCTGGCGTTCCACTGTATGCTTCGGTAAAAATAGGACTGTCTCGCTCATCGGTGATCTCTACTACCCTTGGAAAATCTAAAGCAACATTGGAATAATCCCACACCTGGGCTGCTCCACCCGTGGGGGCCGTTAATCCACCCGTGAGCCCAAAATAAACGCTATCCGTATATCCTGCCGGAGGGGTACTGTTTTCAGCCGTGAGGATAATTTGTGCTCCGGCCGTCGTCCAAAGTACGACCAGGAAAAATAAGGTGATAGACGGGACAAAAATAACTGATCCCATTTTTGGCTTGGCTTTATGCACTAAGCTTAGGAATACTTGCACGAAGCGTGTGCATAAAGACAAGCCTCCAGAAAAAATGGAATCAGTTATTTCCGTCAAACTACTTGGTGTAATTGTACTTAATTGCATGGTTTTGCTTTTTGATGAAAAAAGTGTCACACGGTACTTTTCCGTGCTTAACCCAAAGGTGGGGGCAAGACCATGCGGAGCGTTAGCAAAAACAAGACGACTTGTATAAATTTCAGAAAAGGAGTTGCAATTTTGGGACATTCTTATAAAAAACAGGCCAGCAAGAGCACTACAAGCTCCCCGGCGTTTGCCCGAATTTTTCGCGGAAGCACTTCACAAAATAGGCAGTACTGCTAAAGCCCGTAGCCAGCGCAACCTCGGATACATTGCCCTCTTGCCGCTCCAGCATCAGCAGTGCTTTTTGTAAGCGGTAGTTTCGAATAAATGGATTGGCCGACAAGTCGGTGAGGGCGCTGAGCTTGCGATTAAGGTGCCGCCGGCTCATCCCGATTTCCTCAGCGAGCACGTCTACACTAAACTGTTCATTGTCCAGGTGAGTATCAAGAACGGCATATACTTGTTCCAGAAATGCCCGGTCGGTTGCGTTCATTTGAGGGTCAATGACCGCTTGTTCGGCGGGCTCGGTAAACTGCTGGCGCAGTTGTTGGCGGGAGGCGATCAGATTGCGGACCCGTAATTGGAGTTCTTCGGTATCAAAAGGCTTGAGCAAGTAATCATCGGCTCCTTCATCCAGTCCGTGCAATTTCTCTTCCCGGGCCGCTTTAGCTGTTAGTAAGATGAGTGGAATGTGACTCGTTCGCTGATCGTTTTTCAAGGTGCGGCAGACTTCGTAACCATTTTTCTTGGGCATCATCACATCGCTGATGATGAGATCGGGCTGGTATTCCAGGGCTTTATCAATACCATCCTGCCCATCGGCGGCTTCTAGTAAGCGATAATGCTGGCGCAGATTCTGCTTAATATAAAACCGGACATCTTCATGGTCTTCTATGATCAACACGAGCGGAGTGCTACTGCTGTGGCGATCAAGGGGTAAAAAGGGAAGTTGATGATCGGTAGCAGGAACAAGCTCCTTGTCAGGAAAAGTGAATGTGGACGATGATGTACGCATGAAAATCTCCTCTTCTTTTTGTTCGCCAGCGGGATTACTCACCACAGGAAAACGAAGCCGGAAAGAAGTTCGTTTGTTTTCGATACTTCGTACGTCGATGGTTCCGCCGTGCAGGTGGACCAGCTCTTTGACCAAAGTCAGTCCTATTCCGGTACCGGGAACGTCCTCCGTTTTCGCCTCATCCGCCTGAAAAAAGCGGTTGAAAATATGGGGCAACTGATCGGCAGGGATACCTCGCCCGGTATCTTTCACCAAGACGGTTACCCATTCTTCCTTCACCGTAAGGAGTACTGATACCTCCTCCGAAACTTTGGTAAATTTAAAAGCATTGGACAAGAGGTTATTGAAGATTTGTTCCATCTTAGCAGGGTCGACTGCTAGTGTCAATTCATCCACTTCACTGGCAAAATGCAGCCGCACACCTTGCTGTTCCGCAAAGGATTCGAAAGACATGACGATCCCCTTCAGCAAGGCTGGAAAATTCACCTGCTGCAAGTCCAGCTTCATCTTACCAGCTTCTAACTTAGAAAGGTCCAGGATTTGGTTGATCAAGTTCAGTAGGCGTTCCGCATTGCGGTGCATGAGGCCCATCAGTTTGCGATCTTCGGGGTCGGGCTGCTTCTCTTTTAGTTGATTGAGTGGCCCCATAATCAAGGTCAGCGGTGTGCGAAATTCATGAGAGATGTTCGCAAAAAAGCGGGATTTGAGCTGATCGAGTTCCTGAAAACGGTCTTTTTCGCGGCGGATGGTATCTATTCGGGTAAACAGATCATAGAATAAGACAGCGGCAAAGATAATTGTGCTCAACTGAAAAATATTAAAGAAACTACCTAATAATCCAGTTTTAGTTAGCTGTAGAATATGGATACCCGACGCTAAAATAAGAATCAGGGCCATTCTAAACAATATCTTTCCTTTTGGTTCTTTGCGCCAGGCAGCCATCCCTATCACAAAAAAACACAAGACAATCCAAAAAAGGAGCATGAGATTATGATAATGCCCCAAGACCTCTCTACTTATAAATAAAGGAGCCAAATGAGCAAAAGCCTCCATGAGAATAATATAGATGAAAGCAATGCGAACATAACTTCGGTAACGCTGCCATAAATCCAGATAATTGACAACAAAAAGACTGAAGCAAAAAACGATACCTGAAATGGCCGAGTACAAAAACAAATACCGCTGATGAGGAAAATAATCAATTAAAAACGTATCCGATACTCTATGTATGATCATAAAAAAACAGCCAAAGCTGAGCATCAGTCCCCCAAAATAGAGAAATATACGATCCCGGAACAGACTGTACATATAAAAGCTCAACAAGCAAAAAAGCACCATAAAACCCAAATAGAAAAACGACCAGACAATGGGTACAATAATGAACTTGTTGATGGGTGCTATGGATGCTACGCTAAATAATCGATTAAGACGAATATAACGTTTGGTACTGGGCAGGCGAACCCGAAAGCGCAACCAAAAAGTCTTGGTTTCTCCGGGGAGGAGACTTAATGGCGTCGTATTATAGACGGACGGAGAATGCTTGTCCCAGATCGAGACCCCCTCCCCGGTGATTTGCAGGTTAGTTACCTGATCCCCAACAGTCGTGTAGGTCCACATCGAATCTATATCCCAAATCGTGCCAAAAAACTCATTACGAAACACCTTACTTTGATTGCTGAGTTCCACATTTGTCCAGAGATAATAGATGGTATCGGGCATCTCTACTTGCTTGGGATCAACGAACACCAAGCTGGAATCGGCCAAAACATCTGCTATCGTAAGCTCCCCGATGGAATCGACGATAAATCGCATTTCCTCTTCAAACCAGATGTTTTGCTCTTCATCGTCTTCATAGGTGTATTGTATAATTTGCCCCTGTGTCAGCGGTAAGAGCGCACCAAAAAATAAAAGCGTAAGTAACGGTATTTTCATATACAAGCAGGTGTTTCAGACTCCAAAATATTACACGAAAACAATTAATGCTTACAAAGTAGCATTTTCTAAATTTACAATTATTATTTTTCAACTCCCCCCGAAGGATTGCTCATCTTGTGCTGTCTCAACAATACAATTTTCTGGATTGATTTTTTCTGTAAATAAAGAACATGAAGTACTCCTATTTTTCTCTCCTGATTTTCTTCTGCAACAGCAGTTTTGCCCAGGAATTCTATAACATGGCCAATATCCAAACCATAGAAATCACCTTTGCGCAAAGCAACTGGGATCAATTGCTGGACGCCGAATACGCCGGAAGCGGAGGCTACATCATGGCCCAAAATGTGGTTATCAATGGAGAAGTCTTTGACAGTGTAGGCGTAAAATACAAGGGCAACAGTACCTACAACGCCAACCAAGTGAAGAACCCTTTCCACATTGAACTGGACACCTACAAGGACCAGGAGTACGATGGTTATACGGACATAAAACTCAGCAATGTTGCCAAAGATCCTTCCTTTCTGCGGGAAGTATTGTCTTACCAAATTCTGCGGCAGTACATGGATGCACCGCTCTCTAACTACGCCAACGTGTACGTCAACGGCAACCTGATTGGACTTTACAGCAACTCGGAATCCATCTCCAAGAAATTTGTCAACAGCCGGTTTTATTCCAATACTAATACCTTCTTCAAGTGCAATCCCCCCGATGGCGCGGGGCCACAATCCAACGATTACCCCAATTTGCGCTACCTCGGCCAGGACAGTACTGATTATTACGATGCCTACGAGTTGAAATCCGATGGCGGTTGGCAAGAACTGATAGACTTGTGTGATACGCTCGCCAACGAACTGGGAGCTATTGAGCAAATTCTCGACGTTGATCGTGCGCTATGGATGCTGGCGTTCAACAATGTTTTGGTGAATCTTGATAGCTACATCGGGGCTTTCGCCCAAAACTATTACCTCTACCGCACCGATTATGGTCAGTTTGTGCCTGTCATCTGGGACTTGAACGAATCCTTCGGCCGGTTCTCCAGTACGGGTAGTAGTAACCTTAGTAGCACCACCGCCAAACAGCAGATGAGCCACCTGCTGCATCAAAACGACGTCGCCTTTCCACTGGTCCAAAAGCTATTGAGTGTGCCGATTTACAGACGGATGTATATTGCTCACTGCAAGACTATCCTGTTGGAAAATTTCGACAATGGTACGTACGTAACGACGGCAGAAACCCTGCAAAACACCATCGACGCGGCAGTTCAGGCGGACAACAATAAGTTTTTCACCTACGCCAACTTTCTCAGCAACCTGACCAACGACATCAATGGTGCCCCCGGCCCTGGTGGTGGAGCAACACCGGGAATCACCAACCTGATGGATGGTAGAGCAACCTACCTTTTGGGTTTAGCCGATTTCAACCAAACAACGCCAGCCATTTCCAACATTACGGTATCTGATCCTACGCCAGTGGTTAATACCCCGGTTACGATTTCTGCTTTTGTGTCGGATGAGAATGCCGTATTTGTGGGGTATCGCAGTGAACGTGGTGCTCCATTTACCCGAATCCCCATGTACGACGATGGCTTGCACAATGATGGTGCAGCCAACGACGGTACCTACGCTACGGAGCTGCCGATCAATAACACTTTTGTTCAATATTACCTCTACGCGGAAAACAACAACGCCGGTATTTTCTCGCCCCAAAGAGCAGAACATGAGTTCCACAGCCTGACGGCCACCGTTTCTGATCCTATGGTAGAAGATTTGGTGATCAATGAATTTATGGCCTCCAACGACATTACCGCCGCTGACCAGGATGGTGAGTTTGATGATTGGGTGGAGCTGTACAACAACAGCAGCGAAGGAATAAGCCTTGACGGATATTACCTAACGGATGATGCCGATGATCTTATGAAGTGGGCCTTCCCTGCGGGTACTTCCATTGCCAGCAACGGCTACCTCATCATCTGGGCAGACGACGACGAAGAGCAGGAGGGCCTCCATACCAACTTCAAATTATCCGCTGCTGCGGAAGCAGTGTTACTCGTTGATCCCACTGGTACTATTGTCGACGAAGTAAGCTACATCAATCAAGTGACAGACGTCTCTTACGGCCGCTATCCCAACGGCACGGGTGATTTTCAATCCATGAGCCCCACCTTCAACGCTGAAAATACAGGAACCACTTCGACCAGCGATCCCTTCGTCAAGCAGCAAGAGATTAAAGTCTATCCTAATCCAGCGAACGATAGCTTTACCCTAAGCATTGACGGAAAAACAGAGGACAAGCAAATCGTGCTGATCTACAACCTCAATGGCACCAAAGTGTACCAAGGCATGATTCGGCAAAAGACCCAAATAGATGTTTCTTACTGGCCCACAGGGCTTTATGTGATCAAAATTGGAAATGCCGTTACTAAGGTGGTGGTGGAATGATGTTGATCATCTCCTAGTTGAACAAAAAAGGCGGCCAAAGATGGGTCGCCTTTTTTGGTTGATATATAAGACTTGTGTTTGAAAAAACAACTCAAAAACATTACTTATTTAAATACTAATCATTAAAAGTATAGATAAAAACTTATAATCAAAAAAACAGACCTTTGCCCTGTCAATGTGATTAAGCAATAATATCATTCTTAATTAGAAACTGTTCAGCAAATGCAAAAGTCAATGAACAAGCATGTAAATTCTTCTTTTCTTCCTTTAATCGCTAGCCTGGGTCTTCTGGTTTTTGTGATCTGGTTGTCACTCGCTAACAATGGGTTATTTCTACCTCAATTGCTGGTTTCAGGTGTTATCATTTTAATTCTTGTGGGTATGAAGACGTTGTCCTCCTCCCAACTATCAGACTAATCCTTATGGAGCATTCTTTTTGCAGGAATGCTCCATGATTTTCCCTCCTCCATCTTTATTCTTTTCTCATCGGCAATAGCTTGCCCATAACCCTTTATGTCTATAATGGATTTACATCTACTGATTGACAACTTAAGTAACCCTGCACTGCTGTTTTTTTTCCTAGGTATTTTGGCTACTCAGCTGAAAAGTGATTTGGAAATACCGGAAGGATCTTCCAAATTTATTTCGCTGTATCTTTTGCTTTCCATTGGTTTCAAAGGCGGCCAGGAACTTTCTCACAGCCAATTGGACATGGAAATTTTCTGGTCAATTGCAGCGGGAATTCTACTAGCCATCATCGTCCCACTGTATACTTTTTACTTGCTTCGGCGCAAGTTCAATGTCTACAATTCAGGTGCCATAGCCGCCTCTTATGGGTCGGTAAGTGCGGTAACGTTCGTAACGGCGATCTCCTTTTTGGAAATGGAGCAGATTCCTTTTGGTGGACATATGGTAGCAGTGATGGCATTGATGGAGGCACCCTCGATTATCGTGGGCGTATTGCTGATAGCTATTTACAATAAAGAACGTGCGGAAAAGCCTGCTCTGGGTAAGATTGTTCGCCACGCCGTCACCAATGGCAGTGTACTGCTGATCCTTGGTAGCTTGGCCATCGGCCTCCTGGCCAGCGAGCAACAAGCAGAAGGGATCAAACCTTTTACGACAGATATTTTCAAAGGTTTTCTTGCGGTTTTCCTTTTGGACATGGGAATTACCAGTGGTAAAAAAATTGCTGCATTTATCAAAAAAGGGTGGTTTGCTTTCGCGTTCGCCATTGTTATTCCACTGTTCAATGGTTGTGTGGTAGCACTAGCCAGTGATACCTTTAGCGATAGCACAGGCAACCGTTTTTTGTTGTCAATTCTTGCTGCCAGTGCTTCGTATATTGCGGTACCGGCAGCCATGCGACTGGCGGCTCCTAAAGCTAATCCAAGTCTTTATTTACCTATGGCACTGGCGATTACCTTTCCCTTTAACATTACCTTGGGAATGCCGATTTACCTCTATTTGATTCAATTGGGGGCTGCGGTGGTGTAGTTTTTCCCAAGTTTTTTTTGGGGGTATGCTTAGGTCTTTGCACTTATTATCGGTGGGGTTGCTATGATGATAGCAGGGGTACCTTGTCTGTTTGTGGAGGATAAGGAGTAGAAGTGTTCGTTCTGAAGTATCGGAACGAACACCCCCGCGATCCCGACCTTTCGTCGGGAGAGCACTCCCACGAGCGCAGCGAGTACCACCACACCCCTACAGGCAGCGATTAATCAATGCTACTGCGTTTTAGAAGGAATAAGCTCTACTTTTATACCATGAAAGCCATCTCCCTCCTTCTCGCGCTCCCACTCCTCCTAGCTGCACAGCAATCGGAGTACACTTACGTTTTTCAAATTACGGCCGACGAGGCGCAAACACTTTATCAATACCAAGGAAAAGATCTGTACAGTGATCCGTTTCTTTACCAATTGGTGGATTCTTTTAAAACGGAGATTCCGGCCCTTGCTATCGGTCATTATTTGCTGGTCAAGGCGGCAAGGGAAGGTCTGAATATCCAGCAACACAGTGTACACCAATACGGCGTACAGCAAATTGCCGATGGCAATCATCTTCGAATAGAAGTAAGGGATACCAATAGCTTGCTTGTCGCAAATGGTCGCCTACTTTTTGACGAAGAGCAAATCCCCTGGCAAGCAGAATTGCAAAGTTATCGTACTAAAAAGCCGCGCCACAATGGCTGGCTACGCATCGAAATGCCCGGCGATACACTCTTCTATCGGGTAGCCTACAACAAAATCAAGCCCCAGCGGCGGCGCTTCTTTCGTACGCCAGTTGGTTATTTTTTGAGTACGCCTTACCGTTTTGCTAAAAACACTTACCATTACTTTAAGCGCGGTATTGGGCACGGCAACTGGTACCTCAACTGGCGGCGCATCTGGCCATTCCCAAAAAAAGACCGTACCCTCAAAGGCTACATCGCCCTCAGTCAGCCCCGCTATCGGCCTGGTGATACGCTGCAACTCAAAACCTACCTCACCAAACGCAGTGGCCGACCATTCAACAAACCGATTCAATTGCAGGTGAAAGGTTATCGGTACCAACAAATAATCGATAGGAAACTCGAACCGAACCGTCCAGGTGCTTTCACCACCGAAATCTTGCTGGCCGACTCCTTGAGGCTTGACCAGACGTATCAACTCTACTTTTCGGTGCCCAAAAAAAGTAAATACGGCCAAAAAACGGCCTCCTTCCATTTAGAAGATTACGAGTTGGATGCAGCTTCCTTTGAGTTTGACATTCCTCAAAAGCAATACCGCCCTGGTGAACCCATCCTGATTAGCGCCAGCGGGCAAGACAAAAACGGCAACCCACTTCCTGGCGCAGCGGTAGAGCTGGTGGCATTGCGGCAGCACGTCACGGACATCCAACCAGATTCGCTGATGATACCGGATACCCTCTGGACTTATCAGCAAGACCTAAGCTTGCGGGAGGATACTAAAATAAGGTTACCCGATAGCTTGCTTTATCCCGCTGATTACTCGGTTAAAATAGAGGCCTTCTTTTCTACCGCTGGTGGAGAATCAGCACAAAAGTCAGGTCATTTTACCTACCTGTACCGCTCCGGAAAAGTTGAACATTCTCTCCAACAGGGCCAGTGGCAGTTTACCTACCAGGAAGCGGACAGCAGCGTTGGCCAAACAGCAACTTTGGCAATAAATCGCAGCATCCCTCCTTTTATCCAAAATAAAACGGTGACCCTTCCCCACCAGGAAAAGCTCGACCCATTTGTCACCAACTACCTCCTGGAAACCAGCAATAAGCTTCGATATCCCCTGAGCATAAGTCAAGAAGCAAGCGGCGTGGAAACCCTAGGGCAACACGCAGGTGATTCCTTGTTCCTTCAATTCATCAATCCACACGGTGTCAACATCACTTACCAGCTTTATGAAGGGGCCCAAGGTATTGCGGAAGGTAATTTAGGACAAGATACCCTTCTGGGAATGGCAGCCCAAGCACAGAAAAAATACCAACTGGATATTCAGTATACCTGGGCCGGGGTGGCTCGCAACAAAACGCAGACGTTTCAGTCTTATGCCCGCCAATTGCAGTTCCGTACCGAACTGCCGGATCAAATTATTCCCGGCCAGACCGTGCAGGTAAAGATACAGGCTACTGACCAGATGGATCGTCCCGCCAAAGGCGTAGAGATGGTCGCCGGTGCCGTCAATGCTCAATTCAATTCACTACAAAATCTTACCCCGCCTCAGATCACCTACAAAAACCGCAAAGGCTTCAAACAGCGGCATCAGTTTAATTTGCAAGCCGTCAGTAACCAACATATTACGTCCATCAGTCCGCAATGGTACCAACGATTTGCGCTTGACACCATGCTGTACTACCAAATCCGTTATCCGGAACTAGGGGTTTTCGAGCAGCAGGATACCATCCTCGCCGATTCGTTTTATTTGCAAAACCCACAGATCAGCCCCTACCTGGTGGAAGACCACAAGTTGCAGCCGATCTATTTGATCTATCTAAACAGGGAGCTGGTGTACAGTCATTACAGTCAGGACGATGGTCGCTACGCCTTCAACGCTCGCCCTGGCTACAATCAAATCCGTATTCGCACCCTCGAAGCCGAGTACCGGATCGATAGTGTGTATGTAAAAGCAGGCCACAAGCTGAGTTTTGCGCTTGACGCAAAAACGTTTGGCCTCCACCCGGTTTATGGCTCGCGGATTAAGCGAACAGCCGCCGAAAAACACCTTAGCCAGGGAGAGAAAGATTTGCTCAATTTGAAAATGATCCGCATCAGAAAAGAGGAGAGGCGATCTGTTAGTTATCTCTATTCCGACAGCACCCAAATCTACCAATGGAACAATGCTTACACCAATCTCAATCCCAAAGTGATCGGGCCTGTGCCAGCTAACCAATACCTCACCTATTTACAGCGGGATGGATTAAGAAACCGCTTCTTTTACGAACCAGGCTACATTTACGAGATCAGAAGTGGGAGGGAACGGCTTTACAGCGACGCCTTTCTGGTGGCGAAAACCAGGTACGACTTGCCGGAAGTGCTCCCCCACCCTGCGCTGAATCAGCTCGCGCTGAGACCATCAGACATCATGGCTTCCTCTCCTTTACAGAAAAGGGTGCTTTTTCGCAGTGGTTGGCATTACGACATGGATGGCGGTCATCTGCAGCTCCTCTATGGACAGGAAAATGATTCTACCCTGGCCGCCATAAGCCTGCAAAACGTCAATGGGGAATACAGCATTTACCGGGCCAGCGACCGCTATTTTGCGAGATTGCCACAGGGTTATTACAAGCTTACCCTGATTACTCCGGCGGGTTATACCGCTCAACGAAAATGTTGGATCTACCCCCAGCAGTTGCAAGTACTGGATTTTCGTGGTGTTGCCTTCGAGCAAGATACCACCCTTGATCTTTTCAAAGAGTTGTACACCTACGAATTAGCAAAGCCCAGTTTCATAACCTATACTGATCAAAACACCAGACCTGCCAACAACATCTATCAGGATATTGGCTATCTGGCAACGGGGGTCTTAACCGACGAAGAAGGTGAGCCACTCATTGGTGCGACGGTCTTGCTTGCGGGTACTGAAATAGGTACGACAACGGATATTGATGGCCGTTATGCACTTTGGGTACCCGATGCCAATGCGATCCTGCAATTTTCGTATACCGGTTTTAGTACCCAACAGGCTAAGGCAGGGAAAACAGGCGAACAAGTTGCACTGAGTAGCGCAGGTATTCTTTTAGAGGAAATTGTTGTAACGGGCTATTCACCCGTAATCAGGCAAGACAATACCACTAGCACTATCCTTTCCGGCAACCTTTCTGGCATCCAAATCCAACGTCTCCCCACCCGCAACATCAATGCCCTGGCAGCAACAACGGCGGGCATAAGTGTTGCCGATGGTGATCAAATCAACATTCGTGGCAGCCGCGATGCGGCTACTTACTACTACATAGATGGTGTCCGCGTAAGTGCCGCCCTACCCGGTGCGGAACTTTTACTCAGCGGCAGCGGCCTGCGCACCGAGTTTCGCGATTACGGCTTTTGGGTCACCGATCTGATCACCGACAAACAAGGCGAGGCCTACTTTCAAGTCACTTTTCCGGATGATATCACCCAGTGGAAGACCTTCGTCCTGGGCATGGACGACCGCAAACGGGCTGGTGCATGGTACGGCGAAACGGCAGCTTTCAAGCCCGTACTGGCCCAATTGTTCCTGCCTCGTTTTCTGCTGCCCGGTGATCAAATTGATCTGGTAGGAAGTAGCGTCAATTACACCAACGACACCTTCCAAATCAGCACCCAATTGGAGGTAGAAGGGGTGTCATTGCTCCAAAAAGAACACCAACTCATCGACGGCATTACCGACGAGGTTAGTTATACCGCCCTGGAAGGTAGGGATAGCCTTACAGCCAAATACACCCTCCAAACCGGCAACTACCAGGATGGTGAAGAACGTTCTATCCCTATTTTCAAAGTGGGAACGGAAGAAACCCTTGGCGCTTTCCACCGCTTACAGGGCGACACAACCATTGAGCTAAGTTTCCCACCGGAAGACGGGCCGGTCACTATCTACGCCAAGCCCGATATGCTGCGCGTGATGCTGGAGGAGATCGAAGCACTGATTGATTATCCCTACGGCTGTAATGAACAAAGCGCCAGTAGACTGCTGGCCTTGCTGATGCACAAAGAAATTCAGGAAGCCATTGGCCAAACCTTTACGGGTGAAGAAGCTATCCAGAAAATGGTCGCCCTCTTGCGGCAACGCCAGCGACCAGATGGTTCATGGGGTTGGTGGGGCGGTAGTCCACGCAATCAGTGGATGACCATTTACGTGATCCGTGCCTTGCACGCAGCCAAGGAAGCAGGTTACGAAACGGAAGCTCTCGAAAAAGGCCTAATTTTCTTGACCAACCAATTCAATAGCCTTGGCGGAACTTCTCGCCTGGAAGCCATCGCTTTGTTTTCCGAAATCGGGCAAAACATGGACTATGAGGCACTCTTGACGCCTTACGACACCCTGCCCTACCTCAATTGGACCACGCTGACCACCACCTTGATCCAAGCTCAACAGGGCCTCCCCTTCCAGTTGGACACCTTGGCCAAATACCGTCAGGAAACCCTCTTCGGTGGGCATTACTGGGGACAAGATGGCTACGGTTTTTATCACAATTACCAACAATACAACCTGCTTGCCTACCGTACTTATAGGGCAGCAGGAGTAACCGAAGCACTTGCTCCCATTCGGCAGTTCTTTCTGGAACAACGGCACCGTAGCCCAGGTTATCACGGGCGAGCAGGCTACCGCAACACCTTTGAGGCCGCCCTCATCCTACGCACTATTCTACCCGATTTACTGGAGGAATATCGCCGAGACACTGCCCTCAATTTCAAACAACAGCTGGTCATTAGCGCACAAGAAAACATCCTTTGGGATTCCTTTCCACAACAAGTGACCATTGATGCGGGCCAAGCCATTCGCATCCAGAAAACGGGGATAGGGCAAACCTTCCTCACGGCCTACCAACAACGCTGGAACCCACAGCCCGAACGGGTAGAAGGACCTTTCATCGTCACCAGTAGCCTCTGGCAAGGAAACCAGGAAACCGACCAGTTGGAGCAAAGCCGTCCCGCCTTCCTGAAGGTGGAACTAAAAGTAGAAAAAGCGACCGACTACCTGCTCCTGGAAGTTCCCATCCCGGCAGGCTGTTCTTACGGAAGCAAGCAAGGCATTCGCGGCTACACCGAAACCTACCGCGAATACCTACGCAATAAAGTCGCCATTTTCTGTGAGCACCTCGAACCCGGCACTTACAACTACTTCATTGAGCTGGAGCCGAGGTTTACTGGCCAATTTCAGTTGAACCCGGCGAAAGCGGAGCAGATGTACTTCCCTGTTTTCTTTGGGCGGGAGGGGATGAAGGGGGTGAGGATTGAATGATGATAGTGGCGACGTAGGTGCAACCGACGCCGAACCTGGGATTGATGGAAATAGCCTGCAAATATAGTTCGCGCGTCCCTGCCTGCAAGGCCAGCTTGCTGGCAGGCAGGGACGCGGAGACGCAGAGGGTTATATTGTAGAGCCGCGATGCATCGCAGCTCTACAATATTTACCTACCGCTACTGGCATGGCCTTAAAACAGGAGGATCAACTTCCGTTAATAATACCTGTACCGACGTACTCGCGCCAAATGCTTGGCCAGGCGAACGACCTGACAGGTGTACCCATATTCGTTGTCGTACCAAACGTAGAGCACAACATTGCGGCCATCGGCAGAAACGATGGTTGACGGCGCATCGACCACCGAGCAACAAGTGGTGCCTACCGCGTTGCTAGACACATATTCCGTGGAGGAAGAATATTGGATTTGTTCTACCAAGTCGCCTTCCAAAGCTGCTGCTTTGAGGTAATTATTGAGGTCATCCACGGTGGTTGGCTGCTTGAGTTGCAGGTTCAACACGGCGAGTGACACATTAGGCGTGGGTACGCGAATGGCATTGCCTGTGAGCTTACCCGCCAATTTGGGCAGCACCTTAGCCACGGCAGTAGCGGCTCCAGTGGAGGTCAGTACCATATTTACGGGTGCTCCGCGGCCACGGCGAGGTTTCTTGTGGAAGTTGTCCAGCAAGTTTTGGTCATTGGTATAGGAATGGATCGTTTCAATGTGGCCTTGCTCAATCCCCAACTGTTTTTCCAATACTGCTAGCACCGGCGCAATGGCATTGGTGGTACAGGAGGCAGCACTGAAAATTTGCCTTTGCGAAAAGTCTTCCGGCTCATTGACGCCGTAGACGATATTGGGTACATCGCCCTTGGCGGGAGCCGTCACAAGCACCTGGGCGATACCTGGACGCAGGTGAGTGCTCAGTTCCTTATCATCACGCCAAACGCCGGTATTGTCGATCAAGAGTGCGTCCTGGATGCCAAATTTCGTGTAATCAACCTCGGAGGGTGATCCGGCGTAGATCAGTTGGATGTGATTGCCGTTGACGATCAGCTCGTTGCCGTCGGGGCTTACTTCTACCAGGCCGTGAAACTCGCCGTGCACGGAATCGGAGGCCAGTAAGGAAGCACGCTTGGTTGCTTCTGCAAAACGGTCCGCCAATTTTGGGCGAATCACGATCGCCTTTAGTCGCAGCTGCTCTCCCCGGCCGGTAGACATAATGATCCGGCGGGCAACCAGGCGGCCGATACGACCGAAGCCGTAAAGTACAATGTCGCGACCATCTTCATTGAGGGGAGCTGCGCCCCGCAGGTGGTTCATTTTATCACCAACGAAGGCGGCCAAATCGGGATAGTTTTTGGCCTCTGCTTGCCATTCCAGCCCTAGCTTGCCTAAATCTATCCGGGCAGCAGGCAGGTCTTCCAGGTCACGAATGGCTTTGGCCAAAGCCAGTGTCTCGGTAATGTGGAGTGCCTCCGCCGAATAATTTTCTGCGAAACGGTGGTCATTCAGCAGTGCGCTTGGTCGGGCATCGTAAATATCCTCGCGGAACAATACCAACTCAATGGCGCGATCAAAACGTAGATCGCCAACGATCTGTAAAAGTTCTAACGCCTGCTTTTCTTCGTGGCGCCATGCTTCCAGTGCTGCATCAACACGTACTGCTTGCGGAGCTTTTTCAACTAACATGTGGTGGTGGTTTTAAAGTAGAGACGCAATGCATCACGTCTCTACTCTACCACAACTTTACGGCTGGCGCGCTGGTCATCAGTTGAAACGGTTAGGAGGTAAACGCCTGCCGTCAGTGGTGGTATAATTTGGTTTTGCCAGGTGAAAGTACCGGGTTGGACGCCTTTAATGGTATCCGTTACCACAACTTTCCCCTCTATATCGCGCAAAGATACAGTTACTGTCGCGGATTTCCTGACGTTTAGCTGAATAGTGAACGTTCCTGTGGTAGGATTTGGAAAAACTTTCAGGTCGAGGTCTCCATCTGTGATGTCCTCCACAGAGGTACTGACCTTCTTGATCAGCTTGAGGCGGTAGATGACATTACTGGCCACACTTTGGGTGCCATCGTTTACCCAAAAAATGTTAGGCGCACTACTGCTGATACCACCAAAGATGTAACCCAACTCCATGGTATCAGCAGTGAGTTGATCCATTTGCAAAACACCATTTTCGTACATTGGTAAACCTGGCAAAGCAATAAACTCAGCACCAGACCCCAGCAAAGCAGGCATCACTTCTTCTAGTTTGTGCTCCGACATGGTGCCATCCGCAATTCGGCTTACACGGGCAATGGTATTCACAAAAGGTACATTATCGTCTTGCATCAGGTCGTTACCGTCTTGATAGTACTGCGCCATCCCACCAAAAAACACGGTGTGCATTTCGTTGGTCGAAGCCGCGTACAGCGAGACGTGAGCACAGTGATAGTGATTAAAGTACTGTTCAAAATTAGCCTGTACTTGATAGCTATTGGCGGTAATATTGACGCTGCTGAGGTAGGGTAAATCCTGCTCGTACTGAAACACGCCGGAAAATAGCGTCAGTCCCGGCGTACCATCCGGCATGATTTGGGCCGCCAGGTTGTAATCGCGGCGGTGTAAGTTGACGGTATCGGTCCAAGGTGTCAGCATCGTAATCGTCAGCTCATTGCCATCATCTGTTAATTGGAAGCGGCGAATCTGATTGGTGTACTCCTGAAAAAATCCAGGCCCATGATCCGGCCCGTGAGGATTGTAACGACCAATGAATTTTTGTCCGCCCACCAGGTAGTAGGTATCCCCAATTTTATCCAACTGCCCGCCAGTAACGGCAAAGTCCTCCACTGCCTGATAGCGAATATGGGGGTTCAAGTCTCCATTGTTCTTGATGGCCGTGATAATTCCCGGCACATGGATCGCGGCAATCTGACCGAAGGTCGTATGGTCGTTCTCCAAATTACTGAAGCCATAGCCCCCCAACACGTAGAGATAATCCCCCTCCTGTTGGTACTCAAGATTGGTAGCGCGCAATTGCTCCTGAAGCGCTGCGGGCAAAGTCTCCAAACTGGCGACCCAACGCTGCTGCTGCACAGGGTCTACCACGATCAGTTGATCATTGTGCCCGGCAATATCAAAGGAGGCAAATGGCTGCCGACGGTGCAAGCCATCCAGCCGCCCGCCTACGATCAGCCACTGGCCATCGTACTCGCCATGCGCGAAGGATTGAAGGCCGCCCAAATTGTCGATCGCAATGGGCTCCAGGGCCACCGAGTAGTTAAAAGACTGGCCCATAAGTATCCCGCCCATAGTAATGACAAGGGCGAGGCTAAATAATATACGCATATTGAAATGTGTTGATTTTTTTAAAAAATGTACCTACCAAGCTTCGCCGTGTTGCTCCTTAAAATGTTCGGGGAACCATGCTGGTACGGGTAAGTCGTGATCGTAAATAAATGCCGCCAACTGCTGCACCTCCGCTAAAGGCAAAGCTACCGGAGGCATCAGTCCAAACCGACGTACCGGCCCGCGCATGACCGCGTTTTCCTCGGTGGGTGTTATCGTAAACGAAGCTAAACGTTGCACAAAAACATTGCGATCGGGGTAAAGCTGTTGGTACTTGTGTTTTATGCCCGCCAAAGGGGGAGCCAGCATATCATCATGCGAAGCCGACTCAGGGTTATGACACGAATAACAGTTTTGCTTAAGTAAGCGCGCACCTTCTTCTTCCGACAGTGGAATAATTTGCGCCAAGTCGGCCAGTGTTTCGGCAGTGAGTACCTCTTCTTGATTAGCTGGTTCTGATTGGCAAGCAAATGTTATTCCTCCAAGGAAAAGGGCCGCTACAAGCAAGCTTACAGTATGGCTAATACGGCTCCAAGTAGCCCTCTGCTTGAAAATGAATGGAGCAATTATCTTTTGCATCATCAATGGGTGTTGATTCAACACCAAAGATCAGTACCTCACGATTGGTATTCCGTGTTCTGGATCACAGAACCAGCCAATAATTCAGCTTTAGTACCAAGGCCCGGTTTTTAGGCCCCCAAACCTCCACCGCATAGTTGTCTGTATAGACCAAAAACAACCACGACAAAGGTTTAAACTGCCACTGCAATCGGCTATTGATGTTGAAATTGTCGTCCTGGGTATTGTATTGCACGAAAGTGTTCCAAAAGAGGTTTTTGGAAAAATTCACCTCTGCCCGTGGGCCAATGAGCCACAGCTCGCGCTCGCCGTAATTTTCAGGAAACTTCAGCCGGTTATACTCTGCCGAAAAGGTAAAATTCCCCCAGGGTTGTACGCGGTACTGCGCACTTGCTCCTAGTAAAACACGCTGGCCGTTGTAGAAACCACCCGACTCGGCCCGCAAATTGAAGCCAAACCGCTTGCGTTGATCGGAAGTGTAATTCATGCCGTAGTCCAGGTAGTTGTAGCGGCCAGCAGGTAGTGGGTCGCCCTCTGTAAAATCAAAAGGAAACAATAAGTCCGTCGTAAAGCTGGTTCCCCCGACAACAAACCGAGAAGAATTCGGGAATACAGCTTCGCCAATCAAGGAGGTCGTTCTTTCATTCAGGCTATAGTCATCGTTCAGGAAAAGTGCGTTCTCAACGATGATATTCAAGTTTTGCAACCAGTCTGCGGCCGGCAATAAGGTAAAAGAAACAGGCGTGTAAAGAATCTTGTATCCCCTCCTGATGATCGTATCCCGCAGGGCATCGTAATTCTCCAGGCGATTGACAAAACCTACATCCGCAAAGTAGTTTTCCCCTACGGATACCATATCCAGTAAAACATTAAAGTTAGCGGCAGTATAAGCTCCCCCCATATTATAAAAGGTATGCTTATCCGCTACACCTTCCCGAAAAGCACGGTGGTAGCCCGTCCAGCCCAACCAGGTTCCATCAGCACTCTGGTAGTTAAATTCCAGGTCGGCATTGCGGTTATAATCCGTGGTACTGAATTCACCATTGGCAAAAGCCTGCCGGTTGGTAAACATCCCCCTGACGGTAGAACGCTCCAGCACGCGATGCGTGAAAGCGGCCGTCACATAGTTTTGCCCAGCCTGAACATCATTGGCCTTGGTCTGCACCCCCAACACACCGATGCGCAAATCGTCGGTCACATTGCCCGTCAGGCGAGCTCCAAAGGTGATGGGTACGGCCTGTCCATCTTCATCCAATCCGATCCGCCGACTGAAAAACGGCCGCGCCGGAGGGATACCAAAGCTGGCAAACAGGTCGCTATTCTCCAGGAAAAAGTTTCTGCGTTCTGGAAAAAACAGGCTAAATCGCGTCAGGTTGGTCTGCTGTACATCTACATCTACCTGACTAAAATCGGGGTTCACCGTCAGGTCCAGATTGAGAGAAGGGCTCAGCGCAATCTTGGCATCCGCCCCTACCTGGCCTACAAAATCTTCAAGATCTTCGGGTAATTCCGCTTCCTTATCTTGTTGATAAGCCCCTGACAAATAAGGGATCACCGCCACATTACCCTTGGCTACCGGCGGTGCTGTATCCCACACCAACTTGCCAGAATATCCCTGATCTATCCCCCAAAATTGTCGCGGAATCGGAGCCCATACGTGAAACTGATTGTGCTTGATGTCATTCCTCAAAAAATTGATGCCCCACTCGGTGGTACCTGCTTCGTAGCGTAAGGTCTTAAATGGTATGGCCATCTCTACCGTCCAGCGGTCACTGTACTGCTGGGTTGCTACAAACCAGATATTGTCCCAGTTATTGTCCCAATTACCATCGCCGCTACCGCCGCCCAAGAGGGCCTCCATCTGCACCCCCAAAGGGTTTACCCCAAACATAAAGCCATTTGTGGCCTCGTTTACGGGGTCCAGCGTGATCGCTACGGCATCGCTTTCCCAATAACCAGCATCTCGCTTCAGGGTCTGAATAATATGGTTTTGGCTGGTATCGTAACAGACAATCCCTACGTACAAAAACTGGTCATCATAGGTCAGCCGAGCTTCCGTTTTCAGGCTTGCCCGTACATTATCACGCGGGTCTTTTTCCCAGAACCCATCTGCTACCATTGCCTGCTCCCACGAAGCTTCCGACAAAGCGCCATCCAGTTGAATGTTGTCAATAGAACGTTGAATGCCGAGTTGATGAGAAGATTGGTTGGGGCGTTCACTTTGAGCCATAGCAGCCACTCCAAGCAGGCCACTGAGCAAGGTCAGAACAAGACGATTCATGGTGGTATAATTTGCGTTTTTTCCGTCAGGGACGCTCACAAAGTTCATGTAAAGTGAGCTTGTGAGCCACAACACAAAAACCTCCTCATGAGTTCCAAAACACAAAGGTCGGAATTTTCAATTTATTTGCATCACCACCAGCCTAAGGGCGGTGGTCTGGCTGTACGCTCATTCCGCTCCTTAGAATCGGGTATGTAGGTAAGTACAAATATATTTTGTATATTCTTGTGTACCAAATACTTAAGTCGTGACAGCTACTGAGCACAAAGAACATATTCACAAAATCATTTATCGCCTTGCGGAACAGGGATTAACACAAAAAGATATTGCCCTTGCGACGGGTTATACCCAGGCAGGAATAAGCCATACGCTTGCCAAAATCAAATCCGCGAATGGTGTAGAAAACTACAAAGTAGGCAAGCCTAGTGGTAGACCAGCAAAGCTTAAACGTCATCAGCGACAAGAATTGAAGAGGTTGCTAGCCAAAGGAGCTAAGGCCAATGGTTTTCCAAGCGATGGTTGGACTCGGATGAGGATTCAATCCTTTATAAGTGTTCGTTTCCAAGTAGATTATAGCCTTCCTCATATTAGTAGGTTAATGACCAGACTAGGTTACAGTCTTAAGCAGCCTCAAGTCAAAGACACTAGACAGCGTTCTGAACAAATAGCTTATTACGAAACAGAAGTAATCCCGGAGCTAAAAAAAAACTAATGGAGCCAGATCAAAACATCGTTTTTGTAGATGAGAGCAGCTTTTGTAGTGCCTCTAGTTCTACTAAAGTCTATGAATTGATTGGACATAGTCCGGTACTCAAGGAAGTAAACAGTGTAACTGAAAGAGTTTATGCCATTAGCGGCATAACACCACGAGGAGAGTTGTTTAGTGAGGTTTACCGCACTGCTATTAGCACGAAGCAGATCATCGCTTTTTTAAAACTTTGCCTGAACAAAATGGAAGGTCAACTCAATATCATTTGGGACAATGCAAGTATCCACAAGAGTAAAGAGCTAAAACATTTTTTACGATCAGATTCACAAGCACGTAATCGCTTACAACTCTATTCAACCCCTGTATACTGCCCCCAGTACAACCCTGACGAACAGGTTTGGAACTTCTTGAAATCGGAATTCCTAAAGCACCGCTGGTGCAAAACTAAGAGCCAGCTTCACAAAACGGTAGAGGCTGGGCTGGAATACTTAGCGATGATGCCAGATAGAATCCGTGCGGCTTTTAGGCATTCCGATGTCAAAATAATGGAATATTAATTTTTTACGTACTTACCTAGAAACCCGATTCTAAGGAGCGGAACCGCTGCCATCCTTTGCTGTTGCGTGCCTACCGGCACCTTACGCGTAGTTTCTTGGGCAGAGGGCTGATCGTACCAACACGATCATACGATCCGGGCTAATCGTACCAATACGATCATACGATCCGGGCCAATCGTACCAACACGATCATACGATCTGGTTACGCATCCTGTAGAGACGCGATGCGTCGCGTCTCTACGGGATATTATTCCTTTCAATATGCTGAAAATGCCTCTCCTGATGCGCAATCACAAATCGGAAACTATCCCCCAATTTCAGGCTTACCCATTTGCTCAAAGAGGTCGGTACTCGGTACGCCCCCAGGTCTACCTGTCGGGCACGTTGCAGCAGGTACAACAACCGGTTCTGAAGTGCCAAAAAGGCTTCTATTTCAGCATCTACTTCTAATTCACTGCTGTGAGGGGGAATGGCGTTTGCTGGTGATTTCATTTTCACCTTTAGGGCTTGCTCCTCTTCAGCCGGACCAATGATATTGGTAAAATAGTTACCCAACCAACCACTACGGAAGGTCTCCTTAGCACTGCTCTGCGTGTCATCCAAACAGCGCTCAAGGGCTGCTGTGTAAAAGGTGGCATAAAAATTCAGATGATACAGATGCTGAACAACGCTCCAACTATCTCCTGCTCCAGGAGCACTCAGACGAGCATCATTACTAGCGCGGAGTGCTGTGACAACGTCAATTCCTCTTCGCACATTGGCTTCTAAATCTTGTAGTAATTCCTTACGATTAAATACAGGCATGTTCTTCTTTTTAATTCTACCGCAAAGGAGCAGCTATTCCCAGAAAAAAATCTTGAGGAATGTCAAGATTTATAATTTCACACTTCCTAGTAGGCGGCTAAAAGTGGCCGGGTCAATGCCTAAATACGAAGCCAGGTATTTGTGGGGAATCAAATTGAGCACATGCGGACTACGCGCTAAGAGCGCCCTGAATTTAGCCTCTGCACCGGCCGTCTGCAATTCCGCTTGCCGCAATAACACCCCTTCAAAAGCACTCGCGGCCAATGCCAGTGCCAAGCGATTCATTTCCGGATACGTGAGACACTGCTCGATAAATGCCTCGTAGGAAATACGCAAAAAACGACTATCCGTGAGCGTTTCTAAATAAAAATGAGAAGGATGCTGCCCCAGAAAAGAGTCAGCCACTCCACTTAGAGAAGGGGCGTACATAAACACCAGCGTAGCTTCTTTGGCGCCATCTTCGGTAAGAAAAAAGACCCGTTGAATACCCTCCAAAACAAAATACAGGTAACGCTCTCGCTCACCCGCCGCCGTCAAGATGGTACGCCGTTTGGCAGAAAAGGGCTGCCAAGCCGGAAGGCAGGCTGCCCACACCTCTTCTTTTAGTGCTACCGTTTGATTAAAAAACGCCCGCAACTGTGCCTGGTCCGACCTATCTGCCATGGACATAAGTATTACGCAAAAAAATCTCTCCCACCCCTTGTATGTTTAGCATATAATTCTATCTTTGCACCGCAAAATTAATAACTCGTAGGAATTATGTTAATTATCGACGTTCGCAGTGGCGAAACTATTGACAAAGCACTCAAGCGTTACAAGCGCAAATCTATCAATACTCGCATCATCCGCGAAGTACGTACCCGCCGTGAATTTACGAAGCCTTCTGTAAAGCGTCGTAATGAAACCTTGAAGGCTATCTACAAGGAAACAAAATTCCGCGACGTAGAGTAAGCACGCTTACCATTAATTTATTATGGCCCATCTTTGGTGCCAGAAAATCCCAAATAGCTATCAGTTATTTGGGATTTTTTATTTGAGAAAACAGACTTGCGCTGTTAGGACAGGTAGAAGAGCCTGATAAAATTCATTCCCCATCGCTGAGAAAAATCACTTACTTAACACGGCTTTCCAACGAACTTGTGGGTATTAATCAACGACTACAAGTTATGGATAATCTACATACTGTTGCGCGCATCATGACGAAAAACGTCATCAGTGTATTCGAAACCGCTACCTTTTCAGAAGTGAAGAAAATTTTTGATACGCACCATTTCCACCATGTGCCTGTATTAGATTTTAATAACCAATTGAAAGGGATTATCAGTAAAGAAGACCTGGCCAAAGCCACCTACATCCTTAGCCTTAATTCTTCTGGCCGGACCTACAGCCAGAAAGAGTTTGATTATCTTTCTGCACAAGACATTATGTCCGCCTACCCTGTTTTTCTGACCCCTGACGACCAGATAGACCTCGCAGCAGACGTATTCTTGTCCAACAAAATGCATGCACTACCCATTCTGGATGATGGCAGACTGATCGGCATCGTAACTACCCACGACCTGCTGCGCTATGCCTTTACAGAAATGCGGACTGGTGTGTATTAAAGTGAGGTTGGGGATGATAATCTGATCACCAAGTAGTTACGGCCCCCAACCTCACCGTACTTGGTATTGGGCACGGTGTACTTGGATTAAAAAGACGTTCCATCTGAGTACCTGATACTAAGTACTTAATTAACTTTGGGGCAAAATTGTCCATTTGACTTTCCCGTATCAAACCAAGACCGTTACCCTCGACCTGGATGGTCTAGCAGTAACACTTACCCATATTACCAACCTCGATGAGTTGTTGGATGCATTAATTGAAAAAGGAGAAGATCACGAAGATTATCGCGATCAGCGTATTCCCTATTGGGCTGATTTATGGCATTCTGCTATCGCTCTGGGTAAGTACCTGGTACGGGAGAAAATCATCCAACCCGATTTGAAGGTAACAGAAATAGGATGCGGCCTTGGTCTTCCTGGCATCGTGGCAGGAATGTTGAGCGCAAACGTTTTAATGACCGACTATCTTGCGGAGCCTTTGGTGTTCTTGAAAACCAATTGGGAGCAAAACTCAAAGGCTCCACTCCAGACTTTACAAATGGACTGGCGGCAACCAGCCAAGGAGGTACAAACAGACTTACTACTAGCTTCTGACGTAGCTTATGAGGAGCGTTTTTTTGCGGACTTGGAAAATGCTTTTAAGCTGATGATGCGTCCAGGTGGACGTATTATTCTTACCGAACCTTCCCGCACCATGGCCAAAGAATTTATTAGCAAACTAGGGGAAAACCCTGACTATAAGCTACGGTTAGTTACTGACGATGTTCTCTGGGATGGCGTTACCCGAACGGTAAATATTCTTGATCTAATGGTGATCAATTAATTTCACAACAATTTGTAATCAAGCTTTCATAATCTGGTCGATCATGCGAAAGACGGTGCACGAAAGCGTCCTTTATTTTACCTTCCTGAAGGACAAAGACACCAGGCATTTGGAAACCATCTCCTATTTGCTTGTAACTCAAACCATTTCCTTCAATGATACCCGACTGAAATCCTCGTATCCAGGATTGCAAGCCGAATAACTGGGTAAAATTGCCTTTGACCAGCCCGAATTGTGCGTAATATTCACATTCTGGATCGCTGATATGTACAGCACCCGCAAGTTGATACCGTTGAAAGTAACGGTCAGCAATCTTGTTATCTGTCATGTGTACAAAAATCACCTGAATACCTGATGCTTCTATTCGAGGCTTAATCTTTGCAATATCACTGAGTGCTTCTCGGCAAAACGTACAGCCAAAGTGCCGCAAAAAAACCAACAACACTGGTTGCTCAAAGGTAAGATCCCAAAGGCTGCTCCCTTCGTTGGTAAGCATACTTTTTATTACCTCCTGGTCGATTGAAAACGTGTTCATATACGGCTGACGGAATAAGTTTATTTTATTCCTGCACACCTAACAAACAGAGGGTGGTGAATTGTTCATCATTTTGCTCGATATTTTGTCAGCGCTTCATCATTAGCGCAAATAATACGTTAGAATATGTCCGGGATTTTGGCAGAATGAGTAGCAGCATTTTCATAGTCCGTCAAGGCAGGATTTGTGGAAAGATGACGCCGCTATTTTCTCGACTCGCAAGGCAAAAAACGTAGGCAACGCAGCGCGTTGGCGAGGCTTTTTAACGCAGCGAGACGGGAAAAGGGCAAGTCAGAATTCACAAATCCTGCCTTGGAGGACTATACCCAAAAAAGAAATGGGCTACCTTCTGTTGAAGATAGCCCCATTGGTTCGCCGAACATTACTGTTAAGCTGGTTTGATTTAGGCGTCGGAAACGGCCAAATCATTTTCGTATTTCCTGACTAAGCTAGCCTGATTTGACGCTAGTTGATTCAGCACTTTCAATTCATCTTCCAATTTGGCGGAATGTTCTTTGAATTCAACTAAATCATTGAGTGCTTTTCGCTTACGGTTAATGTCCAAAATTCGATTTAGGGTCTGTTTGAGGGCAATACGGGTCCTTAATAACCTCTGCTTGAGAGACCTACGATTCATGAGCATTGAGTTTGATGATAAAACGATTAGGCAACAGAAATAAAAACATAATTGCAAT
Organism: Lewinella sp. LCG006; assembly: GCF_040784935.1. Classification (GTDB taxonomy): domain Bacteria; phylum Bacteroidota; class Bacteroidia; order Chitinophagales; family Saprospiraceae; genus Lewinella. Next base: position 4,779,481 of record NZ_CP160680.1, on the reverse strand, counting down.
TCTTATTCCATCCGATGCTAAAAATACGAATTATATTTTGGAAAAAATAAATAATCCAAATTTTAACAACAAATGATTGCTTGACATAAAAACTCCTTAGCACAGATTTTAGTTCGTCTACCCAAGCATTTTAACATCATTATCTTAGCTCTGCATCGTTGCAAATTACTGCCGACTGCGCTATTGCTGAATTTTTGACCAGTTGTGGTAAATCACCCAACCTGACAGTACGGACAACAATAAACTTATGGCTGCTTGACCAAGTGCGCCGTAAAGAAGGAAGCCAGTGCTAAACAATAATCCATAGACCAAAAAGCAGCCAGCAAACATACAGGTCAACTCCAGCATAAAGGAGCTGGTGGGAATGGGTGCGGCCAATTCTTCCGCTTTTTTCGCATACTGAATAACCGCATCCCAGCCAGCAGAGTGCGGCCTGATGAGGCGGTAAAAACGAATGAGGGTGTCTTTGGCAGTAGGTCGCGTCAGAAAAGTTACGACTACCCAACCCACGGTCGTAATGCCTACACTGTACACCAATCGGGCATGATCAGGCAGATCAGTCGGGTGTAAAAATTCGAAATACACGGCTACGAAGAAGGAAATAAACATGGCTGCAATTTCCGAGTAGGCATTGATGCGCCACCAAAACCAACGTAGAATAAACAACAATCCCGTACCGGCACCAATTTGCAGGATAATATTGAAAGCCGCCAGGGCATCTTCCAACGCCAGGGCCAATAAGGCCGCGAGTGCCATCAGCACCACCGTCATCACACGCCCCAACAATACTTGTTCTTGCTCCGTCGCTGTTGGTTTAACGAAACGTCGGTATACGTCGTTGACCAAATAAGAAGCTCCCCAATTGAGGTGCGTAGAAATCGTCGACATGAAAGCAGCAATCAGGGCAGCGAGCAAAAGTCCTAGCAAGCCAGAAGGCATAAACTGCAACATCAGTGAAAACCCAAGATCGTGCCCCAGTTTGTTTAATGCGATATCGGGTTTCGCCAGGTGAATGTAGACCAAGCCTTCCTCCGACAAGGGGTCCGTCCACTTTGCTTGCTCGGCAGTGCCTTTGTTTTTTTCATAAAAGATGTAAGCCAGCGAGCGTACTTCTAGTGACATAGGATGTTCTTGCACTATTTTTTCCAAGCGCTGATAATCTACCTGCTTTTCTCCACCTGCATTTTGTGCCACCTGGTAAGCGAGTCCTTGCGCTAAAACAGGCAGAGCTTCCTCGTCTAGATGCTTATTTAGAAAATCCGCAGCATCCGCATGTACGTATACTTGTGGCGTTGCCGGACTGGGATCAACTTTTAGTGGATAGTAGATCAATGAAGCCAGTGCGATGAGCAACCAAGGCCAGGGACGCAGTGCATAGTGCGTAATATTGAACAACAAGGTTGCCCCGATCGCATGCTTCTCATTTTTTGCCGACAGCATCCGCTGGGCTATGTAGCCACCACCACCAGGTTCTGCTCCCGGGTACCAGACTGACCACCACTGCACCGCTAACGGTAATATAAACAAGGGCCAGACCACTTCCCAATTATTAAAATCAGGAAGAAAGCTTAGCTTACCTTGCAGGTTAGGGTGCGCCAGGAGGCTATCCAGCCCCTGTATGTCCGGCCGATCCAGGATGATCATCGCAGCCCAAACCATGCCCCCCATGGCCAATGCAAACTGAAAAAAGTCAGTAATGATCACTCCTCTTAGCCCTCCCATGCTGGTGTAAATGACGGTTACCACCGAGGCTATCAAGACCGTTTGCACGGGAGTCAGGCCCAGGAGGACCCCGCCTATTTTGATCGCGGCCAAACAGACGGTAGCCATGATCATGACATTAAAAACCACCCCCAAGTAAACAGCACGAAAGCCCCGTAGAAAAGAAGCGGGTTTGCCGCTATAGCGCAGTTCGTAGAATTCGAGATCCGTTAATACGCCTGACCTACGCCATAGTTTCGCGTACAAGAAAACAGTCAGCATTCCGGTAAGGAGGAAAGCCCACCATACCCAGTTGCCCGCCACCCCATTTTGGCGCACAATATCGGCTACAAGGTTTGGAGTGTCCGCGCTAAAGGTAGTAGCTACCATACTGATCCCCAGTAGCCACCAGGGCATTCCACGGCCAGAAAGGAAAAATTCAGCAAAGCCCTTGCCGGCTCGCCGCGAGGTCCAGACCCCAATTACCAGAGAAAAAAGAAAAAAGGCGGCAATGATGCCCCAGTCAAGGGTACTCAAACGCATAGGAGGGAACTTTAACGACTAAAGCGTATTGGTTAATCGTGCCCAATTTAACAAATTCCGTGCCTTACACAATACTTTTGAGTACTTAACTTCTATTCATCAAAAAAGCCGCAAGCAATGCTTGCGGCTTTTTTTGAATACCTCACTATTCGTCCTCTTTCTTCTTACGCTTACGGCGTGTTTTGAAGAGGTTGACAATTTCTTTGTCCGTCAGGAAGCCAAAATCAAGGAAGGTAGCAGAAACAAACTTCTTGATATCCTGATAGTCCTTACCGCGCTTATCCGTGTAAACTTTAAGCAACTTACGGATATAAGCCATAGAAAGCTCTTTGAGATCCTGGTTGAACTGCTGGTTGCCAAACAAGCCCATATAAACGGCAAACAGCTTGGTGATCTCAAAATATTCCGGGTAATCCGATACTTCAAGGTTTTTCACAAAAGTGGAAAAGTAGCTGTAAATGGTCCGGCGAATACCTTCATTAAACGAAGAAAGCCCTTCGTGATTCAAATAAGCCTCCCGGATAGCTTCTTGGGTCGACTCATTGGTGTAGCCTTCCGTGTGGATTTTCTCAATGATGTTGAAATAACCACTGAGCTGATCGTCGATCTGACGATCGTACAGGGCTGCTAGATTGAGATCAGCTTCAGGCGTCAGCTTCACCTCTTCGTGGGCATGGAGGTAGAGCAAAAATTCCAATTGCGCTTCATCCGCATCAGGCAAGGAAGCGCGCATTTTCTCAATCGCTTCGCTGACCACGACCTCGCTATCATCCGGTAAAGTAAAAAATGCACCATAAAGGGTTACCACCTTCATATGCTCAGGTGTACCAATGAGGGCTTCACTGCTCACAAATTCATCCAGGGGAGCAATCAGTGAGGTATTATCCTCTTGGGTGTTGATACGGTAAAGGAGGAAACGCTCTAGACCAGCATACTCGATGGTCAGTTCCGCTGGAGTGTCTGGGAATACCACCGACAGGTAATTTTCGCTCAGGAACTGACGATTGTAGCGGGCGTAATCACGTTGGCGCTCCTCAACTACACGCAGCCGATCTGATTTCAAACCTTGCAAATAGTGACGAACCCGACGGTTATCAATGGCATTGATCAGGTTGGTGACCCAAATATCACTGCTTAGTGCAAAACCAATCTGAATGGTCTGTCCAATCCGTTTCTTGAGAATATCAAAATTGGCCGAATTACAAATAGCCAGGAGAATGTCCTGAAAGTGATGTTGAGGCCGTGTATACTTGTAGCGGTGATCAACCGTCCCTCGTAGTACACTGAACCCAAGAATACGCGGTAAAAACAATCCTTCGAAAGCAGGATCCAGCAGAATACGCTCAAGATGGATCAACTGTAGCGGATGATGGGTGGCTACATCCTGGTAGACCAAATTGATATTGGGCTCAAAGGTTTCTTTGAGGGTATTGAAGTACTCTTCCTCTTCCTCTTCGAGGTACTGTTGCAGGACTTCACTCGCCTGGATTTCTCCGGCGATGGTTTCTAATCTTTCCAGATATTCTGGCATTAACTCATACATCCTAAGCTATTTTTTATAAAAGCGAACCTGGTAGTGCGACATTCGGCACTACCAGGTTCACTGCAATAATTTTGGAATAAAGTATGGCTTTTAGGAAGCCGTTGCAAATATACATTGTGTATTTTGCAAAAAATAATTTCGGACGTTAAATTCTAACTTAGTAATTTGACGGAAATAACTTATTCCATTTTTTTCAACGATTCGCGAATATTTTCACGCAAGCTCCTTTTAGTTGCTTGCTTAGAAAATTTTAGCGAATCAAAAGTGGAATAAGTTATTTTGGATCCGTCACTAAAAAGGGCTTACCTGCGATTTGCAGATAAGCCCTCCGTAAACTTTATTCGAAACAAGGATTAAGCCTCGTCTTGCTTTTCTTCTTCTTCCGCAGCTGGAGCCTCTTCCGCAGCAGCTTCTGCTACTGGTGCTTCTTCAGCAGGAGCCTCTGCTTCAGGAGCAGTTTCTTCCGCAACAGGAGCTTCTTCAACTACAGGAGCCGCTTCAACAATTACTGGTGCTTCTCCTAGCAATTTAGCGTGGAAGTTTTCGATCTCAGCAAGTGCAGCATCGCGGCGAGCAGCCACTTTGTCTTCTTTTGCATCAATCCAAGCTTGCCATTTTGTATCAGCTTCTTCTTGGGTAAGTGCACCCTTAAGTACACCACGCATCAAGTGCTTGCGGTACAATACACCTTTGAAACGAAGGATAGCGCGAACGGTATCGGTAGGTTGTGCACCTTTCATCAACCACTCATAAGCCTCATCACGATTGATATCAATGGTAGCAGGCTTAGTCATAGGGTTGTAAGTACCCAACTTAGAGATAAAACGGCCATCACGTGGTGAACGTGCGTCGGCAACTACGATGTGGTAGAAAGGGCGCTTTTTACGACCCTTACGCTGTAAGCGAATTTTAACTGGCATATTTAAATGTCCTGTTTTGTTGAATGATCCCCGTTTACCTTGTCCAGCAAGCTACGGGATTGCCAAATTTTTCCACCTATTTCCAGGCGGAGCCGCAAAGATACGTTTATTTGATTAATCTACTAACTTTTGCCCAAATTTATTGGTACTCGTCAGCGTGCTCGTTACATTCTTAGATAAACTACCGATAACTCGTAAACGTAGTAGGTAATGCTCAAAGCGTATACTAACTAACACCCACCCCAACTCTCCAAAGTATCTTCTGCGGCGCGGTGCCACTCCCAGTTTCCATTTATTTGCTCAGACATGAGAAGGTAAAAGCTTTCAGAACCACCACAGCACTCGCTGGTATTGGGTTGATAGAAGATCAAATCTGGCATTTGGTCACCATTGAGATCACCTTGCCAGAAAATGCGGGGATGATGATAGAAATAAGAAGGCAATGCCTCTTCAACGGTAGAGGTACTGAGTTCTGGTGTAAGGACTTGATGAGGCACCTGCTGGTAATCTCCCGGATATCGGCAGTAACTTATTCCAAGAGAATAGTCGATTTCATCACCACTTTGATAAGTGCTCTTGGTAGGGGCAATGTGCCCAGAAAGGACAAATCTGCCCCCATCTTTGTCTTCAAAAATGGGAAGTTGTTGGTAGGGATAGATTGATTGCCCCCAATCAGGGTAACCAGCGGCCTCATTGTAGTAGGTTTTTTGTACCATTTTTTCTACCTCTTCGATAGGCTTTTGGGTACCGATGAAGAGGAAAACATAATCGTCCGACACCTCCAAGTCCATACTTACCAAGCCTTCTTCATACGCCCAATTGTAATGCTCTTCCATGGTCATGGGGGCAAAATCTACAATGGGATCCACCTTTTGTAAAAGGAAATCACCGTACTCCTCCCCTGCTTTAGCGATCAGGGCGTACCAGTAGAGATCAGGGGCGTAGTTGAGGGCACTGACTCGCATACCCGGAATAACGATACGGTAATCTTTGTTCACTCCATCATTAGCTGGGGTAAACAAATAGCCTCTTTTGAGGTAGGGAGAAAAAAGATAACCCTCCTTTTTTTGGTAACGAACAGGTACCCAATAGCCACTGATATCACCAATGGTGTCTACTTGCTGGTAATTGATTTGGTCTTCCATGAGGTTTACCTGGGTATTAAATGGGATGGTGGTCAACCGATCGTAGTCAAGTCCTGGCCCTTCGCGCAAGGTGAGCCCCGAAGGAGCAGTCACGGTGGAAAAGGCTTCGTCATATTGCCCAAACAAAAAATGGGCACTGATGATAATGATGGTCAATAGTGCGGTGCGCATGTTCTTTGGTTTTGTTGATAGACCAAAAATAGCGGCGCATCTACCGCCAAACTACCAAAGATGAGTAAGTGTAGGCAATGGTTGAGCATTTGTATCCCGATGAGAAATTGGTTCACAAAAATTGCCTGAGCAAGAAAAAATGGTCAGCTTTGCGAAAAATCAGCCGTCTATGCGTATTGATATTATTTCTGTGATGCCCGAGTTATTACACAGTCCGTTTGAGCATTCGATCATGAAGCGGGCACAGGAAAAAGGATTACTGGAAGTGGAGGTACACAACCTGCGAGACTACGGCCTGGGCAAACACAAACAACTTGACGATTATCAATTTGGGGGCGGGGCTGGTATGGTAATGATGTGCGAGCCACTGGCCAACTGCATAGACGACCTGCAAAAGGAACGCACCTACGATGAGATCATTTTCCTGACACCAGACGGAGAGCGTTACCGTCAATCCATTGCCAACCAACTTTCCCTCAAAGGCAACCTCTTGCTCATCTGTGGCCACTACAAGGGCATTGACGAGCGTATCCGTGAACTTTACGTAACCCGAGAGATCAGCATTGGCGATTATGTACTCAGCGGTGGTGAGCTCGCCGCCGCCGTATTGGTAGATTCCATCGGGCGATTACTACCCGGCGTATTGGGCGATGAACAATCGGCACTGACGGATTCGTTTCAGGACGATCTGCTGGCCCCTCCGGTATATACTCGCCCTGCCTCTTTTCGAGGAAAAGACATTCCCGACATCCTTCGCTCTGGCAATACCGCCAAGATTGAGGAGTGGCGCTACGAACAGGCCCTGGCTCGCACACAGGCACGGAGGCCGGATTTGTTGGAGGATTGATAGTTGGAAATGTGTATCACCCAATTAAGCATCCTTCTTAAGCGCCTCGATGGTCTGGAACCACTGGCCTTGGGGGGCGATGAGGGCACCGCTTTCGAGCATGCGGAAGATTTCTGCTGCGCGATCGGGAAGATAGGCCTTTTCGGCGGTATAGATTTTCAATTGAACATCGGCTTGTTTGAAGCTTTCCATGATCTCCGAAGTGGGGAGATCGCTGGTAAGATCGTGGATGGCCTGACCTTCAACATGGAGACCATTCAGCACGATCTTGTCTTCTAGACAGTGAAAAGTCTTCAGGTCATTGGGCGTGCGTACTTCGAGGTAGACGACTTGCTTGATAATCTTCTCAAAGACGATATCACTGAACATATTCAAGAGTTCTTCCGCTTTTACGACTTCCTCTGTTTTGAGCTGTTCCCAATCTTGAGCTGTGACCGTATTGGCGGCCAGAAACTGAACGAATTCTCCTTCGAGGCCTTGCAATTCTTCTTTGGTGAGGCGTCTAAACTTCATGTTATTTTCATTTTGCCGGGCAAAGGTAAGGTTTTCATGGTACTAGGTACACGGTACTGGGTACTTAGTAAGAGGGTATTAATCGTCGCAAGCTCCTCATATAATTTGACACCACAAATCCGACATGATAATAAGTGCCATATAATCCTTTGGAGGGACCGATCCGCAGGATTGAGGGAGGGTAGCCCTTGCGGTAAAGGGCTTCCCTCCTCTGCTGGTAGGGCGACCAGCGGGATATTTCCGACCAAGAGATCAGGATAGGCTGAGAACGAACATAAGGGGTGCAATTCAATGAGCAAAAGTTGCCCTCAGCCAGGTTGCGCGTGGCTTTAGTCCGCAATCATAAAAAGGAGAGAATTCGTTGCGGGCTAAAGCCACGCGCAACCTGAGCGCTCCTTGTAGTCTCCAGACTACAAGGACATAATATCACTATTTTTCTCCTTCGATTCATTATACTCGAGTAAGAAACAAGACCTTGATAATTCCTTTTCTGATTGCGACTTATAGTTCCCACAAGAAAACTGCATCAGTACCAGTCCAATTGAAAGCGTTATGCTGATATAGTAAGAGGCAGTCATCTATTTAGTTGATTAGTTGGTAGACTTCTTCACTTATTCCCGTAGCACACAAAAGTATTTGATTTATGACAGTAAAATAACGCTTTATCAAAGAAAAGAGACACCCCAACCATTTCTGTGCCCGACTTGCACCAGGGGTGGGAGCCAGCACCGCAACGCGGGGCGCCCGCAGGGCCAAGCGAACAGCGCGTGGCGGACGACCCGGCCCGGAGCATGTGCGGAGGGGGTGCCCAAAACAACATCCTGTGTAATTTAACATTGGCCTGATTCCAGAAACTCTGGAGAATGTCGTAAACTTGCAGCTTAATCATCAATGACTACCTTGCTATGGAACTTGTGATGCCTAATTTGGGAGATGCCAGTGTGTGGATGAGCTTTATTACGCTGACGTTTCTAGAAATCGTACTTGGTATTGACAACATCATTTTCATTACGATTGCCGCCAATAAACTGCCGGAGGCTGAGCGCCCCAGAGCAACGAATATTGGTCTGGTGCTGGCCATGGTGATGAGAATTATTCTCTTGTTTGGTATTTCGGCGCTGGTAGCCATGAGTGCTTCCTTGTTCAGCATCCATACCGGGTTGATTGAGGCGGGCTTTACGGGACAGAGCTTGATATTGATCGCCGGTGGAGTGTTTTTACTCTACAAATCGACCAGTGAAATCCACCATAAACTGGAGGGTCAAGAAGAAGAAACAGGTCCTAAATCGGGCAAATCCAACCTTTCTAACGTTATTGTTCAGATTACCATTATCAATATTGTCTTCAGCTTCGATTCGATCCTTACGGCCGTGGGAATGACCAATGGACTGTACGGCGCACTGGCGATTATGATTGCAGCAGTGGTGGTTTCGGTAGCAATCATGATGCTTTTTGCCACCCCAGTAGGTAATTTCGTAAACCGCAACCCAACGATCCAGATGCTGGGGCTCGCCTTTTTGATTCTGATTGGCTTTATGTTGATCGTTGAAGGAGCACACCTGGCACATCTTTCGATTGCGGGCTCTGAAGTAGGAACTGTCCCTAAGGGGTATCTCTATTTTGCGATTGCCTTTTCACTGCTGGTAGAATTCCTGAATATGCGTTTGCGCAAGACAGGAGTAGATACGGTGCAACTGCACGGTGTGGAAGAAGAGGCCATAAAAGAAGGGATTCTTGAGGGCAAGGCCAAAGGATAATGCGACAAATTGATTGGTCCAAATGGGCACTACCAGCACTGCTGTTTTTAGCCGTATTACTGCGTTGGGGAACGTTCTTTCCCAGCGTGATCAATCATGATGAGAGTACTTATTTCCTGATTGGGAAAGGGCTCCTGGAGGGCCAAACCTACCTGGTAGACAGCTATGATACCAAACCAGTGGGAATTTTTCTGATCTATGCCCTGATGAGTTGGTTGGGAGGAGGTGCTATCTTCTTTTTGCGGCTGTTTACTGCCTTGGTGATCGGTTTGACCGCCTATCTTCTTTACTTATTAGGAAACAGCGCCAGTGGTAACACAAAAGCAAGCTGGGCCGCAGCGATAAGCTACCTCTTGCTGACCTCGATTTTTAAATTTTACGGTATTTCTCCCAATACGGAACTGTTTTTCAATCCTTTCACCCTGGGTGCGCTGCTGCTGGTTTGGGGAGAAGGGCGAAAAATCCATCATTTTTTGCTGGCGGGTTTACTGCTGGGGGCTGGATTTATGATCAAATACGTGATTGCTGCCGACGCTTTAGCGATTGGGCTATTTTTGCTTTGGCAGGGATGGCGAAAAGAACGTATTTTCCGAACTATCCTGCAAGAATGCTTGCCTCTCACGCTGGTGTTTTTTCTTCCTCTGGCCCTGACGTACGGGTACTACGCCAGTATTGGGCAGACCGAAGCCTTCTTGTTTTATACCTTTGATGTAACGAGTAAGTATCCGGTAGAAGCCAGCTGGGTTGACCGCCTGCTGTTTGCCCTGGCGTTTTTCGGGCGATTTTTTCCGTTTACTTTACTAGCCATTTTTGCCCTCAGGGAGCCTCTGGCAAAGGATCGCACCTGGCAGGGTTTTCTCTTGCTTTGGCTGGGCTGCGTCACCGTGATGACCCTGTTGCCAGGTAAAACCTTTGGGCACTATCAAATCCAGATGATGCCACCACTGGCCCTTTTAGCGGCACTGTGGTTTGACCCTGAGCGCAAGCAGCAGGGATGGCTACGCAAGGCTGCCGCCCGTTGGATCAAGCCTTTCATGGTCGTTGCTTTCGTTGGGATTTCTGTGGGCTTGTTTTTTTACTTTCGCAATAAGCTGGACGGGCCTCGTCTGGTAGCCGCAGCCTTGAAGGAGCGGCTAGCGCCGGGAGAGTTGGTCTATACAGGAAATTACCACCATATCGTCTATCATTTATTGGGTCAGCAAGGGCTTACCCCTTATGTGCATTCCTCGCTACTGTTCTACGATCATCATGTGGAAGCATTGGAAATCGACCTGACCAAGGAAGCAAAACGTATTTTGGATCAACATCCGCGTTTCATTTTATTAAGAACTGATCATCCACACAATCTTCTAACTAATTCGATTTACGAACGTTATGAGATTACAGATACACTCCCAGACAAAGTCTGGTTATTAGAACCAATAAATTAATAAAGTATGTCCAATCAACAAGCTACTGATATTTCTTTGCTCCTTTTACGGTTCGCTTTTGGTGGGCTGATGGTAATCAACCACGGTTGGGGTAAATTAGAGAAATTACTCGCTGAGGGTCCGATAAAATTTGGCGACCCGATAGGTTTAGGTGCTGAAGTATCGCTGGGTCTGGCCGTTTTTTCAGAAGTGGTCTGCTCCATCTTATTGGTAGTAGGCTTGTTTACCCGATGGGCATCGGTTCCGGCCTTGATTACCATGCTGGTTGCCGCATTTATCGTTCACGCAGGTGATTCCATTCGTGACAGGGAATCAGCACTGCTGTTTGGCACCGTATACTTGGTCATCCTACTCATGGGTCCTGGCCGCTATTCGCTGGATGGCTGGTGGGATCGCCGTCGGATGATTTAATACCCCCACACACTCCCCCCTCCTTATGAAAACTAATTTTTACACGCTTTTTTTGAGCCTGCTGCTGCTAGCGGGCTGCCGACATAAAAACCTATCGGAGACGAAGGTGCAACATATCCAAGGTGAAACCATGGGCACCTATTATAAGGTGAGCTACCTCGGCGAAGAGATTACTAACTTAAAAACGAGTGTGGACTCTCTACTGGTGGCGCTCAACCTGGAGGTCTCCACCTACATTCCTGAAGCACTCATTTCTCGTTTCAACCACGGTGATTTGCCCGCGATTGAAGCGGAGACCTTGCAAGCAGCACCTCATTTCCTAGCCAATCTGAAGTTGTCGCTAAAGATTGCGCAAATTACCGGAGGCAATTTCAATCCTACGATCATGCCCCTGGTCAATTATTGGGGCTTTGGATATACTCCCAAACATCCGGTAACGGCGGTGGACAGTGCCACTGTTGACTCCTTAATGACCTTTGTGGGGCTGGATAAGATTGACTACGACTCTGTCATCCACTCCCCTTCTGCTATTCAATTGGATAAAGCCTTTGCGGGCACCCAACTAGATTTTTCGGCCATCGCCAAAGGTTATGGTGTGGACTTAGTTGCTGCTTATCTGCGTCAACGCGGCATCCGTAATTATTTTGTGGATATTGGTGGCGAAGTAGTAGCTGCGGGCAACAAAGGCGCGAGTGATCAACCCTGGCGGGTGGGCATTGCCGTACCAAAGGAAGACGCCTCCCCTAATGACCTACAGGTGGCTATCCCATTAGTCGATAAAGCGGTGGCGACTTCAGGTAATTATCGAAATTATTACGAGGTAAAGGGACAAAAATTCAGTCACACCATCAATCCCTTCACCGGTTATCCGGAAAGGAGCAACCTATTGAGTGCCTCTATTTTGGCTGACGATTGCGCAACTGCTGACGGATTTGCTACGGCCTGTATGGTACTGGGGCTGGATAAAGCCTATGCTTTGATAGAAGCGCAAGCGGGCCTGGAAGGCTATTTCATCTACAGCGACGACGAAGGACAGTTGCGCAGTAAAGCTACCAAAGGTTTTGCGGTACTACTGGCTGACTAAGATGCTTGCTTTCGCGATTGTTTGTCTACCTTTGCCCGAAATCGAGCCCTTACATGGATTTACAACTTAGCAAAGACCTTGTTTTTTTTGACATTGAGTCTACTGGTCTACACGTTATCCGCGACCGGATTATACAGATAGCACTCATCAAATATTCCGCCAAAGGAAAATCTCCTGAGGAGAAAACCTATTTGGTCAACCCTGGAATTCCCATTTCAGAAGAGGCCATGAGCATTCATGGTATCACACCCAAGGATGTGGCGCGCAAACCACTCTTTGCTCAGATCGCACAGGAAATTTTTGATTTCATTGGTGATGCAGATTTAGCGGGTTACAACTCCAACCGTTTTGATGTTCCAATGCTCATGGAGGAGTTTGACCGTGCTGGTTTGGAGTTCAACATCGATAATCGGCGCTTGATTGATGTGCAGCGAATTTTCTATAAAATGGAGCCGCGGACACTCTCTGCTGCCTTGCGTTTTTATTGCCAAAAAGAAATTGAAAACGCTCATGACGCCATGGCTGATGTGAAGGCAACCATTGATGTCTTTATGGGTCAACTAGACATGTATAAAGGTAAAGACTACGTAGACGGAGACGGCCAAGTTACGCCCAATGCCATCCAGCCAGACATTAAGTTACTCCACGACTTTACTAATGACACCCGCTTTGTAGATGCTACCCAAAAGATGAAATATGACCAGCACGGAAATATTGTTTTTGCTTTTGGCAAATACAACGGCCAGGCAGTAGCCGACGTCTTAAGAAAGGATAAAAACTACTACAACTGGATCGTCAACAAAGAGTTTTCCAGTCAGGTAAAGCAAATTGTCAAAAAAATCATGCGGGAAACGCAGCAAAAATAAGCCTTGCTCATGCGGATCGTTCTCTTTCTTTTGGTGGTGCTTTGTATTTCCGGCTGCTATGAACCGACCCCTGGCTGTCTGGACACGCGTGCAACGAATTTTGACCTGGATGCCGATGAAGCTTGCCCCGATTGTTGCACTTTCCCCAAATTAAGCATTCGTTTCGACAATACCTGGACTTATCCCGACGAGATGGTTTCCTTACGACTGGACACCTTTTATATAGATGCCAATAATCACCCTTTCCGTATTCAACGCATTCGTTTTTACTGGTCTGATTTGGAGCTCCAACTGAGTAATGGCGAAACACTTACCATTACAGACTCCCTTGATCTAAGCATTGCCAACGGAACCGATACCAGTATGATTACGGTAAGGGATGATTATTTATTTGCTGATATTGATCGCGCGACGCGCAGTGTTACGCTCAAAACTTTAGCACCCAGTGGAGAACTTGCCAGCTTGAAAGCCACCTTTGGCATCAAGGACCCGGTCAACAAAGCGGTTACGACCTCCGTTTCCAACAGCCACCCTCTAGCACCTAAAACCGGACAGATGAACCTTGGTGCTGCCACCGGCTACATCTTTGCCAAGATTGAGTATTTTCAGGACACTACGGCGATCGACACCGTTCCGAGGATCATCAATATTTATGGCAGCGATTTCATCAGGGAGCTTCAGCTAGATCTACCTGTACCCACCACTTTTATTGAAGGCTTTAATCCGGTGTTGGTTATTGAAAACGATATCTCCCGCTGGTTTTCAGGCATCGATGTTCGGCAAACAGATACTACTGCCTTAAAGAATCAATTTGTCGATAACCTTACACAATCCTTTCAGTTAACACAGGTTTTGGCACAATAACCAGCTTAACTTTGGTGGGCTCTATTTGTTATATATCATGGAGAAAGACAGCAAAGACGTCATTTCTCTATCATAGAGTTGTTCTGCTGGGACAAGTTTTGCTGCAAGCGAAAAATTTCATCCTGAACTTCGTTAGATTTTTCGCCGAATTGCCCGCATTCGGCTGCAAAATCTGCCTCGTTCAGAATAAAATTTTAGCGCTTTCGCTAAAACAGCCCCCAGCAGAACAACTCTAGTTGTATCATTCCCTCAAAACCACTACCATGCGTCCATTATTCTTATTGCTACTTTCTGCCACTTTCATTTTTTCTGCCTGCGACCCGGACAGCGAGGAAGGTCGCGGAAACCTAGACTTAACTTTTAAAGCTACTTATCAAGATGCACCACTGGTGATGTTCGATCAGGTGTATAATTATCCGGATGGTAGTCCTCTGAAGTTCCAGCTTTTCAACTATTACGTATCCGACATTACCTTGATCAAAGAGGGCAGTACAGAAGGCCAACTGGTATCAGAAGTTGAACTCATCAACTACGAAGATTTCTATGACGTGGCTACTGCTGAACAAGGCGTAAAACTCAGCTTCACCGATCTGGAACCAGGTGTATATACAGGCATAAAAATCGGGCTGGGACTTACCGGAGAATTGAACGCCACCCAACCGGGTGATTATGCCGCTGGTCATCCATTGAGCCAGAATTTTTGGTCGTGGGCCCGAGGCTATGTGTTTGCTAAAGTGGAAGCTCGTGCCGACCTTGATGGTGACGGTCAGTTTTCCGATCCACTCACCTATCACATCGGCAAAGATGAATTGTTCACTACATTGACGATGAACAAGCCCTTGATCATCCAAAAAGACAACCCTGCTAGTATGACCTTCACCGTAGACTTATACGATATTTTGTCACGTGATGGTAACTACCTGGATATCAACATCCAAGAAAACACGCAAGACCACACCAATAATGTTGCCATCTATGGTTGGCTGTGGGAAAACTTGAGTAACGCCTTCGAAATAAATAATTAATTTTATTTTATTTTGAATAAAAACAAAAAAGTATTAAGTTTGCGCTCCGCTGGTAGCCTGACAAACTACCAGCACCCTCATAGGCAATTACCTCCTCTTGTCAGAGGAGCATTCAGCGGTGTTTTTTTAGCGTATTGTTTGGCTGCTCTGGTTAACAGAGCAGATGATGACGCCTGCCCTTTTGCCAAGGATGCAGAAGGAGCAGTTTTGGCGGTCCGGTCAGCTGGGTGGGACCCTCCCACAAGCGGGTCCTGTACCCTCTCCTCTCCTACCTCCCCTGAACCAAGTGCACACCAACATACCCCACATTATCGGCTTGGGAGTTTAAACATCAAGAATCGCTCCCTTCTTAACAACCGCTTATTTCCGTTGATGATTTCAAATAGCGTGTTCCTGTTAGCCTTCTTAGTGATCAGCCTTTTTACCTCTTGTGATAAAACCCCTACCCCTCCTTACCCCATACCTGAACCTGAGGGTTTCGTGAAAATGCAAATCCCGGAAGACAACCCACTCACTTACGAAGGAGTAGCTTTAGGCAGGGCGCTTTTTTTCGATCCTGTGCTATCGCTGGACAGTACTATTAGTTGTTCCAGCTGCCACCAGCCTGCGTTGGCTTTCACCGATGGTGGAGCGGTAAGTAGAGGTATTGCCGGAAGAATGGGCCAGCGCTCGGCTCCCAGCCTGCTCAATATTGGATTTCATTACAAAGGTGTTTTCTGGGACGGACGTAGCCCAAGCCTGGAAGAACAAGCTCTTCACCCGCTTGGCGATAGCCTGGAGATGGGTAATCATTGGGATCTTATCCAAGCACGACTTCGTCAGCATCCGGAATACCCACGGCTTTTCCACGAAGCTTTCCCCGGTCTATCTATTGATCAGGAATCGACAGCTAAGGCACTTGCACAATTCCAACGCACGCTGGTGAGTGCCAACAGTAAATTCGATCAAGTACAACGGGGGGAAGCCCAATTTACACCGCAAGAAAAGCGTGGTTGGACCATCTTTTTCGACGCTGGCTATCCTGCTACCCCCATGGCGGAGTGTAGTCACTGCCATACCGATCCACTGTTCACTAATCTTGACTTCTCCAACAATGGATTAGATGAAATTTCTTCACTTGATGAATTCCCAGACCAGGGACTCGGGCAAATTAGTGGCAACAAATATGACAATGGCAAATTCCGGGTACCAACTTTGAGGAATATTCTCCTCACCGCTCCTTATATGCACGATGGTCGTTTTAAAACTATCGAAGAAGTGGTTCAACACTACAACTCAGGAGGGCATTATGCTGAAAATGTTGATCCTAATGTCAGACCATTGCACCTTAGTGAGAAAGATCAGCAAGATTTAATTGCATTTTTACAAACTTTAACCGACTCCGCCGCATTAAGCAATCAATCGTATTATCCGATTAAAAATTAAGCCCAAAATGAAGACTTACACTAAACTTCTATTTCTAGCTGCCTGCCTTGCTTGCTTTACTTTTTTAGCTTGTGATGATGATGAAATGCCAAGTTGTGACAACTGCCCCGACGAACTCATTACTGGGCCTAACGTTCCTACTCCCTATACCCTGGAATTTCCATCCTTTCTAGGACAACCCAACCTTCCGGCTGACAACCCAATGACGGAGCAAGGTATCCTGCTCGGAAGAATGTTGTTTTTTGATCCCATCCTTTCTGCGGATAGTACCATGAGCTGTTTTAGCTGCCATTTTCCAGAACAAAGTTTTACGGATGGGTTGGATAAAAGTGTCGGTATTTTGGGTATTCCTACCCAACGTAGTGCTATGTCATTGGTCAATATGGTATTTATGGAGAAAGACTTCTTTTGGGACGGTAGAGCTAATAGCCTGGAAGATCAGGCTTTTCTCCCCATCGAAGCTCATGATGAGTTAAATGACAGTTGGGAAAATGTTGAAACAAAATTACGCCGTCACAATGATTATCCAGCCTTGTTTCGGGCAGCTTTTGGCATTGATCGCACCTCCGAAATTACTAGAGACCTAGCGGTAAAGGCCATTGCTCAATTTGAGCGTACACTGATCAGTGGCAATAGCAAATACGACAAAGTAATATGGTTCAATGACCTTTCGCAGGAATTTACAGAGCAGGAACAACTAGGCCTGGAGCTTTTCGAGGTCGAAACAGCTATTACCCTTGAGCACCCCGGGTGTACCCATTGCCACAGTGGGCCAAACTTTACCGATAATAAGTTCCATAACAACGGCTTGGACAATGTGGCTTCTCTGGCAGATTTTTCAGACCTAGGAAGAGGTGCTATTAATGGCGTCTTTTTTGACAATGGGACTTTCCGAACACCATCCTTAAGAAATATTGCACTTACAGCTCCCTATATGCACGATGGTCGTTTTGAAACCCTTGAACAAGTTTTAGATAATTATGCTCAGGGAGGACATGGCGTTGAAAACGAAGATCCCAACATCCGACCTTTTGACTTAACCCAAGAAGAAAAAGAAGCATTAATCGCATTTTTACACACCCTTACCGATACCTCTTTTGTGAACAATCCTCGCTTCCAAAATCCATTCTGATTCCTATTAAGTACTTGATCTTACTCTTTTTTCAAAAAAAACGACTTTTTTTTCTTTAAAAAAGAATAGAGATCAAATATAAAAAATTCACAAAATACACCGACAACTAACTGATTATCAATTTTTTAATAAAAAAAACACCTTACAAATAAATCACAAATAACCTTTTTTGTCTTTGTTCTAGGCATTATTTATCCTCATTATTGTAATGTCAAACAAAGGAAACGTTGATGAACGAATCAACTTTCAAACTTGGAAAAGTATTTGGGATATTAATTTGTGAGTAGTAAGTCAGATGAAAGGGATTAAATCTGACTTACTACACCAAATTCCGAATCTGACACACACTAAGAGAATACCAAAAATAAAAACAGTTTCGACTGTTATATATTCGCAAATGTTCATGGGATTATAAGTATTTGAGTCGTATCACCTGGGGAGAGTGATGCGACTCACTTTTTCCCGCGAAACTTTTCTCCTCTTGCTTTTGTTTCTTTAATAAAGGTCACAATAATTTCGACCTTTCAGCAGTTTAATATCTGCTTACAGCGACTATTCCACACACTTCACTATCTACGAAAAAAAGCCCTTTACTTTCAGAAGTAAAGCTGTCACAAAACTATTTCGTGTACTAAAATATATGGCTTTCTAGCCACAAGAATCATGGGATTATAATTTGTTATTAGCAGGTCGTGTTGTCTTTGACAGCACGGCTCTTTTTTTTTATCCATATGATATTTTTTTTTATTGTGACAAATACGTTGAATAGTCGTCAAATTTTTCGTTAATTTGTGGTTACATGAAGCAACGTAAGTTGCATCATCTTCCCCACCGTTGTTTTTCCCTTACCTACTTGCCTCCGGCTTTACTGGAGTTTTTGTGCTTAATTTTTTAACAAGCAGTTGCAAACAACTGCCCCTATCCCTGGTGTTACGCATCAGAAGGTTGAAGTATTTAAAAAATAAATTATTAATCTACCATGACAAAACAGCTACCCTGGAAACAAGCTTTTTCAAGCTTACTGCCTACTTGGATGCTTCTACTAGCGCTTTGCCTGGGGGGGAGTATATCCCTGCACGCACAACTGCAAGTATCTTTTTCCGTCACCGACGCCTATTGCTTTGGGCTGCCTAACGGCAGCGTTACTGCAACTGCCAGCGGTGGAGTACCCGCTTATGCTTACCAATGGAGTAATGGACAAACTGGCGCAACAATTACCGGCCTCGCAGCAGGTACTTATTTTGTAACCGTCACTGATGCGGCTGCCCAAACCACCACCAGTAGTGTCGTTGTAAATCAACCTACTCAAGTCACCGCTACCCTTACGGCAGACGATGTATGTAGTGACCCATTTACAATTACCGCAAACCCCATGGGTGGGGTTCCGCCCTACTCTTACAACTGGAGTAACGGAGCCATGACCCAAACCATCACCAACGTTACCAGTGGCCAATATTGTGTAACCATTGTTGATAGCCACTTATGTGGCCCCGTCACTTGTATTACCGTTAATGTCAATCCCCCATCCGTAAGTGTCAACACTGGAAGTGTGACTTGCCCGGGTGGTAGTAATGGAAGCCTTACCGCTTTTCCCTCCAGTGGGCAACCTCCTTACACCTACGCTTGGAGCAATGGTGCTAGTGGGCAAACCATCTTTGGCTTAACCGCTGGAACTTACACCGTTACGCTTACCGATGCCAATGGCTGTACGGATAGCGCAACTGGTTTTGTAAGCCAGCCTCCTCCTATCGTAATCAATCTGAATGGTAATAATCCCAACTGTATAGGGGATACCAATGGTAGTGTTTTCTCCACTATTTCTGGTGGCACACCACCATATAGCCTTTCTTGGAATACGGGTGCCAACACACCCAATATTTTCAACTTAAGTGCTGGCACCTATGTACTCACCGTTGTAGACAACAATGGTTGTGTACAAACTGCAAGTATTACTTTAGCCAATAATTCGAACCTCACTTTGGGAGGCCTGGGCACTCCAGAAACCTGCCCCGGTGCAAATAATGGTTTTGCTACTGCCAACCCTCAGGGAGGTGTAATGCCTTACTCCTATCAATGGAGTAATGGTGTTACCCAACAAGTCGTTACCAATGCAGCACCCGGCAATTACGGTATCACCGTCACGGATGCCGCTGGCTGTGTAGCGACTACCATTGTGAATGTACCCGCAGCACCAGCCTTTACCGTAGTTGCTGCAGGAAGCAACCCCAGCACCTGTGGTGCCAGCAACGGTTCTGCGACAGCGATCATTACCCAGGGAGTTGGTCCTTTCAGCTTTAGCTGGAATACAGGAGCAACAACCCAAACGATCAACAACCTGGCACCAGGCACTTATTCCGTAACCGTAACCAATGGCAACGGCTGTCTGACCTCTGCAAGTACTACCTTGGTAGCTCCTCCTGATGTATTTGTGAGTATCACAGGCACGCCTATTTTATGTCCAGGCAGTACCGCTGGCACAGCTACTGCTGTGGTAACTGGAGGAACAGCACCATTCACCTTTAACTGGAGCAACGGCGCCAGTGGACAAACGATTAGTGGTCTAAGTGCTGGCAACTATTCTGTCATCGTCACCGATGCCAACGGTTGTAATGATATTGCGTCAATTACCATCCAACAATCACCAGGTGTTACCTTTACTTTGACAGGAACCAACACCGTATGTGGAGTAGGTAACACTGGCTCAGCATCTGCAACTCCTACTAGTGGTACCCCTCCTTTTTCTTTCCTCTGGAATACTGGCGCAACTTCTGCCGGCATCAGCGGACTGGTTGAAGGTACTTATACCGTCACCGTAACGGATGACAATGGATGTTCTGCTACCCAATCTATTTTCATCAATATTATTGATGATCTTATTGTAACCACCAACGGATCAGGCCTACTTTGTGCAGGTGAGAATACTGGATCAGCTACGGCCTTCCCAAGTGGGGGCAATGCACCTTATTCTTTTGCCTGGAGCAATGGTGCCAACACACAGACCATCAATGGTCTTGCGGTGGGTGTATATACGGTAGTTATCACTGACGCCAACGGGTGTACAGCACAAAATTCCTTCACCGTTACAGCTCCTCCGGCTTTACAAGTAAGTATTCAGGCGACTAACCCAGTGAACTGTTTTGGTGCTGCCGATGCTACGCTTACTGCTACGGCAAGTGGTGGTACACCTGGCTACAGCTACGCTTGGAGCAATGGTCAAACGGGCGCAACCATCACCGGACTTCCAGCCGGAGTCTATACCGTAACGGCCACAGATGTTAATGAATGTGAGGCGGTAGCTAGCTTTACTGTTTCACAGGCTCAAGAAATTGATGTTGTCATCACTGGTGAGACCATTGTGTGTGGCACGGAAGATTCTGGTTTCGCAGGCACCATCGTTATTGGTGGAGTTGGTCCATTTGTCTACAATTGGAGTACTGGCGCGACAACTGAAAGTGTCTCCAACCTGGTTAGTGGCACTTATTCTGTAACCGTCACCGACGCCAATGGCTGTACAGGTACGGAAAGCATCACGATCAACGTGATTAGCGACTTTGCCGTCAACTTGATTCCACGCGATGCACTCTGCTTCGGAGATAACAACGGCAGTGTTTTGGCAATCGCCTCTGGTGGCACCATGCCCTACTCTTATTTGTGGAGCAACGGACAAATGACGAACGAAATCACTGGCTTAACCGCTGGCACCTACAGCGTGACCGTGACGGAAGCCAATGGCTGTGTCGTAGAAACCAATGTTACCGTAGGCCAACCTCAATTGCTTACCGCAGTAGCCAACGGCAACAACCCTGCTTGTCCTGGCGACACCAACGGTTCTGCCACTGTTACACCTAATGGCGGTACTGGACCTTACCAATACAGCTGGAGCAATGGCGCCATTTCCAATACCATCAATGGTTTGGGAGCAGGAACATATACCGTAACCGTAACGGATGCCAACCTCTGTACTACAACGGCCAGTGTCACCCTTAGTGATCCTCCAGCATTGAATGTTAATGTTACTGCTCCTACCATCACTTGTGGTGGTACGGCTACGGGTACCGCTACTGCGATCGTAACCGGTGGCACGGGCATGTATACCTACCTGTGGAGCGATGGTCAGACGACCCAAGCCGCAGTCAATTTAGCGGCGGGCACTTACAGCGTTACGGTAACGGACGCCAACGGTTGTTCAGCCGTCGTGTCAGCTATTGTCGTAAACGAACTACCTGCTATCAATATAGACTTCAACGTAACCAACCTGGAATGTACTACGGCTCCAGTTGGAGCTATTACCGCAAGCGCCACCAACGGCACTGCTCCTTATACCTTTAGTTGGAGCAATGGCCAGAGTGGTCCTACCATCACCAACCTGACAGCAGGTGTTTATACCGTGACCGTCACCGACGCCAGTGGTTGTCAGGCCGTACGTAGTGCTGAAATCACTCAAACAGCTGGCTTTACAGCTGGTGCTCCAGGCACTATGGTTACCTGCTTTGGTGCCAATGATGGTACGGCAAATGTAGTTACCAATGGCGGTCAAGCTCCTTTTGCTTACAACTGGAGCAATGGAGGTATAACGCAAATGATTACAGGCTTGGCTCCAGGTACCTATTCTGTGACCGTTATTGATGCCAACGAGTGTTTTGCTACCGCCAGTGTGGTGATTACACAGCCTGCCCTTTTGGTTGCCAACCTCAACGGTGTGAACCTTGATTGTGGTGGCGATGCCGATGGTAGTGCAACCGTAACTCCTAGTGGTGGTACTCCTCCATTCATCTACGCTTGGAGCAACGGGCAAGTAAGCCAAACCATCAATGGTTTATCTGGTGGTGTCTACACCGTGACCGTTACGGATAGCAAGGGTTGCCAAGCGACCAATATGATCACAATCACCGAACCAACGCCTTTGGTGGTAAACGTGACCCAAAACAGTGGTACTTGTAGCAACGTCAACCAGGGAATTCTGGTAGCGAATGTTTCTGGTGGCACACCTGCTTATTCCTATATTTGGAGCAATGGTGCTACTACTGCTACCGTCTCCAATCTTGCCCCTGGCACCTACGGCGTGACTGTTACCGATGCCAATGGTTGTGTACAAACGGCTTTCGCTGCCGTAACAACTTTCCCAGCACCATCATGTTCCGTAACAGAAGTACAACCTTCTACGCTCGGCAACAATGGTATCCTGATGGTAAACGTTACCAGCGGCACGGCTCCTTTCAGCTACAGCTGGAGCAATGGTGCTAATACTGCAACTATTACCGACCTTGCCCCTGGTACTTATACCGTAACGGTAACGGATACTAACGGCTGTCAGACTACTTGTTCTGCTACCCTGGAAGCACTTTCAGGTATCGGAAACTACGTGTGGGAAGACATCGATCACGATGGTCAGCAAGACGATAATGAACCTGCTATCTCTGGTGTAACCGTCAACCTCAAAGATGTTAACGGTGTGGTTATTGCCACTACGGTTACCAATGACGATGGGGAATACTACTTCCTCGGTCTTGATCCTGGAAGCTATTCTATTCAGTTTGTTATCCCTGACGGTTTCGACTATACTGCCTCTAACCAGGGAGATGATGCACTAGACAGTGACATTGTACCTGGTATGAACGGTATGACGGGCATCTATGTCCTTGATCCAGGTGAGATAGACCTTACTGTTGATGGCGGTATCTACGTACCACCCAATGGTGTGATTGGTGACCCTTGTACTTGTTTGAACAATTCAACGACGGAAGACAATGGTCAGTTTACGGAGACCTTCACCGTATACAGTTATCCCAATGAAACCTGGACCATTATTGATGGTACCGGGATGTACGAAGCTATTAACGGAGAACCACCAGTAGATCCAGTACACATCACCTACCCACAGGTGATGACCGAGGTAGAACCTGGTGTTTACGAGTTCACCTTCCGGTTGGTCGACGAGATCACTTATTCTGTGGTAACAACGAATAACTTTGACACCTTATCGATCACCAATACTTGCGAGTACCCAACACTCAACATTAATGAGCTGCCACCAACAACCCTTTGTTTGTCTGATGCTCCGATTGAATTAGGTGCAAATCCTAATATTCCAGGGAATATGATCTTCACCATTAATGGTGTAATCAGTACGACGATTGATCCAATCGCTCTGAATGCAGGAAGCTACGAGTTGGTAGCTACATTGATCCCACTTGATCCAGAAGAGTGTGAGGCTACGGTCATTACCCAGTTCACCATTACAGAAGACTGTCTGGCTGAAGTAGGTAATCGCGTATGGCTTGATCTCAATTGTGATGGTATCCAAGGAGGTAACGAACCTGGCATTCCCGGCGTTGAAGTTACCATTACGGGTACCGCCGAATTCCTGGATCCTAACGTAAACATGACCACCTTTACGGACGCCAATGGCAACTACAGCTTTATGGTGCCTCCTGGTAACTATAAGCTCACCTTTGGCGCAGTACCTGGCTATGAGCCAACGGCTCCTAACCAAGGGAACAATGATGAAGTGGACAGTGATGTAAATCCGTTAACGTTAATGACGGACTTTTTCCATCTTGATGCGTACGAAACGAACCTCAGCTTCGACTATGGTCTTTGCCCTGAGTGTGTGAATATCACTTACCCTGGTGCCATTGGTTACAACCAGTACCTATGTGCTCCAGGTAATGATCCGGAACCATTCGTCAGCCTGGCAGAACCTACCGGTGGTGATGGCCCTGTGGAGTATATGTGGATGTATACCAATGGTTTACCTGGTACCCCTATTCAGTACTGGACGCCAATTCCTAACTCTAATTCTCCTACCTACGATGCAGGTCCGCTGTTCTACACGACCTACTTCGCGCGTTGTGCACGTACCGAGGATTGTGGACCATTCCTGGAATCCAACATCCTGGTTGTTGAAGTAGGTGACGAAACCGAAGCGATCATTAATGGTCCTAATCTGGTATGCTACAATGAACCTACAACTTTTGTAGCGGAAGATGTACAACCTGGTTCACAAGTTACCTGGAACTTTACCGGAGGAGCAACGCCTTCTACCGTAAATGGTACTAGCGCCACGGTCACCTGGAGTAACATCGGTATTTTCCAAGTGGAATTGATTGTAACCTATGATGGTTGTACAGCCTACGCTTACAAGACCATTACGATGACGACCTCACCAACGGTTTGTGACCAAGGATTGGTGATTGATACAGAAGTAATGAACCCTGACGCAGGCGACATCATGGTCTCCTGGGAAATGAACACCAATACTCCTGGTTTGCAGTACCATGTAGAACACTCTAACAATGGAGTCGACTTTGAGCGTATAGCCACGGTTACTGAACCTGTTCGCCAACAGAATGGCGTTGCTTATTTCGAGCATTACAGCCAGGCTCCTAAGCGAGGTCTCAACTACTACCGTGTAGAAGTAGCCGATGAATTGAACAACACCGTTTATTCCAATACGGAAGAAGTGGTGCTTTATACAGATTCCAAGATTGCCATGCTTTACCCCAACCCGGTAGAGGATGTACTGAACCTGGAAATCTTTGAAACCTTCGACGCGCAGGATGTCCTTTTGGAAATCTTTGCGGTAAGTGGCAAGAAAATGGCCAGTGTGGAAGTTACGAATGGTCAGCAGCAATTGCAGCTTGATTTCCGCAACTACCCTGCAGGTGCCTACCTGGTACGCTTGCGTCTTGGTGAAACGGATATCCGCACCATGAAAGTGATTAAGCGGAAATAATACCACCACTTCTTAGAAAAGAAGTACCGAAGCCGCCCCTGTAAATTCACGGGGGCGGCTTTTTTCATTATGAAAGAGTAATAATTGTCACTATTAGAACAACTTCCAACAACTAATTTTACGGCCTCATTACGTAGAAAGGTCAAGTACTGTGTACCTTTGCCCCCCAAAGTAGAAGGAATGATTAAGACAGACATACTTATTATAGGTGCCGGCCCCGTGGGTTTATTTACCGTTTTTGAAGCCGGATTGCTGAAAATGAAATGCCACTTGGTAGATGCTTTGCCTCAGGTAGGCGGGCAACTATCAGAAATTTACCCTAAAAAGCCCATCTACGATATTCCTGGCTTCCCCTCCATTTTAGCAGGGGAGTTGGTCGATAACCTGATGGAACAGATCGCGCCTTTCAAACCAGGCTTTACCCTGGGAGAACGTGCCGAGAAGATTGAAAAAATTGGAGATAAAATGTACCGGGTTACGACCAGTAGAGGTACCCAAATTGAAGCTCCCGTCATTACCATCGCAGGTGGTCTAGGCTCTTTTGAGCCTCGCAAGCCGCCCATGGAAAACCTGGAGTTGTTTGAAGACAAAGGGGTAGAATACATCATCCGGGATCCAGAACTCTACCGCAACAAACGGGTAGTGATAGCAGGAGGTGGAGATTCGGCCCTTGATTGGACCATCTTTCTAGCGGATGTTGCTCAGGAAGTGACCCTTATCCACCGCCGCACCGAATTTCGCGGCGCACTGGACAGTGTAGAAAAAGTTCATGATTTGGCTCAAGCCGGAAAAATTTCTTTGCTTACCAATGCGCAAGCCATAGGGTTACGCGGAAATGGTCAGCTCACCGATGTTGTCATCAATCATAAAGAGCAGGGTGAATTGATCAAAGCTACTGATCACTTCATCCCCTTATTTGGTTTGTCTCCTAAAATTGGTCCAATTGGCGACTGGGGGCTGACCATTGACAAGAATGCTATCGTAGTCAATACGGAGGATTATAGTACCGGTGTTCCGGGAATTTATGCCGTTGGTGATATCAACACCTACCCTGGCAAATTGAAGCTTATTCTCTGTGGTTTTCACGAAGGAACGCTGGCCGTACAGTCGGCATTCAAATACATCTACCCCGATCAGAAGTTGAGTTTTAAGTATACTACTGTTAATGGGGTGAATGGGTTTTAATTTTTCACCACATATGAGCCACATAGAAATAAAAGCTTTGTGGCTCATATATGGTAAAAAAAAATCAAAACGTCACCTCTACTTCCATTTCTTCCTCGCCACGGAGGAACTTAACGGTAGTTGATTCGCCCTTCTTGAACTTAGCCAAGCCATCCATGTAGTCATAAATGTCTTTTACGGCAACTTCTCCGATTTGGAGAATAACATCACCGCCCTTCAAGCCTGCTACCTGTCCAGGGCGGCCTTCAATTGCGCTATCGATGCGCATTCCGGTACCACCGTAGACATAATCGGGCATAACACCCAAGGTTACTTTGAAGCTGGCAGCAGTACGGCCATTGTCTTCGTTCTTCGTTTCGGTAAATTCTAAGCGGCCCTCGTTGTCCAGTTTTTCGATCAAGGCCAGCATGTAATCACTGATAGACAAGATGCCCGGGTAATTGATGGTCGCTGGATCATCAGCAGGTTTGTGATAATCACTGTGCTGACCGGAAAAAAAGTGCAATACAGGAATGTTTTGCAAATAGAAAGAAGTGTGATCAGACGCTCCCACCCCTGATTCAGTGGTTTTGATACTGATCCCGCCAACTTTCACTTTTTCTAAAGCAGGGGTAAACGCAGGTGACGTTCCCACACCGTTGACCACCATGACTTTCTCGTCATTCAAGCGGCCCACCATGTCCATGTTAAGCATATAATTGACTGTACCAAGGTCAATGGTCGGAGCTGCCACCCATTTCTTAGAACCTACCAATCCCAGCTCTTCACCAGAAAAGCCCATAAAGAGGTAATTGTTATTCCCTGCTGCACTGTTGTCTTTTAGCTTGCTTGCCAGGTAGAGAAGCGCAGCGATACCGCTGGCATTGTCATCTGCACCATTATGGATAGCAGGCTCTCCAGCGTGTAAGGAACCAAACTCACCATAGCCGAGGTGATCGTAATGGGCTCCGATAACAATGGTATTTTCAGCTCCGTTGTCAAGGTAGCCAACCACATTTCGACCAAGTCTTTCCTCCCCTGTTTCTGCATGTGGGTTGGACTTGTAGGTCAGCTCAAACTCATGGTACCAACTACCATTATCCCCTTTAGGCGTTAGCCCTATTTGGGCAAACCGCCAGGCGATGTACTCAGCCGCCAAGCGCTCCCCTTTCAAGCCTGTCTCCCGACCTTCCAGGTAATCAGAAGCCAGGTAAACCACATCCACTTGAGCTTGCTGCAAGGGGATATTCACTTGCGCACCAACGCCTACAGTGACCACCATCAATATGGTCCAAAAAATAGCTTTTAGCATAGTTTCCTTTTTTTGTGGCCCTAAAGATCAAGCTTTCGCTTAAGGAATGAAAATTCAGTGCGTAATAATAATTTCAGAAATAGATGGCTATCCCAATTTTGCGATATAATCCATCACCAGTGCTTTACGCCTTACACTCACTGGAATTTTGGTGCCCTCGCTCAATTGCAGGTATCCTCCATCCGTTTTGATAAAATCGGTAATAAAGCGTGGATTTACCAGATGAGATTGATGCACCCGGAGGAAATCGTGTTCCTCTAGCAGATCGGTAAAGCTCTTCATGGTCTTCCCGACCAGAATAGGCTTTTGATTAGCAAGGTGAAAATTGGTATAATTACTTTCGGCTTCCAGCCGGATAATTTCTTTAATTTCTACCAACTGAATACGATCCTGCGCGTGTAGTGCCAACCTTTGGGGTAATGCAGGCCCAGACTGCCCCGCCAGCTTAAGCAACTGACGTTGAGGATGTTGCCGCCCCAGTTGTTGTTCTGCCTTGGCTATCGCTTCTTTCAGCAAATCAGGATCGATAGGTTTCAAAAGATAGTCAATGGCGGCATATCGAAAAGCGCGAATAGCCTGGTCGTTGAGGCCCGTCGTAAAAATGACATTCCCAGGCCAATCGCCCACAATATCAAGCAGGTCAAAACCGCTACCATCGGGCAGTTCGATGTCCAAAAAGAGGAGATCAGGTTGAAGCTGCCGCAGGACTTTGGCTCCTTGGACAACCGTATCGGCAGCAGCCAAAACCTCTACCTCCGGGCAATGTGTTTGTAAATATTGCCGCAATTGCTTTTCAGCTGCCGGCTGGTCTTCGATGATTATTGCTGTCAACATAAGCGAAAGATAATAACTTTGCTCGTGTAAAAAGTGTGCTATTCGCTAATATTACGCAAGTAAATCCAACAAAATCAACGATATTTCGTACACCATCCTAATCAATCCATTCTCCTTATGGGGCTTCCCTTGAGGTCAGCAACAAATCGGTTCCTTTTATCCTGGTCCATCATCCTACTTGGAGCACTTGGGAGTTATCTGCTCACTGGTCAATACCTCCCTGCGTTGTTTTGGGTATTCGGTCATTTCCTTGGTTCAGGCAGTATCCCTCGCCTCGATCAGCCTATTGCTCCCCTACAACAAATGGGGACACAAATACTCCCAGGATTTCTAGCGGGAGGCTCGCTGCTAGCCGTACTCATTGCCACCCAACTCCTAACCCGCTCGGCTATGGGTTGGCGAGGTTTTCTCCACCTCACTGATTTACCTTTAACCGTTTGGGGGAGCATGCTTTCGCTGGTGCCGCTAGCCCTTGGTTGCTGGCTCATGAGCTTACGCCAAATGCAACTTTTACAAGCGTATTTCCCCGATCGACGTATTCGTTTATTGCTCTTGCTGGGCTATGGCTTTTCCATCGCCTTATTGGCATATCTCCCTTGGTTGGAGCTACATTTTTTACCGCTTTTTCTGAGTCTGATCATCTATCTATTTAGTCTCGACATCTACCTGGAAAACGAACGGACAAGTATGACCTGGCTATTGGTATGGTTGCTCCTGATCAGTTTCCTTATAGCTGCCTTTTCCTACCAGCGCAGCTTGGTGATTGACCAACAGACCCATCAAACCATTGCGCAGGATATCGCTCGAAATGGTATCCCTGACACTACCCGACAATATCACCTGGAGTTTCAATGGGATACCCTCTCTACCTTTTCTGCACCGGGATTATTATCGGAGAAATTGCTCAATATCCCGCCAGGAACCGGTAGTGCCTACAGTACTGGCGAAAGAAACGACTGGGTCTATCGCCAACAAAATGGGGAAGATTACGTCGTCGTTGGCAGAAAAGTGGCAGGGTTCCGCCCTCCATTGGCCCTCACTTCGGTACTTTTCCTTTTCGGACTTACCTATTGCCTTTGTCTGCGTGGCTTTGCCTGGTGGCTGGGTTATCCTTTGGAAAAATGGCTACTGCCCCTCTTCGGGCCCAGCTCGCTGAAAGTAAGGGTGCAGTTGTCTTTCTTTGTTTTAGCTTTGGTAGCACTGCTGCTCGTAGGATGGTTTACCGTTGATTTTTTCAAAGACGAGCCCGCTTTTTTGAGCAGCTGGTTGGAGCAACTGCTGAGTCTATACGTCTTCCTTTTACTGATTGCCGGCGCTTTGGGTATATTTCTGGCCAACAGCATCAGCGACCCCATTGTGCAAATCGGCAAAAAACTGGGCGACACCCGACTACAAAACAACGAGCCCCTGCAATGGTCGCGGGAAGATGAGATCGGAAAATTAGTCGCCAACTACAACCAAATGATTGTCGATCTCGACAAAAGTGCAGCCAAGCTCGCCGCCACCGAACGAGAAAGTGCCTGGCGGGAAATGGCCAAACAGGTGGCGCACGAAATCAAGAATCCGCTTACGCCTATGAAACTTCAATTGCAACAACTTTTGCGACTGGAGAAAGAAGATCCCGAAAGGGCGCGGGAATGGAGCAAAAGAGTCGCCAGTTCCATCATTGAGCAGATTGATGGTTTGGCGCTTATCGCAACGGAATTCAGCAGTTTTGCGCGGCTGCCAGAGGCCAATGCAATCACGTTTGATCTGCGTACCCTGGTTCAGTCCGCCTACGACCTGCACGTGGCTGGTAAGGCCAGCGGACAGCTTACGCTGGAACTTCCCGAAACGCCCACCTGGGTGCATGCCGACAGGGACCAATTACTCAGGGTACTGAACAACCTGATTCGCAATGCCGACCAGGCGCTGCATGAGCAAAAAGCACCTCGTATTGCTATTCGTTTGGAAGCTTCTTCCGATGGTTTTTACCAATTGACAATAACGGATAACGGCACAGGCATCCCGCAGCACATTCAGCCGAAAATTTTCCAACCCAATTTCACCACCAAATCCTCTGGTATGGGCCTGGGCCTCGCCATGTGCAAAGCCATCGTTGAGCAAGCGGAAGGGACGATTGATTTCGAAACGGTACTGGGAGAAGGGACGGTATTTAGGGTGAACTTGCCGGTGGTGGCTGCTGAGCTTACGCCGTAGATTCCTAAGACAGACGTATTTACTACAGAGCCTCTACCTACAGGATAGCACACAGATCTAACGGATCAAACAGATTTTCACTGCTTTTATAGTTCACCAAGATAGGGTTTGTCGCCTACCTTATTTAGATAGCCTTTTGTTCATTCTGAATTTGATGCATTTGCGCTAAAAACTACCCTCCATTTTTGAAAAAGGAGGTAAAACCGATATCTTCCCAGTAAAATTACAGACGACTATGGCTTCACCCACCCAACTTGCCCAACAATTCCGCGAAGTATACCTCAATGGCGACTGGATCGCCAGAACCAACCTCAAAGCCGAGGTAGCAGAAATGGACTGGAAACTGGCCACTACACCAGTAGGCCCACTCAACACCATCGCCCTTCTTGTTTTTCACATGGACTACTACGTAGGAGGCTTGTTGCAAGTCCTGGAAGGCGGCTCACTGGACATCAGAGACAAATTCAGTTTTGATGCTCCCACCATCACCTCCCAAGAGGATTGGGAAGCATTACTCAACCAAGTCTGGCACAACGCCGAACAGTTCGCCCTCAAAGTCGAGCAACTGACGGAGGAACAGCTCCAGGCACCTTTCGTCAGAGTAGAATACGGCACCTACGAACGCAATATCGACGCCATGATCGAGCACGGGTATTATCACCTGGGGCAGATTGTGTTGCAGAAGAAGCTATTGGAGGGGTGAGGGGTATTGGTAGAGGGTAGGGAGATTTATAGGTTTGATTAGATGTCGTTGGATCAAATTGAAAAACAATGAATACTGAATTCGTTTTTTTTAAGACTACAATGCCAACTAATTGAAAAAGAGGATATTTAATAAAGCCGCTGAAGAAATGCTCCTTCAGCGGCTTTATTATTAGGTTCCGCAGGTTTTGGTATAGCCATCTATTCAGGATAGTCCACACAGAGACGAGTATTCAGCGGGCTAAAACCCGCGAAACCTGTCCCCCCTACTGCTTCACAATCCGCACCAAACGCGCTACCCTTTCATCCAAAAAGCGCACAAAGTACACGCCATCCGGGTAAGCATAGAGCGATAGCGAGCCAATGTAGCGGCCATCGTACTGCGTCAGTTGCGACTGATACAGGAGGCTTCCTTTGCCGTCGTATACCTGCACGGGTTGGAAGATGGTATTGGTCTCCAAGCCAGGGAGTTCGATCTGGAAGACGCCTTCTGTTGGGTTGGGGTACACCAGGATGGGTGTTCCTGAAATGGTGGTCAAATTATCGGTAGAAATAATGACGTCCAGGGTGATGTTCACATCCACGGTACAGCCCAGGGCATCCTGGATCGTCAGTGTGTACTCGCCAGCAGTGAGGTTGTCAAACAAGGGCTGATCCTGGTTGGTGTTGCCCAACTGGTAGGTATAAGGAGGCACACCATTGACGACCAGTACTTCAATCTGTCCGTCACTTGCGCCCACTTCCGATTCGCCCATGACGGTGGCTGTAGAGAACTCCAGCGTACAACTCGCGATGGTCACTGTTTCCATATAGGCACAATCTCCAGCGCCCAGAATCACTACTTCGTAATCTCCCGCTGGTAAGCCCGTAAAGAAATTCTCTTCCTGGAAATTCGCACCACCATCAACACTGTAGGTAAATGGCCCTACGCCGTCAGACGCGATCACCAAAATTGTCCCGTCTTCTACGCCGGGTGCTGAGGTAGGCGCTACTTCCACATCACCAGCCAAGGTACAGGTGAAGGTGGCACAGAAATTATTGGTTTCTACGAAAGCGAATTCGCCCGTACTTGTCAAAAGAGGTAAGCCTTCTTCGTCGGTAATTTCATAATTGCCTTCACCGTAAGCGCAGCAAATTCCATCGCCGTAGGAGTCATACATTGTAAAAACGTAACAGGCTTCGGGATCAATACACAATCTTTCCGTCACCAGGGTAAACTGACCTTCGTACGGGCCGCCCTCGTAGAGTACTTCTCCGTTTTCAGTAGCCAATTCCCAGGTGGTTTCTGCGGGGTATTCATCCGTAAGGATATTCAACATGGCCTGAATACCGTTGAGGAGTACATCAAAATCACGGCTAAAACCATCGTTTTCAGGGCGTTGGTCGGGGCCACCATTGGGCATCGCAGCCGCAACGCTTAGGGTATTCATCCCATCTATAGCGGTCGTGATCACTAAATTGATAATAGCAAACTCGCCACTGGCCAGGCTCCCCTCCCACATGATGGGATCCAATGCTGTACCATTTAACACCGGACTAACCAGCGCACTGGTCAAGGTATCAGTTCCAAGGTTGTTGAGTACGATACCTACGGTAAACTCAGTGCCACAGGTCACTTCCGCATTGGTCGTAATGTTCGTAACACCTACATCAAACCGTGGCAAATGGCTCACCACCACGTCGAGAGTATCATTCCGAGGCTGGTCATCGCTTTCGGTATGCACAAACAAAGTGAAGGGGTAATCACCAATAATGGACAGATCTTCCGTGGTAGCAAAAGTATGCACGTAGGTGCTGTCAGGGAAGAGGGTCACCATCAAGGTATCAATCACGGCAGGATTGCCATTGAAGACATAGCCAACACTAAAGTTCTCTAAAGTGTCCAGCCCCTGGTTGATGACCTCCATTTGAATCATCTCCGTTGCCGTAAGCTCCGGTGCCGACAGTGGACTGAGCAGCTCCACGGGCGCCAGGTCGGTCGTATCTTTACGCAGATCAAACGCAACAATGCGGGTCCGCGTACCATTGGCACCAGCGTACTCCGTGGTGTACCAGAAGGTACGGTCATTGATCGGATCAATGGACATGTGGGCATAATCACCAAAACGACTGCCGGAGTTAATGGTGCTTTGTCCATCCACCACATTGTATTCTTCAAACGTCATTTCTCCCAGTGGGTCCGTAGCCCTGCGGCCAGTGAAACGTACACCTACGTAGGTATCTTCGCTACTCACGTTGTAGGCCAGCCCAATATTGCCTTCACTGTCCATGGCGATGCCTCCCATGAAGCGGTGCAGGCCATCATCTGGAGCCCAGGTACCTTCCTGGTAAACCGCCCAATCTTCGCCGGGATAGCGGCGTATTTCTGTCCAGCGAATTCCCGAAAGTTCATTCCCATCGACATCCGTCATGAAGTTCATCACCATGGTTTCGTAATCGCCGAAATTGCGGTAGATGGTTTGGTTCATGATTACCTCCGGGATACCGTCGATACCGTTCCCACCTAGCTGCGGGATACAAGCAAAACCAAAGCCCGGGGCCGCACAAGCGTAGGCATCGTAAGGAGCAGTCACCACACTGGTGTTGGTCACCTCGGTGAGGTCAGGGTCTTCCCAGTTGAGTTTGATGCTGTACACCTCAATGGCATCTTCTTCGTTGCCGCTCCAGGAGGAATCGTTTAGAGTGACAATCAATGGCTCGTCGCTGGGTTGGTCGGGGCCCGTCCAATCTACCGGTGTCGCCACCGTAAAGCCCGATTCTGTATTGCTGGTACCCGGCAGACCAATACGCTGAATAGGTACCATAGCCGCAACATCCAGAATAGCCTGGCGATCGATAAAATAGGCGTGTAGCGTACCGGTTCCGCCTTCGTTGGTGGTCACGGAGTAGGCGTTGCCCCAGATACCATATTTAGGATAATCCGGAAAACTGGGCGTCGAGAAGCTAAAAGCATCCCACTCCCCTAGCGGATCATCGGTAGCGGAGATAGCCACCAGCAGACGGTTGCCATTAGGAAACTCGGTGATCAGCCAGCGCTCCGCTTCTTGGTCGTAAAGAACGATGGGGTCACCCGCCGAAGAGAAGCCAATGCTGCTCCAAATGGTATTGGCGGCAAAAGAAGTGATGATGTTTCCTTCCTTATCGTAAACGCCCAGCTGGGTCGCATTGACTGCCTGCAAGTAATGGTTGCGGCCAACATCGCCAGAAGGATCGTGTGGGGAAGAGCCCGTAAAAAGACCATTGATATTTACCAGCGGCTCCGCAAAATTACCCCCTCCTGTGATGCTGGTTTGGCGAACAGGATCGGGGCCGATGAATTGTCGCTCGGGAAAAACTACCTCTTGCTTGCCGCGCCCCTGGAAATTCTTGGGGACTGAACGTGGTTTTTTGCCCATTTTCCGGCGTTCTGGATCAGTAGCAGGCACTGGAATGAGGGTTCTGACTGCTGGAATGTGCCCCAGGTATTCTGCGTACGTCTGCTCGACGGTCGCGTCAATTTTATGGGCTGAAGCGTTGTTTTGAGCGAGGGCAAAATCAGCCCACAAAAGTCCTGCTAACAGCAAGACCATACTAGTCTTAGTCATGTAGTAAACGGATATAATTGATAATGTGTGGTGTCGGGAGGTACCTGGCTGAAGCTGGTTACGAATGCGAAGCTAAAGAATTGTGGTGGGTCTTCACTACCCAAAAGGGAATTTGTCTTTTGGGGAACGGAAATTGCAGTAGAGCAGGGTATACAACCCTGCCTTACGCAGCAGAAGAATCGATACCGGGCTGTCCGTTGCTCCTTCGTGCAGGGTATGACCCCCTGCTCTACGGAGTGCAGGGTATGAAACCCTGCTCTAGGGAGCAACTCTCCTCCGTCGTCCTTGTCCTGCTCTCAAGAAGGCTCGGGGTGCGGCGGGCTTCAGGCTACGTCTTGCGCACTGCGAAACAATAACTGAATGTTAAATTTAATTTTATTATTCTAAAACGCTTGATTTATTATTTTATTAACCTTAATTTTAAAAAACAAGAAAACACCGTTGCTAGCGCGCATTGCTTTTCTCTCTTATTTACCTAAAAAAGCCTCCCTACCCAACTCCCCCTTTTCACAGACATCACCGGGCTACCCAATGGTATCTTTATCCTGCGCGTGGAAAAAGTGGACGAGATACTGCATACCCAGCGGCTGGTTATCCAGCAATAACTATCTAATCATAGATTTTTCCCTGTGCTAGCCAGATAAAAATCTACCTGCTTGCCGCCAGAGCTTACACGCTGGCGGCAAGCATATTTTATACCCTAATAAAACAAGAGATGAAAGTCAAAAATAACTACATCTTATTCTATTTGCTCCTAAGCTGCTCTCTAATGAATATTAGTGCAAAAGGGCAAACTACTTTTTATCGTAGTATTGATATTGGAGGCACAGCGGAAGTGGGTGCACAAATAGAAAACTTTGGCAACGGCTTTGCTGTGGTAAGTTTACAAACCTGTCCTTATCCTCCTGGTGCAGCTTGCACCGTTTGGCAGCTTTATGATGCTCTTGGGCAAGAAATCTTCACCAAAGAATTTTCCAATAACGAATTTAGTGTCTTCCCTAGTCTCGCGGGTTCCTACTTTGCGCTAGATTCCCTTAACCACTATCTTGTTTTAAGTGTTTATTCTCCCACTACCGATTTAGATGTTGGTTTAATTAAATTTGATCCGCTCACCGGAGATTCCATCTTCACCAGAATCTACGAAGAAGCGTTTTTTGACATTGGCGAAAAGTTGATCAAGGCCGATGATCAGAACAACATGCTCTTGTTAGGGGGAAGGGTACTGCCAGGAGAAAATCGTTTTACCCCTTGGGTTATAAAAATAACTCCGGAAGGAAATATTATTTGGGAACGAGATCTATATCATATTGAAGGTTCTTACCAGCACCTTGACCACCTCCGTCTACCCAGCAACGATTATTTGGTCACCTACGCCATGTGCCCCTCTCCGGCACTATGTAACCTACGCCCTCCTTACCGCTTTTTCGCTACCCGCCTCGATACTGCCGGGCAGGAAATATGGACCCGCGAGTTGCCCGCTGCTTCGCGGGATGGCTGGGGCGCAGACAATGCTGACCTACTGCTCATGGATGACAGCTCCATTGTCTTCAATTGGGTGCAGGATTTGGCCATTCCATGGGTCGATACCTTTAGCTATCCGCCACTGATCCGGTGGATGAATGAAGACGGCGACAGCCTCCGGCAGTACGATTTTGACAACGAGCGCTTTCGCTACATCAAGGGCATGACCAAAGCCGCCAATGGCGATATCATTGCCGCCGGATCGGTAGTGCTCGATGACCTCGACCTGGGCACCGGCGGCTGGGTCTTCCGCATGAGCCCCCAGGGAGAGCTGCGCTGGCAGCGTTATATCGCCGATGTCCGCTTCCCCTTCAATCAGCATTACTTTACCGATGTGGTGGAAGCACCCGATGGGGGTATCGTCCTTACTGGCCTCTTGCAGGACAGCTTCCCCAATTACGACCCTTACATCAACAACCCCAACATCTGGCTCGTCAAGCTCGACAGCACCGGCTGCCTGGAGCCCGACTGTGGCCTATTTCAAATCATGGGCACCACCGTCGTAGATACCGACCAGCCCGTGGAATTGCCCACGCAAGCCACCCTGCACCTCTTCCCCAATCCAGCCAAGGGGTTCTTCCAACTCCGCTGGCTCGAAGACGGGCCTAGCCCCTACCCGCTAGCCATAGAGGTATTCACCACCAATGGGCAACGTATGCTACAACAAACCTTAACCGCCAGTCCGGCACTCATCGATTGTGCACAGTGGACGCCGGGCATGTACCTCGTACGCGCCCGCAGCCGCGAGGGCAAGGTGCTGCTGGGGAAGGTGATGGTGGAGTAGGTTTGTTCTTTGGGTTTGCGGAGAGCTGATCGTACCAGTGCGATCTACGGTTGGGACACATTATATGTGTCTTGACCTCAGTAGAGGTCAAATATTGGTAGAACGATGTTTATTAAGCGTTAAAACGACCTCGGAGGAGGTAGAATATCAATTCCTATTGGATCACCTGGTAGAAAAAATCAAAAGGGAAGATGGTATTTACTCTTGTGCGACCCTGTCCGGCAAGCCTTGGCCAGACGGGCTCATCCGAGGTCGTTTCCTTGTTTATTCATTCTTTTCTACCAATATTCCACCTCTCCGAGGTGTTTTTACTTGATCCCTCTCCTGATTTTGGTCGAGAAGTGTCCCAACCGTAGAGTGCGATCATACGGTTGGGGAGCGGAGCAACTCTAA
This sequence comes from Lewinella sp. LCG006, assembly GCF_040784935.1. Taxonomy (GTDB): domain Bacteria; phylum Bacteroidota; class Bacteroidia; order Chitinophagales; family Saprospiraceae; genus Lewinella. The sequence goes on along the minus strand of NZ_CP160680.1, from coordinate 4,741,876 downwards.
CCGGGTCTCACGAACCTATCGTGCTAGTGGAGACCCCACCTCTGCCCCTGCGGCCACCTCCACCCAAGCGGTATCCATCCCCAACTCTCCGAGTTGACCCCGCCAGCGGGTAAATGGGCGGGCCGTGGCCCGTAGAGATTTGGCGCGCAATGCGAAGCCTGAAGCGCGAGGGGGTTGTGTAAAAAGCCCTCAAGTTGCTTAACAGGCTTTTGATCGGCTGATGGCTGACGTTTCTTGTTTTGTTTGAAAAACACTGCTGGTGAGTCCTCCCTTAGAGTTCTCACTAGCATTTTTTCCTTTTAGGTTCAAAAAAAGAGTTTTTAAGCTCTTTTTTTGTGTTTAGTAGCACTTCTTGCTGCTCTTTGGACATAGTGATCCTCCCAGATCCCTGTCTGAAGGCAATAAACCTTCTTAAGATTGTGAGCTATTGCTAGGAACTGGAACTCAACATTGACTTTGTCGATGCCTCGGAGAAGGAACCGACGATGTCCCATATTGTGTTTTATATTGGCAAAGGGCGTTTCCACATCGATACCACGTTGGGATCGTTTCTCTAAGCCTTTTTCTGATGCCAGTCGTTGTTTGACCTCTTTTTTAAAAGCCTCCAATTTCTCCCTCTTTTTCACCCTTCGATGAGTACCCGGTTTAGCATTTGGGCCTCGGCATTGTTCATAAAAAGGACATTGGGCACAGCTTTCTGATTCATAAACCCGTGTTCTACTTTCATATCCATTGTTGCTCTTACTTGTGAACTCATGGCTGAACAATAGTTTCTTCTCATTGGGGCATTGGTAATAATCCTGATCTGGATCATAATACCAATTGGTGGTATTAAAAAGTTGTTTGTCCAGTTTGCCGGTAACTTCCTGGTACCACAGCGGATACTTCACATAAGCCGTATGGCCTTTTTCTGCTAAAAAACTATAATTCTCTTCACTGCCATAACCGGCATCTGCCGTATAATCCATCTTCCAATCCGATTCTACCAGTCCACTCACCCGTTGTTCTAGTTGTAGGACATGAGGGGGCAAAGTAGGGCTGTCAGAAGCACCCTGATGAACCGTAGCATTGACAATAAATTGATCCGATGTCGTAATCTGTATATTGTACCCAGGCAACAATTGATCATCTTTCATGCGCAGGGCTGTGGCATCTTCGTCCGTCTTAGAATAAGAGTTACGACCCGCCAGGATCAATTCCTGCTCTTCGTATTTATCTAAGTTGACTTGTTCTTTTGACAAATGACGATGGATTCTTTCCAAAGATTGTTTTCGTTTTTTGTCTCCTTGTTCTGCTATAATTTCATTGAGGTAACGAAGCTGCCTCTCTAAGTCTTCACTGTTCAAGACCAGATAAATTTGTTCGGCCTCTTGACGCTGGAGTAAATCCTTAGTCCCATAAATATTATCCTCCGCTTGCTGCAACTCCCGCACCTCTTCTAGCAGGCTATCTATACGCTCTAATACCATGGCCTTATAGCGTTCCGTGTTCTTGCGCCAGACAATTTTATGTTTATTGGCATTTGCAGCCCACTTGCTGCCATCTACATACAAGTCACTCAAGTTGACATAGCCCTGCTCTACCAAATAAAATAACACTTGGCTCAAGACTGTATCTACCAAGTCCTGCATTCGACAGGAGCGAAATTCACTCAGTGTTTTAAAACAAGGACGCTGACCACCAGACAGCCACATGAAAACCAAATCTTCGCCTAACTTCTTCGCTAAGGGACGACTCGTATACACCTTGGTACAATAACCATAAATCCATACCTTAAGTAACATCCGAGGATGATAAGGAGGCCGACCTATACCACTGTAGTAACATTCCAACTCTTTGATCTCTATTTCTTGTATTACCTTATTAATGATCTGCGCCAAAACATTGTCTTTTACCAGCTCTTCGATCCGTAAAGGAAGATCTATTACAATGTCTTGGGTGTAAGCTTTAAAGCGAATATTCTCTCTTTGTGTTATCTTTGTTGACATGAGCAGGGGGCTTTTCTTTTTGGCTTCAACTTAAAGTTAAAACACTCTGCTCATATCTTTTTCTATTTGGCGCTTTTTACACAACCCCACAAGGACCAAGGATGGGCGGACCGCAGGGACAGACAGCCTGGTGCCCAGGACCGCCAGGACGAAGGCAGGGCCCCTAACCATCCATTTACACCTGCATCTTGTTTTCTTTAAGGACGAAGTGCATATTCGCTAAAAGAAAATCCGCATTCTCTTGCGAGAAGCACATGGGCGGCTTGATTTTGAGAACGTTATGTAAAGGGCCGTCGGTGCTCATGAGGATGCCGCGCTGGCGCATACGATTGGCGAGATAGTTGGCTTGTGCAGCAGCAGGCGTCAACCTTTCGGGATCGGTGATCAGCTCGATGCCCTGGAAGAAGCCGGGGCCGCGAACGTCGCCGATGATGGGGAATTCCTGTTGCAAGGCGAGCAAACCCTGGCGTAGATAGTGGCCTACTTGCTGGGCATTGGCCTGTAGGTTTTCGGTCTTGATGACCTCCAAGACGGCACGACCAATGGCGCAGGACACGGGGTTGCCCCCAAAAGTATTGAAGAACTCCATGCCGTTGGCGAAGGCGTCGGCGACCGCCGGCGTGGTAACCACTGCCGCCAAAGGATGACCATTGCCGATGGGTTTGCCCAACGTGACGATATCGGGCACCACGCCTTGTAGCTCAAAGCCCCAAAAGTGCTGCCCTACCCTACCGAAGCCAACCTGGACCTCGTCGGCGATGCACAAGCCGCCAGCGGCGCGTACCATCTGGTAAGCTGCGGGCAGATAGCCCAGTGGCAAAACGATCTGCCCGCCGCAACTGACGATGCTCTCGGCGATGAACCCGGCGATATTGCGTCCCTGGGATTGTACCCGCTCAATGGCCTCTTGAACGTGGCTGGCGTAAAGCTGGCCCGCCGTGTGGGGATCACGGTAGCGGCCCCGGAAAGTATCCGGCAAGGGCACAATGTGCGTGTGGGGAGGCGCCCCCCGACCGCCTTTGCCAGCAAACTTATAACTGCTGATATCAATGCAGGCCCCGGTATTGCCATGGTAACCAATCTCCAGGGCGATCATATCCTGCTGGCCCGCCCAGATTTTGGCCATGCGCAGGGCGAGCTCGTTGGCTTCGCTGCCCGAATTGACGAAATGCACCACCGATAAGCCCTCGGGCATGGTAGCAACCAGCTCTTCGGCAAACTGCACCAGATTGGGGTGCAGGTAGCGGGTATTGGTGTTGAGGACCGCCTGCTGGCGCTGGGCAGCACGCACAACTTTGGGGTGCTCATGCCCGACATGTGCCACATTGTTGACGGTATCGAGGTAGCGGCGGGCATCCGTATCGTAGAGGTAAGCCCCGAAGCCGCGCACGATGTGCAGAGGCTCTTGATAAGAAATGCTGAGGCTGCGGCCCAACTTTTGCTGGCGAATGGAGAGTAGCTCTTTGACCGTTAGCGGAGCTTGCGGTAGCTGGGGCAGTTCGGGATAGAACAACCCAGGGTCGGGGCAATTGCTGAGCCAGGTAGCCCTTTCGTCGGGGTAAGCGACGCCGGGAAAATCCTGCGTATTGTCCAGCAGGTCGAGGATGATCTGAAAGTGGAGATGTGGAGGCCAGTTGCCATTCTCGGGCGCTGGGCCAATGGTAGCGATTTGCTGGCCCGCAGCTACCGTCTGTCCGACTTCAATATTGGTCAGCGACGAACGGCTGAGGTGGCCATAAAGGGTATAAAACGTGAGCGAGGGAGCAACCTCGTGTTGGAGAATAATAGTGGGCCCATAATCGCGCTCACCCGCATTGTCGGCAGCGCTAACAACCGTTCCCGCCAAGGGCGCAAAGACCGGTGTTTCGGCAACACCCCACACATCCAGCCCCAGGTGAACGGTACGCCACTGGGCACCAGCATTGCCCATGACCTGGTAGGCATCGGTAGTATAAAATGGGCGTATCTCACCGTAACCGCCGACGCCAAAATCTGCCTCCGCTTCGGCCAGCATCCGATCAACGGTTTTAGCGAAAGGCTGGATGGTCAGAAAATTCTCGTTATTGCCTAAATCCAGGCTCCCCACCCCCAAGTCCAGGGGAATGGTAGGCTTGTCCGTCCAGGGCATGACGGGAGCAATAGCTGGCTGGGTGGCTAACCACTGATCGAAAGCTTTGCGCTGCGGGACGGGCTCCCAGCCGCAAGCTTCCCGCAGACGGTAATGGGCTTGAGCTGGGGAGATCTTCCGCCATTTCTGCAACAGCTCCCAGGCGGGTTGCTCACTGACTTGTAGGTATTCATTATCTGGTTCGGCCTGCTGGTTGTGGGCCGCCGAAGCCACTGTGATGAGCAAACGGGCCGCTATCATCTCGAAAAGCACTGCCACCTCCGCCTCAGTGAGTGGCCGTATTTGGTGAAAACCTCGAGTGAGTTGGCAAGCTGCGGTGAGCGGGTCGGGTAAGCCCATCACGCCGTAGGCGCAGGCGATGGCCAATTCGTTGACGAGCTGCGTATGGAGTGCATCCCCAAAGTCGATCACACCGCAGATGGTGGGGCTTTCGCCTTCGTCGTTGACCAGAAGGTTCAGCTCGTGGGCATCATTGTAATTGACGGTGGTGCGAAGGGAGGTCAATTGGGGTTGGACGATTTTTTCGAACCGATCCCAAAAGTAGTTGGCGATCTCTTGCTGCGCCGGGGTAGCAAAAAGGGGCAGATGTTGCCGGGAGAACAAGGTCTGACTAGGGTCCCACTTGTAGAAACGGTGTGCCTCTGGATGATCGAAATCCGCCAGGGCAAGATTCAGGTGACCGCAGGCAGCTCCCCATTGCTGGAGCAGTTCCGGGCTGCGGGGATTGATCTCGTCTAACAAGCGACCGCTGACCCAGGATTGCAAGCGGACGAAGTGGACGCGGCCCTCTTTGTCCTTCATTTCCAGCAGGTACTTGCCGGATAGACTGGGAACCATCCGTGGCACTGGCCAAGGGAGGGTTTGCCTGCTGAGATGCTCCAAGATGGCGGCCTGAAACTCCAGCGTGGCCCGTGACTCCCCGGGGCGGCTGATTTTGAGGGTATACTCCTCCCCCGCCGGGGTCTGGAGGTAGAAGTTGAGATCGACTTCACCGGCGAGGGGGCGGGCCGTGACGGTGAGCCCGTAGTGGTTTTTTACCAGGGTTGTAATTTCCCCAATATCACGAAAGAAACCCGCAGGTAAAGTTTTGGCCATAGCTTACTAGACATTCGTTGGAGTAGAAGGAGGCAAAGGTAGGGAATGTAGAGGAAGCTAATCTATCCCAATCATATGACGACTACTTCAAGGGTGTTTTCTTTTTTATTCTGGGTGAGTACGGTAATCCTCCCACCGGTATTGGGCCAGATAAAGTATTTCCGCTCGCCGTGAGGGAGGGCGATTTCCTGCTCGGAGAATTCTTCGTTCGCTAAAGAAACTAATCGAATATTGGTTTTCGACTCATCTGTTTTTTCCTGATCGAAGTAGGAAAAGGTGACGACTCCTGTGTCATCAATGGTTTGAAAAATGAAATCGAAATATTTATTTGATAGCCTTGGTACCGGTTCAAAAGGTTCATTAATCTTTTTGACTTTTGAAGGAACTAGATAATTACCATGTCCATGGTCAATAGCATACGGTTTCTCCCAAGAAGTTGGATGAGTCGTCATTCTATACTCTATCTTCCGCGCATTTATATTGTAAAAAACACCGTGGGGCTTTTTGGGAATCCGTTCGACAGACTTGAGGGTTAAATCGCTCTCCATAATGCAAACCAAGCCATCATTGATATGGCCTCTGAACTCGAGATCAAAGCTCTCCAAGTTCAAAATGAGCTGACCATTGGGCAAGCGATTAATTTGGTGAAAGTACAAATAGCCAATTCCCTCTATACCTGCTTTTTCGTCCTGAATCTCTTTACCAATCAGTGCTGGTAGATCTCGATAGTAGTCCATCGTATAAGTCTTCAAATGACGGCCTGTGGTGTTGAAACGAGCTTCGTATACGCTGTAGCTGTTCGAGACCAACTGTGCTTTGTTCTCCCCACCATAGACTAGACCTACCACTGCAAAACCATCATCGGTAGCCCAGGCCAAACGAGGGGCTTCGTTTGCACTCCGTATGTTATAGGTGAATAGTAGCTCACCTGTTCGCAAATCATGCGCGAGTACTTGCGATTGTATTACTGTGTAATTCCCTATCCTATTGAATCCTTGACCTATTTGATTACTCAACACCAAGGTATCGTTGGACCATAAATGGCCTCCCCAATAATCGCGGTCCTCTAACTGGGTTTTGCTACTGGCCCAATCCTTGGCGGGATCTTCCAGTGAGAAGAAAAGCACCTGATGTTCGCGCCAGCCTTTGATTCGGAAGTTGGGTGCCGTATGCTGATGAACGATGAACCCACCCATAACTCCCGCAATTGGTGCTTGTTCGGTAAGATGATGATCCTCGGGTATTTTATTTTCGTTATAGTTTGGAAAGACCAGTTCAGTAGATCTTAGCTTATTGCCTGCTCTATCAAGGATTTCCAGCCATTGTCGCTCTTCCTCTTCGTCGGCAAAAACGATTCCGAAATGGTCATCCTGTTGGGCAATACCTTTGATGAAAGATTTCTCACCAAGGCGAATGGAGTAATGCAATATGGGGTGAAGATTTACATCTACAATAGTGAGCAAGTGATCCATCAGCTCATCGTCCTTGCTGGTACGCTCTCCGGTTATAGACAAGAAGTAATAAGCTTCGGTTTTGTTCTCTTTTTGGATATAGCCAACATTGCCACTGGTGATCTCGGAAATGCCTGGAATGGTGAGGTTTTGTGCTACTAATTGGGGAATAAATGCAATCAGTAGGAAGAGCACGCAAAAAGTCGGTAATATTTTATTCATCACAGAGAGCTTTCTTTGAGTTGAGAGATAAATGAAAGCGTTAGTCCTGACAAGTGTTTAGAAACAAGTAAGGTCCATCAATTTCAGCTCAAAAATAGGCACTTGTTTTACAAAAACACAATTTGCTTGCCTGGAATACCTTACTGTAAGGAAACAGTAATTTATTCAAATGCTCGTGAATCCTACCATTTTCTGCTAGGAGATAGTGTCAAGAACCATTAGTTTTGGTGATGTCCGTTTTCTATTCAATGGATTTAAAAAAAGCCGTCATTAAAGCACTTGCGCATCGCCGCTATCCTTCTTCTGCTTCCGCAGCGGGGGTGAGCATAAAGCCTTTGCTGTGAAGATTTTCAATGCTCACCGGATGCTCGCTGGCGGTCCGAAAATAATTGCGCAATTTGGTGATGTATACATTCATACTTTGCCCCGTAAAGAAACTCTCTTCCCCCCATATTTTGAGTAAAGCTTCTTCACGGAGGAGTACTGTTCCTTTTTTTTGACAAAGCAGCTCTAATAAACTATTTTCTTTGGGGCTGAGCTTCCACTGTGTCTCGTCATTCCGGAGCTGGCGTAGATGGGGGTTAAAAACAAAAGGGCCTATACGGTACTGGATAGTAGGATCTTCCTCACCACCAGGGAGGCGCAAGATGGCTTGAACTTTTAGCAGCAGAATATCGGGATCAAAAGGTTTGATCAAATAATCGATAGCTCCGAGTCGATAGCCTTTGATCTGATCTTCCTTCAATGCTTTGGCCGTCAGGAAAACAACCGGCATCTTTCGCCCGCTTTTTTGAATACGCTGAGCGACGGTGAAGCCATCACAAAAAGGCATCATCACATCGAGGATACAAAGATCAAAATCCTGATGCTGTAGAACACTCAGGGCCTTATTCCCGTCTTCGCAAAGCGTAACATCGTATTGTTGCAAGCTCAGATAGCTCTTCATTACCAGACCAAAATTGGGATCATCTTCGGCGACTAAAATACGGGCTTTAATCATGGTCTATGCTTGTTTTTGGGGTACGACAACCGAGAAAACACTTCCTTTACCGAGTACGCTTTTGACGTTTACTGATCCACCCAAGCGACGAATAATTTCCTCTACGTAGCTCAGCCCCAAGCCGAAGCCTTTGACGTTATGCAAATCTCCGGTAGGTGCCCGGTAGAATTTATCGAATACCATGGGTAAATCTTCTTTGCTGATGCCGATGCCGCTATCCTTGATGGCAATGTGCAACTCCTCCTGCTGGCAGGTGGCCTTTAGTAAAACATTTGGTGGCGCTGCCCCAGCGTATTTTATGGCGTTATCAAGAAGGTTGTTTATTACATTGGCTAAATGGAAGGGGTCGGTCAACCAGGTTACGCCTTTAATATCATTGATCTCCAGCTGCAAATGCCCGCCATTCTCCTCAATCCGGAGCTTGGCCGCTGCGGCCAGAGTGCTGAACAACGGATACAGAGCAGTCGCCTCCCAATTCAGTGCCAGGGCTTTTTCATCCGTCAGAGCAGCATTCATTACCTTCTCTACCTGACTGTTCAGCCGTTGGTTTTCATTTTTGATGATCCCGGTAAACTGCCGGACTAAATCGGGATCGGCTATGATCTGCTCATTGTTGATATTGGCTACTGCGAAGGCAATGGTAGCGATGGGCGTCTTGAACTCATGCGTCATATTATTGATGAAATCATTCTTCATTTCCGACAATTTCTTCTGCCGATTAATGATGCGCCAGGCATAGTAGAAACTCCCAAAGATGATCATCACCAATAACACCGAGACCAGGAGCTGAAGCCAAAGTTGCTTAAAAATCCACACGCGCTGCCCAGGAAAATACACGTACAAGGCCTCTTCCTGCCCCATCAATAGCAGGTTCAGAGGAGACGCCGCCAGGCGCATCGTATCCACTGCTGAACTCGTCGGATACAGGTGTTTCCACACGCTCGTACCTTGCTGGTATAAGCCCGCAACAAAAGGTAAATGAACTCCCTCTTCCTTCAGTTTCTCCGCCAATAACTGGTCGATTGGATAGCGGTCTCCCAAGGATTGATCTGGCTCGCACGTGGAGCACTGCTGCACCGAACGAAGGAGGATCGTTTCAAATATCCCCGGAGCAGTAGAAGTGCTTTGCAACACCTGATCGGCCAATGCTTGCGCCTCTTTCTTGCGCTTTAATTGCAATGTGGTATCTGGATGAGGAAGCTGATCCGAAACGTTGCTCGCAAAAATAAAAAGGCGGGAAGAATCGGCACTCCAGGTCTGAAAATCGTAGGTATTTTGGTCTTGAAGTTGGGAAACAAAAGAGTTGCGACGATTCAACTCCTGATTAAGGGCACCGATCCCTTTTTGGGCATCCCGATACAGCGCGTGTTGCTGCTGTTGGTATTGCTCCTTCAGCCAATAGACCTGCACACCCATAAGTGCCAGCGTAGAAATGCCCATCAATGCAAGTACTAATCCAAATTTCATTTGTAAGAATGGATACGGGCAACTACAGGCCCTTTTGGTAGTCCCGAAGGGGAAATACCCGTTGCTTATTGCCGGGTATGGCCTAAAGATAATTGGGTTTGTCGACGCGCGCAATCACTTTTAGTTTTCTTTAAGGAAGTTTCATTTTCCTTTCTAAACCTCATTAAGAGAAGGAGCATAGGTTTGTAAGCACAATCATTCTTACATAAACCTTTACTATGAAATCCTTCCGATTACTTCCATTCATCATTTGTTTGTTTGCGGGAATGCTTGTTGCCATCCCAGCTTTAGAAGCCCAATTCGATTGGGAATTATTAAGCAATTCACCCCAAAATGGCCAGAAGCAGGACGATGTTTTCTTTGTCAATGAGCAACTGGGTTGGTCGGTCAATGGCTCCGGGCGCGTGTATCGTACGAACGACGGCGGAGCGAGCTGGACCCAACAGTTGAATCAAGCTGGCAGCTATTTTCGCTGCATCGGTTTCCGGGACAGCCTCAACGGATTTTTAGGCAATATTGGCCCCAATTATTTCCCCGGCGTATCGGACTTCACACCACTCTATCAAACTAGCGACGGTGGAGACAACTGGGAGCCCGTACCTTCGGCACAAATTACGGGTCCAACCCCCACTGGCTTATGTGCCATCCAGATCATTGATGATCAACACATCGTAGCAGCAGGAAGAGTGGGCGGCCCAGCCTTATGGATGCGCTCTTCCGATGGAGGCCAAACCTGGCAGAGTTCCTCCCTCGCTATTCACATCCAGATGATTACCGATATTTATTTCTCCAGCCCCGAAAAGGGTTACATTTTTGGCGGCACCAGTAGCAACATCGAACTTTCGCGAGCCCGAATCATTCGTACCACCGACGGCGGCCTTACCTGGACTCCGGTTTACACTGGGCAGCGAACCTTTGAACTTTGCTGGAAGGCGGCCTTTCCTTCAGCGTCGACGGCTTACGTCACCTTACTCAATTATGCCCCAAATTACGCTGACCGCTATATTGCCAAAACCCTGGACGGCGGCATAAACTGGGAAGAAATGCCCTTCACGAATAACAGTCAAAAAGAATTTGGCATTGGCTTCATTGATGACAACACCGGCTGGATAGGCACCGACAACGGCGGCTACGAAACACAGGACGGCGGAGCATCCTGGGCTGCCCGTAACATTGGCGGGTTTGTCAATAAAATCCGGCTGCTCCCCAGTGCTTCAGGAGGCACGGTAGGTTATGCCATTGGGCAACGTATTTACAAAATGACCTCGGAAGAGGTTACGAATACCAGTCTGAATACACCGCCAAAGCAACCACTTAAAGCACTCGTTTTCCCCAATCCAACGCAGCAAGAACTACAGATCCGTTTTCAGCTCCCCAAAGCCCAAAAGGTAGACATTACCCTGTACAGCATCGAGGGTCGCCGTCTGGCACAGGTGTTTGCTGGGGAGCTTTCTGCGGGAGAGCAAACCTTCACCCACACCATTGCCACTCCCCTTCCGGGGTTGATACAAGTCATGATTCGTACCGAGGAGAGTTATGAAATTCTGACGATTAATATTTTACCTTGATGAGGTGCTCCCTAAACCTCTCCCCCTTACTTTTGTTAAGCTATACATCATTCATCAAAACAAATAGCTTTTGCGTACTGCTATCATTGGAGCCGGGATCGCCGGACTCGCCGCCGCCGTAAGGTTGGCTGTTCAGGGACACCAAGTAGAAGTTTTTGAGGCGGCGGAGGGGCCCGGAGGAAAGCTTTCTGAATTTTCCTTGGGCGATTATCGTTTTGATTTGGGGCCTTCTTTGTTTACCATGCCGCAGTATGTCGACGAGCTTTTTGAACTGGCGGGCGAAAACCCCAAGGATTATTTTTCCTACGAGCGACTGCCCGTCGTCTGCCATTATTTCTGGGAAGATGGCACCCGCATTCACGCGCACGCCGCCAAGGAAGAGTTCGCAGAAGAGGTAGAAAATGTACTGGATATCCCAGCGAGTCGTGTGCTGCAAATGCTTTCCGATGCAGAACGTAAGTACCAAATCTCAGGCCGCACCTTCTTGGAAAAGAGTCTGCACAAACTGAGTACCTGGACTAATTTGGAGGTGCTGAAAGCCATGCTCAAAATTCCTCAACTGGACTTGTTCCGGTCGATGGATGCGGTACACCGGCGGGAATTACAGCACCCTAAACTGGTGCAGCTCTTCAACCGTTTTGCGACCTACAACGGCTCTAATCCCTACAAAGCACCCGGTTTGTTGACGATCATCCCTCATTTTGAACATCATTTTGGGGCGTTTTTGCCGGAGGGGGGGATGTACAGCATCAGTCAGTCCGTCTACGAATTGGCGCGCCGCCAGGGGGTGAAGTTTCATTTTAACACGAAAGTGGACGAAATACTGGTAGACAATGGTGCAGCTACTGGCGTACGTAGCGGCGACAAAGAGCAGCCTTTTGACCAGGTAGTCAGCAACATGGACGTGTTCTTTACTTATCGCGAATTGCTCCCGCAGCAACGGCAACCAGAGCGTATCCTGGCGCAACAAAAATCGACTTCCGCCCTCATTTTTTACTGGGGTATCAAAAAGACCTTTCCAGAGCTCAACTGCCACAACATCCTCTTTAGTGAAGATTATCCCGCCGAATTTGCGGCCATGGAAAGAGGAGAGATGTACGAAGACCCTACGGTTTATATCAACAAAACCAGCCACCTCGTTCCCGGCGATGCCCCCGAGGGCTGCGAGAACTGGTTTGTCATGATCAACGCGCCCTGTGATGCGGGCCAGGATTGGGAGCTGCTCCAACAGCAAACCAGACAACGCACCATCGCTAAAATCAACAACATCCTCGGGGAAGATATCGAACCCCTCATCGAGGAAGAATGGATCATGACGCCGCCGGTTATCCAAACCAAAACTGGTTCCCACCTCGGCTCACTTTACGGTACCAGCTCCAACAGCAAAATGGCGGCGTTTATGCGGCACCCCAACTTTAGTCACCGGATCAGCAACCTGTTTTTTGTGGGCGGTAGCGTGCATCCTGGTGGGGGGATTCCGCTGTGTCTGCTCTCTGCCAAGATTATGAGTGAGATGGTAATGGATAGCCACTAAAACGCTAAACTACACAGGAAAGAAGGCGCATTTTGGGGTAGGTGATTTCTTACCACATCATAGGCAGATAGTTTTTTATCACATAGTCACATAGCGTTATATCTCACTCGGTAGTATCATCTCGTAATATCACCCAGGTTTGTACAATGGCGAGGCAAGAAACGAAGATGAGCATCACTCCGATCAAGACTGGAGACGGAAACAAAAACACCAGGGCAAAGGCTAAAAATGCAAGGGTAAATATCCACACCGATTTCGCGTAAAGGCCCATATTGCAAGTTTTTCAACCTAACAATATTGGCCGTAAACAGTTTATTTTTAACCACAAAAGCCCTAACCAAGCCGTTACACCTTTACACAATTCCAACCAAATTAAAGACTGATCTCTAAATGCCGCCGCATGATAGAATGATGGCCAAAATCGTCTTCCATACTGTAGGAGCAGATGAGCCACACTTTTTGCCCTTCAGTGAGGTCGTAATGAAAGTCGTCCTGAATGCTGGTATCAATGGAAAACTGAAAAGAAGTTCCCTTGGCATCTTCTGCACCCTGATAGTTCTTCACAGCCACTTGTCCTCCCAGGCTTTTCACGGGCTGAGGGTTGCCAAAACCTACCACGAAAAACTCCTCCATCTCAGTGCCCGTTTCGGCTACAGCCCCCATTACCAGATTGGAATTCACGACATCATTACTGGTATTGAAGCCCAGTCCGACCCAACCCTGGTAAGGAGAGTGCAACTTGAACGTCAGTAAATCACCTTCGTAGGCCCATTCTACTTGCATGCCTTCAATCACGAAGTAGTTGGCAGAGGGAGAAGGTACCGCAGATAGGCTTCCAAGAGCAAGTAACAACAGTGCTGCGTACATCAAAATTGATTTCATAAGAGGTTCTTTGAATAATTTATAGTGTTTACCTCTTGTAAAACCAAAACTGTGCCAAAGAAAAGCGTTTAGGATACTGTAGCAGGTACAGTATCCCAAACGCACAATTATTAACAAATGATTTTGTTAAAGCGAACCCAGGTTCATTGATCAATGAACTATTAATTTTCCAGTGTTTAGCACCCCTTTATTGTTGCTAATCTGATAGAAGTAAATACCCCCCAGCAGGTTTTTACGATCTAGCTGGTGCTTGCTACCCGTAAACTGCTCTTTACGTACCAGCTTACCCGTGGCATCGAAGAGGACGAGCTGCAGTAGCCCAAGATCTTCGCCTACTACCTCAAGGGTTGTCATGGTCGTGAACGGATTCGGGTAGGCTTTGACGGCTGCTAAAGGCGACAACACCTCTCCCACTTCTACCATGATGAAACCTTCACCGATGGTATGGAAAGTGGTGTTGGTAATGATCGCCGGGTTGAAATCAAAATAGATGGCCGCTGAATTTTCGATCCGCGTATCCATCGGCAAATCTTTCTGTTGCTCAATCGAGAACCTTACGTAACCGTGAGAGGCGGGCTCATTGGTAGTACTGTCGGGCAAGGCGATATTGTTGAACGTGAAGCGAGCAATCCCTTCGCCGAGTAGCTCAAAGTCGTAAGGGTGACTGCTATTGCCGGGCTTGATCGTCGCAGGGTCAAGATGCTCCGAAAGGCGGTCTACAATGATGACCTGGTTGGCTTGCGCCGTTCCAGTATTCTGGAACTTGATCACGTAATCAATATCGGTATTCGGTTTCACAAAATGATCGATATCATAGCCGATGGGGTAAGCCTGCTTGATGTTGGGATCATAGGCTGCCAGGACTTCTGTGCAAGTCAGGGCCACAAAATAATCTTCATCATCAACGGGGTATTGGTTCACATAGCCCAGGCTTACTTCTCCATTCTCTCCCGTTCCGCAAGCTTCAATGAAGGCACTGGGCATCGACATTCCGGGATGGTTAGCGACTTGTGGGCTCTCTATTCGGTAGAAGCTCCCGTCGGCAACCCGAGGAATTACAACCGACTCTCCTGGTTCCAATGGCCCGTAGGGTTGTCCCTGCAACATGATTACATGGTCTTCGATTACCGTGTATTGCAGCGCTTCCAGCATGGCTGCTTCGCCAACATTTTCTATCTTCAGCTCTACCTCATTGCCATTGCAAGCAGCTGACAACTCGATGCTGGCACCTGACCACAACGGATTGACCGGCAAGCAGCTTGTATCAGGAAAAATGAGCGCTTCTACACAGAGGGATTGCCCCAGTAATTCAATCGAACAACCTACCTGCACCGCAATGGAGAAGGTTGTCGAGGTCAAAAAGTCCATATCACCGACCTCAAAAGAATAGGTATTCCCGCCAATGAGGGTATAAGGCACGGTGGCACTCAGTAAGGTCAAACTATCCGCCAGCGTAACCTCGACGTAGACATCTTCGGCCAGTTCCGTCCCTTGATTAGCACAAAAGACATTGATTGTCGACTGCTCGCACAAGCGAAAACCGTAGTTATTGACCTGTACTTCCATCAGTGGGCACTGCTCAATGCTCTGTACCGCAAAGTCTACCTCGCTACTATCTACCACCGTTACCATTACATCGTTGGCGCAGCTCGTCCAGTAATCATTAGCCACCGTGAGCGACACTTCGTAATCGTCGGGCGTAACTTCTATTCGGTATTGGCCTTCCGCATCCGCTGCCGCGTAGAAAGTGCCAGTGCTCCCCGCTGCGGCAACGATCCAGTTTTCCAAGCCTTGCTCAGCGGAAGTAGCGATACAGTCTTCGTCGAGATCATATTTTACCTGCCCGTAGATAAAGTTGGCCAGGGAACTCCCCAGCTCATCGGTTTTGATGATGTACAAACTTTGGTCTTCGCCCATGCGGTTGGCGCCACCCGCAATGATATAGCCGCCGTCGGGCGTCTGCTTGAGGTCCAGGCCATTGTCACCAAATGCGCCACCGTAGGATTGCTGCCACTGGACGTTGCCATTTTCATCGGTTTTTACGAGGTAAATATCTTCTTCTGCGACCTGGGTATTGCCCAAAAAGGCAAAACCATTATCACTCGTCAGTATCAAGGAAGTCGTATAACCAAAGGGGTAATCAGCCGCTGGAAGTACTTGTTGCCAAATCGTATTCCCCATATCGTCGATCTTAAGCAAAACATAGTCATAGTCCATATTCCGCCCCAGCAAAACGATGTTGCCATCTGCGGCATTAACGGCATGCTTTACTTGAACATCCGTGTCCAAGGTGCCCATCCACAGAACATTTCCATTTACATCTACCTTTCTGGCATTCGTTATGATCGGATTATTGACGGTAAACCAGTTGGAAGATGCTATCGAAAAGAAGCCACCATCTGCCGTTTCTAATACCGAGTAATCATAAATATTGTTCTCGGGCAAAGTAGGCCCCACCGTTTTCCAAAGGACATTTCCAGCCTCTGTTATTTTAGCGATGTAAGGATGCACATCACCATTGGAGGTACTACCCTGTGCCCCTACATAGACGTAGTCGCCATCTGTACTTTGCAGTAAGTCCGTGACGGTTTCGTTGCCAAACAGATACCCTGGTGGGCGGTAGGTCCATAGGATGGCACCCGTCGCATCAAATTTCCGGATCAGAACGTCTTCCTCAGGAGGGGGAGAACCTCCCAAGCGTGCACCGTAAACAAAATTACCATCGGTACTCCGAATAATCCCGCCACCCCCGAAAGGCACATCAACAAGATTGGTGATAATACCGTCGCTGTCGGTAAACAGAAATTTCGGTTCATTTTGTACCGAGGCAGCAAACAAGTAACTGCCATCATCTTCCAGAAAAACCTGGTTGGCCGCAGAGTAGGAATAGTCTGCTCCCCCTCCAGGAGGGAAATAAATTCGCTCCCATCCCTGCCCCTTAAGGAAGGTTCCTAAAAACAGGAAAGGCAGCAGCAAAAGCACGTATTTGTTCAACTTATTTTTCATAGCTCACAAGGATTTGTTTTTGTTCTCTACAAAGGTGCCACTCCTATACTCTCTTTTCAATTACGTTTTTCTTAATTTGCATCAAATAAAAATTACAATTAAAAAATAAAAACCTCATTATCAATATTTTAAATTATATTTTTGTCTCAATTATTTTACAAAAAATGCACAAGAGTCGCCTTTTTGAAGTGTTTTCTGCCCTGGATCAGCAGGACATCAAGGAATTAAGGAAGTTTGTTGCCTCCCCTTTTGTTAATCAAAGGGAGCATGTCGTACAGCTTTATGCCTTTTTAGTGCAGGAGCAAAAGCGTGGCGAGCGCACCCCTGATCGGAGGAAAGCCTTTGCTTTTATCTGGCCAGACTTACCCTATGATGACCACAAGCTCCGACTCAGTATGAGCTTGTTGCTAAAGGCCATGGAGCAATACCTCGTCTGGCAAAAAACCAACGAAGACCAGGTAAATGTAAAGCTAAAATTGAGTCAGGCCTACCGACAACTGGGCTTAAACCGCCATTTTGTAAAAACCATTACCGAAGTTCAGCGAATGCAAGAGGATCAGGCGCTTCGTCATGCCGAATACTACCAAAATCGCTATTCCTTTTACCTGGAACAGTACCATTTCAATGCGGAGCAAAACCGAATGGAAGGCTTGCAACTGGAAGAGGTGCAAGAAAACCTGGACATTTCCTATCTGGCCGCCAAGCTGCGGCAGAGCTGTTTGATCCTTTCCCACCAGGCGATCTACAAAAAAGAGTATGATTTTGGCATGCTCAATGCCGTGATCCACTACATCGAGGATCATGCCTATCTAAAGTACCCTGCCATTTCTATCTACTACCACGTCTACAAAGCCCTTACGACCGAGGAAGATCATGATCATTTTAGTCAGTTCAAGGCACTGATTTTTGCCCACCAGGAGCAATTCCCTAAAGATGAAATACGAGACCTGTTTTTGCTGGCTGCCAATTATTGTATTAAACAGCTGAATCGAGGTCGCCATCATTTTGCCAAGGAAGGATTGGATATTTACAAAGAAGGTCTAAAAAACGATATCCTCCTCCGCAATGGGGTGCTTTCCAACTTCACCTACAGCAATATTGTGGCCAAGGCCATTGTCACCAAAGACTTTCGGTGGGCCGCAGAATTTGTTCAGGACTATAAATCCAGATTGGAGCCCAAGCACCAGGAAAACAGCTATTCTTTCAATCTGGCGTGGTTGGAGTATGAGCAAAAAAACTACGAAGAGGCATTGGCATTGCTCAACAAAACCAATTTCACCGACTTGTTGCTGAATATTGCTGCCAAGACGATCGCCATGAAGATTTATTACGAATTGGATGCTTTCGATTTACTCTCCTCGCACCTGGACGCCATGCAAACGTTTCTCCACCGGAAGAAAATTTTGGCCAGCCACAAAAAGAACTATCTCAACACAATCAAATACCTCAAGAAGATCATGGACTTACCTCTTGCCGACAAGCAAAGACGGCTTCAACTACAGGAGGAAATCAGCGGAGTAGCCATTATTGCTGAAAAAAAGTGGCTGCTGAGGCAGTTGGAATAGCAGCATTTATAACGGGGCTATGGGCAAAAGGCGAAAGTTGTAGAGAGGTGCGGAGCGATTCCATCGCCCATTGAGGTAGAGGGTAAAGGGACTTTACATTCAGCGATAGGCTACCTTCCTCCAGTTCATAATCCTGCCTTGGGGACTATAAACCCCTAACTTGACCAATTTGACGGATGTCAGGAATTGATGAGCATTGGTAGTTCCATCGCTATACCCTCTACTAAAAGGTCGCGAAGCGATCTGTGTCCCTATACGCACTTTGGTTAAAGTCCAGCTTATAGCTGATTAACAAAAACACGCTCCTTAATCTCCGGCCATTCTTCCTTGAGGATACTGTAATAAACGGTGCTTCGGCGAAAGCCATCCGACATGAGGGTGTGGCTGCGCAATGTGCCTTCATAGGTAGCACCGATAGCTTCCATCGCACGGCGCGATTTTTCATTGCGGCTATCGGCCTTAAATTCTACCCGCTCGAATTCCAGGGTTTCGAAAGCGTAGCGAAGCATCAAAAACTTATTGGCCCGATTGAGGCCAGTGCGCTGTAGTTGTTCATCGATCCAGGTCCAGCCAATTTCTATTCGGAGGTTGGTATTGGAGACATTACCAAAACTGGTACTGCCCACGTAGCGCTGCGTAGGTTTATCATAAATCACAAAGGGGTAACGCTCTTCCAGGGCACGCCCAATCAAGGCTGAACCCATATAGGATTTCAAACTTTCTTCATCACCAAATCGGGAAGGAGAATATTCCAACAAATCTGGTTGGGTCAGCGCAATGGGTAATAAATGAGGCAAGTGATCCTCGGTGAGCGGCTCCAGACGAACTCGCTCATTTTCTAAAACAATATCCGGCTCAAAATCGAATTCCATAATGCAGTAAAGTTTGAGATGCTAAGAAAAGGTTAATTCCTGAATGTTTTGCAGCACTTCTGATTAAATCATGATTTCCCGATAAAAAACATCAATCAATGAAAACCTTATCCTTCATTTGCTGCTTGCTGACTTCGCTACTGCTGCAAGCTCAATCCACAATAGCCATCCCCCGTTTCCTCATTGGGGTAGAAGCCAACACCCATTTTGAAGATCTTAAATACAGAAAAAACAACCTGGGCCTTATCGGTATAGGTCTCCATGTTGAAAAACCAATAGGTCAGTTTTCCGTGGGTACCGCCCTTATCCGGCAACGTTTTGGACCTCAGACTTTTCGAAAATTCGCTGGTGAAATTGTACCGGAAGCCCCTAATGCACCAAGCTTTTACGCTTATTGGTACCAGGAGAAGCAGCTTGCTTTTTGGAATATCCCCCTGCGCTTGCAGTACCGTTTACCCTGCAATTGTGTTTATGTTCAAGCTGCTCTCCAAACCAGTATCCGCGATCTTAAGGAAATAGAAGGAGAAATAGCGAATTGGAATACTTCTATTTATCCCCCTGGCACTGGCCTCAGCCGTCATGCATTGTACAACGTCAATAAGATCAGCCTAGGTTACGAATTTGCGATGGGCATAAATTTCCACCTTTCAACAACCTGGAAAATGTATAGTCGCCTCGCCTACACCCACTACGGTTATTTTAAAGGCAATACAGAGCAGTACCGCAACTTGGGTGACGCTTTTCTAGGACTCAACATTGGTCTGCAGCGAGCTATTTATTAAAAAGTAAATAAAAACTGCTCCCCACGCATTACCTTTGCGCAACTTTTAGGGGTGCTGGGTCACTAGGCGAACGTGTCTATACCTGGCTGAGATCATACCCTTTGGTGGAAAGTCGGAGGTCAGAAGTGGGAAGTCGGAAGTATTCAGCTCTTAAAGTGGGCATACTTCCGACCTCCGATTTCTGACTTCCGACTTCGAAACCAGGAACCTGCCCGGATAATGCCGGGAAGGGAAATTTGGAATTCGGAAATAAGAAGTCGGAATTCGGAAATAATACTTCCGACTTCCCACCTCCCACTTCCGACCTCCCAAGGGTGTGAGGTAAGTAATCCCGCGTTCTACCCCGGAATGGCGGCTGTTCATTTACCCACAATTTTTTTTGATCATGTTTTTTTCTTCATCTTTTCTTCGGCGCGGCTTATCGCTTGCCCTTTTCCTTTTTTTCACTACCATTTTATTAATGGGCCAATCGTCCTTCACAGGGCAGATTGTTGACAACCGAGGTGAGCCCTTGATAGGTGCCAACCTTTTTGTACCTGACATGGATCGCGGTACGGCCACCGACGACCGTGGCTTTTTTGATTTGGGCTCATTGCCCAAACGCGATGTCAAGGTAGAGGTCAGTTACGTTGGTTACCAAACCAGGCAACTCACCATCAGCACTAACCAGCGGATGCCCATGACGATTACCTTACGGGAAGATCCTGTCTTCACAGGCGAGGTCATCGTGTCCGCTACGCGTGCGGACGAGCGTACGCCCATGACCTACTCCACCGTCAACCGCGAAACCCTCCAGCAGAACAACCTGGGCCAGGATGTGCCTTTTGTCTTGCGTTGGACGCCCTCTGCCGTGGTCACCTCGGATGCAGGTACGGGCGTTGGGTATACCGGCATCTGGATTCGCGGTAGTGACCCTACCCGCATCAACATCACCGTCAATGGCATTCCGCTCAATGATTCGGAAAGCCAGGGGGTATTTTGGGTCAATATGCCTGATTTCACTTCTTCTACTGAAGATGTGCAAATCCAGCGGGGCGTGGGTGCTTCAACCAACGGCGCTGGCGCTTTTGGCGCAACCATCAACCTCAACACCAGCAAGGTGCACAAAAAGGCCTACGCTTCTACCGATCTTACGGCGGGTAGTTTTGGCACCCTCAAGGGCAACCTCCGCTTTGGTACCGGATTGCTAGACAATGGCTTTACCGTCGACGGCCGCCTCTCGCGCATCACCTCCGATGGATATATAGATCGGGCCTCGGCTGATCTTTCGTCCTGGTACCTTTCCGGGGCCTGGATCGGCGAACGCTCTTCCGTGCGACTCAACGCTTTCAGCGGCAGTGAGGTCACCTACCAAGCCTGGAACGGTGTAGACGCTAGCCTGGTGGATGATCCGGCCACCCGCACCAGCAATACGGCGGGCACCGAAAAGGAAGGCGATCCCTACGACAACGAAGTCGATGACTACGGCCAAACCCACCTGCAACTGCTCTTCAACCACGAACTCAGCGAGCAGTGGTACCTCAACCTAGCGGGGCACTACACCTTGGGCCAGGGTTTCTTTGAGCAGTACAAAGCCGATCAGGATTTTGCTGATTACGGCCTCTCTCCTATCGTGCTGGGCGGCGAAACGATCAACACTACCGACCTCATCCGCCGCCGTTGGCTCGACAATGACTTCTACGGCGCTACCTACAGCCTGCACTACAATGGCAGCAACCAGCGCTTGCGGGCTACCCTCGGGGGTGGCTACCACATTTACCAGGGCGCTCACTTCGGAGAGATCATCTGGGCCCGCTATGCAGCGGAAAGCGAAATCCGTGACCGCTACTATGACAATGATGCCGAGAAGCGAGACTTCAATGTTTTCGCCAAATTCAACTACGCGCTGAACGACAAGTGGGATACCTACTTGGATCTCCAACTACGGACCGTCAGTTACGACTTCCTGGGCATCAACAACGATGGCACCCAGGTGGACCAATCGGCGGATTTGAGCTTCTTCAATCCCAAAGCGGGTATTCAGTACCGCCCCAACGAACGCCAGCGGGCCTACGCCAGCTTTGCCGTAGCGCAGCGCGAACCCAATCGCAATGACTACGTAGGCAGTACTTCCGAAAATCGGCCTGATCCGGAAAAGCTCTACAACCTCGAAGCCGGCTGGGAACAAAACTGGACAAAAGCGACCGTACAGGCCAATGTCTACTACATGTACTACCAGGACCAATTGGTGCTAAATGGCCAGATCAACGATGTAGGCGAACTCTTGCGCACCAATGTTGACGAAAGCTACCGCCTGGGCATAGAACTGGTGGCTGGAGGCGAAGTAGCCCCCAACCTGACCCTGCAAGGCAATGTCACGCTGAGTGAAAACAAAGTGATCAGTTTCACCGAATTCGTAGATGACTACGATGAAGACTTCAACTGGATCGGCCAGCAGGGCATCAAACGCGAGGATACCGACCTGGCCTTCTCACCTAATGTATTGGGTGCCGCAGAGTTGCGCTACGAATTCCTGCCACAGGCCGACCGCCATGACTTGTCGGTAGCCTTGCGCGGCAAATACGTTGGCCGTCGCTACCTCGACAATAGTGCTGACGAAGCCAACAGCCTAGATCCTTATTTCTTTAGCGACTGGCAAGTACAGTACACCCTCCGCCCTAGTGGCTTGCGGGCCATTAGGCTGAATTTGCAGGTCTTAAACTGGTTGGATCAGCTCTACGAATCCAACGGCTGGTCGTACCGGTACTTTCTTGGTGGCGATGCGCAGTTACTACAAGGCTTGTACCCTCAAGCTGGCCGTCAGTTGATGCTGGGATTGGGGATTGATTTTTAAGGTAGGCCTTCGCTGCGCTTTCTTCGCTCCGTAGAACCAGGTTTGAAACCCGCTTCTACGGAGCGAAGAAAGCGTATTCATATACTCCCCGGAAATTCGCTAAATAAATAGGTAATCAGTAGCAGCATGGGTAGCATAGACAAATAGACCAAATATTTCCGAGCTCCGGTTTCTCTGGCTTTCCTAATCCACCGAACGTGCAAAAGCAGCCAGCCGATAGTGATGGGAAAACCAAAGAGCAGCAAATTAAAAACGGTTGTCATTTTATTCCAATCGCCCGTGTACCACCTGGTCCATAGGAGTCATAGTTGTTCCGTCTTTGAGTTTCATGGCAGGTGCTGGCCCATCTATAAATTGGGTTCCATTTGCGGTCGTTCTTTCCCAATACCCTGGCATCAGGGCCAAAGCTTCATTCGCCAAACCGAAGGTCATCAAAAATAAGAAGGCCGCGTAACTGTTTTTCATTTTATACTTTTCAAGAACGTGTTTAGGTCTTAAAAATAGTACAAAATTGCGGATAATATCGCGGGGTTGTGTAAAAAGCCCTCAAGTTGCTTAACAGGCTTTTGATCGGCTGATGGCTGACGTTTCTTGTTTTGTTTGAAAAACACTGCTGGTGAGTCCTCCCTTAGAGTTCTCACTAGCATTTTTTCCTTTTAGGTTCAAAAAAAGAGTTTTTAAGCTCTTTTTTTGTGTTTAGTAGCACTTCTTGCTGCTCTTTGGACATAGTGATCCTCCCAGATCCCTGTCTGAAGGCAATAAACCTTCTTAAGATTGTGAGCTATTGCTAGGAACTGGAACTCAACATTGACTTTGTCGATGCCTCGGAGAAGGAACCGACGATGTCCCATATTGTGTTTTATATTGGCAAAGGGCGTTTCCACATCGATACCACGTTGGGATCGTTTCTCTAAGCCTTTTTCTGATGCCAGTCGTTGTTTGACCTCTTTTTTAAAAGCCTCCAATTTCTCCCTCTTTTTCACCCTTCGATGAGTACCCGGTTTAGCATTTGGGCCTCGGCATTGTTCATAAAAAGGACATTGGGCACAGCTTTCTGATTCATAAACCCGTGTTCTACTTTCATATCCATTGTTGCTCTTACTTGTGAACTCATGGCTGAACAATAGTTTCTTCTCATTGGGGCATTGGTAATAATCCTGATCTGGATCATAATACCAATTGGTGGTATTAAAAAGTTGTTTGTCCAGTTTGCCGGTAACTTCCTGGTACCACAGCGGATACTTCACATAAGCCGTATGGCCTTTTTCTGCTAAAAAACTATAATTCTCTTCACTGCCATAACCGGCATCTGCCGTATAATCCATCTTCCAATCCGATTCTACCAGTCCACTCACCCGTTGTTCTAGTTGTAGGACATGAGGGGGCAAAGTAGGGCTGTCAGAAGCACCCTGATGAACCGTAGCATTGACAATAAATTGATCCGATGTCGTAATCTGTATATTGTACCCAGGCAACAATTGATCATCTTTCATGCGCAGGGCTGTGGCATCTTCGTCCGTCTTAGAATAAGAGTTACGACCCGCCAGGATCAATTCCTGCTCTTCGTATTTATCTAAGTTGACTTGTTCTTTTGACAAATGACGATGGATTCTTTCCAAAGATTGTTTTCGTTTTTTGTCTCCTTGTTCTGCTATAATTTCATTGAGGTAACGAAGCTGCCTCTCTAAGTCTTCACTGTTCAAGACCAGATAAATTTGTTCGGCCTCTTGACGCTGGAGTAAATCCTTAGTCCCATAAATATTATCCTCCGCTTGCTGCAACTCCCGCACCTCTTCTAGCAGGCTATCTATACGCTCTAATACCATGGCCTTATAGCGTTCCGTGTTCTTGCGCCAGACAATTTTATGTTTATTGGCATTTGCAGCCCACTTGCTGCCATCTACATACAAGTCACTCAAGTTGACATAGCCCTGCTCTACCAAATAAAATAACACTTGGCTCAAGACTGTATCTACCAAGTCCTGCATTCGACAGGAGCGAAATTCACTCAGTGTTTTAAAACAAGGACGCTGACCACCAGACAGCCACATGAAAACCAAATCTTCGCCTAACTTCTTCGCTAAGGGACGACTCGTATACACCTTGGTACAATAACCATAAATCCATACCTTAAGTAACATCCGAGGATGATAAGGAGGCCGACCTATACCACTGTAGTAACATTCCAACTCTTTGATCTCTATTTCTTGTATTACCTTATTAATGATCTGCGCCAAAACATTGTCTTTTACCAGCTCTTCGATCCGTAAAGGAAGATCTATTACAATGTCTTGGGTGTAAGCTTTAAAGCGAATATTCTCTCTTTGTGTTATCTTTGTTGACATGAGCAGGGGGCTTTTCTTTTTGGCTTCAACTTAAAGTTAAAACACTCTGCTCATATCTTTTTCTATTTGGCGCTTTTTACACAACCCCGAACGAAGATCGTGATGTAAGTACAACCTACGCCGAACGAATATTGCGACGCTAGATGCAAACTACACCGAACAGGGCCAATGATACCGCTGCAGGCTCACTTGTCCCCTGCTTTGCGGGGGTGGCCGAAGGTCGGGGGTGACAACAAGTGTAGCCACTAGGGAAGATGTTTCGTTTTAGAGAGATACTATGTCCCACCTCCGTCACTGCGTGACACCTCCGCCCGGGCGGAGGACAGGGGTTGCCGCTGGTGGCTCACTTGTCCCCTGCTTTGTGGGAGTAGCCGAAGGTCGGGGGCGTAGGTGCTAGCAATGCTACTAACGGCATAGCTCCTAAGCAGGCATAAAACATCACTGATGAACCTTTGGTGCTACTTGAAAAATCAACTTTCCCTTTTCATTTGGAAATCTGGATGCACAGTAGCATCTTTGAGTCCATGGAGCAAGCACAATCGCCGTTGGAAGAATTTTATGCCTCGCTGGAGAAAGCCACGCAGATGTCGTGGGCCGATTTGGCACCCAATCAACAGTCGATTGCCCTGAGTACCCTGGGGCAACAGTTGTGCCAGGCACTCATTGCGCTGGGAGATCAGCGTGCTCAGGTTTTTTCTTCTCCGAATGAAAAAAAAACAGAGATACAACTCCAAGACTACCTCTTTTTCTACTGTTGGTTGCCTGCTGGAAAATCATTTCTGTTATTGTGGCGCAATACTACTTTTGAACATCTGCACGCGCAGCTGATGGTGTTAGATGCGGAAATCAAGACCTCCAACTGGGAGGCTTGGCAGCAGGATGCCAGCAATAACCTGGTGGACGCCGCCTCCGAGTTGCAGCGCCTACTGCCGGAGCTGGAAGCCGAATACAGCGGCGATCCCAAGATGGCGACCAAGATGATGGATACCTGGAAGCACCAAGCGCTTCCCTGGCCCGTTTACCGGGAACAGATTGGCACTATCACCACCCAAATCAGAGACCTGGCAGCCAAGCAAGATTTACTAGGGCAAAATAGCACTGCACTCCAAAAGATAAAAAAAATTATCCTCAGCGATATTGATGCCGGACTGACCGAGATTGATCAGCTGAAAACCATCGCCAAAGAGGCCAATGCCTACATTGAGGAAAACGCCTCTGACGCCCGGAGCCGAATTCCGGCATATTTGGAAAACCAGGAAGCCCAGATTTCTCAGCAAAAACTAGGCAAGCGCTTCAACCTGGCTTTGGAAAAAGGACTGGAAGCGCTTGCTGGTGAAACCGTTGTGCCGGTGGCCGTTGTGGGGGCTGCCTTGCAGGTCAAGGAAATCAACTTTCGGCGCTATATCTCCCGCTGGTTGGACTCCGAAACCCTTCCATTGCTCTACGAAGTGTGGGAACTAACGACCAATATCCGCAACAACCTAAAAATGGCCCTGATCAACATACGGAACCGGACCATTTTACTCAACAACGAAAATAACGAAAGCCCGGACAAAGGCTTGATTGGTGAAAATCTCTGCCAACCCCTACAAAGTTTCTTGCTGCAAACAACCGACCGTGAGAAGGAACTGCACAAATTGCACGAGCTGATCCGTAGCAGGCTGGATGAGCACTTCCGATTATCTAAAGTTTTTCAACAGTCAAATTTTTTCCTGGAGGTTCCTCTCCAATCAACGATCAACCAGTTTCGCAATAACCAAAACCAGTTGTTGCTGAACTTGAATCGCTGGTGGAACACCCAACGGCAAAGAGTGAGGAGATGGCTCTCCTCAGTGCAGGCGGAAGATGCCCTTAGCCTTTCCGAAAAAGTGGTTCGCTACATTGAGCACCACGTCCCCCCCAGCAATAATCAGGCGTATACCAGTATTTTCCTTACCAAAGGCTACATAGGCGAATCCTTTTGGGTGGGGCGGAAGTCGGAACTACAGCGGCTAGCCACCTTGATCAAACACTGGCGCAAAGGCTACCGGGGGTCGGTGCTGCTACGGGGTGATCGTTTTACTGGAAAATCGCTCTTTGGTGATTTGGTAAGCAACCGCTATTTCCCTAATGAGACGATCCGCTTGATCCCCAACGCCGTCCTCCATCTCCACAACCGTACTTTTGAAACGAGTTTCGACCTGGGGGCCGCATTGGATTTTATCAGCAAATACCGCTTTGACCAGCCCCCTCTGATCTGGTTAGATGATCTGGAGCTTTGGCATGACCCATCCTGTACAATTCACCAGAATACGCGTGCTTTGCTCAGGCACATGGACCACCACGCCAATTCTATTTTCTACATGGTAGCCGCTGGCAACCCGCTTTGCAACTACCTTGAGAGTAATCATCAACTCAACAAACACTTTCAGGCCATCTTGCCATTGGACAGCATGAGTCAGGAAGAAGTGCAGCAAGCCATCCTTATACGGCACGGAGCAACGCATAAAGAACTGGTCACCAAAGAAGGTCAGGCACTCGACCCCAGTGCTTTCGAACAAGCCGTGAGTAGGGTCTACCGAGCCTCGGGTGGAAATATTGGGGAAGCCCTCAACCTGTGGGCCTACCAAACCCAACGACGCAACGAAGAGCAGGTTTACCAAACGAAAACCAATTTCTTCCAACTGCCCAACTTTATCGAGTCGGATCAAGCCATTTTGCTGCGTACTTTACTCTTGGAGAAACGTACCACCGAGTACCGCTTGCGCAAGCGTTTTGGCCCGGCATTCAGTCCACGTTATGCTGAGGCTTTATTACGTTTACAAGGCCTAGGACTCTTGACCAGGCACCTGGATGGCTGGCTGGAACTTAACGAAGCAGCGGCGAACAGCGTTATTCGTCAATTAAAAAACAAACAATACCTCTAAACTCCATGGATTATTTGTGGCGTGTACATTACGATTACAGTTGGGGAGGTTTACTGAGTATTGGTTTACAACTAGCACTCTTCTATTTCGCCCTCCAATTGGCCCATCGAATACTGGTTCGCATCAGTGCACCAGCAGATTGGCAACTGGTCCTCGACCGATTTGTTCAATACAGTTTGCTGCTTTTCGAACCTATTGTGGTATTGGTCATCGGTAGTTATTTCATCCTCATCAAACCATTTTTCCACGGTTTGATGGTCATTTTATTACTACTGGCCTGCCTGCGGCAATTGCGCAATTATTTCAGTGGGCGCATATTGCTTTTTGACCGTAGCCTCAATGTAGGTACAAGGCTTAGCCATCGGGACTTTAATGGCCTCATCACTTATATTGGTCGACTTGGATTGCGTTTGCAGACCAACAAAGGCCTGCATTTTCTCAACTTTGAAGACTTACTCAAAGACGGCTACACACTAGTAATTGGGGAGAAAAACAGTAGCTTCTTTCGCCTTAAAGTAGACGTCCCGGAGACGGACAATAAAGGTAAAAAGCTGGAACAGTTGCGCGAACTTTTGCAGGTGGTTCCTTATCTGAATTGGCGACACCGCCCCCAGATCACCGCTGGTAATAGCCCCGAGCAACCCTGGCGGGTAGAGATTGCCTTACACGACGAAAAACACCTCAACGACCTTATTCAACGCCTGGAAGAGCAGGATTTTTCTGCCAAAATCACCAAAATATAGCCGACCTGTTATGCAAGAATTATCTTCTTATACGCTGATCATTGGCGCTTCGGTCATTCTGATTTTATCTTTTTTCTTCGGAGAAGCCGCCCGCAAAACCAATATCCCATCGGTATTGATGCTGATTGTGTTGGGAATTCTGCTGCAATTTGCATTAGATGCCGCCATTGGTGAACGGCCCGACTTCCTGCCCGTCCTGAAAATTCTTGGCACGGTTGGTCTGATCATGATTGTCTTGGAAGCTGCGCTGGAGCTGGAGCTAAAACCCGGCAAATACCTGCCCATTGTCAAGGCTTTATTTATTGCCCTGATTAGTTTGCTGGCCTCGGCCTACGCGGCAGCCCTTATTTTGCATCAGTTTGTACCTGGCATGGATATGGCTTCGGCCTGGTTGTATGCTACCCCCTTGTCCATTCTTTCCAGCGCGATCATCATTCCCAGTGTAGCTGCTTTGCGAGATGATAAAAAGGAATTTCATATCTACGAAAGTACCTTTTCTGACATCTTAGGAATTATGATGTTCTATTTCCTTACGGGAAACCTGGACGCTGCTGGACATAGCAATGGCAGTGGTAGTGGTATTCTTGATTTTTCGGGCAACCTGCTGCTTACCATTGGTATAGCTGTGATTGCCAGTTATTTAATCATTCTTATTTTCCAGAATATCCGTAGCCACACCAAGCTTTTTTTACTCATAGCGGTACTCCTTTTGTTGTATGCCGTGGGAAAAAAGATGCACCTTTCTTCGCTGATTATCATCCTGGTATTTGGTTTGGTGATTGCCAATATGAAAATTTTCTTCCAGGGTAAGTTAGGCCAGTGGTTGCATTTGGAAAAAGCCTCCCAAATGTACGAGGGGCTCCACGTTGTGACGATGGAATCGGCCTTTGTTGTGCGAACCTTTTTCTTTGTCATCTTTGGTCTTACCATCTCTTTGGCGTCGATTGCCAGTTTAGAAGTTACGCTGATTAGTTTGGCCATTGTAGCCTCGATTTACCTGATTCGTTTTCTGTTTTTACGCGTTTTTATTGGCAAGGATATTTTTCCGCAACTCTATATTGCTCCTCGGGGTTTAATTACGATCCTTCTTTTCTACGATATTCCCGAACAGGCTATTATTCCCGGTTTTGAGCCAGGCATCCTTTTGGATATTATCATCGGCACCAGCTTGATCATGACCTTTGCTATGATTCGCGACAAGCAGCGTAGTAGTAAAGCTATTGAGAAAGCTAAAGAAAAACCCGTGGGCTACGAGAAATGGAAAGCGCCTAGTATTAGTGATTACCAGGCAGAAGAGGGGGCTTCGGGCAAGCATTAGGGATAGCCATTTTTACTGCAAAATGATTAAATTAGCATATCTTCTTAACAACCCATTTCTGAATTAGCATGGATGCAATTGCTGAAGCTACTTCCTTAAAAAAACAACTTGACTTGCTCAGGCCACTGAGCAAAGAGGAAGAGCTACGCATTATGCAAAAATTCAGATTAGACTGGAACTACCACTCCAATCATCTAGAGGGAAATACCCTGTCTTACGGAGAAACGAGAGCACTCATCCTTTTCAATATAACAGCACAAGGAAAACCACTTAAAGATCATCTAGAAATAACCGGACATAATGAAGCTGTACTTTGGATTTTGGAAGTTGTAAAAGATGATCGCCCTTTAACTGAAACCTTTATTCGTGAACTCCATAAGCTTATCCTAAAAGAGTGTGTAATTCCATTTAGCGACGATCAGAAAATTGAAAAGTATTACGATCAAACGCTTACCGAGAAAGAAATTCAAGCCTTCGTAAACGCGGAGATCCGTCGCCATACCAAATTTATCCAGCAGCACTTGGATCAATTAGATAAAACTGACAACGCGGATTAAACCCCGACCTGGCTTGTACCAAGTACCCTATACCCTTTACTTTGTACAGTGAGGTTTGATGTACCTTGATAAAGAGATATTACCACCAAACCTCACTATCCTCTTATATCACCATCCCCGCAGCAACCGTTTCGTTGGTCTGCTCATCAATAAGGATGATGCTCCCCGTATTCCGATTCCGACGATAGATATCGGTAAACAAGGGCTTCGTCGTCCGGATAACCACCCGGGCAATATCGTTCATACCGATATTCAGATCCTCTTCATTACGATGCAAAGTATTGATATTCAGTTTGTAGCGAATATCTTTGATCACACAACGGGCATCTTGGGTGGTATGTTTAATCCCGTACTTACCACGTGCTTGAAGGGGTTTTTCATGAAACCAACAAATCATCAATTCCAGATCCTGGCTTACCTCGGGAATGTTGTTTTCTCGAACGATCATGTCGCCGCGGCTGACGTCAATATCATCCTTCAGAAGTAAGGTCACCGACATCGGAGGAAAGGCTTCTTCCAGCTCTCCATCGAAGGTGTCGATTTTCGTGATTTCAGAAGTGAAGCCGGAAGGAAGAACCATCACTTTATCCCCCTTTTTGAAAACACCTCCAGCTACCCGGCCAGCATAGCCGCGGTAATCATGGAATTCATCCGTATTGGGGCGCACCACAAACTGTACAGGGAAGCGGCAGTCGATAAAATTGTCATCACTACCAATGTGTACGTTTTCAAGATAATACAGCAAAGTAGAGCCTCCGTACCAATCCATGTTGGTAGATTTGTCTACCACATTATCGCCCTTGAGGGCAGAGATAGGAATAAAGTGAACATCCTTCACGTCCAGTTTATAACTGAATTCAGAAAACTCCTCCTTGATCTTCTCGTAAACCTCTTCGCTGTAATCAACCAAGTCCATTTTATTGATACACACGACCAGGTGAGGGATTTGCAAGAGGCTGGCAATGAAGGCGTGACGACGTGTCTGCTCGACAATACCATGGCGGGCATCAATGAGGATCAAGGCGACATTGGCAGTAGAAGCTCCCGTCACCATGTTGCGGGTATACTGAATGTGCCCAGGCGTATCCGCGATAATAAACTTACGGCGTGGCGTAGCGAAATAACGGTAGGCGACATCGATGGTAATACCCTGCTCCCGCTCGGCTTTCAGACCATCGGTCAGCAGTGCTAAATTGACACCTTCCTCTCCGCGGCGCGCCGTGGTTTCGCGAATGGTTTCGTACTGGTCTTCAAAAATAGATTTGCTATCGTAAAGCAAACGGCCAATCAGCGTAGACTTTCCGTCATCTACACTGCCTGCCGTTGAAAAACGTAATAACTCTGTATGTTGCTCTGACATTTTATTCATTTTTTCTCCCCTCCTATTATCGGGGTAGCCATTGTTGAAAGACATCACTAAATGGTCGAAACGTTTACACGCTTACACTAACCAACTCTTCCAACCTTTAAAAATAACCCTGCTTTTTGCGATCTTCCATTGCTGTTTCGGAACGTTTATCATCCGTTCTGCCTCCCCGCTCTGTTTGGCGGGCGGTAGCGACTTCCTGGATGATTTCTTCCACAGTAGTAGCTTCTGATTCCCAAACGCCGGTACAGGTCATATCACCAATCGTCCGACAACGTACCATCATCGTTTCTACCGTTTCGGTAGGCTTCTTAGGGATGTATTCACAATCAGCGAGGAGAATACCATCACGACGAATCACTTCACGCTTGTGTGCGAAATACAAACTCGGCAGCGGCACGTTTTCCATGGCGAGGTACTGCCATACGTCCAGTTCCGTCCAGTTACTGATGGGAAATACCCGGAAGTGCTCGCCATAGTGTTTCTTACCATTGAAGAGGTTCCACAATTCAGGGCGCTGATTTTTAGGATCCCACTGCCCGAATTCATCGCGATGACTGAAGAAACGTTCCTTAGCACGAGCCTTTTCCTCATCACGGCGACCACCACCCAAGGCGGCATCGTACTTTCCTTTCTCCAGCGAGTCTAGCAATACGTGGGTTTGCAGATAATTACGACTCGCATTATAGCCTTTCTCTTCGATCAACTCCTTGTTGTCGATGGCGGCCTGTACCGAGCCTACAATCAGGCGAGCACCGTAATCTTCCACCAGTTGATCCCGAAACTGAAGGGTTTCCGGAAAATTATGTCCCGTATCAATGTGCAATAAAGGAAAAGGAATCCGTGCGGGATAGAATGCCTTTCTGGCCAGGTAAGCCATAAGGATACTGTCTTTCCCACCACTAAAGAGAAGTACTGGGTTTTCGAATTGTGCCGCCACCTCGCGAAGAATGAAGATCGATTCCGCTTCTAATTCGCGTAGATGGTTGACGTGATAGCCACTTGACATAGATATTTATTTTTTGTCGATGGTTTTTTATTGGGGTAAAGAGATCACCGGGAGCAAAGCGGCATAAACCTTTGCTACAGCCTCTTCTACGGTCATTTCTTTCGTTGGTACGGTTAAAAAGGCGTCTTTAGGGGCCTCATAAGGGGAGTCGATCCCCGTAAAGCCTTTGATTTCACCACGGCGGGCCTTGGCGTAAAGGCCTTTCACATCCCGAGCTTCACAGACTTCCAAAGGTGTGTCAATAAAGATTTCCAGGAAGTCTTCTTTACCAATGATGGCTTCCGCTTGTTGGCGTATTTCTTTGGTAGGACTGATAAAAGAACAAAGAACAACAACACCAGAATTCAAATACAGCTTAGCCACCTCCGCAATTCGGCGAATATTTTCCTCGCGATCCTCCAAACTAAAGCCTAAGTTGTTATTGATCCCGGTGCGAATATTATCGCCGTCTAATACTTGAGGGAAATAGCCCTCAGCAAACAAACGATGCTCCAGACCTTGGGCAATGGTGCTTTTCCCAGAACCCGACAATCCCGTCAGCCAGAGCACTTTTGCACGTTGTTGCAAACGATCTTCGCGCTCTTCTCTTGTGAGCAGGCGATCAAATATAGGATGAATATTTTCCGTTGCCATTTAAGCTTTAGTTCTTTATCTTCTATCACTATTTCTTACCTGCCAGTTTGCGAACGGAGCCACGCGGAGCCAGCTGCCATGCTCTTTCGTGCAGGTAATAAAGCGCAAATTTGATGAAAAATTCTATAAACCCTATTTCCAGGGCCATTTCTATATCGCCGGTCGTAAAAAGAGCGATAACAATAATGGTAGAGGTAGCTACCACCCGCCAGCTTAGTGCTTTTAGCGCGCTCCTTAAACGAGATTCTCTGAGTACTTCTGTCATGCTTGTATTTATTTAGCTCGGCAAAAATACAATTCCTACTAAAACAATAGGAATTAAAGAGGATTATTTTTATTAAATCTTTACTCTTTGTAAATCGCCACGACTCTTTCGCCGGGTTTGGCGTAGCCTCGGTACATGCCTTCGGAATTAAAAGGCATCGCTATATTACCCATTTTGTCCAAGGCTATCAGGCCGCCTTCGCCGCCCGCTTTTACCAACTCACCATTGACGACTTCGTCGGCTGCGGTATTCAGATCTACGCCTTTATATGCCATCCGCGCTGCTACATCATAGGCTACGGCCCAACGGATAAAGAATTCTCCGTGTCCGGTACAACTAACGCCACAGGTAGCATTATCCGCAAAAGTACCTGCTCCGATAATTGGGGAATCTCCCAGGCGATTCCACCGCTTGTTGGTCATCCCTCCTGTGGAGGTACCCGCAACAATGTTTCCTTCTTTGTCCAGGGCTACACAGCCGACGGTACCTTTTTTTCGTTCGTTATGATCCAATTCTACCTGGGCTTCTCCTTCTTCCTTTTCGCGAGCAAGTGCATTTTGCAGCGCATCCCAACGGCGCTGGGTAAAGAAGTAGGAAGGATCCACTATTTCCAGGCCTTGCTCAGCAGCAAACGTTTCAGCTCCTTTGCCCGTAAGGAGTACATGAGGCGACTTTTCCATAACTGCTCGTGCTGCCGAAATAGGATGTTTGATGTTTGAAACGCCACCTACAGCCCCAGCCATTCTACCCTTACCCATCATCAAGGAGGCATCCATTTCATTGTGGCCATCGTGGTTAAAAACGGCTCCTTTACCCGCATTAAAAAGTGGAGAATCTTCCATAAAATGGATCGTTTGCTCTACTGCATCAATAGCTGTACCACCGTTTTTTAGGATTTCCTCCCCAATATCAAGCGCAGCATTAAGTGCTTCACGGTAGGCAGCATCCTGTTCGGGCGTTAAATCAGAACGCAGGATGGTACCGGCTCCGCCGTGGATAACAATAGCATATGCTGCTGGGGTTGTTGCGGTCTTCATTGTTTCCTGATTGGTTGCCGTCTTATCAGTAGCCTCTCCCTGAGGAGCTTCACATGTCCAAAATAATAGTGCAAGAAGGAAAATGGTAATGGTATTTCTCAACATGATGGTATTTTTTCTTTCTGAAAATTTGAAGCAGTAGACCTTTCCTACTAGCAAAGATAAGGTATTGTAGTAAGTCTGTGCCACAAATACAAAGCGGCGGCACCCTGATTGGATACCGCCGCTTTGGGGTAAAATTGCTAACCGAAGTCGGTTGAGCTCAAAAGCTTATGGTTATTTCACTACTACCATTTGCTTGGTAGCGCGGTAATCACCAGCTTCGATCGTGTAGTTCAATACACCTGTAGCACCGTTGATCATTTGCTTAGTAACCGTGATGGTCTGGTAACCAGCACCAAGAACTGAAGTAGCTCCGGCGTTGGTGTACAGTACACGACCGCTAAGGTCAGAGATCGTCAATTGAACCTTTGCCTCCTCAGGCAGGTTGAAACCGATCAGGGTTTCTGCCTGGAATGGGTTAGGCATGTTTTGGAACAATTGGAAACCTTCGATAGCGAATGTGCCTTGGGCAAAGTCGATGCCTACGTTCATGGTGTTGCCATTGCTGTAAGCCTCAGCAGCTGTGTAGCGGCTATTTACCGTAAGGACATCGCTAAGTTGAGCATCTTTGGTTGCCTTGATAACCAAGCTGAACAATACATCTTCTTTAGCAGTCGCCTCGTTGTAGTTGGTGCGGTTCCAGCTCATGGTAATGAATCCTTCTTCTGCGAAACGCAGACCGAAGTTTTCAGCAGTAGCTACACCATTCTCAATACCTACAAACGTTGCACCTTGTAGCTTCAGGGTACCCTGGAAGCCAGTTACAGCAGCCAGATCAGCTGCGGTAAAAGCAACAGTGTATTCGTTACCAGCTTTCAATGACTGGTTATCAGCCATCAGGTTGAACTGGCCGTTCAAGGTACGATCATCACCAGCTAAAGCATTAGCTTGTGCGCTACCGTTAACGTCACCGATTTTCACTGCTACGAAACTAGCATTTACCGTACCTACCAGGTCATTCACGTTACGCAACTCTGGGAATACTGCAAACCAAGGGTTGGTAGGTAATGGGAAGCTGTAAGTAACAGGAATGAAACGCCAGCTGGTATTGTTTGCAAAGCTGGTTTCAATGTTCAGGATCAGTTTACGCAACTGGATCATATCCAGGGTAGTGATGGTATTCGAGCGGTTGATGTCCGCAGCAATCATCTTGTAAGGGCTGTTCAACGGTTGTACACCAAGGATGTGCTTAGCCATCAACACCAGGTCGAAGGTAGAAACACCATTCAGTGGGTTAGCATTCAAGTAAGGAGTGATAGAGTAATCACCACCTTGAGGAAGGCTGAAAGTAAAAGTACCGTTTGAGCTGGTCACCATTGACTGGGTACCACCATTCACGCTTACTTCTACACCTTGTACGGTTACTGAGCTTTCCGTAGCGATAACACCTTGGATTGTTCCGTTACCAACTGGGTTACAGCTAGCGTGCTGTTGTACCAGAATGTAGGTTTCACAGTAATCGTAGTTGCCTTCTTCGTCGAATGCGTACACGTAAACAACCGTTGTTTCTTCGTCTTCATCCGTCAATACCAGACCGGTATCGTTAGGGCTAGGAACGAAGTTGGGGTTACCTTCTACGTCAGCAGCACGGTAAATAGCGTACTTGGTTACCCGAGGGTTACCCGTTGTTGGGTGTACAGCTGGTCCTTGACCAGTACAATCGTAGATCGGAGAAGCTTCGAAGTCGCTTGCCCAGATCGCCATTGCACAACCACCACCTTCTTGAGGCATCAGGGTTACGGTCAGACCGTTGATACAGATAGGAGCAGGTCCTTTGCAATCAATCACATCGAATTCGATGATTTTGCTTACTTGGTTACCACAACCATCCTGGAACAATACACGGAAAGCATGCAGGATGTTATCACCCATTGCTGAGGTGATGATTGGGAAAGTACCAGTGAATACAAATGTACCGTCACCGTTGTTGGTGATGTTGCTAATTGCGTTGGCATCAGCTACGAATTCGTTAGACTTAATCACGCCATCACGGTTAGCATCTACCGCAAACGCATCCAATTGAGCAGATACGATGGTAACTACGAGGTTGCCGCTTTGGTTGAACAGTTCGCAATCATCAGCTACACTGAAAGGAATGCTTACAGGGGCACTACAAGTACCGGTTACGCTACCAAATTGGTGAGCAGCAAGAGTTGGGCACAGTGCCGTTGGGCCACCGTAGTTGCCTACACTGATAACAGGAGCAGTAGAGTCGTAAACTTTGATGAACTGCGTATAAACATAGCGACCGAAGTTGCGACGACCAAACTGGTCAGCAGGAATACAAGGAATGTTGTTACCTGGGATGTTATCGTAAACAGTGTTGGGAATGCTAGAGTTACCGTTGCGATCATTGTGATTGCGGTCGATAACTACGGTGTACTGGATGCCTTGCTGAGCGTCAGCAACGTTGTTGCAGTCGTTGTCTACAGGGCCAAAGCCACTGACAACACGTACTACAGGGCGCTCGTTGCCTTCTACAGAACGGTCGATAGGCAGTGCCTCACCGTCGTCTTCGGTCATACGTGGCAGTACCAAACCAGTGTACTCGCCATCCCATACACACCAGTTGATTACATCGTAAGTGATGCTCATCTTGTAACATTCGTCACCAGCAGAGCTAAAGCGTACGGGGTTGCCAATGTTTACACTCAATACATCACAACCAACAGTAGTGGTAATGATGGTAGGAATTTCAGGATCACCACAGTCAGCATCGGTATCTTCAGGGAAGTCGATGGTGAAGTCGTGTACTTCAGTGATGGTAATCAACTGGCTACAGCTGTTGGTAGAACGGAATACTTCGTTGATGTCGATAGCACCGTTACCGTTGGCGTCGCCAGCAGGACGTAGTTGCCATGCCTCAAAACGGCGGGTGATTGATCCCCAACCACAGTCGTTCACCTGAATGTTTGGCGTACGCTCTACGATGGTATCCACTGCACAGTTGTCGGTACCAGTAGCACCACCAAAGATGGCGTTCATCATGATAGACGTAGCTGCAAAATCAGTGTTGTAAGCAGCAGCAATATCACCAGGGAATGCCAAAGGCAAGTTGGAACAAGTCAGGCTTACGTTAGCAGGTGCATAACAGAAAGGATTCAGTTTGTCTTCAGGTGTTACCACCATCCAACAGATGTTTTGGTTGCCAGACTGGTCAGTTACACGTAGTTCAATGGTGATTTCTTTATTGATATCACAGCAGTAGAAGTCAACAAAGTTACCCCATGGGCTGTAGCGGTTAGCACTTGGATCACAAGTGTTGTTGCGCCAGAAGTTACGGCGAACTTCCAAAGTTACAGGACCACAGTTGTCGTTAGAACCTTCGTTAACATCAGCTGCAAAAACGCGAGCGATACCTGTAATACCGTTGGCTACGTCGCCACCACCGATAGATACATTAAGTTGGTCATCACAAGAAGCAGATGGTTCGATCAAGTCACGAACGATCAAGTCGTAAGTCACGCAAGTTTCGTTACCACAACCGTCTTCTGCGCAAAGCTCAATGGTATGGTTACCAATAGGAACTTGTACTACTACACCAGGGCCAATGTTGCCACCACGGAAAAACGTGGTACCGTTTGCCAAAATGGTATAGTTGGTTGCAGCAGCGGTAGAACAACCATTACCGTCCGTTACTTGTGGGTTAGGCACTAAGAAGTTAGCCATACAGTTGAACGGAGAAGTAGAAACCGTAATTACCGCAGGTACACCAGAGATGATAGGACCAGTGAAGTCACCTACCTTCACCAATTGGTTGTAGGTAATGCTAGACCCTGGGTTACACCAGTCGATGATGTTCCACTGACGACGGAATTTGTAAGAACCCGTACAAACGTTGATGCGTGGTTCGTCAGAATAAGAAGCACCAACGTTGCAGTAAGTGCTGTTAAGGTCGTGGAAACCAAAAGCTGTGCGGATAAAAGGATAACCTGTTACACCAGCCGTAGGGTTGTTGTCAGGGCCACCAACGCTACCGTCAGTAGGGAAGTTTTCGTCACATTCCATAACTGCCGTAAAGTTAGGCAGGATTACTTCTGCAATAACTGGCTTACGGAAGGTAATGATTTGCTGGCAAGTAACAACGCGAGGTGCGCCAACACAGGTAGAGTTGTAACGGTCAGCCGCACGGAAAGTACGCGTAATTGTTACATTACCACAATCACCAGCAGAAGAAACAACGTCAGAAACCGTTACCAGCACGTTACCACAGTTGTCAGAAACAGCAGGGAAACCAGTACGGCTCAAAATAGCGTTCAATGCAGGAGAAATAGAAACGATACCACCCGCTGCGTTTACTACGTAAGTAACAGGAGTAAGGATACGAATCTGGTCAATATCTGTACAAACCAGGTCAAACGTTACAGGAGCGGTCAAGGTAGGGAATCCACCATTGATAGAAGCACCGTTTTCACCATAAACAGCTACAGCGTAGTTGCCTGTTTGGTTGTTGGCCCAGCTGCTCACCAATAAGGTGTAGGTCTGTCCGTTTACCAAACCAGCCGACATACGGATAGTAGGATCAAATGAAGCGAAGAAGCCACTGCCACTGATCAGATCATCCGCCTGAGCGATGATATTCTCACAAGGATTGGCAGGGTTGAAGTTGCCCTGGAACAAGGCCATTGTACCATCACCCCAAGCAGAACCCATATCAAAGGTAAAGATACCTTGTCCAGTAGGGTTGTTCACCGTAAAGGTGTAAAGGTCATAGTAATGGTTACCCGCCAAAGGAGGGAAAATTTCCAAGAAACAAGAGTAGTTCGTCAGTTGGATACTAGGATCAGTAGCTGCCAAAGCACCAGAAATAACCTGAGCGCTAAGGTCTACAGTAACCTCATCAGTGTTAGCTGGACAAGTTAAAACAGGATCTGTTTTATCTTCCGCTAAAATGTTACCCCAACAAGTGTAAACCTCCTGGCCGTTGTCCGTAACCACCACCATATACGTGTGGGTACCACAACCAGAAAGTACGTTGCTGTTACCACCGTCTACCGTCACCACAATATTGTCCGCACACTGGTAATTACCAGTAAGCACCATACTCGGTGTGATGTTGGCGGCACAGCTGCCGTTGAGCGTCACATTTACGTTAGCAATACAGCCGACTTGTAGGGGTAGGCCGTTGCAGCCAGTTTGGCTGGAAAGAGGAGAGCTGAAGGCGAAAAGGAAAGCCATCAGCATCACATCAAGGCGTAGGAATGCCTTGACAAATTGAAAGTCAATTTTGCCCATAGGATTATAATTATTTAGAAAAACGAAAAAAAGGGAGAAAAGAAATAACTGCCTGGAATACAGGCTTTTGAGTTACTTAAGACATGTTCATCTGCTTGTTAGCGAGAGCAAATATGGAGGTAATTTTGATAAGATTCTATAGTTGATATAAAATTTATTTTTTATTTTTTTGCAACATCAAACAAGTGTTAAAAAGGTGGGTAAATGGTCGTTTTTTAAGGCTTTATGGGCACCTGAGTTGGCTTATTTTTGTGATGTCATTACTGGATTATTTTAGAAATTCGACATAAGCCAACAAATCATGTCCTACAAAGAAGAACGGCGCACCTCCCCCCGGAAGCACGCCGCCCATAATACCTGTTAACGTGGGTTAGATTAATGTTGAATAACCACTTCGATCAGCATTGGATCGTATCCTGCCGAATCGAGTCTTATAATGTAAATACCACTTGGGATAGTCGCCGTATTGATACGGTAGCCTTCTTGCGGCCAGTAGTCAATCATTTGGCGCAAAATCACCTGTCCCGTAGTACTGTAAAGGCTTAATCTGACAACTTGCTCAACGAGGTCATTGTTTTTCACTGTCAGCATCCCGTTTGCCGGGTTAGGGAACGCCTGCAACTGAGGCAAACCTCCTTCTGATTCCTCCTTTTCGCAAACTACGCTGGTTGTACATACACGCTCGCAGCCCCTCGCATCAGTAATGGTAACAGAGAAGTTTTGGGTCGTAAAGCCAACGGTGTAGAAGACGGTCGCATTGGTAGGCGCAGAAGTGAGGAAGCCATCACAGTCTGTCATTTCCCAACTGTAAGTATATGGAGGAGTTCCTCCGCTGGCAATGACGGTAATCTGGTTACCGCTGGAGTTGCATAAGACCGTTTCAGGTAGCTCAAACTCACATACCAACGTGTTTCCTACAATGTCAATCAGTTGCTCCTCTATCGTCACATTGCCGCAATCATCGTTGGCCGTCCAGCGGCGAATGATCCGCAGCCCAAAATCGGTTACGACTTCAATTTCTTCGAACAGAAGATCAATGTCTTGATCATAGTTGTCCTTGAGGTACACCACCGCTACTGGTGGTAAATCGTCTTCACAGAACAGTGTGATATCTTCCGGGACATAGAATATCTCCGGTCCGTAGGTATCCACATAAATCAAGATGACACTGATCTTTGAGCTGTTACCGCAGGGGTCAGTTACAGTCCAAGTCAGGCGCAAGCGAGCGAGGTAACCATTGCTTTCACAATCTCCTTCTTCCGTAATATCGGTCACGCTAAGCACGGCCAATAAGTTAGAAGCACAGTTGTCCTCTATTGCAATGGCGTCTCCACCAAAGTCGTAAATTTCCTGTGGATTGCCATAAGTAAAGTCAACTG
The DNA here is from genome assembly GCF_040784935.1 of Lewinella sp. LCG006. Classification (GTDB taxonomy): domain Bacteria; phylum Bacteroidota; class Bacteroidia; order Chitinophagales; family Saprospiraceae; genus Lewinella. The sequence goes on along the minus strand of NZ_CP160680.1, from coordinate 4,700,588 downwards.
GTAAAACCAGTTCTCCCCCATCTTCAAGCCCAATCAAAAGCGGGTGGGAAAATTCGAGCACAGGAGCACTGTCATCGGTAAAGAAGACTTGCTGCGTAGCGGTAGTCGTGTTTCCACAAGCATCCATGGCTGTCCAGGTACGGGTGAGTACTTGTCCACAGCCTGGTTCATTGCTGGTTACTTCGTTGAAGACAACGTTTACGTTTGTCCCGCTACATTCGTCGAACGCCGTTACTGGTCCGGAGATCGTTGTATCGTTACAAGCATCTTCAGGTACATTACTGAATACAGGCCCTTCATCATCAATAATGGTAATGCTTTGCGCAAAAACCGTCGTATTGTCACAGGCGTCAGTTATCAACCAAATCCTTTCAAAAGCTTGCGGACTATCAGGACAGCTCGCTATTATTGGCTGAATATCCATAAAGCTAATACTGGCTATTGCGTTGCATGCATCGCTAGCAGCAATTTCAGGAATTGCTTCCCCGCAAGAGAGTACCAGTTCCGCAGGCCCTTCCACAACGGGTGGAGTCGTGTCAATCAGTTCGACAAACAAGACGTATTCAGTTGTGTTGTTACACAAATCGGCTGCGGAAACAGTGAGTTGGTAACGCGCAAGGTACCCCGTAGTGCTACAACTTCCACTGTTCAACAGTTGGAGATCCGTGCGCACTTCGATTCCTCCACAACCAGTACTCGTTACTAAAGCTGCAGCAAAATCAGGAATTATCCAGGTTCCGTCTTCGTCACATTCGGCCGCCAACTGGGCTGTACTTCCTGAAGGAAGACCGCTTAGTCCGGGAAGGTCTATATTCACATCTGGACCAAGCCCACTACCATTGGTGATGGTTAATCGTTGTGTGGCACTAGTAGTATTACCACAAACATCTGTAGCCGTCCAGGTACGTTCTACATACTGCCCTCCGTCACAATCGACTGGATCAGATTGGGTGTATGCTAAGGTTGCAAATTCACAATCATCAACCGCTTGTACATTGGGAACGGCAGGTAAGGCTGTCACACAGTCGTCTTCAGGTACTCCTTGTAGCATCGGTGGTGTTTGGTCTACGAGGTACCAATTGAGGCTGATACTCGAAGCGTTGCCACAGTCATCCGTCGATGACCAGGTCGTACGTACGTAACCAGAATAACCGAATTCTGCACAGTCGAACAATCCAAAGTCTTCGTAATCAAAATCTACCTGACTCACACCACTACACAGATCGCGTGCACCAACCGCATAAGAAAGATTGATGATGGTACCAAACTCCGAACAATCCGTAAAGACATCTTGCCCGTCAGTATACTGATTTACGTATTCGTCCTCAAAGTAGAGAACAGGAGCGCTGTCATCGGTTACCATAATGAACTGATCTTGCGTAGTCGGATTACCACAACCATCTATCGCGGTAAAACGACGGCGGATAGTATACCTGTTATCACAGTCACCATCAATACGGCTATCTTCGAAAGTGATTTCAACTTCTGAACAGTTATCCACAGCTGTTGCCATCGATGCGAAAAGAGGGTCACTGCATTCGATGCTCATATCATCAGGGAAAGAAGTAAAGATCGGTCCTTGTGTATCAACAATACGTAGAAACAGGGTGTAAGTCGAACTATTACCACACTCATCGGTAGCAGTCCAAACACAGCGCCACAGACTCAGAAAGTCGGAGACACCACATTCTCCCTCTTCTTCAAGAATATCTACGTAAGTAATGGTGATATTCTCCCTGTCCGAGCAATTGTCGGTAATTGTAAGATCGCCAGTAGTCACTTGGAAGGGTGTCCAGTTGGGGTCACGAAGATTACATTCTACGTTCATTGTAGCACCATCGGGCATAGGGCCAGCTATAATTGGGTCTGTAGTGTCTACGATAGTAATGATCTGCGTACAAGTAGAAGTATTGTTACAGTCATCGGTCGCTGTAAAGGTGCGAGTGATCGTACCCGTATTACCACAGGCCGGGACAAAGCTGTCGCTATGAGTAATTGTAACTCCCCCACAAATGTCAGAACCGGTGGCGTTACCCGTGGAGTTAACATCTGTAGGCATACCACATTCAACCGTCACCTCTGCGGGGCAGCTGATAGTTGGATCAGTCGTGTCTTCTACCGTATAGGTAGCTACAAAGTCGGTAGCGTTATCGCAATCATCCGTCACGGTATAGGTAACAGTCGTGGTGCCCGTCGTGCCGCAATCCACTACAAAAGGTGCGTTGGCGAAATCGCTGCTGATCGTCAGATCATCATCACAGGCGTCTGTCGCGCAAGCTGCTAGGGCCGCTAAGTTGGCTGTATGCCAGGCTGTAATATCGTCTTGACCACATTCGGCCGTCGCATCACGATTGGTACAACCCGTCAGATCAGGATCGGTCGTGTCCTCTACCGTATAGGTGGCTACAAAGTCGGTAGCGTTATCGCAATCATCCGTTATGGTATAGGTAACCGTCGTGGTGCCCGTCGTGCCGCAATCCACTACAAAAGGTGCGTTGGCAAAATCGCTGCTGATCGTCAGATCGTCATCACAGGCGTCCGTCGCACAAGCGGCCAGGGCGGCTAAGTTGGCTGTATGCCAGGCTGCAATATCGTCTTGACCACATTCGGCCGTCGCATCACGGTTGGTGCAACCCGTCAGATCAGGATCGGTCGTGTCTTCTACCGTGTAGGTGGCTACAAAGTCGGTTGCGTTATCACAATCATCCGTAACGGTATAGGTAACTGTCGTGGTGCCCGTTGTGCCGCAATCCACTACAAAAGGCGCGTTGGCGAAATCGCTGCTGATCGTCAGATCGTCATCACAGGCGTCCGTCGCGCAAGCGGCCAGGGCCGCTAAGTTGGCTGTATGCCAGGCTGTAATATCGTCTTGACCACATTCGGCCGTCGCATCACGATTGGTACAACCGTTCAGATCAGGATCGGTCGTGTCTTCTACCGAGTAGGTAGCTACAAAGTCGGTTGCGTTATCGCAATCATCCGTGACGGTATAGGTAACCGTCGTGGTGCCCGTCGTGCCGCAATCCACTACAAAAGGTGCGTTGGCAAAATCGCTGCTGATCGTCAGATCGTCATCACAGGCGTCCGTGGCACAAGCGGCCAGGGCGGCTAAGTTGGCTGTATGCCAGGCTGCGATATCGTCTTGACCACATTCGGCCGTCGCATCACGATTGGTGCAACCCGTGAGATCAGGATCGGTGGTATCTTCTACCGTGTAGGTGGCTACAAAGTCGGTTGCGTTGTCACAATCATCCGTCACGGTATAGGTAACTGTCGTGGTGCCCGTCGTGCCGCAATCCACTACAAAAGGTGCGTTGGCGAAATCGCTGCTGATCGTCAGATCGTCATCACAAGCGTCCGTCGCGCAAGCGGTCAGGGCTACTAAGTTGGCTGTATGCCAGGCTACGATATCGTCTTGACCACATTCTGCCGTCGCATCACGGTTGGTGCAACCCGTCAGATCAGGATCGGTCGTGTCTTCTACCGTGTAGGTGGCTACAAAGTCGGTTGCGTTATCACAATCATCCGTAACGGTATAGGTAACTGTCGTGGTGCCCGTTGTGCCGCAATCCACTACAAAAGGCGCGTTGGCGAAATCGCTGCTGATCGTCAGATCGTCATCACAGGCGTCCGTCGCGCAAGCGGCCAGGGCCGCTAAGTTGGCTGTATGCCAGGCTGTAATATCGTCTTGACCACATTCTGCCGTCGCATCACGATTGGTGCAACCCGTCAGATCAGGATCAGTGGTATCTTCTACCGTATAGGTAGCTACAAAGTCGGTAGCGTTATCGCAATCATCCGTCACGGTATAGGTAACCGTCGTGGTGCCCGTCGTGCCGCAATCCACTACAAAAGGTGCGTTGGCAAAATCGCTGCTGATCGTCAGATCGTCATCACAGGCGTCTGTCGCGCAAGCGGCCAGGGCCGCTAAGTTGGCTGTATGCCAGGCTACGATATCGTCTTGACCACATTCGGCCGTCGCATCACGATTGGTACAACCGGTCAGATCAGGATCGGTCGTGTCTTCTACCGTGTAGGTAGCTACAAAGTCGGTTGCGTTATCGCAATCATCCGTCACGGTATAGGTAACCGTCGTGGTGCCCGTCGTGCCGCAATCCACTACAAAAGGTGCGTTGGCGAAATCGCTGCTGATCGTCAGATCGTCATCACAGGCGTCCGTCGCGCAAGCGGCCAGGGCCGCTAAGTTGGCTGTGTGCCAGGCTGTAATATCGTCTTGACCACATTCGGCCGTCGCATCCCGGTTGGTACAACCGGTCAGATCAGGATCAGTCGTGTCTTCTACCGTGTAGGTAGCTACAAAGTCGGTAGCGTTGTCGCAATCATCCGTGACGGTATAGGTAACCGTCGTGGTGCCCGTCGTGCCGCAATCCACTACAAAAGGCGCGTTGGCGAAATCGCTGCTGATCGTCAGATCATCATCACAGGCGTCCGTCGCGCAAGTGGCCAGGGCCGCTAAGTTGGCTGTATGCCAGGCTACGATATCGTCTTGACCACATTCGGCCGTCGCATCCCGGTTGGTACAACCGGTCAGATCAGGATCAGTCGTGTCTTCTACCGTGTAAGTGGCTACAAAGTCGGTAGCGTTGTCACAATCATCCGTGACGGTATAGGTAACAGTCGTGGTGCCCGTCGTGCCGCAATCCACTACAAAAGGCGCGTTGGCGAAATCGCTGCTGATCGTCAGATCATCATCACAGGCGTCCGTCGCGCAAGTGGCCAGGGCCGCTAAGTTGGCTGTATGCCAGGCTACGATATCGTCTTGACCACATTCGGCCGTCGCATCCCGGTTGGTACAACCGGTCAGATCAGGATCAGTCGTGTCTTCTACCGTGTAAGTGGCTACAAAGTCGGTAGCGTTATCGCAATCATCCGTGACGGTATAGGTAACCGTCGTGGTGCCCGTCGTGCCGCAATCCACTACAAAGGGTGCGTTGGCAAAATCGCTGCTGATCGTCAGATCGTCATCACAGGCGTCCGTCGCGCAAGCGGCCAGGGCCGCTAAGTTGGCTGTATGCCAGGCTACGATATCGTCTTGACCACATTCTGCCGTCGCATCACGATTGGTACAACCCGTCAGATCAGGATCGGTCGTGTCTTCAATAAAAATCGTCTGGTCGCAAATGGCAAAAGCTACGCCATCGAAGTAGATCGTGTAACGACGCGTAAAATCAACACCATCTCCGTCTGTACAGAAGTCGGTATCACCTCCAGGGAGCACTGTAAAATCCATGGTAACAATGGCACCACAGCTTTCAATATCACTAAACACATCGGTAGGATTGATGAACGCAGGTGGAATATCACTGGCGCATCCTTCCCTAATCACGTCCAGGTCCGTCAGACAGTCAGCATCCTGGGTACAACAAGAAGCCGGTGCTGATGCAATGAAAGGAATACATCCCGGAGCAAGAGGTACGTCATTTCTAGATACATCAACTGTATATTGAGTATCGTCAGCATTGACGGTAATACATCGGCTTGTTGCTCCTCCAGGCATCCACGAGTAAGTAACTTGCGGGCAAATTACGCCACTATCAAACTCAAAACAAAGTTCAACGGTACCTGCACCTAGGTTACAATTGGCAACAATTTGACCATTTAATGCCGGAAACACTGTAGCAGTTTTAGTAACGGAGGGATTTTGCGTGATACAGTCTGATAATGAACTCGCATCCGTTGTGACCGTGTAATCGAAATTAATACCATTACAATCTGTAACGGTGGGCCCATCATAATCAAAAACAGCATTTTCAGGGTCGCTGATATCAAGATAATCGAGATTGGGATCATCTATAGAAGACCAAGTAATAGTAGGCGTAGCGAAATTAACATCACTGGCACCGTTTCCACACTGAGGTATCTGGGTACCATTGACTGCAAATACATCGTTACAACCTTCTACAATATCCTCTACCTCTAGTGTAAGAGAAGGAATACCCAAGATACTAATCTCAAGAAGGTTGTTCGCCGCACCTGGTTTACACACCAAAAGCTCAATCATTGTTGCTCCGTTTGGTATACAAACTTCTTCTTTACAAAGATCTAAGGCGGTTCCCGCATTCAGCTGGTTACTGGCACTACACGCGCTCGTGTTGGCAGGTAAAACATAGCCTTTGGTAGAACATGGTGGATCAAAACAGAATGCAAGCCCATCAAAACCAGTAACATCAATGTTAAAAATCAGACAAGAATTATTGCCTTGCTGATTTGTGCAACATTCGTCACCCAAAGCATAAGCACCTGTAACCATGGGGTTTCCAGGAGTGAGATTGATAGCATATTCAGGGACATTCAAGCTTGCATCGCATTGTCCCATCGCATTGGGCGTAAAAGCCAATAGGCATGATAACATCGAAAAAATCCAGATTGGGAAAACGGTTCGTTTGATATCTAAAAAAAGATTTTCAAAAAACAGCGCGTACTCCTCCCCATTCCACCAGAGACAGGATCTGGTAGACCTTTTGTTAATAATGTTCATAATGTTTAAATTGTGTTTGTCAACAGGAAAAAATGTCGTTTTATACTATGCAGTGAAAATTAAATCTAACGCAATACTCCCCCAGGCTATAGCATGACACTATAGCTACTTATCTTTAACATGTAATTTTAATTACACATACAGACAGCAGCAGACCATCTCATTCTTACAAAATGAAATTTCCAGCCAATAAAAATCAAATTTGTGATATGGTTTTGCCACAAGCGATGCCACTCCTTTACTAAGGAGGCTCAGTTGTCAGTAACTTCTTTCTCAAAATCAATACAACTACAAAGTCAGCTGTGTAAAACACAGCAAAACAGACCTATAGGGCTAATAATCAACCCGTAAGGACAAGTCAAAACTGTAGTAGAAACTAATTTAAACACTTCAGGGGGGGGGAAAAAGCTACCTCACCGCTACGAGGGGGACTAGCGGTTAAATACTAATGTGTGTGTGTACGTTTATATGAAAGGGTAGAGCGTGATACGTTGATGCAAGATATGTTATTTTTTTCAAAACTTCAAGACATCTAATTAATTTTATACACATGTAAATTTAATTAAATCAAAAAAAGTCAATATCAAATCATTAAACCGCAACTTAATGGGTATATCCAGTTGAATATTGGGGATGAAATAGACAAATGATTTTTCACATCAATAATTTTTATCTTCAAAAAAAAGCGCTGCCCATACGGACAACGCTCTGTATACTACTCAAAACTACTCTCAATTCTTAGCGATGTAGCTTCTGCTTGGGTTTTTCCAGCTTCAGCTTCTCGTTGCTTTCTTTCATCGACTCACCGATTTGCTGACTGGCCACAAAGCTGGCCGTCATTTCCGCGAGCATGTTGCTTCCTGCTGCTGGCGAATTGGGCAGCATAATCAGGTTGCTATTGGCATTTTCCCCCATGGATTGCAGGGTATCATAATGCTGGGTGACGACGATCAAAGCCGATGCTTCTTGCGAGTTGATGCCAACTTTATTGAGCACTTCAACACTTTCTTCCAAACCACGAGCTATTTCCCGACGCTGATCGGCAATACCCTGTCCTTGCAGGCGCTTGCTTTCTGCTTCGGCCTTTGCTTTGGCGACGATCCGGATACGCTCTGCTTCACCTTCATACTCGGCGGCAAGTTTTTCGCGTTCAGCGGCATTAATGCGGTTCATTGCATCTTTTACGGTATGGTCAGGGTCAATATCCGTAACCAGCGCTTTTACGATTCCGTAACCATACCCTTCCATAGCTTCTGCTAATTCGCCTTTGATCGCATTGGCAATATCGTCTTTGCGTTCAAAGACATCATCCAATTTCAACTTAGGCACTTCGGCACGAACGACGTCAAATACATAGGCGTTGATCTGCTCGTAAGGGTTTTCCAACTTATAGAAAGCTTCGTATACCTTATCGGCAGAAACGACAAATTGGACACTGACCTTCAGTTTTACGAAAACGTTGTCTTTGGTCTTGGTTTCCACCAATACGTCCAACTGCTGAATTTTCAGACTGATCCGGCCTGCTACGCGGTCGACAAAAGGTATTTTAAATTGGAGTCCGGAACTTTTGACACTCATAAAGCGGCCAAACCGCTCGATCAACGCAGCCGATTGCTGCTTGACGGTGAAGATGCCGGACAATAAGATCATTAATAAAATGACGGCAACAATAGGTACTATCGGAAGCATTATAATATTGATTTTGATGACTGTTTAAAACCTCAAGTATAAGAGAAAAACGCCACGGTATCACTCTTTTACTTATTGTACCAATATACGGCAATTTGTGCTTACTACTGTGATTTTGCGATGAATGGACAGGAATATTCGATCAAAAGCCTATTCTACTTCTACTTTTTTCAGGCGTTCGATATAAGGCTCAATATCTCGATAATTCTCCGTAGCATTGGGCAACACCAACAATTTGGGACTCGTGATATCATAGACTTGGGGGCGTAGCCATTCTTTCCATGTAACAGGTTTCCAAAGATGTATCCCGTAAGGCGTGAATCTAATATGCTGCAGTTCAGAAAAGTAAAAAACCTGGTAATTCCTCAGGGTATACCTCACCACCCGATCAGCAAAAATAACAAAGGTGATATCCGCGTACGCTTTTAAGCTCGTGTACTTGTTTATCTGACGAGTTTTCCAAAAAATAAAAACGATGCTCAAGGCCAAGGCAACAACAAAAATCCAGCCATCTAATAGCATCCCTAGGAATAAGCCGCTAAACAGCATAAAGATATACCCTCCACAGCCTAATAAATTTTCCCAGCGTTCTGCCTGTATGAGCTGCCGGTTCCATTCCTTTTCGTCGACTTTGAGAAAATGAATGCTCTTCCCTTCCTCACTAAGAAATGCTGGCTGGATAAAATCGCTATCAAGTACCATTATTGTTTTGAATTATTTTTATTGAATTCTTTTGTTTGTTTTTAAAAATATCACTACATTTGCTACGTAAGTTAACGACCAAAATACAACTTACCCATCAAAGGAACTACCCTCTCACTTGGTCAGTGAGTTAATCATCAGCGGATTTTGTTTTTGTTTTAACGCAATGAAGGCCTCTTGTCGGTGATCCGGGAAGAGGGTGTGATAGCGTGTCTCTTACCCGGAGTGGTCAGGGATGTGCGGTGTTCGGGCTGGATTTCACCAGATATAGGGTGGGTCCCGCCGTGCGGGCTATGGGGTGAAGGCTACTTCTTCTTCCTTCCTCCTTAGAGCGTATTCAAAATTGTGTGTCTTGGCAGCTGTAGATTCCGTAGTGAATTCTACAGATGGGTTTCCCCCGCGCCAGCTGCCTGGAAGGTGCGAACGCAGTGAGTAGTGCCGACCTAAAACGACACTTTGGAGAAGTTTTAGGTCGGCACGGAGCAAAGCGAACCCTGGAAGGGAGCGACCCCAAAGGGGAGGCGCCATCATAGTAAGGTGTAAAAGATATTTTAATTTAAAGGCCCATGCTCCCATAATTTTGCCTACCTACCCAACCCTTTGAACACACCTCACCGTCTTCCCCAAAAAAAGTATCCATCCAATGAAACCATTAGCATTCTTCTTTTTCCTCTTATCGTTCAGTATCGTTTGTTTCCAATGTGAAAAAACGGATACGCCTCCTAATCCAACCCCACCCGTAGATTTCGATTGTGCCGATCACCCGAGTGTCTGCGAACTAACATCCGCTAATGGGCACTTTGCTATTGACTTGTTTAAAACCATCAATGAGCAGGAGACAGAAGATGCTAATATTTTCATTTCCCCTTTCAGCATCTCTACTGCCTTATCCATGACCCTCAACGGTGCTAATGGGCAAACCTTCTCGGATATGCAGACAGCTTTGCGGACAGGCACTATTGATTTATCACAAATCAATGAAGCTTACCAAACCTTACTGGAAGTGCTTCCCCAATTGGATCCTGCTACCCGACTCAAAATTGCCAACTCCATCTGGCATCAAAACGAATACCCCGTGCTCCCGTCCTTCTTGGCAACCAATACCGATTATTATGCCAGTGAGGTACATGCGGTAGATTTTAGAAATGCAGGCATTGTCGACGAAGTAAATGACTGGATCGAAAACAATACGGAAGGCTTAATCACAGAGGCGCTCAGTGAACTGCCACCAAACGTTGTGATGTTACTCATCAATGCCATCTATTTCAAGGGCACTTGGCAAACGGAGTTCGAACCCGAAAACACGCAAGTTGCTGATTTCGCTAGTCCAACTGGCACAGTAGACGTAGATATGATGCACCTGCAAGAAGCATCGTTTCGGTACAGCAGCAATGAATTGTTCCAGGCCATTGATTTGCCTTATGGCGATTCGATCTATTCAATGACCATCTTTCTTCCTAGCGAAGGCCATACCTTAAATGAGATCATCAGTGAACTCAATCCAGCAAACTGGGAAAACTGGCAAGCTCAGATGACGCCTACCGATGTTGAGCTTTTCTTACCTAAATTCAAGCTGGAATACGAGATTAAACTGAAAAACACCCTCAGTAGCATGGGCATGGAAAATGCTTTCTCCGACCGTGCAGACTTCTCCCAAATGATCGACGGTGGAGGGGTGAAAATTGATGATGTCATCCACAAAACCTTCGTGGAAGTAAATGAGGAGGGTACGGAAGCAGCGGCGGTAACGGTAGTCGTAATCGTTGAAACCTCTGTACCAATCCTTCCTGTATTCCGCGCGGATAGGCCTTTTGTATTCGTTATTCACGACAACAAGACCAAAAGCATCCTCTTTATGGGTAAAATAGTAAATCCTAGCTAACTAAGTCTTGGTCTTCATTTTGTGGCTGAAGAGCTTACGGAATTTACTGACTTTCGGCGTGATAACAAAGGTGCAGTAGGGATTGCGCTCGCCTACTTTACTGTAGTAGCCGTGGTGGTATTCCTCCGCTGGGAAGAAGTCCTCAAAAGGCGCAATTTCCGTCACGATCGGTGCATCCCAGACCTGTGGCGCATAATTGGCCTTGACGTCTTCTACGACAACCTTTTGGGCTTCATCGTGATAAAAAACCACTGATCGGTACTGGGGACCTACGTCGTTCCCTTGCCGGTTGGGGGTAGTAGGATCGTGTGTGGTGAAGAAAATCTCTAAAATTTCGCGGTAGGTGATCACCTCAGGATCAAAACTCACTTGAACAACTTCTGCATGTTTAGTTGTCCCTGAACATACGGTTTTATAATCCGCAGTGGCTTTATCACCACCGCTATATCCTGACATGACGTGGTGTACGCCTTCAACCTGCTCGAAAATCGCTTCCACGCACCAAAAACAGCCTCCCCCAAGGGTTGCTAAAGCGAATTGGTTGTTCATTGTTATGACTTTGTGTTTTTTTTCGAAACAACTTAATCTTTAGACAGGTTGTGAAGAGCGAGCTATTTGTGATGCCAGGGGCTCTAACTTGGCAACATAGTCTAAAAATTTATGCAACGCTTCACGTTTAGCTTCATCTAAGTGATAGCTAATATAAGAAGTAAAATACGTTTCTAAATCAAAAGAAGGATCGGGAGAAGGAAGTAACAACTTCAATTTAGGAATAGCTGCAATACCAGCTTCCATTGCTTGGTTGAATGCTTGCGTAAAAGCCAACGGTAAAGTTGTAGTACTTACCCAAGCCGCAAACACAAAGGGCAAGCCGGTCAGCGACTGCCAAGCTACACTCAAGTCGTATACGTAAGGAAAACGATTTTCTAGTCCGATGGTACGGTCACCAATAACGACACCTGCAGTCGTTTCTTTTATCTGATTGATATATCCTTCTTGAGCCGGTAACAGTTTGGGGCTGATGTGCCAATGATCACGTAACAGAATCCGCGAAAGTGCTACTGAACTACGGGAATGATGATCCAGGTACAAGGCTGTGATTTCCTCTATGGGCACCTCGCTGTAAATGTTCACCGTCTTCACCTCGCCTACTGCACCAATACAGTAATCTGAGACCAAGTGCCAATTCTCCAACTCTGGTAAAATAGCAACGGGTGTGAGCGCCAGATCTACTTCACCATCACGCAGCTTACGGGCACATTCACTAGGAATATCTAAAGAAAGATCCACCTGGTCGGCCAACGGACTATTGAGTAAACCGTAAAGCAATGGCTTCGTGTTCAGGTAACTTACTGCGGTAATCTTGATCTTTCTCATTTTCTATTATTTAACTAAGAGCATGTTTGGAGCTTGCTTGCACCGAAAAACAGGCTCTAACGCTTACTGCGCCACTGTGCCCCTTCTTTCACCAACAAATGACTGGTATCATTTTCTAACGTTAAATGAAACCTTCCTCCTTGCTGTTTGGCGATCCATAGCCCGGTATTGGAATGGGAGTAATTGTTCATATACTTTAGCGGCTCGTCCTTAAGTACACACATCAATCCACGCATCGCCCGGCCGTGTGAACACACCAATAAGAGTTCTTCCTTCCGCTCTAGTAAGTGGTTCACAAATACCTCCAGCCGTTGTTGTAGTTCCCAGGCGGATTCACCATTGGGCATAGCCGCGTGATAATCACCTTGAACCCAAGCTTGCGTCACGCTATCATATTCTCGCTTACTCTTCGCTGTTGCGGCTTTGCCTTCGTGGTCACCCCATCCCATCTCATTGATTTCTGGATGCTGCTCCCAGTCTAAACCTTCTGCGAGAAACGGAGCCACGGTTTCATGGGTTCGCTTCAAACTAGAGGTCAACACCTTGACAAAAGGCAGATGTTGGTACTTATCGTAAAAAGCTTGTGCCTGGGCTTGACCAGTGGCATTGAGGGATGTGTCAACGCCGCCGCCTTGCACGATCCCTCTTAAATTATAATCCGTCTGCCCGTGCCGAAGAATATATATCGTCTTGTCCGCCATTATCAAAATTAGTTGTTAACTACCGGTAGACTTACGTACCCTCTGAACTGCTTATCGTCCTCAAATACTTCGTCGGTATAATCTTTCACTACGCCATAAAGCGTATCCCGCTCAATGGGTTTACGCCCAACAGCGCGGATAAGCTTCACCAGCTGTTCTGTGCTCAATGCAGGCGTTTGTTCTTCCGAACCAGCCATCGAGTAGATTTTGGTGGTATCATCGATGGTGCCGTCGATATCGTCTACACCATAAGCCATAGACAACTGAGCGATCTCCCGCCCAATCATTGGCCAGTAGGCTTTGATATGATCAAAATTATCCAAATAGATACGACTGATGGCATAATTACGCAGGTCCTCCACTACCGTACTCTCAGCCAGGTGGGACAATTGGTTGCCCTGGTTGCGGAATTTCAGGGGTATGAATGTTTGAAACCCTCCCGTCTTGTCTTGCAGTTGGCGCAATTGCTCCAGATGATCAACCCGGTGCTCGTATTTTTCGATGTGACCATACAGCATGGTGGCATTAGAACGGTGGCCCAGTTCGTGCCAGATTTCATGGATTCGTAACCATTGCTCACCGGTACATTTGCCTCCTGCAATTTGATCGCGAATTTCCGGGTGAAAAATTTCCGCACCACCACCAGGCATCGAGTCTAAACCGGCTTCTTTCATCAATCGCATCCCCTCTTCGTAACTTACCTTTCCCTTCTTGAAAATATAGTGGTATTCTACTGGTGTCAGGGCTTTGATGTGCAATTCAGGGCGGTGGGCTTTGATTGCTTTAAAAAGGTTGGTATAAAACTCAATATCATACTGCGGCAATACCCCACCTACAATATGAACCTCGGTGACAGGCTGATCATCGTAGCCCTTGATGATGTCCATTATTTCCTCCAAGGAATATTCCCAACCATCAGAGCGCTGCTTAATCAAGCGGGAATAAGAACAAAAAGTACAAGTGTACAGACAGACATTGGTAGGCTCAATGTGAAAATTCCGGTTGAAGTAGGTCTTATCACCATGCCGGCGTTCGCGGATGGTATTTGCCAGAATTCCTAGATAACCCAACTCCGCCTCTTCAAATAACAGCAGTCCTTCCGCTGGAGTGATGCGCTCCTGATGGGCTACTTTTTGGGCAATCACTCGCCATTTCTCAGCTAGTTGGGGATCAGACAACAAGGTCGCTATTCCTGTATTTGTAGTCATAATAATAAGCTTTGTACTCGGCAGCTATTCCATACCTGATTTCTGAATTTTCAATTTATACTGAAAACAAGAATACGCTGCAATAGTTGCAGCAAAGGTAAAGTTTTATCCGTGGTCCGATTTCAAAAAAAGTATTAGCTTTACGGGTACGACTGATCGTAACCCATAAACGAAAGAATTTTGATCCAAGACACTTCGCTATTCCTTCGGCGACTATTGCTATCCACAGCTTTACTTTGCTGGATGGTATTAGCTTTTTCTCAAACTTTAGGTCGAACAGTTCCTCAGATGTGGCTGGAGTATCACGAAGCTAAAAGTGATTCTGCCAAGATTGCCACCCTTTCTGCACTAGCCAGTGGGTATGCCTTTGTCAATTTAGATTCTGCCTTTACCTTAGGAGAACTGGCACTCACACAAGCCAAATCGGGCAAGTTCAAATACCTCGAAGGCAATGCTTATGTATCCATTGGTGAGGTTTATGATATTAGCGGAAAGTTTGAACCTGCACTGGAAAACATCAATAAGGGTCTTGCGATTTTCGAGCAAATCAAAAGCGATAAAGGCTTGGCCAGAGCCTACAACGCAAGGGGGCTGGCTCGCCTTTATGGAGGTCGGAATTTAATTGAAGCAGCGAAAGATTTCGAAACCTCCAAAAACCTTTCTATTGCGATCAATGACAAGGTGCAATTAGCAAAAATAGGCCATAACCTGGGGCAGATTTATCATAGAGAAGAAAACTACCCCGGCGCACTGGCCAATTACCTGCTTGCACGCAATCTTAAAGACAGCCTCCTTTTGCTTAAACATCCCGAAATTACGATCCGGGATATGATTACAACTTACAATAACCTTGGTGCTTTTTACAAAACGATCTACCAGTTTGAGAAAGCACGAGAAACGCTCAAAAAAGGGCTTGATATAACACCGGAAGAAGATTTTCGCCGAAGATCTGTCCTGCTTTACACCTTAGCTACCGTTGAAGAACGAGACTCCAACTACACCGAAGCCCTCGATTATCTAAAAGAGAGTATAGCGTTTGCCAAAAAAGGGAATTTCACGGCTGATATGCCCAATATTTACGATGTCATGGGCCAGTCGTATTTAATGCTAAAATCTCGTGAAGCTGCCAAAGAGCATTTCCAGTTGGCATTGGACATTTTAAATACGACCAATCCCAATCCCAATGTAAAAGTTGGTGTTTTGGCCCACCAGGGTGAGTTTTTTTTCCAGGAAGGCCGATATTTTGAAGCCATCGCAAATAGCGAGGAAGCTTTCTCGATCGTAAATGCCAATGATAATATTGATAAGGAAAACATACGCGATGCCCACGATATATATGCCAAAGCAGCCGAAGCACTGGGAGATTTCAAGCTGGCCGTATTTCATCTCAAAGCGTATTCCAAACTCATCAAAGAAATAGAAAGCATTGAGCATAAGAAACAGTATGTAGGGCTACAAGCCATCCATGATGTTCAATTTGCAGAACAAAGGCACCAGCAAGAACTTCTTGAGTTAGAGTTGGCGCTTTCAAAAAAATGGGTTTTCTGGTTAACAATAGCCGTAATTGTGGCTCTAATTCTTGCATTGCTCTTCGCTATTGCTAAACGGCGAGAAACCAAAGCTAAGAAGAAAGTAATTGTTATAAATGAGGAGCTGGAGTCGAAAAACATTGAACTGGCCAGCTCTAATCAAAAACTGGGACTCGCTAACAGTAAATTGAGCCAATTTTCTTTTGCCACTGGCCATGATCTCAAAGAGTCGCTGCGCAATATTACCAGCTTTACCCAGCTGGCCAGTATTGAACTTGCCGAAAACCCACCCCAGGCACAACTACACTTGCAGGAAGCGGCTACCAGTGGTAAACGGATGCGTAAAATGCTGGATGACTTGCTCCACTACAGCAATCTGGGAGGCAATGATACAGCCATCAGTCGCTTCCCCCTCGACGAGGCCATCAGCAGCGTCAAACAACAACTAAAAACCGAGATCGAAGAGGCCCGCGGGGATGTCATCCTCACTACACCTGCCACGCTCAAAGCCAACCGCACGGAGGTGGAACAAATCTTCTTCAACCTCGTCCACAACGCCATCAATTACCAAGCTCCAGGCAATGAACCACGTATCACCATTAAATTGGAAGAACGTGAAAAGCAGATAATCTTCATGGTTTGTGACAATGGGATCGGTATTCCAGCGGAGCATCAGCATGATATTTTCAAACCATTCTTCCGCTTACATAACCGTAGTAAAAGTGGTTCTGGACTAGGCTTATCCATTTGTAAAACCATCGTTGAAAGTTACGATGGAAAAATTTGGTACGAGGCGGCTGGTGAAAGTGGCTCCTGCTTCTGCTTCACCTTGCCAAAATCTGAACCCAAAGCCCAGCTCAACCCTAACCTATTCATCCCCTAGCATGCTGAGCATCCTGATTCCAGTATATGCTTATGAGGTAGGTACACTTGTGCATACTTTGCACCAGCAAGCCAGCCAACTATCACAAGCCTGGGAAATACGCCTACTGGATGATGCATCACCTTCCCATTGGCAAGTTAGCAACCGTCAACTAGACCAGCTTCAAGGTGTCTACTATCAAGAGCTTACTGAAAATGTTGGTAGAGCTAAAATCAGGAACTTGTTAGCCCAGCAAGCCCGCTACGACTACCTCCTTTTTCTTGATAGCGACAGTGGGATTGATCAACCAGATTTCCTGTCCACCTACCTCTCACAGCTTGCTCCATCAAGGGTACTCTGCGGTGGAAGAAGTTACTTGAGTAAGCCTCCCGATACTGCTTATTACCTGCATTGGTGGTATGGTACCCAACGGGAAGTAAGACCGGCTGGTATTCGCCGACAGCAACCCTATGCCGGGTTTATGACCAACAACTTTGTCGTCCCGAAATCGGTAATGCACCATATCCCTTTCGACGAAACCGTCACGACTTACGGCCACGAAGATACCCTATTTGGTTTTCAGCTACAGGCCGCTGGCATTGACATCCAACACCTCGACAACCCAGTGCTGCACATTGGCCTCGATGAGGCTACTCACTGGTTGGAAAAACAACGCATTGCCATCCAAAACCTTTACCGCTTACATCGGCAAAATCCTGCGCTCCAAACGCAGGCACTCCAATGGTGGTTGCGCCTACACCGCACGGGCTTATTGCAATTTGTTATGCCTTTTTTCAAAAAGAAAAGCACGCATTGGGAGCAAAAGCTATTGCATCAGCACCAACCCAATCTTCGTTTGCTGGATCTGCTAAAAATTTATTGGTTAGAAGAAGTCCACCAGGCTCAGCAATCACCTTCTTCCCTGAGCTGATAAATTCCACCAATATATGCGTAATGTGGGTTAAGTTTTTACCTTAGCAACAGCGGATTAATGTTGTAATTCAAAAACAAAAAAATGCGGAACGAATTCGTTGTTTTTGCCCTCATCACGGTCTTGGGAAGTATTGCCTTGGGTTATTTTCTAAACCCCAATGCCTACTGGCTGCTCCTCCTTTTTGGTCCCATAGCAGCCATTGGTTTTTACGATATGGCGCAAGACAAACACGCGATCATGCGCAACTTTCCCATCCTGGGCCGTGGGCGTTATGTCATGGAAGAGTTGCGCCCAAAGCTGTACCAGTATTTTATCGAATCAGATACCAATGGACGGCCCATTAGTCGCACCATGCGTTCGGTCGTGTATCAACGGGCCAAGGACCAGAACGATACGACGCCGTTTGGCACCCAACTCGAAGTTTATGAGGAAGGTTACGAATGGATGAACCATTCCATTGCTGCCCGTAGTGCGGAAGAAATGGAAGAACCGCGCGTAATGATTGGCAACAAGGCATGCCAGCACCCTTATTCGGCTTCCATCTTCAACGTTTCCGCAATGAGTTTCGGGAGCCTCAGTTCTGCCGCCATTGAAGCCCTCAACGGAGGAGCAAAAATCGGTAACTTTGCTCACAATACCGGCGAAGGTGGCGTAAGTCCTTACCACGAAACTTTCCAGGGCGACCTTATCTGGCAAGTCGGTACCGGCTATTTTGGCTGCCGCGCAAAAGACGGCGGTTTTGATGCCGAAAAATTTGCCCAACGTTCCCAGACTCCCAACATCAAAATGATCGAGCTCAAGCTATCGCAAGGGGCGAAGCCTGGTCATGGAGGTATTTTACCCGCGAAGAAAAATACCCCTGAAATTGCTAAAATCCGTGGTGTAGAACCGGGAACGGCAGTGCTTTCTCCACCTTTCCACAAAGCCTTCTCTACCCCCAAAGGGCTGCTCCAATTGATCCAGCAAATGCGCGAACTCAGCGGTGGTAAGCCCATCGGTTTCAAGCTTTGCATTGGCCAACCCAGCGAGTTTATAGGTATTTGTAAAGCGATGGTAGAGACGGGTATCTATCCTGACTTTATCACCGTAGATGGTGGGGAAGGTGGCACCGGAGCAGCACCTATCGAGTTTTCCGATTCGGTGGGTATGCCTTTTAAAGAAGGATTGGCTTTTGCTTATGATACCTTGGTAGGCTTCGATCTCAAAAAACACATCACCCTGCTGGCTTCCGGCAAGGTCTTTACGGGTTTTCATATCATCCGTGCCCTGGCCCTGGGAGCAGATGCTACCTACAGTGCCCGCGCCATGATGCTGGCCCTGGGATGTATACAGGCACTTGAATGCAACAAAAACAATTGCCCAACTGGTGTAGCTACCCAAGACCCCGAATTGGTGGCCGGCCTCGTAGTCAGCGACAAAAAAAAGCGCGTAGCCAGTTTCCATAACAAAACCATCCACAGCGTCCAGGAACTTCTCGGCGCAGCAGGTTTGACGAGTACCCAGCAGATTAATCGCCAGCATATTTTCCGACGTACCAGCCTCAATGAGGTGCGCCGCTATAGCCAGATCTTCCCTTACCTAACCACGGGTTCGCTCCTCAATGAAGCAACCGTACCCGAAAACTGGAAAGTAGAATGGGACCTCGCCAGCGCGGATCATTTTTAGTCAGACTTTGCCTAGGGGAAAGTAGTAAAGAGATATCGGGCGATTCCATCACCCTCTACCAAAAGGGCGCGAAGCAGCCCGCATCTTTCTACTTTTTTTGCTGTTGATTCAAAAATTAATCGTACTTTTTGGGTCGGATTTACAACTATCACTGACTTTACCTACTCCGGATTTATTGCGAACAGTGGTATCAAGACTTCAAGATTTAATCAGGTGAGTTAAATCTCTCTAGGAATTGCATTGAAGCTACTCGTAATATTTATCTAAATATCTATTACTATGAGTAAGTATTCCTTTCTCTTATTGGCCTTATTTTTGCTTTCACAGGCCTTAGCGCCCCAAGCTTTCAGTCAGTGCATGGCCGACGCTGGTACCATTACTGTAAATGACGACGGTGGCGGTACCAATCCTTTTGTCGTATGTTTTGGCGAAGCGATTGATGTCACCTCCGACGGGAATTTTACGCTCCCTCCTTCTGGCCCTTTGCCAGCGATGGTTTATCTCTTTTACTCCTGCCCTCCGACCGGTCCCGACCCTGCTGCTGACCCTTGCTGGACCAACTGGTTCTGGACCGGCAGCAACATGCAGACCACCAACGACGGAGGTATTGTAGGAGCAGTTGGGATCAATACCTTTATCATCGTACCTACCGTTATCGACAATAACCAGGCTCCACCCAATGGGCCTGGTATTGATGTGGACGGTGATCTTTGTTGGGACATCAACCCAGATGATACGGAAACCTTTACCTTCCTTAATGAAATAGAAATTAACCTCCTTGATGTAGATGAGTGTGCAGGGGAAGTGACGATTGAAATCATTGGTGGCTATCCCGAATTATTTGCGGGCAACTACTCCCTTACCAATACCGGCGACGGCACTCTTGGTCAGTCGGGCGCAGGTGGAGGAATAGTGACCATCAGCGGACTGATGCCTGGTGATTCCTATAGCTTTGAACTTGATGATGATGGTAATGGCTGTATGGCTTCCTTTCCCGGGGGTGTGCTCCCGCAAGCGGAAGAACTCATGCTTTTTTATCCACCTATCTGTGAAGGAGGTTCGGTTTTCCCAAGCTTGGTCTATCCTGATGGCGGTGACTTCGATTTTGTCACCCCACCGGGCGATGGCGCAGATATCGACGCTTCTACGGGTGAAGTGACCGACGTTTTGGACAATTACGAAATCATCTACACTTGGGTGGACGATTGTGGGGAACCACAAACCATTACTTACGAACTCGAACTGACACCACCACCGCCACCGCCCGTTGTTGATGCTTTTTACGAATTTTGTCCCGAAGACAATACCGTCATTTTTCCCGGTGGTGGTGGCGATTTCTTTTCCTTATACGATGATGAATTTGCTACCGATCCTATCTCAAATGGCAGTGGGTTCGACCTCCTGGACTACCTGGAACCTGGTGATCCGGAGATGGAGTTTTTCGTTTCGCAAACGATTGATGATTGTGAAAGCGAACTGGTTGCTTTTTCGGTCATCATTTACGGTGATTCTCCTCCGCTGATTGATCCAGAAGTGATGGTTTGCGAAGGCGAAGAGGTCACTTTGGAGCCCATCTCAGGCAACGATAATAACAATTCTGATTTCTATTTTTATTCCGATCCCGGGCTTAATGATCTTTTAGCCAGTGGTGCTACTTATACGTTTACCCCTACGGTCAGTACCACTATTTACATTACTGAATTAAATGAAGTCTGTGAAACAGTGCCAGAACCCGTGGAAATCACTGTCGTCACACCACCAACAGCTACCGCAGAAGAACCCGTATGCTATGCCAACAATGCCCTTTACAGTGTATTAATCACGACGGATGCCACCGACGTTATCGCTAGTTCAGGCTTTGTCATCAACAATAATGATGGCACTTTCTCTATTATCGACATTCCTTCCGGCAATTTTCTTGATCTGATCCTGGAAAATGCGGCAGCAGATTGCAACAGCACCTTAGAGTTGCCTGATTTTGACTGTGGTTGTGCGGCACCTCCTCCTCCAGTTACTAACGGCAACCTTACGATCTGTGCCGGAGAAATGATCCCTGCCTTGAGCGTAAACGTGGGTGCAGGACAGACCGTTGATTGGTACGATGCGCCTACGGATGGCACGCTACTATTAGCAGGTAACACCAGCTTTACACCTACTGTTGCGGGCACCTACTATGCAGAGACCCGCCTCATTACAGACGGTTGTGTGAGTAGTACCAGAACGGCAGTAAGCCTGACAATCAACCCCGTCCCAAGCCTTACATCCAGCGTGGTGGATTGTGCGCCCAACCTACTGAGCTATTCGGTGACTTTGGACATTGCCAACGCGGCATCCATAACCGTCAACGCAGGTATGGTCACCAACAACGGCAGCGGAAGTTTTACCGTAAGCAATATACCCGTGGGAACAGCGCTTTCCTTTACCGCTTTTGGCGCGGATATGAACTGTACCTTGGGGCCAGAAATAATTGCCTCGCCTTCCTGCCCATGTCCGGTGATCAACGATCCTGTCACCACACAAAATATCACCATTTGTCCAAGTGATCCGGTACCAAGCTTGAATGTCACCGTAGCCCCTGGCCTGACAGCCGACTGGTACGACCAGGCAAATGGTGGCAACCTCCTGGCGGGTAATACCCTTAGCTTTACACCTCCCAGCACTGGCACTTTTTACTTAGAAGCCCGTGATCCCGTAAATGATTGTGTTAGCAACCGGATTTCCGTTACGATCAGTACCAGTCCGGCCCCCACTTACACGGTTCAAGGCACCAGCTGTGCGGCTGATTTACTCACCTATCAAGTGCAGCTCACTACCGGTAGCAACAACCAGTTGGCAACAAATGCTGGTACCGTCACTGCCAATGGTGGAGGTAGCTTTACCGTTACCGGAATCCCTGCGGGGATGAATCTTTCTGTGACCATTACAAATACGACCACCACTTGTAGTACTACTGGTACGATTACCGCACCAGATTGTAATTGCGCCGTCGTAGCCCCTCCTGTGAGTGCTGGTGACTTGAGCATTTGTACGGGCACCCCACTACCGACTTTGAATGTAAGTGTCCTCGCAGGAACAACTGTTGATTGGTACAATGCGCCTGTTGGTGGGATGCTCTTGGCTTCCAATAATACTTCCTTCACCCCTACCATGGCTGGAACCTACTACGCCGAGGCCAGGGTCTTAGCCGATGGTTGTGTCAGTTCTACTCGCACGGCTGTTACCCTGACCATCAACCCGACGCCGATATTCAATAGCTTTGATACCATCTGTTCGCCCGACTTATTGTCTTATACCGTGATCCTTAGTATCACCGATGCGGCATCGCTTACCACCAATGCCGGTATGATCACCGATATGGGAGGTGGCAATTTTACCATCAGCAATATCCCTGCCGGAACTGCGCTCACGTATACCGCTTTCAATAGCGATGCTTCGTGTTCCCTTGGACCCAATAACATTAATGCACCATCATGTCCATGCCCGGATATAGTGGCTCCAGTGCCTAACCCCGTAGCAAGTATCTGCCCCGGTGATGCGATCCCAAGCCTCAGTGTAACCACGGAGGCAGGACTGACGGCCGACTGGTACGATGATCCGACGGGGGGAAGTCTCCTGGCCAGCAATACCTTGACATTCACACCTCCGGCTGCTGGCACCTATTTCGCCGAGGCCCGCGACCCGATAAATAACTGTATCAGCGAAAGGGTTGCCCTGACGATCATCACGAATCCAACGCCCGATTTTTCGGT
The DNA here is from genome assembly GCF_040784935.1 of Lewinella sp. LCG006. GTDB lineage: Bacteria > Bacteroidota > Bacteroidia > Chitinophagales > Saprospiraceae > Lewinella. The sequence goes on along the minus strand of NZ_CP160680.1, from coordinate 4,677,791 downwards.
CATAGATGCCGTCTGTGCGCTGGATTTATTGAGTTACCAAGTCACCCTACAGGTCAATAATGCCGACGAGTTGATCGTCAATACGGGAATGGTTACCGACAATGGCGGCGGTAGCTACACCGTCACGGGTATTCCTTCGGGAACCAACCTGATGCTTACGCTAAACAATACCGTTACGGGATGTTCCGCCAACGGCAATGTACCTGCCCTTGATTGTACTTGCGGTACCGTAAACCCTCCAATGAATGCGGGCAATGTCAGCATCTGTGATGGAGAACCTATCCCAGATTTGATGGTAACTGTTCAGGCAGGGCAGACTGTTGATTGGTATGACGCTTCCAGTGATGGCAACTTGCTCTTGTCGGGAAGCACTTCATTTGCTGCAACCGTGTCCGGAACTTACTTCGCCGAAACCAGGGTTATCGTTGATGATTGTGTGAGTTTCGCAAGAACCCCCGTGACGCTCACCATCAACCCTAGCCCTACCATCATTGACTTTGCCGCCAGCTGTGCGCCAAATTTATTGACCTATACCGTCGCGATTTCGACCACCAATACGGTCAGCTTACAAACCGATTTTGGGACTATCGTCAACAATGGTGGCGGGAATTATACCATTTCGGGTATTCCTGCGGGCACCGACGTCACTTTTTTAGCCTTTAATACCGATATGAGTTGTAGCGCGGGTCCGCAAACGGTGCTCGCCCCTGATTGTAGTTGCCCAATGATCAACCCACCCGTCACTGGTGGAGATCGTGCCATCTGTGCAGGAGCGCCGATTCCTAACCTAAGTGTAACGGTGGGTGCAAATGAGACCGCCGATTGGTATGATGCTGCGACCGGAGGCAACCTACTGGCCTCCGCAAGCTTAAGTTTCCTACCTCCTGCTCCCGGCACCTATTTTGCGGAAGCAAGAAATACGATCAATAATTGCGTGAGCGAACGAATCGCCATTTCCTTTACCGAGAATCCACTCCCTTCCTTTACACTGTTAGATACCGTTTGCGCACCCAATTTACTGACTTATCAGGTCGAACTTCAGGTAAGTAATGCGGACCAAGTGATCCCTAGTTTAGGTAACTTGGTCGACAACGGCGGAGGTAGCTATACCATCACGGATATTCCGAGTGGGCTGACCTTAAACTTTACGCTCAACAATACCACTACAGGCTGTACCCTCTCCGCCAGTACGATGGCGCCGAATTGCAGTTGCCCCGTTCTGGCGGCTCCCATGAGCAATGGGAATGTTGCCATTTGTGATGGTGATCCCATCCCGACGCTTATCGTCATGGTAGCGGCTGGTGAAACAGTAGATTGGTATACTGCGGGTAGTGGAGGAATGCTGCTTTTGGCGGATAACGCCAGCTTTACGCCTACAGCACCCGGCACTTATTTTGCCGAAACCCGTGATCCTGTAAATAATTGCGTGAGTGATAATCGTACTCCCATTACGATCATCGTTAACCCTACCCCCGTGCTTGAGTTTAGGGTTGCCAGTTGTGCACCAGATTTATTGACCTACGGTGTTGTAATGACCTTGTCCAATACGGCTACCATCCAGGTCAACGAAGGAGTCGTTACCAATACGGGAGCTGGAAATTTCACCATCAGTGGTATTCCTGCTGGCGTGGATTTGATCTTTACGGCCTTTAACAACGGCATGAGTTGCTCGCTCGGTCCACTGACGGTTGCCGCGCCCGATTGTTCTTGCCCGATGGTGGCTCCACCTGTCACGGGGAATGATCCCATGATTTGTGCTGGCGACCCCATCCCTACCCTATCTGCAATGGTAAGCAATGGGTTTACGGTCGACTGGTACGATGCCGCTACCGGTGGAAACCAGTTATTGATGGGCAGTGTGACCTTTACGCCTACTGCTGTAGGAACCTTCTACGCCGAAGCTCGGGATATCGTTAATAATTGTGTCAGTGAAAGAATCGCCATTACGATCATTGAAAACAGCGTAGCTACACCCAGCAGTGTTGGCGACGAAGCCATCTGTGCAGGTGAACCCCTGCCCTCTTTAAGTGCAATGTCAGCGGCCGGTGAAACTATCGACTGGTACGACGCACCAACGGGAGGCAATTTGCTGCTGATGGGAAGTACAAGCTTCCAACCAGCCCTAGCAGGTACCTTTTATGCAGAAGCTCGCAGTTTGGCCAATGGCTGCACCAGTAATACTCGTATTCCTGTCACCCTTACGGTTTTTGATCTACCTGTTCCTTCCGTAAGTAGTAGCAATGACCCAGGGTGCGACGACAACGATGGCAGTATTGTCCTCTCGGCAAGTGGAGGCTTGATGCCTTACCAATACCAACTCAATAACGGCCCCCCTCAAGATGATCCTACTTTTGATGGACTGGGGGTAGGCAATTACAATTTGCAAGTCATTGATGCCAATGGATGTAGTGATAACCTGACACAGACTTTAAATCCTCCCCCAACGGTTGAAGCGACCATCGCCGCTAACGGCCTGATCACTTGTGCTTCCACGGAAGTGTTACTGGATGCAGCGGGTTCGACGACCGGCACAGCTATTACTTATGCCTGGGAAGACCCTACAGGCAACCCATTGCCTGCAACAGGTCTTAGTGCCAACGCTATTGCTCCGGGCAACTACACCTTAGTCGTTACCAATACGGCGACCAATTGTAACAGCACCGCCACAATTAATGTACAAGCAGACTTGCAAGCACCCCATCTTCAGACCGGAGACGATGGCTTGATCACTTGCGAGGCTGAGAGCGCTACGCTTTCTGCTAGTAGCAATACGCCCAATGTAAGCTATAGCTGGGAAGCCCTCAATGGTGGGGAGATCTCGGGTGCAACCCATCTGGCCAGTATTACCGCTTTGGCAGCGGGTTCCTACCAGGTGACGGTATTCAACCCCGTCAATGGTTGTTCGCAAGTAGCGGCCATTGAGGTAACGGAGATCATCAATACTGAGATTGATGTCGTCGTTGCCATCGAGCCTCCTAGTTGTCTTGGTGATGAAAATGGCAGCATCCAACTGACTCCAGCAATCGCTGACCAAGTATTGTTGTTTGCTCCGGAAGGAGGTGCTTTTAGCTTCAACAATACGTTTTTCAACCTTGGTGCAGGTGTTTACCATTTCACTGTACAAGACGAATTTGGTTGTGAGGTGAGTACCAGCGTAACCTTGCCCAATGGCAATGACCTTACGGTAGAGCTTGGTGCAGATATTTACTTAAAACTAGGAGAAGTCGCGCAGTTTAATCCTACACCAAGCACCCCGGAAGCCTTTTTGGCAAGCATACAATGGACCAATCCCCAATGGCTGGATTGCGATACCTGCTTACAGGCCTCAACCGTTGATAGTCTCGCCAACACCACCCTTTTTCAGTTGACCATTGCTGACAGCTTAGGCTGTACCGCCACCGATGACATCCGCGTCTTCATCGACCGAACAAGGCAGGTCTATATTCCTAACATCTTCTCCCCAAACAACGACGGCAGCAACGATGTCTTTTTCGTGAGTGGAGGTGCAGATATTGAAAGTATCAGGTCCTTCTCTATCTTCAATCGGTGGGGAGAGCTGGTATTTGAGAAAAAAGACCTCCTCCCCAACATGCCCTCAGCAGGTTGGGATGGAACGACCCGTGGTGGACAGTTGCTCAACCCCGCCGTTTTCGTCTACATGGTCGAAATTCGATTTACTGACGGGGAGACGGAGGTGTTTAGTGGGGATGTGGTTTTGATGAGGTAGAGGGTGAAGGTGAGCAGTCGACTACTTTGGAGAGTAATTGGCCACGGAGGTTTTTTAGCCACTAAAGCACTAAAACACAGAATTGCACAAAAGTTTTTTTGCCGCGGAGGCTCGGAGACACGGAGGGTTTTTAACATAGCCCCTGCCTGCCAGCAAGCTGGCCTTGCAGGCAGGGGCACTAAAACACGGAATTGCACGGAATATTTTTTCCGGATTTTAGTGCTTTGGAGCTTTAGTGTCTATTCCTGCTTCCTACCGCAAACATAAGAAGCACCGAGATACGGCGTTTTTTTCAGAACTCCTCGCGGGGGTACTTCTCGCTGCGATCTGCCCTATTCTGCTGCTAACAACATCATTTGAATACGTTCTTTCATCTTTAATCCATTATTGTGCTCTATGGGAATAGAGGAAGGCACAAGTGTTTGCTCCGATCCATCAGACATTTCCGCATTGATTTTATAAGCAAAGGTGTTATCGCCTTTACTTTGGCTATTGATGCGTAAAACCTTTAGTCTTGTGATGTCTGCTATAGGCAAAGAGATGGGCTTGTGCCAATATAGCGGCTTGGTTTCCGATACAATACACTGACCATCAAGTCGGATGGTCGTAGTATTCAGGCAAATGGCCAGACAGAAATAAAGTAAAAATAAGCCGCACAGAAAAAAGGGTAAGGGAAATAGCTTGAGAAAAAATGGCCCTTCGTCTATCAAAGTGGCAACATAAATACTGCCGGCCAAAATACCGACTCCCAAGATAGCTGCGATGAATAAATGCAGTCCATTGAACCACTTGAATTGGATTTGTTTCATGGTAAATTTTTCACTGAATTTTTACTCATCCTATGCTTAGTACCCATCCAAAACCATCAATTTCTCTGCCCCAATGAAACGCTCATTTCGAAACCATTTGACCCAATACATTCCAGCGTTCCAGGCTTTGGTATTGAGCTCTAAAGTTTCGTTGAACATGTTGGCTTCAAAAACATTTTGGCCCAGATGATTATAAACGACCACCCTGTCATTTCCGTTTGTGGCATCAAAATTAGTGACCCTTATCGTCACCAAATCGGAGGTTGGATTCGGGAAAATCGATAGCTTATTGTCCCCTACATTCAACTCATTGATATTGTTTGGAAAACAATCGGATTCGGCTTCCGCATCAAATTCCAAATACTTTCCGTTTCCGGAACCCGCCCAACAGTTTTCGGCATCAAAAGCACTGATAGAAAGCAGATTGTTTCGATAACCACAGTTACCCACCAACCAGGTATCTCCTCCATCTGTCGTACTAAGGACAAGGCCCTTGTCCCCTACAGCCCAGCCATTCTGGGCATCGACAAAATGAATAGCTATTGCTTTGCGGTCATCATCGTAGGCGATTTCCTGCCAGCTTTGACCACCATCTTCTGTTTTTATCAAAAAACCTTCATACCCGCAAACGAAACCTTCGTTGGGATTAAAAAAATGAAATCCCGATGCCCTGTAATAAGGTGCAGGCAGCAAGTTGTGGGTCCAACTTTGACCAGCATCATCAGAAATAGAGATCACACTCGTGGCAATTGGAGGTAAGCCTTGTAAGCCTGATGCGACAACTACATTATTTCCGAGGTATTGGAATATAGAAAAATCTACTGCTCCCGATGGCAATTCGACGAAACTATTCCCCCAATCATTGGAATAAAACACGCCAGCAAATTGTCCAGTGCCAAAAACCTGCCCATCGTCCGTCATAATTGCCGAAAAAACAAAGTAAGACCCCGGCATTTTTTCTTCCCAAGTCTGCCCACCATCATGTGTAATCAAAATTGCTTTTATTGATGATGGAGCACCAGCATTGAAGGTAGCAATCACGCCATGCATTTCGTCAACCATGTCAATCGTTCTTAAAACCCGATTGATTGGGGCGGGCGGAATTGGGTAGGGTTGTTCGGTCCAGGTGACACCACGATCTTCCGTTTTCCAGATTTGATGAAGCGTAATCGCCCAACCCATTGTATCGTTCACGAAATCAACCTTTGTGGAACCACTGGCAAAATCAGGATTTTTCACTTTCCATGCCTGAGCAATACAAACGGGCACCGATAATTGCTTTTCAAACGTTCCGGATAGACAATCAGTGCTTAAAGTAAGGGTCACCTCATAACAACCAGGATTTGCATAATGATGACTAGGGTGTAATTCCGTTGATGTTTCACCATCCCCAAAATCCCAATGTACATAAGATGCGTTGAAAGAACGGTTCTCAAAATTCACTTGAAGCAGATCGGCTGCAAAATCGAAATCAGGTACTGGCCTGGGGCAGGCTAGGGAATCACACAGTTCAGTAGGTTGTTCTGGATCTAACCAAATTGTTTCTTCATTCTCCTTAACACATATTAGCGAAGTGTACCCTTCAAAATCAAGCATTGGAAAGAGACCATACCTCAAATCACCAATACCATCGACCCATACTGCAGGTTCCCCATTGGTACCATCCATTAAAAAAAGCTGCTTGCGTTCTTCACCATTTAGTAAGGTAAGCGTGCCTATTTCAATAACTTGGTAGCCATTGTGATAATATGTATCAGCAACATCTCCAACTTCCAAATCAAAATCATAGATCAACTGTTCGTTGTTACAAGGATCATTAGCATTAGATTTCCTCCATACTTTACCCCCCTCAACCCGTAAGAAAATTTTCACAGTGGGGGCGTAAACGTACTGAAAAGTCAATAAATTTTCACCACACAACATGGTATCTCCAACGAATTGGTAAGTATTATTTTCCGTACCATCCACCCAATTGTAATGTTCAGCTGCCAGCGTTAGACCTGGTCGTGAAAGGTAATCATACGTAGTTTGGGAAGGAAGCTGGAGACCCAGCATCAATAACAGATGGAGCGTGAATAACTTTGTTTGCATCATGATTTTTTGTTGCTGAAATAGAAGGTAATTCAGAGCTTATTTATGATCCAGTTGGCTTTAGCTTGCTAATAAGCCGAAATTTATTGAAACCAATGGATGCAATGTTTTTTATTCTTTAGTCCCATATCTCTGGGCGATTAATTTCCATTGCTCTTAAATACGAAAGGAATTGTCCCGCGTGAACAGATTCGTGATAACCAATCCGTAATAAATATTTTCCAAGTATTTTCTTGTCACCATTTCCAGGATGAACAATTTCAGTTTCGTTTAATGCAGCATCCGAAAATTGTCGAACACTTTCTAAAAATGCATTTCTATAGGGTTCGGCAAATTCAAGTTCATCCGTAACGCTAACAAATGGTCGATTTTCCCAGGGTGTTCTATAGTTTGTCATACTCCCATTATTGATGATAATATTCCATCCATAATCGGCTTCTAACACGTGCCTAATCATTTCTATCGCAGTCATTGCCTTTTCGTCAGGCTTCCAATTGTAATGGCTTTTAGGAAGTCCTCTCCAAAGTTTGATACTTTTTCTCCTAATCTCCGTAAAGTTCAAGATTATAAATTCAGATTGAGTCATTTTTTTTGCTTCAAAAAGGTTGTTTTACATTGTAGCCAATTCAAAGGCCTATCTGCGCACCTCCCCCTATATTTTCTATTCAGACAGGTCAGTTGAAACTGTCTTCAGACGTTTACTACCCCTGGTGGGGATTCTTTAACACCACAGATTTGCGCAGTTCTTGCTGATGAACTTCTTTCGTTTTCATCACTTTTTGCTTTGCTAGTGAGGAGACAAAATTAGCGAATAACAAACAATTAATCAATTGAAAAACAAATAATTAGACACAGGAAACAAGGTGATCTTGTTAAACGTGTGTATCAAATTCGGGCGGGCGCTTAGCTCGACTGATCCTTATGTGCGTTGTTGCCAGCAGTATTCAATTTATTTTTCTTAATCAAATATATTAATCCAGCAATAATTATTGTACCTGCCATAATCTTTAAACACAATAAAAGAATGGACTTTGCAAATCCATTTGAAGCCTTATTGACCGTCTTTTGTGAAAATAAATCTTTAATCCTAACCACATACTCTTCTTTAGCCAATTCTTGTTCAACATTCAACACCACAACTTCTTCAAATTGGTGCCAATGATATAAATAAACAATACCATTTTTTAAATCAAAAATATTAGAATACAATGTCCTGTTAAAAACCCCTTTTTGATGAACTGATTCGAGTATTGCTTTGAAATAATCAGGTGTTAAGTCATTTTCGTTTTTTATTACGCCTAACATTTCCTCCGCCTTGTTGTATCTCTTGCAAGGATATTCAAAAGCATTCTTTGGATTTGCTCGATTAAAATTAGTCGAAAGTAAATAGTTTTCTCCGTTCTCCTTTTTTGTATACACTAGTTCTCCGTATTCATCAACGCTGATAATTACAGCATCTCCCGTTGCATCTGCAAAGTTTAATTGATACTTTACTTTTCCATCTTTTGGATACCAATTTTTTCTTTGATACTTTTTTGCAATTTCTACCGCTTCTTTAACGGTAGCCGCTTTTCTTAGAATCAATACTGGAAGCCACATCATGTATTCATCATAAGGAGCTTCATAATGTGGTGGAGACGCTAATTCAAGATGAAGTTTTATTGTTGATTTAGGTAGAGCATTTGCATCAAAGCAAAGCCCCTTTTCATTGATTCCACCCTGATGAGAATAGTCTTCAAACCCAAGATATATGCAACCATAATTCTCGTCTTTTGCCACATTTGTCCATAAATATGTTTCAGACTTATAGTAGTCTTCATTGTTTCCATAAAAGGCTTTATCTCCAACTGACGCAGAGAAGATTGTACAAGAACCAGGTACTGGGTTTATAGATGTTTTTGATTTTAGCTTTTGATTAGTTGCTATTAAGAACAAGGCAAACGCTAAGCAACAAATTATTTTGTAGTAAATATTTCTCAATTTTCTTTTATGTTTTTTATTGTTGGCTACTCTGGCTACTGCGCCAGAGCACAGCTAAGCGAAGGGGCTGGAGTTGGGTAGGTCAGAGCATCACTGCCCTTTCCCCTCTAAGAACCCTACGTGCCACTTTACTTCCTTCGGTCGTAAGACCGCTTCGCTGAGTTCAAGGGTATAAGGTACTTTGTACTTGGATTAAAATGGTGTTCCATCTGATTACTAAGTACTTATCCCGAGCTACGGAATTCAACTAGCTTGTACCTATCATCTTATTCCACCGCCTTCGCCCTAAGGGATTAACAGCTTTGAAGGCTACTTCGCAGCGTGCTTTTTGAAAGGCTCGATTTGTCTGTCGGGCTTCACCAACCACCGTTACCAGTAGCCCATGCCGACATAGGAAACGCTGGGTAGTACCAGTGGTTAAAGCATATCTAAGTTCATCTTTATGAACTCATATTCAGTGGTTTAATAGTGTTCGTGGCGACTTCGTGTCGTGCCGGGGGAGGCTAAGTTGTTTTCAGTCATTATATCTACTTAATCTTTCTCTCAATTCACTCAATGTGGTCTCTGAAAACTGAAGTTCCTGAATAGGATTTTCACTTATCTCAAAATCATGAAAAGCCATTGAAAACCTACCTTCTTTTGATTTGATTCCAATTAGAGTTGCATTTTGTCCCTTAGGTACTCCAAAAAAAACATACTTCCCTTTTACGATATCCGGTTTTAAAACGCCGTTTATATCGCTAAATACTAGTTTTAACTGTAACTCTGTTGACACAGGAAAATCAGTTATTAAATCAACTTTTTCTTCAAAGTCTAAAAACCGATCACAGTTAATCCAACCTAGCTCTGAGACACTAAAGATATAGTAGTTTAACTCTGCATCGTCCATACTTTTAATTGGATTCGCCTCATATTTTGAATATTTTTCATCAAATGACTTAAGGTATTCTTCATCAGTCTTATACAATGGAATAATATTTCCTCCTTCAATGAAGATCAATCCCCTTCTTTCTATTATATCTCCATCCTTATCTTTCCCAGGTTCTAATTGAGGTAAGTCTCTCAAGAATTGGAGGATCTCTTTTTTCGCACGGCTGGACAAGCCTGTAACTACTATCGGAGTCTCTATGTATCCTTCTCTCGAAATGTACATTCTACACTCAACCCCAAAATCATTCCAGCTGTCAAAATCAGGAAAGGTATTGCTATTCAGTGTAGTTTCAACCTCTTTGATAGTCTCTTCACTGAAATCATATGAGCATACATAGAAATCAAGTGGATTCCAATAATAACCTGTATCCACATAGTTTCTAGGTGTAAAGCTGTAGCTAGTTGAATCGTCAGGCCCAGGATACCACCAACCAAAAGAACCTAATTTTAGAGTCCGTTTCACCAAATTAACCGTATCCACATTCCAGTTATTTACTACAGTATCTGTTGATGACTCATCTGCATAAAACAAATTCATCTGTCTATAATCCGCCCCCTCTTTAGGGAAATGCACCACTATTCTTTTGTCTGGTCTAATTTCTAATTCTTCTCCATTTGCCATTGCCCTAATATGTAGCATTCCACCTGTTTCCAAAATAATTCCATTTGATTCAGTTGATAGTTCGGCTAGAATTATATCTGATTTTTTGTAAAATTCCTTCAGCTCGATCTTTATAGAATCAGTGACAATTTTACCATCTTGAAATTGAAAAGTCTCTCTGCCGATAAAAATTCTCGTTCCTTGATCGCCAAATAATGTTGTGTCAGAGGTTACATCAACTATATACTCTTTAATAGGGAATTCAAGATACTCTCTTGGAACTTCTGGTTGACAGCTTAAAACTCCAAAAAATATGGCTAGTACCACAATTATTTTGTTCAACTTCTTCATTTCTCTTACTAATTGAACTCAAAAGCCTGTCTGCGCCCTCACCACCCAAAGCTCTTCACCTTCCCATCACCAGCGCAGACAGATCAGTCGCCGACGGCCAAAGCCTTTGGCGACGAGCCGTTGGACCTGTCTTAAGACATTTACCACCCCTGGTAGAGTTTATCGATAACGACTGTAGTGGAAAAGCGCATTTCGTTTGTTTTACTTACCGACTAATTTAGGCTTTTTTCGGTAGTTCTGCACCGCATTTTCCTACCAACTGATCGAAAAAAAGATAAAAACTTCTGGATCGCCGAATAGTCCCCGTTGATGGTCTGCCACTTCAAGCCCTGTTCGTAACGGTAGAGCAAATATTGTCGCGCTTGCTCGGGGGTGAAATCCTCTCCATGCTTCCCCTCTATACGCCAGTCCAAAAACTGTCGAAAAGCACAACCATGCTCCGAGATCGTCGCCGCGCTGTAGTTCTTCAAGATCAAATACGTGCACAATCCTTGCTGATAAGCTTCTTTCGTTTTCATCGCTTTTTGTTTTGTGAATGAGGAAACAAAATTAGCGAAGAACAGATGACTAATCAATTAAAAAACAAGGGATTAAGCGTAGGAAACGGAGGTGGTTTTGTTCAACGTCCGCAGTAGCCAAAGTGCGACGAAGGAGCATGTGCGTATAGGCCGTGTTGAACCTCAACGCCAGCCATCGCTACGCTCTGTTGGGCTTTGAGGCTTTTTTGTTGGGCACATTATCAATTATATTTAAAATACCTCACATAGTTCTTTTATAAACATCTTGACATAGGCATGTTTTTGATCTAGCTTTGTAATTTTATCTGCCATTTTCTTATTTCCTTCTATTGTAAATTGTTTAGCAAGGCCTTCTTTAATTGTATTGTTTGAGAAATCAATTTGATTACCATCTTCTGGATTACTTTCGTTCTTACATATGTCGAAATTGTTTAATATTCCTTTTTCTTTAAACGCTTTCGCCTCTATTTTTGCTTTAAGGTCTGAAATATTTACTTTTTTAAAATTTCTTTTACCTAATATATTATTAGCTAGCTCTAAGAATACTTCAGGATAGATAAAATCTTCGATTTCATGATTACAAAAAACCTTATTTCCTATTACGTTTTCATGAGTTGGAAATTCACCGCTATAAGTTGGTATAAACTCACATTTTACTTCAATATATTTATATATATCTTTACTCTGATTTTTGATAATTTTTTTATAAGCTTCTCTACCCTCCATGTCATTATCGAATAGTACTCTTATTTTAGGTCTAATATCTTTATCCTTATAAAAAGTATTATAAAACGCTAGCTGCTTCTCATATTTTGTTACGCCATGAGTTGTAATAATATTTGGAACTTCAAAAGAATAAAATCGTCCAAGTTCTTGAATATATCTTAGGTCTGATCCTCCTTCTACCATTACATTATAGCCATCAAGCAGTTCAAAGTCATCAAGACTTATCCCTAAGTATTCACGGATTCTTTTGAATCCACTATCATTATTTAAATCTACTGAAACTGTTCTAAGTGCATAAAATTCTTTGTTAGTTCTTTTATATAATTGTTTATCACCAATTTCTAAATCTAACAAAAACACATTCACCAAAGAATAGCTGTCAATAAATATAGGAGAATGTGTTGTAAGGATTATTTGACATTTTCCACACATGCTTTTTAGGTGTACATGAAGTTTTTTTTGAAGTCCTTGATGAAGATAAACATCAGGTTCATCGATTAGAAGAATAGGGGTTCTTTTAGAAATTTTACTAATAATTCTGCTATGTAATAGAATGTAGCCGATTCGCTGTAGACCTGAGCCCTTTCCACTGATATGTCGATTAGACTTGTCATTAAGGAAAAAATCTATATCTGTAGAAATTAAGTCTCTAAATTTCTTAACATCTGATGTAAATTCAAATCCCACTTGCCAATTATCATTGAATTCCTGAAATAAAGGGTTTATTTCGCCGGCAAGAGAATTAAGAATCTCAACTATACCATTAATGTAGTTTTCAAACGATTCCTTTAATTGCTGTTTTAGTCCTCTAAACCTAGACTTATCATACTCTATGTCATATATATCTTCAACCAAACTATTAATTAAATCAGGAGTTGATACATTGATTGATGGGATGAAAAAGAAGGCAATTTTCTTAATCACTTCATTTATCTCTATTTCTGTTAAGTTCTTTGTATTTTTGGTACCAATAAATGTTCTGGTTCCTGTAGTCGATTCTAAGCCATCGAGCCCGAATTCTTTCTTTACCGAGAAAAGTTTATCCGTGGATTGAAATACTAACAAAATCTCAGGATATACTTTTCCTCCACGTGATCCATAAAATTTATGATTAGGACTATCCCTTGTAGAATCATATTGCTCTGAATTAAAGAATAGGTTAACAGCTTTTAACACATTGGTCTTTCCTACATTATTCGCTCCACAGATTGTTGCGATTTCGTCAAGAGAATCAATTTCTAGTTTTAGATCTAGAATGGAACGGTACCTTTTTATTCTAATTTCTTTAATTTTCACTTGAGGGGTATTATTTCTGTATCACCTTTTAAGTATACTAGTTGAAAAAAAACACAAAATACATTAAATAATTAAAAATGTGATCAACACGGGCTTGCCCGAAAACGTTGCCCAAGATGCGGAGCGCAGCGGAGTATCTTGGGTAACTTACTTACACGCGAACAAAATACCCATTTTGACCTACTTCTACAAAAAAAGATCATCGAAAGGACTACCGCTTTTTTTGCGCAGCGTTTGCTGGCTTACGTGTGTGTGTACTTCAGCTTGATTTTAATATCACTGTGCCCCAGAAGTTCTTGGATGAGACGTATATTCCCCCCTCCCAAAAATCCCGCGAACCGAACAGGTGAGCGCGGCAAGCGGAGCGCGCAGGGCCTAAGGATGGGAGGACTGAAAGGACGGACAGCCTGACGCCACCGTTAGGTAGGCGGAGGCTCATAAGGTTGGAAGGGTTGAAAAGTGTAAGGGAGTAAAGGTTGGTTGATCGTTGTTTGTTGAAGGTCAATCTATGTACAGGAATGCAGCATACCGATCCCTTGCAGGCCTTCAGCAAAATCTTACATCTTAAATTCCTCAACAGATCATCCAAATAAGTGTACATAACCGCCCCAACCCTCCCCTCCCCACACAATATTTCCAACCCACCGAACTATTCCCTCCCCTCACACCTTACATAATTAGCGAAAATTCGCTAAATTGCGCAATGAACGAAACGGCTCCCGTTTCACGGGGAAGGTTAGCGAATGTTTTGAAATAGCTTGTAAACTGATTTTCAATATGTTCCAAGTAGCCCCCTCAATTGATTAGCATTACCAAATACCAAAAATCAATACCCATCAATGAGTAGAAGAATCCGCAAAGCAGCTGTACTTGGCTCCGGTGTTATGGGCTCCGGCATTGCCTGCCATTTTGCCAACATCGGCCTGGAAGTCCTGCTGCTGGACATCGTACCCAGCGACTTGAGTGACGCCGAAAAAAGCAAGCCTCAGGCCCGTAACCGCATCGTGAACGATGCTTTGATGAAGGCCATCAAAAGTAAACCTGCGCCACTGTATGACAATGACTTCGCCAGCCGCATACAGACGGGCAATTTTGATGACGATTTTGAAAAAATCGGCGATTGCGACTGGGTCATCGAAGTGGTCATTGAGCGCCTCGATATTAAGAAGCAGATTTTCGAGAAAGTCGACAAGTACCGTAAGGAGGGTTCGTTAGTGACCTCCAACACTTCCGGTATTCCGATTCACCTGATGACGGATGGCCGCAGCGAAGATTTCAAAGCGCATTTCTGTGGCACCCACTTTTTCAATCCACCGCGTTATCTGCGCCTGTTTGAGATCATCCCCACGCCCGACACGAGCCAAGAGGTCATCGACTTCTTCATGCACTATGGCGATGTCTATCTTGGCAAACAGACTGTTCTGGCCAAAGATACCCCCGCTTTTATTGGTAACCGGATTGGGGTTTACGCTATGGCGAAGATCTACCAACTCACTACTGACCTGGGGCTTCCGATAAGCGCCGTTGATAAACTGACGGGCCCTTCTATCGGACGGCCAAAAACCGGTACTTACCGCCTGGGTGATCTGGTGGGGCACGATACCAGCGTCAACGTCATCAAAGGCATCAAAGAAAACTGCCCGAATGATGAGCAAGCCGCTACTTTCGAGGTGCCCAAGTACATGCAGTTCCTGGTAGAGAACAAGTTTTTGGGTAACAAGACCGGCCAAGGCTTCTACAAAAAAGTTACTGGCGATGATGGTCAACGCCAAATCCTTGAACTCAACCTGGAAACCCTGGAGTACGAGGAGACGACCAAGATTGATCTTCCCAGCCTGAAAGCAGGTAAACAGATAGAGGACCTAACCAAGCGCATTCAGTACCTCTTCACGGCAGAAGATAAAGGCGCAACATTGATCCGTCGCAGTTTGGCAGGGCTCTTCGCTTACGTTTCTAATCGCATTCCTGAAATATCAGATACCCTTTACAGCATCGATGATGCCATGACCGCAGGTTACGCCTGGGAAATTGGGCCCTTCCAATACTGGGATGCCGTAGGGATAGAAGCGGGTATCAAAGCCGCTGAAGCGGAAGGACAAACCGTTGCCCAATGGGTGAAAGACATGCTGGCTGCTGGCCATAGCAGCTTCTACAAGCGCGAAGGCGGACAACTCAAGTATTACGACATTGACAAAAAGGCTTACGTCGTCAAGCCCGGCACCGAGTCCTTTATCATCCTGGACAACTACCGCGACCAGGCACCCGTCTTCAAAAACAGCGAAGTTATCCTCCACGATATTGGGGACGGCGTATTGAATCTCGAATTCATCAGTGCACACAACTCCATTGGCGAAGGCGTCCTGCGTGGCATCAACGAAGCCATCCAAATTGCCGAAGAAGGCGACTGGAAAGGCTTGGTGATCGGCAACAACGCGACCAACTTCAGTGTAGGTGCCAACCTGATGATGATCGGCATGCTAGCCTACCAGCAAGAATACGATCAGCTGAACATGGCCATTAATCTGTTTCAGCAAACGACCATGCGTTGTCGCTACAGCAGCATACCAGTGGTAGCAGCTACCCAAGGGTACGTATTTGGTGGTGGTTGTGAAACCCTCATGCACTGCGACGGTGCCGTGATGGCGGCCGAATCTTACATTGGCCTGGTGGAAGTAGGCGTAGGCCTCATTCCTGGCGGTGGCGGTACCAAGGAGTTTGCGCTCCGTGCCAGCGACCAGTTCTTCGAAGGCGATGTGCAGATTCCTACCCTGATTGATAAGTTCAAAACCATCGCCATGGCATCGGTTGCTACTTCAGCATACCAGGCCTACAACATGGGTTACGCGCTGGAAAGCCGTGATGAAGTGGCACTGAACAAAGATCGCAATATCGCCCTGGCCAAGCACAAAGTCCTGGACCTGGCGCGTAGCTACACCCAGCCGCTCATCCGGCAAGATATTACGGTGCTCGGTCGTACGGGTCTGGCCGCCCTCTACGCAGCAGCCAACGAACTACAGCTTGGCAAGTACGCCAGTGCACACGACATCACCATCGCCAAGAAGGTGGCCTACGTCCTTTGTGGCGGCGACCTTACCGGTGTACAGCAAGTGAGTGAGCAATACCTATTGGATGTCGAAAGAGAAGCCTTCCTGAGCCTTTGCGGCGAACAGAAGACCCTCGAACGCATTCAGCATATGTTGCAGACGAATAAGCCGTTGAGGAATTAAGGGGTACGACGAGGTACTGGGCACTTAGTAGAGGGAAGAGAGATTGTCCTTACGGACTTTGGGTAGAGGGATTTTATACACAATCACAATTTTTGGATTTATGCACGATTTTAGAAAATTGAATATTTGGAACGACGCTATGGATTTAGCCGTAAGAGTTTACCAATTAACCAATGAACTTCCTCCCGAGGAAATCTATAATCTTAGTCATCAGATCAAGAAATCAGTGGTCTCTATACCTTCTAACATTGCAGAAGGAGCAGGTCGTAACTCAGACAGTGAATTTAATCAATTTCTAGGCTTTGCTACTGGTTCTTCCTATGAACTCGAAACCCAGGTGCTACTCAGTGAGCGATTGAATTTCCTTCGCAGTGAAGATGTCAATCCGGTCATTGAAGAATTACACTCGCTGCAAAAACGGATTTACAATTTTAAAAAATTCATTAAAAAATAGGAGAGACGGAGCGTACAGCGGAAGCTTAATCCCTATACCCTCTACCTCTCTTCCAGATACGCGAAAGCTATGGAAGCATATATCATAAAAGGTTACCGTTCCGCCGTTGGCAGGGCCAAGAAGGGCGGTTTTAGAAACTATCGTTCGGATGATCTGGCGGTAGATGTGATTAAAAAAATGATGGCCGATACGCCAGAGCTGGACCCACGGCTGGTAGACGACCTGATTGTAGGTTGTGCCAACCCGGAGGGGGAGCAAGGCTTGCAGATCGGTCGCCAGATTTCAGTACGGGCACTGGGCAAGGAAGTCCCTGGTGTGACAGTCAACCGTTATTGTGCCTCTGGACTGGAGACCATCGCTATGGCTACGGCTAAGATTCGGGCAGGCATGGGCCACATCTTCATTGCTGGGGGTGCGGAGAGCATGAGCAGTATCCCGATGACGGGGTACAAGCTGGCCCCAAGCTATCAGGTTGCCAGCACAACGCCCGACTACCTGGTGAGTATGGGCATCACGGCGGAGGCTGTGGCCAACAAGTACAATATCAGCCGGGAGAGGGCCGATGAGTTTGCTTACCATTCGCACGTGAAAGCCGCTGCCGCCATTGATGCGGGCAAGTTTAACGACGAGATCATCCCAGTGGAGGTACCTGAAGTTTTTGTCAAGGACGGCAAGCGCGTAGAAAGCTCGCATACCGTAGCCATGGATGAAGGTGTACGCCGTAGTACTACGGTTGAAGCACTGGGAAAACTACGTCCTGTATTTGCACAAGGTGGCGTTGTCACAGCGGGCAACTCCTCACAAACCAGTGATGGAGTGGCCTTTACCATTGTGATGAGCGAAGAGATGGTCAAACAATTGGGCCTGGAGCCGATTGCCCGATTGGTCAATTGTGCCGTAGGAGGGGTTGACCCACTGTACATGGGTATTGGCCCTTGTGTAGCCATCCCCAAGGTCTTGAAACAAGCCGGGATGAAGCTAAGTGATATCCAAGCCATCGAGCTGAATGAAGCTTTTGCTGCCCAGGCACTGGCCGTTATTCAAGAAGCTGGCCTGAATCCGGACATCGTCAACGTCAATGGCGGGGCGATTGCATTAGGTCACCCGCTGGGTTGCACCGGCGCGAAGCTGTCCATTCAGCTGATCAACGAAATGCGCCGCAGCAACCAACGCTACGGTATGGTAACCGCCTGTGTAGGTGGTGGCCAGGGAATTGCGGGGATTATTGAGCGGTTGAAATAAGGTTGGATGGTTGGTTTTTGGTTGATGGTTGTTAGTTGTTGGTATGAAAAACACTTCCGACTTCCGACTTCCTTCCGATAGCTATCGGAACCGACTTTAAAATGGTGGATGGAAACCCTTACACCCTTACACTTTTCCAACCCTTACACGCTTCCGCTTCCAAAGCAAAAAGGCTTGAGTCGGACATTTGTCTGCTCAAGCCTTTTGTTTTTCACCAATGTTTATTAAAACGCAGCAATTGTTGTCAGATTTTTGCTGGATATCGTTCCCTCCTTGTAACAGCCGTACCATGCAGCTGCATTGGGGATATTTACCATTGCAGCTTCTGCTTGTTTTGCGTGTTCTTTGGATGCCCAATACACTATGTCGGTGTAAGATCCGTCACTATTGGTATGGATTTCCCATTTTACGAATCCATCTTGGTTTTTCATCCAATCGTTAACGATTTGGCCCGCAATTTTTATCAATTGCTCCGCAGTGGTGTTGTCTGACAGCTCGTAAGAGATAATGTCTTTGTACATAATTAGTGGTTTAACTTTGATTATAATAGAGACTACTCCTGCTGTCCAGGATAAATATAAGCACGATGAATGAATAGGCAGCAATTGAGCTATTTTTTTTAACTTCACCTTCTAACCTGTCCAATTAAGCAGGAAGGCATCTGAATGATTCCTTCCATAGCGATCGGAAGTTGAAAGGCAGCTGTGAGCTTCCTTCCAACTGCGATCATTTAAGGACAATGTATCGAAATACCAATGACCTCCAACCCTCCCATCTTCATTACTTCTCCGGTACAGCGTTGTGGTACTACGCTGATTCAGCGGTTGCTCTGTTCGTCTTCGGATACGCTCATTTTTGGGGAATCTGTTGCCAATGACCTCCATATTTATGCCAGCCTTTATCAGAATAAACAGCTGATGTTTGGCGGGCCACACAATGCCTGGCGCGATCAGCAACTGGCACAGGTGTTGGAGGGCGAGGTAAATGCCTGGATTCCTGATTTGCTACCCGACCGAGATGCTTATTTGAATAATTATAAGCAAGCCTTGCTGAACTATTGTGCATTTCTACAGCAGTACGCCGAAAGAGAAGGGCGTAGTCAATGGGGCTGTAAATTACCGGGCTGGCCGATCCCTCAGCTGGACTATTTACAGCGTTTGATTCCTGGTACAAAGATTATTTACATCCACCGCGAATTAGAAGCCTGTGTGGTTTCTGCCCGCAGCATCAACATGTGCTTTGATGAACCCAGTACCCAACAGTTTCGCCACATGTATGCTTTCCAACAAGCGGAAGCCGAACGCCGCCTACACCACGAAGAGGTGCTGTGGATAGATTACCAGGAATTGGTGGAGCAGCCCGCAAAGATCATCGCCCAATTAGCCGCATTTACCGGTACTCAAGGGATAGACGCCAGGGTGATGGGGCATAAAATCGGGAATTATCCGGCCTCGTAGAGAAGTTGCGGTGCAACATCTACCCTTGATTGTGTTTGCGGGGTGGTTTTTTTTTGGGGGAGAGGGCTATACTCCTCCGCCCTCCGGGCACCTCCTCTCGAGGAGGACAGGGGCTTGTTTGGTGGTGGTGATTGTGTTTGCGGGGTGGTTTTTGTTTTGGGGAGGGGCAAAGTTCACAGAGGGTGAAGGGCAGGCCCCCGACGGTCCGCTACGAGGTGATGCCTAAAGATTTGAAAGCACTAACAATTTTTCATTCCTCCAATACGTTAAGCTAGCGCAACTATCAAAAATGACAGGTTCGGTTGTCTGCCTTGCCAAGTCTACAAAATTTAAAAGGTACCGTATTACGAGTAGTTTGTACCTTTGTTTCACCCTTCAGAAGAGCCGGATTCCGGTAATAATTACACTTTTGCTATTCTGATCATTGATTCCGGAATATGGTTTTCCCATTTCCACATTCTCATTTAGCACCACTAGCGTATGAACCGTATTTTACTTCTTCTAACTTATTGTTTTTTCGCATTTGCTAGCCAGGCCCAAATTGGCATCCAGGTCGTGGTAGACAGCGGAATGGCCACTTCGGATTGTACCGATCCCTTTGGCGGTGCCCCCGATCCTTTGTTTGCTGTAGCGGCCGAAGGAGGCACCTACAACTATTATCCGGCAGTAGGCGCTTGTTTCAACACCTTACCAGATACCATCTACCAGGCCAACTTCCCCTGTCTTTCGGCGGTGCCGATGACGGTGGAAATTTGCTTACTGGTGACGGAAAATGATGCACTTTTCCAACCGCCCTTGGGTTGTGATATTACAGAGAGCTGCACCCAGAGCATCTGCGATAATTTTGTGGTACCAATGGTAGGCAATACGGCCAACTACAACTTATCCATCGATGTTCCTGGTTCGTCAAGTGGCTCCATTAATTTTACTATAGAGACAGGTGGCTTTGCCTTTCCCGACAATGATTTCATCTGTAATGCAGTTGATCTGGGCACCATTACCTACGGTGACACCCTGGGCGACATGACCATTGGCAACTATGCCAATCTGTGTGCGACCGACATTGGAGAGATTAACCCGCAGAGCTTAGGCTACTACTTCACCAACCAGGCGGGGGTATGGTTTAAGTTCAATACCGGGCCCAACCCCAGCGGCCTCTTTGTGGTACAAGGGCTCAGCGACCCCAACAATGTAGGAGAACCTATTGACTTGGAGATGGGTGTTTTCCTTACGGACAACAATGCCTGCGACGGCAACCTAGTGGCACTATCTGGATACAATTTTACCAGCTCTGATTTTAATCACGAAATCAGGGTTCCCTGCCCCGAACCCAATCGAGATTATTACATCTGGGTGGATGGTGCCAATAACAACGGAGATTATCGGGGCATCTTTGGTATACAAGTGTGGGACATTGGTGTGCTGGAAGGCGGTGATTTGCGCTGCGATGTGATGGACCTCGGCGTAGTCCCGGAGGGAGGTAGCGTGAGCACACCCGAACCGATTGCCAATTTCTGCGCAACCGATGTACAAGATCCCTTTTTGCCCACTTTCGTAAGCCAGCATTCCGTCTGGTTTAGTTTTGTAGCTCCCCCTTCAGGACACGTCATCATTGAAGGCATTTCAGACACCATCAAGCAACCTATTGGCGTACAATTGGCATTGTACCGTTCTTTCAACAATACCTGTAGTGGCTTTTACAGCTACGTGACGAGCCAATACACCCCCGCTGATCTCGACGAAACGATGGAAGTGACCTGTCTCTATCCGGGCAGGGTTTACTACATCCTGGTGGATGGATCGGGAGGAGCTTCCCGAGGAGTGTTTGAACTAAGCGTGACCGATGCGGGGGACATTACCCCCGTCACTAACCAGACCATAACCCTCTGTGCCGGAGAAACGCTGGAAGTAGGCCCTAATGATTACACCACTTCAGGCATCTACTTTGATACCCTGCAGGTTTTTCAGGGCTGTGACAGCATTGTGATCAGTGACCTGACTGTGCTGGAAGAACTGGTTCTTACGGTAGAACAAACCCAACCCGCCATTGGAGCTGATGGTACCGATGGCATCGGCATCGCTTCCGCTACGGGCGGCACTGGCAATTATACCTTCACCTGGTGTACTGGCGAAACCGGCACCATGGCCACCAATCTGGTAGCGGGAGAGCAGTGCTGCGTGCAAGTAACGGATGACAATGGCTGTACGGATGAAGTGTGTTTCACCGTAGAATTTACCACCGCGATCATTCCCATTTTTATGAATGACACGCTCCTGTGTAATGGCGACACCAATGGTCTTATCACCTTCTCCGCTATCAATGGCGTCCTTCCCTATGATTACGCATGGACCAATGCACTGGGAACCCTCAGCGGCAATGGCCAGATCTTGACCGAAGGAGAAAGTATAGATCTACCGAATTTACCTGCGGGTAGTTATGACATCACGGTAAACGATAATTTCTTTGATACCACCTTTACCGTTTTAGTGGTACAACCTGAAGAACTATTGATTGAACTACAAGACGCCGTAGATGCTTCCTGTTTTGCTTTTTGTGATGGCAGCATCAATACGCTCGTCAGTGGAGGTACAATGCCGTACACCTACAACTGGACCAATGGTGTTAGCAACAATGAACAAGCCAGCCAACTCTGTGCCGGGGCTTACCAACTAGAGGTCACGGATGCCAACGGTTGTATTGCCATCCTCAATGCCAATATTGACCAGCCCGCCGAATTTATTGCCACCGCCAGTATGGTACAGGAAGTATCTTGCTTTGCTGGTGACGATGGTATTGCCCAGGTCGTAGACAACGGCAACTCCGTCGCCTGGAATTGGAGCAGTGGCAACATGACCCAAATTGCCAACCAACTGGCAGCAGGAACCTACTCGGTGGAAGTAACCAACGGAGACGGTTGCCGCGATACGACCACCGTAACCATCACCGAGCCACTGGCACCACTCACGGTAGCGATTACCGAATTGGCGCCCATCAGTTGTTTTGGCAGCCAGGACGGACAGCTGGGCGCCATGGTCAATGGCCCTTTTGCGACCTTGACTTACAACTGGAGCAATGCCGCTACAACCCCCAATATCAGTAATCTGGACATTGGTACTTACAACCTTTCGGTAAGTAACGAAAAAGGCTGCGAAGCGATGGCGACGTATACCCTGAACCAACCCACCGAAATTATAGCCGAATCTTTTGCCGTAGACATCAATTGTGTAGACGGTCCCAATGCGGGGGTTATTACGATAGAGAACGTCAGCGGTGGCACGCCGAGTTATAGCTACAGTGTGGATGGCGAAAACTTTAATCCTGTACCCTTATTTGAAGGGTTGACGGCAGGTACTTACGATGTGGTGGTGCGGGATGCAGCGGGGTGTGAATTGCTGCTATTGACCAACATTTTCCCGCCGCCGCCAATTTCGGTTACTTTACCACAAGATACTACCGTGAAGCTGGGAGATGTCTTTACCCTGGTAGCGCAAAGCAGCAGCCTTGATGTCCTTTACAGCTGGTCGCATGCTGATACCTTGAGTGGCAATACGGCACTGCTTCGTCCACAAGAAACCCTGGTGTATCAAGTGAGCGTAATCGACACATTGACCTTGTGTGATGCCACGGACAACATCCGCATTTTTGTGGACACTAAGCCAAGAATCTTTGTCCCCAATATCTTTTCACCGAATGGTGATGGCAGCAACGACACCTTCATCCCCTTTGCGGGAAATGACGTGGTGAATTTCAAAAGCCTGCGCATCTTTTCCCGCTACGGGCAGCTGGTTTATGAACAGACCGACATCCTCCCCGGCGATACCAGTCGTGGTTGGGATGGTAAATTCCGGGGAGAACCTTCTAATCCTGGCGTCTTTGTCTACTTTATGGAAGTAGAGTTTTTCGACGGCCGGGTGGAGATTGTGAAAGGAGATGTGACTTTGATGAAATAAGGGTTTTCAAAGTCGGAGGTCGGAAGTGGGAAGTCGGAAGTAGGTGTATGCCGAAGGTATGGCCATGCCAAAAGTGTAAAAGTGTAAGGGTGTAAGGGTTTTTAAAGTCGGAAAGCGGAAGTCGGAAATATTGGATGCTGCATAGTGGGCACTTTCCTCTTGTACTTCGTGTATCTCACTTACTTCCGACTTCCGACCTCGCACTTCCGACTTTCGTAAGGTTAGGTGGGTGAAAAAGTGTAAGGGGTTTTAAAGTCGGAGTTCAGAAGTGGGAAATCGGAAGTATTGGAGTCAGCTAGTAGCATGCACTCCTTCTTCTGTTCGTGTACCTCCTTACTTCCGACTTCTGACTTGTGGAATTCCGACTTCGTGATAGTTGCCCAGTCTACACAAAGGCACTTAAGCAGCAACTTAGGTGCCTTTGGTGGTTCAGCTATTAACCTACCAAACATCTACTGCAAAGGGAGCGTTATTATAGGGTCTTGTAAATAAAGAATGACCAACTTATATGCAATTTGTAGAAGATTTAAAGAACGTTACTTACGAGTATTATGAAATTTTGGTGAATTATTTGCCACGGATTGTCTTGGCTTTTGTGGTGCTCTTCATCGCAATGGCCATTGCTGGTAGAGCAAAACGGGCAATGCGAAATAGACTCGACAAAACCATGGATGATCCGCTGCTGGCGGATTTTCTTTCTCAAATATTGAGGGTCTGTTTAGTGATTGTAGCGCTGCTGCTTTTCCTAAGTATTATCGGTCTGAGCGGTGCTGCCGGTGGATTGCTAGCGGGTGCGGGCGTCTCGGCCTTCATTATTGGTTTTGCCTTTAAAGATATTGGTGAAAACTTCCTCGCGGGAATTATCATGGCTTTTGACCGACCTTTCCGGATTGGTGATGTGGTGGAGATCGCGGGTAAGACGGGCAAAATCATCGGGTTGACATTACGCGACACCCACCTCAAAACTTTTGATGGCAAAGACGTTTACATTCCCAATGGAATGATTGTCCGCAACCCTATTGTCAACCTGACCATTGATGGATTCTTGCGCCATGATTATTCCATACGGCTGGCTTCTGATTCCGACATGGATGAAGTGATTTCCTTTGTGAGAGGTATCCTCGAGGATGTACCGGGAGTATTGCAGGAAGACAGGGCGCCCAACGTTTTTATTTCTGACTACCAACCCAGTGGTATGACACTGACCGTGCAATACTGGTTTAATACCAATGACCCCAACGTCTCCGCACTGGCCCTTAAGACCCAGGTGATTCAGCGGTCGGTTCGTGGTTTGAAAAATGCGGGACACCATTTACCTGCTGATGTTCGGGAAATTAAAATTTCTCGTGATATAGATGACAAAGACGTAGTCATCCCAGCTGCCGGGGCATAGTATACTATGATAATACGTATCCTAAAAGGCTTGTTTTTAATGCTAGTAGTACTATTGGTCCTACTGGCAGCCGCTTTGGGTTACCTCTTTCAACATCAAGAAATCATTACCCAAAAGGTAGAAGAATGGTACGAAAGCAACTACACTGGTGATTTAGAGATAGGTAAACTGTCCTTGAGTTCGTGGCGACAGTGGCCAGAAATCAGCCTTGGCATTCATCATTTTAGTCTTACGGATACTTCTTTCCCTAGCGGTGCCCCT
This sequence comes from Lewinella sp. LCG006, assembly GCF_040784935.1. GTDB lineage: Bacteria > Bacteroidota > Bacteroidia > Chitinophagales > Saprospiraceae > Lewinella. Next base: position 4,652,777 of record NZ_CP160680.1, on the reverse strand, counting down.
ACCCTGCTCATCGACAGCATATCGGCAGATTTTTCTTTCGCAAAAATTTTACAGCAGGAGATTACCCTTAAAAAAATTGCCATACAAGGTGGGTATCTCCATGGTCTCACCACGCTTACAGAAGGGAGTAATACCCATATTTTACAGCCCATTCACCCCACTGCTTCCGACCAGAAAAAAGAAGGCTTTTTACACGTAAGAGACGATGAAGGCTTGGCGATCACGATCAATGATTTTGACCTATCGCAGGACAACGAATTGAAAAATAAACGGCTGGCAGGGCACCTACAACAGGCAAGCATACAGGTGATTCTATCCGATACTGTGATAATTGCTCACACGTCGTTTGCTACTTGTGTAGAGGGATTGGGGTTCAACCTTGACAAAGGATACTTTCTGGACGATACGCCAGCCAGTGGAACGTTTCACCTCAGCTACAATCGACAAAGCGCGACCATCGAGATTCCTCAGTTTCCCTTACTGCTCAAAGATCAAACTTTCCTTGCTGAGGCTTGCCTTGATACGGGGCCGGGAAATGTCTTTTTCTTATCGCTATATAACGATCAAACCGACTTTCAAACTACCAAAACCCTCTTACCTCAGCACCTTCAAAACAAACTGGCACGGTATCAAATCTTTGACCCTATTGCTACTGCGACTTACCTGCGGGGAGAATTCGAAGCAGGGACAAATCCCTTGGTACAAATAGATTTTACTGCCGATGACAATACGGTCGTACTGGATAAAACCGTGCGATTTAACCGTGTAAGGGGGCAAGGAAATTTTGTTAATCGCATATCCGAAGACCCAACCAAAGCCGCAACCGAGGATCGACGCAACCTGAGCTTGACGGTTGAAGCACTACACAGTGAGTATTTAGGAGCCCAACTCTATTTTAAAAACTCCACCTTCAAAAGCACCCCCAAAGTACCTACTGCCCTTGATCTTCAGCTTGACGCCAAGGGACAGCTAGCAGATTTAAATAAAATTTTAGGCAATGAGAACTTCTTCTTTGTCGGAGGAACCTTTAATACTTCGCTAGCCATGGAGGGGCCGGTAAATTCCTTGGCCGACGTCCTCAAAGGCACACAGGGTAGGCTGTATATGCAAAACACCAAAGTGCACTACCAACCTGCACAGGTGACTATTCCGCTTACTGAATTAGATGTTTTTCTAAGTCCTGAGCAGGCAACGGTACCGAGCATTCGGATCCCTTTGGCGGAAAATCAGGAAATAAAAATCAGTGGAATTGTGAAAAATTTCAGTTCCCTGGTTTTCGAAGATAAAACAGACAAAGTTGAAAGCGATTTAGAGATTTATTCGGCTGATTTAAACCTAGATCATTTTCTAGCATTGATCGCCAGTTTGCAGGAAGACCCCAAAACGACGGCCTCACAAGCCCGTATTTCCGAAACCGTCAAAGGCGTTTACACAACCTTCCAGCCTCGACTAAACGTCCGGATAGATCAATTTTTGTATCAAAAATGGCAGGGGCATAATATCCAATCCCAGCTGAGTTTTATCAATGATCATCAAATAAAATTGGATTCCACCATTATCTACAGTGGTCAGAGTCAAGTGGTTATTAATGGTATTTTCGATGTCCCCGACAGCTCGCATTACCTTAAGATAAATATGGATATTGCAGCGAGCGGCAACACCAAGGATTTCAACAAGACCTTTTCCAATGACACTTTCCTTTTCCAGGATGGCGATTATCAATTCCAGGGTAAACTGAATGGAAAAGTCAATGACTGGCGGAGTCTGCTTTACGCTACCCGCGGTCATTTGGAGGTGCAAAACACGGGTATTTTCTTTGTTCCAGAAACCTTGAACTTCAGCGTGGCCAATATTAATCTTGACGTTGCACAACATGATATCACGCTGAACAAGTTCCAGCTGACACTGCCCTCCGGAGGCAGCCTTACCCTCAGCGGACAAGTGGACAACTTCATGGATATTCTCGCGGAGAAAGAAACTCCGCTCGTTCAGTCTTTTATTCGCCTACGTGCCTCTTATCTTGACTACGTAGATTTCAGTGGCCTTTTTTCTTCCTTTGAGAAAAAAGAAACACCCCTTGATACCGCTTCTAATGATGGCAACCAAATTAAAAAAAGCGCTCAAAATCTTTATCGGAAATTTCACCCCGAGTTGGACATCCAAATCGACTCCTTCCAACACAAGTCAACTTTAGTCACCGACCTACGTAGCAAAGTAGCATTCCAGGGGAGCAGCCTATTGCAGTTTGCAGACATGCACTTTGAATACCGTGGCAGTCCGGTACGATTAAACGCTAACCTGAGCTTTGACCAAGCCAATGTTACCCCTGTAAACATCAGCTTGTTTACCGAATATTTTGACCTGGGCACACTGGTAGAAACCTACAACTACTTTGGTCTATCCGCTTTGCAATCGGCACAAAAAATTGCGGGTAAAGTATCCATAAACGCTAAACTCAGTGGGCTGATCGACGACGCAACGGGGCTGGAACCCAAAAGCTTGTTGGGCGCCGTACAATTCACCTTACACGAGGCCGAACTGGTCAATTTTGAACCTATCCAACGGGTAGCCGAGAAGTTTTTCCGTACAGAACGCTTCGAGAGTATTCGCTTTGCTCCCATAACCGACACCCTCTACATCACCCAGGAAGTCGTTCATATCCCCCGGATGGAAATACAATCCACTGCGTTCAACCTCTTTCTGGAAGGTCACATCAACTACGACGACAATACCAATCTCTGGATTTCTGTCCCCTGGCGGAATTTCAACGCCTGGGAAGAAGGAGATAGCATTCCTGCCAAAACGGGCTACTATCAGTCTGGTGCCAAATTATACGTAGAAGTCATCGGCAAACACGAAGATGGCCTGGATTACAAATTCAGATTGAGCAAAAAGAAGCTTTATCAACATCAGGGAATCGCTCCGCTTTACCGACCTGATCGCCAATATGAGCGCCAGCTGAGGAAGCAGATTCGAAAGAAAAAGCGGGCTGTGAAGAAGGAAAAGGCGTAAGGTTTTATTGGTGTAAAAGTTGGGTAGGTATAAGGGTGATTTCGAAGTCGGAAGTGGAAAGTCGGAAGTCGGAATTAATGAGATGCGTGAAGACTTGGAGGAGAATATTCTATACCCCGCACTAAGTGGTTTGGATGTAAATAGCTTATTATCAGCAAGCTCCCCCTCAAAACCTCACTGTACTAGGTAAAAAGTAGGTGGCACTTGGTATAGCATCCATTTTAGGAGTCCGAAATCCCTATACCCTCTATGACTCAGTTTGAGGTAAATCCACAACTTCCTGCTTGGTGTAATTCTTTTCAGGAAGTAAATCACCAATGGCTTCGCTTGGCATTTCTGCTGGGGACTTTTGAGTAAAGGCAAGTATTGGAGAAAAATCACTTGGTGGAACGGTTAAATAATAATCTAAAAATAGCGCGCTGTGAAACGCGATGTAATAAAAACGCCTTTGACTCAAAAAGTAATCCTCCGGGCAATTGGAGATTACGTTGATCAGCATCTCAATACTTGCTCCAAATTGATACCACAAGATTACTTTTAAACTATCCATATTTTAGATATCTATGATCTAAACCCCTTACAATTTTCCAACCATCCAACCTCTACTCATACCTCAACCCATGCCCAAACCGGTACAGTGGGTTTTGAGAATCGTAAGGAACATCTTCCAACTGATCTTCTACCGCTTTTTGGGACGAAGGGAGCTCTATGGGGAGCTTACCACTGGGCGTAAACTGGCCGAAGATTAATGCTGCGATCACTTCATCACTGCTATCGAAATCAGCAATGAGGGCTTGGCTGGCAGCAGCTATCTCCGTAAGGATAGCGGCTCGGTCCAGGTTGATGACCGTAATGGTAGGCTTGCTGGCTGCTAATGCCAAGATGGGTTCCAACTCCTCTGGCGTAAAGTAAAGCCGGCCTTGATGAAAATACTTTTCCAGCATGTATTCCTCGCGTACGTCAAAGGGCGTGTACAACTTTTGGATGATGAAATCCGCCTCCGCAGGGCTATTGACAACCGTAGCAAATGGTGCCACAGCAGCCTTGTCGAAATTGGAGAGATAAACCTTGGATGGCTTGCGCAGCGGGAGTGTTTTAGTTTCATTCTTCAGGAGCACCAACGACCGCTGCTGGGCAATACGAGCCTGTTTTTGGATGTCTTCGTGGCCCACCATCCAGAGGTCGCCCATTCGTACGAAGGGGTTGTCGAAAAGGCCCAGACGGAATTTATCCCGCAGTACCCGTCGCACGGATTGGTCGAGTCGCTCGGTGGTGAGCGTACCTTCTTTGACCAATGCTACCAACAATTCCGGACAAGATTCACCGCCTACCATGTCGCAGCCCGCTTCAAATATCTTTGCTACCCGCTGCTTTTCCGTAAGGTTTTCCACGCCGTAAGCTGCTGGCGGCTTGATCTTATTTTCTGTCACCAGGCCCCAATCGGTGCAGACGACGCCATCGAAGCCATATTTTTCCCGTAGGAGGCCCGTGATGATCTCTTTGTTGTAGCCAAAACCCACCTCTTCGCTGGTTTGCCCAACGGGCACCCCATAGTAAGGCATAATCTGGGCGGTCTTGGCCGGAAAGGCCCCTTCGGTAAAAGGAATCAGATGATAATCAAAATTATTACCGGGGTAAACTTGCTCCGATCCGTAGGGGAAGTGAGCATCTTCGCCATCTTTTTGCGGGCCTCCCCCAGCAAAATGCTTGGTCATACAAGCTACACTCTCGTGGTTGAGGCTATCCCCTTGAAAACCGAGAATATAGGCTTTCGTCAACTTTGCACTGAGTTGGGCATCCTCCCCAAAAGTACCATTGATGCGCCCCCAGCGGGGTTCAGTGGCCAGATCAGCCATGGGTGACAATGCCAATCGGATACCCACCGCACGGTATTCCCGCCGCGCCAGCTCCCCAAATTCTCGCATCAACAACGTATCTCCAATAGCCGCAAAGCCCAACGGCGACACCCAATGAGAAAAGAAGGGAGTAACGATATTTGCCCCCGGGTTGTTGGAGTTCAAATGCCGCGGATCGCTGGCTACTGTCACCGGTATTCCCAAACGGGTACACTCCGCCATCACCTGCATATTGTTGTTCCAGGTGGCCAGGGCTTCTGCCGATGGGGATTGAAAGATATTAAAGTGGTTCATGTGCTTGCGCACGACCTGCGTAGAGTTGCTTTCCAGAAAAAAGGTAAGCGGTTCGCTGAAAATGGGAATCTCATTGTGGTAACCATCTTCGTTCATCCCCGCCATGGTAATGAACAATAAGCCTGCTTTTTCTTCCAGCGTCATCTGGCCTAGCAAATCTTCGATCCTTATTTCAATATCAGCACGCTTATCTTCATAAGGATCCAGTTGGCCATTTTTGTTCAAATCGCGGTAGCTGTGTCCATCCTGGGTGAGGATGAGCGCACGATCTTCCAGTAAAGCAAAGTTGCGATTGGAAGCCCACTTGTACTTGAAGTAAAAAAAGGCGACCGTCAGGATCACCAATAAAACCAGTACTCCCAAGAGGCGCTTGAAAAAACGAAAAAACTGCTTCATGTTATAAAATTATACCTACACGAAGATAAAACGCCGACGGGAGTTGGTGAGCGATTAGCCGAAAATCTTTATTGAAAAAACAATCCCGAGTTCGCTCAGCAGCGAACCCGGGATTATTTTTCAGTGATGCTAATCACCAGAGGCCTATCCCAAAAGGATAGTCAGCTATCTATCGGATAACCGTAATGTCACCGCGGATAATGTTACCACGACTGATATTCAGGCGCAAGACGTAGTAGTAGGTTCCTTCCGGAATCTCGGTACCATCCATGTTCAAGCCCGACCAATCGTTGTTGTAAGGCTTGGCTTCGTAGATGATATCTCCCCAACGGTTGAAAATCACGATTTCATTATCAGGGAAATCTTCCGCAGGGTTGAACAAGAGAATATCAAAGACCAGTTGGTCGTTAGCACCGTCGCCGTTCGGGGTGATGGTGTTCGGGATGAAGTTCTCTTCGCTTGGCAGTGCCGTGATCTCCAAGGTGCTGGTTGCACAAAGATCCGGACAATCAGTGCTACAAACCTGGTAAGTGACCGTGGTAACGCCAAATTCTGTAGGCAGCAGCGTAAGTACAAAATCACCCTGTGCTAAAGCCATGGTATCAAAGGTACCAAAAGTAGGGCTCGTAAGAATCGTCAAATCAAAGTTGGTAATTCCTCCCAATTGGTCGTTGGCCAACAGATTGACTGTGCCGGTGCTTACACCTGCTTCCAAGGTCAGGGCATCCTGATTGGCTACAGGTGTCGTTGCCCGGTTGATGGTTACGTCGTCACTGCTATAATCAGGACATCCAGGTGCTGAAAGCGTCCAGGTGAAGGTGTTCGCTCCTTCATTCAAGCCGCTCACCATGGTCAGTGGTTCGGTGATCATGTCGATGCTTGCACCACTCGCCGTTGTCCACACCCCTTGGGTATTAGCAGGCAAGTTCGCACTCAGGTCGGTGATGTCATCACAGGCTGCATCGTCAGCACCAGCATTGGCATCAGCCGGAAATTCGAAGGTTACCGTAACAACTTCTGAAACAGCTTCACAACCATTTTCGGTATTCGTTACCGTCAACTGGTAGGTACCCGCATTTTCAGCGGTAGGGGTAGCACCATTGGTATCACCAGTAAGCGCTGTACCTGATAGCGTTACCCATTCGTAAGTTACCGTGGCACTTGCGGGCGTAGAAGCGGTACCATCCAGCATTACTGGCGTACCACAGCCGGCCACCATGTCCATACCAGCATCTGCTACAGGTACATTAGGGTCAGCATTAACGGTATAATCAGCCGTAGCTTCACAACCCGGCACTGGGCTATCTATCGTTACCATCAGCGTATAAGTACCCACTGCAGTAGCACTAATCGAAAACGGTGTATTAAGGGTAAAGATACCGTCAGCCGTGCTCCAATCAACATTGGCAAAGGTGAAAGTACCATCATCTGCCGCCGAAGCGTCGATGACAACAGGAGTAGCGTCACAGTCCAGATCGGCTGGCATCAGTACCGGAAGTTCTGGTAAGGTCAACTCGTTAGCTGCTACGACTTCTACGTCTTGCATATTTGTACAACCGTTAGCCGCAGAAGTTACCATCAAGGTATATGTACCTAATTCCGTAGCATTCAGCGTCAATTCTTCTTCGCCGGTAAGCACACCATTGTCTAAGCTCCACTTGATTTGGCTAAAGTCATCGGTTACACCGGTAGCCGTTGCATCAATAACTACAAATTCCGTAGGGCAATCAAATTCATCCGGAGTAGCAATGGTAATCGTTGGTGGCGTAATGTCGCCATCCACTGTTACCGAAGCAGTAGCGGGACAGCCATTCGTGCCGTCGACTACCGTAACCGAGTAAACACCAGGCGCAATGGCAGTGGTCGTTGCTTGGTTTGTAGGCATTGGATCAGTAGGATCACCCGTCCAGGTTACAGTGAATTCCGTCGCTCCTGCTACTTCTACCGTCAACTGGCGGCTTGGGTCCTGACAAGTAATCGGATCAACATCTGCGATGCTCAGCATGGGGGCAACAATATCTTCTGTCACTACCACCATCGTATCGGCGGTACAGCCATTGCTGTTGTCGGTTACTGTGAAGATATAAGTACCAGGGATGCTGGTTGTCGTCTGGATCGCCGTAGTCGGATCATCTGGTCCGTCACCGTCCTGGTTTTCCCAGAGGTAGGTAAAGTCCTGGCCGGTAGAAGAACCCGCACCGCTCAACTGTACAGTGGTAGCGGCACAATTGATCGTCAGGGTGTCGTTGGTCACGTTAGCGTTAGGAGCCAAAGTATCAACCGTGACCACAAAATCCGCTTCGCCCGTACAACCACTCAGGTTGCTAACCGCGGTCAGGGTATAAACACCCGCTGCACTTACTGTAATGGATAGACCGTCTGGGGTCACCACTGCAGCATCTATTGCTTCCATAGGATCAGACTCCCACTCGCGGAGGGTAAAGTCGGTTGATCCTTGAATGGTTGCCGTAACAGTAACCGTAGGATCGGTACAAGTAATGACTGGTTCCAAATCGCTCAGGATAACGGATGGCGTTTCGAATTGTTCCGGCACAAAAATCGAATCCACTGCCGTACAACCCGTGGCTGGATTGGTGGCTTTAACGTAGTACCAACCACCGTTAGACACGATTAAAGTGTCCGCATTGGCATTTTCTATCTCGCCGCTAGGGTCCTGGGTATCCAGGCACCACTGGTAGGTGAGGATATCACTTGGCGTCGCCCGCAGGATGTTTTCCGGTGTATTACAATCTACGCCCAGATCAGCAGGATCATTGAGGATCTCAACAAAAGGAGGAGCTGTTTGATCTTCAACTACCACGAAAGCCACTGCCTCACAGAGGTTATCAGGATTGGTGACAGTGATGGTATAGGTACCAGGTGTCAATGCTTCCGGCTGTAAGGTACTAGAGCTAGGAGCTTGAAGTGTCCCCCCCATAGTTGCTTCCCACACGAAAGTGAAGGTTGGATCATTGGGCGTCAATTCAGCATTCAGGATAACGCTGGTGGTGTTACAGTCAATGGCTGCTGGCTCGTCGATGGTGACGCCAGGAGCACTGGAGTTAGGGATAATTTCTGCGAAAGCAGTATCTCTACAGCCTGTAGTAATGTTGATGATTTCTACGGCGTACACGCCTTGTTCATTCGCACTCACGGTCAGGCCGTTGCCCAAGTCTGCACCAAAAGTACCATTGACCTCATCAAATTCGTACCAGTTGTAATCAACAATTTGTCCATCCGTATCAGAACAGGAAGCACTGAAAACGATGGGCGTACCATCACAATTTTGCTCCTGAATTCTTGATCCACCGTTTTCTTCTTCCACACAGGCTCCTGGTGCTATGCGACCATCACCGATGGTAACCACATCATTAGGATCATCGATACTGTTACGACAACCTGTTACTGAGTTTTGAACGGTCAAGCGGTAAGTCCCTGGTAAAGTAGCATCGTATGTCATGCCCGTACCAACAGTAACAAAACCATCAGGAGGCCCCATGTTGTATTCCCAAACATAAGTCAGGTTATTGCCAATACTGTTACTACCATCCAGAGTAATGCTACCCGTATTACAGTCGAATTCTTCCGTTACTACAGGTACAATGGCTTCTGGAAGTGTAGGTGCAACCACCATCACGGTATCCGTAGCACTACAGCCAGAAACCTGGTCAATAACTTCCAGGATTACGGTACCAGGAGCGTCGCCGAAGAAACAAGTCGTGTTTCCATCGGGGGAACCGCTCACTGAATTGTAGTACCAATTGGTCGTAAAACCAGGACCTCCGGAAGACGTACAAATTTGTACCAAACCTGCGTTACAATCCAATTCACGTACATCAGCGCCATTGATGACTGCTTCAGGAACGATACCGTCGGACACGATAAATACCGTATCCGTCAGGGAAACGCCAGAGCTGTTGTCAAAGACGGTAAAAATGGTCATTCCTTCACATACATCCTCCAGGATAAGTGGCGTAAACTGGTCGAAGGCAGGATTATCTGTCCGCCAGGTGGTACCAATGAAGCCCTGTCCGTCGTGTTCCGCTACGGTAATCACGATGGTACCGTCACAAGCTCCCGGACAAGAAGGGGGAGTAATTTCGATATCCGTGATCACGATCTGGTCTTCAATACAAATTTCACCATTGGTGATCACGATGCTTCCGGGGCCATTGGTGGTTTGCACCTGAGGGGCCGGTTCATTTTGGATCGTTACATCGTAGCAATCATCCGGATCACCGATCAGTTGGAAACAAACCTCGAAGGCAACATCACCATCAGGAATGGCCAGAGGAATGGGGCTGGAAAACGTACCATTGATCGTACCTGTGGGAAGATTCATAAGACTTAATCCCGTCCAGTTGATGGCTGTTGCACTTACAAACTCTAGCGCAAGCGGATTCCAATTGATATTGAAATCAGCGTCGGTAATATTATCGAAAGATTCTACCGTAAAGTTCATACAGACGGTATCCAACCAGCCGCCCGTAGTAGATACGGCCTCAAGGCCAAAACCTTCCGGGAACAAGACACACAGGGTGCCAGGGTTGACCAAAAGGCCAATGTTATCTCCATTGGAAGTAGCTGTTACGGCCGTTTCCGGGAAAGGTAGGCCTACGGTATTCAGTTCGTCGCAATCACCAGGACTGGCAGTGGGTGCCGTATCGAAACAGATTTCGAACAAAACACTGTTATCGGTCAGCGTAATTGGTGTAGCACCATTGTCAATAGAGAAGCCCATTGAAGAAAGCCCAATCGGTGTAAACGTTGGGTTGGCTCCACCAATAGCAGGGTTCACGTTTTGGATCGTGCCATTGTGTAGCCAGATGTTTTCGTCCCAAGCCATGGTAAACTGCATGTTCAACAGTTCGGTAAAGTTACTTACCGTTACCTGCGAACAACCAGAGCCGCCCAAGGTAGCGTCAATATTACCGAAATCTACCACCACACTCTCAGGCTGGTTGACTTGCACCACACAGTTCATCGGGTTGATGCCAATATTGACACCATTGGATACGCCAACTCCAGGCGTGATAATCTGCACCGGGCTATCGCCACCGACGCCCACTACGCGGAAACAGACCTCATAGATGGGTTCCATGTCATCCATATTCTGAGGCGGTCCAGCAATGAAGGACCAATTCAGGCCAAGGATACCGTTGCCCGCATTACTCGCATCAATATTTCCGCCAACCGAAAACCCAGCAAGGTTGCCAAAAGAATTCGTTTGGACATATTCCAACACATTAGGGTTCCAGCTCATCAGGTACTCCATACGGCGAACCGCATTAAAGTTGTCGCCAGCCGCAAATTCTACACAAACGATATCGTTCACGTTGACGGGAGCGCCACAATCGATTTTGATGACAATACCGTCGGGATCACAATCATTGACCAACACGCTACCCGGATTAAGTGATACGGGTACATCTGCATTTTGGTTAGGGTTGTCAGGATCCTCGTTGTTCACCTGGATGGGGGTCGGGGTATCTGAGAAAGTAATCAAGGAACCCGTTTCACAAGCCCCCAGAATGGTAAAGCAAGCGGTAAACATGGTAGTGCCATCCGCAACGATGGGGCTCGGAGAATTGGGAACCGTATAACTATAAGCAACGGTGATCACACCCGGTGTTTCTACCAAAGGAGGGAAACCATAGGCGGCCAGGGTATTAGAAGGAATTTCGGTGTTCGGGAACAAGTTCTCAAACTGAAGGAAGGCCGGATCGTAGTTGACGGTAAACTGGATACCATTGAGGCCATCCCAGCCTTCGACGACAAAGTCTACACAAACTTGATCTCCTTCATTGCCGGTAACATCGTCAGCGGTGACATTGAATTCGCGTACACAAAGCGTTACGTTGCCATTTTGGCGAAGTAGGCCGATATTGGTACAGCCCGTACTGTTACGCGTACAATTGGGCGTAGGGAATGGGTTGATACCTATGGGGCTTTGCTGCCCGTAAGAGCCAATGGCTTCAAAACAAAGTTCGAACAGTACATCTACATCATCGGCCAGGGTAGTACCCAGGTTACCCGGGTCAAGACAGTTGCCTGTTTCCCAGGTTCCAAAACTAATGACACCAGGCATGGAACCATCAAACAAAGCAGGGCCGAGGTTACCGTCGCTCTGCATCTGGGCGTTAAAGTTCTGTGCGCCGGTAAAGTTCAGCACCGCGGGATCATAACCGAAATCAAAATCCAGTGAGTTGATATTGGTAAAATCCTGGGTCGTCACGGGTACACAAAAAGTTTCACCCGTACAGGCACTGCCGTTACCGACAATGATCGTTGGCTGTGCTAATAAAGCCGCTAGAGGAGCCAGGACCATTATTAGCAGAGTATATAATTTACGCATTGGAGTATTTTTCTTTGGGAAGAACGATAAAAAGTTGAACATAACGGAAATGGCTTAACGATCAAAAGAATAGGATACCTGCAACTCGTGGGTATTACCTACCGAAGGACCAAAAGAGCTGAAGGAATAGTCGTAACCATAACCAATTTTGAGGTTATTATAAAAACCGACATTATCGCCCAGGTTGAAGCCTGCTTCAAAGTGAAAGTTACCGGATGAAGAAGCACCCGTACCAATCCATAAGGCTGCGGGCGTCTGGTAACGGAAGTTAAGGTCCGCGTTGATGGGAGCACCATTCACGTACTTAATCCAAAGAGAAGGTTCAATGTAACCATCATTACGGAAGAAATGGTACAAGCCCACCATCCCATAAAAGTGTTTCACCCGTTGTACGGCAAACTCGCCTGCATCGTTTTTGAACGTCAGGTCGATACCAGCGACCTGAGGCACAGAAACCCCAGCATAAAACATATCGCCGTCCATGGCACCGCTTAGCATCTGATAGAAATAGATACCAGCGCCCACGTCAGGAAACATTTCGGTCTGGTTGTTCATGCCCAGTACATCATTAGGATCGCGGAGGTTGATTTCATTGGCGTTGACACGGTATTGTACCAAGCCACCAGAAATGGCAACGGCGAGACCGCTGTATTCAGGATCGCCAGAAATGACAGCTCCGATGCGGCCATAAATACCCGTGAAGCCCGTAGGCCCTGTCTGGTCATTCATAATGTAACCACCCGTAAGTAAAGAAGCGCCCGAGCCATCTCCAATAAAGGAGAAGCGCAGCGCTTGCGTGCGGGGGTTGCCAGCGATACCGTTCCACTGGGAGCGATAACTAGCGCCCAGGGTTATCGGTTGGCCATAAGCGAGAAAATCGCTTTCGACGGCCGCCGGGTTGAGAATCGTCGCGTTTTCGCGGTATTGCGTAAAGAGGGAAAGTTGCTGTGCGCTAAGGATGCCTACCGTAAAAAATAAGCATAAACCCAACGCCAACTGGCGAAAGCTCATCATGGGATCAGTTTTTGAGACTTGCAAATTTACCAAAATATATGTTCATCCATGCCGGCAAAGATGTTAAAAGCTAGAAGCTTTCCTCATCGACACCAGTGATTGGTTACAAAATCAAGTGTTATTCCTAATAGGGCAAAAAGCTGTTTATGCACTTTTGGATATCCAAACAATGCGCTATACTATCTATTTTACCTACCATTTTGCAAGTTGGAATTGGGGTTGCCGTCCCCGGCGGGAGTAGTTCTATCTATTGCCACTTAAAACAAAGCGGCACTGTAAATTTATTAGGCTATCTGTAAAACAAGGCCAAAATTAGGCCGAACTTTTGGATGTGTTGCGCTATCGGCAATATTTTTTTGCACTAATTAGCAAAAGGTAGGATTTAAGCCGGGTATGGTGGGTGTGGTGGGTTGGATGGTATGAGGTTGGAAGAGTTTTCAAAGTCGGAAGTGGGAGGTGGGAATTCGGAAGTATTTGTATCCGCCAGTGGCGTGCCTCCTACAGGTCTTCGCGCATCTCGCTACTTCCGACTTCCGCCCGATAGCTATCGGGACTGACTTCCGACTTCGAAACCAACCATTACACCCTTACACTTAGGGTGTTCAATCTGGTGCTTTTCCGATGCGACGGATTTTAGCTTGAATTCACGACCCACCCCAACCCCTCCCTAGTCAGGCGAGGGGCTTTCGTGTATGAATGAAATTATTTCATAATCAAGATTTTACGTACGTCAAGTCCTCCCTCCATCACTAGGGAGGGAGATAGAGGGTGGGTCGTGAACATAGGCTTAAAAGCGTCTCACTCCTTCCCCCCTAGATTGTACAGCCCACCCTTACACTCACCCAACTTTTCCAACCTCCCCTCCCTTACCGCTTGTCAGCACTGCTGAAAACCCGGCTCCAGTTGACGCCTTTGGCGATGCTGCCTTCTTTGAGGCTGAACCAGATAAACAGTGGCTTGCCCACGATATGGTCTTCAGGAACGAAGCCCCATACCCGGCTATCTTCTGAGTTGTGGCGGTTATCCCCCATCATCCAGTAGTAATCCATTTTGAAGGTATACTCCGTTGCGGGTGTTCCGTTGATCAGGATCTGGCCATTGGCGAAAGAAAGGTCGTTTTCTTCGTACACCCCAATGATCCGGCGAAACATGTTTATATTTTGCAGGTTGATTGGAATCGTTACTCCTTTTTTAGGAATCCAGATCGGGCCATAGTTATCTACCGTCCAAGGGCCATAGTTTTTGCTATCGTGCGGAAACAGCCGATCGGGGTTGTAGCCTCTACTGGCATCGGTAGGAAACTGATAATTTTCAATTTTTATGGCAGGGTCCATGCCCTGAACCTTTGCTTTTTGGTCTTCCGACATGAAGATATACCGCACGTTAGGTGCACGATCATCCCGAATATTATCTTCTTCAGAAATTCCCCAGTCTGCAAAAGGCTGCTCATTGATCGTAGTGGAAGGGAAGGTCACTACGTAGAGGAATTGCATATTGGTAGGATTCTCGGCGGGTTTTCCGTCGATGTATACCTGTCGGTCGATGACTTGTAGTGTATCTCCAGGTAGGCCAATACACCTTTTGATATAGTGGTCACGCTTATCCAACGGACGGGTCACCAGTTCTTTGGCACCTGATTTTATGATCTGATCATAGCGGGGGTTGGCATCCCGTACCATGCCGTAGCGCACATCGTCTACCGTCCAGGTGCGATCGGGGAAGATGTAGACACTGTCACCCGCAGGTAGGTTGAAGACCACGGGCGAGTTGTGTTCAATCTCTTCCAGCGCAGGCAAACGCACCGGTTTCAGGCTGGGTTTCTCCCAGTAGGATTCCCCACCAAACTTAGGAATGACATTGTGGAGCAGCGGGATCATAGCGACCGTCTTCGGCGTACGAATACCGTAATGCGCTTTACTTACAAAAAGAAAATCGCCAACCATCAGCGACCCCTCCATCGAAGAGGTGGGAATCACGTAAGCTTCAATCAGGAACAGACGAATGAGTGCTGCTGCAAAGACCGCAAAGATGATGGCTTCCGCCCATTCGCGGCTCTGACCTTTGCGATAAGGGTTTTCTTTTACCAACTTCTCGTACTGCCGCTTGCTGCCTTTTTCCTGTGCTTCCGCCAATTTAGCAGCATATTCTTTTTCCGCAGGAATAGTAGGCCCCAGGTATTTCTCCTCAGGTCGTGTACCTAGAAAAAAGAAGTAGAAAGGCGCTCCTACCACGGCCAGGAAGCTGTCGAGAAAACGGTACTTCCCGAAAGAACGTACCATGTCCACTGCCAGACCGGAATAAATAAATACATTAACTATCGGCACCAACATCCATATCGCCCACCAGCCCGGGCGACCGACCAGTTTGCTCCATACTACGAAGTTGAGCCCGGGCACCAGCCCTTTCCAGCCCGCCTCGCCGGCTTTCTCAAATATTTTGTACAGGCTCACACTCAGGAGCACATAACCAATGATCATCATCCAGGCAAACCAAGACATATAGGTTGTTATTTTCTTATTGCAGCTTTTTTACTGCAAATTTTATTCCGAAATAAAAGCCAGCCAGCTGTATTCAATACCTCAATAATGGGGTATTTGCGCTCGGTTGTTTGCATTAGTAATCGCTGGCATCTTTTTCTTACAGTAGTAGCTACCAAGAAACAAGGCTGCAAAGATAGAAAATGGTGGGAAATGTTTTGGGGAAGATGTATGATCGTCCCTGCTGCTAAATTATTCTTCAAGAATAGGAAAATAATTTTCCCATTCAATAACTGATTTTCCCCATTCAGTTACAATGATTGCATCCATGTATTGATGTGTAGCTAATTTTGAAGAAAACCATTCACCACCATGAAGCATTTGATCCACCTACTCATCGTCTTCCTTTGGATCATTAAACTCCAAAGTCAATCCAGTTGGACCCAGGTTTCCTTGCCTGCTACAACACCCGCTACGGGTTCGCTCTTTGAGATTAAAGTTTTAGATCCCCAATTGGCCTTTGCCGTTGGTATCAAGGTGCCCTCCTCTGGCCCCAATCAAGGCTTGATATTCAAGTACAATGGAACTACGTGCACAAAGCTCATACGTATCCCAGCACACAGACAACGGCGGTGGTTGCGGTTAACTTTGGTGGACTGAGGAACATAAATTCAAGATTGGAAATCTATCTTTTTCCTGCCAAATTAACAAGTGTATGAAACAACGCTTACTTGCTTCTTTTTCCAGTGCGTTTGCGCACAGTAGAATGGAAAAACTGCTCCTGACAGGACTTTTGTTTTTTGTCGGCATAAACTTACATGCGCAGGTACATTGCAAAATTTTCTTTTACCTCGACCCCGACATTTGCAACACGGACAACATCCTCCTCCGGGCACAACCGTGGCATACAATGGTGGAACCCATCACGTACATTTGGTCAACGGGCGAGACGACCCAGTCGATTTCGATACCCAGCGCCGTTGGGACTTACAGTGTGACGGTGACAGACAATGCAGGCTGTACGACCTCCGGCACCTTCGAGGTAAACCCAACGCTGTTTGATTACTACATAGAAGTATTCAATGGCTGCCCGGGGGATCCCCTCTTTTTGGGCGTTGTGTGGAATCAGTTGCATGAGCCTAGCACTTTCACCTATGAGTGGTCAACGGGCGATACCGGGCCGAGCATAGAGGTATCTGGGGCGGGCTTCTATTCGGTGACCATCACCGATCCGGCTACCGGGTGCTCCACTACTCTGTCCCGAGATGTTGCCTATTTCGACGCGCCCAATCCAACCATCAGCGGGCCTACCTCGCTTTGCAACAGCGGATCTGTAACCTTGGAAGTCCAAGGTGGGCCTTATGTACAGTATTATTGGGATCCCTATGTTGGGGATTTCGAAACGGTTGTCATCACCCAACCCGGCACGTACAGTGTCACAGTATTGGATGAAAACAATTGCTACGGCGATGCTACCGTAGAAGTAACGACAGGCGCTACGACACCTATTATTAACCAAACCGTTCCCCTTTGCGGGAATCAGCCTGGGATGTTGCACGTAGCCAATGAAAGTAGTTTCAATACATTCCAATGGAACACGGGCGGCTCGGGACCAACGCTTGCGATTGACCAGGCAGGCACTTATACGGTGACAACCACCGATGCGTCGGGCTGCACGGCTACGCAAAATTTCGAGGTACTGCCTGCTGAAATAGGGATTTTCGGGAATGTGTCACCGCTTACATCGTGTACGGCGGCCAACGGGAGCATTGTTGTGAATATGTTACCGTTTGGAAATTACACCTTCAACTGGAGCAACGGGAGCCAAACGGCCAATATTACCGGACTGTCAGCAGGCAGCTATACCATCACAGTAACCAACGAAGCTGGTTGTTCCCAAACGGCTGACTTTCAAATTGACGACCTGACCACCATGCCCGTAGTGACTTTGCAAACTACGCCCAGCAGTTGCGGCGGCAACAATGGGGCCATCGCAGCGGATGTGTTTCCATCCGGCAACTACACCTACCTTTGGAGCAACGGCGAAGCCACCGCCAGCATCGACAACCTAAGTGAAGGCACCTACAGCCTGACCGTAACAGACAATAACGGATGTACCACCACAGAAACCGCTTTCGTTTCGGCTGACGGCGGAGCGGGCATTTCTTTGTTTATCACTGCTTTTGACAACAATTCCTGCACCATCCCTGACGGCAGTATCGACTTGACCATTCTAGAACCCGGCAGCTACATCTATTTGTGGTCGAACGGCGAATCCACCGAAGACTTGACTGGCATCGCACCCGGCGCGTATTCCGTCACCGTCACGGGCAGCGGCGGCTGTAGCCAAACCACTTCCGTCGTCGTCGGCGACGCTGCTACGCTACCACAAGTCGGTGGCCAAGCCACGCCCGCGCTGTGCGGCCAGGCCGATGGCAGCATTAACTTGGCGGTCTCCCCTGCCATCGGTAACTCCTTCGCCTGGTCGAATGGCGACTCCTCCGAAGACATCACCAATCTGCTGCCTGGTGATTACTCCGTCACCGTCACGGCGGCCAATGGGTGCGAATCTCTTGCCACATTCACCGTCGGCAACACCGATGCGACGATCACCTTGCAGGCCGTAGGTGCGGACAACACCTCCTGCTCATCCCCCAACGGCAGCATCGACCTCACCGTCGCCGAACCCGGCAGCTACAACTTCCTCTGGTCAACCGGCGCACAAACCGAAGATCTTACGCAAATCGAAGCGGGCTTCTATTCCGTCACCGTCACCGATGGGAATGGGTGTTCGGCGCAGACAGCCGTCGTCGTTAATGCAGCTTCAGACGCACCCCAACTATCTGCCATAACGCAGGAAGCACTCTGTCAGCAGGCCACGGGCAGCATCAACTTGGCGGTATCCCCTGCCCTCGGCAACTCCTTCGCTTGGTCCAATGGCGACTCCTCCGAAGACATTGCAAATCTGCTGCCTGGTGATTACTCCGTCACCGTCACGGCAGCCAATGGGTGTACCGCCACACAGACAATATCCGTCGGCAACACCGATGCGACCATCACCTTGCTGGCCGTAGGTGCGGACAACACCTCCTGCTCATCCCCCAACGGCAGCATCGACCTCACCGTCGCCGAGCCCGGCAGCTACAACTTCCTCTGGTCAACCGGCGCACAAACTGAAGATCTTACGCAAATCGGAGCGGGCACCTACTCCGTCACCGTCACCGATGGAAATGGGTGTTCGGCGCAGACAGCCGTCGTCGTTAATGCTGCTTCTGACGCTCCCCAACTGTCCGCCACACCGCAGGAGGCACTTTGCCAGCAGGCTACGGGCAGCATCAACTTGGCGGTATCCCCTGCCATCGGCAACACTTTTGTGTGGTCCAATGGCGACTCCTCCGAAGACATTGCAAATCTGCTGCCTGGTGATTACTCCGTCACCGTCACGGCAGCCAATGGATGTACCGCCACACAGACAATATCCGTCGGCAATACCGATGCGACGATCACCTTGCAGGCCGTCAGCGCGGACAACACCTCCTGCTCATTCCCCAACGGCAGTATCGACTTGACCATTCTAGAACCCGGCAGCTACAACTTTCTCTGGTCAACCGGCGCACAAACCGAAGATCTTACCCAAATCGGAGCGGGCTCCTATTCCGTCACCGTCACAGATGGGAATGGGTGTTCGGCGCAGACAGCCGTCGTCGTTAATGCAGCTTCAGACGCTCCCCAACTGTCCGCCACACCGCAGGAGGCACTTTGCCAGCAGGCTACGGGCAGCATCAACTTGGCGGTATCCCCTGCCATCGGCAACACTTTTGTGTGGTCGAATGGCGACTCCTCCGAAGACATTGCAAATCTGCTGCCTGGTGATTACTCCGTCACCGTCACGGCAGCCAATGGGTGTACCGCCACACAGACAATATCCGTCGGCAACACCGATGCGACGATCACCTTGCAGGCCGTCAGCGCGGACAACACCTCCTGCTCATTCCCCAACGGCAGTATCGACTTGACCATTCTAGAACCCGGCAGCTACAACTTTCTCTGGTCAACCGGCGCACAAACCGAAGATCTTACCCAAATCGGAGCGGGCTTCTATTCCGTCACCGTCACCGACGGGAATGGGTGTTCGGCGCAGACAAGCGTCGTCGTCAATGCTGCTTCAGACGCTCTCCAACTATCCGCCACACCGCAGGAAGCACTCTGTCAGCAGGCTACAGGCAGCATCAACTTGGCAGTATCCCCTGCCCTCGGCAACACTTTTGTGTGGTCGAATGGCGACTCCTCCGAAGACATCACCAATCTGCTGCCTGGTGATTACTCCGTCACCGTCACGGCGGCCAATGGATGTACCGCCACACAGACAATATCCGTCGGCAATACTGATGCCTCTATCACCTTGCAGGCCGTAGGTGCGGACAACACCTCCTGCTCATCCCCCAACGGCAGTATCGACCTCACCGTCGCCGAGCCCGGCAGCTACAACTTCCTCTGGTCAACCGGCGCACAAACCGAAGATCTTACGCAAATCGGAGCGGGGACCTATTCCGTCACCGTCACCGATGGGAATGGGTGTTCGGCACAAACAGCCGTCGTCGTTAATGCAGCTTCTGACGCTCCCCAACTGTCCGCCACACCGCAGGAGGCACTTTGCCAGCAGGCTACGGGCAGCATCAACTTGGCAGTATCCCCTCCCCTGGGCAACTCCTTCGCCTGGTCCAATGGCGACTCCTCCGAAGACATTGCAAATCTGCTGCCTGGTGATTACTCCGTCACCGTCACGGCGGCCAATGGATGTACCGCCACACAGACAATATCCGTCGGCAATACCGATGCAACGATCACCTTGCAAACCGTCGGCGCGGACAACACCTCCTGCTCATTCCCCAACGGCAGTATCGACTTGACCATTCTAGAACCCGGCAGCTACAACTTTCTCTGGTCGAACGGCGCACAAACCGAAGACCTTACGCAAATCGGCGCAGGAACCTATTCCGTCACCGTCACCGATGGGAATGGGTGTTCGGCGCAGACAGCCGTCGTCGTTAATGCAGCTTCTGACGCTCCCCAACTGTCCGCCACACCGCAGGAGGCACTCTGCCAGCAGGCTACAGGCAGCATCAACTTGGCGGTATCCCCTGCCCTCGGCAACTCCTTCGCTTGGTCCAATGGCGACTCCTCGGAAGACATTACGGGGTTGCTACCTGGCGACTATTCCGTCACCGTCACGGCAGCCAATGGATGTACCGCCACACAGACAATATCCGTCGGCAACACCGATGCCTCTATCACCTTGCAGGCCGTCGGCGCAGACAACACCTCCTGCTCATCCCCCAACGGCAGCATCGACCTCACCGTCGCCGAACCCGGCAGCTACAACTTTCTCTGGTCGAACGGCGCACAAACCGAAGATCTTACGCAAATCGGAGCGGGCTTCTATTCCGTCACCGTCACCGACGGGAATGGGTGTTCGGCGCAGACAGCCGTCGTCGTTAATGCAGCTTCTGACGCTCCCCAACTGTCCGCCACACCGCAGGAGGCACTCTGTCAGCAGGCTACGGGAAGCATCAACTTGGCGGTATCCCCTGCCCTCGGCAACACTTTTGTGTGGTCGAATGGCGACTCCTCGGAAGACATCACGGGGTTGCTGCCTGGCGACTATTCCGTCACCGTCACGGCAGCCAATGGGTGTACCGCCACACAGACAATATCCGTCGGCAACACCGATGCGACGATCACCTTGCAGGCCGTAGGTGCAGACAACACCTCCTGCTCATCTCCCAACGGCAGCATCGACCTCACCGTCGCCGAGCCCGGCAGCTACAACTTTCTCTGGTCGAACGGCGCACAAACCGAAGATCTTACGCAAATCGGAGCGGGCACCTATTCCGTCACCGTCACCGATGGAAATGGGTGTTCGGCGCAGACAAGCGTCGTGATAGCCCCGCCAACGCTTCCAACCCTACAGATAAGTGGTGCGGACACTTTGTGCGAAGGTACGCCGACCACCTTGGTCGCTGATGCTGGATTTGCGACATACGCCTGGTCAAATGGGGGGAGTACGGCCAGTATCACCGTCCAGACGGGTGGGGTTTACGCATTGACGGTGACGGATGCAGGCGGATGCCTGGCCACACAGCAATGGACACTGACGGGCCTGCCCAGCAGCCTGACGACGCTCACCAACTATACCTGCCAGGCCGCGGACACGGGGACGGTGGTGACGACCTACACCAACCAAGCCGGATGCGACAGCGTGGTCGTCGTACATACGGAACTGTTGGCTACGAGCATGACGGAGGTGAATCTATCGGCTTGCACAGGCGAAACAGTCACTTTTGACGGCATTCCCATCATGGCGGGCGACAGCCAGTTTTTTACCTATACTTCCAGCAATGGTTGCGACTCCATCGTCCATGTGGCGGTTTCGGTGCTGTCTCCGCTGCAAGTTGAGACTAGCGATGCCATCCTCGACTGCACGCAGCGGGAAGTGGTGCTTAGCCCCCTTGTATCGGGTGGTGCAGAAGAAGATCAATTGTCATTTGTCTGGTCAGATGGTTCTACTGAGCCCAGTTTATTGGTAGATGCAGCTGGTACCTACTCTGTACGGATTTCCAATATTTGCCAGAGCACTATTTACACCATGCGGGTCCGCTACATTCCGGATGAAACATTGCGGGATGCTTTCTATGTTCCCAACTGTTTTTCCCCGAATAACGATGGCAACAATGACGTGTTCCAGGTATTCCCCAACCCTGCTTTTGAGCTGCTCAACTTCGAGTTCAGGGTATTTGATCGTTGGGGTGATGCTATGTTCCTAACCAACGACATCCAAAAGGGTTGGGACGGAATTTTCAGGGGGCAAGAAAAACAGCCCGAAGTTTATGTCTGGTACCTCAAAGCCCAACTGGTTCTTTGCGACGGAAGTCTGAGGGAATACTTCAACAAAGGGGATGTGACGATTGTCCGATGAGTTTAATTCGCCTATTTTTTGACCTACAAAAATAAAACTCCCAAAATCAACTCCCCCCTTTATTCAAAAAAGCCCTGAGGTCTTCTACCTGCTGATTGCTCATCCGTTCTTCGGTGTAATGAGGCATATAGGCCCGTTTTCCAGGGCTGGGGCTGGTGCCGTAACGCAAGACCTGGTAGCTGGAATAGCGGCTGTACTGAGGAAAATGCTTGGCCAGGAAGCTCAGACTGTAGGTGGATTCGTCAAGATTGAAAAAAGAATAGCGCCGTTCGCCGTGGCAATGCAGGCAACTTTGTTGGTACACCAGCGCACCTTTCATCGGATCCCCCTCCTCTTCATAACCCGCTATGCGATCAGGGGGTGGAAGAAGGAAAGTAGCGGGAGAATGATCCAGGAAATACGAATTCACCAAGGCGGCAGCTGATTTTTTATCTCCCTTGCCCATAGCTGCGTCTTCAATGGTAGAAAGACTGCTGGCAGGCAAAGATAAATCGCCCAGTTTCAAATCTATCGTCCAGAGATAGGCCAAAATAGATTCCATTTCCCAGTCTGCCAATGCACGCCCTTGCGCACATTCGGTAGCACACAGGGCAATTGCTCCGCGCAGATCATTGCGCGCGGGACGCACCAGATCACCGTATTTTTTTTCGTAATCACCATTGTAATAGGTCTTCCTATTCACCACTCCATAAAGGGTAGTACCTGGTAGAAAAGGAATGTTTTTCTCTGCCACATAAGTCAGCCGTGCTTCGGGATCGGCGTAGCGTAAATCTGGATCTTCTTTCACCGTATTATGGCAAGAGGTACACACAAAATGCTTGCTCTGCCGACGGGTATTCCCTTCGCCATCGGGATAAGGGGCTATACCTTCGTGCACCAATTGCCGCCCTACTTCAACCGATACGCCCGCAATATCCGTTTTTACCCGGTGCTGGGCAGGCGTCTCCCCTAGTGCTTCAAGCACTTCGGCTACCGAAGTTTCAGCAGTCAAGGCCAGCGGCTGATCTTGAGGTTGAAAACCGGCCAATAAACTGAGGAGAAGCAAGGGAGTTAAAAAGATGATCAAACTGCGCATAAGTCAAGCGTATTTTGGGATGGAAATACTAGAGATTAAACCAACGAGAAATTGTAAATCCTAAACGAAACTGACCTTCCGTCCAGTCGGTGGTCGTGTAAGGGATAAAATCTGTTTCCATCAAAGCAGTAGCATTGGTCAGGTTGACCTGAAAAATATGCCCACTGGTTTCGAACTCAAAGCCCAGGCCAATAGCTGGAAAATAACCAGACCCACTTTTACGAGAGTCAATCAATGGGAAAACCGCATCTGCCAATAGTCCAAAGGTGCGTGTGACCTGCACTCGCCCTCCGGCACTGAGGCTAAACATGCCATTTTTGTCTTCAAACGGTACCAAATTACGGTGGGTATAGCCAGGGCTTACCTGTAGGGAGAAACCATCGGAGAATTTACGGGCCAGGATCAACTGAATGTGCGAAGCTATCCGATGGCTGAACTCTGGAAAACTGGCGATGGAGGCCTCATTACCAGCACCTTCCAACTTCTCTTGGGTAGAAAGCGACACCAAGCCCATGAGTGTAGCCGACAAGGGAGTGCCGCCACTTTCTTCCTGTCGGGTGAGGCGTAATTTTCCTACGCCATTCAATAACTGACGCAGACCAGGGAAACCTTCAACTGACACGCCAGCGCCTTTGGCGCGGTAAAGCCCGGCGGTCAGGCGATCAGAAATACCATACTCGGCACCGATACTGACATCACTGGCCGTCTCTAAGCCGTAAAAGGTAGCAAACCCACCATTATCCCCGGCAATATCACCAAAGCGGTGGCTGATCCTCACATCCAGACGCCCCTTGGGCAAGGTTTCTGGCGAGTGAATATTAACTACGCGTGAGTCCTTAAAGATGCGGTACACCTGCTCCTGCGCGCCAAGGCTAATGTTACCCAGTAGCACTATCAAGGCCAAAAGGTATAAAGGGGTCTTTGTTCCGTTCTGTGTCATCGTGTTTTCTTTTCGGGTAAGTCTATTCAGGGAAACCAGCATTCAGCCAGCATTCTATCATCGTTAATTGATCGGATGTAAGGTCAATAGGCCGACCGTTTGGTGCAAAATTGGGAGGCATTCCCGTCGTAGGATCTCCCCGTTGGATCAGTACGCGCTGCCGGAAGGTGTTGTCTTGTAAGTAAGGCAACAAGCCATTGTAGCTATCAAACCGCCCCGGTGAACTATCCAGGTGGCAGCCACTATAAGCACAACTCTCATCAATAATCGGCTTTACTTCCACCGCGTAGGTGGGAGTGTCCACCCCACAGTTGGCCATTATTGGTTCAGGTAGTTGATCAGAGGTACAACTCCCTAATAAAAGTACAGCGCACCAAGACAGCAGGTAAAACGCTGTATTTTCAGAGATTTTCATAAATGTATTCCTGTTTACTCAACTAAATGAAGCTACCAATTGTAGTATCAGCAGCTCATTTGTCAATTTCGTTTTCAAGTGGACGCAAAGAAAAGGTAAAGACAGCAATATTTTTATCCGCTGGATTACTTTCTCTGTCTTAGTATTGTTATTAATGCACTGATACTGCTTAATCACAAAATATGTTGCGGTTTTTGAGCTTTTTTTTGCCCTTAACCACAGACTATTTTACATTTGTAACTACAAAATCTTTAACAAATATGTATCCAGTAGAATTAACCATCCCGATGGCGCAAGACTTGACCAATTTCGGTTTCAAGAGCCTGGCAACAGCGGAAGATGTTGATAATGCCCTCGGCAAAAGTTCCGGTACCACCTTACTCGTTGTCAACTCCGTATGTGGTTGTGCAGCTGCCAACGCTCGGCCAGGTGCGAAAATGGCTGCACAAAACGACAAGGCTCCCGACAATATGGTTACCGTGTTCGCCGGTGTAGACAACGCTGCTACGGCCAAAGCACGTGAATATTTACTGCCTTACCCTCCTTCTTCACCAGCAATCGCTTTGTTCAAGGATGGCCAATTGGTACATTTTCTCGAAAGACACCACATCGAAGGCCGTTCTGCTGAGATCATCGCCCAGAATCTCAAGATGGCTTTTGATCGCTACTGCTAGAATTTTAGAGCTTGTTAGCTTAATTCCGAAGGTAGTACACCAATTGTATTGCCTTCGGAATTTTTTTGCATACTATTACTGATACTGAAACCAGTATGATTCTACGTAAATATCCTGAGGTCCCTTGATGGCTCCACAAAAGCACTCACCTAATCTATGATTCAAACAGCCCGACTTAGCCTGCGCGAGCTCACGCCCGATGATGCACCATTTATGTTGGAGCTCCTCAATTCGCCCGACTGGCTCACCTACATTGGTGATCGCAAGGTGCACGACCTGGTCGATGCCAGGAAGTACCTCGAAGAGCGAAATATCCCCAGCTACGAAATAAACGGCTTTGGCTTTTATGCAGTCGTACGCTCAGAAGATCAAACCATCATTGGCACTTGCGGATTGGCCCAACGCGACTTTCTGGATCATCCGGATATTGGCTTTGCGTTCCTCCCTCAATACTTCGGCCGGGGTTACGCCCTGGAAGCTGCCGAGGGCGTCATGAAGTTTGCGAAAGAGGACCTGGGACTCACCCGCATAATGGCCTTCACCTTGCCCAGCAATGCGCCTTCCATTCGATTATTGGAGAAGATCGGCCTCCGCAATATCGGCACCATCAACATTCCTGACGATCCAGAGGAGCTCTTGCTCTTTGAGAATTCCTGAAAAGCGCCGCACATCCATGCCTCACTAAAAAACTTTCTCATACAGTTCCCGCTCGTGCGAGCTTGCCGGCGTACGATTTTCTAAGATCTCAAAGACATTTCTCTTGATGGTATGGGCGATGTCACCCGTAGGCAAGTCATTGCAATCCAAACCAAAAGGGTCTTCAATTTCCTCCCCTAGCAGCTCCACGCCCAATAGCGCAAAAAACAAGAACATCGCCAATGGTACTGCTGCCATGTGAAAGCTAGTCACCAACGCAAAAGGCAACAAGAGTGCGTAAGCACTGATGAAAATTTTCAAATAAACAGCGTAAGAAAAAGGTATGGGCGTTTTCTTAATACGCTCACAAGCGCCCAAAATATCCAGCAAGGATTGGTGCTGGGGTTTGATATTGATGTAATCGCCTTCATTGATCACTCCGTTACGATGGTCAGCAGCTATTCTTTTAAAAATTTGCTGAGCAATATAGTTGGGCACATGGTTTTTCTTTTCGTATTCCTCAAGTTCTTCTTTGGACAAATAAATCAGTTTATCCAATTGAGTTCCTTCCCTCAGATGCTCCACCAAAGCCAGGCAAAAATTGCTGATATGGCTTGCCATCCAATGGCGTGTATCCTCATCTTTTTCGGGATACATGCTGTCTACGTAGATCGCAAAATTGCGGGTGTTGTTCACCAAAGCACCCCACTGCTTACGTGCTTCCCACCAACGATCATAAGCTGAATTGGTACGAAAAACCAGGAAAATGCTCAAAATCACCCCCAGCAAGGAGAAGATGCTGGTGTTGAGCTGAACGTACTCCATCCACCCCATTTTTTCAATCACCACACACACGACCAAAGCGTAAACCCCCATTACGACCACTGCGCGTACAATGCGGGTCATGGTCCAGCTTTTAAAGAGGTGGCTGACATCTCCCAACCAGTTTTGATTCGTTTTGTATAAGATCATTCGTTTTTAGTTTAAATTTCTGCCAGGTATTCGTGGACAAACTTGATGGCCATAGCTCCTTCACCTACCGCCGAAGCTACTCGGTTCATGGCCCCCGACCTTACGTCACCCGCCGCAAAAATACCCGCCTGGCAGGTTTCTAGCAACAAAGGTTCGCGCTCCAACTTCCAAAAGCTATTGTAGTCAGATCTGGTTCGCAAATCCCTTCCTGTCAGTAAAAATTTCTTGTTGTCAGAAAGTAGGTTGTCAGGCAGCCAATCGGTGGCCGGTTTAGCTCCTATAAAAACAAACAGCGCATCAGCATGTACTTCCTGGGTACGCTCGTCTTGGCGATTACGCAAAAACAGCGACTCCAAGTGTTCACCACCACAAGCTTTGACCACTTCCGTATGCCCAATCACCTCAATGTTCTCAATCTGATTGATTTGTTCAATAAGGTAATGAGACATCGAGGAAGACAAATCTGGTCGGCGGATAAGGATATTCACCTTTTTCGCATACTTCGATAGATAGACCGCCCCCTGTCCAGCAGAGTTACCACCTCCAACGATGTAGACCTCCTTATTTCGACAACTGGCGGCTTCCGTCATGGCAGCTCCGTAATATACACCTGCCCCGCTAAAGCGCTCAACGCCTTCGGCAGACAAGTGGCGATATTCTACGCCGGTAGCTAACACAACACTTTTGGCAATGATGGTTTTGCCATCGCCCATCTCCAAGTGCTTGTAATTACCTTCAATCCTAATGTCTTTGACCGTCTGTGGGGAAAGAAACTCTACCCCAAACCGGGTAGCCTGGGTAATGGCACGTCGTGCAAGGTCGGCGCCACTTAGT
Source organism: Lewinella sp. LCG006 (assembly GCF_040784935.1). Classification (GTDB taxonomy): domain Bacteria; phylum Bacteroidota; class Bacteroidia; order Chitinophagales; family Saprospiraceae; genus Lewinella. Next base: position 4,624,851 of record NZ_CP160680.1, on the reverse strand, counting down.
CCACTGGGAAAGCCGAGATAATTCTCGATTCGCGAGCTCGTACCCGCCTGTCCACCGGGCGCACGACGCTCAATAAGTAGTGTCTTTAAACCTTCAGAACCACCATAAACGGCAGCGGCCAGCCCGGCAGGTCCTGCTCCGATAATCGCCACATCATACAACTCCGAATCAGCTACCACTTGCATCCCCAGTGCTTGGGCCAAGGCTTCAACGGTAGGATTGGTAAGTACCTGCCCTTCTTCCAGTACAACTACTGGCAGGTCTTTTCCACTCAACTGATGGGTCAGTAAAATTTCCGACGCCTTGATATCAACATCTACATCCAACCAGCGGTAGGGTAATAGTTGCCCAGATAGAAAATCCTTGATAGCGTGCGACTGTGGCGCATACTGATAGCCTACCACTTTGATTCCTCTAAAGGCTGGTGTGTAATCACTTTGCCAGTCTTCCAGTAAATCATCCAATACTGGGTACAAGCGCTCTTCTGGAGGGTTCCAGGGTTTAACCAGATAATAATCCAGTTGCACATCATTGATGGCCTTGATGGCGGCATTCGTATCCGAATAGGCGGTCAGTAGCACCCGCTTAGCTTTTGGATAAATCGCTTTCGCTTTCTCCAAAAAATCTACCCCTAACATTTCGGGCATCCTCTGATCCGATAAGAAAAGGGCTACCTCCTCTTCTTTGCTTTTCAACTCATCAAGCGCTTCCAGTGCTTGTTTAGCCGAATCGGTGCTGATGATGCGGTAATCCTGCCGGTAACGATTCCTTAGATCACGCTTTATCGAGCGCAAAACCTGGGGGTCATCATCTACAGAAATGATAATGGGTTGTTTATTATCTGCCATAAATTGTCATCTTAATGTTTAATAGGCAAACAGACTGAAAAGGTTGTCTTGCCAGGTTGCGAACTAACATCGATCGTTCCCCGGTGTTTTTCAATGATCCGGTGCGAAACTTCCAGCCCTAATCCAGTGCCTTCTCCTACGCCTTTGGTGGTAAAAAACGGGTCGAAAATATGGTTAATTACTTCTTCAGGAATACCGTGGCCGTTGTCGGTAATTTCGACAATCACGTTATTGTACCGTTGATAAGTTTTCAAGTGCAAACGGCCTTTGGCAGGCATTGCATCAAGGGCGTTATCAATGATATTCGTCCAGACCTGGTTAATTTCGCCAGGAAATATCTCTACGGGTGGAAGATCCAGGTTCAGCTCTTTTTCCAGCGTTATTTGTTTTTGTTTCAGCTTATGCTTGAGCATCATCAGCGTGCTCTTGAGTCCCTCGTGAATATTGCGGGCTTCCATGCTGGAAGACTGGTCCATGTGGGTGTAAGATTTCACGGAACTCACCAATTCGGCGATACGATTAGCAGCTTCTTTTATTTCCGCAACGATTTTCTCGGTACTAAATACGCGTTGTGCCCAACGCAATACCGGGCCAAGTGCCTGAGTATCTAATATATCCGCAATTTGCTCCAAATCTTCTTCCGTAACAGAAAATTCCACAAAGGTATCCGCCAGGTCTTCCGCTTGCTGTACGTGGTGATCTTCCAGCCAATCGATCAAGTCATCCTTCCGGCTTTCTTGCTCCATGAGCGAAAGGTCTTCAAAGTCTCCCAACTGGTTAATTTTGGGAAAAATAATTTCATTGATCTGATCGGTTTCTTCCGAGGTAATCTTCATCGTGATGACCTCCTTAAAGTCTTCCGGGGAATTATGTAAACGAGCATACAGCTCTTCTACACTTCGAACAATAGCCGACGCAGGGTTATTCAACTCATGGGCCAAGCCTGCCGACAACTTTCCCAGGCTCATCAGCTTCTCCGACTGTAATCGATTCTGGGTGAAATCTCGGATTCGGTTGGACATTGCACCCACCAGCCGTTGCACCAGGGCATAGCTAAAATTCACCATCTCCACAAAATGGTCTTTGTGCAAACGCAGCCCCGTCAGATGAGCCACCACCGTGCCGTGAGCTTTTATTTCTTTCATCCTGGAAAAAGGTAGTAAACCCGAGATGGTAGGAGCATCTTCAATACCCAAATCCCTAAACTCACCTCCTTGAGGCATCTGGATTTTGTAAGCTCCGGTGAGGATCAAAAACATGTACTCCGCCTCCATTCCAGGAGTAAACATCTCCTCCCCTTCATCGAAACTCACGTACTCACTTTTTTCTACCAGCCATTGGAGGTCGGAAGTTGGAAGGCCATTCAGCGTTTCTATTTGCGTAAGTTGCTGGGCTAAATCAGGTGTTTTTTCTAGCGTTTTCATTGAATAGTAGGCGTGGACGTTAAGGAATATGCGTTAGCTACGAGTAAGAAACAAGAGAATTAGCCAGACAGTTTAAGCCTCCTCCTAAGCAGGTGATATTATTGGCGTTAAAAATAACTTCCCGGCAACTGTTGTTCTTTTATCAAGATAATTACTATATTGGCGTAATAAAGCGTAGTACGCTTTTTATCTCCCTTAAAATCAAGCTTAGTAACACCTATGGTGAAGTCATTGCACTTCACCCCAGTAAGATATTTTCTTTAACCTATAAACTATATTCATATGCAACCGATGATTGGTGAAATCCGCTTGTTTGCGGGTAATTTCGCACCCCGTTTTTGGGCTTTTTGTGAAGGCCAGCTACTTGCTATTTCTCAAAACCAAGCTTTATTCTCTATCCTGGGCACTACTTACGGTGGTGACGGACGGACGACGTTTGCCTTACCTGACCTGCGTGGCCGTGCACCTATCGGCCCTGGTACAGGTCCTGGTCTTCCCAATTATCGCCTCGGACAAAGAGGTGGTACGCCGACCGTAACCCTGAATACAAACGAAATTCCATCTCACACCCATGGTGCTGTAGCTGCACTGTCGGGCAGTATTGGTATTGCTACCAACACCGAAACGAGTAACTCGGGAGAAGGCTCTGGCAATGTACTTGGTGAAGCAGCAGCTAACATCTACAACAACCAGCCTGCTGACCCTGCTGAATTATTGGGAGGTGTACAAAACAATTTGGGGGTCAATGTACAAATTGGTGCTACGGGTGGTAACCTAGATCACAACAATATGCAACCCTATCTTGCCGTCTACTATATTATTGCCCTGCAAGGCATCTTCCCGTCAAGAAGCTAAATCATTTCTCTTAACCAAGCCAAAATTACACCTCCTCAAGGAGTGTATATTTTGTCACTAAAAGCTATACATCATGGCACAAGAAGGCTTTATAGGAGAAATCCGCATGTTTGCCGGTAATTTTGCTCCTCGTAGCTGGGCACTCTGTGAAGGACAACTATTACCCATCGCACAGAACACTGCCCTTTTTTCCATTTTAGGCACCATCTATGGTGGTGACGGACGTACCACTTTTGCCCTTCCTGATCTTAGAGGCAGGCTTCCTATTTCTTCGGGTACTGGGCCAGGTCTACCTACCTACCGAGAAGGCCAAAAGGGTGGTCAACCGACGCACACCCTTACACAAGCGGAAATGCCCAACCATACACACACACCTACTGCGGCAATAACTGGCACTTTCGGCGTTGCGACCAACACGGAAACGAGTAATTCTGGGGAAGGTTCTGGTAATGTTTTAGGTGAAGCAGCCGCTAACATCTACAACAACCAGCCTGCTGACCCTGCCGAATTGCTAGGTGGAGTGGTTAATACCCTGGGCGTCAACCTACAGTTGCAAAACACTGGAGGTAGTCAATCTCACGAAAACCAGATGCCCTACCTGGCTGTCAATTACATTATTGCCCTGTATGGCGTATTTCCTTCCAGAAATTAAAACAGTACTTAGCTGTTTTCATCAATAAGTGTTTAACCGGGAGGATATATGCCTCCCGGTTTCATATACCCTCCGAGTGTTGCTGGTCGCAATGCTTCCCCCCTCCTCCCCTAAAGTAAATTTCAACGAAAGTTTTTGTTCTGCTAGCCAGCGCAAGAACTTAATACGTTTTGGCCCTTCCTTGCAGCCTTGCTAGCGAGCAGGAAGAGTTATGCCTATAACTTTTTCACCTAATATCCTATTCAAATGAAAAATGTAAAGTGTTTTTTCGTGTTTTTATGCTTGTTGTTTTTTGGCGTGGGGATGGCGCAAGTACCTAAGGTAGCCTTTGTTGGTGCTACACGTTCTGGTTCCAGTTCGGAGGATGGTTTTACTTTTGTATTAGGAGAAGATTTGGCAGCGGGGACAACCATTTTTTTCACAGATGAGGAATATCGATCTGCTTGTGATGAGTTTGATAGCGATAATGTTTGTGATAGTTCCAACCCAGGAGAACCTTATATTATTTACTCTGTTGTAGCTGGAGGATTGACGGAGGGCACTGTAGTTTTAATTACAGAAACTGGCACCAATGTCTTCACTGCTACTACCCAGGGAGGAGCAAGTGCAGGAACTGCCACTACCCCTTTATCTAATACTTATTCGCTTGCTGCTTCAGATGTGCTTCATGCCTTTGATGCCAGCGATGCCAATGATGCTTTTAACACCATTACAGAAATATATGCCTCCATCAAATTCGCTAGTGGTGTATTTGATGGTAATAACAATGGTGACAACCCTATTGGTAACCATCCCAATGCTATCGTTTACAGTATGGAAGCAGATAATGGAGAATTTACCGCTGCTTTGAGAGATGATACTCCCGTAACCAGAGAGGATTTATTAAATACCTCTAATTGGATGACATCCGGTAGTGCAATAAGTCTGTCTCTTAGTCCTTTTACTTTGGGGGTTGACTTGACAATACTCCCCGTTGAATTCACTTCCTTCACCGCTCAAATCGAACGTGAGAGCGTCCTACTCCAATGGCAAACCGCCAAAGAAGAAAACAACGATTACTTCCAAATAGAACACAGTACCGATGGCCGCGACTTCTCTATACTGGGACGAATGGAAGGTAGTGGCACGACCAATGATTTTTCAAATTATTCTTTCCTCCACGAAAAACCTGCAAGTGGCATCAACTATTACCGCCTCCGGCAGATAGACTACGATGGGGCATTTGAATACAGTCAGATCGCTTCCGTTCGATTCGATAAAAATACCTCCTCCGTCATCCTGAGTCCCAATCCTTTTACCACGCAAGTGACCCTCAGCTTATCAGCTATGGATGATAATGATGGGATAGATTCCCCCGCTTCCCTGTGGGTAAAAAACGTCCACGGGCAAGTCGTCCATCAAGAAATAATCACTAACCTTCAAAACCATTCTTTGAATTTATCAACACTGGCTGCTGGTACCTACTACTTGCAAATTCAGCAGCATGGACGATCACTGGCCACCCAGCGATTAGTAAAAATATAAGCGGAGAAGGAACCAGAAAAGCAGTTAAAACAAGTTGCACCTCCGCCCTCTACCTTCGAATGCTTATCTTTGGCCCGCCACAAAAAGCGAGCTACATGTCTAAAGAAAAAGGATTTTCTACCAAGGCCATCCGCGGCCAAATGGATGCTACCCACTACCGGGAGCACAGTACCCCTTTGTTCCTTACTTCCAGCTTCACCTTCCCTAGTGCCGAGCAGATGCGCGACACCTTCGCTGGCGAAGAAGAAGGTATCATCTATTCTCGCTATAACAACCCCAGTGTCGACGAATTCATCCACAAGATGTGTTTACTGGAAGGTGCAGCAGCTGGTTTTGCTACGGCATCAGGCATGTCGGCCGTTTTTAGTGCCCTGATGGCCTTGGTACGTTCCGGCGACCATATCCTCGCTACGCGGGCCGTTTTTGGTTCTACGCACCAAATTCTGACCAGCTTGATGCCACGCTGGGGCGTAAGCCACTCCTATGTCGAGCCCGACCAGCCCCAGAGCTGGGATGCGGCCGTACAGGAAAACACCCGCATTCTTCTACTTGAGACGCCTTCCAATCCTGGGCTGGCCTTGGTAGACCTGGAAGCTGCTGGCAAGTTTGCGGAGAAGCATCAGCTCCTCCTCATGGTCGATAATTGTTTTGCGACGCCTTACCTGCAAAGACCCATAGACTTTGGTGCTCATCTTGTGATGCACTCCGCTACAAAATGGATTGATGGGCAGGGACGCTCGCTCGGTGGTGTCATCTTGGGAAACCAGTCACTGATGGACGAGATCATCTTTTTCTGCCGCCACACAGGGCCAGCGCTTTCTCCTTTCAATGCCTGGTTGATGTCCAAAAGCCTGGAAACACTTACGGTTCGGATGGACGCCCACTGTCGGCAAGCCCTCGCCCTGGCAGAATGGTTACAGCAGCAGCCCGGCGTAGCAGCAGTGAGCTACCCCTTCCTACCCTCTCACCCCCAGCATGAGCTCGCCAAAAAACAAATGCGGCTCGGTGGCGGAATTGTTACTTGCACCCTCGCCGGAGGGATGGACGCCGCTTTGGCACTCGTCAATAAGTTGGAAGTATGTAGCCGCTCTTCTAATTTAGGTGACACCCGCACTATTGTCACGCACCCTACCTCCACCACGCACTCTAAACTTACAGAAGCGGAAAGGCTAGCTGTGGGAATCACACCAGGACTGTTACGCATCAGCGTGGGGCTGGAAAATATGGAGGATATTATTGGGGATTTTGCACAGGCTTTGGAGTAGATCAGGTATTCAGCTCACCATCCAGTTTAGAAATCTCTTTACTGCACCACTACCCGCTGCGTCTGCACCACCTGCCCCTCCACAGAGAGTACCAAATGATAAAGTCCAGCGGCTAAATTTGTTGGCGAAAGTGTTTGCTCGGCAGGCCAGGTGCCATGGAGTTGGCCATTAAGGTCAAACAGTTGAAAATAAGCTTGCTGAGGTAGCGTAGTTGTTCGCCAATCGATGACCCACGGAGTGCTGCTGGCTACAGGGTTGGTACGCACTTGAAAATACGGCTGCTTTTTCGCTGGTGTAGGAAGCAAGGCGAAATCTTCGGTACTGACGACCACATCCCTGGTACAGTCCTCGGGGTAGAGGCAACCCTCGGCATCAGTGACCACGATCCAGGCATCGGCATCAAGCGATCCATTGGGAAAGGTATCAAAATAGTGGCCGCTGGCGGCAATGCGCCCGTCGGGTAATTCCGCCACATCGTAGAAGCGGTAATCCATATCAGGATTATTGGCAGGTACGTAGTAACGGTTCCAGAGCAACTCGCCCTGCGGGCTCATACGAAACAGCCAGGCAGCACGGCTTACATTACCTTCTTCGCCCAGCCAATCCTCCACCACCCAGTAGCCTGAACCGATAATGTCGCCGTTAGCCGCTGGAATAATACGGGTGATGCCGTGGTCTCCTCTATAATTGAAGGGATAGTCCCAAAGCCAATCCCCATCCAGATTTTGACAATGCAGTACGTAGTCGCCATTGTGATCAGACAAGGGATGATTCCGATTGAGATAATCAGATACGACCACCAGACTATCAGTAGTAAAAATGATCTTTTCGCCGGAATGCCCAGTATAAGTCAATAACTCATTCTGGTGTTGCCACAGCAACTGCCCCTGTGCATCGCGCCGTCCCCAGAGGGTTTCGCGCTGACCAGGTATGTTGTAGTCATTGAGATAGAGGTAGCCGCCATCGGGAAGGGGAACAATATTTCCGCCAGCCTGGTAGTAATAATCCACCTCACTGTGCTCCCATTCGGCCAGGGTTTCACCCTGCTGTGAATACTTGCGTGCGACCATAGGGGCACCAAGTCTATCGATCCAGGCTAAAAATCCGTCAGAGACAGGTTCCCAGCTAAGCACCAATTCTGTATAGGAAGTATCGGAGACGATAAAGTCATCAATGATACCGTTCTGGTCAAAGTTGAGCCAATAAATAGCCCAGTTAGCCTCGGGATAGGTTCGATAATAAAGCGTTGCGTAGCTACCATCGTCTAATGGGTAGATATCACTCCCCATATTTAATCCGTAACTACTATCTCCAATCAAATCCAAATGCCATAAGCTATTTCCATAAAAATCCAGTTGTAACAGCCTATAATACGGGTATTGGCCATTTCCTGAAATCGATTGAAAAAACATTGTTTCATCGTGAACCGTGATTCTAGTCCCCCGATCAGTTCCAGCAGTTCCAACAATATCATAATGATGATCAAAAGTAGGTTGAGCGATTAAGGTATACGAAAAAAGGTAAAAGAAATAGAGCATTATCTTATGCATGGTAAGCTATTTAGTAGTAGCCCTTTTGCTGCATTGCAAAAGGGCTACGCTAGGGATAATCAATTATTTTTGAATAAGAAGCTTTTGGGAAACGACCCGATCAGGCAGATGCAAGCGAACGAGCACCAATCCTTCCGGGAGTCCCTGTAGGTTGATCTGTTGTTTGTCGGTGAACAGCGTCGAGAAGATGATCCTCCCTTGCAGATCTATTAGCTCTAAAGGAACAGACGCCTGTGATGTAGGAAACTCAATTGTTACGGAATTACTCGCCGGGTTGGGGCTAATCAGCAAGTGTTCGCGGGTTTCCAAATCCGTTGCTTTAGTGGTCATCATCGAAGCAGAGGGCTGTTCGGTGATCGGTTCGGCTTGCAAGGCCTGCAAAGCAGGGATAGGCAAATCAGGGCTAAACAGCTTGTTGTGACTTTCAAGCAGGATAGATTGTGCATAGCCAGAGAATGGGCCTTCCTCCTCCGCAACAGCCAAAAGGTCAGCTTCCAGACCAGTGGTTAAAGCCTGCTCATTGACCATTAATATAGCTGCATCTATCACGTAGTGGTATTCTTGGTCAGAACTTGTCACGGTGGGATAAGCCGCCAAGACATTGGCTACTGCTACCTGATTGCCTTCTTTGAGATACAGGCTAATCAAAGCGCGCTTTGCCAGGCGTGTACCATCCTGAACCAGCACATCCACCGCATCACTAACTGTCCCGTGGCTATATAAATAGCTGGCAGTAGCCAGTAGTGCTTGATTTTTACGCTGCTCTGCTTGTTGGTACTGCAATATTTGCATGACTCTGGCACTGTGGGGCTCCTGCTGCTGCTTGTATAGTAGCTGATTCCATTGGCTGCTACTCAGTGTAGACTGGGCCAGTGCGAGTAAGGAAGAACTCAAGGGAACGTTGGCGGCCAGTAACTGAGCTTTGGCTGCTGTAGTGAAATTATTGGATTGCACCAAAGCAGTAAGCACCTCTTCCGATACCAGTGGACTAGCCGCGTTAAGATGCTGCGCACTCTGGAAGGTTTGTCCGCTGTTAATCAGGTTCAGTATTCCACTTCGAGCGTTGTTATCCCAGTTGGCTGCAACCGTTGCCAAATTGTTATTATAACTGTTCAGGCATTCTTTACTGGTGCATTCGTTGCCGTCTCCGGTGAAACCATCGGTGCCACAAGGGGTATCGATAACTGGTTCCGTGATAAAGAAATGATAAAAATTATTTACTTCTCCGGTACAAGGGTTATTCAAGCTACATGCTGGCACAAAATCCTGGTGAGCTACGATAGGCGAATAATAAAAGAACTGCTCCGTAAGATATTGTCCAGCAAATGAGCTGGTTTTGGTTCTGATGTCAGGGGAGTTGTCGGGAATAAAGCCGAATCCGCTAAAATCATTTTCGGCACCATTAGAGGTAGATCCCTGGGTCTTGAGGCGCCCCAGCACCGTATTGCCATTTTGTGTTCCTTCCCGTAAATAGACATCAATATTTGGAAAGTTACCCTGACTGAGGTCTACTCGCTCGAAATTATTGCCATCAAAAGCTACGCTGAGATTATCACCCAGGAAGCGCAGGCCGTAGCCGGCATCTTGGTAATTATTGCATTCCGATTTGTTGATATTAATTTCTCCCGTGTTCTCATAATTTTCAGCAACAATATGATCTTCGTAGTCATTACCTTTAATGAAAAAGCCCGTTTCACCACTAATATTTACGCCGAAGTTGTTATTGCGAAAATCATTAGAATAAATTTCAATGTTATAAACGCCTCCGGCATAGATGCCTACCCCATTGGTATTGAACTCGTTCCGATTAAGGTCTTCGTCCTCTGCACCTACAATAATGGTTTCGCCCAATGGATCAAAACCTACTCCATAGATGCCGTAGTCGGAATCAGAAAAAGTGTTGCCTCGTAGTACGTTGACCTGGCCGTTGTTTACGCTGATTCCTGTCCCATTGATCTGACTAAAAGTGCAGTCGTTGAAATCGATGTTTCGGCTCCGGTGCACCATTACCCCGAATCGGGCAGATTCGTCATCGGAGAAGAACTGGCATCCACTGAAGAAGGAAGCGTTGTCAAAGCCATAATTTGCAATACTTACGCCTATAATGTTGTTTCTGAATATTGCATTTTCAGCCTGCACAATTCCGCCATAAAGCGCCGTCTCCGGAGTCGCTGGAGAAGGTTGTCCCGGTGGCGGTGGAGTTCCAGCCCTCCGAAAATCGTTAGCAGCAGTAATAGCTACACGAGCGCGTTCCAGAGTGGCCTGGTTACTTAGCAGTACCACCCCTGGATCATCAGGCAGGAGGTTGAAGACATCTACATTGGCATGAATTCTGTCAGGGTTACCAATCACAAATATTCCTTGCCAAAACGCGTCAGGACAGTTTTCGTATTCTTCTCTGTTTAGGGAAACAAGTCCGCCATCAATAATCAAGCGGGCACCATTTTTCACGATAATTCTCCCACCATCAGGCATGTAAAGATTACCACAAATGGTGAGACTAGCTCCTGGTTCCAAGACCAAATCTGAATACATTTTGGTATCAAATGCCCACGTCTGGTCATCAACAATATAGCGAGGTTGTACGCCTCCTATTTCACAAACTACGTGTTGCCGGGCACTTTCTATATAGAGCGAACGGTGCATTTCTCCCAATTGGGTAGGTGTCAGGAAATTTCTTGGTCCTGCACCATTGTCTTCAAGGTCGTGCATAATGTTCTCATCGCAAGTTTGTACATGGCCTAAAGAAAGAGAGTGGCCTAGCTCATGAACAGTAACCCTGGAAGCATTATAAAAATCATAAAAAGAAACCATTCCATCGTTTGGGTCTGAATCAGCAAGTTGTTTAAAGCGATATGCTAAATACTCATTGGTCATTGCAACACGTTGGCGCTGATTCAGGTTGCCCTGCTCTCCCGGAAATTCAGAGCAGTCTGTGGAGCTGGCGAAAGAACTGAAATTACCATTAACAATACTCACATCTCCATCCACCAATAAACGCTGGTACGGAGTACCTTCCTGGCCAAAGAATACGTGAATACCATCACGTACACCAGCTTGTGCCAGTTTCTGAAAGGCTCGATCCGTATATTCTGCCGCCCAGGCAGTGGGACAATAAAACGCCCCATCGGTTGCGTTTTGAATATTCCACAAGTAGCTATCCCGAATCACATATTTCTCTACATCGAACTCGATGCGAGCATCCGGGAGATGTTGCCCGAAATCCGAATCTGTCGCTACCAGACAATTGTTATTGTTAGGTATGTTGATGTCTCTTATCCTGGCATTCATATCAGCAATCATATTATCAATGAATTGAGCCTCATCGGGATCAGAAAGATCAAAATTGCCGTAGCTGCTACTACCATCGGGTTCTACAAGGGGTGTTTCATGTTCCCAAAAGATGAAATTGACCTTTACTTTTAGCACTGGAATAGCTTGGTTATAAGGTCGGTAAATTGGAATATCATCATAAGGGGTGTCGTTAATACATCCCCCTTGGACTATTCCTGCGGGGGGGGGGCAGATTGTAAACCGCAGTTCCAAGGTTCTGCCTGGGCATTAAGAAAAACAAAAGGTAGGAAAGTAAAAAAATAGATTAGAATGCGTTGCATAAGAGAGATTTGTTTGCTATTTCCAGAAAGAAGTGGAAAAGCATTGTTAGAGAGAAATTTAAAAACCAATTCCAATATACTGATTTACTACGAAATAAACAACTGAATATTAAATATTTATGACCTAAACCGATCTTATAACTGAACCTAACGGTGGCGAGTCTTTTACCAAGGTTACGCTAACTCAACAATAAGCTCATTTTGCGATTAAAAACTTCGTAGGGCGCATTGTATCCTAAAAGGTAAAAGCGGTTGGTGTAAGCAATCCCCTCAGCATCTAAGCTGCTTTTAATTCGCTTTTGTGTTTTTCATTTTTTTCATCATTTGCCCAAGCACCGAAAGTGATAGCTGCTACTGTTTTAGCAGGTTCTTCGTGAAATGAGATATCAGATTGATTAGGGCGCGGGAGTGTTTCCTTATTGTGTTTTTGCGACACCATAAACAACATGGTCATAGAACACAAAAAAACTACGTACTTTATATATTTATAGTTTGACAATATGAACCGTTTCGTACATTTGTCTTGAGCAAATTTTTTAAGTAGGAAATTACTACCAAGAACGTACGCTCAACGCTTCCTTTTCAAGAGGAAGCGTTTGTTATTATTGGGCTAATGAGGGCTCATCAATTTCTATTTACCACTAAAACTCTTATTTCAAAATGACTGCATCTAGTGCAAAATCAACGCTATTATTCCTGGCTTTTTCACTCTTCAGTACTTTTTCCTTTAGTCAGGTCATCAGCATGCAGACCACTGGGTTTGCCTATCAGTACATGGTAGACAATTACAACTGGAGCAATTGGACAGACTTCGAGCCCACCCAAATGCCCATTGTTATCGACATTGATCACGAACAAATTGTCATTTACTCGGCAGAGACCCAAATCTACAACGTGATGAAAGCGGAAGGCTCCAGCTATGATCAGGACGGAGATGAATTCTTGTCTTTCTACTGCGTCAATGAAGATGGTATTGCTTGTCGAATCCGTTTAGCAATGCTGAATTCTCAAGGAGGCAGGTACCAGTTCTACGTTGACTTTGACGATATGCGTTGGGTTTACAACGTGTACATCGTCGAATAAGCTACTGATAAAAGAGCTTGTTAGAGAAAGGTAATGAATCCCGATCGTCTAACAAGCTCTTTGTTCTACTGCCCTACCTCACCACCACTTTACTCACCGAGACGCCATTGATCTGCACAATGTACATCCCTGAATGCCAATCTTTCGCAGACAGATAACAGCGGCCACCGCTTTCTTTGCTTTGGTAGACCGTGCGGCCCAGCAAGTCGAGTAAGCGTAGCTCAATCATCATACCGCCCTCCCATTCGATGGTCAACTGGTCGTTGGTAGGATTTGGGTAGATTTCCAGTTGGTAATCCGCCATTAATTCATTGGTGGGGAGGATAAAATCACAGAAAGTTGAATCCGGTGATTGCTCTATCCAGCCTTGGGAACTTAGGTCACGATCGGTGAAAGCCGCATAATCCAAGGGGTAGCGTGTCATTCGGAATGTCAGGTTGTTGTTGACTTCCAAGATATCTCCCTGCGTAGCGGGCTGGCCTCCTGCTAAGGGCACCAGGTATTCCCAAACCACTTCGTTGTCGGGCGAAAGCTCAAAGGCATAGCCATGGCGGCCGTCTATAATCAGGGCATTGCCATTGGGCAAAAACTGAACGCTCGAAAGACCAGTAGAATACAGCTGGGTAGGTATTGGATGTTGGAGTACTACATCAAACTCACTTGGGCCCCAGGTGTTGCCGGTCATTGGGAAGTTACCGTCATACATATCATATACTGGGCTCAGTACATTAGCCGTAGAAAAATCTGCTCCTACCTGGTTGTTGAAGAGGGCTATTTTCCCGTAATAGGGATGAGTAACTGGCAACAAGTCGTCTACCCAATGCACATCGTGCTGATAAAACAGCTGTTGATCCGCTTCAGTGCCTTGCTGGTAGGCAGCGGGGTTACCCCAACGGTACATCAGGTCACCGCCACGGCCACTCAAGCCACCATTAGAGCTAGCAGCCTGGGCTGTTGAAGTAGAATGGTCGATGATCCAGAACTCATGGAAAGTAGGAACAGACAAGACAATCTGGTCATTGAGGGGGTCATAGTCAATGGCATTGGTGTGCATCCAATCGGCAGCACCATCACTGGTATCCCAGTTGACGTTCACGCGTTCAGGGCGTTCTCCCACTACACCATAATTGCCCATATCGGGGTCAATATCCTGCACCAGATGATCCCAAACGTGCCATTCCCAGATAATTTCGTCGGTAACAGGATCTACTTCCAGCACATAATCAGGCCAAAGTTCGCCGTTACTCAACAAGAAAGGACTGCGCCCGGCGGCCATGGCTTCTTCCATGGTTTTCTTCTCCCAGGCAATCATCAGGATGGTTCCTTGAGGGGTGATGGCAATGTCGTGATGGAGGCGATTGTTTTCATCGTTACGCTCGAAGCTCCACAGTAGCTCATTGTCCCAAGAGCGAATCTCCACAATAGCACCACCACCACCAGCCCAGATAGGATTGCCAGCTACGGAGGCCTGGCGCTTGGTCTTCACCAAACGGCCATCGTCGAGTAAATAAGCGGTATTGCCGGGGCGCCAGTTGGGCTCGTCCTCCCAGACGTGTACCACCTCACCACAATTATCGATGAGGTAAACATTGGGTTGATTATGAGGATAGATCAAATTATACCCTGCAAAGGTCTTGGTAGGCTGGTAAGATAACAAGCCTACGGTGTTTTGTGCTCCTAGTGCGAGGCTCAAGAACAACAAAAAAAAGAAGTATAGTTTTTTCATAACATCATCCACTTTTAACAAGCCTAAAACTAAGAAGGATATTGGGACTTGACAAGTATTCTTGTTTTTCTCTGCTGTGATTGGTGTTAAGAACCAGCCGAATGTCAGCCAGTATTCTTGAAAGTGTATTTTCAGTCTTACGGGGTGCCTTGATGATCGTATGATCGTATTGGTACGATCAGGTCTGCCCGATCGTATGATCGTGTTCGTACGATCAGGATTCCCAAATCGTATGATCGTGTTGGTACGATCAGGCCTGCCCAATCGTATGATCGTGTTGGTACGATCATGCCTGCCCGATCGTATGATCGTGTTCGTACGATCAGGTCTGATCCATCCAAACATCCAAATGACGGTAGACACTCCCTAGGGCAGGATTTCATACCCTACGATGGCATGGCCAATAAAGATCAATGAGTGCTAATACAACAAATACGGAGTGACCACCTCCTTCCAATTCCCCGTCTCGGTCCATTGCCTCAGGTTCCGTAATACGTCATCGGGTTGTTGCTGCAAGTGTCGGACTAGCGCTGGATTGCCTAACAATAATGCCAAATGCCCTGCCCCTGATGGGTTGGCGTGTGTGGGGTAAGGATGCTCCTTGACTTGGTGGGCATAAAACTGCCACAAGATAGCGATGATCGCCAGACCAGTTGCCACAGGGCAATACATTTGAGGGTCAGTCACTTTCAGAAAGACGCCATAGCAGGATTCTCCTTTGTAACGCCCCTCGAATGGCGTGTACGCTACCGGTTCAAAAACAATGCCGGGGAGGGACAATTGCTGTAAATGCGCTATCAGCGAATAAGCCTCCAACCAGGGAGCTGCAAATTGCTGAAAGGGGAACGGCGTCCCACGTCCCTCGTTCAAGTTGAGGCCTTCCATAAAACACAGGGCCGGATAAGTCAGCAATGTTGCCGGATGGTTGATCGCAGGAGATGGTGCCACAAAGGGTATTCCTGTAGCTGGGTAGAAAAAATCGCGCTGCCAGCCCTGGCATGGAATCACTTCCAAATCAAGGCCTTGCATGCCCCGGCTCGCTTGCCAGTAGCGGGCCAGTTCCCCCACCGTAAGACTATGCCGAATGGGGATGGACCAGCGGCCAATAAAAGAACTCGCCGCCGCTTCATTGAGCATTGGCCCTTCAGCCAGTGCCAAATGCCCACTCAAGGGATTGATACGATCCAGTACAACCAGCTTTTTGTCCTGTGCGTAGCAAGCCTCCATCAGATAAGAAAGTGTCCAGATATAGGTATAAAAACGCACACCAATGTCGGGCAAATCAAAGCAAATCGCATCCAATTCGTCCAGCTTAGGACCGAAGCCTGGACCGTAAAGACTATAAACCAGTAGGCCCGTAAGCTGATCTTGCTGGTGATCCTGCGCAGCGCCATCTACACCCTGAGCTGACAGGCCATGCTCTGGCGAGAATAAGGATTGGAGGTTGAATCCTTGCTTCAGCAAAGCGGTTCTGGTAGGCTCGCCTTCCAAAGTGAGTGCTGCATCATTGGTGACTAAACCCCAACGGGATGATTTAGTGAGCGACAAATCTGCTTTCAGTAAATGGTCAATACCATTGTAGACAAGTTCCTTCATTTGCCAATATTACTAAAAAGCTGCGGTCATTGTCCGGATATTTCTATTTGGATAACAAAAAGTCATACAATAATCAGACCTTGGTGAACGTCATTGCAACATAAACTATCCTTTACCTTACTATGCCTTATCGCCTTTTATCATTCGCCTTCGTGACATTACTTTGTACTTCCCTTTCTGCACAACAAATGAGTGGCATTTTTCGGGGCTCCGACGCTGCGATGGAATATGCAGAACAACTGACCTGGGAGGAATTTGTCGCCAGTAACAAAACCCTCAACACCAAAGGGTTTAGGCTCACTAATGTAGAAACCACTGGCCAGGGAGAAGATCGCCGCTACTGGGGTATCTACATCGAGAGTTCCCTCCCTGACACCTTGATCAAGACCAATAGCTGGGCCGATTTTGTTCAGGAAAAACGCACCATGGCAGCAGCTGGTTACCTGCTTAGCAATGTCCAGGCTTATGCTATCAGTGAACTGGATGCCCACTACATCGGCGTATGGTACAAAAACGAAACCGATACCCCCCACAAGATTTGGAAGCTGGACAGTCCCGAAAGCTTACGTACCAGAACGGAGGACATGGCCAAGCAGCAGTATTACCTTCAGGAAGTGGAGGTCTATCTGACGCCCAGTGGCACAGCCAATTACCTGGCCATCTACCATTATTCCCTGATGCCCATCCGCAATTATGTACATATCGACACCGACGAAGAGGCTTTCAACAAAGACCTCTGGCAACGCCAACGTAGCAAAGTACGACTCGTTGATTTTGAACGGTTCAACGCAAAAGATGGCAGCTACTTCTTGGGGGTATACCAACCCGGCACCTACGACAGCCAGTTTGTCCTACAGCAACGCCGAGATGATTTCAACGGAACCTGGGAGCAGCTGGAAAAAAACAAAATGAAGCTCGTGAGTTGGGAGGTTAGGGATTAGGGAAGCCTTAGCAGTGCTGCGCTGGCTACTGGTTGTTCCGTTCCTAGTGCTTCACTTCGCTGCGCACTACCACTACACCCCCTCGTCCTTATTCCGATAGAAGATCGGGATCCGAGCCTCGAGCTTCAGGTTACGCCTTACGCACTAATAATTCAAATTCTCTAAACTGATACAAAATCCTCTAGTAATTCATAGAACTTTCGAATTGACATTTCATGTTGCTCCTTAGTTACTTGTGGGTCATAATTTTCCCATTTTATAGTTTTAGGATTTAATCCGATAGCCACGGCTAATATCATATTTTGCCAACCCGCAGTTGATTCATAAAAACCAAGTTTTTTAGCTGTCCAATCATGAAAATTTGGTTCAGATTGCTTTTTCAAATCAGTCAATTTGTGCTCATAAAGAGCAAAAGAGTAACCGTCCAGAAATGTCTTAATACTTTTCAAAGTCAATTCTCCCGTCCACATAGCTGGTCGAGCTTCCATCTTTTTAAGCAACTTATAATATTCTTTCATTTTTAATAAAGCACTTTTTAAACAAACAAGATCTGAGTAAATAGTATTGTCACTAATTCCCCTGCGCACTGCCGTTCACATCCCCTACTTTGATACCGATGAAGTCGCCGGAGACAGCAGGATTATCTTCCAAATCATTGATCAGAATCGTTTCCGGAAAAGTCTCCTGCCAGGGGTTGGAAGGTTCAGGAAATTGGTATTCACTAGGCACAAACCGCCAAGAAGGAGCATTTGGAAAACTGTTTGTAATGCCAACGATCAACTTACGAATTTGGATAAGATCAAGAATAGTGATTGTCCCCGACTGGTTGACATCGGCGGCAATCATACGGTAAGGGCTATCCAGCAATTGTGTTCCTAATATATGCCTGGTAATCAATACCACATCATAAGTACTGACGCCATTCAAGGGGTTATCATCACGGGAGGGAGTCACCACTAAACTGTCTGTAAAAGAAAAGAGGGGAAGAAAAAGGTAGGTTCCACTCGTAGTGGTGGTAGAGCTGGCCTCGATGGTGCCGGTAATTTCCACCTGCACATTTGCAACAGGTTCGTTGTTTTCGGTGCGAATAATACCCGCAATAGGATCGCCCTCTAGATAGCATTCTATCGATACATGCATCTGTAACAAGAGGTAGGTCTCACATGCTTGCACAGCTCCCGTACCATCCTGAAGAAATACATGAACAACCGTAGTAGCATCGTCATCAGGATAGACGTACCATAAGGTATCTCGCCCGGTAAACTCCGGAGCAAATTGGTCGCCAGCCTCCAGGATTTCCGTCGCCCGATAAATCGCCAAGCTTATCGGACCAGGGCAATTCGTTAAATCACTGGTGATAAAATCCTCAGCAAGAATGGGCCAACGACACTCCCCTGTTTCCGTTGGGTAGGCCGTATAGCTTATCGGTGCACAAGTGAGCGTTGGACAATCTTGCGCAGAAAGCATACTTACCAGTAAAATAATGGGAAGCAGTAGATAGAAACGTGTCATGGGATTATGTGTTAAGTCAAGAGAAAGCATTCACTTTCTAAAGATAACACATTTTCAGAAAAAATATATCCCAAGCTAAGCTTTTAGTATTCGAGCTAAAATAAGATGATCCAATTTGTTTCAAGGTTTAGTAAGAAAAAGAACGCAACCTCCATCTTGTCGGTTGCTTATCTTTTTTTACTAAACCCAAATTGGATCACCTTATTTTTATACGCTCACTTGCTTACCGCAAACGATCCACCGACCGCACCAACTTTTCATCTTTGTTGATATAGCGGTGGGCGAGAATGCCAAAGATCAGTGCCAAAATAGGTAAAGCAACACCCGCCGCCGGAGTGGCCGCATCGGCAGCTTGATCACTGAAGTAAAGATAAGCGCTGGCGCCAATCCCCACTCCCGTCAAGAACAAACCCACTTTGGTCAGCGTCATTTGCAACTTCCGATTATTGAAAAGGAAAATATTTACTAACAGCAGTATACCTGCCAGCGCAAAAGCCCCCATGAGTACAGGAGCATCCATTATATTAAAGGTTGCATCGGCAAACAAGGCAGAATCGGCTTTGGCGTCGCTAGTGGTCGCCAATGGTAAAGCGAAAAGGCCCAATGCCGCACCAGCAGCTAGGAGCAAAAAGATGGTCTGTATTCTTTGGATCATAATTTTGGTTGGTTTGTTGGTTTGAGGGTTGTTCTGGGTGTAAGGGTGTAAAAGTGTAAGGGTTGGGATTTTGCCTACTGGCAAATATACCTTTATACTTTTCAAAGTCGGAAGTAGGAAGTAGTTGATGCTACTAGCGGGATCACCCAACTTTTACACCTTTACACCTACCCAACTTTTACACTTTCCAAAGTCGGAAATCGGAAGTAGTTGATGCTACTAGCGGAATCACCCAACCCTTACACCTTTACACCTACCCAACTCTTACACCTTAAAACCTATCTTTGGGCAAAAATAATAAATGCTGCGATATCAACTAAGTCATTGGGAGTGGGAAAGTTTTTTTAAGGACATTGATGTGATCATTGTGGGCAGTGGCATTACCGGATTATCGGCCGCCATACATTTGAAAGAACAGTCGCCGAGGATGAAAGTTGTGCTTATCGACCGTGGACCTCTGCCTATTGGGGCGAGCACGCGCAATGCGGGTTTTGCTTGTTTTGGCAGCCTCAGCGAGTTGATTGATGATTTGAACCATAGCAGTAGGGAGGATGTACTAGAGCTGGTGGCCCAACGCTTCGAGGGCCTTTGTCGCTTGCGCGAACGCTATAGCGATGCCGCAATAGGATACCAGGCTTGGGGCGGATACGAGATTTTTCGGGAAGAAGACGCCCCGCTCTACGCACAGTGCCTATCAGTAATGGAAGACTTCAACAAAGACTTGCGGCCACTGATTGGAAAAGATACTTTTGTCCAGGCAGATGCGCAATTACCTGCTACCGGGCTACAAAAGGTAAGCCATCTATTACTCAACCAGGCCGAGGGGCAGCTGCATACCGGGCAGTTGATGCAAACCCTACTCCGCAAAGCACAATCGCTGGACATACTCTGTCTGGGTGGGATCACCGTTACGGCGCGGGAAGAAATCAACGGGCAAGTAGTTATTCGTACCGACCACGGTTGGTCTATCCAGGCCAAGCTGTGTTTACTGGCTACCAATGGCTTTGCCAAAACGCTGTTGCCAGAACTGGACTTGCAACCAGCTCGCAACCAGGTGCTCATTACCGACCCCATCCCGGGTCTGAAACTTAAAGGTTGTTTTCACTACGATTGTGGTTACGTTTATTTCCGCAATGTTGGTCAGCGTATCTTGCTAGGGGGGGGCCGCAACCAGGATTTCAGCGGCGAAGAAACGACGAGCCTGGATCCCAACCTACCCGTTCGCGCCTATTTGGAACAGCTATTACGCCAAGTCATTCTACCAGAACAGGCAACAAAAATTGATCGTTGGTGGACGGGAATCATGGGCGTAGGCCCGGCCAAAAAGCCCATCATCCGTGAGGTTGGAGCGCATACCGTAGCCGCAGTACGCCTGGGAGGTATGGGCGTCGCCATCGGAACAGGCGTAGGAGAAAGAGCGGCCGATTTGCTGCTGGGGAGGGGGTGAAAATAAATATGCCCCACCCTATTGACAAGTCACCAAAGAGTAAGTAAACTTTACCGCAATTTACGGCGGGGATTCACTAAAGCCCGCTGTTTTCCTACAATGAGTACGCAAAAATTTTTTAAGTGGGCTAAAGACAATGGTGCTTTAGTATTTTTATTTGGCACCCAAATAGTAGCAATTATTGGTGTATTTGCCTGGTTGGCGGTGAGTAGCCTTCAGTCGATGGGGCAACCTACAGGGAAAGACCAAGCTGTATTTGCCAAGCATTTGCCCGCTACCCCAGCAGCTATCGATAGCCAAGCTGTTAGTGCCCAGCCAGCCGCTTCGGAGGTAAAATAATCTTCGTAAGTATTAGGTGAAATCAACCCCGCAGTTGTTCCTTGGAATGACTGCGGGGTTGATTTGTTTTAGGGGGAGGGAGTTTCTTTATGATACATTTTTACTAAAATACAAGTAATTTCTGCGTCAATACTAGGTCCTTATTACTTATGTTCACCACTCGTAAAATGTACATGCTAGAAGGAAGCTGAATCTGATCTATGTGGATATCCCCTTGCAAAGTGCCACTGTACACACTTCGGCCACTTAAATCATACAATTCAAATTGTAAGTCTTGTTGATCATAAAAACCTAAACCATCTACTGTCAAAGGTTGGCCAAAAGCTGTATTATAAACAGTAGGTATAGTTAATTCATCAGATTCATTATCTGTTAAGCATACAATACACCCACCGCCTCCATTCTGAGTTACACTTACATCTAGTGGGAAGTTTACTGGGTCACCACAAATCGTAGTCGCGTAATTAATGTTGACCGTACCTACGGAAAGAAACTCATAAAGTGCTTGCGTCCCAAAATTAGAAATATTCACCATATTAGAGGGAAAAGCTTGCCATGTTCCAAGATCAGTAAGGCCACTAAGTTCCGTAAAATCATAAAACCTTTACTGTCCAACACTTACGGCTACAGGGCCACTAACGCTTCCGTCAGGCTCGTAATCGAACACCCTTTCTTCAGCAACCATATTACCATATTTTGTGAGCACTCGAATACTATGGGCACCAGTCAGCGAAAGATTATTAAACGTATAAGAAATAGAGTTATTAGAACCAATATTATTGGAGTTTGATGTAGCTATTGTCTGATAACTACCGCTATTACCGAGACGTTGTTGCCAGTTAATAGTAAATGGCGCTGGAATTTGGCAAGTTGGATAACGGTTGATTTCATCAGTAAGGTTTACCGTAATCGTTCTGCTTCCGCCGTTACTACAAGATAAGGCACTACTATTAGCATTGGTGATCAACCTTGAGTTAGCACCAAATTCGACGAATTTTTCGCAAGCTTGATATTTCACTTCTGCACTATAAGAGACTTTTACTTTAATACCGAGAGGTGTTGATGTTGGAGGCGGTGCATCTCCACTTCCTTGCTCTTTAGGTTCTATTAAATAAAAATCAAATTTGTTTTTTGCCTTTATGAATAATTTGGCTTTGACTCCGTATTTAACATTAGAATCCTGAAGATTTGAATCCCATTTCACTCTAATAGTAGAGTGAATATATCCATTATTAGCCACGGTAGCATCTACTGTTCCGCCACCGCCACCGCACATGGTATTGCAGTCCAATGAAGTATTTGGCCCAGCAGTAAAGCAAACAGTGCTTCCGGCCTCTGGCAACCAACCACCACCTCCAGAAGAGAGATAAATTGTTCCACCGGTCACTTCCCACTCAATCCCCCAACACGCACCACCAGGAGCGTTATTTACTGCTTGGACAAAATCTAAATCGTAAATATTTGCTGTAAATTGATTGAAACCTTGAGCATTTTCAGGAACCGCACATTCCATATTCAATTGTGAGCCATTTATATTACCAATAGCTACGTTACTTGGTAATGGATTCCGTGTTATGAAAAAATTTTCTTCACAATCAAAATCACTAAGCTGTTCAATAATATCAGTGTCTTGGCTCTGTACCTGAATAAAAGTAAGCATTAAGAGAAAGCACAATAATCTGTTTTTCATTATAGAAAATTTTATACAAGCTAAGCATCTGAAAACCCAAACATTTAGCCTCCACAATTTGGTTGTGTTGTCAAGCAGGGTATCAATCTATTACTTAGCCCATTTGTGAAAAATATTTATCAGAAAAAAACAACTATAAAAACTTCTTAAACGGATGCTTTGCAAAGAATATCTATCCCTTATATAAGTCTGAAAAACAGAAAACGTGACAAAATTTCTTCTATTTTTTTGTCCCCCTACACCAAAACACTAAGGCCGTACCCGATTACTCGGATACGGCCTTAAATATATTCGGGAATAATTCCCGATCAGACTAAGCCTATTTGTTCCTTCCTAGTGGAAAGGACAAACAAATGGAGACGTCTTATTCGCTACAATAATTGCATTGACATTGTGAGTGATGGTACACTCAAATGTGGTAGGATCATAAGTGATACCATCCAATTCAGTTGCAATTGACGTAAAGAAAGATGGAAGATTAGGAGTAGTGTCCTCAACTTTGATGTTAGCGTTAGCCAACTGCTCGATTTCACTTACCACAAACTTCACACCCATGTCTGTCATACGACGACCTTCAGCAATGAAGATTTCCTGACGCATCAGGTACAACAACTCTAGTGCTTCGTCTTCAGTGGTCACAGCATCAACCATTGCGTCGGTTACAGAGGTACCACTCACAGTAGGAATGGTTACATTACCAGCCTTACGATTGAGCACCAAACCACCTACGAAAGGAGCACCAGGACTAGAAGCAACCACAGCAGCAGTTGTATCCGGGCGAGTACCAGGGTTACGCTCGGTACGGTCTTCCGTTCCATCATCAAAAGTACTCGTTGGACGAGTAGCTACCAGTGCAATAATATCCTTCATAATATCCTGAGCAGTACCTAAGGCACCATCAGCAATCGCAGCCTCACACTTGATCAAGTGTGCTTCTTCGATTTTTAACAAAGGCATATCGATATCCTGTGAAGGATTGATGTCATTGTACTTAGGATCCAAGAAATCCAGACGAGGTAGTGGTTGCAAATCATCAAAGCTACCACGATCGTGGATAGCATCTTGCAATTCATTGTTAATACGGGCCCCGTTAATTGCATCAAATTTGACGAAACGGATGAAACCAGCATCAGCAGCAATCGCAGCATCAGCAGCAGCTACCGCAGCAGTTTTATTACCTGCGTAGTAGTTGGCACGTGCCTGCCCCATCAAACAGCTTACTTGTGTAGCAGGGTCAGTAGCTTTAGCAGCACCTTGTCCAAAGAAATCTATTGCCAAGGCGTAGTGTGCACTAGCTGGCTGGGCAGCACCTTGAGGTTCTGCTGGCAAAGATGTGAACAACTCGGCAGAAAGCAGATGAGACAAACCAATGAAAAACAGGAATTCTGCTTCCTGATTAGCCGTGTAATTCGGGTCACCAGGGCCGATTACATTCAAACCAGCTTTCGCCAATTCGCGCAAACGCGCAAGCTCGAATTGAGTATCGTTGATGTCGTTATCCGTAGGAGTAACGTTCAAGATATCCAGGAACTGGTTGAAGAACGTCTGGGTATTGTCGTAGTTGTCAGAAGCAATTTCTGCTAAATGTACGTACTCACCAGCAAGTTCTGCCAGCTGGCGCTCCAAACCATTCAAGGTTCGGGTAGCTGACTGAGAGGTACCGAGGATAGCTTCCTCAGAAAGATCCGGGTTGATTGGATCAAAAGTAGTGTCTGGATCTTCACATGCCTGGAAAGACAGAGCCAAAATAGCGATGGCAAAAATCCAGTTTAATTTATTTTTAAGCATAATGGTCTTTTTTAAAAGTTAACAGAGGTGATTTAGAATCCAATGCGTACATTGAATAGAACCTGCTTTGGAGCCGACTCAGTACCAAAACCGAAACCACCCGCTGCAAAGCCATCCTGTGCACCAATACCAGAACCAGTAACTTCTGGGTCGAAAGTAGAAGAAGCACGAACGTATGGATTACGGAAGTTCAGACCTAAAGTCAAACGGCTCAATGCCTTGATGTTCGCAGTAGGTACATTGTAAGAGATACCGATATTACGGATCTTGAAGAAATCGGCATCTTCTACCCAAACACCTGCCAAGTCAAAGAAACTTTCGTTAGCGGCATTAGCAGGGATACGATTAGGGTCGTTTACACCACCAAAGTAACGTAATACGTCATCCACTGCTACACCAGAAGCACCACGCTGGAAATCACTAGAACCGAAAATGGTAAGATTTTTCCAACGGAAGTTCATACCGACTGTTCCGTAGCTAGTTGGGTTAGGATTACCCAAAACTGCATTTGCTTCTACGTCTACCAAGTTTCCTTCGGCATCGAAGGTTGGCTGCGATCCGCGGAAGTAACCAAGAGGCTGACCTTCTTTTACAAAAGATCCTAGGAAGGTAAATCCACCTACGTTGAATTCAGGAGAACCACCAGCGTCAACTACTACGTTTTCGTTAGTTGTGTAAGAGGCGTTGAACGTCAGATCGAAATCTTCAGAACGAATTACGTCTACATAACCTTGTAGTTCGATACCTTTGTTTGTTACTGTACCTACGTTTGCTTCTTGAGCCAACTGGCCAGAAGAAGGTGCGTTAGGTGGTGTGAAGATGGCATCGTTCGTGGTATTATCATAGTAAGTGAAACCAACACCGAAACGAGCATCAAAGAAGCTTGCATCGAAACCAGCTTCGTAAGAGTCAACAATTTCTGGACCCAATTCTGAATTACCAGGATTACCGAAGGTATAAGCTACAGAACCTAGGTAAGGGTTAGCTACGAACAACCGGTCACGCGCAAATGGCGTAGGGAAGTTGGTTGCCTGACCGAAGTTGGCACGTACACTGAAGCGGCTTACAATATCGCTGATTCCACTTTCCTGCATGAAAGGCTCATCCGTCAAGGAGTAAGACAGACCGATACGGTAGATGTTTACCAAACCAATATCCTTACCGAAAGCAGAGTTACCATCCCAACGGATAGCACCATCTAAGAACAGTTTGTTTTTGTAGCCGATGTTTTCAGAAACATAGAAACCACCAAACGCAGCAATCTGTAAGAAGTCGGTAGCCGTTTGAGTAGCAGTATTGCCAAATAGGATACTACCCTCCGTCAAGTCAGTACCTTGCAACAAATACTGCTCGTCTTGCTCACGGAAGAACTGACCACCACCACCGGT
This sequence comes from Lewinella sp. LCG006, assembly GCF_040784935.1. Lineage (GTDB taxonomy): Bacteria > Bacteroidota > Bacteroidia > Chitinophagales > Saprospiraceae > Lewinella. The sequence continues at coordinate 4,598,954 of NZ_CP160680.1, read as the reverse complement.
GATGAATGAGAAGTCTCCTGCATCAAAACGATACTGCAAACTAACATCAGTAGTAATACCAATGAAGCTACGAGTAGCAGTATTCAATGATCCCTGGTCTGCAGTCCCAGCAGGTACCGCACCTTTAGAAATCAGAACAGCATTGCTCTGTACTTCACGCTGGCGGGATGTACGATTATCCAAACCAAGGGTTGCCTTAGCGGTGAAACCTTCGAATGGTGTCCATGTTAAAGACTGAGAAGTTTGGAAACGACGAACCGCCTCCGTGATGTCTGTGACCGCGCCTTGGGCAGCAAGATCAGCCTTCAAGTCAGCACGCTCTTCCGCCGTCAATTCAGAGATATTACCGAAAGAACCTCCTTCCAGGTTACCAAAACGAGCAAAGCTGGTGTTGGCATTGTAATCGCGGGTAAACCAGTTACTAGCGAAAGCAGCTGAAGCTGCGTAAGAAAGGGTTGGTGACAATTCAGCACTTACCCCCGTACGCATACTTATACGACGCTGGCGGTTAAGATCGTTGAAGCTGTCATCATCATAGAAACTACCAGAAAAACTGTAGCCTACTTTCTCTGAACCACCATCAACCGTCAAACGATGCTGCTGTACCGTACCATTTTCGTAGTACAAATCAGCCGTTTCAGGGAAGTAAAGGAAAGTCTCTTCACCTGACATTACACCTACCGTGCCATCGTAACCAAAACGAGCTTTCTGGCCATACTGGCCTTTCTTAGTGAAAATCTGAATTACACCATTGGCGGCATCAGCACCATAAAGTGTAGTAGCAGCACCACCACGGATAAATTCTACCCGCTCGATAGCTTCGATCGGAATATCAGCCAAAGCAGAACTGTTTGCACCACCTGTACCAATGTTCAAGGCAGGGCGAGAGTTCAGGTTATCCACACGTACCCCATCAATGATGATAACGGGGGTGGTAGAAGCGTTGGCTGAAATAGGGCCACGGTTACGAATCTGAGAAGCCGTACCTGGCTGACCTGAAGACAAGCGAACCTGAGTACCAGGAATTCGCGACTGTAATACTTGGTCCAACTGGGTAATAGGTGCTAATTCAAGCTGTTCAGAGCTGATCGCGTCTACCGTTGAGGTCAAACGCTTCTTCTCTATACCTACCCCTTGTCCGGTAACAACGATCTCATCGAACGTTACACCAGCCAACATGACCAAATCAATCGTATTGGAAACACCAATTGGCTGCTCGATAGTCTCGAAACCAGTGTAGCTGAATACCAATACCTTGTCATCGTTACTAATATTGATGCTGTAAGTACCATCAACATCCGTTACTGTACCAGTTGAGGTACCTTTGACCAGTACAGTTGCTCCGATCAGAGCATCTCCTTGCTCATCAGTTACCGTACCAGTAATTGTCCGCTGCGCGAGCAGGGTTGCTAGACTACATAAAAGCAGTCCCACTACTAGTGAGAGTTTTTTCATGAAATGCATTTTTTAGCGTTCAAAAAGAAGCTACAGTCAGGTAATCATCTTGTGAACACTATGGTGAATAATCAAAAACTAAACATACGAACAGTCGTTCGTTTTTCTTTCAATAGGGCAGGGATCAATAGATGTTTATTCAAAAAAATGTTCCCTGGTTGTTGTTTTTTAGCGGCTTAATACTCGCTTTTTAGATAGGTAAAACCCGTAGATTTTCGCCAAATGTAGAAGGTTTTAAGCATTTCAGCTAATTTTTTTGATAGTTTTACTTCTCGCCTCCTACTCTCTACTATCGAACAACCTTCCTGAAACGCTGCCTGAATTATTTTTGTTCATAAAGAAATAATTGTAGGTCTAACTCAAAATAATATTTCAAATCACTCGTATAATTACGTCTTTACCCATATTTATTGCAAGAAAAAAATATTAAGTCCTGTCAATCAATGTTTAATACCGGGTTAAAATCAAGTTAAACCCCTCTGCCTAGTTAATGGAAGGTTGTACCTTTGGCACTCCTTGACAAAAAATATTTTTTTATTAAAGTAAGGTTCCCTTGTTCCGACTTTCCAGTTTATTTTCCTGCTTGCTGCTCCTGCTTTTTTTGGGGCACCCACTGTTTGGTCAGTCGACCAGAGACACGCTTCCCCCTGCTTCCCAACGGGTACGCATCGATAATGCCAACTCGCTGGAATATCAGCGTCGCGGCAAAAATGAAATCGTGCAAAAGTTGGTCGGTGAAGTAGAACTCAGCCAGGATAGTATTTTCATGTACTGCGATAGTGCGATCATCGAAAACAACTCTCGGGTATTTGCACTGGGCAAGGAAGTCCTTATTCAGCAAGGCGATTCACTGGCCGCTTTTGCCGATACGCTCTACTACGACGGCACCCTCAAGGAAGCCGACCTCATCGGCAACGTCGTCCTCATCAATGGCGACCGCAGGCTCTTTACCCACAAACTCCATTATGACCTCAATACCAAAATCGCTACTTACGATACACCTGCCACCATCACCGACGGAGAAACCCAACTTAGTAGTAAACGCGGTTATTACTACACCGAACAAGACGAAATTTATTTCAAAGACAGTGTTGTCGTTATCAATCCCGATTTTCAGCTTAGGGCCGATACGCTCAAGTTTAACACTATAGAACAAATAGCCACTTTCCTTGGGCCCACCGTTATGCGCAGCGACAGTAGTAGGGTCTATTGCGAAGATGGCTTCTATGATGTAGAAAACAACCTGGCCGAATTCCGCATCAACGCCCAATACACCAAAGGAGAACAACGCGCAACCGCCGATGTCATCCGCTACGATGGTAAAAATGGCATCTATACCCTGGACGGAGATGCAAAGTTCTACGAAGCTGATCGCCGCGAAGCAACGGGAGATTTAATTCGTTACGACCAGAAAAACGATATTACCATCCTGGAAGGAAACGCCTACTTCCGCGATAAGGAGCAGGTCATCACTGGCGATGCCATCCGCTACGATGCTAAAAAGAAAATTTACAAAACCAGTGGCCGCTCCCGCATCATCGATGGCCCGCAAATATTACAAGCCGACCAGGTAGACTACGCCCAAGCCGACAGCATGGGCATTGCCAGCGGCAACGTCATCTGGCAGGATACCTCCGCCAATCTCACCATCCAGTGTGATACGGCCCGCTACAACCAAACCACCGGCTTCCTCAAGGCTACCGGAGGCCTGCAAGGCCGGCCTTTACTGATTACGCTCATTGATGGCGACTCCCTTTTCATGACGGCCGACACCCTGCTGTCTCAGCGCGCCGACACCATTGCCAATGATAGCAGCCGCCTTTTGCAGGCCTATTACGATGTGCGTATTTTCAAATCTGACATGCAGGCACTCTGTGATTCCCTCGCTTATAGCACCGTAGATTCCCTCTTTCGCATGTTTCGCAGCCCCGTCATCTGGACAGACACCACCCAGTTTACCGCTGACACCATCCACATGCAGCTGGCCGATGACCAGCTCGACAAAATTCTGCTGTACAACCATAGCTTCATCCTCAACAGTGCCGATGAGTTGTACTTCAACCAAATCAAAGGTCGTGATATCATCGCCCAATTTGACAGCAGCGAACTACGCAGGATGGACATTCAGGGCAACGCCCAATCCGTCTACTACCCCCGCGATGACGACGACGCCTACGTGGGAGTCAATAAAACCATTTGTAGTGATATGATCGTCTTTTTCGGGAACAATCAGGTCGATGAGATTATCTTCGTCACCCAATTGGAAGGCAAGCTAGACCCTATGAATAAAGCAGATCACGAGGCCCTCAAACTCGAAGGATTCAACTGGCAAACCTCTCCTCCCCGACCCCGCTCGCGAGATGATTTATTTGGGCCGCCGCTGCGGGTCTTAGCACCACAGGAAAGTCGGCCTGCCAGGGCAGAAGGTGCTCCACCACCCCCAAAACCTACGCGTGATAACACTCCACTCAACCCCAAAGAAGAATGAAAGTAGCCGCAGACATTAGCCTTTACCCACTGCAGGAGAATTTTGAACCGCCCATCATTGATTTCATTCACCATCTCCGCAACATAGAGGGTCTACAGGTACACACCAACGAGCTAACCACCCAGGTCAGTGGCGATTACACGCTCGTCATGAACACCCTGCGCGATGCCATGGCTCATACCTTCGCGCAAGGCGGTACCTATAGTTTTGTTATCAAAGTCCTCAATGTAGCCATTGAACCGGGTAAGACGGTGGCTTTGTCGTAAGATGATTTGGGGTGATGCCGATCTCGTCCCGACATTTCTAGTCGGGATCGGCACCAGGCTGTCCGCCGCTCCTTCATGCAGGGTATAAAACCCTGCCCTACGGAGCGTCTACCATCCTTTGTCCTCCGCCTTTCGCGCTAATAACTCACTATCAACAAGGCACGAAGGATTATTGCTTAACAATCCGCTTCGTAAGCAGCTGATTGCCTTGTCTGATTTGTAAAAAGTAAATGCCCGACGGAAGGTCACCGACCTCCAAAGTAGCGGTTTGAAACAGTTTCTCTTGAGACAGATGAATTTTTCCGTCCAGGCTGTAGATGCTCACCGCAAATTGGCCCTCTCCTTTGATCTGGAGCAGCTCTCGGGCGGGGTTGGGAAAAACCGTAAAATCCAGTATATCCGGAAAGAGTTCGCTGGTGCTTGTTGGGCGGCAGTTGGGTTCCAGGCAACCATCGCGATCTACTTTGATCAGCCAGCCCAGCGATTTGACCGGATCAGGCTCGTAGCGGTCTACCTTGCCGCAGGCGATGATGCTGCCGCTGGGCAAGACCACCGCATTGGCCAGGCTGGGGATGGAGCCATAGGCAGGGGTAAACAGGGTATCCAGCCGGCTCCAAAGGCTATCTCCCTGGGCGTTTACCTTGGCGATCATACCCGCGCGGTAGCCCGTGTATTCCACCGGGTCGACCAATTCCCAGTAGGTGCCCACCGCTACCCAACCGCCGTCAGGGGTGGCGACTACGTCGATGAATTGATTCATGGAGGTAGTATTTTCACCAAATGAGGTATACCATTGTATATTAAAATCAGCGTCTCTTTTGATGATAATATTCCTAAATAGTACATATTCTTCTCCAAACAGCGTATCTACAATACTGAATGCCCCTTCACCGATCCAGCCACCATCTTCCGTTGGATATTGCCTCGAAAATCCGACAGATGGGCCTTCTCCAATATATACCTGCTCACTCTCCCACTCCCATAAAACATTACCGAGGGTATCTATTATTACAGCTACGCCTTTTCCCCATAAATCATGATAAGTATTGACCTGCTCACCAGTTACGCCCCTACTTCCTGTCAGTAGCACTTCGTTTTCAGAAAGCAGGTTAATTCCTTTAAACATTTCCGATAGACCAAATCCTCCATAATTAAGCTCCCACAACTTGTTACCTGCTTGATCCACGCCCATCGCAAAGCCATTACTGAGACCATCATCCATTTGTTGTTTTCGACCAATAGATATGTATCCGTTTTCTATTTCAACAATATGTAAGTGTCGCTTTGTAAAAGTACTTTCGTCAGGATATTCACCGATGAATACGATCTCTCCTTCAGTATCCAACTTAAAAATCAAAGGAATGGAACTCTCGAATCTGCTCCCCACCAAGGCGTAGCCACCATCACTGGTTTTAATCATCTTTGCCCCTTCTTCAAAAACATAGTTGTAACCAGCACTGTCATAGTGGGTTTTGTAATCCAGCATATTCCCCAGGGTATCCAGTTTGGCAAAAAACAGCCCCCATTGCGGAGCATCAGGGTTATTGGCACTGCCACATACCACCAGGGTGTCTTCCACCAATAATATCTGGTGAAAGGTAAGCCCTTTGTCTTCGTAGAGTTCGTAGGATTGGATGAAGCCCGCTTGGGTTTGAGCGGAATAGTAGGTGAGGAAGAGGAGTAATGTAGTAATGAATAGTCGCATAGAGGGATGGGGTAAGTTCCTAAATCCAGAAAAAGGAGCGTTTTTTTTAATACACCCAGGGCATATCAAAACGCCCCTCCGTAATACGGAAGGTATCCTGACATTCTTCGGATACGACGGTGAACTGGAAAGTGCCGGAGATGATGCGTGCTTCGGGATCGAAATGGATGATTTCTGTTTGATAATTTTCTTCCAAGACTAAATAATCTTCATTAAGCATCGGATAATCAGTACATGGGTCATTAAATTCGGTGTAGATTACTCCTTTTAAAGTATAAACACCTTCATTTGATAAACTATCAGCATAAACCTGAACCATTTTTTTCAATTCTCCTCCCTCACTACTTGAAGCCTGAACAAAAAAAGTATTCCGAAAATCATCATAATACACCGTAATATGATCATCAAACGGCTTGGGCGTATGCAGGAACACTTCTCCATTGATCTTACAACCAAAAGTACCTTCCCCCGTCATGGTGATGGGAGATAAAACTTTTACTGCGGGTTGGGGATTGAAGATGGATTTTTCGCAGGCCGTCCAGCATAGCGCGGGTAGGAGCAACAGGAGGAAGAGGTAATGGTTTGGTAGCATGGTGGTGATTATTGCTTGACAATCCGCTTCGTAAGCAACTGGTTGCCTTGTCTGATTTGTAAAAAGTAAATGCCCGACGGAAGGTCACCGACCTCCAAAGTAGCGGTTTGAAACAGTTTCTCTTGAGACAGGTGAATTTTTCCGTCCAGGCTGTAGATGCTCACCGCAAATTGGCCCTCTCCTTTGATCTGGAGCAGCTCTCGGGCGGGGTTGGGGAAAACCGTAAAATCCAGTATATCCGGAAAGAGTTCGCTCGTACTTGTTGGGCGGCAGTTGGGTTCCAGGCAACCATCGCGATCTACTTTGATGATCCAGCCCAGCGATTTGACGGGGTCGGGTTCGTAGCGGTCTACCTTGCCGCAGGCGATGATGCTGCCGCTGGGCAAGACCACCGCATTGGCCAGGCTGGGGATGGAGCCATAGGCAGGGGTAAACAGGGTATCCAGCCGGCTCCAAAGGCTATCTCCCTGGGCATTTACCTTGGCGATCATGCCCGCGCGGTAGCCCGTGTATTCCACCGGGTCGACCAATTGCCCGTAGGTACCCACCGCTACCCAACCACCGTCAGGGGTGGCGACGACGTCGGTAAAATTGTTCGTGAAGGTTGTATAGTCTCCAAAGGAAGTACTCCACAAAACATTGAAGTTTGTATCTCTTTTTACGATTTCTCCTTTTGACAAAATGGTAGATTCTCCGAAAAGCTCTTCTATCGCTTGGGAATATCCTTCATTCACCCAATTACCATCAGCAGTGGGATAAATTCTTCCAAATGCCGGGCCAGACCCCGAACCCGTAAGCACTTGCTCACTCTCCCACTCCCATAAAATATTCCCCAGGGTATCAATTTTGATTGCTATTGCTTTCCCCCAGGCACCTTCTATTGGGTTGTAGACTGGCGTTACAATTCCTGAACCACCAGTTAATAGTATTTCGTTGGAAGCTATTATTCTTATCCCCCAAAAACCATCCCCCAATCCATTCTCCCCATAATTAAGCTCCCACAACTTGTTCCCTGCTTGATCTACTCCCATCGCAAAGCCATCACTGAGACCATCATCCATTTGTTGTTTTCGGCCAATAGATATGTATCCATTTTCTATTTCAATAACATCTACGTGTCGCTTTGTAGAGGTACTTTCATCTGGATATTCACCAATGAATACGATTTCTCCTTCTACATCCAACTTAAAGATCAACGGAATGGAACTCTCGAATCTGCTCCCCACCAGCGCATAGCCGCCATCGTTGGTTTTAATCATCTTTGCCCCTTCTTCAAAAACATAGTTGTAGCCAGCACTGTCATAGTAGGTTTTGTAGTCCAGGATATTCCCCAGGGTATCCAGTTTGGCAAAAAACAGCCCCCATTGCGGAGCATCAGGGTTACTGGTGCTGCCACATACCACCAGGGTGTCTTCCACCAATAATATCTGGTGAAAGGTAAGCCCTTTGTCTTCGTAGAGTTCGTACGACTGGATGAAGCCCGCTTGGGCTTGGGCGGAATAGTAGGTGAGAAACAGGAGTAATGTAGTAATGAATAGTCGCATAGAGGGATGGGTTAAGTTCCTAAATCCAGAAAAAGGAGCGTTTTTTAATACAACCACGGCATATCAAAACGCCCCTCCGTAATACGGAAGGTATCCTGACATTCTTCGGATACGACGGTGAACTGGAAAGTGCCTGAGATGATGCGTGCTTCGGGATCAAAATGGATGATTTCCATTTGAGAAGGTTCATCTAAAAACAAGTAGTCTTTATCTAATCCAAAAATCGTCATACAAGAATCATTATAGCTCGTGTAATTTAAATCATGGAATTGATAAACACCCTCTGATGAAATTTCATGCACATATAGATGCATCGTTTGATTATATTTATCGCCAATACTTTCTGTCGCATTCAGATAGAAGTAGTCACGAAAATCATCATAATACACCGTAATATGATCATCAAACGGCTTGGGCGTATGCAGGAACACTTCTCCATTGATCTTGCAACCGAAAGTACCTTCCCCGGTCGTAGTGATGGGAGGTAAAACTTTCGCTGCGGATTGGGGATTGAAGATGGATTTTTCGCAGGCCGTCCAGCACAGGGCGGGGAGGAGAAAGAGGAGGAAGAGGTAATGTTTTGGTAGCATGGTGGTCGTAGTTATGATTATCAGACAATTTTTGTGTTTAGAGTCAAGCTAAAGTAAAAATCACGCTCCTTCTCAGTCGCTTACGATTTTCACTTTAGCTTGACCACAAAACTGTCAGAGAAGGTTTTTTAGTAAGCGTATAAAGCCTACGCCGAACGGGGCTGAAAGCATCTCTAATCCCCGATTCTGGTTTAGTGTTAGGTTTTGGCTTGAAGTTTAAGAAATGCAGTAAATCCTTCTCCACAATATTAGGCGCAGAGATTTATAAAAGAAAATCCTATTCGTGAAGTGCTTCTTTTTTTATTCTACGATTCAAACAAATTTTGTACAAAACCAAGGCAACTTTCTCTATATTGTAGAATAATTCCTCTTCTCTCTATCAACGCGCAAAGCATGGACGCTCAAAAAAAACTCTTTGATTATTTGGTTTACCGCTTTGGCAAAAAAGGCGTTTTGCACGACACAATGGACATCTTGCACCTGCAAAAAGCCGCGGTTTACAAACGCATGAGTGGCGATACTGCGCTGACACTCAGTGAAGCAGTAAAGCTTGCAGAGCAATTTAATGTCTCGCTGGATACCACCCTCGGCACTGAAGGCTACCACACTTTTTCACACCCTTTCCGGGAAGTGAGGAGTAGTATTGATTTTCTAAAGTGCTTTTTGGAGATCATGCGCCCAGTCATGCCTGAGGAAGAGGCGGAGTCAAAGCTCATCTACCTGGCCAATGAGCTACCGGTATTTTACTATTTGGAATACGACGCTATTTTTAAATTTCTGGTGGACATTTGGAATCACATGCACTGGTCGCAGCAAGAACTGATTATCTCTGACCGAGCGTCCATTCAACCCGAAATTCTCGGCTTAAGAAACCGGATCATCGGTCATTACCATTCTCGACGAGTGACAGAGATATGGAACTCCAATATGTTGGCCAACATCTTTCAGCAAATCCTTTTTGCGATCAGCATCAAAGCTTTTAAAGACCAAGCTTTCATTACGCAGTTGATTGGCGATTTAGAGCATCTTTTAAAGAACCTCAAGCAACTGGCTTTCGCCGAAAACAGGCAGGATCACCCCCAACATGGGAAAATTCAGATTTACATCAACGAATTTGGCAATTACCAAAACATGGTCATTTTTGAAGCTCTGGATCTGCGGGCAACTGGCATCGGATTTGATATGCCCCAGTTTATGATTTCTCACGACCCGGCACTTTACGATTACTCCAAAAAATGGGTAGATAAGATCAAGCGTCGCTCCGAAAACATCACCGCTGGAGGGTACCGTTTCCGGGAGGTCTTTTTTAATCAACTGGAAGCTGACATGGAATTGTTTAAATCGAAAGCGGAGCGAGCGATGATGGTGAGTTATTAAACTTTTAATTATCAGATATTTAGCCTACCATCACCTCCATCACCCATTCTAATTTTAGGGGTATTCAAACCACCACCTCCTGATTAACAAATAGTTTATTCGATTTTTATTAAAAATTATTTGTTAGCGAAGTCAGTAATTACTATCTTGCTTTCACTTTGGTGAACTGACAAGCATCAAAACAATCATAGGTAACTCCCCCTAGCAGTCACTAGGGCATTCAGCGGTTTTTATTTTGCGTGTTGTTTGGCTGCTCTGGTATTCAGAGCAGGTGTAAGCGCACGTCCCTTACGGTCGTAAAGACAGGGGACGGACTTGGCGGCCCGGCAAGTGGGTGGGTTCCCTCCCACTTGGGGATATAGTGTCTACTGGTGATTTGAGTACTAAGTTCTGCACAACACCAGGCCACACCACACTGTCGAGTTCAAAATCCTACCTTGGCACTGTATAAGTTATTTTTGATCCGTCACTAAATAATCTCACGCTACTGTATCAAAGCTATTCCTCTATGTCCATTTCGCCCACCCAGCTTCATCTCCTCCGTCAAGATACGCCTGCTTGTATGGATGTTATACACTTCAATAACGCAGGCGCTTCTCTAACCCCACGACCAGTGCAAGCGGCCATACAGGAACATCTTTTGTTGGAATATCAACTTGGAGGTTATGAAGCCGCGGCCATTCATGCCGAAAAAAGCGATGCCTTTTACACCGCAGTCGCTGAAATGCTTCATGCCCAACCTCGGCAAATTGCTTTTACGAATAGTGCTACGGATGCTTACAACAGCGCTTTAAGCTCTATTTCGTTTAAACCTGGCGACTTGATCCTCACCACTGAAAACGATTATGCCTCTAACCAAATCGCTTTTCTACAGTTGGCTAAACGTTTTGGCGCAAGCATCAAAATCGCTCCAGAATCGCCTGCAGGAGGAGTGGATACCGAAGCCATGTGCCAACTCATCCGCGATTACCAGCCACACTTGGTGGCCGTTACCCACATGCCTACCAGTAGTGGTTTGATCCAGGATATCACAAGCATTGGGAGAGCTTGCCGAGAAGTCGACACCATGTATATAGTAGATGCTTGCCAAACGGCGGGGCAATTGCCGCTTGATGTCCAGGCCATCGGATGTGATTTTCTGACGGCTACTTTCCGAAAATTTTTACGCGGCCCCCGAGGAACAGGCTTTCTCTTTGCCTCGGAGCGAATACTCAACAGTGAAATGGCGCCTCTTTTTCTGGATCTGCACAGCGCCGAGTGGCCCAGTCCCGACAAATATCATCCCCAAACCGATGCGCGAAAGTTTGAACTATGGGAACGCAACCACGCGCTGGTACAAGGGGCCGCTACCGCTGCTCGCTATGCACAAACAATTGGGCTGGAGGCCATCGCAGAACGGTCCTCCTTCTTAGCCCAGGAACTCAGAGCAGCATTGCAAGAACACGCCGGTATTCAAATCATGGATCGAGGAGAAAACCTGGGCGCTATTGTGACCTGCTACCTGCCTCAGCAACAACCACAAGCCTTATTAACACAGCTGCGCCAGGAAAAAATTCATGCCTCCATCAGCGGAATAGCCAATGCTCAATACGATCTTCAACGCAAAAATGTCCCCTGGGTATTGAGACTATCCCCGCACTATTACAACACAACGGAGGAAATTCAAATTCTAACCAAAAAAATTTTTAAAATTATTTGTTGATAAAACTATTTTGTTTTAACTTGCAACCAAATTAATGGATACCAAAAAGAAGAACAGCTATGATTTCAAGTGATAGACGTGATTTAAATGACCGCTTTGTTAAGGTCTTCAAGATACTGGAAGAAAGAGGCGATGTTATCAAAAACGACCGCAATGGAAAAGGCTTAGGTGACTTTGCTGAAAAAATTGTAGGTAATCGCGCTTATGGCCACATTATCAGAGCTTTCCTTAATGAAGGTGACAAACGCTGTATCAGTTACGAACAGTGCCGTCGCGTCTGTCATGAATACGGCGTCAACTACGCCTACCTTCTCGAAGGAGAAGGGACGCCTTTTGGTCTTGACTTACCCAACCCGGAAGAATCTGAAATTGTCTACAACGGCAATATCCTTTTCACTACTACCGAAGCTTTCGCGGGTGTTACTGTAGATGCGGGATCATTCACTACAGAAGACAACGACTTCTTCTCAATCCCTGGCCTTGACGGCGGAGGCTTGGTTGCTTTCCCTATCAACGGCAACAGTATGGAGCCCGTGATCAACGACCATGACATTGTCGTTTGCCGAGAAATTGCAGGCGTACACGAAATCAAAGACAACAAGATTTACGCCGTCAAGAACAATGGCTCCGTGTGGGTAAAATATGTACAGCGCATCCTGAATGAAAAAGGCCGCGTTACCCACCTTAAAATGATTTCTGCCAATCACCTGGAGTATGATCCTTTTGTGGAAGAAGTCAATGAATATACTCGTCTTTACCTGGTAATTCGCCGGGTAAGTTCCCTTTAAATAAGTCTAAAAACACAGGATGCTCTCCGCCGAAACGAAGAGCATCCTGAAGATTTTTATCCTGCTGTTTTTTCCTCCCGGGGGGCGTTTTCGCCTGCTCGGGAGTTTTGTTATTACAAAGATAAGTAAAAACAATATGCTTTCCAAATAGTGTTAATAAAGACTGGGGCTCCTTGCTTTTTGAGTGATTTAGCTATACTTTTGCGCTGCATGCAGCAACTTGTAATCAACATATTATCATTTTACATGCTGATCCTAGCGCTTATCCCTTGTTCGGATACCGCTGATCTGCAAGTGCTTAATACGGAGATTACAGTAACAACGACAACATCAACACATCCTGATGATCACGATCATCATTCAAAAGATTGTGCTGAAGACACCTGTCCTCCTTTCTGTATTTGCGATTGCTGCTCGGGGATCATCAGCCTTCCTCAGATGGCTACTATCCCTCTTATTGTATTCACCCCCAAGCCTGGTGAAGCACCCAGTTTTACCCCTAACTTCCCAACCAGTGGGGTGAACAATCCCATTTGGTCCCCTCCAAAACTTTAGTCAACGACATACTTCCAGACAAGACCGTCTCCAAGCTTATGCTTGGTATCATGATCGTTTAACTAAAGTTCAACATTCACATGTTTGATAATATCATTGCTTATTCTGTACAGAATAAGTTCATCATCGGGTTGCTGGTGGCAGCCCTGATGCTGTGGGGATTATTTTCGTTGCGGCAATTGCCCATAGATGCCGTCCCCGACATCACCAACAACCAGGTACAGGTGATCACTACCTCCCCTACCCTGGCGACCCAGGAAGTGGAGCAATTCATTACTACTCCGGTGGAGCTTTCTCTCCAAAACATCCAACAACTGGTAGAAATTCGTTCGATTTCTCGCTTCGGGTTATCTGTCGTGACGGTTGTTTTTGAGGAAAAGATGGATATCTACCTCGCGCGTCAGTTGGTTAGCGAATACCTGCGAGAAGCTAGAGAAAACATCCCGCCAGAACTGGGACAACCAACATTAGCCCCTATTTCTACTGGCCTGGGGGAGATTTACCAGTATGTCATTCGACCTCAAAAAGGGTATGAAGAAAAGATCAGTGCTACGGAATTGCGAAGCATTCAAGACTGGATTGTCAAAAGACAACTGGCGGGCATACCTGGGGTTGTAGAAGTAAATACCCTGGGTGGCTACCTCAAACAGTATGAAGTAGCAGTGACGCCGGGTCTGCTCAAAGCCATGGGTGTAAGCATTACGGACATTTATAGTGCCCTCGTCAACAGCAATGAGAACACGGGTGGAGCTTATATCGAGAAAAATCCCAACACCTACTACATTCGAACCAAAGGCATTGCTCAGTCCCTGAGTGACATTGAAAACATCGTCGTCAAGGTAAGCGATGGCAAACCTATCTTAGTGAAGGATGTAGCCAAGGTTCAATTTGGTAAAGCTCCCCGGTATGGGGCACTCACCCGCGATGGTCAGGAGGTCGTAGGCGGAACAGTGATGATGCTAAAAGGTGCCAATTCCGCCGCAGTAACCAAGCTCATCAAAGAACGGGTGGTACAAATCCAAAAATCCCTCCCGGAAGGAGTTGTTATCGAAGCCTATCTAGATCGGGAAAAATTGGTGACTACCGCCATTGGCACCGTCCGCAAGAACTTGCTGGAAGGAGGACTCATTGTCGTATTCATTCTCGTTCTCATGCTTGGCAATTGGCGAGCAGGGCTTATTGTGGCTTCGGTCATTCCTCTGGCAATGCTCTTTGCGGTAGCAATGATGAATGTTTTTGGCATTTCAGCCAACCTCATGAGCTTAGGTGCCATCGACTTCGGGCTGATCATCGACGGCGCGGTTATCATTGTAGAAGCCATCGTCCACCGGCTACAAAGTCGCTTCCCTGGCCAACGGCTAAGTCGACAGCAGATGAATGAAGAAGTGCAAACTGCGGCCATCAAAATCCGTAGTTCAGCGGCCTTTGGGGAAATCATCATCCTGATGGTCTACCTACCCATTCTGGCCTTGGTGGGCATTGAGGGTAAAATGTTTCGCCCTATGGCCCAGACGGTCATGCTGGCTATTACATGCGCCTTGGTCCTTTCGCTGACCTACGTCCCCATGATGAGTGCCTTGTTCTTACAACGCCACATCACGGATCAGCCGACTATCGCCGATCGTATCATCGCTTTGTGCCAAAGGGTATACACGCCTATCTTGCATTTAGCACTTAGGTTCAAAGTAGCCTTTGTTACGGCAACAGTAGTATTATTCAGCATCAGTATCATTGTTTTTTCCCGAATGGGTGGCGAATTTATTCCTACACTCGAAGAAGGAGATCTGGCCCTGCACCAAATTTTACCGCCCGGTAGTTCGCTATCACAAAGTGTGGCCACTTCCAAGATCATCCAGAAAAAACTGATGGCGGAATATCCCGAAATTGTGGATGTGGTCACCAAAATTGGTTCTTCAGAAATTCCTACCGACCCCATGCCCGTAGAAACGGGTGACATCATTGTGGTGATGAAACCTAAAGCGGAATGGACTTCAGCTTCTTCCCGACAAGAAATGTTTGAAAAAATGGAACTGACACTACAGTCGATCCCTGGCTTGGCCTACGAATTCTCTCAACCTATCCAGATGCGTTTCAATGAATTGATGACGGGATCAAGAGCAGATATTGCCATCAAATTATTTGGCGACGACCTTGATCTCTTGTTTGCAAAAGCCAAGGAAGCAGAACGCGTCATTCAGCAGATGGAGGGCGTGGGCACCACCAAGGTAGAGCAAACCCTGGGAATGCCCCAAATCGTGATCAACTTCGACTATGACAAGATGGCCCAGTATGGCCTGCAAGTCAAGACCGTCAATCAGATCGTAAGGGCTGCCTTTGCGGGCGAAAAGGCCGGGACGATTTACGAAGGAGACCGTCGCTTTGATTTGGTTGTCCGCCTTGCGGAAAACTACCGGAACGATATTCAAGCCGTCGAAGAACTCTATATCCCCTTGGACAATGGCACCCAGGTACCGCTTACGGCTATCGCCAGGGTAGCCTTTGAAGACGCTCCCATGCAGATTTCAAGAGAAGGCACCAATCGACGCATTGTCATCGGCGTTAATGTTGGTAATACCGACATTGAGACCCTGGTGGAGAAAATACAGCAGCAGCTAGATAGCAAAGTACAACTCCCTGCGGGTTATTATTTTACCTACGGTGGACAGTTCGAAAACCTCAAGGCAGCGAATGCCCGATTGGCCGTAGCCGTACCGCTTACCTTAGCGATGATTTTCATCCTCCTTTTTTTCACCTTCGGATCAGTGACCCAGGCCGCGCTTATTTTTTCGGCCATCCCCTTATCAGCGATCGGTGGTATCTGGGCATTACAACTAAGGGGAATGCCTTTTAGTATTTCAGCAGGTATCGGTTTCATCGCTCTATTTGGCGTAGCAGTGCTCAATGGCATTGTCCTCATCGGCTATTTCAACCAGCTCAAAGCAGAGGGTATGAAAAGCATTCGCCAAAGAATTATCCAGGGTACTCAGGTACGTTTGCGGCCGGTATTAATGACCGCAGCAGTAGCTTCTTTGGGCTTCCTGCCGATGGCCTTGTCCAATTCGGGAGGTGCAGAAGTACAACGCCCTTTGGCCACGGTAGTCATTGGCGGTTTACTCAGTGCCACTTTTCTTACCCTGATCGTTTTACCAATTCTATACAGTTGGTTAGCTCGTTGGCAAGAAAAACGAGGGGCCTTATCGGGATTAAAAAATGGTCTTTTACTTCTTCCATTATTACTAGGTAGTGGATTTTTAACAGCCCAATCGTCACCTATCACCCTTGATCAGGCACTCGCCACAACCATTGCCAACCATCCGGAAGTTCGCGCAGCGGATTTACAGCTAGCGCAAAGTAAAAGTTTGCAACAACTGCCCTACAGCCTTGGCAAAACTTCTATTAGCTATCAGGGTGACGGACTGTTTCTCCCCAACAACCAGCAAGTCAATCAACTTCACATCACCCAGCAAATACCGCACCCGGCAGTGGTAAAAGCAAGTAATGCACGACAGCAGGAAATCGTCGTTCGCGACGAACTGAGCCGAGCACTAACCATCCAGCAGCTACGCTATGAAGTCCGACATCTGTACTACACTTTGCAGCAGCGCAAAGCACTTCACCAACATTATCAAGTCCTCATAGAGCGTTATCAGCGGTTTTATGAAATCGCCAAAACGCGAACACAACTAGGATCGGCCAACTCCATGGAAGCCCTCACGCTACAATCGGCGCTAGAGGAGCAACAATTGATGGAACGCCAGACCGCCATGGAGATCGGCAACTTGGAACTAAGGCTACAGACATTGATGAACTCACCAGACCCCGTCACTAGTCAGGATAGTTTGGCAATGGCCGTATTTTCGCCCATGGTTACTGGAACTTCGGTGCAAATAGCGCTCGCGCAACAGCATCTGCTATTAGAGGAAGCCCATCTAGTCATCTTGGAAGCTGAGATGAAGCCCGAATTCACCCTTGGCTATGCAGCGCAGAACTATTTCGAGGGAGGCTGGCTATCAGGGCTACAGGCCGGGGTACAACTCCCCCTCTTTCGGCGGCAATATCAACAAAAAATAGCCGCACAAAAGTTGCAGACCCAAGTGGCTCAAACGCAGGTTGCAGCACAAGAGCAAACACAGCAACAGCAGCAACTTGAGGCCATAAATGCGATTCAAATGCACGCGGAAGCTACCGCCTATTACCAGCAGCAATTGAGCGTCATACAGCCCGAGTTGGACAGGGTTGCTACCCTGAACTACCAGGCAGGTGAGCTTTCCTACCTTGAGCTGGTCAATACCCTCCATCTTTTTGCGACCAACAATCGGCGCTACTTTGAACAGGTGCTTGCTCATAATGAAGCCCTGGCCTATTACAAATTTCTCACCAATCAATAATCTATCCAATGAGCATCATAAATAAATTTCTTCCCTTCCTCTTATTAGTAATGCTAGCCATGGTCAACACCGCTTGCAGTCACGATCACAGTGAAGAGGGGCACCAACATGGCCTAGAAGAAGAACATAGTCATGACAGCCCCGAAGCACACGAAGAAGGCCTCATTCACCTCACCAAAGAACAGCTAAAAACCATGGACATAAGGGTGGGAGATTTCTCTCCCATGAAAATCAATGATTACGTCAACGCGACAGGAACCTTAGGGCTTCCGCCCAATGCGCTTACTTCTGTGAGTGCCAAAGCCAACGGCTTCATTGTCAGCAGTAATAAATACATTGAAGGAAATTATGTAAAAAAAGGGGTGATCATGGCTTATCTGGAAAATCCCGATTTCATTGAAAAACAACAAGCTTATCTCGAGGTAAAGGCCGCACTTACATTTTCTCAACAAGAGCTTGAACGCCAACAAACGTTGGTCAATGCAGCTGCTGGCGTAGAAAAAGACCTCCAACGCCTGCAAGCTGAAGTAGATAGCAAAACGGCTACTTTGAAAGGCCTTGCCCGGCAATTGGATTATCTGGGATTACCGGTAGACAAACTGACGCCCGACAATATTGCTCAGCGTATTCCCCTTTACGCTCCCATGTCAGGCTACCTCACCTCCATAAAAATGCACAATGGTATGTACGTGAGCCCAGCTATGGAATTGATGGAAATTGTCGACGAAACGCACCTTCACCTGGAGTTGGATATCTTCGAAAAAGACATTGCC
This sequence comes from Lewinella sp. LCG006, assembly GCF_040784935.1. GTDB lineage: Bacteria > Bacteroidota > Bacteroidia > Chitinophagales > Saprospiraceae > Lewinella. The sequence continues at coordinate 4,580,731 of NZ_CP160680.1, read as the reverse complement.
CAGATCAAAGAAGGGCAGCTTATCAGCTATACGGTGCCCGCATTGGGAAATACCAACTACGCTGGCGAAGTACACGTCATTGGCAAAGAATTCAACCGGGAAAACAAGACAGTAAGGATACATGGCCACCTGGAAGGCAAACGACCTACTTTCATCAAAGACCTTTTTGTGGAAGCTAAAATATGGCTCAATAACCAAACGGTTTCCGCCCTGCCCGAAGGGGCCATTATCAAGGATGGGGCTTCTTCTTACATCTATATCTGCGATGAACAGACCGAAGGAGACGAAGTAGCATTCCTGCCAATTATGGTTATTCCTGGCACCACCTCAGATGGTTTCACCGCCATCACCTTGGTGGAGCCGCTGCCAAAAGGCAAGAAGATCGTCACACAGGGAGCTTACTATGTCTACGCACAGTCGAAAGCAAGTGAGTTGGAGCATTCTCACTAAACTACTTTCTTATGTCCTCTGCCGCATACTTTCGTAGAGCATAATTCCCGCAGCAACACTCACATTTAAAGAATTCAGATCGCCCAATTGAGGAATATAAAAACGTTCATCGGCAGCTTTTGCTACCCCTTTACTGATACCGTCACCTTCTGAACCAAGCACCAATGCTACTGGGCCTTTCATGTCCAACTTAGGCAAGCTTTTTTCACCGCTAAGGTCACTTGCAAAGACGGTCACCCCACTATTCTGCAAGTATTCTATTGTGCTGACCATACTCTTTACGCGGCATACGGGAATACGAGACAATGCTCCTGCCGAAGTTTTCAAAGCGTCGGGGGTTAGTCCTGCACTGCTTTTCCCGGGAAGTACAATAGCATGTACGCCAAAAAGTTCTGCCGAACGGGCAATAGCACCAAAGTTGCGGGTATCTGTCACGCCATCAAGTAAAAGTAAGAGTGGTATTTTGCCTTGCTCATATAGAAAAGGCAGGATGTTTTCCAACTTTTGATAAATGGCCACGCCTTGTAAGGCAACAACTCCCTGGTGGTTGCCTTTGACCATCCAGTTGATTTTTTCCTTCGGAATAACCGTGAGGGGGACTTCCTGGCTTCGACAAATGCGGCGCAGTTCTTTTTCAAAATCTCCACGGGTACCCTGTTGAAGATACACCTTCTCTATGGCCTGCCCTGCTTGTAAAGCTTCCAATACCGGATGGCGGCCAAATATCCATTGTTTATTATCCATAATGTGCGAAGGTAAGGCAAAGCAGCTATTTGTCGTCTGTGGTTTAATTTTAGTTTTATCATTTAGGAGTAGAAAAGCATATTTGTCTTAGTTTTGAGCAACCACCCGAATACAATTTCTATTATCTACCATAAATTCAAGCTTAATCATGAGAAGAAGTTCTACCCTTCTGCTATTGCTACTTTGTGCTTTAGTCGCTACCCCATTGGTGGCGCAGCAGCAAACCGAGCTCCAAAAAGCCCTCTTACACCTCGAACAACGCGCCACGGAATGGGGCCTGCAAACGGCCGACATCATGGATGTTGTGGTAAGTGACGAGTATGTTTCCAAACACAATGGTGCACGGCATTTTTACTTCAACCAGCAATACGCTGGTATTCCGGTTTATGCCGCCATCAATGGTGTTCACCTTTCAAGAAACGCTCAAGTCGTTTATGCTACCAATACTTTTGAGCCCAATCTGGCCGAACGCATCAATGCTGTTTCGCCTGCTATCACGGCGGAACAGGCTTTGCACTCAGCATTGACCCACCTGGGGGTGAGTACCTCTAAGCCACTGGTACTAAAAGAACAAACTGGAGGTAAATACATCTTTAGTGGCAGTGATTTTGCCAACAATGACATTAGCGTTCGGCTAACGTATATGCCGATGCGGGAAACTGGCGTCATCCACCTATCTTGGGATATGGCCATTGATGTAAAGAGCTCCGCCGATTACTGGAGCTTGCGCATTGATGCCCTTGACGGCAAAATGTTGCACCAGCACAACTATACAGTATATTGTAATTTTGATGCAAAAGAAGGGCACACCACCCATGCCAACAATTGTGTACACGAGCTGGCCGCTGAAACAAGTGCCCCCATGCGCTCCATGGAAAGCATGTTGGTGAGTGATGGAGCGGGCTATAATGTATTCCCCCTCCCTATCGAAAGCCCTTTACACGGTGACCGTACACTCCTTTTTGATCCCGCCGACCCTACGGCATCGCCTTACGGCTGGCATGACACCAACGGCATAGAAGGCGCAGAATACACCATCACCAGAGGTAATAACGTACATGCTTATCTGGATGTAGATAACATCAACTCTTCCAACAATGACGAGCCTGATGGTACCGAAGACCTGCTCTTCGATTTCTACTTTGACCGAGATGACGAGCCGGAAAACATGCAGGAATCAGCGGTTACCCAGTTGTTTTACATGAACAATATGATGCACGACATTACTTACCGTTACGGTTTTGACGAAGCGGGAGGTAATTTCCAACAACGCAACTACTCTGGTGAAGGGGATGGTCTGGATCAAGTCTTGGCAGAAGCCCAAGATGGTAGTGGCACCAACAATGCCAACTTTTCTACCCCTCCTGATGGTGCTAATGGCCGGATGCAAATGTACCGCTGGTTTGGTGTAGAAGGCAGTGTACTTAGCTTTTCTACCCCAGAGAGCATTGCTGGCAGCTACGACTCTGGTACAGCACAATACGGACCAACAGTACCTGAAATTCCTATCGTTGCTGAAGTTATCCAGGCTTTTGATGCCTCTGGTGCGCCCAACCTGGTTTGTGAAGCCGTCGCTAATGCTGACGCCATCGCTGGTAAAATTGCGCTGATTGACCGGGGAGATTGTTTCTTTGAAGAAAAAACCAACAATGCGGAAGCAGCTGGCGCTGTAGCGGTGATCATCTGTAACTATCTGGAAGAAGCACTAGGCATGGCTGGTGGTGTGGATGGTTCCGATCCTGGGATCGTCACCGTCAGCATGAAAGCATCTGATTGTAATGCCATCAAAGTATTACTTGATGCTGGTGAGATTGTAACGGCAAGCATCGGTCTACCTGCCGATAGTGGCCCCGAAAGTGTAGGCTCTAGTATGGACAATGGCGTTATTGCCCACGAGTATGGCCACGGTATCAGTAACCGCCTCACCGGAGGCCCTGCTAATACGGGCTGTCTGACCAATGACGAACAAATGGGAGAAGGTTGGAGTGATTTCTTTGCACTCATCACCACCATTCGCCCTGGCGAAACCGGACCAACCAAGCGTGGTATTGGCAATTATTCCAGCCGCCAGCCTGAAGATGGAGGTGGTATCCGTCGTTTGCCCTACAGCACTGATTTTGCCATCAACAACCATGACATGGATGACATCATTGCTACCACTGCCCCCCACGACTTGGGCGAAGTGTGGGCTACCGCCGTATGGGACCTTTACTGGGCGATGGTAGATATCTATGGCTTCGACGAAGATGTTATAAACGGCAACGGAGGCAACAACATGGCGATACAAATCGTGATGGATGGTATGAAACTACAGCGTTGTAACCCAGGTATTCTGGACGGACGTGACGCCTTGTTTACTGCTGACTTTCTCAACTACGACGGTATTCACGAATGTTTGATTTGGGAAGTATTTGCCCGCCGTGGTATGGGCTTTGATGCAGAACAAAATGATCGCTTCGACCGCAACGACAACGTAGCTGGTTTCAACACCCAGCCTACGTGTATCAAGGAATTGAAAATCACCAAATCCGCTGATCGCAACCTCATCATTGCCGGTGAAACAATTGAATACACCCTCGTAGTGACCAATGACAAAGAAGAAGCAGTCACGGGTGTGATGATAGAAGACGAGCTACCGGCTGGCCTTACTTACCAAGCAGGCTCTGCCACTGGTGCTACTGCCACAGACAATGGTACTAATGTTACTTTCGACATTGGCAACCTTGACGCTGGTGATGATGTTACCATCACTTATCGGGCAGTATCTAGTGCCTCCAACCGTTCTGTTCAGCTTTTCAAGGATGATATGGAAAACGGTGATGACAACTGGGAATTGGAATTGGGCAGCGGTTTCGACATTTGGGACCTTTCAACGAACAATCCTTACAGTGGTTCTACCAGTTGGTTTGTTCCTAACGTAGCGGAGCAAAACGACCAACAATTGGTACTCAGCGAACCCTTCGAAGTTAATGGTACTAATCCTTCTTTGCGCTTTTACCACGATTATGACACTCAGCCGGTAACGGATGGTGGCTTGGTACAAATTTCTACCAATGGAGGATTCAGCTGGGAGACGCTGAACAATTCCTTCATCCGCAACGGTTACCGTGGTGATTTGGCGGCACAGACGCTTTTCACTCCTGGTTTAGAAGCTTTCTGGGGGGATAGCCAAGGATACAAAGATTCTTACATTGACCTCAGTGCTTACCAAGGCCAAACCATTCAATTGCGTTTCCGTTTTGCTTCCAATGCGGACGGTGCTGTCACTGGTTGGTATGTGGATGATGTGGAAATCATGGACAAAGTAGCCTACGAAGGCGAAGCTTGTGTAAGCTCCAACGAAGGTGACACCAATTGTGCCCGGGTACCTCAGGGAGGTGTTATCGTAGATACAGAATTCTCAGAAAACACCGAGAATCCAGTATTTGACCCACAGGTGATGCAGGTTTACCCTAACCCAGCCAGCCATCTGCTCAACGTTTCTATCACCCTTGATTTAGCCAACTCGGTAGACGTTCAGCTCATCAATACCGGTGGTGCAGTGGTACGCCAGTGGAGAGACCAAGCCCTACAAGGACGCTTGATCTCCTTGAACATCAGCGAACTCCCTGCTGGATTTTACTTCCTGCAGTTGAATACCAAACAGGGTATTTACACGCAGAAGGTGACGATTCAGTAAGTAGCCTTTCTTAAAAAGAACTTTTGTTTTCGCGAATCCCGACTTTTCTTTTCACAGGAAAGTCGGGATTTATATTTTCACCAACCTCCTCACGGCCACCTCTCCCCGAGCATTTTCAAGCTGTAACAAGTAGATCCCTGGTGGATACTTGGAAAAATCCAGACTGCGTCCACTTGCATTTATCACGCTGGTGAACAATAGTTGCCCCAATCCATCAAAACAACGGAGTACCGACTCTTCTTCGCGATTGCTCGTGACCTCTACGCCTTCCATTATGGGATTGTGGCTGAGCATCAAGTTCAGCGGTTCATTGGGCGTATAAGGCTGTGGTGCAAAACAATCAGAAGGTAAGGGGTTGATTTCTACAGGAAGTAGACCAGACATATCTCTCCCACGAAAAGCTGGATCATCTAAAGCATACTTGCGTGCGGCAAAGGTTTGATTGAAGCGAACGGTGCTCCCTTGAACAGCTGGCCCACCATTGGGATTGACGGGATTGAGGTACTCCCAAACAATTTCTTTTTCCCCGTTGATCTCAAAAAAATGACCATCGGCACCCGAACAGATAAACAAGTGCTCATCAGGCAATTGTTGCACACTGGACATATATGGAGAATAAAACCAGGGTGCTTCGAAAGCAACCATTGCCGAGGAGCTCACAAATTGACCATCTGCATCTTTGGCATACCTACCATCTGAAAGGTAGGGGGGCTGCCATATTTTGATCGCCGATTGGTCTTCCCCTTCTTCATTATTGAACACTATCATGGCAGCATTTCCAGCTTGAGGGTGCAGCCATTGAGCATCGTGCTGGGCTTTAAATACGCTTGCCCCTGTTCCTTGATAAGTCGCAGGATTGCCATACCGATATAGTAAATCTCCACCCTGCCCGTATCGCCCGCCTTTTGATTGACGAGCTTCTTGCGTAGTGGTACTATGATCGATCACCCACACTTCGCTAAATAACCGCGAGCTTAGGATTATTTGATCCAGCTCAGGATGATAATCAATAGCATTGAGGTGTACCCAGTTGGCCTCGGCCATTGTGCCCTCCGCTCGATAATTGAGGTCGACGCGTTGAGGAAAGTCTGAAACGACTCCAAAGTTGGCTGCGTTCGCGTCATAATCCTGCACCAGATGGTCCCACAATTGCCACTGCCAGACAATTTCTGCCTGGTTGTTTGGCAAGATTTTTATTTCGTAAACGGCCTCGGTCCATAAATCTATCTGGCGATCGCTTCCCTGCAACTGTGCTTGTTCCGCCGTGCGTTTTTCCCAAACGAGCGCCAAAAAATGACCATTGGGTAAAACACAAAAATCGTGGTGCGCTTGTCGGTTTGCATCATTTATTTCGTAAGACCATAACAATTCGCCCTCCCAGTTGAACAGTTCAAAACCACCGCCCCTTCCACTGATTTGAAAGCTCCCGTCTTGTTCTGCACTGCGTAATAAATCGCCATTTTCCAACAAGAAAAGCGCCCGGCCAGGACGATACGCACTTTGCCACTGATTAACAATCAAACCACAATTGTCAATCAGATAAGAGGCTTCATTATTGCTAAAAAGGGTATACGAAGGGAAAGCTTTCTCAGAATTATGCAGCAAACCTACCGTAGGTTGTGCGTAACCTATCAGTAGTAAAAACATCAATAAAACGAATAGGATTTGTCGTTGAAACATTCGTTGAAGAAGTTGGAAGGCACTTTGAAGTACCTTCCAACTATAAGTTCTCTAAGAGAAAAGATTAAAAGTTTACACCCAAACGCGCAAAGAAAAACGCGCCATCCGATCCCATTTGAACCGAATCATTGAAACCTCCCTGATCGGTCCAACCATCAAATTGTGGGGTAGGATAGGTATTCAAGAGGTTATTGGCACCAAGGGTCAGTCGGAAATTGCTAGACAACTGGTAGCTGAGGCTCAAATCAAGCGTCATCGCTGCTTCGTAGACATCTGTAGCTACCTTGTATAGGGCATCCGCTTCCGCTTGATTGGTAGCGGGAGAATCTACCCACTGAAAATCCTGGAGGATCACTTCACTGAATTGAGTAATGGCCAACTGAGCGTCAAACTTAGGGGTATTGTAACCCAAATTCACACCAATTTTATAATCCGGTGCAGCAGCTTCCAGGTAAGCCTGAGAGAAAGGACCGAAGAAGGTGAATTCGTTCAGATTACCATTGTTGATACTTTCGATTTCCAGCTTATTAAAGTTGGCTGCCACGCCAAAGCGTACACTGTTCTCCCCGTTTGCCAGAAACTTCTTATAGTTTAGCACAACATCTACACCACTCGTTTTGGTATCTACACCGTTGGCAAAAAACTGAGCAGCATCTGCACCTACATTGAAAGCGGTTGCATCAAAGTTATCGGTCAGAATGATACGATCATCAACAGAAATAGAATAAGCGTCAACCGTTGCCGTCAGGCCTCCAGAAGTGAAGGTAAAGCCAACGCTGGTATTCAGTGCTGTTTCTTCCTGTAATTGTCCGATACCGAAGGCTTTTGTCACCGTGCTGGTATTGCTGGCCAACAAGGTAGGTACCGAGCGTCCTGCAACAATGTTATTGAAGATCAGATTGTAATGAATCTGCGCCAGGGAAGGTGCCCGGAATCCAGAAGAAACCGATCCACGCAAAGAGAAACCATCACTGATCTTGTAGCGGCCCGCCAACTTGTAGTTGAACGTTTCGCCAAAATCGCTATAAGTCTCGTAACGCAAAGCACCCGCTAACAAAAAGGCATCGGTAATATTGGCTTCTACATCAAAGTAGGCACCTAAATTACTGCGGTTACGATCTACTACATTGGCAGGGCTATAACCAGGAAAACCCTGTGATCCTCCTGGCAATCCATCTCCATTGCTATCAACAGCAGGAACTTGAACAGCAGGGTTGGTAATCGCTACTCCTAGCGTATCATACAAGGCATACGAAGATTCTTCGCCAGCGAAAATGGTGAAGTTTTCGGTGCGGTATTCCAAACCAAAGGCGAAGTTCACCCCTGACAGGATGTCTTCGTTGTACTTGCTAAAGTCCAGGCCGGTGGTATTGATAGATAAATTATGGCCACCAGCATCAAAATCAGTAGGAGAAGCAGCCCCTAAAGAAGCATTGTTGGAATCTTTAATAAAGTAATGGAAATCGTTTTTACCATAAGTATTGTTGAAGTCTACCATCCAACCATTATCCATTTTGTGGCGAATCCCTGCGGAAGCAGAAGCGTCTGTAATAATGGAAGTAATCCGGGGCGTAAAGCCATTGGGATATAGGCTGGGAACAGCACGATTATCGCCATCAGCAAAACTGCTGCGTGAGAAAGCAAAAGCATCGGTATCGCGATAATTTCGGCCTCCGAAGGCATAAAACTCGGTGTTTTCACCAAGGGGCATCGCCATGTTTACCATAAAATTGAATCCATCAATAGCAGCACTGCCGTAACCTTTACGCCAGGAAAAACCAGGACGTAGGGTACGATCTTTTGATAAATATTCCGCCGTAAAATTGGCGAAACCACCGTCCTCACCCAGTGCAACACCATAATTGAGCCCTACCTGGGTTGTATTGCCATCAAAGCTGGCATCACCATCAGGATCTAATGCCCGATTCGTTCCATTGACATTAAATAGTGCATCACCATATTCTTCTTCGTAACCTTCTCCAACTGCCGTGCTATACGCACCGTAGGTAATGCCACCAGAAATGCCATCCGTTTTGTCTTTTAGGACAATATTGATAACTCCAGCGATGGCATCAGAACCATACTGCGCTGATGCACCATCACGTAAAATTTCGATACGCTTAATCGCAGAAGCGGGAATAGCGTTCAGGTCAGTACCACTATTACCTCTACCTCTGGTACCAAATACATTGACCAATGACGATTGGTGGCGGCGTTTACCGTTCACCAATACCAATGTTTGGTCTGGCCCTAAACCGCGTAACGAGGCAGGATCAATGTGGTCGGCACCGTCAGAGCCCGACTGCTTGGTAGCATTGAAAGAAGGGGCCGCGTATTGCAGGATTTCATTGATAGCAACCCGGCCGGTAGATGCCGAGATATCAGCAACATCGATCACATCGACTGCCACCGGAGAATCCGTGGCTGAACGCCGGAAGCTACGTGAACCAACAACTTGAACTTCACCTAAGGTCACCCCTTCGCTGAGTTCTACATTGACTTTATTCCGACCATCAATGGCAACTTCCATCGTCTGATATCCGATGTAAGAAACAATGAGTACGGTTACGTCATCATTGACCGACAAAGCGTAATTGCCATCGTAATCCGTCACGGTACCTTGAGCAGTACCCTTGGCTTGAACGGTAGCTCCAATAATCGGCTCGCCGGTGGCTCCATCTGTAACCTGCCCGGAGATTTCTTTGAGAGGCTCGGCCATTGTATGATCATCCGCTGCCATTAAGGAAAGTCCACTAAACGTGGCCAATACCAAGAGTAAGCCCAAACGCTTATTTAATGCGTTTTTCACAAAAATTAGTAAGTGGTTCTGTTTCATAAAAAGTGATTGTTATTAAAAAAAGTAGCCCTTATTGGGAAACAGGCACACAGTAGTATGCGCTGTAAATGCTTATCATTGCCAAGTTTTGGGGATGGGGATATTGTTTCCTGTGTCGCTCTAGAAGTGATACAAGAAAGGAAAAAACGGTGATATTACTACTTAATCAAGTGCTTTAAATCTCATAAAATGTGCGGCCATCACGAGCGAGTCGCCGCAAAAGTGGACTACAACGGTACCGATCTTCGTGATACTCATGGTAAAGTGCATCGAGTTTTTCTACCACGTAGGGGATGGTTAATTCATCTGCCCATGCCAATAATCCTTTGGGGTAGTTAACACCTTTGGTCATGGCCAGATCTATGGCATCTCGGCTAGCGACGTTTAGATACAAAGCATCAGCTGCTTCGTTGATCAACATCACCAGTACCCGCTGTAGGATGGCTTTGCCTTTGCTCAGGTCCTTATCTGGTAACGGGAGTTCGCTCCCTTCTTCATAATGGTAAAAACCGCGCCCTGATTTACGCCCCAAATAGCCTGCATCCACCAGCCGCTGCTGGGTAAAACTAGGCTTGTAACGTGGATCAAAATAGAAGGCAGCAAAAACAGTTTCAGTTACTTTGTAATTGACATCGTGACCAATGTAATCCATCAACGCAAAAGGCCCCATCCGGAAACCACCCACCTCGGTCATAGCCCAGTCTATGGTAGCCAGGTCGGCGATACCTTCTTCGTAAATCCGGAGCGCCTCACTATAAAAAGGACGGGCTACCCGGTTGACAATGAAGCCTGGTGTGTCTTTGGCCATAACGGGTACCTTTCCCCAGGTTTTCATCAGTTCGTAACACTCCTCAGCAACATTGGCCTCCGTTTGTACGGCGGGTACGACTTCGACCAAAGCCATCAATGGGGCGGGATTGAAAAAGTGTAAGCCTAGCACACGCCCCGGCTTACGGCAGGCCGCCGCAATCGCTGTCACCGCCAGGGAGGATGTATTGGTCGCTAAAACAGCTCCTTCGGAAAGCACATCTTCCAGTTGTTCAAACAGCGCTTTCTTCACTTCCAATCTTTCTACAATGGCTTCGATCACCAGACCAACATCCGCCATTTTAAACAACGAATCTACGTACTGAATGCGCCCCTGGATGGCTTCCGACTCTGCCTGGCTGATCTTTTCCTTCCCGACAAGGCGATCCATTATTTTGGCCAATTTATTGCTGGAGCGTTTCAACGCATCGGGGTTATTATCATAAATCAGAACTTGATGCCCCGCAGTGGCCGCCACCTGAGCAATACCACTACCCATTGCTCCACTGCCTACAATACCTACGCTGATCATATTGGTCTATTTGGTTTGGATGGCAAAGGTACAAAGCCTGCCTACAATACCGTAAGAACTAGGACAGTTCCAATATTTTTGGAACACATTCTCCTTGAGGGTGTTTACCTTTACGTAAGGTAAAATTGATTACTAAAAAAAACCACGATGAAAAAAGGAATACTATTGGGCCTAAGCCTAAGTTTTTGTCTACTCTTTGGCTTACAGGCTCAGGAAGTACCACGTACGATTATTGTAGAACACTTCACTAACTCCCGCTGTGGCATTTGTGCGAGTCGCAACCCGGGGTTCTACAGTAACCTCAACAGCCAGGAAGGAATATTGCACCTGGCCATCCACCCCAGCTCGCCTTACAGCAGTTGTATCTTTAGCCAGGCCAACCCTGGTGAAAATGACGCTCGGACCAATTACTACGGTGTCTACGGTGGCACCCCACGCCTGGTGATCCAGGGCAATGTTATATCATCCGGCACCAATTACGGCAACGCCTCCATTTTTGAGCCTTACCAAAACCAGACGACACCCGTCAGTTTGGATATTCGCCAGACCAAAGAAGATGGTGAAATCATCGTGACGGTTACCATCACTGCCGAAGCGAATAATGACTTGGGGACAGCACAATTGTTTTTGGCTGCTGCCGAAAAAGAGGTGATGTATAATGCTCCTAATGGCGAGAATGTGCACCACGATGTCTTCCGTCGTACCTTCAACGGAGAACCTACCGGGGTGAGTGTTGACATTCCTGCTACCGCTGGTGAATCAACTACTGTTACAGGTAGCCTTATGGCAAACGAAGATTGGGTCTACGAACAGCTTTTTACCGTGGCTATTCTTCAGCATACCGACACCAAGGCAGTCATTCAAGCTGCAGCGGCTGACCCCTCCGAAAACGAGCCCCTGGTGAGTATTTCTGAAGTGAATACCCTCGCCGCTCAGATCTTCCCCAACCCTGTTCAGGATCGCTTACAGATAAAATTGGCAAATGATAAGAAGGCTACTTTCCTCTTATTCAATAGCCAGGGCCAGGTACTACAAAGTGGCACGTTTCAAGGACAAACACAAGTAGAGATGGCGGCTTACCCAAGTGGTCTTTACTGGCTGGAAGTACAAAATACGGAAGGGAAAGCGGTTAGTAAGATTCTGAAATAAGTGCAGTAGGGAGCGGAGTGAGCTATACCCAACGTTTACACTTTTACACCCTTCCAACCTTTGCACTATTCAATAGGAAGGAGGCTGATCAAGCATTTGATCAGCCTCCTTTCTATTTTTGACTTACTCGCCAAAAGGGGTCTTTTATTAATCTTGTGCAGCAAAAACTCTGCGCAAGAGATCGGTGGTACGGGCGGCAATGTTATTACGAATATCCAATTCCTCTTTGGCGACCTGCGCAAAAAGGCCATCCAAGGCCTTGTTGGTGACGTAATCATCCAAGTCTGGATCAACCTGGTCGTTTACCAACGGAATTTTGTTGTAGGTATTCACCGCGCTGCTCCAATAATCTCTAGCGTTGAATTTGTCGAGGGAAGCTACGATAACGGGATTGAATTCATTGTAAAGCTGCTGATAAGTAACACGCTTCAAATAAACAGTGGCAGCATCTTTATCCCCTTTGAGGATTCCAAGGGCATCGTTGATGGTCATGGATTTGATGGCATTCACAAAAATAGGCTTGGCTTTGGATGCCGCATCTTCCGCTCCTCTGTTGATTTTTTCCAGCACATTTTGCTCCAGATTGGAGAAGCCAGGGACATTTTGCAGGCGATCAGTCACTTTACGGGCTTCCTCAGGAAGTAAAATCTTATACGGGCTTTGGAAGTAACCGTTTTCACGAGAAAGGCGCTCGGCACCTTTGCTGATCCCAATTTCGAGGGCTTCTTTAAGGCCATTGCCTATTTCGGTAGAAGTAAGGGCGTTTTCGCCCAAAACAGTACCCAACACACTATTGAGGTTGGTGGTATCACAGGCTGTTAGCGAAAACAGGGCCAGGATAAAGATTATTTGCTTAAACATATTGATGTATTTTGTTCTTTAGACGCAAGATTAACGCCAAAAGCTCGGTACTCACCGTTAGAAAAAAGTTAATTTATCCAAATAAGGAGCTCATTTTACCTCCGCCACCGCTGCTGCCGGAAAAACTGCCCGTTTTTACTTCTATGTAAGCAGCGGCCACTTGTCCACTAAGGGGTGGATTAAGTTTGCGGATAATCAGGCGAATACCTTTGAGGTTGTCATAAAATTCACTGATCCTGGCAATGATCCGATCGGCCAAGGTCTCAATCAGTTGGGCAGATTTTTTCATCTCCGATTGTACCATCAGATAAACCGTCTCGTAGTTGACCGTAGACCCTAAGTCATCGTGCATCGCCGCACGCCGAGTGTTGACATCTACGTAGATATCAATCAAAAAATCATTGCCCAGTACTTCTTCTTCGGGGTAAAATCCGTGGGGGCCATTGAAGCGCATGCCTTCTAATCCGATTACTGCCATTGATTTGCGTTTTTAAATCTTGCTGCTAAGGTAAGTCACTTGATTCAGAAACCTAACTTAGTTCGTTTTCAGTATTTTTTTGATGATTGTACTATCTCTCGTTTTTATCGCAACAAAATATACACCTTTAGGCAAATGAGTCATATTCAACTCCTTTTGAATCGTAGGAGGTATAACCATTCGCCCGGTTGCGTTGTACACTGAAATTTCAGTCTCAGTAATAGCGGTAGTCTTTAGGAATAAGTACCCGCTAGTTGGGTTAGGGTAAATCGTAATACCTTGGCTACCCTGAGAAGAAAACACTACGCCACTAAGTACTGCACAGGTATCGGAGGGAGAAAAATTAAGATCTGTCCAACTATTGAAATCTTGTAGTAAGCTATCATAGGTATGGTTTTGAAACTCATAAGGCCATGGCTCTAGGTAGCGAATCCCTAACATTTTGGCTTGCGTAAAAACAGTACTGTACAAACCATCCTGGAACCTTTCTACTTGATCTGACCTGCCTATAACTTGGGCGTATTTATCTCCTTGAAAATTCGAAATGTATGTAATTAAATCAGGCTGATAGGAAGTTTTTCCAGAAATCCACCACATACCTAATCCTATTCGCTCACACAAAGATTCCTCATTGACCAAGTCATTAATAATGGTTGCAGGGACTATGGTGTCTCTATCAATTTCATGAATCTCAAAAACAATAGGCTTACTAGGGAAAGCCTCTCCAAATTTCAAAGCGGTTGCTTTTGCACAAGCGATCCATTGCTCATTGGAGAATCCACTAAGAGCAAAAGCAGCCATATCAACTCCATTCAGGTGGCCTTCAATGCCATTTACTGTCATTTGTGAAACATAAACATGTGAGAGTAAAGTATCGGAAGCATATTGCTCACCTAGGGCAGAAATTAATGCATCTAGTCTTTCTTCCACAATAGCATCCCACCAGAGGGGCAACACCCAATTTTGGCCCTGGTATTCGAAATCAAAATGATCTGCCCCTAAAGTTCCAGTAAGCCATGCAGGGCTACCAAATGCCCCTACTGAAATAGCTATAGCATATTTCAATCCTGCACTTTTAACAATATTGATCTTGTTATCTAATAAGGTGAAATCAATAACTCCTGGCGTAGATTCAATATTTGACCATTTCTCAGTCAGCAAAACACCTCGGGCATCGGGATGAGAAATGACATTGGAATTGGTACCATTGGTACCTGCGAAACAACCGAGCGGTTTTTCAATTATTTGAGCATTCAAAGATAAGCCGCACAAAAGCAGTGCAAATGAAGTACAAAATAATCTCATGGGTATTTTTTCTGCTAAGACCGCTTTGTAGGTAAATGGTTTAGTGTGCCAGGCTATGATTATTTAACCTGTACGAATACTCCTGGCCTAGCGATGTGCAGCAGCTACCCGGCACGGGTAGGCCCGAAGGGCTGAACGAACAGTGAACTGTGTAACGCCTGCCTGCCATGCGCCGGGCAGGTAGGTAGTGGTGTTACGACGGGGGAGACCCCTCAAAATAAAATAAAACCTATCCCTTGCCTAATAGCGTAAAAAACCCGTCACACTTTTCACAAAATGAGTAGAAAATAAGCGAAAAACGTACCTTTGCCAAAATTTACGAAGACAGAAGATTTTAGCTACTTCTCTCTTCCCCTAACCAAAGCTAAAAAGCGATATGGCAACGAACAATAACGGGACTGTTTCTCCGACCATCGAAAAGAAAGCACGGGAAGACCGCTTCCAGTTTCACGATCACTACCTGGTGGATGATCTCCTCGACGAGGATCACCGCATGGCACGCGCCGCAGTACGTGATTGGGTAAAGCAAGAGGTTTCTCCGATTATTGAAGAATACACTGAACGTGGCGAATGTCCTACACACCTTTATAAAGGCCTCGCTGAAATCGGTGCTTTTGGACCAAGTATCCCTGCAGAATATGGCGGTGGTGGCATGGACGAAATTGCCTACGGCGTAATCATGCAAGAACTGGAGCGAGGCGATTCGGGCATCCGCTCTATGGCTTCCGTCCAGGGTTCTTTGGTCATGTATCCGATTTATCGCTTTGGTTCAGAGGAGCAAAAGCGCAAATACCTGCCCAAATTAGGCAGTGGTGAATTTATTGGCTGCTTTGGCCTGACGGAACCGGACCACGGCTCTAACCCCGACGGAATGGTCACCAACATCAAAGATGATGGTGATGCCTATATCCTGAACGGTGCCAAAATGTGGATCACCAACTCTCCGCTGGCCGACATCGCTGTGGTTTGGGCCAAAGATGAAGAAGGCATTATCCGTGGTTTGATCGTAGAAAAAGGCATGGAAGGCTTTTCAGCGCCACAAATTCATGGCAAGTGGTCGCTACGTGCCAGCATCACGGGCGAGCTGGTATTTGAAGACGTACGCGTACCTAAAGCGAATGTGTTGCCACACGTACAAGGACTGAAAGGCCCACTTTCGTGCCTGAGCAAAGCCCGCTACGGAATTGCCTGGGGTGCGATTGGAGCTGCGCTTGATTGCTATGATTCGGCCCTGCGTTACAGTATGGAACGGGTACAGTTTGGCAAACCTATTGCTGGCTTCCAACTCACGCAGAAGAAATTGGCGGAAATGCTGACCGAAATCACCAAAGCTCAGCTGCTAGCCTGGCGCCTGGGAACCTTGGCCAACAAAGGCCAGGCAACGCCTGCACAGATCAGTATGGCCAAGCGCAACAACGTAGCCATGGCACTGGACGTAGCGCGTGAAGCTCGTCAAATCCATGGCGGCATGGGCATCACCAACGAATACCCCGTCATGCGGCACATGATGAACCTTGAAACAGTACTGACGTACGAAGGTACCCACGACATTCACCTCCTGATTACAGGAATGGCGGTAACGGGGATCAACGCCTTTAAGTAACCTATAAAAGGAAGGTGTGGCGTACTTAATGAACAGTACGCCGCACCCTTACACTTGACACACTAAACAACCCTACCTAAGACTTTCATAGCAAAAGCTGCGGGATTGCCTTCATTTTAGGCACTTATTCATAACAATTTCGCCCCTATTGAACGTTATTAGTGCACAATTAGCATTAATTTTGTCTTCCTTGATGATTTATAAAAGCACGAAGCCAATGAAATTTGTTTGGCCATTAGCTATGAGTCTGCTACTGTTTATCCTTTTTGCCCCTGCTACTGCAGAGGCTCAGGGAAAAGCTATTAGTCTGGACAACCCTTCTTTTGAAGATATGCCCCGCCACAGTATGACACCCCGTTACTGGAGCAACTGTGGATCTCCCGACGAATCACCTCCAGATATCCAACCCGAACTCACTTTCCAAGTTAGCAAACCCGCTTATGCTGGTGCTACCTACTTGGGTATGGTTGTGCGGGATAACGATACCTGGGAAGCGGTGGGGCAATTACTGAGCGAGCCGCTCCAACTTGGAGACTGTTATTCTTTCAGTATCAAACTGGCTCGCTCCTTGTCGTACTACAGTGTAAGCCGAGAGAAGAATGTACCCGCCAATTATATCAAACCCGTAAAACTGCGGATTTGGGGTGGCTTCGGTACTTGTGACAAACGCGAATTGCTGGATGAGTCTCCGCTGGTGAGTAATCCAGACTGGAAAGAATTCGAGTTTAAATTCGAACCAGGAGCTAGTTATACCCACATTGTACTTGAAGCGTTTTACCAGACGCCTTCCCTCTTCCCTTACAATGGCAACCTGCTTCTCGACGATGCTTCGATGATTGAGCCGCTTCCCTGTTCGCAGGAAATAGCAGAAGGCCCTCAGGATCCTGAACCAACCAACCAACCCCTGGCCAGTGTGACCCCCAGGTCGCCCGATCCAGTGGTTACGCGAGTTGTAACAGAGCCTAAAAATACTCCCACCAACAACCAGGAGGCTTCCAGTACGAGCCTGGCAGGGGTGAAACGTTCAGAAATGACGGCTGGAAAGACGATTACCCTCGACGATATTCAGTTTGAGGCTGATAGCTCCAGGATTATTCCTGCCTCCTTGCCTGCACTCGAAGAATTGCGCAACTTCCTGGCCAACAATAGCGATGTTATCATCGAAGTGGGTGGCCATACCAATGGTTGGGCCGATGCCCGCTATGCTGAAACGCTTTCTACGGCACGGGCAAAATCAGTGGCAGATTATCTGGTAAGGAAAGGCATACCACGCAGTCGGGTGCGCTACAAAGGCTACGGTAAAGAAGTACCTATTGATACCAATGAAACGGCTGCGGGACGAAAACGCAACCAACGGGTAGAGATAAAAATTCTGGATGTGCGCTGATGACTACTGTTGGTAGTCTTTTCCAGCACCATGAGAAAGCAGCACCAAAGGCCTGGTCAGGAATTGATTCTTGACCGGGCCTTTTAACAAATAATTCTTCGATTTGGATAAATGCATCATTTTCAACAAAGCCATAGGGGCGGGATTTTTTGCCTTTATTCTGGCCACTAGTTGCTGTTGGTTGCCCGCACTGATTGTCGTATTGGGAGGTGCCAGCAGCTTATTGGCATTCTCTGATGCCTTAAACTCCGCCAGTGGCCCCTTGATGGTAGTGGGAGCAACCAGCTTGATAATTGGTATTTATCAAATTTATAAGCGAAAGAACATGGATACAGCAATTAATTTGGAATCGACCATTACCTGTCCTACATGTGGCCACCGCAAAGAGGAGACCATGCCTACTGACGCCTGTCAGTTCTTTTATCAATGTGACAACTGCCAAACGGTACTTAAGCCCAAACCCGGTGATTGTTGTGTCTACTGCTCCTACGGAACCGTCCCTTGTCCGCCTATACAGACAGGAGAAAAAGGGGATTGCTGCGCAAATTAGTGGCGAAAAACGCCGTGCCTCCGTGGCAAGGAAAATAGCCACCAAAGCACAAAAACACTAAATCGCACAAAAAATATTCCGTATTATTTAGTGCCTTCGTGTCTTTGTGGCTAAAAAAACGCTGGGTCACCCTCAAACCCCAAACTTTCCAGGTCTTTCCAAAAATCGGGATAAGATTTTGCTACCACATCAGGTTCCGCAATGGCTACCGGGGCATACATTGCTAAAGGGGCAAAAGCCATGGCCATGCGATGATCTTCATAGGTCGCAAAAGTGGGGGCTTCCGTCCATGCTGCTTTGCCTTCGAGCATGAAATATTCTTTTTGGGAATTTTTGGAGAACCTTGCCGGTAAAGGGCTAAAAAAGGAATTGACCTTGCTCAGCTCATTTTTCAGGGCTGCAATACGATCTGTTTCTTTGATCCTCAGCGTTTCCAACCCCGTAAACAAACCTTGCGTTCCTAGCCCAGCACAAGTCACCGCCAGGGTTTGCGCTATATCTGGGCAGGAGATAAAATCGTATTCGAAAAGAGGCGGAGCTGCCGTACCCGCGGCCTTGGTCAGCCGTAGGCCTGTCTCATTAAATTCCGTCGCCACTCCAAAGGCCTTATACATTTCTTGTAAAACAGCATCACCTTGGAAGCTATCTGCAAATAAACCATGCAACTGTAACTCACAACTATCGCTCAAAGCAGCCAGACTATAGTAATAACTCGCCGCTGACCAATCTGCTTCAACGGTAAAGTCATTGGCTTGGTAAGCCTGAGGAGCGACTCGAATAACATTGCCCTCCCAAGTGTGCTGCACGCCGAAGTGCCTCATCAAACCTAGCGTCATTTCGATATAAGGACGCGAGACGATCTTGCCTTCCAATTCCAGCCTTATCCCCTGTGGCAATGTTGGTCCCAATAGAAGTAACGCCGTAATGTACTGGCTGCTGGTGCTTGCGGGAATACGCAACTGCGCATCTTCACCAAACCCTGCTTGATGACCAATGCGTAAAGGGGGATAACCTTCCGCTTCTACATATGCTATCTGAGCACCAAGTGATCGTAAGGCTTCCACCAAAACACCGATAGGCCGCTGCTTCATCCGTTCTGAGCCCGTCAGGATTTGAGTACCAGGCCTACTGGCGAGAAAAGCCGTCAGGAAGCGAAAAGTGGTTCCCGCTGCGCCTACATCCAGCAATTCCTCCTCGCTCGTCAGCAAAGCCTGAAGGGTTATGGTATCCTTGGCATTCGCCAGGCGTTTGATCTCAAATGGGCCTGTACAAAGCGCCTGGATAATTAAAGCCCGATTACTAATACTCTTAGAACCAGCCAATTGAACTTCACCCTTTAGGTGCCGGTCCGGCTTGGAGATATGTAGAACGTCCATAGTTGGATATTAAATAGAGGAAAGCCGCAATAATAGTAGCTTTCTCTTTTGCCTGAGAAAATAACAAGAGAAAATTATTGGTTTTCTTACAAAATGTAAGGATTACCAAGCTACTCCTCTTCCCGGTTACCCTCTCGCCACAACCGCTGGCGTTCGCTTTCCTTCTCGTAGGCCCTGATGATTTCTTTTACCAGACGGTGCCGTACCACATCATCAGCCGTTAACCGTACCAATCCTATACCATCAATCCGCGTAAGGAGATCAATGGCTTGGCGCAAACCTGACTTTTGGCTAAAAGGCAGATCGACCTGCGACAAGTCTCCGGTGATGATACACTTGGCCGATGGGCCCAAGCGGGTAAGAAACATCTTGATCTGGGCCGTTGAACAGTTTTGTGCTTCATCCAGAATGATAAAGGCATTGTCCAGCGTTCGTCCACGCATATAAGCCAAAGGAGCAATCTCAATCACCCGGGTTTCCATGAACTTCGTCAATGTTTCAGGCGGGATCATGTCATCCAACGCATCGTATAATGGACGCAGGTAAGGGTCAATTTTTTCCTTCAAATCACCTGGCAAGAAACCCAGGCTCTCCCCAGCTTCTACAGCAGGGCGAGTGAGGATGATTTTCTTGACCGCCTTGTTTTTTAATGCTTTAACGGCCAGTGCAACGGCGGTGTAGGTTTTACCCGTTCCCGCAGGGCCAACCGCAAAAACCACGTCATTGATCTCCGCACAATCGACCAGAATCTGCTGATTGATCGTTTTGGCCTTGATGGGTTTACCGGTACGCCCGTGCAAGATCGTTTTAGTGCCTTTACCACTGCCAAGTTTGCTGTCGAAAGGATTTTCTCCTTTCAATAAATCTTTGACGGTCTGTTCGGTAAGTTCGTGATGCTCTTTGAGGAGGCGAACCATGAGTTCGATACGACTCTTGGCTTTTTGCGTGAATTTCTTTTCTCCTTTGATCTTAACGTTGCTGCCCCGGCTGGTGATCGTTACTTCAGGGATAGCATCGCGTACTAAGGCTAGATTAATATTTTTTTGACCAAAAAGGGCCAGTGGATCTACTCCATCCACTTGCAGGATAATTTCGCTCAAGTAGTTGTATTCTATATTTAACGAAAACGGAAGAGGGTCTTTTATGACCATTCCATGTTTAATGGTAATGAAACGAATGAGCCTAGTAAAAGGTTCCGATGGCGCTTCGCACAAAACAAATTTAGCAAAATCAAGCTTAAGTATATGTGAAGTTTTTCTTTGCTAAGCATTTTCTTGATTTAAGGGTCGGCAAGAAACAACTTTCCCTTTAAGCAGTGGGCGCGCAGCAGTCCGCATCAGGCTACGAACTTCTAGCGAAAGTCCAGCTTAAACCGTATTTTGACCCTCCAAAACAGTAAGGAATGAAGGCGCACAAAATTTTCAATGATCCTGTTTACGGTTTTATTCAGGTTCCTTACGGGACTTTGTTTGATCTTGTAGAACATCCTTTTTTTCAGCGATTGCGCCGTATCAAGCAACTCAGTCTTACGCATTATGTTTATCCCGGAGCGCTACACACCCGCTTTCACCACGCGCTAGGTGCGCTGCACTTGATGCGCCAAACCATTGCCACCCTTAGAGCTAAAGACATTGTGATCAGCCCGGAGGAATCCGAAGCCGTACAGATTGCCATTTTGTTGCATGACATTGGCCACGGCCCTTTTTCGCATACCCTGGAACACACGTTGATTAAAGTGCATCACGAAGAGCTGTCCTTACTTTTCATGGAGAAGCTCAATGAGGAGTTTAATGGTGAGTTGGCTTTAGCCATGGAGATTTTTAAAGGAAGTTATCACCAACCATTCCTGGCACAGCTCGTTTCCAGCCAACTGGACATGGACCGAATGGATTACCTCAACCGCGACAGCTACTTTACGGGGGTTAGTGAGGGCGTCATTGGTTATCACCGGATCATCAAGATGCTCACGGTTCACGAAGGAGAACTGGTTGTAGAAGAAAAAGGCATTTACTCCATTGAGCGTTTCCTTACGGCCCGCCGCCTGATGTACTGGCAAGTCTATTTGCACAAAACGGTACTGGCTGCCGAGCTGATGCTTATCAAGATCATGGAACGCGCCAAGGAGCTGATTCGCACGGGGCACAAGCTTCCAGCGCCCTCCGTACTTTGCTACTTCCTGGAGCACCGCGACCTTTCCAGTGCTGATTTCTACGCCAAGCGTGACGAACTCCTACAAGTTTTTTCCCGACTCGACGATACCGACATTGCGGCGGCCGTAAAGGAATGGCAGGATAATCCAGACCCTACCCTATCGTTTTTGGCCCGTGGTTTGGCCAACCGGCGGCTTTTCCGTCTGGAGTTCAGCTACGAACCTTTTACCAAAGAATACGTAGACAATATCCGCAAAAGGGTCAGCGAGACGCCAGGACTCCCTCCTGCAGCTGGCGAACAACTTGTCATTGAGGGCAAAGAGACCAATGCTGCCTATTCCGCTTCTCACGACGAGATCCGTATCCTGATGAAGTCGGGGAAGGTTTTGCCCATGTCCGAATTGTCCGACAGTACCGTTTCCCCCAGGATGTTTACCAAATATTACCTCTGCTACCCCAAAATCTAGATGATCCCAGAACTATCCAAGGCTTCTTAGTGTTCCATTCCTCTATAAGTTTTAGGCTGATATTGTAAATCACCCCACTAAACCGCCGAAAGAGCTAAAGCCGTCAGGATCTTCGCTCTTGACGGAAAAAATATGATCAAAAACGAAAACCTCCTTATTCTCCTGCTAGCGGCCCTACAGTTTACCCACATTGTAGATTTTATGATCATGATGCCTTTGGGCAAACAGTTCATGGACTTGTACGATATCAATCCACAGCAATTTAGCCTGCTTGTCTCCGCTTATGCTTTTGCAGCATTTGCTGCGGGCTTATCAGGTGCCATGTTCATTGATCGTTTTGATCGACGGCACGCATTGCTGGTTGTTTATTTAGGATTTACCATAGGCACACTGGCTTGTGCTTTTGCTCCTAGTTACGGTATTTTCCTTACGGCCCGCGCCTTTACGGGTGCTTTTGGAGGCACCTTGGGGGCGCTTATCCTTGCGGTCATTGGTGACATCGTCCCTTTTCAGCGGAGGGGAGCAGCGATTGGCAAGATCATGATTTCCTTTTCTGCTGCTTCTATTGCGGGGGTTCCTACCGGTATTTATTTAGCTGATTTGTACGGTACCAGTGCGCCGTTTTTGGTTGTTGGGGTACTTTCTTGTGTCTTTTTAGTCCTTTCCTTTTTTGTGATCCCTCCCTTGCGACATCATTTTCAACAAAAGGATGGTGTCACGGTAAATACCAGTCCTCGAGAGATTATCCGGCTCGTCAGCTCCGACCCTAATCAGCTTCGTGCGCTGCTTTTCAGCTTGGTACTGATGCTGGGGCATTTTACCATCATTCCTTTTATCGCGCCTTACATGCAGCTCAATATTGGGTTTACCTCCAGGGAAGTAGCATTGCTTTATGCCATTGGTGGTGCAGTAACTGTCGTTTGTTTACCACTATTTGGCCGCTTGGCCGATCGGTTCGGGCATATCCTCATCTTTACGCTGGCCAGTATTGTGGCCCTCTTTTCTATTTTTGCCATCACTAACCTTCCTCCAGTCATTTTGCCTCTGGCACTCCTGACGACCGCTAGTTTTTTCCTCGTCGCCAGTGGGCGCAATGTTCCAGCTACCACCCTGGTCACCTCCGTGGTGAAGCCCGAAAACCGTGGTAGTTTTATGAGTATTCGGGCATCCATCAACGAGGCTGGCTTAGCCCTAAGCTCTTTTATTGCGGGAATGATTGTCATTGAAAACCCGGATGGGAGTCTGGGGCATTACCAGTACGCCGGATATTTTGCCATCGTGATGTCGGTGGTTGCGATAGTGCTGGCGCGTAAGTTGAAGACGGTGTCTTAAAAGGAATATCTCCCTATCTTCGCCCTCATGAGTACTTTTCAGCAAAAAATGCAAGCTGCACTTGATGACCGACAAGTACAAGGCTTACTCCGTCAGCTACCAGCGCCCATTGGGGAACGGATAGATTTTTGTTCCAATGACTATCTAGGATATGCTCGTACTTTGAGGGTGGCTTCTCCTACCAGTGGCGGTGCAACAGGCTCACGACTGATCAGCGGAAACACGGCCTTGGCAGAAGCTTTGGAGCAACAGATTGCAGCCTTCCATGATGGGGAAGCTGCACTGCTTTTCCCTTCGGGCTACGCTGCCAATATTGGGCTTTTGCCTGCGGTGGCCGGGCGTGGTGATACCATCATCTATGACAAACTATTGCACGCCTCCCTCAGGGATGGTATTCGCCTGAGTCGGGCTAAAGCAATGGGGTTTGCGCATAATGACCTGACGGACTTGGTAAAAAAGTTACGAAGTGCCGAAGGGCAAGTTTTCGTCGTCGTAGAAAGCGTCTATTCTATGGATGGCGACCAGGCACCACTGGCAGAAATGGTTGCTATTTGTCAGCAACACGAGGCCCTGCTCATTGTGGATGAAGCACACGGAACAGGCGTAATTGGCAAAAAAGGAGAAGGGCTGGTGAGTGCACTCGGCTTGGCAGATCAAGTTTGGGCCCGGGTTCATACTTTTGGCAAAGCAATTGGTAGTCATGGTGCCGTGGTTGTTGGCAGCTCGCTTTTAAAAAGTTACCTCCTCAATTTTGCGCGCTCTTTCATTTATGCAACAGCGCTGCCTCATCATACTTTGCTTAGTATCCAGGCGGCCTATGAGGCGCTCACTAAAGGTGTAGAGATAAAGCTTTTGCAAGAACGAATACGGTATTTCCTGACCAACTGCCCCACAACTTTACGCACCTCACTGATTCCAAGTACCACCCCTATTCAAGCAGTTATTTGCCCCGGCAATACACAGGTAATGCAACTGGCAGCTCACCTCCAAGAAAATAATTTTGCCATCCTTCCCATCCGCTACCCTACTGTCCCTCAAGGAGAAGAACGCCTCCGCATTTGTCTACACAGTTTTAACACGAACGAAGAGATCGATAAGTTGTTAGATGTACTGGCTGCTAGTGATTTTGTGTGAAAAAGTAATGACGTGGAAGAGGCTTTAGGTTTTGTTTCCACGCATGGCAGGAGGTGTTCGTTCCGAAGTGTCGGAACTCACGGTGGTGCTCTCTAGCGTTCGCGGTAGTGCTCGCTAAAGCTCGCGCGTAGCGCGGCTACCGCCGACGCAGTCGGCACCGCCGCGATTCCAATTTATCGGAAGAGCATCCCGACCTTTCGTCGGGACAAGCGCAGCGCAGCACAACCTACCGAAAGTAGCAACCGAATCAACAGCAGACTTCAACTAATTCAACTAAGCTAGCAAACCAAAAAACATGCACCCCAAAAAATTCTTCGTCAGCGGCATCAGCACGGAAGTAGGCAAAACCGTTTGTTCCGCTATTTTAGTCAAAGCCCTGGACGCGGACTACTGGAAGCCCGTTCAATCAGGCGATCTGCATCAGACCGACAGCATGAAAGTAGCAGCCTGGAATGGTCTTTCTCTCCCCCACCCTCGCTTTCATCCAGAGACGCACCGCCTGACTGAGCCCATGTCGCCCCACGCTTCCGCCGCCATTGATGGTGTGCATATTAAACGGAGCGACTTTCAAATTCCTACCACCGATAAGACACTGATTGTTGAAGGAGCTGGTGGCTTGATGGTTCCGCTCAATGAAGAAGATACCCTCCTGGATTTGATGCGCGATTTACAAATACCCGTCATTCTGGTTTCCCGCAACTATCTCGGCAGCATCAACCATACCTTACTCAGTATCGCACAGCTGCGGCAGGCAGGAGTTCCTATTGCTGGTATTGTTTTCAATGGTCCATCTACCCCCAGTACCGAAAGTGTCATTTTGAAGATGACCAAAGTGCCCCTTCTATTTCATATTCCCGAGCTGAGTGAGCTATCTTTGCCCGCGATTGAGGAATTGGCGCATTTCATCAAGCCCCAGCTCACCGAAGCCCTTATGCGTTAGTATTTTCACCCCGTACAAAGTATTTTAAAATGTCTACCCTTACCCAACGTGATAAACAAGTCATCTGGCACCCCTACACCCAGGAAAAAACAGCAGCTCCTCCCCTGCCCATCGTCCGTGGTGAAGGGCCTTATCTTATTGATGAAAACGAAAAACGCTACCTTGATGCCGTTGCCTCGTGGTGGGTCAATCTCCATGGGCATAGTCATCCCTATATTGCGGAGAAAGTCCACGCCCAGCTACTCACGCTGGAACACGTTATTTTTGCGGGTTTCACGCATCCTCCGGCAGTAAGGCTGGCCGAGCGTTTGCTTACACACCTACCCGATCAGCAAGCACGTATTTTTTATTCCGACAATGGTTCTACTGCCGTAGAAATCGGGATAAAAATGGCGCGGCAATACTTCTACAATCAGGGCAAAAAACGCAGTAAACTGGTCGCTTTTACGGAAGCTTTCCACGGAGAGACCTTTGGCGCGATGGCCGCTAGTGGCGACCATGATTTCAACCGGGCCTTTCATGATGACCTTTTTGAAGTTTGGCGAATTCCTGCCCCTGTGGACAAGCAGCGTACCAAGGAAGCACTCACACAACTGGAGCATCATCTCCAAACCGGTGAGGTCTACGCCTTCCTCTTTGAACCCCTCATCTTGGGAGCCGGCGGTATGCTGATGTATACACCTGAAGTACTCGATCAGCTCATTGCCCTTTGTCACCATTACGATGTACTTTGTATCGCCGACGAGGTGATGACGGGCTTTGGGCGCACTGGCACCACCTTTGCCAGCAACCAACTACAGGAACAGCCCGACATCATGGCCATGTCTAAAGGACTGACCGGCGGTACCCTACCACTAGCCATTACCACTTGTAGTGAAAAAATATTTGCCGCATTCTGGTCGGAAGACAAACTAAAAGCCTTTTTTCATGGCCACAGCTATACCGCCAACCCGGTAGGTTGTGCCGCCGCATTGGCCAGCCTCGACTTACTAGAACGTGCATCAACGCAAGCGTCAATTCAAAGGATTGTTAAGCAACATGCTGCTTTCCGAGCCAAAATAATAACGCACCCAGCCTTGTGCAGGGTACAGCAAACGGGAACGATTATTGCTATGGAATTTGCTACCCCCGAAGGCACTTCCTATTTCAACAACCTCCGTGACAAATTGTATTACTTCTTTTTAGAGCGCGGTATTCTGTTACGCCCTTTGGGCAATGTCATCTACATTTTACCGCCATATTGCATGACCGAAGAGCAACTGGAAGAAGTTTATCTGGCGATTGAGGAAAGTTTAGAAATGATACCAACCATAGCTACTACAGCGTGAACCCATCGAAAAGAATAAGCATCGTGGGTTGGGGCAGTGCTTCTGCTTTGGGGCACAATGCTGAAGATATCTGGCAAGCCTATTCGCTACCCAATACCGCTATCAATCATCATGAAGGCGATTGGGTGGCTCGTTTACCGTCTAGCACCGAAGCACGCCTTCAGGCCTTGAGCCAACAAGAAAAAGGGTACCAGCGCTTAGATCGTTCGGTACTTTTGGCCATGCTGGCTGGAGAACAAGCCTTAAAGCAATCCGGTTGGGCCCAACAGAAGATCGAATGCGGGCTTTACCTGGGTTCTTCCAGAGGAGCAACGGGTAGCTGGGAAGCTTATTTTCAGCAATTTCTAGATCAAAAAGAACGATTATCTCCCCAAAGTTCGCCCCTTACTACAGCGGGTAACTTGGCCACCCACACAGCTCAACATTTGGGCCTTTACGGATTTACTTCCGACAACTCTATTACTTGTAGTACGGCATTGCACGCCCTTGCCAATGCAGTGGTATGGCTAGAATCAGGGCGTTACAAGCACTTTCTGGCGGGAGGTACCGAGGCGCCACTAACGCCTTTCACCCTTGCCCAAATGAACGCCCTGAAAATATATGCTCAATTATCAGATACGCCCTACCCGAGTCGTTCCCTTGACTTAAACAAAACCGACAACACCATGGTACTCGGGGAAGGCAGTGCGCTCTTTGCGCTGGAAGCAGACGCAACCAATCCCTTGGCACAAATAGCGGGCCTGGGGTATGCTCGAGAAGATACTGCCACCCTTACAGCGGTCTCTAAAAATGGCCTGGCCCTGCAAAAAGCTATGCGTCAGGCATTAAGCGAAACTAAACTCAAAACAGTTGATGTCGTCATTTGCCATAGTCCCGGCACCCGCTTGGGAGATCTGAGCGAATGGCGGGCAATTCGTAGCGTATTTGGGGAAAATATGCCATCTTTGACCTCCAATAAATGGAAGTTGGGCCACACGCTGGGTGCCTCGGGAGGGCTTAGTCTGGAACTGGCACTTCTCCTTTTGGAGCACCAAACTTTCGTACCTATCCCCTATCTTACACCGACCACGCCTCCGAAAAACATTCGTAGCATTATGGTCAACGCCCTGGGCTTTGGTGGCAATGCCATCAGCCTGATCATCACAAAACCATAGCGAAAAAGACTTTAGCATGAGCGCAACAAAGCATTGGACACTCGAAGAAATATTAGCTGTTTACAATTCTCCTCTTCTGGAATTGGTTTACCGGGCAGCTACCGTACACCGTGAGCACCACAACCCACGGGAAGTACAGATCAGCACCCTGCTTTCTATCAAAACCGGCGGCTGCCCCGAAGATTGTGGCTACTGCCCACAAGCAGCTCGTTACCATACCGATATAGCGACCAACGACCTGATGTCTGTAGAACAGGTTACGCAAGCGGCCATCCGTGCCCAAGCCAGCGGAGCCTCTCGTTTGTGTATGGGAGCAGCTTGGCGCAATGTCAAAGACAATGAGGAGTTTGAGCACGTACTGGAATTGGTGCGTACCGTCAACAAGCTCGATATGGAAGTGTGCTGCACGCTCGGCATGCTCACCGAAAACCAGGCTAAACGCCTTGAAAACGCTGGCCTATATGCCTACAACCACAACCTCGACACCTCGGAGGAATATTATAAAGAAGTGATCTCTACCCGTGGTTATGAAGATCGCTTGAAGACCTTGGATAATGTTAGAAAAACCAATATCACGGTTTGCTCCGGAGGCATTGTAGGCATGGGCGAAAAAGTAGAAGACCGCTGCGGAATGCTGCTCACCCTTTCTCAATTGAATCCTCAACCGGAGTCAGTACCCATTAATGCACTGGTAGCAGTAGAGGGAACACCGCTGGAAGAGCAACAACCCGTTTCGATTTGGGAGATGGTCCGCATGGTCGCCACTACCCGCATCGTAATGCCTCGTGCCACCGTACGCCTCTCTGCAGGCCGCACCGAGATGTCTACCGAAGGGCAGGCACTCTGCTTCATGGCTGGTGCAGGTTCTATTTTTGCTGGAGACAAACTCCTTACCACCCCTAATCCAGACCTGCACTCAGACCTGGATATGTTTGATCTACTAGGTCTCCAACCTACTCCCGCCTACAGCAAGCACGAAAAAAGAGAACCCGTCATCGAAACGGAAAAACCAGAGGCAGAACGTCAAATCAAATGGTCACGCCCGGGGCATAAGATCGAAGCCAATGTAGCTTACGCGAAGAAAAAGTAAGTGCTCGTTCCGGTTTCTCGGATCTCGTATGGTACGCTTACGATTTCATCGGAATCGCGGTTATGTTCGTTCCGAAGTGTCGGAACTCACGGGGGTGCTCTCCCGATGCTCGGGATCGCGTTTGTGCTCGCTGCGCTCGTGGTTTTTTGTTGGTGAGCGCACTAGGTGAGCGAAAGAAACATCAGCCGATTTTATCGAATCTTCGCGGTTATGCTCACTCAAGTCCGTGAGCGCTAGCGAACACCGCCGCGATCCCGAGCATGGGGATCGCACCCCGCGAGTGAAATGAGCACACATCGCAAACGCAGTGAGCACCTACACCTAAAAAGGTAAGATTCTACCATCATCCGGTATCTACACCAAAGCATCTTTTCATTTCGAATAAAACGCTTTGGTTTGAAATCAACAACTACCTCTTCTCGGTTGCGTTTCTGTTTCGTGCTTCTGCTTTTGCTGAGTGGGGCAACAGACACGGTATTGACAGCACAAGCACAAGGCAATAGTGTTTTTGTAAATGCTGCCGGAGGAGACTGTTGTTTTCAGTTTGGGTATACCTATCATCTTCCCCAAAACATCACCAGTATTGAAACCAAGTTAGTCGATACAGATCTTACTTTTTCCGGTATTGACTACCCTCTAGGCAGTGGTTGGCAACAAACAGTGCTTCAACAACAAAAAAGGCTACGGTGGACCTGGCAAGGCGGCGAGCTCCCCTCCGGTGAGCAAACTCTTTTCGACTTTTGCTTAGCAGGGTGGAATACATCCGATAGTATTTCGCTGGCAATCGTCTGGCGTAGTGGCAATAACGTGGTACAACGCGACACCCTGCAACTCGCCTGCGGAGCCTGTTGGCAAACCACCGACTACACCATTGAATGCCTGCCGGATAGCAGCTACCGATATGTTTTCACCTTTACCAACGAAAGTCCTTTTGCCGTCGATCAAATCCTCGTTCGGGAACCTTCAGGGCAAGACCTCATCGTAGAAGAAACACTTTTGCTTAACAGTAGTCTGCCACCTGGAAGTAACCAATCCGGCTTGGAACTACACTTCCGTGCTGATGCCGCAGAGCTAGACGACATTTGCTTTTCCCTAAGCTCCAAGCGGCTAATTGGGGGGAATATTGCCGTAGAGTGCTGCACCGCAGCTTACTGCTTTCCCCTACCAGTGTGCGACCGATGTTGTACGGCTTACGAAGACTTTGTCACGGATGTCGGCCAAGGTTTTTCGCTGTCCCTAAATTGCGAAAATGCACAAGTTCGATTACAGGCTAATGCCCTCAATGAGTGTGACCAAGTCACCTATACCCTCACCAATCTGGGTGCCGGAATAGTAGATGGCAATGAGGCGATCACCTTTGGTGGCCTCGTCGAAAATACCGAATATGAGGTCTGCATGACGGCCACCCGCCGCGATCGCAGTGGCGAAAACTGTTACGAGACAGCCAGCCTCACCACTTGTGAATCGTTTTATTTTGACTGTAACCAATGTATCCATCCCGACCAGATCAATTGGGAAGACAGCTGCCCCAACTTCGTCAATCTCGTCTGCGGCTGCGATGGTATGACCTACCTCAATGCCTGCGCCGCCCTCAGTTGGTCAGGGATACAAGAATGGACCAATGGCCCCTGTAGTGAACCTCCGATAGACAGTATCCATTTGCTGGCCGAACTAAACAATGACCTTCAGGTGCCACTTTCCTGGAACAACGTAGGCATGACCGACTATCGCTATTACCTGGTTCAGCGACGTGTATCCAACGGTCCCTGGCTGAGCCTCGCTGAAGTCAGTAACGCCACCTTTGCCTATTTAGACAGTGCGCCACTACTACCCAATGTGGTCTACCGTATCGTAGGTGTCACTTGGCCAGGCAAAGTAGTGATCAGCAATCTCGGAGTAATAGGCCTCGTAGGTACCCAAGCTGCTCTTGATGACGATAGAGGTAAGGTTTGGCCCAATCCTGCAGGCGATTATCTCCATATATCTCTTGGCCACCCCACATCAATCACCCTTCAGTTGTGGACACCGCAGGGGCAGCTTTTACAGCAATTCAACACGGACACCAACGGCTATTTTCAACTCATTACCAACCATTTACCCGCAGGCTGCTACTTGCTGACCGGTAATATTGCTGGCCATTCGTGGCGAAAAGGGGTCGTCATTCTCCATTGAGAGGCTTTAATTCCGATTTGGGGCTATAGCGGCTCCGCTTGACCATTGCGCTACTGCTTGTTTTGCTCATAGTACTTGCTGCGCAGCGCACTACCGGCTCGATGAAAAATCGGGACTTATCCTTGGTTGCTCCGCACCCTGCGCTCAGGCCTGTAGGCCTGCGCACCAAAATACGGATCAGTGCATTCCCTATTCGATAGCGCGCAAAATAATTGTTTATTTATTTTAAAATAAAAACATAAAAGATTATATTTGCTACGGAATTATTCCCCATCATCGGTAACTATCCCCGTTTCTCGGGGCATTCAGAGGTATAAGTTTGGTTTACAGCGTGGCACTCGCTCCTGCGAGTGCATAAAGTACTATGGCCATGCCCCATAGTTTGGGGAGTGGTCGACGGCGACTGAGGCTTGGGTGGGTTGACCCTCCAGGGTCCGCCGATAACTATGTCTCTTGATACTATGTCTCTTGATACGAGGCGATCTTGGGAAATAGACTTGTTCTGCTGGGTCAGTTTGGTGGGCAAATTGATGCATTATCGACCACGCGAAGCCTTTTTTGAGGAGCCTAGCCGTAGCTAAGCGACTTAAAAAAGGCACAGTGTGGGAAGATAAGGCGCGATTTGCACCCGAAATGATCCCAGCAGAACAAGTCTAATATATAAGACCGCTTCTACAAGCGTGATGATCCCCCTACTTTCTACTCAAAGTGACGTTGTCATCTTCGCGAACGCTTAGGAATGTGCGACAACGCTGAGGAACGAAGTGACGATCAACCAAGGTCATCATCGCAGGTAAATCCCTTTATGGCTTTCGGTAAAATGCCGAAAGTCCAGCTTAGCACTGTCCTATCTGTTTACATGTAGACTGTACAATCTGATGGTAAATTAGGTTGCGCGTGGCTTTAGCCCGCAACGAGTTCTCTCGGTATTATAAGTGCGGACTGCCCCGAAGGGATGCATATGGCAAAGCTCGCGCAACCTGGCTAAGTACACTTTATTCATAGCAATTTAGCCTGTCAAGAAGATGCTAAAATTCGTCGCATCAGAAAAGCACCAGATTGTACAGCCTGTGTTTACATGTGTTTGACAAGCCAAGAATGGATACGGCACCAATTACCAGGAACCCGAACCTTGTACGAAAGGGTGAGGTTTTTCGCTAATCAAGCTACTGACAACAAGTCATTTACACGCTATTTTCAGATTGTATTAATGGTGATGCCCTCCGTCACCGTGCACATGGCCGTGCTCCAGCTCTTCTGGCTCAGCATCGCGAATCGATTCGACATGTCCGGTAAAAAACAGGTCTACGCCGGCCAGTGGGTGGTTGAAATCTAGCTTAACCTTTTCCTCATCAACAGCGAGGACTATCCCTTCAAAAGAGAAGCCTTGGTCGTCTTCTAGAGGAAGCGTGTTCCCTATCTCCAACAAGCCCTCAGGGATTTCACCATCTTCCTCAAACATCGACTTGGGTACTTCCGCCATAGCGGCTTCATCGTATTCGCCGTAAGCGTCGGCAGCCTGGATGCCAAAAGCGAAGGGATCGCCCGGCTTCATCCCTTTTAGGTTGGCTTCAAAATCAGGTATCATCATCCCAATACCATAAATAAACGCAAGGGGCTCGCTACCAATGCTAGATTCAACTAAGGTGCCATCGGCACTGCCTTCCGTAAGGGTATAATGGACGGTAACTACTTTTTTTTCTTCGATAACCATTGAAAATAATAATTAAATTGAAATGAGGGGAAACAAACATGCGATCTATCCATACAGAGCGATCCACACAAAGGTAGGCTTTTAGAAATCGGGCAGGTGGCTAATGCGGTGAATTCTAAACCAAATTTCAGTAGTATCACTTTACAGAACAACGGGGTACGGTGAAAAGCAAGGAAAATCTCCATTCATATAAATACATCCACATATTTACACCTTCAAACAGTAAGGGCTCCGCGAAGACCTAGCCTTCAACAGGCAAAACCTCTCTTCATTTCTCTGATTCGGCAAATTCTTTGATGATTTCATTCCTCTTCACCAACACTGTATGTGACGATTATTAATTAACACTACACTCCAAGAAAACGGGCAAATGATCCGACAGGCCTCGCCTTATCTCTAATAGTTCACAATCTTTTACAAAATCGACCCGGCCCGAAAGGTGAAGCTCAACGACATCCTCGTCATAGTAGATATTATCAATGGAATGATTCAGGTAATTGCTACCGGAACATTTCCTTTTCAAGGTAGTAGGCGTAGCAAAAATGGAGGGCTGGTAGCCCAACTCATAGAAAGGCGACCAGACAGGGTGATCTTCGGAAAGATTGAAATCGCCAGCCAGAAACACCAACTCAGAGGCTAACCGATTTTGATAATGAATAAAGTGGGCGATTTCGTCCTCCGGCTGATCATCGTAGGTACGGGAATGGAAATTCACTACATGGAAAGGGGTTCCGCCAGCTTTTAGCCGAAACTGCCCCAGATAAGGTTCTCGGTAGCAAGCGTGTGCCAATTCACGATCCAAATAAGGGCGGCCGATCAACTGTATTTTGGACGCTCGCCAGAAAAAAGCGTAACGTTCGCTAATATGCGCCGAAGGACTATGTGTAGGATCACTGACCCGATAATCCCAACGGTCGCCCATGCGATTGAGTTCGTCGGCGATCTGTGCGATGGCCTGTGCACCGCGGGGGTCTTTGGCGACAACCTCCTGGACGGCGATAATATCAAATTCATTGATGATCTCAGCGATGCTGCGGATTTCGCCGTCATCCTTGCTTTGCCCGAGATCCTGGATATTCCAGGAGAGCAAAGTGAATTCCTGCGCCGGCAGAATGATGAGCATCCCGTTGAAGACCAAAAATAAAAATATCCGTAGAGACGCGATGCATCGCGTCTCCACATCCCATTTTTTTATCCATTGCATAATATCCATTTTGCGATGCGTCACAAATATACCGTTTTGTGATCCATCAAATAATTGCCCCATCTTCAGCGCGCAGGCGAGGCCGGCGCGCGACGGGCCGGTAGGCACGTAACAGCCAGGGATAGGAGCGGTATGCCCTGCGCAGCAAGGGCATAAAAGCGGATAGCCCGGCCCCGACCGTCAGGTACGGGGGGATGCCAAAAAATAATTCCAAAAATATTCCTCCTCATGGTAAGATTCCTTTTACGAATGCAATAGAGGGAAACAAAACCTAGTACAATGAAGCTACACCTTACGAATATAATGCTGCTTTGCTGCTGCTTTTTGCCGCTTGCGGGCAGTCTCCATGGTCAGGGTTGTGTCGCTGGCACCGTGTATGAAGATGATAACAACAATGGTGTGCAGGATGCTGGCGAGCTTGGCCTTTTTGGACTGACGGTCACCGCCGTCTTGAATGATGGGATGAGTATTAGTACGACTACCAATATGGACGGTCAATACGAATTTTGTGATATCCAGGAAGGCACGGCCTATTTTGCGGTAGAAGTACTCGACGCCGGGCAGGTAGTGGTGCCTCCCATCATCAGTATCGTTTATTCCGGGAGTGGTGATGTACCTGGGCAAAACTTTGCCGTCATCAGGCCCAGCGAGTTGGGTAGCATCAGTGGCTTGGTCTTTTTTGACCTGAATGGCAACGGCAACTATGATGCGATGGAACCTATCCTGCCGAATACCACTGTGGTACTTAATGGTGGTGGGATCATTGGTGGAGCGGTGCAGGCCACCGGCCCAGATGGTCGGTTCTTTTTCAATGGCCTGCCTGCTGCAGATGACTATGAACTGTCGGTAGCGGGTGGCAGTCCGAATACTTTGTGGGGTAGCCCTACGGTAGTAAATTTGGGATTGGCGCCCGGACAAGAACGCAACGACCTGACCTTTTACCGCGTCACGGCACCGGGCTTCGGGAATATCCGCGATCAGATATGCTACGACTATAATTCGGACGGTGAGATCAATCCCGTGATTGAAAGAGGTATAAGTCTGGTAGATGTCCGACTGCTAAATTCACAAGGAGAAGTGGTGGCGACAACCCAATCCGACGCTAATGGTACGTATAGCCTGACCGGACTACCTGCTGGCGAATACCAATTGGAGGTCGTTTATGATCCCGCAGAATTTGAACCGACTACGCCTACCACTTATACGCGGGTCGTTGAAGTAGATGCGACCGTACAAGGTGGCCTTTTCTACCTGAACCCACGAAACAAACGCTTCCATTGTGGCATGGCTATTCATAGTTTTAGTCCGGTAAACAATGCGCTGGTACCAGGGCGGGTGCTGACAGTAAAAGATATTCGCAACCATGCTCCTGCACCTCGTGGTGTAAATGTGAGTTGGAACCCTACGGATATCGACCACCCCGATTGGCGGCAAAGCACCATGGGTTCGGTTTTTGGACTAACTACCGATAGTGAGTTTCATGCTTTTGCTACCTCTGCACCCAGCCTTTTCTGGGGCAGCTACCCGATTACCAACGGCAATGCGGAGGTATTTTGGATCAATGCTTACACCGGGCAGGTGACCAATTTTGTGCTGGCCTCGGCCAGTGCTACTACTGTTGGTGGGAATACGATCTTTAACAATGGCAGCGGTATTGGCAACATTACCTACAATGCCGACAACGAAGTACTGTACCTGACCAACCGTGCCGACCAGACCATTGTGGTCATAGCTGGTTTGGCCAATACTTCTGCGACGCCAGGTACTGTGATGCAGGTTTTCGACCCTACCTTTGCGGGACAGGTGGGTAGTGGGCAGCAACTTTTTGGAATTGCCTACCGGAGTGGAGAAGTCTTCTTTGCTCGCGACCCTGTGGGTAGTTTTACCCAAATCTACTCGGTGGCGGTGAATCCGGTAACCGGCCTGATTACGGGGACGGAGGCGCTTGAATTCAGCGTTGGGAACAACCGGGTATCAGATATCGCCTTGACTGCCGACGGCAGCAAGATGGTGATCGCAGAGCGCGGAGGTGCCCATGCTTCCAGTATTTTCCAGTACACCAGCACCGGCCCGGGATGGTCGACACCGCAGCAAATCTACATTGGTAAGCTAGGTAGTATACACACCAACTCGGCTGGTGGTGTCGATTATGGTTACGATAGCTTTACGGGGGAAACGCCGCCGGAAGGGGGTTGTGATACCGAAATTGCGATTACATCGAATGCGCTGATTATGGATGCAGGGCAGTATACCTATGGTTTTGGCCTTGTGCCCAGTACGGGTAATGCTCCGGGAACCTACGCCGATCTGAACACCATTGCAATAGATACAGACGGTAGTACGGATGGAACGGTTTACGTAAAGGGTACGCTTGGGGATGTGGACATCTACGACTGTACCTGCCCGATAGAAGATTGTGCGACCGAGAATGGTTTGGAAATACTGCCGTCTTCGCCTGCAGATCCCCAAGGCGTAGGTGGGTGTTGCCATATCCTGGACTTTAGCAATACCGGATCACAAAATGTCTTTGGCATCAGTTTCAGCTTATTAGATGGGGCTGAGTTTCAGCCGGGGTACCTTCTTCCTCCAGGCTACAGCACGCCGAACTATACAGACAGTAGTATGGTAATCATCCCCACTGCCTTGGGTACGATGCCTAATAACATCAATGGCTTACTCAATTTTTGTCTACAAAACGTGTATGCGACTCCACAGTTTATGGTCGTTGAATACTTTGATCAGAACTACGAGGTTTTCTGTACCGACACGCTGGTCTTTGCATGTCCGCCAGAGGCACCTTGTCTGCAATACCTCAGCGACAGCCTGGTTTGTGATACGGCGGGTTATCTCTTTACCATCGATTTCGAGGTTCCACCTGGCAGTGACATTCCTGGCGGCATTGGCTATATCGAACTCAACCTTAATCCCAATACTTTGCCCGCGGGCGCGAGTATTTCCCCCACCGGCTATACTTTTAATCCCAAGCTGCAGCCCGGTGATCAGGTCACGCTGACGTACACGATCAACACGTCGGCGGACCTGTATGGGGACTCGCTTTGTGTAGCAATTACCGCCCATGATGACGAAGAAGAGCGTCTTTGTTGTTTTGCTTACGAGGCTTGTATTCCGTTTCCGCTTTGTGATCCTTGCCCCAATGTGGGTGCTATGGTGAGGCCAGTGAGTGACAATCAATCGGAGTATTGTTGTTTTGAATTGCTGATTACAGACACTTTCAACCTCGACCCAAATCTCTTTACCAGTATTCAAACCAACATCATCACACCGGGAGTGACTTACGACGGACTTAGTACGCTACCTGCCATCCTCGCTGGCTGGACGCCGAGCTTTGATAATCCGGCAGCACCTACGGCCATAAGCTGGAACCACAGTAGCGGGCTGGTGCCCAACGTAACCAATTTCAACCTGTTTGACTTCTGCGTAGAAGGCATCACCAGCACCGACTCCATCCAAATCGAAATCAATTGGCTGAATGCCGACTCTGTGATTTGTCGAGACACGGTAGCGGTGTACTGCCCCTACTGTCTTACCGTGGTGGAAGACCAGCTGTATTGCGATGCAAGCGGTAACTATGTTTACCAATTTAGCTTTGTCAATAATTCCCCCTTTACGGTGAATGCCGTATCACTCTTGGATGCGAGTGGTTACACCGGTGTGGTGGGTAATCCTGGGGTCTACATGTTGGGTACGAGTGTGCTCCCCGGTGGCACCTATAGCGGCAGCCTTCCTGTACAGCTCAGTGGACTGCCGGGTGACGAGGTCTGTTTTGACATCGTCTTGCGACAAATTATTGGCGATGAGATCAACATCACCTGTTGTTACGCTACACACTGCGTGACCTTGCTACCCTGTGATGAATTGCCCGATTTACCCTGCCCGGTACTTGATGTGGAAGAGCAATTCTGTACCCAAATTTATGATCCGGTCTGTGGCTGTGATGGACGAACCTACGCCAATATCTGTTACGCCGAGAATGCGGGGATCTTTAATTGGACGGAAGGGCCTTGTGATACCGTATTTAATGATACGGGGGTGATTATCCTCAGCGGAGACCCTGTGCAAGGCGGCGTCAACCTGGATTGGAGCTTGAACGATGCTCCTGACAATTACGATTTCTTCGTCTTGCGAGAATCTGTTGACGGAGGGAACACCTTCCAGGAGGTTGCACTCTTGCCTGCTACGGGACTAGACCAGTACAATTTCTTGCGAATTACTACCGCCGTAGGTAACCTATACTACCAGGGGTTGGGTATCACGACGGAAGGTGCTTTAGTGCCTAGCAATCAAGCCACGGTCTTCCGTGAAGAAAGTATGGGGCTTACGGTGATGAACGCTTATCCCAGTCCAGCCCGCGACCAGGTGCACATTAGCGTCAATCGCAGCGGGCGGGCGGCCATTGAAGTGATCACCCCACAAGGACAGATCAACCATCGGCAAGCAGCTGACTTCCAGGGTAACCCCGTACCGGTGGAATTAAGAGCTATCAATGATGGCGTCTACCTCATTCGCGTACGTTTCCACGATGGTGAAGTGGTACAGCAGCGCGTAGTGCGTGTGCGGGATTAAGTACTAGACTGAGTTAAATCATTTGAACCACCAAAGGCACTTAAGAGGATCCTCCTCTTAAGTGCCTTTGGTGGTTTTAAAAGCTACAAACTTGCCGCAGGTAAGCTCAGGATCGGTGTTCTGCTGTGATAAGAAAGAGCTTTGGTCTTACTGTAATGGAAAAGCTCTTCGAGGAAGCTGCGCTTTTCGGTAACCATGGCTACAATGTCAATTTCCATTTCATCAAGAAAGTTCGTCAACACCACTTGAAAATCAGTTCCATCTAATACGTGAAAAGCCATATTGTCGTTTTCCGCAAAATCGGCACTGAAAACATCCATGCGATGATGGTATTCTTCGGTGTGGGCCAAGTCTACATTGATACAATGGACTTGTGGTGAGAAAGGTGCAAACAACTGCAATACTTTTTCAAGCCCTTTCTTTTCCAATGGTTGAAAAGCAGTGGTGAAAGCGATATTGTCAATTTTTCCATCAAAGATTGCCTGTTCAGGAATGGCTAAAACCGGGCAAGAAGCGTTTTCCAATACTTCACCAGCCACACTTCCCAGGATAATCTCTTTCAACCCACGTGCGCCCGTTGTGCCCATCACAATAAAATCGGCATTTTCTGCTTTTGCACGCTCAATAATAGTTGCTTCCGTTTCTCCTTCGTGTAAGGTATGCACAACCGACAGATGGTTGAGTCCTTTTTCGTCCTGGATTTTATCCAACAGCGGAACTGCGTCTTTATAATTCTCAAATTCGTACAGATCAATCGTATTGTAAAACGCTTCCAGACTTCGAGGAACATGGGTAAGTCCGCTAATGTCCGGTTTTTCGAATACGTGCAGCGTAATAATTTTTGCGTCTATCCGGTCTGCCAATTGCAGGGCATAAATGAACGCACGTGTAGCAGCATCGGAGAAATCTGTTGGAAAAAGGATGGTGGCCATATTTGTACTTGTTAGAATCAATTTGAAAAGTAATCATAATGCAGCAAATCAGCCAACAAAACAACTACTCATTAGCATAAAATTAATCCACACTTAACTTCACCACAATGACCTTTGTTAAGGGATAATGATAAGAATGGTCATCCTAAGTAAGGTCTTACTTTTCCTTTCCACCGTAGCTCATCCCCGCCATTTCCCAGCAAGTAATAAATAAGGCTGCAATAACGGGCCCCAAAACAAAGCCTGACAAGCCAAACCAGGCTATGCCTCCTAGGGTAGCCAACAAAATCAGGTAATCGGGCATTTGGGTGTCTCTTCCTACCAGCATTGGTCGAAGGAGATTGTCGACCAGCCCAATGACCAAAGATCCTATTGCGATCAAAACAATTCCTTTCCAGATAGGTCCCTGTACCAGAAAATAGATGGCTGCCGGACCCCAGACGAGGGTACTCCCTCCAATTGGTAAAAAAGAAAGCATCGTCATGACTACTCCCCAAAAGAAAGCCCCCTCAATGCCTACGATTGCGAATAACAGTCCACCCAGTGCCCCTTGTACAATAGCGACAATGACTGTCCCCTTTAAGGTAGCACGAACAACGCTGGCAAAACGATTGACCAAGGTGTATTCCCTACTGTTACCCATGGGTACCACATTGACGATGGTACGGACAATTCTCCGCCCATCGCGCAAGAAAAAGAAGAGCAAATAAAGCATTAGGAAAAATTCGGCGGTCAGGGCAATCGCATCTTGGGTATAGCCCAGTGCATGATCGGCAATGACATTGGCAGCTTTGGTAGCAAAGGTGCTGATATCGTCGCGTATTCGCTCTGGGGTTACACCTACTTTTTGCAGGAAAGCTTCGATGCGCGGCGCCTGCCCTTCATAATAATCCACAATCCCGGTAACATCCCATTCTCCTGAACGAAGTTTCTCTACCACGCCTTGCCCCTGCTTTACCAGCGCTAGCAGCACCAGAAACGCCGGAATAACCACTATCGCAATAATCAAAACCGTGGTCAGCGCAGCAGCTAGGTTGGTTTTCCCTTTGAGCCAATAGCGCAATAAACGGAAAGATTTTCTGAAAATAATGGCCAGGACGACCGCCCAAAAGAAAGCCATCAGAAAGGGTTGGATCAGCCCAGTGAAAGCGATGCTCACCAACAATAACAAGCTGATGAAAAAACCGTGCCGGATGTTTGACTGATAGCTGTGGTTAATCATGGAGAGGTGTTTTATAAAACGATGATAATCTGTACGCTAAATTAAATGATTCCAATTTGTTTATATGCGCTCACTTAACGCAAAAAGGCGCCTTCGTGAGAAAGCGCCTTTTGAGCAATATTTCGTTTTGTTGTCAGTATTCAATCTATTAATGTAAAGATTGATTTACTGTTTCAGCGGCTTCCGTCAAGGCTTTGTACTCAGCGGGGGTAAGGCCGTCCATTACAAAGCTAAGCGGATTCACTGGTTGTCCGTGGTAGTGTACCTCGTAGTGGCAGTGGGGTGCTGTAGAAGTACCTGTACTTCCCACAAGGCCAATAACTTGACCACGCTCTACTTTTTCACCTTTCCGCACATTGAGCTTGCTCATGTGGGCATAGTAAGTTTCGTAACCGTTACCGTGCCTAATTACTACTAGGTTACCGAAACCACCAGCGCGTTCTGCACGATCTACCACACCATCGCCTGTAGCAACAATTGGTGTACCTGACTTAGCCGTAAAATCGATACCATTGTGCATACGCATCACCTTGAAGACAGGGTGTAAGCGAGGGCCAAAACCAGATAGTAATCGTAAATCTTTGGAAAGCATGTCCGAACGGACGGGCTTGATGGTTGGCATCGTAGCCAGTAATGTCTCTTTATCCTTTGCCAACACTACAATAGTGTCTAAGGATCGGGACTGGAGGTTGACTTGGTGCTTGAGGCGATCAATGCGAGATTTGATATCAGACATGATCTCACCAGACTCTCCGTAAATTTCGTATTCTCCGTAAGCATCGTGACCGCCGATACCACCGTTCCAGATACTTTCGTCGATGGGGTCCATCCCGAAAATCATGCGGTGTACGTAAGCATCACGTTTTTGCAGATTTTCAACGGCTTTCTTCATGTCCTCCAAAGTCTGCTCTGACTCTGTCTGGATAAATGTTTCCAGTCGCTCAACTTTTGCTTGTAGTTCTTTCTCGTTAGGAGATGGAAAATACTTATGTGCTAGCAACGTAAAAACGAAGGCCGTAAATAAAGCTGCACAAGTAAACCCAAAAACTCTTAGAAGGGTCGTACTTAGCGGTTCAACTACTTTCTCGTAACGGAGCGTTTGTTTATTAAAAACGTAACGTTCTCTTCTCATTAGTGTTTGACATTAGCCAATAAATAGCTATCCGCAGTTAACAGGTTTTAGGTAACATTCATTTTTTCTCAAAGCTCTCTTAAGCGGATTAGCCTGATACAAATCGGGGTATGTTTTTCAAGTGGCTTGCAACAAATGTAATATAAAGCCATCATTTTCCTAAAATTTTAACGCTATTGTGGAAAAGTGATGTAACTTTTTTTGGTAAATAACTATTTTTTGACACCAAAAAAGCGTCAAAACGATACTTTTTGGGCTTTTGTTCGGCTTTAGAGCATGACTAAACAAATCCTTTTTTTTGCTAAGTCACGCTCTAAAAACCAGTTAGCTCATTCAAAAATGGCCTAAACCTTTTCAATAATCAATGCGGAGGCACCTCCTCCTCCATTACAAATGGCGGCCATTCCTACCGTACCTTTTTCGTGCGCCAGCACATTATTAAGTGTTGTAAGGATTCTCGCACCAGATGCACCAAGTGGGTGACCGATTGCTACAGAACCTCCGAACACGTTCATTTTCTCACGATCAATCTTCATTTCTTGGGCAAAAGCCATACTTACCACAGCGAAGGCTTCATTCACTTCAAAAAAGTCGACATCGCTCAGCTCCATCCCTGCGCGTTTTAATGCTTTAGGAGCAGCCAAGGTTGGTGCGGTAGTGAACCATTGGGGTTCTTGCGCAGCATCGGCAAAAGCAACGATTTTAGCAACCGGCTTCAGCCCTAGCTCTTCCATCTTACGCTTACTCACCAGGATAATCGCCGAAGCTCCATCGTTGATCGTAGAGGCATTGGCGGCCGTAACGGTACCATCTTTGGTGAAAGCAGGGCGTAATTGTGGAATTTTATCAAATTTTACGCGCTTGTACTCTTCGTCTTCGGTAATCACCAGCGCGTCACCCCGGCGTTGAGGAATACTTACAGGCACAATCTCCTTGGCAAACCACCCTTCGGAAGTAGCTTTGGCTGCACGTTCGTAACTGCTAATGGTGTAAGCATCCTGTGCCTCACGGCTGATGCCAAACTTGGTGGCCGTAGCATCTGCGCAAACGCCCATTGCCTGACCATCGTAGGCGTCTTTCAATCCGTCTTTGGCCAAGCCATCAATCAGGGTACTGTCACCGTATTTGCTTCCCCAACGGGCGTTAGGAGCATAGTAAGGCACATTTGACATGCTCTCCATCCCCCCGGCTACGATGATGTCCTGCTGGCCAGACATGATGGCCTGTGCTCCAATCATCACTGTTTTGATACCAGAAGAACACACTTTATTGACCGTTGTACAAGGCACATTCATTGGAATACCTGCTTTCAGTGCTGCTTGCCGGGCAGGAGCCTGTCCTAGATTGGCCGAACAAACGTTGCCAAAATAGACTTCTTCTACTTGATCTGGTGTCAAGCCAGCGGCTTCCAAAGCACCTTTTATCGCGGTAGCGCCTAGCTCTATTGCCGATAAACTGGAAAGCACTCCACCAAAACTACCAAGGGGAGTACGAAGTGCCGATACGATATATACGTCTTGCATTTTATTGAAATTTGGTTGATGGTTAAGGGGCTGCAAAGGTAAGTCTTATTCTTTTTATATAAAGATAACGCCCCTGATTTGTAAAAGATCGCGATAAATAAACAGTGGTTGACTTTGACAGCAAACATTTCGTAAATCTTAGGCATTACAAAGGTTCGCAAATTTACTAGGTTTGTTAGCTTAGCTTTCCAAATTTGATCTCACGGCTTATGAAATACCAGTTCCACTTTTTGCTCTTTATGCTGTCCTGGCTGCTTAGCTGTTCGCTGCTCTATTGCCAGACAAA
Organism: Lewinella sp. LCG006; assembly: GCF_040784935.1. GTDB lineage: Bacteria > Bacteroidota > Bacteroidia > Chitinophagales > Saprospiraceae > Lewinella. The sequence goes on along the minus strand of NZ_CP160680.1, from coordinate 4,536,930 downwards.
AGTTGTGACCGTAGGCAACACCGCTGATGCTGATCCTGCATTTTTCGCGGCCTTACAAGGGTTTCTTGCTTCTGCTGATGACCAAACGACCTTGATTATCAATGGAGATCTCACCGACCACAAGTGTCATGATCAGCATCGCGATCACGATTTTTCTCGTCTACAATTGCTGCTGGAGGTAATCAAAGCCAATCCTCAGATTAAGAGCTACCTCCTTCCAGGCGACCGGGACTGGGCCTCCTCCGGCAGAGTGGGTTGGGAGTGTGTGAAAGCCCTCGAAGCGTATATTGAAGACCAGGACATTGACAATCTTCGCTGGACCCTTGACCAGGGTTGCCCCGGACCTGATATTGAAAAGCTATCTTCTTCTACCCTACTCATCACGCTCAATACCCAATGGTGGAATCATCCACACCGCAAACCGACCCCAGCAAACGCCGTTTGTGATTATTCGGAACCTTCCATTGTCATGGAAGAAATCCAGGACGCTGTGGAGGAGAACCTGGATAAAAACATCATTATAGCCGGGCATTTCCCGCTGGAATCACAGGGAAGATACGGAGGAGAGTTCCCTATCATTGATCATTTTTCCCCTCCCGTTCTGGGGAGCTTTAAAATTGCCTACCAACAGAACATTGGTGATGCCAAGTCCATTCATAACCAATATTACGAGCCTTTCCGCGACGAATTGAAAGACATTGCCACCCAAAACCAGGGCATTTTTTTCCTTGGTGGCCATGAACCTAATCAACAGTTGATTGATTACCAAGGCAACTATGTCATCAATAGTGGCGCTCCCAGCAAAGGTCGGTGGGTCTCCAAACACAAACCGGCTGTTTTTACCAGTACACTTCCCGGATTTACTGTTCTGACCTTTGCTGCAAATGGCCAGGTAAGCTACCAGTTCTATCAAGTGCTGGACGACGGCATCACCTTAGCAAAAAACCTCCTGCTTTTTGATCAGGCTTGTTCGCCTGGCCCTGATGAAACTATTGCGGCCAATCCTAACTATCAGCCTTGTTTTACGGAAGTAGACTCACTGGCACTGATCAAGCCCGAGCTGCCAAGTACCGTAGTTGTTACTGGTGGAACTCGATATGATGCAGGAAAAACTAAACTGCTCCTCTTGGGAAGCCACTATCGAACAACCTGGATGCAGCCCGTTGAAGTGCCCGTACTTGACCTTGACACCATCAAGGGTGGACTCTGGGCCACCAAACGAGGTGGAGGTCGGCAGACAAAATCGCTGAAACTGGAAACAGCAGAGGGAGAACGATTTGTCTTCCGCTCTGTAGATAAAGACCCCGCAGGGACGCTCAATCTGGTACTGAGGAATACCATCATCGCCGATATCACCAGAGACCAAACTAGTACACAGCATCCATATGGAGCCATTCCTGTGGCTGTTTTACTAGACCAAGTAAGCATCTTGCACGCCACACCTCAGCTCTTTTCGTTGGGAGATATTCCTCGACTGGGAAGGTTTCGTACCGAATACGGCAACATGCTGGGTATGCTCGAAGAACGGCCACAGAACGCAAAAGGTAAACGCCCAGGAACCTTTGGTGCCGATGAAATCTATAAAAGTTTTGAGCTATTCAACGAACGCTATGATGATCAGGATTTAAAAATCGATCATCAGGAATTTGTTCGCGCCCGGCTATTTGACATCTTCATTGGTGACTGGAGTAAGCACGAAGACAACTGGAAATGGGCGGTGTTCGAACAAGACGATGATCACCTCTTGGTTCGCCCTATTCCCCGCGATCGCGACCATGCTTTCTCTCAGCTCGATGGTCTGATCCCCTGGCTGGCCAGTCGCCATTGGGCCGTACCCAATCTTGAACATTTTGATTACAAAATCCAGGACGTACAATCGCTCACCTATCAGGCAAGGCACATGGACCGATTATTGCTGAGCCCACTGAGCAGAGAAGATTTTCTTACGGAAGTACACTATTTGCAACAACATATTGGCCCAAAGGAAATACGAGCGGCAATAGCAACACTTCCTCAAGAAACGATTCCCCTTTCGGGAAACACCATCGCCGAGAAACTCGAAAGACGAATTCAAGACCTTGAAGCCTATGCCAATACTTATTATGAAATTCACGCGAAAGTGGTGGATGTGGTTGGCACCAACAAAGAAGAGCATTTCCTCATCGCCCGCCTGCCAGATGCGAGCACCCGCATTACGGTTACCGACCCTAAAGGTGACCAAAAAGGGCGCATTCTCTACGATCGTCTGTTTTTGCCTTCAGAAACCAAAGAAATTCGCATTTACGGATTGGGCAAAGATGATGTTTTTGAAATTACGGGTACCAGCGCCCGGGCGATTACGGTACGGATCATCGGTGGCCCTGGAAAAGACGATGTGGTAGACCACGGAAACAATGGTGGTGGAAGACACACCCTGGTCTACGAAAAAGATCCTGATGCTGAAGTGACCCTATCCAAAGGAGGAAAACAAATTGATAACTGGCGGGACGAACTCTATTATTATCAGCGCGATGCCTACGAATACAATAGCTACCTTCCCCTCGCCTACTTCAACTTCAATTCTTTCTCGGGGGCAACTTTTGGTACCGGTATCACCTTTACCCAACGTACTTTTACACGTCGTGACTACAGTAGTAAACACAGTATTCGCGGAGCCGTAAGTACCCTCAGTAATTTCAGCTTACAATACACTGCCGACTGGCACCATGTCTTGCACAAATGGGACGTATTGGCGGAGGGCAACATTGAGCGTCCTTCTTTTTACAACTTTTTCTTCGGCTTGGGCAACGACAGTACGAAAGATGACGATGAGTTCCGCAATGGTTTCAACCAAATAAGGCTGCGGCGGGTAGATTTCAGCAGCACCCTTCGTCGTAAATTTCGTCGCCAGAGTGAATTCACGCTTCAGCTGGGTTACGAAAACAACGAGACGGTAGAAACGGAAAACACCATCCTGGATCAAGAGACCACTTTCTACGGTACGGGGGATTTAAGCTGGTTTTATCTACGTCCTAAACTCACCATTGACCTGCGTGATCACCCGGTATTTCCCTCTAAGGGAATGCGGTTTATTGCTGGCCAGGAGTGGGCAAAAGGTGTTGAAACTGATTATTTTGGTATCTCTAAAGTTGCTGGAGAGTTTTTCCTCAGTACCCGCCGTTTCCCCATCACTTTTGCGGCTCGTGCCGGTTGGGCAGAAAATCAGGGAAAAGTGCCGTTCTACAAACTTCCCGGTATTGGCCAGCAGGAAGGTCTCCGCGGCTTCCGACGTAACCGTTTTACGGGCGATGGCTACTTTTACTATAATACCGAATTACGCAGCCCGGTTGCTTTGTGGCGCAACGCTTTTCTACCCGTCGTTGTAGGCATAAGAGCTTTTTATGATAGTGGTTATGTAACCACTGATGGGGCACCAAAACCTGATTTTAAGCAAGCTTACGGTGGTGGTATTTACCTGATTCCGCTTTCGCGTTCTTATACCCTATCAGTATTATTTGGTTTTTCCGACGAAGAATCAGGCATCATTGACCTTAATCTGGGTACGAATTTTTGATGATTGATTTTAACCACCAAGGAGACCAAAATTTGTTACCCGATGGGAAGTCATACCATCTGCACCACTATTCCATTGCGCATGCGTGGTTCAAACCAGGTACTTTTCGGCGGCAACACCAAGCCATGGTCGATCACTCTAAAAAAGGCATCCCAGCTGAGTGGATGCAGGCAAAAAGCCGCAGCGGGACGATTATCACATGCTTCAACCAGCGCCATCAGGCCAGCGGGACCTTCTACGTATTTGATCCTACTGTCATTGCGAATATCCTCCAAACCTAGCACCTTTTGGAGCAGGTAATAATTCAGCATGGAAACATCAAGGGTAGGTAGACCGGCATCAACATTTTTTTTCAAAGTGCCCGCTCGCCAGCGCAAGAGAAACCACTCCCCCTCGACAAACATGGTAAGCTCATGCTGTAATTTGGGCTGACGAGGCCCAGGTAGTGGTTCCAGATTAGCATATTGAGAAATCCTGGCCATGAAGCTCAGCCAACTCAGTTCCGGGTTCGTGTTTTTAACTACCCGATTGAAGTTGTGAATTTCCAGCGCCGTGCTAGGAAAAAGCGCACACATCAGGTAGCAAAAAGGGTTGGGTTCGTGGTGTTCTTCTCTTTGTTGGTACAAACGAGCGATAGCACTAAAGCGGTGGTGTCCGTCGGCGATGTAGGTATTGAGAATATAGCGACCGAAATAGTACTGAATTTGTTCGATTTCCTGAGGCTCCGTGATTGCCCAAAAGCGATGCGTCTCCTCGGGATCTGATAAAGACAGCTCTTGAAATGGTGCGTGAATTTGAGCGTGAGCAGCCAAAAGATCAGCCAGTCCTTGGTGATGCCGATGCGCTAATAATACCGGTTTGACGACGGCCCCACGTTGTTGCAACAGCTCTGCCTGCCTTACCTCTTTGGCTACCAGGGTGTGCTCATGGCGGCGAACCCGCTCTTCCAGATAATCCTGAACAGATACTGCTGCGATCAATCCTGTGCGTTCTTTCCCCTGTGCCCTGACTTGGTAGATATACATGGCTGGTGATTGGGGAGCAGTGAAGTAGCTTTTCTCAAAGAAATCTTTAAAATCCTCCTTAACGGAACCTAGAAAAGCCGCTAAATCTGGAATTTGCTCAGGTCGGGAAAAAGTAGCAGCGAACGGGCGTACAACCATGGTGGAATATTGATCCTCGGAGAAAGGAATTATTTGGTGTCCGCAAGATAAGTGCTTGTGGGGAAAACAGGAGGGAAGAATTGAAAATTTGGCTACCAGACAAAAAAAGAAAGTGCAGCAAGCTGCACTTTCACATTAGAAAACTAAACCCCAGTTATTATTCTTGAACTGATCTTACGCTTGCAAAAAATAGATGATGAGGTGTGCAAGGCGTAAACAGTATGATTCTCTGAGAATTCTTATATTTTCGAACAGGCCGTTAGGTCCTATTTCGCAAGTTACCCTTCCTTAACGGGGGTATTTTTTTTATATTGCCATAAAGATAAAAAAAATTGCGCTTCTAAAAATAAAGCGAATTAATTCTTGATCGGTAACTTTGTTCCAACCACAAAAAAGAACCTTCCTTATGTCATTAGCATCTTTGGATTCCAACGTACAAGCAAACATCAACCAGTGGTTGAATGGAAATTACGATGATGAGAGTAAACAATACATTCGTCAGTTAATTGAAGAAGAAAAATATACCGAACTAACGGATAGCTTTTACAAAGATTTGGAATTTGGTACCGGTGGAATTCGGGGCATCATGGGCGTAGGATCTAACCGTATCAACAAATACACCCTGGGCATGGCCACCCAGGGCCTGAGCAACTACCTGCTCCAACTCTACCCAGACCAACAAGTAAAAGTGGCGATTGCTCACGATTGTCGTAACGACTCCGATACTTTTGCTCGCCTGGTTGCAGAGGTCTTTTCAGCTAACGGCATTTACGTTTATTTCTTCAATGGTTTGCGGCCAACGCCGGAATTATCCTTCGCCATTCGGGAGCTAGGATGCCAGAGTGGTGTGATGATCACCGCTTCACACAACCCTAAGGAGTACAATGGCTACAAGGCTTATGGCGAAGACGGAGGCCAGCTCACCGAACCCCATGATGTGAACGTCATGGCCGAAGTGGAAAAAATTTCCAGTATTGATGAGATAAAATTTACTCCACAGGAAGAAAATATTGAGACCATAGGTAAAGCCATCGACGACAAATACCTGGCTGCTTTACTCCAACTTTCGATCTCGCGTGATGCCATCAAAAGGCAACACGATCTACCCATTGTGTTTTCGCCAATTCACGGAACAGGTGGCGTAATGGTGCCGCCGGCACTGAAACAGTTTGGATTTACCAATGTCCATCTGGTAGAAGAACAAATGGTGGTAGACGGTAATTTTCCCACCGTCATCTACCCCAACCCTGAAGAGCAGGAAGCACTCAATATGGCGATCAACCAGGCTAAAGCCAAAGGTGCCGAACTCGTAATGGCCACCGACCCGGATGCCGATCGCGTAGGCATTGCCGTTCGTAACGATGAAGGGGAATTTATTCTCCTTAACGGTAACCAAACAGCGGCCTTGCTCATCAATTACGTAATGACCGCCTGGGAAGAGAGCGGTAAACTGACGGGTAAAGAATACGTTATCAAAACGATTGTCACCTCTTATCTCATCGATAAGATGGCCGAATCTAAAGGTATCGAGTGTTTCAATACCCTTACCGGATTCAAGTGGATTGGAAAAATCATGACCGAGCTGCAAGGCAAGAAAACCTTCCTAGCGGGAGGGGAAGAAAGCTACGGCCTACTGGTAGGTGAGCACGCCCGTGACAAGGACGCTGTCGTCTCTTGCGCCATGATCGCCGAAATGGCCGCATTTTACAAGGATCAGGGGCGCAGTATCTACGATGCGCTGCTGGACATTTACGTAGAATACGGCTGCTACAAAGAAAAACTGATCTCGATCACCAAGAAGGGTAAAAGCGGTGCTGAAGAGATCGCAGCATTGATGGACAAATACCGCAAAGACCCGCCACTGGCACTGGGTGGTTCTCGTGTAGTGACCATCATGGACTATGAGAGCAGTACGGCCCGCCACCTTGCCGATGACACGACGGAACCTATCGATTTGCCGGGCTCCAACGTCTTACAATTCTTCACCGACGATGGCAGCATCATTTCTGCTCGTCCCTCGGGAACAGAACCAAAGATCAAATTTTACTGTAGTGTCAAAGCGCCATTGCACGACAAAGGCCAGTTCCCCATTGTAGAACAGGAACTGGATAGCAAGCTCGACAGTATTATGAAGGATTTGGGGGTTTAAAAAGGGTTGAAAAAGGGTTGGAAAGGTGTAAGGGTGTAAAGGTTGATGGTTGATGGTTGATGGTATCTGTAACGCTTACACCTTTACACCCACCCAACTTTTACACCTTAACTTCTACTTTGATAGATTTTTTTCATTTTTGACAATTTCTAATTCTGCAAGATTCCTACCAACATCAAGGGCAACGACGGCAACTCGTGACGGTGCTGCGCCAGAAGGGTATTCGTGACGAACGAGTACTGGCAGCTATTGGTCAGGTACCTCGGCATTTCTTTTTGGAGAAAGCTTTTGCAGAATGGGCCTACCAAGACAAACCCTTTCCCATTGGTTGCGAACAAACCATTTCCCAGCCTTATACCGTCGCTTTTCAAAGTAGTCTTCTTGAGGTAAACAAAAGAGACAAAGTACTGGAGATAGGCACAGGAAGTGGTTATCAAGCAGCTGTATTGGCCTTGTTGGGTGGCCGGGTGTTTAGCATTGAGAGGCACCGCCCCTTGCACCTGCAAGCAAAAAAAATGCTCCGCCTGCTTGGGCTTTCCGGAGTGCGTTGTTATCATCGTGATGGCTACAAGGGTTTGGCAGAGATGGCTCCTTTTCAGCGAATTTTAGTGACTGCAGGAGCACCAGAAGTGCCGAAAGCACTCAAAGAACAGCTTGCTATTGGTGGTATGCTGGTTATCCCAGTAGGTGACAAAGACCAAAGGATGCTGCGCATTATCCGCCATGGAGAAAACGAATGGGAAACAGAAGATCATGGCGATTTTCGTTTTGTACCTTTTCTGCCGGGGACGGCTTAGGGTGCGTTTTTTTTACCACATAGGTGTTTTTGAACCACATAAGGCACCTAAGGGCACCTAAGATTTTTTACTTTTTTACCACATAGGGGTGCGGGTGATTTTCTACATTTGTTGAACTCACCCTTACACGCTTCCAACACTTATACCTTTTATTCCGACTTCCTCCCTACACCTCAGGATCCCACTTCCAACTTTGGTGCGGGGCATAGACCTTGCGGTGTAACGTCTCTACGAGCCGACCTGCCATACGATGATGGACCGATCATCGCTGGCGCTTACGAAATAGGGGGTATCTGGTATCCACAATAACCGATTGACGCTGTTGACGTGGCCGCCGTCGCGCGCGGTATCCAGCGTTTTTAGCAAATTGTAGCTTGCAGTATCCCAGATACGAATCGTTTTGTCGCGGCTCGCCGAAAGCAGGTATTTCCCATCAGGGCTGGTAATTAGATGGTTGATGGTAAACCAATGAGCAGGTTGTTCCTTGACCAATGAGGTGGATTGCCCCGGTGGTTCAATTTTCCATACTTTTAGCTGAGCGTCGCGGCTACCACTAAAAAACGTACTGCTATCCTCAGGATGCTCCTCGAGGCAAAAGACAGAATTTTGATGCGCAGCACTCATTTTTTCCTTAATGGTAAACGCTTCCGCATTCAACCGATAAATATGGTGATCACTGCTCCCTACCAGCCATTCTGAAGCTGCTGACCGATACATGGCCGTGCGTAGTGCCTGGTTGCTCAGTTGCAAACTTTCATTGCTGGTTTGTCTTAAGGTATCCCAGCGGGTAATGATGCCATCCCCCCCCAGACTTATCAGTTCATCATTAGCGACGACCAAACCATAAGTGCCTTTGCGATGGTGCGCTACGTGCCGATTGGGGCGATCTTCAGAAAGATTGAGCCAATGCACTCCCCCATTCATATCCCCAGCAACCAAGGTGTTGGTCTCTGGTAAATAGGCCAAACTAAAAACCTGGGTATCTACCTTGGCCAGTAAACGCCCCATCAACTCCTCCCCTGGGCGAGAATCATTAAGCGACCATTCAACAATCCAGCCGTCGCCTGCTGCTGAAAGAAAAGTTCCCGGTCGAAGCCCTGGCACCAATGCGTAAATAGCAGCGTTGTGACCAGTCAATTGATGAACTTTATGAATATGAAGTGGAGGCATATTTTTTTGAGTAATTCCTTAGTAATTTGACGGAAGTGAATCCAGCAACTTTCTCTGGGGATTTTTGAAATTTTTCACACAACTTTCCTGCCTACTCGGCGAAAGGCAGGCAGGCTTTCAGTCAGTTGTTTAGAAAAATTTAAAAAATCGAAAGTTGCTTGACTTCTTTTTTCCCGTCCCTTAAGCGAAGAGTGGCCAATAACAAAGATAAACTTTGCTGGTAAGTCTAAAAAGGCACCTACCATTTGAAGCCTCATTAGAGGTATTACTTGTTAACCTTTGGAGGGCAGGATAGTTTTGATGGTAAGAGGATTTTCAGGGGGCGCAAGGTTATCCGCGGACCCTGGAGGGTCAACCCACCCAAGCCTCAGTCGCCGTTGACCATCCCCAAAACCATGGGGCATGGCCATAGTACTTTATGCACTCACCAGAGCGAGTGCCACGCAATATCCAAACTTATACCTCTGAATGCCCCAGGAAATGGGGGTAGTTACCTATGATGGGGAATAATTCTATAGCAAATATAAACAATAATGTATTAGGTGAAAAATAAAACAACAATTATTTTCTTCAATCCAACAACGAACGAGGATTCGTAAGTTGGAAGGCATCTGCAAGATTCCTTCCAACGGTGGGCAGCCCTCGCTAAGCGCGCAAAGCGGAGCCTGAAGCGCGGGGACGGGATTCTGATCTTCCATCGGAACAAGGACCAGGTGTAGAAGCTGCTCTGTGCCGAGGAACGAAGGCATGGCCCCAAGTCTAAAACAAAAAAGCTTACTCATCCCCCAATTGTCGCAGCAGCCATTCCTTTTCGGTGAGGGTAGTTTCGTGAAGAATTTTATCGCGCAGCTTGGTGCGTTGCAATTTGCTGCCCAACTGAGCTTTGAGCAATTGCCGGGTATACCGAATGAGGTTGCGGTAGTTGGTTCGATGATAGGTGATACCTTCTTTACGGCGCAGGTAATTCTGAAAAGCATCCAGATGGCTCTGCAACACTTCCCACTCCTCCAATTCAAAATAGATTTTCAGCAGCAAGGTCCGCGCGCCCAGATTGAGCAGTGGATCGTGGTAATTGGCTTGTTGCAGGAGGGGCAATGCTTCGTCGTAGCGCTGACCAGCGTAAGCGATTTTGGCACGATTGAAATGGTACATCCGATCTCGAAAGCGACGTTCCAGCTTGTTGGTCCATTCTTCGATAAAGGCTTCGGCCCAGGACAACTCCCCAATTTGCAGGGCAGTACTGACAATATTATGGTAAGTAAACCGAGACAGCACACCGTTGCGCAAGAGATAGCCCTGTTCCAATCCATTGCGGTAAAGTTCCATTACTTTAGGAAAATAATTCCGCTGACCTTCGTTGACTTGCCGCACTCCAAAATTGATGGCGAGCAAGTAAAGGTCGCGGGCCTCTTCCTCCGGAAAGAGTGCACTGTGCACAAAAAGGGTTTCAGTAAATTGTTGAAAAACGTCCTCATTGGTAGGCGACTTCAGTACTTGAAGGCCATAATAATAAAGCGATACAGCCGGCTCTCGGGTTAGGGCGTCCTCCCCCAACTGCTCGATATAACGATCGAGGGCAGTGGGTTCGTAGCCCCACTTGTAGAGTTGCTCGTGGTTGTAGAGCCACATGTTTTGGCGCAACTTCAAAGCCAAAAAGGCCTGATCGAAAGACTCACCGAGCATGGCAAAATCATCATTCTGCTCTGGTTGCCGCGAGAATGCCTGTCGGTATGCGGCCTCTTGGTGGCGATAATTACGCAGCCAATACTCAGCATTACGCAGAGGCTGCTTCTCCAAAATACGCTTCGACGCTTTTAGAAACCGTTCGTGCAATTGATTATCCGCACGAGACCTTAGCCGATTGGCCACTTTCATCTTTACCTCAAAATCATCCGCTAAGGTCAATTCTACCGCAACAAACTGTTCGGTGAGTTTCGAAAGGTAGCTCATGAGAAGGCGCATTTGCTGATCATCATATTTCTCTTTTCCGTACACCAAGTGCCAGAGCTCCTCTTTTGCAGGAGCAGCCTCGCTGGCGAGAGAAGGAGACAAGGCATGGAATAAGGCCATTACATCCTCGCGCTGATTGAAGTAGGGAGATTCCAAAAATCGCTTAAAAGCCGTCAATTCTCTTTTATTTAGCGAGGTCAATAGCTGAAACAGCTGCGAATCAAAAACACTTTCGCTAACAATAGCCATTATTTACATTTTTTTAACGCACACAATATCAATATTTTAAACATAAAAACTACAATAAATAACACTACAAATCTTGTTTTTTGTCTTTGTTATTCCCCTGCATTTCCTTCACTTTTGCATGGTAAGTTTTAATAATAGGTCAAAACACCTACCAATTAATTAATATCCCAGGACAAAAATTTGAACCATGAAAAGCAAAAACCAACTACTTACTTTTTTCTTCTTCTTACTTTTCAGCACCTCGATCCTGCAAGCACAGGATTGTGATAATGATGTTACTCCTCCTAATGTTATTTGTTTTTCCGACATCAATCTCATTGCTACGGAAGGCACGGGGATCACTTTTTCTACGACCGATATTGATGCCAACTCCTTTGACGATTGCGGGCCCGTTACACTGCGTTTGACCACCAGCGATGAAGATACCGGCGTTCCGCCTACCACCACTTCCGTGACCATCCCTCCCGTTATCGGCACTTACATCGTGGTCATGTACGCTATTGATCCCTCTGGCAACTGGAACAACTGTTTCAGTGAAGTCAATATCGTTGGTATTAATGATGGTAGTTGTGATGACGACAATGAGCCCCCAAGTATCTTTTGCATCACTGGACTAACCGCAGAGATCACCCCTGGCACAAATTTTGTCACCATCTTCGCACAGGATATTATCCAAAGTTTTACCGAAAACTGTGATCCTAATCCTAGCTTTAGTATCAACCTCATTACCCAAAGTACGGGTGCTCCTCAGGGGCAAACCTCCCTCAACTTCAATGTCGCCGCCGAATACCCCGTAGAAGTGTGGGCGGTAGATGAAGCGGGCAACGCCACCTCTTGCGAGACTTACGTCAATATCATCGGTGGCAATGGTGAATGCAACGATGACACCGTCCCGCCTGTCGTCATCTGCGAAAGCCAGCTGAGCTTTTATGCAGACCCGTTTGAAGACAATCTTATCTGGACCACTGACATCGACGAAGGTAGCTACGACTGGTGCAGCAATGTAGACCTTCGGATCGTGCTCTCCTCCGAATCTGATGGCAGCTTACCTTCCACCACTTCCGTCCTTATCCCCCCAGTTGTAGGTACCTACCCTGTAGAGCTTTGGGCAGTAGATGCTAGTGGCAACACAAATGTTTGCTACAGCGAAATTGTAGTAGACGGAATAATCACTCCAATCACCGGACAGGTATACATCGATGACAATGACAATTGTGACCTGGACGCTGGCGAAACCGGTCTCGGCGGTTGGCAGGTGCTTATCTCCAGTACCAACTCCAACCGTAGCAGTCTTGTCACGACCAACAACGACGGCATTTACTATGCTCCAATCAAATGGCCCGAAGCAGACCTTTCCAATATAGAAGTGCAACTCCTCCTCCCTGATGGCTTTTCGACGGGTTGTGTATCCAGCATTATTCTACCCACGATCACCGAACAGGTGACCACCGTTAATTTTGCGGCTTCACTCACCAATGACTGTACGTTTCTCACTGTTGATGTAGCTGCTCCCTTATTACGTCGCTGTTTCCCCAACCAAATTTATCTCAACTACGCCAACTACTCGAGTTTTGCCGCTGAAAATGCAGTCATCACCATCGAATTAGATCCGTTTCTCAGCCTCACAAACGCAACGGTTCCCTTCACCAACCTGGGCGATGGACAATACGAATTCGACCTGGGTACCATTCCGGCAGCAAGCGCAGGCTCCATCACCCTTACTGCCACGCTTAGCTGCGAAGCACAGCTAGGTGCCACCCACTGCGTGCAAGCTACCATCCAGCCATTCACCTGCATCCCTGCTTCCAGCTTTGCCGAGCTATCCGTTACAGGCGAGTGCGACCCCGGCACCGGACAGGTCAATTTCACCATCGCTAATACGGGCAACAGTGATATGACTACCGCCCAAAACTACCGGATCGTGGAAGATGTCATCATGTACATGAACCAGAATCCTGTTCAACTAAACGCCGGCCAAAGCGAAGCAATCAGTTTCCCTGCGAATGGAGCGACCTGGCGACTCGAAATCGAGCAGGACGACAGCTACCCCTTTGGTGGTATTGCTGCCGCTTTTGTGGAGGGTTGTGGCGGATTCACGCCTGGTATTGCCACCCAATTTCTGCTGGAAAACACCAAGCCTAATATCGACCAACTTTGTATCGAAAACATCGGCTCCTGGGATCCCAACGACAAGCAAGCCCTCCCCCGTGGCTACGGTGAGCAGCACTTCATAGAGGCCAATTCACCGCTAGAGTACCTCATTCGCTTCCAGAACACCGGCACGGATACTGCTTTTAATATCCGTATCGAAGACCAACTTAGCGAACACCTCGACATCAGCAGCTTGGTACCCGGCGCATCCAGCCACCCCTACCGTATGGAGCTCAAAGAAGATGGTCAGTTGCTCTTTCATTTCGACGACATCCTGCTGCCCGATAGCACTACCAACTTCGAAGCCTCCAATGGTTTTGTCCAGTTCGCTATTCGCCAGCTTCCTGATAACCCTATTGGCACCATCATTGAAAACACCGCCGACATTTACTTCGATTTCAACGAGGCCGTCGTCACTAATACTGTCACCCACACCATCGGCGAAGACTTCATCCTCGTGTCCACCCAGGATGTCCTAGTACCCGGCCTCACCCTTAACGTAGCTCCTAACCCCCTACATTCCTCCAGTTTAATTACCCTGCAAGGGCTCGACCTCAATGATGGCCAATGCCTGATTTACGACACCCAAGGTCGCCTCCTTAGTCGGCACGCCTTCAGCGGACAGCAGCTCATACTCCAACGCGATGGCTTCCCCAACAGCGGCCTCTACTTCTTCCGTCTCTTCGACGGATCACGTCCCCTTGCTCAGGGTAAACTGATCGTAAAATAATGTGACCAATTAAACCCCATTGACATTTGTTCGCGCTTTATCGTCATACATCCTAATTTCCAAATTTGCAGCAGCCTCATCCATTTCGGGTGGGGCTGTTTATTTTGGCATCACCGCCACCCGTTGCCGGGGGCGGCCTATAATATCCTCGCTGTGCTGCGGGTATTCCGCTCCTATCCCTTGCTGTTACGTGCCTACTGGCCCGTCGCGCTCAATTTGGGGATGTGGGCATTTGGGGATATGGAGACGCGATGCATCACGTCTCTACCTATCATCAAAATGAACCTTCCGGGGGGAATTATTGTACCATAAAATACGTCTGCAAACGTTTCGGGATGTTTCCAAAAACGGTGGTATTCAGACACGATGCATCAAAATATTGAAAATTTGCGAAAATTTGCCATCTCTGATATTCATGGTTGCCGCCTCACCTTCGAGGCCTTGATCACCAAAATTGGGCTTACGCCTGATGATGAACTCTACCTTCTGGGCGACTATATTGATCGCGGCCCCGACAGCAAAGGGGTCATCGACTTTATCTGGCATCTTCAAGCTTCTGGCTATCCGGTTTACTGTCTCCGCGGTAACCACGAACAGATGTTGATAGATTTATGCAATGACCTCCCCTCCTATTACGATCGTGGTGACCACAACCTCCTGGCCAGCTTTGGACTAACCCACGCTAAAGATATTCCCCAAAAATACCTCGCATGGATGGATCAACTCGACTACTACTTTGAAGTCGATGAATACCTGCTCGTACACGCTGGCCTCAACTTCAACACCACCAACCCACTTAGCGACCAACACGCCATGCTCTGGCTCCGCAATTGGCGCGCTGATATCGACCGGCAATGGCTCAACGGTCGCATCGTTGTGCACGGGCACACGCCCATCAAAACAGAGAACATCCGTCTTTATCTTCAGGCCGCCGAAACCACACCAGACATCTTCATCGACAACGGCTGCGCCTTCACCCATATCGATGGCCTGGGAAAACTCTGTGCACTGGAATTGACGGAACGAAAGCTAACCTTTCAGAATTTTATTGGCTAAGACTACCCTGCTGCCATCGCCCACACCAGCATGTACCCCGCCTCAGAGCGCTCGTAGAAAACATCAAAACACAGCTCCTCCCCATCTTTGACCACCTTGCCCGTCGTATGCCCTTTGGCAGCTTCATAAAGGAAAGGTTCCACTTTGATGTGCTCAATGAAATCGAGCTGCCTGCGGCCGTAGGCTTTGTACAGTGCTTCTTTAGCTCCCCAGTAAAAATGTAGCTGATCCAATTGCGTCTCCGCACAAATACTTTCCGCCTCGGCAGGACATAAAAACTTGTGCGCCAAGCGCGTAATCTTGGGTACAATGAACTGAATATCCACCCCACAAAGCACGGGTGCAGCTATGGCCGCTGCCAGACCATGAGAATGCGAGATGGAGATATGCCAATCCGAACCCTCCAGGCGCGGTTTGCCGTGCTCATCCTTCACAAAAGCGGCACGCTTGGTACGCCCCGACATCTGGTGCACCAACTGGCGGGCAGCCAGCCATTCCACCCGGCGGCGTCCTTTTAGTTCACTCAGTTGGCGTAGCTCCGGTGGGTACAGCAACAATGTTTCCATAAACCAATGCTCGGATTCATTGATCTGCCAAATACCGAGTTCGGCTTCAGG
The DNA here is from genome assembly GCF_040784935.1 of Lewinella sp. LCG006. Classification (GTDB taxonomy): domain Bacteria; phylum Bacteroidota; class Bacteroidia; order Chitinophagales; family Saprospiraceae; genus Lewinella. The sequence goes on along the minus strand of NZ_CP160680.1, from coordinate 4,521,345 downwards.
AATTAAAATATCATGACGAATTAATGGCATGGAGTAAAGGTAAATGTTTTTGCTCAAGGCTGTTAATATTCGCCTTTCTTAGAATAGCACCTCTGATCAAGCGTCTATTTTAAAAACTAAACGATTATGCGCCTCCTCATCTTAATCACCTTTATCCCAATCCTGCTAGCAAGCCAAACAGACAGTACTGCTTCAAAAACAGACTTTTGGCATCGATATCGTCCTCGTATTGGCGTTGTTCGCGCTACGGATAGCGCTGCTAAAATGCCCTACACGGTGCGGGGAAACTTCTTTATTGGTGTTCCACAAAGAGTTCCGGTTTATGACTACACCTTCGGTTGGCAGCCTTGGGAAAGGCTACCATTCCTCCGTGCTCAAGTTCAACTTGGTTACTACGAAACCATTTTTGACGAAATGCTCCCTGATATTTATCGCCCCGGATTCCCTATGGACTACATTGTACAATACGCCTTTGAGGAGTACATAGAATACAACAATTGGCAGTTTGGAACTGGCATAGTAGCCGAACCTCTTAGTTCTCGGGCGATATCTCCGTTCTGTAGTGCCCATTTGCTTCTCGCTATTCCCACTAAAATCCACTATCAATTCTCCCAAAGCAGGAGTGAAGAAAATGTCCCAAACAATCGAGAGATTAGAGGAGGTGCCCGTATCAGCCCTGGCTGGAAAGTAAGCGCTGGCATCCGCGTAATCATCCGTCGGCATCTATGTCTTAATCTTGGGGGTTATTATCTGGACCAAAGGGTACTGGTCAACTGGCCAGACCTAGCAGGACGCAACCCCCAAGGTAGCATATTGCATTTTCAAAACACAGGCTTACAGATCGGTGCACTACTGGGCTGGTAAGAATGGTTTTTTACTATTCTTTTCCTTATTTTAGCACATACTCTCCAAATCTAATCGTCATTATGCGCTTACTTCTCTTCATTTGCTTACTTCCCTGGGTACTGCCAGCTCAACAGGTAGCTCCTGACCCCACACCACAAAATTTTCTCCAGCGAAATAACATCCAGATGGGTATTTTCACTCAGCGGGATGCCTCTTCTTACGAAACCTACACCTTCAGGGCGGCGGATCTTATCCCTAAACTTCGCCGCAAAGGGCTCTTTGGAATAGCGGTTTCCAGTCAGCCGTTTAAAAAACTCACCTTTTTACAGCTGCAACTTCGCTTTGGCTACGAGCACATAATACATACTGGGAATAATCAGGATTTAGGCGACAATCGATTCGGGAAGAACTTTACCGAACAGATCAGTTACAACCACTGGCAAATCGCCCCTGGCTTTCAGTTGGAGATAATGCCATCCTATAAATGCTCTCCTTTTGTCGGCGCACGTTATTTGTTGGTATTTCCTGGTGATCTGAGCTATGTCGTTCGGCGAGACTATAATCCTAATTTCGATGTTCCCGTTTATACCGAACTAAATGGTGGAGGAAAATTAAGCCAGGGTTGGGAAATCAATACCGGCTTACGCTGGCACATCGCACAACACTGGCACCTTGAGTTAGGTATCTACTACTCCGAGCTAGACATCCGCATGAATTGGCCAGAATTACCCAGCAGAGGGTTTTCAGGAAACAAACTATTTACACAGGAAACCATCGGATTCATGCTCGCTACACAATATCGTTGGTAATAAAGGGTACTACCAACCCTTTTTAATTTTATGGTTGTCTAGACAATTGAACAGTTCAAGGCCATAGATTCCGGTTGCCTGCAAGGAGAACAACAAGCCGATGGAAGCTGGTTTATCCAAGGCAACTTAAATGTCACGTATGGTTTTGGTCTTCTCCAAGTGAAATTAGAGGCGCAATTTGTAAAATAAGTGTGGCTTCACTTCGAGGATTTGAGCGTACAATACAGCTGGTAATACTATCTTTGCAGCGCTTCATTAAAACGCTTCCATTTGACACCCGCTGCTATTACTGCTGAACTCCAGGAACTCCAAAAATTACTGGCCTTGGAAAAGGCTGCTGACTTGGAATACCACCGGCAGAAAATCCAAAGTTTACCCCTTGATCAGCGCGTCAAAGAAGGTTACTCCTGGTACGGTGGCATCACGGTTACCAAATCGGGTTACACAATTGGCAATCGAGCCTACGTCATCCTTGAGCGGTCGCTACCTCATACGCCTGACCAGTTCCGCGCAGGCAAGACTGTAAGTTTATTCACAAAACAACCCGCCGTTCATAAACCCGAGCAAAGCGGCATCATACAATTCACTGATCGGGCACGGATGAAAATCGTCCTCAATTCTTCCGACTTGCCGGAATGGTTGGGCATGGGCCTCATCGGGGTGGATCTGCTGTTTGATGACCGTACTTACCGGGAAATGGAAAAGGCCCTCAAGTACGTCATCGAAGCACGGGGAAACAGGCTCGCCGAATTGCGCGATGTGATCCTGGGACGTACCCAAGCGCAGTACCGTGAAGTCAATGAATTTCTGCGCAGTGAGCAACTCAATGACTCTCAAAATGCCGCACTAAGAGACGTCATTGGCTCCTATGAGCTTACGGTCGTTCATGGCCCTCCGGGTACTGGCAAGACGACCACCTTAGTTCAAGTCGTCAAACAATTGCTTCAGGCGGAAGCCACCGTACTGGTAACGGCACCCAGCAATACGGCCGTTGATTTACTTACCGAACGCCTCGCCAAAGAAGGACTCAATGTACTCCGTATCGGCAACCTTAGCCGAGTCGATGAAGAGGTACTCCGGCAAACGCTTGATTACCAAATCGCCCACCATCCGGATAGTAAACAGATCAAAAAACTGAAAGTAGAAGCCGCTGAGTTGCGCCGTAAAGCCAAGCAATTCAAGCGAAAATTCGGCGCAGAGGAACGCCAAAATCGAGGACAAATGTTCAAGGAAGCTGGTGAAATCAGCGGTTGGGCAAATCAACTGGAACAGCGCCTCCTGGACAATCTCATCGATGGCGCTCAGGTCATCACCTGTACCCTCGTTGGCGCGGCCAATAGCGTACTAGGCAACCGCACCTACCGCACCGTGGTCATTGATGAAGCCGCTCAAGCACTGGAACCCGCTACCTGGATTCCCATCATTAAAGGCGCCAGGGTCGTACTCACCGGTGACCCCTACCAGTTGCCGCCAACGATCAAAAGTCACGAAGCAAGGCGTGGCGGATTGGAGGTCACCCTCATTGAAAAAGCCCTCCAAAGACAAGCCCATACCAGCCTGCTGCGTACGCAATACAGGATGCATGAAACCATCATGAATTTCTCTAATCAGCAATTTTATGACGGACAGCTACTCGCAGCTCCACAGGTAGCACAACAAACGCTGACGAAAGATTTCGAAACACCCGTCGTCTTCATCGACACCGCGGGCACTGATTTTCAGGAACAAACCCAGCAGGCTTACCAAAGCCGTTACAATGAAGGGGAATTTCAAATTCTCTGCGAACACCTCTACGCACTATTGGAGCACTGCTATACCCACGAAATACTACCCTTGCCCAGTATCGCACTCATCTCTCCTTACCGTGAGCAAGTCATGATGATGAAAAAAGCGGTGAAAGAAGATGAACGGCTAGCTGATGTCCCCATTACCATTAATACCATCGACGGTTTTCAAGGGCAGGAGCGGGATGTTGTTTACATCAGCCTGGTGCGATCCAACGCAAAAACGGACATTGGCTTTCTCAAAGACTATCGCCGTATGAATGTGGCCATGACAAGAGCACGCCACAAGCTAGTCATCGTTGGCGACAGTGCTACTATCGGCAACGATGACTTCTATGCTGCTTTTCTGGAATATTGCGAAACGCACGGCACCTACCGTACCGCTTGGGAATTTATGGCTTAGAGCATGTTTGGAGCGGATTACTTTTGAAAATCAATGATTTGGCGTTCTGGCTAAACTCAAAATCACGCGCTTGGCGGGTCAAGTAAGTGATTTTGAGTGACGCCAGGTTGCTAAATGCTTGGTTTTCGATGCAAGCAAGCTCCAAACATGCTCTTAGCGCTTTTCCAGGATGAACAAATCCTTGCGGCGATCCTTCAGGTTTTTCACGCTACCAAATTGGTTGAGTTCGCGTAACAGGTCAAGGTCAACATCCGCCAATAGAATCATCTCTGTATTGGGTGTCGCTTCGGCTTTGATCCCGTTGGAAGGGAAAGCAAAATCACAAGGCGTGAAAACCATCGACTGTGCATATTGAATGTCCATATTGTGCACCTTGGGTAGGTTACCTACACTTCCGGCAATGGCCACGTAGCATTCGTTCTCGATAGCCCGGGCCTGGGCGCAATTACGTACCCGCGAGTAACCGTTTTGGGTATCGGTCAGGAAAGGAACAAAAAGAATGTCCATTCCTTCGTCCGCCAGTAGGCGGCTCAATTCTGGAAATTCAGAATCATAACAAATCAGAATGCCTATTTTACCACAATCGGTATCGAAAGTTTTCAGAACTTCACCCCCCTGCATCCCCCACACTTTGGCTTCATCAGGTGTGACGTGGAGTTTTTCGTAACGCTCTACCGTTCCATCCCGGCGGCACAGGTAACCTACATTGTAGAGTAGGTCATCGCGTACTTCCGGCATACTCCCGGTGATAATATTGATATTGTAGGAGATCGCCAATTCTGAAAACTGTTTCACGATGGGCTCCGTGTGTGTGGCCAACTCACGAATAGCATCAGGTTCAGAAAGGTGATTGTTTTCTGCCATCAGCGGCGCATTGAAAAACTCGGGAAACAGCGCAAAATCTGCCCGGTAAGTGGTCAAGGCGTCAATAAAAAATTCGGCTTGCTCCATCAACTCCGTACGGTTGCGGTAGCGACGCATCTGCCATTGCACCAAACCCAGTCGGACCACCGTTTTTTGAGACGATGCTTTATCTCTGGGTTTTTCGTAATAGATATTATCCCATTCCATCAAGACGGCAAACTCCCCACTACGATGATCGCCCTTCAAATAACCTTTCAGGATTTTAGCAGGATGGAAATCATTGGCAATCTGAAAATTAAGAACTGGATCATTGATTTCTTTACGCTTGACACTAGCAATGTACTCTTTGGGAGAGAGCTTATCGGAATGCTTATGGTAATTGGGCATCCGCCCACCGAAAGCAATGCCTTTCAGGTTCAGGCGCTCGCACAATTCTTTGCGATAATCGTACAAACGACGCCCTAAACGCAAACCCCGGAATTCTGGCTTGATAAATACATCAATTCCGTAGAGGCGATCTCCGTTGGGATCGTGGGTAGTAAAAGTAGAATTCGCGGTGACATCAGCGTAGGTATGGTGGTCTTCGTACTTCTTATAATCCAGGATTATCGACAAGGCACAGCCAGCTAGCTGACCATTGATTTTTATTACGACCTGTCCTTCAGGAAAAAGGTTGATCAAACGTGCCAATTGTTCTTCGTGCCAATAACTATTTTCCAGGGAACTGTAGGCTTCGATCATCGCCTCCTTCAACTCCTGGTAATCATCAAGATTAAGGAACTGTAATTCAATATTCTCAATCTCTGTGCTCATCTCTATTGTTGTAATATAAGGTAATCAATTAAGTCTTGAAACAGGCTCCAAAGGTAGATTGTTCTGAATATAAAGAATACTATATTTTCCCAATCAAACGGATCACCGTACTTTTACCCAAATTTTTTATATGAGCATAGAGAAAAGCCCTATTGTCCGCCAGCAAGAGGAAAAAATCGCCGAATTAGAGGCACAGATCAAGAAGAAGAACACCACGATCAAGTCACTGAAAACCCGGCTTGACAATATGCGCGAACGCATTGATGAACTCCAGCGGAAAGCCAGGAATTCCTTCGCGAGTGCAAAGGAAAAGATGCAAGCGCGTACAGAGAAGATCATAGCTATTCTTGCGCGCCTGCAAAAAGACAAGCGGTTTTCAAAAGCTGATCGGGCACAATTCAAAGAGATGCACCAGGACATTCATGGCATGGTGGAAGAAACGCAGCCTTTTAATGATCCTGAGTTCGACTTCGGCCCTGGTTTCGAAGAAGATAGAGCGAAAAATTTTGATCCTTTCGCCGAATTCCAGGTAGCTCCCGAGCCCGAAGTGCAACAGGATTTGCGTAAACTCTACCTCAAACTATCCAAAAGGTTTCATCCCGACCGTGCTCAAGGGGCTAAGGAACAACAGCTTTTTCATGATATTCAGCAAGAGATCGTAAGGCTTTATCAAGCCCACGACCTCCAGGGATTGATGAATATGGCCATGCAGTACGACCTCAACCTCCTGGATTTTAGCGAAAGCGAAACCGATGTTCTGGAACAAAAAATCCAATTTCTCACCCAACAACTTAGCGGCCTGGAGCAACAACAGGAACGCCTCAGCGAGGAAATAAAGAATTTGCGGAACAGCCCCTTAGGGCAGATGCTCACCGATGTGGATAGTTTCGCCAGAGATGGTGTAGACATCACCGACGCAGCAACCATGACCGGCGGCTCGATCGATGAAATGGAAACTTACCTTGAGGCACTGGAAGAAGTGGAGCGCACCGCCAGTATGGAGCCGCTGATCTATCATCAAAACTCCATGACTGATATTGATGATTTAATGGCTGAGTTGTTATTTGGTGATGATGATAATGATGATGATTACTATGATGATGATTATGACATTGATGATTTCTCTCCACTTGAAGAAGCCACAGACCCTGACTTCCCGGTAGGCTCCTGGGTAAAATTTGAAGCCTTTGCCGATAATCCAAACAAACCCCTTACCGTAACAGGGGAAGTAACCGCCGCTTTGTACCATCCTGAAGGCGTGGAGATCTACGATATTGCAGCAGATACCAATACCCTCCAGAAATTGCCTCCTAACTTCATTAAAAAGATGCTGGAATTGGATTCTCTGGGGCGTTTCAAAAGTGTGCCGGGTATCATGATCTCTTCTACTAAAAAGCCCTCTAAAGAAAAAATTGCGGCGCGTTATGAGGCACTCTATGGCATATACCGGCAGTACGCCTTTAACGATTTAACGGCCAAACAACGTAAGCGCATCTTTAATATCCTGGATGCTGATCCTAAAAAGCAGGACCCTGAGAATTGGTGGGATCATCTCCAAACAGAGCTATCCTTCCCTTTTGTAGCAGAGGTTTTTGAAGAGGATGAAATATTAACCGCAGAGGTCGATGAGGAGGAATGGGGAGACGATTTTTCCGGAGAAATCAGCGTAGAGGTAGTAGGATTTACAGATTCCGCTTCACCAACGAGCCCTAATGTATTAACCATTGATAAGTACCGTAAAGAAAGAATTTTTTCACTCCTAGACCTGGAATGCGCAAATAAAAAAACCAACGAGCTATTGCTTGATTATCACCACTGGGCCGATGTTTATTACCCCACCTTTGCAGAGTGAGCTATAAACCAAAACGTTCGGCGGCTTCTTGCTCCAGTCGTTCCCGGTGATCCGGGTGCGCAATAGAGATCAGTGCTTTGGCGCGTTGCAACAGGTTTTTGCCAAAAAGATCCACCACCCCGTATTCCGTAACCACGTAATGAACGTGGGCCCGGGTGGTCGTTACACCAGCCCCTGGCTGTAAAAAAGCAGCAATCTTGGAAAGGCCCTTGTTGGTGGTGGAAGGCATCGCTATAATGGCTTTTCCTCCTTCAGAAAGGGTGGCACCTCGCATGAAGTCCATCTGACCACCCACCCCAGAGAATTGGTATTTGCCTATGGTGTCAGCACACACTTGGCCGGTAAGGTCAATTTCGATGGCACTATTGATGGCGGTCACTTTGGGGTTGGCTCTGATCAGGGCCGTGTCGTTGGTGAAAGCAGCCTCCTTGAAGTCTACAAAAGGATTGTCATCCACAAAATCATAGAGTTTCTGTGACCCCACCGCAAAACAGGTCACAATTTTCCCTTTCTTAATTTTTTTCTCCTCACCGGTCACTACCCCGCGTTCAATCAATGGCAGCAGGCCATCGGAAAACATCTCAGTGTGTACGCCAAGCCGTTGGTGATTGGTAAGGTTGAGCAATACCGCATTGGGGATATTTCCAATTCCCATTTGCAAGGTTGCACCGTTTTCAATCAAACCTGCCACATAATATCCTATCTTCTTCTCTACCGTCGTCATAGGGCGTTCTTCGTGTAGCATTATGGGCCGGTCTACCATGATTGCCTGGTCGATTTCACTGATATGGATGATCCCATCACCATGGGTACGAGGCACCTGAGGGTTGATTTGCGCAATGACTTTTTTAGCGGTCTGTACGGCTGGCAGTGCAATATCGACAGATGTCCCCAAGGAACAATAGCCATGCTGATCGGGTGGTGACACCTGGATCAATGCTACATCTAGTGGAAGAATATTGCGCCGAAAAAGCAAATGTATTTCACTGAGGAATACCGGAATGTAGTCGCCACTACGGGTGTTTACTGCTTTGCGGACATTGCCCCCAACGAAGCAACTGTTGGTCAGAAAAGATTCGTTGTAAGGAGCTTCTGCGTATTTGGCTACACCTTCGGTATGAATATGGATAAATTCGACATGCTTCAATTCCTGGTAACGATCACACAAGGCGTCGACCAGCTCCGTAGGCGTCATGGCTGTACCTTGGATAAAGACGCGATCACCAGACTTGATGAAACTGACGGCATCAGCAGCCGTAGTAATATGGAGCGCTGAGGAGTTGGACATGAGTGTGTTTGTTTTGTTTCTTCCACGAAGGTAAAACACGCGTGTTCGCTCCTCAGCGATGAAATTCAAGCCCTAGCAATGATTAATATCACCGACTATTTAGTAATTTGACGGAAATAACTGATTCCATTTTTTTCAACGATTCGCGAATATTTTCACGCAAGCTCCTTTTAGTTGCTTGCTTAGAAAATTTTAGCGAATCAAAAATGGAATCAGTTATTTTTGATCCGTCACTTAGTAACTGTTTTCTTTGCTTTCTTTTTACCGGGTTTGACACTAAAAACCGTCACCCCTAGTGGCGGAAGATTAAATTCTATGCTGTAATCTCGGCCGTCCCATTCTTTTTCATCCGCCTTGATCGGCTTGGGGTTCAAGAGGTGGTCGGTGCCTTGGTATTTCGCAGCATTGCTATTCAACACTTCGGTATAGGTTCCCGGCAGCGGTACCCCTACCCGAAATCCTTCGTGTGGTACGGGGGTAAAGTTGCAGATGATCACCATCACATCTCCTTCTTTTTTACCTTGACGTTGGTAAGACAAGATACTGCGCTGATGATCTCCGTGGTTGATCCAGGCAAAGCCTTCCTGAACGAATTGTTGCTCGTAAAGGGCTGTGCTACTCTTGTACAAAGCATTCAGGTCAGCCACCCAGTCTTTGGTGGCTTGGTGGTAAGGTTTATCCAGCAAGCTCCAGTCTAATCCTTTCTCAATATTCCACTCACTGCTTTGGCCAAATTCGCCTCCCATAAAGAGCAACTTGGTACCCGGGTGCGTAAACATATAGCCAAACAACAGTCGCAGGTTAGCAAAACGTTGCCATTGATCACCAGGCATTCGATCCAGCAGGGGTCCCTTACCGTGCACGACTTCGTCGTGTGAAAGCGGCAGCATGAAGTTTTCGGTAAAACCGTACACCATACTGAAGGTAATCTGGTTGTGATGAAACTGGCGGTGGATGGGATCTAGTTTGAAATAATTCAGCGTATCGTGCATCCAACCCATCATCCATTTTTGGCCAAAGCCCAAGCCACCGGTGTATACCGGACGACTGACGCCAGCCCAGGCCGTAGACTCCTCGGCGATGGTCATGACATCGGGGTATTCTTGGTAAACAGTGGAATTGAATTCTCGTAAGAAATCAATTGCCTCCAAGTTTTCATTACCACCATATTTATTCGGAATCCATTGCCCCTCTTCCCGGCTATAATCCAGGTACAACATGGAGGCAACTGCATCTACCCGAAGACCGTCAATGTGAAAATGCTCTAACCAGAACAGCGCATTACTGATCAGAAAAGAACGCACCTCGTTTCGACCATAGTTAAAAATACTGCTTTTCCAATCGGGATGGAACCCCTGACGTGGGTCGGCATGGTCATAGAGATGGGTACCATCAAAATCAGCCAATCCGTGAGCATCTGTAGGGAAATGCGAGGGCACCCAATCCAGAATCACCCCAATCCCGGCCTGGTGAAGTTTATCCACCAAATACATAAAGTCTTGAGGTGTACCAAAGCGGCTGGTTGTAGCAAAATAGCCGGTAATCTGATAGCCCCAACTCGGAAAATAAGGGTGCTCCATAACGGGCAAAAACTCTACGTGAGTGAAGCCCATTTCCTGTAGGTAAGCAGGTAATTCTTCTGCCATTTCGCGGTAGCTAAGCGTCTCGGCAGCTCCTGGCTTCTTGCGCCATGATCCCAAGTGTGCCTCGTAAACGCTGTACGGCTGCTCAAGGCCAGCTTTTTCCGGACGCTTGCTCATCCAGTCTTTGTCCTGCCATTCGTAATACAAGTCCCAGGTAACACTAGAGGTATTGGGGGGTACTTCCCAAAACCAACTAAAAGGATCTCCTTTTACCAATTGGCGACCATCCGGTGCATCAATGGCATATTTATAAAGAAGGCCTTTCTTCAAATCAGGAATAAACCCTTCCCAGATCCCAGAACCATCTGGGCGGGGGTATAATTTATGCGATCCCCGCTTCCACTTATTAAAATCTCCAACGACGGAAACACCTCTTGCACTTGGGGCCCAAACGGCGAAATAATATCCCCAATTGCCATTCACCTCAACGGAGTGACTACCCAATTTTTCATAAGCCCGAAAATACTTTCCGGCTTTAAACAAGTTAACATCAAACTCTGTAAGTAAACTGAAAATTTCGACTTTCGACATGGACTCTTTTTTTTCGCTGCCCCTAAGTATTTTTAAGGAAATGCTCCAAGCATACCTATTGTACCAGCTTTTCCGTCACTAAGATAACAATACTGGGAACAAGATATAAAAAAAGCCTTTCCGGGGAGTGGAAAGGCTTCTTCTGAAGTCATTAGGAAAGATAATTTCCTAATCATTATTTAGTTCAATGTGCTCACCACACTGTTGTCTACGCCAAAAGGAGTAGCTACATATTTGTCGGCAGCCCAATCATTTTCCCAAACTTCACCATCTAGCAGGTAGCGGAATTCGTATTCCTTACCCATTTCGAGCTCTACGGTAGTTTTGAAAACGTCTTTTTGCTTCTTCATGGTGATACCAGCTTCGGTATCCCAGTTGTTGAAATCACCTACCAGCTCTACTTTTTTAGCAGCTTCCGCAGCTTCAGCAGGCAAAGTGAAAGTGGCTTTACAAATTGATTTTGATTTCAAGAATTTCTTAGCAATCATGGTTATAAGGTTTAGTTACTATTGGTTTACACCTCTGTAACAGCGTGATCAAATTAGCGCTTACCGCCTTTTAATTCATCCTGTAATTTATTCAGCTCTTCCCATTTTCCGTTGGCAGCCAATTTAGCCTGCTCTGGCCAGGTAGTGGGGTTGTGCATTTTGTAACGAGGGCCCGCAGCCTCCAGAATCGCTTGCAATTTTGCTGGCTTAGCCTTTGCCAGATCAGCAAAAGTTTGGATACCATCAGCTTTGAGCAAGTCGGCAATTTTTGGTCCTACCCCTTCGATTTTTTTCAAATCATCAGCAGTTGCTGCTTTCTTGGCTGGTGCCTTTTTTGCTGGAGTAGCTTTTTTCGCAGGAGCGGCCTTCTTAGCTGGTGCTTTCTTGGCAGGAGTAGCCTCTACCACAGGGGCTTCCGCCTTCTTGGCAGGAGCGGCTTTCTTAGCAGGAGCAGCCTTAGCCTTAGGAGCTGCCTTCTTGACCGGTGCCTTCTTGATTTCTACTGCATCTACGACCAACACACAGTTGTGGCTGAAGAATGGCGTAAGTTGGTAATCATCCGCAGCTTCATCATTGAACCAATCCTGGCCATTGACCAGGTAACGGAATTCGTAGATGGCACCTGCAGGCAATTCAATTGCTCCAGTATAATCTTTTTTCTTGGCATCTAAGACCAGGCCTTTGTCCCAGCTCCAGTCGTTAAATGTACCCAAGACGCGAACCTCGGCTTTCTTGCCAACCTGATCGGTAGTCAATGAAAATGTGACTTTACAAACAGGCTTTGATTTGGAATATTGCTTCTTAATCATCGAATAGAAAGTGTTTATTTTACACTAAGATGCAAACTTATAACAAAGTTAGGACATAGTCAACTGATTATCAATGATAAATATCATTTACTCCGACAACCAAGTTTGTCGATTAAGCGGTAATACCTCGATAATTCGGAATAATTATTGGTCTATACGAACCTTACCAAATCCATACAGGCAAAATACACCATAAATAAATTTTCGTATCACGTGAACTTTTTCCAAAAAAGAAGAAAAAAAGTTCTCTAAACCTCAAAAAGTGTCTCTCCCTGCAAAAACAGTGCTTCTACTTGTTGGAAATAGTGGCCCATATCTCGTCCGTCTACAGTAGCGTGGTGAGCCTGTACGGCCAAGGGCATCAACACCTTATGTTCTTGCTTAAAATACTTCCCCCAACTGATCCGAGGCACGCTATCTGCTGGAGAATAGTGCATAGCGTGGGTCAGCCCCGTAAAACTCACCCAGGGAATAGCTGACATAAAAAGGAAATCATCACGCCCTGGCTCGTCTTCAAAATCAGGGGCCGTTTTCATTCGTTCGATAGTGGCCATGGCGCGTTCGATAAACACACTGGCCTTCTGGTCATAATCTACCGTACAAAAACTAAAAACCTCAGAGACCTCTGTAGGTACGGTGAAAGAGGGTTGGACTGTGCTATGTTCCACCACTTGTTCTCCACGAATCCTCCAGCGAAAGGCGGGTATATCATTCGCTGCTTTTGAAAGCAGGTATACGATATATGGTGTAAACGGAAGCTCCCTTTCTTTAATATACGCTAGAAAACGGGTAATATCTACATTGGCCACCAAACTAAAATGCGGCTGATCCATCTTTCGAAAGAAGTCAAAATGTTTTTGGCGGTGGGGATTACTAAAGGTTATAATTTTCATTGCCTATTCTTGGTTACAAAGCATTAGCAAAGCTACCAACGCCAGATAGATCTCAAATCTTTTTTTAGTGCTAGTGCCATCTGGTAGTAAGTATGCTGTTCATCGCCAAGGATACGTTCCAAACGCGCACTGATCTCCGCCTCGGGTTTACCCTCTCCTATTTTTGCTAAGACAATACTCCAATCCAGGTTATCCTGATAATACTTGAGGTCTTCATCACTAAAGTTTACCGGAGGCACTTGGGTGCTAAGATTTGCAAATAACTGAGCGGCCTCTTGGTAATTTTTACTTTCCAGTGCCTCATGTGCACTGGCGAAACTAGTGAGATATGCTTTTTCCTCCGCAGCACCAGCCCCCATGGTATTGCCAGTGGGAGGTGGTTTGTAAAAACGCGCCACCAAAGCTTCGTCGGAGTAATTTTGTTGAGCAAACCAACCAGCTCCCGCCACCATCAAAATCAAAACACTAGCAGCAATAGCCCCGAGGCGTTTCCAATTTGCGCGCAGTCCACGTAATTCAGCGGTAGGCTTATCTTCTTCTTTGTCCCATTTTCTCAGCTGCTGGCGAAAATCATCGTCTTTTAAGTCTTCGAAGCCGCTGCTTAATTTGGCCTGTTCTTCAAGGAGTTTAGCAAAGGCAGGATCATTGGCTTTCCTTGTTTCTACAGCCTGTTGGTTGGCAGCCGACAACTCCCCTTCCAGGTACCATTCCACTAGTTCGATATCGTCAGTGGCTTGCCATTCGACATCCATTGCTGCGAACTTAGTGCCCTGCTCTTCAAAGTGCAGCGCATCCCAGGCATCCCAGAGCTGATAAAAAGCCTTTTCTTCCTCTTCGCCTTGCGGCAACTCATCGAGTGCCTGGCGGAGTTTTTTGCGTTCTTCTTCGCTTAATCGACCAGCCCGAAGGGCTTCCAATTGTGCGAGTAATTCGTTTGGTAACATCACTTAGTGTTCTTCTGTACTAATCAGTTTACGCATCCGCTGTAAACAATCAAACTTGCGTTTACGGGCTGCCCCTGCCCCACTGAGGCTGAGCTCTTCCGCAATTGCTTCCATGCTGTAACCATGGAGATAGACTTTGCGCAAAATATCGCGGCATCTTTCATCCATCCTGTTGAGCAGGTTACGTATCCAGGCGGCTTGTTCCCGTTGAGCAATCCGATCCTCCACGGCAGGCGGAATAGCTACTTCGGGAATCTCTTCTTCCCATTTCGTAGCGGTTCCTCCCTGTTTTCGATAGATCATTTTACCTACCCCAAACAAGTACGTCCGAAGACTACTACGCAACGGAGCTGCTAAGTCTCCATTGGTCACCTTACGGTGTAAAACGACCATGGCGTCTTGATACAAGGCATTGACTTGTTCTGGCTCCCAACTCGTATGTTTTAAAAAAAACAAGCGAAAAGGCGAGCGCAGGTCGTCATACAGTGCCCTCCAGGCAGCATCACTTCCGGTGGCAAGGGCCTGTAAACGACTTTCGTCTGCTGCGTAGTTGCTCATTAATGCGTGCTTTGATGAAGTTGTTACCAATAAGAAAGGCTAAAATAAGAGAATTTGTTAAATGGTTAGAGGGTTGTTGGTTGATGGTTAGATTGTTGATGGTTGTTGGTTGATGGTTGATAAACCTGAGGAGGCCTAATTACTTCCGATTTCCGACTTTGAAAAATGGTTTGTTGGTTCGACGTCGGTTACCCCTACACCCATATCCAGTGTTCATTATTGCAAAGTCCAGCTAAGACTTCTTTTGCATTTCTGCCAATGCTTCCCGACTCGCCTGGCGACGTCTTTGTCGCTGAAGGAATACAGGAGGTGCTGCGCGAGCACCACAATCGAGGATGGCGCAACGTTCACAAGTGGTATGTACATCTTTGGTCACAATGGCCGGATCAGCCAAGAAAGGAAAAGTGTCCCGCAACTGATCGTTGAGGAGCAAACCAATGGTGACGCTGCTGCTGTTGTCGGTATTTTCTCGGGTAGGTTTTGCCATCGCTACACAGAAATAGGCGTTGGGCGTATCCCAGTACCTTGAGATTTGAGCGCCGACAATCGGGCCTGCCGTCACTTCCAATCCCTGCTGAGCTTTCAGACGGCGAATGAGGCGAATGCTGATCCAGCGCCGACAATAATGCTCATCCAATTGGTTAGCATGTGGATCGTGCAACTGCGACAGGTGCATTTCTTTCGTCACGATAAACTTTTGCATCCCATGATCGGTGAAAAACCGAAGGAAAAACAATTGTTTGACCCCAAAATGATGGGGCAATATATTGGCCATCCGCTGGAGGAGCATCTCTGAGGTAAGCTCACTTTCGGCCAACCAACGCAGCAGTTCCTCTCCTCGCCAACGCTGCCAAGTCGTCATTTCTCGCAGATATCCTACAATGACCGGCTCCGGCAATAACAAGGCAACCGAAAAGTAAGAAGCGCGAAAGTTGCTTAGAAGTTTCTCAAAAGATTCTATCTCCAGCATCCGCGTTTCTAAAGGACGCTCTTTTTCTCCCAGTTTTTGAAAACCCAGTTCTTTGGCCAATAAAAAACGCTCCTGCGCCAAATTCAAATCTGGCCCTAAAAACAGGGTGCTTTGTCTGGGTGAAAAAACAGACCGCAAATGCTTCAACGTCGGATGGCTCGGCAAATAATCACGATCCACTTTGATTTTATAAACCCGCAAGAGCAGCTCCTCCAACGTAGGAATATCCAATTGATGATCAATAGCCAATTGGTACTCACGACGAAAATCCTGGGTAGATTGCTCTATTTCCGGAAAGTAATTATCGTGTAAGTCCTGGTAAGAACGCAGGGCCGCTTTATAAAAATCTTCCCCCTGCATGTTGAAGTTACGGGTAATCTTGATCACCGTACTAATGAACGCATTCACCTTTTCCGGCGCCTGCAACAACAGCTCAATGAGCTTGGTCGTAGAAATTCCAAAGGTCTCCAAGGGGAAAATTTTCAAAAAATCCGACCGTAGCAATTCTACAATAGGCCGCAACTTTTTGCTGGGCTCAAGCGACACTAAATAATCATAGTCTGTCTCCAAAGCAGCTGCCAAAGTGATGATCTTGTCCGATTTGGGGTATTTCTTCCCTTTTTCAATACTATGCAAGTAAGAAATCGCCAGGCCCGTTCGATCCGAGAGCTGATGGTAAGACAAATCGGCCTCCTGCCGTAAATGCTGGACTTTAAGTCCAAAAATCAACTTTACAATGTCCGCTTCTTTCAACATCAAGCTGGTAATTTATGGTCAGCGTTGCCTTTGTTTACTACACAAAAGCCTGCTCTCAAAAAAACATCACCCTTTCATAGCGACAATTATCATGCTCTCCGGGCCTAATACCTGCTAATTTAGCTTTTGTTAGGAGAAAAAAGTAACAAACAGCAATATTCAAGTGAAAACGATTGTTTTGGATAAAATTTATTAATTAGAGAAAATTTCTCTAAAAATAAAAAAAGCAATAACTTGCAGCCCGTTAGCAGTATTTTCAGCAATGGCCCTACTTACTAATTGACCATCAAAAACTGTCTGCACTCTCGAAGTATTGACAAGCTTGCCATTGATCTTGTCAACGACGGTGCGAAAATCTGAAGCTATGCTACAATTTGGTATCAAAAACCCACAAGCGAAACTCGAAGACCTGGGCATCCGCAATTACCGGAAAGCCTATTGGAATGAATCTCCAGAATTTCTGGAAGAAGCTACGATTGTTCGCGAACAGGGTATCATCGCAGACAATGGTGCCTTGGCGATTAACACCGGTAAATTTACTGGTCGTTCCCCAATGGATCGCTTTATCGTCAAAGATGATATTACCGCAAACACCGTTGATTGGAACAAAATCAATATGCCCTTCTCGGCTGCAGGTTTCGATCAGTTGTATGACAAAATCACGGATTATTTTGCGGGGCGCGAAGTTTTTGTTCGCGACGCTTTTGCTTGTGCGGATGCCAAATACCGGCTTCCAGTAAGGGTAGTCAATGAGTACCCTTGGAGCAATATGTTTGTATACAATATGTTCCTACGCCCTACAGCAGAAGAATTTCAATCTTTCACTCCAGAGTGGACGGTCATCAATGCTCCTGGCTTTCTAGCTGATCCTGAAGTAGACGGTACCCGCCAATCCAATTTCTCGATTATCAACTTTACCCGCAAGTGTGTCATCGTTGGCGGTACAGGCTATACGGGCGAAATCAAGAAAGGTATCTTCTCTGTACTAAACTTCATTCTCCCTGAGCAACGCAATGTACTCAGCATGCACTGCTCTGCCAATGTAGGAAAAGCAGGTGATGTAGCTATCTTTTTTGGCCTTTCCGGTACTGGTAAAACCACCCTTTCTGCCGACCCCAACCGCGACCTTATCGGCGACGATGAGCACGGCTGGTCAGAGGAAGGCGTTTTCAACTTTGAAGGCGGCTGTTACGCAAAAACCATTGACCTCACTGCTGAAAAAGAACCTGATATCTACGAAGCGATTCGCCACGGAGCGATCCTGGAAAACATCGGCTTTTTCCCTAATACGAGAAAGCCAGACTACAGTGATAGCAGCATTACCCAGAATACCCGTGTAAGTTACCCCATCCACCACATCAACAATGCCCTTGAGGTATCAGCGGCGGGGCATCCGACCAATATTTTCTTCCTGACTTGTGATGCCTTCGGTGTACTGCCTCCGATCTCAAAACTATCGCCAGAGCAAGCTGCTTACTTCTTCATTTCTGGTTATACCGCCAAAGTAGCGGGTACGGAAGAAGGTATTGACGAGCCACTTCCCAGCTTCTCTGCCGGATTTGGGGCACCTTTCCTCCCTCTGCACCCTGGAAAGTATGCCGATATGCTCAGTGAAAAGATGCAAAAACACGGTGTAAACGTTTGGTTGGTCAACACGGGTTGGGCCAATGGGCCTTACGGTGTAGGAAGTCGGGTGAAACTAAAGTACACCCGTGCCATGATCACCGCTGCGCTAAATGGAGACCTGGACAATGTAGCATACAGCACTCACACCATTTTCGGTATGCAGCAACCCAAATTCTGCCCCAATGTTCCTAGCGAAATCCTCAGCCCTAAAGCTTCCTGGAACAACGACGAAGCATTTTATAAGCAAGCCAATAAACTGGCCAAAGCCTTTATTGCTAATTTTGAAAAATACAAGGCAGGTGCCAGCCAGGCCGTTATTGACGCCGCTCCCAAAGTAGCTAGTGGCGAAGAACGCGTAAGCCAGAAATTTGTCGTAGCGAAATAATTTGCACGAAGCAATTTTTAAATAAGCTTTAAAGAAAGCCCCCGTCGGAAAGTTTCCAGCGGGGGCTTTCTTTTTTCATGTCAGGACCAAGACGTTTACTCGGCTGTTCAATTTTCGCGATTTCTTTGTTACAATTCTGTGATATCCTCCGGGGATATTTGTGCCATCATTTGATCGCGAAGCATGCGATTATAACTTTTTATCAAACAAAAAACCGCTATGAAAAAAGGTATTATTCCCTTCCTGATGGTATTCATGTCCTTTACACTCATCTTCTCCAGCTGTGGAGATGAAGATCCGATTACCATTGATTCTTCCCAGCCTAATGGTGCGTTAACCATCCAGCGAACCGGGACCTTCACCGCTGAATCCAATACCCCTACGACAGGAACTGCTGAACTGGTAACTGATTCAGAAAACACGAATTTCCTCCGTTTCGGCAGTGATTTCACAACGGAGTTGGCTACCGGAACCGTGGCTGTTTACTTTTCTACTTCTGCTACTTTTACGCCTGATCCCGGTAACGGAAATCCAGATTTGCTTCTGATCGGCGCCGTCCAGTCGAATGGAGAGCAATTCTTCAAGCTCGGCCAAGCCATCCCTAGTAATTTCACCCACGTGATTCTATGGTGTAATACGGCGAGTATTCCTTTTGGGAACGCTCCTCTTCAGTAACTTATCTCTCCGGCCAACTGGATGATTTTGTCCAGTTGGCTTTCTGTTAATAAATACTTTCGTCATGAAGTATTACTGTCTTTTTCTTTTCCTATCAATTGGTCTTGCCTTAAGTTTTAGCGCTCAAGCGCAAAACGGCTGGACCCGAACTAAGCAAGGCGTCTACCTACAAGCCAGTGCTGCTACCTTTAGCTCTAACGAATACTACAATACCTCCGGACAACTTTTTGATCAGGGAAGTACCTTTCGTACGCATCACTTATCCCTTTACGGCGAATATGGTATAAGTGATCGGTTGACTGCCCTTCTCAACCTCCCGTTTTTACAACTCAATAGTTTCAATACTACAGAGACCGTAGTGGGCATTGGCAGCATTCGGCTAGGTGGGAAATACCAATTATTGAAAGCTGTTCCTTTGGCTTTTCAGCTGGAGCTAGATGTCCCCACCAATGACGGCATCAACTTCGCAAGCGCCAAAGCACCCAATGAAATTGGCATCATTGAGCAAATCAACCTCCCCACTTCCGATGGAGAATTTAACGTCTGGTCTACCCTGGTCTTTTCCCAATCTTCAAACAACGGCAAAACCTTCGGAAGCATCTACGCCACCACCAACTTTCGAACGCAAGGCTATAGTCATCAATGGCAGGCAGGCATAGAGATAGGACATCTTTTCTTTGATCGACTCTACCTGATTGGTAAAATAAAAGTGCAGGATGATTTTACCGATACTCCTCGCAGCGTTGGGTCATTTCTTTACGGAGAAGGTACCACCTTTACGTATGCAGGCCTGACGGGTATGTATAAATTGAATGATGTCTGGCGCTTAGTGGCTTCCTATGCCAGTAATTCCGGACTGCTTATTGACCAGCGCAACAGTTATCATGGAGCAACCTTTTCGCTGGGGGTCGCCTACGAGCGATAAAACTGAAATAATTCGCTTCTTGATGACTACTTATTTTGCGGGAACCCCTACCTTTCATGTATCTGTAAAAAAACACAAATCATGAAATTTCTACCCTTTCTACTGATCTTAATGATTTTCCAATCCTGCTCTCAAGTCGATACAACCGCTCAAGAAGCGGCGCAAGCTGACTTACAGGCAGAACTCGCCGCTGCCCAGGCTAAAATTGTCCAACTTGCCGATGCTGCTGAAGAACAACCGGGCCTCATCCACAGCGTTTTTTTCTGGCTCAAGGAAGATCTTTCTGAGGCTGATCGGGCGGCTTTCCGAGCTGGTGTAGCATCACTCCGAGCAGTAAGCTCCGTAAAAAACATGTACATCGGGCCCGTAGCCCCCACCGAAGCCCGTGGGGTTGTAGACAACAGCTATAGCATTGCGCTTCTTGTACATTTTGCCGATGTTGCTGCTCAAGATGCCTACCAAATCGACCCTATCCATCTAAAGTTCGTAGAGGATCACAAGGACAAGTGGACCAAGGTGGTGGTGTATGATAGTTTGGTGGAGTAGTCGTCAACGTTTTTCCTACGTTCTTTAAAAAATAAATCCCCGCTCAATTGGTTTGAACGGGGATATTTCTTTTAAGATCGTAGTGTAGTAGCTACGTTAGTACGAAGAATAATTAGGCAAAAAAAGCTACGATTCCAATAATTACTGGAATAACAGCTGCGTATTCCATTCGAATCCAGAATAAGGTATGTTCGGCTTTTGTTGTCATTTGCTGTCCCGTTTGGGGATCTGCTACGACCTTTCCAACATCTGCGTTTAGCCGCTTTCCCAAAAACCAGACCGGGACAGCTCCTAGTAGGTACCCTATACTTGCGTAAATGGGATCATCACCAAAAATAATTTGCAGAAGAATAACAATAACGACGGGAATCAAAATAGCCAGAAAGCCTAGACCTTTCCAAATGATCATATTAAGGTGTTTTGTGCGCTGAACAGAGAGCGCTGTTTGAAATAATGACGTAATTTAATACAAATAATAAGACAAGCAAAACAGCTCGGATAAAATACTACCCATCCTCCCGCTTCCGCTTCCACCGCTTATGTGTCCACAACCAATACTGTGGTGCAGCGCGGATGACTTCTTCCAACTTGCGGGTATGCTTGATGGTGATGGCTCCGTGTTCCTCCTCAAGTGGTTTGTCAGAGATCAGCGAGAAAGTCATCGTATAGTAGCCTCGTTTTACTTTCTGTATATCACCGAAAACGACGAGGCAGTCGTACTCTTTGGCGAATTTTTCGGTGCCGAAAGCGACCGCGGTATCTTGGTTTAAAAATTCCATCCAGAAACTTTTCTTGCTACTCGTAGGTGATTGGTCACCTCCGAACAAATAAATCGCCGGACGGCCATTCCATTCTTTAAACATGGCCTTGGCTTCGTGCTTAGGCACCAATTCCAGCCCGTACTTTCCGCGAGAGTCTGACAATACTTTGCTAAAAAAAGGATCTTTAATGGGAGAATACAAGGCCACCACTGGTAACTTACTAAACATAGGAAAGGCCGTCCCCATCATTTCCCAACTGTTGTAGTGGCCAGCAATGACCACGATTCCTTTATCATAGGCTTCCAGCTCTTTCACAAACTCAGGATTTGTAACAATTGCTCGCCTGCGTATTTCTTCCTCTCCCATACTGAACATCCTCACGCTTTCAAAAATGAGATCGCACAAATGGCGATAAAAATTGCTGGCTATCTGCTTGATCTCCTGCTCCGATTTATCTGGAAAAGAACGTCTCAGATTGCCCATTACTACCTTCTTCCGGTACCCGGCACCGTAGTAGAGGACATAAAACAAACCAGTCGAAAAAACATACAATACCGACAAAGGCAGCATTGACAAGGGCTTTAGGAAGAGGTAGTAAAGAATTCTGCTCATTCTTAATCTATCGTTAATATAATAAACGCCCCTATTTTCACCAAGGGTCATTAATTTCACAAAGGTACCTAAATTGCAAATCTCTATGTATCGAATCCTTATTTTGCTGCTTATTACGATTACATCGTGTAGTAAAGCCACTCAAATATTACATCAACCTTCTGATATGAAAACCACTGCCTTTGACTGGCAAGGTCACCGGGGCGCAAGGGGCCTGCTGCCAGAAAACACCCTTCCGGCCTTTGCCCATGCATTGACCTACCCAGCGATCAGGACCCTGGAACTTGATCTGGCCGTAACCAAAGACCTACAACTGGTCATCTCTCACGAACCCTGGATGGCAGCACTCATTTGTACACATCCCGATGGCCGCCCAGTAACCGAAGAAGAAGAGCAATCCCTCCTCATCCACCAAATGACCTTAGCCGAGGTTCAAACCTTTGATTGCGGCCAGCGAGGAAATACTAATTTTCCAGCGCAACAGCCACGCCCTACCAGAAAGCCCACTCTCGCGGCAATGGTAGAAATGGCTGAGCAAGTGGCCCTTGATCTAAAACGCCCCCTCCCCTTCTATAATATCGAAATAAAAAGCCTCCCGGAATGGGATGAACGGCACACTCCGCATCCCGAAGAATTTGCCCGTCTTTTGCTAAAAGAACTGCAAAGATTAGGCATCGCCCAGCGTACCACTATTCAATCTTTTGATGTACGCAGCCTACAGGCCGTAAGGCAACAAGCTCCCACCCAAACACTGGCCTACCTGGTGGCCAACCAAAACACCTTGGAACAAAATCTGGCGAGCCTCGGCTTTTTGCCCGAAATCTATAGCCCCTATTATCTCCTGTGTACGCCAGAGCTCACTCAAAGTCTCCACCAACAAAACATTCAACTGATTCCCTGGACCGTAAATGATCCTAAAGAAATGGAGCGACTCCTAGAGATGGGTGTAGACGGCATCATTACTGATTACCCCAACCTGATCCCGTAGAGGGGTTGGGGTAGAGGGATTTTGTTCCTCAAAGGAAAGCAATACATTGATAGCCAACTCATCTCAGGAACAGCACGAAAAGTTGCGAAATAGCCCCTCATTCGGCGTTGGCTTGGCCTACGCCGTGACGGATAGAAGATCAAATCAAAAACCCCTCTTCTCAGCGAGAGAAGAGGGGTTTTTGACAATAAATAAGCGAAAGCTTATTTTAGTATTCCCAAAGATCGTGCTCGAAGTTGAAGATCGTTTGCTTGATCTTATCAGCTTCCAGAAGAAGGTCTACGCCTTGAACGTAATCCTGTAGACGACGATTGTGAACGTTAGATTCTTTATAGATATAGCTGGAGAAGAAACGCATTTCCATCAGCGACTCCCACGTAATCGGGGCAGCGTCGTTGCCGGTGGTGAATACTTTCTCACGAGCTAAAATCTGGCGAGCCTCAGGGTAGTATACCCAGAACATCACCTGCTCATACTTGAAGTTGCCATTCTCGTCCTTCACATCCAATAAAGGTGCGATACCGAGAATACGAACTTGCATACGAGACGTTTCTTCGTCAAAGAACCATACCTCTTTCAAGCGGTAACGCTTGATATCTTCGGGGTTTAGTTCGTTGCGAACGATTTGAATTTTTTCTTCGTACGTAACCGGGTCAAAAGTAGTTACCGTATCTACCGATGCTCCCATTGAGGCAATCTCCTCAGGGCTTAACCGGTGGGTAAACTTATCGTCTTCATTGCTATAAACGTTGATTTCTTCGTTTTCAGCAGCTTCCTGCAAGATAGAAAAGAAAGGACGTTCTGGATAAGCAAAAGGAAGGTTCATCTTTTCGCGGATATCAATTACCCGCCAGATACGCTTTTCCCAAAAAATATCCGCTTCACGAACTGGATCGTAAGGAAGAATACGTACCGTCTCGATGGTACGCTTATCAGTGATGTCATCCGTTGGCGGGTCTTGCTCAACGACCTGACTATTGCCAGATTCCGTCATAATTACGTTATCCGGCACTTGTGCCACCAGCTGGCCGACACAGAAAAACAGCATTAAGCCCAGGAGCTTCAGAGCGATCTTCATGGAAGTAAATTTTTACCGAGTTGATTGTATTTATACACTTGTGGAAGGAACCTAACCCTTCCTTTTTTAAAACAGATTTCCGACAGGAATGGTACTCACTTCTGTCGGATCGCTAAATTGCGCTTATTTAACGGATTAACCAAACCCGCTATTGCCTTTAACATAGTTGAGGGGGAAACTTTTAACAAATCTCCCCCTCAAGGTGCAAATATTACTGAATCGTGAAGACCATACTGTTGATCTTACGTGTTGCAGTATCGCCCGGACACTTGGCCCGTACATTCTCAAAGTAGTAGATATCACCTGGCTTAGCCTGGTTGACTACCCGACGAGCAGCATCGGTATAGCGAGCTCCCGGGTTTTGCACAGGAATAGCATCCTGACGCTTTGGTACGTATACCAGTTCGAATCCAGCTACCTGACATACCGCATCGAAGTCAAAATCATCAAGGAAGGCACCTACACCACCTTGTGCTTTGAATTCACCAGATCCCATACCACCACCGTTCTTACCAGAAAGGCGTGCTTCCGGGTTAGGGATACGCTTGACACGGAAGTCGAAGCTACCCAAGCTGGTACCATTGGCAGATACGCTAACCTTTGCGGCACCAGGAGCACTCGCATTGATCGTACGGTTGCTACCGCTACCACTGATCGTAATTGGGCCAGAAACACTTACCCGTACATCGTTTGAGCTCACACCAGAAGCAGAGATCGTGATCGGGTTATCAACACCAATGTAGAATACGTTCATCTTGGTTGCCGCTACGGCTACGGAGCGTGAACCTACTTCGTAGACAAACTCGCTTTCTCCTTTTGATATCTCACCTGTCAGTGGGTTAACCACTTCTACGCGAAGAGGAATGGTCTTTTGACCAGCACCGCTACCCGTGATCGAGTACTCTGCGATACCTCCTTGACCTACTGGCAGTAATGTACCACCTGCGTAGATCTTCACGTTTTCCGGTTGTAGAGAAGTACTGTAAGTACCTACTGAAATTTTAGCAGAGATTTTTTCTCCACCAACCACGTAAGAGCGATCAGCTGCTACCACTGGGAAGAAGGCATCGAATTCAATCGTACGACCACCCGTCAACTCTGCCATGTCATTGATCATCGCAGCTTCTGAACTCTTCAGGTTAGACTGCATTTGAGATAGCAATGGGAGAACTGCAGCTAAAGGCATCTGACGAAATTTGAAATCCGACCAGCTTTTCTTGTCGCTACCTGGAGCTTTCCAGGTTTCGTCGTCAATATTGAAAGGCATATCATTAGCGACACTCTGAATACGACGTTCCACCTGTTCTGGCTTCAAGCTGAAAGAGTCACCATTTTCTTGCATCAATTTGGTGTACACATCAATCAATTCTTGACGTGTTTCCAAAATTTTTGCTTTCAATTCTTCTCCACGGCCTTCGTCCACCAAGATACGGGTAGTAACATCTTTGTTTTTCTTACCCTTTGGTACACGTTTGCCGTAAGATTCGGTATAATCTTCTTCATCTACTTCACCGTTTGCGTTACCCGCAATATCAATGAGTTCGTTGCGAAGATCGTCCACGTATTTATTGAATTCTGCAACCTTGGCACGTACTGCATCAATAGCAGGCTCAATCGGCTGATACTTCTTCTTAGATGCATCTTTCAATAATTCTTTAACGCCCGAAATGGTCGTTTCAAGCTGACTATCGACTGTAGCAATACTTTCTTTGTTTCCGTCATCCAGAGCAAAGAAGGCATTCATTACTTCCGCCGATACGTTCAGGGCGAGCAGCGCGGTTAACACCAAGTACATGATGTTAATCATCAACTGCCGCGGTTCCTTTGGAATAGACATATATTTTGCTTCTTTTTTAGTTCAACAATTAATTCAGGGCAGGTAAATTATTTACCTACGTTAGACATAGCACCAATGATGTTGCCATATACGTTGCCTAAAGAAGCATAAGAATTGTTCAAAGAAGCAATGTTCTTATTCAGTTCTGTCAATTGTGCTTTGTACTGCTTGGTATCTTCTACAGAGTCAGCAAGGTCAGCCATCGCTTCGTTCAGTTTACCGTAGAAGTTAGTCATAGACTTCACCTGATCAGATACACCAGAGAAATCAGCTTCCTGGAGTGCCTTGAGGCTACCCAAGCTACGTGACATACCCTGAAGTTCCGTCAACATACCACCCAATTGCTGCTCTACAACTTCGCCGTTCAAGGCAGGAGTGTTGTCAATTGCAACACCACCAGCAGTCAAAGGCTGAATTGGGGTGTTGTAATCAGAAAGCCCTGGGTAAAGCTTGTCCCAGTAGTAATCGGGTTCTGGTCCGATAATACCAAGGAAAGCAAAGATGAATGCCTCAATACCCATACCAAGGATCAACATCTCAGAAGCGAAAGGCCAGCTTTCGATTTTGAAAAGTGCTCCTGCAAGTACGAAGGCTGCACCTACACCAATAATCAGATTCTTTACGTACTTAAAACCTTTTGTTTTTAAGAAACTCATTCTCGTAACAATTTTACCGAGTTAGTTAATTTGATTGTCTCTCTTTTGAGTGGCCTCTCCTTTCTTTTAAAGGCGAGGACTAAGCGTTGAAAAGCTTTCACACAACTGTATAATGCAGGTGACTTAAAAAGTAACAGATCGGGGAACACTTTTTTTTAGTTTTTTCTCCCTTTATTACTTTTTTTTCATCAAAAAACCTGTCCATCAATAAGTTAAGTGAAATAAAAACAGAAATAAAAAGCGAAAAAGGATACCACTTGAGTAAGTAGTATCCTTTTTCGCCTATGAAAATCTAGTCTTAAAAATCGTTGAGTGAACGACCCAAGAAGGTTAGGGCGTTACGGAAACCAACGTAGCTCTTGGTCGTATCCTGGTATTCCCAGTGACGCGTACCCGTCTGGAGGAAGTAAGAAATATCTTTCCATGATCCACCACGGATAACTTTACGCTTCCAAGATTCTGGATCATCATCCTTCGCGTCGTAGCGGATATCAGGGTTTAGATCGTGCTGGAAAGAGTAAGCATTATCGTAGTAAGCAGAACTTGTCCACTCCGCTACGTTACCTGCCATATTGTACAGACCGTAATCATTAGGGTAGTAAGCATCTGCTTTTACAGTGTATTGACCACCATCTTCTGGGTAGTTACCACGGCCAGGCTTAAAGTTAGCTAACAAACAACCTTTGGCATTGCGTATATAAGGACCACCCCAAGGATATGGTGCATTTTCGCGGCCACCACGAGCAGCATATTCCCATTCGTGTTCGGTTGGCAGACGGAAGTCTTCCGTATTAACACCATCACCACGGGTCTGCTGGTAGTTATTCCAAAGCAGCGTACGGTAGTAAGCAAAGGCGTTAGCCATGTGCCAATCTACACCTACTACTGGATAATCATCATAAGCAGGGTGCCAGAAGTAATTACGAGCCATTGGCTCATTGTAAGAATAAGAGAAATCACGTACCCATACCAAGGTATCAGGGTAAACATTTACCTTCTTGCTCTTAATAAATGCGTTACGAGGAGATTGTCCACGGTCACGAGCAGCTTCTTGCCAATCGTACCACTGGTATTCGTAAACAAATTTGCTCACGTCAATCTCACGACGGCCAGCAAAGCGATCATCACCTTGGTAGTACAAGTCTTCCAGGATTTCATCTTCCCAGTCGATATCGTATTCCCAATCGATGCTTTCATTACCATCATCATCCGTGATGTAGTGGTCAAGGTAAGCGTGTGCCAAAGAGTCACGTACCCAGTAAACAAACTGGCGATACTCATTGTTAGTGATTTCTGTTTCATCCATATAGAAACCAGAAATAGAAATCGCCTTTTGGCGCTGCACATAGGTGTTGGCTACATCCTGATCGCTAGGACCGATGTGTAAAGTACCAGAGGGTACATACACCATACCAAATGGATTAATTCCTTTCCAGGAGGGGCGCTCCAACACGCCAGTGATTTCTCCGTTTTCGCGGCGCCCACAAGACACCAGGACTAGCACTAGGAGAAGTAGTGCGACTTTGGATAAGTTCTTCATGTTTATACCCGAGTTTTCCTTCAGATTTTTTTAACCGATTTTCAAAAGCGAACGTAAATATAGACCGTTTGGCTTATTTATCAAAAGAATTTACGCTGCCATGGCAGAGTTTAACACATCAACCCATGCATAACGCCAGCTGCCTGACATTTAGTACGAGTAGAAATTAATTTATTGAGTAGAATGAAACATTATTACTGCATTACGGCAGTAACAAGAAATACTTAGCCAGCATTTCTTAACCTTTGGCCCGCGGATGATAAATAATCCGTGGTGGTTTCCCTTCGCCAAAAGTTTTATTTATGCGGTACTTAATGACCACCTCGTGGGATCCACTATGCACCGTTTGTAAAGGGGAAAGCCCAACATCATACGCGTAAACCAGTTGCAAAGAAGGAGACAATTGAAAGCCTCCCATTACTACAACGGCATCTTGCGTGCTGCTGCTGTATCCTCTTAACGATACGCCTCCAAAAATATTGCTGTTGTAGACCGCAGATAGAGAAATATCCAACTGGCTTTCAATCGCATCCGTTCTGAACCAAAGCGACGGACGCAATTCCAAACTCCTTCCTACCTCAAAGCGGCTCATCGCAAAAGCGTTATAAGTGCGTACTAAGCCATAGTTGAGTTGATCTAGCTGTACGCTCCCCGCATTAATGTTTTCGGCCGATAAGCCTATTTCCAAACGCTCACTCTGAAAATAAATACCTGTAGATAATTGTATCGTTGATCCTGATTGGGTCGCCAAACTCAGCAAATCATCATTGTGCGAAGTATTTCCTGGCTCTCCGTAGTTGCCATCAGGTGTTATCAGCTCACCACCACGCAAGGTCAGCTGTTGCCAGCCGCCACCAACCCCCAATGAAAGCACGCCACTACCCAATTCCATTTGGTAATTGTAAGCCACTTGTGCGCTACTCAAGCGGTGCGCACCAATCTCATCATTCTCTACCTGCAAGCCAAAACCACCCCGCAAAAAGTACAATGGCAGGTGTGCACTTAGGCGCTGCCCCGTTGGTGCTCCTTCCAGCCCAGCCCATTGCTGACGATAAGTCCCCGTCAGACTCAAGGCATAATCCAAACCCGCATACGCAGGGTTAATTCGCATCGGATCCAACATGTAAGTACTGTATTGAGCCGGCTGCTGCGCCTGTAGCCCAAGCAAGGTGGTAACAAAGAAAAAGATAGAGAGAATGTACTTCATCGGGTTCATTTTTTAAGCAAAACAGTAGTGATTTTGCACCGCAGCAGTAAAATAGAATAATTTGACGGTCTCGTCAAGGAAGTTAACTAAAACAAAGCTGTTAAACGTCAGGGATTGGTCAATAAAATCAAATTAACCCCCTAAATCTCCAACGGACTCAAAGCTTTATAGATAACAATACAGTCATGAGATGGTTCTCTCCCCATTACGATGTGCAAAACGTAGGATTGTTTTGAGGCAGGCCCCCATCGCAAGCTCGGGGCTCTTACCTTTCGGCACCGCTCCTATCCCTGCCTGATCTGGGCTCCGCGCGCTGCGCTACACCTTAAACGGAAAGTTGGAAGGCACTTTTGAAGTACCTCCCAACTTTACACAAAGTAGTGCCTTCCAACTGTTAGAATTGTTCTTATTGCACCACCAGACGCTGCGTCTGCAACAATCCATTGGCGCTTAGCTGTACCAGGTAGACCCCAGCAGGGAGCTTCACACTTGCACCTATCCGGTATGGCCCGGCAGGCACCCGCTCTTCCCCTAAGGTACTCAACACTTGACCATTAAGATTAAGGATTTGCAATTGTACGGTCGAAGCGGTTGGCAATTCAAAATCAATGACCACCTGATCGGAAGCAGGGTTAGGAAACACCCTTAGTTGGTAGCTGCTCGTTAGCGTTTCCCGGCTGCTAGTGATAAACCCACCGGGAGGCTCGTCTAATCGCACACTGGTGTACAAGCGGTATTCACCCGCCACAAAAGGTAGCGACTGGTTCAGGTCTTCCACCAGAAGGCTGTCTCCCGTGAAGTATTCGTACCACCAGCCCGTTTGCTGAAAAGGCTGAGGAATACCCTGAGGTTCTACTGCAAAATTACCCAAAACAGCCACATCCATCTCCGCGCTGTTCAAGTGAATCTTCTTGGCGGTGCCTGTAAGGCTACTCGCAAAATCAGTCGTGCGAAATACCGGATAATCCTTTTTCAATTCAATCAGTGCCTTCGTTACATTGTAAAGACGCTGACGATTGGGGCTTTCAAAATAATCCCATCGAATCGGCTTTGGATCTACCCGACAACCATCATTAATGGTACCATTAGGACAGTAGTTGATACTGAAACCATAACCGAGTTCGCCGAATTGCCAGAGCATCTTTGGGCCTGGAACAGTGTAGAAAAATGCACTCGCCAATTCACAACGACGCAATCCAGTCAGCGTATTACGCACATCATAGCTGCCACTGGAGTTGCCAAATTGGCCATTTTTGTACATCATCCGCTCTTCATCGTGGCTCTCCATATAGGTGACCAATGCAGGAACAGACCAGCCACGGGAGGTATAAAATGCACCACTCAAATTGGATGGATAGCCCATCGCGGCTTCGAGGTATTGGTTATGAAGCCCACCACCACTCCAGGACATCATGCCATTGCCGTAGGTTGTAAGCTCAATCTCTTCGTTGTTAGCCGCAAAATGCTCAAGGATTACATAAAAATCGTCATCAACACCCCACACTACATCGGCGTAATGCTTGATAATTGCAATGCGGGAAGCATCGTAATTGCCCCAAGCTCCGACATCATTATTGAACGTTTGCGTAAAGCCTTTAGACAAATCATAACGGAAACCATCTACTCTGAATTCTTCGATCCAATACTGCATCACGCGATCAACAAAATAGGTAGTTGCCTCACTTTCGTGATTAAAGTCATACCCTACGTTAAAGGGGTGACGAGCATCAGGGTTGAGCCAGGGGTTTTCTGGCGTTGGCTTAAAGGCCACCGGATCCCAGTACAATTGAGCCAGAGGGCTTTGGCTAAAAGCGTGATTATACACCACGTCCAGGATCACTGCAACTCCCCGACTGTGGCATTCATCGATAAAAGCTTTGAGCTGATTGGCCGTTCCGTAATATTTATCAAGTGCCATGTGAAAGCTTGGGTTATAGCCCCAACTGATATTTCCTTCAAATTCATTGATGGGCATCAGTTCGATCGCATTTATTCCCAAGTTCGTGAGGTAATCAAGGGTATCCAGCAAAGTGCTGTAGTCATGGCTGGCCAGAAAATCACGCAAAAGCAGTTCGTAAACCACCAAGTCCTCTTTGGCTGGTGCAGTGAAGTCATCCACCACCCATTCATAGTCAGGAGCCCCGGGCTGTAACACACTCGTAATTCCTTGGGTTTTCCCCGTAGGATAAGTTGGTAAATCGGGAAATGTCGTAGAAGGAATAAAGGGGTCATTCCAGGGATCTAAAACAATAGGACTGTAAGGATCAGCAATTCTGATACTCCCATCAACGAGATACTGGAAAGCATAATCCTCGCCTTCCGTCAGATTATCTATTTGCAGCCACCATAAATTTCCATCCAGGCTTTGCTTCATTTGGTAGGCTACCGACGCTTGCCAATCATTGAAATCACCAATCACAAAAACTACATCCTTGTTCGGAGCGTACAATTGCAACAAGTAGCTACCATCTCCCAGGTAATTGATCCCATGAGGAAGATCCAGGGGAGGATCTTCCTGCTCCAGGTCTCCAGGAATCACAAAAACAAAGCTCGAAGCAGCTTGCAATCCATTGTAAGTTCCTTCGACCACTACTTCCTGCGTACCGCTTCCCGAAACATTGATGGTTGTGCCGATGGATGCTGAATTGGTAGCCGATTGTACCTCACTGCCGTTGACCAGTATTCTCAAATCCGATTCAATGTAAGCCGTCGCATTCACGGGAATAACTGCTCCGGGAGACGTAATTATTACTGGATTGGTTGGTGCAGTAATATCCACGCGATAAGTAGCGGTATAAGTAAAACTTTGCGATAGTGAGCTGTTGCCATCATCGGCACTAAAAGTCACCTCGTGAACTCCCTCTTCCAATGCTCTCAGTTGGTAGGTAAGCTCCGTGGCATCTGTTTCTTGAACGACCAGCTCTCCGTCTTCAAAAATAGAAAGCGTTGCCTCTACCGAAGCGACCCCACTCACGGTGATGAACTCACCTAAAGCGACCGAAAGATCATCTTCTAATGGTGCATTAAGGCTAATAGACAAGGGTATATTTTCTTCAAATACCTCATAGTATATGTCAGCACCACCAGTGGCTTTACCTTCTAGGCTACCATCACCATTACGAAAAACCATCGCTATTTGCTCAATCACTTCGCCGTCGGGTACACCATAGTATTGTTTGATGGATGGTGTAATACTAAAAGTGTACTTATTGGCTTGTCCTGGCACGGGAGTCAATTGCCAGTCGGGATTTGCTTGCCCCCAGGTTGTCTGGACATATTTCCAATCAGAAGGGCCCGTACTCTGAGAGGTAATCACTCCGGTGTGAATGTAAACATTACAACCGCAATTTGCTAGTCCGGCCGTGCCCTCCGTTGCATCAAAAGTGATGGTAACGGCGTCATTAGCAGTAGGGAAAGCAGGTTCCGCAGTTATGAGTTGTGCATCTACTCCTACACTTAGCAGCAGCAGCAAAAACAGAGGCAAGACACCACGGATAATTTTAGCGGTGAATGCCCAGGATAAATAGTTGAGTTTTTTCATCATTTGAATTATTACTCTTTTCGAATAAATAAAAAGGTTTGCCGTTTGTCAATGTATATCATCAACAATTGTCAGCAAATAAAAGGTCGTAATAATAGGATAGTACTAATAAAGAGTTTGCAAGATAAAGCCTAGGCTTCGAAAATAGCGAAGAAGTGCCTGCAAAAGTAAAGAGGAGACAAAAAAAACGCACGAATGCCGAAGCATCCGTGCGTTATATTATTCTAGCATCCTAGTTAAAGGACTAGTAACGATCGTCATAGCTGCTGTCATCGCGGCTATCGCGACGAGATCCGCTATCACGGCGATCAGATCCACCACGATCACGATCGTAGCTGCTGCGACCGTAGCCACCGCCACCACCGTAACCGCCGCCGCCGCTACGGCCACCGCCGTAACCGCCGCCACCGCCACCACGGTTGTAGCCGCCACCACCGCCACCGCGGTTGTAACCACCACCGCCGCCGCCGCGACCGTAGCCACCGCCACCGCCACCGCGCTTCTCGCGTGGTTCAGATTCTTTAACCGCGATTTCACGGCCATCAATTTCAGATCCATCAAGATCCTCAATAGCTGCACGTCCTTCGTCGTCATTTGCCATTTCGACAAAGCCGAATCCACGAGAACGTCCGGTCTCACGGTCCATAATAACTTTGGCAGAAGTAACCTCGCCGAAAGCTTCGAAAGCTTCACGCAACCCGTCATCGGTCGTCGCGTAATTTAATTTAGCAACAAAAATATTCATCAACAAAATATTAAAAAAAGTAAAAAGCAATGGACTGAATAACCAGTTCATCTGGATCAATCCAGAAAAGCGAAAAACCAAGAAGTTGACTGAGGAAAGAAATAGGCTCAATAAAAGATGGGCAGATAAAATTCCAACAAACCCACTTACAGGGTTCTCGATTTTCAAATCTCCGTAAAGGTACGCTTTATTTAAATACCGCGCCACTTTTTTTCTAATACCCAGATAATTATACCGTTTTTAGTACTTTCAATTCTAATTATTGATTTTCCATGAGGAGGACATTATTTAAAAGAGTAGGCCTTGTATTGTTGCTGTTGTTTCTGCTCTGGTGGGTATTTGCATTGCCCCGCACTTTGTTTAAAATGCCACTAGCAACAGTTATCGAAGATGCCAAAGGCAACTTGCTTAGTGCTCGGATAGCACAAGATGGGCAATGGCGGTTCCCTTCGACAGATCGACTTCCTGAGAAATTCCAGGTTTGTGTACGGGTCTTTGAGGATCGTCGCTTTTGGAATCATCCTGGCGTAGATTTTCGGGCTTTGGCACGAGCCTTCCGCCAAAATATTCGAGCAGGTCGGATTGTCAGCGGA
Source organism: Lewinella sp. LCG006 (assembly GCF_040784935.1). Classification (GTDB taxonomy): domain Bacteria; phylum Bacteroidota; class Bacteroidia; order Chitinophagales; family Saprospiraceae; genus Lewinella. The sequence continues at coordinate 4,487,379 of NZ_CP160680.1, read as the reverse complement.
GCGAGTACCATCAATATGCAAGTCATTCGGCTGTCCAGGGGTAATCCCTCTAGGACATTGGGACAAAAAATACTGGAAATCCTATTGGCTATTCGTTTGGAGGTCGCTTATCCTAAAGCGAAGATTCTCCAACTGTGGGCAGACAACGCTCCATTTGGAGGAAACGTAGTGGGTTTAGAGGCTGCCAGCTGGCGTTATTATGGCAAAGCTTCGGCACTACTGAGCTGGGCCGAAGCCGCAACCCTGGCTGTACTCCCCAACAGTCCAGCACTCATTCACCCCGGCCGTAACCGCGCAGCACTGGAAGAGAAAAGAAATCGCTTATTAGCACATTTGCTGACTTTAGGCGAGCTCGATCAACAAACTTATGAGTTGGCGATCAGCGAACCGCTGCCTGGCGCTCCTCTCCCCCTCCCCTCTCTAGCGCCTCATCTTCTGCAACATATCGTAGCCACTAATGGTCCGGGGCGCTGGATCGTCAGTATTGATGGCCAACTCCAACAAAGACTTATCCGTCTTGCCCGCCAGCAACAGTTACGGCTTGCTGGTAATGGCATCCACAACCTAGGTGTCCTCATCCTGGATACGGAAAGTGGTAAGGTACTGGCCTACTTGGGCAACCTTCCTGAGCTGGCTAAAGAGCACAGTCCTCAAGTTGATTTAATCCAAGCTCCCAGAAGCCCTGGCAGTTTACTTAAACCTCTGCTCTATAGCCTTTCTGTACAACAGGGGGTGATTTTGCCAGCAGAATTGTTACCCGACATCCCTTCTGTTTTTGGTGGTTTCCGACCAGAAAATTTTCACGAGTCCTATGCTGGAGCTGTACCAGCCCAACTGGCACTTGCGCGCTCCCTAAATATTCCCTTCGTCTATTTATTGAAAAAATACGGGGTTGCCCCTTTCCACAATGCACTCCGGGAATGGCAATTTGATTTCATCAACCAAGGGCCTGACCACTATGGTCTATCCCTTATTCTGGGAGGATGCGAAGTAAGTCTTTGGCAAGCAACAGCCTGGTACAGTAGCCTGGGTAGGATGCTCCTTCATCAAAAAAAATTTCAAGGCCAGTACGACCCCAAAGATTGGCACTTGCCTGAATACCTTTATTCCTCCTTGCCTCCACCGACACCTCGCCTAAAAAATGCCCCTGGATTAGTGGGAGCAGGAGCCGCCTGGGCCACTATTCAAGCCTTGGAAACCCTAGAACGCCCCGATAGCGAAGGCGACTGGGAAGCCTTCAACTCCAGTCACCGGATGGCCTGGAAAACAGGTACGAGCTTCGGGTTTAGAGACGCCTGGGCGGTGGGGGTAGACCCCCAATATACCATCGGCGTATGGACAGGTAACGCCGATGGCGAAGGACGCCCGGGCCTAGTGGGCGTACAAGCTGCCGCTCCAATTCTCTTTGCAGTTCGCCAGCTGCTCCCAGCCGCAACCAAAGGCTGGTTTGAAGCTCCTCTTAACGACCTGGCACCAGCTTTGATTTGTCAGCAAAGCGGTATGCTCGCCAGGTCTTACTGTCCGGCCGACAGTCTTTTACTTCCCGTAAGAAAAGGTGGTGGTGAAATCTGTCATCTACACGAACTCATCTATCTTGACCAAACGGGTCTAAGGGTAAACCAGCAATGCCTGGGATCAAATGAAATGCCTCAGGCCCAGGCCTGGTTTGTGCTTCCGTCGTTGCAAGCTTATTATTATCGGCAGCAACACCCCTCCTATAGTCCACTCCCTTCTTGGAGAGATGATTGCCGTCCTTCGTCTGAAAGCACTCCTCGCATGCAGTGGATTTACCCTACTCATGCCACCAGAATAAAAATTCCAAGAAATTGGAAGGGTGAAATTGAGGCCGTGATTTTTTCAGTTGCACATCGCCAGTCTGATGCTACCATCCACTGGCACCTTGATGGTAATTATCTGGCAACGACCCATCAGCTACACACCTTGGAGCTGCAACCCTCCGCAGGCGTCCATCAATTGACCCTCATTGACCAAGATGGGCAGCGATTAAGCAGGCAAATAATTATAGAAGAGTAATAGAGTTGTTCTGCTGGAAACAGCAGCTAGGTGTTGACTTTCTTCGCTGATGTCTTCACAAAGCGATCTACAGGTTTTGATTTTGCCTCTTTTTTTGTGCGGGCTTCTACCTCAGCAGGTTTATATCGCCATTTTTCCCAGGCAAAGGAAAGTGCTCCAGCAGCTAAATTGAGCATGCCCAATAAACTCTCAAAGGGCTTATCTATTAACAAAAACAGCAATACAATGACATTAAAAAACAAGAAAATGAATTGTACCCAAGGATAGAGCGGCCCTCGCCAACAGTTTTCCTCGCCTATTTTTCGTCGACGCAAAACAAACAAGCCAACCACCGTTAGGATGGTGAATAACTGTAGCACAAAGCCACTGTAAAGCAGTACTTGTTCGAAAGAACTGGTCGTGACAAGAAAGACGGATATTCCTGCTTGTAACCAGATGGCCCGTACGGGTACACCCGTTTGATTATCTCTGGCAAAATACTGCCACATTTGATAATCACCAGCCATCGCACGAGTCACCCTGGAGCCGACCCAAATCATCGCACTTATCCCTGCGATCAATAAGCCAGCGATCATAAAGCTTACGATACGCCCCCCGGTCTGGCCGTACATAAGTTCCGCAACTACCTGCCCTACTTCTACCTTTCCGGCTAATAAATCGGGAGGAGCTTGGCGTAAGAAAGCGACCTGCAAAAGGATAAACAATAGGCTCACCAAAAGGGTCCCTCCTAATAATGCTTTGGGTAAATTCTTTTTGGGTTGTCTGATCTCATCGGTCAAATATGCCGCCGCATTCCATCCTGAAAAAGCGTAAATAACATAAACCAGCGAAACTGCGTAAATGGGTTCAGTGATTGACGACCAGGAAAAGCTTAGTCCTTGCGCATGATCAAAAGGGCTTCCGGCCGCTGCTGGCAATAAGAAACCACTAGCGATAAGGACGAGTACTAGCAGTACCTTCATTCCCGTAAGGATATTTTGAAACCTACTACTTTGCTTGATATCAAAGGAATGAACAAGTGCCACAAATAAGATAGATAACATGGCTACAGACGAGCCCGACCAGCCTAAAAATTTAGCCACATAACTACCAATGGCCATGGCTGCCAAAGCGATTGCGGCAGCAAAGCCTACGGTGATACTTACCCAACCCGACAAGTACCCTAGAAAAGGATGATAGATCCGAGAAAGAAAATGGTATTCGCCCCCAGACTTGGGTAAGCGGGTAGCAATTTCTGCGTAAGTAAAGGCACCAGCAAGTGCAACAACACCACCGATTACCCACAGCAAAAGGATAGCTCCCATATCCTGCAAACTAGCCAATTGGAACCCAAGCGTGGTAAACACTCCAGTGCCAACCATATTTGCAATGACGATTGCCGCAGCAGTAGCCCAGCCTATTTTTGTTTGGTTAAGCGGCATAATAATTAATTCAGCGGAACAGTTTTTACCGCCTTGATATTAAACCCATTATGAAGTGATAAAATTACCGGTTACTTCACGTGGGTATCGACGCTTTTATATAACTGCGTAAATCTACAGCTTATTGGACAGGTACAAAGATTGAGAAAATAGATTAACGAAAGTATAACAGCTTGATTTTATAAGCGATGAAGGCGAGGAACCAATACCCCAAGTATCGCCCCAACGCCATAGCCGACGAGCACATCAGAGGGAAAATGCTTACCAGCCCGCATTCTGCCATAACCCGTTAAAATTGGCAAAATGGCAGCTGTAGCCCAAACGGTTGTCTTATGTCGGCTATCTGGGTAAATATCATTATACATTTGAGCCCCCGCAAAAGTAAAATAGGAGGAAACTGCCGTGTGCCCAGAGAAAAAAGAATAGCGAGCTTCCTGTTTTAGTTTCAACTCCAGGGGAGCAGTACCGTTGTAGACAAAAGGCCGAGGTCGTCGAACGAGTGTTTTCGTAAAATTAATCAGCCCGGCATTGATCAGCGCCCCTTCCAAGGTTATCAGCAGTAATTCACCACTGTGCGCACGGTTGTCTTTATCCAACAGCAAAGCAAAAGGAAAAGCTATAGAACTGAGGGCGGTAACATTACTAAACTGGTGGGCCGAATTTGAATAGTAACGGGTAGAATAGCGATCAAATCCAAAAATTTTATCAATTTCTAATATTCCTATCTGCTCTTCCAACAAAGGTTCGACCCGACGATCCAGATAGATAGAAATTCCTGTGGTCAAGATGCCGGCTCCTAAAACAGGAAAATCTACTTTGTTACTTAACTGATAGGGAAAGGTTTGTTGAGCAGCAACGGAGGAAGAAAAGACCAGGAAAACGGAAACAACAACGGCAGATAATCGCATAATTATGGTTTTCTAGAGCTTTTATGATTTAACAGATCCTCTAGAAGGATTTGGTTAAAATGAATAGACTTTTCTAGAGGAACAAGGGTTTCCCTAGAAAAGTCTATTCCACTACACAAAAAAATAAAATTTATTCTTTGTGAGCGTGCTTCTTTTTGATGACACCCTGACCATTCAGCCATTCAGGAAGCGCATAAGCCATCCCTCTACCTTCGTAAGGTACTTTTTTGATATCATCCCGGCGATTAGCAAGTTTTTGCAAACTTCTTACGACCATGGTTTGAATCTCATCGGCTCCAGGATTTTCCCCTTTAGCGGCTTTATCTTGTTCGATAAAGGCAACAATTTGAGAATTAATCAAAGCGTGATCCGTATCGCGTAGTGCCTTGAAAACAAGCTCATCGTACTCTGAAAGTCGATAACCTGATGCTCTCTCTTTACGTTCTTTTTTTACTTTTTCCTTGGCTGCTTTAGGCTTGGCTGCTTTAGGCTTTGCCGTTGTCGTTTTATCCTTTGCCGGGCGGCCACGACGTTTTGCCTCAGGTTGGGTTGCTTCAGTAGAGGCTACCGGTGTTTCTACCTCATATTCTGCTAAGATAGCAGCTTGTTCCGCTTCGGTTTGTTCAATCGTTGGTAGGGCAGATTTCAAATTTCGGATCATATTTTTCGTGTGATCCAGTTCGAATTGCAGCTGTCGCTGACGAGATTCGTAGTTAGCGAGCAGCTGTTTAACATCGCTACTGCCAAGTTTCAAATTAGCCATTTATGTGTGTTAGTTTGCTACATCCCTAACTGAACAGTAGTTTAATGCTTTGTGTTTCGGACTTAATCCTCAACAACTTTCAGGGGACTTGCTAGGGATGCATTTTTCTTTAAATACATTAATCAAATCACTAAACTCTGTTCAAAAAAATCAACAAGTAATCTATATACGAATTAATTCCAATATAAATTGCTTATCCCGACAAAAGTAAGAGAATTTAAATTTAATTAGTAATCTTTTTAAATTATGTGTAAACTAAATAAGACCTCCCGTACAAGAAAGCAGGATAGCTAAAAACCACAAAACACTAAAAATCAAATAATTACACATTTAAAAACCATAAATTAATTTTTCATCCACTCACCTCCAAATCACGATTATCCTCCCCTTTTGGGAAAATTCAATGGCAAATCTGATTATTTTATCGCCAATTCAACTGTTCTCTAAGTTCAGCGTTGGCCGTAGTATTAGCGTTTTTCGACCAATAATCAAGTAAAACAGTGTTGCTTCGTAATGCTTTAGTGGTTCGCATTTTACCATCAAAAACACTAGGATAGCTATCTAGCCAACCTTCGATGTAAAATGGCGCAACAGAAGAAAATACGATGGTTAAGGTACGCTGAAATTCTGGATATTCAAGAACATAAGCTTTGAGTTTTTCTCCAGTGAAGTCAGCTCCCTCATAGTCTTTTAAGCTAGCAGTAGCAGTATATGTCTGATATGGCTTGTGTTTCAATCGAAGAAAAGTAAGTCCAGGGATAAACTTCAAGTCCTCTCCTACTGGTAGGCGTTGGTAATCCATTCTTATCCTGTTCATCAACTCCTCTTCTAATAGATTTGCCGAAGCATTTTTTTGGTCGTCACCTTCCGATTCAAAATAAGAAAACTGTTGGTATTGATATTCTTCCCCCTTTAAATTGATCTGGCTAAAAACTTGGCCACACCAATCCTGGGCGGAATGGGTTACTTTCAAAGTTCGAGGAAAGTCACGTGTTTTGACAGGAGTAAAGACCGAAGTCATGATGGAATAATCATACAAGCCAGTCGTAAACCGGGTAATTCCGTTCATTTTCAGGATCGGTGTAGAATTAGCACTTTCGTAACGATCATTCTTCACTTGTCTATCCGTTAAGAAATCTTCGGTAACAAAAACGAGCAAGGCTTCTCCTGGATGAATATCCTGGTAGCGATTTTGCTCCAATGAATAAACGTTTAATTCTCCCTTGCCTTGGTACCAATATTTATCAAGGGTGTTGGTAGAGTTGGTAAAAGGAGAAACCAGAGAAGAAGTCGGTGCGGATAAGCTTGTAGTAGCTGTTTTTAAGCTAGCTGTGCTTTCCGAAGGTGGTGTCTCGCAAGCGACAAAAAGATAAACAATAGCTATTGTGCTGAGCAACCAAATTGATTTGTTCATCGTGAAATATTTCCTTTAACAACAGCAAATCAAGTTAATAGGTTGACAAAAAAAGCGACTTTGCTACGAATCATCGTTAAACAAAGTCGCTCCTATCTAAAGAAAATATCGGTATTAAATCGTCAAAAAAATCAATTTGTTTAACGGATTTTCCGATTAATAACTATTTTTGCGTTGAAAGTTTACTAATGCACTTTTTGTCTCAGGGCTCTTTACGTTGTAAAGAGCCCTGGATTTTTTTGTATTGCTACCCAAAAAAAAGACGCAATAGTCATCCTATTGCGTCCCAAAAAGCTTAAAGTCGAAATAAAATATCTTTTGCGCGCCTTACCCTAACGGACATAAATAACTTCTGTCCACTGCTCATCAGAGCTTGTCATTTTCAAAAAGTACTCCCCTACCGGTACTTGTAAAAGATTGATACGCTTTTCTATCTCGGACAAACCCGCAAGCGTTTCCTGGTAGAGTATATCACCATTTTTATTTAGCAACTTGATGCTAAATGCTTCCGCTGTAGGGTTGTTGAGATTAACGTCCAGTTGTCGCCCCTTAAGAATCACCTCTGGCTGATAAATGACTCGCCGCTGGGTCAGCTGGTATTGAATGGCGTGCTTGGTTAGTCGAACAGGTTGACGAATTTCAGTAGAATTTGTTTTCAGAATAAAGACATAGTCTCCCTCCTGTAATAGCTCCAGGCTATAAATACCCTGATAATCTCTACCTGAAATTTTCTGCTGTAATAGCACCTCGCCTTTGACGGATTTCACTGAAAAATCGGCCTGTGACTGGTCAAGGCCCTCAATTTTCAGTCCAAACTGCTTTCCAAGCCCTGCGTTGATAATCAAAAACCCTGGTAAGTTGTTCGCCGCTACCATAAGCGGCAAACTAACTACCACAACCAACAAGGCAAGTAGCTTACGTTTTAAAATATTAGGATTGTTCATGTTCATGTTCATTTGGTCTAAAACAAAGATCGTGTATTTTCAACACTAAGTTAATACTGTAAACAAAGCTACTGACAGAAGAGTTGCATTTCTACCAGTATCTTGATAAAAAACGATACTTTTTTAACCTAACTTGATCATAATTTCGAATCAAAAATCAATATAGATTAACTAAAGCAAACTTACGCCTTAGGAAAGGGTGTTGATCCAAAAGAAATTCCTCTCCCAGATTAATAAAAAAAATATAATTGGGAATTACCGTTCCCTAATTCATTCGTGCGCCGAAAGCCTAGAATCCTTATTTTTACCTTTCGCAATCCAAAAAACCCCATGAACTATTTCATTTTTCTTCTATTCCCTCTTTTTTCTTGTCCTCTTCTACTCTTTAGCCAGGTATACACCCCTTCTTCTGGCAGTATGGCCGCAGCCCATTTCCAGGATGGACAATCAGCTTTACTTGGCAAAGATTACGCTACCGCCATTCGCCATTTCAGGAAAGCATTGCGCGAACAGGAAACGCTGACGGTGGCTCACAGAATGATTGGTCAGTGTCATGTACTGCTTGGCCAATACCCCGAAGCTGCAAACGAGTATATTCAGGTTCTTAAATCCGATAGCTTGTTCTCAAGGATGATCTATTTCGAGTTGGGGGATACCTACTACAAAATGGGGGAGCCAGAGATTGCCTTGCGCTATTTTAAAACTTTCCAGGTTTTACAAGAGCAACCCATTGAAAAATTTGGGCTGCATGGCGTTGAAGAGCTGGCGGATGAACTGGTTATCAGTGATCGACTAAACAACAACATCCGGGCATGCCAAATGAGCATTGACTCGGTGAAATTCATCAATATCACCGAAATTCAAAATCTCGGCAAGGACATCAATAGTAGTTTCGATGACTACTTCCCTTTTCTTTCCAATGATCAGCAGCAACTCTACTATACGCGGCAGCGTGCCAATGGAGACGAAGATCTTTACTACAGTCAAATGCGAAACGGCACCTGGCGCAATGGAGAGCGTATCAAAGACTTCAACACCGAGCAACCCGAAGGGATGAGTACGCTGGTGCGCAATGGTCGACAACTCTTTTTCACAGCCTGTAAACGGGATAGCGTAGCTGGACCTTGTGATATTTGGGAAGCGCTGATTGATGGTGCAGAAATCCAGGAGATCACACCTTTGGGAGCACCTATAAATTCTGTCTACTGGGAATCGCAAGCAGCTGTGAGTTGTGACGGGAGCCAACTCTTCTTTGCCAGCAATCGCCCTGGTGGAGTGGGAGGTACTGATATATATATGACCGAAAAGCTCCCTAATGGCAACTGGAGTTTGCCGGTAAATTTGGGGCTACCACTCAACACGCCCGGTGACGAGGAAGCGCCATTTATCTCCAACGATGGAAAAACCCTCTATTTTTCCAGTACGGGCCACCTTGGTATGGGAGAGCAAGATATTTTCATGAGCTGGTGGGACGAAAGGCAAAAACGATGGAGCGTCCCTATCAACCTTGGGCCGCCCGTCAATGGCCCTCATCGGGAACTGGGTTTCTATTTATCCGCAAGTGGCAAGACGGGCTTCTTTGCCAGTAATCGTCCTGGAGGAATGGGCGGGATGGATATTTACCGTTTTGAACTTTCGGAGCAATTGTACGGCGAACCCATCACCTTTCTTGAAGGCATCGTCAAAGACTCCGTTCTCCATACGCCCATACAAGCCACAGTAAATATCAATGGCAGAAAAAGCCCCTTGACGACCGATGCGGAAGGCCGCTTTTTCCTCTGTGCTGGTGCCGAAGAAACCTTAGATCTTCAAATTACGGCAGACGAATACCGTCCGTACCATAATCAGTTCTTCATTCCTCAATGGGAGAATCGTTCATTTTTCAATCTCAATTTATTGTTACAACCCAAGTTTAGCTTTCTTGCGGAAATAGAAGCAGCATCGCAACTGCAAGACGCTACGCCTAGAAGTATCCCTAAAAACATTACCCTTGAACATCATATCCTTTTTGGCTTCGATAGCGATGAACTGAGTCAGGGCGAAGTAGAAAGTTTAGAGGCTTTGGTGGAAAACCTGAAGGCCAAAGAGGTAAAGACCGTTGAGATCGTAGGCTATTCCGATGATATTGGTACGCAGTCCTACAATTTAGCCCTTTCGGAACAACGTGCTAAAAAGGTAGCAGTGTTCTTACTAAGCAGAGGCATCGAAGTAGACGATATCCATATTGAAGGCAAAGGAACTATCGTCAATGATCGTACGCGCGCCTTTAACCGAAGGGTTGATATTAAGATTACGCTACTTTCTGATCAATAATATTTTATTTAAGTAAGATGTCTGACGACCAACTAAAAGTGGGGTTTGCCCAAATAGCACCGGTATGGCTGCAGCGACAAGCGACCATTGATAAAATGCTGTCTTATATTCAGCAAGCAGGAGAACAAGGCTGCCAGTTATTGACCTTTGGGGAGACCTTGCTTCCTGGCTATCCTTTTTGGTTGGACTTCACGGATGGTGCCCGCTTCAACTCCGCTCTGCAAAAAGAAATGCACGCCCATTACCTGGAAGAAGCCATACAAATTGAGCGAGGAGATCTCGCTGCTTTTTGCCAAGCAGCCCGCGCTTACCAGATGGCTTTGCTATTCGGCATCGTGGAGCGCCCGGCTGATCGAGGTGGGCACAGTGTGTATTGCTCATTGGTGTATATTACCCCTCAAGGAGAGGTTGCCAATGTACACCGCAAGTTGCAACCTACTTACGAAGAACGATTGAGTTGGTCGCCAGGGGATGGCCACGGTTTGCGAACCTTCCCTCTAGGAAAATTCACGCTGGGAGGACTCAACTGCTGGGAGAATTGGATGCCGCTACCCAGGGCGGCACTCTACGGTTTGGGGGAAGACCTACATGTAGCCATCTGGCCCGGCAACGTGCGCAATACCGATATCCTGACCCGTTTCTTGGCTAGAGAGGGGCGTTCTTATGTTATTTCGGTGAGTGGATTAATGCGCAAGAGTGATATTCCTTCCCTGATCCCTCATTATGATTTGGTACATGACAAAGCTCCCGAATGGATGGCCGACGGTGGCTCCTGCATTGCTCATCCTGACGGAAGCTGGCTCTTGGAACCCATTACCAAAGAAGAGTGTCTACGAGTTGTTAGCATTGATCATCGTAGCGTGCGAGAAGAACGGCAGAATTTTGATCCGGCGGGGCACTACTCCCGTCCAGACGTTACGCAACTTCACGTTAACCGGCAGCGACAAAGTACCCTATCTTTTGAGGAATAGATCAAGTGGACAGATTACCTTTTGATCCTTTTTGGGAACGCTTTACAAATGGGTGATTACCTTTAAGGCTGAAAAAATAAATGTTGACCATGAACCAGGCTGCCGATATCTTTGATAAAATTGTAAATACCCGGAGGGCCGTAAGGAAATACCAGGAAGATGCCCCTTTTGATGCTGATGCAGTAGCCCGTAGTTTGGCTCGTGCTGTACTTGCACCCAATAGCAGTAATTTGCAGACCTGGGAGTTTTATCGTATTAGATCAGCAGCAACTAAAGCGGAAGTTGCCCGCTTGTGTATGAACCAGAGTGCTGCCCGCACCGCGCATGAACTTATAGCGGTCGTATGCAGAGGAGACAAATGGAAAGCCAACAGCCAGCGGGTATTGGCGCACATGCGCACGAGCTTCTCTGACCCACTGACCAAAAGAGACCAACGCGCAATAGAATACTACAAACGCAACATTCCGCTGCTGTACATGAATGACCCCTTTGGTTTTATGACGCTGTTGCGGACCCTCATCGTGCAATTTAAAAGTTGGCAAGGACCAATGGTGCGTTGGAGTAGCAGTGCCAATTCCCGGATCATTACCCATAAGAGTGCAGCACTAGCTGCGCAAACCTTTATGCTCAGCATGCAGGCCGAAGGGTACGCTACCTGCCCCATGGAAGGTTTTGACGAAAAACGGCTTAAACGTTTACTCAAACTGCCCCGCAAAGCAGAAATCAATATGGTGATTGCTACTGGTCCGGAAGAAGAAGGCGGCGTATACAGTGACCGCTTTCGGTTTCCTTTGGAAGAGGTGGTGAAGGAGGTGTAGATGGTTGTTGGTTGTTGGTTGTTGGTTGACCTTTGACCTTCCCTAATCTTCGGTAGAATTCCTTTGTTCCAGCACTTTTTCGGCGATTTCTACGAACGCTTCTACGCTAATTTGTTCAGGGCGAAGCTGGTAGCGTTCGTGTTGGATTTCTTCTGAAGAAAGGATGCTTTTGAGCGAATTGCGCAGCATTTTCCGGCGTTGCCCAAAAGACAACTTTACTGTTTGCCTAAAGGCTGACCATAGCTCCTCGCGAACCAGGGGATCTTCCCTACGTACCAACCGAATAACGGCTGATTTCACTTTGGGTGGAGGGTTGAAATTGCCTCTACCGACCGAAAACAGGTACTCGGCATGAAAAAAAGCCTGAACCAATACGCCGATAATACCGTAGGTTTTGCTCCCTGGTCCCGCGACTACGCGATCGGCTACTTCCTTCTGAAACATACCCGCCATTTCGGGTACTTGATCGCGGTATTCGATGGTTTTAATCAGGATTTGGGAAGAGATGTTATAAGGGTAGTTGCCAATAATCGCGAAAGGCCCCGTAAAAATCTCCTCTAATTTTAACCGGAGGAAGTTGGCAGAAATAATGTTGCTGACAGCGAGCTGTGGATAGTGGCTATGTAGATAAGCCACCATATCGGGATCGGCTTCAACCACTTTGAGGTCAAAGTCTTTTTTGAGCAAATACTTGGTCAGCATACCTTGGCCAGGGCCAATCTCCAGGACCTGGTTGTATTGGTCGGTGAGCTGTAGCGCATCCGCAATTTGCTGGGCGTACTGCTCATTGGTAAGAAAATGCTGGCCGTAGGATTTCTTTGCGCGCACAGGAAAGGAATTGAAATGAATGGGCAAAGGTAAGCTTTTATTGTTCATTTGAACAAGGGCTGATTTCAGGTATACTGGCTAGCCGATGGCGTGGTAAGGAGGGATATAATTAATGGCACTAGTAGCTAGTGGTCTGTCAAACTTAAACTTTCCGGTTGCCCGATGCGTCTTTCGGCACTGCTCTTCGTTGGAGAACCCCTTACGTAGCGCTGCTATGCGCGGGAACCTCCGCCTCGATCAGCACCAAAATCCGCGTTCGCTCAACCGGAACTTTAAATGTTGACAGACCACTAGAACAACATGGATTGTGGGTTACTAGTGAATCAACCGGTAGTATTCATATTTCCTCCTCTTGAAAGCAATTCTACCGTTGGGAGTAACCTTTCCATTAGGTTTTACAAGAAAAAATCGGTAGACTTTTTTCAAAGGTAGTCCTAGCTTATTATTAGGTCAGCCACCTTTTAGTGATTTTTTTTATCGAACGGCTACACCACTTCCGCCAGATTGGTTACCCACCTCCGGCCCTGTGGGCCACCTCCGCCCGAGCGGAGGACATGGGCGGGCCGTGGCCCGTAAGTATTTGGGGTGTAGGCCGAAGGCCGGAGCTTGGTACCAGGATGGCGCAAGTATGCCGACTAGAAAGTCGGGAGTGCAGCGGTAGTGTGCTGCGCCAGCAAGCACTAAGAGCGAAACAGGTGCTAGCCAGCGCAGCGCGGCTATCCCCCCAAAAAGATCGGCAAGTATCCTCTTTGATTACAGTACGGTATGGCCTACGAACTCAGCATCATCGTCAATGATGAGCGCATCCTGGCGGCGGATACCGATGGCGCAGGGGTGATCGCAGTAGAAGACGGAAGCTTGGTAGCGATAGCCCTCTTCATCGACAGCAAAACTGGCCAGGTCTTGAAAAACCGGGGGCATATTGCTATAATCACCATCGTTTTCAGCCATGGGGCGAGCATTACCGTCGAACAGGGCCACATTCTCTCCGGTACGGCCGAAGAGGGGCTTGCGAGCGTAACGACCATCAGGAAAATCAGTGTAAGAGAACGATGCCTTCAGCAGTGCCGGCTCTTGGGGATGATCCTTGAAAACGTGGGGCAATACGCCTTTCGACTGCATGATCATGGTCCAGGCCGGATTAATAATTTTGACTTTATCTTCCATGACCAAATCCGTGAGGATGTCCATGAGTTCGGGTTCTTCGTAGGCAAAAAACTCCCAGGGGATCATTTTGTACCAAAAATCGAACTGGATAAACCGATCGGGGCCGACCTCGATGAAGATGCCGTTTTCGGGATCGAAAATGACGGCCTCCAGGGCGACTTTATGCACTTGCTGAAAACCTGCCGCCTTGGCTGCCTCGGCCAATACTTCGACATTGAGCCAGTCTTCTTCATAGCCCAAGGTAGAGAGCAGCAAGGTGGGTTCTTTGTCGGGATACTGCTGCAAAAGACGCTGAAACCGACGGGTAAGCCCAACGAGCAAGGGATCGAAGGGGCCACTACCTTTTTTCTTGCGCATTTCTACCCAGAGGTGACGTTGTACATGAGCCGTTTCCGGCATCAGCGAGCAGGTATCGGCATTGAATTCCAGCATTTTGATGGGGTAGTCGCCAAAGCCTCCCGCGAAATCAAAGCGCCCGACCAGGAAGTCGTCCAATTCATTTTCTACGGAATACTTCACCAAACGCTGAGCGATGTGGGGAATACCCAGATCCCGCCAGTTTTGGTCGCGTGCAATTCGTTGAGCCGTGTTTTTCAAGGCTTCGAAGCAGTGTTGTCCGGCCTGGGCCCAAGCTCGCTGCTCAGACTCACTGATGCCAATGATTTCATCGGCAAAATAGTCTTCATTTTCGCCCATGGACAACCACTCCATCCCTTCTCTGCGCATGAAGCGCGAAGAAGGGACGGGGGCAGGAAATAAGCGATTATCCACCATAAGAACGGCTTGAACGGCTGGTACCATAGCCTGAGCGACTACCACTGCTAGGGCGACTCACCCGCTGAGAGGTAGACCTGATGGTGTTGCCGGTAGAGTTATTGACCCGGTTGTAGGTATTGGGATCGGTATAAGCGGTAGCCGAAGGGCGGAAACCACTACTCAAACTACGGCCAATCATATAGCCAAAGAAGCCATAGCTGGCAGCGCGCATAATGCCACTACCGCGGCTGGAAGTGCTTTGCTGCTGCATGAGGCGTGCCTCCATGAGGGTGAAGGTGTCAATGCCTCCGTCGAGGTATTTGGCAATGATTAAACTCTGAGAAGTATCCGCAACCGGTACTTCATCTTCAATTTTGAATTCATCGGGCTTTACCTCCTGTACAGTGGTAATAAGGCCCTGGGTAGGAACTTCTACTTCTTCGTATTCTACGTTGCTACCACAGCTACTCAGGACAGCCATGCCGAAGGCAGCGACGGAAAACGAAAAAAACAAATTGCGAACCAAGTGTTTAGTAAACATAAAAAAGGGTTGAAGTGAAAAGATGGGAAAGAAAGCGCTTTCCTTTTATTTCCCCAAATATAGTAAGAATAGGGAAAGTTCAAATAAAGCCTACTTTTGCAGCAGACTAGCAAAACTGATGGCTGTGAAAAAAGAATCTTTCCAACTCTCCGAGAAATCGGCATTGATTATTGCTGTTTTTTTGGCGGGGCTATGTTCTATTATCTACGAGTTGTTGATCTCAACGACGAGTTCGTATTTTCTGGGGGATAGTGTCAAGCAATTTTCGCTCACCATAGGTGTGTACATGGCGGCCATGGGGCTGGGTTCTTACCTTTCTAAATTTATTGATCAACAACTCTTGGTGAGTTTTATCTGGATAGAACTTGGGTTGGGGTTAGTAGGTGGGGCCAGTGTACCGATTTTATATGGCTCTTTTCATTACCTCACCGCAGGGCAATACCAAGGCTTGATGCTGGGGTTGACGGCGATTATCGGTACACTTACGGGATTTGAGATTCCATTATTGGCCCGCATCATGAAGAAGTATTACCCGCTAAAGGCCAACCTGGCGAATGTGTTATCGCTGGATTATATTGGTGCCTTGGCGGCAACCTTGTTGTTTCCTTTTCTCTTGCTGCCGTTTTTTGGGCTGTTTCGTACTTCGGTATGCTTTGGATTATTGAATATTGCGCTGGGGTTCTTCATTTACAGCTACTTCCGCTCAGCGGCCAGCAACAAGGGGCAAAAAGGTATCTGGATCATCTCAGCACTGATCATTATTGCATTTACCGTACTGCTGCTGTACAGTCGGCAGTTGCTGCAACAGTGGGAAAGTCAGGCTTATTCTCATACCATCATCCACGCTGAGCAAACCCCTTACCAACAGATCGTGCTGACCAAAAACCAGGACGAGACGCGGCTTTATCTTAACCGAATCATCCAGTTTTCTTCGCGCGACGAATACCGCTACCACGAGGGCCTGGCGCTCCTCCCCGCCGGCTTCTTACGCCAAGCCAAGCGGGTGCTCATCCTGGGTGGTGGAGAAGGGCTACTTGCCCGAGAAGTGCTGAAACTGCCTACCGTAGAAGAGGTGGTGGTGGTAGATTTGGACCAGCGTGTTTTTGATTTAGGCATCCACCATCCGCGTCTAAAGCAGGTCAACGAGGGTGCCTTGACTCACCCCAAAGTAAAAATGATCGCGCAGGATGCCTCGCTTTTTTTGCGTTTTGATTCAACGCTTTTTGATCTTATCCTGGCGGATTTGCCTGACCCCTCCAACGAGGCAGTTGCACGCTTGTACAGCACCTACTTTTTTCGGATGGCAAAAAACAGCCTGGCGCCAGGAGGCATTTTTGCTACGCAAGCAGGCAGCCCTTTTCATACCCGGAAAGCGTATTGGTGCATTGTGGAAACTATGCGCGCTACGGGTTTTGCGGCTATCTTGCCGTACCACATCTATGTACCCTCCTTCGGGGAATGGGGCTTTGTTTTGGGTGCTGATCGCCCGCTGGGTACTCCTACCCTACCCCTTGGTGTGTCTACCCGTTATTTAGAACCGGATCGACTGGAACACCATTTTGAATTTGCGCCAGACATAAGTGCGGTTGACCAAGTCAAAGCCAACACCCTCGATCAGCCTGTGCTACTGGACTACTACCTTGGCGAATGGAAAACTTGGCGCAAAGAAAAAATACAGTAAATTGTGAATCATTCTGAATGACCTTTCTTTTTTATGAAAAATGCCCCCAGCGCACTCGGGCGCCACATTATTTTAGAGCTTTATGATTGTCCGCCTGCATTGCTGAAAGTACCAGCGCAGGCCGAAGAATTCCTCCTCGAAGCAGCTCAACGGATGGAAGCGACTGTCGTAAATGCGCAGTTTCATGCCTTTTCTCCTTACGGTGTCTCCGGAGTTGTGATTATTCAAGAAAGCCATCTCACCATCCATACCTGGCCAGAGTACGAGTATGCCGCCGTTGACATCTTCACCTGCGGAGAGCTCAAATTGGAAGCGGGTATTACATACTTATGTGAAGCATTTCAGGCAAAAAAACACTGGCAGCGAGAACTCGCCCGAGGACTTAACTTAGACCAGCAAGCAACAGCTCCCCATCTTTAGACGTTTTACTCGTCCAAAAACATTGAGCTTATGAAAAACGGCTGGTTCCTTCTTTTCCCTGTCCTTTTATTTTCCACTTGCACCGACGATGGTAAAAATGCATGTGATACCCTAGAAGACTTGGGGACCTTCTCCCTCTTGCCCACCTCGAAAGCGGCCATTCCCTACACTACCGCTGATCAACGGGCAGTGTTTGTTGATAGCCTGGGGGGAGAACGCTCGTTGGAGATCATACAACTCTCTGATGGTTATTTGGAACAGCAATTCACGGCTGCCTGTCTGGTTGATAATTCTACTTTTAGCACTTATTCGTGGATGCCGGAAAAAACTTGTTACGAATTAAAAGATGAAACCACGGGCAGTTTCAGCTATCAGCTTTGCGTAGAAATGCAATACAACCTGGTGAATGTTGCCGAAAAGCAAGTTGCTGATTTGCTGAGCATCGCGGCCTATAGTTCAAGTAGTAGACTACAAAGGGAAGGCGACTATTCCATCCTCCTGGCACCACGTAATTTTATGGGAGAGATCATTACCGAAGGCACTACCGAATTGCTTGATGAATTGACCTGGCAAGGCCGTACTCTCACACAAGTCTATCATCTGGAATCAGTGAACAACATCGGGCTTCCTCGGGAATTGTACTACACCAAGGCCGAAGGCCTCGTGGCTTTCAAAGATTATGCCAGTGATACCTTCTTCTTTTTTGATCGGATTGAATAATAGAGTTGTTACTTTTACGAAAAATTAAGCAAAACGAATGATCGTAGTAACCGGAGCGGCAGGATTTATAAGCAGTTGTTTGGTAGCAGCCCTCAACGAACAAGGCCGAGAAGATTTGATCCTTAGTGATGATTTTAGTAGAGAAGATAAAATGCGTAACTGGTTGGGGAAGCAGTACATCGCCAAAGTCGACCGTGATGTTTTTCCTACATGGTTAGACGCCAATCATCAAGATGTAGAAGTGATCTTTCACCTTGGTGCGCGGACGGATACTACCGAGCAAGATGAAGCCCTTTTTGACCGGCTCAACCTGCATTACACCCAGCAAGTTTGGGAGCGTTGCCAACGTTATGACCTTCCGCTGATTTACGCCAGTAGTGCCGCTACTTACGGTGCTGGTGAGCATGGCTACCAAGATCATCATTCAGTCATTGATCAACTGACGCCGCTCAATCCCTATGGGCGCTCAAAAAATGACTTTGACAAGTGGGCCTTACAGCAAGATCAGCAACCACCACGCTGGTACGGCCTCAAGTTTTTCAATGTCTATGGTCCTAATGAATACCATAAAGGACGAATGGCCAGCGTAATCTTTCACACCTTCCGGCAAATTCAACAAACAGGTGCTATGAAGTTGTTTCGTAGCCACCGACCTGACTTCAACGATGGCGAGCAGAGCCGGGATTTTATCTACGTAAAAGACGTGGTAAAAATGATGATTTGGCTGTGGCAAAACACCGCGCCCAATGGCCTTTACAATATAGGTACTGGTCAGGCACGTACTTTTTATGATCTAGCAGCCAACACTTTCAAAGCACAAGCACTGACGCCCAGTATTTCTTTCGTGGACACACCAGTAGATATTCGCGACACCTACCAGTACTTTACCGAGGCAGATATGAATAAACTGCACGAAGCGGGTTATCCAAATGAGTACTATTCGCTGGAAGAGGGCATTGCGGATTATGTGCAAGGGTATCTGGAGGAGGATAAGGTGTGGTAGGTGGATGTAGCTAAGCAGCCTTTAGTCCCAACTCATTGTATAAAGATTGAACCGATTTTAACACTTCTGAATTCAATCTGTATCCAGAGGTTCCATCAGGCAATTCGACGGGCGCAATAAAATGAAATCTACGTAGAATAGTAATGTGTTGCGAAACCGTGGGCTTACTAAGAGGAATGACTTTGGCCAAACTACTAAAAGAAAGTGTAGGCCGCTGTAGCAATAATTGTATAATCAAAACACGGGCTGGATGCCCTAGGGCGAAATGATAGTTGGCGACATCCGTCAGTTCTTGTTCGAATTTGTAGTCTTTTTTGAGAGCCATGAGCGTTCTTTTGATTTGAATGACTGGCACTAAAGTAATTAAATGTTTTTTATAATCAAAATAAAAACAAAAATATATCATTACGTATAATGATGCCTACCCAAGTGCCGTGTTGAATGTGGTGACTGCACGCTCACACACAAACCCCATTCGTATAAATACATTCACGCATTTACACCTGTAAATGGGGGGTATCAACCCACGCTACGCACACTGCACGCTACAGGAGGTGACTACCGCTCTCAATCAACCCCATTCGTATAAATACATTCACGCATTTACACCCGAAAATGAGGAGCATCAACCACCGCCTCCAGTACCCCAAAAGCCTCTTCCAGATTTTTCCCAAACGCAAAAATTCCTTCTTCGTGGCCTTCCATCACAAAGAGTTTTCGCTCGGGTAAGTCGGTCGTTTCGAGCAAGTGAACAATACCATCCACCATTTCAGGGGTTCCATAAGGTGCATCAGCAGGCGTGGTGGGTACTTTGTGCAAAAGGTGCTGCCAAAGCTCCAAATGATGAATATGAATAACGCCCTTCACCCAGGGCAATTTCTCGTAGATCACCGCATGGCTCATACTTTCCGATGAGGCGACTACTGGTCCACTGCACCACAGTTTGTTCTCCTTAGCAACTACCGCAGTCACCTTAGCTATTTGCTCGGGGCCAAGAACGGGTATCCCGCCGGTAGCAGATCCACTGATGAAAAATGTTTCTCCTGTTCCAATGCGTTCTGAAATATTTCCGAAACCTATCCCATCAGGATAGGCTCCAATCCATCGCCGCAAGTAACAATGCTGTCGATATTTCAACAAGTTCTGCAACTTGCTTTCTGCAAAAGCTTCCGTTTTTTTCCAAACAGGTTGGAATTTGATATAACCTTCGTCCAATATGCTTATTTTTGATAAATCTAAGACCCCTCCTGAAATAAATGACCACAAAATTTCATTTCAGAAGAGATTTTATTTTCCCTTAACATACAGGAGTAGCTCTCTTTACCCCTATTAATGGACCTACTCCTTATTCATCTGTCAAGCAATTAAACCACCATGTTGAAAAAAACCTTGTTAGTACTTAGTTTAAGCCTCTTTTTTGTTCAGGCTTATACACAACCTTTAGCTTTACAAATAGAACAACTCAAAGCCCAAGTAAAGAAAGCTGCAGAAAATGACGGACGTTCTAAAGCGCTGGGATTAGCGCTTTTAGGCTATGATTTCCTTGGTGCTGATAACCCAGACCTTCAGCGCCTGCTTTACGAAACTTATTATTCTACTTCGGATTATGACCTTTACGAAGGTGAGTACACCGAAAACACCTTCAACGACGCGGAGTGGTCGCCCAACGGCAATCAAATAGCTGCGGCGATGGCAGGCGGTACCATTAGATTGTACGAAGTCAGTTCACCAGAAAAATTCGAGGAATTCCCCCTCGTCATTGGTGGTGGCGTACTGGCCATCAGCTGGTCACCTGACAGCAAAAACCTGGCCTTCGGTACGACGGAAGGTAGTTTAGGTATTTTTAACCTCAGCACTAAACAGGTCACCAAACAATGGGAACATGGTGATTACATCCGGGCGGTTGCCTGGTCACCCGACGGCACCAAACTCGCTGCTGGCGGTGATGAAAATATCCTCTTTGTTTACAATGTAAGTACCTCTGCCCAAGAAAGAAGTTTCACTTCTCATACGGATTGGATCAGGAATATATCTTGGTCCGCTGACGGTAAAATGGTGGCTGCTGCTAGCGATGATACCACGGTTACCGTATGGTCAGTGACGGAAGGTAACCTGATCACCACCCACCGTTCCCATGAAGATTACTGCCGTGATGTAGCATTTGCGCCTTCAGGCAATGCACTTGCAAGTTGTTCAGATGATTTAAACATTTACCTGTACGACCCTGCGACCAGCAGTATTCCTGACCGAAACTTTAAAGGTCACGAAAACTGGGTGATGGGTGTCGATTGGTCGCCTAATGGAAAAATGCTAGCTTCGGCAGACAACAGTGGTACTATCATCCTGCATACCGTACGCAGCGGCGATCAAATGTTTTTCAACTCTGTTGAACCAGAAACCTCCTGGATGGATGTGGAATTTGCTCCCAAAGGGGATCGCTTTATCGCCATAGGATCTTATGAGTTGGCTATTTATGAGATCGGCACTTCTGCGCCTATTGCTCGTTTGTTGGCCGATGGTGGCACCAGCCAGACCAGCGAAAGCAGTAGCAACCCGCTGGAGGCCCTCCTTGCTGAACTGTTGCCTGCTTCTTTCCAGCTATTCCCTTCGCCCAACGGTGATTACCTAGGGGTGATTGATGCGAATTATAGTCTGAACGTAGTGGATATGATCGAGGGTAAAACCGCCTACGTCATCAGTGAGCACAGCGATTGGATTCGCAACATCGCCTGGTCTGCAGATGGTAATTTACTGGCTACAGCATCTGATGATCAGATGGTAGGCATCTGGGATGCACGTACGGGCGAAATGCAACATTTTCTCAGCGGACACTCTGATTGGGTGCGTGACGTTGATTTTTCACCCGATAGCAAAATCCTAGCTTCAGCGGGAGACGATGGTCTCTTACGTTTTTGGGATACTACTACTGGAGATGAACTTGGTGCTACCGACAATATTGGTTCTTATCTTTTGACTGTGCGATGGTCTCCCAACCAAAGGTACCTTGCTGCCCAAAGTTCAGAAGAATTTCTTTACCTGTGGGATGCTAATAACAACCAATTGTTGTTCACCAGTGGCGAACCGACTCTACCTGGCTCCTTGAAGTGGATAGGCGACCAGCAACTACAAGTACAAAGTAGAGACGGTGCCCTCATGCAATGGACCCCCGAAAACGGTCTGGAGGTCGCCTACAACACCTCTGGGCTAGAAGTAACCAATTCCAATGGTATCAAAGCCAAAGTCAATGGAGCCTACATCAGTCTTTCTGGCAAATCAAATGGTCTTTTGCAAGGACACGATGCCCAAATTATCAGTTTGGAGTGGTCGCCTGACCAGCAGTACCTCATCTCTCAGGGAGCCGATGGAAATATGGGAATTTGGGATGCTGGTAAGCAACAGTTGATTGCCTTAATGCCTATTACGGATGGTTCACAGAAAATGCTGGTATGGTCTACCGAAGGGAATGGCTTCTATCTTCCGGGTGCTCCCGGCAAGGTGATTCTCCCCCCTTCTGAACTTCGCAAAAGTATTGCGACCGATCAGTACAGCAATCTCTTTTCGGGAGAAGACGTACTACGCTTTAAGTTGGAAAGCATCTTCTTGAAAGACGCAGCAACCGTTGCAAAACTCAAGTCGGGTGCTGATGCAGGCATACTGACCGCCATCGCTAATTATTATGAAACGCGGGCGCAAGCCCAGGTTGACGCAACGGCCAAAGCTGCCGACGAAAAAATGGCGAAATCCTTTGCGGAGGCAGCGGGAGAATAGCTAGACTGAAGTTTGCCTTTTGGGATTACCTAAAGGTGATAGTTTTTAGCAGATCGACTTCAGCAGGAAGATGCTGTTATTTATGTGGTGGAAGAAGAAGGTCAATTGTTAGGATTCACGCAGCTTTATCCCTTGTTTTCTTCAACGCGGATGCGGCGCCTTTGGCTCCTCAATGATCTTTTTGTACACCCTACCCAGCGAGGGAGAGGCTTATCTCTTCAGCTTCTGGAACGAGCGAAAACCCTCTGTCGAGACACCCATACCTGCGGCGTAATGTTGGAAACGGAGAAAAGCAATACCATTGGCAACCAGCTCTACCCCAGAGCAGGCTTTCAACAGCATGAGAGCAGCAATTTTCATGAATGGACGAATGAATAGTGGAAAGAATGACGGATAAAACAAAACTGGCAGCATTGTTTTAACCGTCATTCTTAATTTGGTCACGTTTATCGAATGATCAGCTGGCTCGAATAAAACTGCCCTTTCTCGTTGATGAGGGTGAGGAAATAAATCCCGGAAGGATGCTGCTGCCGGTCAAACTTTATTTCATTCCCAGTAAATTGGGTTACTTCTTTCACGATTTGCCCCATCGAGTTTCTAACCTGAATGTTATAGATGTCCTGATCTTCATTATCAAAACTGATCGTGGTAAAATCTGAAAATGGATTAGGAGAAATCGTCAGGTGCTTGTCCAATAGAAAGTCTTCTACGCCACTAGTGGTTGCGCAGGTTTCTGCGATATTCAACAAATCAATGTAGAAGTCGGCGCAACCGCCATTTCCATCATCTTCCTTTCCTTCTGCACCCCATGGCTCCCCTGCATTAACAGGTCCTTGGTTGAAAACAAAATTGATCGCGGTTACGGTGATACCGTAATAGGTATTGGGATCGGGTAAGAATACCGCAAAAGTATCATTGCCCATATTCATACCATTGGTAGCATTGGCATGATTCCACTCAATAACACTAGCCCAACCATTGGCTCCGCTGTGAAAGCCAATTTCATTCAGACCAGCCAAGCTTCCTGGTGAACTTTGACAATTTTGATTGTAATCAAACCAAATCTGAATCCCTCCGTCGGGATCATTACACCCCCAAGCAACCTGCGCAGTAGAAGGAATACTTGCTACAAGCACAAGAAATAAGGCAAAAAGAAAAGGTACGTGTAAATTTTTTTTGTTCATAATAAACAGTTTAGATGGTTAAAAAGACGCTTATTTTTTAAGAACGTAATACTCGTATCCACTGAGGGATAGGTTATTCGAGATAGCGATCACCTCTCCCGTCAAAGCATCTGTCCAGGAGGTATTTTGCAAATTGGTAGGAATCGGAAAATCAAGCTGTTCTTCCCTCATATTCACGATCACCAACAATTCCTCTTCGTTCAATTTTTTCTTGAAGCAAACAATATCGGTATTCGAGTAATTGGTGATAGAGCCAGTTTTTGAGACGGATGAGCCATTGTAGAAATTCAGCAGTTCTTCATAAGCATTCAGCATATCAGGATTGTCATTCCAGTTGATCGCAGAATTCGAGAAAAAGGGCACATTGCTGGTTCTGCCAACTTCTTGGCCCGTATAAATCATTGGCACTCCTCCCATAAAAATGGTCACAACAGAGGCAGCTGTTGCACCCTCTTTACCATTAAAAAGGATCATCGGTGTTTGATCCCAAGCCGACTCATCATGATTGGTGGAGTAACGAAGTTTGTGTTTTCCACTGGGGATGCCGCCATACTCTATTTGATGAACATTGAATATCCTGAATGCTGGTTGCCCTTCATAGACTGATTTTAGTGCGCCATAAAAATCCCAGGCATATATGAGATCAAAACCTGCTTCCCAATGATCTAACCTGCCGCCTTCGGCAAGCAATACATAGTCTCTATTAGGGATACTTTTCAGTGAATCAATGGCAGTTTTCCAAAAGTCAAAAGGCACCCCATCGGCATAATCACACCGATAACCGTCAATATTTGCTTCTAAAACCCAGTACTTCATCACATCAATCATTGCTTCTCTCATGGAGGAATTCTCAAAATTCAAATCCGCTACATCCTGCCAGTTGGTACCTGCAGGGATCACAATTTCACCTGAAGTGTTTTGTGTATACCAGCTTTTATTACTGATCCAGCTATTGTCCCAAGCAGTATGGTTGGCTACCCAATCCATGATCACAGCCATCCCTCTGGCGTGCGCCTCATCGGTCAGCATCCGCAGGTCACTTAGTGTACCGTACTCTGAACTTATAGCTTTGTAATCCTTGACTGAATAAGGGGAATTGACAGAATTGACCTGACCGATAGGATGAATGGGCATGAGCCAAATAACATTCACCCCCAAATTTTTCAAATTATCTAACCTATTTACAACGCCGGCCAAGTCTCCCGTTGGGCTGAAAGCTCTTAGGTTTACCTCGTACATGATTACGTCCTCCGTAGCAGGGACTTCTCCAAAAGGAGTACCATATTGGCTGTATTCATCCGTAGGCTCGGGGGTAATGATCACGGCTGGCTTGTCCTTACTACAGGAAAAGGCCATGAAGCAAAGTAGTGCGATAATAAAAAAGGTACGGTCTTTATACATCGTATTTGGTTGGAGTGAAGAATAGCGAAATACTCAGGCAGGTGAACGCCTTTGACGTTCAAACGCCAGCTTGTCTACAAAGTTAGCATAGGAGAAAGCCAAATGGAGAACTGTTTTCAAGTGTATAGAAAAAACACCCACAATTTACACACAAACAATTGATAATCAAATTTTTAATTCTTTTCAAGTATAGAAAGTAAAAAGAAAAATTAAGCATCAAAATCTTAACAAGCTTCGGCGAGAGCTAGTTATTCCAAATAGATTTGACTTCAAGTACTGCTTTATCAAAATCATCACTAGAAAGAAATGACCGGTTGCGGACCTTGGTTTTATAAGTATAAATGGTATTGACAGAGTAGTTGTGGACTTTGGCAATGATGTCATTATTGGAGACCCCCAGTCGAATAAGCGCAAAAATCCTTAGCTCAATCGAAAGTACTTTCTGTGCTGGTATTTCAAATTGTTCCGCTGGAGGAAAAAACTGATTCATCTGTTCAATAAAAGTGGGAAAGACCGTCAGGAAAGTCGAATCAAAATCCTGGAGCAACTTTTTCTCTTCATGATCTGCATTGAATTGCTTGATAGTGAAAATCGCCTCTTTGAATTTCCCCTCCGCCATTTCTTTTGATGATTTGCTGAAAAGCGATTTTACCTTATTGACTAAATTGGTATTGGCTTGAAAAAAGTGACCAATGTATTTTTCTTTCAGCTGATTAGATTCGCTCAGTTTTTGGGCATAAGTAGCTAGAGCTTGATAAGCTTTTTGTATGGCCGCCTCGCGTTCTATTATTTGCTGGTGTTGGCTTTTGATGTGTTTTTTCTGAAATAGCGTCCTAAAGAAAAGCAAAACCGAAAGGAAAAGTAGCATCGCTAATGTTGCGGAGAAAAAGACAAATTGCTGATATTTTGATTGTTCCAATTCCAAACGCTGTTTTTCAATCAAGGGGAGGATATTCAGAATTTGCATTTTGCGATGTTGCGCACCAAAAAAATTAGCATCCGACAAAGCGAGATTGATATAGCGGCTAGCACGTTCAAAATTTTTAGCCTCGGAAAAATAATTCGCCAAGAAGGTCAGGGCGGTGCTTTCTTTTACCAGAGCCTGCTCATCGGCAATAGCAGCCTTGATCATAAAATGCAAAACAGTATCTTGATCTGCACCTTGATACAATGAGCTCAGGGCGGAATATTCAATTGCCAATTGCCGGGTTGTAATTTCTGGATGCTGGATAAGCTGTTGGTAAATCTTTTTGCTTTTCTCTAATTCTTTACGCTTTAGTGCCTTCAACCCAAGGAAAGAAAGTTGCTCCACCGTATTGTTTTCAGTGTAGTAGATGGCCGAATCAAGAAATGCCATGCCAGCATTGAATGGCTCCTCTGTGTTCAGATAATTTGTGTAAGCATCCGTCAAGTCAAAATAACTCCTTGCCAAATTAAAATAATACCTGCACCGTACAGTATCAGGCATCTCCTCCATCGTCAACCCTTTTAGTTTATCGATAGACTCTCGAAACAAGCCAGAGGATAACAGAATAAAAGCTTCTTGAATCTCCGCTTGATTATTCTCTACCGGTGTAGCCGCCACTTTTTTTAATCTTTGGATTTCAATGGAGGCAGTATCATAATTAAAGGATCGGTATTCATGAGTAAGATTTAAGAGCAACTGAAAAGAATCTTTCTGGGTTTCAGCACGAGCGAGATGCTTCCGTAAAGTATTTATCCTTTGGTATTTTGCCTTCAAGGCTAATGGACGTCGTTGGATATTTTGCTCCAGGACATTGATTAGAGTATCCCGATTTCCAGAACAAATCACTACGGTCAGGAAACAAACAAGAAAAAGTAGTGGCTTTTTTATCATTCTTCCTTTCATGAATTATTGTCCCAGCAGAACAACTCTAATAATAGATTGATTGTATTTTCTGGCAAAGTAGCCTGTTTTATATAAAAAAGGGAAAGAAAGATCAATCGATCTCGCTTTCCCTTTTCAGACCTAAGCCCAGTGGCTTAGCCTTGGCAATTTTTACTGAAACTTATCCAAAGCATAGCCTACAAAGAGCAATCCTCTGGTCGTGCTCCGACGCCGTATTCCTGCATCAATGCCTCTAGTCTGGCTTCATAAGCATCTGGTGCCTCTATTTTAGCGAGCTTCAGCAAGGCGTCGTGGCGGCATGTCCACACCTTAATACGCAATCGCTGAACCCGACACTCCAGATCAGGCAAGAAATTGAACTCGAAGGTACGTTGAAACGATTCAATTTGATCGAGGTACTGGGTTGCTTCTTCACAAGTGCCGGTAAGCCCTTTCATCGTCCAGTCTTTTACCTGATGGATGTTATCACAGTAAAAGTCGGCCGATTGATAATTTTCTTTAAGGATATCTCCCTGGGCAACAAACCTGCGCCAGATCATATCAATTTTACCACCATTGGCTTGGTATTCATCGCTCAAGGCCGCAAGTTCATTGATTTTAATCATCGTAATTTCTGCCAGTGGTGTACGATCGGCTCGTTGGAGGTCATCAATTTTTTGGAGCATTTCCTCTCCCAGTTCACAGAGGTAGGCGAAACCATCCATGATGTAAGCCCGAATCAGTGGTTCTTTTTCACAATATTCATAACCATACTGACCCATGTGTTTGACCTTATTATCGGGAATGAAGGCTTCCCAGGCTATGTTCAAGGCAGCAACATCACCTTCTTTTTGTGCGATGGCTCCTTCCAGTTCTTTGATCTTACCCCGCAATTCCCCATTGGGTGCAACGCCCGTTTCGGCTTGCAATTGACTGACTTTATCGAGCATCAACGGAGCTGCGTTACAAATATCCAGGGCTCCTCTCAAGACAAATGCCTTCATGTTAGGGGTAGGATTACAGGGAAATAGTGCCAATTCCGTATCAAACCCGGGAGAAACACCGGTGTCCATATAAGTTTTCCAGGCAACATCCAATTTAGACACGTCTTGATAAAACGCTTTCATCCTTGCCACTTCCTCTGCCAAACCATAGACGTCTTCTACCCGCAAGGTGGTTTTTTCTGTTAATCGGAGCGTACGATTTTCGAAAATATCCTTGGAACCTGCAACATCGCCACGGCAAAACTGTGCGTAGGCGGTCATGTAGGAATACTTCGCCAGCGTCTTTTTTTCGCAGATGGTTTTTGTTTCCTTGATGGCATCCAGCTCTTGTAAGTTGACTTCTTTGGTGCGTAAAAACGCTTTCCAAATTTCGTCAACGCTATAGTATGCTTTGATTTTTGCGTCCAATTCATCCATTTTCAATACATACCCGGGGATCGACCTTAGCACAGCAGGATCTAGCCCTTGGACTTCCGTCATCAACCTTTCGGCATCCTCTACCTGACTTTGACACAGGCAAGAGTTGGTATTCATCAACAGGTATTTAGCATATTTCGGCTTTTCATAGGCCATATTAGGCTTAATCAATTCACTCATATTGGAAATCTTGTCATTGTCCAAGAATTCCTTCCACGTTTCGTCAAAGTTGCCTCCTTGAGCAAAAGCAGAGGCAGAAACAAATAAAAAACTGATAATCAGATAGAAAAAACAAGAGTTTGTTCGCATTGCTGTTCGAAGTTTAAAGTAGGTTTATTTTGGGCCTTATCTGGATTGGTAGTAGTTATTCCCGTTACGAATCTTCCGTATTGCCTTGTGACGGGTATACAAACGCTGAGGTAACGTTTTTGTAGGGGGAAATATTCCTTGGTGGGGTAGGAAAAGTAGGGGAGCAAGTCTGAGCATCTAAAGACTTGGTAATTCGTATATCCAAAAGGAACAACTACCTTTTCCTTAACCCCCCCCGTACTATCAAATGGGCTATAGAAAGAATAATAGTGTTGTGATTGTGCAGATGTACACAGGATTATGCTTAATGATAGTATCAAAAAGGGTACTGTTGGGAGTTTATTAACTGGCATTTTCTGTGAAATTTCGGTTATTCTTTTTAATGAGGTCTTTCTTAGTTTACTACTTTTTTGTCATTAGCGCAGGCCAGCGCCCGCAGCCCGATGCCCGAAGGGTGCAAGAATCCCGATTAAAAATCGGGCGCAGTGGTAGTGACGCGAAGCAGGTACTAAGAATGGATCACCGGGTAGCACGCTCAGCGCTGCTACGACCCCAAACATAAAAACCAATTAACTGGTTAACTAATCTTTATGTTGTAATGCGCTCCCCCCTTCCGGAAACAAACCCAACAACCCCTCTTCACTCGCCGCACAAATCCCTCTTTCAGTAATCAGGCCAGTCACCAGCCGAGCGGGCGTTACATCGAAGCCGTAATTGAGGCCAGGGCTGGCATCCGGGGTAAGTTGTACCCATTGGCTTTTATCATTGAGCTTGCCCTGAATGTGGGTGACTTCGTCGCCGCCGCGTTCCTCTATGGGGATTTCACGGAGGCCGTCGCGGATGGTCCAGTCGATGGTGCTGGTGGGGAGACCGACGTAGAAGGGGACGCCATTGTCGTGGGCGGCCAGCGCTTTGAGGTAAGTGCCTATTTTATTGGCCACATCGCCCTCGCGGGTCGTACGGTCGGTGCCAACGAAAACCACATCGACCATGCCGTGCTGCATGAGGTGCCCTCCCAGGTTGTCGACTATCACGGTGTGAGGGATGCCAGCTGCGGCCAATTCATACGCCGTCAGGCGAGCGCCTTGGTTGCGGGGGCGAGTTTCATCTACCCAAACGTGTACCGGCAGGCCTTTTTCGTGAGCCAAATAAATGGGTGCCGTGGCAGTGCCATAGTCAATACAAGCTAGCTTTCCAGCATTGCAATGGGTGAGGATATTGATGGTTTCACCGGGCTTGGTGGCGGCAATATCTTGCAAAATTTCCAGACCATGCTCTCCGATGGCCCGGCACTGGGCTGCGCTTGCGATAGCAAAATCCTCGGCAGCTTGCCTTGCAACGCTTACGCGATCATGAGGAGCAGCTGCGCGGATACGCAACTTAGAAGCTTCCAAAGCATTGAACAGATCGACCGCTGTGGGGCGGGTGTTTTGCAATTGGTCAATGACCTGATCCAGATAGTTGTCAAAATCAACGGCGCCCTGGTATTCCAGCATCGCCAGGTACAAGCCCCAGGCCGCCGTAGCGCCGATCAGCGGGGCTCCGCGCACGTGCATTTCTTTGATTGCCGCAGCCGCCTGCGCAGTCGTCTTCAGCGGTTCATGTACCAAGTCATGGGGCAAGGCCCTTTGGTCAATAATCCAAACAGTAGAGGAATCTTGAGGATCGAGCCAGATGGTTTTTAGGTCAGGCATCATCGTATTTGCTGATTTATGTAAGGCAAGCTCACTTTAATTAGCTTTCCAGAAATAAGGCGTAAACAATACCAGTATCGTAAATAACTCCAAACGCCCTAATAACATCAGAAAACTAAGCACCAATTTTATCTCACTGGATAGCCAGGCAAAGTTATCGACCGGGCCTACTTTTCCAATACCCGGGCCTACATTACCCAGACAAGTAGCAACGGCTCCAATGGCGGTCATGAAATCTAAGCCCATCGCTGCCAACAAAAGCGATCCGATCATAAACAAGGAAAGATAAAGCAGCAGAAAAATAATGATATGGGTGATGATCCTCCCCTTTACAATTTCGCCATTCAGGCGTAGAGGCACTACAGCCCTGGGATGAAGAATACGCTTAAATTCCAGGATGGAATTCTTAAAGAAGACCAAATTCCGAATAATCTTGATTCCTCCACTGGTAGACCCCGCACAGGCTCCCACAAAAAGTAGGATAAAGAAAAAGAGTGTCAGGCCTACCGACCAGCTAGTGTAGTCTGCCGAAACGAAACCCGTAGTCGTAATCAAGGAAACAATTTGAAAACTGCTGTCTCGGAAAGCTTGCTCCCAACTCACATCGACCACTGAATGCACGGCTATCGTTACGCAAAGGCTAAAAAACAGGATGATAAAGGTGTAAGCCTTGAATTCGTCGCTCGACCAAACTCTGCGCAGCTTGCCCTTCAAGCCAAAGTAAATAATCGTGTAGTTCGTCCCCGCCAGAAACATGAAGAAACAGACCGTATACTGGATGAGGGGAGAGAAGGCAGCCATACTGCTGTTGCGCGTAGAAAAACCACCCGTAGCCATCGTAGTAAGTGCGTGATTAACAGCCTCGTAAATCGACATCCCTTCTAGAAAAAGGAGTACGGCAAGAACAAAAGTTAGGCCAACATAAATCAGCCAGAGCCGTTTAGCAGTTTCACTGATCCGTGGATGCAGTTTATCACTGGTAGGCCCGGGGGCTTCGGCTACAAAAAGTTCTACGCCACCAATCCCCAGTAAGGGAAATATTGCTACGGTAAGTACTATGATTCCCATGCCGCCGATCCACTGAGTGAGGCTTCGCCAATAAAGGATACCCGGAGGTTGGGCCTCAATATCGGTGAGCACGGAGGCCCCAGTAGTCGTCATTCCTGAGGCGGTTTCGAAAATGGCATCAGGGATGCTAGGGATAACTCCACTGAGCAAATAGGGCAGCATCCCGAAAAGCACCATGACCAACCAACCTAAGGCAACAATCAAATACCCTTCCCTTTTCTTGACCGACCGATCGGATCCCAACCTCGGTAAACGCAGCAGCCCTCCAATGAGGAGGCAAATCAACCCCGACCAAACGAGCGATTCCATATCCTTGCTTTCGTAATACCAGGAAATTGGAATACCCGTCCACATCAATAAGCCAATGATGAGTAGAAGGACACCTAAAACACGGCTAATAATGCGATAGTTGATCATATCAGTACTTCTAAATCTTCGAAGAATTCATCCAATTCGTCAAAACTTTTCACTCCTACTTTTTCCTCTTCAGCACCCTCTACACTAAATCCTTTGACAGGTATTTCTTCCATGAATTGTGTAGGAGTCGTTCCCGCCAAGGGCAAATCAAGCAATAAGGGATATTGTGTTGCCCATTGTGCCAATTGCGCTACGCCAAAAGGGGTACCCTGTTGGATATCCGGCCAGGTAAGTCCACCTTTACTGAATTGTAGCAAGAAAAAATCTACAAAGTCTTTGCGTTCTTCCAGCAGCTCTGCCAAATCCTCCGCGGGCAGGTAAGCCTCTACAACAATTTCCTGGATGATTTCTACTTTTCCTTTTAGCGCTTGCAAATGTGCCAATGGCGTCAGCATCCCCAATTGTATGGTCTCCAAGCCCAAAACATCAATAGCGGCTTCAATTTCCGGCAGGGTAGCTAAGCCAAACTCTCCACAAATTTTCACCCCATCAACCCACTCCCTTAGTGCGGCCACCAACTGTAGTTCCACAGAAGTTTCCGATCCTGGAGAAAGCATAAAGCCTAGCCATTCTGTTTCCCAGGCCGCAAAATAACGGGCGTCGGTCAGGTGGGTAATGGCACTTGCTTTGACTTTAGTAGATAACATAATTGTCCAATTTGGGGCTTCTGTCCAATAAATGCCGCAAAGGTACATAATGAGCAGTCGAAAGTATGCGCAAAAAATATGATCTTTGAGAATATACCCGTTACTAAGTGGTCTGGGACATTCTCACTTGTCCTTTTTTGCTCTGACTGCGTTAAAAAGCCTCGCCGAAGCTTAGGCTTCGCCTACGTTTTTCGCCTTGGCAGAGCAAAAAATGACGTTGCGATAATATTCCCAAACCACTTAGTGCCGGGTATAATAATAAAACGCCCGTAGCCTATCGCACCAATGAAAGAACTTC
The DNA here is from genome assembly GCF_040784935.1 of Lewinella sp. LCG006. Taxonomy (GTDB): domain Bacteria; phylum Bacteroidota; class Bacteroidia; order Chitinophagales; family Saprospiraceae; genus Lewinella. The sequence continues at coordinate 4,454,621 of NZ_CP160680.1, read as the reverse complement.
CTAAATACTACGAAAACGTTTACGATGTGGTGCGCCTGATTCCCCGAGGACGGATCACCAATTATGGTGCCATTGCCAGTTTTCTCTCGTTGGGGTCGGCTAGAATGGTGGGATGGGCCTTGAACGCGGGGCTGCATATCGGCGACGTCCCAGCTCATCGGGTTGTAAACAGAAAAGGAGAACTCAGTGGTCGGGGGCATTTTGCGACGCCCACCCTGATGCAAGAGCGGCTAGAAGCCGAAGGCATCACCGTCATTGATGATAAAGTCGTAAATTTTGACCACTACTTCTGGTCCCCAGATAGTTTACTCGCATAAAACAGTCATTCATGTCCAACCCTTACGAATCAGCCTTTGGTGAAGAACAGCAACCCGCAAAACAAGGCGTGGATAAGCCCAAGGAAGGTTTGGATTTTTCTAATTTACCTCCACTGGAAGAAAGCGACCTTACTCCAGCATTGGACGAATTGCTAGCTCGGTGTGAGGCTTTCACGCAGGAAGCTACTACTTTTGGCCAGTTACTCTCTCGTCTAAGGGTTGTGGATCACCAGGTAAGAGGCACAGGGAAACAACATTGGCTAAAGCTATTGATCGAAATAGAAGACAAGCATCAACAGCCAAGCCTGGCTGGTGAACGTAAATATTTCCGTTTATTACAGGATAAATTCAGTGCCATTATCGTCCCAATGAAAGCATTGGCCGAGCAGCATCTGGTGTGTCTGAAGCAATTTCACGACGAAATCGATGAAAATTACTATGCGCCCAATAAAACCGATCTGGAAGTAAAAAGAGAAATCGAACGCGTAAAAGGAGATCTTCTCTTACAAAGGCAAATTTTACATGATGCCCAACGGGCATTGGTGATCCTGAAGGACGCTTTAGCGGCTACCGAATACCGATTAAATAGCTACATCAATGCCGGTGGCGAAAATAATTTAGCTACTGCCGAGCTGGTATTAATGAAAAAAGATCGCCAACAACTCACTGACGGTATCACCCACAACTTCAACTATACGTTTTTTGCTTTGAACCTGCTAGACAAGGCTTCTTTGAAATTTGGCCTCGTTCCACAGAAGACTACAGCTCAGTATCTTAGTGGTTTGAGTTTGGCGCTGGAAAGTCGAGAGTTGTGAAAGTGTAAATTTATAAAGACAGGCTTGCAAATTTTTGTATATTTGTTTCTGCTTCCTTGCTACTGCAAAGAAGTTGTTTTTATTTAAAAGAGCTTTGAGAGAAAATTGGTACGGTATTTGGTTCTGTCAAGTTGGATGTGCCATTTTTCTAATGAAAAAAAATCCAACCGATGGAAAAACAGAAGATTGAATCGGTAACTTTAACCAACAAAGGAAACGATAATATCCAGTTGGATTATGCCGAGTTACGTAAAGCAGTGATTGTTTTGCGGGCGGTTAACCACAAGTTACGCCAACAAATTATTGACCTGCTTGAAGAGAACGGAAGCATGGCCGTTACAGATATTTATGTAAGCCTGCGCCTTGAGCAGTCAGTAGCTTCTCAGCACCTCGCTATCTTGCGCCGTGCCGGAGTAGTAGATACCGAGCGACAAGGAAAGTATATTTATTATGCTTTGGACCAGGATCGCCTAGCACAGATTGGCAAATTGGTTGAAGAATTAGCCGCTGGCTAAAGCTACCTTTGTGAAAGAGTTCTAATTCACATTAAAAAACTCCCGACTTTTGACTAAGCTCAATGGCCGGGATTTTTTTTAGCCCGTGTACAAAAGGAGTAATTCCAATTTGGGCCTCCTCAAAACAATGTTTTTTTGTAAAAACGATAATTTATACGATCTTTGTTGAACACGTTTAACAATCATCCACTGGTTTGATAAAGTTAAACCTCTCTTTTCTCAGTCGTATTTTTTTTCTGACCCACGTATTAGACACAATTCAAAACAACTGATTAAGTAACAAATTACGTCCCACTTTACCCAGGGAAGAAGCTCAGGTTATTGCCTGTAGCAAACTTTCTAATTGTGTTTACTATGAGAAAGAAATCGAACAATCGCGTACTAATCGACGATGAGAAGCTTGAAGTGTCATCCGAAATTCTCCGGGCTTTGGCCCACCCACTACGCATGAAAATTTTGTCTTTTATCGACAAACACGGCTCCGTAAATGTCAATAAAATCTATAATACCCTGCAATTAGAGCAGTCGATTACTTCCCAACACTTACGCATTCTCCGCTTAGCTAATCTGGTGGATACCAAGCGAAGAGGTAAATATGTCGTTTACGAAATTGCCTACGATAAATTAGGAGATACGATTGATTCTGTCAGGACTTTTATCGAAGAGTTTAATGCTTAGCAAAATTGGACTTTAGCCAAATGGTTAAAGTCCAATTTATTCTTCCTCTTCTTTTTGCAATTGTCCTTCTGCTGGCGATGCTTGTTGGAAAAAGCTACGATGAAAAAAGAGTATTTGAACTACGCCCCAGCTAATGGCCACATCAGCAAGATTAAAAACTGGGCCAAAAAACAGCATGGGCCTACCTCCAAGACGAGGAATCCACGAAGGTAATTGTATTTCAAAAAGTGGAAAATATAACATATCTACCACTTTTCCGTGCAGAAAAGAGCTGTAGCCACCACCCGGTGGTAAAAACTCTGCTGGTAATCCATGCGAATAAGAAGCTGAAAAAAGCAAGCCATAGAAGGTGCTGTCAATTATATTCCCAAGTGCTCCGGCCAAAATTAGCGCAAAGCTGATAACCAAGCCTTTAGCAATCTCTGGGCTTCTTAGTAAACTCCGGATAAAGAATACCAAAAAGGTGGCTGCTAATATTCTAAACAGGCTAAGAATAAGCTTTCCATGAGGAATGTTGAAGCGCTGACCAAAGGCCATTCCTTCGTTTTCCACGAAGTGAATAAGTGCTCGGTCCCAACCAAATATAGGAATCATTTCGCCGTAAAGCATATGCGTTTTCACCCACACTTTGATCGTTTGATCAACGATCAAAACCAGTAAAACGATCCCGATCACCAAATTAGAATTCTTCAAATCTCTAAGTAATTTGACGGAAATAACTGATTCCATTTTTTCCAACGATTCGCGAATATTTTCACGCAAGCTCCTTTTAGTTGCTTGCTTAGAAAATTTTAGCGAATCAAAAATGGAATCAGTTATTTTTGATCCGTCTCTAAGTATTAATCCTCTTCGGGAATAATTTCCTCGTCCTCTTCCGTCGCTGCTTTTTTAGCGTTGACTTTCAGCGGATTTTCGTGCATCTCTAAGTAGGTACTACGCTGACGCGAAATATCAATCGCCTGAAATAGCGCTTCACGGAAACTGGCAGGATCGGCCTCGTTTTTACCCGCCAAGTCGTAAGCTGTACCGTGATCAGGGGAAGTCCTGATGCCAGAAAGGCCCGCAGTATAATTCACTCCATTACCGAAAGCCAACAATTTGAATGGAATCAATCCCTGGTCGTGGTACATGGCCAAAATACCATCAAATTTCTGGTACTGACCAGCCCCAAAGAAGCCATCAGCTGAAAATGGCCCAACCGCAAGGATCCCCCCCTTCTTTGACTCTACTACTGCTGGTCGGATGATTTTTTCTTCTGCATCTCCTAACAGTCCATTATCGCCAGCATGAGGGTTCAAACCCAATACCGCAATGGCGGGCCGCTCTATGCCAAAATCCATCTTCAGGGTGTGATGCATCAAACGCAACTTCTGGATAATCAGCTCTTTGTTCAAGAGGTGAACAATCTCAGATACTGGCACGTGATTGGTAGCCAGGCCAATCCGCAGACCACCACTCACCATAAACATCAAGCTTTCTTTAGCGCCAAGCTGATCCGTGATGTACTCGGTGTGCCCCGGAAAAGGAAAACCTCCCCCCAACTGCATTGCGTGCTTGTTGATGGGTGCCGTAACCAGTGCGTCAATTTTTTTATCCTTCAAATCGGTCACTGCACGCTCCAGAGCGATGGCAGCATACTGGCCACTCTCCGTATTGGCCTGCCCAAGCTCAATATTGACGGTTTCCTGCCAACAATTATAAACATTCACCTTGCCTGAGGCCGACTGGTCGACTTCCCGGCAAGCATGAAAATGAAAATCAGGATTAACAATATTTTTATGGTATGACATAACTTTGCTCGAACCATAAATTACCGGTGTACACTGGTTCAGGATACGATCATCCGCCAAGGTTTTTATAATTACCTCGGGGCCAATGCCATTGATATCGCCAATACTAATGCCTATTTTGGGCTTATGCATGAATCTTTATTTAGGAAGCGTAAATATAGGAGATTTTCTTGCTTTTCAGCTATTCCACCTGCTTGTTGGACAACCAATAAAATAGTTGGTGTTACCTTTGGAACCATTGCAACACTACAGACGTTAAATATATCAGATTTTTAATTGACCATAAAACAATGAGTTTAGAGCAAACGATCATGCAGGATCTCAAAACTGCCATGAAAGCCAAAGACCAAGCCGCGCTGCGGGGAGTACGAGCTATCAAAGCAGCCATTACCATGGCTAAGACCGATGGTACCGGCCAGGAAATTGATAGTGCTGCTGAAATCAAAATGTTACAAAAGTTGATCAAACAGCGCCAGGATTCCCTAAAGATTTTTGAAGACCAAAACCGGGAAGATTTGGCTATCAAAGAGCGCGAAGAAATTGAAGTCATCCAACGTTACCTCCCCGAGCAAATGAGCGACGAGGAGTTGGAGACGCGCATCAAAGCAATTATCCAGGAAACAGGTGCTACCAGCATGAAAGATATGGGGAAAGTGATGGGAGCCGCTAATAAAGCCTTTGCGGGCAAAGCCGATGGCAAGGCCATCTCTGCTAAAGTGAAGGCACTGCTAAGTGCATAAACGTTGCTTGGCACCTGCCTTTAAGCAATACGACCAAGGGTTTAAAGATAGACATGCGTTCTGTCTTTAAACCCTTTTTCTTTAAAGACTAGTTGCCCTGCGAAACTGGAAAGTCGCCTAGTTCTTAGTACCTTTGCGGCTGCAAATAATTTAGCTCTAAATAAGACCACAAAAAATGGATAAATCCTTCCTCAAGAAACTCGGACTGAAAACCAACAACCATGGTACCAGTACCGGTTTGGAAACCACTACATCCGGAAAATACATTACTTCTTACTCCCCTGTTGATGGTGAGATGATCGGTAAAGTAAGCAAAACCACCCGCGAAGAATACGATGCAATGATGGATAAAGCCCTCGTTGCTTTCAAAGAATGGCGGATGGTGCCAGCACCACAACGAGGTGAAGTTGTACGCCAGTACGGCGAAGCGTTGCGCAAATGCAAAGACCCACTAGGCCGCTTGGTCAGCTACGAAATGGGCAAAAGCCTGCAAGAAGGCTTTGGTGAAGTACAAGAGATGATCGACATCTGTGACTTTGCCGTTGGCTTGTCACGCCAACTTTACGGCCTTACGATCCAGAGTGAGCGCTCTCGTCACCGGATGATGGAGCAGTGGCATCCGCTTGGTGTTGTGGGGGTAATCTCTGCCTTCAACTTCCCCGTAGCCGTATGGTCATGGAATGCTATGCTAGCACTCGTTTGCGGAGACGTAATCGTTTGGAAAGCTTCAGAAAAAGCACCTTTGTGTAGTGTTGCCTGTCAGAATATCTTCCGGGATGTATTGAAAGCCAACAACGTCCCCGAAGGAGTGAGCAACATCATCAACGGTGATTACAAAGTAGGCGAGTTCATGACCAAAGATACCCGTGTGCCGCTGGTAAGTGCTACTGGTAGTACCCGCATGGGTAAGATTGTTGCCGCAACCGTAGCCCAGCGTTTGGGCAATAGCCTATTGGAATTGGGTGGCAACAATGCCATTATCGTCACCCCACACGCTGATCTTGAATTGGTACTAACCGGTGCGGTATTCGGTGCAGTAGGTACTTGTGGACAGCGTTGTACCTCTACCCGTCGCCTGATCGTGCACGAAGACATGTACGATGTCATTAAGAAAAATCTGGTAAAGGCCTACGGTCAGCTCCGTATCGGTGACCCACTGGATGAAAACAACCACGTAGGGCCCCTCATCGACAAAGATGCTGTAGCCATGTACCTCGACTCCATTGCGAAAGCTAAAGCGGAAGGCGCCAAATTCATCGTAGAAGGCGGTGTGTTGGAAGGAGCAGGTTACGAAAGCGGCTGCTACGTGAAACCTTGCATTGCGGAAGCAGAAAACCACTACGAGATTGTACAGCACGAAACCTTCGCCCCTATCCTGTACCTGATGAAGTACAAGACCATCGAAGAAGCTATCGAAATTCAAAACGCTGTTCCACAAGGCCTTAGTAGTGCCATCATGACCAACAACATGCGTGAAGCGGAGCGCTTCCTGTCTCCTGAAGGTTCTGATTGTGGCATTGCCAACGTCAATATCGGCACCAGTGGTGCGGAAATCGGCGGTGCCTTTGGTGGAGAGAAAGAAACTGGTGGTGGCCGTGAATCTGGCTCTGATGCCTGGAAGGTTTATATGCGTCGCCAGACCAATACGATCAACTACAGCACCAAGCTGCCATTGGCACAAGGAATCAAGTTTGATTTTTAGGAATTGAACTCAGTTTTGAGAAAGCCGGCTTTTACACTTGATGTGAGAGGCGGCTTTCTTGCTTTATTTAACCCCTTCTTTCAACCAAAAACGCCCTACCTTTGTCTACTTCCTAGATAAAATATACTACGCCTGCTATGAAGCGCACATCCATCCTTGTTTTCCTCCTCGCTTTCCTCGGAGGCTTTACAATCCTCCATGCGCAAGCGCCTAAGCGCCTGTCCTCTACCGAAATTCATGATGGGCTGCAAAAGCTCAACTTCCTGGGCTCTGCACTGTACTTCGCAGCCCATCCGGATGATGAAAACACCCGCATGATTGCTTACCTGAGCAATGTCCGCCACGCCAATACCGCCTACCTTTCACTGACGCGTGGCGATGGTGGACAAAACCTTGTAGGACCAGAAATCCGCGAATTGCTAGGAGTTATCCGTACTCAGGAATTGCTGGCCGCTCGTCGTACTGATGGAGGACAACAATTCTTCACCCGTGCCAATGATTTTGGCTTTTCTAAACACCCCGATGAGACCTTCAATATCTGGAACCGCGATCAAGTGATGGCCGATGCTGTCTGGGTGATCCGCAACTTCAAGCCTGATATCATTATCAATCGCTTTGATCACCGCTCACCAGGGAGTACCCACGGCCACCATACAGCCTCGGCCATGCTTTCCGTAGAATCTTTTGACTTGAGCAACGATACCAAAGCATTCCCCGAACAACTTACCAGCGTTGCTCCATGGCAGCCTCGCCGTATCTTTTTCAATACCTCCTGGTGGTTTTATGGTAGTGAAGAAGCTTTCGAAAAAGCAGACAAATCCAACCTGGTTTCAATGGACGTAGGTACCTACTTGCCGAAAAGAGGAATTTCTGTTCCGGAAATTGCCGCCATCAGCCGCAGTCAGCACAAAAGCCAGGGATTCGGCTCCAGTGGCACTCGTGGTAGCCTTACCGAATACCTCGAACTTGTAAAGGGAGATATGCCAGAGGATGTAACAGATCCCTTCGCCGGTATCAATACCACCTGGACGCGCGTAGAAGGTGGTGCCCCCATTGGAGAAGCCGTAAGCGCCGCCATCACCAATTTTGATTTCGATCAACCGGAAAAAAGCTTGCCAGCTTTACTCCGAATCCGTAACCTCATCAAATCACTACCTGCCGGCCACTGGCGCGATATCAAACTTGCGGAAGTGAGGCTCCTCATCGAAGGTTCCCTGGGACTTTTCCTGGAAGCCGTTGCCGTTGACCCCAGTGTAGCTCCCGGTCAGGACATAGCCATTCAAATTGAAGCGATCAATCGCTCAGGTGTAGAAGTCAAACTACGGGAAATTAGCTTCCCCGACCTGGATATAGAACAGGAAGTCAACCAAAACCTCGCTTCTAATGTGGGGATTTCTTTGGATCAGAAGTTAAGCATTCCTGCCGATTTCCCTATTTCCAATGCTTATTGGCTCAATCAAAAAGCCAACCTCGGCATGTATACAGTTAAAGACCAGCAGTTGCGCGGATTACCCCAAACTCCTCCCGCATTGGATGTCACTTTCACGCTTGACGTTTTTGACAAAACCAAGAACTCTTGGTCTAATCTTATCCTTATCAAACCCGTCGTTTACAAAAAAACAGACCCTGTAAAAGGCGAACTATATAGTCCTTTTGAAATTACGCCGCCTGTTTTTACAGGTGTTTCAGAGCAGGTTTATATTTTCTCTGATGCAAAGCCGCAAGAAATCACCGTGAAAGTCACCGCTGGTCGTGACAATGTCAATGGTATTGTTCGCCTTGCTCATCCTAATGGTTGGCGTTTAGAACCCGAATCTTTCCCCGTCGACCTCACCCATAAAGATGAAGAGAAGACTTTCAAATTCACCCTCTACCCTTCCGATAAGCAAGAAGAAAACTTCATTACTCCGATGGTGGAACTCGACGGCATAGTCTATCACAAAGACCGGGTAAAAATTGAATACGATCATATTCCTACTCAAACCCTCATCCTGGACGCTACGGCTAAGGTCGTTCGTTTAAATATCAAAAAAGAAGGGCAATATATTGGTTATCTGAAAGGTGCTGGTGATGATATCCCCCAGGCATTGGAGCAAATTGGCTACCAAGTCACCATGCTTGATGATCGAGACATGAACACCGATCGTTTGCAAAGTTTTGATGCTGTCATTATAGGTATTCGCGCTTATAACACCCTGGATCGTATGCCCGTTTACCAACCCATACTCATGGAATACGTTAAGGAAGGGGGCACACTGATTGTTCAGTACAATACCAATCGAGGCTTAAAAGTGCCAATGGAGGAACTGGCCCCTTACCCTTTGAAACTCAGTAGAGACCGGGTGACCGTAGAAGAGGCCGAAGTACGTATACTAGCCCCCAATCATCCAGTATTGAACGAACCTAATAAAATTACCAAAGCTGATTTTGAGGGGTGGGTTCAAGAACGTGGCCTCTATTTCCCTGACGAATGGGCCGAGGAATACACTCCTATCCTGTCCAGTAACGACCCTGACGAACCTGCTCGCGACGGCGGATTACTAGTGGCCGAGTACGGCAAAGGACATTATGTTTATACAGGCTATTCCTGGTTTCGCGAGCTGCCCGCTGGCGTACCTGGAGCTTACCGATTATTTGCCAATTTGATTTCTTGGGGTAATAAACCGCAGCCGTAGGGGGGTGCTCGCTAATGCACGCGGTAGTGCTCGTTTCACTCTCGCGAGTGAAACGAGCACTGACCGTGAGTTCCGAGAATCGGATTGAACACTATCACGAGCGCAGCGAGCATAGCCTATCGACCGAAAAGGTAATCACCCAAACGAGGCTTTAACCCCCTTTTGACGCTTGAGCTACCCTGGTGTTAAAAAAAACATAATCTTATTGTCGCTAGTAGGATAATTATATACCTTTACGCCATTGACAAACTAAATTACACCTTTATGAAATCAAGATTATTGATCTTGGCCCTGGCCGTTTTCTCTTTTTCTGCTTTTCGTGCAAACGCCCAAGTAGACGTTACTGTAAACCCTATTGGCCTCCTATTTGGTGACCTTAGTGTTGGTGCAGACTTCATCCTTTCTGATGAATTCTCTGTTGAAGGTACCATTGGTATCGGTGGAGGTAGTGATGATTTTTCCAACCTCAAATGGACAAATATTCCAATTGGTGTGGTGGGTAAATATTACTTCAACCCAGATGATGGTGCTGACAAATTCTACGCAGACGCTTTTCTACGGTTTATTTCCCGTAGCTACAAGGCAGATGGCGACACCAATTATTCTGAGTACAGCCAAACCCGTTTCGGGCTTGGAGTAGGTATTGGATACAAGTCTGTATCTCGCAGTGGTATCGTCTTCGATATCGGCTTCGGTGTTGGTCGTGCCCTTATCGACAACACTAAATTTGAGAGTGATGGAGATGAGTACAATGTTGATTGGCCAGATATCATGTTCCAGGGTAAACTTGGAATTGGTTACCGCTTCGGTGGATAATCAAATGACCACCTAAACTTGAAAGAGAAGAACTCTTTTAAAAATTACAATGCCCGCTTCGATGTCTCGAAGCGGGCATTTTGTTTAGCTGGACTTTTGCAGGCTTGCCTATCGTCCAGCTAAGTTGCTAATACTATTCTCGATTATTCCGCATAACTCTCAATCGGTGGACAAGTACACACCAAATTACGGTCACCGTAACCATTATCTACTCTAGCCACACTGGCCCAAAACTTGCGTCCATCATGCAAGTAAGGCAATGGCCAAGCCGCCTTCTGCCGACTGTATGGGAAAGGCCACTCGTCGGCGGTCATCCATTCCAGTACGTGGGGTGCATTGTGTAAAACATTATTGGTTGCATCTGCTTCTCCTGCAGCGATTTCATCGATTTCCTTTCGGATAGCGATCATCGCATCACAGAAACGATCCAGCTCGGCCATGCTCTCACTTTCCGTGGGCTCAATCATAATGGTTCCTGCCACCGGCCAACTCAGTGTTGGTGCATGGAAGCTGTAATCAATCAAACGTTTCGCAACATCAGCCGCAGAAATGAAGTCTTTAAATGCCCGCAAATCAATAATGAGTTCGTGTGCCGTATGGCCCTTCTCGCCCGTAAACAGCACCGAATAGTGCTCTTGCAAGCGAGCCTTGATGTAGTTGGCATTCAAGATAGCATAGCGGCTAGCGTCCGTCAATCCGTCAGGCCCCAGCATTTTGATGTAAGCATAACTGATCAATAGGATGCTCGCACTGCCCCAGGGAGCTGCTGAAACGGGCAGGATACCTTGCTCCCCTCCCGTCTCCACCATCGGGTGCTTAGGCAGGAAAGGTGCCAGCTTATCATTTACACAAATTGGCCCCATACCTGGTCCACCACCACCGTGAGGAATGGCAAAGGTCTTGTGCAAATTCAGGTGACAAACATCCGCCTTGATCAAGCCCGGGCTGGTGAGTCCTACCTGCGCATTCATGTTGGCACCATCCATGTAGACCAAGCCACCAAAATCATGAATGATCTGGCAAATCTCTTTGATACCCGTCTCAAAAACACCGTGGGTAGAAGGATAGGTCACCATTAAACACGATAAATCCGCAGCATTGGCTTCCGCTTTTTCGCGTAAATCAGGGATGTCAATATTGCCTTCTTCATCACACTTCACAACGACCACTTTCATACCCGCCATTACAGCACTGGCTGGATTGGTACCATGGGCAGAATCAGGAATGATCGCTACGTTACGATTCACATCACCACGTGACAAGTGGTAGGCACGGATAGTCAGCAAACCTGTATATTCTCCTTGTGCGCCAGAATTGGGTTGCAAAGAACAAGCCGTAAAACCGGTGATATCGCTCAACCAAGCCTCTAGCTCAGTAAACATTTGGTAGTAACCTGCGGCTTGATCCTTGGGCACAAATGGGTGCAGGTTGGCAAACTCAGGCCAGCTTACTGGCATCAATTCCGTCGCCGCGTTCAGCTTCATCGTACACGATCCCAAAGGAATCATCGAATGCGTCAGCGACAAATCCCGGTTTTCCAGGCGCTTGATGTAGCGCATCATCTCCGTCTCCGTCTGGTAAGTATTGAAGACGGGGTGGGTCAAATAATCTGTGCTCCGCTGGAGATTTTCCGGCACGGAGATAGCGGCGGGTTCTTCCGTCGCCAGAGCGATGGTATCCTGCTCAAAATCAACGGCAAGAATACCGGCAATTTGCTCTACATCTTCCCGCGTCGTCGTCTCGTCCAAACTGATTTGTACGCCCGTGTCCGTATAATGGAAGTTCAATTCTGCGCTCAGTGCTGCCCGGCGGATAGCATCGCGGCTTTCGTGATCAGCCTTGATCGTGACTGTATCAAAATAATGCTCAGACGCCAGCTCGTAACCCAGTTGCTTAGCGCTCTGGCCCAACAATTGCGCCAGGGTATTGACCCTTTCCGCAATGGCCCGCAAGCCTTTTGGTCCGTGCCAAGCTGCGTACATACCAGCCATGATGGCCAGCAGCGCCTGCGCCGTACAGATATTGGACGTTGCTTTCTCGCGGCGAATGTGTTGCTCACGGGTTTGCAGTGCCATGCGCAGGGCAGGTTTCCCTCTTTGGTCCACCGACACCCCAATGATACGCCCTGGTAAAGAACGCTTATATTCTTCGCGACAAGCAAAATAAGCGGCATGAGGACCACCATAGCCCATAGGTACCCCAAAACGCTGGGTATTGCCCACTACAGCATCTGCTCCCCATTCACCAGGGGGCATCAGTACCGTCAGTGCCAACAAATCAGCGGCTACAGTCACATAAATTTCTTTGGCATTTGCTTCCGCCGTCAAAGCGCGGTAATCTTCCACGGCGCCATTGGCTGCGGGGTATTGTAGCATCAGACCAAACACCTGCTCACTCAATTCAAAATCAGCAACGGGCTTCACCTGCACCTCAATGCCCAGAGGTTCCGCACGCGCCTGTAACACCGCAATGGTCTGTGGCAACACCTGATCGGAAACTAAAAACACATTGATGGGTTCCTTCTTATTACGCTTGTTTTTTTGCGCAAAGAACAAGGCCATAGCCTCTGCCGCTGAAGTTCCCTCGTCTAGTAACGAAGCATTGGCGATCTCCATTCCCGTCAGATCACTCACCATGGTCTGGAAATTCAGCAATGCCTCCAGTCGTCCTTGGGCAATCTCCGCCTGATAAGGGGTATACTGGGTATACCACCCCGGATTCTGGAAGATATTCCGAGCAATCACCGAGGGGGTAATGGTCGGGTAATAGCCCAGGCCGATGTACGTTTTATAAACCTTGTTTTTAGCGGCCAATTGCTGTAGGCTGCTCAGGTAGGCATGCTCTGTTTGAGCCGCAGGCACCTTGATAGCGTCTTGCCGACGAATATCCGCAGGTACCGTTTCATCAATTAATTGATCGAGGCTTTTTACGCCGATGGTCTTGATCATTTGCGACACCTCCGCTGGAGAGGGGCCAATATGACGGTTCGCAAACTGATCGAAAAATGCCGTTTTACTCATGGTAGTAATCCCGGTTGAGGTAGGTTAGGAACTTCTTTACAGAATTCTCACTTTAGAGAATATTTTGCCAAAAGAACAGTACTTGAACTGAATAGCAAAAAACAAGGCAACAAAGTCACGGAATCTCCTAAATAAAGAGGCTTTTTCTCCGTACTCGTCTTCCCGCTGCGAAGATAAAAAATCTTCGTGGTGGAATAACACCCCGACCAAAGGATAGTTTATTTTGACGGTAGAATGTTATTAGGGCGCATCCCTCCGCTGAGCTGCGGGGAGGGGAATGGTTGGTTTATCAGTGTAAGGGTGTATTACAAAGTTAATCCAGCGGCCCGTTTTATATTCCCTTATCATCCCTCGTATGGTTCAAAAAAACTAATAAGGATCCACATCAATGCTCACGCGGACATTACTGAATCCCTGCGTTTGTTTGATTTGCTCGGTGGCGGCGTGGATGTGTTTTTTGGCGAAGTTGATCTTCTGCGGGTTCATCTCCAGTTTGATGAGCACGTCGAGGAGGTAGTAATTGCGAACACGACCAACGTAAGGAACCGCCGGCCCCAGCACCCATTCCCCTAGCTGCTGTTTGAGCCAGTGGGCGTAGAGTTTCATGGCGTCATTGACAACCTGGGGCTTTTTGTGCTTCAGCGTGATCCGGATGAGGCGCATATAAGGTGGATAGGCAAACTCGTGCCGCTCCTTCAATTCCCGACCATAAAAGGCGGCATAATCGCCCTCCAGCACTTCCTTGATTACGGGGTGAGCCGTATTGAAAGCCTGGATGATCACCTTCCCCCGTCGGTGTTTACGCCCGGCACGGCCAGCAACCTGCAACATCAACTGAAAACCTCGCTCGGAAGCACGCAAATCAGGAAACTGTAGAAGCTGATCAGCACTCAGGACGCCGACCACCCCTACCCGCTCAAAATCCAGACCTTTGGTCACCATTTGGGTACCTACCAGGATATCGATTTTACCCTCCTCGAATTCACCGATGATCTTGGCGTGAGCATTCTTGCCCCGGACAGTATCCAGGTCCATCCTGCCAATTTTGGCATCGGGGAGGAAAATTTTCAGTTCGTCTTCTATCTTTTCGGTACCAAAGCCCTGCATCGTTAGACCCGTGCTGCCACAAGCGGGGCATTCAGTGGGTAGCTTGGTGCTGTAACCGCAGTAATGGCATTTGAGCATCTCCTGAAACTTGTGATAAGTGAGGCTCACATCACAGTTGACACACTCCGAGTGCCAGGCGCAGGTAGGACAGCGGTAAGTGGGAGAATACCCCCGCCGATTCTGAAAGAGGATGGCTTGTTCGCCTCGCTCCAGCGCTGCTTTAAGTTCGTCGATCAGGGTATCCGTAAAGTGGTTGTACATGCGCTGCTCCAACTGCGCTTTGCGCGCATCGGCAATGATGATTTCCGGCAATTCAATCCCGCCGAAGCGGTCGTTCATTAGTACCAGCCCGTACTTACCTTTTTGGGTATTATGATAAGTTTCGAGCGCTGGCGTAGCAGTACCCAACAACACTTTCGCACCAAATTGATGAGCCAGAATGATAGCCGTATCCCGACCATGGTAACGAGGATTGGGATCGCGTTGCTTATAGCTGGGGTCGTGTTCTTCATCGACGATGACGAGCGAGAGCTGCTGGTAGGGTAAAAACATGGCCGAACGCGGACCGACCACCGCTCCTTTTCCTGCCTGAACTTTTTGCCAAAGCTCAATCCTTTCGTTGTGATTGAGACGGGAATGGTAAACCATCACATCGTCGCCCAATACTTTTTGTACCCGCTCAATGATCTGAGTCGTCAAGGCAATTTCTGGCAACAGGTAGAGTACCTGGCCGCCTTGATTGATGACCTCCTGCATCAGTTCCAGATAAACCCTCGTCTTCCCGCTTCCAGTAACGCCGTGTAACAAAACGACGCCCTTGTCCGCAAAATGTGCTTTGATTTCTCCCAGTGCACGGGTTTGCTGAGGTGCAAGGGTAGCCGCATCCAGGGTATCTTCTTCGTAGCTCCCCAGGCGGCTGATCTCGCGTTCGTAGACTTCAAATATCTCCTTTTTGACCATCGCCTTGATGGTGCTATGATCCGTATCCGACTGACGGATTAATTCTGACTGGCGTACAAACTCTTGCTGCTTACTGGTCTGGACATAGGCTAGCAGAGCGGTCTCCTGCTTGGTCGAGCGCGCGACCAATTCAAAGGCCAGGTGCAAACTATTGGGATCGGAAGCAAAAGGCTCTTGAAAACGAACGCAAAGAATTTTCTTGGGGCGGTATTTCTCTTGCAGATCCTCCTTAAGGTAGACTATACGCTTGTCCAACAAGCGCCGAATAATGGGGTAAACCGTCTTTTGCCCCAAAATATCCTGCAAGTCTTCAATGCTGAGTTCTTCCTGGATAGAGAGAGCTTCGGCAACCAGGTATTCCTTGTCGCTGAGCAAAGCTGGATCTTGGTGAAACAAGGGCCCCAAGGTCACCCGGGTTTCGCTGGTGAGCTTAAAGTTCGCCGGTAAGGCGGCATTCATTACCTCCCCCAAAGAGCAAAGGTAATAGCCCGCCATCCAGCGCCAGAGTTTAAATTGCTGCTCGGTGACAATGGGCTGCTCGTCGATGACGCTAATGATGGGCTTTGGTCGTTGCTGGTTGGGCACTTCGTGGTGTACTCGCATGACCAATCCCGTGTACAACTTACTCTTTCCAAACTGTACTTCCACCCTGATTCCTACCTGTATCTCTGGCACCAATTCTTCGGGCACCGCATAAGTATATGGCCTGGCAATTGCCAATGGTAAAATAACATCGACATAGTAGCTCGTCGCAGAATGAACAGGATGTAAGTTTTGCTGGGACAAAGCGGAGGATTTAATGCTCAGTAATCTTAACCGTAAAGCTAGCGTTTTTACCAATAATTAGGTTCAAGTATTGAACAAAAGTTATTTTTTGTTTCACAATCATACCACCTTATCGTATGATCGTATTGGTACGATTGGGTAAACTTTTTCCTAAGTCGGAAGTGGGAGGTGGGAAGTCGGAAGTATTTGAAGGCCCCTAGTGGCCAGCTCTCCTCTATCTCTTCGCGTATCACGATATTTCCGACTTCCCACTTCCGATCTCCGACTTTGACTCGAAAGGGTACAATCACCCCGCCAGCAGCCGCAGTGCCTCTCCTATCATTTCCTGTTCCTCTGCTGGCAGCAGCAGGTGCTGACCTTCCCTGATCAGCTCATTCTGGTACAGGGGAAGCTCTGCCACAATTCGGGCATCAAGTGCTCCAAGGGACCAGACCAGCGACTGCATAGCACGCTCACCCCGAGGCATATTGGGCGTAAAAGTGATGGGTAATACTGGTTTGCCCACCAATTCACCCGAACTAGCAATCCACTCCAGCGCATTTTTGAGTAGGGCCGGAAGGTTGTGAATATATTCGGGCGTGGTGATGATCACCGCAGTAGCCGACTGCAGTGCAGCTCTCCATTCCACTACCGGCTGAGGCCAGGGAGCATGATCAAGATCGGGCAAAAAAAGAGGAAGTTCCGCCAAGCCTGCAAAATGGGAAAAATGATAGTCGGGAAAAGCCATTGCGATAGCTTCTAACAATTTTTGGTTGGAAGAACCTGGACGAGCTGAACCGGAGAGCGTCAGAATATGCATGGTATTGGGTAATTTGAATGACCTAACAAAGATACCGACCTTGCTTATTCTTTTATAGCTTATTCCACCTTACGATAACTCAAAACCGCCAAAGTATTGAACAACACGGCTAAGACTACAGTGACCCTAAAGTGATAAATAACATCCCAAAAATTACTGCCTTTGAGCAATACCGACCGCATGACGCTCACAAAATGGGCGATAGGATTGGGAATGGTAAGGTACTGTGCCCACTTGGGCATGCTCTCAATAGGAGTAAACAAACCACTCATAAGGATAAAAATAATGACGAAAAAGAAAGTCGTAAAAAGGGCTTGCTGTTGCGTATCCGAAAGGTTGGAAATGAACAAGCCCAAGCCCAAAACTGCGGAAAGGTTGACGACACAATAGGCGAAGATGATCCACAAACTTCCCTGCATTGGAATGTCAAAAAGGAGCTTCGCAGCAGTCAACCCAACGGTCATCAGCACCAGGCCAATGCCCAAAAACGGGATGAGCTTGCCCAGAATGAACTGCCACTTTTTGATGGGGGTAACGTTGATTTGCTCGATGGTGCCGATTTCGCGTTCTCGTACGACGTTCATCGCCGTGAGGAGCATGACCAGGATGGTGACCAGCTCGCCCAGAATGCCAGGTGCCATAAAGTATTTGAAATTCAGATCAGGATTGTACCAGTTGGAGGAAGGGGTATTGATTAAAGCAGGAGACAGGCCTCCTTTACTAACCATTTTAAGGTCGGATCGGAGTTCTTGGTTGAAGGATTGAATAATGATGTTGAGATACGCGGCTCCTACACTGGCTTGTTGACCATTGATAGCATTGACAAGTAGCTGAATGTTACCTTTTTTATCCCGATAAAAGTGTTCCTCAAATTGAGATGGAATGGTGAGTACAATGTCTACTTCACCCGTCTGTAGCATTTCGTCGCCTTGAGCAACGGAAGCAGGGAAGTCTACCAGGATGAACCGGTCGGCCGCTTCGATTTTTTGAATGAGCAAACGCGCACTGGCCGTGTGATCTTCGTTGACGATGGCCAGCCGTACATCTTTGACCTCATTGCTGGCGGCGTACGAGAGAATGATCAACTGCACAATAGGCACTACCGTCATCATGGGGAGCATGGCCTTATTGCGGAAGATTTGGATGAATTCCTTCTGGATTATATATAGGAGTCGTTGCATGGGGAATTATTTATAGACGACCTGGAAATTACGCCAGGCACCGGTGAGGAGTACGATCAGCATGATGAAGAGGATGAGGGTAGGGAAAGCAACGGCGTCCCAACCTGCTGCTTTGAGCATAATGGCTTGTTCGATTTGGATAAAATACTTTGCCGGGATAATCCGGGAAATGTATTGCAGCAAATGAGGCATACTGGCAATAGGGAAGAGGAACCCACTGAGCAACATCGTAGGCATCAGCAAGGTAAACATGGAAGTCATCATGGCAACTTGCTGCGTAGGGGCTTTGGTAGAAATAAGTACGCCCAAGGCTAATGCTACCAGCAGATAGAGCAGTACCAAAGCCAGCAAGAGCACCAAGCTTCCGCGAACTGGCACATCGAACAAATAGTAACCAAGAAAAAGAATGATGATGGCGTCGATGAAGGAAAGTACCGCGTAGGGGGTGACTTTGCCGAGAATAATGATAATCGGCGGTAGTGGAGAAACCAGCAGCAGATCCATCGTGCCGGTCTCCTTCTCTTTGGCAATGGTCAGGGAGGTCATCATGGCACAAATGAGCATGAGGATGAGGGCCACAGTACCGGGAACAAAATTGTAGGCACCTTCTAGTTGTGGGTTGTAAAACATGCGGGTTTCAGTACTCACCAGGTAAGGGCGTGCACCGCTACTACCATTTTTATTTTGCTGGAAAGTAGCGATCATCTGCTGTGCGTAGCTAGTGAGCGTCGTGGCGTAGTTGGGTTCAGTAGCATCGGCGATGAGTTGGACATCGGCCTTGCGTTGCCCAAAGAAATCATCTTCAAAACCAGCAGGAATAACAATGCCCATTTTGACCTCGTTTGCTCGGAAGGCCTGTTCCAGCTCAGCAGTCGTATTCACCGTAGTGACCAACTTGAGGTTGCCCGATGCTGTAAGGTGCTCGATGAGCTGGTAGCTCAGCTCATCGTTGGCCTCGTTGAGAATTGCGACCGAAGCATCTTTGAATTCGTTGGTGACGGTATACCCAAAGATCAATACCAAAGCCACCGGCATACCAAACAGGATAGCCAGCGTTCTGGGATCCCGCAGGATGTGGTAAAGTTCTTTGCGCACAAAGGCTATGAATATTTTTATCATCAGTATTATTTTTTGAGACACGAAGCATCGCGTCTTTACTGAACTATTAGCTGCGCACCAAGCGCAAAAAGACGTCATCCATCGTATCTGTCTGGAATTGTTGCTTTAATTCCGCAGGGCTGCCGAGAGCTTCGATTCTTCCGTCGACCATGATGCTGATACGATTGCAGTATTCTGCTTCGTCCATATAATGGGTGGTCACAAAAATGGTCACCCCGCGATCTGCTGCCGCATAGATCATCTCCCAGAACTGCCGCCGGGTAGTAGGGTCGACACCGCCCGTAGGCTCGTCGAGGAAGATGATCTTGGGATCATGCACCCCTGCGATCGCAAAAGCCAGGCGTTGTTTCCACCCCAGGGGCAGGTCACCCACCAGTCGCTTGGCGTATGCTTCTAAGCCCAGCTCTTCCGTGATTTCAATCGTTTTGAGGGCTATCTGTCGCCGGTTGAGTCCGTAGATGCCTCCGTAAAAGCGGATGTTCTCAGCAATCGTCAGGTCTTCATAGAGGCTGAATTTTTGGCTCATGTAGCCGATGTTTTCCTTGATCTTTTCCGTCTCCTGGTAGACATCAAAACCAGCAATGGAGGCCTCGCCGTCAGAGGGGCGACTCAGTCCGATGAGCATTTTGATGGCCGTGGTTTTTCCCGCGCCATTGGCCCCTAGGAAACCAAAGATTTCGCCACGTGCTACCGAAAAAGAGATCGCATCTACGGCGGTGAAATCTCCAAATCGCTTGGTTAAATTTTTTGCTTCTATTGCGTAGGACATTGGTTGTGTTTTGTGCTCGTCCCGATGCTCGGGACTCGCGGTTGTGCGCGCTTCGCTTGTGGAGATGCTCGCTTACGCTCGCGGTAGTGTTCGTTCCGATCCTCGGAACTCACGGTGGTACTCTCCCGAGTATCGGGATGAACACCTCCGCAAGCGAAGCGCGCTCTACCCCGCCGCCAGTTCCAGAAATACATCTTCAATGGTGGCCTTGATGCGTTTTACTTCGATCTGTTCGTGTTGCTTTTCTTTGAGCATATTGTAGATAGCTTTTTCGGGGAAATAACCGCTGGTGGTCAGGTGCAGGTATTCACCGAAAGGGGCAACTCTTTTTGTAAATGGGGCTGCCCTGAGGTCTTTCAGCAACTGATAAAAGGACTTTGCCTTGACGGCATAAAGCGGCTGCTCGTAACTTTCCCGAATATTGTCGGGGGTATCTACCTGGAGGATCTGGCCTTCCTGGATCAGTGCAATCTCTTCACAGCGGGAGGCTTCGTCCATGTAGGGCGTACTCACGATGATGGTGATACCGTGTTCTTTAAGGCGTTGGAGCATATCCCAAAATTCTGCTCTACTCACGGCGTCGACCCCCGTGGTGGGTTCATCCAAAAAAAGGACTTCGGGTTCGTGGATCAGGGCACAACACAGGGCCAGTTTTTGCTTCATCCCGCCGGAGAGTTTACCTGCTCTTCGCTTACGGAAAGGCTCAATCTGTACGTAAATATCTTTGATGAGATGGTAGTTTTCCTCAATCGTTGTTCCGAAAATCGTCGCGAAGAAATGCAAGTTTTCTTCCACTGTAAGATCCTGATAAAGGGAAAATTTACCGGGCATATACCCAATAATTCGCCGTATCTGCTGGTAGTCGGCAACCGTATCCAGGCCAGCAACGGTGGCTTTTCCATGGTCTGGTAGGAGCAAGCTGGTAAGGATTTTAAACAAGGTTGATTTTCCCGCACCATCGGGGCCGATGAGCCCAAAAAGGGTGCCTGCCGCAATATTAAGGTTGATATCCTGTAGGGCTATCTGCTCCCCAAAGCTTTTGCTGATTTGCTCAATTTTTACCGCTCCCATAACTTATTGATTTGTGGCTTGGGTACTGCTGGAGGTGAAGTTGACTTCTGCCGGCATGCCGATTTTTAACTTACCCTCGGAGTTGGGAACCAGTACTTCAAAAGCGTAAACCAGATTGACCCTATCCTCTTTGGTCTGAATAGTTTTGGGGGTGAATTCGGCCTGGTCGGCGATCCAACTGATGGTGCCGCTGAGTTGGCGGTAAGCCTCATGGCCTTCATCAATAAGTACTTCTACCTTCTGGCCCAGGCTTACGTTTTGTAGCTGATGGCTGCTGGTGTAAGCACGCAGGCGCATGGTGTCTAGTTGTCCCAAACGAAACAAGGGGCTGCCGATACCCACCATCTCACCAGGCTCGGCCATTTTGGTAAGCACCGTTCCTGAAGCCGGACTGTAGAGGTAGGCGCGACGGATTTGTTCATCCAGCAGGGCGATCTGTGCCAGCATGGGCTGCTTCTCGGCGAGGATCGCACCATTGGCGGTGTTGGTATTGCTGCGTACGGCCTGGATGCGCTGCTGGATGACGGTGAGCTCCCCGTTTAGGTCGTCGAGCTGCTTGGGCGTGGCGGCTTTTTTCTCTACCAGTCGTGCTACCCGGTCGCGCTCACGCTCGAGGTTATCTTGCTGACGATCCAGTACTTCGATCTCGGCCAGGCTGTTTTGCAATTTCGCGGGTAAGGTACCGATTTGGGCACGTACTTGTTCTCGCTGTAAATGAAGGAGTGTCGTATCGACAAGGCCAATAAATTGCCCCTCTTTGATTTGTTGTCCTTCTTCCACCAGGAAAGAAGTAAGCTGGCCGTTGGCTTCGGCGCTGATGAGTATGGTCGTAGCCTCAAAATTTCCGTACGCATCAGAACGAGGAGCTTCCGGTTGGCAGGCCGCGAGGGTGAGGGCGAGGAGGAGGAAAGATATTTTATTCATGCTATTTTAGTTAAGTGTAAGCGTAAGGGTGTAAGCGTTGGGTGAGTGTAAAGGTGTAAAAGTTAGTAACCCTTACACTTTTCCACCCTTCCAACCTCAAAACCCTCCCCTACTATTCCAGAAATTCAACTGCGTTTGTAGTAACTGAACTTCATGGACAGCCTTATTTTGGCGGGCACGCAATTCAGCATTTAGCTGGTTGACATAATCGGCGGATGTGATAACACCCTCGTCCAACTGTACCGCCATCTGTTCCAAAATCTCCGCTTGGAGGTTGGCAATTGTTTCATCGCGGATAATCTGCGCATGGATGCGATCCATTTCTGCATGGTATTGAGCTTCTCCCTGATCCAGGTTGAATTCAAAGGTTGCAAGGGCATTTTGGAGCTGGACAGCTTGGAGCTGAAAAGTTTCTTTCTGCAAACGGGTTTTGTCCCAGTCGATGAGCTTCCAGCTAAAGCCGGCTCCTACGATACCATAAGGAGCGACGTTGCCGTCGAGCAAGTTCAGCGGATTGGGATAACCAACACCTGCTTGGGCAAAAACCTGAAGCTTGGGTTTGCGCTCACTTTCGGTCAGTTGTACCTGGGCTAGAATGGCTTCTTGCTTCAACTGAAAAAGCTGCTGCTCGGGGCGTTGGATGGCAGGAGGTAATTGGGCGGCACCCAGTTCGGGATAAATCAATGTTACATCAGGGCTGAGTTGGAGGTCTAGTAATTGTTCCAAACTTTGAATAGCACCAGCGATCTGGAAATTTAGGTTATCCTGCTGCGCCAATAGTTCTTGTTCTTTAACCAAAAGCTGGGTTAATTCAGTGGGTAATAGCACGCCGTATTCTACGCCTGCTCGTACCTGCTCTTGGTGTGCCTCGAGGTCTTTCTTGGATAAATCGAATAATACTTCCTGCTGCCGGAGCCCACTGATGACCAAAAACAATTGATTGATGCGTTCGCGCAACTGGAAGCGGTCAACTTCTTGCTGTTGAAGTTCTGCCTTGGTTTGAGCTGCAACCAAATTTTGACGAGCTTCCTTAAATCCACCATCCAGTAAAACATAAGAGGCATCCAGGTAAGTCTGCGCACTGACCAGTGGACGACTGATGTTCAAGGGCGTCATAGGATTGTCGCTCTCCAGGTTGATGGTTTCCGACTGTAAGCGTCCATCCGCTTTCAGGGAAATTACGGGCTTGCTTTCCGCATTAATCTGTGCCCACTGGTTCTTTTCGATCTGTTGGAGCAAGACGCCGTTTCGTAACAATGGATAGCGTTCTTCCAGTAGGTGATAGGCATCGGTTAGGGATAGACTGCTCGTTTCATTGCTCTGCCCCCCCAGCCAACTGGCACTGAAGGAGAGCAAAAGGCAGCAATAAATCTTTATACGCATAGGTTTAATTATTTAATTTAACTTTTTGGTTAATACTAGGCCAAAAAAAATCAACCTGGCTTTAAGGCAGCTCGCAAAAAGCTTAAAATAATGTCTTTACGTTCTTCCATAAGCAAAGAAAAGTCTTGATCAGAAACATTAAATACGGTTGTTAAAAATGGCTTGGCCAGGAAAGGAAAAACCGTCATTCCCATAATGTTGAGCATTAAATGAATAGGAGGAACAGTACGGATATTACCTGCTTCCATTTCCTGGTGCATTAGTACAATAAACCCTTGTAAAGCAGGAAAATATTGGCTTCTTTTTTTGAGCTCTTCAATGAACCGCTCCTGTTTTTGACTCACTTCAGACATGATGAAAAACGGAATATCAGGTTGTTCCTGGAGCAAATTCACATAAGAACCTACCATGGCTTCGAGTCTTTCCCAAAAAGTACCATCAATCGTTAATGCCTGCGCAAACCGGGGGATTATCGTGTCCAAGATACGTACTGTAATTTCGTGGTACAGTTTTTCCTTAGACCGAAAATAGTAATGAAGCAAAGCCTTGTTGCTTTCTGCTTCGTCAGCGATATCTTGCATGCGCGTAGCTGCATAACCTCTTTGTACAAAGTGTTTACGCGCTACTTCCAGGATCAATGTTTCTTTGTCTATTGCCATATTTAACCACAAAGTTAAACTATATAGTTGAAAAACGCAAGTGCTAATTATTTATACTTTCTGAGCTACGGAGCAGGTCAGAAGACCAACGGGATGTCTCCACGTAGTCTGGGAACTGCAAGGCACCTACCCCTACCCCTTAAACTGCACCTCCACCTCCGGCACCCCTTGTTGGTAGTGTTGATAATAGACCGCTGCAATTTTGTTGGGATCGAAGGCGGTATTTTCTTTGATAGTGCCAAAAATGGTGATGGTTCCCACCTGGATAGGACTCTCTTTCAACTCTTCGGCCAGCATGAACGCCAGACTGCGAATGCCTGCCTTAGCGATGCTAATGGTTGGGGCTTGCATCCAGCGATGGAGAGCTGCACCTCCTCCAGTGAAGAGGAAAGTCCCTTCGTCATTTTCCTGCATAAAGGGAAGGATGGTTTGTACACTCAGCAGTGCACCAGCTACGTCCATACGATAGGCATCTACCATTTCTTCCACATCCAGCTCCAAGGGGCTATTGAATTGCTTCTTTACCGCATTGTAGATCACCACTTCTACCGTGTCTTTTTGCGCAATGGCGCGTAAAGTTTGCCGTAAGGCCGAAAAATCCGTGATATCGACGGCGTGGGTACTGGTAGTAATGCCTTGCTCACTTAGCGTTTGGGCAAAAGCCTTGAGGTTATCTTCGCTCCTGGCTAATAAAGCGATAGCGAAACCCTTTTGGCCAAATTTCTGGGCGAGGGCGAACCCAAGGCCCGGGCCAGCACCAATGATAATAGCAGTCGACATAAATTATAGTTTTAGTCTCATCAGCAGGTCATTTTGAAAATCGCTACCGAGATAAAATTCGTGCTGACCAAAAGTAGAGAATCCGTGGCGCTCATAAAACCGGATCGCTGCTTTATTTTGATCCCAGACGCCGAGCCAGAGCCAAGACTTATGGGTTTGCCGGGCTTTATGGAGGGCAAAAGCCAAAAGTTGTTGTCCAATATTTTGTCCTTGATGGGTAGCTTTGACGTAGATTCGTTCTATTTCCAGCGCGTTTTCCAGATCGCCTTCGGTTTGTGCAGCACCTTCATTGAGCTTTAGGTAGGCAATGGCCTCGCCGTCCTTCCAGCCAAAAAAATAGGTTGCTCCTTCTTGCTGAAAACTGGCTCGTACCTGCTCCATAGCAAAAGTATTGGAGACGTATTGGTGCATATTCTCCGGCGTGTTTACGGGTCCAAATGCTCCCACGAAGGTTTCCTCCGCTAAATCACGTAGTAGTGGAAGCTCTGTTTCCAGAACAGATTTTATTGTAAGGTGGGGATTCATGGATATAGTTTGGCTACTTTTAGTGTTTTCCCTCTAAAATGTGATACACATCACAGTAGAAATCAGAGAAGTCTATTAATTTTATCTTTCTTGGTAATAGACTTGTTTTCGATCAAATTCAAGATAAAAAAACTGTGGAAAAATACTGGGATTTATTCATTCAGGGCTATACGGGCTATGGCAATTATCTCTGGCACGAAATCACGCACCCTGGTTGGGGCAATTACTTTTATTGGCTGATTGCCGTCTCTGTATTCTTTTTACTGCTAGAGGTTGTCATTCCCTGGCGGAAAAAGCAAGCGATTTTGCGCAAAGATTTCTGGCTGGATGCTTTTTACATGTTTTTTAATTTCTTCTTTTTTTCACTGATTATTTACAGCGCTGCCTCCAATGTCGTTGTCAACCTCTTCAATGATGGTATCAAGAGCATAACGGGAGGATTTGATCTTCAAGCACAAAATCCACTGAATGATTTTCCGCTATGGGCCATTCTTCTGATTGGCTTTGTGGTCCGTGATTTTGTGCAGTGGTGGATTCACCGCTTGTTACACCGTTCTGATCGGCTGTGGGAGTTTCATAAAGTACACCATTCGGTAGAAGAGATGGGCTTTGCCGCCCATTTACGGTACCACTGGATGGAGAACGTTGTTTACCGAACCCTAGAGTATATTCCGCTAGCATTGTTGGGGATTGGCTTATATGATTTCTTTATCATCCACATTTTCACCCTCGCCTGGGGGCATTACAACCACTCCAATATCAGCGTGAGTGGTTATCTTACGGGAGGAATATTAGGGGCCCTTTTGGGTATTGTCATCTCGCAAGGTTTACTGGATGTCAGTATGGTTCAAAATCCTACACTAATTACGAGTTTGGGCATTGTACTGGGTTCAGCTTTAGCTGGAAGTCTGCTATTGGGTAACTTGATGAAATACCTCTTCAATAGTCCGGAGATGCACATTTGGCACCACGCTTATGAGTTGCCTAAGGAGCGGCATTTTGGCGTCAATTTTGGGATTACTTTAGCGATTTGGGATTATATTTTCAAAACAGCTTATATTCCGCACAACGGACAGGATATCAGATTGGGTTTTCCTGGCGTAGAGTCTTTTCCTCATGGTTTTGCTACCCAATCAATTCATGGCTTTGGGAAAACGGAACAAGAACCGCCCAACAAGTAAGCAACTTAATGTCAACTAAAGATCACCAAAAAAAGGGTTTACACGAATGGTATGACGAAGACCCCACCGAAGCAGAACGCCAGCTGTGGGGAAGAGTAGGCATGCCGAACTCCCGGCGCGGATTTCTCCATAAAAGTGCCCTGGCAGCAATGAGTTTAGCATTGGGGAGTAAAATGGTCTTTGCCAAAAACTTCCCCATGGGGATGATTCCTGCCGGCTTGGCCCATTCCGACGAACCTTTCCAACTACCAGGCAAGCATCCTGGACTAGTCGTATTAAATGACCGGCCCGTCAACGCCGAAACGCCTCCCCATCTGTTGGATGACAGGGTGACGCCTAATGAGCTCTTTTTTGTTCGCAACAACGGCATTCCCCCTGCAGACATCAAGCTGGAAAACTGGACATTGACCATCGAGGGAGAATCTGCCAATCAGCAGAAGACCTATACGCTGGCCGAACTAAAAAGCAAGTTTAAGCACTATACCTACCAGCTTACGCTCGAATGTGGTGGCAATGGCCGCAAAGAATTCAATCCTCCCGCCAAAGGCAACCAGTGGTCGACCGGCGCAGTAGGTTGTGCCAACTGGACGGGGGTTCGACTTAAAGACGTTTTGCAGGATGTAGGCATTCGCAACAACGCGGTTTATATCGGCTATTACGGCCAAGACACCCACTTGTCTGGCGATCCTAATAAGGTCGTAATTTCCCGTGGAGTACCCATCGCGAAAGCCCTGGAAGAGGAAAGTCTGATCGCCTGGGCCATGAACGGCAAGGATATTCCACTACTCAATGGCTATCCACTACGCCTGGTATTCGGAGGTTATCCGGCCTCATGTTCGGGAAAATGGCTTTCTAAAATCGTCATCCGCAATCAGGTTCACGATGGTGAAAAAATGACCGGGCAATCCTACCGGATGCCATGCCAACCCGTGCCTCCTGGCAGCAAGGTAGAAGACAAAGACATGTGCATTATCGAAGAAATGCCCGTCAAGTCCTTACTTACTTTCCCGAAGACGGGAGCTACCATCCGCCTCGGACAGCAACTGCCGATTCGTGGCCATGCCTGGACGGCAACGGAGCGGATTACAAGGGTAGATTTTTCCATTGATTTTGGTGCCAACTGGCAGGCCTGTGTCATTGAGCCACCAGCGAATCGCTACGCCTGGCAGCATTTCAATGCTAAGGTTAACTTCCCCCAAGCCGGTTATTACGAGGTATGGGTACGTGCTACGGATGCTACAGGCACTACGCAACCCATGTTGGTACCCGGCTGGAACCCACGTGGTTACCTCAATAATGCCTGCCACCGGATTGCCATTAAAGTTGTGAGCGGATGAAAAAACAACCCGTAGATTTTCGGCCACTTTTACTCTTGTTCCATCTCGCTTTAGCGGCTTGTATAGTCTTCTTTGTTTACCTACTCGCTGGGGATCAATTGGCATCCTTATTTACTCCGGCACCTCAAATCACTGAGCAGCAGAAGGCAGCCCAGCCCAATCAGAGCGCATCACTGGAAGATGAGATTGTCAATGGTATTCATGTCCCCACAGGCTTGATCTACGACGAAGGTTTTGAACTGGTCAGGGCTACCTGTACCGCTTGCCATTCGGCCAAGTTAGTCACCCAAAACAAAGCTACCCAAGAAGGCTGGACCCAGATGATTCGCTGGATGCAGTCTACCCAAGGTCTTTGGGATTTAGGAGCCAACGAAGCGCCAATCATCAGCTATTTGGCAAAAAATTATGCGCCCGAAGAAATTGGCCGCCGTGCTAACCTCGAAGTGGCGGCGATAGAATGGTATATATTGGAATTGGATTAAGATACAACAATGGCAAATCTAAATAATACCGACCTACTCGCACTTGAACGCACCAAAATGGCCAACGAGCGCACCTTCCTGGCTTACTTCAGAACCTTCATGGTGTTTCTGAGCAGTGGCTTTGCGGTGATGAAGCTGGAAATCCTTCAGGAAATTCACAGCCTCGGGATAGGACTGGTCATTCTCTCTCCTTTGGTCTTAATGATTGGTGTTTACCGACTTTACCGGGTACGGACCTTTTTGAAAAAGATCGAAACAAGAGAAGGCGAGTAATATACTTTTGAACCATATAAGTAGTAAAAGGACATTTAATAGATATGCGTTAAACAATTTCACCCTCCATCATCTTATTAAGGCATGAGGTTTTTCTTACTAATCCTACTTTTTAATTCTTGCCTGATCATGAGTAACGCCCAAGCTGATGTACCTTTCTTTTGCGACCCGGAAACTGGTCTGTGTACGATTCCTGAAGTAGATAGCGACAATCTTGCCGTTGAGCAAAAAGAAGGGGTAGAAATTATTTACGTGGGCGACCCGATGTGTTCCTGGTGCTGGGGTATTTCTCCAGCCCTGCATCAACTAGAGCAGCGCGCAGCGCAAGAAGGCATTCCTTTCAGGATAGTGGTCGGTGGCCTACGGCCTGGTGGGGGCGATCCCTGGAACGAGCAGTTTAAAAACTTCCTCAAGCACCATTGGGAGGAAGTCACCCAGCGCAGCGGCCAGCCTTTTGGCTATTCGCTTTTCGAGCGGGAATCCTTCAATTATGATACCGAGCCCAGTTGCCGGGCAGTAGTAGCCGCCCGTAAGATGAACCCTGCAATAGAACATCGTTTCTTTGAGTTGGTGCAACACCACTTTTATGTACAAAACCAAGACCCCGCTACCAATGCTTTTTATGCACCCATTTGTAGTCGCCTTGGATTAGATTTAAAAGTGTTCTTAGATCTTTTTCATAGCGAGGAAATCATCGCTGCCACGAAGGCAGAATTCCAGCTGAATCGCCAAT
The DNA here is from genome assembly GCF_040784935.1 of Lewinella sp. LCG006. Lineage (GTDB taxonomy): Bacteria > Bacteroidota > Bacteroidia > Chitinophagales > Saprospiraceae > Lewinella. The sequence continues at coordinate 4,425,484 of NZ_CP160680.1, read as the reverse complement.
GGGGCGTGCGTGGGTATCCTACCGTTCTGTTGCGCAAAGACCAGCAACTCTTCCTTTTAGCCAACGGCTATGCTGAATTCGATCAATTATGGAGAGGTGTTGAGGCGCAGGTATTGCGTTAAAGCCGTGTCATATTCTATATTATCAAGCATTCAATGCCTATGATGACAAATACAAGTCGAGGGTAGCCCTACACTCACTCCACATACCTGTATGCCAGCTAGTTACAAGTAAAACACCAGGCAAATTCGACACCTAGTCGACCCTTTCTATTTTGCCTAAGTGCCTGTTTTTCAGCGACAAAGAGACTGATGGTTTCGATTTGGAATAATATTTTACAATTACAAATTGCACGAAAGATTATTCCTTAACCAAACCAATCGTCCATGTTTTACACTAAACAACTACAAATTGGCTTAGCTTTTCTCCTGCTCATGCTCGTCTCTTGCGAAAAGCCCGAAGAAACGAATGAGCGAACTGGCCCTGATTTGAGTACGGAGCAACCTTACTGGGAAGAAAGCAGCTTTTCCACTTACGACACAAGGGCATTGTCCGCACCTTCCGAAGGCCGATCAGTACCAACTGGTGCTACGCTTACGCCTCATTTCCAAAGCTGGCTAGCTGCGAATGGTTATGGTAGTTATAATTTTTCTCGTACCGATATTGTAGGTGATAGCTATGGTGGGAAGACGAGTAACAGTACTCCCGTGACGAAACAGCCCGTGATCTTTATCCATGGCAATTCCGACAAAGCAGTGGGTACGCAATTTGGACAAAGCGGCTGGACGGAGTCCTTGAATTATTTCCTCAGCCAGGGCTATACTGAAGCAGAATTATACGCCATTACCTGGGGAGATGCGGATGCTTCCAGTGCGGCCAACAACTACCATTCCAAAGAAAATGTAATGCGCATCCGTAAGTTTATCGAGGCGGTTAAGGCCTACACTGGTGCGAGTAAAGTGGATATTATTGGCCACTCGATGGGTGTGACACTGGGCCGCAAGGCCGTAAAAGGTGGCTACGGCTACGATCCTAACGATGGTGGCACTTACTACGTCGGTAGTTCACTAACCAGCAGCGTAGATGCCTTCGTTGGTATTGCCGGGGCCAACCAGGGTTTGGTAAGTTGCTACTACGCCAGTGGCGTACCTACTTGCGACGATGTCAATGGCTTCTATCCTGGCTACATGTGGGGATGGTATGGCCCTTATGGTGTTTCTGATTACCTGGTTGACCTCAACAGTTCCTCCGCTTACGAAGGTGCTTATCGCTACAGTATTTGGTCAACCGCGGATCAAATTGTCGGTTATGGATGTATCGTTTACGGTAAGAATACCTGTCAGCTACCAGGACAAACGGGGCAGAAATCTTACGGATCTGCTCCTTATGGGCACTTCAATTTGAAAGACCTGACAGAAGCGGTACAGTACAATATGGTGGTTAATCATGTGGTGATTTAATAAAAATCAGGACAGCACTCCATTTCTATTCAACGTTATGGAGTGCTAGCCTTTTGAAAATCTATTTGAAAAACCGAGTATAAAATTTATTTTTGCGATTGTTAAAAAACTAAAACCATAAAACGCTCTCTCAATGGCAAATCGCAATGAATTGCTTGCCGACTTGCAAGTCCAGGCAAAAGAACGCTTTCTCGCACTTCAATCGACCGAAGAAATCAAGGATTTTCTAAAAAACAATGGTGCCTACCAAAGGGATGTTGACCGTATTTATCGGGAGGTAAAAAGGGACGTCCGTAAAGAATATACTGAACAAGTCGAAGCTTGGGTGAACGAAGGTCAATCGGATGAACAAATTCGGCAGCAATTGACTGGTCAACTTGAGGAAAATCTCCGAGAGCAAGTCATTGTTGCTGGCCGACAATCTGCGGTCAATGCCTTGCAAAGAGAAGTTTATCGATTAATGGACGCCGGTGTACCTATGGAGAAAATCATGGTAGAATGTGCCAGGCCTTGGGCTGATCACCAAACAGTTATGGGCTGGATGGAAAGAAGGATAGCTCAGAAAGAAGAAGCGGTAGCGGAAGAAAGCGGCAGCAATGGCGGCCGCATACTTGGTGCCGTAATACTGGTTGTCGGACTGGGACTTACCTTTGCTTCGATGTCTTCTTCAGGTAGCTCTGGCGGATATTCCGTTTTTTACGGCGCTATTCTCTATGGTTTATTCAAAATGATCAAAGGTTAAGCATGTCTGCCGATAAAGGCCAGAATATGCTCTACAATCTCTTCGCCGGCATCTTCCTGTAGGAAGTGGCCGGCGTCTTTTACCCTTTTATTGGGCAAACCCTCCGCCGTAGGAACGAGGTCAGCAAAGAAACTACGCGCACCACCAATGATGGGGTCCTGGTCGGAAAATGCTACTAGACATGGCTTTTGCCACTCGCTCAGTACCTTGCGGGCTTTTTTCATGTAGGAGACCGCGGGATCGTCGGGCGTCATCGGTACCAGCGCCGGAAAAGCTCTGGCTCCCGCTTTGTATTTCGCGCTGGGGAAGGGGGCATCATAAGCCTTGCGTATCGCACGATCAAGCGGACGATGCGTACCTTGTGCAATGATCCTACCAATGGGAAGAACAGGTGAATTCAGCGCAAAAGCCCGCCAGATATTGAAGGCTTTATTTACGGGGTCGGTGCCGTCAGGAAGAAAGGTATTCATAATCACCAGCCGCTTGAAAAGATCCGGTCGTTGTCCTACCATCGACAGGCCCAACAAGCCTCCCCAGTCTTGTACCACCAGCGTAATCTCTTTGAGTTGCAACTGCTCGAGGAGGTGATGGAAGCTCCTGAAGTGGAAATCGAAAGAATAGTCACTGATATTTTTAGGCTTGTCTGAGCGTCCGAAACCCAACCAATCAAAGGCGATCACTCGCTGGTTCTTCGCCAAGCCCGGAATCATCTTGCGGTACAAGTACGACCAACTAGGCTCGCCGTGGAGGAGTAAAATAGTTTCACCTTCGCCCTCGTCTACATAATGCATTCGCATTCCGTCCCACTCCAGATAGTGCGGCTGAAAAAGCCAACCGGGTAGATCCTGAAAATGTTCATCGGGGGTGCGGAGAAAATCCATAAAGCAGCTTTTTGGGTGATCGAGGGGGTAATCGTACAAATCATTCGCAAGGTACCATTGTTTGTTGGAACACTGCTGGAGTCAGAAATGAATTGGAGGTAACCGGGTTGGCGTTCGGTCTCTACGTATTTGGTCAGTCCTCTTTTTGTCTAACCAAAATTGTTTCCAGAGACCAGCTGAGGGGTCATACACAGTTAAACTTTTAACTCCCAAAGGCTATCCATAAAATAGGCTTTGGGATCTACAAAATTCTGATTGACGGTAAAGCCCGTTTCTTCCGCCAGCTCAATAATGTCGCGTTCGCTGTATTTGGCGGAAACTTCTACCGCGATGGCTTCCCAGGCCTCAAAATGCACACTCAGTTGCAATTGTTCAATTTGTACCAATTGCTCTTCTTTGCTTACGATGTAGCTACGTGCTTCACCACTTAGTGGATTATAAGTTTCCCAGTGCATGAATTTGTCCACGTCGAATGCTCCCCCTAATTCCTTGTTGATCCGGGTGAGAAGGTTGAGGTTGAAAGCGGCAGTGATACCTGCTGGGTCATCGTAAGCTAGTTGCACGATTTTGGGGTCTTTCTTTAGATCAAAACCCGTTAATAACAAATCACCAGCAGAAAGGCAGATCGCCAATTCTTTGATGAACACCTTGGCATTGGGCAAAGGAAAATTACCAATATTACCTCCCAGGAAAAGGACAACTTTACGACGGTGATTGTCTTCTTGTTTGATCTGGGCCAGGGCCTCGGTGTAATCTCCTTTTACAGGATCGACCTTTAATTTTGGGAACTGTTCAGCGCAAGCAGCTGTCAATTGCGTCAAAACATTGCCCGAAATATCAATAGGCCGGTAGGTAAAGTCTGCTTCCTGTTGCAGGAAATAGTCCAGTAAGATTTTAGTCTTGGTACCATCACCAGCACCTAATTCAATCAACTCAAAAGGTGCTTCCCCAAAAGCTTCAAGAATGGCCGCTTTTTGTTGCGTAAATATATCGTACTCACAGTTGGTGAGGTAATACTCAGGCATGGCCATGATGTCCTGAAAAAGTTGATCACCAGCAGCATCATAAAAATATTTACTCGACAGCTGCTTTGGATACTTGCTAAGGCCTTCTTCTACATCAATAGCAAATGTGCTGGTTTCAGTAATTACAGGACTGGAAATAGAATTCATGGGTTGAAAATATTAATTGAGACGGATAGTAGCTTCTCCTGCTGTTAATGCTAGGCCTTATTAATCAAGGTCTTTGGCCAGGCGGATGCCCGTAAACTGCCAACGTTTATCCGTTTGGAAAAAGTTACGATAAGTAGCCCTAATGTGGGAACGGGGCGTAGCACAGGAGCCTCCGCGCAGTACCATCTGGTTGATCATAAATTTACCATTGTACTCGCCTAATGCTCCTTCAGGTCTTGGATACCGAGGGTAAGGTAGGTAGGCACTATTGGTCCATTCCCAAACATTACCTAACAACTGGTCATCTGCATCATCAATGGGAGCGATGGGGCGCCAGTTTTGGTTTTCCACGAAATTGCCCTCGGCGGGAATCTCTTGATGTTGTTGTTGACAAACCACTTCCCACTCTTGTTCTGTAGGCAGTCGATGCCCCGCCCAACGCGCATAAGCATCCGCTTCAAAAAAGCTGACGTGCGTAACGGGGGCATCCAAATCAATAGGGCTCAGCCCTTGCAAGGTATAATGGTACCAAGTCCCCTCCTTTTCGTACCAGTACAGCGGGGCTTTGATGTCTAATTGCCGAGCCCATTCAATGCCCTCCATCTGCCAAAGCTCAAAACGTTCATAAGCGCCATCTTCCATAAAGGTCAGATACTCCCGATTGGTCACCAACCTTTTGGAAAGCGCGAAACGGTTCAGGTAAACCTGGTGTCTACTCAGTTCATTGTCCCAACAAAAATCATACCCTTGGTAGCCAATTTGATAGAGGCCTGCTTCCATCGGGAGCCATTCTTTAGAAAAACTTTGATGGTCAAACTTCTTCTCTGCTTGATCGTAGGCGGGGTAAAGTGGGTTGGTGCCCAGAATATATTTAATATCCGTCACCAATAATTCCTGGTGTTGCTGCTCGTGTTGGAGGCCTATCTCCAGCAGTTGTGCCAATTCCGTTGGCAGCTCTGTCGTCTGGTGTTGGTCCAACAATTGAATGAGGTGCTCATCAACGTATTCGCGGTAAGCAAGAATGGTGGCTGTAGACGGCCGCGTCATATTACCTCGGTTGGTCCGTAAAATTCGCGGCCCCTGGCTCTCGTAGTAGCTATTAAAAAACCAGTTTAGCCGTTCATCGAAAAGCTCGTAATTTGCGAGATGTTCCCGAAGAATGAAATTTTCAAAAAACCAGGTGGTATGCCCTAAGTGCCATTTTGGTGGACTCACATCGCCTGTGGGTTGTACCACATAGTCTTCAGGGTTTAATGGCGCACACAATTGTAAACTCCACTGCCTGATCTGCTGATAGCGGAGTAAATAACGTTTTGAACGGGTTATAGTAGGGGGTGTTTTCATATCTATTGGATGATTTTTCTGCGCAAAAATATAGTCTTAATCGGCATCTTTTATTTCCACACCTTTCCAGAAGGCAACCCGATCCGTGATTTCCTTCGCAGCATCTTTGGGCGTAGGATAATACCAGACAGCATCAGCGTTGGTAGCCCCATTAACTTCCAAAGAATAATAGGAAGCTGTACCTTTCCAAGGACAAACAGTATGCGTACTGCTCTCCTTGAGGAATTCTTTTTTCAGGCTATCCGCTGGAAAATAGTAATTCCCTTCAAGGCGCACTAAATCATTGCTTTCCGCAATCACTTGCCCATTCCAGATGGCTAGTTTCTTCATTATATTAAAAGATTAGTTTAGCATTTACAAATGAAGTAACTATTCGTTGGCCCAAGTTGTTGAATACGAAAGCGCATAATGCCAGAATTTAGTCCGTTTTCGGACATTTTTTTAACCCAAAGCTAATTTGACCTACCATGATGGATTTTTCTCTGCTTGGCTCCTCTACCTTGAATATTTCTCGAATTGCGCTCGGAGGCATGTCCTTCCCTTCAGTTGAGATGGGCCAGAAAATAATCCAAACAGCCCTGGAGGGAGGTATCAACTTATTCGACACCGCTGATCTTTATGACAAAGGAGACAATGAACGAATTGTAGGTAAAGCCTTGGCCACGATCCGCCAGGAGGTTTTTATCGCTACCAAGGTGGGTAATCGTTGGCGGGCAGATGGCAGCGGTTGGGATTGGGTACCACGCAAAGCGTACATTATGACTGCTGTAGAAGCCAGCCTGGAACGCTTGGGCACGGATTACATTGACCTCTATCAGCTGCACGGAGGCACTATTGAAGATCCTCTGGAAGAAGTGGTGGAAGCCTTTGAGTTGCTGAAAGATCAGGGAAAAATCCGTGCTTATGGTATCTCCAGCATCCGTCCGAATACCATTCGTAAGTGGACGGCCTTGTCTCAAGGGGTAAGCTGCATGTCGCAGTATAGTCTCTTGGATCGCCGGCCCGAAGAATTTGTATTGGGACACCTTCAGCAAGCTGGTCATGGCATCCTGGTCCGGGGAGCACTGGCCAAAGGGCTTCTTGCTGGTCGGCCAGCCCAGTCGTACCTCGATCATAGTGCAGACCAAGTCGCCAACGTGCAAGCCGAAATGCTAAAACAGGTGAATAAAGAAGACCTTCCCGGATTGGCACTGGCGTATTGCCTGCGTTCTCCTGCGGTAGCATCCGTGGTGCTAGGCGCTAGCCAACCTGATCAAATCAGCAGTGCTCTCGCCGCCTGGCAGCGCGTCAATGCCCAAGACATTAATTTCCCACAACTTGCTGAAGCCGTACCCTTTTACGACTATACCCAGCATCGCTGAGAATGGGGGCAAAATTATATTCCCTTATAATCCCTCGTATGGTTCAAAAAAAACATCCTTAGGTGGTTCAAAGAAAATCAAAACAAAAAACTAAACATCACGCGTAGCCTTTGCATGAAACCAGGTTTAGGGGTCGCTTTGCGGTAAGGCCTATCTTCGAGGGTATTTGGATACATTTTGAGGAGTATTTTGAGTGAATAGGAGTTTTTATTCTGCGCTGGCAACGGCCTTTCCCAGCCGAATAGGGTCGCCGAGTAGTTGGCCCCAATCGTCGTAATCGCCGATCTCTATTTTTCCGTTCGGGAAAAGGTGTATTTGCCTTTGTGGCCCAGCCTTAATCCCGTGCATGTTCAGCAACGACTGGTATTTCTCCATCAGCTCACCTGTGGGAATAACTTCATTGATAAAGAGGTCGTGAAATTCAAATTCAATTTTTACACCTTCATGCTGGCCTACCAATTGATCCGCTACCAACTCGCGGAGGAGTTCATCTCGGAGGACAATCTCTTCCGTGCTCAGTAGAAAGGTATCGTTGGCAACACATTCCGGGCAGGCATTGCTAAAATTCAAAAAGAAAAGCGTACAAAGGATACTAAAAACAGTCGGGTATTTCATCATTCTTGGTTTTATCTTCCTCTGGGTGATAAGAGGAACTGGGTTCGGTTATTTAGAGGCAAGTGGTATGCCGAAAAACAAAAAACAACACAAAAAACTGATTATCAATCACATAAACACAATACCGTTCCTAGGTCAACAAAAAAATATGTTCGCTATCGAACACTTGTTGTGCGCAAGTGGACGGTACATTGTCAAGATGCCTTGAAAAAGCCTTGACCACTATGCTCAATTCACGTACTTTCGCTACAAGCCATTTCAAACTTATGATCAAGACCACCCATACCGTTATTTTACTCATTGCGATCGTCTACATACTAGTCGTCACCAAGGTGCTTTTATTACCATTTGTGGTGGCTTTATTGATTTGGTACCTCGTTAAAGATATTAGAGACTTTATTGCACGCAACCGTTTTATTAAACGGCGCTTTCCCCGGTGGTTGCAGAATACGCTGGTGTTTGTGATCATTTTCGGGGTACTCACCTTTGTTTCTCGCCTATTGGTAGGTAGTATCGCCACGTTTGCCGACAAGCTGGTCATTTACGAAGCCAATGTCACGGTATTAAATGATTACCTCGAACAGCGTTTCCATTTTGACTTTATTGATTACGTCCAGAATTTCACGGGCAGTTTTGATTTTACCCAAATCCTGGAGCCGGTCGTCAATGGTCTGAGCCAATTGCTCAGTGATGGCTTTATGATCGTCCTCTACGTCATCTTTTTGTTGATGGAGGAATCAACTTTTTCAATCAAGCATCGCCTATTGTTCAAGGACGAAGAACGTTATCAACAAACGATGGAGCTGATCAACAAGATCGACGCTTCCTTTGGTAATTATATCTCCATCAAAACCCTTACGAGTTTCCTTACGGCGCTGCTGAGCTTTATTGTGATGAATATTTTGGGGGTAGATACCCCCTTGCTTTGGGCCATCGTCATCTTTTTGCTAAATTATATCCCTAGCATTGGTTCCTTAATAGCGACCACTTTTCCGGCTATCATCGCCATATTACAAGAAGGCGACCCCTGGGCGGGGTTGTGGGTATTGATTGGAGTTGGAATCATCCAGGTGTTGGTCGGTAATTTTTTAGAACCTAGAATGATGGGCAACTCACTTAATATCAGCCCACTCGTCGTCATCCTGTCCCTCATTGCCTGGGGAGCTATTTGGGGTGTATTGGGCATGGTGCTCAGCGTACCCATCATGGTGATGCTCATCATTGTCTGCGCCCGCTTCGAATCCACGAGGCAAATTGCTATTCTTCTTTCCGAAAATGGGGAGGTGAGCTAAGCTACCCAATCAAATAAAGGCTCAGGAGCGCCACCGCAAAGTAGGTAGCAATAACAGCGGCCCCAGCGTAATCCTTGCTCAGACGTTGGCCAAAGAACAACATCAGCAGCGCGACGGTGGACAACTGAATGCCGTATTGCGCAAAGGTAAGGTCATCACTGATGAGGATCTGCGCCACTCCAATCACGCAAAGTATACCCGCAGTGAGTTCTACTATGGTGAGTATGCTCAACAACAGCGGAACCATTCCCGCTAGTGGACTGTCCTTGAAATGCCCCTTCAACCAGGAGAGGTTACCCTTTCGGTCCAGTACTTTATCCAGGCCGGACTGAACAAAAACGATGGCCCAAAAGGTAGTCAGTGCAAGTTGTGTAAAGGTGAGGATCGATAGCATAGTTGTAGGTTGATTTTGAATAGAGAGCTAAATTAGCTATTTTTTCGAACACCATGTTGGCAACATTTTTTGTATTTGGCTTATTATACCCGTTACTAAGTGGTCTGGGACATTCTCACTTGTCCTTTTCTACTCTGACTGCGTTAAAAAGCCTCGCCGAAGCTTAGGCTTCGCCTACGTTTTTCGCCTTCTCAGAGCAGAAAATGACGTTGCGATAATATTCCCAAACCACTTAGTGCCGGGTATAGTAACGGAACAAACCTGTCTACCTTCAATACGCAGGCAGGAATGGAATCCGTTATTTTCGTCAAATTACGCTGGTCTATTTTTATCGTTTTTTTTACTTTTGCAGTCCTTCCGAAATGTTGCAATATTCCTCCATCAAGAAGGGTCATTAATAACCAAACTTTAATTCGTTAACCATGGGAAAAGGAGATAAGAAATCCACGAAAGGTAAACGTTGGCGCGGTTCTTTTGGTAATTCAAGACCAAAGAATAAAAAAGCGTCAACTGCACCTAAGAAGCAGGATGCTTAATCAAAAAAAAATGGATAGGGCGGTCGTCCTATCCATTTTTTTTTTACGCCTTTGCTCTTTTTCACCGGTACCTTAAGATCAATCTTGAACTCATCGCCAACTTGTAGAGTTGTGCTGCTAGAGGTATCAAATACCTCCGACTTTTCATACCCCACTTCCGACTTTGAAATGAGGATTAGTTTATAAACTGGAGATCAACGACTTTTTGCGTCGTCCCCTTGGTAAACATACATTTGGCGAAGGTGGCCGACCAAATCCCGTCATGTTAGAAGCTCCCACTGACGCTTTCTGCATACCCGCAAAATTCCTGTCGATTTCCCCATTGCTGTTTTCATCATGAAAAACGGCCACTGCATAAATGGTCAATTCAGCTTATTTATTCGACTAAAATTTGTAAAAATATGAACTTTTCCAGCCTTTGAAAATGTTCTCGTTCGTAGGGCATTATGTACAAATAAAATGACAGCAGAAATGCCTTCTCAGCTAAAATTTATCCGTGTAACCACCAAAATTTATTAGCAAAATGTCATCTACCCCCAACATCTCAAAAGAGAAATCTCCTGATTTATTTGAGCGTCCCTGGCTCAACAAACTTACGCGAACCCACGTTGCTTTCCCGGTAGGAATTTTCCTTGTTTCCGCAGTTGGTCTTCTTTATTTTGCGAGTATCAACACCCAGCTTTCGGTGCTAACACTCGTAACTTTGTTTTTTGGCGGCCTTCTGTTCTTCACCTTTACGGAATATAGCATTCACCGTTGGGTCTACCATCCTCCCGAAAATGCTTCCGAAGGGTTTGTGAATTTCACGTACAAAATCCATGGGATTCACCACGACTACCCAAAAGACAAGCAGCGCTTGGCAATGCCCCCTTGGCTGACGGTTCTCATCTCCGTAGTTTTGTTATTGCTATTCAAGCTGATTATGGGGCAGTATAGCTTTGCCTTTTTGGCGGGCTTTTTTGCCGGCTATGCTTTCTACCTCATGATTCACTACACTGTTCATATTTTCCCGATGCCCAAAAACAGGTTGCGTGTTTTTTGGGTCAACCACGCCATTCATCACTACAGTGAGGATGACATCATGTTTGGTGTGTCAAATCCTTTGTGGGATTATATTTTTGGCACCTACCCTTCGAAAGAGGTGAAAAAGAAAATTTTGGTAAAAAAGTAAAGTCACTTGCCAAGTAATTTGACGGAAATAACTGATTCCATTTTTCCCAACGATTCGCGAATATTTTCACGCAAGCTCCTTTTAGTTGCTTGCTTAGAAAATTTTAGCGAATCAAACCTGCCTACCTGCGGTACGCAGGCAGGAATGGAATCAGTTATTTTTGATCCGTCACCAACGTACACTAGGTAGGGCAGCGTCTTTGTTTGAGTTGATGCTGTCCTGCTTAATTCCTTCAGTAAAATGGTTGTTTCTATGATTTGAAGCTATACACTAATTTTTCTCTTCAGCAACCTATATCAACTATGCCCAACGAGCTTCAAGTCGTCATTTCCGTGTTAACGGCCGGAAAACCAGAGGAAGTCAGTGAAACTTATTTACAGCAAAAGCTGGATTTGAGTCCCAGCGACTTTGTGCAACAATATCATTCTTTTTCCCGCCTGCTAAAAGTAGCTAGCTTGTATTGCTTTCAAACATTGAAAGCGGAGCTTGAAGTGGTCTGGCAATTGACCACGGATACCTTGCATAAACTCTTCTACAGCTTGATCGTCATACAGCGCCCGGAAAACCAGAAAAGACGACGCTACCTAGAGATTGTAGAACGCCGTCTTCCGCTTTTCGCCGAAGACCTGCGCATGGACGTGCTGGATTTTGTGCAGGATCACTTCCGTCGACTTTTGATAAAAGCGCAGAAAGAAGGACTGCTAAAGGCTAATTTATCCCCCGCGATCACCGCCGACCGGCTGTGGCAGCTGAATGCCTCAGCGCTTTTGAAAGCCGTCCATGATAACACGAAAGCTTACTGGCTCAATGAAGTAGTGTTAGAACTCTGGCCGCTGATCCAACAACTCTGCACCCCCAAAGGAGAAAAGTACATGACTATCATTCTCAACCCTTCTTACCAGCAAACTTTCAATCATTACGGACGGCAGGACGAGGGTAGCGCTACTGAGTAGATCACAAACAACACCTTAACTTACCTCTTTTCGCACCCGTAGACTTTCAATGACTACGGCCAAAAGAATGATACCTCCGCCCAGATAAGTCGACCAGCCAGGATGCTCATTTAGAAAAATGATGCCCAGAATAATCCCGTATACGGGTTGCGCACAGCTCATAATACTGGCCGTAGTAATAGAAAAATGTCGAAAACTCCGCAGAAAAAGGGTGTGCCCCAGAGCAGTTGTCAGTACTGCCAACAAAGCTATATACGGCCAGGCCGTTTGAATATCACCAGTACCCTCCCAAAACAAAAACGGCAGCAAAACCACACTCACCGCCAGCATGTGGTGGTACATGATGATGGTGCCACTGTAGCGGCTGACCTGCCTTTTCATCAGGATATTGCGCAAAGCATAAATACTGGCCGAAAATACTCCCCAGGCAATGGCCTGCACCTGCCCATTGGCCAGATCAAACTCCGGCACCAGAAAATAGATGCCCAAAAGCGTAAGGCCACCCAACAGCAGATGAGTGGCCTGAAAGCGCGTTTTCAGCAAAAGGGGTTCCAATACAGCCGTAATCACCGGATAGGTAAACAAGGAGAGCATTCCGATAGCTACACTGGATAATTGCAGGGAAATGAAATAGGTAACCCAATGCAGCGCAATTAATACACCACCACCCAAAATCAAGTACCGATCTCTGCGATCATCAATCCAGAGTTGTTGTCGCTGCAACTTCAACAGTGCCATAAACACAAGACTGGCCAATGCTGCCCGCCAAAAGATGACCACCGTAGCAGGCATAGCGATCAGCCTCCCCAACGGGCCCGAAGTAGCAATGCAGAAAATGGCCAAATGAAGGAGGAGAACGTTTTTTAAATGAGACGGGGCTGCCATGAGGTACCATTGGGTGAGTGCCCAAGATACGGTGTAAATTGGCACCGGGTGAGGGGTTTTTCTTTGAACCACATCAGGCACCTAAGACACATAAGGATTTTTTTCTTTGTTGTCTTAGGTGTCTTATATGGTTCCAAAAACCTACCAATCAATCCGTTCCCCATCGCGGAAGAAGCCGCCGGTGGGGCCACCATCAGCGATGGTAGCTGCCCAGACGATGCCTTTGGCACCTTCAGGGATAGAGCGTGTGGCTTCCTTGCCGCCCATGTCGGTGCGTACCCAGCCGGGGCAGACGGCATTGACGAGGATATTGTCGTTGGCTGTAAGGTGAGCCAGTTTGATGGTCAGTACATTGAGGGCGGCTTTTGACATGGCATAGGCAGGTTTACCACCGTCCATACCATTGAGGGCGCCGGCGCCACTGGAGACATTCACGACTCGACCGAAGCCATTTGCCTGCATCATCGGGACGAAAGCTTGTGCCATACGCCAGGGACCGAAAAGGTTGGCCTCGATGGTTTCGTGGCATTCTTCCAAATCTGCGTTCAGGGCATTGTGCCAGGTATCGTAGTTGATGCCCGCGTTGTTGACCAACACATCTAAGCGGCCATAATTATTGATGATCCACTCCTTGATAGTGGCAATGCTTTGATCGTTGTTGACATCCAGCTGGTGGTAGACGATATCCAAACCATCTTGGGCAATGTCCGCGAGGGCCGCACGGCCTTTGTCTTCGGTTCTGCTGGTGAGAATCACCCGATAACCTTGCTCAGCCAACTGGCGACATACTTCTTTCCCTAAACCACGGTTGGCGCCCGTTACCAGGGCTATTTTGGCGTTTTTCATTGACTTTTTTTGATGAAGCGCATAGACTGATACCCAGGCGCTGTCCCATCCTAACCGCACTCCTTGACGAAAAGTTTATTTCAGGCTCAATTTCTAACGAGGGGAGCAACTGTTAGTAAACTTACCCTATTGGTATCCCCCCTTACATTTCCTTATCATCCCTGATATGGTTCAAAACCCTATCCCGCCCCACTACCTAACCATTAGGTATAGTTTAGGTATTCCTGATTTTGGGCTTGTGGTGATCAAAAAAAAACTGTTGTTTTATAACTTGTACGTAATATTTTCCTTCCTCAGGGTTTTTCTTCCCTCTTCCTTTCTTATCTTTGCAGCGCTAAAGGGTAAAAACTGTGTCAGTTACTGAACTTTCTCATCCCTGTTTTGTCTTAATGGCATAATATCTTATTTAGATTTAGTCTAAATCCTAAAGTACCGCCACCATATGAGCGATTCAATGCAGACTTTGGAGCAACACACCCAAAGTGAATACAAATACGGCTTCACCAGTGACATCGAAACGGATATCTTTCCGGTTGGGTTGAATGAAGAGGTCGTACGCATGATTTCTGCAAAAAAGAACGAACCTGAGTTTCTAACCGAATGGCGCTTGCAGGCCTTCCGCCACTGGCAAACCATGACCGAACCGGAATGGCCTAATGTTGATTACAAGAAGGTAGATTATCAATCTATCAGCTACTATGCCGCTCCAAAAACGAAGCCACAGTACGAAAGTCTGGACGAAGTAGACCCGGAATTGCTAGCGACCTTCAACAAGTTGGGTATTCCCCTGGAAGAGCAAAAATTCCTGGCAGGGGTAGCTGTTGACGCAGTTATTGACAGTGTTTCGGTAAAGACGACTTATACCGAAAAGCTTGGTGAGCTAGGTATTATTTTCTGTTCATTCAGCGAAGCAGTACACAACCACCCCGAACTGATCAAGAAATACCTGGGAACTGTGGTTCCTCACACGGATAACTTCTTCGCGGCACTGAATTCTGCCGTATTTAGTGATGGTTCCTTTGTTTACATCCCGAAAGGCGTACGTTGCCCGATGGAATTGTCTACTTATTTTCGTATCAATGCGGCTAATACCGGACAGTTTGAACGTACACTCATCGTAGCGGAAGACAGCAGTTATGTAAGCTACCTGGAAGGTTGTACCGCACCGATGCGCGATGAGAACCAGCTACACGCCGCAGTGGTAGAACTCGTAGCACTGGATAATGCCGAGATCAAGTACTCTACGGTACAAAACTGGTACCCCGGTGACAGTGAAGGCAAAGGTGGTATTTACAACTTCGTTACCAAGCGTGGGATTTGCCAAGGAAGAAATTCCAAGATCAGCTGGACACAGGTGGAAACCGGTTCTGCCATTACTTGGAAGTACCCAAGTTGTATCCTCAAAGGCGACAACTCTATCGGCGAATTTTACTCTGTAGCCGTTACGAACAACAAGCAACAGGCCGATACCGGTACCAAGATGATTCACATTGGTAAAAACACCAAGAGTACCATCATCTCTAAAGGTATCTCTGCGGGACGTTCGCACAACTCTTACCGCGGATTGGTGAAAGTGGGCAAACGTGCTGAAAATGCACACAATTTCTCTCAGTGTGATTCGCTCCTGATGGGTGACCGTTGTGGTGCACACACCTTCCCTTATCTGGAAATTGAGAACAGCACCGCTAAAGTGGAACACGAAGCGACGACCTCAAAAATCGGGGAAGACCAAATGTTCTACCTCAAGCAACGCGGCCTCAGCGAAGAAGACGCCATCAACATGATCGTTAATGGTTACTGTAAAGAAGTTTTCAACGAACTTCCCATGGAATTCGCCGCTGAAGCGCAAAAACTACTTGCCATCAGTTTGGAAGGCAGCGTAGGTTAATCAAACTCTAATATTAGCATCTTAAAATAAGCATTCATGCTCACGATTAAGGATCTCCAAGCATCCATTGAAGACAAGGCTATCCTCCGGGGTATTAATCTGGATATTAAGCCCGGTGAAATTCACGCCATCATGGGCCCTAACGGTTCTGGCAAAAGCACCCTGGCTAATGTACTAGCAGGCCGCGAAGAATACGAAGTAACCGGTGGTTCGATTGATTACCTCGGTGAAGATTTGCTCGAAATGGAAGTAGAAGAGAGAGCACACGCAGGTATGTTTCTTGCTTTCCAGTACCCTGTAGAAATTCCAGGTGTAAGCAACGCTACTTTCCTCAAAAGCTCCGTGAATGCGGTTCGCGTAGCACGCGGTGAAGAAGAGTTGAAGCCCGTGGAAGTATTGAAACTCCTTCGCGCTAAAGCTAAGATGTTAGGCATTGACGAGTCTTTCCTCAAGCGTTCTTTGAACGAAGGTTTTTCTGGTGGGGAAAAGAAGCGTAACGAAATGCTGCAAATGGCTCTTTTAGAGCCAAAGCTGGCTGTTCTTGACGAAACCGATAGTGGTCTTGACATCGACGCCTTGAAGATTGTTGCGGACGCCGTCAATCAATTGCGCAGTCCTGATCGTTCTTTCATCATCGTGACGCACTACCAGCGTCTGCTTAATTACATCGTTCCGGATTACGTTCACGTCCTCTTTGAAGGACGCATCGTAAAGTCTGGCGACAAGAGCCTGGCCCTCGAACTTGAGGAAAAAGGATACGACTGGATCAAAGCTGAGCAATCAGCTACCGTTTAATTAAGCCCAAAAGCGATACACATGTCAGCAATTTTGCAAGATCAAGATACTGCCACCAAAGACTGGTACAAGCAATTGTTCCAGACTTATCGGCAAGGGCTCAACGGGCATAGCGAACACCCTCTAGCTCAGTTTCGCCTGGCTGCTTACGAGCAGTTGGAAGGACAAGATTTCCCTACCCGTCGGGAGGAAGACTGGAAATATTCCGGTGCGCCCATCGCGCGGATGATGGAAAACCGCTTTCAGGCAACCAGTGCTCCTACAGTGGATGCTAAAACGATAGCAGCTTACCAGATTCCTGAGCTTACAGCAGCGACTTTCGTCTTTGTGAATGGCGTTTTTCAGGAAGCTCTCTCGGCCAGCACGCTCCCTAAGGGTGTAAGCGTTGAGCATATCAGCACTGCTCTTGAAAACAATGAGAAGCGTACCTGGATTGAAGATCAAGTAGCGCAAGCAGGAGGTACCGAACACAATACCTTTTTGCCGCTCAACCGGGCTTTCGCCCAACATGGCCTCTACATCGAGACCGAGCGCAATGCCCAGGTAGACCTGCCGATCTATTGCCTTTACTTGAACACCCCCAACGAGGAAGCTCACCTAAGCAATCCCCAGCTGTTTGTGCGGGTACGTAGCGGAAGCACGCTTTCTTTTATCGAGCGTTTTCAGGCAACACCAGCTACTGGCAGCTACTTCACAAACGTAGCCAACTGGATCAGTGTAGAAGACAACGCCCACTGCCATCACTACAAACTCCAAATGGAGAATGGACAGGCGCTGCTAATACACAATACTTTGGTACGCCAGGGACGCGATAGCACTTACAGTAATTACAGCCTCGACTTGGGTGGAAAAGTAGTTCGTAACAACCTTGCTACTACCCTACTCGGTTCTAATACCAACACCAACTATTACGGTGTTTACCTCGGCGACCAGCAGCAGCACATTGATAACCAAACTTTTATCGACCACGCTGTACCGCATTGCCAGAGCAACGAATTGTATAAAGGTATCCTCACGGATTATGCCCGTGGCGTATTCAATGGTAAAGTAATGGTACGCCAGGATGCCCAGAAAACCAATGCTTTCCAGCAAAACAGCAGCCTGGTACTCTCCAAGAATGCCATCATGGACGCCAAGCCTCAGCTCGAAATCTTTGCGGATGACGTTCGGTGTAGCCACGGTGCCACCATTGGCCAACTCGACGAGACCAGCGTATTCTTCCTCCGTAGTCGCGGATTATCAGAAGCGCAAGCGCGGCAATTGTTACAGCAAGCTTTCCTCGGCGAGGTGATTGAAACGATGCCCAACGAAGCGGTACAGGCTTACGCGATGGAGATGTTGGTGGCGAAATTGTTGGGATAGTTTTTTTACCACATAGATGCATAGATAAGGCGAAAAGTCAAACAACTATGTGGCTAGGTGGTTATACAATAGTTTACCGCATAGACACATAGTGATATAACCTATGTGACAGATGGTGAATAAAAAAGTTAAGTTCATGTCTAACATCATCACCGCTCCGGCTTTAGATATCGCACGTATCCGTGCTGATTTCCCCCTTCTTGAAGGCGAGATGCGAGGCAAGCCACTGGTTTTTCTCGACAGTGCCGCTTCCAGTCAGAAGCCACAGCAGGTATTAGATGCTTTAGACTATTACTACCGCCATCAGAATGCCAACGTACATCGGGGTGTTTATGAACTGAGCCAACAAGCTACCGATGCTTTTGAGCTGGGCCGCGAACGGGCACGCCACTTCCTTAATGCAGGCAGTACCCAAGAGGTAATCTTTGTCAAGGGATGCACCGATGGCATCAATCTGGTTGCTTCTTCGTTTGGGCGCAAATTCCTACGGGAAGGAGACGAGGTGATTATCTCCGCGATGGAGCACCATTCGAACATCGTTCCCTGGCAGTTGGCCTGCGAATACAGTGGGGCCATCCTGAAAGTGATCCCCATCAACGATCGTGGAGAATTGATCATGGAGGAGTACAAAAAACTTCTCAGCGAGCGCACCAAAATCGTATCGATTGTCCACGTTTCCAATGCCTTGGGGACCATTAATCCTGCTAAAGAAATCATCGACTTGGCGCACGAACGTGGTATTCCGGTACTGCTGGACGGTGCCCAGGCTACGCCTCACATGAAGGTGGATGTACAGGCACTGGATGTAGATTTTTATACCTTTTCTGGTCATAAAGTCTTTGGACCTACAGGTATTGGTATCCTTTACGGCAAGAAAAAATGGTTGGATGCGATGCCTCCTTACCAGGGCGGTGGCGAGATGATTGCTACGGTTTCTTTTGAGAAAACCACCTACAACGAACTGCCCTTCAAATTTGAAGCAGGTACTCCCGATATTTCCGGGGCCGTAGGTTTGGGCGTAGCCCTGGAATACATCGAGCAGATCGGGCAAGAAAATATCAGCGCCCACGAGCAACAATTACTGGAGGCGGCAACAAAACAACTCCTGGCCATCGACGGTTTAAGGATTGTCGGTACCGCAGAAAACAAGGCCAGTGTGATCTCCTTCCTCATCGAAGGCACCCACCCCTACGATTTGGGGACGATCCTCGACAAGCTGGGCATTGCCGTTCGTACGGGCCACCACTGTACCCAGCCCCTGATGGATCGCTTCGAAATTCCAGGTACGGTACGGGCTTCTTTTGCGGTCTACAATACCATGGAAGACGTAGACAAACTCGTTGCTGGTGTGAAGCGGGCGGCGAATATGTTACGTTAAAAGAGCAACAATGACGATCAACGAAATACAAGACGAAATCATCGAAGAGTTTTCCTTTTTTGATGATTGGATGGACAAATACGAATACCTCATCAGCCTGGGCAAAGACCTGCCCCTGATTGATGAAAAGTACAAAGACGAGCAACACCTGATCAAAGGCTGCCAAAGCCGGGTTTGGTTGCACGCAGAACAGGATGCGGGCCAAGTTGCCTTTACCGCCGATAGCGATGCCATCATCACCAAAGGCATCATTGGTTTGCTGGTACGCGTACTTTCGGCGCAAAGCCCACAGGAGGTAGCCCAGGCAGACCTCTACTTTGTTGATAAAATAGGCTTGCACGAACACCTCTCCCCTACCCGTTCCAACGGCCTGCGTAGTATGGTCAAGCAAATGAAACTTTACGGAATGGCCATGGCCGCTCAAAACGATCAAAGCAATGGATAAAGAGGCTATCAAAGAAAACATCATTGCCGCCATAAAAACCGTAATGGATCCGGAAATCCCCGCCGATATCTACGAGCTGGGCCTTATCTACACCATTGAGATCGACGATGCCGGTAAGGTACTCATCGAGATGACCCTCACCAGCCCCATGTGCCCGGTGGCCGACTCCATGCCTATGGAAGTACAGGAGAAGGTGATCGCCGTAGAGGGCGTAACGGATATCGACCTCCGGGTCGTGTTTGATCCCCCCTGGGACAAGAGTAAGATGAGTGACGAGGCACTGTTGTTGCTGGATATGTTTTAGACGGTAGGTTCTTCCCTTGTAGAATAAATTGGCCACTAAACAGTTTTTTTTAGCCACGAAAGCGCTAAATCACGGAAGTACACGAAGGTTATTAGCCGCGTAGGCGCGAAGTTTTTTTAGCGATTATTCGTGTATCTTACGTGAAATTAATCCACCTGCTTATGCTCGGATTACGTACCACCATCTATCAAGTACCCGATTTAGCAGCAGCTAAAGCCTGGTACAGCAAAGCTTTTTCTACTGCTCCTTATTTCGATGAGCCCTTCTATGTTGGCTTCAATATTGGTGGTTTCGAGCTGGGCTTATTGCCCGCAGAAAAGGCCACTACTGGCCAGCCCGACAATGTACTCTCCTATTGGGGTGTAGAGGATATTGAAGCTGTTTATCAACATTTACTGAACCTGGGAGCTACCACCCACGAATCACCTCACAGTGTCGGCGGTCCCCTGCTTGTAGCTACCGTTCGCGACCCGTGGGACAATGTTATTGGCCTCATTTACAATCCGGCATTCCCGAATACCATTACCGAAAAAATGAGTCACCCCTGATTTGTGTATAGATTTTACACAAATCACCCCTTATTTGTGTATGTATTTTGCACAAATCACCCCTTATTTGTGTATAATTGGTCTCAATGATCGATAAAACCTCTCCTTCCACCAACTACCGCCACCAGCTCCTGATCGCGATCCTGATGGGTGCGTGGCTGTACCTCTTTCTGGCCATTATTGGTCCTTTTGATGTGGCGGAGCTTAGCTTAAAAGTCAGGATACAACTCATGGTTGGGTACGGATTTGTTACGGTCTTCTCTTACCTGCTTTGTATTCCTGTTCAAAACTGGCTTTATCGTCGATTAGGGTACTGGAATGGGTTGCTGGAGATGGTCATCCTCCTGCTCTTCTCTATTATTTGTCTTCCCTCCTCATATCGCTATTACATTACGGATTGGGTTCGGGGAGATTATGGCTTTCCTCGTTTTGTCTTAGAGATTTATATCCCCACGCTCGTTATTTTACTTCCCTTGTTGGTACTTGCCCGACGGTTTGCCGCACGTAAAGCAACAGCATTTACCGTGCCAGCATCTCCTACAGTAGTCAGCGCTTCTGATTGGATACAATTGAGTGGCTCCAATAAGTTGGACATTTTGCGGCTTCGACCGGGTCATCTCATCGCCATCTCTGCTGCCAACAACTACGTTACTGTTTATTATCTAGAAAATGACGCTTTGCGCAAAAAGCTCCTTCGTAGCACCCTCACTAAAATGCTGGAGGCAGTACCTTTCCTTTTGCGCGTGCACCGCTCTCACCTGATCAATCCCCATCATTTTTTGGAGTGGAAGAGCCCCTCAACGGTGGTTTTAACCCAAATGGAGGTGCCCATAACACCCGCTTACAAAGATGACTTGATGCGAAGGTTGCAATTTCGTCCCTAAGGAGCGTAGGTTCACCACAAATGGTCCCTAATGAATTGATCACCTGTATACTTCCAACTATTTTTGTTCGAAACAGAAACTCCCAAATCAACCTTAGCCGATGAAATACCCCATCACTACCCTCCTCTTCTTTCTTGCTAGCTATAGCCTTTCGGCCCAAGCGCCTCCCACGGCCGATGAACTCCTCGCTAACACTATTGCAAACCAGCAATTTGCGGGCCTCAATGCAGGCATCGCTGTTGCAGATGAGATCACCTGGCTAGGAGCAGATGGCTATTGTAGTGAAGACCAACAAACACCCTGTGATGTAGATACCCGACAGCGTATCGCCTCCATTTCCAAGACATTCACAGCGGTGGCAGCTTTACAATTGTACGAAAAGGGTCTCCTTGATCTCGATCTCCCAATTATCCATTATCTTCCTGATTATCCCGCTTTTGCTGCACAAAAAATCACCGCCAGGCAGCTGCTCCACCATACTTCCGGCATCGGCGGTTACCTATCCAGCAAAGAGACTGAAACTACGCAGGAATACCCCACCCTCGCCAAAGCCATTACTGTTTTTCAGGACCGAGCATTGCTTTTCGAGCCCGGCACCCAATACTATTACACCACTTACGGCTACGTACTACTTGGGCGAGTGATAGAAGTCGCCAGTGGCCAATCTTTCAATCATTACATCCAGGAAAATATTTTCGATAAAGCAGGAATGGAACACAGCGGTGTGGAAGTCTTTGATCAATTGTACCCCAACAAATCAGCCTTCTTTTATCGTACCCAAAAGGGAAAAATTAAAGTTTCCAAGGCCAACAACCTCAGCAATCGCGTTCCCGGTGGCGGCATCTATTCCAACACCACCGATATGCTAAAATTTGGTCAGGCCCTCCTTAACGGCACCTTGCTATCCACGAGTTCCCTCACATTGATGCAAACCTACCCGGATGTTGATCGTGGTAAAAACAACCCCTACGGCATGGGGCTCTTCCTTTATGGCGACAATCCAACTGTAGGTCCCGTCATCGGCCACAGCGGTGAACAAACAGGTGCTGCCGGGCAATTGATGCTACTCCCGGAAAAGAATGCGGTTATCATTGTCCTCTCCAACACCGCCCACGCCTGGCGAGATGCGTTTCAACTGTCGGTGAGTTTGTTTTCTTTTGCGGAGAGGTAGGGTTGTAAGGGTTTAAAGGTGTAAGGGTGTAAGGGTGTAAGGGTGTAAAAGTTAGTTAGCTACAACCTTTACACCCTTACACCTACCCAACTTTTACACTCTAAATCTCCTCCCAAGCCGCGTTCAACACGCGTTCAATGCCGCCGCCTTTGTATTCCGGAGCACCGGGGATGGTGGTCGTTTTTTCCAGCAATTGTTCCAGCGTTGTTCCTTGGCGCTTGGCTTTTTTGACGTAGCGCAGTGACATTTTCAGGAAGTGCGACATGGCTTTCAGGTCGGCTGCAGTACCCGTCACGGGGTAGCCCTCTCCACTGTGGCCAAAGACGTAGAAAGTATCTTTATCAAAAGTCCGACGTGCCTGTCGGAGTACTTCAATCCAATTGCCGATGTCCGCACCGGCTGACTTATCAATGTAGGGGAAGCGTCGGTTAAACATCAAGTCACCCGTATGTACCACGTTGGCTTCTTCAAAATGCACCATCGAGTCCCCATTCGTATGGCCGGGACCGAAATAGTGGAGGCTCACCGTTTCGTCGCCTATGCGCTGCGACCATTTATCGGTGTAGGTAGTGCCGGGTAGTAAGGTCTCCGCCAATTTATCGTTCTCTTTCGCCACCCTTTCCTGATTGGCCAGTGAATTGGCGTGTGCTACGTGGGTGTTCACCATTCCTTTAAAGGCAATATTTCCCGAGGTATGGTCACCGTGATGATGCGTATTCACCAATAAATCCAAGGGCTTAGCATTGGTATTTTTCATCAATGCCAACAAATTGCCCGCTTGCTCCGGAAACTGGGTATCAACCACTACGCTGTGTTCAGGGGTCAATAAGGTTACGATGGTACCACCTCGCTCCGTATAAAAACTGATGTTGCGCCGAATAGCCGTCAACTCACCCGCTGGCAATAAGAAGTTACGAAGCCATGCTTGTTGTGGAACTAAAGTTGCTCCAGCCAGCAAGGCCGAAGATTGAAGGAAGGATCTGCGTTTCATACTAGAAGAAGTTTAATAATAGAAATAAGCTTTTCTGTATAAGGTTCACTACTTGACAGAACTATCCTCCTTCCTACTCCCCTTCCCAAGGCTCCACGTGCACCAACACATCCGCCATTTCTGGCATAGCTGCTCGAATGTGGTCTTTAAGCTGGTGTGCAATATCGTGGCCGGTTCTTACGCTGATGTCACCATCTACAACGAGGTGAATGTCGGCATGGTAAGTCATTCCTGATTTGCGGATAAAACACTTTTCAATTTCGATGGCTCCTTCTACATTCGCGGCAATGTCGTGAATTTGCTGAATCATATCATCATAGAATTGTTCATCCATAATCTCACCCAGCGCCGGGCGCAAGATCAGATAAGCATTGAAGACGATAAAGCCCGCCGCTACAATAGCGGCCCAATCATCGGCACATTCGTAGCCAGGCCCCATCCAAAGGGCCCAGGTGATCCCCAAAAAAGCAATTAATGAAGTGATGGCGTCGCTGCGGTGGTGCCAGGCATCGGCCTGCAGGGAGGTACTCTGTACTTCTTGCCCCTTGCGGTGAACATAGCGATAAGAAATTTCTTTGACCAAAATGATCGCTCCCAGAACAATCAAGGTAAAGGGCTTGGGAATATCATGAGGCTCCCGGATATTGTGAATTGCTTGAGTGACAATGATCGTGGCCGAGACAATCAGAAAACCTACAACGATAAACGTCACTACGGGTTCTATCTTTCCGTGCCCATAGGGATGATTTTCATCGGGTGGCTTGGTAGAATACTTCAGGCCGAGCAATACCAGCGAAGAAGAAAATACGTCGGTCGTAGATTCAATAGCATCAGCTATCAGCGCGAAGGAATTACCCAACACTCCAGCTACTCCTTTGGCGATCGCCAGGAGCAGATTGGAAACCAAACTAATAATGGCGGTGCGGATGGCTTTGGTATGAGAATCGACGGGTTGTTGTTTTTAGAGATTTATTGTCCTTCAATACAGGATATAAAGATAGCTCAATCAAAACTTATTAATCACTATCACACCTTTGTTTTTGAAATTATTCATCTCGGGTAAAGCCACAATGACCTCTTCTAAAGTAATTGTTTTTTCGATAAGTTTTTCAGGTTGCAAACGGCCTTGTTTAATCATCGTCAGCATCTCCGCATAACGGAAGGCTTGCATACCGTGGCTACCAATAATTTCCAATTCATCAGCCAACACCCTATCCATAGGTATTTTGGGGTGTTGATGGTCGCCCGTCATTAAACCTACCTGAATATGTTTACCACGCTTGCGCAGGCAGGCGATCGAATTAAAGCAGGTTATAGCACTACCCAGTGCATCCAAGGAAACATGGGCACCGCCACCTGTTGTCATTTTGATCTCCTCAACGACGCGGTCATTTTGTAAGGCATTGATGGTCGTAGTGGCACCAAGTTCTTGCGCCAATAACAAAGTAGCGGGGTCAATATCTATCGCCGTCACCTGGGCTCCCAATGCGGTTGCTATCATGATGGCCGATAAACCCACTCCACCACAACCATGGATAGCGACATGCTGTCCACCAGACACCTTCCCCTGGTCAACAATTGCCCGAAAGGCGGTAATGAATCGGCAACCCAATGTCGCCGCAGTCGTATCAGCAATTTCCTCTGGTAATTTCACAACATTAATAGTCGCATAATCGAGGGCTACATACTCCGCAAAAGATCCCCAATGTGTGAAGCCAGGCTGGAATTGGTGATCGCAAACCTGGTGGTTACCAGCAATACACTGTCCGCAATGGCCACAGCCCGACACAAATGGAACCGTCACACGGTCGCCTATTTTCAATCCACTAACTTTTTTACCAAGAGCCACTACCGTCCCCGCCAATTCATGCCCAGGCACGTGTGGAAGCTTGATGTCAGGGTCGTGCCCCATCCACCCGTGCCAGTCGCTCCTACAAAGGCCTGTTGCCAATATCTTCACCACGACTCCCCCGTCGGAAGGATCAGGATCAGCAACTTGCTGAATGCTTAGCTCCCCCTGAAATTGCTCGTAAATCAATGCTCGCATGTAGGTATGATTTTGCTTCACACAAGATACTCTAATAAGTTTTTCAAAACCAACCAAGTATTTTTAAGGTCGGAAGTGGGAAGTGGGAAGTCGGAATTTTCAAACCGCACTCCGCACCTGAAAAGGTGTAAGGGTTGAAAAAGTGGAAGGGTGTAAGGGTTACCAACAACCATCAACCATCAACTGCTCAAGGTCGGAAGTCGGAAGTGGGAAGTCGGAATTTTAAACCGCACTCCGCACCCAGAAAGGTGTAAGGGTTGGAAAAGTGGAAGGGTGTAAGGGTTACCATCAACCATCAACCATCAACTGCTCAAGGTCGGAAGTCAGAAGTGGGAAGTCGGAATTTTTAAACCGCACTCCGCAACTGAAAAGGTGTAAGGGTTGGAAAAGTGGAAGGGTGTAAAAGTACCTTCTAACCAGCAAACCAAGCTCCCATAATGTCATCCACCTTACCAGTTCCGGCTCTTTCACTGCAACTCGTGCCCCATTCACCAAAGCTACCCAGGTGTGTGGTTGTTTGGGCGCACAAATCCGGCTACCTTGGAGCCCAGATGAATAATGCGGATTTTTGGGACACCTTATTTAAGGGGTCTCGCATAGCATAACAAGACGAAAGTATCCAACAGTAAGTATCCAATAGCTGCAACCCATTGACCGTATGATTCGTCATTGTTTGGGAATAGCCGCGGAAAATTTGGAGGGATAAATAGCCTTCCTGATTCCAAGACTATTCACGTTTATATTAGTCAACACTAGGAGCATTTTTGACTAATTTTGAGTAGCACGTCCATCGGCGGTAGTGTTACATCACCCGACAAACTGTTTAAATGATAACCGTAGCGATTGTTACGGCCAGTCGCTCTTTGCGTACGGCCTGGCAAGCAGTTGTGGACAAAATGCCCGACGCACAATGCGTAGGTGCTTTTGCTACAGCCAATGCCATACCGCAAGAAGTTGATGGTCCACCTATTGAAGTAATACTCTTGGGCTTGATGCCTAAGGACGATAGCCTCCATTTGTTTGACAAAACGCAGGCTGCTCAGGCTGATGCTAAAATATTGGTTTTAGCAACTAATCTTACTGATGAGCATTTCTTTGCCGTGCTTCGTTCTGGAGCAGCGGGCTTTATTTCCTCCGATAGTTTTCCGGCAGTCGTACAAACGGCCATTCGACAGCTTGCACAGGGTGAAACACCCCTGAGTAAGGATGCTACCAAACGCATTATGGATTCTTTTCGAGCGCAGCGTCGGAGCGACAATCTTTCGGAAAGGGAACAGGAAGTTTACCATTTGCTCTGCCAGGGAAAGAATTACCGTGAGATCGCTGAAAGCTTATTTGTAAGCCAGAATACGGTACGTTTTCACCTAAAAAACATTTACAAGAAATTAGACGTAAAGTCCCGCCACGAAGCGGTGGCTCGCGCCTATGAACTCGGTCATCAAGGCGGATAATCCTCTTGTATTGCCGAGCTATAATTTCATACTATTGAGCGTTTTTTTCATACTAGTAGTTGGCTGCCGGATCCTTGTGATCCGGCAACTTTTCTGAATCATCAGAATTGGCCGGAAAACGCTGACGCTCCACACTTATAATTTTTTTCTACCCTTTGGCATGATCAAGCACATGGTCATCTAGCCTTCTGTTGCGATAAGCACCAGGAGCAAGGGTAAACATTTGTTTTTACGGTCAGATAATATACCTCTGGGTCCGCTGTGATCTTTTGGGAGGGATTCTTATGAGATGTTTTAATAAAACTCACTTTTTATGAAACGAATTCTATTGCTTTTTGGCCTGTTTTGCAGTTCCTTTTTGGTACTCCAGGCCCAACGTACTGTCACAGGAACCGTGACAGAATCTGATGGCACTCCTATGATTGGTGCCAGTGTTTTAGTAAAAGGTACCAGCACCGGAACCGTAACGGATCTGAATGGTGCCTACGAAATTCGGGTGCCAGCAGGTGCCGAAGCCCTTATCTACAGCTACACGGGGTTCGATCCCAAAGAAGTACCCCTTGGAACAAGTACGGTAATGGATATTGTCTTATCAGAAGGCATTACGCTGGAAACAGCAGTGGTCACCGCGCTCGGGATTGAACGAGAGCGAAAAGCGCTTACTTATGCGGTTGAAGAAGTTGGGGGCGATGCCCTGGCCCAGAACCGAGAAACCAACATTATCAACGCCATCGGCGGCAGGGTATCGGGTGTTCAAACTACTTCTTCAGGAGGGCAGGCCGGATCATCGGCACGAATCATCATCCGCGGCAACTCTTCTTTCCTGGGAGACAACCAACCCCTTTTTGTGATTGATGGTGTACCCGTCGACAATTCCCAAATTTTTGGTGGTGGCCAAAACGATGCTAATGGTGGCGGCAACGGTGATTCTCCCTTGTTTTTTGGTGGAACGACCAACCGTGCCGTAGACATTGACCCTAACAATGTAGAGACCATGACTATCCTGAAAGGGGCAGCAGCTACCGCCTTGTACGGTTCGCGCGCGGCCAATGGCGTCGTGCTTATTACCACCAAAAGTGGTAGCCAGGGAAGTAAGCCCAAAATTACTTTCAGCTCCAACTATGGCTTCAGCGAAGCAAGGTTGCCGGAGTTGCAAAACAAGTACGCACAAGGACTTAATGGTACTTACTTTAATGGTGCTGACCCTGCACAACAGATTGCTACCAGCTGGGGCCCTCTTGTAGATACTCTGCGCGTGGATGCAGATGGAAATTACGACCCCAATGGCAACCCCGTCACCGTCTACAACAATGCCGAAGATTTCTTCCGCCAAGGATCAAATTTCGACAATGCATTATCGATTTCTGGAGGAAACGCTACCAGCGATTATTATCTCTCTTATGCCAATCGTATTGAGGAAGGTATCGTTCGCAACAACGACATGGATCGCCATAGCTTGCTAGCCAAGTTCAATACCCAATTGAGTGACCGACTCCGAATTGGCGCGGGGATTACCTATACCAATACCGATGTTACCACGGTCACCGAAGGAAATGGCCGGCAATCCTACATGTGGACAGTGTACGCAGCGCCCATTACCTATAACCTTCAGGGCGACAACCCGCAAGATTACCTCAATGAGGATGGTACCCAGCGTCTTTTCCGTACGGCTAGAAACAACCCCTACTTTACCGTCGACAATAATCGACTCACCAGTAACGTCAATCGTTTCTTGCCTAATTTCAGCCTCAGCTACGAGTTGATGGACGGCTTGCGCCTCACCAACCGCTTCGGTGCTGATGTATACTTTGATCGACGACTGTACCGCGAAGTGATCGGAACGATTGGGACCTTCCCCACGGGGCGGATTTACGAAGACAATATCAATAGCCGCCAATTCAATAACGATATCACGCTCAACTACAACCGCCAGTTCAATGACATCAACCTGGATGTGTTGGTGGGCAATCAAATCAATGACCGAGCCACTGACCGAATTTTCACGCAAGGCGTCAACCTGGCCGTGCCCAACTTCTTTGACCTGTCGAATGCCGCCACTATCACCACCAGCCAGAGCAATAGCCAGCGGCGGCTAATTGGGGCTTACGCTTCGGCGACCATTGGTTACAAGAGCTTCCTTTATCTTACCTTGACGGGCCGTAACGACTGGTCGAGTACCCTACCCAAGGACAATCGCAGCTATTTCTACCCCAGTGTGTCAGGTAGTTTTGTGCTTACCGATGCCATCCCTGGTTTGCAAGGCAACAAAGTGCTATCCTTCCTCAAAGTACGTGCGGGCTATGCCCAGGTGGGCAATGATGCACCCGTTTACGCTACCCAGACCAACCTGTATGCACAATCAAGTATTGGTGATGGCCAGCGGGGAAGTATTCTCTTTCCTTTCAATGGTACCAATGGTTTTACCATCAGCAATATCATCGGCAATCCTGAACTGAAACCTGAGCAAACTGAGGAAATTGAATTTGGGGTGGAAGCTTATTTCTTCAACAGCAGAATCCATGTGGAAGGCACTTACTACGACCGTACGACCAACGACCAAATTTTCCAGGCACCAGTCGCCGGATCTTCGGGAGCAGTATCCCGACTGGTCAACGCAGGTTCTATGCAGAATGAAGGCGTAGAATTCCTTCTAGAAGTGACTCCCATAAAAACCAATTTCTTCCAATGGGACATTGGCGGCACTTTTACCAAAAACACCAATCGCGTCATTTCCCTTACGGATGGCGTGGATAATATTCGTCTGGGTGGATTCACCAATCCTGGAATTTACATTGTCCGCGATCAGGGCTACGGAGTGATCTGGGGTTCTCAATATGAGCGCAATGATGCCGGGCAGGTATTGATTGATAGTGACCCCAATTCGGGCACTTACGGACTGCCTTTACGTGCTGCTGCTAACCTAGGTGTGATTGGGAATACCCAGCCCGATTGGTTTGCGGGTCTTCGTACGACGTTCCATTTTGGCAACGAGAAAACAGGAAAATTCTCCCTCTTCGGCTTGCTGGACATCCGCCAGGGTGGAGACATTCTTAACCTGGACAATTTCTATCTCAATTTCTACGGCGTCACCAAGCAAACCGAAGATCGTACCGGGGAAAATTCCTTCGTTTTCCCCAACGGTGTATTGGCGGATGGTTCCCCCAATAATATTGAAGTGCCTTACGATGAAAATTACTGGCGCGTAAACTTCGGCCGGGCCATGGAAGACCTGGTAGAGGACGGCAGTTTCGTTCGTTTGCGCGAGGTGACCTTGTCTTACAGTTTACCTAAATCACTGCTAGGCAAGACATTGATTGATGACTTGAACATCGCATTTACGGGTAGAAACCTCTACCTCAATGCGCCCAATTTTACGGGTGCTGATCCAGAATCCAGCCTCTACGGTTCGGCCAACGGGCAAGGTTTTTACAATTTCATCACGCCGGGTACCGTGGGCTATAACGTAGCACTGAACGTAACCTTCTAAAACAAGAACAATGAAACAGCTAAAATTTCTCTTCCTCCTCGCGCTGGGTTTGTCCCTGGTAGCTTGTGACGATTACCTCGATATCAATACTAACCCCAACCAACCTGAAAATCCGGGTGATCTGGATTTACTGCTGGCAGACATGACCGCCACCACCGCCTACAACCTCGTGGGGGGAGGCAATTGGAGCCGCTACGGTGCCCAATGGATGCAGCACATTGCCAACAATACGACAGCACCCTCCAACGACACTTACCGGGTTAACACCTCGGATTGTAACAATGAATGGGCTTTTTCTTCCTACGCCAGTGTCTTAATTAACGCCAAGAAAATGATTGAATTGGGCGAAGAAGTTGGTCAGGAACATCACGTTGGCGTAGCCAAGATTTTGATGGCTCACAACTACGCTCTGTTGACCGATTGGTGGGGAGACATTCCGTTTACGGAAGCGCTGCTACGGGAAAACAATGGCAAACCGGCCTTTGATGATCAATCGACGGTCTACGAAGGTATCCAGCAAATACTGGACGAGGGAATCGCTGCCCTGGGTAAGGAAAGTCCCATTTCTATCGGTGGTGGCGATTTACTGCTTGGCGGTGATCCTGCGGCCTGGATTCGCTTTGCCTACGCGCTGAAGGCTCGGTATTATATGCGCTTGACGAATGCGCCTGGTGCTGACGATCAAAACTTGTCGAACTTGGCGCTGGCCGCGCTGGACAAAGCCATGACGAGCCCAGCGGAGGAAGCCCGCTTTGAGTACAATGATGATCCGGGGCAAGAAGCACCATGGAACCAGTGGGTCGCTAAATTTGCCAATACTATGCAGATGAGCAATTTCTTTGTAAGTAAACTTCAGGGGCTTAATGATCCTCGTTTACCCATCATGGCTGATGTAAATGGCACCGACGGCATCTACCTGGGGCATGCCAACGGCGGTGTTCCAACCCAGACGCTAGCTGAAATTTCCAACATCGGCGCCTATTACCTGGATGCCGATCTTGATATTCCGATGATGACCTACGTAGAACAGCTTTTCATCAAAGCCGAAGCCCAGTGGCGAACAAGCCAGACGGCCGAAGCTGCCACGACCTATGAATTGGCTATTCGTACCCACATGGAGCAATTATCAGGAAATGGAGAGTTTGAAACGGTGATCACCAGCAGCGAAATCGACGACTATCTGGCCGCCAACCCACTCACTGAGCTTGGGGATTTAATCGAACAGAAGTACATCGCAGGATTTCTCTTAAGTTCCTTTGAAGCTTACAACGACTTTCGTCGAACGGGCTTTCCCGATGATCTTCAACCAGCACAGAATGCCGACTACAATCAAATCCCTACCCGGATGATCTACACCGACACCGAAGTGAACAACAACGCTGCCAATGTACCAGCAGGCGTTACCCTCACCTCCAAAGTTTGGTGGGATGGTGATTAACGTGTAGATAAATCACACGAAAGAAGTATGTTTTGTGCCAAGTAATGGCATATGGTGAATAGGATGTCGCCTCGCTGAGCGGGGCGACCTTTTTTTTATCATCGTGTATCAAGATAAGGAGAGATAAACCTCTTCAACGAAGTACGGCCTAGTCCTTAAACCTTAAAAAGACGGTCTTTCCCTGTTCCAGTGCTTGGCCTACTTCCTTGCGGCCACCGTAGATATAACCATTGGTTTGGTGCTCGTAAATTTCGGTAGGATAGAAAGTCGCCAGTTTTTGTTCCCTGACAAAGGTTTGGCCCATCGCTTGGTACACATTGTAGGTATAGAGTTCAAGTGGGCTACCTTTGCTGATGCCTTGATCCTCACCAGCGTCGATTTTGATCTGGGCTGGTTTTTTCTTCTTACCTGCCAGTACCTCCGTCAAGTGAATGGGGCAGGGAAAAATCTCGGAAAGAGCTTTGTTCCAAACACCGGGAAAAGCGTCCAAAGCGTCTAGTAGAAGTTTGTTTTTTTGTTCCTGAATAATCGCAGCTTCCTCCTGCGGAGAACTGGGGAATGGATACGTTTTGACGAATTTCCAGTCGGGGTTTCTTCCGTAGTCAAAGACGAAATTCCGCGCCTGGAAATTCTTACGACCATGAGCACGCGCAACGCATTTCACTTCGCGGCTGTATTTAAGCTCACCAGTGACAATATTGGTGACCCGCAAATTGAAACTAAGCCCTCCGGCGAGCGAGTAGTTGGTGCGGGTAAGTCTCCCCAGAGAATCTACCCCGTCGCTCTGGCTCAAATCATCCACCAGTGGATCCATGCTAAGCTGAAAAATGTATTCAGGATCAATTTCCCCTTTGTTTTCCTTCTGGGAATGATTGATGACCTGGTAGTGCCAATGGCGTTCCAAGGAAAGAAAAGCAATTTGCTGAACCCTATCTACCACACCCCTCGGCACATCGCCAGGAAAGAGCATTGGTTCCACCAGTACCGGAATTTTATCCCTGCTGAAGGTGTCCAGCAACTGGTTGTCCTGGCCGGATACCCACCTTGACATCAGGAAACAGCAAAGGAAAATTAACGATGATCTAACCATTCTACTTAGTAATTTGACGGAAATAACTTATTCCATTTTTGATCCGTCACTTATTAGAGTTGTTCTGCTGGGACAAGTTTTGCTGCAAGCGAAAAATTTTATCCTGAGCTGCGTTAGATTTTTCGCCGAATTCGCTTCGCGGCTACTACGTGGTGCCCGCACCTGCCTGCCAGCAAGCTGGCCTTGCAGGCAGGTTCGGCTGCAAAATCTGCCTTGCCCAGAAGAAAATTTTAGCGCTTTCGCTAAAACAGCCCCCAGCAGAACAACTCTATTATTTGGAGCATCCTGAAAGCGTCCTCTGATTCCCTCCGTACGCTACAATACCTCAACAAACACCTCCTGCCCATTATCCAGTGCTTCGCGGATTTCCCGACCACCAGACATGATCACGCAGCGACTAAAATGCTCACTCTCCACCTCTTCCACAACAATACTGGCAATGCGAACGGCGCGTGTCCGAACTTCGCCCTGATTGTTTTCTATGACCATGGTCTTTACCGACAATTCCTGATGACGACGAAAGCCTTGCTTGGTACCTCCCGCAATGAGGATCGTTCGCGCTTTGCTCTTAGAACCACTGAGCACTTTCACCAGTGGTATTTCTGCTGGAAACAACTTGGTAAGCATCCGCTGAAGCCCTGTAAGCACCAATGCCTTACGATCTTCCGGTTTGCTTAAAAGCCCCGCATTGAAGGACAACTCCTCCTGAATAACAGGCCTTTGGTCGGCTGCTCGGAGAAACGTCAGGTTGATTTTTTGTCCACTGATGGAAATATAACCGGTAAGAAAATACTCAACACCTTGCACCGCCCACTGGTCTACCACATACCCTTCCAGAAAGTCTTCGTCGCGTTGTAGATCCCGCTCAGCAGCTACCGCTTCCTGTTCGGAATGGGCGATCAACTGCACCCGCTCATCTGCATAAAGTGCCGCCATCACCGCATCCTGGAGTGCTTTACAATCTGAAGCATCAGCCCCCGTTGGGCCTAGAAGATAATCTCTAAATGTAGGCTGTAGTCCCCCACAACGAAAATTGAGGACACCAATCCGTGATTGCGAGCTGGCCAACTGCTGGCATCCGAGCAGGAGTAGCACGACCAACATTAATCGCTGGCTGGAGAAGAAAGAGGACAAGGTGAATGTGTTTATTAAAAATTGTTTTATACCCGTTACTAAGTGGTCTGGGACATTCTCACTTGTCCTTTTTTGCTCTGACTGCGTTAAAAAGCCTCGCCGAAGCTTAGGCTTCGCCTACGTTTTTCGCCTTGGCAGAGCAAAAAATGACGTTGCGATAATATTCCCAAACCACTTAGTGCCGGGTATAGCTCGCTGCGCTCGTAGGGGTACTCATCCCGAATACTCGGGATTCATGGTAGTACTCTCCCCACAAATCGGGATCGCGAGGGTACTCATACCGAATACTCGGGATTCGTGGTGGTGCTCTCCCGACAAATCGGGATCGCGGTTATCACTACCGCGAGCTTTAGCGAGTACTCCTACGAGGAACGAGTACAAAGATAAGAAAAACCAAAAAGATTCCTCCCAACACATACCTACCATAAGATGTCCAGCTACCCCTTGAAAATCGCTGATCCTGACCAACGAGGACAAAGCTGGCCCAGTAATGAGGGTGGGCACTGAGCCGATCTTGTTGGGCGAGGTAACTGAGCTGGGCTTGCTGTAAAGCGGCACTACTGGATTGGCCTGCCGCTAGCGCATCATAAAAAAGGGGCATGAGTTCCGCCGTAGCGGCATCGGAAACCGGCCAAAGGCTACCGATGAGGGCCTGAGCTCCGCCTTGTAGAAAAGCCCTGCCAAGGCTGAGTACCCCTTCACCGGGGCGGTAAGGACCCGACTGTGTTTCACAAGCGCTTAGTACCACCAACTGCAATTGCAGCGGCAAGTCAGCTATTTGGGTGGCGGTGAGACTGCCGTCTTGCAAGATCAAGGCCGAGAGGCTGGGATCATCCTGGTTGCGACAAGCATGGGTGGCTAGGTGCCAAACCGTAAATTTATCGCGGCTACCCGTAAGTGCCTGTAGCCGAGCATCGTTGCCTAAAAAGAGCTGCCCGCTGACGCGGTTGATGATGGCCTCTACCTCCTCCATACTATGGTGGAGGGCGGGTAATGGGCTGACACAAGCGGCTCGATTAGCCAGCGCATTGCCATCAAATTCCGGAGCCAAAGCCGCTACATGGAGAGGCAAAGCCGAGTTGCTCTTACCTAACCAGGCAAGCGCAGAAGGAGCAGAGATCAACTCGTAATCTTCAACCAGGTAATCCAGCTGCCCAGGGCTATAGGATGGCTCACCTTCCGGCGCCTGACGGCTGAGTAAAGCACTGAACGGTAGATCCCAAAGTGCTCCATCGGGCAGCAAGAGCAGTTTTTGTGGTGCAGACTGCCGATGGTGGCGGAGTACAGGACGGAGCAAAACGTTTTCATACAACCAATATGCAGCTTTGGTATAGCGCTGGTAAGCCGCAGTAGGCTCCCGGAGAAAATCTTGTCCATTCATCTCCGATTGAAAATGCTGCAGGGCTGTTTGGGTTTCCTTATTCCAATAAAAATGATCAATCTGTACTTGCTCACCATCGAGGTGAAAGACGATGCCTTCGTCTCCCAACAAGAAATAGCTGATGAGCAAAGTTTTCTGTTCGCGCAGTTGCGCTTGCACTGCGGCCAGCGAAAGTTGTACGGATGGTGCTGGTGGCCAATCACTGAGTTGGGGCAGCTGCTGATCGACAAGTTCACGCAAGCGTTGGGGCTGCTCAAAAAAACTACCCGATTGGGTCGCCAATTGCCGGGCCAGCCGTAGTTGTTGGCCCAATGGCGGCCAATTAAGGTCACCACGATCGGCCGTGTAACCCTGGAGTTGGTCAGATAGCAAAGTAGACTTGGCTTGTTCGGCCAGCAAAAAGGCTTCTTCCCACCATCCAGCTGTAGGAGTTTGTTGGTGCAGCAGTAAACAGATAGCCATGGCGCGATGCGCCAGGGCAGGAACAGTAGCAGCCAAGGCTAGCCGATCGGCTTCGGTAGTACGTGCCCGTCGGAGGAAATGCAGCAATTCAAGGCAGTGACGCAGCCCAGTAAGGCGTTTTTCTAAAGTTACTGGATCGGCATGCTCGGGTAAAGGGCTACGATAATTGCGCAGCAACGCTTCGAGCGCCAAACCTGGGTCGGCCCAGTCGAGTGGATCGGCAAGACGGAGCGAGTCGGGAGCACCAAGGAGTTGAAATACTTCAGCACTCAAAGGTTGATCACCCTCCTGTAGGTAATTGTAATCCAATAAAACGGCGGCCAACATCCGATTAATGGTATCCGAAGGAGGAAAGCTTCGTAGCCGCTGAATAAGGGCTTGCATTTGGCGCAGCGGACGATACTGCCCCCTCGCTAATTGGCTGGCAAGCTGCGTGATTTCCTCTGGGTTATCACTAGCCATGGCTTGCTCGTACAAGCGGTCGGCCTGCTGCAGCACCTCATATTCTGGATAAATCTCCCCCAGGATTTCGTAGCCCAAGGCTTCATTGAAACCATCGGCTGCCATGATTTGCTCGTACAAGTCTTCTGCTTGCCGCGCTTGCGGACTGTTTTGGCCAAAGCCGGATTGTGTAGCCAACAGCAGCAGGCTAAGCAGGACAAACGAAAACGAGGAAATGGTACTTCGCATACGTAGGAAGGGGTGGTTTCGACAACAGTTGGAAGGAATCTTTCAGATGCCTTTCAACTTGATTGGATAACTTCATTGCTTGGAGTACACAAAGGTAATCAGAAGTTTAGGGAGTATCTTTTTTCGAGATCGGCTTTTTCCCATATCTATTCGGTTAACAATTCAATGATTTATACAGAGAATTGTATTTCTTAACGTTACAAGTACATCGATTGGAATAGTATCGCTTCTTTAGTAGAAAGAGAGGTGTTTCCTGCTTGTCCTGTTCTTACACAAAACCTTTAGTTAATGCGCATTTTACTTCTTCACGGTGACTCAAGAAGCGTAGCTCCTAAAAATCGGCTCACTCATTTGCTCTTACTATTAAGTTTTTCATTTTTTGTTTGCTTTAATACCGCTACTGCGCAGTTAACAGATTCTCTCATCTTGCACCAGTTAACTGTTTTTCACGAAAGTGAAAATATTCAAGATTTAAACCTCTTGAGAGATAGTATTGGCCTTGTTGTATGGATATTTTGGTTAATGTTAAAAACATAGTAAAATGAGAATTCACTTTGTCTTTATCTTTTATTTCTTGACGGCTAGTTTAACCGCTCAGGTGTCTTTTTCCTACAAAGTGGTAAGCTCTTACGATGATGGATATAGCTGTTCCGAGTATTTGATCCCAAACATTGAGGCTACTAATTTATTATTAGGAGAATGTTTTGTTCAGAACACCACCACAACGATTCCCTCGTCTAGTGCAGTGAGATTCACTGGTTTAAATTTAGAGAAAGGTGGAATCATTGATTCTGCATTCATTCAATTCTCAGCCGCAAGTGGTAATTTTATTACCTATCCAATCAGGATATACGGAGAATTAAACAATAATGCTCCTGCACTGGATTACACCCCTCTGAATATAGAAGAAAGAGCACGAACGGTAAACAGCGTTAATTGGTTAATCAATGGAGTTTGGTCTAGAGATTACAAGGGAGACCTCTTAAGAACTCCCGACCTATCTATAGTCGTTAGCGAAATAGTTAATCTAGACCATTGGAGAAAAGAAGATAATTCGATCATGTTTTTCTTGGAAAATGGGGTAGACACCTTACCTGACCAACAAATCCATTTACACGCATACGCAAGTGAAATTTTTCCACTTCAAGAAGAATATTTACCCGAACTTATTATTTACACTAAACCCACTTTCCCATCATTAGCTGATAATAGTTGGGCGACTATATTTCCTAACCCAGGAAGAGGAAGTGATAGTTATGTTTTTGTGGATATAGAAGTTGAAAACCAAATATCCCTAAGGGTATATGATGTTTCAGGAAGACTTTTGTTGAGTCAAAGCAATCATTTTTCTGCTGGCGAACATCGAATTTTACTGGATAATATCATGGATGAATATCCTTCTGGCTTATACTTTTTTAAAATAGAAGGATACAATATGCCAATACAAAACCTCCCTTGGGTTTGCATTAGGTAACTCCCGTATCAACAATGTTCCAAATATGATTAAACTGACAAGTACGGTTAATAAATTAGTCGACGAGATGTATAATGAAATGATAACCGATGCTATTAAGAGCATGAGGATTTATCAATATGTTGAAAATAAATAAGATAAGTAGCGTAATCTGTTCTTTTGTAAGCTAGTGACGACCAAAACCGTAGCCCAAGAAATTTGTTGAATAGTAGACCCGGAACAATTACCTTTTAACGCATAAAAAATGATCAACATGCCCCATTCCCTTCCAATTTTACTCTTTGACGGCGTCTGTAACCTCTGCAACGGCTTTGTGCAGTTCATACTGGTGCGTGACCCGGAGGGCATCTTCCAGTTTGCGAGTTTGCAATCGGAGGAGGGGCGTGCTTTGATGGAGGAATATGGCCTTGATACAGAAGGAATGGATACGGTGGTGCTGATTGAAAACGGACAGGCCTACACCCATTCGGAGGTACCGCTGCGAGTAGCTCCGCGCTTGGCGGGATTTTGGGGCTGGGTAAGCATCTTCAAATACGTACCTCGTAGCTGGCGTGATGCCATCTACCGCTGGGTAGCCGCCAACCGTTACCGCTGGTTTGGCAAACAAGAAAGCTGCATGATGCCACGCCCGGAGTGGAAAGGTCGTTTTTTGTAACTTTCTCTAGCCGCAGAAGCACGAAGGCACAGCCCCAAAACAAACTACTCGCCCAACTGGGGGTAGTATTTTCTTCGCAACCAAAAGGCAACATTGACCAAAGCAATCAGGGCAGGCACTTCGACCAGAGGGCCAATGACTCCAGTGAAGGCTTCTCCGGAATTGAGCCCAAAAACGGCGATGGCTACAGCGATGGCTAACTCAAAATTATTGCCCGTGGCCGTGAAAGCAATAGCGGTATTGCGGGGATAATCGGCACCCAAAGCTTTGCCGATGAAGAAGCTGATGAGAAAAATCAAGCCAAAATAGATAAGCAATGGAAGGGCTATGCGCAGCACATCTAGCGGGATAGCCACGATCAATTCTCCCTTGAGGCTAAACATGACGACAATGGTAAAAAGCAGCGCGATCAGGGTAATGGGAGAGATGGCCGGAATGAATTTTTGCTGGTACCATTCCTCCCCTTTTGCGCGAACGAGTAGTATGCGACTGAGTAGTCCCGCCAGAAAGGGAATGCCCAGGTAAATGGCCACGCTCTCGGCAACGGTGCCAATAGAAATATCGACGATGGCTCCCTCGAAACCAAAATAAGGAGGGAGCACGGTGATGAACAACCAAGCATAAAAACTGTAAAAAAAGACCTGAAAAATACTATTGAGCGCTACCAGGCCAGCACCGTATTCACGGCTGCCTTCAGCAAGGTCGTTCCAGACAATCACCATGGCAATACAACGCGCTAAGCCGATCAAAATGAGCCCCGTCATGTATTCTGGGTAATCGCGCAGGAAGATAATCGCCAACGCAAACATAAGTACTGGGCCAATGATCCAATTGAGCAGCAGAGATAAGCTGAGAATTTTGACATTGCTAAAAACCTGCGGCAGCATTTTGTAATTGACTTTTGCCAATGGCGGATACATCATCAGGATGAGACCAATGGCAATGGGGATATTGGTCGTACCAATGGAGAATTGATTGACAAAATCCGCCGTTTTCGGAAGCAAATATCCTAGGGCTACGCCAATAGCCATGGCCAGAAAGATCCAGACTGTGAGGTAGCGATCGAGGAAGGATAGGCGTTTGCGCATATTGGTTGATTGTTGATGGTTGATGGTTGATGGTACTTTTACACCCTTACACTTTTACACCTTTTTAGGTGCGGAGTGCGGTTTAAAATTCCCACTTCCGACTTCCGACCTTGAGCAGTTGATGGTACTTTTACACCCTTACACTTTTCCAACCTTTACACCTTGTTTAGGTGCGGAGTGTGGTTTAAAAATTCCGACTTCCGACCTCAAGTTGCCACATGGGCTCCTTGAAATGCATACAGTATCTCGCGACCGATTTGGCGGAGGCGTTCTTCGTAGCGAGCGGCTTCTTCGGGGGTATCGTCAGCTATTTTGGGGTCTTCGTAGGTGAGGGGGAGGCGAAGATCTACACCGGGAATGAAGGGGCAGTTTTCATCGGCATCGGAGCAGGTCATGATGGCGGCAAAGTGACTTTGAGGATTGGAGGGGTCGTCAAAGGTTTTAGAAAAGCAGACCAGCGGAGGTGTATCTAGCGCGTAATGAACGCGGTAATGGGGATTTTCCCCACCTGGATTTTCAATCTGGAACCCCGCTCGTTCCAGCGCTGCGACGGCCCGGGGATTGAAGGCGGTGCTTTCCGTACCTCCAGAATAAGTCGTGACATCTGTCATCCCAAAATAAGCAGCAGCGGTGGCAGCCCAGATTTGTCCGAGATGACTGCGGCGGGAATTGTGGGTGCAGATGAAATTAAGGGAGATGGGCTGCTTGGCCTCGTTTTTTTGCACCAAATAATTGGTTAACTGGTTTAATAGTTCTTTCCTCGCCTTAGGGATCAGTGCCGCCTCGGCGAGCAACTCCTCCGTTAGTCGCTGCACGCTCTCCAACAATGGAGCACCCAACGAGGATGGTTTTGTCTCGTGTTGCACAAGTATTATTTGTAGTGGTTAACAATTACAATCCTGATCGGATACATAAGTATTGAAGAGGCCATTGAGCAGTGCTTGTATTTCGCGCCAGCGAGCAGCATCAATGCAGTAATTAACGCTGGTACCCGTGATACTCCCTTTGATAATCCCCACCGCCTTGAGTTCCTGTAGGTGCCGTGAAATAGTCGGCTGCGCAAGAGGTATTTCGGCGACCAGGTCACCGCAAATACAAGCATCCACCTTGAGCAGGTGTTGCAAAATTGCGACCCTACCGGGATGCCCGATTGCCTTGGCGATGGTTGCCAGTTCGTTTTGCTGATCGGTGAAATTTTCGGTTTTGGTGAGGCCCATTTTTATTTTGAATTATATATTGCAATATTACGATGAATAATTTTACCAACTCCAAATTTTCTCCAATTTCTTAGTTTAACTTTGTGTTAACTACTGAACATGATCCATCACTTATTTTTCTTGCTCAAGACCATCCTTTCATGATCTACCCTCCAAATCCTTTGTATCTCTCTTTCTTATGCGATTACCATCCAAGGGCAAGGCTTTAGCTGTACCAACGATGATTATTACAAAATACAGGTCGTGAGATTGGGATATAGTTATAAATTCTAACCTTCGGCGTAGGTTGCACCTTAATGTCGTCAACTTAAGACACCCTACGCATATTCATTGGGTATTTGTGCTTATGTTTTCGCTTTCGTGCATAGCTCCTTCCGGGCCTGACTGGCTCTTTATATCTTCGGATCAATCCGATCATTCTTTTGTAGAACTGTTCGTAGTCTTCCTGCCCCATCATAAATTTAGGGAGCTCATTTTTAATCAATCCTAGGGCTACGGATTTATTGATTTGATAGTGATACTTATTATTCTTTCCGAGTTGCTCTTTGTCCAATTCTTCCTGAGCGTCATTGATCAAAAGTTGGGCAATGTTGGAGGCTAGTGTTGCTGCCTGCCATTCCTGGCGGATGCCTTCTGGATACTTTGCTGCAAAGTTTTCTATTTCTGTTTTGTTTTTGTCAAAATCAATTGAGGTTTCTACCCCCCATCTTTGGTTGTACAGATCAGATAACTCATCATTTGATACCTCTTCCTCCGATAAGGAGGTAATCAGATATGCCTCTTTACCAGATTCTGCTTTGGCTCTATAAATCCTTACATCTATAAAATCAGGAAAATCAGAAAACTCTTGGATAAACCCCATCCACTTTAGCTTCTTTTTGCGTCCATATTTAGTCATATCTAAACGCAAGTTGGCATGATCCTCATCAGATGCAATAAATGCTTTGACTTCAGTACAATAATCTTTTTTGCATCTAAATAAAAAAGATACACCACTGTTATTCAATTTGTTAAACAGCCAGAATGCAGGATAGGCCATGTCTGCCAACAATATCACAGGAGCTTCGATTTTGGGTAACAACCATTTTTTTATCTCCTCCCAGTTTTGTGCAAACATATTTATTTCTGCTGCTTCATACTCATATAATTGTGTCTGCACGCTCAACCTATTAAGCACATCCCATACTTTTATGCACCTAGCCAAGCATTTAGGTTGATCACTCATTCCATTGTCCATCATACTAAATTCTGCTACTATTTCTTCCGTCCAAGGAAGATGAAAATCCGTGCCATCGCTGGATAACAGTAAATACTTTTCTTTGTATAAATGATAGTTACCTATACTATAAAAATTACTGACAAGTAACTTATTGAGGTGCTTAAAGGCTGATACCTTTAGCTTGTATCGCGCTTTGCTAAAAGCTTGTTTACTCACGACTGATTTGCCAAAACGCTGTAAAAATTTACTGATCTCAACTCCCAGACTTTTACTCACGTTGTTGACCAATATCAATATCGTTGTCGCCATCGTCAGCACCCTATTTCGACTAAAGGCCTTGGCGTTGACCTTGTGGCACCTAGCAAATTCTTCATTTCGTAGCTCTTCTTCCAAAATAGACAGTATTTTTTTGGTCCGATTCATCTTTAGCTTTATTCTAATATACCTTAAGTTGACGACATTAAGGTTGCACCTACGTCAATGCGTCTTTAGTTTACACCCCGACGTAGGCAAAGCCAACGCCGAACAAGGGATGGAACAAGATTATCACCGATTTTAAAACCTTGTCAATCTGTCAAATCCGTTAAATCCCTGCCTGCTGCAGGCAGGCGGGGCCTATCTTGTTTTATTAGCTTCGCTTCTTTCTTTATCAGGCTTTTGCCAAATTAATTTACTGCTTAGTTTCTGCAATTAAATTTGCGACAAGCGCCGTCCACCCGGTTTGGTGAGAAGCACCTGCTCCTCTCCCGTTTTCGCCGTGAAAATATTCGTAAAAAAGAATTAAATCGCGGAAATGTTCCTGCTCATAAGCCTCCGTATAAAGGCCATTAACGGGACGATGACCATGCTCATCGGGAAGAAAGATATTGATTAATCGTTGGCTGAGCGCTTTACGAATCTGGTCAAGGGTCAGCAAATTCTCGCTACCCGTAGGCAAGGCAAATTGGAGTTCATCTCCGCAATAGTGGTAATACTCCTGAATGGCCTGAATAAAAAGGTAATTCATTGGAAACCATACCGGCCCGCGCCAATTGGAGTTGCCACCAAAAAGGTGAACACTGGCTTCGGCGGGTTCGTAATCAATGGAGTAATCTACCCCCTGAATATTGAGATGATAAGGCGTTTCGTGTATTTTCGACAAGGAACGAATACCGTAAGGACTGAGAAATTCCTTTTCGTCCAACAGTGCTGCCATCAAAATTTCCATCCGCTTTTTAGGAACCAGAGAAAGTAGCAGATCATCGCCTTCGGCGTAACTCTGGATAACCGGATACTTGAGGTTTTCCATGCGATGTTCCCTAAACCAAATGACACTTTGCTGGAAGCGTGGCAATGCCTTAAGGGTTTCTCGCTTGATGGTCAACACTGCGGCCAAGGACAACAAGCCTGCGATAGAGCGTATTTTGATGGGTACCACCTCCTCACTGGGTAAAATGAGCTTATCGTAGAAAAATCCTTCCCGCTCGTCCCAAGTACTTGCGTATTCCTGACTGATGATATTAAGTGCCTCAGCAATGAAGACAAAGTGACCAAAATACTTGGTAGCCATGTCTTCGTAAGTATCGTCGTACAAGGCTATTTCGAGGCTCATCTCCAGCATATTCAGGCAATATAAAGCCATCCAGGAGGTACCATCGACCTGCTCTAAGGTGCCGCCACCAGGAATGTCATTGCTACGATCAAAGACCCCAATGTTATCTAAACCTAAGAAGCCTCCTTCAAAAACATTATTTTGACTACGATCTAATTGATTGACCCACCAGGTAAAATTGAGCGCTAATTTGTTGAACATGCGTTTGAGAAATTTCACATCTCCCTTACCGGTCTGCTTTTGTTCTATTTGGTAAATATTGATGGCTGCCCAAGCTTGTACGGGTGGATTGACATCACTAAACGACCACTCGTAGGCCGGTATCTGCCCATTGGGTGCCATGTACCACTCTTTGGTAAAGAGCAGTAGCTGCTGCTTAGCGAATTCGGGGTCGATCATCGCGAAAGTAAGGCAATGAAAAGCGGAGTCCCAGGCGGCAAACCAGGGATATTCCCAGGCATCGGGCATGGAAAGGATATCATGAATTCGCAAGGTTTTCCAGTTGCTATTACGGCCAGCCAGGCGCTCGGGAGGAGATTTAGCGATTTTGTCATCTCCTTCCAGCCAGCGTTCCACATCGTAATTGTAGTACTGTTTTGTCCACAATAAGCCCGCAAAAGCTTGCCTTTGAATAGCGGCTTCTTCGGCATCCAGCCCTTTGGTCAACTGTTCATAAAACTGGTCACTCTCCTTTTTCCGCTGGGTGAAAGCTTCCTCGAATGCAGCTCCAAAGGGTT
Source organism: Lewinella sp. LCG006 (assembly GCF_040784935.1). Lineage (GTDB taxonomy): Bacteria > Bacteroidota > Bacteroidia > Chitinophagales > Saprospiraceae > Lewinella. The sequence goes on along the minus strand of NZ_CP160680.1, from coordinate 4,380,905 downwards.
GGTCGTGAGGTTGGTGAGAAAGTCGTAAACAGACGGTTTTCGTTTCGCCAGCCGACAGCTCAAGGACATAGTGAGGGGCAAATTTAGTCCCTTCTTCTTTACTGGTAGCAAGGGAAAAATCCTGACAGACTACCGCCTCGTGAAAAAGGTCTTTTTTACGTGGATGGTCGTTGGGTATTTTAGAAACAACTTCCGTATTGGTTTCATTTTCTGTAAACAATAGCCGCTGTGCTGGCTCAAAATAGAGGTAATACCTGCCGCCCACATATTCGTGATCAATACTGACAAACGACTGGCCATTCTGGCTTTGCTTCTTGATGACCGGCTTCTTTTCCATGCCACTAAAGCTCCAGTGATTGCGCATCACCAGGGTTGGCAACAAGTCTAACTGAGCAGGCTGATCGGCGCGGTTACTCACAGTGATTTTGATCAGCATATCTTCACTATCGGCTTTGGCGTATTCGGTAAAGACATCAAAGTATTCGTTGTTGGCAAAAATGCCCGTGTCCAAAAGCTCGTACTCCAGGTCTTTTAAGCCACGTTTCGCATTTTCGGCAAGGAGTTGCTCATAAGGGAATTGCTGCTGAGGGTATTTGTACAACTGCTTTTGGTACGCGTGCGAGGGGGTATTATCCAGGTAGTAGTAAAGCTCTTTGACATCTTCACCATGGTTGCCCTGTGGGCCAGTGAGGCCGTACAAGCGTTCTTTGAGAATGTCATCTTTTCCGTTCCAGAGTGCGATGCTAAAGCAGATATTACAATAGCGATCAGAAAAACCCGCCAGGCCATCTTCGCCCCAACGGTAAGCTCTGCTGCGGGCCTGCTCATGAGGGAAATAATTCCAGGCATCGCCTCGCGGACTGTAATCTTCGCGTACGGTACCCCACTGGCGTTCGCTCAGATAAGGCCCCCATTTAAGCCAATCTTTGGTACCGGAATAGTTTTCTTTGAGTCGTTTGTGCTCTGCAGTGTTCATGGTTGTTCTGTATAAAAACTAAAGTTACCAATTTTCCCTTCACGGCGTTTTTTTTCAATCCCCCAAGGTTTCTCCAATTTTTCTTCGTCTCTTTGTACTCATTTTTAAGGGACAGTATGGAACTAGCATTAAAAAACAAAGGGATACTTATTGCTTTTATTGGCTTGTATTTGCTTCGGTTGTTGCTTACGCAAACCATGGGCTTGATGCCCCAGGATGCCTATTATTACTATTATTCTGAGCATTTGGCCTTATCGTATTTCGACCACCCTCCGATGGTTGCTTACATGCTACATTTCTTTTCTTTGCTCTTTGGCAAGAGTGTTGTGGCCATCAAAATCACTGATTTTCTCGTAACGCTGGGTACGCTAATAAGTTTTTTCCACCTCAGCAAATACTTTCTCGAAAAAGAGCGGGCCCTAAAGGCGACCTTGTTTTTTGGCAGCACCTTGTTTGTAACGATTTTATCCATCAATACGACGCCAGACATCCCATTGATGTTCTTTTGGACGCTGACTTTGCTGGTGTTTTGTAAAGCTGTTTTCGAACAAAAAGAAGGCCTTTGGGCCTTGGCAGGCCTCTTGATGGGGCTTTCCTTTGACAGTAAATACACCGCGCTGTTTCTCCTCTTTGGGGTCTTCTTCTTCCTGCTCCTTTCTTCCCAATACCGCCACCTGCTTCTTTCCCGATCAATGCTTTGGTTGTTGCTTTCTTTTGTGATAGGTTGTACGCCGGTACTACTGTGGAATGCCCAAAACGAGTGGGTTTCGCTCCTCTTCCAATCTTCCGATCGGGCGAGCACCATCATGAAGCTATCCTTCCGATCCAAATACCTTTTAGGCAATCTGGGTACCCAGATTCTGATCCTCTTACCTCCACTTTTTATCGGCCTACTCATTACGCTTACGAAGGTCGGACAAGAAATTTTTGGCAAATGGCGTTTGCCCGATGGCAAGCAACTCTTCCTGCTGGCTTTCTCCCTGCCACTGCTGGGCTTTTTCTTTGCTGTTTCTTTTTTCTATTGGGTAAAACTCAACTGGATGATGCCGGGCTACATCGCGGCCATCATTCTAGCAGGCCATTATTTAGGCAAGCGCATCTTAAATTACCAGCTGGGGTTTGCACTGGCCTTGCACCTGGTAGCGCTCTACCAAGTCATCTATTATCCGATCATTCTTAAATCCGACGACACCTGGTTTGGTTGGGAACAACTGGCCACTGAAGTAGCAACTTTACAAGCAGCACACCCTGATCATTTTGTTTTTTCCAATGATGGGTACAAAACGACAGCTATCCTGAATTTTTATCTCGATGAGCCGGTCTACGCCGGAAATGTCATCGGAGAGCCAGGCTTTCAGTTTGAGGTCGTTAACCCGCAGTTGGATTTCCTCAAAGGCCAAGATGCCTTCTACCTGGATTCCGATAAGCGGATGAAATCTGCTGATACGCTGGCGGAAATCCCTTCTCTACTAACGGAACATTTTGACACCGTCATTCAATTAGCCCCTATCATTATAGAAGCCGACAATGGCGATATTCAGCGCAAGTTTTGGGTTTTTGAGTGCCGAAATTATCAGAGGCAGTAGCACTCCAATGTTTCTACAGAATCAATTCCGATATTTATAGTAAATTATCAATCACAGATAATTTCTGGCGCTAGATGAAATCGTTTGGTTGGAAAAGCGTAGGCTGGACTTCAGTCCGGCCACAATCGCAATATCTTCCCGCTCGGACTGAAGTCCAAGCCACGTCTTAAGCATTCAACCCCAAACGATTTCATCTAGCAGATAATTTCTTACACAGATATTGGCTACCATGGGTTACAGAAAATTTTACGTTTTATGGCTTTGCATTTATTTACAAGCCACGGGTTTGACCGCACAAAATGAAAGAGGACCGTATTATCTTTCCCTTAAGCGAGAGATCATTTATTCGGGGAGTGGATTGGTGGGAACCGTTGGTGCTTTTTTTCTCCACGAGCGTATACCTTCAATAACCGCTAGTGAAGCAAAACAGCCGAATTTAACTGGATTTGACAAAATGGGTTTGGGTTATAATTCTTCAACAGCTAAGAATTTAAGTGACCAGACCCTGTTCACCGCACTGGGCTTGCCCGTACTTTTGCTAGCGGGTAAAGAAAGCCGCCGGGATATTAGCACCATTGGCTTCCTTTATATCGAAACCATGCTGATCAACCAGGGAATTACCGATTTGGTGAAGGTAGCAGCACTACGTCCAAGGCCCTATATTTTTGAGGAAAATTTTCCCAGCACGCAGATCCTCAACAGCAATGATCGGTCTTCTTTTTTCTCCGGCCATACGAGTAGTACCGCTACAGCAAGCTTTTTCGTGGCCCGTGTCTTTGCCGATTACTATCCACAAAGTAAACTAAAACCCTACGTATGGGGAATGGCTGCTGCCTTGCCGGCGCTCACGGGCTACTTGCGGATTAGAGCAGGTAGGCACTACCCTAGCGATGTGCTGGTTGGGTACCTGGTAGGAGGTGCAGTTGGTTACCTCGTTCCTACCCTTCATAAAATACAGCCTAAAAGAAAAAATTTATCGATCGCTCCCGGTATGGGAGGCTTGTACTTGAATTATGATTTTTAAACCTAATGCCGCGGCTTACGTACCGTAAACACCCGACTCACATTGAAGCCAAAATGAATACCTCCATCAAGCCAATCACCACTGGTTTCGGTGATGAAGCCTTTTTCAATCATGGAGGTACTATTGGTAAAATGGAGCTGAAAAACGTGCCCGCCAGTTTCGATGTCGAAACCAATGCTGAGGCTATTCCGGTAGCCGGGGACAAGCTGATCCGGTAATAAATAGACGTATTCGGCATTGATCGCCATTCGCTTGGTCAGCTTGATGCGGGTAGCCATTGCGGCAGCATATACGTCGTTGGCTTCTATGCTGTACTTGACGAGGTTGCGGTGCACCACGGTAGGCGAAAACTGGAGACTAAAATTATCACTGAATTTACGACCAAAAATCAACTGGTAAGTATAGGTAAGGCGAGAGGAGAAATAATTTTCCCGATCGGGGTTGGCCCAACGCAAGCCCTGTACCGCGGTACTGGCAAATAAGGCGGCAGTAATGGGCATTACTCTTTTTCCTGAGCTTTGGCGGAGAAATTTGTACTTCACAAATCCGTCCAAGGTTTTTTCATAGCTGCTGCGACCAAAACCCACCGTCAGGCGGTTGGTGATACCATAATCAGCACCGATACGAATGGTTGCATTGTCTAGCCCAAAAAGGTCATAAGCCCCTCTGTTGAGCATCCCAAAGCGGTGAGATATTTTGATATCGAGTACACCTGCCGAAGTGCTCTCTAAACTATGGAGGTTGATAACCCGATTGGTTTTAAAAGCAGCAGTGGCGTAATCGGTTGTTTCTTCTTCCCCCAGCAAATCGAGCAGATCATCCTGGCTGTAAGCAGACCATCCAAAGCAACAGAAAACAAGAAGTATTATCCAGTTCTTCATGATATAAAATTAAAATAGGGGCTACCGAGTGTAATTATCCTGGTAGCCCCTGGTACGACATTACTTGTTCAGTTGAGCAAGTTGTACATCGACAGCGATCGTTACTTCCTTAGCGATGTTTTCGGCAACCACTGAAGGAATTTCAATTTCGTAATCTGCCACTGCTACCGTAAAAGTAGACTTTGCAGCAATAGCGCCCCCTTTGATGGTAATCGTACCCGGGGCGGTTAGTTTTTGGGCTACTCCGTGGATCGTCATATCTCCGCTCACGGTAACGGGGTAGCTGCCGTCTTTACCCCAATTCACCTTGCTGGCGTCGTCGATCTGTCCTTTGAAAGTAGCCTTCGGAAAGGTGCTACTTTCCATGTAGTTTTCGTTAAAATGCTCCTGCATCAAAGCTTTTTCGAACTGAAAAGCTTTAATCAAGATGGCAAATTCCATCCGGCTGCTCTCGGTATCCAGGATAGCCGTTGCAGATTGATTAACTGCTTCGATTTTTTCCACGGGAGCTTCCGAAGTAAAAGTGACTTTACCTTCGCGGGTAAAATACTTTTGCGCATTTACAGTACCTCCAATAAGGAGCATAGTGGCTAAAAGAAAAAAGAACTTTTGCATTGGTTTGATGATTTTTTCCGTTTACACGGCAGTTTGGGGAAATTTTATTGTACGGGTAAAAGGTACTTGGCACTTTGGTATGTCGTCAAATCTGAGTCTATCAAAAATCCCTATACCCTATACTAAGTACCTCGTACAGTGAGGCTTGCCTTCTCATTTTGTGACTTTTAGGTACACAAAAAGGCAAGCCTCACGTTATTTTACTTCTACACAACGTACCAGGACGACATCCATGAGCATTCCGGTACATTTTCCTTTAAAGGTTACCGATTCTCCAGGCTGAAAATCAGTACGCTGATGATCGCTGAGTTCGTCGAGCTGACAGATGACACCGAACATTTCGTCGCCACTATCAAGCGTTACCTTCACGATGCCTTCTGGCGATTTACTTACTTCGCGCACCTTTCCGGCAACGGCAATTACTTTATCAAGATAGTCCTCGTTGGCTTGAGCTTCATTTTCGGCGAAAGCCTTAAACAATTCACCTGCTGAGATTTCGACATCCGTCTTGGCGTGATCCATATTTTCGTGGGGTTTGTTCCACATATAAACACCGATCACAGCACCGATCACAGCCAACAAAAGGCCATATTTAATGATATTTTTCATAGATAGTTTGAGTTAATTATTAGGAGCGCCAGCGGCGACCCAAGCTTCAATCTTTGCAATATCGCAGGCAACCATTTGTGGTTGATTTTTCGGCATAGGGGAAACCCCTGCTTCATGGCGGATGACTTTGAGCAGCTTCCCATTGTCTACCTGAACTTTTAGTGCGGCATACCCTTCCAGGGTGATATTGCCAAAATTGGAAGCAGCATTATGGCAACTGTAGCAATTGGTTGTAATGATGGACAGTACCTCCTCGCTGTAATTGACATTATCAGTCAGGCATTCCAGTGTGGGGTAAAGTTCTTCCTCCACATCGTAGTAACAAGCGGTGGCCAACCAAGTCAGGCTCAGTAAGAACAGTAATGATGATGACTTTAACATTTTTCTAGTTGTTAGGAGCACCGGCATCTACCCAGGCGCGAATCTGATCAATTTTACAATCTGAAAGCTTTTGCCCTCCCTGCGGCATTGGCGAATAAGCCGAATCATGGCTAACAGCTCCTACCAGTCGGCCATTGAGTGCTACGGTTTGGACACCAGCATGCGTAGATAAGTTGATTCCTCCCGAGGGTGCACTACCACTGTGGCAACCCAGGCAGGTATTCTGCAAGATGGGTACAATGGTCGTTGCGTAGCTCACATTATCGGTATTACAAACGCCAGCATCGGGATCGCATTCCAGATTTTCAGCACCTTGAAGAATCCAGGTCGCGATCAAGTTAATCTGGCCACTGGTAAGACCAGCTCGTGGAGGTGGCGGCATTCTTTTATCCGGGTCGTTATCCGTGATCACTTCGTATAGGTCACTACCGTCCAAATCAAAAGCCCTCACGTCGGCAGTTTGCATGACCCGCTCGTAGCTCGTAAGCACCACGCCGTCTTGTGCAGAAGCGGCATCGTGGCAACCACTGAAAGCACAATTGGAGGTGAGGATCGGCTGAATATCTAATGCGAAATACACTTTATCCGGATCACAAGGCGTGCCCATAGTGGTGGTATCCACTGGATTATCCGTCGTATCAATCGGCATCATATCATCCTCAACAATAAAGGGATCATGCTTACAAGCATTGAACTGAATGATGATCATTAAGAGGATGATTACCCCCAAACCCGTCTGAATAATTTTCGCCATCTCTTCGTGTCGCTATTTATCTATAAACTTAAGGGGATAATGTTTACCTTCAAAATCCTTTCTCCTGAACGGGAACAATCACTGCTTGAGCAGGAAAAAAGTACTTATAACGCTCGCGGTTGACGATTCATCATACTGGGCGCACCCTGTAACTGAGCAGCAGCATCAAGTGTAAATATACCATTGGTAACGATTTCTTCTCCCTCTGCCAAGCCCTCCAGGACCTCCACCTCTTCTCCTTTGGTGTTCCCGGCTTGTATCTCCCGCAATTGGTAAACAGGTGCTCCATGGGTTTCTTTTTTAACAAAAACGACGGAGCGCTTACCTGTCCAAAGAACAGCCGAACGGGGAACCAGCAAAACCGCTGAGGCTTTACTCGGAGTAGATGCTATCGTCACCCTGGCCAACATTCCTGGCCGCAAAGACAGCTTTGGATTGGCTAAACTTACCAATGCCGACAAGGTGCGGCTTGATTCTTCCATCTGAGCCGCAAGGCTAATGATTTCTCCCCCGAAGGTTTCCTCTGGAAAAGCATCGACATTGATCTGAACTTTCTGCCCCGTGCGTACATGGCGAATAGCTGCTTCCTCCACCGCAACCTCTACCCATACCGTTGACAAATCGACCATAGTATAAAGTGTAGTGGGTGCCCCCATGATGGTATTGACGGCTTGCTCTCCGACGTGCGCTTCCAGGCTTTTCACCAAACCCGAGGCCGTAGCATAAATATCTACCGCCTGATGGTAATCCTCCGCATTCACCAGCTCATCAAAAACACTTTGAGCAACTTGCCACTCGCGCAGGTTGTTTTGGGCCGACAGCCGCAAACTTTCCGGCGTATTGGGCCTCCGAAAGGCTTCTACGGCCGAAATGAGTTCTTTGCTGTAGATGCGCGCGATGGGCTGGCCCTTGCTGATCCACTGTCCGGGGCGTTGGGCGTACAGCTTTTCAATCCGCCCCGGCAAATTGGCGACCTGGGTAAAAATACGGTTGTGATCGGGTACTATTTTGCCAACAGCTCTCAAGGTCGTGGAAGCCCTACCCGACGAAGAAAGTACGGTGCTGGTCTGGATATTGGCGAGGGCAGCAGCCTCTGCTGTAAGTACTACCCCTTCCTTCGCAGCACCAGGAAGCACAACCTCGCGTACCAGGGGCATTTGGCAAAAGGGACAATCGCCGTCGGTTGTCACCCGCACCTGGGGATGCATGCTGCAGCTGTAGCCCAATTCCGTAGGGCTACAGTTCACAAACGACATCTCCCGTTCCTTAGCTGATCCACCGAGGTTACCCCAGCAGTAGCCGATCCCTAGCGCCGCTAAAATCGCTAACAGATAAATTCCTTCTTTTCTCCTATTCATAGGCTGTTATTGAATCACTATTCTCCCCAGATAGACCTGCTTGGCACTCTTGGCTTCTACCAGGTAAACGCCCGCCGGTAATGGTTTAGACAGTTGAAGATCCACTGTTTCACTTATCTGTGTAGACAGTGTGCGTACTTGCTGGCCATTCATTTGGTAAATCTGGATCCTTAATTCCTGCCCAACATCTTCCGCATTCCAGCCTTCCAGTCGCCATTGTTGATGACTAACACTAGTGGGGTTAGGAAATATCAACAATGCCTTATTGCTGTTTCGCTCGTAGCTACCTACCGTGCCCACCAGCTGATCTACACAGTAGACGCTATTACAATTGTTTACGGTATCCTGTACCAAAAGACACACCCTGTAAATGCCATCCGTGGCATATTCATGGGAAGGAAACTGCTGTGTGGAGGTGGTACCATCACCGAATCCCCATAACCACTGGTTGGGTGTACCCGTTGTTTGGTCAATAAAGAGCATCTCTAAGCCGTCGCCGTTTTGGGAGGTGAAGTTGGCTTCAAAGACCAGGCAAGGGTCCGAAAGATCAATACTATCACAATAAGTTGAGGTACACTCGTCTGTTACGATGGTCAGGCAAACTTCGTAAGTAGCCAGCGCAGGAAAAGTGTAGCTCGGTGTAGGATTACCCGAGATTTGTACCCCTTGCGGGAAGGTCCAGGTCCAGCTTGTAACTGCGCTACTGGTCAGGCTCTCATCCGTAAACATCACACTAAGTCCTTCAATTTCATAACTGTAACTTGCTTCACAAAGATCGTCACCAAGAGAGATCGTTTGACAAATCGTATCCTGGCACATCAAGCTTTCATTGCTGATGATTAAACACACAGGGTAATCGCCACTACCGGGAAAGGTGTGCATTGGGTTTGCCTCATTACTGGTGCTGCCATCGCCAAAATCCCACAACCAACTGTCTGGTTCTCCCGTACTCACATCGGTAAATTGGTAAGTAAATGGAGTTGGTCTCAATTCGTAGATATAATCAGCTGTTACCCCAAAACATACATCGTTACAGTCGGGCATCTTGATGAGGGTATCCAAACGGCAGTTTGCATCAGTATTGTCTATAAGACTCAAAAGATAAACCTCTCCGTCTCCCGGCAATGTCAGTTGGTGCTGTTGTAAATTTCCGGCTTGATAAAGGCCACTGCCTACCAATGTTTCGTTGATCAACACTTGATAACCATTCCCTACAGGATAGCTCAGGCCAAAGTTGACTAACACATTCAATTCCTCATCTTCACATTCGCCTACTGCCGTAATATTTGCCGCCATCCCAATTCCTCCCGGTGAACCGTGGGGAATACAATAGTAAGGGTGTTCGCCAGCAGATTGGATAATCACCTCAAATTCGGTGCCATTGCCCAACAGGCCACTGTTCCATACATCGGGGCCTTCATTGGCATCTGAGGTTACGGTGTGTGGAATATCGCCTGTCCAGATAAAGTGGATGGTATCTCCTACTTCTACCATCAGCTGCAAGGGGAGGTAATCGAAATCACGAACCTGCACTTCGTGGCGGGTTTTGGTACCTATCTCTATATCATCAATCGTAAAGCCGCAATTACCATCACAATCTGCCGTTAACATCATTTGGAATTGGCAATCATTTATTTCCAGGTCTTCAATGGTGACCTGGTGAGCCAAGCCATCGTTTATCACAAATAGCTGAATCAAAGTAGTTTCACCCGTGTAAACATAAGGGCTATTCTCCTGAGCTACGCCATCAACCAATACCCGGAAGCCATTGCTACCTGGGTTTTGTGCTACAACGGCCAGGTTGATCGTTGCCATGGCATCGCCACATTCCCAACTTCCTTGGGTAAATGCTTCCAGGTTACATTGAGGGCTACAATCCGGCGACAATATACTACGGGTAGCCGCACAGAAAGGCGTCTCAACATCCTGTACCGTGAAGACCAACTGTTCCCCATAGCTGGGGTAAAGAACATTCAGCACATTTTGACCGGTTGGATCATCGTACAAGAATGGACTTCCAGGCAATAACACTCCTCCGACAAATACGCGATATCCCAGGTCACTACCATTGGAAACACCAAATCGAAGTTGGTAATTGGCCAACGAATCCTCACAAGCAGGTAATGCTTCAATTATACCAGCCATACCTATCCCTCCGGGGCCACCATGCGGAATACAGTAGTAAGGATGAATGCCCGCCTCGGTTAATACCAATTCGTAAATACCTCCCTGCCCCAGCAGGCCGCTATCCCAGACATCGGCTCCACTCGTCGCATCAGAAGTGGTCGTATGAGGGATTTCTCCCGTCCATACAAAACGTATGGTCTCCCCTACTCTGGCTTGTAAATAGCTGGGTTCAAAAACAAAATCTTCCACCGCTATTGTATGTACAATGCCACTTCCAGTAAAGACCTCAAAGTCTTCGACCAGGCAAATCGCCGGACAGTCTGGAGCCGTAAAGTTGACGCTGGCGGCACAGAAACCAACTTCCATATCTTGAATGGTCAGGATATGTGCAGTAGCATCACCAGGTACTTCAATCGAAGTAACGTTCTCACCCGCAGTATTTTCGTAAGGAATAGGCCCCGCCACAAGTACGCCGTCCACAAAAATGCGGTATCCCAGCGGACTTCCATTCGTGACATGGAAAGAAATACTTACTAAGCCTTGCCCATTGTTACAAGTTTTGGTAGCCGTAATATTTCCTGCCATGCCAATCCCTCCGGGGCCACCGTGAGGAATACAGTAATAAGGGTGCTCGCCCTCGGTTTGGATGACGACATCATAGGTCGCTCCCTGACCAAACAGACCGCTGTTCCAAACATCATCGCCTGAAGTGGCATCGGAAGTGGTCGTGTGCGGAATCACTCCCGTCCAGACATAGCGAATGGTATCTCCCACATTAACGTTGACTTGACTGGGCGTGAACACAAAATCCTCTACCAGCACGGTATGAACCACGGGGCCAGTAGCCACCATCAGATCCGTCACCAAGCAGTTAATCTGGCAATCGGGCAACAGGACCTGGCTACTTGCAGTACAGGAGGTACTATCTTGGTCCATCACTGTTAAGGTCCGTGTGTTACCCGTACCATTAAGCCAGATGCTCGTATTGGTGGTACCACCCACTGCATAAGGGATAGGATCATTAGAAATCGGTGTACCATCTAATAAAATGATAAATCCACTTCCCTGATTGGCCGCATTGACACTCAAACCAACTTCCACCTGACCATCGTCGTTGCAATCACCTAATAAGGTAGCTTCTAACATCAAGGCACAAGGTTCCATATTGCCGCCACAATCTGGCACAGCTACCACATCTTGTACAAAACAGGATGCATCTTCCAAATCCGTGACCCTCACCAAATGGCTCTGACCGTCGCCTGGTATTTGAATCAACTGCGTGGTCTGAGCTCCCGTATATTCAAATGGACTTCCGGAATACTGCTGTCCATCGACCCACAAGCGATAAGAACTGCTATTGCCCATGGCATTAAACGAAACGGCTACAGTAGCCAGGCCATTCTCACAAGGGGGCGAAACCTCTAAAGTGCCTGCCATACCAATTCCTCCAGGCGCACCATGAGGAATGCAATAATAGGGATGCGTACCTATCGTGGTAGGCACTACATCAAATACCGTCCCCTGACCCAATAAACCAGAATCCCAACTATCAGGACCAGCACTGGCGTCAGAAGTGGTGGTGTGAGGAATTACCCCCGTCCAAATAAAACGCACCGTATCCCCCAAGTTTAGACTCAACGTAGCGGGTGCGAAGACAAAGTCACGTACTTCTACTTCATGAACGATTCCACCACCTTGTCCTGCCACCGTAAGTTGTAAATTGTTCAATTCACATGGAGTAGCACAGTTGGTTGTTTGCAGTTCTGTACTTGCCGTACAAGTATTGTCTTCTAAATCCGTGATTGTGATGGTGTGGAACTGGCCATCGCCCGTCACGTTGATCGTCACCGTGGTGGTGCCGCTGCCGCTGTAGGCGAAGGTTCCGGATGCACTGCCGTCAACCGTAACGCTGAAGCCACTTGCGCCGCCTCCTACGTCTGAGACCGTCAAGGTAACGGGTACTTCATCGCTCGCTGTACATGCACCGCTTTCTGCGGCCGTTAGGCTCAACGAGCAGGTGGGGGCATTACAATCGGGGGTGCTGATGCTCGTGCTCGTACTACAAGCACTGTCGTCCGCATCGCGGATGGTGATCGTGTGGCTCTGGCCATCACCAGGTACCAGCACCGAGGTACTGTTTTGACCAGATGGATCGTAATTGCCACTGCCCGCCACCTGACCGTCGACCAGGATTTGGTAACCATTGAAGCTGCCGCCTTGCGCACTAAAACTCAAACCTACCGATACCTGACCGTTGGTACAATCGGCTTGCACCGTGATGGTGCCCGCCATGCCAATGCCACCAGGGGCTCCGTGTGGTATACAATAGTATGGATGCAAGCCTGCGCTCAGCACCGGAGAGGTGTACGTAGCTCCCGTGCCCAACAAACCAGAGTCCCAACTGTCAGCGCCGGAAGTAGCATCGGAGGTGCTGGTGTGAGCCACTGCGCCCGTCCAAATCCATTCCACCACATCACCAGCTGTGATCGTGATATTTTGGGGAGAGAAGTCAAAATCGCGGACTTCTACTGTGTGGGTGGTGCTGCTACCGCTGCTCGCTACCAGGTTGGTGATGCTACAAGGGATGATGCAATTGGTAGTTTGCAGTTCTGTACTTGCCGTACAAGTATTGTCTTCTATATCCGTGATCGTGATGGTGTGGAACTGGCCATCGCCCGTCACGTTGATCGTCACCGAGGTGGTGCCGCTGCCGCTGTAGGTGAAGGTTCCGGATGCACTGCCGTCCACCGTAACGCTGAAGCCGCTCGCACCGCCTCCTACGTCTGAGACCGTCAAGGTAACGGGGACTTCATCACTCGCATTACAAGCACCGCTTTCTGCGGCCGTTAGGCTCAATGAACAAGTGGGGGCGTTACAATCGGGGGTGCTGATGCTCGTGCTCGCACTACAGGCACTGTCATCCGCATCGCGGATGGTGATCGTGTGGCTTTGGCCATCACCGGGTACCAGCACCGAGGTACTGTTTTGACCTGATGGATCATAATTGCCACTGCCCGCAACCTGACCGTCGACCAGGATTTGGTAACCATTGAAGCTGCCGCCTTGCGCACTAAAACTCAAGCCTACCGATACCTGACCGTTGGTACAATCGGCTTGCACCGTGATGGTGCCCGCCATGCCGATGCCGCCAGGGGCTCCGTGTGGTATACAATAGTAAGGATGCAAGCCTGCGCTCAGCACCGGAGAGGTGTAAGTAGCGCCCGTGCCCAACAGGCCAGAGTCCCAACTGTCAGCACCGGAAGTAGCGTCGGAAGTGCTGGTGTGAGCCACTGCACCCGTCCAGATCCATTCCACCACATCGCCGGCGGTGATCGTGATGTTTTGGGGAGAGAAGTCAAAATCGCGGACTTCTACTGTATGGGTAGTACTGCTACCGCTGCTGGCTACCAGGTTGGTAATGCTACAAGGGATGATACAGTTGGTTGTTTGCAGTTCTGTACTTGCCGTACAGGTATTGTCTTCTATATCCGTGATCGTGATGGTGTGGAACTGGCCATCGCCCGTCACGTTGATCGTCACCGTGGTGGTACCAGTGCCGCTGTAGGCGAAGGTTCCGGATGCACTGCCATCAACCGTAACGCTGAAGCCGCTCGCACCGCCTCCTACGTCTGAGACCGTCAAGGTAACGGGGACTTCATCACTCGCATTACAACCACCACTTTCTGCGGCCGTTAGGCTCAACGAGCAAGTGGGGGCATTACAATCGGGGGTACTGATGCTCGTGCTCGCACTACAGGCACTGTCGTCCGCATCGCGGATGGTGATCGTGTGGCTCTGGCCATCACCGGGCACCAGCACCGAGGTACTGTTTTGACCCGATGGATCATAATTGCCACTGCCCGCCACCTGGCCGTCGACCAGGATTTGGTAACCATTGAAGCTGCCGCCTTGCGCATTAAAACTCAAACCTACCGACACCTGACCGTTGGTACAATCGGCTTGCACCGTGATCGTGCCCGCCATGCCAATGCCGCCAGGGGCTCCGTGTGGTATACAATAGTATGGATGCAAGCCTGCGCTCAGCACCGGAGAGGTGTAAGTAGCGCCCGTGCCCAACAGACCAGAGTCCCAGCTGTCAGCGCCGGAAGTGGCGTCGGAAGTGGCGGTGTGGGCTACTACACCCGTCCAAATCCATTCCACCACATCGCCGGCGGTGATCGTGATGTTTTGGGGGGAGAAGTCAAAATCGCGGACTTCTACTGTGTGGGTGGTGCTGCTACCGCTGCTCGCTACCAGGTTGGTGATGCTACAGGGGATGATGCAGTTGGTTGTCTCTATTTCTGTACTTGCCATACAAGTATTGTCTTCCAAATCCGTGATCGTGATGGTGTGGAACTGGCCATCACCCGTCACGTTGATCGTTACCGTGGTGGTGCCAGTGCCGCTGTAGGCGAAGGTTCCGGATGCACTGCCGTCAACCGTAACGCTGAAGCCACTTGCGCCGCCTCCTACGTCTGAGACCGTCAAGGTAACGGGTACTTCATCGCTCGCTGTACATGCACCGCTTTCTGCGGCCGTTAGGCTCAACGAGCAGGTGGGGGCATTACAATCGGGGGTGCTGATGCTCGTGCTCGCACTACAAGCACTGTCGTCCGCATCGCGGATAGTGATCGTATGGCTCTGGCCATCACCAGGTACCAGCACCGAGGTGCTGTTTTGACCAGATGGATCGTAATTGCCCGTGCCCGCGACCTGGCCGTCGACCAGGATTTGGTAACCATTGAAGCTGCCGCCTTGCGCGCTGAAACTCAAACCTACCGATACCTGACCGTTGGTACAATCGGCTTGCACTGTAATTGTGCCCGCCATGCCAATGCCACCAGGGGCTCCGTGCGGTATACAATAGTAAGGATGCAAGCCTGCGCTCAGCACCGGAGAGGTGTACGTAGCTCCCGTGCCCAACAAACCAGAGTCCCAACTGTCAGCGCCGGAAGTAGCATCGGAGGTGCTGGTGTGAGCCACTGCGCCCGTCCAAATCCATTCCACCACATCACCAGCTGTGATCGTGATATTTTGGGGAGAGAAGTCAAAATCGCGGACTTCTACTGTGTGGGTCGTGCTGCTACCGCTGCTCGCTACCAGGTTGGTAATGCTACAAGGGATGATACAGTTGGTTGTTTGCAGTTCTGTACTTGCTGTGCAGGTATTGTCTTCCAAATCAGTGATTGCGATGGTATGGAACTGGCCATCGCCCGTCACGTTGATTGTCACCGTGGTGGTGCCAGTGCCGCTGTAGGCGAAGGTTCCGGATGCACTGCCGTCCACCGTAACGCTGAAGCCACTCGCTCCGCCTCCTACGTCTGAGACCGTCAAGGTAACGGGCACTTCATCACTCGCATTACATGCACCACTTTCTGCGGCAGTTAAGCTCAATGAACAAGTAGGGGCATTACAATCGGGGGTGCTGATGCTCGTACTCGCACTACAGGCACTGTCGTCCGCATCTCGGATAGTGATCGTATGGCTCTGGCCATCGCCAGGTACCAGCACTGAGGTACTGTTTTGACCCGATGGATCATAATTGCCACTGCCCGCCACCTGACCGTCGACCAGGATTTGGTAACCATTGAAGCTGCCGCCTTGCGCGCTGAAACTCAAGCCTACCGATACCTGACCGTTGGTACAATCGGCTTGCACCGTGATGGTGCCCGCCATGCCAATGCCGCCAGGAGCTCCGTGTGGTATACAATAGTATGGATGCAAGCCTGCGCTCAGCACCGGAGAAGTGTACGTAGCGCCCGGATTCAACAAGCCAGAGTCCCAACTGTCAGCGCCGGAAGTAGCATCAGAAGTGCTGGTGTGAGCTACTGCGCCCGTCCAAATCCATTCCACCACATCTCCAGCCGTGATCGTGATATTCGCAGGAGCGAAATCAAAATCAATGACTTCAACAGTATGAACCGTACTGCTACCCGTAACGGCAACTAAATTAGAGATACTACAAGGTATCGTACAATTGGTCGTCGTAATACTGGTCGTGCCAGAGCAGGTATTATCATCGTTATCTCTTACGACAATATTCTGTACCTGTCCATTACCCGGTGCATTAACAGTGACCGTGGTCGTTCCGCTGAGGTCATAACTATAAGTACCTACTGAACTT
Organism: Lewinella sp. LCG006; assembly: GCF_040784935.1. Lineage (GTDB taxonomy): Bacteria > Bacteroidota > Bacteroidia > Chitinophagales > Saprospiraceae > Lewinella. The sequence continues at coordinate 4,364,470 of NZ_CP160680.1, read as the reverse complement.
CCATTGATTAAGACTGTGAATCCACTTGTTCCAGCATTAATAGCGGAAATGGTCAGTGTCACAGGTACCTGGTCACTCGCATTGCACGCGCCAGATTCTGCAGCACTTACTTGTAAACTACAGGCCGGAGCGGCACCACAATCAGGAGCTAGATAGTTCCGGCTGAGTATACAGGAAGGATCGTTGACGTCTCGTATTTCAATCGTATGTTGCTGCCCATCCCCAGCCATAGGAATGGAAGTATTTTGGGTTCCAGTACCATTGTAATTGTTTTGACTAACGACGTTTCCGTCTACCAAAACCTGGTAACCCGCAGCATTAGCCAGGGAGGTTGTAAAGGACAAATTGAGGGTAAACTGACCGCTGGCAGGACAATTTGCGACCAAGATGCCCGACATTCCCGTACCATTGGGTCCACCATGAGGAATACAATAGTAACGATGAACACCAGGGTTGACAATATTAACTTGGTAGTTGGACCCAAAGCCAATGACACCAGAATTCCAGCTATCGGGGCCAGAGGTCGCATCCGAGGTAGTAGAATGCCCATCTCCCACCCAGACGAAATCTACCATGTCACCTACTGTAATCGTCAGATTATTAGGAGAAAAGAAATCATCACCAACGTCCACTGTATGGGTGACACCTCCGGAAGAACTAACATTGAGGCTGGAAAGAAAACAGTCGGAGGTACAATCCGGCACCATAAATTCAAACGTTGTACTACAAGTACCTATATCTTCTGAATTAACCACAACGGTGTGTGTCAAGCCATCACCTGCTACGGTGGTATTGATCACCACAGGCTGATCATCCCGAATACGAAAAGGGCTTCCAGCAACTAGGTTGCCGTCAATGGATACATTAATGTCTCTTGCCGCATCGTAGGGATCTGAAATATTGATTGTAATCGGAATCTCGTTGTTAGCATCACATTCTCCTACACTGACATTGACCGATAGTACACAAGTTTCAATTTCAATGCAAGAAGTATTCGTACAACCACTTTGTGTAGTGATGGTCAGGCATACATTGTAAATATCAGGCTGAGAAAAAGTAAAAGTTGGATTTTGCTGGGTTGAGTTTCCTTCCTCAAAGTCCCAGTTCCACGCTACGATGGGGTCGCCGGGGTTAGAAGTTGACTGATCAAAAAAGTCAATGGTAATACCTGTTTCTCCAAAAGAAAAGGAAGATTGGCAATTTTGACCCGTGAGTGTAGGTAAACAAGTCCAGAGGAGGATCAGTATAGTCAAGTACTTCATTTGCTGCGATGTCAGATAGTTGGAAAATTCCCTTAAAACTAGCTGTTAGCGCCTTGACAAAAGGAAGGAACCCACTGAACGGGAACAATCGCTGCTTGAGCAGGAAAAAAAGGCAAATGCTAATAAGCATTCAACCATTTCTTAAAAACAGGAGAGCGTTCGGTACTCACGATGGTATCTTGTTCGGATGCGGGTTGAAGAATCAACTTCACCCTGCCTTTCGAGTAAGTAATCATTTCGTCAATAGCGGAAAGCCCCACAATAAACTGCCGATTGATCCGAAAAAAACGATCCTCGGGAAGGAGCTCCTCCAGCTTTTCCAGTGAGTAATCAACAGGATAACGACGACCACTTTTCGTCATAAAAAAGGTGATACGGTCTTCGGTATAAGCGTAGGCAATATCCTTGACATCCAACAGCTTTATCTGCTGCCCCAGACGAATTAAGAAGCGAGCTTCACTACGGATTTCCAGTTGTTGAGCCAACTTTTGGTAATCGATGGCTGGTGCAGCTTGCTGGTCTAGAAATTTATCGATGGCTTTGGCCAAGGCCTCCCTTTTGATGGGTTTCAGCAGATAGTCAATGGCATTCACCTGAAAAGCTTCAATGGCATATTGATCGTAAGCGGTAGTAAAAATAACCGGCGTTTTCACGGTAACGTGTTGAAAAATCTCGAAGCTGGCACCATCGGCTAAATGGATATCCAGGAGGATCAAATCAGGGGCGGGTTCCTGGTCAAAGAAAGCAACACTTTCGGCAATGCTTTCCAGTACTGGCAGTAGTTCAGCAGCTGGCAGTATTTCTACGACCAATTTCTTTAACCGGCGAGCCGCAGCAGGTTCGTCTTCTACGATGAGTACTTTCATTGGTTTAGTTTATCGGTAATCAAGGGAATACTTATCCGGAAAAGATCATCTTTTTCTTCGATTTTTACGGGCAAGTTACTGATTAAGGCATAACGATTACGGATGTTCTGCAGCCCAAAACCCGTAGAAGGTTGCTTGGTGAGTTTAGGCTGAATAACATTCTCCACGATCAGGTAATCGGCTTCCGTGTAGATACTGATTTTAAGTGGATGGTGCCTGCTGATGACATTATGCTTTACGGCGTTCTCAATCAGCATCTGGATCACTAAAGGAGGCACACTTACTCCTTGGGGAAGGGCAGCAATATCCAACTGCAAATGATCCTGATACCGCTGGGTGAGGAGAAAATGATAATCTTTTACGACCTGTATCTCGTCGCTTAAATCCACGGCATCCTGCTCCCTGTATTGAAGAATCGAGCGGTAAAAATCGGCTAATTTTTCTACGTAAGTAACTGCACCTTTGGGGTTTTCCTCAATGAGTGCAACCAGCGTATTAAAGGAGTTGAACAAAAAGTGAGGATTGATCTGGCTCTTTAGCGTTTCGTACTGGCTTTCCACTTTATCCTTGTGCAGAAGTGCTTCTTTTTGTAATCGGCTTTCTCTTTTTTGCAAATAGAAGTGTCCTAAAAAACCTACTAGCAAAATCGAGGTCGCAATAAACCACCCTTGTAAGTAAAAAGGTGGACGAATCCTAAACGCGAAGCTTACTGGCTGCTCCGCCGTAGAAAAATGGTTGTTTTGAGAAGCAGTCACCACAAATTCATAGCGCCCCGGTGGCAAATTGGAATAGACCACCTGTTGATCACGAGTCGAAATCCAATCTTGATCAAAACCTTTCAATTGATAGCGAAAACGCACTTCTTCGGGGTCACTGAGCCATACTCCTTGAAAGCGAAAAATAAGGTTGTTTTCTTTTGCATTCAAGATCTTCTTGTTTTCAAAATCGAGGGGATCAAGATACACGGAAACTTGCTCCAAGTGTACGCGCGGTTGCTGTCGGTACTCACCTTGGAAAGGAGCATAGCGGAGCAACTGCCCTATACCGCCTAGCCACACGTTACCTTCTTGGTCGGTAGCGATAGCATTCAGCACAGGGGAGAAATTGGCTTCTTTAGCAAAATGATGATAATCAATGGTTTGCCCCGTAGCTATATCGTGCACCACCAACCCGCGCTGGTGCGTAATCAGGACATTACCAAAATGGTCATTGCCGAGGCCAACCACTTCATTTTTACTAAAAGTCAGCGGTATTTTCGGTCTTTGAAAACTTCCTTTTTCTAAATAATACAGCTGTTGATCATTGGTACTGATCCAAATACGCCCATGGCCATCCTCCGTAATGGCGTAGACCACATTTATAGATGCACTGTCTTTACTTGTACGGTAAGTTTTAAGGCTACCATCTTTTTGCACGCAACTCAAACCGTGGCCATCCGTACCAAACCATACATTGCCTGCATGATCGATATAGTTACAATACAAAAAGTCGGTACCAATAGATCGGGTAGTCTCAGGTCTACTAAATCGCGGCAAGGCTCCGGCCCGAGGGGTCGTTGAATAATAGACCCCACCCAGGGTTGCCAGCCAAATGCCATTGGCATCTCCGGTGATGGATAAAATGCTGCCGTTGGCTAAACCTTGATCGGCGCCAACCTCTAACAGACTCCTCTTTTCAGGATCGAGGATAAACAAACCTTCCCCAAAGGTACCCAACCACAAACGGTTCTTGTCGTCAATATGCAAGCTAATAATATTCAAATCTTTAGCTAATGCAAAGGGTACCAGCGTTCCTCCGGAAACCGGACAGTAATACAGCCCTTGTTGACTTCCGATCCAGATCCGGTTCTTGTGATCTATGGCAATCGCCTGGTTAGTTACGGGAAGATTGCCCCAATTGAGTAAACGGGCCTGTACCCGACACAGCCCTTGGTCATGCGAGAGTACCCACAACAAGCCCTCCTGATCAAAGAGTAATTCAACGATACGTTGCGGAGGAGATTCCAGTTGGGTCTCCTTGTGGATGAGCTTTTGATCTTTGAGTGAAAACACCTGCAATCCCTGCTCTTGGGTGCCTACCCAGAGTTGGTCCTGGTCTACTTTAGCAATACTACTCACGATCCCACCTGGCCAAAAGTCCGGCAAGCTCACTTTTAGTTGGTTGTTTTTGACTTGACAATAAGCAATACCTGCGTCGTAGGTACCCAGCCAAACGCCACCCGCAGGATCAGCGAAAAGATGAGTGACGATGTTATCGGGCAAACCATTCGCCGTAGAAAAATTACGCACCTGCTTTTTGTCTTTTTGCCAGGTAAGCAAACAAATCCCCCCATCATTGGCCGCCCAAACCATGCCTGTACGATCAATAACAAGGTCATAAATATCTTCACTGACCAGACCTTCCTCCTTCCCGAACTGGTAGAGTCTTCCCTTGCGATAGCAATAAACACCTTCTCCATAGGTAGCAATCCACAATTGCCCGAGGCTGTCCTTTTGCATCGCTGTAATGCTGGCTTGCGGCCAACCTTCCTCTATTTCCCAGGGTTGAAACTGCCCCAACTCATTTTCATACGCAATCTGACCGGTGCTGTACCCCATCCACTTTTTGCCCTCTGGATCTTCGTAAACAGTACTGATATCCAAGGTATTGAAAACACCGCTGAGAGGGACGGGCAAGGTGTTTTCGCCATCATATTTCCAGCATCCGGCACTGGCTCCTATCCACAAACTACCATCCTCAGCTTGCAACAAGCTACTGTAGCTGCCGTCTATCAAATCACTCTCTTCGGACAAACAATCGTAGGAAAAATATTGCGCATTGAGAATTGAGCCAATACCTGACCACAACACCATTCCCAGTATCCTAAGTAAGTGCTTCAAGGTTTATTCTTTTTTTATCAACACCGCAGCAACTTCCACCTGAATGACTTCCGCGATTTTTTGGTTGACAATCCGGGGAATAGTAATGTGATGCTCATCAAGGCGAACGGAAAAGTTGCTGGTAATTTTTATGCTGCTCCCATCAACCACTAGTTGGCTCTTGATGATTCGTTCCTGTTCTACGCCGTGTACATTGAGAATACCCTTGGCCCGGATGGTATACGCTCCATCTTTGCTAAAGTCTACCTGCTCAATGATTCGGCCTTTGAAACTGGTCTGTGGATAGAGGCTGCTCTCCAGGTAATTTTCATTAAAATGCTGCCGTTGCAAGGGGCTATTAAAACCCTGGAAAGAATTTACATTTACGGCAAAAGCAAAAATATTACCCTCTGTATCCAAAATTCCTCTCAATTCATTAGAGCTTGCCGCAATCATCTCCAAAGGAGCATCCGAGAGGAAGTTGACGACCCCATCACGCGTCTGCCAGGTTACCCGCTGACTTTGAGCTGGTACTAAAAAAATGCTTAGCAGAAATAGGAAGAGGAATATTCGCATGGTATTGGCTTAAGTCAGAAAATTAGTTAATCCTTTTGACAGATGAATAAAAAGATAGACTCAACGAGAATATATTCTTGCTGAACGAGCAAAAACCGTTCTCCATTACGCTGTTCCTAAAATCCTTTCGTTTCGAAAATGGAATTGGGGCTAATTCTTTCGGCCTTCGCCACTTTGTTTCCTCCCTGATCCGTATCTTGTGGGCAAAATAAAGCAGTTTTGATTCCATCTCCTACGTCTTCGTATCTCGATCAGCTAAATGATGTTCAGCGCCAGGCAGTTATCAACACCGATGGGCCGGTGCTCGTTGTGGCGGGGCCCGGTTCTGGCAAAACCAGAGTACTGACTTACCGTATCGCCTACCTTATAGAGCAGGGCGTCGCGCCCTGGGAAATTCTCGCACTGACATTCACCAACAAGGCCGCCCGGGAGATGAAAGAGCGGATCGAAAAAGTGGTCGGCCAGCGGGCCAGTCGGGTATGGGCAGGGACTTTTCACTCGCTGTTTGCGCGGATTCTGAGAGTGGAAGCCGAACACATTGGCTACCCCAGTAATTTTACGATTTACGATGCTGATGATAGCAAAAGCCTGATCAAATTGCTGATCAAGGAAAATAATCTGAATACCGATACTTATAATGTAAACAGCGTTCGCCAGCGTATTTCCTCCGCCAAGAGCAACCTAATTACCCCTACACTCTACCAGCAAAATGAGGAGCTGATGGCCCAGGATCGTATGTCGCGGATGCCTGCCTTGTACAAGCTTTATTCGGCCTATACTGCGCGTTGCAAGAAAGCTGGTGCTATGGATTTTGACGATTTGCTTTATCGTCTTTATGAATTGCTACAAAGTAAGGAGGAGATATTAAAAAAATACCGTCAGAAGTTTCGCTACGTCCTCGTAGACGAGTTTCAGGATACCAACCACCTCCAATATGCTATTGTCCGCAAGCTGGTACAGTACGATGGTAGTGCCCGCAATATCACCGTCGTAGGTGATGATGCACAATCCATCTACGCTTTCCGTGGCGCGACGATCCAAAACATTCTGGATTTTGAAAACGACTTTCAGAAATACAACATCCAGGTCTTCAAGCTGGAGCAGAACTATCGTTCTACCGAGCACATCGTCCAGGCAGCCAATGAGGTAATCACCAATAACCGCCGCCAGATTCAAAAGAAAATTTGGTCAGACAAAGGAGAAGGGCAAAAGATCACGGTCATCAAAGCGATGACCGACAGCGAAGAAGGCAAGCGTATCGTGGATACCATCCTGGAACAAAAAACACGCCATCACTTAGCCAATAAGGAGATAGCCATCCTGTATAGAACCAATGCTCAGAGCCGCGTTTTTGAAGAATACCTCCGGCGCTACAACATCGCCTATCGGGTCTTTGGTGGCCAATCTTTTTATCAACGCAAAGAAGTAAAAGACCTGGTAGCTTACCTGCGCGCCGTCGTTAATCCCAAGGATGAAGAAGCCTTGCGGCGCGTCATCAATTTCCCTAAACGGGCCATTGGTAATACAACGGTAGATAAGATTTTGGCCCTGGCAACGCAGCAGAACATCAGCATGTGGGACGCCATCAAGCAATTCCCTGCCAGTGGCCGTACCCGTAGCAACCTCAACGAATTTATCGACATCATCGAAGGGGCTCATAAAAAACTCAATACCGCCAACGCCTACGAGGTAGCTACCTTGATCGCCAAGCGCTCAAAGTTGGAAGATTTTTACAAAAAAGACAACTCTATTGAAGGCATGGGGCGCATGGAAAACTTCCAGTCCCTACTCAACGGCATACAGGCTTTCGTGGAAGACGAAGGCCCTGGTGGTGCAACGGAAGAGGCAAGCGACAAGGGCCTCGCCAGCTACCTGCAAAACATTGCGCTACTGACAGATGCCGATGACAAAGACCCCGAAATGGCCGACAATGTGACGCTCATGTCAGTGCATGCGGCCAAAGGGCTGGAGTTTCGTTCTGTTTTTGTCTCTGGTCTGGAGGAAAAACTCTTCCCCAGCTTTATGAGTATGGACACGCCGGAAGGACTGGACGAAGAGCGCCGCCTCTTTTACGTCGCCATCACCCGTGCCGAAGAATTCCTGACCCTGAGTTTTGCTAACGCCCGCTACCGTTTTGGCAAGATGAGCTACAACGAGCCCAGTCGTTTCCTCACCGAAATACCAACACACCACGTCACCAATACCGCCAACCTCAGCAGTGTCACCGACGAAGCCCGCACCCCCATGGGCCCACCCGCTGCCCGAGTGACGGGCAACTTCAAGCGCGCGCAAAATGGCCCGCTGAAACCCGTCATTGACCCTAAGGATTTCAAACCCAGTCCCAACGATCAGATCCGGGCGGGCATGATCGTCCTTCACCTCAAGTTTGGCAAAGGAAAGGTGATTCACATCGACAATGGCGTCGCTCAAATCCATTTCAAAGGCATCCCCAACCCTGAGAAGAAGATCATGCTGAAGTTTGCTAAGTTGCAGATTCTGGAATAGGATTTTTGGGAGTTGTAGGATGTGTAGGATTTTTCTTGAATTTGGTAAAGGAAAGGTGATTCACATCTACAATGGCCTCGCTCAAATCTGTTTCAAAGGCATCCCAATCCGGAGAAGAAGCTCATGTGGAAGTTTGATAAGTTGCAGGTTCTGGAATAGGATTTTTGGGAGTTGTAGGATGTGTAGGATTTTTCTTGAATTTGGTAAAGGAAAGGTGATTCACATCGACAATGGTCTCGTTCAAATCTGTTTCAAAGGCATCCCAATCCTGAGAAGAAGATCATGTGGAAGTTTGATAAGTTGCAGGTTCTGGAATAGGATTTTTGGGAGTTGTAGGATGTGTAGGATTTTTCTTGAATTTGGTAAAGGAAAGGTGATTCACATCTACAATGGCCTCGCTCAAATCTGTTTCAAAGGCATCCCAATCCTGAGAAGAAGATCATGCTGAAGTTTGATAAGTTGCAGATTCTGGAATAGGATTTTTGGGAGTTGTAGGATGTGTAGGATTTTTCTTGAATTTGGTAAAGGAAAGGTGATTCACATCTACAATGGTCTCGTTCAAATCTGTTTCAAAGGCATCCCAAACCCTGAGAAGAAGATCATGCTGAAGTTTGATAAGTTGCAGGTTCTAGAATAGGATTTTTGGGAGTTGTAGGATTTGTAGGATTTTTTCTTGACTTTGGTAAAGGAAAGGTGATTCACATCTACAATGGCCTCGCTCAAATCTGTTTCAAAGGCATCCCAATCCTGAGAAGAAGATCATGTGGAAGTTTGATAAGTTGCAGATTCTGGAATAGGATTTTTGGGAGTTGTAGGATGTGTAGGATTTTTCTTGAATTTGGTAAAGAAAAGGTGATTCACATCTACAATGGCCTCGCTCAAATCTGTTTCAAAGGCATCCCAAACCCTGAGAAGAAGATCATGCGGAAGTTTGCTAAGTTGCAGGTTCTGGAATAGGATTTTTGGGAGTTGTAGGATGTGTAGGATTTTTCTTGAATTTGGTAAAGGAAAGGTGATTCACATCGACAATGGCCTCGCTCAAATCTGTTTCAAAGGCATCCCAATCCTGAGAAGAAGATCATGTGGAAGTTTGATAAGTTGCAGGTTCTGGAATAGGATTTTTGGGAGTTGTAGGATGTGTAGGATTTTTCTTGAATTTGGTAAAGGAAAGGTGATTCACATCGACAATGGTCTCGTTCAAATCTGTTTCAAAGGCATCCCAAACCCTGAGAAGAAGATCATGCGGAAGTTTGCTAAGTTGCAGGTTCTGGAATAGGATTTTTGAGATGTGTAGGATTTGTAGGATTTTTGGGATGTGTAGGATTTTTTGGGTGGGTTGGTGTCTCTTTCCCTTTGTATTGCTCTATATCTTAATCTTAGGCAAACATTCGTCCGAACTTAATTCCCTCTTACGATCTTCTATATGGTATTTACACTACAAAATAGAAAATCATTGAATAACAAAACGTTGTTGGTGCAGCTGTCCCCTTATTTTATACTGTAAGAGGTAAACACCAACAGGCAATCCCTTAACGTCAATCTGAGTAGTCTTCTCGCTTAATTTTCCCGACATTATTCTCCTTCCATCATGGGTAAAAACCTGGTAAGCGATAGATGCTCCAAGCAGTGAAGCGGGGAGGTCTATCTGCAACCAATCACGGGTGGGATTGGGATACAATACGAGAACATCCGCTTGCGTCAAGTCGTTGGTGGAAGTTGGGCCACCGTTAACGCGGTAGCGAACCAAGGCAAAATTGGCATAACCAAATACATATCCATCATCTTTGGCCCGAAGGACTACAGGGTAAGCTTGGGTACGGACGTGCTCCTCGCGGACAATCCATTCAAAATCGGCGACGACTAAGTCGATGTTGATCGAGGCGGGTTCTGCATAATAATCGAATAGCCCACTGGTAGCTCTCAGGGCTGGCACGATGGTGTTGTCGTCTTGGGCAATCGCCTGAAAACGAACGGTATCCCCAACACTTACTTCCTGGATCACCACGAGAGGCGTGTTTAACTGAAATGATGGTCGATCATTTTGTCCGTCTGTATCTTCCACGAAAAATTTCATGTCCCGCACCACCCTATCCATCAGCGTCCCATTTCGGTAACTAGCAACTTGGATAGCAAAAGTGTAAGTTCCTGCTTGATCAAAAAGAAAGCTAAAAATCCCCGTTTCAGCATCAATCGTTGCTAGCGTTCCAATACCAAAATAGTTGGGCACCGGTTCGTTTGGTCCTTGTTTCGGAACGACCAACTCATAGGCCAAACTGTCATCATCAATATCAAATGCGTTGGGCAAGTGTAGGTACTGCTGTCCTGAAAAAGCATAATTGGTGGGTGTTTCTAATAAGACAGGTAAGTGGTTGTTTTCATAATCTTCGATCAGGGTGATTTCAGATTCAGTATACAGTGGGATGCTCACTGAATTAGGGAAATTAACATTCAAGATTCCAGGGGCACGATTCGGGTTCTCCACTGATAATAAATAACGAGCCATCGTAGCGTAAGTATGAGAACCCGAATAGATGTACTTGATAAAGTTCTCATCTACCGGTGTACCATCCGGAATACCATTTCCATTAATATCGGCGTTGTTCGAGATCGCTACTCGGCTTATCGTCCCATCTCCCCATGACAAGCTAAGCGAATCACGGAAACCATCCGTTTGTACTGCAATTCCTTTGATATATACAATAATCGAGGCATCAATGGAAAAAAGCCCCGTTTGTTGGGCCTGAATTTCAATGCCCCAAATATCAAAAGCAGAGGTTTGGGTGATGTTGAAAAAGAATAGCGCGAAAAGGAGGAGGTGTACAGGAACTTTCATTACTCAGAGAAATTGGTGACGGCGAAAATGTAATCTTTGTAATTTACAAAATAACTACCTGATAAACAAGGCCTGAGCTGGTTGGAAGGGTGTAAATATGTAAGGGTTGCAAAGGTGTAAAAGTAGGGTATACTCATTTTAGGGTGAGTCATCTCGCGCTTGAGTGGTTTGAAGCGTAATTGGCTTCTTCGTGCTTGACCTCGCTCTGAGCCCTCACCATACCCCACGCCCGCCAGGGCGGGAACCCACCCATTCTATGGATTAGATTCCATCCGGTTCACCACACACCGCTTGCTTTTACAAGCAAGGGCACGCTTCTATACCTCCACTCCGAGCGGAGTAGAGCCAGCATTGCGTAAAACTAAAAACCGCTGATATTCCTCACGGACCAGGTGAGGGGTAGAACCGATGAGTAGAAAGAATGGGTCGATTCTTGGCTACGTGGCAAATATAGGACAAAGAGAAATAAAACACAAATATTTTTTATTAAAAAAAACAAAAACAAAAACACACTCAACGCAGACTTTCCCAATTCTATCTTAACTTAGCGCTTAACAGCTACCGTTACGCAAAAGTCAACCAATAAAATATGTCCTCCTTCAAACGCATCGTAAAAATGACTTTCCGCCCTGAAGAAATCGACAACTTCCTGGAGGTTTTCCACCAGAGTAGTGCCCATATTCGGGCCTTCCCCGGTTGCCTCCACCTCGAGCTTTGGCGCGGCAAAAGGCAGGAAAACGTGCTGTTTACCTTCAGCAAATGGGAAAACGAAGAAGCACTGGAAAACTACCGCCACTCCGACCTCTTCCGTTCCACCTGGGCAAAGACCAAGCCTCTCTTCGCCGAAAAAGCCGCTGCCTGGAGTGTGGATACGCTAGCGGAAATACTATAAAAAAACTTCCTGAGCACAAAACCGAAGTAATGGCTCAGGAAGCTTAGCCCATCCCACTCCAAAGTGGATCAGGATAAATCACACCCAGTTATTGTCTTATTGATCTTCGCAGTATACGCTACCATCGGCGTTGAAGATAACGTCTACATCATTGTTACCTGATTCCAATTCTACCGCGTACATCAGTGATCCATCAGGGCGCTCCAGTCGCTCTACCTTGTCTTCGTCAATTTGGTAGCCGGCATAATTGGTGGCTATCGCATCCATTACTGCGGCAGGAAGCTGGTTGATCGATATCTCTATTTCGCTAAATTGGAATACCCAATCCAGATTGAAATACAAATCCATATCTGGCCCAGGGCCATCTTCCAATTCTACCTCGTACATGAGTACATCATCACAGATGTCTTCTTGTTCTGAGCTGGTTATGATGTAGCCAGGATACTGACTCTGGATCAGATCACGAACATCTTGGGGGACACTTACACTTTGACCATTATCATCATCACCGCCATTGTCGTCATCGCCGCCGTTGTCATCGCCTCCATTGTCATCATCACCGCCATTATCGTCACCGCCGTTGTCGTCACCTCCATTATCATCATTATGGTCTGCTTCAAAACAAAGCAAATCACCATTGGCATTAAACACGGCATCCTCTTCGTCACCTGTGACGTTGTGCACTAATTCTACTTCGTACTCGATAGCACCATCAGGGTAATCGTGCCTTTCAATGTTTTGCTCGTTGATCGAGTAATCCGCAAAATTGGTACTGATCGCATTGCGGACTGCCTCGGGCAAATCCATCAAATTGATATCTGTTTCCGTAAACAAGAAGGTACCATCAAGCGTAAAGTAAAGGTCTACATCTGGCCCAGGGCCGTCTTCCAATTCTACTTCCAAGACCAGGGTATTGTCACACAGGTCTTCCGTATCGGTGCTTCTGATGACGTGGCTGGGGTAGTTCGCCGCAATGAAATCTTCAGCGGTTGTTGGCAATTCTACCGGATTGGGGTTCACTGTATCATCATCAAGGTTCAAGAAATTACATCCTGAAACAACTGTCACAACGCTGGCAATCAGCGATAAATAAATTAACTTCTTCATCTTAAAATTATTTTCGGTTTAAAAATGACCGGTCCAGGTACTGCCCAGGCAGTACGACACGATCTGTATTAGTAAATTCAATGATTGTTTGTGCTGAAACTGTTACTCATCCAACTGGATATTCAGCCATACCTGCCTATCCAGAAAGGATAGACTTGTTCTGTTGGGTCAGTTTACCTTATGGTGATCGCCTTCGGCTCGGAGTTGGTGGGAAAATTGATGCATTATCGACCACACGAAGCCTTTTTTGAGGAGCCTAGCCGTAGCTAAGCGACTTAAAAAAGGCACAGTGTGGGAAGATAAGGCGCGATTTGCACCCGAAATGATCCCAGCAGAACAAGTCTGATTATCAACTCGGGGCTATCACCAGTTTTCTGCTGAGTATTCCCACTGTGGTCTTTACTTGTAGCCAGTAGATACCGGGCTTGCGGTCATTTAGGTACCAGCGATAATTTCCACTGGTAATCGGGCGATCTACGATAATTTCAGTCCTTCCCAACTGGTCTACCAAAAGCAGTTGTTCAATTCCCACCGAGGTGCTGATTTGTAAAAAATGCGTCGCAGGATTAGGAAACACGACCAGCTCTACGTCTCCTTCTTCCAACCAAAGATTGTGGTTTAAAGTGGTTAATTTTGAAGTATCCTTGGCGATGATAATTTGAGTCGTGTCCGGGATCACTGGTATCCGGCCAAAATGTTGGTCAATCAGTAACACACTATCAATACGCAGGGTAAAAGTATCCACCTCCAGACCGACAATGATGTCTTCCATGATGATTGAAAAAGTTCCCAGGTCACCACTGCCTACAGCTATTGCCAGTTGGTTGGTTCGTGTAAGCCCCAGCTCTGCTGTTCCCATAATGCCATCATCCACATACATTTCCTGTACGTAAGATTCATCCGCATCCACCCAGCTGTTTTCAACAAGGTCAAAATCAGGGCCGTCATCACCAGCCAAGAGGTTTGTTGTATAGCTCAATTTTATGGCTAATCCATAGAAATCCGCAATTGGCAGGTCTGCATCGTCAATACTCAAGCCGATATTGACCATAGCACCTTCTTGCACCAAGGTCGCACTGGGGGTCAGGCGCAAACGTGGCGCGGCGCCCGCTGCATTGGCATAGAAATCTGCCGTGACCGGCGGATGCTCCAAGCCGAAGTTATCATCTATAGCATCCGAAAAATCGTCGTCGTTTACAATGCCATCGCCATTACAATCGGCGTAGGCAAAATTCAGTCCATTCGGAAAGTTATTAGCCCATAATGTCGGTAGGGGCTGTGCCGACCAATCCGTATTTTGATCTGCTCGCGCCGGGCCTTCTGCTCCGTAAGCCAGTCCCCAAAACAATAAGTCTACCGTATTGGCTTTGCCATTATTGTTCACATCGCCAGGCCAAACCTCCTGTGTCCATCCATCCGATAGGATCAAAGCAAGTAAGAGGGCTAAGGACAGTATCTTTCTCATAATTTTCTACATTTTTATCATTGCAATACAAAGATGATGGTTCTTTTGAGCTTTGGCAACCACATTTTTATTAAATTGCCAACAACAAATTAACTCACACTTTTTTCAATAAAAAATACAACTAACTAAAAAACAGTTATTTAAGTAAAATAAATTATAATTTTATTTAATTTAAATAAGTAATTTGCCAAAAACAATATCACAAATCCTCCATAAACAATGGAAAAAACCAAAGTCGTTTCCTTACTACAATCATTAAATGACTCGGAATGGCGCGAACTGGAAGACTTTGTGGCATCTCCATTTTATAACAAGCATCCTGAGTTATTGACTTTGTTCAGCATCCTGAGAACCTGGCTAGCAAACGATCAGATCGCGCTGAAAAGTCGCGAAGATTTGTTTAAAATATTATGGCCCGACCAAGTCTACAACGCCAAAGCTTTGACCTATGCTTTAAGCAATTTGAATAAACTTGCCTCTCTCTTCCTTAGCCTGCAAAAAATCACCCATACGCCTTTAGCTTTGGAACTGGCGGCCCTGGAAGTCTACTCAGAACGCAATCTGGAAAAGCATTATGCTGCGGCAAAACGTTCCATTAGCGACCAGCTCACCGTACCAACAGGCAGTAGCTTCGATTTTTTTCGCAACAAGGCGCGCTTTGCAGAAACACTGGATCAACATCACTTAAGACAAAAAAACAGGGTCTTTGATGTTGCTATCCAATCAGCAGCCCATGATCTCGACACCTATTACTATCTACGCCGGCTCAACCTGGCTTGCTCCATGCTGGATCGTCAGCAGATTCTAAAATCGGTCTACGAAACCAATATCACTGAACCCTGGATTATTCACCTGAAGACCAGTAGCGTCGGGCAAGCCCCCATCATCAGGCTTTACCTCGATATTTATCAGATGCTGAGTGAGGAATCCGAAGAAGCTCATTTTATTCATCTAAAAAACAACCTGGAGATTTATTCCGATCAAATTTCCCACCATGACCTTACGGAGATTTATCAATTTGCCATCAATTACTGCGCACGAAAAATCAGGAAAGGCCGTGAACCTTACGTAAAAGAAGCCCTCAACCTTTATCTTAAAGGCATAGAATCTCGTTTTCTCATCGTTGACGGGCAACTTTCACCATGGACCTATGCCAATGTGATCAAGCTTTATCTTCGGCAAAAGGAATACGATGCAGCCCAACAATTTATCGAAAAATTCCTGCCCTTTTTGCCCGAAGCTTTTCAGCAGAACGCCTACCACTATAATCTGGCCGAGCTTTTTTACTACACCAAAGAGCAGGAAAAAGCGCAGTCGCATCTGGTCAAGGTCGCCTATACCGACCTCAACTACTACTTGGGTGCCAGGGTTTTATTGGCTAAAATTTATTTTGAAACAGGAGAAGAAGATGCCCTGGCTTCGCTGTTGGCGGCTTTTATGATGTTTCTGCAAAGAAACAAGGCCCTATCCCACGATTTGAAGCAAACCTATCTCAATTTTTGCAAAATTCTTGCTCGGATTATTCGTACCGCCCCAGCACGCCGAGCAGCTATCCGCCAAACAATTTCCAATACACAACTGCTGACCGATCGCGACTGGCTGCTGAGCATCATCAAGCTGGTAGAGGATACTCGGGCTGCTTCTCAGCCTTAGGGGGCGGCGAAGGATAGCAGGATAGTAAACGATGAGGAACAATTCCTAACCTCGATTAAAAAATCCGATGTTGTAAGATTTACAAACTTTTTGCGCTAGCCTTATTACAATCCCTATCGCTTATCTTTACGCCAGACTACTCAACTTATCGCTTTTCAAATTTTGACGCCATGCCGGTTCTTCAACTTGACCATTACGACATTGATATATCGCCCATTGATAGCCCTCAACTTCGCTGGTTGGCTGCTCAGGATTTTGCCGGAATTGCGGTACTCACGGATGAAAATACGGCCCAACATTGTCTCCCGCTCATTAAGGAGCAGTTAGCCCCTTTTCGACCACATTACATCACCATACCCGCTGGAGAAAAGCACAAAACCCTTGAAACCTGTCAACACATCTGGGCCCAGCTGTTCCATGCTGGTGCTGGACGCAACTGGTGTTTACTCAACCTGGGTGGTGGTGTTATCGGAGACATGGGTGGTTTCTGTGCAGGGACGTTCAAACGCGGGATAGACTTTATCCAAATCCCTACGACCTTACTTTCACAGGTAGATGCCTCCGTTGGAGGCAAACTGGGCATAGATTTTTACGGCGTCAAAAACAGCATTGGCCTTTTCCGCGATCCCCGCGCCGTTTGGGCGGATGCCCGATTTTTCCAGACCCTCTCGGCACGAGAACTCCGCTCAGGCTTCGCCGAAATCATCAAACACGCCCTCATCGCCGACGTGCAACAGTGGCAGGAACTCCAACACATCACCGATTTGGCAAGCATTGATTGGAGCGAGTGGGTTGCCCGCTCGGTGGCCATCAAACAGCAGATTGTCCGGGAAGACCCCCACGAAAAGGGCATCCGCAAGGCGCTCAACTTCGGCCACACCATTGGCCATGCCATCGAAAGCTACTTTTTAGAAACAACCACTCCCCTTCTCCATGGCGAAGCCATCGCTGCAGGCATGATCTGCGAAGCCTGGCTATCTGCTAAGCAGCTCGGCCTCAGCCAGCAGGAACTTACCGATATCACGAACTACTTCCTCCGCATTTATGGTCATCAAGCCATCCCTGAAGATATTGACGAGCTCCTCCTCTCGATCATGCGCCAGGATAAGAAAAACGAGGATGCCCGCATCAACTTTAGCTTGATTCCCACAGCGGGTAAGGTAGCCGTTAACCAAACGGCTACGGCGGAGGAGATTGTTCATAGTTTAGCGTATTATCGGGGGGTGAGGTGAGGGGAATTATAAAAACTAAACGACAATAAGAAAGAACCAGCTAATGAAAAAATTGAGCTTCCTCTTACTTCCATTTTGCCTTACGATTTGTGTTAATCAATGCCTTTCTCAAGTTGTTCAAGTTAGAATAGATGGGGTTGAAATAAAAAAGCACGATACGGTCTACATAATAATACAACCTTTACTTGATAATGATACCTTGGAGATAGTTCCTATAACAAGTACAGATAACGAATTTACTATTGACCATAAATATGCTACTGGTGAAAATATACTCAGCTTTGAATATACAAATGAAATTTTTTCTTTTGAAATAGAACTTGAGGCACAAAAAATATTCATTGACATTAAGAACCCAAAGAACCCTAGCTGCTTACTTAAGCGAAGATTTCATTCTTGCGATGCTAGTGGTCTTTCTACATTTGGTGATGATTGTCTAAACTATAATTACTGTATTACAAACTACTGCTATTTGGATGAAGGGATAGAGGGAGTACGGTTGAACTCGGCTCTAAATGTCCCCTCAAATTACGACTCTTTCTTAATAGACAAAGGAGATAAAATAAGGAATAGAGCCCATTTATTGAATTCTGCAAATGGCGTTTGGTATTTTCACAGGGTAGCCAGTAAGGAACAGCGAAGATCGAGAAGAATTAAATTAAATTATTGTGGATTTAGAGATTCAATTTTTTGGAATTACAGGAATAAACCTATTGCTTTTGAAGGCAAAGATTATTCAATACTTGCAAACGAGATCGGTGAAGCTGATTTTTATGTCTGTGTAACTGATCCAATTAACTATGACAGCATCAAACAAGTGTCATCTTGTCCCTCCTTGTGGTTTGTAAGTTATGGCTGGCCTCAATTACTCATCAAAGCCGATAATTCAGGGCAAACTATTTTCACGTTTAGAATTAAGAGGAATAAAATGATCTTAAATCAGGTGGAATCTGATGAAAATGGGTATAGTATAAGGGGGAGAAGATACATTCTCAAGAAAAAAAGCAACTCTAATCCCAACAAATGATGACAGCTAAGATATGGACTGTAAAAGAAATAGCGAGAAGTCTTTTACTAAAATACAGAACTATTTAAAAAATAATGTGATCTCCTAGCCTCGAAAAACAAGATATCGAGAAATTATAATAGCTTCGCAACACAAGGTGCTCACCACCTGATATCCTAATGCGAAAACCAGTGTTCCGATGGCCAAAAAACAGCAGAAAAAGAAAGAGAAGAAAGAAAAAAAAGTAAGTTATAACCGCCAACCCGAAGAACTCACGCTGAGAGAATGGCAAATCAAGCTCAGGCAGCAATATGGCCAGCAGCAGGAATTTAAGCTCACCAATACGGGTGAACACCCCGTTTGGTCTGATTTTAAGGTTTTCAACCCGGAAGGTAGCTCTAGCTACCGAGTAGCGATCCGCGGAGAGCAACCTTTCGACAACTACTGCGAATGTTACGACTATAAAGTGAGTGGTCTGGGCACTTGTAAGCACATCGAATGGGCACTCCATAAACTGGCCAACACCTACGGCAATAAGCAATATTTCAAAAAACCACCCGTGGTGGGTGAATACACCTCCGTCTATCTACATTATGGCGAACAACGCAGTCTGCGCATTAGGATTGGCAGCGAAAACCAAGAAGCATTTGAAGCTTTAGCAAAGCAGTATTTCGATGAAGACGGTGCCTTCTTTCCTCATGCCTACTTGGTCTTTGACGAATTTCTCCAACAGGCTCAAGCCATCAGTGATACTTTCCGTTGCTATCAGGATGCCCTGGCCTGGATCATCGAGCAAAGGGAAGATCAACGTAGGGCACAACGTATTAATGCATTAGCCAGCCAAGCCGATAGCCTCGACGGTCTCATCAAAGCTAAACTCTACGAATATCAGCGCGAAGGTGTTCTTTTTGCCGCTCGGGCTGGACGCTGCCTCCTGGCCGACGAAATGGGTCTGGGTAAAACCATCCAAGCCTTGGCCACCGCTGAACTGTACCGACGGGAATACCAAATCAATACCGTTTTCATCATCTGCCCCACTTCGCTAAAATACCAGTGGCGGGCCGAGATCAAAAAATTCACCGATAGCAAAGTTGTGGTCGTAGAAGGCCCGCAAAAGAAAAGAACGGAACAGTACGCCGAAGAGGCTTTCTACAAAATACTCACTTATAATGTTGTAGTAAGAGATTTGCACCTCATCAACCTGCAACAACCGGATTTCATCATCCTCGACGAAGCGCAAAGGATCAAAAACTGGGATACCAAAATTTCGCGCGCCGTCAAACAGCTTCAGGCTTCTTTCCGATTAGCACTAACGGGCACCCCGCTGGAGAACAAACTTGAAGACCTCTACTCTATCGTCCAGTTTCTGGATCAGTTCCTGTTGGGGCCGCTTTACTTACTGCTGCACCGCCATCAGGTCAAAGAAGAAAATGGTATCATCATCGGTTACCGCAACCTCGATCAGATCACCAAAAAACTCAACACCCTGATGCTGCGCCGCCGCAAAAAGGAGGTCCTCAAGCAACTCCCTAAACGCGTCGACAAGCACCTTTTTGTACCTATGACGCCCCAACAGCAGAGTATGCACAGCGGCTATGAAAACGATGTCGCCCAGATCGTCGCCAAGTGGAAACGCCTGAATTTCCTCACCGAAGCTGAACGTCTGCGGCTCATGAGCTGCCTGCAGTTGATGCGTATGTCCTGCAACAGCACTTTCCTGGTAGACCAACAAACCCGCTACGATACCAAAATTGACGAACTCTTTTACATCCTGGAAGAGCACCTCACCAATCCCGATGAGAGTGTGGTCATCTTCAGCCAGTGGTCGCGCATGACCAAATTGATTGCCAGCGAACTGGAAAAACAAGGCATCCCCTTCGTTCACCTCCACGGCGGTGTGCCCAGTGCCCAACGCGGGCCCTTACTCGACCAGTTCCGGGACGACGACGAATGCCGCGTTTTCCTTTCTACCGATGCAGGTGGCTTGGGCCTCAACCTCCAAAAAGCCAGCCTCGTCATCAACATGGACTTGCCCTGGAACCCTGCTGTTCTTGAGCAACGTATTGCCCGCGCTTACCGGATGGGGCAGAAAAAAGGGGTGCAGGTCATCAACCTGGTTTCCGAAAAAACCATTGAGCACCGGATGCTCTTCACCCTCAACTTCAAATCGGCACTCGCGCAGGCCGTACTGGAAGCCACCGAGAAGGATGTCTTCATGGACAAAACCCGCTTTGAGGAATTTATGGAACGCCTCCAAGTCGTGACCGCCACCGATGTTGGTGAGCCAGCCACCGAAGATAGTTCTTCCAGCGACGAAGAAAATCTCGAACGCCCCGCTTCTGCTCAGGAAGACACCCTCGACCCCGCAGAGACCCTCACGGAAGAATGGTGGGAACCAGAAGAAAACCTACCATCATCGGCTTCCTCCGCACCAACAAACAACTCATCAGATGGCACCAAACAGCCTTCTACACCCGCTACCGCGACAGCTGGTGGAGCACAACAACTGGTCAATGATGGTATCAGCTTCCTCAGTCGCTTAACGCAAACCCTGAGCAATCCGGCAGCGACTGAGCAATTGGTGAGTAGCCTGGTCCAAAAAGACGAAAAAACCGGGGAAACTTACCTCAAAATTCCAGTAGAAAATGCTGACATTGTCCAGAATGGATTAAAGTTATTGGGTGGATTGCTGGGGAAATTAAAGTAAGGTTTCCCTTCATGGCTGGTAAAAACGCAAAACGGAATTTTGCGTATACCTCGACGCAGGCAGAGCCAACGCCGAACAGGGGGGGGTAAAGCATGTCTTAGGCCACACTGCTCAGTAGAATCGGGTTTGAAACCCGATTCTACTGAGCAGTGTGGTGGACTACTCACTCCGCAACGACTTCAAAGGATTTCGTATGGCAGCCTTCAAGCTATGATAGCCTACTGTTAGGAAAGCTATCAGCAGGGCCAGTGCACCAGCCAGCGCAAAAACGCCAGCGTCCAGCTTTATTCTATAAGCAAAATCCTCCAACCACTGGCTCATGATCCACCACGCTAGAGGACAAGCCAGGAGGTAGGCCAAGGCTACCAGCTTGATAAAATCCTGTGACAACAGCTTTACCAGACTCGCTACAGAAGCTCCCAGGATTTTGCGCACACCGATCTCTTTGGTACGTTGCTCCGAAGCAAAAACCGTCAGCCCAAACAGCCCCAAACAGGCAACAAAGATGGTCAGGGCAGCAAAAACACTCAGCAAGGTGCCCACCCTTCGTTCTGCCTTATACGTTTCGTAAATGCTATCATCCAAAAATACCGATGCAAAGGGCTGCTCACTCGTCAGACTCGTCCAGCGGTCTTTCAAATCGGCCAACAAAGCCGCCACATCATCCGTTTGAACCTTCAAGATAGCCGAACCAGCATTCCCGCCCAGTACCATCACCAGCGGAGAAATTGCTTCGTGCAATGATTTGAAATGGAAATCTTCTACGACTCCCAGCACCTGATAGGTCGTCCTTTCTCCCTGGTTATTGGCATAGACCACTTGCTGGCCCAAGGCCTCCTCTCTTCCCCAACCAAAAGCACTGGCACTGGTTTCGTTGAGAAGGATGCCACTGGAGTCCGTTGCCATTTCCGGTGAGAAATTGCGCCCCGCCACCAGCTTCATATTCAAGGTAGTTAGGTAATTTTCGTCGACATCATAGCGCAGTGTTTTTACCATTTTGGTATTGTCGTAGCCGGGCGTCAGGAAAAAGTTGTTGTTGTACGAAGGTCCTGCCGGCAAATAACCCGAGTAGCTCGCACTCACCACGCGGGCGTCTTGGGCCAACTGCTGCCGAAAAACCTCCTCTTTATTACCCAGTGCCCACAGGTCGGGTACTACAACCACAGAAGTGGTCTCGTAGCCTAATTTCGCATCTTGGATAAATTTCAATTGCCGAAAAACAATGCCCGTACAAATCATCAAAGCTATCGTTAGAAAAAACTGAAAAACGACTAGGCCCTGCCGTAGCCCCACACTTTTATTTCCCATTTTTAAATTGCCTTTCAGGATAGCGGAAGGCCGAAAAGAGGACAAGAAAAAGGCCGGATAGCTGCCCGCCAAGGTGCCCACGACTAGCCCAAACAACAACAAGCCCGGAACCAGCCACTGCATTGGCAGGGTGTTTAAGTTGAGCTGATCATCGGCAATTTGATTAAATAATGGCAAGGCCAGCACCACCAAAATAACGGCCAGGCCTAAGCTAAACAGGGCCAGCAATACGGACTCCAACAAAAATTGCCAAATCAAATCCTCTTTGTTCGAGCCCATCACCTTGCGAACGCCCACCTCTTTGGCTCTCTTGGAGGCGCCAGCTGTAGAAATATTCATAAAATTGATACAAGCAATAAAGAGCATAAACAGCGCAATGGCTCCAAAAAGATAGAGGTTGCGAATGTCTCCGTGTGGCGACAAGTCAAAGGCAAAATCAGAATACAAATGGATGTCCGTCAATGCTTGCAAAAACAAGCCCAAATCATTGCCTGCAGCCCGAAATTCCTCCATCCCCATACCCATGGCCTGCTTCATTTGCGGCCCAGCATATTTAGCAAAGACCGCGGGCAACTTAGCTTCCAGTTGGTGGTAATCGTAGCCCTCTGGCAGCACCAGGTAAGTATAAAACTCAGAAGTCATCCACGACGGCTGCCGAGCTTCATCAAGACCAGACATGGCGATAAAAATATCAAAATGGAAGTGCGTGTTTTGGGGTATTTCCTTCATCACCCCTGTCACCTTATGCGGCTTACCTCCATTTTTAAAATCCAGGGTTTTCCCCAGCGGGTTTTCTCCCGAAAAGAATTTTTCGGCCACGGCTTCCGAAATCACAATCGTGTTGGGCTCCACCAAAGCCGTTTCGGCATCACCGCTCACCAGGGGTAATGTAAATACCGAAAAGAAATTTGCATCCACAAAAGCAGCTTCGTGGTTTTTGTAGGTCTCTTCCCCGTGTATGATGGTTGGCGTACCCGCAATCCGCAGTCGGGTAGCGGCTTCCACCTCCGGAAATTCCTCCTTCAAGGCTTCCGCTACGGGGGGCATCACATTGGCTTCGTTCAGCTTTTCACCTTGCACGGTTCCCTTGAAAACCACCCGCACAATACGGTCTGCCTTTTCGTGGTAGCGGTCAAAGCTCCACTCGTACTGCACAAACAAGAGAATGAGCAAACAAGTCGCAATACCAATAGCCAGGCCAGAGATATTAATAAACGACATTACTTTGTTGCGCTTCAGGTTGCGCAGGGCTATTTTCAGGTAGTTTTTTATCATCGCACTATGGCTTTAGTCTGTCTTCTGTTTGCTAACAAGCTCCATATCATTCGGAAGCACACTAACAAGTACAATAGTTCCAATTATCATTCCACAACCAAAATACCACTGATAATCAATACATTAAACAAAAATCAGCACTTAAAAACACCTTTATAGTGTTCAAAAATGAACAATCTTTTCCTAAAAATGAACAGTCCCGTTAAAAATGCCCGCTTACCTTAGCTGGACTTTCGGCAGCATAAGAAATTAAGAAAACTTTAAGACATACCCGGGAAAACCGGCGTGTTACTTTAGTCTAATGCCCGAGTCCAAAGGACACATAAAAATATTAACGTCAAAAAATCATTCAAAAATGAAATCGACCAAATTCTTCATCTTCAGTCTGGCCATCCTTTTCACCTTTAGCCTACAGGCACAAGACAAGAGTGCAACCAACACTGCACCGGCTTCTATCGAAAAAGCAGGTACTCCTCGTCGTGCAGCTCCTTCACCAGAGCAGCGTGCTGCAAAAATGGACGAGCGCCACGCAGAATTGGCAGCAAAACTCGGCCTTTCTGAAACACAGTCAGAAGCTGTAAAAGCCATCAACGAAAAATACCGCGAGCAATTGAAAGAGGCCCGCGCCAACGCTGGTGAAGACCGCAAAGCCAACGGCCAGCAAATGAAAGCCATTCGCGAGGCTCAAAATGCGGAGCTTCAGACCATCCTTACCCCTGAGCAGTACGAAATGCTGCAAGCAGAACGGGAAGCTGCCAAGGCAGAGCGCCAAGTTCAACCTCGCCACAAGAGAGGCGGTCAAGGTGGCAACCACTAAGATCTCTGTACCGTTTAGCGAAAGCTTAAACATCCCCAGCCCTTTCTTATCATGACGATAGGAAAGGGCTTTTTTATTTTTATATTTACACAAAAAGGCAAATTATGAGAAAGCTTCCCCTACTATTTTATCCCCTACTCTGCCTTTTAAGTTGCCAGTCCGACAAGGCTACTACTGACGCATCAGGCGATACGCCTACCTCCGAGACCGTCCAAGTCCTTACCGATAGTGTCATCCAAAGCTACCAGACACTTCTTACCAACAGGGAAGAAGTTTTCCCACTGGAATGCAATCCCGAAGCGGGGAAAGTAAATCCTGCCGACGGAGCACCAAAAGATACCCTCTTTTTCCTTTTCCGGGAACAGCTAAAAACCATCGTTGCCAACAAAGATATTTTTGCTTTATTACCCTATGTCAACGAAAACATAAAAACCGGTTTTGGAGGCGAAGATGGCCTCCAGGAATTTATCCAAATGTGGGGACTGGACAGCCCTGAAAAAATTCCTCAATCCGACTTATGGTCTACCCTCGAAACCTTACTGTCCTTGGGAGGGCAATTCAACAATTATGGCAAAGGGAGCTACTTCGAGGCCCCCTACCTCGGCCCTTGTTGGCCAGACAGTACCGAACCCTACGAGTTTGGGGCAGTGATGGGTGCAGGTGTACGGCTGCGCTCAGGCCCGGGTCTCAGTACCAAAATTCTAAAAACCCTCTCCTACGACCTGGTGGAATACCTGGAAACCACCCCTACCGAAGAAACCATCAGCGGCGAAACGCACCCCTGGATAAAAGTTCGCTTAGCAGACGGCATGGAGGGCTTCCTCTACGGCAAATTCTACCGCTCTCCACTCGATTTCCGGGCAGGCTTCCAGCAAAACAGCACCGGGCAATGGCAAATGGTCCTGCTGGTGGCGGGGGATTGAGGGGGGAGATTGTTGATGGTTGGTGGTAACCCTTACACCCTTCCACTTTTCCAACCCTTACACCTTTTTAGGTGCGGAGTGCGGTTTAAAAATTCCGACTTCCCACTTCCGACTTCCGACCTTGAGCAGTTGATGGTTGGTGCTGAATATCTCACCATTACACAAATTTCCCTATTTTGGCAGCACCATGCTGTTTGGTCGTTCTTTGCCAACAGCTGAACGATTTACGATCAACTCATATATCCGTCCTTAATTATGAAGCCATTTTTTACGAATGATGCCATTGTTTTTGGTATTTTGATGCTGGCACTGGCCTTTGTCTTTACTACCGCCAGCAGCGACAAGAAAGCCTGGAAACGATTCTATACTTTTGTTCCAGCTATTTTGCTCTGTTATTTCATTCCAGCCATTTTGCACTGGCCTCTTAACCTTATTGCCTACGATTGGTTTGAGCCTGGCATCTACGACTTGGCTAAAGAATTAGGGATCAAGCTACCAGCCAAAGCATCCGTTGCCGAAATTGAAAAACTATTTGGACAAGCAGACATTGACCCTTCTGTTTACAAACAATACAAAGGAGGTTCCAAGCTTTATTTTATGGCCAGCCGGTACCTGTTACCTGCGAGTTTGATCTGGTTATGTTTAAGCATCGACCTGAAAGGGATCATGCGATTGGGGTCCAAGGCCATCATTATGTTCCTCACTGCTACCGTAGGTATTATTATTGGCGGACCGATTGCGCTTATCATCCTCACTTATCTATTTCCTAACCTGGTAGGCTTTTCTCCCGACGAGCTATGGCGTGGGTTGAGTACCATTGCGGGTAGCTGGATTGGTGGTGGTGCCAACCAAACGGCCATGAAAGAAATCTTCGAAGTCAAAGGTAGTGTCTTTGCCTCTATGGTGGTGGTAGACATTGTAGTCGCCAACATCTGGATGGGCTTCCTATTATATGGTGCCAAAATCTCCGACCGAATCGACGCTCGACTCAAAGCGGATAACACTGCCATCAAGGACTTGGAAAAAAAGGTTGCGGAATACCAGGATAAAATCAAGAAAATCCCTTCCACCAACGACCTTTATATTTTACTAGCCGTAGGCTTCGGAGGAGTGGCTCTCTCTCATTGGGGCGCAGATCTCATCACCAGCTGGCTCGAACCTTTTGAAGAGAGCCTCAAGGCGGCTGGTCTCAACTCTTTACTGAGTGGTTTTTTCTGGCTCGTTGTTATCTCCACAACACTAGGTCTGGTCTTGTCGTTCACCAAATTCCGCGAACTGGAAGGTGTTGGAGCCTCCCAATGGGGCAGTATTTTCATCTACATCCTCGTAGCCACCATCGGGATGCACATGGCACTCGGTGATATCATCAATAATCTTGGCCTTTTTGCCATCGGAGCCATCTGGATGCTCGTTCACGTCATCCTGCTCTTGTTTGTAGCCTGGCTCATCAAAGCTCCTTTCTTCTTCGTAGCTGTAGGTTCGCAAGCTAATGTGGGTGGAGCTGCTTCCGCGCCTATCGTTGCCTCTGCCTTTAGTCCAGCCTTAGCACCCGTAGGTGTACTAATGGCGGTATTGGGCTATGCTTTGGGGACCTACGGCGCACTTATTTGCGCTTATTTAATGCAAGCTGCGGTAAATTAAGACCATAAACAAAGGGCCAAAAAGCCTCATTAAGAGATCAGTAATTCAACCGTAATTACTGATCTCTTTTTTTTAAAATACTCAACGAAAACACAAAATAATTGACAATAATGTAAAAATTATTTTTATTCATTAAAATATTTGCAACAAATAAACCCTTGCTTTAAATTTGTCACATCATCAGTTGAAAGCAACTGATTTCAAAGTCGGAAATGGGAAATCGGAAGTCCGAAGTAAAAGTACTTCAGCTTCAACTTTTCTCTCCGATTTTCAAAATCGTCGGATAAAGACCGCGGAATTTGGAACCTAAACACTTCCGACTTCCCACCTCTGACCTCCGACTTCAACATTGTGAGGTGATGAAACTGGCAGCCATGCCCTCTTGTCTCGGGGGTGGGGAGTACAGTACAAAAGAAATTATGGCTCTTAACGAGCTTCGGGCTTTTTAAGCGTCCTGATTTTCTCTAACTGCCCCGTGAAGGTTCGAATCCTTCCCTCACAGCTTTAAGGTACTTGGTACTGTGTACTTGGTACTGTGTACTTGGTACTAAGTACCTTAATCATTGTGAGGTGATGAAACTGGCAGCCATGCCCTCTTGTCTCGGGGGTGGGGAGTACAGCACAAAAGAAATTATGGCTCTTAACGAGCTTCGGGCTTTTTAAGCGTCCTGATTTTCTCTAACTGCCCCGTGAAGGTTCGAATCCTTCCCTCACAGCTTTCAAAGTCGGTCCCGATAGCTATCGGGAGGAAAGCGGAAGTCCGAAGTAAAAGTACTTCAGCTTTAAGTTTTCTCTCCGATTTTCAAAATCGTCGGATAAAGACCGCGGAATTTGGAATCTAAACACTTCCAACTTCCCACTTCCGAACTCCGACTTCAACATTGTGAGGTGATGAAACTGGCAGCCATGCCCTCTTGTCTCGGGGGTGGGGAGTACAGCACAAAAGAAATTATGGCTCTTAACGAGCTTCGGGCTTTTTAAGCGTCCTGATTTTCTCTAACTGCCCCGTGAAGGTTCGAATCCTTCCCTCACAGCTTTCAAAGTCGGTCCCGATAGCTATCGGGAGGAAAGCGGAAGTCCGAAGTAAAAGTACTTCAGCTTTAAGTTTTCTCTCCGATTTTCAAAATCGTCGGATAAAGACCGCGGAATTTGGAACCTAAACACTTCCGACTTCCCACCTCTGACCTCCGACTTCAACATTGTGAGGTGATGAAATAGGCAGCCATGCCCTCTTGTCTCGGGGGTGGGGATCATGCGATAAACACTGGATATGGGTTGACCACAAAATTGCTTTTGTTCAGTAGCTAAGCACCCTGTGAAGGTTCGAATCCTTCTCTCACAGCTTTTTTTTGTACTTGGTACTCAGTACCATCCTATTACACTAAAGACTTAAACAGGCGTCCATCCTTTTCTATTTCTCTGCGAATTCCTTGCAGAACATCTTCCATTCTAATCTCTTTACTAGCGCGTTGCAGGCTTTTCAAGCAAGCGTATTGCACTACATTGATGATGCTACCACCAGCGAGTTCATAACGGGCTGCTACTTCTACCAAATCAACCGCTAAAGTGACTGCCTCAGGGAACGCTTTTTTCCATAATTGCAGACGCTCCTCAACATCCGGCATGGGAAAATGGATAATGGTATTAAAGCGGCGCAAGAAAGCCTCATCAAGGTTACTTTTAAGGTTAGATGCGAGGATTATTAAGCCTGGAAATTCTTCCACCCTTTGCAAAAGATAAGAGACTTCTTGATTAGCATACCGATCATGAGCATCTTTTACCCCCGTACGCTTACCAAACAAAGCATCAGCTTCATCAAAAAACAAGATCCAATTTTTGTTTTGAGCTTTATCAAATAGCTGGGAGAGGTTTTTCTCCGTTTCTCCTATGTATTTAGAAACGACGGCGGACAGATCTATCCGAAAAACATCCTTGCCTGTATATCGCCCTAACAAACTAGCCGTAAGCGTCTTACCCGTTCCTGGCGGCCCATGAAACAAAGCTCGGTATCCAGGTTTTAGCACCCGCTTCATGCCCCAATCCTCCATCAGGGTGGAATGCTGTTCTACCCAGGTTTTAATTTCTTCAATGCGATCTAAAACGGGAGGTGGCAATACCAAATCGGTCCACTCTTGCTCCGTTTGGAGCAATTGAGCAGGAAAGGAAGAACTGAATCTCGGTGGCGATATATACCCTTGTGTAAAAAGCTCTATATACTCTGTATCTAATAATATTCGCCGATTTAACATCGACTCCCCCATTCGCGGTTGTTCGAGATGAAGGATGCTTTGTTGGTAAAAAGGATGCTGATCATCAAAGAGCGTCAATAAATCCATCCGTTTTTGGATATCATCACCTGCCAATACAAACAGTGCCGTGGATACCGTCGGCATCATGGTGCGTTGCTCCGCAGTTTTGATGCCTCCAAAGGCAGGCAAATCATTGTCCTTAGTTATATTTTTAGCAACAACTCGATCAAAGAAATCAGGATAAACATGCGGCATCAAGGCGATGAGAAGAATAAGAAACTCTTCTAGGGAAAGTTTCATCTCTGCTACTGTACGAAAAAAAGGATCACTAGCATCTGAGATATCAAAGTCAGGGAAATCAATTTTCTCGGGAGCGGTAAGCCGCTGAGAAATACGCTCCTCCAAATAGCGAATAGCATGTTCTAAATTGGTAATTGAAATCCTTTTCATTGGACTAAAATAAAGCTATTTGATGGACAAACGTAGTGATTGGTATTTTTCTACAAATCCCTCCCAGCTAAAATCAGGAAAAACCAAGGGCATATTGTGCTTGAAGTCTAAGGTCTCTGGGCTTTCTTCTCCAGATTGGATATCCAGCAAAACCTTTGGCCAATAATAATAAACCCTCGCAGCGAGTGCCATTTCGAGATAGCCGGAGAAATCAAGATCTAGGTTGTAGAGCTGTGGCCTTCCAATACGATGATAATAAATGGCTGCCGATGAGAAGCCGGGGCGATGAAGAAAGCCGCATTCCGCTTCGTCGGTTACTAAATCAAAGGGCTTGAAGAATTCCAGTAGCTCTTCTTCCAACAAGTCCTCCTTATCATAGATCTGCCCCAGGCCATCTTGGAGGACATCTTCCAATGCTAAAAAATGAAGGCGACCGCCAGCCTCGTCCCCAACTACGGCAGTCCAAGTTATCTCCCATCCGTCAAACAATTCATATAATTGAAGCATTTTTTCAGGCAAACCACTTAGCTCAAATGGTTGAAAAACATCATCATCTAAGGGTAGATTATAATTTTCCTCCAAATGCACCAAAGTATTTGCTTCTTCAGCATCATATAAAGCTCCACTTAATCGTTCGTGCCACTCTTCAATCGGATTGCTCATGTTTTTCCTAATTTAATTTTATACTACGTGCTTCCTGCATCTTTACCACCATTTTGTTTAGCCGTCGTTTTTTAGCACTACTAAGCGTAATGTCTTGGTTGATTGCTTCTGCTATTTGATCATATCTACTCAGATCATCAATGCCTTGTGCTAACTTTTGAATTATTATTACCTCATTTAAAGGAATATTGGTGTTGGATGCGATCTTCTCCGCACTACTATTTACCAGGCTTTGTGTAACCTTAGCTTCCCCTTTCCCCACCTCATAATTCTTCAAATTCGTATCCACCTCATTAGTGATGGATTTACTGCTCAACAGCACCTTGGATTTTTTGGTAAATTTCCCTTTATCATCTTTTACCAGCAAGGTGGCTGCTACGGTTAATTTGGTAGGGACATGCTGTTCGGCAGAGCGGATGGTCATGATATCATCGTGCATGGATTCATCTATGCCTTGCTTATTGAGTTGGGCTTTGGTAACACTCAGATCACCTCTGCCGTAATTGGCTTCCACCTTGTAACTTACCACTCCTCCGGATTGTACCGCTCGTTTCACTGCGTTTTCTGCTGATTGCAAGTGCGCCTTGTTTCCCTTTTGAGACAATGGCGTCATGTTGTACCATTTCCCCGGCCCATGAATATTATCATTGAGCATGTGCCCTCGGATATAGTACGACCGAGCACCTTCTTTCCTTAATAGTAATTTATCAAAAAGGAGATGCTTCTCTTGCGTTGGTGAAGAACCGGCGTCACCACTTTTCCGAGCCACCTTGGAAAGTACCGTAGCGGTCATGACCGTTGCCACCGTTGCTCCGGCCTTGGTGGTGCTGTCAAAATCAACTTCTGTAGCAGGCTGCTCACCATCCGCGAAGCCGAATATTTGTGCCGTGATGGGGCTCAGCTCATTGAGTTTCACCTGCAAGTCTTTTTGCTTTTTCTCCTGATTTTTCTTGGTAGCCGCATCTGTAGCAGCTCCCGTCTTGCGCTGAATAATTTTATCAGCCTCCGTAGCTTTTGCTTCTGCCTGTTTCAAAAGCTTTTTCTGATCATCAGTTTTTGCTACAGATTTGATGTGCTTCATAAAGTCGGCAAACGTCTGAATATCACTGGCCACCATCATCTTCGCTGTCTGCCCTTTCTGCTCAAAGTAAAGCGTATGTTGTTTCCCATCACCGCCTTTAAACTTCTTTTTCGCCTTCCACCACTGCACCAGTTTATCTTTCACCTTCTTGGCTGTCTTCTTAGCGCCTTTGACAAACTTCTTCGCCCAGGCTTTAGCCTTCAGGATAATCTTATCGATAGCCCGATCGATGCGTTTGCGGATATTCTTGATGATTTTTTGAACTTTATGTACCAGATCAGAAATACCCAATAGCTTAGCTAGTAAGCCAATCACCAAGGGGATCAGTGTAGACAAACCATTCTCCACTGCCAAGCTGATTCTGGCAAAATTCTTGGCAGCTGCAGCCTTGATTGCTTCGATCAACGTAGGAATCAAAGCAATAGCTGACTCTACAAAGAAGACGATAAAATCTTTAATGGCTATGATTGCCTTAATGAAACCCGCTCCGGGAATCAGTAAGCTCAGCAGCCACTTGATACCCGCCTGAATGACCTGGGTGATGATCATATTTCGAACCGCCTCGATCACCGTTTCTTTCAGGTCACCAAACTGCTCCTGCACCTCTTCCCAGAGCCCCATTATACCTTTTTCCTTTATTTTTTTGACCACCGTAAAACCCGTCTCTACCGCTTTCACCACGGGTTCTGTGATGAGCTTTACCATCTTTTTTCGGACAAACTCCCAAGTTAGCCCCAGCACCTGCATGATAAGATCAAAGATTCCCGACAGGCTAAAGATGTTTTCCGGCACGGTGATTCCCATCGGCCCCAGGGAGCCCGTCAGCCACTTGAACAAGCCCGCAATGAGGTGTTTTTGAATATTGGCGACAAAGTTGTCAAAACCAGCCTTAATTCCCGCAAAAAGGGTCTTCATGAACCCAATCGGATCGGCCATTATCACACCAATCAATGATTGAATGGCAGCCAGCAAATCCATAATCAGCTGCTTCAATTTCTTGATGGTCTCAATAACGCCCTTAATCGCGTCCAGTGCTTTGTCCACCAGCCCCCGGTTGGCCGCTTTCATTTCCTCAATGCGCGCATCCACGGCCTCCAGGCTTTCTTTGTACTTCTGGGCTATGCTATCAATGAGTGCATCCTGCTTGCTCGTCACGGCACTGTCCAGTTGACTGAATTGGTCTTCAATTTTTTCTACGGCAGCGGTAGCCAGTTTTTGTTGGCTTGTGGGTAGACCATCGACAAAATCTTTGACTTCTTTACGGCCTTTGGATATACGTTGCTTGACTTTGGCCAATTCGGTAGCAATGTAGCGGGCTATTCCCGTAAGCGCAACATCCATATCTGCGATATACTGCTCGCGCGCCTCCTCGTAGAATTTATTGACCTCATCGGGCATCCCTACAACGGTGTCCTTGATGCGTTTTCCCCATCCACGAGGATCAAACCACGAGCCGTAACGCTCGCGTTTGTATGCATCCATTTTACGCCTGATAAAGCTTTCAAAACGGAGCGTAGCGTAGTTGGCGGCCAGTTCAAACCTGGTATTTACGCCCTCATCAATAGTACCTTCTCTGCTACCATCAGCTGGCCCGAGCACCTTCTCCACATCAATTTGGGTCAGGAGAAAGATTTTGTCAATTTCTCTACTGATGTTCTCTCTCGCAGATGTGTTGTCTTTCGAGGTATTCTTTTGTTCGTCAGTAGCTTTCGCCAAAAGATGCTGGCGACCATCAAACATACCCGACACGGTATCCTCTCCCTTGTTTTCGGCGTGCTGTTGATGCTTTTCGCGAACCGTTTGCTCTTCCTGACGGAATTGAACGGGAGCCTCAGTGATGTTGGCTTTCGCAGTCTTTTTGGAATCAAGGGCGGTAAGAAAACTAGGTTCTTCAGATATCGCCAGTTGCTCCTCGGTCACTTCATTGGTGGCCATTTCGTCATCCATGCGCTTACCATCATCAACAAGCGGCTGGCTAACCTCGGAGCTATTCCGCGCCGGAGGAGTCGTATTTCCTGCGCGCAGGGATTTTGGGGCAGCTCCTACCGTGGGTGAGACCAAATCTGCAACTGGCCGAGCTTCTACAGCGGAAGGATCTGGTTCCTTGGCCGTAGCTGTCTTTATCGCTCCACCTGATTTTTCCTTCTCACTCGCGACCTTCTGCCCGGCACTATCTTTGACTTGGTCCATCTTACCGCTACCGGGGAACTTATCCGCTTCTTCTTCGCTTTTTGGTAGAATTTTTACAATCTGATCTAGGAGTAACTTCTTAAAAGTCTCCGCGTCAAACAGCTGCGGTTCCTGCTCCTCCATTTCAGCGACCTGGTCCTCCTGGGCCTGCCCTTTTTGTTCATTGCCAGCTAGCGGGGCGGCTTCCTCTGCGTTATCGGTTAAACTCTTAGCCGTAGGAACATCCTTCTGGCCCGCTGCCGTTTTCTTTGTCTTCTGCTTAAGGGCCTGAAAATTAGGGTCTTCACCCGGGGTTCGAGGAATTGGTATTTCTTCGACGGGTGCAGGGGTAGCGGCAGCTTCCTCTTCACCTACAGCAGGGGTAGCACCTGCTGCTGTCTCGCCGGTGCTGGTATCCACAGCCGTATCCGTATCAGGAATGGTTATTGGCAACAAAGCCTCTGCATCCGTTGTCAATGTAGCGGTATCGGTGCTGGATTCTCCTGCGGGCTCGGGCGTATCCGAGGTGCGCTCTGGCACTGCTCCCTGTTGTACAGTGTGGGTAAGTTCATGAGCGAGCAACAATTGGCCTTTTCGCCGCGACGGATCGTATTTTCCCTCATTGAAGAAAACATCTTTCCCGGTAGTAAAGGCCTGCGCTCCCAAAGCACGATTTAGCTGAACAGCATCCTGGTCGGTGTGAATGCGTACGCCACTAAAATCAGCCTCAAAGGCACCTTCCATTTTTTGTCGCGTATCTGTATCTAGCGGCCGCCCCTTTCCCCGACGCATTCGGATAGCATTCGCAAAATCCAGGCCTCGGTGCAACAGCGGGCGGGGAGCAAGCTTAGCTTGCACTTCCTCCTCTTCTTCCTTTTGTTGAACAGCTTCCTCTTCTTCTTTTGCCTGCACCGCTTCTTCCTCCTCTTCTTGCATTTGCAGTTGCTCCTCGTCTACTTTACGTTGTACGTCTTCCTCTTCCTTGCTTTGCACCTGCTCTTCCTCCTCCATTTTCGCCTGTACCTCTTCCTCTTCCGTGTCCCGCTGGCGCTGTACGGGGTCCTCTTCCTCCATCATTGCCTGCATCACCTCTTCCTCCTCAGTGGCTTTGGCCTGGAGATTTTCTTCTTGCTCCTTACGTTGTACCAAGGGCGAAATCTGGCCAAACAAAGGCTTTGAGGTGCCTTCACTATTGACCGCTCTTTCCGCCATCTGATCGGCTTCGGTTTCAAAACGACTATCAGGTTTCCCTACGTTCACTTTAGGCTGCGCCTTAAAAAAAGCACCATCGCTCTTTTTAGTCTGAAAAAAGGAAGATTGCCTTGCTGGCTTACCAGGTTTGGCTTTTGGGACCTGAGTCGTTTTCGTTTTCATTCCCTTAGTTTTTTAACTTCATTGAAAATCAACCTTTAGCATTCCTCTCATCCAGGGGAGTTTTATCATGGCAATATTCCAGGGCAAGCGATCGAGCAGCATATCATAGGGGGCATGTGCTATCTGCAAATACCAATCGGCTCCCTGTAAATGAAGTAAGCCGTCGCGTCGCAAAAAATTGGCCCGAAAGCCTGCTACGGAAGTTCTCCCCAAGGCCGACCAATGACGGATGGCCGCTTCAATTAATTCCTCTCCACTACGGAGTTGTTCTTCTGTTAATTTTGGCAAAACCAATACTTCCTCCAAGGGAATATCCAGTAATACTTTAGGCAAGACCAGCTCCCATTCTGCCGTCGGTGATTCACCAGCAACAAGGCTTTGTAGGAGGCTTGCCGCCAAACTTGGATCAACGACTTCGTGGTTAGACACTGCTCCGTGCAGCGTAAGAAACCGGTCGATAAATGGATGCAGCAGCACCAGCCCCGCCTGCCTAACAGCTAAGGCTTTCTCCTGATTATGATTACCTTGGACTAAAGCTGTTAGTCGTTTTTGCTCTTTTGACCTTGGCGCCTCCACCTTGTTTTTTGGATCAGTCATTGACCGATTTACCTCTATAGCTTCCTCCCATAGTTCCAGTTGTTCCGTCCAATATTTCAGCTGTTCAGTTAACGAAAGCAGTGGAGGAGGCATCGGCTGATCCTGAGCAGCACCCATTAACCGCTGTAACATTACGCTCCCAAACTGGGCGAGCATCCGCTTAAGACCATTTTTGTTTTGCAATAAAAATCGGCGCAAACCCTCGGCGAAAGCGGGGTCA
Source organism: Lewinella sp. LCG006 (assembly GCF_040784935.1). Classification (GTDB taxonomy): domain Bacteria; phylum Bacteroidota; class Bacteroidia; order Chitinophagales; family Saprospiraceae; genus Lewinella. The sequence goes on along the minus strand of NZ_CP160680.1, from coordinate 4,328,741 downwards.
TTAGCGAGTAATTCTGTCAACTCATACGCCAAGGAAGCAGGGCTTGTCCCTTCGGGAGCAGACCAAGGCAAAACCCCTTTCTCCAGGAAATGAATGACCCAGGCTCCCGGTCCTATAATCGCTTCGCGTAAGTCCTCCCGCCCATCAGTAACAGAAGCAAAGCGTAGTTCTTCATCTTGCGCTTGCTCCCTGATCAACAGCTCCAATTCTCCAGCTAATTGCCTGCGGATCACCTCTTCTAGCTCCTCTAAGGAGCTGATGTCACAATCCACAAGCAACTTGTCGTAACGAACATATACCCCAGGAGGCACCAACTCCGACAGCACCCGATCAATGATCTCAGGTATGCGCTCTTGACCAAGAACAGATAACCGCTCGTTGATCGCATAGTAATCCTGACCACGGGAAGCCTGAACATTCAGTTCCAGCTTAAGGTGATTGATGATATGGATTTGTTTCGCTGACATCAAATGACAAATGAAGCACTTGCTACCGACGCACAAGTCGTATCAGGATCGACCGCAATGGCTCTAATGACGTAATTGGTATTAAAATCAGCTTGCAAATTTGTCTCCACCTGGGTGCCGGAAAGAATAGCAGGGAAAGCATATTCCACCATCCACAGCACGGGCCGTTCACCAGCATTATTAGCAAATAAAAAGAGTTGATTCCCTCCTGGATCAAAGTTTATTTCCAGCGATGTAGGTTCCGTACACAATTCCTGAGGAGGATTATTCGGATTACAACGATCACGGATGATACAGTTGTAGGCCGGCAACCTTCCTTCTCCTTGAAACGTCTGATTACTATTAATAATCACTTCTTCGCGCACTTCACTACCCGATTCGCGGTATTGCCAGAAACGGCGGTAATCATGCTTCCCAACCGAAGCCCCGGAAAAGCTCACTTCGATTTCAATCACGTAGGTATGGCAGCTATAATGCTCAATTCTCAGGGTAGTAAAATTGTCTACCCCTGTGGGATCGTAAGTCAGAAGAATAACCGCATCTTCTGGGCTACCAAATGTATCCCCCAACACAGATTGAATGAACTCATTCGCATCGGGCATTCTGCTATTCCAGAAACTACTGAACACGCTTGCTGTACTGAAATCGCCACTTGGATTTAGTATTTCGGTCAGTTGTCCTAGCTGTGCGGTATTAAAATTAACGGCCTGCCCTGGCTGATCGCCAATGACCGTGAAGGTGTTTACTCTAAGTTGTACCCTTTGATAGCGAATACTGGTATTTGGGTTGCGTTGCATCCAGAACGGATGGCCACACTCTCTGGTAATGCCATTACAAGGCAGACCACATCCCTGCTCACAGACAACAGGTTTTGCATCAAATCGTTGTTCACAAGCTGGCGTACTACTGTCTTCTACGATCACCTCCCCACCTTGTCCACTGGGGAAGGTAGCAAAACCGATATTTTCCCCCAGCGGCACTTCATATGTTTGCCCATTGGCAATTACCCGATAGGGCTGGCGACCACCATTTATGAAGATTTCCACCTGGAAATTCTGTCCATCTTCATCGCAAATACTTGCGCCCGGATCAATTACAAATTGTGGCACCAACGCTATTGTACGCCTTACGGAGATGGTTCCTTCCGCGTCTCTAATCTGCACCTGGGCTCCGTTATTTACGGCAATAGGGTCTTCAGCTAATGCCTGCCAATTGACCCCTCCATCCAAGGAATAATCATAAGGAGCAGTGCCGCCAGTAGGCGTAATTAGCACAAGACCCGTATTATTTGGCGTCGTACAACCGACTTGTTCCCAGCTGAAGGTGGGCGGTTCTTTTGGTAGTACAAATTGCACTGGTGTACAATCTGAGCAACATAAATAGGGCAAGTAAAAATCAGCAATTACAGTACCCACAGCCAGATCAGCAAAACGCCCCAGATCCGTATTATTATCCACTGGAGCAGCCAGGTCTATATTCAGGATTACATTTTCAGCAACGGCAATTACTTCTCTGCTTTCAAAACCAGCCATCAGTACCTCCAGACGAGCAGGTAAACTGTTTACGACCAAAGAAAAGTTGCCATCGAAATCCGTTACCGTTCCAGAAGTAGTACCAACTTGAACAATGGTCACACCAATAAGTACTTCTCCGTTGGCGACTACCCGACCTCGGATAGTGAAACGGCCTTGCCGGACAGGGACATCATCAGGTTGATCATCACCATGATAAACCATGACAAAGGTTCCGCCCATGGGCACGCCAGCTTTGTGCTGAATTCCCGGATGCTGATCCAGAAATTTAGTAAACAACAACTGCTCCCGGATTTTATTGATACGATCCTGGTACTCATCAAAAATACGCTGAAAGGATTCCAGTTTACAGGCAAAAAGAACGTGATCCATTTGATCGGAAAACTCTTCCAGATCCAGTCTATCATTGTTGTCATCGTCTGTGATGGCATCATTCGTAATTTGCAGGATATAATTATTGAGCACCTGCATCAAGCCCATCAAGGCATTGTGTCGCTGACGAAAAACCGTCATATCCAACTGGCCTACATTTTCGGGTAGCGCTTCCGCAAGCTTCACCAGGTTGAAAATAAACAGGACATGATAGATATAGACCGATTCTAGATTCCCCAAATAAGGGGCCGTCGCCGTATGCTGGCTCAGGTTGTTCTCATAATAGGCACCGATAGAGTTATCGAAATAGCGGAAATTTGGTGCGCATTGCTGCAAAAACGGCAGCTGTGGCACCCGGTTGCCGAAAGCCTGTGGTGGAGCTTGGTTAGGTAAAATTGGCGTCAAGTAAAACCGTTTTACAGCTTCACAGAGTTGGCACAGCAATTCTTCCCGAAAGGCCTGATAGAGGGTGTCTAAATCTTGAAAATGACAATCTTCCACCTCTCTAGGTAGCGGGATGTTATCTTCATTAAAGCCAGATTTCAGTGCTATAATATCAATCGGTAGTCGGTTGCGGTCTTTTTGCGCAAGCAACTCGCTGAGTACCTGCACGTAATTTTGGCCAATGTGTCCTTCAATCCTTAGAAAATTATTAGGCTCCAGGTCATACTGTAGCGGAAAACGAACAAAGAGGTCGGTCGTATTCCAGGCATTGGAACGGTAGCCCAAATTATGCCGGGCTTTCCCCTGACGGGTCAGGTGATAGCTCCACTGTTCGTAAAGGGGTACAGGTCGATAATGGTAAGGAATGGCCTTGCGAGACAGAGGCCCACCCAGTAAACTAGGTGTAATCTTTATACTCGTCGACAACCTTGGTCTAAAAGCTGTAAGTAATTCGGGACGGACAAGCGTAAAGCCATCAAAGGGAGTAAATACCCCCGGCTGGAGGACTGGCGTGAAAGGACGAATATTTCCGACATTGACGCCGATCAAGGAACTCACATTTGGAGGCAACTCCAATTCCTGCACCAAACTAACCAACCGGGCAAACAGCAAACGCAACTCTGCCATAGCTCCCTGCTGACGCGTAAACAAGGGCGAAGGCACAAAGCTATGACGATAGCTATTGCCGATCGGCTCAACACCCAGGTTGCCCGCAAACAAATGTCTTTTAAACAAACGACTGTCTGGGCAACAAAGCCCTAATACTTCTAGCCCCCGCAGGCGAAATTCTTCATAAGCCTGAATAACGGTATCCAGGTGATCATAGTAATATTGGTACCAGAGGTATTGTCCGCTGGTTTCTATGCTGCGATTATAGAGAAAGGCCCAATTGGTCAGTAGATTGGCAAAAGGGTTGGCTGGAAAATCGGTGAGCAAAGGCGCAAAAGCTTGATGAGCAGCACTGAGCGCATTGGCGACGCCTTCTACCACCGGCTGGCTCATCGCCAATTGGAAGGCAGAAAAAATAGAAGTGGTACTCCCTAAATTAGTGGCAGCAACATCAAAACGCGGTAGCTTAAGTGTGGGTAAACCCAAACGATTACTCATCGAGTCGGCCAGACTAAAATAAGCTTCTGCTTCTGGCCCCAAGGCACGAATACGCGCCTGGAGCAAATCAATATCCTGCTTTCGTATCAACAGCGGTCGGATGGTCGCCGTTACGGTAGAACCTTTATCATTGCAAGAATTGGGGGCACAATTCCGATTGCTTTCCGCTTCGCACTCTAGAAACAGGACTAGGATTTTTTCATCCCCTTCTCCTGGAACCTGGTTAACCCCCTGCAAGAAGTCACGGCTTACCCTAACGGCCGTGGCATCATTGTTGCGATCCGCCGTCAGTTCCCAAATGGGGAATGGCGTGAACGGATTACTGCCACTCCCAAACTCTCGATAAGGGAGCGCATCGGGCACCTCGTAAGGGCGATACCACTCTAAGGCGGCCTGGGTACCCCAAGTGATCAGATAACCTTCGGAGGTCACTCCACAGCCTTTGCTGATCTGGATACTATCACCACTATCAGCGATGGATGGCTCCAAACCACAGACAATGCCAATCCCGATCAGGTTGGTCCGCGTCAGGCGTTCCTGTTCATCGAGGTAATTAAATAGCTGATTGAGATGCTCATTGGAAAGCACCTGATTGGCTTCAAAAAACGGATAGGAAATGTTTACTGGTAACATATCACTTGAGGGCTTTAGAGGGTACCAAGAATGGTGTTATCTAATCGAACAGGATTATCATCGCTACCATCATCACAATCGTGCAAGGTAGCTGTCGGGTAAATACTGGTCAGGTCGGAAAAAATTCGAAGGAGTACTTCGTGGCGGTAAGCGACAACTATCCACTCGGAATAGTAAGCCAGCCAACTTTGGAGAAGCTCCTCCCAGCGTTCATCATTTACATCAAGCCCCTGAAGTGGGCAAAATGTGGGATCGTTGTTCAGGGCGGTCGCTAAATCACTGCGAAAAAGCTCCCATACCTCAGCTTCAATGCGGCTCACCAAGGTGGGTAGGTCCGTCAGATCAGCTTCTTCCTCCACCAAGTCGCTGATCCAATTCCGGAAACGGTCGCCGAAATAAGACAGCAGCAACTCGGCGCATTGGCAATTGTTCGTTTGCTGCGTTGTGCGTTGCAGCCACAGCTCGGTTTGGCGTTGCAGTTGGGCATTGAGTGGTTGCCATAAGAAAGGGTTATTTGCCTCCAACCAGTTGCACCAGGCGATCTCAAAGCGGTCAAACTGGTGGGCTTGCACCGCCAGGGTGACGAAGTGATCCAGCAAAAGATCATGGAGGGTATCCCAGGCTTCATCGGTTCCCAAACAAGGAAAATCTGTCGATTGCAAATCAGCAAAAAGTATCCGCAAATCTTGTGCCCATGCGCCATAAGGTCGGTAGTCAAGTAGTCGGCTCTCCATCCAAGGCTGAAACAGCTCATCGAAGCCATCGTAAAGTTCCATTGCGCAACTACAAGCGGCGGCTTCCTCTTCGGCACCAAAGAAAGGCAGCAAAACAGCGGTTAAACGAGACAGAACAGGAGCGCACTCATCTTTCTCAACCGTTCGGTTACCTACCCAGCAAATTTTGGGTAGCAAATGAGATGGTGTCTCTCTGCGAATGGTCTGATCGGCAAATTGCCGCAAATCAATATCGTAGCTAAAGGGGGCCAGGCTTCCTTGTAAAACGTAGGTCAGCCTAAAAGAATAGGGATCTTCTTCCCCACAGTGGGTACAATCATCGGGTAGACAAACGGGCATTAAAGGGCTCCCCGGAAATACCGGGCGGAGCAACAAATGCTCTACTGGAAACAGCCGCTCTTTAGCCAAAATATCGGTGGTAAACGCAATGACATCCGCTGCTACTATACCGCTTGCCAGCATAGCTAGCGGCACGCCGTTTTCATCTTCCAGCACTGGGTCGCCATTGCCATCGGTGCCGTAACGCCCAGGCGTGGTACTATTGGCGATAATATCTCCAATCAGCGCCCAGGTAAGGTCTTCCGCAGCTTCACCGGTGGTAGCAGTAATTACGTTCACTTCTTCCAGCAACAAGCCTGCTCCATTCGCACGGGTATCCGTAAGGGTAAAGCTCGCTTCGAAAGTCCCTTGGTTATTGGTGATTTCTACTGCGAAATAAGCCCGCAGTGTTTCCATTCCCAACAGTCGACTAATACGGTCACTAATCCCTGCCTGGTTGCGCGGATCACACCAACGCCCGTCGTAGCGGTAATTAAAGGCTCGGCCACGGTCAGCACTGATCCTTGGATAAAAGCGCAGGAAGCGAATCTTGTCCCGAATAAGTTTATCCGCAGCAAAGGGTATCCGGTCTTCATTCGCGTGAAGCATCAGGGCATAATCCCGAAATTGCTCGCCAAACCTGGCCAGGAGGTGATCTATAAACCGATTGCGACGGTCCTGAAAAACCGCTGCCGACTCGGTAATCTCCCGCAGGTTATTTTCCGTTGCCAGAGGCGTGACCAAATCTGAATAATCTGCTATTTCTGTCGGACTTGCGGCGGCATCAAAGAAATGAGAGAAGTAAGTCCGGTCTACCGTTTCATCGGTGGAAAAGAGGTCGGGAACGTGCGCCAGCTGTTCCGTCATATCGGCCAGTAGTTGTTCAAATGGCAGCAGGTACCCCTTCAATTGGTGGGCTTGCGAACGGCGGGCATCCGTAGCACGCGGCGGTAAGCCTATGGGACCAATACCATACGTCATGGGTAAAGTATGCTGCACTGGCTCATAACTCACAAGATCACGATATACGCCTACGGGGATGGGGAAATCACGCTCCGCCAAAGGCAATTTACCACCGATGTCGGCACTTCGCAATTGGGCCAAAATCGCCCGTACTTCGTCCATCCTCGCGAGGAAAGGCAAGCCGTTTTTGTAAAACAAGACCCTTGAGGCTTCCTGGTAAAGTTGTGTAATATGCAAAGGCCGAATAGGAATACTCCAACTATGAGAAGGCATGATAGGATTCCCCTCCTCGTCGTAGCGGGTAAACTGCACCTGCTGAATAGCGATGACGCCAGGGATGTCCATCAATTTATTGTACAAATCAGAGATGTGAATAACAGAACGCAGCTGTGCCGCCTCCAGGTCTTCTTCTTTGATAAATCCATTTTCTAACGCGGGGCCTACAAATATATCTTCGGTTGCTAAACCTTCCGCCGTCAATTCCGAAAGGGTATGAAAGGGTACCTTGGGATTGAAGTGCGTCTCAATCAGGTAGAAAATATTAGCCAACACAAATTCGATATCCGCATCAGGGGTGAGTTCTACATCTGCACAAAAAGCGACATCCTCCGTTTGGATGCCTTGGATACGGCAGTAGTCTTCGCCCAAGTTGCGTAATTGGTGCAACTGGTGTCGGGCCTCTCCTACTGCTGCTTCTACGGCCAGCAACTTTCGCCGGTAACGATCTATCAAGCCGCCATTGGCAGCATTTTCAAAAACAAAAGACTTCAAATCCTCCACATTCAAAACTCGCTTGACACCCTCGCGAGGAGAGAAGAAGCGCACGGGTACGCGGTTCAATTCCAGGTTATGGTTGTTGCCATTTACCTGAAAAGGAATGACCAAATCCAGGTAAAAGACATTGCGCCAGCCCTGAATAAGCCCCTGATTGGCAGTAGTGACTTCTTCATTGGCGGTACGGTCGCGGGAAAAGCGCGTTACCCGAATACCTTCATCTGTGGGTTGCCCTTCGTTCAGGGTGTCATCACTATCGGCGGCCAGCACAAAGCTGGGGTCGGTGGAGATAAATGCTGCGTACAGTTCCGGCTGCTCTTTGGCCCAATCCGGAAAGCGGATTTCGATGGTCAATGCTGCTAAATCCGGCTCGCCAATATCAATATTAAGGGTCTGTAGAAGCTTGCGGTTATTCAAATCACCTAGCTCTGCATCCACTTCTAATTGTAGTAAAACGTCGTATAATCCTTTGACAAAGACGGGATGTTCATGCCCTTGCACCATCAGGTTCTTGGGCAATAATCGCCACTGTGGGGCATGGTAAAGCTGGCTGTCTTTGCATTCTGCGTAGATCGTAGTTTCGCAGGCACACTCCTTGCACAGCAGCCAGGCATTGCGCAAGCGGGGAAGGTCGATGAGGGCTTTGCGAAAATCGTTGACGGTAACAGGGTTATTCGTCAGTATTCGTCGAGCGGTAAACAAGGCCTGCCGGAAGCTGATATAGCCACTTTGTTCAGTGAGAATATCCGCAATATCAAACCCCGTACGATAGCCCAATTCACTGATTGCGTAAGCCAATGCTTCCATCAACGTGATACCCGGATCATGCGCATTGTAGTCCGTCCACTGCTCGTTGCCCAGCTCCTCTACGGCAGCAAAGCCTTCGGCGCGCAGCGCCCGATAATCTTCCGCAGGTGGCAGTTGCGGATCCTTTAATATGGTCAAGGTCGAATCACTCATGCGTCTCGATTATCTAGGATGATTTTATTGGGTACTCCGGTTAGCTGTGGTTGGCAGCCACAGTCTTCTGTCCATTCGTTGTCGGTGGTTCCGTTGATGATCTCAATGTCGTGTTTGCGTGCCGACACCAGGATCGCTACCTGCTTGGTTGGCCGTACCATTTCTACATTGCGTTGCAGTGGATCCAGTGTATGGTTCAAAATCAGGTCTTCGACGTAATCGACGTAAGGTCGTTCTTCCATAAAATTGACCAGTACGGACTTGTGGATTTCGCCTCCAAATTCGATCTCAGAGCCGCTGCCTGTAGCCCAAGGAGAGAGAAAATTCAGGATTTCCTGGTTGAGAAGTTCTTTGTAAAAAGTTTCGTCCAAACCATCAAAAAGCCGCACCTTGAAACTGGCGACAACCGGTTCGAAGATGGGATTCCGTACGTGTAACTTAGCCTGACAAGACATTCGTTTTTTCAAAAAAGCGGCCATGGCTTCCAAATCGGCCAGGCTCACGTATGGGCGCAGAGGATCAACAGCGCCCTGGTTTTGCAGGTCAGCGATGCCTACAATGGTTACGTGCCCAGGTGCCAGTTCGCGGTAAATGGGTTGGGGACTCCCCGATTCATACCGCAGATGATTAAGGCATTTTACTTTATGAAGTTGGGGAAACGCCTGAAGCAGTAAGCGCTCATAATCCCACATGTTGATCGCGCGATCTTTATGACGAAGACGCTCACTCGTACGGGTATAATAAGCTTCTGGCAATTCTTCTGCACTGCCTCCGTAGGTAGCATAAGGCTGTGTTACTTTTTTAACAGCTCCTACCGCTTCGCGCAACTTGGCAATCGTACCTGTGGGCAAGGGCAAAGCCCCTAACTGAGGATCATTCTGGTTATCGATCATGGCTACCGCCATCCCCTGGGCAAATACCCCAACCACTTGATTGACCGCATCTACCGCCGTCTCAACAGTGGCACACAACCAGGCTTTACCGGCAGGCAGGAGGGTGTTGTCTTCATTAATATCCGCAGGAATACTTAGCCGTACCAGCCCACTTTGCAACAAGCCCTGCGTACCATCACTTACCTCCCTTTCGGTAAAAGGTACCCATTCGTTTTGGCGCAGGTACCACCAGCGCAGGTGAGGTTTGGGCTTCGCCAGCAAAGGGTCAGCAGTGCCTGCTGCTACCTGAATGAGTAGCGAAAGCACCTGTGGCGCCTGCAATCCTTCTACCCCGATCAACCATTCTCCGCCATCCTTCCCTACATTATTCACAGGGCCATCAGGGGTAGAAGTATTGTACTGGCTCACCAACAAGGGCAGCAAAGCGGTTGGTCCAGAACTTGGTTGTTTTTCAGCTTCCCCAAAAGGATGCAAATGAAAAAATGCTGCCGTCAAGCCATTGTAAGTATTTGGATTACTCAAGGTGATCTCTTGCGTAGCCGTGTAATCCAACTCTACATCCAACAACTGGGGATCATATAAGGGCTTGGGTAGCGCCGGGGTGGTTCCGTTACCCTTGGCGTAAGCCGCCAGCGCAAGCGGGTATTTCGCATGCCCCCAATCACCACTCAGGGAGAACCGGAGAAAACCGCTGGTCGCCTGATTGGAGTAGGGTTGATTATTGGAAAAATCAGGGGTAATGATGCTGTTAGTGCTTAGCGCAATAGTGTTGCCATTATCCGCCGAGAGTTGAACAGCGGTGGTCGTGGTACTGGGCAGGATATCTTTGTTACTTGTGTCCGACCAGGCTCCACTCACCAAAGTGCTTAGTTGGGTACTCGCTGATGATCCACTAACTGTATCTTGATAATAGTTAGTCCCTTTTTTCTCCTTCCAAACCAGCTTAAGGCTGATCACGGATGCTTTCTGAAAAACTTCTTTATCGCCAAGAATAAACACGGAACCAGCACCTGGTGCTGGCCCGAAGGGATGAAAAGGCTTGCTGGCATCCAGAGGGCCAGTACTACCGCTCAGGGCCATATCGCGTTTCCCCGTTACATTTACCGTCAAGGAAAGGCTGGCCGCTTTTAGGTTTTTAATAGCCTGGTATGGAAATTCTACATTGTTTTCGTGTACCAACTCCGCCTTCAGCAACGGAAAATCCGTTTGAAAAGCGCCACCGTGAATTTTCGCCTGGTACGGCAAAATAGCGGGTTCATCGCCATCAATGGTCCACTTCAATTGGTAGCGGCCATCTCCAGGATCTTGATCAACGGCAATCGTACATTCATACCAGCCTTTTTCGGTCGTTAGGCTTAGTCGAAACTTGACACCCTCCAGCGCACTCATGCCACTCCCGTTAAACTTCAGGATGATGGTACGGCTCCCTTGTTTCAGATACAGGTAATTGGAAGCTATCGCAAAACCGATCCGAGCAGTGGGCATTTTTATGTCCCAGGTCGTCGCATCATCTCCAACTTCTTTATTCCCGAAAGGATGCCAACGGCCATCGGCACTGGTCAGCTCTTCTTCCCCTAAACCATCTGCAGAATTGCTTACGGGAGCTGCAAAATAACGGTTCCGGTCGCGGGTTTTATAGATGGGGCGTTCAGGGTCACCGAAGCGGTATTCTGCTACATTATTTGGTGCTTTGAAAATGCTTCTCAAGTCCGTCACCTTAGCTTTATTAGCAACAAAGTCTTCCGTTGCGGCAAAGATAATTTCCTGCCCGGTGGCATCTTTTCCTGCCTTAAAGGCTACACCTGCTGCTAGCAAATGTTGGTCTACCTGTTTGGCCAACTCCACCGTAAGAAATGTTTTGGGTGGTTTTCCTGGTGCGAATTTCAAACGCAAAACCCGCTCGTAGTAAAACCGAAGGTGGCGGTCCGTCAGGGTATTGAGATAAGCTTGCTCTTTTGCCAATAGCCGCAAAAACGCCAGAAACAGCGCAAAGTGAGGTTCGTGCTTGTTCCAACTGTACAATAATGATTCCAAAGCCTTTTCCGCTTCCTTGATGGCCAGAACAAAAGCTTGAAGAAATTGCTCGTAAACGCTGGTAAAAAAGTAATGCCGGACGGCAAAACTGATAGAAGCGGCTACCGTAGGATCTGTTCCAAAAATGGTAGCATCCGCTGGTATACCAGCTAAGTAAGTCGCCCAATCAGTAGCGCCATTTGGTAACCAATCATCGGTGAACAAAGTCTCAGGAACTGGTGCCGTGTAAAAATCTTCCGTGGGCAGCAAATTTGCTCCCAAGACACGGATTCCAGCGAGTGACGGACTCAATGTCGTCTGCCCATTATCCAACAAACTTGCTTGAGCGTGTTTGTGCCAGGCGATCCACTTTTGCAGGGCAGGAGACAGGTATTTATTCACCCGGTTCCGGAGTACCTCCTTGATGGGCAAGCCCTGTGGTAGTAGACGTATATGGCGATCGAGCTGCCAGCTTAAGTTGGTAAAAAGGTCAAAGAGTTGATTGAGGTGTTGTTGCAAATGCAAGTTACTGGCGGCACTACCGTCCTGGTATTCCAGTTTTTGCAGTTCAATAAACAATTGCCTGCTGGCGGTTCGGAAATCATCGATAGGAGCGGCGGCAAGATTAGCCAATATGATCGCAGGATTAGCCGTCCAAAAATCGGTCCAATCGCCCTCCGGGGTGTCTGCACTATTATAAAATTGAACAAAACGCGCATAATCCCGAACAAAGACAATCCAATCGGCGAAGGTTTTTTCATCCACTTGTACGTAGTCCGGCTGCTGCGCCAGCGGCTGCCGCTCACTCTGGGCCGTTCCGCCGTGGCTGAGGCGGTAGTCGTTCCGGATATCGTTGCAATTACTAGGCATAGGAGTTTCGAATAATAGGGTAAGCAGATGATTAAATGGTTAGGCGCATCGTCTAGGACTTATATCGGGTTGTCCACCTGCGAACCTTCCGTTAAATAGAAGGGATAGACAAAATTGAAGCGCGAATTGGTCGCCCTCACCCGATAAGCAATCGTGATGATGAGCACTCCTTCGTTTACGCGTTCCGTATCTAGCAGGATATCCTCTACTTCAATGCGAGGTTCGTAATACAAAATAGCCGTATTGATTCGGTCAAAAATCAAGGTCTGTAAGCCCGTGTCAATAGGTTCAAACAGGAGCTCTTCCATGTTACTGCCATAGTTGGGCAACATGACCCGCTCTCCCAAAGCAGTAGAAAGTAGAATTTCCAGGCTCCGGTCGATATCTTCCTGCCCGGTGGTCATGCTTACTCCTCGAGAAGCCTTTCTAAAGGTTGGAGGAAAACTCCATCCCGTTCCTAAGAAGTTGGTGGCTGGCTTACGATCTTCCATCTCTTTAATTTTCTTGTTTTATTAATAAGCAAGTGCTTATCCTCCAATCAATACCGTGGTACAGCCAATGACAATGCTGCCGCCATGGGCCGTACTATCGCCTAGTCTTGCGGCGGGCATTCCGCCAATCAGTACGGTACCACTCCCTGCTACAATCGCATCCGGCGGGCCGGTACAAAGTGCCTGGTCTCCTACTCTTGCGGCCGGAAAGCCTCCAATAAGCACCGTCACCTCGCCAGGGGGAATGATCGGCCCACCCACGTGTGGTACCGTACCGTTGGCAGCCGGACAAACGTGCATATCATTGATTCGAGCAGCAGGTGGCATAGTTTATTTTTTAACGTGAGGTTTGAGTCTAATCACCTCATTATTAGCAATCTGGGTACCTCACCGCGAAGCAGCTACGAAGTAAAACCTCACTGTACATGGTACGAGGTACATGGTACTTGGTATAATGTTGAATTTAGGATATCAAAATCCCTTTACCTTCTACCAAGTACCCAGTACAGTGAGGTTTAGCTTTCACGAAGTCTCCTTTCAGGTAATACACAAAAGGTAAACCTCACCTTTTAATTAATCTGAACCAGTCCTCCTTTGAGGGTAAGCGTTCCACTGGCAGCGAATTCGCCCGTACTTTGGGCATCAACTTTCACAGCCATGCCTTCTGCTTCCAGATTAGCGGAGGCTTTAAGTACTATATCCTTTATACTCTCCAGCGTGATTCCATTACTATCGAGCACAATTTTATTTCCGTGTTGGTCACCCAGAGTGATCGATTGGTTTTCACCAGAAATATCGATGAGGTTACCATCAGGCGTTTCCAGTAAAATATTCTTGTGTTCATCATTGAAGAGCCATTTCATTCCCGAACGGGAAACGAAGCCTCGCTCGTGATTGTCTTCCGTGGCATCCAATGGTGCTGGGCGGGTACTGCTATTGAGCATCCCCGTAATCACCGGAAAACGAGGGTCATCATTGAGGAAACCCACCACCACCTCATCCCCAATTTCCGGGCGAAAGAAACTCCCTCGGGTATCGCCAGCATCCAAAACAGCTACACGTGCCCAGGTGCCATCGTCTTCCGTACTGATAAGTGGTAAGCGTATTTGCACCCGGTGTTCACCCAGAGGATCATCATGAATTTGGGTGACGATCCCGATTTGCAGGCCGCTTACCGGGGGGATGATTCCCGCAGCCCGAGGCTGGGTGACCTTGAAGCGTTCTGTAAACCAGGTGTCATCCAAGCCAAATTCGGCATTGGTGAGCCAGTTGCCATTATTGATTTCGTGGCGAATAGCGGATACAAAAACCTGGCCATTGAAGCGGTCGCCTACTCCTTGCAGCGTTACCAATTGCCCTACTTCCAAACTGGCTATTCCTTGAAATTGCGCACGTCCTCGAATGCGGGCCAGGCGGCTTTTTTGCAGGCGAGCCTTCGACCATTCCTGCAATTCTGCTTCCGTGACACTTCCTCCGTGTTGTTGCTGTAAAGGGTCAACACCGTGCGCACCGGCTAAATCATCAGCGGTCAAATTACCAGCCGCTGGTGCAGCAAAAGTGCTTTCTTCCGCTTCCGAGAGTTCGCTATTCGGCATGCTCCAGGCCTTGGAATGGATAGATTTAAACTGGTTGCGAGCATCCATTTGCAGATCCAGACTCAGCAAGTTTCCGCCGTAGCTCAAGGTCAGCGCACTGGCTTGGGTGAGGTTGGGTGCTTTTACGCTGAGTGTTCCGCCTTCCGTGATACAAATCTTCCCCAAAGCATCTGCTCGCGTGAGGACAAAATCCCAGTTGGTGCAATGGTATTGAATGATCTCTGCTTTTGTTTCCGTGGTGGTTTCCACATCTGCCGTTAGCCCACTGGCGCGAATGATATCTTCTATAGCATCACTTTCGGTAGTCTCCCGAAAATAGCGGTTCTCCGGGCTGAGCGTCATTTTAAAAGCAGGGTCTTTGCACACCACTTCCAGTACGGAGCGTTGATCGCGAACCCGAATAGCATGGCTCACGACAACTCCGCTAAAAATTTTGTCTTCGGTACCCTGATAGCCTGCTTTTAGTTCCAACTCCTTTCCAGGAACAAAGTAGTCCTCTTCACTAGCCTTAAAGGTTTGGGCGGCCGGATCTCCATCTCTTATAAGGAGCGTTGCTGTTGCGATACGATTAACCGCCTTGTTGATCACGATCGACAGGACCTGAAACTCCCTGGGCACTTCGGTACCCGCCGAAAGCACCGTAAACGTTGCTACGGAAGGCGCTACAGGGGTTGGTATAATTCTATCGCTGGGCATTCTTTCGTTTTAAACGTGATTAAAGTTTTGCAAATGGGGGGAAATACAATTCGGTTCCTGTTGGTATTTGTCGGAATCTTGCCAGGTTGTTTATCCTTGCTATTTGGGTGACGTAGGCGGTACTTCCGTAAATTTCTTCACACAAATTGGGCAAAGTATCTCCCGCTCTGACCACCCGCTTGTGAGTAAGATCAGGGGAGAGCAAGTTCGCTTTTGCCAATCTCAACAAGTCGTCAAAACTTCCTTTGAAGCTCACGGTAGCCATAGCACGAATGGGCGTACCATCTGGCTTAAACAGCTTGTACTGAATCTGCAATCCGGTGATTCTCCCTTTAAAAATCATCTTTCCCCAGATGATCATAAAGTGGCGGGGCTCGTGGGTTTCGTCTTCGATATCGAGCAAAAACTTCCGAAACTTATCCATTTCCGAATAGATATCCAGGCGCGGGGTATCATCCAAAATCCCCGTATTATCGAACCACAAATCACAAGAAAACTCTTCCGGGTCGTGACGGGTATATTTGGCGGAAGTGCCATCATTACCCGGTGCGGCATCCGTATTGTATTCAATCTTGTAATCCATTGCATAGGACTCTGGATTGACCAATACGGGCCAGGAAGCTGGTGAAGCCGGCTTACTAAAGGCATTGTCTTTAAATGCCAGTATCTTCATTTTTTCTAACTTCCCTAGGATATCCATAGCTTGTTGTTTTGCTTCTTACACCGTACTTATCTTTCCTTCTCCTCTGCGAGAATATTCAGCGTTTGTGCTACGCATTCCGCCACCAGTGCATCTTCCTTTTTGCGAATTTCCTGCCTGGTGTTTTCTGTACCCGAAGCGGCGTTATTATTGGCCTGCGTCTGTTCGTTTACATTGATCCTGATGTGCAATTCTCTGATTTCTACGGGCATGATTATAGGAGTTTATAGTAGCGGTAGCTGAGTTCCAGTGTTTCAATGACGATGCTATTGTCTTCTGCGTTAAAATCGCTGACCGACCACCGTTTGGGCCAGGCCCTTACCACACTCCAAGTGCGCAGGGGTTCGTGATTTTCGTTGAGGAGAATAACCTGTAGATCCGTAGGTTGAAAGCTTCGGTTTTCAAAAGCATCAATGCACCAGTTTACGACCGCTGAGTCGACCATCATTCCTCGTTTGAGTACCAGATTACTATAACTGGTACGTACAGGAATCTCGTGAACGAAGCGGTTTTCACCACCTTCGTTAATGGTTTCTGTTTCGTACTCAACGCTCAGGCCGGAAACACTCTGAAAGCGAGTGTCATTATCCTGGTCGCTGATGCCAAAACGGACTGCAAAATGAAAACCTACCGGTGGGTAAAATGCCATGGCTACGGGGTTATTAGCTGACCATACTTAAGCCCTCGTGGGCAATCTCCAGGGTCTCGATGGCGACTTCATTGCCATCGGCCTTCAATTCAGAAGCTTGGTATTTGACGGCAAAACAGTTGGCCAAACGCCAAACCATAGTGGGTTCGTTTTCTTCGTTGAGCAGCTTAACGATCACATCACGGCGCTCGGCGGTATTCATTTGTACCGTATTGAACCAGGTGTAAAAGCTGATGTCGCCTGCGAAGGTGCCCCGTTTTAGGGTTACATTAGCCAGTGCTTCCATCCCCGGCATTTTCAGTTTTGAATAACTTTTACTGGAACCTTCCCGGTATTCAATTACTTCAACGGAACGCTCCAGGCCCGTGACTTCGGTAAATCCCAAGCGAGCCTCACCCCATTCGATGAGGAAACTAAATTTGGGAAGTGGGTAATTAGCCATATTGTTTAGATTTTGTTGGTTAAGATTGAGGCATCATTTGCTCAAAACGAAGCACTATGAATTCGGCCGGCCGCACGATCGCTAAAGCGATCTGGACAATCATCCGACCATTAAGAATATCGTCGGCAGTCATGGTTTTGCCAAGACCCACCGCAACCCGAAAAGCTTGTTCCTGTTTGGCACCTTGCAAGGCACCGTCTCGCCACTGTAGTGTGAGAAAGTTTTCGATCATGGCCTGCACCCGTACCCAGGTATTGGCATCGTTGGGTTCGAAAACAAACTGTTCAGTGGCTTTTTTTGTCGATTCTTCCACCATATTCACAAAGCGGCGGACACTTACGTAGCGCCATTCATTGTCGTTGCCAGCCAGCGTCCTTGCGCCCCAGATAAGCGTCCCCTTGCCCGTGAAGCTGCGGATGGCGTTGATGGATTTTCCGGTCGAAGGATCAACATTGAGGTTGGCTAAAGCAGATTGCACATAGGCTTTGGTAGGCCCAACCACCTGGTTGAGACTCACATTGGCAGGAGCTTTCCATACGCCACGCGTACGGTCTACCGCGGCGTAAACTCCTACCACCGCACCACTTGGAGGCACAGCCAGCGGAACGGCGTTGATACCCGCAATGATCGCCCGATAGATGGGATAGACGGCACGTAAATTTTCTTCAGCATCAGCAACCGCCGCTGTTCCTACAAAACTGAGGTAGTTGCTCATCGCGGTTGCTAAATTTGCACGACCTGTAGCTATTTCAGCAGGCGTACTACCAATGGTCAGTGCTTCGTAAGCCGTTATAGCTGCTTGGAGATTGGTAAGCGCAGTGGTATAATTGGCTGGCATAGCAGGAATTGGAGCTGGCACCAAGCCCGCCACTGCGGTATCCATTGCGGTGATCGCACCGTCCAGCGCACTCGTCATATTGACGGTATCGTAGTCCGTTATCAAAAGCAGGCTGGCGTATTCATCATTGATATTGGAGCGCAGGCTCCCAACGGTCCCGAGGGCATTAATGGCCAAAACCAGGTCATAATTATTGAGGACATTGGCGATATCGGTGTCGGTATTGATAGTAGCCAAATCGACCATTGGTAAAGCTCCCGCTTTTACAAAAATGGCCCCATTGAGCTGAGCATAACTGATATTTTTGGGCAGCAATGCCTCAATCCAGGGAGTATAAGCAGCGCCATATTTAAGGTTATTGATGCCTATCTGCTGGCGAAAATCAACAATATCCTGGAGGTCTGCCGGACTATCATTTTTTAAATCACACACCGTCACACGATCCTGCAAGTTGGCACATTGCAGCAAAGCAGCTTTTTGAACATTTCCCATTTCCGTATCAGAAAGTAAGACCGCATCCGGAAAAAGTAAAATAGTAGGCTCGTCTACACGACTAATCGCTTCCAATGCTGCTCCAGCAGCCGTAAAGTGGGCTTCATCAGCTAAAGGTGCAGCTGTTGCATAAGGGCCAACAGATACGATATAGCAATCTCCACCTCCATTCGCATAAAACAACTGAACGGCATGGTGCAAGTAGTATTCATTGGTAGGATCGATATCTGCTCCAAGGAAATTATCACCAGCGTCCAGACGAACCTGCAATATTTCTAAAGGAGGTGCTAAACCAAAACGCGTCTCAAATTCTGTAAAAGAGGTAATACGCACAGGGGTATTAATGGCCAGAGGGTTGCCAGAAGTATCCAATGCTTTTTCGGTATAGCCAATAAAGGCGGGTATGGCGGTTTCTACCTGAGCAACCGAAGGTGGAAACTTTGGTATTTCTTCCACATATACACCAGGTATCGCATAGTTATTAGGCATAGTCAATAGGATTTTTTAGTCTATCGTATCCAATGAAGAATCAATAAAATGGGTCAATAATTAAGTTCGGCTTTCGCCAAATGGTGCAAGTCAAGCTATGCTTCCGGCATTTTTTGCTCAAAGCGCAAGATGATAAATTCAGCAGGCCGCACGGGGGCCATAGCAATCTGTACGATCATCCGGCCATTCAGAATATCATCAGCAGTCATGGTTTTTCCCAAGCCTACGGCTACCTGAAAGGCGTGTTCTTGTTTTGCCCCCTGCAAGGCGCCAGCCCGCCACTGTAGGGTCAGAAAGTTTTCAATCATTCCCTGTACCCGCACCCAGGTATTGGCATCATTGGGTTCAAAGACAAATTGTCCAGCTGCTTTCTTCACCGATTCTTCGACCATATTGTAGAAGCGTCGAACATTAATATAGCGCCATTCATTATCGTTACCAGCCAGGGTACGAGCCCCCCAAACGAGCACGCCCTTTCCGGTGAATGTCCGGATGGCATTGATCGATTTCCCAGCAACGGGATCAATATTCAGATTGGCCAATTGCCCTTGGGTAAAACCCGAGCTTGGTTCTGCAACCAGGTTAAGACTCACGTTGGCAGGGGCTTTCCATACACCGCGATTACGATCTACCGTCGCGTAGACACCAGCAATCGCACCGCTAGGAGGCATAGAAAGGGGTAAACCATTGATCGCTGCAACGATCGCTTTGTACAAGCCAAAATTATTGCGCAGCGCCTGCTCCCTGTCCGCAAGTTCTGCTTCCGTTTCTACCCCCAAATTGGTGCGGTAAGTCGTGATCAGTGTTTGCGTAGTAGTATCCGTAGTGAGTGCTTCTAAGGCCAGGCCACTCACCCCGTTACGGGTAAAAATGCCCGTACTTAATTCTCTAAAAGTCAGATTTTTAGCAAAGGTAGCTTCCAACCAAGGGGTATAAGCCGCTCCGTATTTGAGGTTATTAATACCAATTTCATTGCGAAAGGTAGTTCCTAGTGGGTCCCCCAAGAGCGTATCACAAATCGTAAATCGGTCACCCAATTCCGCACAAATCTCGAGTGCCCTCACTTGTAGAGAAGTGGATATGCCTGCATCATTTTTTCCTGCTGCATCCGGAAAACAAATCAAGGTAGGCTCGTCTACTAACTCAAGTGCGTTGATGCCACTCAGGATTTCTCCAGAAACATATCCTCCGCTAAAGCCAGGGGCCGCCGCTACCGATACGATGTAGCAATCTCCGCCGCCGTTAGCGTAGAACATCTGCACCGCATGATGCAAATAAAACAAGGTACTGATGGTAGCTCCCAGGAAATTATTGCTCGCATCAAGGCGTACCTCTCCAACGGTAAGTCCGGGGGCATTGCCAAACCGTGTTTCAAATTCCGTCATGGAGGAAATTCGCACCGGTGTATCCTGGGCCAGGGTACCACCGTTGGCGTCTAGCCTGCGTTCCGTATAGCCAACGAAAGCCGGGATGGCGGTTTCTACCTGAGCGACGGCTGGAGGGAATTTGGTAATTTCCTCTACGTACACGCCGGGAATAGCATAATTAGTAGGCATATATCAGATATTTATGAGTTTTGGCAAAATCAGTTTTCAATACTTTAAGGCTTTGCAAGCCGAATATCATACTCCGAGCCTTCTTGAGCAGGATTACCCGCTCCATCCCAATCCTTGGTAAATAAGTCTACTACTCCGATCAGTGCAGGCTCATTTTCTAGGCCGAGATATTGGGTAGCAGGCGTGATATTGCCGCCCGCAAAACGGTAAAGGCCCTCGCGCAAAGAGCGGCAGTCCAATTCATATTCCGTTTGTCCGGTAATGGCCGGAAACGTGAAACTCAGCACCGGAGTAACTACGTTACTTAGTGCGTCAAATACATCAATCGTAGTAGCCGTTCCAGCTACCAGCTGTGGCAACCTAACCACTCGGCCCTGTTTGGGGACAAAATGAGTGCTGCGTAGGGTATTGTTTCCACCGTCCGTTAATAAGGTCCTAGCAGCAGGCACCCGACCGAAATTAGTCAGATGAAAGATCTGGTTTTGAATATCATTCACACCAGTTACGGTATAGGAGGGCCACTGGGGATCGATCAAGCTTACCGCAAAACTGAGTCGGTAGGAAGCATCCACTTCCGTGTAACCATCTTTGCTTACGATAATTGCTCCTGTGGTATTTGCTTTGAAAACCAGGCCTCTTTTATCCAGTTCTCTTTGTGAAGCGGAGGTCAGGTTGATCTTGAGTACATTCCTCAAATCGTAGGCGATGATCCTTTCTTGTACAGCTTGTGTACTCCCAGACGGAGGCAAAACTAGTACATCTGCTCCCTTAAGCAACCAATGATACTGCCAAAAATGTAGCTTAATTACCCGCTGATATTTGATGATGAAGCCCATTGCTAATACAGTTGTTCGTTCACAATGATGGTCTCAATCTGTGGTGCAGGTGCAGGCTGGTCAATGTATTCAATGCGCTGAATCTGGAACCGATACAATACGCTAGGCAACATCCTTCCTCCCAAAATCCCCCATAAATGATTAAGCTGCTCCAACGAGGGAGACAACATGCTCACATTGAAGTGAAAGGTATCAATATTGACATCATTGGGAATAGCGGAATTGTTTTCCGTGAAAACACGCTGGTGCTGGAAAAAGCCGATGATTCTGGACAGATAGGTAAGCGCAGTATCATAATTCGGGGTATTTACCGTGAAGAGTACGTGGAGATTTAAAAAGACTGGAGGATTGACGTATTCCAAGCCGCCAGTAACCGGATTTCGGCGATGAGCAGGCTGGTTCTTCATCGCAAATTCCTCCTCTGTTTTGACTAGAGTTACGATAATACTGTTACCTACGGCACGAGGGTCTGTGCTCGCCACATCCCAAAAGGCAATGTTATTAAGTTCAACAGCGTCGTCAGTATTGGTTTCGATACCATTCAGCCCGTTTTCAAGGGTCAGCCTGAGGATCGATAAAGTATCGGCGATGGTATCGCGTACTGTTGGCATGAGCTAATGAGGTAATAGGTTCAGGTAAAAAAGCTACTCAACACAAGTGCTAAGACTCCCACAATTTGCTGGTAATTAATACAATAAACATCGAGGAAAACCCGGAATTATCTATCTAGTGGTTTTCCATGAGAAGCACTACCAACCCATCCGCACGGCTTCGCGGACGACGCCGGCCGTATTTCTGACGCCCATTTTCTGGATAATATTCATCCGATGGGTTTCTGCCGTACAGGGGCTGATGTACAACTGTTGGGCAATCTCTTTGGTGGTGTACTCTTCTACAATTAAGTCAAGTACTTCTTTTTCCCGTCGGGTGAGTGCTAAATTTTCGCTACCTAAACCCATCGTCTGGCTCGCCCAATACTGACTTAAAACGGGATCAAGGTAAGTCTGCCCACTGGCAACAGCCTGGATTGCCTGTCGAACATCCGCTGCACAAATACTCGATAATAGATAAGCACTTATCCCTATTCGGAAACAAGCTTTAATGTGTTTCACATCTGTCGCATCGTGCAGTACAATAAGACGAGCTAAAGGATAATTTTTAACTAAATTTTTCAGACAAGTAAAGCGACCATCTTTCTCCTCCTTTAATTGAACAAAGAGCAAGAAGTCTGTCGAACAATTCGGGCAGAATTCCTCCTTTCCCAGTAAAAAACTTCGCTGAAAATTGAAAGAAGTATCGCTCAAAACACTTTCCAGGCCAAGGAGAACCAAGGGGCTTTTTCCCAAAAGATAGATAGGAGTAGACATGGTATAATAGTTTTAGGGTGCACGGGTATACCGATCAAAAAGTGTTTTAGGTGATTGCCCAAAAACTTCTATCGGGATGCATTACGGCTATACGATTATTATTACCCGCCGAACACAATTCGTTACAGAGGAATAATAATTTTCGACATTACCAAAAATCAAAAACAGACCTTTCTTGGGTTAGTGCATACAGAAGCGTAGGGGGAAGAATGCTTCAGAAGGGTTACTCAATGCAGTAGTATACGCAAAAAGTAGTTGGTTTAATAAAAACATTAGAAAAGAGATAAATATTATTTAATCTAGGAACTATTCCTGTAAAAGTAGACCTTTGCCCATTGATTCGTACTTAGATACCAACTACTGCAAACACAAAACGGGTTTACCTTATCGGCGACCAACCTCCCCCATGAACAAACTCCTCCAACTCTTCCGCGCCGCACTCCGCGGTGACGAATACGATTACACCTCAGGTTCGATAAAAAAAGCCATTGTCATGCTCAGTATCCCGATGGTGCTGGAGATGGCCATGGAGTCGCTTTTTGCATTAGTAGATGCTTACTTTGTCGCCAAGGTGAGCCCGGATGCCGTAGCTACGGTAGGCCTGACAGAGTCGGTCATTACTTTGGTTTATGCCATTGCCATTGGGATAAGTACCGCACCGGTGGCGATGATTTCCCGCTATGTGGGACAAAAAGACCATGCCAGTGCATCGCGCGTAGCCAAGCAAGCCATTTTCCTGGCCATAGGTGTGAGCCTGATACTGGGCATACCTGGCGTTATCTATGCCGAGGATATTTTGCGAATGATGGGAGGGAGTGAAACGCTGATCGCTTCGGGTAAAAATTACACCCGACTACTTTTTGGCAGCAATGCGGTGATTATGCTCCTCTTTTTATTGAATGGTATTTTCCGCGGGGCAGGAGATGCGGCTTACGCCATGCGCGCGCTCTGGATAGCCAATGGTATCAATATCATTCTCGACCCTATTTTCATCCACGGTTTCGGGCCCATTCCGGCCATGGGCGTTACGGGGGCAGCGGTAGCCACTACTGTCGGGCGCGGCCTGGGCGTGGCGTTCCAGCTTTACATTCTTTTCGGTGGTCGCGGCACTATTCAATTACGCAGCGGCGGCTGGCAGCTCGACGGGGCCATCCTCAAACGGCTCGGAAGAATTGCTTCTTCAGGAGCAATGCAATACCTGATCGCTTCCGCCAGCTGGATTTTCTTGATGCGGATCATCGCCAAATTTGGTAGCGAAGCTGTGGCTGGCTACACCATTGCTATCCGCCTCATTATTTTCACCTTGTTGCCAGCCTGGGGCCTGTCCAATGCAGCAGCAACGCTAGTAGGACAAAATCTAGGAGCAAAAGAACCTGATCGAGCCATACGCTCCGTAAAACTAGCGGCGCTGATGGCTGGTGCTTTTTTGGGGCTTATTTCTATTGGGTACCTCTTGTTCGCGCCTCACCTCATTGTGTTTTTCGACGATACTCCTGCCGTCGTTGCAGCAGGCACTACTGCTTTGAAGATCTTTGCGCTGGGCTACACCCTTTATGGTTTTGGTATGATCTTGACGCAAGCCTTCAATGGCGCCGGAGACACCCGCACGCCGATGCTCATCAATATCATTTCTTTCTGGATCGTTGAAATCCCGCTTGGTTATT
Organism: Lewinella sp. LCG006; assembly: GCF_040784935.1. Classification (GTDB taxonomy): domain Bacteria; phylum Bacteroidota; class Bacteroidia; order Chitinophagales; family Saprospiraceae; genus Lewinella. The sequence continues at coordinate 4,304,846 of NZ_CP160680.1, read as the reverse complement.
ACCTGGGCCTCTATTTGGGGTACGGCGTAGCGGGCGTGACCTGGTCGATCATTATTGCAGAGATGGTACTTACGGCTCTGGCGTTTATTCTATTTCGCCAGGGGAAGTGGTTGGAGACGGAGGTTTAGGAGTGGTTAGATGGTTTGTTTGTTCGATGGTCTCTCTACAAAATACCCCGCCGCTTAGCCTCCCAAAAGCACCTGGCGGTCGCATTGATATCAGCTGCTGCATTGTGCGCTTCTTCAAAACCGGTGCCGAAAAGCTTGTAGTGCAATTCGCTTAACTTCGGCCACTTATAACCATAGGGGCCGCGCAGTGCTACATAATCGGTGGTCCCTAACATCGTACAAACCTGGCGCTTGGTGGGGATGGTATTTTTCATACCACTTCTTAAAAATTCGGCACCTACAATCTTTTCATCAAACGATATATTGTGTGCGACCAGGTAATTTGCTTGTGCTACCTGGGCGTGAAATTCATCCAACACCGACTGTAATTCCTCTCCTTCCGCGAGCGCTCTTGCCGTTGATATTCCATGAATAGCGGAGGCGGAGGAAGGGATGCTAAATCCTACTGGCTTAACGATATGATCATTGCGTTCTATCTCTTCTCCTTTGTCATTGTATAATATCCAGGCAATTTGCACCAATCTGGGCCAATTGTTGAGGTTAGTGACGGGTGCTTTCCAGTTTTTGGGTAAGCCGTTGGTTTCGGTATCAAAAAAGAGGTACATGGATCTTGCTAATCTTGTTATCCGAATAATTGCTCAAAAACAATTTTCTTTCCCTGGATGGTCGTCGTGAATAGTTTTGACTTTTGTTCTACGCGCTCTACCTGATAGTGACCATCAACCGGTTCTAGAAAAATCTCAACTTGTTCGTCGACCAGATTAATGATCCAGTATTCAGGGATACCTGCTTCTGCATAGAGTGCCTTTTTCACTGAGCGATCAAAGGAGAGGGAAGAATCGGCTACTTCGATGAGTAGCAACACATCTCCTGGCACAGGATGATTTTCTCCGTAACGATGATGTTCAAACCTAGCGACCAGCACATCAGGTTCCGGTTCTGATTTTTCACCGATACTTAAAGGATTCTGAGCTCTCACGATAGCTTTTCCACTGAAATGCAGTATTAATGCTTCTGTAACAATATCAACAATGCGAGCGTGCTTACTATTTATAGGACTCATATCTATAATATCACCATTAATTAATTCTACCTGCCGGTCTTTCTCCAATAGTCCGTGCTCCGCCATTTTGTAATAGCTATCAACCGTGAATTTCATGCGTTGGGGAGCTAGTGATGTCATATCTATCCTGTTTTTCTTTTAAAAATACGGTTTTCTCCCTTATAAAACAATTCCTCTACCCGCCAAGTTCCAACTGGTTACTGATCAATTCCAGGTACCGGCCTTTCCTGGCCACCAGCTCGTCGTGGGTGCCCTCTTCCACGATTTGTCCGGCTTCGAGGACGACTATTTTATCGGCATTGCGTACGGTGCTCAAACGGTGAGCGACCACTACGACGGTGCGCCCTGCGAAAAAATGGGCCAGGTTATCGACGATGACTTTTTCGTTTTCAGCATCCAGTGCGTTGGTGGCTTCGTCGAAAAATAGAAAGGAAGGATTTTTGTAAATGGCTCGGGCAATCAGCAATCGTTGGCGCTGCCCCTGGCTGACGCCATTGCCTTGTGGGCCTATTTTGGTCTGTAATTGCTGAGGTAATTCCTGCACAAATGCTTCCAGATTGGCCAATTTGATGGCCTTTCGCAGTTGTTCTATTTCTATGGCACTGCTGCTTTCCGCGATGTTATTGGCGATGGTATCAGAAAACAGGAAACCATCCTGAAGAACAGCTCCACAAGCTCGGCGCCAAGCACTGATGGCGTACCCTTGCAAATTGTAGTCGCCCAGTTGAATGCGACCTTGCTGGGGCAAATAGAAGCCAAGGAGGAGCTTAATCAGCGTCGTTTTTCCACTTCCACTTGCGCCCACAATGGCGGTCACTTTGCCGTGTGGTATCCTTAGATCAATCCCTTTGAGGACATCGCCAGAAAGGGGGCTGTAGGCAAAACTCAGGTTTTCCAACACCAGATCAGCCGCCTCAGGTAGCTCCTCCATGCGCTGCTCGCCTTCCTTTTCTTCGGCTTCCATTTGCTGTAGCTCGCCTAAGCGTTCCAGACTTAGTTTGGCATCTTGTGCCGTTCGCAGAAAACCCACCAGCCGTTGCAAGGGCACATTGAGTTGCCCGACGATGTACTGTATGGCCAGCATGGCTCCCAGCGTCAGGTGCCCCGCAATAACGGCGCGTGCCGCAATCACAATGATGATGATGTCCTTGAGTTGGCTGATAAACTGTGCCCCCGTATCCTGCGTTTGGGTAAGGCTCAAAAAACGGGTATTCGTACGAAAAAGCTGGTTTTGGATTTTGACCCAACCCATCCGCCGTTTGTGCTCACTTTGTTGCAGCTTTATTTCTGGCATGCCCTGGATCAACTCTATCAAGGTATTCTGGTTGGCCGTCATTTCGCGAAAGCGTTGATGATCGATCAGCGCACGTCGTTTCAGGAAAACTAATATCCAAACAACATAAAGTACAGCAGCAATAAAAAAGACCACAAAGATGCCCGTATGGTACCACCACAATACGCCCCCCAGAATAAACAGACTCGTAAAAGAAAACAGGGCGGAGAGGGAAGTATTGGTCAAAAATGACTCTATACGTCGTTGGTCATAGATACGCTGTAAAAAATCTCCGGTTGACTTTTGATCGAAGTACCGAATTGGCAATCGCATCACCCGCCTTAAAAACTGTGCGACCAAACTGACATTGATCCGTGTACCCACGTGCAGCAAAATCCATCCTTGTAAAAGGGTGATCGTCACTTCTCCAATAAACAAAAGCACCATCCCGATCAACATCAAAAAGATGAAATCGAGGTCTTGGTTATTGATACCAATATCTACAATAGCCTGGGTCAGAAACGGAAAGAGCAACTGTAAAACGCTCAGCCCTAATAAACCGATCAGCAGCTGTATCACCAACCGGCGATAGGGTCTGACAAACTGTAACAAATAACGAAACCCAAGAGGGCCACTGATTTCGGCTTGCCCCTCCTGCTCGTAAAAAGCAGGTGTAGGCGTGAGCAGCAGCACAATGCCTTCCTCCTCCCCCACTGAGCACCAGCCGCGAATAAATTCCTGGTGCCTCATTTTTTTGATACCTGCCTCCCGTGGATCAGCCACCCATACGTAGCGGCTGGTGATTCGGAATACGACCACAAAATGATTCTGCTCCCAATGGGCGATTAAAGGCAATTCCAGGTCTTGAAAACTGGCTTCATCCTCACCTGACTCCCAAGGAAGTCGAAAAGCGTGTGTCTCCAGGCCAATGGCTTCCGCAGCTTTTACGATTCCTAAAAGACTTACGCCGTCTCTTTCGATATAGGAGTGCTCTCGTAAAAACGGAAGAGGGTATTCGCGCCCATGATAAGCTGCGACCATACGCAAACAGGTAGGACCACAATCCATGCTATCAAGCTGCCGGTAAAATGGAAAGCGCTTAAACATAAATAATTCAAGATAATGGGCACCTTATTTTTATGCGCTCACTTTACAAGATAAGTATTCCTCTTTAATTCCAAGAATCTCGTATCAAAATAACGCTGTCGGCACAAACGAATCAATTATTCTTTAACTTTGATGTCTATAGTCCATCAAGTTAGGACAATAAAATAAAAAGGTGACCCAAAACCCAAACATCGTCCAATTAGTCTGCAGTTTGTTTCCCGTATTTTCTTCTACCAACTTCAAGTTCTTTATACCATGAAACATCTGATCTACAGCTTATTAATAGCCATCTCATTTGGCTGGACGTTCGAACTTTCTGCTCAAAACGAAAGACCGGCCTACTGTGACCAGCTTCCTGTGACTTATAGCAAGGGTGGTGCTGCCAACAGTCGCCCCTCCTTACCAAAGTTCAGTACCACCCCTACGCTTGAATACAAAGTGCAAGTGGCCATATTACGCAATACGGACCCCCGAGAATATCCTTTCCACGAAGACCTCATTGCTCGCTATCGGCCCTGCGAAGAAGTATGGGTCATAGAATCCAGGGAGAGCTTTACCAGTCGTTCGCAAGCGATACAATTACAGAACAAGCTTAGAAACCTGGGCTACAATGGTGCCTATTTAATAGAAATGGTGGGCTACAAATAACAGCTCAAAGCCAACGCCTTAACTTTAACTTTTTTATCCCAGACAAAACCCCGACCTTGCAGAAGTATTTCCCTTAACAGGAAAATTGGTTTCGCGACACAACAATTCAACTTCTACTTACTCATGAAAAAGCTTCTGGCCTTCGGCCTGTTGGGCTTAGCGTTTTGCACGCTCAATGCTCAAGAAGATTACACCTCCTATTTTACGGGAAACCTCATGGATGCGGTCACAAACCCAATGGGTGGTGTTTGCTTGATGGGAGGGGCTACCGAAAACGATAACGCCATGCGTTGGTTTCTCCAGCGAGCTGACGGTGGTGATGTACTCGTCATTCGTGCATCGGGTGGCGATGGTTACAACGATTATTTTTTCAACACGCTGGGTGTGTCCATTAATTCTGTAGAAAGTATTGTTTTCAACAATGCCCAGGCCGCTACCGATCCTTACGTATTGGACCGTATAGCCAAAGCAGAGGCCATTTGGATCGCAGGGGGGGATCAATACAATTACGTCTCCTATTGGAGAAATACTGCTGTTGCAGACTTGATCAACACGGCTATCGCACAACGAAATATCACCATAGGTGGCACCAGTGCGGGGATGGCCATCCTGGGCGGAGCGTACTTTACAGCTCAAAACGGCACCGTTACCAGTGCCACTGCGCTGGCTAATCCTTACGACAGTAAAGTGGCTATCAGCAACCAAGACTTTATTCGTGTTCCTTACCTCAATCAGGTCATTACTGATACCCATTACGACAATCCCGACCGCCAGGGGCGACACACCGTTTTTCTGGCACGGGCTATCGTAGACTACAACACTCCTTACTACGGGATTGCTTGTGATGAATATACTGCCATTTGTGTGGATGAAAACGGGATGGCTAGTATCTATGGCACCTACCCTGATTTTGACGACAATGCCTACTTTATAGCCCCCAACTGTGAGGTGATGAACAACCTGCCCGAGAATTGCGTAAACGGCCAACCTTTGAGCTGGAACCAAAGCGGGCAAGCCCTCAAAGTTTACGCCGTAAAAGGTACCCCTACCGGCTTGTACAGTTTTGATCTCAACAATTGGACAGAAGGTATAGGCGGTAATTGGCAAGACTGGTCGGCAACCGCTGGCTCATTTGACGCCACGGAGGCCGACGCTCCAGGATGTACCCCGGTGAGTACTTCTTCTCCTGATGCAAATCTGAGCTTTGAAGTATTTCCTAATCCTAATAATGGTAACGTACGCATTCGGCTCCACAAGTACACTTCTACTGCAGGAACTATTCGGCTTTTAGATGGAGCTGGGAAATTCTTGCGATCTTGGCCCGTTATCGGCACCACGGATAACCTCGACTTATCGGCCCTTAGCTCAGGCATTTATTTGTTGGAGTACGTTAATGGCGAAGAACGGGCTATTCGACAAATTGTAGTGAGGTAGTTCACCTACTACCCCCGTCCCGCCGTATACCACAACGCCACCACCGTCTTCTGCAACTCTGCTTGTGTTTTCAGCAGCTTGAGTTGTGCTTCCAAGAGCTTTTGCTGGCGCGAATTCAGTAAGAAGACGGAGCTTTCTCCGATTTCAAACTTTGCCGTTTCGGCAGCCAGCAGACTTTGGTAATTTTGCACCACCGTCAGTGACAATTGTAGCTGTTGTTGGCGAGTTTCCCACTCCTGCCAGTAGGCAGTTAGTTTCGTCGTGAGATCTTGCTGTTTTTGCTGGAGTTTCCAATCCGTTTGGGCAATCTTGATATCCGTCAGGGCCACTCCCGCACGTTCCTTACGCAACAGCAGTGGTTGACTAAAGGTGAAGCCCCACTTGTAATTATCATTGACCAGACTGCTGATCCCGTCAGTATCTTCTGGGTTAAAATCAAACTGGTTGGCCAGGAAGTTGTAATTAAATGTTAGTTCTGGTTTAAACTGTTCTTGTTTCCAGCGTCTTTCTATGGCCAACTGTTCTTTTTGGTAGCGGTAAACCGTGAGACTAGGGTGCTCAGCAATGGCTTGTTCCAATTCACCATAGTCTGGTGCAGTAGGAGGAGCTTGTGGTGATTCCGGCACCCAATCCTTGTTCCATACTTCTGGCCGTCCGGCATCTTCCCACAAAAGGGCCCGCATTTTGGCAATCGTATGGTTAAGCTGTAACTCTTTTTCCTGTACTTCCAACTCCCAGCTTTGCCATTGTAAATAAGCTTCCAGCGTATCAATAGCGGGATAATCACCGGCCCGAAAGCTTTCGCGGATTCCCCCAAGTCGTTCAAAACTATAATCCCTTGCAGAAATGGCCACTTCTCTAGAATAATAGGCGTATGACCAATCCCAATAGGACTTATTGGCTGCGAAAAAAAGTTCATTACGAAGTTCATCCGCGACTGCCTGGTAGCGATCTTGGCCGATTTGAGCCTGCCGCCAGGCTGAGCGCGAGGCATCAAAAAAGAGGCCTTGCAAAAGCGGAACCTCAAGCCCAACAATTGCCTGTCCGCCCTGGGGAATGGTTCGGTCGGGGTTGAGATATTCACCGTTGGGGTCTGTCCAATCGTATTCCGCCTTGAGGGCAATCCCCCAAGCAGTGGGGATTTTCACCCCTCCCTGGCCGTAACGGTAATAATTCTTTCCGCCAAAGACCTTCTCCTCTTGGGAAGCATACAGCTTGGGGTCAAAGCTACCACGGGCATACAACAACTCTTGTGCAGCTTGCTCTTGCAAAAGTGCTGCCTGTCGGGCAACGGGATGATTGATTTTCACTTGCTGCCAGAACAAATCAGCACTCAAAATTTCCTGCTGTGCCATAAGAGAACTTCCTCCAATGACCAGTAACAAGCATAAAATCCTACAACGCAATGTTATCATTCCCCTCCGTTATTTTAAAGATTTAATAGGTGCTTTCGTCCCCTTCTCTTCTTCCCTTTTTTTCTCCACCCCATAATAATCGGGCGGAAAACCATTCAACTGCCGCCATAGCTCATACCAGACCTGAACGTGCCCCAGCAAGGCAATACCTTGAACGCCAGATCCCGGGCGTAGTGCTTCTGGCCAGGGGCGATCATCTGGATTAGGGGCGATCAGTAGACGGTAGCGGCCATTTTTGTCAATATTGTTATCAATGGCTACAATACGACCAGAATAGGTTCCGACCGAAAGATCGGGCCAGCCCGAAAACACAATGGCTGGCCAACCGTCGAAAACAAAGCGAACCTCTGCATTTTGGCGCACCAGCGGAAGATCCATTGGGCGGACGTGCATTTCTACGGCAAGATCAAAATTCGCGGGCATGATCGTAACGATAGGGTCTCCCTCCTTGACGGTTTCTCCAATACCAGGCTTCACCACCTGCGTGATGTAACAATCCTGAGGAGCGATGATGTAATAGAACTGGGCACGCTGCTCATAATTTTCCGCCTGGATTTGCATCTTATTCAACTCTCCCTCCGCACTATAACGATCGGATAAAGTACTGAAACGGTCGGATTGCGCTTTGGCTATTTTGTTGTTGTACTCATTGATGATGTTGCGCAATGCCAAGCGGGTAACCTCCAATTCTTGCCGATTTTCCGCTACTTTGTTTTCAGCAGCAATGGCTTTGGCCTGGCTTTCTTGCATCTTTTGTTGCTTGTCTTCCAGATCCGTTCTGGATTTGATGCCTTGCTGAAAAAGCGTATCCGTACGTGCCAATTGTCGTTGGGCGATAGTATACGCTACCCTCGCCTGCTCCAGATCCGCCTCCTGACTTTGTAGCTTTAATTCGACCTGCTTTACTTTGGCTTCCAGTTGCTCTCTTTTCAGTACCAATTCGGCACGCATTGCTGCTATCTGTTCGGCCAGCGCGCCAGCCTTTTGCTCGTAAGTGACGATGGCGCCTTCTTTAGCCCGCACCTGATTGGTCGTACGGCCTACCAGTTCGGGATCAAAATAGTCGACTTTGATTTCCGAAAGGTGAACAATCGTATCTCCTTTCTTCACCAATTGCCCTTCCCGTACAAACCACTGATCAATCCTTCCGGGAATGGTCGCCTGAATGGTTTGTGGGCGGTCACCGGGATCGAGGGTTGTCATTTTTCCTTTCGCCTGAATATTTTGTTGCCACGGCAAGAACAATAGAACAACAAAAATGACCAAAAGAGCCAACAACCAATTGCGCATCATCCGATTGCCTGTAGGCAAAGGGTTACGCTCCAGGCAAGTCCAATTGCCTTCTGGTAAACGCTGGCTAACGGAATTCTGAGGTGATATATTTAGCATAATTTATTTTTTTTCCTTCCATTTTGGCTGGATAGCCTGGCCGTTGGGAGTACTCATTTGAAAGATGCGCTCAAAGTGGGGATTATCTCGGAGGCTTTCGTAGTTTCCATCGGCGATGATCTGCCCTTTTTCCATCAAGATAATCCTTTCGCAGCGGGCGGCTAGTAATGGGTCATTGGAAACTGCCACCAAAGTCCAAGGCTGACTACGATCCGTCAGCATATCCGACATCCGTTCGCGTTCCTTAGGTTGGAGGCGATTGAGGAATTCTTCCAGCGCCAGCAAACGTGGCTGGGAAACTACACTACGCGCTAATAATATTTTGGTCCGCACACTTTGCGGCAGATTTCGGCCGCCGGGTAGCAATACGGTATCGTAGCCTTTGGGTAAACTCTTGACGTAATCTTCCAAGCCTACTTGCCGGATTGCCCATACGATTTGTTGAAAGTCAATATCTTCATGACCAAGACAGATGTTCTCCCAAAGGGTACCCTGAAAAACATCTTCCTGGCTACCATGGTCACCAATGTAGCTGCGTAAACTCCGCAAATTGAAGTTAAACATGGGCGCATTGTTATAACTAATGGTGCCTTTATAATTCAACATCAATCCCGAGATCACCTGGATCAGGGTAGATTTCCCAGAGCCATTGTAGCCCGCAACACAAACTTTTTCTCCTGATTTCACCTTGAAGTTCAAGTCGCACAACGTAGGCTGATCACTGTCGCTGAATTGAAAACTGAGGTTCTGCACCTCCAATTCCATGCCTTTACCCGTGTCTACTCTTTCAAAACTCATCCCTTCGTCAGGTTCAAGAGGAATATCGGTAAAGTAGCCCATCTTTTCTAAACCCGTTAGCAAGTCATAAACATCGGCCAGGGTGAGGATAACTTTTTCCACCGAACCCAGAATCAATAATACCACAATTTCGGCCGCTACAAATTGTCCGATCGTAATTTGGTTATCAATCACTAACATTCCGCCCAGCGCTAAGAGTACAGCCGTCACTAAGGTTTTGAATATGACAATGTACCCATACTGATTGACAAGCACCCGAAAGTGATTGCCACGAGCTGTGAGATAACCATCTACGAGGCTATTGGTCTTGCTGAGCGACAGACGTGCACCACTGGCCAGCTTGAAGGTAACCATTGTTCGAGCTACCTCCTGTAACCAATGCGCTACCTGGTATTTATACTTACTCTCGATAAGGCTGGTATCCAGTCCTTTGGGGCCTGTCCAACGGAGTAACACGAACAAGATAGCCAGTACACTGATCCCAAAAAACACGAAAAAAGGGTGGTAGAAAGAGATAAGCAGCAAACCAAAAATAATTTGCACGATACCCGTTGAAAAATCCATTAAAATCTTGGGTAAACCTTTTTGTACCGTAAGGGTATCAAAAAAGCGATTCACCAACTCCGGTGGATAGTCTTGTTGGAGGGCATCCATCCGCAAATTGGGAATACGGAGGGCAAACTCAAATGCCGATCTGGAAAATACCCTCCGTTGTAGAGTCTCCGCAACGGTAATCTGCATAATTTTCAGCACCCCCGAAAACAATGTACCTAAAGTCACCACTGCAATCAGGATGACCAGAGAAGAGGAAACATCACCTCCCTGTACCAAACCGATGACCGCTTGTACCCCTAATGGTAAGGTGAGGGTGAGCAGACCACCAAAAATGGCATAGAGATAAATGTAGAAAACATCCTTCTTGTCGGGTTCCAACAATTTAAAAAAACGCTTTAATGAACTCAACTGAGACATAGAATAACAAGGATTATTAACCTCTTCAAGAGGTTATCTTTTGTAATACGGTACTAATAACAACCGTCCCCCAGAAAAGGTGCATAAAAAATACTTATCAAAATAATTAAATAGTTTTATTTGCAATAATGATAGCTTTACTATTATATTTACATAAGAATACAACTCATTAGATCATCAACCTATGACAACTAGCACCTTTGGTCAGCTCTTTCAGGAACATACCCCAAATCTACAAGCATTTGCCCTTCAACTGACCCGTGATAAAAACGATGCAGAGGATTTATACCAGGATACGGTCTACAAAGCCATGCGCTATCGCCATCTTTACCAACCCAAGACCAACCTTCAAGCATGGATGATGACCATCATGCGCAATACCTTTATTAATGAATGGCGTAAACGCAAGCGCAAGCAGCAAATCGCCGATCTACAAATTCCTGGCGTAACCTTTTCGCAAACAAGCGCAACCCATAACGCTGGAGAAAGTAAAGTGACCATGCAGGAGTTGATGAAAACAATGGATCAACTGGAAGAAGGATTGAGTAAGCCCTTTTTAATGGCCTTTCGCGGGTACAAATACGAAGAAATTGCAGCCGAGATGGAGCTCCCCTTAGGCACCATCAAAAGCAGAATTCACCAGGCACGTAAATTACTGAAGAACAGTATCAGACGGCAGTATCAAAGCAGCAATCTGAAGGAGTTATTGAGCTAAGCAAAATTAGTAAAAGTGCAGATACAATGCACCGTCCCCCAATACTTCAACCTACAACCAGCCTGCTAGTATTTCTAGCAGGCATTTTTTTACTTTCTCCATAGTTATGTATAAAAATAAACTAAGATAACTATTAGAAATACTAATGAACTTTTCATTTCAAATAGCTAAACTATTATATTTGCTATTCTCTGGCCTAGAAAGGCGGGAGCATTTGTCAAAAAAAGAAAGCTAAATAGCATATTTATGGAATCACAGCCCAAAGGATTTTTCTCAGAACTAAAATCGGATTTCCCCGCCGGATTAGTAGTTTTTCTTGTTGCCGTACCTCTTTGTCTAGGGATTGCCCTGGCCTCGGGAGCACCTCTCTTTTCGGGCGTTATTTCAGGAATCGTTGGTGGTACCGTTGTAGCACTACTCTCTGGTTCACCGTTGGGTGTTAGCGGCCCTGCTGCTGGATTGGCGGTGATTGTCCTTACAGCCATCCAGGCACTAGGTTATGAGCCTTTCTTGTTGGCAGTAGTTATCGCTGGAGTATTTCAGCTATTACTAGGCTTTGCGAAGGCTGGTGTAATCGGTTACTTTTTTCCATCATCCGTGATCAAAGGCATGCTTACAGGGATTGGTTTAATTATCATCCTGAAGCAGATTCCTCACGCCTTCGGCTACGATAGTGATCCGGAAGGTGATTATGCTTTTCAACAAATTAATGGGGAGAACACCTTTACCGCACTCGAGCACATGCTGAGCGCCATTACCCCCGGAGCCTTATTGATCAGTATTCTGTCCTTAGCTGTTTTGATCTTGTGGCAACAACCTTTCATCAAGCGATTAAAGTTCACGACGATCGTTCAAGGGCCTTTGGTGGTCGTTGCCATGGGAATTATTATCCAGCAGATACTCATCAATACCTCCTGGAACCTGGATCCAGAGCACCTCGTCACCTTACCCGTAGCCAATGACTGGAGCGAGTTCCTTGGCCTCTTTACGCTTCCTGATTTTAGTCAATGGAACAATCCAGCGATCTGGATTACGGCCATTACCATTGCGATTGTAGCCAGCCTTGAGACCTTGTTGAGCGTAGAGGCTACCGACAAACTCGACCCCTATAAGCGACTTACGCCCACCAACCAAGAACTAAAAGCACAAGGCGTTGGTAATCTCTTAAGTGGATTGATCGGAGGTATCCCTGTTACCCAGGTAATTGTTCGTAGTTCGGCAAATATCCAATCCGGGGGAAAAACGAAAGCAGCAGCCTTTATTCACGGGCTGATGTTGCTGGTGAGTGTATTGGCGATACCCAAACTGCTCAACATGATCCCTCTGGCGAGCTTGGCAGCGGTGCTTATTGTGGTAGGTTTTAAACTTGCGAAGCCTTCCTTGTTCAAGGAAATGTACAAACTGGGGCAAAAGCAATTTATACCATTCATGGTTACTATTATTGCGATTCTATTCACCGACTTATTGGTAGGAATTGGTATCGGAATGGTCATAGCCATCTTTTATATCCTGCTTAATAATTATAAGGCACCTTATTTTGTGGAAGATAAACGTAAAGATGATGGCATTATCCACTTGGAGTTGGCCGAGGACGTATCGTTTTTAAACAAAGCCAGTATCCTCCTAAGTCTTAAAAAGCTTCCAGCCAATAGCAAGGTACTTATTGACGCTTCAAATACGCTCCATATTGATTATGATATTAAAGAAATCATCATGGAGTACAAAGCCAATGCGGCTTATAAAAACATTGACTTAAGTTTCATCGGTTTGGATGCAGAAACGATGGATTTGCAACCATCGGCCAAACAAGACAAAGCAGGAGCACGTATTCCTGGACCACCAGTAACATTTGACTAAAAGTTACCTTCGCAATTACCAAATTTTAGACAACGCCAAATCATGCTACATGCTGATTTGGCGTTGTATTTTCTATCTTTTCTCTAAGCACAGCTACTAATTCTTCCAGATCAGGTAGCTCTCGCTGAAACAAAACCTCCTCGCCGATAACAAGTGCAGGGATTCCAGTGAGGTCATAACGGATAAACTGCTCAAGATCACTGACGACCTGTATATTGAAGTCGATCTCCAATTGTTCCAATGCCTCACTAACCAGCTTGCGCCAGGCCACCAGGTTTTTAGATTCCGTGATACCGAACAGTTGAATCGCTATCATAAAAAAAAATTTAACGCTATACAAAACGACGTAGTTTGACGGAAATACCGAGGGTATGCCCATGGCATAAACCTCTTTTCTCCGTCCCTGAACGAATTTGTATAGCGAAGACCAACGCCAAAGGAAGTGACAATGAATGAATTCATCATCAACTTCCCATGACATCTAAATTACTAGCGGTTATAATCCTCCAGCTTTATTTCTTCCTCTGCGAGTGCACAGATGACATCGTAAGTAGTGATAATCCCAACCAGTTCACCATTCTCTTCAACGGGTAATGCGTGAATACGGTTGGTTTTAAAGACTTCCAACGCTGTTCTAATCGGGTCACTAACCTCTACTTTAGCCAGCTTTTTTGTCATAATATCTTCTGCTTTCCACGCTCTCAAGCGCACACTCTCCAGAAGAGAATCTTGTTCATTGCGGGTGAAACCGCGCAGAAAATGATTGAAGTCAGCAGAACTGATAATGCCCACAATTTTTTTGTAGCGTACTACAGGAATGTGGTGGATGCTGTGCTCGTCGAAGTGAGTTTTTACTGCTTCCAAATTATCATCTGGGTTAACAGTTATCAAACGAGTGCTCATTAGCGTAGAAACCGGTGCAATGATATTCATAACAGAAAAATTTGATCTTGGAAATTAGTTATTGTAACGCAGCTTGGTACTTTCTCTTTCAAGGAGGCCACCTCGCTTTTGATTACATCTGCAAGATCGTCCTATTGGGCAGGTTTAAGTGATGACATTTGTCACCCACTTTTATGATTTTCAATGGCAACCACCTTTTCAATTCTCACCTACTTTGTATTTGAAAGGGAAGATAAAACGTCCGTATCCTTTTCGATGGAGAAAGATCAATCACATTTTTTGCAATGGTTGAGGGAAAATCCTCAGTCATTGCTTACCTTTCAAAAATGGAGAGAATGAAGGCATTGACTGCCGAAGCCAAAAGACTGGAAGCCATCATTAATACGGCTACTGATGGCATCATCACAATTGACGAAAAAGGAATCATTGAGACCATCAATCCTGCTGCCGCTAAGCTTTTTGCTTACGAGCCCAGCCAGATAATGGGCAAAAAGATCAACGTCTTAATGCCTGCTCCTTACCGCGCAGAGCACGATGGTTACATGCACAATTATCATCGTACAGGAAAAGCAAAGATCATTGGTATAGGAAGAGAAGTAGAAGGCCTGCGTAGTGACGGTACCGTCTTCCCATTCCGCTTGGCGGTAAGTGAAATGAATATCGACGGAGAACGGATGTACACTGGTGTCGTACATGACCTCAGTGATATTAAAGCAGCTGAACAACGTATTATGGAACTCAACCGGGCGCTGGAAGAAAAAGTAGTACAACGTACCGAAGATTTGGCCAACGCCGTAGATCAGTTGCTGGGTACAAACCAACTGCTCAAACAAGAAATCGAAGAAAGACAAGCCGTAGAGCATCAGCTCAGAGAACAGGAGCAGGAACTCCAACAGGCCCTTGCCAAGGAGAAAGAGTTGAATGCCTTGAAAAGCCGCTTTGTCAGCATGGCCTCCCATGAATTCCGGACCCCACTGAGCACCATTCTCAGCTCAGCGGAACTGGTAGAGATGTACCAAAATACCGAGCAACACCCCAAACGGCTTCGCCATATCGACCGCATTAAAGCAGCGGTGGGCAATCTCAATGATATTCTTAATGACTTTCTATCGCTGAGCAGGTTGGAAGAAGGAAAGCAAGAAGCACAAATAGAAACGCTGAACCTAGCTGGCTTTCTTCGCGAGATGGAAGACGAGGTCAACCTATTACTAAAAAAAGGGCAGAAATTGAATTTCCCTACCCTTGTAGAGGATTGGACTATCCATACCGACCCAAAACTTTTACGCAACATTTTGCTCAACCTGCTTTCTAATGCCAGTAAGTATTCTTCTGAAGAACAAACCATTCACCTGAAGGTGGAAAAAGCCGAATCAGCGATTATCTTTGCCATCAAGGATGAAGGCATGGGTATTCCTAAAGAAGATCAAAAACATCTTTTTACCCGATTTTTCCGCGCCCACAATGTAGAGAACATCAAAGGCACCGGATTAGGACTCCACATTGTAGAACGTTACCTGGACTTATTGGGAGGCCAAATTGAATTTACGAGTGAAATGGGTCAAGGCTCTGTTTTCCGTATTTCTTTACCTCTTTAACGCCAACTTTCATTCATCTTAAACCTGTACAAATGAAGCGAATTCTCATTATTGAAGATAATGCCGAGGTTAGAGAAAATCTATCTGAAATACTTAGTCTTTACGGCTATAGTGTGGAGGAAGCGGTCAATGGCAAAGAGGGCGTAGAAAAAGCACTGGCAGCACCACCAGACCTCATCTTATGTGATGTGATGATGCCAGAGCTTGATGGCTATGGCGTATTAAAAATCCTGAGTCAAAAAGAGAGTACCCTTGGTGTTCCTTTCATTTTCTTAACCGCAAAGACGGAAAAAGAAGACTTACGCAGAGGGATGAACCTGGGTGCCGATGATTACCTGATGAAGCCCATTTACAAAGATGAGCTCCTCGAAGTTGTTCAACAACGCTTGGCTAAGCACGAACGTTTGCAACGCCAGTTTAGCCAAACCTCCAGTAATTTTACCGCCTTCATTGATGAAGCGCGTGGCCACGCTGAACTAAAGAAACTATCTACTGACCACCGCCTACGCAGCTACAGCCGCAAGGAAAAAGTATTTACAGAAGGCGATTACCCCCGCTATTTGTATTTGGTTGAGCAGGGAAAAATCAAACTGTACAAAACCAATGATTTTGGCAAAGAGTACATCATCAACTACTGCCAGGAGGGCGATTTTCTGGGGTACACTCCACTGATTAGCGGCCAGGATGCTTATACTTTTACGGCTGCCGCTATGGAAGACAGTGAACTCAGGCTCGTACCGAGAGAGGATTTTGAAAAGCTACTCTCCGCCAACCCCAACGTCACCTCCCGCATGATAAAAATGCTGGCCAACAATGTGGCTGACAAGGAAGAACAACTCATGCAGCTGGCCTACGACTCCATCCGTAAACGGGTTGCCGACACCCTCGTTGCCATCGCAGAGAAAGAAGATACCCTAGAATTTGACATTCTCCGTGAAGACCTCGCCAAAATGATAGGCACCGCCAAAGAAAGTGTTATTCGTACCCTGACGGATTTCCGCGAAAGCGGCTACATACAAATCGTTGACGGCCGAATTCATATTCTGGACATCAATAAACTGGGCGGAATTTTGGGTTAGACCACTCTAAATACTCAAGAGGTACATCTCCAGCTTATCACTGGTTTCCAGGGCTAACTTTTTCCGCAAACGGTAGCGGGCTTTCTTGACTGCATCGTCAGATATATTCAGTATATGGGCAATTTCTTTAGACCCTAAATTCATCCTGAGAAGCGTTGCCAAACGGAGGTCATTTTGGGTAAGCCCGGCGTGTCGCTCACCAAGAAGTTGCAAAAACGTAGGATTCATCTCCGTAAACTGCCGCGCAAACTGCTCCCAATTATCATCAATCTGGAGTTCAAATCGCAGTTTGCTACTTAATTCATGCAGCGAAGGAGTGTTTTTGGGAACCGACGGTAACTGGTCCAAAGCTGATTTTAAATCATTGAGGATTTCATTTTTTTGGGCAATGTGCAATGCCTGCGCCGTGAGTTCCCGATTTTTAAAGTGGACTTCGAGTTGTAGTCGATCATTTTCGGCAGCTTGGAGTTGTACTCGTGTTTGCTGCTGCTCTGTACGGATTCGCTGCCTGTTGACGAAAGCATAAGCCGTCACGCCCAATAGCAATAAAGCAGCAAGTAAGGCGAAGTTGCGTGTTTGGAGTGCTTTATTTTTTTCGCTTAACAACTGGTTTTCTTGTTGCTGACGGTCGATCTCAGCCTCTCGCTTTTCGGCAGCAAATGCTTGCTCTAAAGCAGCTATTTCTTTTTGTTTTTCTATCCCCAGCAAGCTATCATTCCACTGAATGTAATCTTCGTAGGCGAATTTACTCTCTTGGTATGCTCCCACCTGATAGGCCGTTTCTGCCAAGTTATGCAAGGTTTTCACCCGCAAGCTATTCAGGCCCAATTCCTGGGATATTCTATCCGCCTGCTGAGCATACCGGTATGCCTTAGCATCATTTCCGGTAAGGGTATAGACTTCGGACAAGAAGACATAGACATTTGCTCTTAGGCCCTCATCCCCAATGGTCGCATTAAGTGCATCAGCTTTTTCCAGTGCTGCAATGGCTTGAGGATATTGGCCCAACTGCTTGTACAAGTTCCCATAGTGTTGTTGAACGTAGGCCGTTGCTAGCGGATGACGCCCTTCTACAATAGCCGCGGCCTCTGGTAAGTATTTTTGCACACTGTCCGTAAGCCCAACATCGAGATAGTCGGAGCACAAATCAACCAAGGCAATGGCGTAACGCAGTTCTTCTCCCTCTTCTTTGTAGATCATCGCTGCTTCCTGGGTAAGCTGGCGAGATTTACTGCGCTCGTTCAGATCAGCATACGCAACGGCCATGTCTAATTTCACTACCGCCAACCCTTTTTGATCGTTCAATTTCGCATACCCTTTTTCAGCAATCAGCAGGTATTCCAGGGCCTTACGGTAAGTCCCCAATTCTATTTGGGCCGCCCCCAGGTAAGCGTAAGCATGAGCAATATGATCCTCTTCTCCACACACCTGCGCCAGGCGTAGGGCTTCTTCTGCACGTTGAAGTGTGAGTTGAGGATCTCCAGTAAATAATGCCTGTCGGGTAAGTAAAAACTGACTTTGTACTTGTTCACAAGGTAAGCCTGATGCTGTATTTTGCGTATGCGCAAGTAATAAGAACGCCTCGGTAGCAGCGTCCCAATAACCTGCTTCCTCGCGTATTTTGGCAAAATCGATAGAAAGGCGGGCAGCAAATGTATCGGGACTTACCACTTGTAGTAAACGAATAATATCGGCTTGCATCGCCTCGCACTCATTGACCTGCTCGTTTAAGCAGTCTGCAAACTTTTTTTTGTATTGCTCCAATGTATTGGCAGCCTCCTCTACCTGACACTTCAGGCCAAAGCTCCAGGTCACACCAATAAATATCAAAATCAACCTTATCTTCATCAAAATCACGGGTTTTCGAGTGTGCTAACCTTTGAACCGCTCAAATGCGTTACCATTAAACTTAAAAACGCCCGCAAATCGTGTCCCAACCCAGAGTTCTCCCTGATGATCTTTATAGATAACGAAGCCCCACGCATCTGTTTCTCCGTCTTTAAGAGGGTAATGATGAATTTCTTTGCCGTCATTATGCCAGGCTCCATCACCGTTTACCATCCACATATCCCCTTGGTCATCTTCTACCATTGACATAAAATAAAGGAACGCTTCCTCTCCATTTTCCATGGGATACCCAAATCCTTCCCCTTTAAGGTAGTTGAGGTAATTAGTGCCATTAACGGTTGAAACGGTAGGTAATATTTCAAACCAATTTTGCGAGCTGCAAAACCAAAAATGCCCATTTTTATCTTCGAGAATAGAGCGTATTCCGAAATCGCCGCCACCAGGTGTTAAGGTGATTTGCTCCTCATATAGCCAACTTAGCGAGGTACCATCATAACGACAAACCCCCAGTGAAGCGGTACCAAACCATACAGCACCTTTTTTGTCGTGGTAAATAAAATAAATACCAGAGGGGCTGTAACTGACATTGGGATAAGTAGCATAAAAGGTGTCAACCCTTCCGTGTTTTGGAAACGCCATGTGTCGTAAGGAGGTTCCGTCATAGTGATAGGGGCCATTTTCATCCCAACCCATTCTGAACCATAAATCCTCGGAAGGCATGGTCCACTGATTACCCGACAGGGTATCATCAACAATGGGTAGGGTGGTAAATTTTCTTCCATCAAATTTACTCACGCCTTCTGGTGTATCGAAGTAAACGTTGCCGAACTGGTCGTCTTGTATCCCCAGAATAGCATTGCTGCACAGTCCATCTTTCTCTCTAAATAGCACCAGGTTTTTACCGTCGTATTTATAAGCACCCCCATCTCCACCAGCAAACCAGTGATTGCCCTGCTTGTCTTGAAAAATAACCATCATTCCCTTGTCCAACATTTCCGACAGCGTATCACCAACTGCTCGGTTATCGTCCTTTTTATACCCTTTCTTTTCTGCTGAGTGTTGGCTATTGCAGGATGTCAATAGCGCGAATACCGTAAAAATGGCTAGTAGATTGGGCAGAAAAAAAGCGTAATTGCCTTTTGTGGAAATCCCTGAAATTGAAAAATCTCTGTTTAGTGCCGAAGGCGCCAGATAGCTTTTCATCGTCATTTTTTTAAATGACTAAAGCTAAGCTACAAACGCAATACAATTTATTGAATAACAACATTTTAACAAGTAGAAACAATCCATTCCACTCTAGCCAAGACCATTACTATAAAAATTTCACCCAAAATATACATCCAACCAAAGTAAGTAAGGCTTTCAAAATGATAGAGAGCAAAGCCAAGGGACAGTAGACAATAACTCATGTTCATTAGCGCAATCCCCTTTAAATAAGGCCTTGACTCATCCTCTTTCTTCTGGTAACAATAAACATCATAAACCGCAAACAAGCACGGCAAGATTGCTAAGACATAAAGTGTTGACGGCGGAATACCAAAAACAGCCTCCAATTTCACCAAAACTACACCTAACAAAAAAGCCGAGAGCAATGCCCCTGCACTATCAATGAGGAATAAAACCCGAGGATTAGCCTTGGCCCATTTGACCATTTGGTCGATCATTGTTGTGGATATTACGCTCGACTGGTCAAGCATTCCCTATTTCCAATGGATAAGCCAGCAGGATCACCTCCGAATGACAAAGGTTATTCTGGATACCAGGAGTGAGCTTCCTGATCATGAACCCGTAATTAGGCAACTCCGCTTCCAGGAAGGGTTTGATTTCAAAAAACTCTGTTGGATTGTGGTAGATAGCAAGGGAAAGTACCGGTCGATATTTCTTGAGTGCCTGTATTCCTCCCTGGACAAAATGCATTGCGTAGCCTTCGATGTCGACCTTAATGAACCGGGGCTTAATGCCATGCTCTTTCACTAAAGTATCAAAGGAGCGTTGCTCAATTTCAATGACATCGTATTTACCGCGTTTTCGCATGAGGGAAAAGCCTGCCGAACCCGTATCGGGAAGCTCAATGGCTGGCAGATCGTCTTCGGTACTGATAGCCACATTGATGACCTCGTACTTTTCACGCGGGATGCCCGCTTTTTCCATATTCCGATGGTAAGCATTAATACTATGCTGGGACATTTCTATGGAATAGATTTTTCGATAATCGTAGCTACTTAAAGCAATAGCAGAGTCCCCAACGTAAGCGCCAACATCCACAAAATCTTCGCCCTTTACATATTCGATAAGCGATGGAGGTAGTAGGCTAAGACCATGGTAAAAATAAAAAACCGAAGCCTCGATACTATCCTTGGGAAGATCATACTGCTTACTTACTTCCTGCAACTTCGAATTGATCGCTTTCACCGTTGCTTGCGATTCTACGGGCAAAAGACCTCCGACAACGGGGCGGTTCTTGCTCATCTTCTCTTTATTACTTTCATCCGGATACGCTAGAAAACGCTGACAGACCGTCTCTACTACCTGGACGGAGATTTGATCCAGGTCTTGCATCAATCTATTTTTTACTGCGGTCAGAGGATTTTTCTCAAAATAAGTTTTAAAACTTCCACCTAAACTATCCGTGATAAAGATAGTATACGGGGCTCTTATTCGATTTAGATAATTGATCAAATTGGTCAACGCAAAATACAGTTTGGGCATTTTTGCTCTGAGGGTAGCACCTATACTTGACATATTGTTGGTTTGAATTATGCGGGGGGGATGTCTGCAATTAGTGACGACGAATTAAGCGTTAAGTCTGACCTTCGACGTATTAAAATAGAGCGATGAAAAAAACAAAACCTATCCCTCGCTCTTTATCGCCTCCCAGGTCGCATACAAACTCTCCTGTGCAGGGCGGTCAGCGGGCACTTCTCTTAAGGGTTCGCAAACTTCCAGTTGGGCGTGTAATTCTGAGGGGAGTTGCTGGTAGAGGCGAGTTCCTTTGGTTTTCCAGGCCAGCATTTCGTCGCTCACCTCCTTGATGATCTTGGCGGGATTACCTACCACCAGACTGCGTTCGGGAATGATAGTTTTGGCTTTTACGAAGGAGAGTGCACCGATGATGCTCCCCTCCCCTACGACTACTTCGTCCATGATGACACTGTTCATGCCGATCATGACATTTCGCCCCAGGTGAGCACCGTGGATGATGGCACCGTGCCCTACGTGAGCACCTCGCTCCAATAGGACCGTCACACCGGGAAACATGTGGATGGTACAATTTTCCTGCACATTACAACCGTCTTCGATCACAATTCCACCCCAATCACCCCGTAGCGCGGCACCAGGGCCAATATATACGTCGGCACCGATGATAACATTGCCCGTCACGGTGGCTTGTGGATGAACAAAAGCAGAAGGATGAACAACGGGTTGAAACCCTTTAAAAGCGTAAAACATAGCGTCGGATTTGTGTGGACTGAATGTACTAAAATTGATTGGATTAGTACCCAAATCCTCCGGTACCATGTACTTGGTAGAAGGTAGAGGGACTTTGATTTCGTAAAATGGTAATCATTCGCAGTTATTAGACTGGTTCTGTTGTTTTGTCATCTAGCCATTCTTGGGTGAAGTGCTCACGGTGTTTGGGTTGACTAAATTTTTCGGCATTGTAAGCAGCAGATTCACCTCGGGGGATAGATAGGCTCAGCCATTCGCTACCCTTGAGCATCCGGCCAAGGTACACCATTTGTCCAACGTGGTAAGCATAATGCGCCAACTGACGGTTGATAGCCTCTACCACGGTGTGACCCATATTGCGGATGTAAATGATGGTATCAAAATGTTCCTCAGTGATACTGTCCAAGGCACTAAACAAACACTGCCAGCCAGCTTCCCACTTTTCTTCCAGTTCTTGGCGGTCTTTAATATCGGCATCAAATTCTGCTTCGCGTTGGCGCCATTCCTTTTCGCCATCAGCGGTCAGGAAATCCGTCCAACGCGACAACATATTCCCCCATAGATGTTTGACGATAATGGCGATAGAGTTGCTCTCCGGATTGTATTGCCAGAAGAGCTGATCATCCGCTAATTGCGCCAGCGTACGATCTCCCAGCGTTTTGTAATATTGGAATTGTTGGCGGGCACTATCGAGGTAGTTGGTGGTCATTTGGTGTATTTTTTATCTGCGGCACTTTTTCGCTCGCGTGAAAAAAGTGCCGCAGACCAGCTACACGAATTTACAAAATTGATCTGATTTCCAGATGGTTTGATGATTGTCATGACAAACCCTCCAACTAATTCATCATATCTTCACCCCGTCAGACGGGAAGCATCGCGTCTCTACGGCGGTAAAACTATCAAACCTTCAAACCAGCTAACTAATCATTACTGCTTCACCCAGCCCGCCGTCATCTGTCCTGCAGGGCTTTTGACTTGCACCCAATAACTGCCAGCCGGTAGCTCGTCCAGCGAGGTTTCCCAAGTCATTTGTTGGAATGCCTTTTCCGTTGTCCACTCCCCCAGCAAACGTCCGCCTATGGTATAAACATTGATGGCTACTTCGCCTAGGAAGTCGTTCTCCAACTGAATGTGGAGCAGGTCATTGCTAGGGTTGGGACCTATAGTAAGTTTGCCCCAAACCTGAAGAATATCGGACAGGTTAGTCGTCATGATCTCTCCCTCCTCATTTACCAAAATGACCATAGCGTTGGCATCAGCATCCTCAATAATCTCACCATAAACGAGCAGAAAACCGTTCTCCAGTACATCGATTCCATTGATGGTTAATAAATGAGGAAGGTCGCTGGTAGTCTGAGTAATCAAATTTCCCGAAAGGTCATAAACCTCATAGTTGAATAGAAAACGATCCTCTTCACTTTCAATGTTTGGATTACGACTACAACCTATCAGAACAATTTGCTCCTCGTTCAAAAAGTTTACTCGCGCACTAATCTGGGTATTGACAGAGGTGAAACTTCCCTCTTCGGTTCCAGTCGCACCATCCAATACATGAACAAAATATACTGGTGCTTGACCTCTCTCCTGTAAATTGATACCCAGTAGTGCCGTTTCGGTCACAGGATTGGCGACCAAAGGGTAGCTGCTGGTTCCATAATCGTCAACATTGTCTCCTGTAAGCAAATTCAGCTCGGTTTCCCATACCAACCCGTCATCTAAGCTCAGCTTACGGACGGTTGCCGTATTATTGTCATTAGAAAAACGGGTATTGACAAATCCAACCGCGTTGGTTGCCAGACTAGAAAAATTATCCGGCTTTTCGGGAAGTTCCAGCGTTTGCCTCAAGGTAACTTCTGCTGTTTCGATGTCTACCTCATAGGTCAGATTGACCTCACCACCTCCGTAAGGCTCATTGTTTACGTTAATTCCCAGTTTGCCAGAAGGCAACCAAATCATGGCTAGAGAAGAGATAATTTGATCTTCGAAGTCAATTACATTGGTTTGGCTGGTCAGATTACCACTCTCGTCGTAAATATCCAGCCGTAAGCCAAAGATGAAAAATCCATCTTCAATAATACTCAGCGAAGCAACTCCTCCGTTTGGTAGTGCCAGCATCGAATAAACAATGCCGCCCTGGTTCTCCTCCACCGTGATAGAATTAAGGAGCTCTCCATTGAGGTCCAGCGTGTTGACAATAAAGAATAAACCACCATTTCCACCTCGTCTTATTCCGGCATAGAGCTGTCCCTCAACCATTTGCACGTTGACCGTTTCTTCCCGTACTGGTAAGCTTAATGGTCGATTCAAATTCGCCAGTACCGTCTGTTCGCCAGAATTGAGATCCATGCTAACCAATTCACCGATAACACTCATGTATTCCCACACACCCTCTTGCCGAAATTTAGCACTCTGAAGTAGGCTTCCCTCCTTGGGGTAACTAGCTATAACCTCATACTCCGAGCCACTTAGATTACGCATTTGATAGATCGTAGTCCTCCCAAGAATCCAGATAGCATCATCGTACTTAACAATCAGCGAAGAGGAATTAGCGCTTACTGAACTAGAAGACGAAATATTGTTTAAAACACTTCCATCGCTCAAATTGAGCGTAATTATCTGGTCAAAAAGATAATCGTACAGGTATAGCTCATCTCCTGCAGAGAAACTTTGAAACACCCCCACAACACCATCATCGGTATTGAGACTGGTACGCCAAAGGGTACTACCATCGGAACCTAGCTTGATAATTTCCACCTGATTGATATGGGTGGGCGTATTGTTGTCGGCTACGACGATCACTTCTCCATTACCAAGGGCTTCCAGATCAAAAACAGCACCTTCTGGTAGATCAAGCAAAACGTCATAGGCTGTTTCGTGCGCTGCATCGATCATCCGTACTCGGTAGTCAGAAAGGTAGGGAAAACCCGAAGTGCTTTGCTGGTAGGTGACAAAGAAGTTTTGCTGCTCATCGATGGCTGTTCGTACAGGGCTATCTGAGAACTCCCCACCAAAAATGATGCGATCTGTTTCTTCTCCATTAGCATCCAGATACTGAACCATAACATCAGCAAAAAAACCATCTGCAACATTTATCCGGGAGGCAACAGCTGCACCGCCATTACTCACTTCCTCCGCTGCAAGTAAAGTTTGATTAGCGGGTTGTACGACGATAGTACTATCTAACTCACCCGTCACTAAATTTAACTGGTAGTTCGCCAAATCGAAATCTGTCTGTCCCGCATAATTACCATAGGCGTGAAACAAATAATGACCATCGTCTTGTCGGGTAAAATCCCGGATAAAATTCAAGGATCCCGTTTCTCCAAAATAGTAGGTGAAAGGAGTCTGGGCATAAGCAAAGGCCGAGGCGAATAGCCCCATAAGGAGCATTACATTTTTCATGAGCGCGTTATTATATGTTAAAGAAATGTAAGTTGTCTGCTTCGCAAGAGCGAAAAACAGCATAACAGGCAGCAATTTACAACATTCTAAATATTAACCAACAAGGGAGAAACACCAAAAACAAAATTTAAGTCGATAATATACTATCCACTTAATTACACAACTCCAGCCATCTAAAGGCTAGCTCAGGTAAAATCGAGGAGCTTCCTATTACCTTCAACAAAGAGATAATTAACACACTATCAGACAAAAAACACAAAATCATTATTAAAAATCGTACCTTTGCGGCTTAATTCGGAAACGCCTGCTTTTCATTCCCGTCGTTTCTTCATTCGTAGTCCTATTTTAATGTCAGATTTTTCTTCTCTGGGCTTGTCCCAACCGCTTTTAGATGCTATTGCTGAATTGGGTTTTGTAGAACCTACCCCCATCCAACAAGAGGCTATTCCTTTTCTGCTTGCCGGTAACCGTGATTTGGTCGGATTGGCACAAACAGGTACGGGTAAAACCGCTGCTTTTGGCCTCCCACTCATCGACCGTATGGACCTCAGCATGGGTAAGCCGCTGGGCTTGGTACTGGCACCCACCCGTGAATTGTGCCTGCAGATCACTAAAGAATTGCAACAATTCGCCCTTTTCCGCCCCATGCTCAACATCACCGCCGTATATGGTGGTGCCGATATATGGGTGCAGATGAAACAAATTAAAGCCGGCTCTCAGTTAGTAGTCGCTACTCCTGGTCGTTTGCGTGACCTCATCAAGCGTAAGGCCATTCAGCTCGATTCCATCACCACCGTGGTACTGGATGAAGCGGACGAGATGCTCAATATGGGTTTCAAGGAAGAGATCGACGAAATTCTGGAAAGTGTTCCTACGGAAAGACGTACCTGGCTGTTTTCGGCCACCATGCCCAAGGAAGTACAACGCCTGACCAAGCACTACATGCACGATCCCCACGAAATCAAAGTGGGCGATACCAGTCAGACCAACGAAGATATTGACCATCAATTCATTATTGCTCGACCACGCGAACGCTTGGAAGTGTTGCGCCGTTACCTCGATTCCGACCCAGAGCTTTACGCACTGGTTTTCTGTCGTACCCGGGCCGAGACGCTAAGCTTGTCCGACGATTTGCAGCGGGATGGTTACGCGGTAGATGTCCTCAACGGCGACCTTTCCCAAGCTCAACGCGATCGCGCGATGGAGCGTTTTCGCAGCAAGCGTGTACGTATTTTGATTGCTACCGATGTGGCTGCTCGCGGACTTGATGTGCAAGGCATCACCCACGTTTTTCACCTCAACATCCCCGATGATTGGGCCTTCTACACCCACCGTTCCGGTCGAACCGGGCGCGCTGGCGACAAAGGCAAATCCATCATGCTCATTCACCCCAATGATCGGCACAAGCTACGGGGCCTCGACCGCCAGTTGAACCTCCAATTTAATGAAACCGAGCCACCTAGCGTCCTCGGCCTGGTAGAGCGCCGCCTTCAACGTACCTTCCAAAGCTTGCTCGAAACCAAGACCATTCCTTCCCTTGCTCCTATTACTTCGGAGTTGGAAGTGACCCTTTTCGACCTGAGCAAAGAAGAACTGATCCAACGGGTCGCTGCGCTTACCTTCGGTGAACTACCGGTTCATTATCAGCGCGAGGCCTTGCATTTACTTGATCCTCGCACCTCCAGCAAAGATCACCGCAAGGAAAAAGAACCCCGCAAACCTTCTGGTAAATACCAGCGGATGTTTATCAACATTGGCAAAAAAGAAGTCGCTGGTATTCCTGAGTTCGTTGAATTCGTCTGCTTCTTTGGTGAAATCGATGCTAAAGCTATCGGCGATGTTGAACTACGCGACAAGCACACCTTCTTTGACGTTGACCACGCGATAGCTGGAGCCCTCGTCAAAAAATTCAAAGGCGCCGAATGGGAAGGCCGCGCCATGAGGGTCAACTTCGATGACGGCCCCAATGGTGGTGGTGCTGCAGGTGGCCGCCGCGAACACGGCCCCAAGAAAGACCGCAGCTTCTCCAAGAAGGGTTCTTTCAAAAAGAGAAAAGAGAAGAAATTTGGTTTCCCAAAACAGAAGAAGGGGAAGCGGAAGTAGGGTTGATGGTTAGATGGTTGTTGGTTGATGGTTGTTCCCGCAGAGACGTAGCAGCTACGTCTGAATCCCACATTAAAACACAACATCCATATACAAAACAGTCCTGAAAGGACGACATAAAAAGGGGTGGGACGCCAAGTCCTACCCCTTTCTATATTTCTCGCCCTAAGTGATTCAAACCCCTACCGCACCAGCCAGCCATCACCAAATCCGGCGGGAGGGCTAACAAAAACCAGCTTGCCGTCTTCATTTTCGGCCATCAAGACCATGCCTTGGCTAAGGATGCCTCTCATTTTGCGGGGAGCCAGGTTGGCGACCATCACCACTTGCTTACCGATAATATCTTTGGGTTGGTAATGCTCGGCAATACCTGACAATACGGTCCGCTCTTCAAAACCCAGGTCGAGGGTCAATTGCAGTAATTTATCTGCTTTGGGTACTGCACTGGCAGCTTTGATGGTAGCTGTCCTTAAGTCCAGCTTGGTAAAATCATCGAAGGTAGCTTCAGCTTTCACGGCTGGGCGTTCGGGGCCTTTTTCTTCCGCGAGGATGGCTTCCAATTTGGCTTTTTGACGGTCAATGATTTGCTTACGGCTGTCGTCTTTGCGGTCGATGATTTTTGGGAATAATACATCTGATTGACCGATAGCTTGCCCTGGTGCCAACAACCACTCGCCTTTGGCAAGTTTATTGAGCGTTTCCTGGAGTTCACCCTGCTGAGCGGGCTCCTGCCCTACCAATGCCCGCAATTTAGGCGCAATAAAAGGTAGAAAAGGTTCAATCAACTGAGCGATCAATGCAGTCACTTGAAGACTCACATTGAGCGACGTGGCTATCCTTGGATCATCAGGATTTTCCTTGGCCAATGTCCAGGGTGCAGCATCTTGTAGATAGGTGTTGCCCCAACTCGCAATTTCTACCACATAAAAAGCTGCTTGCTTAAAATTGAAGCCTTCAATATCGGCTACCAACTGATCTGTAAAAGCTTTCACTGGTGCCAAAATGCCATTGACATCTGCATCCGTGGCGGGTACCTTACCATCAAAATATTTGTGCGTAAGCACCACTACGCGGTTGATGAAGTTACCCAACTTATCCGCTAGTTCCTTGTCGTGAAAATCCACAAACTCGTCCCACTTGAAATCAGCATCTCTGGTTTCGGGCATATTGCGCACCAGTGCCCAGCGCAGCGCATCTACGGCATTGGGAAAATCCTTGAATTCTTCGAGGTATTCGTGCTGTTCGATTCCCCAACCCCGGCTTTTGCTAAATTTCTGTCCTTCAAAATTGAGGAAGGAATTCGCAGGTACATTGATGGGCAGATTATAGTCGCCGTGTGCTTTGAGCATCGCAGGGAAAATAATACAGTGGAAGACAATGTTGTCCTTCCCAATAAAATGGATCAACTGGGTATCTTCTCCCTTCCAATAAGCTTCCCAGTCTTTACCGTTTTCTTCCGCCCACTGGCGGGTGCTGGAAATGTAGCCAATCGGAGCATCGAACCATACGTAGAGGACCTTGCCTTCTGCTCCTTCGATGGGTAACTTAATACCCCAATCCAGATCACGCGTAATAGCTCGTGGCTGCAAGCCTTCCTTGAGCCAACTCAGGCACTGCCCCAGAACGTGCTTTTTCCAAAGCTTTGGATCATGGTGTTGCTTCCCATCCAGGGTTCCGTTCTCGATCCATTCGGTCAGCCACTCGGCGTGTTTGTCCAGTTTGAAATACCAGTGTTTGGTTTTACGTAAAATGGGCTGCTTACCACTAAGGGTAGAAACCGGATTGATCAACTCCAGCGGAGACAAATCCGAACCACAATTCTCACACTGGTCGCCATAAGCTTCGGCGTGACCACATTTCGGACAGGTGCCCTTGATATAACGATCTGCTAAAAACTGATCGAAATCCTCATCGTAGTACTGCTCCTGCTCCCGAATTTCAAATTGGTCACCCAGCTCGTTGAGCTTGAGAAAAAACTCCTGCGCCGTCTCATGGTGCAAAGGAGCACTCGTCCGGTGGTAATAATCAAAAGATATGCCTAAATCCTGAAACGTTCCTTTGTTCAGGGTGTGGTACTTATCAATAATTGCCTGAGGGGTGATCCCTTCTTTCTTTGCTCTGATGGTAATGGCTGCACCGTGTTCGTCACTACCACAAACCCAGACCACATCCTTACCCATCGCCCGTAAATAGCGGACGTAGATATCGGCAGGCAAGTAAGCTCCGGCCAGGTGCCCAAGGTGCAAAGGACCATTGGCGTAAGGTAAAGCTGAGGTAATGAGATAACGGTTCATTTCGTAATTTGAATTAAAATCTGAATGTAAATTAAGATCAGTCAATTCTTCCGACTTTTAGTGCGGGATGCGGGATGCGGTTAATACTTCCGACTTCCGACTTCCGACTTCCGACTTCCGACTTCCGACTTCCGACTTCCGGGGGCTAAATTAAAGTAATGATCGCGGACTTGAAAAAGTTTCCGTTAAAGCTTATCATTCCTCTTTCTCGTCTTCTTCATCTGTGAGCCATGCAGGATGAACGAACTCCCTGATTTTTTCAAAAGAAACAAAAAGCTCAATTTCCCCAGCTGCGTAGGGTGCTATTTCGTAAGGCGCATAAACGAAAAACACCCCTTTATCGGTAAAACCATAATTTTCGTTGGGCGCAATTTCTTCATCAAAAAGAAAGGTATTTAGTGGTGCAGTTTCTCCGAGGTTATACTTCCTACGCACAGCATTTGCTAATGCCCTGCTGACTGCTTCTACATAGCCTGGCAAGAGCACATCACTTAACTTCAGCACTTTCCGCTGCTCCAGATCATAGCTCCCAACTATGGTAGCATACATACCGTGCGCCCCTCCTGTGTAAGAATAATCTGTAAACCCGAGGGTCAATAAATTGGGGGCATTATAATAAACCTGCACGGAAGTGTTGTAGGAGTAATTGAAACTCAAAAAAGCATCGGGTTCAGCGAGCGAGTCAATGATTCCAGCTTCTTTCATAGAGGCCATTTCCTCCCTAAAATCATGGTACAAGCTGTTGCGTTCTTCCGTTAACTTTGCTAGCAAATCATCAGGATTACCGGGCGCACTTCCTTCCAGCAATCCTCTGGCGATTTGCTCTCTCAGAAAATTGCGCTGGTCTTTTGACAATTTGTCTTCTGCAACATCCAACCACTCTAACGAATAGGAAAGTACTGGCGATGCAGCCCACTCGGGATAAACAACCAGGGAGTCCTGTATCCAATAACCTTTTAGCGGTACGGCATTCTCGCTTTTTTGCACCCGAAAATCATAGACGTCTTTGCCATTGCTATGCTGCCAAAGCCCTGAAAATTCTCCATTCTCTTCCCAACGCCCTTGAAACAAATGAGGTTCAGCATCCCAGGCACCTTGTTCGGTAAGAATAAGACGGTTGCCATTTTCCAGGTTACCGTAGATTCCAATCGGACCACCATAATCGTCGTAGCGGTAAAAGCCGCGGAAATATCTCCCTTCGCGTCCTTGCGAGTTGGATTCTTCCTGGAGTTCCATGCTGATCGCTAAATCGCCTAAGGACCCTTGGAGGTGGTAATATC
Organism: Lewinella sp. LCG006; assembly: GCF_040784935.1. GTDB lineage: Bacteria > Bacteroidota > Bacteroidia > Chitinophagales > Saprospiraceae > Lewinella. The sequence goes on along the minus strand of NZ_CP160680.1, from coordinate 4,274,093 downwards.
GATTCGTTTCCTGTGGCACTAAAGCACGCTCCTCTGCCCGCAGGTGCTCCGTCCCGACAGCGGTATCAGACTGGCAGGCACTCCCCATAAGCAGTACTAATAAACTCCCCAGCAAAGTCCAATTCCAGTAACGAATCATGTACATTTCTAATTTTGTCGCAAAATTAACATCCCTCCACTAAGGTTGATCCTTTTTCTCGTCTATTTTGTTGATCAGTTACCTTTTTTATTGGATTCTCTCGAAAATATTTACCTTAACGGGCTTTTTGCAAAAAAAATAACAGGTTTCGAGCTACTTCGTACTTGTTGATTAAAATTATACCAAATGGAACAACCGACAGAAAACAAAGCCAATCTACGTCCCAAGCACCATAACATGAAAAAGTGGAGTGACCAGATCAAAGGGGAAGATTCCTGGACCATGTTTAAAGTAGTATCCGAATTTGTCCAAGGCTTTGAAACCCTTAATCTGGTCGGGCCTTGTGTAAGTATCTTTGGCTCGGCCCGAACAAAACCCGATCATCCCTACTATAAACTTGCCGTGCAGATTGCCCAGCATCTCACCGAAGAAGGCTATGGCGTCATCACTGGTGGAGGCCCTGGTATTATGGAAGCAGGTAATAAAGGTGCCCACCTCAACGGTGGCAAATCAGTAGGGCTAAACATTCACCTCCCTTTCGAACAAGGTTCAAACCCGTATGTAGACCACGATAAAGATATCAATTTCAAGTATTTCTTTGTCAGAAAGGTGATGTTCGTAAAATTTGCGCAGGCTTTTATTGCACTACCCGGCGGCTTTGGCACCCTCGACGAACTGTTTGAAGTACTGACGCTGGTGCAAACCGGAAAGATCACCCCCGTTCCCGTCATCCTGGTCGGGTCAGCATTCTGGGGAGGCCTCAAAGAATGGATCAAAACCACCATGCTGGAAAAAGCAGGAAACATCAGCCCTAAAGATCTTGATCTCATTCCGATTGTAGACACTTCGGAGGAAATCATCCAAATCATTAACGAATTTTACGAAGTGAGAGCAAGAGAGCTGCGGCCAAATTATGAGTTGTAGCGGATTTGCGGCGCATCCGTTTTTTACCATACACCTAAATAATATCATGTTGAAACACTCCATTTTTAGTCTTCTCCTGAGTGGCTTATTGCTTTTCAGTTGCGACACCACCAGTACCTTATCCAACGTAAGTTCTACTCCAGTAGAGTTTGTGATCCTCCAACTCAATGACGTCTATGAAATTGCTCCTTTGGAAGGTGGCAAAGTGGGCGGTTTGGCGAGGGTGGCAGGTTTATTACGCCAACTTGAAGCCGAAAATCCTAATACCATTGCCGTCATGGCTGGTGATTTTCTCAGTCCCTCCTTCATGGGCACCCTCAAATTGGACAATGGCGAGCGGATTGCTGGTTTACAGATGGTAGAAACCCTCAACGCACTGGGCCTTGATTACGCTACTTTTGGCAATCACGAGTTCGATCTCAAGGATGCCACGCTGTTGGAGAAACGAATTGACCAGAGCCAGTTTGAGTACATGTCGGCCAATGCTTATTGTGTAGATGGTGAGCAACAAAGGGCTTTTCAACAAAACGGCAAACCGGTACCCGCCTTCAGCACTTATACCTTCGAGCAAAATGGTGCTACTTACAACGTGGCACTTGTAGGCGTTGTGCTCCCTTTTGCACGGCCGCCTTATGTGGGGTACAAAGACGTTGAAGCCACTTTTGCGGAAGCTGTAAAAGCCGCCAGACAAGAGAACGACCTCGTCATCGGACTCACCCACCTCAGTGTGGATGGAGATGAGGCCCTGGCCGCTGCAGTACCTGGCTTACCCCTGTTTATGGGTGGGCACGAACACGAAAACCTCAGTCGCTATGTTGGCCAAACGGCCATCACTAAAGCCGACGCCAACGCCAAGACCGTCTATATCCATCGCGTCACTTATTATCCAGACAGTAAGGTAAGCCGGATTTTCTCTGAACTCGTCCCTATCAACGAGGCTACGCCAGAAGACCCCACAACCGCTGCCGTGGTTGACAAATGGCAAGCTAAAATTGGAGACCTCATCCGTCAGATGGGCTATGACGCTTCCGCTAAACTTACCACACTCAGTAGCCCTCTGATCGGAACGGAAGCAGCCACCCGCTCAAGTCAGACCAACTACGGACTACTCACCAACCAAGCCATCGCCAAAGCCTGGCCAGGAGCGGATGTCTACGCCTTCAACAGCGGCTCGCTTCGGCTCGATGATAACCTCTCGGGCGCCGTTACCGCTTACGATGTCCTGCGTTCCTTCCCCTACGGCGGTCCCGTCGTGCGAATGAGCATTAAAGGAGACCAACTGGCTCACTTCCTCGACACCGGAGAAACAACTAACTTTGGAGAAGGCGGCTACCTCCAACGTTACCAAGCCGAGAAAAAGGGTGAAAAATGGATGATCAATGGCAATCCTTTAGACGCTAGTAAAACCTACGTCATCGTCGTTCCCGAGTTCGTCGCCAAAGGCCTGGAAGCCAACCTGGAATTCCTCAGTGAATACACCTACGACAAGCTGGATGAGTTTGCCGCTAGCGGCGAAGTGGTGAAGAATGATATTCGGGATATGGTGATTTGGTATATGGGGGGGATGTAGGGGGTGGAAGGGTGGAAAGGTGTAAAAGATGTAAAGGTTAGGCATCCCACGTGAAGACGTTTCGCTGCAACGTCTTCACGCCAAAATATCGCCAGGACGAAACACCTGGTTATATACCGCTGGTTCCGATTTCAAAAGAATAGAGGAGCTTGGCTGGCTCCAGAAGGGCTTGGCGCTAAGAATACCGCTCACCAGAAATCAATAGCCCGCTTTTAAGTCTTCAACAGACCTACTATTCTGGTCACTACTTCATTGAGTGCTTCGTCTTCATTACTATAAGTGGAGACAGGGTTTCCTTTGTGTGGAACAGCCTGTAATTCACCAAAGGCAGAAACCGTCCATTGGCACGGGCGCATGATAACAGGTATAATCGTTGCCAGCCCTTGTTGATGGCGAGATAAAGCAATAGGTAGCTCTGTGTCCATTACAAAATCGGTAGCCATAAGATCTGCACTGACTAAAAAAAGGACAATGTCCGCCTCTCCAAGTGCGAACTCAATCTCTTTACTCCACGACTGCCCGGGTTGAATCAGGCTATCATCCCAAATGGTCAGTTGTTCATTACGCTCGTAGATGCGGAGTTGCTTTTTTAGCTTGTCCTTCCATTCGGTATCGGATTTGGAATAGGAAAGGAAGATTTTTTTAGGCTTGGGAGTGGGTGGTTCTACGATCAGAGGTTCCACTTCTTTGTCTTGGTGCTGCTCGAGCCATTGGGAGAGGAAACAGTTGGAAAGGCGGTATTGATCGTTTTCCTCGATGAGGAAGCCAAGGTGAAGAAGTTCACGGATGTGGTTGCGGCATTCGCGGGGGATGTCTTCTGCGCTTTTTGTGCTTTGAAAATTGAAGTGTTTGAGGGCTTTCTGTTCTTCTGGTTCGAGGTGGTTGAAGTCCATCTCGATGAAGTTGGAGAGTAGGCGATCCAATAGAATGTCAGTGGCTTTAGAACTTCTCAAGAATCCTTCGCTAAATAAGTTTCCACATAACAACTGGGTAAGATAGGGGTGTCCGCCGCAAAGGTGAAGGATTTCCAGAATCTGTTCTTTTGCAACTATCGGACGTTCAACTTGAGGAAGATTTTCCTGTCGGATAAGTGCGATGCTGCTTTCATTGTCAAAGCAACCGATATGACACACGGTAAAATTACTAAGAAAAGGAACGCTATCTTTTTCTACGTGATTCAAGCGATAAAGCTGGCTGGTCGCGGTTAGAACCACTTTAAGATTATCGTGTAAATTGACTAGCTGGCGGTGTAAACGACTCCGCGTAGTTTTGGGTAGTTTCAAAAAACTCTCTGCCTCGTCAACCAGAAGATAAACATGCAATTTAGCCTGTTTTGCCGTCTGAAGAGTTTCTTGCAGAAATTTCACGAAATCATCTTGGTGAAAGACATTCTGAAAAACAGTAATATTTTTGTAGTATGCTGCGGTATTTAAAGCATCATTAAAATAGCTACAGCACTCCTGTTCATTCTCACAACCGTCAAGATTTAAAAAGATCGCAATCTGATTCTTTTCCATACCATTGATAGCGAGATATAGCTGCATGAGCAGGCTGGATTTTCCTATGCGACGATTCCCTTTAAGATAGTAAGCGCGAGAATCTTGATGACTTAGTTCATCCAACAGTTGAGTACGGTTGTAAAAGTTGGCGGGGTTGTTAATTCTAGAGCCGCTAATGTAGGGACTACGCATTTTATCAGTTGTCTTTAATTGTTGTATTTTTAGTTGGATTTATCTTAGTATTAATGCTCAGGGAATATCTTCGGGAAGAATCTCTAAGGCATCAGTTGAAAATCCAGGGAGTTCTGCCACTCTTTTAAGCATATTCTCTACCGCGTCAGAACATAGTTTTTGAATCGCCAAAGGTTTACAATCACTTTTTTTGATGATCGCTTCGATAACAGCTTCTGAAAAGGTGTATCGCTGTGCTACCGGTTGAGTAATCAAGAGACGTGCCTGTTCTTCCTTTATTTCTCCAATTCTTATCAATTTCAATTGATTATACCAGGCACTATTTATGTCTTCCGTCAATTCCGTATAACTGACCCCCGCCATTATTACTTTAAGCTCATCACTTTCTTGAAATATCTTACGCATTTTAGATAATGTATCATCCTCATAAGTACGGAATACATCAATTTCATCCATCAGGATTACGATACGTAATAGTCGGTTAGGAGAAGATTTTTTCAGGCGCCGCAACGTTTGTTTTAAATCATATTGAAAATCAAAGAATTCATATTTCTCGCCTTTTTTACTATGAACTTTTCCACTAATACTCTGGATAGTATCAGCAAAATGATACCAAAAATCTTTTTCCAGAGTGCCTTCCAGATCCATATAAACCGGATAAAAAACATACTTATCATCCGAAGCCTCTGCTATATGGTGTTCCAAATAGTACAACAGGGAAGTCTTTCCAATCCGTCGCTCCCCTAAGATTAAAAAGTGGTTGTTATGAATTTGATTTATTATGGATTTTGTGTGCTCTGTTCTACCAAAAAACTCGTTGGGTAGCCTTATCGGTGGGCCTGTGATGTAAGGGTTAAATCGACGTTTAAAAGCTCTTACCTTCAGAGTGGCTATCTCTATATACTGCAATCCCATTTGCAAGAAAAACACCAAAGTATTTAAAATTTTCCTATCTGATTGTATAAAAGGAATAGATTTAGAGAAACCGATTTTACCAATTTCTTTACCGTTGACTAAAACAGGAAAGATGAATTCACCTAATAAATCAAGGCTATCTAGATTGGATATAAACTTGATTCGCTCATAAATAGGAAATTCTCTCAATTGTGATAAGTTGAAATAAGTTTGAGTATCTAATTCATCTCCAGCTAAAAAAATCGATAGGTTAAAATTTTCATCTTCAAATACCTCGTCAATTACCTCTAGCATATTAGTGAAAATACTACTATGAAAAACTGGTATATCTTTAATTAGTATTTCTTCTGTAGAAAGCGACATTAGTTTATCCCATAACCCAAGAGCCTTGGAGGAGAGGTTTAATACATTTAATTCTTCGTATAGTAGGGCGTTACTTATTCCAATGGCCGCTTGAAGAGCAAAACGTTCAAGCTTGGGTAAATCTGTCTCGGTATAATATCCCGGAGTATTATGGTCAAGCATTAGGATACCCAGCACTTTATCTCCGATCAATAGAGGAATACCTACCCAAGATCGAATACTTTTAGTTGCTGTAAATTCCCCATCCCATTCCTTACTCCTAGCTGTATGACTAATTACTTTTGATTCTCGCTGTTTATAGATAGCCCAGATCAGCCTGTCTTCTTTTACTGGACGGGTAAATTCTTTTTCGGTATCAATATCATTTCTTCCTAAATATGCGAGCGTAATTCTTTCCTGATCTGGCCCGTTGATCTGTTGTATAGAAGCTTTGTCATAATCGATAACCCGTTTCAATTGCTCCAAAATATTTTTTGCCATCGGCTGGAGACCTTTATTTTGTGAGATTTCCACCCCTGCCATGTATAAAGCATCTAATTCATCGTACAAGAGGACATTGTATATTGCCAGAGCCGCTTGAGCGGCAAGGCGTTCCAAAATACGCACGTGAGTATTGGTAAATTCCTGTTTTTCTTTCTTATCAAATACTCCCAGTACTCCAATCACTTTACCCTGCAATAACAGAGGAACCTCTACGACTGCGGAAAAGAATGACTTCATTTTGGGAACTTTATATTTTGATTTTGGATAATCATTTTCAATTAAATACTTTCCCGTTCTGGCTACGGTCAGCGCCATACCTACACCATCACTTTGGCGAAGAATTGCACCCAATTTCATTTTCTCATCAGGAAGATTATGCTTCCCAACCAACTGCAAATCCTTCTGACTGCCATTGATAGTGAGATAGATTTCGCCTCCCTCAGCACCCAGTAAGGAGGTTGCTTCTTCCACAATCTTGTTGAGCCGTTTTTCTTGTCCTTGTTCTTTAAGGATAGTCAGGGCGGAATTGTGTACCCCCTCAATCAATTTGCGCTCTTCCTCTAACTCATTAAAAAGTCGGTTACGGTGAATAACGTTGGCCACCTGGTGGCAAAAAATATTGATCACCCGGAGTTCTTCTTGTGTAAAGTGACGAGGTGATCGATAATTGAAATAGATTACCGCTACTTCTTCTAACTCATCTTTTTTCGTTTCCGCTACCAATGATACTCCGATAAAAGACTGAATTTTTTCCCGCCGAATAAAGTCTGAATCCTCAACAAACTGGCGGATTTGTTTGTATATCGCACTGCCGGGTTCGCTAATGAGTTGCGCACCATTAATGTCCCCAAAATAAATCCTTAACGGTTCCTCTTTTGAACCCTCTTCGACCCGAACAGCTCCATATGTCCGGATGAGTGCTGCTATGCCTTTTTGACGAGGTTTAACCGTCAATTTACTCTTGACAAATTTTATCTTTCCTGCCGCTACGTTGTACTCGTTGGCGTAGAATAGCTTTTTTTTGTAATCGTAAGGGTAGATTACTACGGAGGTCGCTTGACTTACTTCACAGGCCAGCGTGGCCACTTTCTGCAAATAGGTTTTAGTGTCCGATAAGGTAGTCATCAACTCTTGGCCAATACGCGCCAATGCCTGGAGAATTTCCAGTTGACGCTGTCCTTGTAGAGCCAATGCTGCTTGGTTGGCAAAATGCTGGATGAGTAATCCGTCATCCGGCGAAAACTTATTGATATCGGTATGCAATACAGTAAGCACACCGAGCTTTTCCTTATTCTTCCCTAAAAGCGGCACAACCAAAATGGAGTGCCCGTTATCTCTTGGATTTACCTTTTGATTGATGAATGCTGAGCCAGTATGCTTATCCAAATCATCAATCAATACATAGCCCCCTTTTTCCATAGCAAAGCCAGCAACACTTTCGCCCGGAGCAGTGGGAATGCGTTCGTCTACTTTCAACAAGCTCGGCATAGAAGAATCGACAAGACGCAGGAACTCGTCTCCCTCTCCATCCTCCTTACTCATCATCCATAAATTTACGGTACCATCAGTCAAATCTTTCACGGCCTCTACCACGTAAGTAGAAAGGTCTTTGAAATTGGTCGCCATTTGTGCCCGTCGACTCACCTCCTCTAAGTGATGTGTCAACTTCTGCCGCTCCATTCCTACAGCTGCGATGGCGGCCATACTGGTTAGAAACTGAAGGTCATCTGGAATGAAGAAATCAGGGTGTTTAGTTTTCACCAAAAGTACTCCAAGCGTGCGATCTCCTCTCCTCAGTGTTACGGCCATTAAACTGCCTGATTCTGCTTCGTGCCTGGTAGAACGATCTTTTTGAGGATCATAAATCCCTTTCTCTTCTTTGGTAACGTCCTTAACGTAAATAGAGCCCTGGCTTTTGGTAAGCTTCCCAATTACTCCTCCCTTCCCTGTCGGAATAATTTCATCTGCTAAGGTCACCTCTTTTCCTGTTTTGGCGATAAGACTTAGTTCTCCTTTTCCTGGCGAGAATCGATACACACATCCATAATCAGCATAAGTGACCTCCAATGCTTTATTTAGAATAGATTTGTAAATAAGTTCTTCGTGGAGAGTACCCGCAAGGTTCTGACTAGTTTCGTGAATAATTCGAGTCTGCTTGGTCAATCGCTGGGCTTGGATATTTTCGCCTGCGATCTTGGCGTATCGCTTCAGATAGCCTCTTTTCTGAGCTGCGTCTTGAGCATCTGCAAAGGTGAATTTTTCCGTTTTGTAACAATCAATCCAACCTACTAACCTACCGTCTTCTAGCCTAAAAGGAAAACTAAGCAGCGACACCCAATTCCGATCAGCAGCTTCCCTATGATGCTGAAAATCTTCTTCGGTAGCTATATCTTCATAATAAACCGAATTCCCACTTTGCATTTTTCTAACCCTGGGATAATTTACTGCATCCATTCTAGTTTTTTCCACAAAATCCCTATCCGCTCCTTTCCCTACATGACCAGTAATTCTATAGTTTGGGTAATCATCCCAGACAATTTCCCATACCAAAATACAATCAAAACCAGTTATTATGCGTAAATCCTCTGCAATGTGATCTGCGATTTGGTTCCGGTGTGTTAATTCTTCCAGCGTAAAAGTCAATTCATTATAATCAATCGGTTTAGACATGATCGCATAGGCTCCCATCGCGTAAGCTCGAATACTTCCCTGAAGATCCTGACCAGACATTACAATAACATCTAGCTTTGGGTAGTCCTTAATGAGCTGATTAACAAGCTCACGACCGGAAACATCTGGGAGTACGAAGTCAATTAAAACCGCGGTATACTCTATATTCTCCTTCCCGAGATTAGTGAGGTGCTCCAACAATTCATTGCCTGCATTAAAGACGTGATCGACCTGTACATCACGGTACTTCAATTGTCGTTGCAGATCCTTGACGAATTGTACATCATCATCTACGATAATGATGTTAGGACGTTTATTCATCTTTCGATTCATTTACAATAGGAAAAAACAACGCAAAAAGACTACCAAGAAATCGAATACTATCGACGTAAGCAAGCTTGCCGTGCATTGCCTCCGTCAAATCCCGGCTAATGTGTAAACCCAGTCCTTGCCTATCTTTATGCTGACTGATATAAGGATAGAAAATTCGCTGGCGTAGATGGTAAGGTATCCCAGGCCCTTGATCAGTAATCAAAATACAGCAAATGTTTTTCTGAGGATACTCACATACTCCTATCTTTACCAAGCGGAGATTTTGTAAAGCTTCTGCGGCAGTCCAACCATGACTGGCATTGATAGTCTGCCACTGATAGTTTTGTTCGTCTACCCATTGAATTGCATTCAAAACTACATTCGTCAGAACCTGTTCCAAATGAATAGGAATACCCCATATTTTCGGCTGACGCGGATCGGTTTCGACGACTAGCTGAATGCCTTTTTCCTGGGCGTTAGGAAGCAGCTGTTGTTTTACCTTTTCTAGAATGGTGTTAAGCGAAATAAATTCCAGTTCAAATTTTGCCAATCGAGTGTAGGCTCGTGTAAGCTCTTTGATCCGTAATAAATCCGGGCCTACATCCGCGACATATTCCCAAAATTCTTCTTTCTTTCCACCTTCTTGCAATTTCTGGCCCATTTCCAGAAAGCCAAACAAAGGTCCCAGTTTATTGTAGAGTTCGTGCAGAAGTGTTCCCATTAATGTGCCTTGTAAGGCCAAATCTTGCTGCTTACGTACAATCTCCAGCATTGCTCCATGTTCCAAGGTCATACTCAAATAAGCACCTGCTGTACGGATTCGGCTGATAGACATTCCCGATATATCACTCCCGTTGTCAAGGACTATTAGCGCATAACGATTCTGAGAGAGAGGAACGGGAATGGATATGCCGTAACAGGAATAAAAGGCAATACCTGGAAAAAAGTTGTGCATTCTGATCAACCGCTTTTGATCATCTTTTTGAGAGATATACAAGGTTTCTCGATCTTCTGCTATATCGCGCACCGCACTGAAGTATAAATTATCTAAATGTTCCGGCAGTAAATTTTCTCCATTAGTGCTATAATCACTTACCACTTCTACGACTTTCTTCAGCCCGTCTACCTTCACCAAGATGGCCCGATTCAAATTGCTAATCAGACACAAGTCTTTCAGTATACCTTTGAGGCGTTCTTGTCGTGATCCCCCTTGCTCCAACTGTTGCTCCAGACTACTGAATAGTCTTTCATCTTTGCTTTCGTGGCTATCTTTTAATATTTTAATCTTTCCGTTCGTCAGCAATCGTAGACCTTCAATAAAACGAATCGCCAAATCTTTAGTAGATGGTTTCTCTAGAAATAACAAGTTCTTACCATATAGCCTTTCAAAATCTTTAATTTTGAACTCCGCGAGTGCATTGTTACTCATCAATGCTATAGCTTGGTTAGGATAGATATGATGCAGGGTTGTAGCTAATTCTATACCGTTATCTACACCATGTAGATTCAAATCCGTTAAAACCAAATCATACAATTCCCCCGATTCTATAGCTTTTAGCGCTGCCGCACTAGAGGTCACTACTTTTACTTTGGCATACAATTCTTTGGTTAACAATTCGGAAACAATTCTACTATCACCAACATTATCCTCCACCAGTAGAATTCGCTGTAGACGATCTAAAGGTTTAGAATAGTGATATTTTACTCTGCTGCTTATTTTTTTGTGATCAAAAGAAGAACGAGAAATCAAATGAATCAACTCCTTCTCAAATTCTGCTTTCAGATTAAGTGGTCCATCTTTTTCCGCTTGAATGAGAGGTTGGATCAAACTTAAGGTAATACGTTTTTTACTGCGGGAGTAATCGATTATTGTTCCTCGTACTTTATCCCCAACCGCTAATTTGTCCCCCGGTAATTGATGGGGTAACAAAGGAATGTCTTTTGAATAAATAACGGCTGTAACCCCTGGAATCAACTGCACGTAGATCGAATTCTTGCGCAGGTAAATAATCTCAGCAAGTACGTTCTGTCCTCTCTCATAAGGCCCTGCATTTGCCCACGGATCTTCTAGATGGCGCAAGGACAGTCGTTGACTTTCCCGTCCGGCCTGTCCGCGCATGAGCACAGCCTCTATCTTTTTTTCTTTCTCAAATTCCAGAGGCTCACTTCTCACACTATCATCCCAACTCCAATCATTTTTATAAATATACCCCCGCCGACGATCAGGCAAACTCACCACCAGCCGACTGGGGTGAATACTGACAATCCTAACTGACACGATAGGGTTTCCTTGGTAGTTTACTTTTTCCGTTGGAATACTCATATTTCTCTCAGAGCCTTGATGATGCTTATCTCCTTTATGTTAAAAATAAGTAAACTATTTGATTAAATTCAATTTAGCCTTTTTTTTATTTTAGCCATATCATTAAAATTAAAACAATAAATCGATTTTAAAGTTAGCTGTTATCGCTTTAACGTTCCCTAGCGGCAACTTAGCTAACCTTCTCCAAAATCGGCACAATTTGAACCCTACACTAATCCTCCCTGTTACCTAACCAAAAACCAAACCATGCCCGAGCTCCCCGAAGTCCACACTTTTCAACAGTATTTTAATGAGGCGGCCCTCCAGCAGACGATTATGCGGGTGGATGTCTCCGACGATAAGATCATCCGAAATAGCGACGGGGCTACTTTTGCCGAAAAGCTAAAAGGTAGAACCTTCGTTGACTCCATGCGGCGGGGTAAATACCTTTTTGCAGATCTGGACAATGGGCATAGTGTCCTCTTGCATTTCGGGATGACGGGAGATTTAAAACTTTATCACGACGATGAGGATCGGCCACGTTTTGAACGCTTTGCTTTTGTCTTTCAGGAGGGGCATCGCCTCGGGTTTGATGATGCCCGAAAATTTGCAAGGGTAAATTACCTCGAAGACCGGGATGCATATATCCTCGAAAAGAAACTGGGGCCAGATGCGCTGGAGATAACAGAAGAGGAATTTCTGGCGGCAATGGAAGGGCGAAAAACCAGTATTAAAGGGTTCCTTTTAAATCAATCACACCTCGCTGGCGTAGGCAATCTCTACGCAGATGAGGTACTCTATCAGACCAGGGTGCATCCGGCAAGTGTTGTAGAAAAAATTCCAAAGGCCAAGAAAAAAGAGATTTTTACCAAAACGCAAGAGGTACTTCACGAGGCCGTCGAGAAATCACCGTATTACAAGCAATATGAGGAAGGTTGGTTTTGGAATAAATGGCGCTTCAACGATCATGTAGCACCGGATGGTAAAAGCAAAGTGGAAAGTGGAAAAATTGCGGGGAGGACTACCTATTGGGCAAAGCCCTGGCAAAAGAAGTACTAAGGACGGGGATATTCGTTGTAAACGTATAAGTCAGCAGGTGCTTCTTCTTGTTCAATCGACTGCTCTTCGGAAATTTGCTCAGGAGCAGGTTGGCGTACGCAAGTAAGCACCAAAGCCGGGCCCACCAGCAAACATACCAAAACGAAAGTGTCAATAAATTTACGCATTGCTCTGTGATTTGTAGGTATTGACGTTCTCAGGTCACTTTTGGTACCCCTCCAAAGTACCTTTAATCCTTCCCTAACGCCTTTTTAAGACTTTTTAACGAAAGGGGGATCCAATTAACAGGTATAAAAGCTACCTAGTTTTTTTTACCTTTGCGAACGAACATTCATTCGTATGGAAGACAGAACAACTTTAGGACAAATTGATACGCAGCTTACCGACGGTATCATGACCATCACTTTCTCACATCCAGCGCACAACAGCCTTCCGGGAAAGCTACTCGCGCAATTGCGCGATGCCATCCGCCAGGCTGGTAGCAATGCAGACTGCCGGGTCATTGTTCTTAAAAGTGGCGGTGACCGTACTTTTTGTGCCGGCGCAAGCTTTGATGAATTGATGGCCATCCAGGATTTTACGGAGGGTAAAGAATTCTTTCTAGGATTTGCGCGGGTCATTAATGCCTTGCGAGAATGCCCAAAGTTTGTCATTGGGAGCGTACAAGGAAAAACCATCGGTGGTGGTGTAGGACTTGCTGCCGCTACCGATTACTGTCTGGCAACTACTTTTGCGGCAGTAAAACTTAGTGAGTTGGCGATTGGAATTGGTCCCTTTGTGGTTGGCCCAGCAGTAGCACGTAGAATCGGACAGAGTGCTTTTCAGCAATTGGCCATCAATGCTACCGAATTCCAAACTGCGGAATGGGCACGCGAGAAAGGATTGTTTACAGCAATTTTTGCCAACACCGAAGAACTGGATGCTGCTGTACTAAAGCTTGCTCAGCAGTTGGCAAAATCAAGTCCGCAAGCCATGCGTGAACTCAAGCGCATCAGCTGGGAAGGCACCGAAAACTGGAACGAACTGCTGGACACCCGCGCAGCCATCAGTGGCGAACTGGTACTCTCCGACTTTACCAGGAATGCGATAGCCGCTTTTAAAAACAAGTAAGCGATACGTAGTAAAAAGACGGAAATAACTGCCTGCTTACCGCAGGTAGGCAGATTTAATCCGTCACGTAGTAATCCCAATCAATGTCACACCAGGATTTACTAAAGGTTTTTTTGAATACACTGGAAGAACAATTAGCAAGTGGAAAGCCTCCATTTGTTCAGAATACATTATGGCGATTGGTAAACCTGGGCTATACGCAAGAAGAAGCCAAAGCGATGATGGCTGGTGTAATGGCTCACCAAATGGCCGATTCGATCTTTGGTGACACGCCTTTTAACCAACTGAAATACCAACTGCTGTTGAATCAATTACCAAAATTACCGGGTTGAGATTGAGCAAACCCTGCGTTTGATTTGTTCAACATATAATTATTTTTTGCCCGTACTACAACCAAATATTTCTCCCTCACCATGGTAAAATCAAAGCCTTCCACCACTATCAAAACCAAGGATCTAACCACAGCTTTTCGCAAGATGGCCACAGCCAAAGCCCTAACGGAGCTTTATGAAGACCATTTTAAACTGGTTTCTAAATACGTGCACGCTACCAGTAGAGGCCACGAGGCCATTCAGCTTGCGATGGGCTTGCAGCTCCAACCACAAGATTATGTTGCGCCCTACTATCGCGATGATGCGCTGCTCTTAGGCATTGGTATGGAGCCCTACGAACTGATGTTGCAATTGATGGCCAAGCGTGATGACCCCTTCTCTGGTGGCCGTAGCTATTACAGCCATCCCAGCCTACGACGGGAAGAAATGCCAAAAATCCCACATCAGTCTTCCGCTACGGGCATGCAAGCCATTCCCATGACGGGCGTAGCACTGGGTTTCCAGTACCAAGAACAAACAGGACTGCAAAAGTGGAAGAAAAACACCGCCCCTATTGCCGTTTGTTCACTTGGTGATGCCAGTGTGACGGAGGGAGAAGTTGCCGAAGCATTCCAAATGGCTGCCCTACGACAGCTCCCTATCATTTATTTGGTGCAAGACAATGGCTGGGATATTTCAGCCAATGCCGCAGAAACACGAGCCCAGGATGCAGCGGATTATGCAGCCGGTTTTCACGGTCTGGAAGTCGTAAAAGTTGATGGTACAAACTTCGCGGAATGCTATCAAAGCCTCGAACAAATAATTAAAACTGTTCGTAATGAGCGGCGTCCATTTTTGGTTCACGCCTCCGTCCCCTTGCTCAATCACCACACCAGTGGTGTACGCAAAGAATGGTACCGCGATGATCTTGAGGAGCAGCAAAAGCGCGATCCGTACCCAAAATTGCGCAAATACTTATTGAATGCAGGTGTTGCCGAAAAGGCCATCAAAGCCATAGAACAAGAAGCCGCTGCACTGGTTGCCGCCGACTTTGAACGGGCAAAAGCAGCGGAAGACCCTCGGCCGGAAGACCTCTATACCTACGATTTTGTTCCTACCGCTATCGAAGAAGAACGCGGCGAACGGCAACCCAGTGAAGGTAGTCCTACCGTCATGGTGGATTGTGCGCTGCACGCGGTGGAAGAATTAATGAAAGAACATCCTGAATGTCTTTTGTACGGCCAGGATGTGGGTGCTCGCCTGGGAGGGGTATTTCGTGAAGCGGCTACTTTGGCGCAGAAATTCGGGGATGAGCGGGTATTCAACACCCCCATTCAGGAAGCGTTTATTGTAGGCAGCACGGTAGGAATGTCAGCCGTTGGATTAAAGCCTTTTGTAGAGGTTCAGTTTGCTGATTATATCTGGCCGGGCCTCAACCAGCTCTTTACGGAAGTAAGTCGCTCGTGCTATCTTTCCAATGGCAAATGGCCGGTGAGCATGGTATTGCGGGTACCTATCGGCGCCTATGGCAGCGGAGGTCCCTATCACAGCTCCAGTGTAGAATCGGTACTGACCAATATCCGTGGCATTAAAATTGCCTACCCCAGTAATGGTGCCGACCTCAAAGGGTTGATGAAAGCAGCTTACCACGACCCCAACCCAGTGGTCATGCTGGAACATAAAGGCCTCTATTGGTCGAAAGTACCGGGTACCGAAGCCGCCCGAACCGTTGAGCCGGCTGCTGATTATGTGCTGCCATTTGGGCAAGCTACTTCACCACTAAAGGCTACCGACGAAGAAAAAGAGAAAGGCACTACCATGGCCGTTATCACCTATGGCATGGGGGTTCACTGGGCTTTAAATGCTGCCAAGAAATTCCCCGGGCAGGTAGAAGTTGTAGACTTGCGAACCTTAGCCCCCCTTGACGAGGAATACATCTACGAGGCTGCACGCCGCCACAGTAAGGTTTTGGTATTGACGGAAGAACCCGTGCACAATACCTTTGCCCAGAGTATTGCCGCTCGTATCCAGGAACATTGTTTCGAATACTTGGATGCTCCGGTAATGACCTTGGGATCCGCCAATATGCCCGCTATTCCACTTAATAGCACGCTGGAAGCGACAATGCTACCCAATGCCGAGAAAGTTGCTGATAAGCTGGCGGAATTGTTGGCTTATTAAAACGCAGGCATAACCTTTAATCTGCCAACAAAAAAGGGTGCAGCAATTACTCGCTGCACCCTTTTTTATTAGAGTTGTATTATCAGAAGGTTTATCTGATCAAAGTCACTTGTCCTGATTTTTCCAGAAATTCGCCACTGATGCCTACCCGTACTTGGTACAGATATACGTCAGAAGGTGCATCTTTTCCATCTTTCTTACCTTCCCATCCTGGATTATTAGGATCATTGGATTCAAAAACCACATTCCCCCAACGATTGTAGACTGTAAGTTCCACTACGTCCATTTCCCCAAGGAAGAAGGGCTTGAATACATCATTGTCACCATCTCCATTAGGAGAGAAAATGTTAGGCACCTCGTAAAGTAGCTTTTGGATAAATATAGAATCCTCCAGTATCTGACATCCATTGTCTAAAGTTGCATAGACGTATCCTGGCAAAGAAGCCTCCTGATTCACATCAGGCATCCAGGTCAACGGGGAACCAGTGCCAATGGAGAAACCATTAAATGTCCAGAAAATACCGGGGTTGTTCTCATTAGGCATGGTGGCTTCTAAATTAACAGATGAAACACCAGCCGTAATCAGGTTCGTACTTGTATCATCATTGATCGAGAAAGTAGCCTCTTCAATAATGGTAATTGTTATCGAGTCGGTACTAACACATTCTCCCAGACTAGCTTCCAAGGTGTAAGTGGTTGTAACGGTAGGCTGAACTTCAGGATCAGGTTCCATGAATACATCGCCAGCCGTGCTGGTCCAACTGTAGGTAACACCTGGCTCTACCTCTCCGTCAAACAGCGAAAGAGGAACATCAATTCCAAAACAGATGGTTGTATCGGGGTTGAGCGCCACTTGCTGAGGCGCATCATTGACCAGGATAAAGATAGTGGCCGACTGTTGATCACAATCGTCCTCAGCAGTAGGACCATACTGGTAGACAAAGGTTGCAGGGCCACTGTTGGTAGCGGTAAAGGTAGTATTCACACCTAATTCACTTTCACCATCATAAAACCATACGAGAGATTCTGCACCATTGGTACTGTTTTGAACATTGGCCACGAGGTCAAATTCAAAACCACGACAGGTAACCAGTGTATCCACTCCCCCGTTTACATCTACCAAAACACCGGGCTCAATCACGGTAACGGTGACCTGATCCGTAGCAGTACCACAAATATTGGTAGCGGTACCCGTGTAGGTAGTTGTGGTTGCAGGCGTAACAACAGGGTTCACCACAGTACTTACATTAGGATTGGTGCTCGTTGACCAAAGATAGACGGTACCTTCCTGACCACCGCCGCCATTGGGGTTGAGGTCGATGGATTCTCCAGGACAAAGGGTGAGGTCACCTCTGGCGTTTAACACCGGAGCTGGTGGCACAATTACGGTTACCGATTGCTCGATAGCACATCCATCTATACTTGAACTGACGGTATACGTGGTCGTGGAAGTAGGACTAGCCAATGGGTTAGGACAATCGCTACAGCTTAAGGTCTCCGCAGGTGTCCATTCCAATTCTCCCAGGGTGGTAGACATCACTGCTAGTTGGACACTTTCACCAGCACACACCTCGGGTTGGGCGGGGGTAATTTCCAATGCGTCGTTGTTGATGACATTCAAAGTGATTGAATCTGTTTGAATACAACCGCCGTTGATCGTTATCCGCTCGTAGGTAAAGGTGTCTACAGTAGTAAGTACGATATTGTAGAGTGTATCCGAAGTTTCGAAACCAGGACCCGCCCATTGGTGCGTAATATCGGGGTACATCACAGGATCATAGATAGGTGAACTCAAAGTCACCAATTCTCCCTGACAGTAAGAATCCTCCATTGGGTCGGACATGATGGTCATACTCACTGGTAAGGAATCTACTTGAATAGCAAAAGTATCCATACGAATACAGTTACCAATGGTGACAGTAGCGGTATAGACGGTATAGGTATCGGGGCTCAACAATGGTGCTGGGCCTGAAACTGTCGCCGGATCCCAAACAACGGTAGCGTCGGTCGGAAGAACAGCAGCCTGTACCTGTACGGTTTCTCCTTGGCAAATGAAGGTCGTATCGGGTTGATTTAAATCAATAGCGACCTGGACGACTTCGACCGGTATGACATCCATAGATTCACAACCCAGGCGTTCCCCCGTAAGGGTATAAGTTCCAGTAGTCACTGGAATAATCACGGTGGCGTTACTATCTGGGCTGACGATAACATTAGGACCTGACCAAGTATAGTTTACATCTCCTTCAACCGTGCTGCTGGACAAGGAAATTTCATCGCCCAAACAAATAGCATCCATGGGTTCTTCCGCAATATCGATAAGTGGTAATTGCGTCACCTCGATGGTAACACTATCAACTGAAGGTGTAGGACATTCTCCGTTTAATACCGAAAGGTAGTAAGTTGTTGTCACATCAGGTTGTACCAATGGGTTAGCAAGAGGATCAATGGTTGACGCAGGCACCGATGTCCAGGTATAAATATTACCATCGACAAAAGTACCACCGATGAGTCTTTCTTCTCCATTACAAATCCGCTCATCATCGGCAATAGTGTATTCCGGCGCAGTAAAATCTAGCACCGTGATGGTCACAAAATCCATGAAGTTACAAGCCGCCGCCGTTAGCGTTACGGGAACATCATAAATACCCGGAGCATCTGCCGTCACGATAGGCGTAGGACAATTCGTACAACTGAAGGTCAATCCAGGAGGAGGTGACCAATTGTAGGTCGCGGTAGCAAAATCCTGACCAGCAGGAATTTCAAATTCTTCACCGATACACACAATGATATCTGGCCCTGCATCAAGGTCAAAAACATTGACCGTTACTTCCAGGGTATCTACATAACAAACCGCATCCAACAAAGCAGTGTACACTTGGGTCTGGCTGGGGGTAGCGATTGGTGTAAAACAGTTGGTACAAGATAATTCACCAGCGTTTGGTCCTATCCATTCGATGTTATCCAGACCTGTGATTACTTCCAGTTGAACGGTTTCACCAATACAAACCGAAGTATCCGCTGCGGCTACGGTAGCGCCCAGTGGTTGTAGTACATCAGGATCAGAAGGGCCCCAATCCACTTGGATACCACCACCCTGGATTTGGTTACCCCAGTCATTGGCCAGTACCACGAAAACCTGACCAGCCAATGCGTCAATGGTACGGACAATATCATCATTAATACCCTGACAATCGTACTCATCTTCTACAACATAACCAAACGTAGGATGGATATCAGCAAGTCCGGTAGGCTCCGTACCACCATCATAACTACTCCGAATCGGTTGGTTATTGGTCACAAAATTGATCACCGCCTGCGGCGTTTCGCACACTTCCTCTGGAGAAAAAGGACCCCATACGTTAAAGTCAATGTCCGAAGGAATATTTGCACTGCTAAGGATGAAACCAAATGGTCCGTCGGCTTGTGCTTCGATGGTGAACCAGTAATAATCAGGTTCAATCCCTACACCACCCCAACAACCGTTATTGGTGCCAACAGTATTAGGAATATCCTGAAAGCCATCCTCAAACATAAACTCGCTGGTGATGTCGCCATCGATAATACATCCATTGAGAGGGTTACAAAGGGCATCGACCAGGGCTGGTGAAAGTGCACAATCTGCTTCTACGATATTCAATCCGAAATCCGTACAACCTGAAGGATTAGCGACGATGATGTAGTAATCACCCGGTGTCTCGAAGTTGGCACTACTGATGCTTCCTGCTGCACTTTGCGCTATACAGACTGTACCAGGATCGCCGGGCAGACCATTAAGCACCAATACCCCTGTACCTGGTTCTGCCCCCGTCACATTGATCGAAGCACACAGGCCTCCTGGCGACTGGTACAAGAAGACGGATTCGGGGCCATTCAAAAAGGGAATGACACCACAAGGAGTAGTGTTAAAATTAGCACCTTGCCCACAAGTCGTAAGGCTGGGGTTGTTGAAGGGAACTTCCGTGATAGCAAAAGGGCTATCAAAGTCAGAACCATCGCACTCTAGCGGTGAGCATTGCCAGTTGGCCTCAAAGCCCGCTGAAGAATTGAACCCATCAGAGACAAACTCAAGGGTCATACAAGCATTCGATGATTGCACCTCAAATTCGTTGCCGTTGCTGTTGCCGGTGATCGATGCGATCAGCGGAGCAGCCGTACTGTTGCCTTGGTAAATATTAAGGACATCACCGCCAATAATATTGAAGGAAACAACATCCAGCAATACACACTGGGTAAAATCGTTGGGGCAGATGGTAAACGTAAAGTTTTCGTTGTTTCCGTAATCATCATCTGGGCCACCAGAATCGTAAACCGTGCCTGAACAAGCACTTGACTGGGTATCCTCGCCCATGTTGATGGCCGGGATATATTCCTCAATACATAGGGTAAAATCACCCCAGTTGGGTGTTCCTGTACCGGAATAGTCGTTTACCCTGATGAAATAGGGAATCCCCGGAGTCAGGCCAATCACATCAAGGCTGACGGCTGTTTCGCCATTGGGGGCACTGATACAGTTCAACTCGGCCAGGCCACCACAACCGCCACGATAAAGGGCAAACTGGGGGTTGGTCAGTGGAACACCATTAGGGCCCAAGTCTGTTCCGATGACGGTAATGGTAACATCGACCAGAGCGGCATCGACCATAAACCCAAAGAAGACGTCGTTTTGGGTCGTCCCTCCATTGAAACAGGTGGGGTTATCCAAAGGGCCGGAGTTACTGTCCGTAGCGTCAACATTGGTATAAATATCACCAGTACAGGCAGGTGCTGTTCCCAGATCAATGAGATTGACACAATCATCATTAGCTGGCTGAGCAAATGCACTGATGGTAAAGAGGACACTACAAAGAAGCGTAAAAATATATTTCATACAGGATAAAGTGTCTGTGACAGATGGTTGATTAACTTATACGACCAAAGATAGACAATTAGCCTCAAAAAAAATGTTCTCCCCCTTCCTTTGTCTGCTTACTTGCGTTCCAACAGCCACTATTTTATTGATAGCCATTACCTTTGGCACCTAAAGCTTTGTTTTTTATGCAAAAAATCCTGCTCCACTTGGGGAGTAACCAAGGTTGGAGGAACCGAAACCTGCTCCGAGCACGCCAACTGCTACAGCAGCAACTGGGGAAAGAGATCAAGGCTTCGGCCTGCTACGAAACCAGTGCCTGGGGCCTGGAAGACCAACCGGACTTCCTCAACCAGGCCTGCCTGTACCAGACGGCACTTGCCCCCACCCAGGCACTTGAAACGGCACTTGCGATTGAGCAGCAGCTGGGTCGCGTGAGGCACCGCAAATGGGATCAACGCCTCATTGATATCGACCTGATCTTTTACGCGGACGAGATCATCCAAACGCCGCAGCTGACCCTCCCCCACCCCTGGATGCAGGAGCGGCGGTTTGTGCTGGTACCCGTAGCCGAAATTGCCCCGGAATGGGTGCATCCGCTGCTAGCAAAAACAGTGGCACAATTGCTGGAGGAATGCCAGGATCGGGGGGAGGTGGTGAGGGTTTGTTGAGGGTGTAAAAGTGTAAGGGTCGGCTGTACAATCTGGCGTGATATAAACTTTACGGCTGAGACTGTTCAAAAATCTGTGTCCAAATACTTCTGACTTTTCCGATCTTTACGCGCTGATTACCCTATTACGATCAACTTAATTCATGTACATTTCCGCCTTTTCTAAAGGCCAAATAACAGCGATAAGCAAATGCTAAACTATATTAAAGAGGTATTAGGGAATATGCCTACGGACTGGTTGAACCTCACTACGCATCGACTAGATATTTACGAGGAGCAACTGGCTAAAAGCCAATTTTTGGAACAGTTTGAAGCGCTGTATAATGACAATAATGCGGAAGCCGCTGCCCTTGATGCATTGCCTACTGCTTACGACTATATTCGACTCGGTCATCCATTGTCTTGTGTGCTGGAATGGGCAGTTGCGAAATTGAATCATCTAAAAGCCGAGAATGTCATCAGTTTTTCTTCCATGACGATTCCTGTCTTGGCCATTCTGAGAAGCAATTTATTAGCAAACAAAAACACCCAGCTACTTTATACGGGTGCATTACCTCCTGCTTTTGATGCGGAAGTACTGAGGAGCATTTATGGTTATAAATTTGAGCTGAGAAATCTTGAAACAGCCGACGCCATTATCGATTTCAATGGCAGTACGATCTTCCTTGCTCAACAAGAGACCATTGGCAATATTGATCCCAGCTCCATTACGAAGGCGATTAAGGTTGATTTTTTCATCACACTTCATGCTCATCTAGGAAGTATTTTGGTGGTAAATGGAGGGCAAAACGAGCCTTATATTTCAGAAATTCAGCATGTACGCAGAAGAGAAACCATTGCGATGACGCCTGCCAATTGTGTCGTTGCCTTAAAATCGCTAACGGGGGTATCTTTTGACACAAAAAAAAGCAATGTCGAGGCCAACAAGTCTAGTGTTTTGGAGGCCATTCAAACCATTACCGGTTCAAAAACCCAGGCACTCGTAGCTTCCAGCGGGCTCTCGATGCAGTATGCGATCATGATGGGGCTCATTCACGATGCAATAGAAAATCACCCTGGAAAAGCGATCAAATTCGTTGTCCCGCCCAATTGTTACGGTGGAACAAATGACCAGGCGAGGCGCGTTGCTGCGTGTATGGAAAACGTTGAAATCGTGGATTTACCCGTGGACGGGGGAAACGATATGGTGCAAAGCATTGATACCGTTTTAGCTAAAATCGCCAGCGATGATGCAATTCCTTACATCATTGCTGAAATTCCGACCAACCCTCGGGTTGAAGTTCCTGACCTTCTAAAACTAAAAACTGTTTTAAGTAAACCGCGTAAAACGGCAGCGGGCAGCATGGCCATCGATCCCGTTTTTATTTTAGATCAAACGTTCTGTCCGAATGTACACTTTTTAGGTGAAGGGGAGATGCTGTCAACAGTTAGAACCATTTCCTATGTAAGTGGATCAAAATTTCCAAGCGGGGGCTTATGTACTGCTGGCTACTGTGTCGGAAACCACAAAACGGAGGCCTTGCTGGAAAAAACAGCATTGCATCTGAGACTTTGCGACAACGAAGCTACAGCTTTGCAAATGGAAATACTGGCCAAGCAATTGCCATCCATGAACCAAAGAATTAATGCGGCCTACAAGAATACCCGCGAATTCATCAACTTTATCCACAATGTTTTACCAGCGGCCAACATCAATTTTGTTTCAGAAGAATTAGCCAACAGAGGGTTTATCCCATCTGTGTTTTCCCTAGATCTTCCCACTAAAGGAGATACGGAAGAGGAAAAAGAAGCCTATAAACGAGCGTTAAACCTCAAGTTGATCAACTTAATGATCACCGAAATCCCCAATGAAAGTAAGTTCTGCGTAAGCTATGGCCAACTGAAGGGGTGTTATTGGACCATACCCGCAACCTCTACCCAGGGAACGACTAAAGAAGGGGATAAAGACTACATTGTTCGCGCCTCCCTTTCTCCAAAAATGGATCTTGAGCTTCATAAAAAAGTATTTACACAGTTCACAAGAGAGCATTTAGCTTGGCTTTAATAAAGCGAGTAAAGCGACTCAAACGCATCAGTCCGTATGCTTGAATAATTTATGCTAGAGATTGCTTGATTGTGATCAAAATATTTGTACTTTTAATATACGTCTATTTTAAAGATGCTTTTGTAGAAGTATGCTTTCCAACCCCATCGGCACTAAATTTTGCTTAATATTCATATTCACCAGACATTAAGCAGAAGTGATTTCCAAGTGAAAAGCGAAGAATTTTGTTTGGCTCCAAGACACGCTCCAACCTGATTAGCTTCGCTACTGCTACGCCGTGCCCAGCTTGTAAGGTTTGAGGAAAACGAAGAAGCCAGATAAAAGATCCGTTTTTCCTTTCGGGAATTATTTTGCGTGATGTCTACAAAAAACACATCATGAGAAAAATTATCTTTTTTGTCTTGTTGGTCTTCAGCTTTTCAGGTATCCATAGTCAAGACACCAACACAACTTCCGAAACGGCGACCATCGGGCTGAATTCCGAACTCACCTACCGGATGATGGAACCCAATCAAAACTTGAGGAAATTGGAAATTTTGTTAGACGCCAAGAGCAATAACGAAATAGCACCAAAGTCCTTAGCCTTGGGGTTTTCGATCATCGGCATTGCTGACTATCAAAGCTCAAATAGAAATTCCAAGTTTGCCTATTTGATGCGGCACCCTACCTCCAACAACGCAATAGGAGAAACCGCAAGTGAAGTCGTTTTACATTCGGCCCAAGTATCTTTGGTAGGTTCCCTGAACAGTTGGATGACCACTTACGGAGAACTCCTTTATAGCCCCGAACAGAGTTTTGGCACCGGTACGATTACCAGTCTGGCCAGGAATCAAATTGAATTCCGAAAAGGGATCATCTTATTGGGCAACCTCAATGAGTTTCCTATCTACGTAGGCTTGGGTAAGATGGACCTTCCTTTTGGTCAAACCCGCAGTGTAAGCCCATTCACTAATTCGTCTATGTGGCATGCCTTCGGTGTTTTGGGCTATGGTGGTGTCGTCGGGTTTAAAAAATATGGCATCAGTGCTTCTTTCACGGCCATCCAGGGAGGATCCCAATTCAGGTCTGCTAATACTTCCGTTGACAGCACCAATGTTCCTTCAAGGGTCAACAATTTTGCCGGAGATCTCAACTATACCTTAAACTTTACGGAAAAGATAGCACTCAGGGCGGGAGCATCCTACCTCAGAGGAAGTGCCTATTGCCAACCCTGGCCGGTGATGCATTTTTTGCCTTGCTCAGAAAACAATCCTGCTTATTCCTTCTACGGCGAATTGACGATCACGGACCAGTTATTATTACAAGCTTCTTACGCAAAGACCCTCGAGGTTTGGCCGGGAACGTTTAACCCTAACCCTCCATTGAATCAATTTGCTGCCTCCAAGGTGAGTTCTTTAAATCTTGGCGCGAGGTATCAAATCAATTCGACTGGAAAAATTGTCTACGCGGTTTCTGGTGAGTTCTCAAATTTCAGAGCAGGCCCGGAAAACGCTCCCTGGGAAAGACAATCCCAAATTATCGTAGGGCTGAATGCCCAGGTGGAAAAAACTTCTCGAATTTTTGTCGAATTATTCCAAACAGCTGGTTATGAACCCCTCAACTTTATCAGCGGCGGAAACTTCGAAAACCCTGGTGAAACCCACAGTGATAACGATGCGAGAAGTAAAGGTATCGTAGCGGGCGTATTGTTCTCCATTTAAACAGACCACCGATAAAAGTCCATTGAGAGGCACTCTCTAACCAGCAAAACAGTTGGGGGGTGCCTCTCTTATAAAATAGAGGGAAAAAGCAGTGGTAAGCGCGATCGTTCATGCTAGTGCCTCGGGCACTAAATCCTTGACACCCCAAGTTTCGTTCTTTTGCAGCTACTCGTCGTTGAAGAACCATTCCTTTAGCTATGGCTAAAGTCATGAACCTTCGCCTAGATTAGCTACAAAATAACTTCAACTTAGGTGTCAGAGACTTAATTCCCAAGGCACTAGTGGTCTTCCCCACCTTGTAAACCAAATGACATTACACGCTTTTGCGCCGCCGGGAGCAAGTTCTTTAACACTTCTTCCAGGAGATAATCACTATTTTGTCAAAACACAAATGTCTCCCCATGAATACCAAATTGCTCCTTTTCTTTCTCCTCGCTTTTTCTACGCTTGCAAATGCCCAGGTCGCATTCGAACAAAATGTCGTGATCGACAGCACTTACGGAGTCATTAACCCTCGCGCCTGTGCCGTTGCGGACATCGACAACGACGGCTTTAAAGATCTCCTGATCGCCGGCTACAGCGATGTCGTCTGGGTGAGAAGTATCGACGGAATGGGGGGCTTTGCCAAGGTCAGCCCCATCTCCACGGAATTTATTGATGCCGGCAAGGTAGCCGCCGCAGATTTTGATGGTGATAATGATGTCGACGTGGTGATCTTAGCGCGGAGCGACAATAATTCTTACGAGGTCCTTTATGCGGAAAATACCGATGGCCTGGGTTCCTTTGCGGAACCCGTCGCTTTGGCCAATACCGCAGCCTTGATTTTTCTGAATCTGCAAGTGCTCGATATGGACAATGATGGCGATATGGACATTGCTTATTCGAGCAACGATAATATTTCCTGGCTGGAAAACACGGATGGGCAAGCCAGCTTCACCGATCATTATTTGTTGGGTGACAACCAGGGGTTTTATGCCGTTGACGTCGATGGCGACAATATTTCCGACATTATCGCAGATTTTGGCGATGATCTGAGGGCCTACAAACTCAATCCCGACGGCACCCTTTCGTTCCTTGAAACCATGAATACCTTCTCTTTAAACCAGGATTTCAAAGCTGGCGACCTTGATGATGATGGCGACAATGACGTGGTCACTCTTTTCGAAAATGGCTTAACCCGCCAAATCCACTGGTACGAGAATATCGACGGCTTGGGAACCTTTAGCAATCGGCAAATTTTGCTGAGCCTGCCTTCCATTTCCGGCTCTACCAATAATGACCAAAAAGGCCTGGAAATCATTGATATTGACAACGACAATCTGGTGGACGTCGTGGTTTTTGAATCTCGAAGTGGCGGCATGTCCTGGTACAAAAATTTGGGAAGTGCCGTATTTGGTCCAGAACAGATCGTAACGGATCAAATACCTACACTAAGCAGTATTACCATCTCAGATCTAGACAATGATGGCGCACCTGATATTCTCTTCACAGATTATGCCTTGAACGAATATTCCTGGTTCAAAAACCAGGATGGCTTAGGAGATTTTGGCAGCAGATTAAGGATTTCCTCTTATGCCTACTTCATAAACCATGTAGATTATGGCGATATAGATGGCGATGGGGACCTGGATTTGGTGTCTTCTTCTCATGCCGACAACAAAGTGGCCTGGTACGAAAACACCAATGGACTAGGTGATTTCTCTAACATTCAGCAGTTGATTTCCACCACCACCGATGGTGCCCGAGACGTTTTTGCCGTAGACCTGGATGGGGACCTGGACCAGGACGTTCTGGTATCAGCCTCCCTGGATGCTTCCACCAACGAATACCAACTCCTCTGGTTTGAAAATGACGGAACGGGCACCTTTACGACCGAACACATTTTTGAAACCACTATGGAAGACATCCTGAGAATCAACTATGCAGATGTAGATAACGACGGAGATATGGACGTGATTTGTGGTCAGGAAAATAGCGTACTGGCCTTGTACAAAAACAACGGAGACGGCACTTTTGCCCCGCCAGTGGTCTTCTCTGAAACGGGATTTGCCTATCTAACGAGCCTGGAGGTGGCGGACCTGGACGGCGATGGTGATATCGACGTTTTAGCTTCCTACATCAGTGATGAAATCATCTGGCACGAGAACGTTGACGGCCTGGGTGATTTGAGCGTCAAGCATATCATTATTGAAGACATGCCCTCTGCTACCGCTATCTCGGTGGCAGACCTGGATGGAGATGATGACAATGATGTGCTGTTCGCCAGCAGGTCGAGCAGTGATGTCGGCTATTTTCTCAACGAAGACGGGCTAGGTACTTTTGGGCCGAAGGTCATCACCTCGGAGATCCCGCAAAACCCCAATGCTATTTACAGCATGGATGTAGATGGCGATGGAGATATGGACATGGTTGCCCATTCTTCCGAAGGACAAAGATTCATTTGGTTTCCCAATGACGGGAGTGCCAGTTTTGGCGATCCCGTAGAAATCTCCAGCTTGATCAAAAGAATCAGCCATATCACCTCAGCCGATATCGATGGTGACGGAAAAACGGATCTGATCACCTCGTCCTATGACGATGACCAGGTAGCTTGGTTCAGGAATTTGGGGACTTTATTCAATAACACCATTTCCGGAGTCGTTCGTTTAGATGCCAATGCAGACGGTTGTGATGCCGCTGATGCCATCATTCCAAATGTGCTGATCCAAACAGAGAATAACAACAACACTTTCGCCACCTTTACCCAGCCCGATGGCAGTTATAGCTTGCAAGCCAACCAGGAGATTTTCACCACGGCTATTTCTTCGGCTTTGCCAACGTACTACACGAGCAACCCCGCTAGTCATACCTTCGACTTTATCGGATTGAGCAACACGACCAGCGATGCCGATTTTTGTGTAGAAGCCAATCAAACGGTCAATGACCTTGGTATCGTTGTTTATCCAGACCAGGACGAGCCCAGACCTGGATTTGAAACTACCTATCGCTTGATTTACAAAAACAACGGGACGACACCCCTCACGGGTACCATCGACTTTCAGTTTGATGGCGCTAAGCTAAATTTCCTCAACGCATCCGAAACCATTGCGGCCCAAACGACCAACAGCCTAACGTTTAACTACACGGACCTAATTCCTTTTGAGACGCGGTCTATTGATTTGGCTTTTGAAGTGTTTCCTCCACCGACCACCAGCATTGATGATGTGCTAAATGCCACCGCCACCATTACACCACTTGCCGGAGACGCCAATGAGGCCGACAATAGCTTCAACTTAGTGCAAACCGTCATCGGTGCTTACGATCCCAATGACATCCGCGTTTTGGAAGGAGAAGAAATTACCATTGAGGAAGCCGAAAAGTACTTGCATTACATTATTCGTTTTCAAAACACCGGTACCGCTAGTGCGATAAATATCAGGGTGAATAATGTTTTAGACGACAAATTCGATTGGTCCACCTTGCAACTGGAAGATTTAAGTCACCCAGGAAGGGTGGAAATCACTGATGGCAACATTGTCAATTTCCTCTTCAACAACATCAATTTACCCGACAGCACCACGAATGAGCCAGCTTCCCACGGGTTTATTGCCTATAAAATCAAGCCCAGGAATGATGTAGTCGTTGGTGATATCTTCTCCAGTACGGCGGATATTTATTTCGATTTCAATCCACCAATCACCACAAATACCGCTACTACGGAGATTGTCAATCCGTCGTCTGTGACTGATTTTGAGCACCAGCGCATTAAGCTTTTTCCTAATCCAGCAAGTTCAAGGCTCACCATTGCCGCGGAAACCCCCATTAATCTCCTCCGAATTTATGACCTCAGTGGGAGGGTGCAAAAAATGCTAATTCCAAACGGTGAAACGGTCAATATAGATGTGTCCGATTTAGTGAAAGGACTCTATTTTGTGGAAGTCAAATCTGTGGATGGTATTGAGATGTTGAAGTTTATTAAGCTATAAGTCAATAAAACAGTTCCTAAATCTCCTCTTCCACAATGACCAATTTCTCTCCTTCCGCAGGCCTGCGCAAATTATAAAGATCGGAAGAGCCTACGCCTACAGTTACGACCGTATGCATCGCCTGTTCTATCGTGCAATCGAGGTAGGTCACTAGATGCTTGGGTACGTGGTATACACAACCATTAGCGGGGTTGGGAGCAGTAGGAACAAAAACCGTTATGAGGCCCGAGGGGTGTTCATCAGTGACCAAGCCCGTCATCAACGCGCCGGTGCCATAGCAATCGATCAGTACTACGTCACTAAAAGGGGTTTTCTCCCTTTCGACAAAAGCTTTAATGGTATCCCGAAGCGTACCATAGAAAGGAATTTTATGAAAAAAAAGATGCTCCACCAATAGAAAGTTGCGCTTTCCTTTTTCAGAACTCACTGATATACCAATAATAAAAAGTAAAGCAAGCAATATTATACTTGAAATTATCCCTACCCGGATACCCCGATCATCTGCAGAGAACCCCATCAAAGCCGTAAGCGGTTGGAGGAGCGTAGCTGCAATTCCCAGAATGAATTGAAACACCAAAAACAAGATACCTAGCGGCAGAATAACAATTAGCCCGCCGACAATGGCATTTAGTAGATAGTTTTTCCAAGTAAAAGGAGGTACTTTATTTTCTGTTACAACAAGGCCTTTCATAGCAGTGGTTTTATCGGTAACTTCCAAAAAGAACACAATGTTCTTTCTGTGTTAGGAGACGGGAAAAAATAATCCTATTTTCTTTTGATTTCGCTTTTTGTGCTAAGACTAGTAATACTTAGATTAGGCGTGCACAAAAAGCGAAATCTTCAGAAAAAGAAAATAGGTTTATTTCCGTCAAAATACTAAGCCACTTGAAAAGATTGAAATAAATTTGATAGCCACCATTAATAGACTTGTTCTGCCGGGGCAGTTTACCTTACGGTGATCGCCTTTGGCTCAGAGTTGGTGGGAAAATTGATGCATTATCGACCACGCGAAGCCTTTTTTGAGGAGCTTAGCCACAGCTAAGTGACTTAAAAAAGGCACAGTGTGGGAAGATAAGGCGCGATTTGCCCCCGAAATGATCCCGGCAGAACAAGTCTAATAAACCTAGAGCATGAAAGATACCAGCAAACACGATGAACGTATTGCAAAAATGACCTTTGCTTCGGTCTACCCACATTATATCACCAAAGTTGAGAATAAAGGCAGGACAAAAGCAGAGCTCCATCAAGTCATTGAGTGGTTAACCGGTTATGGAGAAGAAAAGCTACAAGCGCTGATCACCGAAAAAGTAACTTTTGAAAAATTCTTTGAAGATGCTACCCTACACCCAAATGCGCATTTAATCAAGGGTGTCATCTGTGGCTATCGGGTGGAAGAAATCGAAACGCCCTTAACCCAACAGGTCAGGTACCTGGACAAGTTGGTGGATGAATTGGCTAAAGGACGTAAAATGGACAAAATCCTCCGTAATGAATAAGGACATTCAAGCATACAACAACACACAAAGTTCGGAAGACAAAGCAATTTGCGACCAACTTGCCACCATTGTCACTGCCGAGCTAGTAGAAGCAGAAAGTAAAATCTGGCACGCTCACCCGGTATGGTTTTTAGACGGCAACCCCATTGTTGGCTATAGCAAACAAAAAGCCGGCATCCGACTAATGTTTTGGAGCGGTGCCGACTTTGAGGAGGAGGCCTTAAGCCACAGAGGCAAGAAATTCAAGGATGCTTCCATCTTCTATAATGCAGCCTCTGAAATCCAGGCGAATGATTTAAAACGCTGGCTGAGTAAATCCAGAACCATTCAATGGGATTATAAAAACATCGTCAAAAGAAAGGGGCAATTGGAAAGATTGTAATAAGGTGCTGTGTCTCAAAAGGTGCGTAACTAATAGTGGAGCACGGCGCATCCCGATCTTCCAGCGTGAGCCCAGCTTGGGATGGTAGCCCATTGCTACGGGCGGACGACCCGACCCGGCGTAGTTCGAATAGCTGTAAAAAACAACCCTAGAAAACCAAAAGTATTACAAAAGTTCTTTATTTTACAAACGCTTGATCAGTTACAATTAACTGATGCATGTACAATCTCTCTAAAACAATATTAACATGTTAAAACAAAACGCTCTCCTCGCTCTCATCTTGATGACATTTGCGTACTTGCCCACCGTTCACGCTCAAACATTTGTAGACGCTGAGTATGTTCAGGCCGAAACAAAAAGAATGAAGCACCTAGCAGATTCACTCTGGAATGTAGGGAATAAGGAGCAATCTGATGCCATCCAATATGATTCACTCCCGAATTTTCTAATCGGACAATTCGTCAATGAAGTAAGCATTGACAAAGTATACAAAGGCAGGGAAGCTGATCAGCTTGATGGCAAAAATTATGTGATTCACTATACCAGCTATTATTGTTCCCCTTGTCATTGTAAAATAGCAGCGATAAATAGAATTGCGAAAGAGTATACTGATTCCATCTTTCAAATTGTAGCAAATGATGGCTACAAGTATGCTGATTTGATGTCAGAAAAATTTTCTACTGATAATTGTATGATTATCACTGAAGAAAACCCCTACTTTTCCAGTGATCAAGATGTTCGGTTAAGACAATTGCTCCCACTCCCCAGTAGCGTTTTCATAGACGCAAGTGGAAAAATCATTGACATCCACATTGGCGCTTTCTGTGACAAAAATGATCCTCAAAAACAAGAAGAAAGAAACTATACAAAAATAATAGCGTCTTTCTCTAAATTCAACTGACCCCATCCGGCGGTGGCTACACCTTCGTCGGAGCGCAAGCAAAAGTCTGTTTTGTGTTTATTCCTACGTTTTCAGCATCACAAAACTAGGATGATATCAACAAATCCACAGGGCAAATTCATGAATTTGCCCTGTAAATTTGTCCTATGAAAAAACCTCTTAAAATGCCCTTGTAATCCCTGATATGGTTTTTAAAAACCCTATAGGGTAAAAAAAACTTAAGTGCCCTTAGGTGCCTTATGTGGTTCAAAAAAACACACCCCATAAGTATCCTTGGTGTTTCAATAAAACTACTCCATCACCCAAGGTCCGCCAGCTGCCTGAATATCCTTACCCAGTTTACTCGCCGCTGCTTTCCACTGTGTGAGGGCAGCACCAATTTCCTTGATCTGCGCGTTGGCTGCCTCCAGACTCATACGGTGCATGGCCGTGGGGCCGTAGGTAGAACGCTCCACCCCGCGCATGACGGCAAAAATACGGTCGAACACCACGGGGTTGTTCTTCTCACCGACTTGTACCTTGTCAGGATCTCCTCCGATGGCCTTCTTCAGTTGGTGCATCTCTTGAGACAGCGTAGCCATCGTTTCCCGTAAGGTATTTGCAGCGGCAGGGGTGTTTTCCAGCCCCTTTGTTAAACGCTCGCCATAGCTGCCAGCATCTTCCAATTGGGCGGCTAAGGCCGTAAAATCAGCGAACGTTTTCTCAAAATCTTGCCAGAACGCTTCCACTTCGGCAAGTGTAGCACCAGGTAATGCGCCTTCTCTCAGTCGCTTGACGGTGAACGTCACGGGAGCCGACAGACTGCTCACTTTGCCATCTACCTGTTGGTACAATTCGGCAGTGTACTTCCCGGGCATGGCCAACCGACCAGGCATCCCAAAATCATTGCCCGTAATCGCCCCTGGTGAGGCATGGCGCAGATCCCAGGCCACCCTGTGAAAACCACCAGCCGTAGGGCCATCCACCTGACGAATCACTGCACCAGCAGCATTGCGTACCAATAGGAATACTTTTGGGGCAGCTTCCATTGCTTCCTTTTCTATGGCCTCCCAACCGGGAAAGGTCACCTTATCGGCCTCCTTCTCCGCTTTTTGGCGGGTTTCCTTGGCCGTCGTGTAACCTTCTTTCAGGTAATAGGTGAATACCGCTCCGAAGTCGGGGTTAGGTGCTACGAAATGACCGCCGCCCTGATCGCCCTTGGGCTCATCAAAGCCTAGGTGAGAGCGCGGAATATACCACCAGGCATCACGTGGTGTAAAGAGCGTAGCCGCTTGCGCCAGCTGGGTTTCGCTGACCGAACGCAGGGCCGTATAATCATCCAACACAAACAAGCCACGACCGAAGGAAGCCCCCACCAGATCATTCTCGCGTCGCTGGATGGCCAGATCACGGAAAGAAATGGTTGGCAAACCTCCTTTGAGCGCATGCCACTGCTGACCACCATTGACGGAAAAATACACGCCAAACTCGGTTCCTAAAAAGAGTAACTGTCCATTGACATGGTCCTGCACAATGCGCCACAGCAGCGTTCTTTCCGGTAGGTCAGTACCCAGTTTTGTCCAGGTACGGCCAGCATCGGTACTCTTGAGGAGGTAAGGATTGTAGTCGCCATACTTGTGGTTATCCAAAACGACGTAGACGGTTTTCGCGGCAAAAAGATCGGCCTTTACGTCGTTGACGAAAGCCGTAGCGGGTACGCCCTTCACGTTGGCCCATTCAATCTTCCGCCAGTTTTGGCCACCATCTTCGGTCACTTGCAGCATCCCGTCATCGGTCCCCGCGTAGAGCAAACCTTCCTGCACCGGCGACTCCGCCAGTGAGGTGATGGTATTGTAATTCGACATGGCGAGTACATCCCAGGAGTTGTCCCAACTTTGGGTACTGCCCATGATGGGCAGCTCAAACCGCTCCTGGTTGCGCGTGAGATCGTCAGAAATGGCCTCCCAATTGTCACCGCGATTATCCGACCGCCACACCCGCTGTGAAGCGAAATAAATGCGGGCTGGATCGTGCGGACTCACCAGTATCGGCGCATCCCAGTTGAAGCGTTCGTAGTTTTCGCCCGGCGCGGGCTGAGGCTGAATATCAATCACTTCGCCCGTCGTCATATCAATGCGCGACAAGGTGCCTTCCTGCCTTTCGGCGTAAACGATGTCCGGATTACCGGGTTCCGTGGCTGGTTGGTGACCGTCCCAGTTCAGGACGACACTCCAATCGGAGTTCTGGATGCCCTGCACTTTGTCGGTGCGCGAGGGGCCGCCCTGGGTGCTGTTGTCCTGCGTGCCGCCGTAGATATTGTAGAAAGGTTCGGTATCATCGACAGCAATTTTGTAAAACTGCGTCAACGGTAGATTGGCCATGAAGCGCCAGTTTTTCGCCAAATCAAAGCTTTCGTAAAGGCCACCGTCGGTACCCATCAACAGGTAGTCGGGATCATCAGCCCGGAAGGCCAGTGCGTGGTTGTCCGAGTGCTTGTGTTCTTCCTGCAACTGGCGAAAATTGCTGCCGCCATCGTCGGAGACCTGCACCCGTACATCCATCAGGTACAGGCGATCAAACTGATGCGGGCTCGCGTACAATTCCTGGTAGTAATGCGGGCCGGTAGCCCCGGAAACAGCTTCAGAACGTTTTTCCCAGCTGGCACCACGGTTGGTCGAGCGGTACACCGCCCCCGTACGCCGATTCAGTTCAATCGCCGCGTACAAAACATCTGGCTGCTGGGGCGAGATGGCAAGGCCAATTTTACCCATCGGCCCATCGGGCAGGCCATTGGTGAGTTCTTCCCAGGTCTCGCCGCCATCGGTAGAGCGATGGATACCCGAGTCGGGGCCACCGCCCATGTACGCCGCTACGGTACGATGCCGCTGCCAGGTAGCCGCATAAAGTACCTGGGGATTGCGCGGATCAATCAGCAGGTCGGTCGCGCCCGTCCATTCCTCATCGCCGAGCGTACGCTTCCAGGTCGTGCCGCCGTCGGTACTTTTGAAAATGCCGCGTTCACCGCCTTTGCTCCACAGTGGTCCTTGGGCTGCCACCCATAGTACGTTGGAATTATCGGGGTGTACGACTATTTTAGAAATGTGTTCCGAAGTCTTCAAACCTTTGTTTTCCCAGCTTTGGCCGCCATCAGTACTGAGGTAGATGCCGTCGCCGTAGCCCATGTGGCGTCCGCCCACATTCTCGCCCGTCCCTACCCATACGCGGTTGGGATCGCGTGCATCGATGGTTACACAACCTATGGAATAAGCGCCTTGTCCATCGAAGATAGAAGCCCAGGTCACCCCTGCATTCTCCGTTTTCCAGACGCCGCCGGACCCCACGGCTACATACCAGACGTTCTGGTCTTGCGGATGGATGGCAATATCCGCAATCCGCCCCGACATCAGCGCCGGGCCAATACTGCGCCATTCGAGGCCACTGAAATCGGGTTGGTCTTTGGTTGTCTCCTGAGCGAAAGATGATACGCTCCATAAGAAAAGCCCGCAGAGGGCCAGGAATTTAAACGTGGTAGGCATGTAGATTGGTTTTGAGCATGAAAATAGCAACCCAAGATAATCAAAACCCGAAAGAGTAAAAAGATAAGCTGCCAATGCCTAAAGGTTTGCATTAGATAGTCTAGTAAGATTCACATCCTATCCCGACAGCTATCGTCCCTTCAGGGCTCACCATTGGCGTTTACGAAGCAGCCCACTCCCAAAAAGCATCACCAAGCCCAAACAAGATCTTTCAGCAGTTAGCAGAACTGAGGTTAATTTCTTCTTTAGAGGCACTCAGGAGATTTCCTTGGTCGTTTACAATGCTTTCTGCGCTTTCTTTTATTCCAATTTGATTAGCGCTTTTTCCGCCCAATCCCAAGTATAGTATTTGGGAGTATCCATTGAACTGTGTCTGCGTCAAAAGTAGACACATTTAATTATGTCAAAGAAAACCAAAAAAGAAGAGACTCTGTCGGATTTCGATTTTGAGTCATATCGCCAGCAAGTTATTGCGGGCCTAATTCAAGGTAAGGGATTAACAGGAGAAGACGGTCTTCTCAAGCCTTTGATTGCTAACTTTTTGGAAGGAGCTTTAGCGGCAGAACTAGAAGACCACATCCAAGGGGAAAAAGCCCAAGGTTTAACCAATAAGCGCAATGGGCAGCTATCTAAGGAAGTTCGCTCCGAGGCTGGCCCTGTTGAGATTCACTACAGCCGTGATCGTAACGGTAGTTTCGAGCCCTTGACGGTCAAGAAGCGGCAATATGAACTAGGCTTAGGTTTTGACAACCAGATTCTGGAGCTGTACTCAATGAGTAACTCAATCAGTGACATTCGGTTGCACTTAGAGCGTATGTACGGGGCTCAGATGAGCGACAGTCGTATTTCGTCTGTAATCAACAGCACTTGGGAGCGAGTAGAAGCTTGGCGAAACAGTCCCTTACCTGCGCTGTTGGTAGTGATGTTCATTGATGCGATCTATTTGGATGTACGTCGTGATGGACAGGTCAGCCGTATTGCCCTTTATGTTGTATACGGGATTACGGTGGAAGGAAAACGCGAGATCATTGCTTTGATTCCTGGTCAAGGAGCCGAAAGTGCTACAGAGTGGGCACGTTGTTTACAGCAGCTTAAAAATCGCGGTCTAGAGGATGTCCTCTACATATGCAGCGATGGTTTGACAGGTTTACGTGAAGTGATCGCCGAGACTTTTCCTTTAGCTAATATCCAGCGTTGTGTGGTTCACAAAATTCGCAATACCTTTAAGTTACTGGACGAAAAGGATAGCCGTCAGGTTTTACGTCAGCTTAAGGAAGTTTACAACGCTGTCAACGAGGCCGAAGCCCGCAGGAAATTGGAAGATTTCCAGGTTTTCTGGCAAGGCAAATACGATCTGGTTGTAGACTTGTGGCTCAAAGATTGGGATGATTTAATGAGATGTATGCAATTGAGTCCGACGCTGAAAAAGTTGATTTACACGACCAATGCCATCGAAAACCTCAACCGGGAAATTCGCCGGGTGACTAAGGCCAAAGGCGCATGGGTCAGCGAACGAGCTTTGCTTATTCAGTTGTTCTTAGCACTGGAACGTAAAAAAAACAGCTGGAATAAATCAGTAAGAACATGGAGTGCTATTCGACGTGAATTAACGCTAGCACATGGGGATCGATTTACCAAACATATTTCCTAAAGTTGCAGACACAGTTCAATGGACACTCCCGTATTTGGGAATGCAGTAACCACAAAAGGGCAACCATTCCTTCTCTTTGTTTTCAAACAGTCCATAATCCACAATCAACAATCTGCTATTGGGTTTTGAATTGAAGCCCCATGCGGTAACAATTCCTTTATAAATTTCTCCCGTTGCTGAGTTTAGAATAACACCACTTTGGCAGTTTGTTCCACATCCCCAATTGATGAAATTTAATTTCCCCGCAAAATTTGGTCGCCTTTTACTTTCTTCTGTTATTCTTGTGACAAACCGTTTCGCGTCCTTGTTTGTACTGAAATCAGGGCTAGATAATTCTCCTTCATAAACATCAATTGGAAAATCTTCGAATTTATATCTGGGATGGTATCTGATAAAAATTTCAGGTTCATTATCTAAATCGCCCAAGAAGGAAACATATCCGTCAGAAAACAAGGTATCTCCTTTACTTTTGAGTTCTTTTTGTTCACCTTTTCTGATGACATCAACTTTCACATCTTTATTAGCAATAAATAAAAATTCCTCGTCTTGGTAAATCGTATCCTTCTTTTTCTCATTTTCACTTTCTTCTTCTTGGAACTCTCTGAATCCCTTATTCCAGGCCTTCACTCTAACCCTATTTCTATAATCCTCACTCAAATACCTTAAAGCTATTTCGCCAAATTTGATTACAAAAATGGATAACCCAATGAGCAATAATATTTTGATTGCTTTCATCAACTTCATTTTTCCTTGCTATCAATCTCCCCGTTCGGCGTTGGCTTCGCCTGCGCCAGGGTGTACGCACAAATGCTGTTTTGCGGTAGCTCCCCACAAACAAACCATCCAACCATCAACCAACTAACCCCCATTCCGCGCCAGCCGAAAACCAACATGCAAAGCAGGACTCATCGGTCCCCAGGAGTTGCGACTAGCTGCCAGGCAGAGCCGCGGATTGCCGTTCCAGCTGCCGCCACGAACCACACGGTCATCACCCGAAGCTGGCCCAAGCGGGTCTTTTGGTGGTGATTCTTTGTAATAGTTCCTACTGTAAAAATCCCAGCACCATTCCAGCACGTTGCCACTCATATCGTGCAAGCCCAGCGCATTAGGACTGTTCAGGCTGCCTGTAGGCACCGTTTGGTCGCGGTATTGCCCCAGCACAGAGTAGTCGGTCTTAAAGTCTTCCGTCCCATCAAAATTAATTTCGGCGGGGTCGGCGATATCCTTTCCATTGCCAAAGCGTACGTTTTTACCGCCTTCCCGGGCGGCATACTCCCACTCCGCCTCAGTCGGCAGGCGATAACCATTGGCGTCCCAGTTGGCGGCTACCTCCTCGCCGTTGATGGTGTATACTGGCGTATAGCCCTCCTGTTCGCTGCGCCAGTTGCAATAAGCCAGCGCATCGTACCAACCTACGTTGATGACCGGCCGCTGGCCACGGCCCCAACCTTCATCAATGGGCTTCTCGCGGTTCGTTGCTTCGCAGAAAGCATCGTATTCCCCAAAGGTCAGCTCGGTGCGCCCCAGGTAGAAATCACTCACTTCTACCATGTGGGGCGTTTCGTCATACTGTGCACCACTGCCCATTTCGAAGGTGCCGCCAGAGATGAAGAACAAGGTACTTTCAGTAGCCCCCGTAGACTCGGCGTTCTTGCGCTGAATGCTCATACATCCCGAACAGAGGAGCACGAGGAGGAAGAGGGTATTGGTTTTCATTTTGGTGTAGGTTTTTGTTTTTTGTGGTAACTTGCTCACATACATTGTTGGAATCAGGATTCTCAGAATTTTAGAATGAACGGAATTTTAAAATTCTAATAATTCATTAATTCTGTAAATCCTGATTCAAACGCTTTTTATTCATTCTGGTGCATCCTTATTGTATTTCGGATTAAACAGCAGTTTGTATTCTAAACTTTTGCCACCAAAATTAATAAGCACCCCCAACGGAAAATCATAAGCGACTGTATAATTCTTCGCTTGTGCCAAATGAACATCTTGCAAAGCTACCACAGCTTTGATTTCCAGCACCACTTCATTTTCTATCACAAAATCTGCTCGGCGAGTACCTACATGGGTGCCCTCATAGAAAATCTCATGTTCTTGCTCTCTGGCAAACGACAAATCGGCTTTCAAAAACTCTATTTTCAGACATCGTTGATAAATCACCTCTTGGAAACCGGGACCCAATGTGTTGTGCACTTTCATAGCACAGCCGATAATCTTATAGGTAAGGTCGTTTTTATACATACTTGTTACTTTCTTAATGTCTGAAGCAGACCCCGAAGGAGCAGCGTAGTTAGTTTACAGAATTGCAAAATAAACAGAATTACAAAATTCTAAAAATTCCCTAATTCTGAAAATCCTGCTTCAAACCCTCCTTGCTCCATTCCATCCCCGCACTCAAAAACACCACCCAAGAAAATCCAAAAAAATCGGGGGCTTACGCCCCAAAACACCGCCCTAACTTAGCTTCGTGCCACTCCTCCATTCCGCCGTCGGATGCTCGTCCCTCGCTCCTCCTTGCTCCATTCCGTAGCAGCACTTCGCACTTGCTCAACCACCAGGCCAGGAGTGGCAAACTTCCTAACTGCGGGCCAGGCGGAAGCCGACAGTGTCGTAACGATTAGTCGGCGTATTCCCGTTCCGATTAGCGGAGCGGCAAAACTCCGGAGCGTCGTACCAGCTACCGCCGCGATCCACACGGTACGAGCCCTCCTCCGGCCCACGCGGATTTTGCTGCGGCGAATTTTCGTAATAATCCTCCCCGTATCTATCGCTGCACCATTCGTATACATTCCCACTCATATCATACAGCCCCAGTTCGTTCGGCTTTTTACCGCCTACGGGGCGGGTCGTTTTTTCTGCGCCATGCGTATTGCCCTGCTCATGATTTTCATAATACCAGGCCACCTCTCCTATCGTATTGCTGCCACTGTACAGGTAGCCCTGGCTTTTAGTGCCGCCGCGCGCAGCATACTCCCATTCCGCTTCCGTAGGCAGGCGGTAGTTCTGGCCCGTTTGCGCATTCAGTTTTTGTAGAAATTCCTGAGTATCGTTCCAGCTTACGCCCTCTACCGGGCATTGGTCGCAGCCTTTGTTGTAAAGCGCAGGTGGGTCGCTACCCATTACCGCCCGCCACTGCGCTTGGGTCACTTCGTATTTGCTGATGGAGAAAGAAGAGAGCGTCACTTCGTGCGGCGGTTTTTCGTCGTCGAAACAGTCCGTATCGCGGCCTTCCTGGCAGCCCATGGTGAAGGTATCGCCCGCTACGCGTACCATGTTGGCGGCGATATCAGCGAGGGTGGCGGCCGACGCAGTTCCCTCTACTATTTTTTTCGGGCAACCTTTCAACTCCTTTATCCCCTTGGTTGCGAGGCACTCATCACAGGCATCTCCGATGCCATCGCGGTCGGTATCTGCCTGGTTGGTATTGGGCGTTTCCGGGCAGTTGTCCTTATCGTCGCAGATAGTGTCTTTGTCGGCATCGGGGCAGGGTGGCTGTTGCCCCTGGGTAGCGGGTGTTGCGGTCGTCTGCTCCGTGGCTGGCGCTACTGTTGGAGTGCTTGCGGGAGTAGTTTCCTGCACGGCTTCTTGCGGCGCGGTACTTTGTGGGTCCGTATTCGTGTTTACCACCGCAGCGGAGTTAGTGACTTTCGGCAGTACCACATTTTCGCTCCGCGCCAGCAGTGTTTGCTTGGCGAGGGCATCCTCGGCGGGCAATTCAGCGGCGTAGGCCTGTAGGCGATTTTGCCAGTTCACCTTGGCAGTATCCACGGGAATACCCGGTGGCAAGGTAGCTGGCTGTTGCCAGACGGTGCTGTCAGTTAATTTTAGTAAAGCCTCCTGGCGGTGCTCCCCACTCGGATACAAACGCAGGTAGCGATCGAGTTGGATAACGCTGCTCTGCATTTGCACGCTTTCCCACAAACGCGGTTCCAGCTTAGCGACCGCTGCTTTGGCGGCGCTGTCCTTGGGCAGTTCTCCCTTCAGCTCCAGGTACTGTTGGTAGTAGTCGGGTTCCTGGCTCAATTGTCCCATGGTCCAGTAGGCTTCGTCGAGGTATTTGCCCGTTCCGCCAAAGGATTCCAAATAAACAGCCATTGCATCCAGGGCTTTTTCCGGCTGCGAGGGCAGGTCGCGCTCAATGGCTTTGGCCTTTCTGAACACGGCTGTTTCTACGTGTTTGCTTTTTTTATGTTCCTTCAGAAAATTCACATAGCCTTCTTCGGAATCCTTGATGTAGCGGGTTATTGGCCAATCGATTTTTTCCTGAAATGATTTAGGGCCGTAAGCATAGGCAGAGGTAACGCCCATCAGCAGCGCCATACTCAGGGCCATCCAACGCAGCGCACCCGAAAGTAAACCCTTTTTGCTTTTGATGCCTTCATTCGTTGGCGTAAAAAGCTCCAAATCACCAGGAACGTTTAAATCGCCAACGGCGGTTTTAAAAGGGGCTTCTTCTGCTACATCAGGGGCTTCCGTGACAATCACGACACTCTCTTCGAGGGTTTTCTCCCGCACCACGTCTTTGCCATCGATATGGAAAACAATCTGCACTTTCAGTTCCAGAAAATGCTCACCGCTCACCAGGGGCATCACGAAAAATCGCCATTCGGTCGCCTCGTCCGTGTCAATGATTTGCTCGCTTTGGCTGGTGGTACGGATCTCGAATACGGGCTCCCGCTGCGGGTCGATGAGGCTGACCTGCATCCGGTCGGAGATGCGCACTTCGGAACGGATTTCCACATCATCATCCAGTTCAAGACCACTTAAAACCATTTCTTTGGTAAAAGCAATGCGCACCAGGCAGCGATACTCTTTCTTCACCTGCATCTTGTTTGGGATGCGGTACAGCACGTGCCCTTTTTTGACCTTTTGCTCTTTGGCAATGCGTGTATGGCGCGTCTCAGGATCAAAATCAGCGGCACTGAGGAGGTTGAGCAATTCGATCAGGCGTTTTTCGATCTGTGCCTTTCGAGTGCGCAGATTTTCGTCCGAAATCGTCCCTTCCAACATCAGTTCACGCAGGTCATTGTATTCGGATTCAATCCGCAGGAGAAGATCGTAACGAGGATTCCCTTTGGGCAGTTTTTCCTTCAAGGCCCTGATCACCTTGATGATCCCCACCTTGGTCAAACGATCTTTCAAATCTTGTACAAACGCGACTGGATGTGCCATACTGTTTTAATTAACTGCGTTGCGTGGACCTAGTCCAATTTTGCTTTAAGTACACTTAACTCCGCTTCCTTCTCTGCTAACTGTTCCTCGTAGCGAATCTGGCGAATGGGATCATCCTCCAAGGCCAACTTTTTCCTCAGGGCATTGATGACTTTTGTGTGTAATTCAATCGCTTTTTCAATTCCGCTTCGTTCTGCATCCGATAGCTGCACGATTAGCGATGGGGCCGTTTGGTCAGGCTCTTCTTCTATAAAAACATCCTCCCGCAAGTCTTCTGCTTCGATGTTGTTTGCCAGGCTTTTGATGGCCGCATTAATTCGGTTACCGTCCGTTTCTGCGTTATCCTTGTTGATGGTGCCCTCGTCTATTCCCCGTTGTAATCGATTCACCCGAGCCAGCTGCAGGATAATAGTATCTTGCTCAGAGGCGTCCTCCCGCAAGCTGGCGGCCATGAATTTCAGTGCTGCCCTGGCATTATCCTCGGCCAGGTAGTTTTTCACCTTTCTCGTAAAATCGGCAAGTGTCATAGGTATGGTTGTTTTAGTAGTAGGAGAACCTTTAGTAGGTCCCCTCTCCGGTTCTTTCTCCCCTGGTGAGACGGAAGGTTCAGTAGATATTGGTGGTGGTGCTACCACCCCATCCCGCCAAAGCACCAATTGCCCCCGTTTATCCCCGGTATTGTAAACCGGCCCGTAATCAGAAAGCTGATCTTTATAGTATTGCTTGCTTTGTAGCTGAACTTTCTGAGCCAAAGCAGCGGCATTCAAACCGGGGTTTTGATTATAGGTCAACTCGTCAATGATGGCCTGGGCAAAGGGGCTGTGTCCGCCCAGTGGGCCATCAGCAACGGCTTCGTCGTGGCGGCCCGAGCACATCACCCAGCGGCTGGGGCGAGCGGCTAGTTCGGTCAGCACCATCTCCTCCGCTGCGCTGCGGCGCTCCTGCAAGAGGCTGCCGGAAAAACAGGCATCGGAGATAAAAAACACGTGTTGGGCTTTAGCTACCTGGAAGAAATCTCGCAGGGTAGAATTGGGGATATAGAGG
The DNA here is from genome assembly GCF_040784935.1 of Lewinella sp. LCG006. Classification (GTDB taxonomy): domain Bacteria; phylum Bacteroidota; class Bacteroidia; order Chitinophagales; family Saprospiraceae; genus Lewinella. The sequence goes on along the minus strand of NZ_CP160680.1, from coordinate 4,230,668 downwards.
TCTGTATCTTCGTTTTCGCTGTCGGTGGGCACCCAGGCACCCAATTGGGTGTCCTTATCAATGTGCCCGTGTCCGGCGTAGTAGATAATGATGCTATCTGGGGCCTTTACTTCTTTCATCAAAGCCTTCAGGTCTCGGAGGATCTGCTTGCGGGTGGCTTCTTCGTTGCGCAGTAATTTCCACAGCGTTACGCCGTAATTTTGTTGAAGAATATTCGCGATCGCTTCTACATCCCGCACCGCGTTATTCAAGTTGCCCCAATGCTCGTAAGTGTTGATCCCGATACCCAGCAGATAGGTCATGCCCGCGGAAGCAGCTGTATTTTGTGCTTTGTTATCAGAAGGTTGACGACCTGCGCGATGATCCATAAAGGGAGAAGAATAGGGTTGTTGGATGTATTCTAGTGAACCAAATTTAAAAATAATTCTATTAGGGATGGGATTTCGTCCAAAATAATAAATACCCCTCCGTCCTGCGGACACCTCCCCGCAGGGCAGGGCAGGAATATTGCTCTGGCTGGTGTTCCTGTTTTCGAGATGGCTTGCGGCGAGAGTAGTCCTACATGCTGGTCAGGGGATCAGCGGGATATAACAAGCAGGAAAGTGCATACTAGTAGCTTTCGGGCCTCGGCCCGTCGATGTCCTCCGCTTGGGCGGAGGTGTCCGAAGGACGGAGCCTGCCTACCCAGCGGCAAGGTAGCCAGGGTGGGACAGTACTAGCTACCAGGGTTGCCCACGCACGTTTTTGTATCGGTCCCCGGCGGGATACACTTTGTTGTCGCCTCAGGTCAGAAAGACCAGCAGGATATTATACCCGGCACTAAGTGGTTTAGCTACGCTGATCGTCGCAAGCTCCTCTGAGTTGGGAATATTATCGCAACGTCATTTTTTGCTCTGCCAAGGCGAAACCTCGAAGAAGCCGCGAAGCGAAACGTAGGCGAAGCCTAAGCTTCGGCGTCCCGAAGCCTCGGGATTAACGCAGTCAGAGCAAAAAAGGACAAGTGAGAATGTCCCAGACCACTTAGTAACGGGTATAAATATCTTCCCACACCCTAATCCGCCGTTTCCTTGCCTGCCCATACCAGCCGGAAACCTATATTACTACCCTTGATCTCTGGCCCAAGAACGCTGCGATTAGCACAACGCAACTCGGCCGGTTCGTTGTACCATGAGCCTCCACGCTTAACCCGAAAAGAACCGGATTCGGGTCCGCGTGGATTTTCTTCTGCTAAATTGAGGTATTTGCTGTACCAATCAGCGCACCATTCTTCCACATTACCACTCATATCATAGATGCCTAGTTCATTTCCTTTTTTGAGGCCGACGGGATGGGTCGTAGAATCAAGACCTGGGGTACTCCCTCGCTCTCTGTTTTTTCTGCACCAACCCACCTCTAAAACATCGTGACTTCCGCTGTAGCAATAACCTTGGCTTTGGTTGCCGCCGCGGGCCGCAAATTCCCACTCCGCATCCGTAGGCAGACGGTAGTGCTCCCCCGTCTGGGTGTTTAGTTTTTGCAGGAATTCTTGAATATCATCCCAGCTTACGCTCTCTACGGGGCATTGGTCGCAGCCCGTATGGTAGAGTTTAGGCGGATCGCTTCCCATCACTTGCCGCCACTGGGCCTGTGTCACCTCGTACTTCCCTATATAAAAGTCCGAAAGGGTCACTTCATGGGCTACTTCATTATCATCACAATCTCTATCACGCCCCGCCTTGCAGCCCATCGTAAAAGTGCCTCCCTCTACGAGAACAAAGTCTTCAGGGCCTATCGCAACTGCATCCTGACCTGCTTCGGCAGCCTGTATTTTCGCCAAATTGCCACCTATCCCTAGCCAGCAAATACAGCTTATCAATAATATACTATGATTCATTCATCGCTATTGTAAAATCTACGGCTAAGATAGTTTAGTGCCTAAGAAGTTCAAATAATTCAGGTAAAATCCTCCAAATGACAACAACTAGCTAATCTTTTTCAAAGTAGGACGTAAGCTGGTGTAAAGGTATAAGCGTTAGGTCACCATCAACAATCAACCAACAACTTTCAACCTTACTGATACCCCAAAGCCTGTAACCTAAACAACTCCGCATACTTGCCATCCTGTGCGATCAGCTCCTCGTGGGTGCCGATTTCGAGGAGGGTGCCGTGCTCGAGGAAGAGGATGCGGTCGGCCATGCGGACGGTGGAGAAGCGGTGCGAGATGAGTACGGCCGAGCGGTCTTTGATCAGCTCGCTGAAGCGGAGGAAGACCTCATGCTCGGCGCGGGCATCGAGGGCTGAGGTGGGTTCGTCCAGGATCAGGAGCTGGGCGTCGCGCATGTAAGCACGGGCCAGAGCGATCTTTTGCCATTGGCCGCCGGAGAGTTCTACACCGTCTTTGAAGCGTTTGCCCAGCATTTGTTCGTAACCACCGGCAAGGTCTTTGATAACGGTATCGGCGAGGCTCTTTTCGGCGGCGTCTTCGATGATCTCGATCTCTTCTTCCTGACTGATGCGGCCGACGGCGATGTTCTCGCGGACTTTGAGCTGGTAGCGAAAAAAGTCCTGAAAGATGACGCCCACATTGGCCCGCAGGCTGGTCAAATCGTAATCACGCAAATCGACGCCATCGAGGAGGATGCGGCCTTCGGTGGGTTCGTAGAGACGCGCCAGGAGTTTCACCAATGTCGTTTTTCCCGCGCCATTTTCGCCTACCAGTGCCAGCTTCTCCCCTGCGCGCAGGTGAAAAGAGAGGTTGCGGATAGCATACTGCTCCACACCGGGATACTGAAAACTGACGTTTTCGAAACGAAAACCATCTTGCACCTTTTCGGGAAAAGGCAGTGACTGTTCTTTGTTGCGAATTAAAGGACGAATGGCCAAAAAGTCAAAGAGATCCTGTAGGTAAAGTGCCTGTCCAGCGATGTTGGAAAAGCGGCTCATCATGCCCTGCAGCTGGCTCTGCATCCGGTTGAAGGCACCCGACAAGAAGGTCAGCGTACCTACGGTGATGAGGCCACCCACCGTTTGGAGAAGGATGAAGACGTAGGCACCGTAGTAGGCCAGTGTTCCTAAGGCAGCCAGTAAAAAGCCCCAGCTGGCTCGATTGATGCTGAGCTTACGGTTGGCGCGGTAGTAATTCCAGGAAAGGTCTTCAAAACGCTTCGCCAGGAAGTCGGACAGCCCAAAGATTTTGATCTCCTTGGCGGTGGTGTCACTGGCCCCGATGTAGCGTAGGTAGTCCAGTTCCCGACGCTCGGGTGTCCAGCTGCGGGTGAGAGAATAGCTGCGTTGGTTGAAATAATTTTCGCCTACAAAGGCAGGAATAACCGCAAGAATAAGCAGGAGGATCAACCAAGGGTTGAAGGCCACCAAGCCCGCTCCCAGCGAGATGATGGTGATCAAATCCTGGGCTTGTGATAACACTTGCGACATCAATATGGTACGCCCAGTGGTTTGCCGACGCGCTCTTTCCAGTTTATCGTAAAAATCGGGGTCTTCAAATTGGTACAAATCCAGCTCCGCCGCATGGCGAATCAATTGAACACTGGTGGAATTGGCAAACAAATCGCCCAGCAAACCATCCAGCAAGCTGATGCCTCGGGAGAGAAGATCAGACAAAATGGCCAGCACCAACTCCGCTGCGACCAGTGTCCAGAGGTATTGTTGGGAAGCGGCCTGGGCATCCATCAAAAAGATTACCTCATCAACGATCTCCTTACCGATATACAACATCGCCAGCGGCAAGACCGACTTGAGCAGGCGTAAAACGGCATTCCCGATAGCGAGGGAAGGACTCGTCTGCCAGATCATCTTGAAAAAGGGGGGGAGGTGGCGTAAAGCCCCTAGCTGCTCGCGCCACGACTGGGGCTGATCTTTAGGGCTTTCGGTTTTTTTCTTTGACTGCGACATTTGCCTGGATAATTAACTGCTTAGGTCAACACCACAATTTACCCGATAGTTGCGTTTTTAGTAACAACTACGCAAAAGTTACCAACAGCTACGCAGTGGGCCATAGCAGATCTTACAGAATCTCGTATCTTGCGGACCTATTGCCTTAAATACATCACTATTCTATGCGCAAACTGATTGATCAATGGTTGAATGACCATGATAATCCTCGCCACAAAACCATGGTGACTTGGATGTGGCGGCTATTGTTCGGGGGATTGGCTGCCTTCGCACTGCTATTTATCGGACTGTCCTTCAGCAACTTACCCTCCGTAGCTGAATTAGAAAACCCTAAAACCAACCTGGCTTCGCAAGTTTTTGCTGAAAACGGTGAAATTTTAGGTAAGTACTACACCGAGAACCGGGTGCCAGTGGAATACGAAGAACTGCCTGAACACTTGGTGCAGGCTTTAATTGCGACCGAAGATATTCGCTATTATGAACATTCTGGTATTGACTTTTACGGATTGGCTCGGGCGATTGCCTTTATGGGTAGCAGAGGGGGCGCCAGTACCATTACCCAACAGTTGGCAAAGTTGCTGTTCACTGGGGTGGCAGCTCGCAGTTTGTCGGAACGCCTTTTGCAAAAGCTCAAGGAATGGATCATTGCGGTGCGCCTGGAACGCAAGTATACCAAGGAGGAAATCATTGCCCTCTACCTCAACCGATACGATTTTATCAACAACGCCAAGGGAATTCGCGCAGCAGCGGAGATTTATTTCAGTAAATCCCCCGATAAGCTCTCCATTCCGGAAAGTGCGATGCTGGTAGGGATGCTCAAAAATGCGTCCTTGTTCAACCCTCGTCGTTTTGAGGAACGCACCAGACAACGGCGCGAGGTCGTTTTGAGCCAAATGGAAAAAGCAGGCTTCCTTAGTCGTGAAAAATACGAAGAGTATCGCCAGCTTCCTCTTGGTCTAAAAGCTTCCAGCCAGACCCACATTGACGGTCTTGCCCCCTACTTCCGGATGGTGTTGGCAGAAAACATCAAGGAAATTCTCAGCCGTCCGGAATACCTCAAATCCGACGGTACTGCTTACGATATTTACCGCGATGGCTTGAACATCTACACTACGATCAATCCTACGGTACAACGCCTGGCGGAAGAAGCCATGGAAAAGCACATGGCCAAGTTGCAAGGCACCTTCTTCAAGCACTGGAGCAACAAAGACCCCTGGGATTACAAATATGGTACAGAAACCGAAGTACCTATTGAACGCCGCCAGGCCAACCTGACCAAAGACCTCCGTGCTTCTGATCGCTACCAAAATTTACGCAAAATCTACCTCGATGAGATCACCAGATTGCTGTCAGATGAGACCGACCTTAGCTTCAGCAGTGACGACCGGGAGGTAGAACGCATTATAGAAGAAAGCAAGAACCCTGGTGTGATCAAGGATTTGGTCAGTAATGACATGATCAGCTCCAGCCTCGCCAATAAATACCGCCGGGTAATGCGCAGCAAAAAGTTTGACCAACTGAAAGCACAGTGGGCCAAACTGCAAGCCGCCGTAGACAAGGAATTCAATACGCCTACAGAAATGCGCGTCTTTGCCTACTACAATGACGAAATGTCCACCGATACGACCATGACGCCACTGGATTCGGTTAAGTACCACAAGATGATCCTCCAAACAGGGATGATGTCCGTGGAACCGCAAACAGGTTACGTTCGTTCGTGGATTGGTGGGGTAAATTTCCAGTGGTTCCAGTACGATCATGCCAACAAGCATACTCGTCGCCAGGTAGGATCGACGTTCAAGCCCTTTGTTTACGCTACCGCGATCGATCTGCAAGGTATCTCGCCCTGTCAGCAATACATGGATGTACCGGTGACCATCAAACCTGGCGACGGACGTTTTTACCTCCAAAAGCCCTGGACGCCCAAGAATTCTGATGGAAAATATACCAATGAACTATTGACCCTGAAGGATGGTTTACGGCTATCGAAAAACACCATCTCCGTCACGCTGATGAGGGAACTGGGCAGCCCTGAACCCGTACGCGACAAAGCTGCGCTGATGGGAGTCCCTAAAGAGATCATCCCACAGACCCCCTCCATTTGTCTGGGTGCAGTAGATTTATCGGTACAGGAAATGGTGGGTGCATATACCACTTTTGCGAACAACGGCATCTACAACGAGCCCACCTATTTGCTAAGAATTGAAGACCGCTTTGGCCGTCTGATTTACCAGGGAGCACCCACGGAAAAGCAAGCCATTCGCCCCGAAGCCAACTTCGCGATGTTAGAAATGCTGCAGTATGCATCTGGCTTCCGCGGTAAAATCAAAGGGCAATTTGGAGGTAAAACAGGAACGACCAACGAACACGCTGATGGCTGGTTTATGGGAGTGACTCCCAACTTGGTCGTAGGCTGCTGGGTAGGTGGAGACGACCGCTGGATCAGCTTTAGAAACCTGGCCCTGGGACAGGGTGCCTACATGGCCAAACCCATGGTGATTAGTTTTATTGAATCCCTACAACAGGAAGAAAGCCTCCGTTGGGATCTTAACAAAACGTTCTACCGTCCTCCGGGTAACCTGGGCATCGAACTGAACTGCGATACCTATTTGAACCCCAATACGCCCCTTGAGGACAGTGAATTTGATGAAGGAGGCGGTTTTGATATTAATAATGAACCGGATTTTGGTGATGAATAACACTCAGCAAGCAAGCATTTCTTTAATGATTTTTTCCATCATGGCCCTCTTATGGAGTGCCTGTGTTCCTCCGCAAGAGGAAGAAATCATTACCACGATCAATATTGATGTGCAAGATTCTCTCTTTCAGCGCATCATTGACTGGCAGGACCTTCGGCAAACGGAAGATCTGTATCCCATGCTTTATCACCCCAACCCTACCTATCGTTACCTTGCAGCCCGAGCCTTTGGAAGCATGGACGCTCCAGAAGCAGTGGACAGCCTGGCACGTCTTTTAAACGATCCGGTAGAAGAGGTAAGGAGCATCGCTGCTTTTTCTTTGGGACAATTCGGCGATGCCCGTGCGCTGCCTTTTCTCATTCGTGGATTTATTCAGGAAGATACCGCTATGGTGCATGCCATGTCGCAAAGAGCCATCCTTGAAGCAGTCGGTAAATGTGGTGATTTTCCTACTTTGGAACAGCTCAGTTCGGTGACGACCTACACTCCTCTGGATACGGCTTTACTCGAAGGACAGGCCTGGGGTATTTACCGGATGGGGTTGCGGGATATCATTTCCCCCATTGGTACCAAACGAATGCTGGCATTAGGCTGTCAATCACAATATCCGGAAAGCGTACAACTCATCGCTGCCAATTATCTTGCTAGGGTGCCAACCACGCTGGATTCCCTGGCTGAACCTGCTATACGTACTGCTTTTGAGCAAAACAACAATCCCGATATTCGCATGGCCTTGGCCATCGCTTTAGGTAAAACGCGCAGGAATGAGGCACTCACCAGCTTGATTGGCCAGTACCATAAAGAAAGAGATTACAGGGTCAAATGCAATATTCTGCGTGCCTTGTCCAATTTTCCTTACGAAAGTTGTCGCACTCTCGTGACGGAAGCGTTACGCGATCGTAACGAACACGTAGCCCGTCGGGCAGCGCAGTATTTATTAGAAAATTCCACCTCCGAAGATGCGGCTCAATGGTGGCGTTTTGCGAAAGATAGCTTACCTACTCCTATTCAGCTTGATCTTTACCAAGTGGCCAACCGCCATCTTCCCGCTTACCGCACCGAATTCCGGGATGCTATCAACTTTGAGTTGCGCCAGCGTTACCTCACCGCCAACTCTCCTTACGAGAAAGCAAGGGTGATCCGAGCCCTTGGTGAATTTGCCTGGAACTATCGCTATATCTTCCGCGAAAGCCAAACGGCAACCGACCCCATTGTCAAGTCTGCTTGTATCGAAGCTCTTCAGCAAATTGGTGATCGTGATGACTTTGCCGGTTTCTTTGGCCTTAGCGCTCGCCGGGTAACCCAAGAATTGGCAGGCTATTTCACGGAAGCCATTAAAAGCAAACAACCAGGCCCGGTGGCCATTGCAGCATCGGCATTACGTTCTGAAAAACGCGACTACCGTCCTTTTATCGATAGCCTGGATGTTTTAAGCCGCACCCTTGATGAGCTAGAACTTCCAGCTATGGTAGAAAGCTACAACGAGCTGGGGCAAACCATCGATTATCTCAAAGGGACGACTACGTTTGAGCCTATTCAGCCCAAATTCAACCACCCCATCGACTGGAAGCTATTGACCAGCCTGGGTGCCCAACCACGGCTTTCACTCAAAACAGATGCAGGAGACTTCGTCATTGCTTTATGGCCTGAAATAGCCCCCGGATCGGTAGCTAATCTGGCTCAATTAGCAAAAGACGGATTCCTGGTCGACAAAGCCTTTCACCGCGTTGTCCCCAACTTTGTCATTCAGGGTGGCAGCCCCAGTGGCGATGCTTACGGTAGCCTGGATTATAGTATTCGTTCGGAGTTAACGCCGCTGCATTACGACCAGGAAGGGATGCTGGGCATGGCATCGGCAGGTAGAGATACCGAAGGGACGCAGTTTTTCATCACCCACTCTCCTACCCTTCACCTTGACGGTAAATATACCCTCTTTGGAAAAGTAGTACAGGGGATGGACATCATCCACAAGATTCAACAAGGTGACCGTATTTTGGAAGCCAAATTTTTGACCAATTAATTTTTGAACCTCTTGGAGACGACTTCGGCTAAGCGTTAGTAGTTGTATTGTCTCCCAAAAGGCTTTAGCCCTTACCAACCATAAGTAATAACTCTCATGCAGTCAACTCCATTAAAAGATCGTCATGAAGCCCTGGGGGCACGGATGGCAGAATTTGCAGGTTTTTATATGCCTATTTCTTACAGTGGTATCAAAGAAGAACACTTTGCCGTAAGAGAAAAGGCAGGTATTTTTGACGTTTCGCACATGGGCGAATTCATCGTAAGGGGCAAGGAAGCCTTGGATTTTGTTCAGTACGTCACCTCTAATGATGCCAGTAAACTGGAAATCGGACAAGCTCAGTATTCCTGTTTTCCGAATAAGGAAGGCGGTATCGTTGACGATCTGTTGGTCTATCGACTGGCAGAAGACAACTGCTCAGAAGGAGAACGCGCTTACATGTTGGTGGTGAATGGTGCCAACATTGAAAAAGACTGGCGTTGGCTCTTTGAGTTGAATACTTTTGATACCCGTCTCATCAACATTTCAGACCAAACGGGTTTGATTGCCGTGCAAGGCCCTGCGGCTACTGCGATTGTACAGCAACTTACGACGACTGACTTATCCGCCATTAAGTATTACACCTTCACCAAAGGTTCGGTAGCAGGTGTTGACAATGTGATTATTTCCGCAACTGGCTACACTGGTTCTGGTGGTTTTGAACTTTATGCCGATGCTGAAAAAATTGGTATCCTGTGGGATGCTGTTATGGAAGCAGGTAAAGACCATGGCATTGCCCCCGCTGGTTTAGGTGCCCGGGATACGCTACGCCTGGAAATGGGCTACTGCCTTTACGGCAACGACCTGACCGACACCACCAGCCCTCTGGAAGCAGGTCTGGCCTGGATCACCAAACTCAACAAAGGGGAATTTATCGCTAAAGATTTCCTCCTTGCTCAAAAAGAGGCCGGGTTAAAAAAGCGCCTGGTAGGTTTTACACTTGACGACCGCAGAGTGCCCCGCCATGGCTATCTCATCGAAAACAGTGCCGGGGAAACCATTGGCGAAGTGAGCAGTGGCACACAATCTCCAAGCCTGGGCCACCCGATCGGAATGGGGTACGTACCCTCGGAATACCGCACGCCAGGCACCGAAGTTTTTATCGTTGCTGGCCAAAAACGCTTATCTGCCAAAGTAGCAAAATTGCCTTTTTTGAACATTTAAGCGCATTTTTCCTTATTATAGTATTAGATTTCACAATTTTCTGAAATCTACGAATACGATTGGTAATCATGACGCTAGACGAAGGCAAGCAAAAGTTTTTACAATCCTGGGGCGCACTGGGCTCAAGTTGGGGTATCAACCGTACCATGGCTCAGATCCACGCACTATTGCTCATCTCTCCCGAAGCACTCTCGGCGGATGAGATTATGGAAGAATTGCAAATCTCCCGTGGCAACGCCAATATGAATATTCGGGCGCTCATTGATTGGGGACTCGTTTTCAAAGAACTCAAACCCGGTGAACGGAAAGAGTTTTTTGTGGCAGAGAAAGACATGTGGGAAGTGGTAAAGTGTATTATCACTCAACGTAAGAAAAGAGAGCTCGAACCAATGCTGAGGGTGCTTGACGAGTTGTCAGGCGTTGCGGATGATAGCAAACAGGGAGAAGCTTTTGCGGAAGTTATCAAAGACATTAAACTCTTCAGTAGCAAAGCTGACTCTACGCTAGATACCCTCACCAAAGCCGACTCCAACTGGTTTGTAGGCACTTTCATGAAAATGATCAGGTAGATTAATTTACCCAAGTAAGGCATTTAAGTTTCCTTAAATGCCTTACTTGGGTTTAGATGGCTTGATTTTGCGTAAAGATGGTACTTAAGGGTAACGTCAAATTTGGGTAATCCAAAACTCTGAGGAGGAACGACAACTCTGAGGAGCCTGCGACGATCACCGCAGGTCATCACCACAGGTAATCCCTTTACCCTCTACCAAATACCTAGTACCGTGAGAATTGCCTAGCAAATAATCACTTTCAGAGTACACAATGGCAAGGCTCACATTAATCCAAGGCACCAAAATGCTCAAGGATGATATCCGCCAGTTCTCGGCCGATATTGGCTTGAGCTTCTACGGTAGAGGCTCCGATGTGAGGAGTGACCGATACGTTGGGATGCTGGAGCAATTCTGGATTAGGAGTTGGCTCATTGACGAAAACGTCTAATGCAGCACCGCCTAATTTTCCACTCTTTAGCGCTTCCAACAAAGCATCTTCGTCAGCAATACCACCACGGGCAGTATTGATAATGAAGGCACCCGTTTTCATTTGAGCGATCTCGTCTTTGCCTACCAATGCACGGCCTACGCTAGGCACGTGGAAAGTGATAAAGTCAGACTGTGCCAGTACTTCTTCGAAGCTTACGGTTTCAACAGTAACCGTCAAGCGGATACTCTTGGTGGCGTAGAGCATGATGTCGATATCCGCTTCATCCACCATAGGATCGGAAGCTAAAACGTTCATCCCCATACCGATGCCGATACGAGCGACTTCCTGCCCGATACGACCAAAACCAATAATACCCAGGGTTTTCCCACGAAGCTGGGTGCCTTCTGAGTATGCTTTTTTCAAAGCCTTGAAATTGGCGTCACTTGCAACCAATTCCCGGTTGGAACGGTGCACAAAGCGTGCCAGGTTGAACATGTGGGTAAATACCAGTTCAGCAACTGACTGAGAAGAAGCAGCGGGAGTATTGAATACCGCAATGCCTTTGTCGCGTGCGTAATCAACATCGATATTGTCAAGTCCAACACCCGCACGAGCAATCACTTTCAAATTGGGGCAAGCGTCGATGAGGTCTTTACGAACTTTGGTAGCACTTCTGATAATGATAGCATCATAAGCAGGTAGTACTTCAATCAAGTCTTCCTGGGCTACTTTGTCGGTGTCCACCTGGTAGTTGGCTTCTTCCAGCAATGTCTTTCCATCTGGATGAATACCATCATTGGCGAGAATCTTAATCATGTCCTTTAAATTAAGGGGTTTGAAGATTGTTTACTTGGTGCGCGACGTGGTTAGGATAGCGAACCAAATCATTGCTTTTGGCTGAAGGCAGCGCAAAAGTAAGGATATTTTACTCGCTTGCGCAACTATCCTCAAGCAAATTACCGTGTTATTACTTAAGACTGAATTTCTTCCCACCAGATCAAAAAAAGCATCCCGAATTTCATGGAAAGAAACCCGGGATGCTATTAAAACTCGGTATAAACAACTTATTTCATTGCGTTCTCCAAGGCCGGGTAATCGGTATAACCTTTGGCTCCGGGCGTATAGAAGGAATCATAGTCAGGCTCTGCGAGTGGAGCCTCTTCCTGGAAGCGCTCCACCAAGTCAGGGTTAGCAATCCAGGGGCGACCCATCGCCACCAGGTCACCTTTTCCTGCCTGCAAGTCATTCTCGGCACGCTCTTTAGTATAACCTCCACTAAGGATAAAGGTTCGCTCAAATTTGGTTCGCAGGATCTCCTTGATTCGATCAGGAACCTCTGGTGCGCCCATTGAGCTATGGTCAACTAAATGGAGATACACCAAGCCCAGGTCATTCAGTTTTTCGGCAAGTAAAGCGTAAGTCTCGTCCAGTTCATCATACAGCCCCATTTCATTGAAGGCACCATAGGGTGAAACGCGAATAGCGGTCTTGTCTTTTCCAATGGCTGCTACGACTTGTTCCGCTACTTCAATAACAAAACGAATTCGATTTTCAATGCTTCCACCATACTTGTCGGTACGCTGATTCGAACCAGGATTGATAAATTGCTCAAGTAAATAGCCATTTGCCGCGTGTAACTCTACACCGTCAAAGCCAGCATCAATCGCATTTTTTGCGGTCGTAACGTACTCCTGTATAGCCGTTTTTATGTCCTCAGCAGTCATCTCCTTGGGCTGAGGAAAGGGTTGATTCCCTTTCGGGTCGGTATACATTTCACTATCCGTCAAGCCAATGGCTGAAGGTGCCAAAACCTCACTGCCAGCAGGCATATTCAGTGGATGAGATACCCGGCCAGTGTGCATGATCTGTAAGAAAATTTTCCCACCGGCAGCGTGTACCGCCTGAGTGACACCTCGCCAGCCTTCCGTTTGTGCCGCACTGTATGCTCCTGGTATACGTGGATAACCTAAACCATTGGGAGAAGGCGATGTGCCCTCGGTAATGATTAGGCCAGCACCTGCCCTTTGTGTATAGTAAGCTGCCATGAGTGCATTAGGGATGTTGTCCGTAGCGCGGCTTCGGGTCATCGGAGCCATGACGATACGGTTAGCAAGTTCAATGTTCCCTAATTGGTATTTTTCGAAGATTTTCTTTGACATAAGATTGTTTTTTTGGTTTATAAATCCACTCCTTGTAACAAGCTCGATAGTTGGACTTGTTCGGTAGTGTGTCAAAGAAACACGACTAGGTTTTGAATAGATGAGTCGCAAAACCTGTAGTGTCCAACAGGGGACAAACGAGGTAATTTTAATGGTTTTCTAAAACAAAAACCCGGAAGCTGCAACAGCCTCCGGGAACTCGAGAACATAATTTCACTCACTAATTATTTTTATTGACCAGCTCTGCAGGAATACCCAGGAAAGGAGATTCACTGCTGGTGATAATGACCTTGGTATTATCACTGGTAGACATTCGGTAGAAGGCTTCGATGGCACGGTATTGCAAAATCTGTGGTTCCAATGCTTCCGCTAGTTTTTGGTTGGCCTCTGCCTGTGCATTGGCTTCCAGAAGGATGGCATTGGCTTGGCCAGCAGCCCGAATTTCCATTTGCTGTCGCTCGGCATCGGCCTGAATGATAGCTGCGTTACGGTCACCTTCCGCTTTGATGGTGCGCCGTTCGGCATCGGCCTGCTCTTGCTGTTTCACAAATTCCATACGTTGAGCATCCTGCTCTGCCTGGAGTTTTTCTTCAATTGAACGGGCCAAACCCTGAGGCAACTGGATGCTCTTGAGCAACACATTTTCTACAATAATTCCTTTGGCCTGAAGTATTTCAGACATCCGTTCCCTGATCTGATTCTCAATGATGGAACGCTCTCCCGAGTGCATATCCTTGGCCAGGAATCGGGCAGTCACATCAGCAGAAGCAGAACGAAAAACAGGAAGGATGATCTCTTGCTCATAACTACGACCAATTTCCCGTAAGATACTAGGAGCCTCCTTGGGGATAATTCGGTAGAGAATAGAAATTTCAGAACTGATCGTCAGCCCTTCCTTGGAAGGGAGATTGGATCTGATTTCCAGGTTAACCGTGCGGGTAGGTAAGGTTATGATGGTACTGGTGAAGGGGTTGTAAGAACGAGGCCCTTCATTCAACGACTGGTCGTTGATCCGCCCCAAACGCTGGCGTACGCCTACTTCTCCTGGGCGGATTACCACACAACTTGATAAAAACCCAACGATTAAAAGTGTTAGAGAAAAAATTTTGATTGTTTTCATCGGCGCTTATTTTTAGTATATAATAGCTTTACTACCAAAAGGATCAGCTATACTAATTTGTTCGCCGATTACCACTTAATCTTTTTCCAAAAACTTGGGTGCCCTCCGATGCTTGGTTCCTTGCTCGAAGGCGTAGGCAATTTCCAATAGCAGTGGCTCTGTCCAGGCTTGCCCGAAGATGGACATGCCTACGGGGAGTTCTCCCACAAAGCCCATGGGTACGGTGATATTGGGGTATCCTGCGCGGGCTGCCGGAGAAGAGCTCCCCAACTGAAAGTGATCGCCATTGATCCAGTCCGTCGTCCAGGCAGGGCTGCCCGTGGGAGCGATGATGGCATCCAGCTTGTTTTCCTCCATCACTTTATCAAGACCTTCCTGCTGACTTAGGCGAAGCATTTCGGCTAGTGCTTCCTGATAAGCCGTGGAAGTGAGGTCTTCTTTTGCCTGTGCCATTTCCAGGTATTGTTGGTTGTAATACTCCAACTCAACTTCATCTTGCTTGTTGAAAGCAATAAGTTCTTCCACCGTTTTTATGGGTGCATCGGGGCCCAAGCTGGCAAAATATTTATTGAGACCATCTTTGTACTCAAAGAGCATGATCTCAAATGACAATCCACCTGCCTGTCGTGGAGCGATCTCTTCGATTTCTACTGTTTCTGCACCTTGCGATTTGATGAATGCTACGGCTTGTGCAAAAAGCGTATCTACTTTAAAATTGGCCCCTAACGGCTGGGTATAAATACCGATGCGCTTCCCTTTTAGTCCATCAGCATTGAGAAACTGGGTATAATCCTTGTAGGTTTTGTTTTCGCTGGCAAGCGTCTTGCTGTCGGCGGGGTCAATACCGACCATGGCCCCCAGTCCGATAGCTGCATCACGTACTGTCCGGGCCATTGGGCCAGGCGTATCCTGGGTGAAAGAAATAGGAATGACACCACTACGGCTGATCAGCCCAACGGTAGGTTTGATGCCCACTACGCCATTCGCATGAGAAGGACAAACAATAGAACCATTGGTCTCCGTACCTACTGCCAAAACTGCCAGGTTAGCCGACACCGAAGCGCCTGAGCCTGAAGATGATCCACAAGGATTGCGCGTAAGCACGTAGGGATTTTTGGTTTGCCCACCAACACCACTCCAACCACTGGAAGACATTTCACCGCGAAAATTAGCCCATTCACTCAGGTTGGCCTTTCCTATAATGATGGCGCCAGCCTGACGTAATTGTTTGGCCAGGTAACTGTCTTGTAAGGGGTAAGAATTGGCCAAAGCCCTGGAGCCCGCCGTGGTTGGCATTTTGTCGTGGGTATCAATATTGTCTTTCAGGATCACAGGAATTCCGTGCATTGGCCCTCGGGATTTCCCGGCGGCTAGTTCTGCATCCAGTTCAGCAGCAATCGACAGGGCATCTGGATTAACCACAATCACCGAGTTCAACATCGGCCCTGCGTCATCAATGGCAGCAATCCGGTCGAGGTAAGCCTGGGTAAGTTCTTGAACGCTATAAGTCCCCGCAGCATAAGCCGCCTGGATATCGGCGATGGTAATTTCTTCAAGTTCGAGCGTAGCAGCTTGGTTTTCTGCAACTTGTCCGCCTGTCGTACAAGAAAACAATACCAATAAGGTGAGTAGCAGCGAAGTAGGGACAATACGACTGTAGCACTTTTTCATACGTAAGATTTTACTTTCTCTAACCAGGTTGATTATCAGAGTATCAGCTATTAAAGATTGAAATTACAAAACCTCAGAAAGTATAAAAAGATGTCAAAAAATAAAAAATAATCCCGATTACAGCGCTTTTGGCCATAATCGGGATCATTTTCTTACCTAATTCTAGTGATTGTATTAGTTACCTCTACGTTGTGACAAGGTAGGAAAAGCAGCACCCGTGTAATGGTTAAACTTCTGGCTGCTTTGCACTGGCAAGCGGTATTGCTCAATGAAGCCGGCAAGGAGTACCTTGATTTCGTCTTCCGATACCAAGCGAGAATCAGGGCGTAGTAGGAATCCTATCTGGTCAATTTGCCCATTCTCTGCCCAAAAAACGTGCAACCACAGACGGACACCATTAAGGTCAAAATTCTGGCTATTAGCGTAATTGTCCATGGCTTGTTGCATATCCAGCCAACCTTCAAAAGCTTTGGTGATATCACCCGCACAAGCCTCAAGCAAAGACTGGCTATAGGTCGAAGTTAGTTGTTCGTAGCGTTGTTCTTCCGAACCCAGCACAAAAATTTTATCTAGCGATCCAGATTGCGCTGATGCTAGCAGTGGCAAGGCGAAGAGACATACAGTGGTTATAAGAGATCTCATCATTTTTGGGAATGTTTATAATTTGAAAATCGTGAACAGCATAAAAACAAAGGTAAGGAACAAAATGTAACTATTCTCTAGATTAGGGGTACTAGCTCAGTCCTTTGGCAAAAGATTCAACGCTGAATTCAAGGCTTTCGTCTAAAGAATTTAATCCCTTACCTAAATATTTGCATCTTTGAACCGTCATCAGCGTCGTAAGGTTGTTAAAATAGTCTAAGAACAAACAACAGATCACCAATGATCATTGACGTTATTTGTGCGATTATCGCGCTGTACGGTTTCTGGGTAGGTTATTCGCGGGGGATCATCAAGACGGTGCTTACCACCATCTCTATTCTTTTTGGGGCCATGGCTGCTTTCAAGTTCAGCCCCACGGTTTCATCCATGCTGCAAGAATGGTTTGATGGCCCGGGATCAATCATGTTGCCAGCGGCCTTTCTGCTTACCCTCATCCTCACCTTGGTCTTGTTCCGGATGTTGGCCAATGGCCTGGAAAACATGTTGGAAGCTGTCAACATCAACTTTATCAACCAAATGATGGGAGGAGGTGTCTCCATGTTTTTCTTCATCTTCCTCTATAGCGTCCTCGTCTCTTTTGCCGATAATTCCCGCTTGATCGACCCCGACACCAAGGAGGACTCCGTCACCTACAATATGCTCCAACCCATTCCCGAATACGCCTGGACTGCTGGAAAGCATATCTGGCCCGTCTTCCAGGAATTTTACCAGCACGCGCTTGATGTAATGGATCAAATCGACAGTTCTGTAGAACGCCAGGAGAACGATAAATTCTTTGATCTCGAGGAGGATGAGGAGGATACGCCGAGGAGGTATTAAACGAGTCTAAGGGTTTTATGGTGTAAAGGTTTAAACGTTGCTCGTAGAGACGTTGCACTGAAACATCTCCATGCCGAAACGTGGTTCTCCCTTTTAGCAATTTGACGGAAACGCCTTATCATCTACTGATGCAAGTCGGGATCTTCACCAAGCTTTCCACGCTCTGCTCTGCTCTGCTCTGCTCCGTAGGATTGGGTTTGAAACCCGATCCTACGGAGCAGAGCAGCTACCATCCTTTCTCCTTAGTTCCCAACTTATATCGCACCAAGCTACGCTTTGCGCCCGGGCCTCAAACATACTTCTTCAGTTCACTAAAGTCAGTAATGACCACATCTGCATTTTCTAGCGTTTGATCTGCAGCCATTGGGTTCCTGTAACCAAAAACAAAAATGCCGGCAGTTTTAGCAGCTTGTATTCCGTTGTCCGAATCTTCGATAACGATGCAGTTTTCTTTAGGAGTGCGTCCTAGCATGGCCGCTTTTTCAAAGATTTCCGGATGCGGCTTGGATGCCTTTAAATCTGCGCCACTGATCTTGGCCGTAAAATATTGATGCAGATCAAATCGGTTAAACACCCGGTCTATATTCTCCATCGCAGAAGAAGAAGCCAGCACCAAAGTGAGCCCCTTATGATAGAAATACTTGATAATAGCTTCGACCCCATTTACCAAATGCAGCTTTGGATCGTTCTCAAAGAAATCAACATAGCGTTTACGCTTTTGCAAAACCAATTCTTCGGGATCTTCCTCTAAATTAAAATGCGCAACCAATCGCTGAAAAGCATTTATCGTCGAAGACCCCGTAAAAGTTTTGTACAACTCCTCTGACACCTCTACCCCTAAAGCATCGAAAGTCTCGTAATAAGCTTTCTTATGAAGCAATTCAGAATCGATAATGACGCCGTCCATGTCAAACAATACACAGGTTACTTTTTTCATGAGTTCTCCTCAGACTTTGGGCAATACCTTGTTTTATTCTGATTCAACCGCCCTTTGCAGTCTATCATTGATGGTTTTTCCGAGTCCATTATCCGGAAAGCGCTCGGCGATGATCACATCCAAGTCCAGTTTATCCAATCGGTGCAAAGCGGCATATAATTCTTTTGCAGCTTCTGCTAAATCCCCCGCAGGAGAAAGTACTTCTTGATGGGCAATACTGTTATCTGTGATGGTATCCTTAAAAAGTAATAAGCCTATTTTTTGATGTTGAAACATCTTAATATATTCACCGACATTGTCAGTTAGATGCGTATTTGTAGCTGGGGAATAATGCCGGGAAAGCATGCCAGGGGCACTCACATCCGTATCGTTCCCACTTGTTCTTACTCGCACTTTTCCGATTACTTTCTCAATTTCTTCCACAGAAATGGCTCCGTGTCGGAACAATATAGGTTGATCATCTTCGAAACCGATGATCGTTGACTCCACCCCCTTTTCGCATCTGCCGCCATCTAAAACAACGCTTAAGGTATTTTTAAAATAGTTATCAACGTGTTCGGCGGTAGTAGGGCTGATCGCACCAAAAGGATTTGCACTTGGTGCCGCTAGCGGAAAATCCAGTTGTGCTAAAAGGTTTAAGGTCGTAGGATGGTTGGGTACCCTTACGGCAACGGTTTCTTTTCCAGCAGTGACCAGGTCAGGAATATTAGGCTGCTTTTTAAGAATTAAGGTCAATGGACCTGGCCAAAAGTTTTTCGCCATCTTTTCTGCGGCAGCAGGAATGTCGGTTGCAACCTGTGATAAAAATGCGGCAGATTTAACGTGTACAATCAGAGGATTGTAGAATGGGCGTTGTTTTAACTCAAAGATCTTTTTTATCGCCGTTTCACTGTAGGCGTTACCAGCTAGACCATATACGGTTTCCGTAGGAATGGCAATAATTTCATTTGCTATTAATGCTTGCTTTGCTGTGGCTAGATTTGTTGTTATCAAAATAGGTAGTATTTAAGCATAGAATCTTTAAAAATGAGGCGCATTTTTCGTCACCAAGGCTCCTCTTTTCATGGAGGACGGAACAAAATTAGCGAACAAGCGATAATTAAGCGTTAAAAACAGCCCTAATCCTCGTACCCATTCCAACGCCGCCAGATAGAGACCACTAGCCGCAATGGCAAAACCCCACAAGTGATCACCGCTCCTACCCCAAATAGCAGCATCTCGCTACGGATAAACTTCATCATCGGTTCCTGCTCTACCCGAGGCAGCGTGCCTACTATCCCCTCTATGCCATTCTCATCCAAAAAGGTCTGAAATAGATTGATCTCCTGGATCAATAAGAAGGCGATGAAAATACAAGCAAAGATGATAGCCACCTTGATATTGCGCCAATCGGCCAAAAAAGTATAACGTAAGAAGAAGATATAGCGCGTAAAAGTGATCATAATGACCACAAAAGCCAGATTCGGCCATAAGAATTGATAATCGGGTAACTTATAGAGAACAGGCCCCAGTATCATTGTCGCAATGACGGCTGTGATTAGCCACCAAACGAGCTCCAAACGGGCCAACAGTGCGGTACTTTGTTGCATGAATAGTTTTTTTCAAAGAAAAGACAAAGCTACGCTAGTAAGGTTCATTTACTGCTTGGTAAAATATTTTTTTTGACAAAAGTGCTTACTTAGCCTTAATTGAAAGATGGCAAGGCAGGTATTGCTGTAGTATTCAGACCAACAATAAATTGTTAACCGCCTGACAAACAACATATAAAATAGAAATAAAAACAATATTTAAAATAAATATCTTAACTTTGTGACCTGCATATAATAGTTCCGTCTTAAAGGAACAAACAACAAACACACACCATTTTTTTGATGTTCCCCAAAGCACCAAAATTTTACTTTTTAATCCCAATCTGCTGATGATGATGTACCCCATCATTGGCTTTTTTGCACCAACCCTCAAGATACTATAGACCTAATTTTTTGTAGGTTAACTACAAGGGGGATTCGAAGGGAGCTGACTCAGCTCCCTTCTTTATTTTACTACTCCCGCTTACGCTGATCACGCTCAATCACCTCATTGATCTGACTGACGTTCAGATTTTTAGCAATAATCTTCCGGTCTGGCCCTAATACATAAACCTCTGGGGTGACATTCACAAAATAGGTTTTATAGATAGCACGATTGGAGGGGTCAAAAACATTGGTCCAACGCATTCCCGTTTTTGCAATATAGTCTTTCCACAAAGCATCTTCGGTATCAATAGCAATTGCGTAGACATCCACCAATGGGGGTGTCTGTTGTTGCCAATTGCGGTACAAATCAACCAATACCGGAGACTGTTCCTGGCAATGTTCACAGTCAGGATTGTAGAGATACACCACGATGTAAGGTGCTTTGAGTTCATAAACAGAACGCAGCTGACCTTTCTCGTCTGGTGCTTTTACATTCGGGCCAGGCTGGCCGACCAAACTGTGAGCCATCTCGTCCGCACGTAATTGCAGCGCATAGATATTGGTGGAATCCGACCAAAAAGCTCTTTCGTAGGTAAAGTGGTTTTGCACCATGTGTACAAATACAGCTTCTGAATCCATAAGCGTCGTCTTGGTCGGCTCATAATTCAGGGCTACGTAGTTCACAAAATATTTGTAATACTCCGAGTTTTCTAAACTTGGCAGGCGCTCCACCAGCCGCTCTAACGAAAGAATAATGGAGTCCGGTTGCTGCGGCGTGAGTTCTTCAAAATAACGCTTGAGCTTATTAAAGATCACAGGCGTATTCATCAGGCGTTCATCAGCAAGATCAACACCGTCCCAAAATTCCATCCGATAGGCCGTCACCTGTGCGTCATTGGGTAAGTCGCGACGGAGTTCAGGATTTTGGCCAGCTTTCTTAAATTTCACGAAGAAAGCATTAGGATGCTCTGCAAACACCTTATCCAGGTAGTTTTTTCGGTCGGCTACCAATTGTTGGCGTTGTTTTTCCACGGCTTTGTATTCCGCACTTCCTTCTGTGAGTGTTTTCAGTTGTTGTGACAAGGGGTTGTAAGCCTGCTGGTAATTGGCCTCATAACGAAGATTATCGTACAGCAATTGATTGTCTACACTGCCTTCTACCTGCATACTCCCCACCAGATCATTCATCTGGGTGGATAAAGTGAACGTTTGATCTTCTGCAATGATCAGCTGAAAATTGGCATTATTAGGCAACAAAATAAAATATATGCCCTGGCGATAGGGTTCGTCCTTTGTAAAAGTTACGCTCCCATTTGCATCAGTCGTTGCTTCATCGGCTAGAAATTGCTGGTCGTTGAGCATTCCTACCAAGCGCACCGATCCAGCACCGAGGCCCGCAACCTTAATGGTAAAATTGCCATTTTCAGCGATCATCGTTTCCGTCGACTGGCTAGCCGAGGTATCCGCAGCACTGCATTGCCAACAAAGGCAGGCAAAAAGACTCAATAGCATTGTGGTCATCAGGTATTTCATGTTTTATTTATTTGTTTTGAGCAATACTTGTGTGCCAAAAGAAGCCCCTTATATGGTTCAAACCAGCAAGCCCTAGCATTGCCGCGCTCCGCTGCAAAAATAAACCTAAAACCTACTTTTCCCTTACCTTTGCCCCATGAAAGCGAAAAATCTCGCCGAAATTTTACCGGATATCAAAGCCTTGGCCAAGCAGGAACGCAAAGCTAACCGTAAATACTTCGCACGTATCGGCAAACGCCCACCGCGAGAGCTTGATGCTACTGTGAGCGAACTCCACGAAGAAGTATTCAAGGAAATGGATTGCCTGGCTTGCGCCAACTGTTGCAAAACGACCAGCCCCATCTTTCGCGATGTGGACATCGAGCGTGTAGCCCGCCATCTGGGCATTCGCCCGGCCGAACTGGTAGACCAGCACCTGCACCTGGATGAAGAAGGCGATTATGTGTTGAACTTCTCGCCTTGCCCTTTTCTGGGCGACGATAATTATTGCAGCATCTACGAAGCTCGCCCCCGCGCTTGCCGCGAATATCCCCACACCGACCGCAAGAACTTCCACCAAATCCTGGATCTGACCTTAAAGAACACCAGTGTTTGCCCCGCTACGTTTCGGATCGTGCAGCGGTTGCGGGAGGTGTTGCCGGGGTAGCGGAGGAAGGATACGGGCAGCTTCGCGCCCTTTGGGGTAGAGCGTAGAGGGATTTTCTAGTTCTCCAAGGCAGGGTTTTGACTATTTTTAGTCAGACACACATTGATGAAGGGTCTCCCTCCCACCCGACCATCCCCTGCAACTCAAGCATTTTCAATTGCTTAAGTCGACGAATATAATACACAAGGGCTTGGTGTACGACCTCCTTTTTAGTGGCGTGCTTACCAAGTTCTAATGCCAATTGCAGCAGTTTATCGTCAATATCGATATTGATCCTCATTTTTGATATCCAAAAGTCATTGATTTTATACACAAAAGCAACTGTTTTTCACTCCTCCCACATTCATCAAAAACTGTTTATCTTTGCGAACAAACGTTCGTAAATCAACGCTAGATGAAATTCATTTGCAAGCATGGACGGACTGAAGTCCAGCCTACCTTTTAGCGACCAAAGAATTTCATCAAGCTCAGCAAACCACCACAATATGCAGTTACAGCACTATATCGAGGGAAAATGGGTAAGCCCTAGCCAGGAAGAATTCACGCAATTTGACGCCTCTACGGGCGAAGTGATCGGTAGTTGCTCTACTGCGGGCCTGGATTTTGGGGATATCCTGGCTTACGCCCGCAAGACCGGTGGCCCAGCCCTGCGCAAAATGAGCTTCCGTGAGCGGGGGCTGATGCTGAAGCAGCTAGCGCTGCACCTCAATGATTTACGTAAGAAATATTACCCCTTGAGTTACCAAACGGGTGCAACCAAAGGCGACAGTTGGGTAGACATCGAAGGCGGTATCGGCACCCTATTTGCTTACGCTAGCATGCGTCGGCAGTTGGGTGACCAACGCTGGTACGTAGATGGCGAAGCGGCTCGGCTCTCCACCGAAGGGACGTTTATTGGTACGCACGTCATGGTTCCCCGCCAGGGAGTAGCCGTGCATATCAATGCCTTCAATTTCCCCATCTGGGGAATGCTGGAAAAGGTAGCGGTGAATCTACTGGCGGGTATGCCCGCAGTGGTTAAGCCTTCCGAAGTGACCAGCTTTTTGACGGAGGCCATGGTGCGCGACATCATCGCCTCGGGCATCTTGCCGGAAGGGAGTCTGCAACTCGTCCAGGGTTCCGGAGTAGGTATATTGGATACGATGGGCAGCCAGGATGTGGTCACTTTTACGGGTTCCGCAGCTACAGGGCGTAAGCTCAAAGGGTTACCTCAGATTACCAACGAGGCCGTCCCCTTCAACATGGAGGCAGATAGTTTGAATGCAGCTATCTTGGGCAAAGACGCGGCTCCTGGCACCGAAGAATTCAACCTCTTCATCAAGGAAGTACGCCGGGAGATGACCACCAAAGCGGGGCAAAAATGTACCGCTATCCGCCGCATCATTGTCCCCGAAGCATACATCGAGGATGTACAGATTGCTCTGGGCAAACAACTCGCAGGTACCACCGTGGGCGACCCCCGCAATGAGGGCGTACGCATGGGGGCACTGGTGAGCAAAAAGCAGCAGCAGGTCGTCAAGGAGCGTGTCCAGCAACTCTTGCAGTCCAGTGACTTGGTCTACGGACAATTGGATGATTTTGAAGTACTGGGCGACCGCGACAAGGGTGCTTACTGTACACCAATCCTTTTGCGCAACGACCACCCTTTCGAGCACACCGCTACCCACGACATTGAGGCATTCGGTCCGGTGAGCACCCTCCTACCCTACCGCGAACTCGACGATGCAATTGCACTGGCCAACCTGGGTAAAGGCTCGCTGGTGAGCACCATCTGCACGTACGATGCCCACACCGCGCAGGAATACCTCTTGGGTGCTGGCGCGCAGCACGGCCGGATACTGATCCTCAACCGCGAGAGTGCGCCCGAGAGCACCGGCCATGGATCACCCATGCCGCTGATGAACCACGGTGGGCCGGGCCGGGCCGGAGGTGGTCAGGAACTAGGCGGTATTCGCTCCGTCAAGCACTATCTACAAACAGTCGCGCTTCAGGGGCACCCCACCATGCTCACCCAGGTTACCCAACAGTACCAACCTGGTGCAGCCCGTAAGGAGAGCGATATTCATCCGTTCCGCAAATACTTTCAGGAGATTGAGATAGGGGATACCATCACCACGGCGAAACATACCGTCACGGACGGTGATATCGGCAACTTCGCCAACCTCACCGGCGATCGTTTCTACGCCCATGTAGACGCTACATCACTGGAAGGCACGCCCTTCGAACAGCGTGTAGCCCACGGATATTGGGTACTCAGTAAAGCTGCCGGCCTCTTCGTAGAACCCCGCAAAGGTCCCGTTTTATTAAACTACGGCCTGGAATCTTGTCGCTTCACCAAGCCCGTCTACCCCGGCATGACCATCGGCGTTTACCTGACAGCCAAAGAGAAAATCGAGCAACAACAACGCGATGACGAAGATTACCGCAAAGGCATCGTAAAGTGGTTGGTAGAAGTCTACGATGAAACCAATGAAACCGTTGCAATTGCTACTATTTTGACGATGGTGAAGTTGAAGGAGGAATAGGTTGGTTGATGGTTGTTTGTTGGAAGGGTGTAAAAGTGGAAGAGTGTAAAAGTTGGATATCCACTTCGTAGAGATGTTACTCGTAACGTCTTCACCCTCAAACAAGCTGCACACCCGGCTAAGCCTGGCGCTGCGCCTCCGTTCGACGTAGTTTACCAACTACGGCGCTGTGTCTACAAAACTCCATTTTGTGAAACAAGTAAAGCCGGTGCCGGATGGGCCGGCGCAAAAGATGAATAACCGCTACAACCTGATCCTCCGCAAACTCTCCACATCGTGAGCAGCCAGAAAGTGATCCACGTAGGGCAGCGCAGTTTGCATACCTCTTACCGTAGGTTCGTAGCCGGGGCGGCCAGCTAGTGGATTGAGCCACATGGTGCGGTAAGCGCGTCGTTGGAGATAGCGCATACTTTCTTCCAGCTGTTCGATATTGCCGGTATCCAAACCATCGCTGAGGATCAAGACGATGGTGTCCTGGTTGAGCAAGCGGCCGCCGTATTCTTGGGTAAATTGGTGGAGGCAGCTGCCGATCTCCGTACCTCCAGCCCAGGCACTGCTCTCGGCGGTGAGGCGGCGGAGGGCTTTTCGGAAATCCTGCTCGCGCAACTGGCGGGTGACTCGTTCGAGTTCGCTGCTAAAAATAAAGGTCTCTACTTGTTGGCCAGTGCGTTGAAAACCGTACATCACCTGGATAAGAAAGCGGGTATACAGCTCCATAGATTTGCTTACATCACACAGCAGCACCAACTTCACTTTGCGGGCTTTGGGTTGGTGGTAATGCAAATCCAAAATTTCCCCGCCGTAGCGCATCGCGTGCCGCAGGCTTTTACGTAAATCCAGGCTGTTTACTTGTCGGCTCGGCTCCTTTCTACGGCTAGGGCGCTGGGCAATTCGTTGGGCCAATTGCCGCACGATCCTTAAGACTTCTTGTAATTCTTCTTTTGCAAAAACACTAAAATCCTGAGCGTGGCCTTTCCCACCCGGGGCGTAGGTTACCATCTCGGTGCTTTCGCTATTGCGACCACCGTGTAACCAATCTTTGAGTACTTGAATAGAAGGAGGACGTGGCTTGGGCTTGGCCATCTCCACGGGTTGCTCTTTGATTTTGCTGTCGACCGCGCGTTCCAGCTCCTTCCAATACTGGGTATAGAGGTCATCAAACTTACGCAACTGGCTCAGGTCTTTGCATAGCACCGAGCGCAGTACCAGTCGAAAATCCTGTCCCGAACGGAGACCTACCGCTGGCAAAACGTTCAATACATCCACCTCTTCGGCGGCACTGATCCGAAATTGTTGTGAGCGCAAAAAACGACAGAACTGCACCAACTGCTCCGGCAGATTGGTACGGCGTTGAAGAGGGGTAGCTGTGATTGAAGTAGAGATGGCTAGGATACTTTTTGATTGGCTTAATTTACAACAAAAAAATGCGCGCTTCCTTCCCTACGGAACTAATTTTCTGACAATTTCGTATTATTGACCAGAAAAACTCATTCTCTGACAATTTTAAACCAACTCTCTCGATGCGTTACTTATTACTCTTCCTCTTTTTAGGGGCTGCTCCTGGTCTGTGGGCAAATACTCAAACCGATAGCCTGACCTTATCTGATGCGGAACAAGAAGTCTTTTACCTCGCGCTCTATCAAGCCTATCTCGACAGTATTGACCAAACCATTGATTACCGTACAGATACGGTTTTGCTTGGCAACAACCTTGCTATACTCAAAGTACCTGCTGGTTTCAAGTACGTTGGTCCCGCTGATGCGGAAATGATCCTCACAGATATTTGGGGCAACCCACCCTCTTCAGCACCCTCTCTCGGGATGCTTTTTCCGCTGGACGGTGGGCCAAACAACCTGGACAGCTACGGGATCAACATCACCTATTCCGACGAAGGCCACGTAGCGGATGACGATGCCAAAGACATCGATTACGATGAACTCCTCGAAAGCCTCATCGAGGACACTGCTGCCGAAAGTGAGTTGCGAAAAGAGCAAGGCTACGGCACTGTGCGCATGGTCGGCTGGGGCAGCCCGCCCTTTTACGATGAAGCGACCAAAAAACTACACTGGGCCATGGAGTTGAACTTCGATGAAACGGAAACCAATACACTCAACTACAGCATTAGGGTACTGGGCAGAGAGGGCTATCTCGTTCTCAATGCCATTGGTGGTATGGAACTTTTGCCGGAAATCAAAGACAACATCAACGGTATCCTGGCAGGGGTAGAATTTGAGCGTGGCCAACGCTATGCCGATTACCGCCCTGGCGTAGACCGGCTCGCAGCCTACGGTATCGGCGGACTCATTGCAGGTAAAGTGCTCATGAAAACGGGGCTACTCGCCTCTATCGGCATCTTCTTGCTCAAAGCATGGAAGCTGGTGGCTTTAGCCTTCGTTGGGCTGTTTGCCGGCATCCGGAAGTTTCTGGGGCGGGGGGAGTAGATAAAAGGTACTTGGTATTTGATAAAAAGGGTTGCGCTACCGGATGACTGGTGGCGCGGCCCTTTTCCTCATCTCACAAGGCCTTCCACCAATACTGCAAGACTTTGGTTGTTTCTTCCGCTTCTCCCCTGTCCAGCCAGCTCATTTTAGCAAAGTAACCCTCTTTTTTAGCATATCCCCGCTTTTGCCAAAACCGATCCAGTGGCAGGTAATCCGCAGGCTTCAGCGGATGATCGTCCGGGCGGACGACGCCACAAAACACTGCTTGCGTAAAGCCCAACTTTCGAGCCCAAGCCTCACGCTCCTGAAAAAATTGTACACCGATGCCCTGCCCCCGGTAAGCTTTCGCAAGCACCGATTCACTGAAGTAAAAGATACGATCAACATCATGCGCTTTCCACGGCCCAATCACCTCGTCGGGTTCCTGCGCCAGCGGCAGCCCTGTAGATATTCCTACCACTTGGTCACCATCGAATGCAGCGACCACAATCCCGTCCTCCGCCTTCACAAAAGTTTGCAGGTATTCTTTTTCGTACACCAGAGAG
This sequence comes from Lewinella sp. LCG006, assembly GCF_040784935.1. Taxonomy (GTDB): domain Bacteria; phylum Bacteroidota; class Bacteroidia; order Chitinophagales; family Saprospiraceae; genus Lewinella. The sequence continues at coordinate 4,202,860 of NZ_CP160680.1, read as the reverse complement.
CCGTCGTACAAATAGGGATATTCCCGAAATACGGAAATCCGCAGTTGCGCCAAATCATCGAGATAGGCGACAATTTCTTTTTGGGTAAATGTTTGGATGTTTATCATTGAAACCATTTAATAAATTCCGGGAGTATCCATTGAACTGTGTCTGCGTCAAAAGTAGACACATTTAATTATGTCAAAGAAAACCAAAAAAGAAGAGACTCTGTCGGATTTCGATTTTGAGTCATATCGCCAGCAAGTTATTGCGGGCCTAATTCAAGGTAAGGGATTAACAGGAGAAGACGGTCTTCTCAAGCCTTTGATTGCTAACTTTTTGGAAGGAGCTTTAGCGGCAGAACTAGAAGACCACATCCAAGGGGAAAAAGCCCAAGGTTTAACCAATAAGCGCAATGGGCAGCTATCTAAGGAAGTTCGCTCCGAGGCTGGCCCTGTTGAGATTCACTACAGCCGTGATCGTAACGGTAGTTTCGAGCCCTTGACGGTCAAGAAGCGGCAATATGAACTAGGCTTAGGTTTTGACAACCAGATTCTGGAGCTGTACTCAATGAGTAACTCAATCAGTGACATTCGGTTGCACTTAGAGCGTATGTACGGGGCTCAGATGAGCGACAGTCGTATTTCGTCTGTAATCAACAGCACTTGGGAGCGAGTAGAAGCTTGGCGAAACAGTCCCTTACCTGCGCTGTTGGTAGTGATGTTCATTGATGCGATCTATTTGGATGTACGTCGTGATGGACAGGTCAGCCGTATTGCCCTTTATGTTGTATACGGGATTACGGTGGAAGGAAAACGCGAGATCATTGCTTTGATTCCTGGTCAAGGAGCCGAAAGTGCTACAGAGTGGGCACGTTGTTTACAGCAGCTTAAAAATCGCGGTCTAGAGGATGTCCTCTACATATGCAGCGATGGTTTGACAGGTTTACGTGAAGTGATCGCCGAGACTTTTCCTTTAGCTAATATCCAGCGTTGTGTGGTTCACAAAATTCGCAATACCTTTAAGTTACTGGACGAAAAGGATAGCCGTCAGGTTTTACGTCAGCTTAAGGAAGTTTACAACGCTGTCAACGAGGCCGAAGCCCGCAGGAAATTGGAAGATTTCCAGGTTTTCTGGCAAGGCAAATACGATCTGGTTGTAGACTTGTGGCTCAAAGATTGGGATGATTTAATGAGATGTATGCAATTGAGTCCGACGCTGAAAAAGTTGATTTACACGACCAATGCCATCGAAAACCTCAACCGGGAAATTCGCCGGGTGACTAAGGCCAAAGGCGCATGGGTCAGCGAACGAGCTTTGCTTATTCAGTTGTTCTTAGCACTGGAACGTAAAAAAAACAGCTGGAATAAATCAGTAAGAACATGGAGTGCTATTCGACGTGAATTAACGCTAGCACATGGGGATCGATTTACCAAACATATTTCCTAAAGTTGCAGACACAGTTCAATGGACACTCCCTAAATTCCCACCTCTAAAAAATACGTCCTATTTCTATAATACATCCCCTACTATGTGACTATGTGATTCAAAAACCCCATACACCTATGTGACAAAACCCCTACCCAATCTTCGCCTGCACCCCTACCCTGTCCCACAGCTCCTGCAGCGAGTCCTGCGCCTGGCGCATGTCCTTCCAATCCTTGAGCACTACGCCCAGGGTCGATTCAATCAAGGCGGGTTCCAGATGGTCAAAGTGCATCTCCGTCAGTGCTGTGGCCCAATCCAGGGTTTCCGCTACGCCGGGTACTTTCTCCAACCGCATCTTGCGCACCTCTTGCATAAACACGCAGATTTCGCGGGCCAACTGCTCATTGGCCGCCGGCACTTTACGCTGCACAATTTCCAGCTCCTTTGCAAAATCGGGGTAATCAATATAAAGGTACAAACAACGCCGCCGCAAAGCTTCCGATAGCTCTCGCACGCGGTTACTCGTTAGGATCACCTGCGGCACGTGCGTCGCTTTGATGGTCCCAATCTCCGGGATGGTGATCTGCCAATCCGAAAGCACCTCTAGCAGGAAACTTTCAAATTCCTCGTCGGCACGGTCCACCTCGTCAATCAGCAGTACGGGCGCCTGGTGGTGGGTAATGGCTTGCAACAGTGGGCGCTTCAGCAAAAAATCCTCGCTAAAAATTCCCTGCTCTTTCTCGGCCAGGGTCTTGCCCGACTGTTCCTCCAGCTTTATTTGCAGCAGTTGGCGCTGGTAGTTCCATTCGTACAGCGCGTGCGCCGCATCCAGTCCTTCGTAGCACTGTAGTCGTATCAAGTCGGTCTCCATGGCGGTAGCCATCACTTTGGCAATCTCGGTTTTCCCCACACCAGCGGGGCCTTCAATCAATAGGGGCTTCTGCAACAATTGCGCCAGATAGATCGACATCACAATCTGTTCCTCCGCAATGTAGCCGCGGGCCGCCAGTAGTTCTCCTATTTGTTCCCGTGAACTCGTCATCGACATAATTAATGTTTTTTCGGGCATCCCTCTGTACCTAACGGGGCCGGGCTGTTCGCGATATTTCGTTACCCTATTACATGCATAGAGACGTTGCACAGTGCAACGTCTCTAATATTAGGTGTAGCATGCAGACGTTGCAGGGCAACGTCTCTATGGATTAAATCAACGCCATCAGTGCCCGTTTGGCGTAAACCCGCGCCAGATGGGCCCGGTATTTAGCACTGGCGTAATGGTCTTCCAGCATTTCGGCACCCGCCGCCGCTTTGGCTACTGCCGCGTCAATGGTAGCCGCTGTGGCGGGTTGGCCGTTCAGCGCAGCCTCCAAGCCACCGTCCCTAAAGGCAGCATCCGCTACCCCGGTGAAGCCAATCCGAACATCCGAAAAATTGCCGCCACTCACATTGGCCATTGCGGCACAGCCTACGATCGCAAAACGCGAGGCTGGTTGCTCAAATTTGGCGTAAGCCGAACGGTAGTCGCCATCAGGAATGGGGATATGGATAGCTGTAATCAACTCTCCCTCCTTCAAGGCCGTCATGTAAAACCCGACAAAGAAATCATCGGCTGCTACCGTGTAGTTGCCTTTATCGTTGGTAAGCTCTATACGCGCTTTTACGGCCAACATCATGGCTGGCCAATCAGCTGCGGGGTCGGCGTGGGCCAAGCTTCCGCCAATCGTTCCCTTGTTCCTTACGGCAGGGTCGCCAATATGGCCAGCACCCGCTGCCAACATGGGGATAGCCGCTTTCACCTCCGCAGAAGACGCAATCTCGTGGTGCGTCGTCGCTGCTCCAATGATCAGCTTATCGCCCTCGCGGCGGATGTACTTCAATTCTGGAATACGGCCAATATCGACCAGACGATCCGGTTGATTCAGCCTTAATTTCATTGCTGGCAACAAACTGTGACCGCCAGCCAATGCCTGAGCTCCACCGTCAGAGAGCATCTTGATTGCTTCTCCAACCGATTTGGCTCGGCTATATTCAAATGATGTGGGTATCATTTTGATTGTTTTTTAATGTAAAAAATCATGTGTCAGGCAAACGTTGGAAGCTCTACTATCTTACGTAGACCTTGCGATGCAACGTCTCTACGACGATTGCATAGCGGACCAGACGCGTTCGGGGGTCATTGGCATCTGGATATCCTTCACCTTATGTCCCGCTTTCCACAATGCGTCGATCACTGCATTCACCACTGCCGGGGTTGACCCTATACATCCGGCTTCTCCTGCTCCTTTTACCCCTAATGGGTTGTGAGGACAAGGGGTCACCGTGCGATCAATTTCAAAACTGGGCAGATCGTCGGCGCGTGGCATACAATAGTCCATATACGAACCATTGATCAACTGACCATTGTCATCGTACAAGGCACCTTCCAGCATAGCCTGTCCAATCCCCTGAGCAAGACCACCATGAATTTGGCCATCCACCACCATTGGATTGATGACATTCCCTACATCATCCACCGCAATGAAGCGCTTCAGTTTGGTTTTACCCGTTTCAGCATCAATCTCCACAATGGCGATGTGGCAACCAAAGGGATAGGTAAAGTTGGCAGGATCGTAGAAGCTACTGAAGTCCAAACCGGGTTCTTCGCCGGCAGGATAATCGTGCGGCACGTAGGCTGTCAAGGCGATATCTCCAAAACCGATGGATTTATCCGTTCCCTTCACCGTCCATTTTCCTCCAGCGTAATCAAGGTCTTCTACGGCTGCTTCCAGTTTATGGGCGGCAATACGGGCACCTTTTTCCAGTACCTTATCAATACTTTTCACGATAGCGCTACCACCAACCGCGAGCGAGCGAGACCCATAAGTTCCCATCCCGAAGGCTACGGCATCAGAATCACCGTGAATCAATTCTACGTCTTCCATCGGAATCCCCATGCGGTCGGCAACGACCTGCGCGAAGGTGGTTTCGTGGCCCTGTCCGTGCGAATGGGAGCCCGTGTAAACACTCACCTTGCCCGTAGGTTGTACCCTTACCTGCGCCGACTCAAACAGTCCGGCCCGTGCACCTAATGCCCCTACCACTGCTGAGGGAGCAATACCACAAGCCTCAATATAAGTGGAGAAACCAATGCCCAAAAGCTTACCTTCTTTAGCGGCTGCGGCTTGTTCTTTTCGGAAATCTTCGTAGCCCACCATTTCCAAACCACGCTTCAGCACTTCGTGGTAGTTGCCACTATCGTATTGTAGTGCTACCTGGGTTTGGTAACCGGGTTGTTCTACCCCATCAAAAGGAGCTATAAAGTTTTGCAGACGCAACTCTGCCGGATCACGGCCCATCTCCAGAGCGGCCAGATCAAGCAGGCGCTCCAGAAGGTAGGTGGCCTCCGGGCGACCAGCACCCCGGTAGGCATCCACGGCATTGGTATGGGTAAACATGCCCGTTACATCTACATTCACTTTGGGCGTGGTGTAGAGGCCTTGCATCAGGGTACCGTGCAGATAGGTAGGTACTGCGGGAGCAAACGTTGAGAGATAAGCCCCTAGGTTCGCATAAGTGGTGGCTTGCAGGCCAACAATATTTCCATCCTTATCAAAGCCCATTTCCGCCTTGGTGACGTGATCGCGACCGTGTGCATCCGTCAGGAAAGCCTCCGAACGATCTGACGTCCACTTGATGGGGCGCTTGATTTCGCGGGAAGCCCAGGTCACGAGTGCCTCTTCGGTATAATGGAAAATCTTGCTACCAAAGCCACCGCCAACATCGGGCGCCACTACGCGAACTTTATGCTCGGGGATGCCCAACACAAAGGCACACATTAGCAAGCGTGTCAAGTGAGGATTCTGGGAGGTGGTATAGAGGGTGAATTTCTCGTGGGCCGTATCGTAGTGGCCAATCGCCGAGCGTGGTTCCATGGCGTTAGGGACCATCCGCTGATTCACAAACTCCAGGGTGGTTACGTGGTGCGCATTATCCAGGGCAGCACGCACCTCTTCTTTGGGGTTACCCAACTCCCAGTCAAAACAAATATTATTGGGTGCATCCTTATGCACAAGAGGAGCCCCGGGTTTAGCCGCTTCGGCCGGATTGGCTACCGCGGGCAGTTCTTCATAATCTACCTCAATCAGCTCAGCAGCATCACGGGCCTGTTCTTTGGTTTCGGCAATAATCATGGCGACGGCGTCACCAACGTGTTTCACACTGTCGGCCACCAGCAAGGGGTGTGGAGGCTCCTTCATGGTATCACCATTCTTGAAGTCTACTTGCCAACCACAGGGTACCCCATTGACGCCCGAAGCGACAATATCGGCACCGGTATAAATTTTCACGACGCCAGGTGCCTTCTCGGCTTCGCTGATGTCAATACCCAGGATGTTGGCGTGAGCATAAGGGCTGCGCAGTATGTAGGCGTGCGTCATGCCCGGAAGTTTAATATCATCGGTATAGCGACCTTGCCCGGTCAGAAAGCGGCGGTCTTCTACGCGCTTCACCGATTTACCTATATATGTCATTAAATTGATTTTTAATTGATTAGGAGTGAGTAGTAGGAATTTGCTAAGCCTCTACTTTCTGCATCTTTTCGGCGGCATACTGGATGGCCTGAACGATGTTATGATAGCCTGTGCAGCGACAGAAATTACCTTCCAAAGCCTGACGGATTTCGGTCTCTGTTGGATGGGGATTCTTTTTCAACAAATCGGCTGCTGACATTACCATACCAGGGGTACAGAAACCACATTGCAGGCCGTGCTTTTCCTTAAAGCCTTCCTGAATGGGATGCATTTCGTCTCCGTTGGCGATGCCTTCGATAGTGGTTACAGAAGTGCCATCAGCTTGAGCAGCCAAGGTCGTACAGGATTTCACGGATACACCGTCAATATGTACGGTACAAGCACCACAGCTACTGGTATCACAACCGACGTGGGTGCCGGTTAGTGATAAGTGCTCTCGCAGAAAGTCTACCAATAAGGTTCGGCCTTCTACGGTTGCGCTGACGGTCTTGCCGTTTACGGTAAGCGTAATGGAATGCGACATTGCAATAATAGATTTATGATTTTAGTAATAGATTTAAAATGGAGAAGCCAAACACGCTTTACGCATCAGCATCACTGGAGATCTCCTCTTCCAGCGAAGCAAAAAACTGTTTAGTGAGGGTACTGGCAACGCCACTGAGAACTCTTTGTCCCATACGGGCTAGTAAGCCCGAGAGGTTGGCTTTGCCATCAAACTCCAAAGCAGTCTGTTCGTCATCAACGGTTACCAATCCCAGGTTAATCGTTGCGGAAACATTGCCCATTTTACTTTTCTGGGTAACTTCTAAAACGAAGCTCTCTGGTTCGTTTTTTTCTTTCACCGCCAGATCACCACTGAAGGAACCTTTCACTGGCCCCATTTTGATATCTGCGATGGCTTCGTACGTGTCATCTCCCGTTCGCTCCAGGCGCGTAACCCCCGGTGTTACTTTGGCTAAAAAATCAGGATCCATGAGTAATTCCCAGAGGTTTTGCCGGGAAATGGGCAAGGTGTGTGTACCTTTTAATTGCATCGGTTATTAGAATTTTAAAGTAAGAAACAACATATATTCAGTACATCGTTTCAGTATCTTTGCTAATAAACGAAATTTAATCTGTTTAATCAATACATAATTGCACATAACTATTAAATCCTGACACTATTCCCCAAATCCATGAGGAATCTTTCACATCACCGCTCTAATGACAAATTTTTATTGACTACCTGTCGTAATTTTCGTACATTCATCAACTGATGTTCCTCAATCAAAATATTTCCACAAAGCCTATGTCGGGATTACTTGATCAGCATAAAAGTCGTCGCCAGCTCACTACGCTCGTAGAAAACCGAACGGTTTACAGTGCGGAATATGCCGAGCTGAATATTTATGAAACCCACGCAGTAGCTGAAAAAGTGATGCTCACTTTCGACTTCCCCATCATTGCCAGTATGCTAACGGGGAAAAAGATCATGCATCTGGATGGTATTCCATCTTTTGAATTTCTGCCCGGAGAATCATTGGTGTTACCCTCTCAGCAAAAGATGATTATCGACTTCCCGATTGCTACGCAGGAATCCCCTACCCAGTGTCTCGCCCTGGGAATCGATGCAAATAAGATCAACGAAGTGGCTGACAAATTCAACCAAGTCGTAAGCATCGAAGAGGAAAATAATGATTGGGCCATCCATGATCTTGCCACCCACCTCACCAACAATATAGAAGTCAATTACCTGCTTGAGCGACTGATTACGACTTTTGTTAATAACAATAAATCAAAAGACATCCTGCTGGACCTGATGATTCAGGAGTTGATCATCCGCTTGCTCCAAACCAACGCCAAGCAAAGTCTTATCTGTGGCTGTGATGGGATATTCAGTGATACCCGCATCGGCATGGTCATCAAGTATATCAAAGACCACCTTACCGAAAAAAGCATGAGTGTGGATAGCCTCGCAAAAATGGCCCAGATGAGTACCTCTAATTTTCATAAAAAATTCAAAAACACCTTGGGTGTATCCCCTGTAGAATACATCAACAGTGAAAAGATCAAGTTTGCCAAGAAGCTCATGAAGGCGCGACCCGATAGTTTCATCTCAGAAATAGCCTACAAATCCGGTTTCAACAACGTCAGCTACTTCAACCGGCAGTTTAAAAAAATGGAGATGATTACACCGCAGCAGTTTAAGCACTCGCTTTCGCAGTAGAAAGGCCCATGGGGCTGTCTCAAAAGCACCATCGAGCAAAAGTAGACTAAATTTCATTTCACCACAGATAGCACAGATTAACACAGATAAAATATTTTGTGTGCGATAAATAGTGGTAGCGATAAATACCTGCTGGTCTCCCGACTAGCGGACACATTTTGATGGCTCCCATAGGGCAAATTCATGAATTTGCCCTATGACGGCAGTTATCCTCCCTCGATCCTGTGGATCGGTCCCTCCAAAGGGACACATTTTGATGGTGCTAGTAGCAAGAAACCACCCATTACGAAGATGGCATTAGGTTAATTTGACCTTTGGAGGTGGTTCTTTGGGGAAAGTTATATAACCAATCAAATCTACCCCCCTTACCCAACGCTTGGTAAGACCACTGCCGTCTTACCAGGTGTAAGTTATTTTGTTAAAACCCTATAAAAAACCATGACCATGCGTAATCTAATTGGATTTTTTTGCCTTTGTGTTCTTGCTTTTGCTTGTGAAAAAGAAGAAACAACCTTCCTCCCTACCAACGGCGTAGCGCTGGAGCTCCACGCTATTGTTATCTGTGGTAGCACCTATGACATAGGAAATGAAACCGCCGAAGAATGGGGACAACGGATTGTAGACCTGGTCTCCGCCGACGGTATTACCATCGTCAGCTTTGAGCTGGACTATGTGGAAGTTGAAAACCCCGGTTTTTGCGGAAACTGCTCCCGCACAGGCGACATCCTTAAAGTCATCGCCGCCGAAGAAGACGAAGAGGCTTTGCGTGCCTTGGGCTTCGTGGATTAAGATTTTTATACCAGACGTTTAGATGTGGAACGCCAACTCCGAGACTATCGTGAGTTGGCGTTCTTTTTTTGTCTCGTTGCGTAGCAAAAAGCTTCAACTATCCTGCTCACTAATCAGAAAACACATCATCTAATTTGATCTCCAAGCCGGGTAAACTAGTGACCTGAACTATATCTTCCCGCACATACGGCAAGGCTCTTCCTTCGTAGATTCCCTCCTCATTGAGCCGAAAGATTTGCAATGTTTCTTCGTGTGGATGTATGACCCAGTACTCTTTTACACCTACCTGCTCATAAATTTGGTACTTCTCTCTTAGGTCTTTACTGGAGGTTGCCGGCGAGAGTATTTCAATGATCCAGTCTGGAGCCCCCACGCATCCCCTGGCATCTAACTTATCAGGATCACAAACCACACAAATGTCAGGTTGTACCACGGTAGTAATGTCTTCATCCTTCTGTTGATCTACCAGAAGTGGCAGACGTACATCAAATGGTGCGTGGAAAACTTTACAACTTTCCTTCCAGAGAAACTTCTTGATCAAATAATGAAGATTACCCGACACCTCCTGATGCCTTAAATTAGGAGCAGGTGCCTTCTTGAAAAGTTGACCACGAATCAGCTCTACGCTTTCCTCCAGCGACCACTGTAAGTATTCTGCGTAAGTATACCTTTTGCTGATGTTGATATTTCCTGTCGTACTCATTTGTGTAAAATAAATGCTTTAAATGAGAATTGCAAACTTTGACTTCGCGCTGTGAAATCGTATGCGTTGTATTGCCGCAGCAGAACAACTCTATCTATTCCACCTTAAACGTCTCCCGATCACGGCCTACGCCGGTAATGGTCAGTGATTTCCATGCTTTAGGCAAATGCCCTTCCCGCTGAATGATCCCTTCATCGGTAATCTCCAATCCGCCGAAGCCAAACAATACCGTTTGCAACATACCGCCAGCGCCAGTCGCAAAATAAGGGTTGGTGCCGCCAGCCGTCTCTGCCAGCACGCCGAAGGGAGGCACCTCATTGGGTTGGTAGCTTTTGTTGAATAAGCGGTAGGCTTCTTCCGGTTCCCCAAGGCGAGCATAAAGGGTGGCCAAAACGGCGACCGACATGGCCGGGCCATCAGGAGCCATCTTGGGTTCGTAGTAAGCCAAGTCCTGACGGATACGTTTTTCTCCTTGAACAATCGTCATTGGGTAGGCCAGCAAGTTGGCATCGGCTTGCTTGATGATTTCACCGGCATAAGTGTCATTTTCGCGGGTGGTCCCGTCAGGAAACTGGACGATGGGAATATTGTCCGCAACGTGTGCCCAATCCGGGTCGGGAGTAAGCCCCAATTCCGTAGCAGCCTGAGTGGTGTAGCGAAGAACGGTGATCGCCATACCATTGGTGTAGGCGTTGTTATCGATGTTTTCCAACCACTCGTTGGCACCGATCACGTTTTTGATGTCGTACTGTCCGGGGCCATTGCGTTCTACCCGGCTGGTCCAGAAGTCAGCGACGGATTTCATGATCGGCCAACCACGGTTGCGCAGCCATTCCTTATCACCGGTCACCTGGTAATACTTCCAGCAGGCCCAGGACACATCGCCGGAAATATGGTGCTGGAAAGGGCCGGTCAGTGCCCAAACCGGGGTATCTTCTGTTCCATCATCGGCCGACTCCCAGGGGTACATTGCCCCTTCGTAGCCGTGCGAAAAGGCGTTTTGTTGAGCGGCTCCCAAACGATCATAGCGGTATTCCATCAGTGATGCCGCCATTGCGGGTTGCATCGCCAGGATGGGAGGATACATCCAGATTTCGGTATCCCAAAATACGTGGCCATTGTAGCCTAAGCCCGAAAGTCCCATGGGCGAAAGACTGTAAGAAGTACCCGCACGGGCGAAGGAGTACAAATGGTACAGCGCAGAACGTACCGCCCGTTGGGAGCGTAGATCTCCTTCGATGATGATGTCACTTTCCCAGAGCTTATCCCAGGCTTGCTGATGGCGCATGAGCAGGCGGTCTTTGCCTTCGAGCGCAGCGAAGATGGTGAGTCGTTCGGCCTCGTTGTGGGGATCTTCAAACTGGCGGCTGGCGCAGGTAGAGCCCACTACGCTAAACGAGTAACTCTCGCCAGCCTTGAGCGGTTTCCTGAATTTGGTGAGGTGCCGATTGTAATCCCAATCTTCGTGGATCAGATCGGGCTCGCTTCCATGATCTTCTTCGAAGATAAAACTCACCGATGCCGCCACTTTTTGCTTGCCGGAAGGACTGTTCGCTACCGAAGTCATCAGGGGTACCATCACGTGAGGGCGGTCAATCTCGGCGTAGTAGTTACGTACATCCCCCAGGTGATCAGGCGCTTCGATGGTGCTGGTGGCGGTCAGCTCCAGGTTGCGCTTGGCCTTCACCTCAACGATACTCATGGCCGTATAGGGCAGATGCCGCAGTGACATCAGTCGGTGCGTCACCTCCAGGTCGCTGCCCACGGTGAAGGTGGTCACGAGTTGGGCCTTTTTCATGTCCAGCACCTGGGCAAAATTGCTGATATCAGCCCGACGGATGCGGCGGCCATCAACATCAAGGTCCAGATTCATGTGGTTGAAGGTCTTGAGGATATTGGATACGCGACCTCGTTGGTAATAATCGTAAACACCATTAAGGACGACATCCTGCACCTTCATCGGTTCTGGGGAAGACACCAGTCCCACCACGCCATTGGCCACGGTAATGCCAAAGTAGTGGTTAGGGTCGATATCAGTGGCGGGGATATGCCAGGGAGAACTGGTAAGATCCTGGGCGGGCAGGGAGCTCCACAGGAGGAGCAGGCTTATGATCAGATCAATAGGCTTCATTGTCATTCTTTTTAGTGGCTGTAAAATAAAGTAAAATCCGCGGGTTGGAAACAGGTGAAGTAGGGTGTTGAAAATAAAGTGTGTATGTACCATATACTTTCTTAGCTCTAAATCACCCTGATGACCTTATCTACTCTTCTCAAATAATCTTTACTAATTAAGATGGTGAAATTTATAACATCCCCCTTCTCAATTTTACTGAGCAAACCAGGTATCTCTTTTCGATCTTCATACTTGATAATCACAGGTTTCGTAGATTTATTATCCCTGATAATTACAAACCAAAAACTAACAGGTATCAACTCCTTTATGCAATCAACTTTATCAATTCTCTTAAAGCCAGCACGCAATTCTTTCTTTGTCAGCTCAACTGAAAGTTGTTCGAAACTAAAGTTGCATAATAACTTTTTAAACTTCTCGCTCGGTCCGTTAAAAAACATAAATGTGCTTATGAGTAATATAAAAGGCATTATAGATTATTTAGTATTTCGACGAATCCTCTTTTAACTTCGTTTAGAAGAACTACCGCTTTAGCGTTGATGATAATTCAAAGACAACACGACACGTTTTCGGGCTTGGCGAAGGTGGCGATTTTTACCACAAAACTTCATTCGAAGACCCGAACTTCAAATTTAGTAAAACTGTAAGTTCTTCAACTTCGTCAAGAATTGTCCAAGAACCGTTTTGTTTGGCTACTTCAATACTATTCAAATCTGCTTGTACCATTAATCCCTTTGCAAAAAGGTTTTGAACTTTCTCTTTGTTGATTTTTGACCAAGTGCTTTGTGGTTTTCCTTTGCTAAAAAACTGATGTGATTTTTCTTGGTCAATCTTGATTTTCTTGCTGTCTATCCAACTAAAGCATAATGCTACATCAACTGCTTCACTCCAAGAGATGGAAGGCTTCTCTGATGATTTAGCATAAAAAACAAGCCAAACAGATTGCTTGTACAAATGATTTTCTTCTAACCATTGTCGCCAATCTACTTGACTTGTCGGATAAAAAATTCCTGTCTCGTTCATTGCTACTTTACAACCGTAGCTTCTAACTCTACGGTCAAAGTTGCAAAAAGTCCTTTAACTTCGAGTAGAGTGGTCGCTTGTTGTATTCCGTGTTTCATAAGAAATGGCACATAAACATCCATACAAGTGGTAAAAAACTCATTTGTGTTTGTCGTGTAAACATTTAGTCTTACAATATTTTTGCACTCATAACCTGATTCACCAATGAGTTGCTCCAAATTTGCGATGGTTTGAATGAGTTGGCTTCTCATATCGGCAACACTTGGAACTCCGTTTGCGTCAATAGCTACTTGTCCTGAACAATAAAGCGTTCCTTCTGATTGCTTTACTTCTACAGCTTGTACTGAATTTGTATTTTTACCCCAAGCCCAAGGGTCGAATGTTGTCTTTTGCATTTTTATTGATTTTAAATTGTTTGTCATTATTGACAATGCAAATGTAAAATGGGCTTATGACAGCCTTATGTCAGGGGTCAAAATGGATTTGTAAAATTTGTCAAAATATTCTTGTAAGGTCATTTTATGTGGCTCAAATTTCTCAGTAAGCACTTGCATTTTAGAGATTCTGTCTAAACGGAAATATCGAAATTCTTTCCGCAAACGACACCAAGCAATAAGTAACCAATTTTCTGTTGTACTAATCAAAGCAAATGGCTCAACTATTCGACTTGTTTTTTCATTTTGCTCGTTTGCGTAGTCAATATTGATTAAATGAAAGTTTGTGAGTGCTTGTTGCAATTCAGAGATATTGTTGCTGTTTCTTTCTCTGTTTATATTTTGTTCAAAACGGGTCCTGTCGGCAAGTAAATTTGCTTTGTCTTTGTCAGTTTGTCTTAAAACCGCTTTTATTTTGTCAATTGCTTCTGAATAGTCTTTTATGAATGAAGTGTCTTTGTTTTTCAAAACCAATTGTTCGGCAAGAATTAAAGCATTTGCTTGTCTTTCGGTAAACATTACAGGTGGAATTTTATAGCCGTCCATTAATGTATAGCCTTTTCCGTCTTCTGTAATGATGGGAACACCTGCTTTTTCCAAAGCTCTTATGTCACGATAAATAGTTCTGATGCTTACATTGAACTTTTCTGCAAGATTTGTCGCTGTCAAAAGTCGTTTCGTTTGCAATTGGGTCAGAATTGAAGTCAGTCGTGAAAGTCGTTTTGTATCATTATCTTTCATTCTTAAAATTGTCGGTTCTTTGTTTGGGTACGGTCTGTTTTAAAATGGCTACTAACGGTCTCGGTGCCGTGCAGTGTCCGCCTTCACCAACGTCAATACTTGGTTTTAACGCGACTAATTTAGGGCTTTCCTCTCGAAGAATCAACGTCAAGGTGGCATTGACGCGGCAGCATTGTTATGTGCTGTCTTTCAATTCATGTAATTATTCTCTATGTATTCATAGAACTGTTTTTCAAATTTATTATTTGACAGGCCTAATACACCTTTAATATCCCCATTTGATTCTATTAATTCTAATACTTTTTTCCAACCCCATTTTTTTTCTATATAGTCAATCAAATATACCCGTCACTAAGTAGTTTGGGAAAAATTCGTATTTTTTGGCGTGAAAATCAAGCTAAGTCAATCCGAGTACGATCAATTACGTCAAATTCAGAAGCATCCGAATTTGCCCCCGCGTCAATTCCGCAAGGTTACGGTCTTGATTATGTTGCATCAGGGACATAAGATCAAGGTCATTGAGGCTGCGCTGGGTTTGGATGATAATACCATCAGACGTTACGCGAAAGCCTTTTATGAAAAGGGATTGACGGCTTACCTCTTGGATGGGTTTACGCCCTATTCAGGAAAACTGAACGAGGAAGAGATTTTACTCTTGACAGCTCACTTGGAAGAGAACTTGTACGAAGAAGCCGCTTCCATTTGTGAGTATGTTCAAGTAACCTTTGGCGTTATTTATTCGGTATCTGGTATGACTCAGCTCCTGCATCGCATTGGCTTTGTATACAAGCAGACCAAGGCAGTAGCCAGCAAAGCTAACGAACAAGATCAGCTGGATTTTCTAGATGACGTACTGCCCGAACTTTTGGAACAAGCCGTACAAGGAGAAGCAGTAGTATACTACGCTGATGGCTGTCATCCCACCCATAATACCAAAACGGGGAGAGCTTGGATACGCAAGGGCCGAGACTTTGAGGTGGACTGTAATAGCGGTCGTAAACGGGTAAATATCAACGGTGCGATCAATGCACTTAAGCCTGAGCACCTGGTTTATGACATCACTGATTCTATCAATGCACAGTCTACCCAACGGCTGTGCCGGCAATTATTGAAGAAACATCCAAAGAAGAAAATATATCTGATCTGCGATAATGCCCGCTATAATCGCAATAAAATGCTCCAGGACTGGGCCGCTGATCAGCGCATAGAATTTGTATTTCTACCCCCTTATTCTCCTAATTTGAATCTAATAGAGCGGCTTTGGAAGTTTATGCGTAAAAAAGTCATCAGCTCTATTTACTACGATACGTATTCAAAATTCAAAGACGGAATAATTGATTTTCTCAATGACACTAAGTCACACAAGTCAGAGTTACGCAGGCTACTAACGTTGAATTTTCGTTCAGTAGGTGGGACTTCTGTATACGCCCAAACCACTTAGGGACGGGTATAGTAACCTAATTCATATTGAAATCCACTATTTCTATTTATCTCTTTTAAGGTCGGATAATCTCCATTATTTAAATAATCTAATCCTTTCAAATTCCCCCATTCACAACATCCTTTATATAATGCCACTCCTTCCCAAAGCCATTTAGGAATTGAATTTGGATCTCCCACCTTATTCCAATGCAAACAATGTATATATTCATGGATCAACAGATCACTTGAATTTAATCCGGGGTCTTCCATTTCTAGATTTACCGGGGAAACCAATCTAATTTCATTCTCTGTCCAAACTCTTCCTTGTTGCCATTCTGGTGCTTCTGGTGTTAATACACTATTATGATAAGTTTCTAAATTTGGATATATTTTATAGGTTGTTATTGGAACATTATCTAACCCAAAATCATCTAAAAGACCCGGTTGATTTGCTTCTATATTCCTAGAAAAATCCATTATAAAATCCTCGTCTTCATCACTATAATTATACCTGAAATTTTTAGTACTATGAGTATTTGTCAATTCTTGCTCAGTGTAAATTGCAAATGGTGACAAATCACTATTCCTATATCCATATAAATCTGTTTCCCATTCTTTTCTTGGTCGAATTATTTTAAAGCTCTTAAGTTGACTTTCTTCAAATGTCAAAACCACATAGTAAGTGGTATCATTTTCATCTATTTCTGGAAGATTTTCTTCATCATAAAACACATTGTACCTTAACTTATTATTTTCATATGGTTCAAATTTCCTATCGATGTCTGAATCATATATGGTATATAACTTTCCTTCTTTTAAGTACCATCTACTTCTAAAAAAGGGTTTATTCGGCTTTGTGCCTACATCATAATACCCTACAAATTGTTCCAATGGCTTTATTTCATCAGAATCCTCGGTTGCTTGTCCAGTTAATAATATGGGTAGAAATACTAGGTTCAATACAATGACGTAAACTATTCTCATCGCTAGATTTTTTATTTTAACCTATTAATATACAAACTAATATAGGTCAAAATTCATAGCCATATTACTAAAATAGTCTTATGTTAGTGTTAAGGATAGTTTAAAGTCTCAAATCAAATCCGAGTCATTATTCAAAATTTTGGGTCATCAAGATATATTTTTATTATTTGTAGCCTATTAATACTTTATTTAATAAAAACTTGTTTTTCCCGCTAAGCAAATTGGGAAATTGACATCGTCATATCTTAATATTAAATGTCTTTTCTGAGAATAGTACATAACGTTTTTCAGGACATGTGAAGTTCGGTATTTTTTTGGCGCAGCCGAGAAAATTTTTGAATTTCCGCATGTCCCGTGTTGAACTAACCTGCTATCGCAGGAACCTTCCCTCGCTGCATCCTCACCAAGATAAAGCTTTTCCTTATCTTCTTGGTTTTCTATTAAATCTAAATATTATGTCAGTAGTGTCCGATTAAAAAACCAGAAACCCTCATAACTATTTGTCTATCATAAAGTTACAACGATTTCATTCAGAAACGATTTGAATCGCCTGCGAAGAAGGCCAAATTAGCGCCCAAAAGAGGGAAGCTAATGAATCGAGGTAAATATGTCTTTGCACAGTTAATGAGTTTGATCAATCACAAAGAGTTTACCAAGTATGTTGACAAGTACGACGGTAATTATCGGGTTCGCAATTTCACCTGCTGGCATCAGTTTTTGTGTATGAGCTTTGGCCAGCTAACCAACCGCGAGAGCTTACGAAATGTAGTCACTTGCCTACAGGCTCATGAGCATAAGCTGTATCACTTGGGATTGACGAATGGTGTCAAGCGATCTACATTGGCCGATGCTAATGAAAACCGTGACTGGCGTATATATGCAGACTTTGCTCAAGTGCTTATTGGACAAGCCCGTCAAGTATGCCAAGTGGATGAAGACTTGACTATTGAACTGGATAACGTGGTCTATGCGCTAGATGCGACGACAATAGAACTATGCCTGGATGTTTTCTGGTGGGCTAAGTTCCGCAAGCACAAAGCAGCGGTAAAACTCCATATTTTACTAGATGTTAAGTGTGAAATCCCTTGTTTTGTCCATATTACCGATGGTACCGTACATGATGTCAATGTCCTAGACATAATGGATTTTGAGGCAGATGCTTTCTACGTGATGAACCGAGGTTACGTTGATTGGCAACGTCTTTATCAACTCCATCAAAGTGGTGCTTACTTTGTCATCCGAGCTAATAAGAACCTCGCATTTGCAAGAGTATACTCTGAGCAAGTTGACAAAACAACTGGTCTGCGATGCGATCAAACAATACGCCTCACTGGCCATTATGCCAAGCAAAACTACCCTGAGTTTCTACGACGCATTAAGTACTATGATAAGGAGCACGACAAAACGTACGTCTACCTTACCAACCAATTTGAAGCCCCCACTATGCAGATCGTTGTGTTGTACATCAATCGCTGGAAGGTCGAGATTTTCTTCAAGTGGATCAAGCAGCACTTACGCATCAAGAAGTTCTGGGGAGAAAGTCCTAACGCTGTCAAAACCCAAATCTGAATCGCGATCTGCACCTTTGCGCTAGTCGCTATTCTGAGTAATAGGTAAGAAGTCTACACTCTTTGAACGAAATTTCACAAGTAATGAGCATTTCCGCTTTTGATAAAGCGCATGTAAATCAACTGATTATAAAAATTGAATCCAAAAACCAGAACCCTTATAGCCATAACCAACTGAATATCTTTGACTTACAACCGGACACTACTGACCATTCACTTTTATTACTATTCCTTAAATACACACAAGAATACCCCAGAAATAGTTATTTTACGCTTATTAACTTAATGCAGAATCAGCATTACTAAAAACTTGACATAAAACCGTTATCAATATGCCGTTCATAGTTGGGTTATTTTTAGTTGCAGTCCCGCTAATATTATTCTTTGCTTTTGCAAACAAAGAAGGATTGAGCTCAAATGAGAAAACCAGAAGACTAGCACTTATTTTCCTTGGATGGATAATTTTTGTAGTGTTGTTTGTTACCATCTCAAATAAAATGCAAAGGTGCTAGCGCCGAGTTATATAAGTAGCATAGTTTAGAATATGAATCCAGCCGACAGGCTATGCTATTTTGGGTGAGCTGTGCGAACACCGCTTTAAGTGCTACCTGATTAGTTGCATAAGTGATAAAAGGAATTATCATGGCGCCCAACGATAAGCCCTTCTTTCTGTCAATGAGTTACGAATTATTTTTTCGCCTTTTGCCATTTTCCAAAATTTTTTTCTGTCGAGTTGTGATGTTGAGGAAACTTGTCTGCAATTAAATTTAGTTTTAAACCGTGTTCTAAAAAAGCCTTCAAACTGTCTAAAACCGTTGTAAAACCACCTGTATTGTCTTTGATTACTTCAATTAGTTCTTGTCCTGTTTGAGTGAACCCATAACTTTTAATAACAACATAAGTTGTGTTGTTGGTTTGCGGTTCAAAAAGGAATTCTACCGTTGTTAATGGGTCACCCCATTCAATTACTATTTTTTTGTCTTCAACAATTTCCCTTACAAAGACCTGTGTGGAAATATTGTACATTTCCCATTCCCAAATTACCTTTTTATCAATTTCTAATTGTCCGCTTGATTTTGTAAACCAAAAATGTGTCGTTACAGTAGGGTCAATAAAGGCCTGAAATACGAGTTGGACTGGTCGTCTAACAAGCATTTGAGTTTCTACCGTTGGGATATAAGGAGTTGTCATTTTTAATTGTTGTCGTAGTGTGGCATATATACAATTTCCCATTGGTGTCCATCAAGGTCTGCTATGCTTGCGGAGTAGCCCCAAGGTTCGTCTTGTGTATGTCCGATTTGTGTACCACCAACTTTCAAAGCTGATTTTAGAATTTCGTCCACTTGCTCCTTGCTTTGAGCATTATGGCTAAGAATAAAACCTGCCGATTTTTCAGTCTGGTTAGGGTTAGCAGTTAAAGGCAAAAACTCTTGTCTGCGATAGAGCACCAAGCTAAAGTTGTCGTTTAGGTCAAACAAGCAATGTTCTTCACTGCCGTCCTGAATTCCCTTTGTGGGAAAGCCAAATCCATTTTTGTAAAAATCGATAGATTTTTCAAGGTCGGTCACTGCAATAGTGATGAAGCTGATTTTTGGTTTCATATTCTCGCTGATTTTTGGTGTATCGTTATCTCTGCTTGTACATATGATATGATTATCTTAATCACGCAGGATTGCTATAACCACCTTAAGGATTGAGGTCTAATTTAATCTTCCCATTAAATGTATGCTAATTTCATCACGCACTTCCTTACCAATAGCCTTCCGGATTTCTGCTTTTACAGGTAACTTATGATTGCCGTCCCCAAGAGCCATAAAAGATGTTTGAAAGGGGTGGTTTTCCATTGTTCCTTTAACTTTCACTAATCCCTTAGTTCCAAAAAAGGAAGCTGATTCAGGCCATATAACATATGTATGGCCGCCTTTAGCAGGACTTTTCTGCAATTTGGTCTTGAACGTTTTGTTGAGTTGCTTACTCATAAATATCTTTTTGGTCATTTTTTTATGTCATCTCTTAGGGTTGCCTACAACGTTTTTCGGGACATGCGAAGTTCGAAAATTTTCGGCGCAGCCGAGAAAAATTTTCGAATTTCCGCATGTCCCGTGTTGTGCGAGGTTCGCAGCGCAGCGAAGAAGCTTGTGCAGCACGGGCTTGCCCGAAAAACGTTGTCCAAGATGCGCAGCGAAGCGGAGTATCTTGGACAACGGTCTCGGTGCCGCGCAGTGTCCGCCTTAACCAGCGTCGCTACATGGTTTTACCGTGACTAATTTAGGGCTTTTAACTCGAAGAATCAACGTTGTGGCGGCATTGACGCGGCAGCATTGTTGTATGCCGTTATTCTTTTTAATAATCCAATTTACTTCTTTCCGCTTCCTCATCCATTCTCTTGGCTTCATGCAAATAACCATCCACTAGCCCGTCAAATATTCGAGCAATATTTGGATATCTTCTCCGGTGCAGTTTAGCTAGTTTACCGAAATATTCTGCATGTCCTCTTTCTATATTACCTCCATCAAATGGTCCTCTTGATGAGAAGCTTCTTTTATTATGAGTGGCTGATGAAAAATTCCGTTTAATACTTTCAGTATTAACCATCTCAATGATTTGACAAATTTCATCAGGAGGCCAATCTGATCCCGTTTCAGGATATTGTGCCAATACTTGGCCAATTTGTGCATCAACAACCTCCAAGCGATCAGCTTCTTCAGCCATTCTCCTAACTTCTTGGACCCATTTTTCTAGATAGTTTTTATCAATTTCACCTTGCTTATTTACTCCGGGAATTCTCTTCCAAGAATCAAGTAGTTTATAAGCTTGCATCGCTCTATTCCTGATAACTTCATCAGACAACTCTTTGCGTTCTTCTTCTAATCGCTCTTTGCTTTTGGGCATGTAAACCCATTTTAGTACTTCTAAAAAAAAATGGGGGTTCTGTGCTAGCTCCTCATGTAAGACCTTGGGATCCCTACTATTCCTATACGATGCGAGTATGGATAAATACAGCCATTCAAGGCGAATTAGCTTTCCTCTCTCTACATCTGTTCGTTTATCAATTTCATCAAAAAGTTGATTAACTTCATAACCATGAAGGCGACTTGTCTCTTTAGATTCAACCGTAGCTGCCTTTTCTAATATTTCTACAATCAAATCTGATGGTATTTCTTTTTTTGAATGACTGGCAAAATCAATTGCACTAATGAATCTCGAGTGATTTAAGAGCTCTTTGAGTCCATATGTTATCTCATCTTGACTTAAATTATGAAAACGAGGGTACATGTGAACCCAATAAGCATTCTTGATTCCTTCAGAAAGTCCATCAATAAATTCCCATAACTTTTTGGATTGATTCAGAGGTATGAAAAACCTAGCAAGTGCGGTATCTCCAAGCTGTTTTTTATCAAACTGTTCAAAATATTGAATTATCCAATCTTCTCCGTTCAAAATTGACTTACGATAAATAAAAGCTTGAACAAATTTTTGAATCTTATCATTTGACGAATCTAAAAGTGGTATAAGTTCTGTTAAAACCTCGTCTTTTTTTGAAATCTTAGCTAGGGTGTCTCCTAAAAACCAAGGTTCCATAACAGTTTGACTCAAAGTAATAACCTTGTTCAGTCCGTACTCATCAAGTATAATTTTTAGTGCTTCGACTCGTCGATCATCTATCTTTTTTTGAATTTGATCGTGTCGGCTGTCAATTTGCTCTTTGTCATGTATATTTCCTTCTGGAAATCTTGGCCAATGATCATCAAAAAGCCATTTGTACCTATTTACAGAGTCTTTGGGCATTAAACGCTGATAAATAAGCTCAATTTTTTTTAATTCATTCTCTGGTAAAGCCCAATTAGTATCAGGATGTGATCTATGATGGGAAAGATTGTTTCTTAGGGTATGCCAAGCTGTGTATTCTAATTGCTCTATTTTATCCAATTCTGAACCCAAAAAGATCAATAGCTTTTCCCTGTCATGCGGAGATAAGTTGTCAATACCTTGAAGAATGTCTGATAGTTGATTTTCTGAATAATCAAAAACAGAAATCATTATATCAACAACTTCAGAATGAGTTTCCCAAATTTCTTTGTAGGTATAGTTTTTGTCAAAACTATGCTCAAGCATTCTCCAACGCATTTTATGTGTCGGATGACCTACTCCATGATTTTGAGGTAGCATTCGTAAAAGCAAAGTCCAACCTATTTCTTTGGTGGTATTCGCTATTTCACGAACGGTTTCCATGCGCTCATCAAAACTTGCTAAAGTTTGATAGTGCCAAGGCTTAAATATTTCTGTAAGGCTATTAATTGGCCTATTAGAAAGAGTTCCACCGGGATCGATTTGCGCAAGTTTACTTAAAGCCATTGCTGAATCTTTCAAATATTCAGGATCCCATGATAACCCCTCCAGAGCCCATAGCAAACCAGTATGATGACTGGTTGGAGTGATAAAGCCCTGATTCTCATGAAAAACTTCCAATAATGGAGATGGTGATTTTTTAACTGAGTCAAAAATGGAATTTAAGAAGCTATTGGGAGAGGCTTCCGAGATAAGGGGCATTTCACGATCTAGTGAAATCCACATTTGGCCATCTGCCTCATTCAGTAGTTCATGGATAATGTCATCAACCCATACTTGAGGGGATTCCATATTCAGAATCTTTAACCCTTTTCCATACAAGCCAATAAGGATCAATGATTGGGCTAGTCCCTCACGAGCCCAAGATGAGAATTTTTTTTCCTTAGATAAAAATTGAGCAAAAGCGGTCTGATTTGGTTCTGGTTCTAGTGTAGGGTTACCATATTTGTATCCCTCAAAAAAACATTCTTTAAGGGTATTTAAGTTTTCTAAAGAAATATGCGCTGCCAAATGAGCCCAAGCATCAAGTGGCGAAGTCAATCTCCATGTTTCGCCAATTTTTATGAATGGTGGGGTTTCGTGCTCATTCCACTTTGCAATTTTCTCGATGAAACTCTCATAGTCTTCTTGAGCAAGCTTTTCGATAAGCTCAATATCTCCCCTGTTGTTTTCATTCCATCTACCAATCAACATTCCAGGAATAATCTCTTTAGCATTCTGAGGTTCAGCCCAATCAAGTCGATTCTGAGGAAATTTTAAAAGTCTTTTTAGTACAGTTATATTTCGTGCACTCTCTTTTGAATAACTTGAAGCTATTGTTTTGTCTAACCCCATTGACTCTAATGCTTCAACCAACCCATCCCGATCTATCAAAGGTAGAATCAACTTATCTTGATTAAAGATGTCATCCGCCCCTAGCGGAACTAATACGTGATGGCCATCAGCGACGCCTGCATACAAAATCTGTGGATCATCAAATTTTGCAATCAGGTTCAAACCAAACTGATTTATTCTGATACTTCTGAAGTTTGCAGATGTATCAACTACAAGTGCTTTCGCGGCAAATGCTTCTTTAGGAGCTTCTTCGAACTGCATGGCTGTCGCTATGATAAATGCAACAGCCTCATCTTTTGATGAAGCTTGTACTGGTAGAATTGCTGGAGCTCCGTGAAGAAACTTTAGTAGTTGTTTAGATTCATATTCTCTTCCTGCTGTTACTACCTTTGGGGGAAGGGCACCATTTGGTCCCATAGACCATTCCTTCCAAAATTCTTCAATAGTTATTATCCCGTCCGGGGGATATTTTTTAATATAACTAGAGAACCAGCGGGCTGATACAGGGGCTATTTCAAACCATTCCTCTAGATTTCGAGAATCATAAACAAGCACTTCTTTCCAAATACCAAGTGCAATTTTTTCTTGTCTAAACTTATCTTTCTTTTTAAAAAACCTTGGAGTAACTACTATCAAGGTACATTCTGATGGCTCATATCCGAGCGGATTCGCTGATCGTTTAGCTAAGTCAGTTTCTGCTTTTGTAGAAGTGCTTGCTTCTGTGCCAAATTCCCATAATGAAGTCCCTTCAGGGACATATGGACTTGACTCTTTGCAGATTACCTTACCATCCCATCCGCCGATAAATGTACTACTACCGTCCGGAAACTCTACGAATGTATCTAAAGGAGTAGTAGATCGGACAAGCCTTGAAATCAGGTACGGCAAATAACCCTTTGAGTCGTACCGCTCTGCCCATCTTTCAATATCATGTCGATCAATAAATTTCATTAGGTTTATTTATATTTTAATGGCATACAACGTTTTTCGGGACATGCGAAGTTCGGAAATTTTCGGCGCAGCCGAGAAAAATTTTTGAATTTCCGCATGTCCCGTGTTGTGCGAGGTTCGGAGCGGAGAAGCTTGTGCAGCACGGGCTTGCCCGAAAAACGTTGTCCAAGAGTAAGCGTCCGACCAACCCCATATTGCCGCCCTGCTCCCTGTCCCTGATCTTTGCTCCAACCAAAGTAAGGACCTATGCGACATCCACGCGAAGCGATTGATCAATTTCTGGGACAGCAGGCAAGCAGCAGCCAAACGGTAGCTGCCTTCTGCGCCGACAATGACCTAAAGGTACCGACTTTCTATTCCTGGAAGAAAAAATATAACAGGCCCGATACTGTGGAGCCCTCCGGTTTTTGTGAACTCACGCCAGTGGGGGAGGTATCAAAAAGGAGACTGTGCCTGCCCAGCGGATTGGAATTAGAAATCACGGGACTATCGATTCGGGAAATCGCCGAGTTGGTGGTGGAAATCGATCGTGCTCATGTTTAGCTTCTCGGGCTTCCAGCGCTATTTCTTGTATCGAGGCAGTACGGATATGCGCAAAGGATTTAATGGTCTGAGCGGACTAGTCCGTAACCACATCCAGCACGAGTTACTCAGCGGCGACGTCTTCATTTTTCTGAACAAGCGTCGCGATCGTATCAAGTTATTGGTATGGGATCGCAATGGTTTTGTAGTCTGGTACAAGGTGTTGGAGCAGGGGACTTTCGAGCTGCCAGCTGCCGAGAACAACACGCTGGAAATGTCTTGGAGCGATATTCAATTGCTCTTGGAAGGGATCGAAATTAAATCCGTAAAACGGCGAAAAAGGTACCAAAAAGCTGCTTGAAAAGGGGGTGATTTTGTATTTTTGATCCATATGGAAGCCACTGTTTCTAAGGCGGAATACGATGAGTTGAAGCAGCAAAATGCTAAGCTTCAGCACGAGCTGGATCAACTAAAGCGGTTGATTTTCGGTGCTTCCAAAGAACGTTTTGTACCCAGTGTTGCCCCCGAGCAACTTGACCTTTGGGAGCTTGATCAAGCCACTGGCGAAGGGGAAGTCGACAAGGAAAAGATCAGTTACGAGCGCAAGAAAAAAGCGCACCCTGGTCGCACCCAACTGCCCGAAAATCTTCCTGTTGAAGAAATCATCATTGAGCCAGCAGAAGATACCACTGGCATGGTGGAAATAGGAGAAGAGGTAACGGAAACACTGGATTATCGCCCCGGTGTATTACTCAAGCGTCGCTATATCCGCAAGAAGTACGCGCGTACCGAAGAAACGCCAGACGCTGCTAGCATCCTTATCGGCGAACTCCCTGAACGCCCGATCCCCAAAGGCATTGCAGAAGCTGGATTACTAGCGTATCTGTTCGTTGCCAAATACATCGATCATCTGCCTTTCTACCGGCAGATCGAAATATTTAAGCGTGATCACGGCTGGGCGATCCACAAATCAACCATCAATGATTGGTTCGCGGCCTGTTGTACCTTGCTCGAACCCCTTTATGAGACCTTGCGTAAAAATGTGCTCCATACGGACTACCTGCAAGGTGACGAGTCTACTATGAAAGTACTCGACAGCAATAAGGCAGGGAATACTCATTTGGGTTATCAATGGGTATTCCACAATCCGCTTTCCGGAAACGTTCTTTTCGTGTATCGAAAGGGCCGAGGAGCCAATGGCTTGACCGAAACACTAGCTGATTTTACAGGCTATCTGCAGTCAGATGGCTACGCAGCCTATGATAAGTTCGCCCGTGGCCGCCAAGTGGAACTCATCAGCTGTCTGGCTCATATCCGCCGTAAGTTTTTTGAAGCTAAGGACAACCATCCAGCTATGGCGGAGCATGCATTGACGAAAATACAGCAACTCTACGCCATTGAACGGCATGCCCGGGAAGCGAAGATGTCCGCTGCTGAGCGCAAAACCTTAAGACAAGCCAAGGCCAAAGCCATTTATGAGGAACTTTTACAATGGGTCATCACCGAACAGAAAAACAACCTAAGCAAGGGCGCCATAGGTAAGGCACTGCACTATGCTACAAATCAGCTTCCTCGCTTGGCCCACTACCTTGAAGACGGCCGCATCGAAATCGATAACAACCTGATCGAAAACTCTATCCGTCCACTTGCTTTGGGGCGTAAAAATTACCTCTTCGCGGGTTCGCACGAAGGCGCGCAACGTGCTGCCATGATGTACAGCTTCTTCGCCAGCTGCAAATACGCAAAGGCCAACCCATGGGAATGGCTCACGGATGTGCTTGGCCGTATTGGCGCTCACCCTATCAACCGACTGGAGGAGCTACTGCCTGCACAGTGGGAGGAAAATAGAAACAGAGACCTGTAGTTGCTCGGACGCTTACGAATAGTCCCCATTGATGGTCTGCCACTTCAGGCCCTATTCGTAGCGATAAAGCAAATATTGGCGTGCTTGCTCTGGTGTAAAATCCGCTCCATACTTGCGCTCTATACGCCAGTCCAAAAACTGTCGAAATGCACAACCATACGCCGAGACCGTCGCCGGGCTGTAGTTCTTCAAGATTAAATACGTACGTAATCCTTGCTGATAAGCTTCTTTCGTTTTCATCGCTTTTTGCTTTAGTGAACGATGTGACGAAATTAGCGAAGACCAGATGACTAATCAATTGAAATACAAGAAATTAGGAGTGGAAAATAGGGTGGTTTTGTTCAACGTTTTGAATAAACGCTCGTTTTAATAGCATTTATTCTTTGTTGTAAGAAGTTAATTGATATAAATTATAATTTTGGTATTTGATTTTCAAAGAATAATACTTTTTTATATCAATATCATATAATTTCTTTCTATCACGACTGACAATTATGAAAATAAGGTTTTCTCTTGCCCATTCTTCGAAAAAAGAATAATCAAAAACCTTTCGATTGTAGGTGATGTTATGGATGTCAGTAGGAAATAATACGCATCTCTGAGGAAACGATTGAGCAATTGTTCTATCGTCAGAATAAAAATAACTGTCCCCGAGGTTTGATTCTAAAAAAGTTATTATTTCAGGAATGTCACTCTCATTTTTAACGTTAGAATTCATTGATTTTAAGTTCAATAACAATGGCGCAGCATAGTGAAAAGTATGATTGATAGCAATAGAAATCCCAAAAAGCATAAATCCAATCAAAAATAATTTCTTTTTAAGAATATTATAGCTTTCCAAAATAGACATCATAAAAATCAATAAACATAGTAATAGTTCATTAAAGTAGTTTATAGCTGATCCAACTTTTAGTGCCGAAAAAAAAGAGAAAACAGCAACTGTGTAGCTTATTGTAATGAGAAAAAGTAAATTATGATTAGTTTTTACGTGTTTCCAATTTTTTAAACTAATGATACTTAATAAGACAAACACAAGGGAAAATAGACCAAAATACGCAAAATAATTCTTATAGGCTTTCCAGGCGGCAAAAAATGAAGTTCCATTATCAATACCCTTCACAATATTTTGGTAAAGATATGTTAAGTCGTAACCTAATATATGAATTAATCCGCACATTAAAACCAATGTTGACACAAAAGAAATAGCTGAAAAACATGCCAATCTCCATTGTTTCGCAATTATCATATAAAGCCCAAAGGAAATTATATAGCCCCCCATTGTCTGTTTCGATAGTACACCTAAAGCCATAAAAACACCTAAAAGAAATGCTGTATTTGATTTCTTGCTTTTTTGAAATAAAAGTATAGACCTTATTGATAGAATGAAAAAAAAGAGAATCAATACGTCAGGTCTTGAAATATTAAACCAAGGAAAGCTTAATATTGAATAAGTCATACTAATAATTAAGCTAGAATTTCTATTAATTCCAATCACATTTTGTAGTGTGTCAATTAAGATAAATAATGACAAAAGCATTAACAAAACTGAGACAATGCGAGTGATGCCCCGAATCAAAAAAAAATTATCTGTTTCAATTGATAACAAACTAATTAAGCCATCGTTTAAAATATAATATAATGGAGCGTATTGTGTTATGTTAAATGGAGGCTTTTCTGGAGAGTTGTATAAACTCCCATTGTTTTCTAAAGCCAATTGAATCGAGTATATAACATTAGATTCAACTCCTCTCAAATCACTTTGAAAAAAGATAGTCAATGCTAAAAGGAAAAACATTCCAATAACAGCAAGTATAAAAGCCTTTTTTACCCAAGGGTACACAAAATCTGTATTTATTTTTTCCATATCCCGATTAATGATTTGCCAAATGAATTTAATATTAACTTGTCTATGATTTTAGAAATAGGTACAATCAGCCTGTCATACTTTAGAATTTGACTTCTTGTTGGGTAAGACTGCTTCAAGAAAAACTTATTCACTAAAGATGCACACAGTCCTAGCGAATCTAAGTAAAATAAATCTAACTTACTCATGTCATTGGGAATTGCATCAGAAAGCATTTTTCTATTATATCTCCTGTAATGCCCAACTGCTTGATCAAAAGGGCTAAATAAATAATTATATGCAGGAACTAAAATGATTAATAGGCCCCCTTCTTTTAAGTGTAATTTAGCCTTATTAAGTTCTATAGAATCATGCTCAATATGTTCAATGACATCAATGTAAATAATGGTGTCAAATTTTTTATCATTAGGCAAATCTTGTAAATATTGATTTAGGACTGTCACTTTTGACCTGTCTCCTTTAAGGTTGTCTAAAATTTGATCTGCTAGTGTTTTATCTGGCTCAATAGATGTTATACTCCTGATATCAGAATGATTTTGCAGAATTAGATTCGTATTTATACCTATCCCAGCACCTACTTCAAGTACATCGCCTGAAATAAATTTACTGATTGAATTATACCAATAATGTTTCCAGTTTACAGCATCTTTAAATATGGTTAATTCATTACCTATGTATTTTGAGTCTTTCATGAATTATTATTGTTTAATAATTTGTTTATAGAAATCAATTGGCTTAGTAATAGGTTTATTTCTATTATTTAGGTGAGTGAGGATTATTAACAGATTGAACAATAAAACTGTAATTAATAAATTGAAGATAAATCCAAATACATTCGTAGCCCATCCAGGAATAGCGTATTCCGAAAAATACTTGATAGATAGTACACTTACACCTATGATTATCATGAGTATAAAAATCAAAAAGCTTAGTTTAAGTACTCGGATAATAATTGACTCAATATAAACAGATAGTGAACTTAGACCATGAAGAATTAGGCTGTTAAAATTCATTTTCGAAACCCCAAAATATCGCTTACTCCTTTCTGTAATTATCAAGTCATATGGTAACTTAGATTTTATTACGGATGCTGAATAATGATTCCAAAAACTCGGATTATTACATATTTTTGATAATGAGGATTTTGGGATACAACTAAAATTACCAAAAGAAATAGATGATCCCGTTAATAATCTAAACGCCTTCTTATACAAAAAGTAGAATAACTTAAAAGTTAAACTTTCCGAACGTTTTGACCTGTTTGCAAATATTATTTGGCCTTTACTAGACGAATTGGCCTGGTCTATGAAATGATTTATATATTTTGGATTGTCTTCTCCATCAGAATCCATTACAATTATAAACTCCGAGTCAATCTGCTGTTCGTAGCAATAGCATAGACCTATC
The DNA here is from genome assembly GCF_040784935.1 of Lewinella sp. LCG006. Lineage (GTDB taxonomy): Bacteria > Bacteroidota > Bacteroidia > Chitinophagales > Saprospiraceae > Lewinella. The sequence continues at coordinate 4,173,152 of NZ_CP160680.1, read as the reverse complement.
AAAATAGCTCTTTGATGCCCAACATTTAAAACTAAATCAACTTGGGAGTAAGTTATTTTTTTGGGAATTTCAATTGGCATTATGGGTAACTCAACCGAACAATCATTTACAACAACTAAATTGATAGCATCAAATTTACTTGCTAGTGATGTATTTATGTCCTGTATCAGATACTCTAGACATTTCCAATCATTATAAACTGGAGTTACTATGGTGACTTTATTTTTCATAATTTCTTACAACGTTTTTCTGGACATGCGAAGTTCGGAAATTTTCGGCGCAGCCGAGAAAAATTTTTGAATTTCCACATATCCCGTGTTGTGCGAGGTTCGCAGCGCAGCGGAGAAGCTTGTGCAGCACGGGCTTGCCCGAAAACCGTTGTCCAAGATGCGCAGCGAAGCGGAGTATCTTGGACAACGTTTAGTGCAGCCGCAGCCCCACAAAGAAAATGTCTCCAACTGCAATTCCCCTCGACAAACAGCTCTTTTCCCCCGAAGCAAATCCCTCTTGTGGGGTTGTCGGTCTGCACCTTGTTGGGCGTTTGTTTTTCATTGCTCACGCGGCGGACATATCCCACCAACATCAGCATATCCACTTGCGCGGTGGGAATTCTTCTTTTCAGCTCCCACTAATGCGGACATTTCACATCCCATCAAGGTAGAACTTTTGCGGCACTTCTTCTCACTGTTTTCTGGGGGGATGCTTTCCTTCAAGCATTTTACTAGCCCCTGGGTGATCATCACAAAAGCTATAACGCCCCAACGTTTTTCGGGACATGCGAAGTTCGAAAATTTTCGGCGCAGCCGAGAAAAATTTTTGAATTTCCGCATGTCCCGTGTTGTGCGAGGTTCGCAGCGCAGCGGAGAAGCTTGTGCAGCACGGGCTTGCCCGAAAAACGTTGTCCAAGATGCGCAGCGAAGCGGAGTATCTTGGACAACTTACTTATATGCGAACAAAATACCCCATTTGACGTACTTTTACAAAAAAGATCATCAAATGGACTACGGACTTTTTGCAGCGTTTGTTGGCTGACATGGGTGTACCTTAGCGTGGTTTTAATATCACTGTGACCCAAAAGCTCCTGAATAAAGCGTACATCTGTACCTGATTCTAACAAATGAGTGGCATAACTGTGCCGTAAAGAATGAAAAGTAACGGCCTTGCGAACCCCTGCTTTCTCTTTTGCTCTCCGAAAAATGGTCTGTAGGCTACGCACGGAGTAGGGTTCTCCAGGTAGCTGCCCGGCAAATAACCATATCGTGGGTTGATACTCCAACAAATAGGCTTGCAACAAAGCTACCAGTGCCGGGCTTAGGGGAACCATTCGATCCTTACTACCCTTCGAGTTCACAACGTGAATCGTCATTCTCTCCAAATCAATGTCCCGGGTCTGCAATTGGCATACCTCGCTTACCCGCAGGCCAGCACTGTAAGCCATATACACCATCGTCTGGTGCTTCTTGTTCTCAATCGTGGCGAATAGTCAGTCAGGCTTTATTTTTGGCCTTATGTCAACCTTGTGCCCTGGCCTTCCTTTGGCAGCAGTTGAAGAAAAAGGGATGTCCGTATTGTCAGGCGTATCAGAAGGCAGCCTGGACCGGAAATTTGCTTCAGGAGTAAAATTTGCATTAGGGAAAATCGCAGTTAAAGCTTCAGCAACTTTAGGGTCAATAGGTATTTAGTATTTAGCGTTATTCAGGAAACACACCTTGACTTCCCCTAAACAGCTTCATCAATGATCCCATTTGAAGTCGCTCTGTGCCCAATTACTTAAATGCCGAAAGTCCAGCCAGGAAGCTATGCATTCTTCAGAAAAATCAGACCTTTGCGTTTTATTAGACTTTATACCTACTCAATAGCATTCATGAAAGTTGCCATTATTGGAGGAGGAGCTGCGGGCTTCTTTGCGGCCTTGGCGGCCAAAGAAAATCATCCGACAGCGACGGTCATTATTTTGGAAAAATCGTCGAAACTCCTGGCCAAGGTCAAAGTTTCGGGAGGAGGGCGATGCAATGTTACCAATGGTTGCACGGCTATTTCCGAACTCATCAAGGCGTACCCGCGTGGCACCCGCCAACTAAAAAAAGCCTTTCGCGTTTTTAGTACCCAGGATACGATGAACTGGTTTGAGCAGCGAGGGGTACCCCTGGTTATCCAGGAAGACAATTGCGTATTTCCTGAGTCCCAAAGTTCTCAAAGTATTATCGACTGCTTCCTTAAAGAGGCACGCCGACTAGGGGTAGAGATTAAAACCGGCTACGGCGTAAAAACACTCCAGCAGCAAGAGGAACAATGGCTCCTGAGTTTCCTCAAAGAGGATCAAGCGCCAGAGGTGTTTGACAAAGTCATCGTAGCCACAGGTGGTTCTCCCAAGCGAAGCGGACTAACCTGGCTGGAAGAATTAGGTCATAAAATTGAAGAACCAGTACCTTCCCTTTTCACCTTTAATATGCCCGAAGAAGCAGTCCGAGAGCTTATGGGTGTGGTGGTAGAACCAGCACTGGCCAATATTCAGGGCACCAAACTCAAAGCCGATGGGCCCTTGTTGATTACGCATTGGGGGATGAGTGGCCCGGCCATCCTGAAGCTTTCCGCTCACGGCGCGCGCATCCTTAGCGAAAAAGACTACCAATTCAACGTACAAATCAATTGGACGGCCAGTAGAAACGATGATACTGTTCGCGAAGACCTGCAAAGCATTGTCCGCTCGCACCCCAAGAAAAACGCTGCTAACCTGGCCCCTTATGACTTGCCCAAACGGCTCTGGCGCTTTTTACTCACCAAAGCCCAACTGCCCGAGGATAAGGTATGGGGAGAGATCGGTAAAAACGGCATCAACAAGCTCGTTGCGCTGCTCACCAATGACGTCTATGCCGTGCGGGGCAAGACCACCTTTAAGGAAGAGTTTGTCACCTGTGGCGGCGTGAGCCTTCAGGATATCGACTTTAGCACTATGCAAAGCAGGGTTTGTAAAAACCTCTACTTCGCGGGTGAAGTCATGGACATTGATGGCATCACCGGCGGCTACAACTTCCAGTCGGCCTGGACGACGGCGTTTATTGCTGGGAAGTTGGGTTAGGCACAACGCTGCGCGAGCAACAATACAAAACACGAAAAATCAATTAAATTGATTGATTCAGTCAATTAAAATAAGTATATTTGTCTGACATATACTTGCTAAATGGAAGTAACTCTGAGGAATCGGTCAAATAATAGTCCGATCAAAGCAATTATCGAAAAAATAGAGAAGAGTGATTATTCGATGATTACTAGTAGTGACTATTTATTTGATTGGAATCTAGAGCGTTATAATGAAGTTTATAAGCTCACTTTGAAATCCTCAGTGGATGAATTATTGGGATTGATGTCCATAGTTGATTATCCTGATGAGAAGCGAATCGACATAAATTTACTGGAACTAAGGAAAGATCAGACTGGCAAAAAGAAAAAAATTGACAGCATTGCAGGTTGTCTGATAAGCTTCGCCATCCAAATAGCTTTCGAGAAGGGATATAATGGCTTCGTTACATTAGAGCCTAAAAAGCAACTTTACGACCATTATCAACGCAAATATGGATTTATTGATGCAGGATACTTGGTGGCTATTGATGGCCAAGCTGCGATTGATCTAATGAGTAAATACTTGTAAAATGGCAGAAAAAAAGAAAGAACCCACTTATGAAGATTTATCAAAAATCTATACAGACGAAGAAATTGCAGAGAGTTTCGTATTAAGAAGCACTTTGTCTGAAGACGAAAAGGAAGAAGCTCATAAAGAATTTCTGAAATTCAGAATGGATAGATTGAAGAACATGTCGGAATCTGATATTATTCTGAGTAATTTGATGAGGATGAAAATTCAAATTCAAAATTACATCGAGCAGAATGAGTACAATCCAAGGTTCGATTTCTCGAATCAGCTCAAAGAATACTTATCAATCACTAAAAGGACTCAAAAAGATTTCTCGGAAGAGATTGATATTCACCCAGCACAATTGAATAGAATTATCAGAGGTAAAGAAAATCCTAATGTGGATTTACTCTATCGACTCGAAAAGCACAGTGAAGGTTTGTTAAAGGCTAAAAATTTATACCGACTTCACACCATGAAATTAGAATCAGAGATGGTAAATGACGAAGAAAGTAGATTAGCTCAATATGATAGAGTCAAGCAAACGCTATCATTAGCAAAAGCAAGTTGATTGAATTGAAAAATTTGTTCCTATCAAGAGCAAATGGAGAGTGTTCAAAATTGTGTGTCTCAGCCGCCTTGCCCCAAGTTTCTTATCACTACAATACCCAACTCGCAAACCTACATCGGCACCAACATCAAAGCCGCTCCTCCCCCAGCTACCAAGTGCAAATCGAGAATATCTCCGCCGCGCACTTCGCGCTCTTCGATCTCCATGGCGGTAGGGTTGGTCTCCCAGTGAGCATCTTGGCCATCTTGGTAAACGACCAAGCGATAGGTCTTGTTTTTATCCAAAAAGTCGAGTTCAATACTAAGGGCACGTGGGTTTTCGTCGGTGATGGCGCCGATAAACCAGCGATTGCCGCCCCGCTCCTGGCGAGCGATGGTCACGTAATCGCCGGGGTCCCCGTTGAGGACTTTGGTCTGCTCCCAGTCAACGGCTACGTCGCGTACCCACTGCATTCCGGGCTGTCCGGTAGCGTGCTCAGGCAAGTCGGCCATCATTTGCAAGGGGCTGTAGATAACGACGTAGAGTGCCAGCTCGTGCGCCAAGGTATGCTTCACCCGATTGTCGGGCTTGTAAGGCTCCATCATCAGGTTGAAGATGCCGGGGGTATAATCAATCGGCCCAGCCAACATGCGCGTAAAGGCAACCATCGTCAGGTGATCAGTAGGGTTACCTCCTTCGGAAGACCAGGCGTTGAATTCCTGCCCGCGTAGCCCTTCCCGGCTCATCATGTTGGGATAAGTACGACGTATGCCTGTGTCTTTGATGGGTTCGTGTGCGTCGATGGCGACTTGGTGCTTCGCGCCCATTTCTACTACTCGGCGGTAATGCTGTACCATCCACTGCCCGTGGTGGCGCTCTCCTTCCGGGATGATAGGACCTACGTAGCCGGTTTTCACAGCATGAATACCCAGATTTTCCATCAGGGTGTAAGCCGTATCCAGTTGCTGATCGTATGTTCTCGGCGCGGCTGAGGTTTCGTGGTGCATAATGATACTCACCCCTTTTTCCTTGCCGTAACGAACTACTTCTTCCAAGTCATAATCATCGTAGGGCGTCACAAAATCAAAAACGCCTTCGCGGTCGGGGAAGCCAATCCAGCGTTCCCAACCGGTATTCCAACCTTCTACCAACAATCCACTGATATTATTTTCGGCACAGAAATCAATGTAACGCTTAGCATTTTCAGTCGTAGCTCCGTGCTTGCCGCTGGCTTTGTCCCAGCTTGATTTATCCAGGTGCATTTCCCACCAAATACCCGCGTACTTCATGGGTTTGATCCAGCTGAGATCACCTTTCAGTACATTGGGCTCATTGAGGTTGAGGATGATATTACTTTCGATTAGATCACCTGCCTTCTCCGCCACCTGGATGGTACGCCATGGGGTATTAAAAGGAGTTTGCTGTTTTACTTTCGCACCATCGGCCCAAGCGACCAGGGCACTTTCAAAACGGTTATCTTTCTTGTTCACCCGCAAGGTCATCCCTGCGTAATCAGTCAGATTGGCTTCGTGAAAACTCAGGTAAAGGCCCGCTTCGGTTTTTAGCGTAACGGGTGTATTTACTGCATTCTCAGGAATGTACGTCTGCGCCAGATTGGGATGATCACGCTTGCTCAGGGCATCAATTTCGCTAAACTTGGTCTGATTGTAGAGGTGCTCGTAAATGTCCCAATCGCCAGGTATCCACCAGCAGGTAGGGTCACCCGTGAGCGAAAACTCGGTATGCTCATCGGTGATCACTACTTCACCCATATTTTCCTGTTCAGGGAATTCGTAGCGAAAGCCCAGTCCATCATCATACAAACGAAAAACGAGGACAAACTTCCGCATCGGCGGGCTGGTCTCTTCGATGTCGATCCGGGCTTCCTGGTAGTTGTTTTCTACCATTCTTTGCTCGCCCCAAGGTTGCTCCCAAGATTCTTTTTTCGAGCTCGTGGCAGCATTGTTAATTTTCCAACCCTTTTTCAAGGCTGGTGCATCCTGAAAAGAAAAGCCTAAGCCCGAAGCCGGAATTACGAAAGTCTCCCCTCGCTTCAACTCATAAGCGGCTACGCCTTCCTCATTGACCTGAAAACTTAATGCCAACTGACCGTCTGGAGACGTAATGCTTACCGAGGAGGTATTCTCTTCGGCAGGCGTACAGGCCGTAGCTAATAATATCAACAGAAGGCTATAAAATGAGAAACGTAGCATAAGTCGATTTTTTACAAAAAATAATAAATAGCGTTATTCTGCGGGGACAAGTCTAACCCTAATTCAGTAATTTATTGACAATAAACTCACCAACTTTCCGTCCTTGGGCAACGCCATCTTCGATCGCCGGACGGTAGTGAATGCCACCGTATAAACGACTAATGGCCGCTTCTTGTGAGGCTTCCAAAAACGAATTGAAATTCCGTTGAGGCAAGCCATAATCCACCTCTACCACATCCAAGAACTCAAAGTTGTCGCCAAAAATCGAGGTCAACACAACGGCGGAAGCTGTGGAGATGACACTGTGGCCACTGGTATGCTCCGGGAAAGGAGGCGTTTGCAGGGTAGGCAACCAATCAGGATCGATTTTTTCGTTGATGACCGTCTCTGGTCGGATCAGTGAACTGCGGTATTTTTCGTCCCAACAACTGATAAAGGCATCAAAGAGCGCAATACTCACCATAGAATGCGCCTTTACAGTGGTCATCATGTCAGCATCAATTTTACGACAAGCTACCCCCGTGATTCCCATCCAATGCCCTCCAGGAGTGATTTTTTTGGTAGCAAACATGATGTGCCCGGTCTGGTGCATCACGAAAGGATTGCAATCCCAGAAACTGGCAATAACCCGTTGCTCTTCGTCCAGGTTCACCCCTACATCATACACTTCCTTTACCAGTTTGTAGAATTCAGAACCTTCCGTCATATCAAAAGCGGGAGGTGGTGGTGGACGAAATTGAGCCGCCGAGTCAATCACTAGCGTACGGATTTTATTCCAATGAGGTTCAATGCCCTCCATGTAAGCTGGTGGCGTAGGTTTCCAACGGGAAGGATCGTCCGAAACCGAAAACTTTGGCATCGTCCGGGTCTGGGCGTAATTATCTTCCTTAGACCAAGCCATAATATGCTGCTTGACCTGCATTGCGTAATCTTTTGATGCCTGGACAACCTTGGGATCAACTTGCCAGGTACCCACCAGAGAATCTATTTGCAATTGCCAATCCTCCATCTTTTCTTCCGAAAAGATGAGCTGCTTACCCACTTCATTAAATACATAAATTGCAGCTAATTCATAACTCACCAAGGCCGTATCCACCATAATTTCAAGGGGTGTCAATCCGTGCAAACGATTAGCAAAACTTTTATTACCCGGGTAGGCCGGGCTCATTGCTTCGTAGGCAGCGATACACGGATAAGTATATATCCGACTAGCAATGGGTGGTGCAAAAATATCGTGAATCTGAATACGGGTCAGATTTTCTACCGATTTGATAAAGAGATCCTCTTCTTCTAAATGTTCAACAATTCCTGCCTTGGAGAGGTAGTCTTTTTGACAACTCACTCCGAAGAACAACAGAAGTAATGTCCACAAAGTAATTCTATGCATATCGAAAAAATTGATTCGCTGACAATTTTTATGTGCTGAATACAAAAATTGTCAGCGAAGAGAAAAAATTAATTTTGAGGTAGATCTACGAAATACAGGTAGCCACTGTTGGTGACCATAAGGTACTTTCCATTTTCCAAAGGCACAATAGCCCGGGCATTTACGCCAGCGGGTGCTGGAAGCCAATCATCTTGTAGGAAAGTTTTCTTCGCCACATCAAGCTTAGTGACGCCCAACTTGGCATCCATGGCATTCGCCTGAACAGCCGCCAATTCATGGTTGCTTGCTACGTAGTAGATGTTTCCTTTTTGTACATCCAAATAAAAATCCTGCACCGTACCGGTCTGCACGCGTTCGGGCAGAGGGATGGAAACGTATTCTTCCTTTTGGGAAAGGAAAAGCACCGACCTCAATTCATTGATTTCCTTCGTCTCCACCAAGCGATCTTGCCCTTCTGGAAATAGTTGTTCGAAAGAACTGACTTGAGAAAAGCTTACGTAATCCACAAAACGCTTCTTTAGTATTGGAAGCTGGGAAACAAATTTATCTTTCGACCCCAGCGGTAGATAACGATTGAAGTAGCGGTAAAAAATAAGTGGATCAACGCTTCCATTATCATCAAAATCACCGAGATAAAGCCTTATGGGGTGCGCTTCGTCGGCACTCAAGACGGTATTGGTCCCCAGGTTTCCAGCAACGATATCGATCTGTCCATCTTGATTAAAGTCGCCAAAAGCAAGCGTTTTCCAAAAACCGCTTAGGTTGGGCAAACCTGAGTTTGTCGCAATGGCCAACATACCGTTTCCATCATTTTCAATGACGGTGATGGGCATCCAATCGCCACAGACTACAAGGTCAAGGTCCTGGTCATTGCCAAAATCTACCCACTGTGCGTCGGTCACCATGCCAAGGCGTTCCTTCAGCGCAATATCTACCCCCGTACCTCCCCGGTTTTTCAACACAAAGCTATAGGGCGAAAGGCCGTAGGAACCAGGAATTGATCGGGCACCAATAAAAATGTCCTCGTAACCGTCTTTGTCAAAATCCGCAACCGCAACAACACTGGCATTTGTATGCGGCAACGAGAGCGGAATTCTCAAGAACTTCATTCCTCCATTATTGAGGTAAATCCGGTCTTCCAGTACCTTATCCAATTCCTTGGAAACACTACCACCGCTCGCGATGTAGAGGTCTTTATCACCGTCGCCATCAAAGTCAATGGTAGCCACACTGACATCTTCATGTCTGGCATCTCTGGTAAAATCATCTACTTCCAGGTTTTCAAAACTTCCGTCTTTCCGACCGCGCAATAGTCTGGTCGCATGTCCATGCGCACCCCCGACAATCAAGTCTTTGGTGCCATCTCCGTCCAAGTCTTCGTATAGTACTGCTGGTCCTTCTCTAGAGAGTTTCTCTGGAATCAGCTTTTCGTTTTCATCGTCATTGAAATCATTCTCTTCATGCTGAAGCGGTAAGACATCGAAGCTCTTACCTAAGCTACTTACTGCGGTGGCCAACTGTTTTGCCGCGCTTGAATCTTTGCTGATTTTCAGTTGTTGGTTAACTTCTACAGCTAACAAGACTTGCTTGGTCTGGTCGGGCCAGATGATCACCAGCGAGTCCAGCTGGGTAGCCTTGCCCAAGCCAAAATGAAGGCGATGCGAAGAAGATGATTGATATCCTTTGACGCTTTGCAGCTCCTGGTAACGTGGAGTTTCTTCTGTGTAAGCGTAAACTTTAGTGCCATTGGTTGTTTTCCCAGTAGGATCATTGAGTTCCAATTCCAGGTAAGCCTGCGTTCCTGAAGAGCTGTTGTACTTCAGGATGGTAGCTGGGTCATTGATGTTATTGATCACAATTTCCAGATAGCCGTCCTGATCCAAATCCGCATAGGCCGCGCCGTTAGAGAAAGAAGGGCTTCCTACCTGGGCATCAGCAATTTTAGAAAAATGCAGATTGTCCGACTGCAAGAAGAGGATGTTTTTCAACTTTTGCGCGGGCAACTTACCAATAAGTTGCTGGGTTCGTTCAGGGTCATTTTCTGCATATTTGGAGATGGCCTCGCTGTTCAAATAATTGATATAGTCCAGGTCATTTGGACGCTTTGCGATGCCATTGGAAATAAAAATATCCTTGTTCCCATTGTTATCAAAATCTTGCAAAAGCACCGCCCAGCTCCAATCAGAGGCAAAGGTGCGCGTATGGAGGGCAATATCTACAAACGTTCCCCAGCCAGTGTTGAGCTGGAAATGGTTACGGGCAAATTGGTTTTCAAAACCTAAATCATCCTTGATACGCTTGATTTGATCGGTATCTTCGCCTCCCGATTTCAGGTAGACCTCTTCTTCAAACGGAAGCATATCGGTACTGAAAATGTCCGGCAACAGGTCGTTGTTCAAATCGGCAATATCAACGCCCATGCTGAATTGGGTCGTATGATCCGTCCAATCCGCTACTTCTTCCCTAAAGGTCTTATCTCCATTATTGAAGTAGATGTAGTCGTTTTCGTGAAAATCATTGCCAACGTAGATGTCCGTCCAGCCATCGCCATTGAGGTCGCCACAAGCTACCGCCAGTCCATAACCGAGCGGGCTGGAATAGATGCCCGATTCGACGGTGACGTCGATAAAAGACTGCTCGGCCTCGTTCAAACGATTTTCAAAGAACCGATCTCCCGCATAAAGGTCTTGCTCTTTACGCTTTTCAGCGGTGCCGTAACTCCGTACGGAATGGACATTGTGGTTGAGTAAATAGAGGTCTAGATCGCCATCGTGGTCATAATCAAGAAAGCAAGCCTGGGTGGAAAACCCTTGAAAATCCAGGCCCAATTCGGCTGACATTTCCCGGAAAGTGCCATCTTTCTGATTGATATAAACCAGGTTATGAGCTTCGGGTAAAATGCCTACACCGACCTTACAAACGTGGATATCCAGGTAACCATCGTTGTTAAGATCCTCCATGACTACACCTGATGACCAGGTGTTTTCTGGCAAAATATTGGCTTTTTCACTGATGTCTTCAAACTTCAGGTTGCCTTTATTCAGGTAAAGCTTATCGGGGCCTTGGTTGGCGGTAAAGAAAAGATCCTCCAATCCGTCGTTGTTAATATCCCCAATGGCTACCCCACCACCATTGTAATAATAGAGGTATTCGATAATGTTGAGCTCCGTTGTTTCCGTCAACTTATTGGTAAAATCAATGCCTGTTTGCTCGGCTGTCAAGGAGAGCATTGTTGCATTGGAGTCGGAGGTAGTAGCTTCTTCTCTTCCACAAGCGGACAGAATGATCGCCGCTAAAGAAAAGCCCAAAAAGCCCAAAAGCACTCTATTCATAATTGGTTTTATAAGTTACCACATCATCATTGTTTCTGAAGATGTAGATCATGTCATTAATCGTTTTTATGTCTCGAATTTCTCCTCTAACGGAAAAGCCCAATGCGGAGGAGCGATCCGTAAACGTGCCCGCCCCATCGTTGACGAGGCAATGCCCGAAGGATGCATCGTACATTCCTACTTCAGGTTGTACCTTGTAGAGGTTTCCACCCATGATCAAGTCCAGGTCCTGGTCCTGATCAATGTCCGCAGCAGCGATGGCAAATATTGGACTAAACTGCACCGGCAATGGCAGGATATGTTTTTTGAATTCCTTATTCCCCAGGTTCTCTATCCAGATGGAGTTCAATTCGTTGACTTGCTGAACGGAAGATGTACTCAGTTGATTCTCATCGAAAATCTGGGTCATATCCGCATCTTTAAAAGATTCAAAATCCGGGAATTTCTTTTTCAGATAACGAAGTTGAAGGGTCAGGTTGTGGCGTAATGCGTAAGGGTAATCCTTGCCGTTTTCGGCACTAAAAGTCATGATGCACTCTGGGAACCCATTCTGGTCATAATCATTGTAAAACAGTTTGAGAGGGTGTGTTGGCGAAGCATCGAAGCGGCTGTTATTGCCCAGGTTTCCTAGGACCAAATCCAGGTCCTGATCACCATCTAAATCACTAAGGTGCAAGACATTCCACCAGCCATCATTAGGGAAGGGCAAAGCTAGTTTCGAAAATTTCGAGCCCTCATTGATCAGCATTTGCACCTCCATAAACTCTCCTACAACGATGAGATCAAGGCGATCATCACCGTTGATATCTCCCCAGGCAGCATCGGTAATCATCCCGATTTCTTGCAAGCCCGGATAGCGGCTAGCCGTAACATCTTTGAAGTTTCCTGCGCCGTCATTCTCAAAAATATAGCCAGAACATTTCGCTCCGTACTTACCAATTTTTATCCGCTCACCTACGAAGAGGTCCAGGTCGCCGTCGCCGTCCATATCGCCCGTGTTCACCGCCAGGGTGCTCAGTTTCTGATCATCGGGAAACAGCTGTTTGGCTTGCCCAAAGTTGCCCTTCCCATCATTGAAGAGCAGTTGATCTTGCAGAAGAGCTGAAAACTCCGTGATTTCAACACCGCCACTCGCCAGGTAAACATCTAAATCACCATCCTGATCGGCATCAAATAAATGGGCAGCCACGTACTCTGCTTCCGCTGAAACAGCCGTGATATCCTTTTCGATGAAAGTGCCGTCTTTTGCCCCCAGGTACAACATACATTTCATATCCTTGGGGCCAGGAATGACAAAATCGATGAGTCCGTCACCATTGACATCGCCCTGTGCTACACGCGGACCTTCGGTACTGTGAGCGTGGTAAACGAGTCGTTCCCGGTTGAAATCAATGTAATTATTCTCCTGATGACGGTATTTGAGTACAGAAGGGACTTCCTGTAAAGGAGACTTGCCAGCTAGTGCAGCGATGCTGTTGGCCGCTTGGCCAGTAGAAGCATCAAAAGTAAGGGTCTGATTGACGGGTACTTTCTCCTGTTTCGTCACCAGGCCATCCGGCCAGATGATCTCAATAGCTACCTGCTTGGCAGCTCCTACCCCAACAATGATATTAGGGTCCATGCTGGACTGGAATCCGCGCGTTGGTTGGTTTTCAGTAACCCAGTGCTGGTCGCCCGCACTGACTTTGACTTTACTACCAATAGCGTAAGTATTCTCGCCTTTTCCTTTTAGCTTCAGCTTAATGTAATTCCCCTGCGTTTGCCGGTTTTCGTACACAAAACAGGGCATATTTACATTATTGACCACCAAGTCCAAGTCGCCATCATTGTCCAAATCACCATAAGCAGAGCCATTGGAAAAACTAGGGCTCAACAAACCACTATTGGTGTAAACGGAAAACTGCAAATCCCCATTGTTTTTGTAAGCATGGTTGGCTACTTTGTTGGAAGGGATAATGTCGATGAGTTCTTTATAATCAACCCCTTTATCAGAAACAATTGACTGAATAACCGACTCATTGGCGACATAGGCCAGGTAATCCTGATTGGTCAGATCCTTGAAAATACCATTGGCAATAAAGAGGTCTTTGTACCCATCATTGTCCATATCAAAGAAGAGGGCACCCCAGCTCCAATCAGAGGCTTCGATACCTGCCAAACGAGACACTTCACTGAAAGCATTGTCTCCTCGGTTGAGGTGCAGGACATTGCGGGTAAACTGGTGATGGTAGCCATTTTTTACGTTATACTGGTATTTATCCCAATCTTCAAAGGTGGTGACCGATTTGAGGCGTTGGTATTCGGAAGGAAGCATTTCCGTTACAAAAATATCCTGGTAGCCATCGTTATTGATGTCTGCCATATCCGCGCCCATAGATGCTCCGCTGATGGACAGCATCTCGTTGGCCAGATCTTCCCGGAAGGTCCCATCCTGCTGGTTGAGGTACAAATAATCCCGTTCAAAGAAATCATTGGAAACGAAGATGTCTTCCCAGTTGTCGTTGTTGACATCACCGATGGTGACCCCCAGCCCAAAGCCGATGACACTACCATAGATACCCGCTTGCTCACTTACATCCACAAACTTGCCCCCCTGATTTTGCATCAGCTTGTCACCCCCGAGTTCATCGCGGACGGGGCGTTCATTTTTGCGCAGATTGAAACTACCAATGGCTTGGAAAGAGTTATTGAGAATGTAGACATCAAGGTCACCATCCTTATCGTAATCAAAGAAGCTGGCGTGGGTAGAAAAGCCTTTGTCGTTGAGGCCATAGGCAGCCCCTTCCTCGGTGAAGCGTAAATTTCCCTGGTTGATGTAGAGTTCATTCTCTTTGTTGTCTCCTGCGACATCACCAGAATTGCAGACGTAGATATCCAGCAGGCCATCCGCATTGACATCCGCCATGGTGACGCCCGTCGACCAGGCACGTTCACCTTTTACACCAGCGGTTTCGGTAATGTCCTCAAACTGCCAGTTGCCTTTGTTTAGGAACAGGCGATTGTCTCCCTGATTAGAGGTCATGAAGATATCAGACAGCCCATCATTGTTGATATCGCCGATAGCGACTCCTCCACCGTTGTAAAAATTTCGGTATTTGTAAACATTGAAATCGTTGGTATAGGTCAGGTCATTGCTAAAGTTGATGCCAATGGCTTGATTATCCATCAATTCAAAAAGGTCACCCTTCGCTTCCGGTGATGGATTGGAAGTATCCTCGCAAGCAAACAGGGAACATAAAGCGATTAAAAAGACTATTCTTTTTTCCATTGGTTATTCAGCTTGTATTCTAAATCTTCAATTTTAACGACAACATCCTTATCGTTTTTCGGGTACATCAGAATCTGGCGGTTGCCGTCGATTTTTACCAGTGCCGGATATTCGGATTCCTTGATTTTTAATTCAATAAAATCATTTCCAGGATAATCCGTTAGCAATGCTTTACGCAAAACCTCCAGCAGACGATCCGATTGCATTTCCTCATTCCAGGGAGACCAGGCCAGAAAAGAGTAGGTCATTCTCATCCCCCTCATGACATCGTTTTCGTCGAAGATCCCGTAAAACAACATCTCCTTGGAGAGCGGATTAGCTTCCGCTCCTATCGAGTCACGATCGGTAATGAAGCGAGCATTGGCTCCTGCCCCCTGACTAATGATCTTCTGTTTATTGAGATCCCAGCAGATGGTAAAAAAATCTTTCCTCGTCTGCCCCATCCGCATTCCAAAAATCAGGCTATCATGCTTAATACCGCTGGCCATTTCCTGATCGACATATTGTTGGTATTCTGATTTACAACTTGCTAAGCAAAGCACAACAAAAAACAAAGGCAAAATCAGATCAATCCTTTTCATATACTTTAATTTCTCCATCGTTGACACCCACAATGATTTGGTTGGGGTTAATTTTTTCAATCGCTCGGATTTGCCCTGCAATCCCTAGTGGGCGGCAATCCGTAAATGTAACACCTTCCTCCCTTTTTTCACCATAACACAACCAACCCATTGTAGCATCCTGACGGCCAAATTGAGGCTTGTATTTGTAATCATTGCCTCCTAGCAACAAATCCGTGGTACCATCTTCATCAAAATCGTCCGCCAGAATAGCGTTTACCGTTGAATATTGAGCTTCTCTTGGCAGTACGGTTGGGCGAAGCTGCCCTTGGTCATTCCAGAGGATGAGGCTTCTATTCTCTGTAAGGTGCAACTTTATTGCTCCTGCTAGTTTTTCTTCTGGCACGAGTACTTCCAGTGGAGCTTGTGAAAACTCCGCGTAGGTGCGGTATTTCTTCTTCAGGATCGGCATCTGAGCATAGAGTTCATTGATGTCGTGAATGGGAAAGTGTCCATCTTCCGTTGCTTCACAAGTTATCTGTTCGTTGGTTCCGTTTTGATCAAAATCGTTGATGAATACCGTCAGGCCTTTGTTGAAAAAGTTGTTTTGGCCCAGATTGCCCAAAACGAAATCGGGGTCTCCATCCTGATCCAGATCGGTCTTCTGGATACAATTCCACAAGCCTGCCGTGTTATCAAGTACTTGTATTTGGTCCGAACGGTCGAAATGTCCTTCCCGACTAAAGAGAATCGTGATGGGCATGTATTGTCCCGCCAGAATAATATCCGCCCAACCGTCAGCATTAATATCTGCGCTTTCCACTGCGGTAATCATCCCGAGGTCTTTGCCCAGTTCATTTTCATAGACTGAAAACTGTTGGTTACCCTTGTTCTTCAAGATGACGCAGCTACCTGGCAGACCATAGCTATTGGTTTTCATGGCTTCCCCTAAGATAATTTCCGGCAGGCCGTCCTGGTCCAGATCAGCAATTGCGATATCGCCGGTAGAAATAGGGTAAGGAAACGGGAGGGCTCCAGCAGCAGGGCTAAAATGGCCCTTGCCATCATTGATGTACAGCGCATCGTTCAACTCCGGCGCATAAATAGAGAAGGCTTTGCCACCGTGGGCGATATAAAGATCCAAGTCCCCATCGAGGTCACAATCAAAGAATTCGGCGGCGGTCACTTCCGAGCGGCTGGTTGCCGAGAAGAAGTTGTGTGCGACAAAATTTTCGTCTTGCGAAAGAAAAAGGGTTGATTCCTGGTTTTTCCCTCCACCAATGAAGAGATCATTTTTTCCATCTTTATTCACATCCGCAACTGCGATTGCGGGGCCCTGTCGTCCGGGCATGGAGAGGAGCATTCTTTCACGATCAAAATAATTCAAGTCAATTTCTTCGTGCTTAAAAGTCAAAAGGCGCTCTACGGGGCTAAGCAATGACTTAGCAGCAATGGACAAGACAAGGCCCTTTGGGGAATGTACTTCTTGCTCGTAATTAAGGGGATAGGCCTGGCCGGTAGGCACCTGGGTGTGGGTCGTTGTTTCGCCATTCGGCCAAATCACGATAAGGCTATCCAACATCTTTCGATTACCAAGCCCAAAAAATGGCGGCACCGCCGAACAGCTCTGAAAGCCCTTGGTTGGATAATATTCGAACATGCTGCGAAGCGTATCCGCAAAGATCAGCACTTTAGCGCCAATGGCTTCCTGGTTGCCTCCCTTGTAGCGAAGCGGAACGGATAAGCCACGTGCAGTGGACAGGTCTGTGTTGTTCCGATAGATAGAAGCTGGCTGATCCACATTATTGACCACAAAGTCCAGGTCGCCATCATTGTCCAGATCGCCGTAGGCACTTCCGTTGCTAAAGGTAGCAGCATCCAGCCCCCATTCCTGTGATTTATAAGTAAAGTTAAGTTGCCCGTTATTCTTAAAAATCGCATTGCTTACCGCGCCGGAGGGCATGATATCAATGAGCTTTTTCAGCACTTCTTCGTCTTCATCAATCATGGCCCTGACGCGCGTATCATTGGCCATGTAATTAAGGTAATCTTTATCGAGAAGATCGGAGCGGATGCCGTTGCTGATAAAAATATCCCGCAAGCCATCATTGTCGAAATCCTGGATAAGGGCCGACCAGCTCCACTCAGAGCTTTCTACACCAGCCAGGCGGCCCAGTTCGACAAACTTTCCATTGGTCAGGCTTTTATGAAGTACATTACGAGAAAACTGATGATGATAACCTTTATCAACGGCTAGCTGATATTTGTCCCAGTTTTCGTAAGTGGTTTTGGTCTTTTTGCGGTCGGCAGACCGGGGAAGCATTTCGGTGACAAAAATTTCCGGTTGTAAGTCATTATCCAGGTCACTGGCATCCGCCCCCATGGAGCCCATAGAAAGGGAGGTAAAACTGGCATCAGCGCTTTCCTTAAAGGTTCCATCCTGGTTGTTGAGGTACAAATAATCTTTTTCAAAAAAGTCGTTCGAAAGAAAGATGTCGGGCCAACCGTCTTGGTTAAAATCCGCCAGGGTTATTCCTAAGCCGTAGCCAATACTGCTGGAATAAATGCCTGCTTTTTGGGTGACATCAACAAATTTACCATCCTGGTTCTCGAGAAGTTTGTTGCCTTCAGGGTCAAATACATCGCGTAAACCTACCTTCATATCAAACCCTCCTACCGACCGTAGCGAGTTGTTCAACAAATAGCAATCGAGATCACCATCGAGATCATAATCGAAAAAAGCAGATTGGATAGAAAGGCCGGTAATATCCAAGCCGTAGGCTGCTGATTGCTCGACGAAGGTGAGGTCGCCCTGATTGATAAAGAGTTCATTATGGCGATTATTACCTTCTGGCTTTCCAGCCTTGCATACGTAAAGGTCCAACCAACCATCACCATTGATGTCCACAAAGTTAACCCCCGAAGACCAGACGCCTTCACAGGCGACACCCGCCTGTTCGGTAATGTCTTCAAACTGAAAATTGCCTTTATTAAGGTAGAGTTTATTGGGTACCAGGTTACCAGAAAAATAGATATCTAGTAAGCCATCGTTGTTAATATCGCCCAAAGCAGCCCCTCCCCCATTATAAAAGTTGCGGTAGGTATAAGGATTGTACTCTTCGGTGTACTTGAGATCGTTGGAAAATAGAACACCCGACTGTTGAGGGTCTATCGCCGTGAATAAGGTTGTTGGCTGATCAGTGCAACTACAAAGACCTAAAAGCAAAAGACCAAGACTAGCCATCCTTGAAAAAGACTGTTGCTTATTCCATTTCATAGTATTTCGCTTCAATTTATTCTCTAATCTCATTTGATCTTTTTCAACAAGCAATACTTTTCATAACAAGCCTTTAAACAAGCATCCCGAATCTACCAACAAGGGAAGATTCGGGAGCTTGAAATTATATCAGAAAATACTAATGATTAGTATCCTGGGTTTTGCGTCAAACCAACACCAGCGTTGATCTGGTTCTGAGGAATAGGGAAGACATTTCTGAAAGGCTCAGAAGCTGGCTTCTCCCACCAAGTACCGTTGTACTTACCGAAGCGAATCAAGTCTGTACGACGAGAAGCTTCCTGGAACATTTCCCGGCCACGCTCCGCAAGGAATTCGTCACCAGTCAAGTTGCCAGCATAAGCAGCAACACCCGCACGAGCACGAAGTACGTTTACATCGGCCTCTGCTTGCGTCCAGTCACCTGCCTGACGAGCTTTTGCTTCGCCACGAACTAGGTACAAGTCACCCAAACGAACGATAGGGTAGTCATTGTCCATGTCAGAACGGCCAAACTGCTTGTAGCTAAACTTACCAGGACGAGCACCTGCTTCACGCTGTGAGTTAGGCTGAAGCTCGTTGATACGAGGCGAGTAGTTCAACTGGATGTCATCATCATCAGATGCATAATCCAGAATTGCAGAACCACCAAAATCCAGCTGGGGACCAACGATGAAGTTGTTTGCTTTACGCTTATCACCGTCTTCGTAAGAGTTGTAGAACTCTTCCAGGGTAGCGTAACCATTCCAAGGCTGCTCATTGAAGTTCCAGGTGAACTGGCTAGAGTAGTGCAGGTTCATCTGTGAGAAGTTCATACCACCACCAGTAGCTTCATCATAAAGTACAGAGAAGATATGCTCAGGGTTGCCCGAGTTGTTAGGAGCAAACACCGCTGCGTATCCTTCCAACATATCAGGGTCGCTGGCTACACCTCTACGCTTTCCAAGGTTGGTCACGGCACAACCTTCGCCACATAGTTGGTAAACACCACTGTCAATAACGTAAGAAGCAGCAATTTCTGCTTTGTCCCACATAGGTGTTCCAGTGTATACCTCTGCATTCAGGTAAAGCTTAGCCAAGATACCCAAAGCACCGTAGCGGTTCATCGTATAAGCAGAACCGCCATCAGCCAATGGGCTGTTGCTCAGGTCCATGCCAGCCGATACGGCAGGAATACCTAGTGCTGCAAGCAGCTCACTTTCTACAAAGTTGAACACTTCTTGACGCGTAGCTTGAGGTGGATCAGGATTGGTGTCCGTAACCAACTTCACCCGACCGTAAAGGTCAAGTAAACGCCAGTAGAAATAAGCACGTACGGCTCTCGCTTGTGCCGTTTCTTCAGCAGTCAATACACCAGAACCTATTCTGTCATTAGCAGTACCGATGGCATTGTAGGTCTGTGTCCAGGTTCCATTAATGAAATCGTGCGTAGGCTGGAAGGTGTGCTGGTGCAGCTGAATCAGGATGCCACCGTCAAACCAGTCACCACCTTTTGCAGCAATCACCATTTCGTCAGTAGGAAGCTCCTGCACAGAGTAGTAGCCACCATGGTTCGCAGTACCGGCATTTCTCAACTCGGCATACACCGCAGTAAGATTACCGCCACCACCACCACCAGTGCCTAGGTCAATACCATCGACACTAATGTCTTCGGTAATATCTCCTACCAACTCTTCTTCCAAGTCAGTACAAGCTACCATAGAAATGGCAAGCCCGGAGATCAGAAAATATTTAAGAAATTTGTTATTCATAATCAACACTTTTTGTCTTCTTTAAAAATTAAGATTCACTCCTAAGGTAAAGGTCCGAGACGAGAAATAGTTGTAACGGCGATCAATACCAGGGCTCAATACGTCAGGGTTGTTGAAGTCAACAACTCCTCCGTTATCAGCAGAACCGTAATCCACCAGTGATGGTTCAGGATCTGTTCCCGTATAGTTAGAAATGATGAACAGGTTTTGACCTGTAAGTGAAAGCGTCAGACCATCAATAGACTTGCTGTTAGAAAGGTCGAAACGCTTAGTGATGGTCAAGTTATCCAACTTGATAAAGTCAGCTTTCTCAACATAAAGTGAGCTGAACTGTGCAGAAGTCAAACCAGGAACACGCAAGTCGGTATTTACATAGTTGTAAGAAGACTGCGTAGAAATTACTGGCTCGTAGAAAGCACGGAAAGTGTTCACCAGGCTGTGACCAACGGCTCCACGGAAGAAAGCATTTACCGACCAAGAACCAAAAGCTACTTGGTTGGACCAGCCAAATTCCAGGTCAGGGATACCGTTACCTAATACTTCAAAGTCAGCATCTGGGCTCAAAGCATCATTCTGATTGGTCACTAGTACGCCGTCACCGTTCACATCAACGAAGTCAGGAGCACCATTTTCATTTACACCAGCGAAAACAGGACCCCAAATCTGACCAATTTCCTGGCCTTCAGCAACGAGGATCAGGTTGGTACCGTTCTGACCAGGAGCACCAAGGTTAGCACGTGTTTCCGCAGGAATTACGTACTCTTCCAAAGTCGTCTTGTAGGTGCTTAAAACAACACCAGTTGTCCAGCTTACTTTTTCGCTCTTCACAACATCGTAACCCAAGGTCAATTCTGCACCTTTGGTATTCAATTTACCAGCATTCTCGAAACGGCGATCTACACCAAAGACAGCTGCATCAACTGTTCTTTCCAGAATGAAGTCAGAAATGTCACGGTTGTAAACATCAACAGTAGCATTGAAACGCCCCATGGTAAATTCCACACCAAGGTTCAACTCCGCTTTCTCTTCCCACTTCAGGTCAGGGTTGGCGGCACGAATCAATTCTGTTGAAACACTACCATTGTCACCATTTACAATCTGGCGAATTGGCTGAGACAAACCGTTGTTGGTTGGTAGAGATCCGGTTACACCGTATCCTACACGCAATTTCAGTTGATCTACTCTGTTCAACGCCAAGTAGTTGTTCAAGTCAACACCTACACCAACAGCAGGGAAAATACCCCAACGGTTGTCTGCACCAAGCTTGGTAGATCCCTCACGACGAACAGATGCGTTTACGAAAATCGCATTGTCAAAGGTCAAGTTAGCTCTACCGAAGAAAGCGATGATTTTCTCAGAAGGAGAAGCATCACTGTTAGCGTTGATGAAACCAGCATTCTGCAAATCCTGAGAAGCCTCAACGATATTAGCGAAATCGCGTGAACCGTCTGGGAAGTCACCAAGTTCCAGGAAGTTAGAGTTGAAGTTATTCTCCTGGTAAGAATATCCAGCAGTGAAGCGGAAATCTGTGCTACCAAAATTATCTACGTAAGTACCGTAACCTTCGTAAAGGTTGAAGCTTCTGATTTCGTCATAGAATTTAGCCAGACCTTTGCGAAGAGGGCTGGTTGCATTTCCACGGAACAAAGAAGTGGTTGGGTAGTACTCCGTGTTCTTCAAGGTGCTGTTTTGCTGAGCAATACGACCAGCAATCTCAAAGTTGTCAGTCACTTGCAAAGCTACACGACCACCGTAAGTGAACTCGGTACGCTCACCCTGGTTGCGGTTTTGCTCAATGATAGAAACAGGGTTGAAACTGTCGAACAAACCTAGGGTCTCAAAGAAACCACCAAACTGATCAGCAGCAAATGGGAAAGGAGAATCCTTACCTAAAACTGGAGCAGTAGGGTTGTACAATACAGCGTAACGAAGTGCTTCGTTGAAACCGTAATCAGAGCTACGATCCGTGTAAGAAGAATTGAAATCAATCGTTACACGGTCATTCAAGGTTTTGGTAGAGAAATTCAAACGAGCGTTAAACTGCTCGAAGCCAGAATTCTTAAGGATACCATCTACATTACGGTAGTTACCAGAAATACGGTAGTTGGTATTACCAGCACCACCAGAAGCAGCCAAGCTGTGTACATTGCTAATACCCGTACGCGTTACCTCGTCGGTCCAGTTGGTGCTAGAACCAAGGTCAGTACCACCAGTAGCAATAAACTGCTGAGCGTCCATTACTGGAACACTATTGAAAGCAGAAGAAGCACCCGCTTGACCATTGTAGGTGAAGTTTACTTTGCTAGCGTTTTTGTTACCAGAACGAGTGGTTACCAGGATTACCCCAGAAGAACCACGAGAACCGTAGATAGCAGACGCAGAACCGTCCTTCAAAACACTAATGCTTTCGATATCGTTAGGGTCAACATTGTCTAATGATGCACCAATGATACCATCCACTACTACCAGTGGCTCGGTGTTGGCTCCTACGGTAGAGATACCGCGCAAACGGATAACACTCTGGCTGTTGGGGTTACCACCACGGTTGTAAACCTGTAGACCTGCTACTTTACCCTGCAAAAGTTGAGCAGGGTCAGTAATTGGACCACGGTTAAATTCATCCGCCCCTACAGATGTAACTGCTGAGGTGATTTCTTTCTCTTTCTGAGAACCGTAGCCAATTACGACTACTTCGTCCAAGAGTTCTCCGGCAGACATCTTGACATCAATAACCGAACGGCCATTAATATCAATAACTTGAGATGCATATCCGGTGTAAGAAAGTTCTAACTGCTTGGAATCAGCTGGAACATTTAGAGAATAAGTACCGTCAAAATCTGTAACGGTACCGGTAGCTGTTCCCACAACTAAGATGTTGGCACCAATTAATGGTTCACCACTCTCAGCGTCGGTAACTGTACCCGTGATGGTTTGAGCTACTGCGAAATTGCAAAATGCAACTGCTAGCAGTAACAACATCCACCGCGATACTTTGTCGACTTTAAGCTTCATACACTACTTTGGTTTAATTTAAAAAAACAATTACCATGAAAATAGTAGAGAACACCATTACACCGTTGTAACAGCGTACAATAGGAACGGCTCTCTACAAGCTCTTTTTTTATTGGTCTCTTGGGTAGTCGAGGGATTAAGAAGTACTTACCTAAACAGCACTGTTGCACAACACTAATGTTACAGGGTGTTTGGTGTTATATCTACACTAACTGGCGTAAAAGTCAGAATAAAGTACGAAATAACCAAGGATACTAAAAAAGATTTTCCCCTTAACCTGGCAAACAAAATTATATTACGAATTACAACAAGCTTCCCTCCCTAAACGCTACCTTACTTGGCAACGCTGCCTGGCGTTTTTTTTCTCGTTGATTAAACGAAGCTTTCCGTAATTTTTCCGACATTACCGTACCATGGCTATAAAGGTACCTCTAAAAAAAAGGCTCCCAAGTATCCAAATCACCTTACTATGCGTCTGAAATTACTGTTATTCACCTGCGTGTTGCTGTGTGCTTTACGTACCAACGCACAGCAAGAACTGATCTCTATCCCTAGAGGAAGTGGGAAGGTGGAAATTCCTTTTGAATACGTCAATAACTTTATTGTTGTCCGGATTGTCTTCAACAAAATCTTCCCCCTGAAATTTATTTTTGACACTGGCGCAGAGAATACCATCCTTACCCGCAAGGAAATCACCGATCTCCTGATGGTCGATTACCAGCGGGAAATCAGCATCT
This sequence comes from Lewinella sp. LCG006, assembly GCF_040784935.1. Lineage (GTDB taxonomy): Bacteria > Bacteroidota > Bacteroidia > Chitinophagales > Saprospiraceae > Lewinella. The sequence continues at coordinate 4,149,437 of NZ_CP160680.1, read as the reverse complement.
TCGGTTCCGACTTAACAACCGAACTTAAGGCTTACGTAGCACCAGGTATTTCCCTGGAGTTTGGCGAACACCTTCAGATTTCTAGCCAGGCCATTCTGGTCATGAAAGAAGACTATTTTCGTTTTGAAGAATATGCCGGTATTGAGGTGCACGGTATATTGGGAGCTGATATCTTAAGGCGTTTCGTTATCCACATTGATTACCGTCGTCAAAAAATAATTTTCCAGGATCCCAGTAAGTTTTCACCGGCAAGCGTTAGGAATTATCGCAATATCCCCGTTGAATTCAGCCGCCATAAGCCTTATTTCAACCTTCCAGCCAGTATCCGGGCCGATCAGTCCAGTGAGGTAAAATTATTGATGGATACCGGCGCCAGTTTAGCCCTGTTGCTTTATACGCATTCAGACAGCCTGTTGCAGTTGCCTCCCGAGCTCATTCGTACGACCATAGGGCATGGTATTGGCGGCACCATTGATGGCTATGTAGGAAGAACGGCCAAAATCAAGATAGATGAGATGGAACTCAATAATGTGGTTACCAATTTCCATGATGTTGCTGAACAATACGTCATTGACAGTACCTTTCTCAACAACCGAAATGGCATCATGGGCAACGTCATCTTGCAGCGTTTCAATATTGTAATTGATTACGTCAGAGAAGACGTTTACCTAAAACCCAACAAAAATTTCTCCCAGACTTTCAAATTTGATCGCAGCGGCATGAGTATCATCGCTACTGGAGACAACCTCAATAAATTTGTGGTGCTCAATATTGTCAAAGACAGCCCTGCCTTTGAAGCAGATATTCGCAAGGGCGATGAAATCAAAGTCCTCAACGGGGTACCTGCTAATTTACGTGGATTGGAAAACATCCTGCGTTTTCTACAAAAGAAACCTGGCAAAAAGGTTCGTCTGCTGATTAAACGAGGGGAGGAAAAAATACGAAAAGAGCTCAGGCTCAGAGATTTGATTTAGGGGCTCGCTAAACAGCCTCCTGGGTCATCACATCGCTCCATTCCCATAGTTCATGGGCCAGTTCAGGATCGCGAGCAAGCTCGGAGGGCTTGCGACAACATTGGCGTTCATCAAAATATCGCCCGGTAACACCGCGCACTTCCGGGCTCAGCGCCAAATACAATGGCGTTCGTGCCCCGCAGCGGGTAGAGCGCATAAATGGCTTGTACAAACTCCATAGTAAGGAAAAAAACCAACGGGTGCCTTTATTGGCAATCCGGGTACGTATCACGCCAGGATGGAGGCAATTGCTTTCAATTTCCGGGTAGCGACGCGCCAACTCGCGGGTAAAAAGCACATTGGCCAATTTGCTCCGAGCGTAGGCCTCCAGGCCATTGTAGTTTTCAGGCCCACCGTCGCCCGTCAGGGTTTCGAAATCCAGCTTACCGTGAAAGTGAGCTACTGAGGCTAAATTCACGATTCGCCCAGCCGGAGCTGCTTTCAACAAAGGAATCAATAGGTTGGTAAGCAAAAAGTGCCCTAAATGATTGACGGCAAACTGCAACTCTATGCCCTCTTCTGAAAACTGTAACTCATTGGTAAAAACCCCGGCGTTGTTAATTAAGACGTCGAGTTTACCATAACGACTGATAAAAGTATCAGCAGCAGCTCTAACCGTTTCCAAGTTTGCCAAATCACAGTACAACCAATGAATCTCTTCATTGCCCGTACGGTACTTGAGCGTAGCCACAGCGGATGCTAACTTTACCGTCGACCGGCCTGCTATAATGACCCTATGGCCCCGCTCAAGGAGTACTTGAGCAGTAGCACGGCCAATGCCGTCGTTGCCTCCAGTGATTAAAATCGTTTGTTGTTGCATGAAGAAGTGAAGTGGTTAGGCGCTTCTGTTTCTATAACAACAAAACCCCGGAAAATAGTTGTGTTTATTTTACCTTTGGCAAGTCTAAATTATTCTTCCGAGGAAAAACATTTCTACCTATGTCGCATAAATTGCTGTTTACCCTGTGCTTAATTGCTGTTGTTTTAGCGAGTACAACGCTTTCAAGTCAATCAACAGATGCGGCTTTGCGGGCCAAAGCTCAAATGCTGGCAGAGCGGTACATTATTACTGATGGTCACGTAGACCTCCCCTATCGCCTGCGCATCCAAAATTTTCGTCCCACCAAAGAATACCTGGGCATTCCCATCAGCACCCCCGATGGTGATTTTGATTACGAACGCGCAAAAAAAGGGGGCCTGGATGCTCCTTTCATGTCGATCTATATTCCTGCATCTTACCAAACCGAAGGTGGTGCTAAGGAGTTTGCGGATTCCCTGATTGATATGGTAAGTGCTATTGCCGTGGCGCATCCCGACAAGTTTGTGTTGGCCAATAGCCCTGCTGATGTTAAAGAAGCCTTTGCCGCCGGAAAGATCGCTCTCCCTATGGGTATGGAAAATGGTGCCCCCATTGAAGACGACCTCTCCAATGTGGCCTATTTCCGCCAGCGCGGTATTGATTACGTAACACTCACCCACTCCAAAGACAATTTGATTTGCGACAGCAGCTACGATACCACACGCACCTGGAACGGTCTTAGTCCATTTGGTCGAGAGGTCGTAGCAGAGATGAACAGGGTAGGTATCATGGTAGACATCAGCCACGTGAGTGACAGTACTTTCTGGCAAGTCATGGCGATTTCTAAAGCCCCTTGCATTGCCAGCCATAGTTCCGCAAGGAAATTCACCCCCGGCTTCGAACGCAACATGAATGACGATATGATTAAAGCCCTCGCTCAAAATGGTGGCGTCATTCAGATCAACTTTGGCAGTACTTTTCTCGACGGTGAAGTAGCCGCTCAGCGGGATAGCCTGAGGGCCTTGCTGCAAAATATTTTGGCCGAAAAAGAGTTATCTTTCCGCGACGAAGCTGCGGAGCCTATTATTGAAAAATTCCAGCAAGAACATCCTGCCTTGTTCGCTGATGTTGAAACAGTGGCCAATCATATTGACCATGTGGTAGCACTTAGTGGTGTCGACCACGTCGCTTTTGGCAGTGATTTTGATGGCGTTGGCGACAGTTTACCAACTGGCCTTAAGGACGTAAGTATGTACCCCAACCTCATCATGGAACTTCTCAAGAGAGGCTATCAGGAAGATGAAATTGCCAAGATTTGTTATGGCAACGTATTCCGGGTTTGGCGCCAGGTAGCATTGGTTGCAGAATCACTAAATTAACCTAGTATTAGAGCTAAAATAAGGTGCGCCAATTTGTTTTAAGGTTTAGTAAGAAAAAGAACACAACCTCCATATTGTCGGTTGCTTATCTTTTTTCACTAAACCCAAATTGGATCACCTTATTTTTGTACGCTCACATTCACACATCTCTATCATTAACTATTCCTAAACATGAGAAAACAAATTCTTCTTTTCAGCACGGCTATCCTATTCATCAGCTTATTTAGCACTCCCCTAAAAGCACAATGGACGGAAGCAAAACTACAAACTTTGTATAGCAACTTCCTGGACGGTAAAGGCTATACCAACAGCATTGACAGCGACGGCGATGTACAATTCAAATACAATGACCGGACATTCTTTATCGAAGTCAATGAAGATGACACCGAGTTTTTTCGCGTAGTTTTGGCCAATATTTGGCCCATTGAAAGCGTATCCGAAGGCCTTCAAGTAGTACAAGCCTGTGACGAAGTAAACCGAACCATGAAGTGTACCAAAGCCTACACTACTAATGACGACGTATGGATAGCGGTAGAATTATTTGTAGGCCGACCAGATGCCTTCAAAGATGTTTTCGAACGCTGCTTATCGGCCATTGAGCTGGGTGTCACCACTTTCGTTGACGAAATGTAAATTCCTGCTTGATGCTGAGGTATACCCTGAGAAGGCTGATATTATTGATCCCTACCCTACTCGTCGTTTCGCTACTGGCATTTGGGCTCAATCAGTGTACACCGGGTGACCCCATCGCTCAAAGGTTGCCACCGCCACAAGATGGTGTTCAATCTTACGAGAATTACCTCAATGCCTACCTTCGGTTGGCAAAAGAAGAAGGGCTGGATCTGCCCTTCTTCTATTTTAGTCTACACACAGCTGCCTATCCCGACACCCTGCATCGGATACTTCCCCTAGCCGACCAGGCCAATGTTCGTCGCCTCATTGGGCAATTTCCCAACGACTGGCCCCTTACACAAGCCTATTTCCAGCAACTACGCACTTTGCGCATCCTCTTTAATCGAACGGATCTTTCCCATCACAGCGACGCGCTCATTGAAGCGCGTCGTGTATTGGAAAACCTTGGTTATCAATACCAAGTACCCAACATTAAGGCGAGTTTAGCAAGCTTGGAAGAACAAGTCAGGCTAGATACGACCCTCGCCCGAATGGGAGCACAAGAAGTGAACCAACTAATAACGAACTTCCATGCGCTGGAGGCTGCGCCCGCTTCGTGGAAGCGATATTTGCCAGCATTCCAATGGAATGGCAGTAAGAATCAGTACCATACCTGGCTGTGGAAGATCATCAATGGTGATTTGGGCGTAAGCACAATTACTTCTCAGGATGTCGCCGAGAAAATTAGTGCCGCTATTTCCTGGACTTTGAGGCTCAACCTGAGTGCTATATTGATTGCTTACCTACTGGCCATTCCACTAGGCGTGTACGCTGCGCTTAAAGCTGGCACTGGTTTTGAACGCCGCCTGAACATCGGCCTGTTTTTCCTCTATGCCTTGCCTAGCTTTTGGGTAGCCACCTTGTTAAGTCAGTTCCTTACAAGCCCCGAATGGCTAAATTTATTCCCCAGTATGGGTGTTGGAGAAATTAATCCTGAAGCCAGCTGGATAGAAGGCCTGGGAGTTCGGGTACATCACTTCTTTCTTCCTGTTTTTTGTATGGTATATGGTACCCTGGCCTACGTAACCCGACAGGTAAGGGCCTCTATGGTTCGTATCTTACAATCGGATTTTATCCGCACCGCCCGGGCCAAAGGACTTTCACAAAGGCAAGTACTGTGGAAACACGCCTTTCCCAATGCTTTATTTCCACTCATCACCATGTTTGGCAGCTTACTGCCCCGGGCGATTGCCGGAGCCATTATCATTGAACAAATTTTCAACATTCCGGGAGTAGGCTTGCTGACCATTAATTCTATTACGAGCAAAGACTGGCCCATTGTTTATGCGCTTCTGCTGTTGACCTCCATTTTGACGATCGTAGGCATCCTTTTGGCCGACCTTCTCTATGCCTGGGCCGACCCCCGGGTGCAGCTCCACCAACAAAACCAGGAAGTACATGTTTAGCTCGGTAAAAAGATTGCAACGACAGTTGCTGCGCCGAATCAGTCGCCGCCGTTCCTGGCGCTGGGCCAAGAGAGGATTGTATTTCTTTGTACTCATAGCGGTATTTGCTAATATCCTCGCCAACGACAAACCCTACTTCTGCAAATACAACGACCAATGGCATGCTCCCTTATTCCGGGCCATAGCCGTTGATTTGGGCATCAGCCAGTGGCCCGCCGGCCAGGCGAACCTGCGCTGGAATGAACTCAATCTAGAAGGAGATTTCTGGCCACCAGTGCCTTATGGGCCTAACCAAATCGACTTGTACAACAACCGTTACACGAGTCCTCTTGGTGCGCAAAAAGTCAAAAGCTTACGCTACCGTCATTGGTTGGGTACCGACCACCAAGGCCGAGATGTGTTGTCTGGAATGATCTGGGGTACCCGCATAGCCTTGATGATTGGCATTTTATCGATGCTCTTGGCCTGTATCATTGGTATCCCTCTGGGTAGCTTGGCTGGCTATTTTGGTAATACGGGGCTTCGTATCAAGCGTTCCCAGGCTTGGGGTCTGCTATTTGGCTTACTATTGGGCTTGTATTGGGGATTTTTGGTACGCCGCCCCTTGTTGGATACCGACCAGGAGATCCCTTATTTTGCCGGTGGTTTGTTTTTCACCGCCTTGGCTTCACTCCTAGGCAGTTGGTTGGGCGGAAAGCTGGTTACGACCCATAAACAAGTCACACTCCCGATAGACATGCTGGTCATGCGCGCCATAGAAACCATCAATTCCATTCCTGCTTTGCTCCTGTTGTTGGCTATTGTAGCCATTGTTCCCAAACCCAGCACGCTGGCTATCATCGTGATACTTGGATTGCTCAGCTGGTCGGGGATTGCCCGTTTTGTGAGGGGCGAGATGCTACAAATCCGATCATTGGAGTACATTCAGGCCGCCAAGGTCTTGGGCGCGTCTCCGATGCGTAGTCTCTGGCGGCACGCGCTACCCAATGCCTTAGGCCCCGTATACGTAGCACTTTCCTTTGGTATTGCAGGTGCAATTCTCGTTGAAGCCAGCCTATCCTTTTTAGGCATCGGTATGCCCGCCGATGTGGCCAGTTGGGGCAAACTACTGCGCTTTGCACGTTCGGCGCCCAATGCCTGGTGGCTGGCCGTATTTCCTGGCATGGCTATTTTCCTTACGGTCACCATTTTTAATCTGTTGGGAGAGGCGGTGAGTGAGGAAGGTTAGAGTGTAAGGGTTGGGTGGGTGTAAAAGTGTAAACGTCGTTTGACCTTTGGCATCACCTTACCTTCAGTCTGGACGTAAGCTATTAGCGTAACCCTTCAGGCAAAACACTTCCGATGTTAGAAGGGAACGGCGTCCAGAAAATGCTACTAAAACTTTTACACCCTTACACTTTTATAACGCTTACACCTTTACCCCTTTCTACGCATCTTTTTAGGAAAAAGCTCACTTGATCCTTTTCGATTAGAGAGGTTACCGTTGCGCTTGGTTTTCACTTTGGTGGTTTCATAGGCAGGGCAACCAGATTTGCGGCTACAGCTTTGGAGGGAACTGGTTCCCGCAATGAGCAAAATGGCCAAAAACAGATACAATAGACGTTTCATAAAATTATTTTCACTGATTATTCCTTGCGAAGGAAGTGCTGCTAAAACGCAAATCAGCCGTAAAAAAGTACGAGTAAAGCCCAAAAGTATACGCAAAAGGATTATAAGCCAAAAAAAAGCACCCTTAACTTCCACTTTTTTCAAGAAAATAAGGGCTTTGGGGTTGTGTAATTCAAACGTAAGCTTAAATTTGCCTCCACAATTTTCCTAAACCAAAACTATTATTAATGAATAAGGGAGATTTGATTAGCAAGATCGCTGACTCAGCGAGCATTACCAAAGGACAAGCAGAAGACGCTCTGAATGCCGTATTAGACGGAATCACCGAGGCCCTCAAGAATGACGACTCTGTAACTTTGATCGGGTTTGGCACCTTTAGCGTAAGCCACCGTGCTGCACGTTCTGGCCGTAACCCACAAACGGGTGAAACTATCCAGATCGGCGCTAAGAGCTTAGCTAAGTTCAAAGCTGGTAAGAAACTAACGGACGCCCTGAACTAATTCAGCTGGTTCGTTTTATAACTAAAAGGGCAACTCAGGAAACTGGGTTGCCCTTTTGTTTTGGCTTCGGAAAAACACATACTTATTTTAGTTCCTAAACTAACTTTATTTTTCTCAGCCAAATCTTTGCAGTAACTTCGTTCCATCTGATCCGCCGTAGCTGAGTATTGCGCAAAACGGTGGTTTATCCGCTAAAATAATTTCCTATCATGGCAAACATTGCAGAATTAAAGTCGATTGCATCACAAGTGCGACGCGACATTGTCCGGCAGGTAGCTGATGCCCAATCCGGGCATCCAGGAGGATCCCTTGGCTGTGCCGACCTCCTTGTGGCCCTCTATTTTGAAGTAATGAAACACAACAACAACTTCAACATGAGTGGCGACCAAGAAGATATGTTCTATCTTTCTAATGGCCACATCTCTCCGGTTTGGTACAGCGTACTGGCCCGCAGTGGCTACTTCCCCGTAAAAGAACTGGCTACTTTTCGTAAACTGAATACGCGCCTCCAGGGGCACCCTACTACACACGAGGGCTTGCCAGGTGTACGTACGGCTTCAGGTTCGTTAGGACAAGGCCTCAGTGTAGCCATCGGGGCCGCACTTGCTAAAAAACTCAACAAGGACCCTCAGCTTGTTTTCTGCCTGATGGGCGACGGTGAGCAGGAGGAAGGGCAGGTTTGGGAAGCAGTAATGTTTGCACCACACAATAAAGTAGACAACCTCATTGCCATTGTGGACCGCAACAACCAGCAAATCGACGGTAGCCTCGACGAGGTACTTGACATGGGGGATCTGGGAGAAAAATACGCTGCCTTCGGCTGGGAAGTACTCCGCATGGACGGCAACAACATGGAAGAGGTAGTAGCCACCCTTAACAAAGCCAAAGCACTTGCCGGTAAAGGCAAACCTATCTTTATCGACATGAAAACCGAAATGGGTAAGGGCGTTGATTATATGGAAGGTACCCACAAGTGGCACGGAAAAGCACCGGATGCCGAACTGACCGCCAAAGCCATGGCCCAGTTGGAAGAAACCTTAGGGGACTATTAATTCATGCTCAAGTTACTACGTGCCCAGGCGCGTTAAACCTAATATCAAACAATCATGCTCGATAATATAGTAAGCACCGGTAAAAAAGCAACCCGAGATGGGTTTGGTGCCGGTATTGATGCCATTTCTGGCGACAACGAACAACTCGTCGTCCTGACTGCGGACTTGGCGGGATCTTTAAAAATTGAAAACTTCATCGCTGATCACCCCGAGCGGTATTTCCAGGTAGGTATTGCAGAGGCTAATATGATGTGTATTGCCGCTGGTTTGGCCAACGGTGGTAAGATTCCTTACACCACCACTTTTGCCAACTTCTCAACGGGTCGGGTTTACGATCAGATTCGTCAGTCGATAGCTTACAGCCACAAGAATGTCAAGATTTGTGCTAGCCATGCGGGTCTTACTTTGGGGGAAGATGGTGCTACCCATCAGATACTGGAAGACATTGGGATGATGCGTATGCTGCCCGGAATGACGGTGATCAATCCTTGTGACTACCACCAGACCAAAGCAGCAACGATGGCTATTGCGGATCATCACGGCCCCGTGTACCTGCGTTTTGGTCGCCCTAGTTGGCCGATGTTTACCGAAAATATGCCTTTTGAAATTGGCAAAGCCTTGCACATGGCCGAAGGTTCGGACATCTCCATCTTCGCTACAGGGCACATGGTTTGGCAGGCCGTTGAAGCGGCTAAGGAACTGGCCAAAGAAGGTATCAGCGTTGACTTAATCAACATCCATACCATCAAACCACTGGATGAAGAAGCCATCTTAGCATCAGTCAAAAAAACAGGCTGTGCCGTCAGTTGTGAAGAACACAACCGCATGGGTGGCCTCGGTGACGCTATTGCTCAGGTACTGACGAGCAAGCACCCTGTTCCGCAGGAATTCGTGGCCGTCAATGATTCCTTCGGCGAAAGCGGTACGCCAGCCGAATTGCTAGACAAATATGGTCTCAGTGTAGCCGATGTGGTGAAGGCGGCCAAGCGTGCACTTGCGCGGAAATAAGATGTGTGGAGACACGACGCGTCGCGATTCCAAATCCATGAAACAGGTAGAGAAGCAATAAATGGCATCTTTACCTGTTTTTTTTGTAAGATGGGCTCCCATCACAATATTGATTATACCTGAACCTCTTCCAAAATGGCCTCAATACACTATAAAAAATCGACCTTTTTTTTGAGCTGCCTTTTTTTCGCCTTTTCCCTCGCAGCGCAAACCACTGTCACTTACACCAGCTCGTCCCTTGACTTTCCCAATCCGGAGCGGGGTTTCTATTATCCGACCAATTCCGACGATGGGCTCCTCGATGAAGGTGGTATTGCCGGTTTGCGAAACGAGTTTACCCCCTGGAATGGCAATTACCAGGTGCATAGCACTTTGGTCTATCGGTATTTTATGCTCACGGACTTTGTGGATGCGCCTATCTCCGCAACCTTTCTGGACGATATGCAGACGGACTTCAATACCGTTCGTAATGCTGGCGCAAAACTGATTGTGCGCTTTTCCTACACCAATGATTATACTGAAATGCCCTCTTATGGTGATGCCAGCAAAACCAGGATACTTGGTCATATTGCCCAGTTGGCACCCTTGCTTTCCAGCAATACAGATATTATCGCGACTGTTCAATTGGGTTTTATTGGCATTTACGGCGAGGGTTACTACACCGATTACTTTGGTGATGCTTCCGGAGCAGGAGCAGGCTATCTGGATGCTCAAAATTGGGATGATCGTGCGGAGATCATCACCGCCCTGCTGGCTGCTCTTCCTCAAAACAGGATGATTCAGGTGCGCTATCCACAACAAAAACAAAAGTTTGTCTACGGTAATACCGCTCCCACCAACAGTGCCCCAAGCGGGGGCAGGATCGGGTTTCATAATGACTGTTTTTTAGCCAGTAATACAGATTTTGGCACTTTTACCAATTACGATCAATGGTCAGCGGCCCACGCCACCATGGTGACGGACTTGAGGACGTATAAAGCTCAGGATTCACAGGCGGTCGTAGTGGGGGGAGAAACCTGTGCGGCCAATGTAGATATCGCTGGCGATGAGCAATGCAGTGCCGATGGCGGCCGCGCAGATACCGATCTGGCGCTTTTCCATTATTCTTTCCTCAATTCTGATTACAACAACGCCGCCGTCAACAACCAATGGACAGGCGTTTGCCTGGACGAAATCAAACGAAAATTGGGCTATCGTTTTGTGCTGCAATCAGGCAATTTCCCGGCAGAAGCACAACCTGGTCAGCAGATAACACTCAACCTGAGTGTCACGAATGAAGGTTATGCCGCTCCCTACAATCCTCGCGGGGTGGAGTACATTTTGCTTAATACGGCTACTAGCGATCGGTATTATGCAGCTCCCAGTAGTAATCCCCAGCAATGGCAGCCCGGAACGACCACCAATCTGGATCAGACTTTTTGCTTACCAGCCGATATGCCATTGGGACAATATGAACTCTTGCTCCATTTACCTGATCCCGAACCCACCCTTTACGGAAACCCAGACTATTCTATCCGTCTTGCGAATATCCTCCCAAACTCCGACGATGTGTGGGAAAGCAGCACTGGTTTTAATCAACTTGGGCATACCATTACGGTAAACAATACTGCGGCAGGATCAGCTTGTGCGGGTTCCACGACCTTTAGTAGCCTATCGCCCTTACCCGTTACCTGGCTCAACTTTAGCGCTTTAGCTACCGACAAAACCAGTAGGCTCTATTGGAAAGTGGGAGAAGAAGACAGCAACCGGGGTTTTCAGGTAGAACGCAGCACCAACGGCCAAGATTTCGCGACCATCGGCTGGGTAGACAGCGACTTGACCAATGGTGGCAATTATCAATATACCGATCACGGCCCTTTTTATGAACCAAACTATTTCTATCGCCTCAAGCAAATAGATTGGGATGGCCGCTATAGTTATTCCGTTATTCGCTCGGTAAACACACCTGCCCCTATTGCCAAACTAACCGTATTTCCTAACCCTAGCAACGGTATTTTTTATCTTGAGAGTACCCAATTACAGCTTGCCCTGGTAGAAATTTTTGATAGTAAAGGGCAGCGAGTTTGGCGGCAAAACCACAATTTTGAGGAAACGCGCTTACCCTTGAGCCTGAACTTGGCGCCTGGTTTGTATTTCGTCCGCTGTAGCGATGCGGAACACCAAGAGCTTGTCAGCGTAGTGGTGGAGTAAAGGGGGAGATTGCGTTTTTCACAGAGGGGGAGATGCTCAATCGTATGATCGTATTGGTACGATCAGGCAGGGGCTAAATCGGAAGTCGGAAGTGGGGAGTCGGAAGTCGGAAGTATTAGGTTTACCTAGTGGCTTGCTCTTCTCCTGGTATTCGTGTGTCCGACTACTTCCGACCTCTGACCTCCTCCATATAGAGCTATCGGGATCCGACTTTGATGCTAATCGTATGATCGTATTGGTACGATCAGGCAGGGGCTAAATCGGAAGTCGGAAGTCGGAAGTGGGAAGTCGGAAGTATTAGGTTTACCTAGTGGATTGCTCTCCTCTTGGTCCTTGTGTGTCCCACTACTTCCGACCTCTGACCTCCTCCCGATAGATCTATCGGGATCCGACTTTGATGCTAATCGTATGATCGTATTGGTACGATCAGGTGGAAGCCCATTCGTATAAATACATTCATGCATTGACACGACGGAAGTGCGCAGGCCAGAGGTCAAAGTACGGAACCCGGGACGAACCGTGGACAAGGGATAGACGCGGTTTCGCTCCATAGAATTGGGTTTGAAACCCGATTCTATGGAGCGGAAAGAGCAGATAGCCCGGTGCCTTCTCCCGTCCCGACTAGAAAGGTAGGGACGGTAGAAGGCATGGCCCCTAATAAAGACGAAGGCTCACATTACCTCATAGCAATGTAAACTTATCCAACTTCTCATTAAAAATCTAATCCAATCCCCTTACCTTTGCGGCCTCATTGCAAGATTCCTAACCATTAGAACCTATCCGCAAGATGAAATTCGGAACGAAGTGCATTCACGCTGGTCTTTCTCCTGATCCTGCCACAGGGGCAGTGATGACTCCTATTTACCAAACTTCTACCTACGCACAGGAAGAGCCCGGCAAGCACAAAGGCTTTGAGTACGCCCGTACCCAGAACCCTACCCGCTCGGCCTTGGAGCGCAACCTGGCTCGTCTGGAGAACGGTAAGCACGCCATAGCTTTTAGCAGTGGACTGGCTGCGATGGATGCTGTGATGCGACTTTTGGAACCTGGTGATGAAATCATTGCTACGAGTGATTTGTACGGCGGATCTTACCGACAAATGGTGAAAGTACACCAGCGCTACGGCATCAAAGCACACTTTGTTGATCTGGCCAACATGGATAAACTCCAAAAGCAGATCAACAAAAATACCAAGCTCATCTGGATTGAAACGCCTACCAACCCCATGCTGAAGCTGGTAGACATTGAAACCGTGACGGCCATTGCCAAAGTCAAGGGGATCATGACTTGTGTAGATAACACTTTTGCCAGCCCGGTGCTACAAAATCCACTGGACATGGGTGCGGATATCGTTCTCCACTCGGCAACCAAATACCTTGGTGGCCATAGCGATGTGGTGATGGGTGCGGTGATTGTGAACAAGGACAAAATTGCCGAGCAGTTGTATTTTTTACAAAATGCCGTTGGTGCAGTACCTGGCCCACAAGATTGTTTCCTGATGTTGCGGGGTATAAAAACACTGCATTTACGGGTAGAGCGTTCGTGCAAGAATGCTCGGAAAATAGCCAAATACCTGGTGGCTCATCCCAAGGTAGGTAAGGTGTACTACCCTGGCCTGAAAGACCACCCCCAGCACGAACTCGCCAAGCGGCAGATGAAAGACTTCGGGGGCATGGTTTCGTTTGATTTCCCCAAGGGTACCTTTGAAACCGCCAATAAAGTGCTGGCCAACACCCGGTATTTTACCCTGGCCGAAAGCCTGGGTGGTGTTGAAAGCCTTATTGGGCATCCCGCTAGTATGACCCACGCTTCGATACCGAAAGCCGAGCGCCTCAAGGTAGGCCTTACCGACAGCCTCATTCGCCTCAGCATAGGAATAGAAGATGTAGACGACCTGATCGCTGATTTGGAGGAAGCGTTTCGCAATGTGTAGCCTTGTTTCATCGGGACATTTTTTTAAATAATCCCGCGGAAGATTGTAACTTCCGACGATGAAAAACACGGTGGATCTCCGATTTTTTTGCTTAGGAATATTGCTCGCTGGTGTGGGCTGCTTGTGGGGCCAACCTACAGATAGTTTATTCCTGCACTTCGACCAGCTCTCTGACCGAGAGCTGGTCGAACGCGTCAATGAACAATGGTACCAACTATATAGCAAAGACTTCGACGAGGCTGAAGCACTCGGGGAGCGGGCATTAGCCATCTGTGAAAAGGCGGGCTACGATACCCTGGCAGCCGCCACCCTCAAAAACCTGGGTATCGTCTCTTATTCCCAAGGCAATTACGAAGCGTCCCTCGACTATTACCAACGATCGTTGGATGCCTACAAGCGCCTCAATGACGCCAGCGGCCAGGGGAGGGTACTCAACGAGTTGGCCATCTTCGCCTCTAAAAACCAACAACCGGAAAAAGCCTTCAGTTACCTCGACCAAGCTTTTCAACTGTGTGGGCAGGCCCATGATAGTATTTGCTTCATCACTTCCCTCGATAATCGTGGGTTGTTGCACCTGCGCCGCGGCCAACTCGATCCCGCCGACAGTCTCTTTAAAATAGTATGGCGCTTGCGACAAAGCATTCGCGACAGCATTGGCCTTGGCTACGTACTTGCCAACCTTGCCACGGTAGCTACCGAACGCCAGCAATTCGAGGAAGCCGTCGACTTTCTTCAGCAATCGACAACGATCCGACAATCTATCAACGACCGGCAAGGGGTTGCGGTCAATATCAATAACCTGGGCGAAATCCTGCTCCTGGCGGGCAAGCCCCAAGAGGCTATTTTACCCTTCAAGGAAAGCTTACAAAAAAGCAGGGCACTGGCCTTCGATGACCTTAGCCGCCATACCATGCTACAACTTACTACGGCTTATTCCCAGTTGGGCCAATACCAGGATGCCCTTCACTGGCAGCAGCAGGCACACAATCTTCAAGACAGCCTCTTCAATGGAGAAAGGACGGCACAGATCGCCGAAATGCAAGAAAAATACGCCGCCGTACAACGCGAAGAAGCGCTGACGCGTGAAAAACTGCGCGTCCGGCAACGTACCTCGGCCGTTATTTTGCTGGGGCTCAGCAGTATCCTTCTGGCCATCTCCCTCATCTTTGTTTACTATCGTCAGCAACAAACAAGGCAGGCCAACCAGCTCCGGGAACAACTCCTCCGCTCGGAAAGCGACAACCGTTTACGGGAAGACCGCCTACGTATTTCCCGCGACCTCCATGATCACCTGGGGGCCGAGCTCACCCTCATTGGGGAGGCCCTGGGGCAGCAGGCGCAACAGAGCCCTACTCCTGTTCAACAGGCAGCACTGGAAGAAATTCGCCAGGATACTCGTAAGGTGATGTCTGAATTGCGCGAAACCATTTGGGCTATCCGAGCCGAGGAAGATACCATCCCCGGCTTGGCCGTGCGACTACGCGGCTACGCCAGCCGCCTTTCCGACACCTGCACCCTGCACTTGTTCTGGTCGCCGGAATTAGCTGACAGCCGCCTGCGGTCTTCCTATCTACTACATCTTTTTCGGATTGCCCAGGAAAGCATCAACAACGCTATCCGGCACGGGCAGGCCAATGAAATATCCCTCCGGTTCACCCAGCAACCTGCCCTCACCATGGAGATTACCGACAACGGATCGGGGTTTGACCCTGAAAGTGCTTCTACTGGCTATGGGCTCCCCAATATGCAGGAACGAGCCAAAGAGATGGGTGCTACTTTTCAAATGACCTCCTCTGCCGATGGTACGAGCATCAAGGTGATCATGCCCGCCGAGAATACGTAATTGTCCGTATTGTGAAACGCGCTAAAATGGCTAGTTTTGTTGTAGAATAATCGTACGCCATGCAACCGCTTATCCATGTTCATCTCGCAGAAGATATTCCTCGTCTCGCCACGCTCCTGAAAAGTAAACTGGCCCAAGACGAAACCTTTTACGTGACCGGGCACGCCCTCGATGGAGAGCAGTTGCTCACACAGTTGGCTAGCTTGCCCTCCTTGCCGCATGTGGTCTTGATGGACATCAAAATGCCGCGACTCGATGGTATTGCAACCACCAGCCGCCTCAAAGCCCGGCATCCACAGGTAAAAATCATCATGACCACCGTCTTCGACGACGATGATCACATTTTTAAGGCCATCCTCGCTGGTGCCGATGGCTACTTGCTCAAAGATGCCGAACCCGAGCAGCTTCACCGCAGTATTCGCGAGGCACTCACGGGTGGCGCGCCCATGTCTCCTTCCGTCGCTCGGCGAGCCCTTTTGTTATTGCGCCAAGCACCCACTCCTCTTACCCCCACGACTACGACAACAACTACCGACCTGAGTCTTCGCGAGCAGGAAATCCTCGAACACCTGAGCCTAGGTCTGCGCTACCGTGAGATTGCCGCCAACCTGCACCTCAGCGAAGGTACTATCCGCAAACACATCGAAAATATCTACCGCAAGCTACAAGTCCACAACAAAATCGCCGCCATCGACAAGGGGCGTGACCTGGGGATTATTGGGTGAGGTTTGCATCACAGTACTTGGTACCTGGTACTTAGTACCTCCTTTAGGCCGCTGGCCGCATTCGCACCAAAAACTACGCAGTTTATCGTATTCCATCATCTAATTTCAATACCGACCTTAGCGTTAATAAAAGGTCTATCACTATTGCTGAGTAAAGTTGCCTTGAGCCAGGTTGCGCGGGCTTTATTCTGCACTTATAGAACGAAGACTACTAGTTGCGGGCTAAAGCCACGCGCAACCTGATTTGTCATCAAATTTGATAGCCTACCCTATACCAAGTACCTCGTACTTAACACCCTGTACAGGAAAGTTTGATTTGATTACCAATGATTTAGCATCGACCCCCCATCAAACCTGACTAAATTATCATCCCATGCGACACTTTATTCTAACCTTGACATGTTTTGTTGTGATACTCCCCCTGGGGGCTCAGCCCGGCGGGCTGGGCCTCAATTTTGATGTTCCCAGTTACCGGGGCACGCCCTATAAGATGAAGCTGGCCAGCACCAGCTATCAAAGCCTGCCGGCCAAAGCCAGTCTTGAAGCTTACGCTCCAACGCCAGGAGACCAAGGCAATTATAGTACTTGTACCGCCTTTGCTACGGCCTATCATTTGCGCACCATACTGTTGGCCAGGCAACTCAATGAAACCGACAAGCGTAAAATCGACCAGCTCGTACTTTCTCCCAGTTTTGTTTACGAGCAAATCAAAGACGCCGGAGATGATACCTGCGCCGGAGGTTCTAACCCCGTAATGGCCCTGGAGTTGCTCAAGACCGTAGGTGTGGCGACCAACCAGACCATGCCTTATCAGTGTGCTGCCCCCCTGAGTCGTGATGCCCTCTTGGAAGCTCCCACATTCACCATCAGTGATTACCAAATTTTGTTTTTACCCGATGATGCCGACGCCCTTTTTCGGATCAATGCTACTAAAAAATCGCTGGCCGAAGGGTTCCCCGTATTACTAGCCATGATCGTTCCCGAAAGCTTTTACAGTCCTGCCAAAATTTGGATACCCGCGGCCAGCGATAGTGGCCCCAGTGGTGATCACGGCCGCCACGCCATGTGTATTGTTGGTTATGATGATACCGTTGGAGGAGGTGCTTTCCGCGTACTCAACAGCTGGGGCCCAGATTGGTGTGATGGTGGCTACGTATGGATCAGGTACCAGGATTATGCCACCTGGGCACTAGGTGCATTGCAAGCCTACCCCCGCGCTGCGGCACCCGCACCCAGTCCTACACCTACGCCCAGTCCTGCTCCTGCACCGGTCAACAACTTTTCCGGTGCCATCCGTTTTGAACAAAATACGGGTCAGGCCATGCCACTCAGTCGGGTCTCAACGCGCAACCTTTTTGTGGAAGAAGAAAACGCCGGGACCGAGGCCCTCGTGGCTTATCGTATGAACAGTGCCTACCCTTCCGGCACGCGCTTCCGTTTCTACCTGACCGCCAACAACGAAAGCTACATCTATGCCTTCGCTACCGACCAAACCCAGAAAATCAACAAAATACTGCCTTACGACGACGGCATGTCTCCTCATATCGGTCCCAATTCCACCGTAGCTTTCCCCAGCGACACCAAAGTCATCCGCATGGACAACCAGCCAGGCACCGACTACCTGCTTGTCCTTTTTAGTAAAGAACCATTGAACGTTGCTCAAATCCAGCGCACAATGGAAGGCACGGCGGGTAGCCTGACGGCAAAAATCAGGGCTGCTTTGGGAAGTAAACTCAGCGACCCGGCACTGGTAGATTATCAAGCCGGGGGAGCTTCCTTTGTGCTGCCGCCAACGACTGCGGGGAGTGTGGTACCGTTGATGGTGGAGATCGAGCATCAGTAGCTAATGTTAAAGTAAGAGGCTACGCTGTTTGCAGTACACGTAGCTTGGGCTTCAGCCCGAACGTGCAATTCACAATCGGGCTGAAGCCCAATCTACACTAACTACCGATAAATTTTCTCTATGAATTCCCTATCAAAGTTATCCTCGAATTACTTGCGTGCCTTACCAGCAACATCCTCCAAGCAAGCATCTGAAATCGGGTTTACACTACTCATTTTGGCCTTTTTTTTCGCTTCCTTCTCGCTGACGGCCCAAAGTACAACCCGCCTGCTGGTACCATCGGGACATGTGAAGGATATCAGCCAGGTGGTCATCAGCCCCGACGGGCGGTTGGTAGCTTCAGGGAGTTTTGACCAGTCTTGTAAAATTTATGATCTCCCTACGGGCCGCGAATTACTTTCGCTGCCTACGGAGTCGAATATCCGTGCTTTGTCCTTTTCTGCGGACAGCCGCTACCTGGCAGTGGCTGCTTACTACCGGCTTTACATCATCGATATACAGCAACTTAAGGTCGTAAGAGAAATCAAGACCTGGCAAAATTACTCGCTGGCCTATCATCCTACCCAGCCTTATTTGTACTATACTACCCGCAAAGACCACAACTACAATGTGGACCCGCCCGTCGAATTTTGGCGGTTGGACAGCCCTACGGCTACTCCCCAGTCGACAGGCAGTTACCAACAGAAAGGAACGTCCACACTAGTCACTGCGGCCATCAGCTTTTCTTCCGATCAAAATCAATTGTTGCTGGCTTTGATGGACGGCAATGGTGTTTTGCTCAACCTCTCCACCAAAAGTACCCAGCTCCTAGCTGGTGCCCGTACTTTTTTGCCCAACGGCAACCTCTTTTACGCCAGTATCGCGAATCAGCAACTGACGATGGCCGCTAAGACCCTCACTGGGCAAAAAGTTTGGGAAAAGATTGTCCCTGCTTCAGACCTTGAACCTAGCTTGATCAATGCATTTGTCAGCAGAATCGGCTTTCTTCCCGCTCAGGAATTGTTTTATTGGGTTCCTAAAAAAGGGAGTATGGTTACGGGCAATTACCGCACTGGTGAGCTAGGTATGCGTACCATGCCCGATATACTCGGCACGGTGCTGGCCGCCGGAGCAGGACAACAGTTGGTAGCCGCTACCAATGCGCCATATCAGTTGGTACACTACAGCTTACCCGACCTAGCGGTACTGAAATATATTGGAGAACCTACTATCCGGCCCTATTCCATCAATACTGCCGCCAGTTTACAACAAGCGGGGATCATCGCCAGCCGCGGCAAAGCACTTTTGCTGACCTTGGGAAAGCCCAGTATTCAAATTACCCCAGTCCAAAAAGCCGTTGGTGGCAACACCGCAGCGCTCAGTCCGGATGGGCGTTTTATGGTGAGTGCCAACGAATTCAGCGATTTCCTTTTCTGGGTAGATCTTAGCGGTGATCGCATTCCGAGATCCATAAAACTCAGCTTTAAAAATGTCCGAGGACTCAGTTTTAGTGCCGATGGACGCCGCTTGGCAGTGGTGGGCCATAATGGTGCTGGTGTTTATGACACGCAGAACAAAACGTGGTTGTTTACCAAAAATCTACCCGCACCGGATTTCTATCAAGAACAATTTGCTTTTTCTGCCGACGGCCAACAATTGGTGCTTACCCAAAGAGGAACGGACCAGGGACAAGCTCCTAAACTCATCAACTACCATGTAGCTACCGGCCAAGTCAACTGGGAGCAACCAAGTCTTTACTTTGGCCAGTTGGCGTTTACCCCCGACGGACAGGGGCTTTTCGCAGCACAAAGTGTTCCTTTCAGACTGCATCAACTGGATGCAAAAACAGGGCGTTCGCTAACGGCAAAAGCAGTGGCGGGAGTAGAACTTGTAGGTAAATACGCATACAATACAGAACGCCAATTGTTGGCGATTACCGACGCTGAACGCAAGAAGATTCACCTGATTGACACCCGTAGTGCTAGCCAAACGCGCACGCTGCAGTTGTCCTCTCCCCGCTCCGGAGATTTTGCTTACCTGGACTTTATTGGTGACGACTTTCTACTCACGGCTGGTATCGACAATCGCACCCACTTGTGGGATGCGCGCAGTGGCCAACTCGTAGGTTCATTGATTCTTTATGAAACCAACAACGACTGGGCCCTGGTCACTCCCGATGGCCGCTTTGATGGCTCTTCGGGTGCGATCGCCAAGATGTCGTACGCCATTGGGCAAAAGGTCATTCCATTGGAACAACTTTATGAAGGTTTCTTTACGCCAGGTTTGGCTCGCCAGCTATTGGGGAGAGCCACCTCGCCAACACCTCCGGTAATTATCGACCGCATTCAGGAGCCGCCCAGCATCAGCATTCGTTACCATGAAGGCACCCGCAATTTGGTGGTTGAAGACGATGAAGCCATTGAGCAAATCAGCACCCAAGCTGAAAATGCTACACTACAACTTACCGCAAGTGCTCCGGGGGATCGGGTCACTGAAATACGTTTGTTCCACAATGGCAAACTGGTAAGTCAGGGGCAGCGTAACCTGCTGGTAGAAGATGATGTACCCACCAATAACCAAAAGACTTTTCAGGTAAAGTTGCTCCCCGGGGAGAACATTTTTTCGGCAGTAGCCGTCAATAGCCAGCGTACCGAAAGCGCAGCAGCGCGTTTGCAGGTCAATTATTCCCCCGTACAGCAACAGACGATAGCGCCTGCACAAGGAATTACCTTGCACCTGTTGACGATTGGCATCAACCAATACAAAAATCCACGCTATAACCTCAACTACGCCGCGGCCGATGCCGAAAGTTTTCGTGCCGCCCTGGTCAAAGGCATGATGCCCATTACCAGTCAGGTAAAAACCTACCAGTTGAGCGATGCTCAGGCCGACCGGGCAAACATCATTACCATCCTGGAACAGGTACAACAAGCAGCACGACCACAAGACATTTTCGTCTTTTACTACGCCGGGCACGGGGTGATGAACGAAGGCGCGCAGAAAGACTTCTACCTGGTTCCTTACGATGTGACGCAACTCTACGGCAATGACGAAGCGCTGGCACAACGCGGCATCTCCGCGCACGAGATGAAAGCCCTGGCCGCTAAAATTGCCGCCCAAAAGCAACTCTACATTCTGGATGCCTGCCAGAGTGCAGGAGCCTTGGAGGCATTGGCTACCCGCGGTGCTGCCGAAGAAAAAGCCATTGCCCAGCTGGCCCGCGCTACGGGTACCCATTGGCTGACATCTTCCGGATCGGAGCAGTTTGCGACGGAGTTTGACCAATTGGGGCACGGGGTATTCACCTATGCGCTCCTCCAGGGCCTTAGCGGCAAAGCCGATAGCGGCGACGGCCGCGTAACCGTCAATGAACTGAAAGCGTACCTCGAGACGCAGGTGCCAGAACTAACCCAGCAATACCGGGGGCTGCCGCAGTATCCGGCCAGTTATGGATTCGGGCAGGATTTCCCGTTGGGGGTTTGGCGTTGATGGGGGTATTTTTCCTACCTTTGGTGGACATAAAACTCCCTGAAAATGATCCGTAATCACCGCTCCGAACTGCTCTCCGACAACTGGTACATCCTCCGTAAACATACCTACGAGTTCCAACAACGCAACGGCGAATGGGTAGAGCAAGTGAGGGAAGCCTACGACCGCGGCAATGGCGCTGCTATTCTCCTGTACAACAAACAGCAGAGGACGGTGCTGCTCACCCGCCAGTTTCGCCTACCCACCTTCCTCAATGGCAACCCCGACGGGATGATGATTGAAGCCTGTGCCGGCCTCCTCGATGAAGCCGACCCCGCCGAATGTGTGCGCCGGGAAACGGAAGAAGAAACCGGCTACCGCATCCAGGAGGTAGAGAAAGTGCTGGAAGCATATATGTCGCCCGGGGCAGTCACGGAAATTTTGTACCTCTTTATCGGCGCCTACGAAACCCACCAAAAAGTGAGCGACGGCGGCGGCTTGGCTGAAGAAACCGAAGATATCGAAGTGTTGGAATATACCCTCGACCAAGCCATGGCGATGGTAAAATCCGGCGAAATCAAGGATGCGAAGACGATTATGTTGTTGCAGTATGCTAAGTTGAATGAGGTGGTTTAGGAGGAGATTATTGGCTGCTTGAAGTACTCCCCAGAAACTAAAAGAGCAAAATGCCCTTTTTACACTAAACATCATGGAAAAACCCCCATCACGGTGGAAAAACCTACCTGTGCGAGGGATGGGTAATAATCAGAAAATAACAATGAGAGTAATCACTACACTACTATTTTTATTGTTGACATTAACTTCCCTGATGGGGCAAGATGGTAATGATACGCTAAGATCCAAAACTGTTCTTTTCAAAATAACTAACCCACATTCCAATAAGACATCCTACCTTTTCGGAACCCATCATGCTTTTGGAAAATCATTTTTCGACTCCTTGACAAGGGCTAACCAAGCTTTAGCGTCCTGTGATTTATTGATAAAAGAAAATCTTAACATTCCAGGAGAGATGGCGGAGGATATTATTAACCGAAGGACAAGCAAAACCAATTGGGCTAAATATTTAAGCAATGAGGACTTGACTTTCATAAAAAACCTCTTTGCTACCAGCCCTACTGATTATAACAAGATAACACCAACGGAGATGTATGTTTTTCTAAACAGATATTTCAAACAGCAGGTATGTTTGAACAAAAGCGCTAGTGACACTTCGCTTTCTTTAGATGACTATATAAGTTCCAGAGCAATTGAACAAAATATAGCGCTCTACGGGCTTGAAACGACGGAAGAACAGATAGACCTAATTAATAAAGATGTTGAGGGAATGCCTCGAAAAAATCATAAAAGGAGACTTGCTAATATTATCGATAAAATTAGTACCAAAGATTCAAGTTACTGTGAAGAAACGAATTGGTATTCCAATATGGACATAGACCTTAAATACCATGAGCCTTGCAGGAATTCTCTTCTCCTAACCGACAGAAACAATAAATGGATGGGCGATATTAGAGATAAAATAGCAGCAAATAACTGCTTTATTGCCGTTGGATTAAGTCATTTAATGTATGAATGTGGATTGATAAACCAATTAAAGGAGCTTGGATATACCATTACACCAATAACAGTAAAATGAAAAAGAGAAGCCAAATTGTTTCCTTTCTACGGGAAATTGCCATCGTGGTCATTGGGGTATTAATTGCCGTTTCGGTAGGTAATTACAAAGAAAGGAAAGACAATGAGAGGTATATCGAACAGACGCTAGTAGCCATCGAAAACGAAATCAGGTTAAGCAACAACGAGGTAGATACCGTGCTAAAAAAGCATATCAAGCTTTTTGAAATACTTGAAGAAAAAATAGATAAAGGGGAGCAGACGCTCGGTGAATTGGTGGCAAATGCGGGAGGCTTTCAAGTCGCGTCCATCAAAAATGTAAGCTTAAGGTTTTTCGTTTCCAACAAAGCCGAATTACTTGATTTTAAGCTCATCTCGCAACTGTTGGATATTGAACAACAAACAAACCTGCTTTCAGATAAACTAAAAAGATTTGCGGATTTTGCCTACGAACACGTTAACGACAAAGAGGAAGAAGTCATGCTGAAATTCGCCTATCTCCTAGCGGATGTAATTGATGGGGAGCAGACGCTTTTGGGATCTTATTCGGATTTCTTAGCACTCGAAGAAAATAAGAAGTACTTGAAGGAGGGAACTCAATGAAAGCCCCCCTACTCCACCAAATACCCATAAGCCCGCAACAACTTCTGTAGCCGCTTGAAATCTTTGATCCGCACCAGGATGCGGTAACCTTCCGCCTTGCTGTAAAGATGTTTTTCATAAATAATTATAGTTTTATGTGATTTAATTCATAAAATATTATACTTTTTTGTGAATTAGTTCAAATGAACTCTAAAAAGAAAACTAACATATCGAAAACATTTACCGACCAGTATAAGGCTGAGGGCATCATCATTTCAAGAGACAACTTTAGAGATTTTGTCAAAATATAAATTCCCGCTACTTTACGAATGCCATTCAAAATGGCTTCTGAAGCCTGTGAAAATGCTGGCGAAGCGGTTAAAGACCATTTCGTTGGCATCACCAAGATGGTAAACTATGCGGTTCATTAATGCGATTTCCTTTGATGATAGTCATCTAGAAGATTCATCTACTGTAATTACCCTATCAATAAAAAAGCTCCTCACAAAGAAGTCCAGAAATACCGGAAAAATACTAACTTTTATGGGTAACCCAAATGGACGAAATGCGCTTTTCCAGTATAGACATTCTCGAACAGCTCCATCAAGGGTGGTAAACGTTCAACGGCTCGTCGCCAAAGGCTTTGGCCGTCGGCGACTGACCTGTCTACGCTGAAGATGACCGAAGAGGAGTTTGGTGGGGGGAGTGGGTGGAGAGAGGGCTTTGAGTTGTGTGCTATTTGTAAATAATTACTATATTGCTTTAGGTTTTAAATCTAGTAATTTCAAATGAAAAAACAAGACCCACTACAAAACTTAGCTGAATCTGATCCTGGTGATGACACATTAATGAGGTATCGCTATCAGTGTACTTACGCTGCGATTGTATCTGCTGGAATCTTATTGGAAGAAAGCGGTATTGAAGAAGTATTTTGTGAGCATCACGAAGACGTTTTAGTGAAGATGGAAACTGGAGTTTTTATTGGTATCCAAGTAAAAACCCGTAATCTTGATTTAGGACCATTTGAAACAGATGATTCTCAGATGGTAAATACCATAAAGAGGTTTTTAGAACTAGAACTCAAATTTCCCAATGCTTTTAGAAACTTCGTAATTGCAACTAATGTAGGCTTCTCAAGTAAGAAATCATTTAAAGGACTACGATATGTAGTTGACTTTTGCGACAAGACCGAACTTTCCTCCAACAAGAATTTTAATAAATATGTAAATGACTTTATAACAGAATTAAAAACAGATGCTAAAACAGTAATAAGTGTTTTAAAGAAAATTCGATTAAAGCCAGATATAGGAAATTTTGAAGGCATTCGGCATAAACTTATTAGTAAAGTAGGTGAATGCTTAATGGGGACTTCCTATACTCTAGCAGAGATTTCTAGAGTAGCAGATGATATGATTAGCCATCATATAAATGCTTCTTCTTTGGCGTTTACAAGCCCTTTGGGCGACTATTTTATTCTTTCAAATTCACCCAAAGAACAAAAAATAGCTGAGGTAGTAGAAGGAAAACGAGTCACAAAGAAAATCATAGAAGGTTTTATAAACCGACATAAAACAGAAGAAATTCAATTACATTTAAAAGATGAATTGTCTAGTCATAATGGACTTACTATACCCGTCCCTAAGTGGTTTGGGCGTATACAGAAGTCCCACCTACTGAACGAAAATTCAACGTTAGTAGCCTGCGTAACTCTGACTTGTGTGACTTAGTGTCATTGAGAAAATCAATTATTCCGTCTTTGAATTTTGAATACGTATCGTAGTAAATAGAGCTGATGACTTTTTTACGCATAAACTTCCAAAGCCGCTCTATTAGATTCAAATTAGGAGAATAAGGGGGTAGAAATACAAATTCTATGCGCTGATCAGCGGCCCAGTCCTGGAGCATTTTATTGCGATTATAGCGGGCATTATCGCAGATCAGATATATTTTCTTCTTTGGATGTTTCTTCAATAATTGCCGGCACAGCCGTTGGGTAGACTGTGCATTGATAGAATCAGTGATGTCATAAACCAGGTGCTCAGGCTTAAGTGCATTGATCGCACCGTTGATATTTACCCGTTTACGACCGCTATTACAGTCCACCTCAAAGTCTCGGCCCTTGCGTATCCAAGCTCTCCCCGTTTTGGTATTATGGGTGGGATGACAGCCATCAGCGTAGTATACTACTGCTTCTCCTTGTACGGCTTGTTCCAAAAGTTCGGGCAGTACGTCATCTAGAAAATCCAGCTGATCTTGTTCGTTAGCTTTGCTGGCTACTGCCTTGGTCTGCTTGTATACAAAGCCAATGCGATGCAGGAGCTGAGTCATACCAGATACCGAATAAATAACGCCAAAGGTTACTTGAACATACTCACAAATGGAAGCGGCTTCTTCGTACAAGTTCTCTTCCAAGTGAGCTGTCAAGAGTAAAATCTCTTCCTCGTTCAGTTTTCCTGAATAGGGCGTAAACCCATCCAAGAGGTAAGCCGTCAATCCCTTTTCATAAAAGGCTTTCGCGTAACGTCTGATGGTATTATCATCCAAACCCAGCGCAGCCTCAATGACCTTGATCTTATGTCCCTGATGCAACATAATCAAGACCGTAACCTTGCGGAATTGACGCGGGGGCAAATTCGGATGCTTCTGAATTTGACGTAATTGATCGTACTCGGATTGACTTAGCTTGATTTTCACGCCAAAAAATACGAATTTTTCCCAAACTACTTAGTGACGGGTATAGCACTAGAAAGATGGAAGTAAAGCTTGATGCGGGAGGAATATCGTACGATAATATCCAATTACTAAAGGATAATAAATTTGCAATGGAAAGTACGTTGACTAGATGGATTCATCGTTTTGGAAGTTCACGTGCGGGTGAGAGATACAATCAGGTTAAAAGTATTGTAATGAATGAATGTCAAATAGCCTATGATAATAATATACCAAAGAAACCTTTATTAATGAGGCGCCCCTCTTTTGGTACACAAATGTTAAATAGTCTAAGAATTGAATTAAAACAAAGGCATAGTAATAATCCAGACGTTTTTTTAGGATGTTTACCTGAGCATTTGTATGGTATGTCTGGCATTTTGACGGAAGAGTGCAAAGTATGGTGGAGTGATAAGTTTGACCTTAAATAGATTCTCATGGATTTATTTCAAATACTAACTGAGTTGGAAGATAATGAAGACGTCCATTTAGGGCGGCTACTTATTCTTATTTATGAATTTTCAAAGCGAGCAAAAAGTAAAGAGGTAGAAGGATTGACAAAATTAGCCAAACTTGACTTCTTGCTCAGGTATCCAAAATATTTAGAAAGAGCATTATTGGCAAGAAAAGCGAGTATAAAAAATCTTAAGATAAAGGAATATGAAAAGCTTAGTGTTGAATCAAAAATGGTTAGATATAAATATGGACCATGGGATTTTAGATACAGGAAATTTATAAACATTCTAATAGCTAAGGGGCTAGTATATTATCGACAAGAAGGTAAAACAATCAAAATTGGAATTACTGAAAAGGGTAAAATAATAGGAGAATCACTCTCTAATGAATTAGCATATACTGACGTTCAAGAACGCGCTAAACTAATAAAAACTAATTTTGATTTAGGAGCAACAAAACTTATGAGATTTATTTATGACACCTTTCCTGAAATTGGTTCACTGAGCATGGGAACTGAAATAACTAATTAATATGGATATTAGATTTAAAGTATTAACACTTCAATGTCGGTCATCAAGGGAATTGATAGACCTTGATCATCAAGTAAATATCTTCCATGGAAAGATTAGTGCAGGTAAATCTTCAATAGTTCGTCTTATTAATTTTTGTCTAGGTGGTAAGCTAGAAAAAACACCAGCTTTACAGCAAGAAATGATATCAGCATCACTTTTGTGTCAAGTTGGCAAATATGAAGTATTATTAGAGAGATTAAAAAATGCGAACGAGATACAAACTTCATGGAAAGATGAAGACGGAAATGTTAATACAATACTTGCTCCCTTAATAAAAAGGGAAACACCAATTTTTAATGATAATATTTATGTTCTAAGTGATTTGTTTTATGCTTTTTTGGATATTACTCCTCTTAAAGTTCGACGAAATAAAACAGAGGAGGAATCGCCATTGATAAGCTTGAGTTTCAGAGATATAATGTGGTATTGCTACCTTGATCAAGATAAGCTAGATTCTTCATTTTTTAGGTTAGAAGACACATACAAAAGAAATAAGAGTAGGGATGTAATGAGATTTATAGTAGGTTTCTATTCTCAGAAGCTTAATCAACTGGAAATTGACTTAGATTCAAAAACCACTGAGAAAAATGGTAAAAATAGGACTGTTGAAGAACTAAATAATATCCTACATAGATTTGGTTACGATTCTACCAACACTATTGAAAAAGAAGCACAAGAATTCCAAAGTCAATTTAAAGCCTTAGAACAAAGAAAAAGAAAATTAGAGGGGGATTATAAAAGTGAGACTCATGCTGCAGATTCGTTAAGGAGTAAATTAATTCAATTGACGCATAAGCTACAGGGAAAAGAAGAAATTATTTATGATCTAAGGTATAGGATACAAGAGCAGACTGGACTCAGGTCTGAAATTATTACATCTAAATATAAACTTGCAAAAACTGAATCTGTAGAGAAAGTATTATCTGGAGTTGGGTTTGATTCTTGTCCTCAATGCGGAACAGATGTAACTTCTAGAGTTGTTGATCAAGATAAGTGTTCGTTATGTTTAAGTGACACACAAAGCCAAACACTTGTATCAGGTTTAAACCCTGATGCAATCAGGATTGATCTAGATGATAGAATTCGTGATCTCGAAAACTCAATAAGTAATCATGAAAGAGCACTTAATATTGAGATTAATCAATTTCAAGAAGATAAAAAAATAAAAGCAAGCCTTGAAGAGGAACTACAACAAATGTTGTTTGTTTATGAATCAAAATATTTATCGAATTTTAGGTTCCTAGAAAAAGAGGCTGCAACAGTCAAAGAAAAGATTAATTCTCAGGAAAAGCTTAAGCTTATACCGCTCGAGATTAATAAACTCCAAGGTAAAATCAGGGAACTGTCATTAGATATAGAAGAATTAAAAGAGAAGATACAGAGAGAAAAGGAAAATTTGAATACAGCTGATTCGTACATCAAAGAATTAGAAGAAATTTTTCTTCATTTTCTAAATGAAGTTGATTTGCCTGGAATTGGTCTTAATGATGAAGTTCACATCAACAGAAAGACATGGGACGTTAGTATTTTTCCCAACGGTGAGGATTACCTTAGTTGGAATTTTTTTAATGCAGGTAGTGGAGGAAAGAAGACCCTTTTTAATGTTTGTTATGCCTTAGCAGTACATACTCTAGCTTCAAAGAATAATTTACCTCTACCCAGGTTTTTAATTATTGATACGCCTATGAAAAACATTGGTGAAGACGTCAATGAAGATCTATTCAATAATTTTTACAATCTACTTTATTCATTGATTGCTAACGAGTTAGCTGACACTCAGATTGTAATTATTGATAAAGAATTATTTTTACCAGAGGATCATAAATTTGATATATCTCATCGATTTATGACACCAAGTTCGGAAGATAGTCCACCACTAATCAGATATTATAGGGGTGCATAGGACACAGCACACAATCGAGTAGGGTAATGAGCAGCGATTTGCTACTCATTATCCCTCTCAAACCACCTAAGTATACGGATCTAAACTAAGCGGTTTGTGAACCATAAAAAATTTGTCCGCAATACTTGGTAAAGGATTGGTAACCCCGCTTAGCAAGCCCCCCCCTACTCCACCAAATACCCATAAGCCCGCAACAACTTCTGCAACCGCTTGAAATCTTTGATCCGCACCAGGATACGGTAACCTTCCGCCTTACTGCAAATTTCTCGGATTTGTTCGTCCTGGGCCAGGAGTTGCAGCAGCTTCTGGTCGTTGGGGTTGATGGAAAAGACCTGGAATTCTTCCTCCGTCAGCGGATTAGCTTTTTGCGAAAGCTCGCGGAAGAAGGCTTGCCAGTTAGCGGGTAAATCGCCGGGGAAGAGGGTACTAAACAGGTCGATTTTTTGCTTCAAGTCTTTGGCCGTATTGCAATCCTGCAAGAACATGTCGGCGTTGGTTTGAAAGCGCTTACTGCCAGCAGGGCGCGCGAAAGACGCGATCGCACGACTGGCCAGTTCCATGTCCCCTGCCGTCAGCAGGATAGAAAGCACATCATCCGAAAGGCCCAACTCAAAGGGTTGTGCCACATTCGATTCGTAAGCATCCGTATACCCCAGGACATATGCCCCCAGAGCGGTCATACGGAGGTATTTTACGCCATCATAAGGGCTGTCACTGGTAATACCAATGGCCTTGCAATTGGGTTCTTCGTACACCAAATCCAGCAGTCCCCAAGCGGCGAAGAGAAACAGGTGCCCGCGCAAGGTCGGCCACTGAACAAATTTCTGTCCAAAGTGGGGAGAAATACTCAGCGTCGTAGAAAAAGAGCTGCTACTGAACTCTCCTGGAATTTCCAGCTCCAGACGATTGAGTTCGTAGGCGTCAATAAAATCAATATGTAATGCACTACTTTGGTGGTAATACTCCCAATCCTCGTGCTTGATCCACTCCTTATGGTGTAGGGGTTTAAAATATTCGGTAGAACTGTATTCTACGCTTCTAAAGGCCGGTGTCCGCAAATTGGAAATACCATTGATATACCCCAACAAATGCAACGCCGAGCGAAAATGTAAGGGGTAGGTTTTACGAAACAAATGCTTGATCAAATCCGGCGGACTGGCGTTATTGGGTAAATCATCGAGCTGCAATAACAAGCTGGCCAGCATATCTGTCCGCATGAACAGGAGTTCTTTCTGCTTCGTATCGGGATAGAATTCTGTAATTGCCAGTTTTTTGCCTAAAGAACGGATCGAAGCTGCATTGGGTCGCCCCTTCTTACTCAGCTTGGGCCTTTTGTTGTTGAGAAAAATAATCAAACCCGGCAGTTCGCGTAAGATCAGTTCTTCTCCATGAATGACCTTCAACTTCTTTGCATCAGCAGGTAATTCCGGTAAGGAAATCAATCTCACATCCGCCGGCGCACTGAGGATGGCGATGACCTTCTGTAGCCTTTTCGGCAAATAGAAAACAATCCTGTTTTCCGTACCATAATAATAGCTAAAAGGCACCTGGACAGGCAGTATCCTGAATTTGGGCACCAGGCTTAAACTCTCCCGCCGAAACCTGTGGATTTCTCCATCCATGATTACTTTCTCGTAGGTCTTTATCCCCAACTCCTTTTCAATCATCATGTGATGAAGCGGCCCTTTGAGGGCTATGTATTCCAGCAGGGTTTTTATTTCTGGGTCGAGTGTGGCTATAAAACGTTGGTACAACTTGCGCGACATAAAAGGCAAGCTACACACTTTAATCATCAACGACTTTTGTGGCGCACGATTACCGTAGCTCGCCCATTCGCGATAGATCGCCGAAGCGGAAGGCAATTCTCTCAGGATAAGCTTCCGTTCGTCCTGAGCAAATGGCGTGACCATTCGCCAAAAGCTTTGTGTCAAATCGTTTTTATTCAATTCTTCAAAGCCTTCAGCCACATCGGCCATTTTCCAGCTTATTTTAGCATCTTCTTGCATGGTCTAATCACTATTTCCCCAGAATGAAATCAATATCCTCCGCCGTAATGTTCTTGGCCGCAGCCCCATCGGCACCAATAACATTGTCGAATAATTCCTGCTTCTTTTCCTGAAGCAAGCGAATTTTTTCTTCAATGGTGCCTACCGTGATCAACCGTAGTGCGTGTACTTTATTGACTTGCCCGATGCGGTGAGTACGGTCGATGGCTTGCTTTTCGGCAGCGACATTCCACCAGGGATCATAAATAAAGACGGTGCTGGCAGCGGTGAGGTTGAGGCCTGTTCCACCCGTCTTCAAGGTCATCAAAAACACCCGGCAGGTGGGGTCTTCCTGAAAGCGATCCACCAGCTCCTGCCGATTGCGGGTAGCGCCGCTCATGCTCACGTAATCGATCCCTTGCTCATCGAGCGCGTTGCCCAACAACTCCAGGCCCGCCAAAAAGTTGACAAAAATGAGAGCTTTGCGGCCATTGGCCATCACCTCCCACAATTGCTCCAGGAGCAGTTCCTTTTTAGCCGACTGCACCTTACCGTCTGTCTTGCTTTCGGGGATGGTCGCAATCTGGCGCAATTCGTTGAGGGCCTGGAAGATGATAAACTGGCTCTTCTGAATCCCCTGGCTAGCCACCTGCTGCTCGATGAGCTCCTGGTAGTAGCGGCGGCGCAGTTCGTACAGCTGCGCCTGTTCGGTGCTCATGTCCACGTACAAGGTCTGCTCTACCTTATCGGGCAGATCATCGAGTACATCTTCTTTGTGTCGACGGAGGATAAAGGGGAATATTTTCTTACGTAAATGGCGGGTAGCTACTTCGTCGTTTTCCCGCTGGATGGGATAGCCATAATCTTGCATAAACTGCTTCAAGGTTCCAAACATCCCGGGGTTAAGGAAGCGGAAGAGGGAATACAATTCACCCAAGTTGTTTTCTATGGGCGTACCGCTGAGCGCCAGGCGATGATCGGCTCGCAACAGCAAAACGGCTCTGGTGGTCTGCGTTTCGATGTTTTTGATGTTCTGCGACTCATCCAGTATTGCGTAACAGAAGTCGATATCTTTGAGGTCTTTGATGTCATTACGCATAGTGGCGTAGGTGGTAATGACAATTTGTGCGCCCTCCGTCGCCGCCCAATCACGGTCTGTGCCATAATGGATATGGGTCGTGAGTTGGGGAGCAAAACGCTCGCATTCCTTGCGCCAGTTTTGCAACAAACTTCGCGGAGCTACCACCAACGAGGGGCGTTTCTCTTCCGGCGAGCTGTACACCTTGGCCAGTACACTGATGGCCTGCAGGGTTTTCCCCAATCCCATGTCATCGGCGAGGCAGCCTCCCAGCTTTTGCTCCCGTAGATAATCCAGCCATTTGAATCCGTATTGCTGGTAAGGACGCAGGGTCGCATTAAGCTTGGGGAGTACCGTTTTCTTTTTTGCTAAATCGGCAAAACCTTCAAAGACGGCCCGCGAGCGTTTGAATGGCGACTGATCGGTCTGTTCGGCAATTAAATCCTCGATGAGCGGCAGGTCAAATACCGACAGTTGCAGCTTGTCCTTTTCTTTTCCTTTTTGTTTAAAAAGGCGCTCCAGACGGCGCACATATTGTTCATCAACAATCGCTGTGGTACCATCGCCTAAAACGACGTAACGCTGTTTTTGGAATTGCCGCAGCAAATCGAAAAGGCCAATACTTTCTTTACCAAAATTGACGTCAACTTCTCCTTCAAGAAAGTCGATGCCATGGCTGAGGCGCATACTTACCTTGGGAGATTGAACCGTAATTTTGTAGGCTTTCAACTGCTCCGCTCCCAGTACGCGGTAGCTTTGCAATAAAGTCGGCAGGTTCTCGGTAATAAAAGCACTGGCGCAATCCTGCTCCAGCACAAAGAGGTTATCCTCCCGGAAAAAGCCCTGTTGCTTGCCACGCCCTTTTTGTAGCATCCGCTCCATACCGTAGAGCAAGTCTTCGTACTGGTTTTGCCGGATGACACGCAGGGTGATTCTTTTTTCCAGTTCATTGACCTGTGCGTAGCGAACCAAGGGATAATCCTGCATTCGATCCAGATCAATATGAGGCAGCGTTTGGCCTACGCGCAAGTAAAGACTTTGATCTACATCAATTTTTTCAAACACCAGGCAGGGTTCTGCTTCAATCAATTGCTCAGTATGCTGAAGTTCATATTGGTCGTAAACCAGTTTGATCTTATCAATTTGACTGAAATAAAGCGATAGGAAGAAGACTTCATCGGCTTTACTGATGGTGGTGTTAAAAACGGAGAGGTAAGCGAATCCAGCCCCCAGTGGTGGTACTTCGAAGATTTGCTGCTCCCAAAGCACCATGTCTTCAGTGAGCAACTCAAAGTCAGCTTGCCGCTTTTCGTTTACGATCAGATAGTGTTTGGCCTCCAACTGGTCTTCGCCCTTGAGGTCCAACTGAAAAACCATCCGTGCTTTGCTTTCTGCAAAAGTGATGGGCTCTCCTTTTTCGTTTTCCAAGCGCGGACAGTGCCGCAAGAGCGCTAATAAATAGGGGTGCTCATGCAGAAAAATACTGTTGCTGGGTTGGGTCCAGTCGATCACAAAATCCTGCTGTTGCTTTAGTTGATGAAGCGTACTGAGCAATTGTCGTTCGTAACCAATGCTCTCGTTGTAGTCAATTTCTACTTCTACTCCACTAAGATCCACGACCCGCAGCGCAATACCTTCTTCTTCTTTGCAAAGGCGAAAATGAAAATCGGCTGCAGCTTTCGTCGATTTCTTTTTTCTCTTCACCGCTTGTTCCTGCCTGAGGGCGCTCAACCACTTGGGATCCATGCTTTAACGACTAATTTATATTGGGTGTAAAAATAGTAAAGAGCTGGTTGGTAATATTCATTAAGAGGTATAAAAAAGTCTGCCGTCTTGTTCTCTAGGTAACGGAACAAACCTGCCTGCTGCCGGCAGGCTTTAAAAGAAGCATTTTTTCAACTATTGTGAAAAACAAACCACGAAGTAGCCGCGTAGCCAAATCGCTTATTATTTTCGTGCTGTTACCAAGGTTCCATAACACCTATCCTTTGATGAGCAGAGTCGGACTGCCCCAAGGGGATAGAAGCAGGTGATTGATTTGCTAAAAGATTGACAAGTAGCGAGGAACATTCGGATAGACTGGGATTCGGAGTGATACAAAGGCCCCAAGTGGAGGGCCCACCCTCCTGCCAGATCGCCGAAGCCGCCCCAGGCCATACGACCATACAGGGCGTGCGTCTATATCTGCTGCCGAAGCGGCAACAGCCAAGCAATACGCAAAAAACAACCGCTGAATGCCCCATGACAAATTGGGGGTAGAAACCTTCGATGTTCTTAGTGGTTGTCAGGTCACCAAGAGGACTGTAAAGTTAACAAAATCCCATAAATTACACAAAAAATATTTTATTTTATTTTTAAAAATATTTTAT
Organism: Lewinella sp. LCG006; assembly: GCF_040784935.1. Classification (GTDB taxonomy): domain Bacteria; phylum Bacteroidota; class Bacteroidia; order Chitinophagales; family Saprospiraceae; genus Lewinella. The sequence goes on along the minus strand of NZ_CP160680.1, from coordinate 4,114,733 downwards.
TTTAATTATTTGGATTGAGTTTTTGAAATGTTGATAACTGACAGTATTTCCAGGCTTGGACAATTTTCATCAACTCATTAACAGAAAGCAAAAGTCCGACTATTGACTTATCTTAACGTGAGCTAAAATCACTTAAATTGATTCTACTATGCCTACTCACCGCTCTTCTCCACCACTTGAAACTGCGGAAGAAACCTTGGCAATATTCGGCCGCCCTTCGGGCTGGATGCTCTATTGGGGGAGTGCCACCATTGTTGCCTTCTTTGCCGTGCTACTGCTTTTCATTAGTTGGGTCGATTATCCAGACAAAGTAGTCACGGAAGTAACGATTACTGCTGGTGCCCCGACAGTACCCGTGGTGACCCGTTCTGAGGGTGTGATAGCTGAGATATTTGTTGAGGAAGGAGACCAGGTCGTTGCCAATCAGTTATTAATGGTTTTAGATAATCCCGCTGAACTGGAAGATGTCCAGCAATTAGAAAATCTCCTCACGAAGATCAACGCCTTTTCCAGTCCGCTAGATGTGCCAACACTAAGGCTTCCTGCCTCCCTGAAACTAGGTACTATGGGGCGCAGCTATACCCAATTACAAAACCTCAGCGCCGAGATCAGCTACTGGTTGACCCGGCAAAAGAACAGCCTCCGGGCGCAGCAGCTCACCGCTCAATTACAGGAGATCAGCAAAATACAAGCCAGCCTACAGGAACAACTGGAAACCCAGAAGCTGGAAACCGAGATCGCGAAAAACCAACTGGAGCAATTCGAGAAGCTCTTGGTCAAAGAAGCAGCCAGTCAACTGGAAGTAGACCAGGCTGCCACCAACTTTTTACGAGCTGAAAAACAAATCAAAGAACACGAAAACCGCCTCGCCATAAGCCGAAGCCAGGAAGCCGAACTGCGGGAAGCTCGCCTGGCATTGGGCGAATCCGTCAGTGATCAGCTCATGGAACGCTGGCTAAGTTGGCAGGCCGAAAGACGCCATCTACAACAGGAACTCTACGAATGGCAGGAACAATACTTACTGCGAGCTAATCAAAGCGGTAGTATCAGCTTCTACGAAAATAGCTATCCCGGCCTCTTCGTGGGGGCCCACCAGGTAATGATGGGCATTGTGCCCAACCCAACAGCCGACATCTACCTGGCCGAGGGGATCCTTCCCCAAACGGCCAGCGGCAAAATCCTACCCGGCGCCAAAGCCTACCTGGAACTGGAAGCCTATCCCAGCCGAGAGTTTGGTCAAGTTCCTGCCCTGGTCCAACAAATTGCCCTTTCTACCAGTACCGAAAACGGGGGCTATCGGCTGGTCTTATCGCTACCCACAGGCTTGCGTTCCTCCTACGGCGTGGACCTCCCTGCGCGCCAACAAATGAAAGCTCGCGCCGTCTTACTCAGCGAAGAAAAAAGCTTGTTAAGGCGACTGCTTGACCACTTGTGGGCGGTGCGGAGGAATGAGTAAAGAGGAAGTGGGAAGTCGGAAAGCGGAAGTCGGAATTAATGAGATACGCGTAGCTCTTCGGGCGTAAAGTTCTAGTGCTTTATAGCCCCAATGACTACGTGTACCTGATACTTCCGACCTCCGCTTTCCCACTTCCCACTTAAAAAACCTACCTCCGCGCCTCCTCCTGAGGCGCCCGGCTACCTATTACCGTCCAGGGGCCATCACGGAAAGGGTCGAGGGGGAGGTAGCCTTCATAATAGGCTTCTATCTCGTCCTGGTATTCTTCTTCATCAAAGGCGACTCTTTCGAAGGCGTTGGCGTAAGGATAAAAATAGCGCAGGGCCTGCTGCATACGCAAAATATCGAGGGTAAAAGTGAGGAGTTCTTCTTCAAAAGCACCGGGTTCTTCCAGCATTACCGACAGGGCGCCCAAGCAGCGAGCCATGGCGAGCAGGGCAATTTTAGCACTGCCGTTACCATCGCTGGTAATCCCTTCCGTGCTGTTGTCAGCGGGCAGGTCGGGCCAGGGCTCTTCCAGGGAATTGATGGCCCGATGCGTTTTTGAGGAAAGCAACGCACCATACCATTGCAAGACTTCCAAAGCATCTTCCCAGCCAGCAGGTTTAATCTGATCGCGGTACTCACCCACCCAACGTAATAGCGCAACGGTAAACTGACGCGAAAGCTGGTCCAGCTCTCTGAGCGAAATTTCGGAGACACCCACCTCATTTTTCTCAACATCACACTTGATCGCGGCCCAATCGTAATTCGCTCGCTCACAAGATTTTTTTAAGGAACTCAAGGCTTCCGTAAAAAGGGTTGGCACCCGCTCAAATACCCGTTTTACTTTTTTGCGGTGATGTTGCTCATCCAACTCGTCAAGCAATTGGTAGTTGCTACAACGGTCGGTAAAAGGGCAGCGTTCGCACCAGCGAAAACAATAATTATACACACCACTGATGTTACTTTCCGAAGGCTCGGGAGGAAAAGACATAAAAAGCAATTGGTAATAAAAAAATGAAGGTAATGGTAAATTTTGATTTCTTCTTATCTTCCGATTCCATCTGTTCACCAGCACCAAATTCACATGCGTTTATTAGCAAGCTTTTTACTCACCTTAGCCATTTCCTTTTTCGAGATCGCTTTTGTTTATGCCCAACCTTCCTTTGATGCGCTGCAATACCGAGCAGTGGGCCCTACTCGGGGCGGCAGGGTTACCGCTGTAGCGGGTACCGCCATGGAGCCGGGCACTTTTTACCTGGGAGCTACCGGAGGGGGAATTTGGAAAACCACCGACTATGGTACCACTTGGAACAACGTCAGTGATGGTTACCTCCCAACGCCTTCAATCGGGGCCATTGCGGTTGCGCACAAAGACCCCAATATTGTCTATACAGGTACAGGATCAGATGGTTTGCGCAGCAATGTCATCCTGGGCAAAGGAGTTTACAAATCTATTGATGCGGGCCATTCCTGGTCATCAGCCGGGCTTGCAGAGGCAGGTCAAATAGGTGCCCTTATCCTCCACCCCGAGGATCACAATACCGTTTTCGTCGCAGCCATAGGTCAGCCTTTTCAGGCCAACAGCGAACGCGGCATCTTCCGTAGTCGTGATGGCGGACGTAGCTGGAAAAAGGTGCTCTATCTTTCTGATGAGATCGGATTTTCGGATGTAGAAATGCTGCCTGGCAATCCAAACATCCTCTTTGCGACCGCCTGGAAAACGGTCCGTAAACCCTGGACCATCATCAGTGGTGGCAACGCCGAAGAAGGCGGTATCTATAAGTCGGTCGATGGTGGCGATACCTGGGACAAAATCACCAAAGGCTTGCCCGGTAACCTGATTGGCAAAATTGACGTAGCCGTCTGCCCGGCAGATTCACGGGTGGTTTATGCCTTGGTCGAGGCGCCAGACAAAGAAGGAGGACTCTATAAATCTGTCGACCAAGGGGTTTCCTTCACGCAAGTTTCCGACTTTGGAGGCATCCGCTCACGCCCTTTTTACTATACCAATATTCGGGTCAGCCCTCAAGACTGTGAGGTCGTCTACGCTTTGGCTACCGGCTATTATCGATCGGATAACAGTGGTAAAGACTGGCAACGGATGAACCCTCCCCACGGCGACAACCACGATATGTGGATCAATCCAGACAAGCCCCAGTTGTTTATCCAGGCCAATGATGGCGGTGCCAATGTTACGCACAATGGTGGCAAAACCTGGTCGACACAGTTCAACCAGCCTACTGCTGAAATTTACCAGGTAGAAGTGGATGATCAATTTCCCTACTGGCTCTACGGCGGGCAGCAAGACAACTATACCACCATTGCCGTACCCAGTCTGCCCCCCGATTCGCGGCAAGCGGATGGTATCGGTTGGATCATCAATACCGGCGGTTGTGAAACCGGCCCGGCAGTACCCAAGCCCGGCAACCACAACATTGTCTACAGCAATTGCAAGGGCCGCTTTGGTGTATTTGACAAACGTACGGGCGTAGAACGCTCCTACTATGTGGGTGCTTCGGATATGTACGGCCACAACCCCAAAGACCTGGAATACCGCTTCCAGCGCGTATCGCCCATTCACGTATCGCCACACAACCCAGATGTGGTCTACCACACTTCACAATACGTACACCGCACCAAAAATGATGGCCAGACCTGGGAGACCATCTCTCCTGATTTGACGGCTTTTGAGCCCGACAAGCAGGTGATTTCGGGTAGCCCCATTACCAGAGATATTACTGGGGAGGAGTTTTACAGTACCATCTATGCTATCCGAGAATCTCCCGTCACGGCGGGTGTCATTTGGGTGGGTGCCAATGACGGGCCCGTACACGTGACGCGCGACGATGGCAACAGTTGGCAAAACGTGACACCAGCATCCTTGCCCAAGGGCGGACGGGTAGACGCCGTGGAGCCTTCGCCACACGATGCCGCCAAAGCTTACATTGCCGTACTGCGCTACCAACTCGGCGACTGGCGCCCCTACCTTTACCGTACCAATGACTACGGCAAATCATGGACCCTTTTGAGTGGTCCGAACAGTGGTATACCTCAAAACTTTCCCACACGGGTCGTCAGAGAAGATCCCGTACGGGCGGGTGTACTGTACGCAGGTACGGAGTACGGCATGTTCTTATCCATGGACGATGGACGGAGTTGGCAAACCTTCCAGCAAAACCTTCCCGTAACACCGATCACCGACATAAAAATCCACCAGGGAGATCTGGTCCTATCGACGATGGGGCGCGGCTTCTGGATATTGGACAACTTAAGTCCCCTCCACGATCAAAGCTTAATGGATTTGGCCGACGAGCCTCATTTGTTTGCCATTCCTACCACCATCCGCCACCGTTCTCCTATGGGGCGAGGTAGTAGTGAAGGCTTGGAGTATACTGATCCTGGCGTATGGGTCGATTATTTTATCCCCAAAGGCAACAAAGCCCCCGTTGAACTACAGGTTTTTGGTCCGGATGGTGCCTGGATAACCACCTTGGCCAGCGATAGCATTAGAGCAAGTAAGGAACTGGTAGAAAACATGGCCCTCAACCAAATGGAGTACCTGGTCACCAAAGGCTTGAGTGACAAACCCGGTTTGCAACGCTACCGCTGGGATATGCAAGCCCGTGGCCCGTGGTCGGCCAATAAGAACCGGGCTTACCGCAATGGCGCACTGGTCAATCCCGGAGAATATACCCTAACCATGAAAGTAGGGAATTGGGAAGCCAGTCAAAAATTCTACCTCCTCCCCGATCCGAGGGTCATCGGAGCGGGTATTTCCGTAGCCGACATGAAAGCCCAGTACGAACTAACCACCACCATTACTGCCCTGATCACACGTGCCCGTAAGCTGGAACAAGCGTGGGAGAAAGCACTAAAAACGGCCTCGGCTGACAGTAGTCAGAAAGCTTATGCTGAAGCACTGAGCAGGGCCTTGCCCCAGTTGCAGACGGAGAAAGACATGATCTATCCCCAACCCAAGCTGCTCGACCAAATCGAATACCTGGGCTACATGCTCAGAGGAGCCGATCAACGCCCCGGCGATGATGCCTACGCTCGGCTGGCCGAGCTGACCAAGCAACTGAATGCGCTGGAGGAGAGTGTGGAGGGGGCTAGATGATATGTTTTTTGGCCGCGGAGCCTGCCCGGCAGCAGACAGGGCGCGGGGACACGGAATAGCACGGTTTTTTTGTGCGTTTTTTGTGTTCCTGTCTGCAAGATCAGCTTGCTAGCAAACAGATTGGTGATTTTCTGGCTCCGTGTTGAACCGTAATTGTTTTAGGTAGCGAAACGCTTTGACTTTGTAACGAATGATCAGTAGATATGACCACCTATTAGACGAAGAAACACACCCCATCTGGGGTAGGTACCTTAGGAGCAATGAGCAAATTCTTTGGGAGGGTAGCCCTCAAATTGATATGTCTATTCGTTTCTTAGAAGGTGACGCTTATCACGATGTAATGACGGGTGATTCAATTCCGGCTGGATTTGCTGCAACAAGCCAAAGACAAGCCTGTGGGAGAAGAGAACGACTATGATGCCGAGCGCTACGCCGGAGTGCTGGAGCTGGTTCGAGAGAAAGCTGCCTGGGGGCAAAACCAAGCAAATGTCCATAGAGGCGTATCGGCGTATTTTTGCCATAATACCTACGCTGCCCACGTGCTGGATCTGACGATAGAAAAAGGCAAGCCGGTGGTGCAAAAAGTATGTTGTGCCATTGATTGCGGGATCGTGGTAAACCCGGACGCGGCGAAAAACATGGCCGAAGGAGCCATCACCGACGGTATTGGCACCGCATTTTATGGCGAGCTGACCTTCGTCGATGGCGTACCCGAAAAGAAAAATTTCGACAAATACCGGATGATCAGAATGGGTGAAGCACCAAAGGCAATTGAGGTGCATTTTGTGCAAAACGAAATCGCTCCGACGGGGATGGGCGAACCGCCCTATCCGCCTATCTTTGGCGCCGTAGCCAATGCCCTGTTCAAGGCGACGGGCGAAAGGCAATACGATCAGCCTTTCCTTGGCGACAAGCAGGTGCTGGGGTAGGTTTTAAAGGCAAATAATTGATGAAGAACGTATTAATTGAACAACTGTCTCAAATAACTGGGCTTTCTGAGGAAGAAAGAGCAGCCATTGAACATAGTTTTCCAATCAGGATATTTGGGAAAGGTCATTTCTTGCTGAAAGCTGGACAAATCGCCAGGGATGCATTTTTTGTCATTGAAGGCTGTGTGAGAAAATATCATCTTGAAGACGGAGAAGAAATCACTTCGGGGCTTTACACCGAAGGTGACTCCGTAGCAGACTTCAACAGCTTAGCGAACCAAAGCCCATCGAGGTATTTTTTTGTTTGCTCAGAAAATACGACGGTGGCCGTCATCAATACTGAAAAAGAAGCTGCGTTGTACCAAAGGTTTCCTCGGTTTGAAGCCGTCTGTAGGGTGGAATTTGAAAAGATGATGGGCCAAAAAAACGAGGAAACCGAAGCTTTTAACAGGAAAACACCAGAAGATAAATACCTGTGGTTGCAAGCCAATCAACCCACACTACTGCAGCGGGTACCGCAGCATCAAATTGCCAGTTATCTGGGTATCAAACCGGAGACGCTTTCCAGAATCAGGAAGCGTCTCGCGGTGAAGTGATAGTTTTGGCAATGTCCGAAAGCCGTAGAGGGATTTCTGGTAGATGGTATAAGGACGTTGAAAACCAACGGGCAAGAGGATAGTTAATTTTAAGTCTCTGATCAAACTAGTGATCTTAGTAGTTGATGACTTGTCGGAATCCTATCCCTATACCATCTACCATAGGTACGCGAAGCGGACCGCATCCCTATACGAACTTTTGCCAAAAGTCAAGTTCAAAAGTTGACCCCAAAATGCAAGCCGGGTTCGAACAAAAAGTACTTGTTCCACTTGTCTTCTTCCACTTGAAAGGAGTCGGGTAGGTTGGTGTTGATGGGCCAACTGGTGGCTGCGATGGAAGGCTCTAGAAACAGGCGGTTTTTAAACAAACGGAAATGATAACCAAAGCGGAGGGTATTGAACAACTGGAAGCCGCTTTGGATTTTATCGCCCTGCTCGTCCAAAAAGTTTTGCCGAAAAGCCGTAGCGTGCACCTGACCGTAAACGCCTTTCCAGAGGAAACGCTTGTAGGCCAATCCTAGCCCTAGGGCTTTCACCTTTCCTGGAAAATTAGAATTTTCATTTTCGTAATCAGGTCCATAAGGTCTGCCCAGTGGGCCACGATAAGCCCAAGTGATCGCTTCGATGGAAACCACGTCTTTGGGGCTTAATACGCAGCCGAAATTGAGTTGAAAATATTCCGGCGAGGGCGACAGAATAGGCGTAGCCAATACAAACAAGGTGCTGCCGATAAAATGCTTTGGTAAGAAAGCGTCCTCACCAACTGCTTGGGTGGAGGCCCTTGTGAACAAGAGTGAACACAAGGCGATTGAAAAAAGGAATTGCTTTTTCATAAGAAGTAATTTTTTTCAAAGGTTAGCCGTAAAAATCCTTGATTCATTGACTTGCGTCAAGAAATGAGATTTGAAGCATATAAGAACACTTAAGCGACTGGCTAGCCAGTATTCCCTAAAAAGTTAAAAAGAACGGTTACTAAACCCGACCTTTAGCAATCTATACAAGAGAATCATTTTTTATTTAAACGAGAAACTATGCGCTTAAAACTAAGCTTATTGACGATACTCTTTTCTATGGTATCAATACTGGCCATCGGGCAAGTCATTGAAGAAGTGGCACCACCACCGCCACCACCACCTTCGGAAGAAATATTTATGGTGGTAGAAGTGATGCCAGAATTCCCTGGCTGTGAAACGGTGACTAACAAAGAGGAGCGTAAACAGTGTTCGCAGGAAGCCTTATTGGCTTATGTGTATACCCATCTGGTTTACCCACCTAAAGCCAAGGAGAATGGCCAGGAAGGAATGGCCGTCGTTGCTTTTGTGGTCGCAAAGGATGGCACTTTAGAGGACATTAAAGTAGTGCGTGACCCAGGAGCGGGCATGGGAGAAGCTGCGGCGGCGGTCATCCATAAGATGAATACCGACAATATCCGCTGGCATCCTGGCACCCAGGGTGGCAGAGCCGTAGCTACAAGGTTCAACCTCCCCGTTCGTTTTAAGCTCGATCCCAAAGAAACACCTGTACCCACGCCCCAAGAAGAGGAAGAAGAGATGGTAGAAGAAATGGTAGTTACAGAAGCAGGTGTTCCACCACCGCCTCCTATGTTGCGCCAAAATGCTGCTACTCGGGATCGGGCAAATCAAAAACCCGCTCCTGCTCCGCGAAATGTGAATAATCTAGAGGAAGAGGTCATGGTAGCTGCACCGCCACCGCCTATGCCTGTTGAGGAACTTGCCGTAGAGGAAGCTGTAGAGTTAGTTGAAGCAGACAAAAACTACCCTCCTCCCCCACCGCCACCACCACCGCCGCCAGCAAGAAGTGGCTTTGAAGAAATTTTCAAAGTTGTAGAGGAGATGCCCCGCTACGGGAAGGCGGAGTGCGAAGCAATGGCTACCAAAAACGAAAAGCAGGAATGTGCAAAAGAGGCCATGTTGTCCTTTATTTATGGAAACCTACAATACCCACCTCTTGCCAAAGAGCATGACGTAGAAGGCACCGTCGTTGTCACTTTTGTGGTAGAAAAGAATGGTAGCGTCAGCGACATTCGCATTACGCGCGATATTGGTGCAGGCTGTGGTCAGGAAGCTATACGCCTTGTCGAGCGAATGGGTGCAGAAGGACAGTGGGTAGCTGGTAAGCAGCGAGGAACTCCGGTAAGAGTTCAGTATAACCTACCCATTAAGTTTCGTCTTGACGATTAATTGAGGTGAGGTTTGATACAGATAAGCTCGCTGAGAAGTTTTGTTGCTTGCCTTAAAAAGGGCAAAGGGACTGACTTCAACGAAATCTAGTCCCTCTACCCTCTACAAAATACCTTGTACCCAATATTTTGTACCAAGTACCTAATACAGTGAGGCTTGCCTTGTTACACGCTACTTTTGCGTATTCACAAAGGCAAGCCTCGCTCACTACCACATCATGATCCAGCGCCAACCCAAGTCGGTGCTGTTCATCGCGCGGTACATTTCGTCTCCTTTCCAGTCCAGCTGGCCGCCTTCGTTGCTACTGGTATCACTATCTGTGGCGAAGAAGGTCTCTTCACTATCATAGCTTAAAGGCTCGCGGCCTTCTTTTACCAATAAGTCGCTGATGGCCATGACCTCGTTGCTGAGTCGCTGAGCAAATTGAACATTGATTTGCTGCATGGCCAGGCTGAGTCGATCAGCTTCTGCTACCTGCGAATCGGAGGGCTTGCCGGGGTACTGGCTCACCTTCATGTAGAGGTTGGAGATGCGCTCACGGATTTGTTCTCCTTCGTCAACGTAGAAGTCACCTTCCAGCGCTACTAGCGTCCCCATGGTGGTACGGATATCTTTTGCCAAGCGATCTACCGCCAGTTGTCGCTTCTTTTTCAAGCCCTTCAAGTTATCCAATTGCCCTGAAAGCTGGTCGTATACCTGATAGATATAAGCCAATTCTTCGCTCAGATCATAAAGTTGCTGGGTGACCTTACGCTGCAAAGCACGTTCTTCAGGCGTATAAGGCGCATCAGGATCATAGGCCAGGGTAAAGCTGGAAGTATAGGTATCCTTGCCTTTGATGAGTTTCACTTCGTATTCACCGGCTTCCAGGTTGGGGCCGAAGATAGAGCCAAAAAGGGCTGACCGGTTGCGAGTGGGGGCTGATTTTGGTGGGGGCAAGCTCGTAGGCATTCGCACCACATTGATCCCCGCAGACTTTCCTGCTTGAATTTCCTTGATCTTTTCCCCGTCCTTGTAAATTTCGATGTACATCTTACCAAAAGTATGGCGCTTTTGGTTGTAGTAGATCACCGGTGCTGCCGTACTGGGGTTACCCGCCACAAAATTGCCAGAGCCGCCAAACCAGCTGCCTCCAGCTCCAGGGTCACTTAATATCGTAGGAGGTGTGTCAAAAAAAGCGACCTTCTCTTCCAGCATCTCTGCGGTAATTTGTCGTAGCGGGCTCAGGTCGTCAATGAGGATAATCCCCCGACCGTGGGTAGCCATCACCAGCGCATTGTCTCGTGGATGGATCACCATAGCGCGTACGCCTACTTTAGGCATATTGTTCGTAAAACGGGCCCAGGTAGTTCCTTCATCAAGGGAAATATACAGTCCGAATTCTGTCCCCAGAAAAAGGAGATTGGGTTGTACCAAATCCTGGCGCACACTCAGGGCGTAGCCTTCTACCTCTTCCGTATTGGCCAGACGCGTCCAGGTAGCCCCCATATCCGTGGTTTTGTAGAGGTAAGTCGTCATATCGCCCATACGGTGGTGGTCGAAGGTCACGAAAGCCGTACGCGCGTCGTGAGGGCTAGGTTCCACGAAAGTGACCCAAGTAGCCGCTGGCAGATCGGGGACATTGGCGGTGACATTGCGCCAAGTCTGACCACCGTCACTGGTGACTTGCAGGTTGCCATCATCGGTGCCTACCCAGATGGTCTGCTCGGCAACGGGTGATTCTGCGATGGTATAGATCGTACAATTATTTTCGGCGGTAGAGTTATCGATACTCAGGCCACCGGAAGCGTACTGTTGTTGTTTATTTGGATCGTCGGTTGTAAGGTCCGGTGAGATACGCTCCCAGCTTTCGCCCATGTCTTCGCTGCGGTAGAGGTACTGGCTGGCAAAGTACATCCGCTCCGGGCGCAAGGTACTGAGATGTACGGGAGAGTTCCAGTTGTAGCGTAGCTCCTCCTCGCCAGTGCCACGATAAGGGGCGATGGATTTGGCTTGGCCCGTTTTCTTATTGTAGCGAACAAGGTTGCCTCCTTGGTATTCCGCAAAGATAATGTCTTCTTTTACCGGATGGCGGAAGGCATAGAAACCATCACCACCATAAACGTTAGTCCAATCGTTGTTGCCAATGCCTCCGGCTCGGCGCGAAGGACCCATCCAGGAGCCATTGTCTTGCAGACCGCCGTAGACGTTGAAGGGCTTTTCGTTATCGACACTTACGTGGTAAAATTGAGAAACCGGCAGGTTCATCCACATCTTGGTCGTCCGACCGCGATCAATGCTTTCGTAAATGCCCCCATCGGTAGCTATCAGTAAGTGCTTGGGATTGGTAGGATCAATCCAGATATCATGAATATCGGAGTGGACGCTATTGCCTATCATCCGAAATACCTCCCCACGATTTTCGCTGATAATTCCCTGGAAACCACATTTGGCGACGATGCTGTCATTGGTAGGATCTACGGTCATGTTACTAAAATAGAAAGGCCGTACGGTGGTATTAAAATCATTGCTGACCATCTTCCAGTTGGCACCAGCATCGGTACTGAGGTACAATCCCTTTTTATCCGCGCTTTTACACTCTACCGAAAGGTAAACCACATCACCATTGGTAGGCGCTACGGCGATGGCCATCCGCCCCAGTTTTTCGTCGGGCAGACCATTTTGGATTTTCGACCAGTTGCGACCACCATCGGTACTTTTGTAAACACCGCTTCCACCGGTAAAACCGGAATCAAAAGACCAGGGGTAACGTCGGAAGCTCCAAGTGGTAGCATAAACGACTTCAGGGTTCTGAGGATCAAAATCCAGGTCAGAAGCTCCCGTATTTTCGTCGATGTAGAGTACTTTTTCCCACGTTTTGCCGCCGTCAGTCGTTTTGAAAACACCACGTTCTTCGTTGGCATCCCACAGGTGGCCGAGGGCTGCTACGTAAGCGGTATTAGGGTCTTTGGGATGGACAATAATATCGGAGATACGCTCGGTGTCATCCAGCCCGATGGCCTCCCAGCTACTACCGCCGTTGGTACTTTTGTAGATACCAGTACCCACGGAGACACTGTTGCGCGTCCACTGTTCGCCCGTGCCAACGTAGACCGTTTCTGGTTCGCTAGGCGCGATGGCGATCTTGCCAATGGACTGGGTATGCTCATCAAATATTGGGCGGAGAACGGTACCTCCAGTGACGGTTTTCCATACACCTCCACCAGCGGCGCCAATGTAGATAATGGTGGGATCATTAGGGTGTACCGCAATGCTACTCACCCGCCCACTCATCACGGCAGGACCAATCTGTCGGGCACGTAGGCCATCGAGCAAGGTGGAGCTGGTGGTGACTTGGCTGTCCTGAGCTTGTGCTTGTTGGAAAAACAAAAGACTTAAAAGAAGTATACAGGAAGTAAAAAGAATTCGCATGATGGATATTTTTCAATTTAAACCAACACTGGCCCTGACGACAGTTGCCGCAGGGCCAGTGAATTATATTGCTGGCAAGAAGGGCAATTATTTGCCTTTCGGATAAGCAAAGAGCGTTTCGTCCAACTCAGGATTCAGCTCTACCTTGGTCACCGTCATGGAAAACTGGGTAGCTCCACCCAATTTAGATTCGATGTAGGTTGGAATCATTAAACCTTCAAACTCCTGATAATCACTAAGGTAGTTTTCTACCGCCTGGCCTTTCATTTGTCCTTCAGAAAGGATCGTTTTTTGCATGATTGGCACCATGTACTCAGGGTCGAAATAATGGAACTCTTCTGAACCATCTTTTTTGGTTAATTTAACTTCGTAGGTCATCACCCCGTCTACCTCTGCTTCTCCGAGGAGCTCTACGGTGTGTCCTTTTTCCGCATAGTCGATGAAGTCATCTTCAAATTTTTCTTTGGTGAATTCACTGGCCATTTCAGCAGGCATTGGCTGGGCATCGGCACCTCCCATAAATGGGTTGATCCACCAAGCCGTTTCTCCATCATAAGCCTGGATCATCTGCTGGCCTTGGATATTGACTTCGATACGCTGCTTATTGGGCGGCACTTGCATGACTACACCGGGGAATTCCATTCCCATCTGCGCCATTTTGCCTTCCATCCGCATGGCAGTTAAGGCTTTCCAATTGTCCTTCCCTCCGATGTTCTCCAGGTAGGTAGCGATAATTTCATCAGCGGTGATATCCTCAACAGCTTTATTTTGGGCGTTGCCCATGAAAAATCCTAATGACAATGCGCAAAGCAAGAAAATGTGTTTCATTCTGGTTTTATTTTTACGAAAATGATTGTATTGAACCTGTTTGTTCGTAGCAATGATGCTTCACCATCCTGCGTACAGTCTATTAGTAACATCTGGTTCAAAAATATTACAACTGAAAGATGAGTATTGTGCAAGAAAAGTCAAAAAATATTCGATGAAAGTGGAGAGAGGGAGGATGAAGTTGTAAACTACTTTTTTGTTAATGAGCATGTTTACGCATAGAGAACTGTTGGCGATCCATCTTAGGGGGATTGTTCAAATCGAAATCATAAGCTTGACTTATCAAAAAGTAGGCCGCCTTCCATCTTTCAACGGCCGTTTTGTTTTGCCAGTAACTCAACTGGTGGCTGGCCTCTTTAAAGGTTTGCATCTTGAATTTCGTCCGATCTAGGCGGAAAGGGGCATTGCTCATGGCTATTACTCATTAGATTTGAGACGCATGTAAATATATTCAAATAAGCAGCTGAAATTAACCGAAGTCAGAGAAGGAAAAATAAAAAAAGATGGCTGTCTCACTAACCTTTTATTTTTTTTCAACGATAGTAGGGATAGAAGACATTCATAAAACGGATTACTTAAAACGCTATCCGTCTTTAAAAACCATGATCAAAGTAGATGGCCTACGGAAAACACAGCACCGAAGAGAACTTGCGACAGGGATGCCTGGCGGGTGATCGGCTGGCGCAAAAAGAACTTTACCGTCGCTATTACGGTAAACTTCTGGGGATTCCGATGCGCTATACCCGCGATAGGGAGGAAGCTACGGCCATCTTGAACCAGGCATTTCTGACCATTTTCAATGGACTCGTCAATTACCGGGAGGAAGGCTCCTTTCAGGGATGGATGTCTACAATTACGTTCAGAACGACCATGGATCACTTGCGTTATGAGCAGCGCTATCGGGAACGTATCCGTCTAGAAGCCAAGGATGTACCCATTATGAGAAGTAAAGCAGAAGAAAACCTGGCAGCTGAAGAGCTCATTCAGGTTATTCAGGGCTTACCGGATCATCTACGCGTTGTATTCAGTTTGTACGTGATCGAAGGATACAAACACGAGGAGATCACCCATTTATTGGGCATTACCCTCAGTACAAGTAAATGGAGACTAGCTAAAGCTCGCGAGACCTTACAGTCTTGGCTGGGGCAATTGTATAACCAAAAGGGCAGATCGGCATGAGTTTCGACTACAACAAATGGGAAGAGGAGCTTCGACCTAAAGTAGAAGCACACGAATTTGCCTTTGATGCCTCGGCTTGGGAGCAAATGGAAAAACTCCTGGGCGAAAGTGGTGGTACAATGGCGCCTAAAGATCAGCTACCACCAAAAAGCAGCCGCTGGTACGGATGGATATTCAAGGCTTTGATCTTTGCGATCATCGGTGTACTGTGTTGGTGGATGCTCCGGACGAACAACGAAAATGCGATCTCCCTGAGTAGCTTTAATGTAACCGAAGCCCTTACTACCACCCCCTCAACTAACCAAACAATCCCCGAAAATGCGCCCAATATCGTGGCGGCAGGAAGCACGACGAATCCCGATTTTCGTCAGTCACTTCCTGCCAAAACGATAAAAACAGAGAAAGCGACGCCCGAGACGATCACCCCCCTGCCTCCTTTAACAAAACAAGAAATCTCCCCCGAAGAAGAAGCTTCCATTGACCGTAGCTCGGCTTACCTTACACTTCCTCTGAAGAACGACACTGCGATACCTTTGCTTCCAAGTTCATTGGACGAGGAACTTCCGGCACCCTTTCTCAATAACTACAAACGAAAACGTGATCGGCGAACATTGTACCCCGATGTGATTGAGCGGTACTGATTCTTAGCAAAATTTATTCATTGAAAAACAATCATCATGCATCGTATGAAACACTTTCTCTATGCCTGCGGCTTTCTCTTTATGGGAATCATGGGTCAGGCCTTGAATGCCCAAGAGGCAGCAACCAGCCGATTAACGGTTGGTTTTGATGTAGGCTTTGTTTTTGACAACTATACAGACACGATAACAAAGGCATTAGATGCACACACCATCCAGCTACGATCAACCTATCGCCTCACACGTTGGCTAGGGATAGCCGCTCATTTGGGTTACGGTCGCGTGAGTGAGGCTGACAATTTCTTTTTAAACCCCACTATTCGCAGTTTGAATGGGCCCCTCACTTTAGTGAGAACAACTCAACGGATTCCCGCTGTAATAGGGCCAGAAATCAACATTCGAATCGGGCAGGGCGATTTGAGTGTAGCAGCACAATTTGGACTCCTCTACAACCAGTCAAAGGTCTTCCTGATTAATCCTATCGCAGAATACATTCTGAAATACGATCCTACCGTTGACTTTTACAAAAGTCTTTCCTTCTCCTACACTTATTGGCCGCAACAACGCTTCGGCGTTCGTATTGGCGTCCAATTACAGGACTGGCTACCGGGAAACTACTCGTCTTCAGAACTGAAGGCCAGCTCACAGCAAAAGTATCCTGACTTAAGTCCATTAATCAATGGCTTAGCAAGTCCTGGCACCACTGCCTTGGAGCTAAAGTTATTCCAGATAGGACTTACTTACCGTCTTTAGAGCTTGTTTATCTACACTACATTTAAAACGATAAATCATGAAATATTACCTCCTAGCATACACCTTAATGTTGTCAATATTGGCGAGTTCCTTAAACGGGCAAACCAGTACCCGTCCACAACTATGGGTGGAAGCAGCTAGTTCTTTTGGCTTCCTGGATATTGCCCCTTTCAAACTTGGCTTTGGAGGAAGCGCGCAGCTCAGTCTGGAAAAACCCATCAACACCAAGAGTTCCTTGGGTTTACAAGTGGGTTTTAGTAAGATGGGAAATTACAATCGGGTATACGGCGAAAACACTTACAGCATCCTTCCCAGTGGTTACCAATACGCTGAGCAAAACAACAAACTGCTGGCGATTGGCTTTTTGGACCTTGGCTTGCATTTTAAGCATCGCCAGCAGGAGGCATCAAGATGGTCATGGAGCATTGGCGTAAACGCTTCGTTACTTTTACTACCCATAGGGCAGCATTTCGAGCATTTTTATTTCAGCGTAGGAGAACCTGAAATCGGGGAAAACAGCTTCGTCCCTAGTTTAATTTCCGGAGAATCGACCACCGACATCCCTCTTAACATCGAAGATTTTGCCCGCTATGACCTTAGTGTGGAAGCAACCCTTTTTTATGAAATTACCAAGGGTTGTGCACTGAAGGCCTCTTTTCGGCAGGGCACAAGAAATCTGATTAAGCCCACGATAGCACCTCGTGGAGATGCACAACATTATCTAAACATGGTGGGGGTGGGCTTCAGTGTCCGCTTGCGTTAAGCATTAATGAAATTCAAATTATCAAAACAATGAACTACTCCTATTATCTCGGATTGATCTTCCTTTTCTTCAGTTTATCCTCTTGTGATCAGGAGAACTACCTGGATATCGAAACGAATTACGATACGACACCTTTACAAATAAAAGGTGCTTACCAAGGCCCCGACGAGGCTGACTTTGTGGACTTTGAGATCAATATCGGCAAGCTGGATGTAAATCATCAATACTTATATTGGGGGGCCGATGTATCCGAAGGCGAGCTGGGGCCGACGCTGATTGCTGGTGTCTACACCTCCGCCAATACATGGTATGGCTCCGTCAGATATTTCGGACTACAATTTTGGTCTGATCAATTGCCTGCTAATCGGCGCTGGACCAGCGCAGAACTGGAGCAGTTTTTTGCCCCAAGCAATGTTTTTGAGTTGGGCCAAGGGCCGGGGTTGGTAGATATTGCTTACCGATATCCAGGCGTTGAAAATACGGGTACTTTAGACGATATCTCTTCCAAATCCAGTTTCCTGGAAAGCCCTGCTGGTCAGTTGGTGATCACTAAGGTGGAAGAATATCAATTTACGGGAATAAGATTAGCCCAAAACAGCCCCCCTACATATGATGGCAAGCTGGTCTCTTGCTTGAT
Source organism: Lewinella sp. LCG006 (assembly GCF_040784935.1). Classification (GTDB taxonomy): domain Bacteria; phylum Bacteroidota; class Bacteroidia; order Chitinophagales; family Saprospiraceae; genus Lewinella. The sequence goes on along the minus strand of NZ_CP160680.1, from coordinate 4,097,240 downwards.
CAATGCAGAAGTTGGGCTAAACCGTAATACGCCCACTCAAGGAAACACAGTATCGCTGGTCACGGATGAAGTATTAACACTACGAAATGTGGAAGTGACCTTTTTTGTGAGTTATTGACAAATGTGGTTAAAACAAAAAAACCGCTGCCATTGGCAGCGGTTTTTTTGTGGTCCTAATCAGCTAAGCTGAATTAGTTGTCTTCTTCTGGTTCACGACCACCATCGAGGTGATCCTGGTAAGCTACGAGTTCGTCCCAGTTGCCATCGGCAGCGAGGCGAGCTTGCTTAGCCCAAGTGGTAGGCTGGTGCATACGGTAACGAGGACCAGCTTCGTCGAGGATGGCTTGAACTTGCTCCGTAGGGGCATTGGCCAATTCTTCCCAAGTGGTGATACCTGCGTCGTGTAGCAGGCCTTCGATTTTTGGACCGATACCTTCTACCATCTTCAGATCATCTTGCTTGATGCTCTTACCGTTGGGTAGATCGATTTTTTCAGCTTTTGCTGCTGGAGCTGCTTTGGGTGCGGCAGGCGCAGGAGCCTCAGCGGCTACTGAACGTGCAGCAGGAGCCGCCTCTTTCTTAGGAGCTGCTGCTTTCTTGGCTGGAGCGGCAGGCGCAACAGCAACGGCATCAGCAGGAACGATGCTTACGTAGGTACGGTTGGAACGACGCTTACGGAAAGCGACGGTACCGTCAACTTTGGCGTGGATCGTGAAATCCTTACCCATGTATACGTTTTCACCAGGATGGTACTTGGTACCACGCTGACGAATAATGATGTTGCCAGCAGTTGCAGCTTGACCACCGAAAAGCTTTACGCCTAATCGTTTACTTTCGCTATCGCGGCCGTTGTCGGTACTACCTACACCTTTTTTATGAGCCATGGTTTATTGCTTTTTTGATGAAAAATGATGCAACCGATATTAACCGGCGATGCTGTCAATTTTGATTTTGGTAAAATGCTGGCGGTGACCATTCTTCACGCGGTATCCTTTACGGCGCTTCTTCTTGAATACGATCACTTTGTCGCCTTTTTGGTGGCCTAATACCGTAGCATTAACCTTGGCGCTCAAAACCGGCGTGCCAATCGAGGTTTTTCCGTCGTTGTTGATCATTAATACCTGATCAAACGACATCTTATCACCCTCGGTTGCTTCTAGCTGGTGGACGAAGATCTCCTGACCTTCCTCTACTTTGAACTGTTGACCAGCTATTGTTACGATTGCGAACATTAGTAGTTGTTTGTTTGAATAAATTCCTAACGGGCTGCAAAGATAAAACTTACTTTGAAATTTTCAGTGTTTTGATTGCTTTTTTTCTTCGTAAAGTAGGTCGCAGAAGCTAGATAGACAGGATACTTACCCGGTATGCTCTCCAACTCTCCTCCACCTTCGATTGTTTGCATAATAAAACTCGAAGATGGGTACAAAGCTTTTTTTCAGCCTGGTGTTATTGCTTGCGGCCAGCTCGGTACTGGAAGGCCAAGACAAGCAGGAACAGGAACTTAGAATAGCATCGGAAGCAGCCCCTAAAGCAGCAAGAGCATGGTTATCTCTCGTTTTTGGCGATAACAACCGGATAAAATGGTATGCCGAAACCACCTCCGGGCGGCAGAGCATAGAAGCAAAGTTCAAACACCAACGCAGGCACTTCAGTGTAGAATTTTCTCCAACGGGCGAATTGGAGGACGTTGAAAGCGTACTTAAACTGCGGCAAATCCCTGACAGCACCCGTCGGCAACTAATTTATACCTTTAAAACGCTGCCCAAATTCAAGCTGAACCGTATTCAGGAACAATGGCAAGGAAGTACAGAGGGGATTAGATCAGCCCTACAAGGGCGCTTTTCAAGAGAAGTGCTGGTACAATACGAAATAGAATTCAGCGCAAAGATGAAAGGCATCTACGGCATCTGGGAGGGCACCTTTAGTAAAAATGGTGAGCTCTTGACCTACCGCCAAATTGTTCTACGGCCAACGACAAATCTGAATTACTGATGCGCAAATGTTTCCTTCTTTTGCTCATCCTGGGAGCGCTGCCCCTGGCGGGACAGACGCCGATAGAGATGGGCTGGCTACCAGAATTGACCGTGAGTTATTCCCTAAACGAGCAATGGAAGTTCAGCGCGCAGCTGGAATCTATGCAGCGCGGCTGGCGGCGAACCAGCGACGGCCTAACTGTCGATTACGACTACGTTCGTACCGATCTGACGATGGTGGCCAACTATCGCTTTCGACCTCTTGCCAGTGCAGGAGCTGGTTACCTCCTGAGATTTTCTGATGGAGAACTGATCCATCGCACCTTACAACAAGTTGCCTTGGTGCGACGCTTGCCCCATGGTCGAATTGGCCACCGCTGGCGGACGGATCAAACCTATCAGACGGAAGAAACTACCCGCTACCGACTGCGTTACCGCTTTTCATGGGAGACCGCCTTGCGGGGCCAGCGGGTTGATGACCAGGAGTTTTACCTCATTGCCTCATGGGAATTGCTGGGTAGCAAACAAGCACGCGACTTCGGTCTGGAAAATCGCCTAACCGGTGGCTTGGGCTACAATATAAATAATCAGCAGCAACTAGAACTGGGAATAGACCACCGCTGGGATCGACTGTTTGAAAACACTTCCCGGCATCGCATCTGGTGGACGATCGGGTATTTTATTGATATTTAATTCTCCAAGGCTATAATATTGAGTGGGCTTCGCTTGGGGCTGATCGTACCAGTGCGATCGTACGATTCAGCGCAGTGCCCAATCGTACCAATACGATCATACGATCAGCTCAGCACCCAATCGTACCAATACGATCATACGATTCAGCACCAAGGTCGCCCCGAGAAGAGATGGACCCGCCCAACCAGATACCCCGCAGCAGCGATAGCAGCGGTACCGACCAAGGGGAGGTAAGAGCGAATAGCGCGGTGGCACAGCCAGCTGCCCAAAAACACATTGCTTTTTTAGAAAACATTAACGTTCTTTGTGTGTTCCAAACACCAATAAGCTGCGTCTTAAGGGCGTTAACCTTGCGGAATAAACAAGCCAAAATAACTATGATTAAACAACTGATATTTGCCAGCCTCGCTTTATTGTTCACGGTGAGTACTTATGCTCAGGATTACACTAAAGCAGAAGACTCGGACCCAGAGGCGCGTAAGATCTTGAACCAGGTACGGCAAAAATACGAGGCCTATTCTTCCATTGAAGCCAACTTCGCCCTTGATATTGAATTCCCCGAACAGCCTAAAGAGACCCAACAGGGCAAACTAGCTCGTAGCGGTGAGAAGTACCGTGTAGAGTTTGGTGGTCAAGAGGTCTTTTCCGACGGCAGTGCCTTGTACCTTGTTTTACACAACAATGAGTCGGTACAGATCAACAACATGCCTGCTCCTGGAGAAGACACCGGGCTACTTTCGCCGCAGTCGATCTTTAATTTCTATGACAATGGTGATTTTGTTTACAGCCTGATCGATACCCGTACGGAAAACGGCAAGGTGGTACACATCATTGAGTTTAAACCCACTGATCGTAGCAGTGAATATGCCAAATTGCGAATGCTCGTAGCGCGCGACAGTAAAGAGATTGTAGAGGTAAAAGCGTTTGCCAAAGACGGTAGCCGCTACACTTTTCAGTTGAAAAACGTGACCCCCAACAAGCAATTTGCCGCAGGGTACTTTGGTTTCAACAAAAGTAAATACCCCAACTACTACGTCGAGGACTTACGTGATTAAGCTTTGATCACTTATCTTTGTTGGGTACCAACAAACAACATCCCGAATCCTGTTGATACAGTTTTCGGGATGTTTTATTTTATCAACTTATGGCCTGGAAATCATTTCTGACCCGCCCCTTCGCCAACCTCATTGCCAAAAACATCGACCAATGGTCGGCAGCCCCCCTAGCCGCTCAAGAGGCCGTTTTTAGTGAGCTTATGCGCGGAGTGGCCCAGACCCGCTTCGGGCGTGATCATCAGCTGACGGCAACCACCAGTTACGAAGCCTTTCGTGAGCAGGTTCCGCTCAGGGATTATGAAGAACTGAAGCCCTATATTGAATACATCAAGCAGGGCGAGCAAAATGTATTGTGGCCCGGGCGTCCGGCTTATTTTGCCAAAACCAGCGGTACTACCTCGGGGGTGAAGTACATTCCCCTGACCAAAGACAGCTTGCCCAACCACTTTGGTACCGCTCGCAATGCATTGTTCAATTACTACGCCCGTACGGGGAAAGGGAAATGGATGGACGGCAAAATGATCTTCCTCTCGGGTAGTCCGGAGTTGGAAGAAGTAGGAGGTATTAAAACCGGCCGCTTGTCTGGAATTGTCAACCACCAGGTGCCAGCCTGGTTGCGCACCAATCAACTGCCTTCCTACAGCACCAACATCATCGAGGATTGGGAAAGTAAGCTGGAGCGGATCGTAGCCGAAACCCTGCCCGCAGACATGCGCCTGATCAGCGGCATACCGCCCTGGGTGCAGATGTACTACGAGCGGCTGCTGGAAAAAACCGGCAAGAAATACATCAAGGATATTTTCCCCAACTATGAGGTTTTCGTCTACGGTGGTGTCAATTTCGAACCGTACCGGGGAGCACTGGAACAACTAGTAGGCAAACGCCTCGACAGCGTGGAAACCTATCCAGCTAGCGAAGGGTTTATTGCTTTTCAGGATAGCCAAACGGAGCCGGGCTTATTGTTGAACGTTGCCAGCGGGATTTTCTTCGAGTTCGTCCCAGCGGAAGAAATCTTCCACGAAAATCCTACCCGGATTTCCCTCGCAGACGTAGAGCTGGGTGTTAATTACGCCATTATCATCAACAACAACGCCGGCCTCTGGGGCTACAACATTGGTGACACGGTAGCATTTGTGAGCAAAACGCCATACCGCCTCAAAGTTACGGGCCGGATCAAGCACTTCATTTCTGCCTTTGGCGAGCATGTGATTGGCAAGGAAGTGGAAACAGCGATGCAAGAAGTGACCAAAGAAACAGAGGTACGCATCACCGAGTTTACCGTTGCCCCACAGGTGAATCCTCCCGAAGGTGGCCTCCCCTACCACGAATGGCTGGTAGAATTCGAGCAACCGCCCGCGGATCTGGCCGAGTTCACCCGCAAGCTCAACGCTGCGATGGTCGACCAAAATATTTACTACCAGGATTTGATTGCCGGGGGAATCTTGCGGCCCCTCGTAGTAAGGCCACTCCCCAAAGATGCTTTCCGCAACTATATGAAAACCCAAGGCAAACTAGGAGGGCAGAATAAGGTGCCTCGCTTGAGCAATGATCGGACGATTGCGGATTTTTGGATGGTTGATGGTTGATCGTTGGATGGTTTGTTTGTTGGGGTGTCCAACTTTTACACCAATAAAACCGACTTTTCTTAACTTTGTCGTTTTCAAAAACAGGACACACTATGCGTAAGTTATTCATCCTTTTGAGTCTATTGCTCCTGGTTACTGGTAGCTGGTGCCAATCGGCAGAGGAACGTGCGCAGACGGCTTTTCAGCAATTGGATGCCCAGCGCTATCCGCAAGCGATCAGTGCTTACGAACAACTACTGGAAGAAGGGTATGCCTCGGCAAGCCTACATTACAACCTCGGCTTGGCGTACTACCGTACGGAAAAACTAGGGCCAGCGATCCTGCAAATGGAAAAGGCCAAAAAGCTCGCCCCTTACGATAAAGAAATTCGCAAAAACCTGGATTTATTGCGCAATGAGCAGGAAGACGGGCTACTGCCTCTGCCTACCTTCTTTCTGTACGACTGGTGGCACCGGATAGCCGCCAGACTGCAACCCGACACTTGGGGTGTGTTGGCCATCTTTTTCACCTTTATCGGCATAGGCATATTGATGAATTGGTTGTGGTTTCGCAACGGGGCCGGCACGCCAGCCTGGTACCCTACCAAGCGAGCGGCACAACTTCCCTTCTACGGCGCAACGCTGATCCTGCTGGCCATCCTCTTTATCTTCTTTGCCAACAGTAGAACCAAAGCTCTGGCACGCGCCGATCAGGCCGTTATCCTGCCCAAAAAAGTAGAAGTAAGAATTGCACCAGGCGAAGACACGGAAGTAGACTTTGAGGTACACCAAGGCCTCCGTGTGCGCTTGCTCGATGACTTCGAAGGTTGGCGCAAGGTAGAACTCGTTGATGGTCGCACAGGCTGGGTGTTGAAAGATGCGGTGGGGGTAATTTAGAATGGTTGATGGTTGTTTGTTGATGGTTTGATGGTTGATGCCTTCGTTCCTCGGCGGGAGGTAGGCTCTCCCGGTGGGTGGAAGACCGAAATTCGTTGCGCTTCATGTGCTGCCTTACGGATTGGTTTTGTACTCAGGTTCCAATTTCAATCTAATAAAAGCGGACCATCGTGCAGCTTCATTACCAAACTAAGCTACAAGACTTGTCCTGCTGGTCACAACCTCAGGACAGTCTGCTTACGGGCCACGGCCCGCCCATATCCTCCGCTTGGGCGGAGGTGGCCCGCCAGGGTCGGAGGTGGGCTACTCGACTGGCGGGGGTGAGATACCATGAGGAAATGTAGCCCAAAGCACAGGAACAAGAAAGAGAAAAAATATGCAAGATCAACTTACCCATTTCTACCTCGATCAAGAAGAGCCGCTGCGGGGTACATTACTAGCGCTGCACGATTACATTATGGCTTTCGATACCGAAATACGGGCGGCCTGGAAGTGGAATACTCCTTTTTTCACTTATTGTGGTAAAAATCTCTGTTACTTGTGGATGGACAAAAAGACGGGTTATCCTTACATCGGGTTTATTGACGGGCACAAAATTGATCATCCGATGCTCCTGAGTGGAGATCGCAAACAGATCAAGATTTTACTTATTCATCCAGAGGAGGATTTTCCGCAGGAAGCAATGGAAGCGATTTTTGCGGAGGCCTTGAAAATTTGTGTGGACCAGAGAAAATAAAAAATCTCATATGTCTTATATGGTAAAACCCTTACTTGCCAATTTTTTCCAAAATAAAAACGACTAATCAACCAATTCCTCCTCCATGAAACCAACTCCCCAAACACCCCTCACTTTCCCCTGCGGGGCCGTAATGAAAAACCGGTTCATGCTGGCCCCGATGACCAATACCCAGAGTTTTGAAGACGGCCGCCTCTCCGAAGAGGAATATCACTGGCTGACCATGAGAGCCGAGGGGCAGTTTGGTCTGGTGATGACCTGTGCATCGCACGTTCAGGAAGTTGGCAAAGGATTTCCCGGACAATTGGGGATTTTCAGTGACCTGCACCTTGCCGGGCATCAACGACTAAGTGCAGGCATAAAAGCATACGGCAGCCTCGCGGTCATCCAATTGCACCACGCGGGGATGCGATCTCCAGCGGATTTGATCGGGCAGGCCCCGGTTTGTCCTTCCGACCTTGAAAAATACGGTGCTCGTGGATTGTCACTGCCAGAGGTACAACAGTTACGAGACGACTTCATCACCGCCGCCGTACGCGCCAAAAATAGCGGCTACGATGGCGCAGAAGTACACGGTGCCCACGGCTATATCCTGACCCAGTTTTTGAGTGCTGAAATCAATCATCGGACGGATGAATACGGTGGAGATTTGGCGAATAGAGCGCGCCTGCTCTTCGAAATCGTCAATGGCATCAGAGCGGCTTGCGGCCCCGAATTCCTCCTGGGTGTACGGCTTTCGCCAGAACGCTTTGGTATGGATTTGCTAGAAGTAAAGAAGATCTGCCAGCAACTAATCGACGAAGGACAAATCGACTTCCTCGATATTTCTTTATGGGACAGTTTCAAGCTCCCCCACGAGGAACACTATCAGGATAAATCATTGCTCGCCCACTTTGCTGAGCTCGATTTCAAGCAGGTCTTGTGGACGGTAGCGGGGAAAATCAGCACAGGAAAAGACGTACGTGAAATCCTGGACGCTGGCGTCGACTTCGTTTCCATCGGCCGCTCGGCCATCCTCCACCATGACTTTCCCGCGAAGGTGAAGGAAGACCCTGGCTTTATCCCCACGGAGACGCCCGTCTCCAAAGCGTATTTGCGCAAGGAAGGGCTGGGGGAGAAATTTATCGGGTATATGGAGGGGTGGCAGGGGTTTGTGGGGGAATAAAACAAAAAGCCCGCTTCCCCATCACAGGAAGCAGGCTTTTTGTTTAGTAGTGACTATTAAGTCTTACCCACCGAAATCATCGAAAGCGATGTTTTCTTCGGGCACACCCAACTCATCGAGGGCTTTGATCACCGAAGCGTTCATCAGTGGAGGACCACAGAAGTAGTACTCGATTTCTTCTGGCTCGGGGTGCTTGGTCAGGTATTGCTCCATCACTACGGGCATGATGAAACCTTTGAAACCATCGCCTGGTGATTCGGTATCTTCCTTTACTTGCCAGTTGTCTTCGGGCAGTGGGTTATCCAGTGCTACGTAGAAACGGAAGTTAGGGAATTCTTTTTCGATTTCGCGGAACTGCTCGATGTAGAACAACTCGCGCTTGGTACGGCCACCATACCAGAAAGACACCTTACGGTCGGTCGTCTTCAGAGTGTGGAAGAGGTGGAAGAGGTGCGAACGCAAAGGCGCCATACCGGCACCACCGCCGATGTAAACCATTTCCTTTTTGGTCGGCTTGATGAAGAATTCACCGTAAGGACCAGAGATCGTTACTTTGTCACCTGGCTTCTGATCGAATACGTAGGAAGAACATACCCCGGGGTTAACATTCATCCAGCCATTGGTGGCACGGTCGAATGGAGGGGTAGCAATCCGGATGTTCAACATGATGATGTCTCCTTCCGCAGGGTGGTTGGCCATAGAGTAGGCGCGGAACTGCTCTTCGTCGTTGACCATCTTAAGGTCCCACAACTTGAAGTTGTCCCACTCCGATTGGAATTTATTAGGATCATCACCGTGGTGCTCAGGGTGAGCGGTGATGTCGAAATTCTTGTATTCTACGGTTACCTTGGGTACGTCGATCTGAATATAACCACCAGATTGGAAATCCATTTCCTCGCCTTCCGGCAGACGAACAACAAACTCCTTGATGAAAGAAGCTACGTTGTAGTTGGATACGACCGTACACTCAAATTTCTTGATGCCGAAGATTTCTTCAGGAATGCGGATACGCATATCCTGGCGAACCTTCACCTGGCAAGAAAGGCGCTTATTTTCGGCAGCTTCCTTACGGGTAAGGTGGTTCATTTCGGTAGGGAGCACATCTCCACCACCAGCATCTACATGGCACTCACACATGGCACAAGTACCACCGCCCCCACAAGCAGAAGGCAAGAAGATGCTCTTCTCAGACAGTGCACCCAATAGTGTGCCACCTGGCTGTACCATCAGCGGATTGTCTTCATCGCCATTCACGATGATCTTTACCTCGCCCTGTGGTACCAGGCGCTTACGTGCTGCGATCAGCATGAAAGACAGGAGCAGAATGATTGCTGTAAAAAGAATAACCGCTGCAAATATCGTATTCATCAGATATAAATTGTCAGTTCACTAAATATGCCTATCCTTACTTAGGACCAGCAAATACTGCGGGGTCGATCCCCATCAGACTCATAAATGCGATCCCCATTAATCCGGTCAGGATGAAGGCCATTCCCAGTCCGCGAAGAGCAGGTGGTACATCAGAGTAACGGATTTTTTCGCGAATCGCTGCAATGGCAATAATTGCCAGGAACCAGCCAAAGCCACCTCCCAAACCGAAGGCGATAGAATTGCTCAGGTTATACTCCCGTGATACCATAAAGAGGGAACCACCAAGGATGGCACAGTTTACCGTAATCAGCGGAAGGAAAATCCCCAGAGCAGAATAAAGCGCGGGAGAAACCTTCTCCACCACCATTTCTACCAGCTGTACCATAGAGGCAATCACCGCAATAAAGAGAATAAAACGCAAGAAGGTCAAATCCTGACCAAAAAGGCCATTTTCACTCAACAGGTACTCATTGATCAACCAGTTGATCGGCATGGTTACCCCCAGTACGAAGATAACGGCAAGTCCCAGACCAAAAGCAGTGTTCACTGACTTAGAAACCGCCAGGTAAGAACACATACCCAGGAAGTAGGCCAATACCATGTTTTCGATAAAGGCCGACTTGATGAAGATATTCATAAATTCTCCCATGAGAACATAAATTTTAAAAGTGGAAGTTTTGTTCTGCTCGTTTCCCATTTTTACACAAATAGGAAAAAAGCAATCGCATCACTAAACTTTGTGAATTAAGATACGTCGACCAGCTTCGTATTGTAACTGCGCTGGATCCAAATCATGATCCCGATGATAAACATCGCCGCCGCTGGTAATACCATCAGGTTATTGTTGGTATACCAACCAAACCAGCTACCGATACCAGACTCGGCAGCCGTATTGATCAAATATTCTACGTTACCTGCATTGGCGCCGATCAGTTTCATTTCGATGGGGCTACCCGCAAAGAGCGTGCCTTTACCGAAAATTTCCCGTACCACACCTACCGCAATCAGGATAGCACCGTAGCCGATACCGTTACCGATACCATCTACGAAAGAGCGCCACGGCTTGTTGGCCATTGCGAACGCTTCCAGACGACCCATTACGATACAGTTCGTAATGATCAGTCCGATGTATACCGAAAGCTGCTTGTAAACAGGATAGTTGAAGTACTTCAGTGCCATCTCTACAAAGGTCACCAGGGTAGCAATGATTACCAACTGCACAATCATACGCACCGGCTTAGGGATCGCATTACGCAGTAAGGAGGTAAACAAGCTGGAGAATCCGGTTACAAAGATTACCGCAATCGACATGACTACCGATGGGTAAACCAGAGATGTTACTGCCAGGGCAGAACAAATCCCCAATACCTGTACGGTGATTGGGTTATTATCGTTGAGAGGATCGGTAATGAGCTTCTTTTCGACTTTGCCGAATAAAGGCTCTTTTACTTCTTCCACATTTTTCACCTCAGCCATTGTATCGCTTTTTGGTTGAATTGTTAATTTCTTGATTAATATAGGACTTACTGCTGGAGCATAGATTCCATGCTTCCTCCCTTGATTTTCTCAAGGTAAGGCAAGTACAAGGCAATACCCGTTTCTAGCATTTTATCCACTCCGTCTCCGGTTACGGTAGCACCAGAGATGCCATCTACTTCGTAGGTATCATCCTGCGCTCCTCCTTTGCGTACTTTAACCGAAACAAATTTTCCGTCACGGAAAATCTCTTTGCCCTTAAAGTTGGCCGAAAAGGTAGGATTGTCCTTGATTTCCGCACCCAGACCAGGGGTTTCCCCTTTGTGATCAAAAGAGGCACCAGCAATGGTATTCAGGTCGCTTTCCAGTGCAATATTGCCCCAGATTTCATCCCATAGTCCACTTCCACGTACGGAAAGGATGTAAAAATTCTTGCCTTCGTAGGCGTACTTGAACAAAGGGAGTACGCGCTCGCTCACATCCTTTTTCTTCTCCTTAGCCATGTCGATATCTTCGGCCATTACGCCGTCTACTTCCTGGCCCTCGGTATTGATAGCGGTCTGCTGCACTTTGTTCTGGAAGATCTCCAATACTTGGTCGTCGGTCAGGTCGTTTGCACCAACACCTTCGCCCATGCCTAGGTAATCGTTTACCGCAGCAAGGACTGCGCGCTTGTTGAAGATATCTTCGTTCTGATCAGCCTTGGCTTTGGTCACCTGACGAATACTTGCCAGCGAAAAGGCTACCAGTACCGTCATGATAAGGACAAAGATTAAAACGTAATTCGTGCTATTCTTATCCATTGTATTTTTTATTTATAACAATTCGGTAAAGCGACAAGATGGCCGCCTTACCGTCATATTGTTTTTTATTCTGCAGTTACAGTTGTGGCACTTGCTGGAGCTGCCTCTACTCGTGCTTTTGCCAACGCTACCTGCCGTTTAGCACGGCGTTTTACGTTAGCTTCGAACACATAGTGATCGATCAGCGGAGCGAAGACGTTCATGAAGAGAATCGCCAACATCCATCCTTCGGGATAAGCAGGGTTCAGGACACGAATAATCAGACCAATGAAGCCGATGAAGAATCCGTAAATCCATTTGCCCGTCGCCGTAGAAGCTGCGGTAACCGGATCAGTAGCCATAAACGCCATCGCGAAGAAGAAGCTACCCATATAGAAGTGGTAGTACCAAGGCACCGCCATAAATTTGAAAACACCAGCAGTCTCAGGTCCGAAAGTATCGGGTGCAATACCATTTACCATCAAACCACACAAGACAAAGCCTACTACTGCTGAAACCATGATACGCCAGTCTGCTACCTTTGTTAGTATAAGCATCAAAGCACCAATAAGTACCAATGGCTTAGACGTTTCACCAATAGAACCAGGGATATGTCCCCACCACATATCGCTTACCGAATAATGCTCGGTCACAGCTGCCCAACCACCTTTAGCAGCAAGGCCTAGCGGAGTAGCACCGGTGAAGCCATCTACAACAGCTTGCTTGCCCTCACCGAAAGTAGCCCAGCCAAAGGCACCGAAGATACTGTCAAGGATACCGTAAATACCACCGTATTCCTGGCCTGCATAAGCACCAGCACCTACTTTTTCTATACCAGCAATCCATACTTCATCACCAGAGATGTAAGTAGGGTAAGCAAAGAAAACGAACACACGTGCCAGTAAAGCAATGTTCAAGATGTTCATCCCCGTACCACCAAAAGCTTCTTTACCAATAACCACCGCAAAGATGATGGCAATAGAAAGAATCCATAATGGAATATCAGGAGGCATGATTAGCGGAATCAATGCACCAGAAACCAGGAACCCTTCTTCTACAGCGTGACCTTTCTTGGCAGCATAGTAAAATTCAACTCCCAGACCAACAAGGTGAGTAACCACAAAGATCGGGAGGATCTTTACCAGTCCGTAGAATATTTTAAGGTGAATGGCTTCAAAAGTACCGGTGTACATTCCCAAAGCATGGAAATGCTGGTTACCGATATTATAGGTGCCAAAAACGTAAAGGAGCTGGAGCGCTACGACCACGGTCACCATGGTGCGCTTCAAATCCATACCATCGCGAATATGTACTCCTTTAGCCGTAACTGTATTAGGAGTAAAAGCGAAGGTGAAAAAAGCGTCGTAAGCGGTGTGCAAAAGCGGCGACTTTGCCTTGTCCGGTTCGATGCGCTCGAAGAAATTGAGCAGTGCCTTTTTCATATTATCGAGTATACTGAGTTATTGTTAATCTTAATTCTTTAGCTTAATCTGATCTAGCCTTGCTCACGCATGGTTTCCAAGCCCTGGCGCAAAATCTGCTGGAGAGGCTGCTTGGATACACATACAAACTCGCAAAGTGCTACATCTTCTTCTACCAGCTCCAGGATACCGAGGCCTTCCATCCGCTCAATATCATTGACCAGAATTGACTTCATAATCTGCTGGGGGTAAACATCCATCGGCATCACCTGCTCGTAGGCATTGGTCACTACAAATGCACGCTTTTCACCGTGGGTATTGGTATCTGCTTCAAACTTCACCTTCGGGAAGAGGAAGTTGGGGAAAGTATTAGAAATGGTCGGCCGTGGGCTCAATGGCAATAACCAACCGAACATTTCGTAGTAATCTCCTTCCTTGATCACCGTCAATTGGTCATCATAGAAGTTGAGGTAACCATTAGGCGTCTTTTGCTCACCGGAGAGTACGTCGCCAGAAATATAGCGAACGTGATCCTGCTTGAGGTTGCCTTTGAGTAGTTCTCCTACATTGGCACCTGGATAAGTGCGTACATAATGAGGGATCTGCAGTTCTGCTCCTGCCAGGGCAACTACCCGTGAAGCATCAAAACGACCTTCCTGGAACAATTTACCCAAAGTAATTACTTCCTGAACACCCAATACCCAAACCACATCATTGCCACCAACTGGCGCAGTGTGATGGATTTGCACACCTACATTACCTACTGGGTGCTTGCCCTTGAAGTAACGCTTGGAAGCATTGCTTGCTTCCGTAAATGCTGCCGGAGGAGCCGTCTCACCACGACCATCAAGGCCCAAGTGTACCTGACCATCCGTCAACCGAGCCAAAACATCAATACCCGCCTGGAAAGCAGCTTCCTGGCCCGCTACTATTACCGCACTATCCGGCGCAAGAGGAGCAGAGTCAAAGGTACTTACGAAAATATCGCGTGGCGTAACTTCAGGATTAGGAATCGTATTATAAGGACGCTGGCGTAGCAAAGACCACCCACCGCTCTCTTTCATAAAGTTGAGGATCGTCTCGCGATCGGCCGTCTTATAGTCTGGCTGATTGAATGTACGGTACTCCTGCTTTTTGTCAGCCAGGATCACGATTTCCGTAATGGCACGCTTGGCCCCACGGTTCAATTCGATCACTTCGCCACTGACAGGCGTTACAAAAGCAACATCTGGCATTTGCTTGTCAAAGAAAATCTGGTCACCAGCTTTCACCGACGCACCTACTTCTACAGTCATCTTAGGAATTGGCTGCAGCCCCCGGAAGTTAGGGGGTTGTACCGCGTAGCGAGTTACACCGCTAGCTACTTTGACTGCACCGCTAGCTTCGCCTTCGAGCAGAATATCATGGCCTCGGCGCAAGATTGTTACGGGGGCATTGGCGGTATAATCCGCTACTTTACCACCAAAAAGATGCTTGAAACCGGGGATCAATGCCAGTCCGCCTTCTTCTACGTCGATATTGTTCTGCTTGGCTTCGATACCAATCAGATTGTCTGCGACGTTAATGAGCATACCGAAAAAGAGAATCACGGCAATACCCACCAGGGTATAAATAAAGATATTGGAACCGCTAGCTCCCTCAGTTTGGGCCGAAAGCTCGAATGCCATAAAAAGCGTACCTAAGGTCAGCACAGCTTTGTTGAGGATACTTTTCATTGTAATGTTTACCGTTTGTGTGGTCTGCTTAATTGCGCAAAAAACTCACTAAACGACTCAATACCAGTCACTTATGCAAGTATAGAGTCTTAAAACTCGACAAAGATATAAAGGTTCTTTGTTTTAATGACAATGGGTCAAATCCAAAGTTTGTAGATTAGGCTTATTTAGATCAAATCTAAATAACTATTGCCTTTTATACTGCTCCTTCCAGGTGTCAAAAGCGTATACTGCTATAATCGTATAAACCATCATTAACAGGGCAAACAATACGGCTCCGCGACTATAATACAGCCCAGCATAGGCCAAATCAATAACAATCCAGTAGGCCCAATTTTCCAATTGACGACGCACCAGCATTACCGTTGCCAACACCGAAAAAGTAGTTGTAAATGCATCCCAATAGGTCGCAGCAGCGTTGGTATTGCTGAACAGGTAGCCAAGTAGGCCGCCCGCAACAATCCCTACCGAAATATACAAAAGATGTGCTGTCGGCGTCATTCGACTGATGGGCATTGCCCCACCTTGCGCACTGCCTTTTTGCCAATTGTACCAGCCCCAAAACCCCATCACTACGTAAAAGATTTGAAGCAATACATCTGAATACAAGCCATATCCATACGAAGCATAGGCCCATAATGTACAACTGACAATCCCAAAAGGCCAACACCAGGGGTTGTTCTTCGCCGAAAGCACTACGTAGATCAAAGCTGTTATGGTTACGATCCAATCCAGCCAGCCAAGGGCCGCTATTTCCTGTACCAATTGGGTGAGCATCCGTCTATTTTCTGATCATAAAATAATGAACAAAAAGTAAACAGAAGTGTTCAATAGTAAAACTATCACTAAAAGTAGCTAAACTTATTCCTATGAGAATCATAACCTTAGTTCTGGCTTTACTTGGTAGTACCTTACTTTATAGCCAGATTAGTCCCATTGACCTGTTCACCTCCAACGCACGTACGGATCAACGCAATTACGGTAACGGTGTTACCAAGCTCTTGATTGACGGCGACAACCTCATACGACAAGGCCGTTGGGAAGAAGCTATCCAAGCTTACGATATTGCAGTGGAACAATGGCCCAACTGGGCACCTGCCTACCTTAAGCGTGCCATGGCCAAGCAGCGCATGGGCCGCAACACCGAAGCCGAGCGTGACCTACAACGAGCGTTCCTTATCAGCCCCAATAGTGTAATGCTCTTCAGCCTCAATAATCCAGCAAGCAAAATGCGCCTGCTGGCGACCTTACCTCCCGAAACCGATCAGCAGGAAACAACCAAAACCGTCTATGATTTAAAAACCAGTGGTAAACTGATGCAGGCCAGCTCTTTAATCAACCAGCTAGAGGATAACCAAGACCTCCCCCCAGCTGACATCGCCTTATTGCGTGGCAATCTGCAGCTCTTACAAGAAGATCATTTCGAGGCCATTGCCTACTACGACTGGGCTCTCCAACGCGGTACCTCTGCCGAGTTGTTGCACAATCGTGGGCTCGCCAGAATCCTCACTTATAATTTTCCTGATGGTTGCGCCGATCTAGAGCGAGCCAGCCACCTGGGCTACCAGCCTAGCGAGCAGCAGCACCTGGATTTATGCTCTTTCTAAAATTTCTTCAATTAGTCTAATCAATTGTTCTCGACGGCTGCAAATACGATTTGCAGCCGTCTTTTTTGTCTCTCCTAAAAAGGATACTGCTACCTTTGGGCCATGCGTGACAAAACACTTGTTCTCAGTGCCACAGGCCTCGCCTTCGTCTTAGTTTTCGTGGGCGCTATTGGTTACAGCAGCAAGGCCATCTTTATCAAGCTGGCCTATCTCTACGGTGCCGATAGTGTATCGCTGGTCGCCTTGCGCATGGCTTTCTCCCTGCCTTTTTTCCTGATAGCTGCAGCTTACAGTCAACGACAAAGAAAATCCAGCGATTTCCAGCTCAATCAAAAACAGTGGGCACAAATCATTGTGCTGGGCATCATGGGCTATTATATCGCCAGTCTGTTCGACTTTTGGTCGCTCCAGTACCTCACGGCCAGTTTGGGGCGGCTCATTCTGTTTACCTATCCAACACTGGTGCTGTTGTTGTCCGCCATTTTTCTAAGGCGCCGAATCAGCTGGGGCGAAGCTGCCGCCGTATTACTCTCCTACCTAGGTATCGCCCTGGCATTTTCACAATCGGTAGAACTGGCTCAGGGCGAGTTTTTCTGGCGAGGGGTAGCCTTGTCCTTTGGCAGTGCCCTAGCTTTTGCCATTTATCTGATGGGTAGCGGCGAGTTTTTACCCAAAATGGGTACCCTCCGCTACAATTCGCTCACCATGAGCATCGCCTGCTTTGCCATCATCATCCACCACGGCATCCAGCACCACTGGGCCCTCTTCGATTTTCCCACGCCCGTTTATTGGTACTGCTTCGGCATGGCCATGCTGGCTACCGTGCTGCCCAGTTTTATGGTCGCCGAAGGCATTCGTAGGTTAGGCGCAGGACCAGCATCCATCATCAGTAGTGTTGGCCCTATCTCCACCATCATGCTGGCGTCCGTTTTTTTAGGCGAAAGCTTCGGAGGCTGGCAATGGCTTGGTGCCGTATTGGTCATCAGTGGCGTGCTCCTGCTCTCGTGGTGGAAAAGGAAGAAAGGAAATTAAGTTAAAGCTTGGGGCCATGCCTTCTACCCAATTTTCACCAATAGCCTGATAAAGGGATAAAACTCCCTGGAAATGTCGGGAGATTATCAATTGTAATTCAACAAATTAGTGCTAACTTCATTACAAAGAAGAACCGCTTCCAGAAAACCTTTCTTGCAATGAACAAACAACTACTCTATTTACTGCTACCGCTCTTTTTTCTTAGTGCCTGTAACGAGCCCATTGTCCGGCAGGCACCAGTTGTTGCTAATGAGACGGTCAGCTTGGGATTTTTTCCCTTTGCGGGAGGGATATCTGATTTCACCCCCTATTTCACGCAACGCACCCTTGTTTTCGAATCAGCAGCAGGCACCACTTATAGCTTCCTGATGAACCAGCCGATCCTGCAAGATGAATACAGTTACCTAAAAACCTTCCCTCATCCTGATCGACCAGGTGAGTTTGTAGATTACCGCTATGCGGGCAATCGCGCCTACTTCGAATTTGTTTGTACTGAACTTGGTGCCAAGCTGATCGTAGCCATACAACCCGAATTGTGCCAAGATCCTCAACTCAATCCCGAGGTGCTACCCAAAGATTTTCTCCAGGCACGCGGTGTTGGATTTAATGATGGTGATGTCAACATCGTTGCACCTACCCTGTCCGTAGATATTAGTAACAACCGACCATGTGGAGGGGGCAGAAAACTGGGGACCATCACCTTGGGAGGCCGAACATTCACTAATGTTACCTATCAGCGACAAGAATTGGGCAACCGCTATTTTGAAGTTTACTACTCCCCCGAAGAGGGCATTGTCGCTTTTGGCACCACCTATCTTTTCCTGGTCTTAAAAGAAGCCTATTAAGATGAAGCTTGCCTTGTAGGCAGGAACACAAAACCCCACAAAAATAATTGGTTACCATTCCGTGGTTTAGTGTTTTAGTGGCTAAAAAACCTCGGCACCTCCGTGTATAAAAAATTCCGCGCCTCAGCGGCTAAAAAATCAGCGAAAGTCTTCCGCGAAGAAAGCCACCAACGCACAAACGGTATGAGGGTGCTGAAACCCACCTGTGAGTAGGCGTTGTTTCACTTCTTCGCGCGGCATGGCTATGAGTAGAATATCTTCCCCGTCATCCATTTGAGGCGCGCCAGCCAATGTGACATTATGGGCTGAAAAATGGTGAACAATGCCCTCCATAAAAGCCGGATTAGAAGCATGGCTGCCCAGCGAGGCCCAGCTAGAAGCCTGATAGCCCGTTTCTTCGAGCAGTTCTCGGCGCGCAGCAGTGAGGGGATCTTCTCCAGCGTCGATTAGTCCGCCTGGCAACTCGTAGAGGTACTGCCGGACGCCAAAGCGGTATTGCTGCACCAATAGGATGTGCCCCTCAGGTGTAGTAGCAACGACCTGAACGGAACTCCCCCCTTCAAGCAAGATCATTTTTTCTTCATGTCCATTCCGCGGATTGATCAACCAGTCGAAACGCACCTTAAATAATTTGAGATCAGGGCCAGCCTCAGAACGGGTCCGATGCCAACGTAGGGGAGTGTTTTCTTGCGCCATATTCCTGTTTTTTTTGAACTACCAAGTCCATCAAAGGTAGACCGATATTAAAGTAATTTGGGCTTTTGTCTAAACACTTCATTCGAGATGTACCGATCTTATTATTCCTTCAAAAATATACATTAAAAAAATGTTACTACAAATGACGATCTCCGTCAGAAGGTCGATTTATTCAATTTCTCCCTATGTTTCAATTAAAGCTCATGAAGTATTTCACAACAATTATCGCGCTCCTGACTTTCCTGGCGGTAAGCACGACAGTCGCTGCTCAAGCTACCAACTGCAATGCAACAAACGCCACCCAATTTGTGACTTGTGCAAATGACAATGCCATTTCCAAAATTACCCTTTCGGGTACGGGAAGCGGTAGTGTGGTAGTTACGGCCATCACTGACTTGCGAGGGAAAACCATTGACATGAACAACAAAAACCTGACTTTGCCAGGAGGTACACTGATCAATACTTCAACCGTGTTTGTAGGCAACGGATCGGTGACCTTGAATGTTGATGGTACTACTTTCACTAACTCCAGCGGCAGAGATGTATTCAACAATGCCATTCAAAACTGCACCACTTGTACGACACTAGCTCAGGTATTGGCATTCTTACCCGTAGAGCTCTTGTCTTTTGAGGCAAGCTTAAAGGAAAATGTCATACTGCTCAACTGGACGACCGCCAGCGAAACCAGCAACGATTTTTTCTTGTTGGAATACAGCAGCAATGGTACGCAATTCACAACCCTCGCTACCTTACAAAGCAAGGGAGATAGCCATGTAGAGCAATACTACCAATACTTGGACTACCCGGCTAGCAAAGGGCAACATTACTACCGTTTATCTCAGTATGATCTGGACGGCACCTTTGCCTAGCTAGGGCTGGTGACCGTAAAACAGACAGAAGAAGGTAGTATCTCTTTATATCCTAATCCAGTCTCGGTTGGAAAATACCTCACACTTGAGGGTGTAGATAACCGTGGTGACAGCATTAAGAGTGCCCGACTTATAAGCGCCAACGGCCAACAATGGCCAATAAACCATACCGGCAGTCATCAGCTTTTGTTGCCGACACAACTAGCTCCAGGTTTGTACTACCTTCAGCTGGTAACGAACAGCAGTAGTCAAAACCTGCCTGTGCAAATAATTCGCTAGTAGGGTGCCAACAACAAGATACTTCTACTGGAGCAACCAAAACGCAGGCTTGCTATCCGGCTTTGGAAACAGCTTTTTCACGCGCTTTTCGAGAAAATTAGGGACAGCCGTGGTTTTTTCAAAGCAGAAACGCTTGGGCAACTGGGTGTACAGCGACTTCGGCGGTTTACAGTTTTTGAGGATGCAGCCCGCGTCGTAGGTATGGTAGAAGATGCGGCTAACCCCGATTTCTTCCCACAAGAAGCGTAAGGTAGCCGTTAGCATGGCTTCCGCCCACACCTCACCGTAGGCTTTGAGTACCTGCTGGAGGTAGTGTTCATACTGCTCCAGTTCCAGGCTATGGCGACTGCGTTTGGTGGTCCATTCCATCCAATTGCCGTTGGCATCGCGCTTGCGATGGCGGCGTTCGATGACCTCCTCGTTGGCGGCTTTCCACCAGTCGGTCTGTACCTCCTCAATGAGGGCTTCATCGAGGTTTTCGCTGAGGTCGATACGCGCCCAAGCAAGCGTGAAGTCGTTGCCAGCGGCCCGACTCGGGTGTGCCCAGTACTTGAAAGGATGGCGCTGACGACCATCTATCAGTTGCTGGTAGGCACGATTGTGGTCGCTGGCAAAGTTGAGTTGTAGCACCAGGTTGTAGCCCGGGCGCGAGGTTTGTGCCCAATTTTGGGAAAAGTGACGCTGCTGGCCCCACTGGCCAAAACTCAGCCGAAAGGAAAGTGGGTCAACCGACCGCAGCAGCTGCAAGCGATCGAAATCGAGCATGCCATCACCCCACTGGCCAAGTGCATCTTTCAGCAGCGGCCGCTCCAATAAACGCCCCCAACGACCGTTGGCAATCGTTTTGATCTTTTGGGCAGCAGGTAAAGTTTGTCTTTCTATAAGGTAGCGAGCGTATTCATCTTTGGCGTAATAAAATACACGACGCTGCCCTTCCAGCACTTCCAGGAGGAAGTCTAAAGAAGAACGATCCATAACCGTAATGTTTAAACCCGTTACTAAGTGGTCTGGGACATTCTCACTTGTCCTTTTTTGCTCTGACTGCGTTAATCCCGAGACTTCGGGACGCCGAAGCTTAGGCTTCGCCTACGTTTTTCGCCTTGTCAGAGCAAAAAATGACGTTGCGATAATATTCCCAAACCACTTAGTGCCGGGTTTAGCTAAAAACTTAATTGAAAACGCTCCTGCAGAGAAGTGAGGAGCCTACCAGTATTTTGGCATTCGTCATCCAAGGCGAGTACCTACCGCCAGCTCCGCAATGAGCATGCTGGGAATTATTAGGTTATGGAGACAGAACATGGCAGCTTGTTTTTTGTGACTGGCTACTCTAACAGTGGGAAAGAACGAGAAAGTTCCCGTGAAGCATTTATTTGTACAATCTTATTTCAAAGACACCACCCCTAGCAAACAAAAAGTGTTTTTAAAAAAAATGCAACCTAATTTGTTTCATTAAAGAATTTTACTAAATTTACCCCTCTTAGTGACTTGACAACCACTAAGAACATCGAAGGTCTCTACCCCCAGTTTGTCGTGGGGCATTCAGCGGTTGTTTTTTTGCGTATTGCTTGGCTGTTGCCGCTCCGGCAGCAGAGATAGACGCACGCCCTGTATGGTCGTATGGCCTGGGGCGGCATTGGCGATCTGGCAGGAGGGTGGGCCCTCCACTTGGGGCCCTTGTATCCCGGCGCACCAATCACCATCACTGCCCACTACTTTGTCTATCAATCTTTTAGCAAGTCACTAACCCGCTCCCACCCCTTCTCCTCCGCCAATTCGGATCTGGTCATCAAAGCATAGGTGTTATTGAACCCCAGTGGAGGGAGCCACAGTACGCCATCCCTTTGCTGGCAGTTTTCCTTTACGTAGACATACACTGCGTCGGCATCGGTGAAGATGGCTTCGCGGATGCTATCGGCAGGTTGTAGTAACACCTGAAACCCCGTACCAGTATATTCTGGATAAAGATCGATCTCGCCAGTGCGCAGGGCGTCGTAGCAAATTTTGGTGCCTCCGAGCCCCGGTTTTGCGATCACGCCAATGCTGGTGTGACCCTCAATGAGTTGACGAAAAATCTCTACCAGCAGGTACTGCTCCGTGAAAAGCTTGGAACCGATCAGGATTTCGCCCTTGCGCGCTCCTTCAGGCGCTTGCCACAAGTTTTGCTGACGCAAGAAATCGGTGGCGACTTCACTCACGGATCGGTGCAGGTGATCGACTTCGTAGTTGAGGCGTGTCATGAGGCTGTCGCTGATTTTGGCGCTCAACAACTCGATGGTGGGTCTTAATTCCGGGTACTGATCGGCCGTATTGGCGTTCAGTAAAATAGCGCACTCGTAAGGCGGAAAAGCGTGCTGATCATCTTCCAACACCTTGAGATTATAAGCTTTTACCCGACCATCGGTCGAATAACCGCTGATGATATCTACTTCGCTCTCGGCGACTGCGCGGTACAACAAGCCGGCATTCAGGATCAGTGTATTAAAAGCCAGACCTGGATACTGCTCCTCAATACTGGGCAGTCCATCGGCTCGCTCCGAAAACTCGGGGTCAAAGGCGGCGGCTAGTAGCTCCTTATTCGCCGGGCCCCGCCAGGCCATCCATCCCAAAAGAGGGATCAACAATAGCAGCGCCGAAGGTCGTTGTTGGCGTTTCCTGCTCAGTAAGGCCAATCCCTGATCGAACAACACGGCCAATAGTGCCGCGGGCAAGGCACCAGCCAATATCATCTGGTTGTTATTGAGCGCAATACCACCAAAGATGTACTCCCCCAATCCACCCGCACCGATGTAGGCTGCCAGCGTTGCCACGCCCACATTGATGACCGCTGCCGTGCGCACTCCGGCTAATATTACCGGCATCGCCAGTGGCAGCTCTACTTGCCTAAGCATTTGCCACGGGGTCATGCCCATCCCGGCAGCGGCTTCACGCACCGCCGGGTCGACGCCCTGAAGCCCAGTGAAGGTATTTCGCAAAATGGGCAGAATAGCGTACAAAAGCAGGGCAAAAATGGCGGGTTTGACCCCAATCCCTAGCAAAGGAATCAGGCTCCCCAGCAAGGCGATGCTGGGAATGGTTTGTAAAATTCCCGCCGCCCCAAGTACCCAGCGCGACCAAGCCTTGCGGCGGGCAATCCAGATGCCCGCAGGGATAGCTATCATACAAGCTAGTAACAACGACAACAGGGTTAGCCCCAGGTGTTCTAGACTCAACTCCAGTAGCTTGTCGCTATTCTCCTGCAAAAAGTTTAAAAAAGTCATCTAACCTGGTTTGATATATCGTCCGCCAACTTTAGATTTTCCAATGTCTCTACACCCTCTACTAAATACCTTTTACGCTAAAATGCATTCTGCAAAAAGGCAGCTGCTGTTTGCGTAAGCTGCGCGGGCGAAAACCACTGGCCTGCATTATTGACTCCTACCCTGCCGGTAGAACCTGGTGCCAACAACTGATCCAATACTTCTTGTAAAGGCATAGTAGCAGAGAACTCTATCTGCTGACGATCTGCCGGAGGAGGTGTGTCATCCAGCTCCTGAAGATCATCAACCGTGAGTACCCGATACGCCAGCCCCAGACGTTGAGCTGCAAAAAAGTTGCGGACAAAATCATTGGTGGGTTGAAAAAGCAACTCCCTTGGACTGCCCATTTGCTGCATTTGCCCTTGGTCTAAAAGACAGATCCGGTCGGCCAATTCAAAAGCCTCCATCACATCGTGGGTGACCAACACGACGGTCTGCTGCTGAAAGGCTTCCAGTTCTCGAAAATCCCGGCGCAATTCCTGACGAGTGATCGGATCCAACGCACTAAAAGGTTCATCCATTAATAACACGGGAGGTTCGGCAGCCAGCGCCCGGGCAATACCAACGCGTTGCTGTTGCCCACCGCTGAGTTCGTGTGGATAGCGAGATAGGAAAAAATCAGGAGCCAAACCCAACCGTTCCAGTAGTAATTGAATGCGTGCCTGAATACGTGCTTCGGGCCACTTGAGCAAGCGAGGAACGACCGCTATATTTTCAGCAATGGTATAATGCGGAAACAAACCTACATCCTGGATGACATACCCCATACGTCGGCGCATCTGTTCCAGCGGCAAACGGTGTACTTCTTCTCCATTTAGAAATATTTTGCCCGCACTAGGCTCAATCAAGCGATTGAGCATCTTCAAGGTCGTAGTCTTGCCACTCCCGCTGGTGCCTAATAATGCCAGTGTTTCTCCTACTTCTACCCGCAACGAGAGGTCATCTACGACAGTGGTTGCTCCAAACACCTTACTTAGTCCTTGTACTTCAATCATTAAAGCAAAATACTAAAAAGGTTTGAAGTCCTTGACAAATGAAATAGACCGTATTGAGCATTCCTGATTTTGTTTAGCTAGTTTGCCCCTTATACTTTGGGTCAAAGTCTACCATCCATTCTATACCATACTTATCTCTAAACATCCCAAAATAGGAGCCCCAAGGACTATCGCTAATCGGCACTTCAATATTTCCGCCCGCTGAAAGGCCATTAAATAACTTATCCGCTTCTTCCCGACTTTCTGCGCTGATGGCAATTTTAGACCTGTTTTCATTTTCATTTACCAGCCCCATGATTTCTGGAACGTCATTGCCCATCAAAACGTTTTTGCCAATAGGCAAGGCTATATGCATTATTTTATTCGCTTCACTTTCTGCTATCGAAACTCCCGGACTTGACATATCTTTGAAGCGCATGATCATTGCAAACTCGCCGCCAAATACTGATTTGTAAAAATTGAATGCTTCTTCTGCATTCCCGTTAAAGTTGATGTGAGGATTAATCAATGCCATGATTTTGATTTTTTAGTTGTTTTCAAATACTACCCCAAATACTTCCCCAAAAAGCCCAGCATCGCCCGGTAAAACTCAAAGCGATTTTCCTCATTTTGAAAGCCGTGCCCCTCGTTGTATTTCACCAAATAGGGCACTTCTATGCCGCGCGATCGTAGCTGCTTTACAATCTGGTCCGATTCATCAATGTTTACCCGAGGGTCATTGGCTCCCTGTGCAACGAACAGTGGCGTACGGATTTTGTCGACATGAAAGACCGGAGAAGTAGCCCTCATCTGTTCTTCGTCTTCCTCTGGGTGGCCCACCATAGCGTAGAGCATATCCAGGTAAGGCTTCCAATAGGGTGGAATCGTTTGCATAAAAGTAAACAGGTTGCTCACTCCTACATAATCAATGGCACAAGTATACAAATCTGGCGTAAACGCAATGCCCGCCAGCGTAGCATAGCCCCCGTAGCTACCGCCGTAGATGGCCACTTTGTTGGGGTCGGCAATACCTTCGGCGATCAGCCAGTTTACACCGTCGGTGATATCGTCTTGCATAGTCAGGCCCCACTGCTTGAAGCCGCCCTCCCAAAAAGCACGGCCATAGCCAGTACTCGCCCGGTAGTTCATCTGAAACACCGCGTATCCACAGCCCGCCAGCAGTTGCGCCTCCGGGTTGTAGCCCCAGCTATCACGTACCCAAGGCCCACCGTGAGGATTGATCACCACCGGTAGTGGCTCCTCTCCCGTATGCCCCAACGGCAAAGTCAGGTAACCCTGTATGGACAACCCGTCGCGACTTTGGTAGGTCACCGGCTGCATTGGGGCCATGTCCTCTTCCTTCATCCAGGGGCTTACTTGGGTCACCAATTGGGGTTCTTCCAAGGTGCCATCGTAGTAATAATAAGCACCCAAAGAGCGATCGCTGTAAGTACGGAGCAAAAAACGCTCTTCAGCTTTGTCCTTACTTACCACTACTATCTCGTAATTCCCCAAGGCTTTACGCCAGGATTCATAACGGACGCGGCGGTCCTCGTCAAAGAAATGGTGCTGCTGCTTCCAGGTGGTATAGCTCACCTCGGTCAGTACCTTGTGGCGGCGCGAATAATGCAAGCTACTCACATCCACTTCCAGATGAGCAAAGATCGGTTCGCCGACTTCCTTGCCTGCGGCGAGATCAAATTTCACGATAGCCATTTTGTCACGCTTGAGGTTGGAAGCACAAAAGATGACATCGCCATTATCAAAATCAAAAAAGAGGGGGCTTAAACTCTCGCGGAAACTCGTTTCACTCACTACCTCAAAAGCATCTTCTTCTTTGCGGCGGTACAAGAGTTGTTCGTTTACCCCGCCCACCATACGAATGGCCACCCGCAAGCGGCCTTCATGATCCGTCAGCCACTGAACGATCGGTTGCAGGGGATCCACATTTTCCGCCAACTGCTTCATTTCACCAGTGTGGATATTGATGCGGTAAGGCTCGAAAAGCTGAGGATTGTTTTTATTCAGTCCAATGATGAGCTCATTTTCATCGTCGTAAAGGTCATCAATGATCTGGATAGTCACTTCAGGAAATGGCGTCAGATCACGGGGATTAGCACCATCTTTATCCACCGCAAAAAGCTGGTAATTTTCGTTACCGCCACTGTCTTTCACAAAGACAATCCGTTGGTCACTGGCCCAAAAAAAGCTGCCTATACTGCGGTCCGTTTCGTGGGTGATGCGTACTGCCTGATCTTCGCCCAGGAGGCGTACGTGAATATTGTTTCGCCGTTCATAAGGTGCCAAATAGGCCAGGTATTTCCCGTCGGGCGACAGTTGAAAAGCCGTTTGTTCCGGCAACCGAAAAAAGTCCTCCACCGCATACTTCAACGTAGCGGGAAGGTGGGTCGAAAGTGCGGCGATCTCCTCCTCATTGCTGGGCAAATCTGTATCGCCAGGTAGTGGGGACGTAGTAGTGCTAGTTTCCTTCATCACGTAAAGAAAAAATTTTTCATTGACCTTTTCACGCTCTTGCACGATAATTAGTGAATTCTCTTCTTTTTTTTGGGCGTGCCCCCGCCTTTTCTACTCATCGGGGTGGTTTTGCGGCTGGGTTGGGAGACGTAGCGGTGCGACGTCTCTACCAGGTTTGGCGGCGGGGTCGCTCCCTTCTGGGCTCGCTATCGCTCGGCCCTCCCGCTGGTCGGTCTCCGCCCTGTGGGCAGCCCCGCCAGGCAGCTCACGCGTTTTGGATGTCGGAAGTGGGAGGTGGGAATTTTGCCAAAGTTTGATGGTTGGTGGTTGATCGTTGATGGTGTCAACATGACCTTCCCTAAATAACGTTGACAGGTTTATCAATCATTCTACTTAAAAGCTGAGTGCTAGTTGTCCATCTTCTTTTGGCAAACCAAGCTTAACAAATGCGGGCAGAATCTGACTTGTCCCATCAAAAGCTCCGCTACTGGGATAAGTCAGATTCTGAGCCGCCATTGGCTGGTATTCCAACTCTTTTGCTTCGCCGTCTCGTATCAACAACGATGGTGGTCTTTGCCCCTTACTCTCCTCAAGATAACATTCAAATCCCAAAGGTGCAATTCGCAGCGGTAACTGACTATGGTGACGCACTTTGTTGTAGTTCTCTACAGCCCTCTTCACGTACCTTCTCAGTGCTCTATAATCTCTGATTGGCCAGTGCTCAAGGTATTCATTCTTGATCACATCATTGAGCTTCTCTGCGTACGCATTGTCCAATGCTGTAATGCACATGCTAGAGCTGATTCCTCGTGATCTCAATACTTCTATAAAGTCATTGCTGCGATACTGGGAGCCCCCGTCACTGTGGAAGATCAGTTCACTCAAATCCATACCACGACGCAACCGCAAGGCCATTTTCAGAGCCTCTATGTTTGCTCTAGCTCGGAGGTTATCACTTACGCTATAGCCCACTATAAGCCGGGAATACACATCTATGATAAACGTCAGATAGTAATACTTGTCCTCTAGGCGATAGTAAGTCGTATCCGATTGCCAAACTCGGTTTAAACCTATGATAGTAAGCAACTTAACTAAATTAGGATACCGTAAACCACCACTCTTCGTAGTTCTAATGTAGCTCCTTTTTCGTTCCAGCGAATGACCCAATAGAGTCATCTCTCGAATAAATGCATCGCGACCTAGTCCTTCTGGCTGGATCATATAGTAGGCCTTTTCAAGACCCAAACCTCCGTGATCTGCACGGTGTGTCAACAGCATTGCTTCCGCTGAATACACCCCGTCCTGATAATCCGCTCGCCGACGTAAATATTGCGACAGCGATTGACGCGAAGTACCTAGTGCAGTATATACTTGTTCATTACTTGGACTCTTCATTTCTGATCTGTATTTCGACAAGAGCCGGACAAGGGAGTCGTAAAACCACTTTTTTTTTCAACATCTATTCCTGCTTCACGAAGCTCCTCTATAAAGCTCTCATAGTAGTCCAATTTAATTTGTTTTTGACCTAGAGAACGTTCTAGTTCAGCCACCCGCTTTTCCAGCAATTTAACCTTCTCCGTCTGGGAATTTGGTACTTCCACTATTATCGCTTTTTGTTGATCGTACGCGCTGTACTTACTTATCCAGCGGTACAGAATATTTACATGGATGCTGTATAAACGACCCATCTGGGCCACGCTAAAGGTACCTTCTTCGTAGTCCTTAACTCGCGCTTTTTTAAAGGTTTCACTGTAATTACGACGCCTTTTGGGCCGATTAACCTTATTCGTTGACTTCATTTTTAACTAAATTTGTTGTCAACGTATTTCAGGGATAGTCAACAATCAACAATCAACCAACCTTCAAACACTTCCAACTTCCCCTACACCTCATACACCCTCACCTTCCGTTTCTTTAGGTGGGTGTTGTCGGTCAGTTCGATCAGTTGTTTGAGTTTGTTGCGGCGGACGGCCACGAAGGCACAATCTTGTTTCAGCTCAATGTTACCGACGCAATCTTTGGGCATCCGGCCCTGCTTGAAGAAAAAGCCGGCGATGTCGCCTTTAGAGATTTTATCGCCACGGCCACCGGAAACGAATACAGTTGTCCAGTCTACCGCTTCGGGCAGCGGGGCTTCGTTGAGGATTTGCTCAGGCAGCTCGCCGATGAAGTCAGGTAGTTCTTCGCCTTCCCAGTGAAGTACGTAGGCGGTACCTTCCTTGTGCATCCGGGCGGTACGACCATTCCGGTGGGTAAATTCTTCCGCCCGGTGCGGCAGATGGTAATGGATGATGAACTTGATCTCCGGCACATCAATACCACGCGCAGCGAGGTCCGTCGCTAGCAGCAGCTGATGACTGCCATTACGGAATTTGATCAGCGAGCGTTCGCGATCCCGTTGCTCCAAGCCGCCGTGAAAAAGGGCGTGGGGGACCCCCAACTCATTCAAATATTCACTAACACGATCAATGCTGGCCTTGTAATTGCAGAAAATGATCCCTGGCTGCTTGCCCAGGTGGCGGAGTGCTGCACCCAGCGTCTGGAGCTTGTCTTTGGTCGGCGAGATGATGCTCCTGATGTCCAGATTTACGACCCCATCTCCCAGAAAATCTATCTTTGCGGGCTTATTCAGCTGAATAAAATCAGGAATCTCTACGGCCGGAGTTGCCGAAGTGAGGATGCGCTTCTTGAGATGCGAAAGCAAATTCACAATCTCACTCATCTCTTCCTCAAAGCCCACCTCAAGTGATTTGTCAAATTCGTCCAATACCAGGTAGTGGAGTTCTTTGGTACGGAAGCTACGTCGCCGCAAATGATCGGCCACCCGCCCCGGCGTACCGATCAAGATCGCCGGCAGCTTTTGCAATTCCGCCCGATCTTTGGCAATGGGGCGACCACCGTAAACGGCATTGGTCTTGTAGCCCGTCCCCATTTCGCGGGCCACCTGCTCAATCTGGATCGCCAGTTCTCGGGAAGGCACCAAAATCAGCGCCTGTACCTCTTCGCTTTCAGGGTTCAACATGCCGATCAGCGGCAGCAAAAACGCCAATGTCTTACCACTCCCCGTCGGGGATAGCAAGACCAGGTCGTTAGCATGCTCAATGGCCAGCTGGGCCTCCTCTTGCATGGTGTTCAATTCCGTGATCCCCAGCTTCGCTAGTATCTGCTCCTTGTTCTTCAATGGACTTATCATGGTGCAAAGTTAGTGGTACCTTTTTGTATTCAAGCATTTAGGGTCAAAAACTTAATCTTTGAGGTTGCGGCGGGGTGCGAAGGTAATCGTACCAGTGCGATCATACGATGAGCGTCAAAGTCGGAAGTCAGATCCCGAGGATTCGGGAGGAAGTCGGAAGTAGCGGAACACACGAAAACCAAGAGGAGAGCTCGTCTCTAGGCGAACCAAATAATTCCGACTTCCCACTTCCCAACTCCGACTTAGTAAATACCCCCAATCGTACCAATACGATCATACGATCACTCTACCTGAGCGATAATGATTCCGTACCTCCCATCTTCTTGCACCCAATTTTTACCAGGCAGGTAGGTGCGAGAGACAAACCCGTCGAGGTACAACGCATTTTGACAACCATGTTTCTGGAAGAATTGGGCGAAATGGAAAAAATTGATCTTCTCTTTAGACATCGCAAATAACACTTGCCCAGTGGGCAAAACCCCTACCCCGTTCCTGATGTGGAGATTGGTAGACCCCTCGTTAAATTTTGGATGAATCTCTCCGTTGACCAACAGCATTGGCCCCGATTGGGTGGCGTACCTGTGGTTTTCTTTTTCCACGTAGTTTTCGGTGCTTACTACAAAAGCGCGATGGTCGTCCGTGATGTAAAAGATTCCATTAGGATACAGGTAGAAATTGCCATAACCTTTATGCTGTCGGTCTATCTGCTTTTTCTTGATACCGTCTTCTATATACAAGCCCTGTGGCGACAGGTCAGGCAGGTACATTCCGCCATTCATGGCAAAAATTAATTTTTTATTCTTCTCGGCAAGCCACTGTTTCAGGCGGCCATGATTCTCGAAATATTCGCCCGATTCATCGGTGGAATAAAAGACCAATGGGTCTTCTTCCAAGTCTATTACATAGCTCAATATTTGCGGATCATCAATGGGTTTAGGAGCAGATGTATCTTTTGAACTAGACCAACTTATTGCAATGATTGCTAGGGCTATCAGTATTAAAACAAGTCCGATTATTTTGTTTTTTCTCATGGCTTTATTTTATCACATTTTGAATCGACATCCCAAGTGAAGGGTACATTGCTTAGTTCAATTTATACCTACACTAAACCCAATTCCCTATCTTCGCCCGTCAAATTGTATACTAGCTATGATTCTCAGCGATATCAAGATACTGGAAGCCATTGACAACGGAGAAATTGTCATCGAACCCTTCGACCGTAGCTGCTTGGGTACCAACTCCTACGACGTGCACCTCGGCAAGTGGTTGGCTCACTACAAAGATCATATCCTCGACGCAAAAAAGCACAACGAAATCGAGCACTTTGAGATCCCCGAAGAAGGTTTTGTACTCCACCCCAACACCCTCTACCTTGGCGTCACGCTCGAATATACCGAAACCCACGCTACCGTCCCTTTCCTCGAAGGCAAGAGCAGTGTAGGCCGCCTAGGCATCGATATCCACGCCACAGCTGGCAAGGGCGACGTAGGTTTTTGCAATACCTGGACCCTCGAAATCTCCTGTACCCACCCGGTAAGGGTTTACGCAGGAATGCCGATAGGTCAGCTGATTTACTTCATGGTCGACGGCGATATCGAAAATTACTACAACAAAAAAGACAACGCTAAATACAACACCCGTACCATCAAACCCGTGGAGAGTATGATGTGGAAGAATAAGTTTTAAACCAAAATCTTCCCCTCTATCTCCTCTTCCATAAAGGTCAGCTGTAGATTTTCGTCATACATGGCCCGCATGGCGAAGGCTTGTTCACGGGCCATGTATTGATAGATGTGCCAGTCGGTAGCTGGGGTTGCCAGTGTTTCCAAAGCGGAAAAGTCTATCCATTCCAGCTCCCCTTCATCGCAGGGTGGAGCTTCCTGCCACGGAATATCTGCCATATAAATGCTGCACCACCAATTGTATTCCACGGGCGAGGTTTCCACTAAGGAGCCCATGTAGCACAATTGTTGCAGCTTGATGCCGGTCTCTTCTTCTACTTCTCGCAAGCCGGTTTGGTAGGGGTCTTCGTAGGGGTCGACCTTTCCTCCCACCGGTACGTAAAGTCCGCGGTTGGGTTCGTTGGCTCGCTTGAGCAACAAAAACTGCGTTCCGCAACGCAAGACCACCATGACTGCTGTTCGTTTTAATCCTTTCATATTATATATGTTGAGACGCGATGCATTGCGTCTTTACGGCTTGCAATCAGGCACCTTTACCGATAACCATCTCTAGTATTTGTGGCAAGACCGGATGCTGGTTTTCCTTGTTCCAGATGACGGAAAGGACAGCCCGCTGACTGATCTCCGGCAGTTCAATAAACCGAACCGAAGGCTGGTAACCTTTTTGCAAAGAGGTAGGAACGATAGATATTCCAAAACCATTCTCCACCAGGCGGTAAATCGTATTGGCGTGTACGGTCTTGTGTGCAACGATGGGCGTGAAGCCACTATCCGAAAATATACTCATCACCTTGGCGTAATAACTGGGGCTGTAATCTTCCTCAAATAAGATAAACGGCTCTTTGCGTAAGGTACTCAAATCCCGAAATCCCTCCTTTGTTAGCGGATAATCCAAAGGTACTACCAACGAAAAAGTCTCTTCCCAAACAGGACGAAGTGCCAGCCTTGCCGGTACTTTTTGCAAACGCACAAAGCCTAGGTCAATCTCCCTACTGAGCAAACTCTCTACCTGCTGGTTGTTGTCCATTTCCTGCAAAGAAAACTGGATGCCAGGCAAGTGGGTTTTGAACTGGCCAAATAACGCCGGAATGACGTTCTGCATGGCCGAACCTACGTATCCCATGCGTATACTTCCCAAAACACCTTTGCTGATCTCGCCAGCCTGGCCCAATAAATTGCTGATCTGTTTTAGTACCAAGCCCAATTCGCTTTGCAAAAACCGCCCCGCAGGAGTGAGTTCTACCTGTTTATTATTTCTGGCAAACAAAGGATACCCCAACTGCTGCTCTAGCTGCTGGATCTGTCTACTCAGTGCCGGCTGAGAGATATAGAGTTGCTCCGCAGCCTTCCGAAAATGTAATGTCTCCGCCAAAGCAAGGAAATACCGAAAATGGCGAAGCTCAATTTGATTACTCAAGGTTATTGATTCTTACAAAAATTGAATTGTAAGTTATTAAAAACACTGGTAATTTTGTTCTGAATTTGTAAAACCACCTAATCTTTTATGTTTCACTACGGAAAAGATGTATTAACTGCCGGCAAAGCCCTAGCCATCGCACGCGGGCAACTCAGCGCAACACTTGCAGCAGATACCCGCCAACAGGTAGCTGCATCTCAACGCATTGTGGAACAAGTTGTAGAACGAGGAGCGGCCGTTTACGGTATCAACACCGGATTCGGCCCTCTTTGCAACCAGACCATCTCCAAGCAGGATACTGCTATTCTTCAGAAAAAACTACTGCTCAGCCATAGTGTCGGTGTAGGCCATCCGATTGATCAGGAGATAGCAAAGCTTATGTTGATTTTAAAAATACATGCGCTATCTCAAGGTTATTCCGGCATTGCGCTTGAGGTCCTGGATCGCTTGCTTTGGCAATTGGAAGAAGAGATTATCCCCGTAGTTCCTGAGCAGGGATCTGTTGGTGCTTCTGGTGATCTGGCGCCTTTGTCGCACCTCTTTTTGCCCTTATTGGGGGAGGGAGAAGTGTTCTACCAAGGCAGCCGCTACCCCACCGCCGAGATCCTGGCTAAGCACAACAAAGAAGCACTGGTATTAGGCCCTAAAGCGGGTCTGGCCCTCATCAATGGCACCCAGTTTATTGCTGCCCACGCGGTGCTTTTGGTAGAGCGTTTTCACAATTGCCTGGCCCAGGCAGATCTGATCGCTGCCTTAATGGTAGAAGGCTTGCAAGGTTCCAACTCCCCTTTCAACCCCAAGCTGCACCAGGTACGCCCCTACCCCGGCACAATACATGTAGCCCAGCGGATGGACAACTTCCTGCGTGATTCGGCGATCATGGACGACCACAAAAACTGCGACCGCGTGCAAGACCCCTACTCGCTACGCTGTGTGCCGCAAGTTCACGGTGCTTCGCGACAAGCGTGGTTGCACCTCAAGGAAGCCGTGGAGGTGGAAATCAATGCGGTCACCGACAACCCCATTGTTTTTTCAGAAGAGGAAGTTATCAGTGGAGGCAATTTTCACGGGCAGCCGCTGGCTCTCCCCTTGGATTATGCCTGCCTTGCCTTGTCGGAATTGGGTAACATTTCTGATCGCCGCTCCTACCTTTCGCTGGAAGGAAAATCGCCAGGAGTTCCCAAACTCTTGTTGGCCGAAACGGGTGTCAATTCTGGCTTTATGATCGTCCAATATACCAGTGCAGCACTGGCCAGCGAGAACAAAACGCTTTGCTTCCCCGCCAGCGCGGACAGTATTCCCACCTCGCTGGGACAAGAAGACCACGTGAGTATGGGCTCTATCAGCGCCCGCAAGGCCTTACAAGTTTGTGGTAATGTGGAAAAAATTCTGGCGGTAGAGATGCTCTGTGCAGCACAGGCCATGGATTTCCAACGACCACTTACTTCCAGCCCGGTGCTGGAAGCTGCCCACGCTACGATCCGCCAGCAAATCCCTTTTGCGACCGAAGACCGTATCTTTGCCAAAGACATCGAAGCAGCAATAGGTATTTTACAACGCGGCGATTTACTGGCCGCAACAGCTCCTTATCACTCGGCAAGTACCTTTACTTATACCTCGCTTTTAGAAGAATTTTAAACCCTAATTTGAAGCTCATGCTAGCTACTTCCGTAAACTTTCAACAACAGATTTTATCAGGAATTCCTGCTGAATTGCCCGCACCTAAGCCTTACCCGGCAAATGCCAATCGAGCCCCAAAGCGTAAGGATATCCTAAGTGCAGAAGAGAAAAAACTCGCTATTCGTAATGCCCTGCGTTACTTTCCCGTAGACTGGCACGCTACCTTGGCACCTGAGTTTGCAGAAGAATTGAAAGAATATGGCCGTATTTACATGTACCGCTTCCGTCCGGATTACAAAATGTATGCCCGCCCGATAGCCGAATACCCCGCAAAATCTCAGCAAGCTGCAGCAATCATGCTGATGATCCAAAACAATCTGGATCCCGCCGTGGCGCAGCACCCCAATGAGTTGATCACCTACGGCGGCAACGGTGCTGTCTTCCAAAACTGGGCCCAGTACCTGCTCACCATGCAGTACCTCGCTCAAATGACGGACGACCAAACCCTGCACATGTACTCGGGCCACCCCATGGGTCTCTTCCCTTCTCATCCAGAAGCTCCCCGTGTAGTGGTCACCAACGGCATGATGATTCCCAACTATTCTAAACCCGATGATTGGGAACGTTACAATGCACTGGGTGTCACCCAGTACGGACAGATGACCGCTGGCTCTTACATGTACATCGGCCCACAGGGAATTGTACACGGTACGACCATCACGGTGATGAATGCTTTTAGAAAAACCCTTCCCGCAGGAGCCACTCCGCATGGCCACATTTTCCTGACGGCTGGCCTCGGAGGCATGAGTGGCGCTCAACCTAAGGCGGGTAACATCGTGGGCTGCATCACCATCTGCGCAGAAGTCAACCCCAAAGCCGCTACCAAGCGCCATGAGCAAGGTTGGGTAGATGTGTTGATTGATGACATAGACGAACTGGTGCGGCAAGTAAAAACCGCTCAAGCTGAAAAAGCAACGGTTTCCTTTGCCTACATTGGCAATGTGGTTGAGGTTTGGGAACGGTTCTACACGGAGAACATCCATATCCAGCTAGGCTCTGATCAGACTTCGCTGCACAACCCCTGGTCGGGAGGATACTACCCCTTGGGTTACAGCTTTGAAGAAGCCAACGAGCTGATGCGCAACGACCCCGAAGCTTTTGAAGTAGCCGTTAAAGAAACCCTGCGGCGGCATGCCACAGCCGTCAATCAACATACTGCCCGGGGAACTTACTTTTTTGATTATGGCAATGCCTTCCTGCTTGAGGCTTCCCGTGCTGGTGCCGAGGTAATGGCTGAAAACGGAATCGACTTCAAGTACCCTTCCTACGTTCAGGACATTTTGGGCCCCATGTGTTTTGATTACGGATTCGGGCCTTTCCGTTGGGTCTGTGCATCCGGTAATGCAAAAGACCTCGACCTTACGGATGCCATCGCTGCAAGGGTGCTGGAAGAAATAAAAACGACTGCTCCCGCAGAAATTCAACAGCAGTTGGCAGATAATATCCACTGGATAAAAAATGCCAAAACCAATAAGTTGGTGGTAGGCTCTCAGGCCCGGATTCTTTACGCTGATGCGGAAGGGAGAGCCAAGATAGCGTTGGCCTTCAACGAGGCGATCGCCAATGGTGAGCTTAGCGGCCCCGTGGTGCTGGGACGTGACCACCACGATGTGAGCGGCACTGACTCCCCTTATCGGGAAACCAGTAACATCTACGACGGCAGTAAATTCACCGCCGACATGGCCATTCACAACGTCATTGGTGACAGCTTCCGGGGTGCCACCTGGGTATCCATTCACAATGGTGGTGGCGTAGGTTGGGGCGAGGTGATCAATGGGGGTTTCGGGATGCTACTGGATGGTTCCGATGCAGCCGCCGTGCGCTTACAGCGGATGCTGTTTTTTGATGTAAACAACGGCATCGCTCGTCGAAGCTGGGCTAGAAACGAAGGTTCCATCCAAGCGATCCAGCGAGAGATGGAAAGGACGCCAGGCCTGAAAGTCACCCTTGCTCAATTGGTAGATGATGAGTTGTTGGAGGGGTTGATGGTTGATGGTTGATGGTTGATGGTTGATGGGCCAACCTTTACACTTACACTTTTCCGTCTTTTACACCTTTTTGGGTGCGGGGTGCGTTTTAAAAATTCCGAATTCCCATCTACCACTTCCGACTTGTGGAGCAAGGCGACCTAATCGTATGATCGCACTGGTACGATTGGGGCAGCGAGAGCACAAGATCAGAAAAGGAGCATCTTGGCCTCGAGAAGTCATAAAACGGTAGAACAATTTTTTCAGAATTAATACGACCTTAGAGGAGCCCGCTGGCTAGTCGGACAGGGTCGAATATCAATCACAATTTACATTATGCCTACGTTAATCGGCCCTTTTCGTCAGCTTTTACCTTTGGATAACCTTCCTGAAAGGGGAGCGATTCGTGATGACCAGATGGAGGTAATTGCAGAAGGAGGCGTGCTGGTCGCAGATGGAAAAGTATTGGCAACAGGCACTTTTGCCCAATTGCGACTGGACCATCCGGATGCCATTGTAGACGAGATCACGGAAGACCTGGTAGCTATGCCCGGCCTGGTGGATGCCCATACCCACATCTGTTACGGAGGGAGTAGGGCCATGGACTTTGCCGCACGAAATGCCGGCGTTTCGTATCTGGAGATAGCCAAAGCTGGCGGCGGTATATGGAGCACGGTACAGCATACACGCGCCGCCAGCAAGGAACAACTCACCAACTTGACCCTGGAACGCCTGGATTACCTCTTGCAACAGGGTATCACTACCGTAGAGGTAAAGAGTGGCTATGGCCTTTCAGTCAAAGAAGAGTTGAAACAACTACGCGCCATTCAGGACGCTGGACAAGTCCACCAAGCCGACGTGATCGCTACCTGCTTGGCCGCACACATGCTGCCTCGGGATTTTGATGGCACAGCCGATGAATATTTGCAGACCATTCTCCGCGATCTTGTGCCCCTTATCAAGGCAGAAGGTTTGGCGAAGCGATTTGACATTTTTATTGAGCAAAGTGCTTTTACGACCTCCCAAGCCTTGGGCTACCTACGCGCACTAAAAGCCGAAGGTTTTGCAATCACCGTACATGGTGACCAGTTTACAACCGGTGGTTCGGAAGTAGCGGTAGCCGTAGAAGCGCTCAGTGTGGACCACTTGGAGGTATCAGACGCCACCGAAATAGAGCGATTGGCTCAAAGTACGACCATTCCCGTGGTGTTGCCAGGAGCAACCATTGGACTGGGTTGTCCCTGGGCTCCAGCCCGACGTTTGCTGGACGCAGGCTGCGCCATGGCCATCGCGAGCGACTGGAACCCGGGAAGCGCTCCACAAGGGAACTTGCTAGTACAAGCCTCGATACTAGCCGCTTTTGAGAAATTGAGCACCGCCGAGGTCTTTGCTGGCATTACCCACAGAGCCGCACGCGCACTGGGTCTCACCGATCGGGGTGTATTGGCCCCTACTTACCTGGCCGATATTGTAGCCTTTCCCACCAAGGATCATCGCGAAATTTTATACCAACAAGGGCGGCTAACCGCGAAGCGGGTTTGGAGGAAGGGGGTAAAAGTGTAAGGGTGTAAGGGTGTAAAAGTGTAAGGGTTGTAGGGTTCAGAGACGCGGCGTTGAATTGATTTTGAATGCGCTTAGTTTTGTACCAGATCAAAGGGATTCCCATATCCCCTTTTGGAGAGGCCACATCAACAAGCGCAGGGACCTTGGGATTACTCCATAAAAAAGCCGCCGGATAATGCACTTAGTATTGCGCAGAAAATAAACTGCGATTTTTCTCAGGTTTTCCAAATAGTTAAAACGCTTTAAATGAAGCGCTTATTCAACTATTTGAAAAACAAAATCGCTTTTTATTTTCGTGCTGTTCCTTAGGCACCATCCGGCGGCGGAAAATCTGATAGAAACAGGAAAGAACTCGGTAAGAAACTTTCCTGATCGGTTCTTTATCGCATTGACCGCGTGAGGCCGCGACTAATGCGATAGGTGGCTTTGCCTACCAGCAAACTCAGTACAATTCCCATGGGTAAACCAACGGTGAAACTGCCGATGAGTTGGGCAAAATAAAGTCCTAAAAGAAGCCCTAAGACCATCCACCACGCAAAAACGGATTTGGGGTTACTTAATCGCTGTAGCATGATCGTTATTCAATTAGATTAGAACAGTGTTTGTTCCAAATGTTTTTAAATATTCATGGGTATCATCCAAATAACATTGCAAAATTACAGTTGTTTAATATCAGTTGCAAAATTTTTATTACTTTTTTACTTTAAAGGCTTTCGCTATGAACTCTTTTTGAGGGTACAAAATATGGTGCTTTATGATTGCCCAAGAATGCCTATCTGAAAGTGAATATTTTACCGAATTCCAAGTGGTATTTAGAGAGGTAATCCAAGTTTAATTTTTTTTGAAGTTTTCGCTCCATACCTGCCCTGCCCTGAAAAAATCGCTATCTTGTTACCTGAACTAATCTAAATTTTCACCTTATGAGCTTGAAAGATGATTTGAAGCGCATCTTCTTTGGTGCTAAGGCCATTGCTAAATCAGCAGCTGACAAAGCAGCTGAAGCGGCCAAAGAAGCAGGCGAAGAGTTGTCCGAAAAAGGAAGTGAACTCTACGAGAAAGCTAGCCATAAAGCCAGCGAACTCAGCGAAGAAATCCTGGAGAACACCGCTGAAGCCAGAGCGAAAGCCAAGGAGACCCTTCATGACGTAACCGACCGCGTATGGGAGGAGACCCAACACGCCATGGAAAAAGGTCGTGAATTGAAATCAAAAGCCGAAAACTGGCTTGCTGATAAAGAACCTGAAACAGAAGATGACACCTTGGATTTCAATGCCGAAGCACCCGTTGCTCCGCGAGCAGCGACTGGGCCAATCGACTTTGAAGATGATGTAGCTGACCCGCCCAAAGCCCCCAGTGCGATGGCACAAGCTGGCGACCAGGCCTTAGATGCCGCTGCGAAAGCTGGCGCGAAAGCCTTGGATGCTGCCGGAGAAGCAGGCAAAAAGGTAATGGACCTGTCGGAAGATGTCGGAGAAAAAGTATTGGAGGTGGGCAGTAAAATTTTTGGTAAAGCCAAAGAGCTGGGAGGAGATTTGGCCAACAAAGCCGCCGACATGGTAGAGCGCGCCCAGGATGCTGCTGACCGGGAAAGCCTGCAAGATGCTCAGCAGAGAGCCGAAGAGCTAGCTCGGCAGGCACAGGAACGTGCAGACAATGCCGTAAAAAACACTAAAGAGACTTTACTTGATGGCAAGGATGACTTCTTTGCCCGCGCAGAACGTTTTGCGCAAGGAGATTACCACAATAAAGGTGGTAAAGACATCACCATCGGCACCAACCCCGATCACGAAGCCAGCAAGCGCAGTGGCAAAGCCGCTGGCTTTGACGATATAGATGGTGATGGTGATGAAATCATCGATGATGCCATTATCGACGAAGATTAGTAGCAGTAAAAAAAGAACCCAGATCAACTGCCTAAGCACTGATCTGGGTTTAAAAAAGGTCATGTTCACTTGGTGTTGTTTACGTGGCTAGCGCTTTAAAGGTTACAATGTGACTAATATTTTCCTACACCACCAACGGTTTCTCACATCAACTCGCCTGAGCATTAGCGATCCGTCCGGAACCTGGTCTTTAATTCTTTTACCACTCGGCGGTAACGGCGTACCGTTTTTCGATCGATGTCTGGTCCGAGAGGTACGTAGCGATTTCCGACTACGCGTAAACCTGCGTAATCTCCTGGACGAATCACGAAGCGGCGATTGAGTTGCTTCTGCGTAGGTGCTGTTGCTACTGGCGAAGGTGTAGCTGTATTTTCCTTTTCTCCCGTCTCACGATTTTGCTGAAACTGACGCCTTAGGGCCAATAAGCTTTTATTCCGTACCACTCCGCCTTCACCACCACTGCCTCCTTCGGGCGAAGTGGCGGTTTTAGCGCTACCATTTTTCTTACCAGATGACGGACTATCATCAGCAAAACTTACGGTTACATCGCTGCCTACTGGTCCACCAGCGAAGGTGAAATTGGCACTCACAAAATCACCGCCATCATTGGCCAAAGATTGATCAATTACCGGGGATGCTAACTCACCAATTTCTTCAGCATCCTGCACCTTTAGCAGTGTATTTTTGAGCGTTTTCTGATGATACAAACGGCCTTGCGCATACAAGTACGATGACTGGGTAGCTTGTTCTTGGTTGACCATTAACCACATTCCGGTCCTTGCGTCGTAATATCTTCCGTCTAAGTAGTACAAACCAGTTTCTTCTTCGTAAACACGCCCCCGAAAAGCTTGCCATACCGGCAGCTGTTCCATGCCTTCGGCAACCAGGAAATCACCGTAGGGCAGATAAGTTTGCTGAGCAATAAGCTGACCGTCGTTGTTGCTCACCTGCACAACATCGCCTTGAGGGTTATGGTGGTAATAGAACAACTCCAACTCTGGTGTACGGAAAGGATTGGTATAACCATACCCGGCCTCTACATTATCAGGCGAGGCGGGCTCAGCGTACCACACCGGGTGTCCGGGAGGGCCATTGGGATCGGGTGGACCGGCGGGTGCTGGCCAGCCAGGAGGCGGCAAAATCCGAGGATCATTGTTCTCTGGTTGAGGGAGGATGCTGGCATCTTCACCATTGTCAAGATAATAAAATGGCAGAGAAGGATGCCCAGGAGGCAAGCCCAGATCTTCCGTAAAGTTCAACAGCAATTCCCGAAGTCGGCGCAAGCGATCAGCGAGATCAATATTACCGGCAGTAATTTGCTGGGCCGGAGGCAAGAGGTCGCTGGCGAAGTACCCCGTGCCTTTTTTGGTCAGCACTCGCAGGTCTTCCAGGTAGTAATGCTTCACAAAGCTATCGGCGGTAATCTCCAACAATGGGCTTACGTAAAGGGTGTAATTATTGGCAGCGTGATTGATCCCCCCCAGCGGTGTTGCATTGAGGAAGACACCTGCTCCTGGTCCGTGGCTCTTAATCGCCCGACTCCCATCCGCAGCGTAGGCATAACGACTGATGTAACCATCCTGAGCAAAAGCGGTAAGGCGTCCTTCTTCATCGTATTGCGTCAATTGAAACGACTCTTCCTGGTTGGCTTCTTGCAGGTGACCATCAGGGCTGGCTACTCGGGCCCAGGGGCCCAGCTGGGTGGCAAAATGGGGGCGATCGCTTTCGTAGGCATACAACTGATCCGACACCACGGTATCTGCGGGTGATGAGCGAGCATCCAGCACTTCCAGCGTGTGTAGCAGCGGATTATCCAGTTCATCGTAAGCCCATTGCTGGTTAAAGCTGGTCGTTCCCGCTGGAGACTCCCAGCTTCCAGTAGCGCTTTCCAGGCGCGAGGCGGTGTCGTAGGCGTATTGGTGCTGCTGGCGCCGGGCGCCGGTGTTTTCGTTGGGTGCGGTGTTGTCCAGCAGTGTCTTCAAGTTTCCTAAAGGGTCGTAGGTATATTGCTCGTCCATGCTCAGTGCACTTCCGGGCA
Organism: Lewinella sp. LCG006; assembly: GCF_040784935.1. Classification (GTDB taxonomy): domain Bacteria; phylum Bacteroidota; class Bacteroidia; order Chitinophagales; family Saprospiraceae; genus Lewinella. The sequence goes on along the minus strand of NZ_CP160680.1, from coordinate 4,054,893 downwards.
GGCGGCTCTTAAAGGAGTTGATCAAGCCCGTGGGAGCATCCTTGCCCATTGTCAGCTCTACCTCATTAGCATAAGCCAACAACAAGCGATCCCCAAATTTGTCGTAACGGCAGTCGGTGACATACTCATAGAGCCGCCCCTCTTTCTCGCCACGGAGGCTACGTACATTGCCACTGCGATCAAAGGTATAAGTGATCATTTCTCCGTCGGGGTAATAAGCTTGCTTGAGGCGACCCCAAGCGTCGTACTCATACTCGCTCACGAAGGTCGGTTGCTGCACTTCATTCACGATCATGGTACGCACCACTTTGCGAATTGCTCCTACCTGGTTGTACCACACCTCTTGGGCTCCACTAGCATCTTCGACCAAATAAACGCGGCCATTGCGGTAATCCGTCGCAGAAGTGTCGCCCCAAGTATATCGCACTTGGTTTTGAGGATTAAAAGGATAATCAATACGCAACAGGCGGTCGTAATCGTAATAATAGCGAATGGCCGCATCCTCAATTTCCCGCGCGTTGATGGCTGGCGTTGTCTTGGTCAGTAAATTCCCAGCAGCATCATAAGTGTAGGCATAATCTCCCGCGTCGGGGTGTTGCAAGTCAGTAAGTCTGCCCAGTAGATCATATTCATAAGTGGTACTATTCCCGGCAGCATCTACTACGGTACTACGCTCACCCGTAGCGCGGTAGGTGTAGCTGGTCCACACTGGCCCGTTGGGACCGGGTTGCGCTTCGGCCAGGAGTCGATTGCGGCTATCCTCCAGGAGAAGGTACGTTCCGCCCAGCGGGTCGATCATGCTCGTTTGTTGGCAACTAACGCCGCTGGGGGTGGTGCCAAAACCATAACTCATGGTGTACTCATTCCCCGCAGGGTCAATGACCTTCACCGGGCGATCCAGCTCATCATAAACAACCTGCTGAGGGGCAACTCCATCGGGAACACTTTGATACGCTCCTCCCATGCCTGCAGCTATGGTCTTGGGGTAATAATTTTCAAAAACCCGCCCGAAAGGATCAATATTGGGTTTACCCGAAACCAACCACTGCACCATAGCAGCCTGATCTGCCGCCGAGGTAACTTCTGCGGTTTGTTGTTCTTGACGAAGCAAACCATCACTGTCCGCAAAAGCATATATGGTGTAAGCTTCCTGGAACTCAGGGTCCCAACGATCTTCCTGTAAGCGAGCCGAACCATTGCTTGATTGGTAAACATAACGAACGGAATAAGGCGCACCAGCATCCCGATCTACCGGATTCAGGACTTCTTGCGGACGGCCAAAATCATCCAGCGTTGTGGTTGTCAGCTCCCCAAATTGGTCGATCAATGACAGCTCACGACCGTAACGATAGTCATAGGTACGTTCCCAGCGTTGGCCGTAGCTATTGGTTTCCGACAAGGGATAAGTCGCCACTTCGGTATCGTAGGTGTACTCCAATGCCATTCGTTGTCCGGCTTCATTGGCAGGACGGACAATTCTCAGGGTATTTGCGTACTGATCGTAAGTGTAATCATACACCGCAAAACTCCCATCACCAATGGCGTGACGCACCTGAGCAATAGCGCCATTGCTCACCGAGGAGGTGCGCTGCCGTACTATGCCCGAGGCATCTTTAATTGTGATGGAATCGCGCATGCCCATTTGGTAGGTATCCAACAGGTAGTGGTAGCTCAACTGTAGCTCGTAAAACTCCTCAGGATGCCCCGCACCCAGATCGGTGAGGCGTGTCAGGTTACCATAATCATCGTAAGCAAAAGTTCGGTTGCTGCTAAGGCCGATGGTACCACCATCATCATAAAAATTTACTGTTTGCTGTACCAAAGCCGGAAAGACCCGAAGACCGCTTGCCAAAAGCTGGGTTGGCAGGTACTCCAAATTGTTTTCCGGATTGCGCAAGGAATAGGTGTAATTGTTTTGGCGAAGCCTATTGCCCTCGCTGTCCGTCCAGGTTTCGGAAAGCAGGAGCCCCTGTTCGTAATAATTTTCGTTGGCAAATTGCTGAGCATACGTACGGTAAGGAGCATCATTGTTTTCGGTATCGTGCTGGGTTTCCGATACCGTCGCAAAACCTAGAAAAGCGCGTTCGTGCCGATGGTGGTAACCACCTTCGTAAGCCATGGTGGTGAGCCCTTTGGCAGGAATTTCATCCGCCATCAAGGTGGTGGTCGCCACGCGTTCCAGTGCCCAGATGGTATACGGTTGATCGTAAGTGCCACCAAGCGGTCTATAATCCAGGCTAATATTTCCCCCCAAGGGGCCATTGATCGTTTTCAATAGATTGGTACGACCAATATTCGACCTCTGCACCTGTAATTCACCATCAGAAGTAGAACGCAGCAGATCTGGGAATCCATCCCCATTTACATCGTCTAGCTGTTGTAATTGTCGGCTTACGCCCCGACCAATGGAAGTACTGGGATTGATACATATCTTGACCACAAAGATGGGAATACAGACAGTAAACGCCGCATTGAGCGACTCGCCCGTGGCAGAGCCTTCATCCACCTGATCGAGTCCTGACCAGTTGATAGCGGCAGCAAAACCAGTGCCCGTATTGAGGCGAACCGTCGTTTGATCACCAATGAAGACAATATCAGGCAGACCATCGCCATTGACGTCTTCCAAGGTTTCTGTGGTAAAATTATCGGTGCGGGTGAGGCTGATCCCAGCGGCGATACTGCCATTGAATAAATTGACCCCCAGGCCGCCGCCGCCATCAAAACTTTTGCCTCTTTGCACCTCCTGAAAGCCCCAGTTTTCAAAAGGCCCGAAAGAATAACCAAAATTCAGCGCGGCGGTACCATTCGCCAGGACTTTATCTACCAGCCCGTCACCATTGATGTCGGTCCAGGAATGTTCGGCGTAGTCATTGTCTTCGCTAAAGTTACCACTGATTCCGATGGCTTCTCCGGCGGTGTTGCCCGCATTTTTGGAGCTTTTGCCCAGCTTACTGCCCCTTGATTTGGCCTTGCCGGAACGTTTGTTGCTGGCACCGCCCTTGGGCTCGCCGGAATTACTGGGCCGTGACGAAACGAAAGATCCTCCCAGCGTAAATCCGGTGGCCTCACTTTTAGCGGCATGGTGCCCTGGTAGGGGATGCACAATAGCCACAGGGTCATATCCGCCACGCATTCCCGTATACTGAATTGCCGATCCTGCTACAATATCAGGGTAGCGATCACCATTGAAGTCCATCACATCTCTGGTTACTTCGGTGTCTACCCAGGTTTGGCTGGCGGTGCCTGTTACTACCGAAAAGCCCAGGCCTCCTGCGATGCTGTATTCATTGGTCTTGGTGGTTCTATTGGGAGCACTCAAGCCTTCGCCAGAAGCAGCTGGAGGCTGGGGAAGAATATTATCTTCTCCCAAACGAGAGCTGCTCACGACGGTAGCACTCACGTAAGTAAAGGCATCATAACCAAGGTAACACTGCGTCTTGGCATCCGGTAACATGGTTAGAAAAGGAGCTGTGGCAGGATCAAACAAGCCATCCAGCTCATCGGGGTTGTCGGAAATTTCACCGGGATCTTCCACATCGTCGTTGTTAATCACCAACTCCGACTGGTTGATAGGGAGCGAGGCACGAGCGCGATTACCGTTGTATTCAAACTGCCCCCACTGGCGGTACATGGGGCCAAAAACGAGCAGGTCGGGATCAATTGGTGAATGATAGGCAATGTTGCGCGTAAGCGTAGTGGAATCCGTACTGGTTAGCGCTGTGATTTCCAAGCCGGAATCGTCCACCAAGCTGGCATCTTCACGATTAGGAAAATGATACTCATAATAGAAGGTCGCTCCCGCAGGAAGGCTAAACACGAGTGGCTCAGCTGCTGCCTGGTCATTGGCCGGAAAGTGAGTTTTATACAAAATGCCTGCTCCTTTTACCGAAAGGGTAACCTCTTGATTGGTAACATTACCAGGCGTATTGAAATCAATGGCGGGTAGCAGCCTAAAGGTCGTACTATCAGTGGTAACATCGGGCACTGGCAATTGCCAGGTATCATTGAACATCGTTAAATCCAGCGTTGGGCAATAGCTAAACAAAGGCTGTCCATCGGCATCCGTCACCGCAGCATCTGGTGAGCTGAGGTAGAAAAGATTGGGTAGCCAATCAATGGCCTGCCAATCAATTTGGGTATCTGTTTTCACGCGAAAAAGCAGGGCATCGTCTTCCTCTACTTCCACTTGCAAATCCAGGGGAAGGGCAACAAGGCTGTCTGCGGGAAAAGTGTCCTGCCAGACCGGAATCAGGAAAGGAATATCCAAGACAAACCTTTGCAATAAGATTTGACCGATGACCTCATCACTGGTGGGGGCTTTGTTGAAAATGCCTTCAATCTGCACCTGCCCATTGAGCGGGAGTCCGACTTCTTGTTTTGCGCTAAGCATAAAATCTTCGCTGGCCTGGTAGCGCGCCAGCAGCAAATCATTGGCATCACGGCTATCTACCGTCAAAGTTGCGGGCATCGTAGTGTAGGTGATCGTTGGCGACCAGGCCACCTGATCATTGGCTCCATCCAACACCGACTGCACCCGAAAATAGAAGCGGTCGCCCGCATTGACGGTCAAAGCATCGATACCTGTAGGGTTGACAACAGCATAATCATCAGCCGCAATGGAGGCCGACCATAGTTCGAGATCATTCCACTGAATGGCTACCCTTACCCCGTCATCCGACTGGTAAGACTGCGCCATAGGGTCGGTAGGTTCCAGCAGGTTGACAGGGGCTACAATTTCAATTTCTCCCGCAAAGGGAGCTTCCCACATCCTGACGACATCATGCAGCGGATAGCGATCGATGAGTTCCTCCAACTCGGCGGGATCAATCTCAAAAAGGCTACCATCAAGATCGGCACCACTGTTGATGGGACTCGGCGTATCGGCACTACTGGTCGTAAATGTAGGATCGCCGTTGTCGTCAAGGTGATTGAACCAGACGTTGCCATTGAGCGCAATGTCCAATAAGCCATCGCCATTAAAATCAGAAAAATAGGTATTGTTGGTGGTGGTGGCACTGGTATATTCAAAACCAACGTAAGCAAACGGAGGGTTACCTTCCGCACCATAGGAATTGGAGCTGGTGGATGCGGTACTGAACTGGGTGATGCCGTGGATGGGTCGCTCCTCGCTACTGAATTCGTAGTTGGCCGTACCAGGAAGTGCCAAATTGGAACGGTACCAGAGCGCATTGTTTTTGCGGTAGATTTTATCTAGTAAACCATCACCGTTGATGTCGACCAGCGCAATCAAGCCCTCGTTGCTGCTACTGCCGTAGGCGTAGGTTCCGCCAGCTGTTTTGTCTTTCGAGAACAAGAGGAAATCGTTGGGACCAATGGTTGCAGCCCCGCCAACATTCAAGGTATTCGCCGATGCACCTCCTAAAACGGAAGTTTCTCCATTCATTCCCGGAATTGGGTTGAGGATATTGCCCTTGATGTTATCATCTGGCACCGACCAATTGACCGGAGCGGCAAAAGGCTCGTAGGCATCACCCGAGCGAACATCATCAAAGTAATCAAAAGTGTGGGTAAAGAAATCCTCGCCCGCAGCATTTTCTTCCGTAATGCTTTCCAATAGCGTTTTCTGAAACGCTCCCGTGGTATAGCTCAGGCGATAAGCTCTTACCAACTCGCTTTGGTAGGATATTTCCACTCTTCGTAGGCGATCAGCCAGCACTCTTTTAAAACCCAGTCGGCAATCAATGCTAACATCCGGGCGGGTATCCTCTCCCAGTTCCCGATCGCGGATAAAATCGATGCGAAAGGGGCCTTCGGAATCCTGATAGCCGGTGTAGGTGATATAGTCCGGGTAAAGTTCCTGTCCGTTGGTTCCGCCAGCATTGCCCGCCTGACTGACTTTGGTGTAATGATAGCGAACCGTATTCCCATTGACGTCGACCACTTGGGTGATTGCCCAGTGCGCTATCGCACCGGAGGGGAGCAACAACACGGCATCTGTAACTACACCCTCAGCAGGCGTGCCTCCATAATAAAAGTGGGTACCGTCTTTGTCCGTTACTTCCCACCAATAATTGGTCGTGGCATCGCCGTGGCGAACGATTTGCTCAAAGGTGCTTTCGATGCGGGGATAAAACGATTGCTCGGCAGTGCGGGGGCGTTCTTCTCCCCTATGAGCCATAGGGAAAAGAGCTTGCCCGTCGTAGAGATAGGACTCCGTCTCGATGGCTGCATCATAGCGCGGCACTCCCCAGCGGGTATCAATGCTGATCGCGGGGAGGGACAGATCCCAGCCTAGCCCAAGCCAACCACTTGCATTGTCGCTATCATAGGCCACCTGTAGATCGGGCATGATGCCCTGTCGGCCAGGAGGTAAATTCAAAGGGTAGGCCAAGGCCGCACTACCACGATTGTTGGCCTGCGGAGGTGCGATGAAAGTGATCCCTTCTGTGGGGGTTGGCAATTCCGTTTGGGCCATCAGGTTTATGGAAAAGGTAAGCATGAGCAGACCGCATCCTAGACAAGCTGTTGTCCATCGCCTTACGTTACGGAAAGTCAGTATTTGGGAAAGTGTGCTCATTGTACCATCAGTTTTTGGGTAAAGGTTTCCTGGGAGGTTTCCAGGTGAAGAAAGTAAACACCGGTGGGGAGTGCGGCTTCATTGCCAGCAAAGTAGTCGGCAGCGGGGTAGGTTCGTTGCCATACGACCTGGCCTTGGGCGTTGTTGAGTTGTGCCGTAAGTGGACTGGAGGCAGAGAGGCGAAGTTGCCATTGCCAGCCTGTGGTTTTCCCCATTGGGTTGGGGTAAACGCGCAGTGCTGGAGTGGATATAGTAAGATGATCTGTATTTTTTCTTACGAGACTAAACACATCGCTGCCTGACCCGTCGGTATCCCAAAGCACCCCATTAAAGTGACCAAATCGGCCTACAGACCATTGACCCAAGGGAATAAATTCTGTGGCTGTTGCCAAAAAATCGCCACGCCCGCTGCGATCAATACACAATTGATAATCGGCAGCCAGAAAGCCATCGCCCAGCCAGCGACCAAGGTCAATGGTCAAAGACATTTCCTGGCTACGAACATCGCCCGATAATTGTACCAGCCAGTTGCGCAATAGCTTTTCGCCGTCCGCTAAATTAGGAGCTACTTCCCATTCCAGGGGGGCATCATTGTCCCCGATGATACAGTAGGCTTGATCGGGTAAGCCCGTCGCATCCGATTGTCCATTGTAAGTGCCAGCTTGAGACAAGCTAATGGTCACTAACTCCGGTGCTAAGCTAGTGCTACTATGCACCTGCTTCCATCCACTTTGGAGGTCTGTTCCCAGGCCAAAAATGCGATGATGGAAGGCTTTGTTTTTTTCGGCATTCCAGATGATCTGGCCCTTGCGATTGAGGTAATCTTTGCCCTGCCCTTGCTCTCCCAGGGTGAGGCCATATTTCAATGCAAGGTAGCTCTCCACCTGGCGTTGTTGTTGGGGGGCAAGCACACGAGGGAAAAACAGAAATTCCGCCAAGGCACCTGACCATTCTCCAGCGGGCACGCTTACCGCAGGAGGCAACTGGCCTATTCTCAAGTAAGCAGGAATATTGGTGCTCGCTTTTTGAGCCGATTGCTGATAAGTATGTAGACTTACGAGGGGGGAGCTGTTACTCAAATTAAGGTACTCCAGGCCTTGCAAGTCGGCTATTCTTTTGTTGGTACACAGCAATGGAGCCTGATCTTGTTGCTGCCAACTCCAAAGGACCTTTTCGCTTGTGGGTTGCGTCATTTGGGTAACCATAAAAAGGGTAAATGCCGTCCCTTGATTTGCCGGAATCAGGAGGGGAGCGGGTAAATCCAACTGCTCCCAATCAGGCGTAGGCCAATGATTGAGCAAGTGCTTTTGCTGTAAAGTAAAAACAATGGGTTCCGTAGCAGGTGTAACACGCTCGACCCAATGCCAACCTGACGCTTCCGTAGGTTCGGTTACGCGCCAGAAAGCAGCACCAGGCACTCCAGCGGGCATCAGGGTTTGTGATTGGAGTGCAAATATTAAGCTACAGCTGAAGAGAAAGAAGAAACTTCTCATGCTAGAGGTTTTACCAGGATTAATGAAATGTGAATGCAAAATCCTATTGAAAAGGCACAGGAATTCCGAGCGTCAGCTGATAATAATTGCTGGTGTTCTTATTTTCAATAAAAAGAAAACTATTGGCCTGGGTCTCGACAACATCGGTGAGACCGTGCGTATAACGCCCTTCGAGATAGAAGCCCGAACGGGTAAGTTCTACGCCTATGCCAGCCGTAAGTGCGGTATTGGCTCGCCCTTTCAGTACGGTACGCAAACTTTCTTGCACCTGTAAATCGATAAAAGCATCATCATTCGAGGTGTAACGCAGCGTTTCTCCCGTGAGGTTTACCCCAATTTGGCAACCCATGATCACGTAAGGCATTCCAGGTGGGACATTGATTTTTATCAAAGGTGCCAAGGTCAGATAATCATAATTCATCGCCAGTTCGTACTCCAATCCATTGACATCAGTGTAGTTAAACTTGCCTCCTTGCATGGTATAGCCTATTTCAAAACGGCCTACGACGTACGATTTTGAAGAGTGGCGATAATCAATAAAAAACGCCCCCATGCCTCCCAATCGGGTGTTGTCCTGGGTCTGGTAAGTTTCTACCGGATAAATGGGAGCAATAAGGGTGGTGCGCAAATCAAGCACCGTAGATGAGGTCACGCCAGCTTTGAAGCCCCAAAAGAAGCCTTCCTCAAAGCGGCCACCAGCATCACGCTGGGAGAACAGGAAGGTGGGAAACAATAAGCAACAAAAAAGATAAGGAAGTAATTTCTTGGTCATAGGGATAAAGGATTGTGATGAGCAAGATGAGCTCAAGTGCAATGATCCCTAAATACCCGCAAGAATCGTAACAATAAGGGTAGACAAAAGGTGGACAAAGGTGTTAAAATGCTTAAAAACAAGTAAGTAGCTCAAAAAAGTAGAGCGGACAAAATGTCCGCTCTCCGAAAATTCTCTGTATGAGAAACCCTTTACAAACCTACTTGCATCTTTATACTGCGCTTCCTTGAGGAAGCAGTATGATTTCTTTTCGCCAATAATGAAGCCCTGAGAATTCCGGTGAGACAGTTGCTATTTCCAAAACAAGTTAAGCCCCAAGCAGTTGTAACTGTGGAGCGAAAGTAGCTAACTAAAGTCTGGAAATTTAATACCAGTGTAAACAGCCTGGTATGGATGTGTTAAATCGTTCATGGGATCGTTATTGGGATTAAAACATTGTAGGTTTTTTCATTCCTACCTTACAAATATAGGTAATTATTCATGTATATGCCAATTGAAGTGCTAAAAAAACCTTTTTTAACATATTAATATTTATCAAAATACATATTCGTACTTACACTCGGCTTGTGCCAAATATTTTATTAAACTATCCCTCCTCTTTTTAGTTATACTAGCACAAATGGATTGCCAATAAAAGATGCTGCTTCCTATGCGACCAAAAAGAAAAAGCTGGACCCTATTTATTCCTCGCCCATTAGAAGAAGTTTGGGAGTTTTTCTCCCGCCCGGAGAATCTCAATGAAATGACCCCCGCAAATGTCTCTTTCAACATCCTAAGTCCAATTGCTGGTCAGGAGATGTACCCTGGTATGATTATTCAATACCAGATTAGTCCGTTGTTAAATATTCCGATGAACTGGGTGACCGAAATTACCCAAATCCGTAAGCATGAGTTTTTTATCGATGACCAGCGCGTAGGCCCCTACGCATTGTGGCACCACCAACATCATTTCAAAGCGGTAGAAGGTGGCACCGAGATGACCGATATTCTTCACTACCAAGTTCCCTTTGGCCCCATTGGTAGTATTGCCAACTGGCTATTTGTGGGACGAATGGTGGACGAGATTTTCACTTACCGCGAGGCCGCCGTGAAAAAGCTGTTTCCAATTACATGAGTAATCCCCGACAGTTATTGATCCTTTGGTGTGAGTATTCGTTAATTTGCGTGACTTGTAGCATCTTTGCAGGATAATCACGTTAAGCTATTATGAAATTATCTTCGCTATCTTTTTGGGTACTGCTGACGCTGGTAGTGGCTACGGCTATTTCGCTCTCTTCATGTGATCCCGACCAGGATTTTCTGACCGGAGATGGGGTCAATATTCGTTTTGAATTGGATACGCTGCGTTTTGATACTGTTTTCACGGAACTAGGTTCAGCGACCCGCTTCGTAAAGATTTACAATGAAGATAATCGCCCCGTAAAACTCGATGAAATTTACGTTGAGGGAAATACGGGTGTGAGTTTCGTTTTCAACGCCGATGGAACTCCTGGCCCATTGGTCGAAGATGTGATCATCTGGGACAATGATTCCATCTACGTCTTTGTAGAAGTAACGATTGATCCCGATGCCCCTCTTTCCGTCAGTCCTTTCGTTATAGAAGATCGCCTGGTGGTAAAAACGGGGAGCAAACAACAATCCGTCTTACTGGAAGCCTGGGGGCAAAATGCCAATTATTTCCCCAGCAGATACAACAAAGGCGTCCCGGTAGTGCTCAGTTGTGACAATAGCACCATTACCTGGGACAGTCCCCTACCCTACGTGATTTATGGAGAGATTTTTATTGATGAATGCTTACTCGAAGTAGCTGCTGGCACGCACATCTACGTGCACGGGGGGCTGGCCGAGAATGAGTTGTTGGGCGTATTCAACGACGGCTTCCTCTTCACGCTCCCACAAGGGCAATTGCATTTCGCGGGCACGCGTGAAGCACCGATCACGATTGAGGGCGACCGCCTGGAAGAAGGCTTCTCCGAACAACCCGGCCAATGGCTAGGCATTATAATTGGGCGGGAAAGCCAGGGGAACATCATTGAACATACCACTATCAAGAACAGTATTTTCGGTGTTTATGCCGACTCTGCGGCAGAGGTGAGCCTTACCAATGTAAAAATTCACACAACCGCCAGCAGTGGCATTTTGGGGGTACACAGTGAAATCGTCGCCGACAACTGCCTTTTGTATGACAATGGCGCTAATGCGATCCAATTGACCCACGGTGGCAACTACCAATTTGATTATTGCACCGTTGCCAGTTATGGGGTAGATGCTTCGGCTTTGGCCGTAACTAATTTCCAATGCTACAATGAGGATTGTTCGAGCTTTGATATCAATCCACTGGAAGCGGCGATGACCAACTGTATTTTCTTTGGCTCACGCCGCGATGAAGTAATCATCCAAGATTTCACCGGGCGTTCAGCTCCTGCGACAATGCAATTGGACATGGACCACTGCCTGGTAAAAGTAGATGAACTCCTGACCCGCAATGATGGCCAATACGCCGACTTTTTTGCGACTTACTGCCTGGATTGTGTCAACGGCGACCAGAACGACGCCTTGTTCCTGAATCGCCCAGAGGATGATTATCAACTAGATACGCTATCTATTGCTCAGGGAAGAGGTGCAGTACTGCCAGCCTTCCCACTTGATCTTTTGGGTATCCCCCGCGACGAGATGCCGGATATAGGATGCTTTGAAAGGGTTGAATAAATGCCAAGGGTAGGTATACTTGGTCTAGGTGCAATTGGACACGTTATTGCTGCCCAATTATTCCAAAAGTCAGGAATCCAATTGTGTTTTTTTCAAAAAGAAAAAGCGGCCTTCACCCAACGGATATGCGTTTTCCGCTGAGTGAAGAAGGCTAATTGCCTATACCGCATCATCTATCAATCTACAAGTAACTTTTGGGCAAGCACTTGGCGCTCGCCTTCCCAGCGTAATAAGTAGAGGCCAGAAGGCCACGGGCTACAATCCAAAGTAGTAAGTTCAGAGTTGGTACGTTTTTGAAGGAGCAGCTGTCCAGCAGCGGAATAAACAGAAAGCATCCCCTGTTCCAGCGCAGGGAATTGAATGGTTACCTCCGTTTGCGCAGGATTAGGGTAAAGTTGTAGTTGGTTGTTCGTTTGTTTTAAAGGAGTAGCTAGGTTGGTTACTAAAAGTGTACAGCCATCCATGTTGGATAAGTTTTCCACCTCAAAACAATTATCAAAAAGGTGCTGAAGCACATCAATACGATCACGCAAACCATTGATTTGTTCCAGATGTCCGGCATCGGGCTCGTAGTTGTAGGTAAGCGAAAAAAGGAATTCATTGACGGCTCCGGATTCATAAGTAAACGGCCCGCTTGACATGATGGCCCTGCGATCTCCGGGTACATTATTTTCGCCAATTTCGGTCCACCCAGTTCCCGCGGCAGGATCACCAGAGAAAGCTAAACTAGCAGGATTTCCACTTTCGTAACCGAAACCTTCGTCCAACAGCGGTTGCCCGTCTAACCACTGTCCCGTTAAGTAATTCCTTAATCCAACTGGGTTGGCATAATCAGTAGTTGCTACAGGTTGTCCGGGACTATACCCGTCACTAAGTAGTTTGGGAAAAATTCGTATTTTTTGGCGTGAAAATCAAGCTAAGTCAATCCGAGTACGATCAATTACGTCAAATTCAGAAGCATCCGAATTTGCCCCCGCGTCAATTCCGCAAGGTTACGGTCTTGATTATGTTGCATCAGGGACATAAGATCAAGGTCATTGAGGCTGCGCTGGGTTTGGATGATAATACCATCAGACGTTACGCGAAAGCCTTTTATGAAAAGGGATTGACGGCTTACCTCTTGGATGGGTTTACGCCCTATTCAGGAAAACTGAACGAGGAAGAGATTTTACTCTTGACAGCTCACTTGGAAGAGAACTTGTACGAAGAAGCCGCTTCCATTTGTGAGTATGTTCAAGTAACCTTTGGCGTTATTTATTCGGTATCTGGTATGACTCAGCTCCTGCATCGCATTGGCTTTGTATACAAGCAGACCAAGGCAGTAGCCAGCAAAGCTAACGAACAAGATCAGCTGGATTTTCTAGATGACGTACTGCCCGAACTTTTGGAACAAGCCGTACAAGGAGAAGCAGTAGTATACTACGCTGATGGCTGTCATCCCACCCATAATACCAAAACGGGGAGAGCTTGGATACGCAAGGGCCGAGACTTTGAGGTGGACTGTAATAGCGGTCGTAAACGGGTAAATATCAACGGTGCGATCAATGCACTTAAGCCTGAGCACCTGGTTTATGACATCACTGATTCTATCAATGCACAGTCTACCCAACGGCTGTGCCGGCAATTATTGAAGAAACATCCAAAGAAGAAAATATATCTGATCTGCGATAATGCCCGCTATAATCGCAATAAAATGCTCCAGGACTGGGCCGCTGATCAGCGCATAGAATTTGTATTTCTACCCCCTTATTCTCCTAATTTGAATCTAATAGAGCGGCTTTGGAAGTTTATGCGTAAAAAAGTCATCAGCTCTATTTACTACGATACGTATTCAAAATTCAAAGACGGAATAATTGATTTTCTCAATGACACTAAGTCACACAAGTCAGAGTTACGCAGGCTACTAACGTTGAATTTTCGTTCAGTAGGTGGGACTTCTGTATACGCCCAAACCACTTAGGGACGGGTATAACACTCGCATTCGTGAGTGGCATTACACTGGTCAGGCCTATCTCGTCTCCATTAGTACTTAGTGGACCTCGAAGTAAGTCTACACCTACTACAGGCGGATTTGCGCCGAACCCTTCAACCTGATCACAATTGCTATCAAATGAATCTGCATTGTAAAAATAGACGGAACTCCGCAAGGGGAAGGTGCCTACATAGTCATCAGCATAGCAGCCAATATCTCCATCCAGAAAAAAACCTACGTAAGTATCCTCTAAATCCTCCGCACCCGTTTCCAGTGGCAGCAAAGTCGTCCGATAACTTAAGAAAAGGGAGTTATTCACAGTTCCTTCCTCCTCTTCACAACCTAATCTGAAGGCGGTCAAATAAACTTGAATAGATTTGAAATCATCACTGCCGATCGCTGATAAAGCAAAAGGATACAGGAGCATTTCAGTTGGAACTAAGGCACTGCTGCCACATCCCTGGGTAAAATACACTGGATAATCACCCTGAGAAGGATCGTAAATACCATCCATATCTTCGTCCCAAAATTGACCACCAGTATTTCCCGCAGGAAAGTTCAGAGGATAGCCGTTGTATGCTTCAAAGTTTGGATTACCGAGTCCCGGCCAAGCATAGATCGCGGGAATAGGATTATCAATACTCCCGTTATCGGCAAAATCTGCCAAGTGAGCTGCTACTTGCTCACTCGTTACGCGCCACGGCGCAGTAATAGTGGCATCAACACCAATGATACCTGATTCAACCTCCGCCCCTCTGGTGGTATAGGTCTTCAGGTTTCCGGCAGGGTCGAACCCGCTAACAAACAGCCCCACTTCATACATCAAGGATAATCTTTGCCCTTCCATCTCTAATTCCAGAAAGGCCCCATTATCAGGTATGGTAGCTCCAATAGGCGTAAACTGAGCACTTAAATTTCCATTGTTAAGATAAACAGGTTCTTGCCCGAAAAGAAAACTCCACAAGAGCAAGCCTGTAAAAAGATTCAACGTTTTTTTCATACGATTTTGATTTTTTAGACTTCCTAAAGTTACCAGCAAAGCCAAGGCAAAACCGACGAAAAAAACTTAAAAGTCAGGTTCCTAAAAGCAAAAAGCCTGGCCGATGGAAATACCATCAAGCCAGGCTCCTAACTAACAATCCTTAATCAAAAAAAGCTCAAATCATCAGATGTGAAATATCTTTTAGAATTGCTCCAAGAGGTAGTTGATAACATCCGTCGAAGTAACAATTCCAGCTAATTTATTACCCTCCATCACTGGTAATGCGTGGTAGCTTCCTCTAGCTAGTAATTCGGCAGCCTCTTTAATCTGGTCTTCTGCCTGAATCGTTTCTAAGTTAGAAGTCATCACCTGCTCTAACTTCAAAATATCATACACTACTGCATTAGCCGCTTCTGTGGCATAGGAGTTGACGTAGGAAATACGATCAATATCTGTTTTACTGATCATTCCTAACAATCTATCTCCTGACACTACTGGGATGTGATGAATATTACGCTCCTTGAAAATCTGTACGACGTCAGCTAAGTCATTTGATAAATTGACGCTGATGGGATCTTTGGTCATGATCTTTGAGACGGGCGTTCTTTTCTTCATTATATATTGTGTTTTTTCGCTTGAAGGGCAGCCGATATTACTATCCCTGGCTACTGACACAAATATGAAGCAAAGCACGAGGCAGATGTATGATAAGAATCAGGCAAACTGGTGATCTTTGTCAACCTTCTGGCAAAATTCGAAAAGTTTCATTGACCAAAGTCCGTTGCCCTTCATGAAATATGTTGACTACATTGAAATTAATGAGTAATCCTTTAGGGCGATTAAGCAGGTTCATATAGGTAAGCAGTTGCGCATTAAAGATTGGCGCGAAGGCTGCTACCGATTTAATTTCCACTACCAATAAATCTTCCACTAAAAAATCACACCGGAGAAAAGTATCAAATTCTTCGCCTTTATAATGAATTGGCACAAGGTGCTCAGATGAAAAAGACAGCCCTTTTATACTTAATTCTTTCGCCAAACACCGATGATATACACTTTCTAATAAGCCTGGCCCTAATGCTTTATGTACCTCTATAGCGGCTCCAATGACTTGATAAGTTAATTCGTCTAGTACTTTTTTACTCGTTATCATTTTTATATAGCTTTCTTATATAAGCCTGAAAAGAGCAAAACGTGACCTATTTTCTGGAAAAAATTACTCGTAAGAACAGATTTTTTTTACCACATAGCTACAGAGAAAAAACTATGTGACTATGTGATAAAAATACATCACGCATAGAAAACCAACTCACTACAGCGTTAATTAAACACATAGACACAGAGAGCAAAACTATGTGGCTATGTGATAAAATACACCACGCACAGATAAACCAACTGACTACAGGGTTAATTAAACACATAGACACAGAGAGAAAAAACTATGTGGTAAAAAAATCAATCCAGACTAAAGAGATCCTTCACACCAGGAACACGCGTGACATTGAACCCCTCCCCAAAGTCGTACCCCGTTTCACGGCCATAACTAGCAGCTTTCGCGCGCAAGAAATTTTTGAACTGTGCACCACTGATCGGTGTACTTACTTCTTCCTCGTATTCTTTGGCTTCAGGACTGTAGAACTGGGAGCTGTACGCCATGATAATCTCCATCTTCCGGTCGATATACGGTGTGATATCCACCACGAAATCAGGTGTGAGGTTGCGATCCTGAATGTAATGATAAACATTATCTGGGCGCCATTTTTCTTGGGGATTCCCTGCTGCATCCAGGGTTTCAATGCGTAGGAGGCCGCTATAAAAACAAGCATCAGCCACTAATTTTGCTGCCCGGCCATGATCAGGATGCCGGTCGTGTAGTGCATTGGCCAGGACGATAGTAGGTTGGCAAGCTCGAATAAACTGAATAATCTTGAGGGTATTTTCAGGTGTAACCTGGAAAAAGCCATCCGCCATATCAGCATTCCAACGAAAGCGAGCACCCATCATTTCGGCAGCTTTAGTTGCTTCCTGGGTACGAATCTCGGCACTGCCTCTACTACCCAATTCTCCACGGGTAAGATCTAACAGCCCTACCGTTTTTCCTTCATCCATGTGTCGGAGGAGGGTGCCGCAACAAGCCAATTCTATATCATCAGGGTGAACACCAATGGCCAGGATGTCTACTTTATTCACGTGGGAGCCCATAGATAGGTTTAGTTTCTTTTAAGACGTACACTAGCAACCGGATTCAACGAAAATTGTTGCTGATATACCTTCTTTTCGGCGTCAAAGAACGTAAAATAGAGCTCAAAATCGGAGCGTAGTCGTTGATCGGCCGTAGCTTCTAGAAGAATACTGTAAGTTCCACCCTGAGAGATAGCCTGCCCTGCTACTTGATTTTTCACGATCACATCTGCCCGGCCTGTGACTACCACCGAGGTGAGTGTAACTCCGGCACCTGGATTATTGAGTTTCAAAAAAGCATCACGCCCAAGCGGAGCAATTTGAAAAGATTGGATCACTAATCCAGAGTGCTTGATCCGTGAGCGAGCAACCGAACGAGCGATCATTACCAATAAAAGAATAAAAAGGAGCAAGACACCAATACCCACTCCAAAAACGAGAAGTGGGTCGTAGGCTTGTAGCCATTCTGGAAAATAGGTGGACGTTGTGGATTCCATAAGCAGTATCGAACCACAAAGGTAAAAGGTTATCCGACAAAACTACCTTGTACGAAAGGAAAATACTGCCTGAAAAGCTTGAACTTCCTCCAGCAAACTTATTTCCGGTATTTTCAATTGCTGCCAAAGCGCGGTTGGCAGGACCAAACTAATGTTCCGACGAGGCATGTTGGGATTAATATTAATCGTCTCTAATTCTGGATAGAGCACCTTTACCGAAAGTAAAATATCATTGATTGAAAAATTGTGCTCTGCCAGATCATAGGTGCCAGAATCAACCGAAGCAGTCAGTAATTGCCTTAAGGCTGTTGCCAATTTATCAACGTGGATAAAAGATCGCTGCTGTTCGCCGGATCCTTGCACACTCACCCTTCCTTCAAAGTGGGCTTCAAAAATAAAGCGGTTGATGACTGCATCGATACGATAAGTAGGATTATAGCCATAAACATTACCGGAGCGAACAACGTGAATTTTCATCTTCTTCTGCAAACGCAGCACTTGTTCTTCACCCGCTAGTTTAGCAATCCCGTAATACGATTTGGGGTTAAGCGTGCTCCCTTCGTTGACCGCTTCTTCGGAATCGCCATAAACCGAGGCACTGCTCAAATAGACCAAATGCTGTACTTCCTGCTGTTCTGCGGCATAAGCTACCTGCGCCGTTCCCCAGTGATTGATCTGATCAAAACTGTGGGCATCCATGTCCGCAAATGGCGTCGTCACTTTTGCGGCCAGGTGGTAGACCACCGAAACGCCCTTCAGGGTTTGATTCAACTTGCGGCCATCCAGAATATCGCCGTGCACAAATCGGAGGGGCTTTTCGCTAAACTTCTGGTGGTCAAAAAAAGCATAATTCCGACGCGATAAGTTGTCGTAAATGATGATTTCACTGATCTCTGGTGCAAACATCAATTGCCGCACCAAGGCGTATCCTACGTAGCCGGCACCGCCGGTAATGAGTACTTTCATATTGGATCTAGTTGAGACGCAAGGCGTTTCGTTTGCACAGTCGGAGAATGGAATAGATGGTCACGATCACGAAGCACTTGCCAGATCGGTATGCAGCCCACATTCCGTCTTCTTGAGGCCCGCCCAGCGACCACCACGATCATTGGGATCACCAAGGTTAAACTTCTGGGTACATGGCGCACAACCAATACTGAGATAGCCCTGGGCTTCCAGCGGATGAGGAGGCAGGCCATACAGCTTACGGTACTGATGAATCATCTTGTTGTTCCAGTCCAACATAGGATGAAAACGGGTGGTCCCAAAAGGCCCTGGTGCTTCTAACTGAAAGTTATTACGATTCGCATTTTGGTCACGACGTACACCGGTAATCCACACATCGTATTCCCCTAAAAGGGGCTCCATCGGTTTGGTTTTGTTCAAAAAACAACAGTAGCTCGGGTCACTGGCAAAATGAAAACGTCCTACCGCATCACGTTGTGCCAATTTAGGTACCGCAGATTCCACATTGATGACCCGCAAGCCGAGTTGTTCTGCTATTTGGTCCCGGTATTCGAGCGTCTCCGGAAAATGAAACCCCGTTTGCAAAAAAGCGATCGGAATACTGGCATCCAGCTCACTGATCAGGTGCAACATCGGGATACTGTGCGTTTGAAACGAAGAAGAGGCAAACACCTTAAGTCCGGCTTCGCGGTAAGCATGAAGCCTTTCGGCAAAAAGCTCGCGCTGAACGATGAGTTCTTCGGGGATAGCTGCTGTTGCAGGCATAAATAATCATTTTCGAAAAAAGCTCAGTACGGTGAGTACCCCCACAGCACCAAGCTATCAATTTAATGTATGCTGGGCAAATGTAGGTATTCGCTACATTAATTCATAGTAAGTTGATAGACTTTAAGGAAAATGATTTAAACCAGGAAAAGGTTGAATGGATTTGTAATTTTAAAAAGGGGCATCTCTATCTTTCTTGGGGCCTCCCTGCTCTGCGTTCCAGACGTTGCCTGCCTACCCCGCGCATGGCAGGAAGGCGTTTCGCAGTTCACTGCGTTCAGCCCCTGTGGGGCCTACCTCCTACTGTCGGCTGCTACTGTACATTACTAGCTAGGCCGGTGACCGTTGGTCGCAGCGTTGGTGGTGAAACGCGCTGCATCGCGACTCTAATGGATCATTGCTTGATAAACGTTTTGGTCGTAAACCCTGATTTGAGAAAATAGATACCTGGCTCCAAGCCTGAGGTATCCAACCACCAATTCGTGGTCGATGTACCAAAGTTCAGGTGGCAGGTGAGTTGTCGACCTAGTGCATCATACACCACTACCTCGGCAAGTTTTTCATCACTATCTATCTTCAAATAATCTCCACAAGGATTGGGATAGAGCTTGAGTGTTGCCGCAGTTGGCCAAAGGCCTTCTACACTCGTGCTTACCCCAAATTCGTAGGCCCCCAAATCGGGTGCAGCATCGCGCAAACTTCCTCCATATTCGGTAGTGGGAGCATAGTTGGCGTCAGCAGCCCCAATGGCAGGTGAACCCGGAAGGAGACGAAAATCATTGTTCTCCGCGTCCACAAACAAAGGATCAGCGATCAGGGTATTTATCGCTACTTGTGCTATGTCATTATCCACCTGACCGTTGACCAGGTTATTGATCGCCACATAATTGGTACTGCTGCTACTGGCAGCAATCCCGTTGCCACCCAGATGGATGTCATGAAACACGATATTGTTAATGATCCGGATATCCGTACTGTTTTGCATACTAATCCCGTGGTTGCTGCCATTACCAGTGCGATGATCGAAATAACTGGTATTATTGATAAAATCTACCCCACGGCAGCTGTTGACGTGCATTCCGCTGAAGCCGTTGTGGTGCGTGAGGTTATTGGCTACCAGGATACGGCCAAATTCCCAGCCCCGTTCCGCATCGTTACGTTGTAGCGAAATTCCTTTGCCTTCATCAATGATGGGTGTAATGACGGTTTTCGTTGGTGCCCAGGAGTATATTTCGTTGTAATTATCATGAATGTGGTTGCCCATCACCCAAACTTTGGTCGCCGTACTTTGGTCAAAGTCTTGGGTCCCTTCAAAAACGAAAGCATGGGTACCTGAATAAGACCGGCGCGAGCAATTATCCACCTCATTGCCCTCTGCTCTTACGTAGCCACAGCTGTTAAACCTTAGACCTGTCCCCGGAGTATGGTGAATATGGTTATCCACCACTTCGATGTGGTGAGACAACTGCGCAATAAATCCTTTAGTATCCGTATAACTAGGCCGTTCTATGCCCTCTAAAATGGGAAAAGTCATCAGTGCTACTTCCTCTGCGGGAGTGCCAGGTGTTACGCGATAAAGAATTTCGTCGGTCCCCAAATAACGGTACGCAAACTGATAAGCCAGGGCCGTATCCAATGGAATGTTGTTTACTTCCCCTTCGATCTCCAGACCTTCTACCCGTAGGTAAGAACAATTCCGTACCTGAAAAATGTACAGACCATCGCCCCGCAGGGTCACCTGATCGTCGCGATAAGGCCGGATGACAGTATAAGCATTGGGGCTGCCGTCAAGACCGGTAATATTGACGGTCTTATCGTTTTTCCAACGGTCGCCGTCTCCGTAGGTGGCATTGTAGTACACTCCCTCCATGATGTTGAGGGTATCGCCTGCGGCCAGCTGGTTCACTGCATAATCCAGGGTAGCAAAGGGTGTCTGAGGACTAGTGCCAAAGCTACTGCCATCAGTCCCTGTAGGATTCACATACCAGCTATTCTGGGCATTAATAGTAGCTGAAGCGTTCAGCAAAAGACCTAATAACAAGGCAAAAAAGGAATAATGAATGCGCATAAAAAAGAATTAAAATAAAAGAGGGCGGAAGACCAGTGATAAATCACCGGCCCTCCAGCCCTACGAAGCGATTCTAATGATATGAGCGTGTTGTTTATTGAATTATCAGTCGGCCTACCAAGTTGTTCTCCTCGCTCACACTGCGAAGGAGGTAGAGACCAGCGGGCCAGTTGCCCGTATTCAGCGACTGCAGCGTACCTCCGGGCAATACGGTAGTCTCCACAATTTGTCCGTTTGCATTTACCAGCATAAAGGTGATAGGCGCTGGTGCTAAAGCCCGCAGATCAACATTGACCATGTCACCACGGTGGAGCAAATTAGGAAACAACTGTAGGGCCGTTGGTGTATTGGCTGGGCCAAACAAGCCCGTATCCATCACCACCGCGTCGTTACAAATGTTGATGACTTTAACCTCTATGCCAGGAATAGTCGTGGTCATCACCACCGAATCAGCCATCACTGAATTTTCCGGAAAGGAGAAAGCACCAGTTGCATCAGCAGTGGCCAACGATACGCCGTCGACAAACCATTCGTAAGCTTCCTCCGCAATATCTACCGTACAATTGTTCATCGCATTGATACGGCTATCGTTGTTGTTGAGACTAATACCGTTATCGATGATGGTAGCCATCGCACCTCCACCAAAAGCATTACTGTTGCTGTAATCAAAGAAAGCATTGTTGGTGACGGTGCCCGTTGCGAAAATTCCTGAACCATCGCGCGTAGATCTCACCAGTCCATTGTTGGTAAACTCACCACTAACATTCGCCCGCCCGTCGGTCAAATCAAGAATAGCGTCTTTACTATTGACGGCAATGCCCTGCACAAAAAAGCGATTACCTTCGTTGCCACCGGTAAGGGTCAACAAACCATTATTGGTCAAAGTACCCGCCGCGTAGATATACACTGCGCGAGCATCCGGACTGACACCTCCATTAGACACCACATTGGCGCTATTATTGATAAAGGAGCCGCCAGTATCCGCATTACCTACCGAAATACCACTATTGGCTGATCCTGCATCGTCTTTGCTTGTAAGTACCAGGGTGCCTTCATTGATAAATACGGCATCCTCGCTAATATCAATACCGTCGTCACCAGGCTTATCGGCAGTGATGACTCCCGTGGCAGTATTGGTAAAAGTTGCTCCAGCTTTAATGTTGATCACATCCGTCTGCAAAGCACCACCCACGATAGTACCGTTATTGGTGAAAGCTCCCGAAACGCGCAGGCCGTCCTTGAGGGAATTGTCCAGCGTTATGGTTCCGTTATTCGTTACCGTGGAGGTTGCGTTTGCATGATTGATCGCCGTTAAAGCTTGTGCTACCGCAAAAGTGGTGCTTTCCGCAATGGTCAGTTGAGCGCCGTCCGTTCCACCAAAAATAACTACCCCATGCTTGGTGGTCGTGGTATTGATGGTTACGGTACGATTGTTTCCAGGGCTGCCGATGGTAAGACTACAAGTATCATTGAGTACAATCGCATGCTCGTCAATGATGCCATTCCCAATTGTCAGATCAAGATCCAGGGTTACATTGGTATTGGGAGCAATACGAACCTGCCCGGGGATGTTGGTCATGGTACCGGTGATCGTGGCATCAAGGGGAAAAACGACGCTGGAATCGGCTGGAGGAACCAGATCACCCACCCAGTTGGCGGCATCGTTCCAAGAGGTACCGTCACCGCCACCATCCCAGGAAATCTGAGCCTGAGCAAAATTAATTAATGCAAAAGTTAGGGTAAAAAGTAAAAACTGCTTCATGACATTTCTTTTGTTCTGCAACGGATGTTAGTGCAGATGGTTTTTAGAATTTTCAGTGCCTATATTTTTTCAAAAAAGGCATGGGAAGGGTTGGGAAGAAGCGGTAAAGCCCACTTCTTCCACCCGATGATCGCTGACTGTACTTTCCAGATTTTCCAAACAAACTGTCCGGGTTAAAATAAAACAAGGGGGGTTAGTCAGTAACCAAAAACTTCAGTGTTGTTGTTTCTAAACCCGCAGTTGAGGTAAGTAAATACAAACCTGCAGGCAGACTAGGCAAAGACAGTTCAGCAATACCTTTATCGATCAATGGAAACGAAATCACTTCCTGGCCATGGGTATTTCTTACTGTCCAAATTCGGTTTTGTGCAGACTGGTCGTTGCGTAGATCGAGGTACAGCGTACCACCGCTGCGCACCAGTGTGGGGTAAATCAGGGGTTCCTCATTATTATTTAGGTTGCCGCTGTAGCGAACGGCAATGACATTGCTAAAAGCAGTAGTGCCATCAGTATCCACCTGCCGCAATCGGTAGTAGTTGACACCCCTGGCAGGTTGCTCATCTTCCAATTCATAAGGCAGGATGGTGTTGGAATTTCCGGCACCCGCCACACGACCAATTTCCGTAAAGGTTCGCGCGTCGGTACTGCGTTCTACAGCCATGAAGTCGTTGTTGACTTCGGTAGCCGTTTGCCATTTTAGCATCACGGATTTTGCCATGGGCATTCCCGTGAAAGTCAGTAATTCTACCGGTAGCGCTTCTGCGCAAAAGTTGCTGATTTCGAGCGTGATGTCTGTTCCTTGGATGGTCGTTGTCAGCATAACGGGATCGGCAGGAAAGTCCGCAGTGGTTAAATCCAATTCCCCGTTAGCGGCCGCAGCTGCCGTAAAGCTAATCCCGTCTGTCCAGGTGTAGGGCTGTTCGGCCAGATCAACGAGGCAGGACATGCCGGCGTCGATTTGGGTGTCGTTGAGGTCTGCAATATTAATCCCACTATCAGAACTGGTGCCTCCCGAAGCAAAAACACTACCACCGAAGTCATAGAAAGCATTGTTAGTAGCACTACCATTCATACTGGAAACAAAGACACCCGTCCCACTATAAGTAGAAAGCATTAAACCATTGTTCGTCAAGCTACCATCATTGATTCTAATCCGACGATCCGTTTGATCGATTACTGCTCCAAAAGCATTGGTAACGATACCATCTGCATAGAGAATTCGAACATCATTTCCTCCACTTAGAGTAATGGATTCGTTGTTGGTAAGTTCTCCCAGAGGGTAAACATAAATGGCGCGGGCATTTGAAGTAATCAATATTCCTCCATCAGCTAAGATAACCCCATTATTGATAAGCGTACCGCTTTCCGATGCTGATCCTATAGCAATACCTGTATTGTCAATTCCGGGAGCATCTTCAAGGGTTACATCAAGTGTCCCTTCGTTAGTAAATGTACTGCCTCCTACTACTTCAATCCCATCATCCTCCATGTCCGTAATGGTAATGGTACCACCGGATTGGTTGGTAAAATTGGCTTCTACTCGGATGCCGTCAGATGTCGTTGGGCCAGGATTGGTAATGGTCAAATCACCATTATTTAAAAATGATCCGGTACCACTGTTTAGAATCCCGTTGACATTAGCATCTTCAATAGTAATATCACCACCATTATTCACAAAACTTCCTGCAGTGAGCTCTATTCCATCAGAGGCACCTCCAGTTATCAATAATGTTCCATAATTATTGAAGGCTCCCGAAGACATATTGATACCATCGGCAGATTGTCCGATAATATTAAAAGTCCCATAATTATTGATCACATTATTACCTGCCGTAATATTTACTCCTTCGTCAGCCTGAATAACATCAACAATTGTACTCTCCGCAATATTAATGGTAGCAGGGTTTCCTGTAGCGTTGTGTTGAATAGCATCGCGGTTGTTAGGAGCATTGATCGTAAACGTGCGATTATTTCCTGATACACCTAAGTTCAATGTAGCATTTCCTTGTACTTTGATGGCATGCTGCGCCGTCGTTCCATCGCCTATGGTCAGGTCTAAATCCAAGGTTACTTCATTATTACTGTTCACCAGTATCCGAGATGGCGCATTTGCTGCAGTTCCTGTAATCGTTACGGTGGTACTAATCGTCACCACTGCGCCTGCAGCTGGCACTCCATTAGGGTTCCAGTTATCTCCATCTTCCCAATTCGTGGTACCTGCTCCTCCATCCCATTCAGATTGGGCCAACAAGCCATTCAGGCTTAGCCCCAAAAGGAAGAGGATATTTGTAAGTAATAATCGCTTCATAGTGAAATTCTTAAATTTTAGGTTTTTCGTACCCCATGTTTACTCTTCGCTCTTACCTGCTTGCTTGGCCTGACGCTGGGCTTTGGTCAGTACGTTTTGATTGATCTCGCGATTAATCGTTTTGCGCGTTTCTCTGATTCGCTCGTTTTTTTCTTCTTCGGTACCTTCGCCTTTGCGGATTTCTTTGATGCCTTCAAACATTTTCATGTACAAGCCTTTTACCTGTTCCATTTGTTTTTCGGAAAGGGCGGCGGTTTCATCACCCGCCAAGATCTGGGCATTGAGTTCTTCTACTTTTTCGGTAGCACGGGCTTCGATCTTACTGGCCGACTGGCTGTAGCTCATACCAACGAATAAGGTCATGATGACTGCGGTAAGGATTAACTTTAAGCTTTTCATTGTCTGATAAATTTTGGTTGTTTGTTGATGACAAAAGTAGGTTCAACCATTATCCAACAGGTACATTTATCGTTCAGAAGGGTCTGTTTTCCGTCTTTTTTGGGAAAAAGGGGCTTTTTGAGAATATTATTTGCTTTGAGGAAGCTCTAAAACTTCGCTGGTTTGGTACCCCAGTCGCTCGGCCAGGACGTATATCCTTTTTCCAGAAGGCACCTTCAGCGGTTCTTGGTAAAGCTCCCAGGCTACATCAAAACTGGGCATCTTTTCTCCCTCAGCAACGAGTACATACGCGATGGACGCTCCCGGAGTTGTGCAATGCAGGGCAATAATACCATTGCGCTCCTCGTAGGTAGGCCTCATGGTTTGCGGCTGCTGACCTCCTGGCCACATGAGATCAATTAATTGAGCTTCTGGCAGGAAACCCAAATCAGGGTGCGTACTCAGGTGCTCGTAAAGTGCTTCTCTCATGCGCGAGCGCTCCTGTACGTAAGCTGGATTTGTTGCCAAATTGTTTAACTGATGCGGATCGCGTTCACAATCGTAGAGTTCTTCCACTGGTTTAGAGACAAACCAATCATGCTGCTCCGCAGGTAGTTTGCCCTGCTCGTCGAGGTTTAACATCTCTACCAGCGCGGGAATCTGTTTGCGGTAAGCAATGTCTTTGTAGCGGGGCTTTTCTGGATAAAAATTCCATACGTAGCGGTAGCGTTCGTCTCTGATCGTTCGGCTTCGATCACTGTGTTCATCAAAGCGGTCGCCGTTGCCGTAGACGTAGATGCGAGCTTCCTGGGTATACTGCCCCATAAACGCACGTCCATCCAAATGATCGGGAGGCACTATTCCAGCCAGGCTCAATAGGGTTGGGGCCAAATCTACCAAGGAAATAAGCTGCTCACTACGCGAGGAGCTTGTACTCCCGGAGGGCTTCACCAAAAAAGGAATGCGTAGCCCGGTATCGTAAATTTCGCGCTTCTGCCTAGGCAAGGGGCCACCGTGATCGCTGTAAAAGAAGATGATCGTTTCCTCATAAAGACCATCGGCCTTGAGCTCGGCTACCAGTTTGCCAACAAAGGCATCCATCAACTCCACATTGCTGTAATGGCGAGCGAGCGTTTTACGCATTTCCTCCGTATCCGGCAAATAAGGAGGTACGGGCACAGTGGCAGGATCAACAGTCAGTGGTTTATCCGCGTGGGCCCAAAGCTTGCTTTCGTGGGTGAGGTTGGTATTAAAAACAGCAAAAAATGGCTGCGCTGGGGCGCGGTTCCGCCAGTGCGCCTGATTGCCGTTTTCGTCCCAGGCCGTAAGTGGGGCGGCAAACTGGTAGTCTGTCTTGGCATTATTGGTACAGTAATAACCCGCAGTCCGCAAATATTCCGTGAAGCATTTCACTGCCGAAGGAGGGACCGCAGCATATTCTCTCAGCGAATCGCCAGCTATATCTACCGCAGGAATACGGTCCTCATAGGTTCTTCTTCCCCAAGCGCTTATGTCTTTACCGGTGCGCATGTGCATGGTACCTATATGGGTAGGCTCCATGCCCGTGATGATGCCCGAGCGACTAGGTGCGCACACGCCTACGGGGGCGAAGGCATGATCGTAAATGATACTTTCGGCGGCCAGTGCATCGATATTGGGCGTTTGAGCGGTACTATCGCCGTAGATGGCTAGCGTAGGACTGATGTCTTCACAAACGATCCAGACGATATTGGGTTGGGCGTGCAGGGTGGTCAGGCTTAGACTCACGAGGTAGAGGCATAGGTTGAAGAGCCGCCGAAAGGGGGAGGAATACATGGTCAGATCAGGTTTTATTACCACATAGACACATAGAAGAATCTTATGAGGTAGTGTTTTTTGTTTACCACATAGACACATAGAAGAGTCTTTATGTGGTAGTATTTTTTGTTTACCAGATAGGCACATAAGTTGAGGGGGCTGGCGCTAGGGGACCTTAATCTGGAGAATGGCGGCTTGCTCCGGCAAGAGATCGAAGGTGCCGGTTACTGTTTCCCCCTTGTGTATGTATTCGTATTCGTAAGTACCGTAGAAACCGCGGCCTTGGATACGTCCACCAATATCTGTAGCTCCTTCAATCTTGGTGGTCCATAAGTGGTGTACCAGCGAGAAGAAGGCCAGGCCCATATCGGCAGGCTGCCAGTTTTCATCGTAAATAGCGGCTTTGGGATGGGTGGGTTCGTAATAACCCCAAAACAAAAATTCGGAGACCGCCGGATGGCTAAAGGCGGCAATCAGAAAATCGCGGGTATAATCGTAGCGTACCTCCGGATCATCTACATCAATGGTAAATTCAGAGATGGAGATCTTCTTGTCCAATTGGGCGTAGTAGTCCAGCAACTCCAAGACCCGCACTGGAGGCGTCAGGTCGGAGCCCATGTGGCACTGTACCCCGATACCATCCACCAGACCACCGGTTTCGGCGTCAATTCTTTGAATGTATTCGTAATACCATTCCTGCTTACGCGTGTCGTGCCCTCCTTTGCTGATGATCCCAAATTCATTGGTGAACCGCAACACTTCCGGTTCCTGCGCGTGGAGATAGCGAAAGCCGTTGTAAAGTATTTCTTCCGAGCCCGTAGCATTTTGTAGGTCACGGTTGGTGTAAGCTTCATTGACCACATCCCAGCTTTGGATTTGTCCGTGGGTAGCGGCCAGGATGTCCGTGAGGTGGTCCTGCATTAATTCGGCAATGCGCTCCGGTTGGTCTGCCAGCTTTTGAAATTTGGGTAGTAAATACTGAAAGCCGGGCCAGATAAGTACATGGCCTTTAACCGCAATATCTCGTTGCTTTAAGAGGGCGATTGCTTCCAGCGTGCTTTTTGCATAAGCAGCTTTTGCCCAGCGCTTTATTTTGAGATCATTTTCAAAAACGATGAGATTGAAAGCTTGGGCTACTTTTTCCAGGTGCACGGGTTCTTCGATCAACTGGCGAGCATTGACTGCTGCTCCCCAGCCGAAATCGTGCCTCAAGAGTTTTACTTTTACGGGAATATCCGCCAAACCTTGCCCCGCTTCATCGACCAACTGCAGGCTGATCGCGCCCTTGCGGTTGCGCTCAATGCGCCTGAGGGCATCTTGCCGCCAAGGCGCTTCCTCTTCCTCACCGGGGTAGGTGAGTCGGGTTTTCGGCAAGTCTTCCTTTTTTACTTCTGGCGCACAAAGCGTCAGGGCCACATCGGTCAAGACAAATTCTTGTGGTAAATAACCAAACTGGATACTCAAGGAAAGATCCTCCTTGTTCACGTCTTGCGTGATTTCAAAAGGGAAATAGTACGTCCGCCACTCCGAACCGATGCTTACTGTTTTTTGAATGCTCTCGCGGTGGGTATCTGTTTGTCGCAAAACCCACAATGCCTTGGCTTCGCCCGTTTCGAGGCTCGCCGCTACCGTTTTGGCCCGAAAAGAAAGCAACAACAACTGCCCGGTTTTCAAAGCTGTTTTTTCTAGCGGTAAGCGACGGGAAAGATTGTAGATATAAGGAGGTTGTTGGTAGGTTTTGAAATATAACTGGGTGCCTTTCTCCTCCTGCGCTACGCGTACTTCTCCCAGACTATCTTCGTAAGTCATATTGAGTAGCCCTGCCTGACGGATAAGCGGCGTGCCCGGAGGCAACAATTCTTGCGCAGCAACCAGAAGAGGAAAGACGAGTATCCAACAGGTTAGCATATACCCCAGGAAAGCATCAACACCGTTCCTTTTTTTATTTTCTAAAAATTGGCTTTCCATTCCACTAGTTTTTGATGTAGGATTTTCGCTCGCTCGGCTTCCGTGCTTACCAGGTTGTTGGTTTCTCCCGGATCTGTTGCGAGATTATAAAGCTCCAGACGGTCTTCGGTATAAAAATCAATCAGTTTCCAGCTTCCACTACGGACAGCAGAAGCAGGAGATTCGCCCGTATTATTTGGACGCGCCTTGGACTCATGCCAATAAACGAGGCGTTCTCCGCCTTGTTCACCGCCTCTTATGATTGGCAAAAGGTTTTGACCATCCATGTTGGTTTGTTCTATTTCTGGTGCCAGCCAGGCCTGAAAAGTGGGCAGTAAATCCATTAGCATCACCAAAGAATGAGCATCTGTACGTGCCTGGACACCCGCAGGATAACGGACAAACAAAGGTACTTTGATACCCCCTTCGTACAACCACCCCTTGCCGGCCCTCAGCGGGTAATTTGAGGTAGCCAACTGCCGTTGATTATAACCATCATTGGAAAGACCTCCGTGGTCGGAGGTAAACACCAGGATGGTATTTTCCGCGAAACCTTTTTCTTCCAGCACTTCTAATATTCGCCCAATATTGACATCCAGGTTCTCCACCATGGCTGCGTACTGGGGGTTATCCTGGCGCATTTTGGTGCGGCCGGTCCCTTCTGCAATATATTCCGGCTGTTGGCCAAAATCATGGGCCGCAATTTCCTTCCGGTTACGGGCGACATCTGCGGGTTTCCCTTCCAGCGGTTGGTGGACAGCGTAATAGGCCAAACACGCAAAAAAGGGTTGATCCTTGGGCCTCGCCTGCAGGTAATTGATCACCTCCTGGGTAAGCACATCCGTGAGGTAAGCGCTGGTATCGGTTACGGCGTCTATATCGGGGATGGGGGCTTTTTTTACGTTCCTATTATTCCCTTTGGGCGTATTAAAGGGGAACAAAAAACTCCGTGGCGAACCTGCCTCTCCCGCCGCATAGGTATATTCAAAGCCCACCGCGCCAGGGCCACTCGCTCCTTTTCCTAAATGCCACTTTCCAAAATAAGCCGTCGCGTAACCGTGATCCCTAATTTGGCGGACAAATTGTTGCTGAGTAGGTAGTGCGCTTAAAGAAAATCCATCATCCGGCACATCGCCGTCAATCACCGGATAGCCCCCCGTCAGTAGCGCATACCGCGAAGGTACGCAGCGGGGATAGTTGCTGTAAGCCTGCTCAAAACGCAGTGACTGTGCCGCCAGCGCATCCATATTGGGCGTTTGGTGAATGGCCGAACCGTAGTAACCAAGGTCGTACTTGCCCAGGTCATCGACAATAATCAACAGCACATTGGGTTGCTCCTGTTTGCGACAAGCAAACAATAGGAGTAGTAGTCCTATGGATAAAATAGATCTATGCATAAGGAAGGCACTGGTGCATTAATCCCGGTCTGGCTTCTGCTTGCGTTGCAAGCGCTCGGGTACGAGGTATTCTTTTTTCCAACTCAGCAAAGTGGCCAAAAGCTCCGCCGTTTTCAGTGGTTCTTCGGTGGCCAAATCGTGCTCTTCGCCAGGGTCATTCACCAGGTTATAGAGCTCTACCCGATCTTCTTCAAAAAATTGCAGCAGCTTGTAATCGCCTGCTCGAATCGCCGAAGTCTTGGGATCCCCCGTGCTGTGTGGACGAGCCTTACGGGAATGCCAGAAAACGGTGCGCTCAGACCAATCTTCCTTACCCACTAAAACGGGCTTGAAACTCTTGGCGTCGATTCCTTCCACTTCCTGGTTGATTGCCAGGTCTAACAAGGTGGGGATAACATCCATTCCTAATACAATAGAGCTTGATTCCTTGCGAGGCTTAATTCCCACAGGCCAGCGAAACAACAGCGGCACCCGGATACCCCCTTCGTACAACCAACCTTTACCCGCTCGCAAAGGCATGTTCGTGGTGGCCAGGTTGCGTTCTCCTTTGAAACCATCATTGGACAATCCACCGTGGTCAGAAGAAAACACAACGATGGTATTCTCCGTCAAGCCATTGTCTTCTAAAAACTGTAGCAAGCGGCCTACATTTTCGTCAACATTCTCTACCATTCCGGCATAATCCGGATCATCCTGGCGCATTTTACGACGGCCGGTACCTTCTTCAATGTATTCGGGGACGTCACCATAGTCATGGGCAGCAATTTCTGCTGCATTGCGTTTTTTGTCTTCCTCTTTGGCCTCCAAAGGGGTATGTACCGCATAAAAAGCCAACATCACGAAAAAGGGAGCACCCGCTGGACGAGCCTGAATCAACTCCATCGTTTTGTCAGTTAGTACGTCGGGGAGGTAATCACCTTCCTTGCAATCCTGCTCCACATCAGGCACGATTTCTTTATGGCGCTTACCATTCGGCTTGGTATTGAAGGGGTAAAAACGCTGTCCTACACCACCAGCATGTCCGGCGGCATAAGAGATGTCAAATCCGAAGTTCATTGGGCTGTTATCTTCGTCTCCCAGGTGCCACTTGCCCACAAATTGGGTATGGTAACCCGCTTCGTTGAAATGGTGAATAAAGTTCTGCTCCTGAGGTATTCCCACCAGGTGCCCATGATCTTCATTGACGGGATACGTTCCCGTCATCAAACCATAGCGAGATGGGGTGCAACGCGGGTAGCTACTGTAAGCCTGCTCAAACTGTACACCTTGGGCTGCGAGGCGATCAATGTTTGGCGTTTGGTAAATCTCAGAACCCGTACAACTCAAGTCATGATAACCCAAATCATCCACATAGACAAACAGGATATTAGGAGCAGTAGACTGCGCCTGAACCTCAGCCGTAAAAAGCAGCAACCCGAGGTACAGGAGGAAATTTATTAGGTTACGCATCGGTTTTGTTTTTTGGTTTTATTTGCGAAAAGCATAAGAACAGCACAAAAATTAATGGCTTAATTCATTGCCTTCTCTTGCTCGGCAAGGTGAGCCAGTAGTTTGGCTTTCATTTCCATCACCACTTTTGCGTAAGCAGGGTCTCCCGCCAAATTACGCGTTTCATTAGGGTCCGTTTCGTAGTCGTAGAGCTCTACACCACTTACTTTGTTTTTGCCGTAAGGCTGATAACTCCGAAACTCTTCCACCCATTCAGTATAACGATAACGATCGGTCCGCAAGGAATAGCCCATGGTGTTGTTTTTATTCCTTTGGTACTGACTAATAGCGTAATCCTGGGCCAGGGTCGTTTTATCATTGCCATCTAGTAGCGGCACCAAGGACTTGCCCGTGGTCTGAGCACTGGGAGTAACACCACTCAACTCGAACAAGGTTGGGAAAACGTCGACCAAATTCACAGGCTGGCTTACCTGAGCACCTGCTTCCACCCCAGGGCCAGCAAACATTAAAGGAATATGAGTGGCTTGCTCAAAATTGGAATGCTTGCACCAAAGGGTATGATCACCAAGGTGAAATCCGTGGTCCCCCCAAAGGACAATCACGGTATTCTCCGCCAGGCCTTTCTTTTCCAGTGCATCCAGAAGCATCCCCAACTGGGCATCGATATAAGACACACAAGCCATATAGCCGTGAATCAATTCCCGCTGCTTGTCTTCTGGCAAAACATCCCCCTGTCTCAGGTCATTATCGATATCAGAATAGGCCCGTAACTCACCGAAAGAGTGGTAAGCAATCTGCGGCGTACCCTCCGACAGTTCCTGGAAAGGAGACAGGTCAATCTTACTGCGATCATACATATCCCAATAACGCTGAGGTGCAACGAAAGGCAGGTGCGGCTTCTGGTAACCAACCCCCAAGAAGAAAGGCTTGTCGCCAGCTTTCAGCTTTTCTAGCATATCAATTGCGGCCAGGGTATACAGACCATCTTGATAGGCAGCATCTGGTACGTCAGCGGATTCGGTGCTGGGCTTGAGATGTTCAAAAACATAATTGCGCAATTTGCCATTGCCTTTTAGGCCTTTTGCTTGACCTTCTTCCGTTAGGGCAGTCATGCGCGCTTTGGTTTCCGGATTTTGGTAGTAACTAAAAGCAGGCTCACCGTAAGCTACAGGATAGTTCTCAGGCAACTGATGAGGAATTGACCAGCTTTTGCCATCGTGGCCTTCCGCAGAAGATCCCTTGTGGTAGATTTTGCCAATGGCCGTCGTCTCGTATCCCTGGTGGATCAGGTATTCCGGCATAGAAATCAAACTCGGAGCAGATTCACGAAAATCGGTATGCAAATCCCACACCTTGGTTTCGTCCGGAAAGGTGCCCGTCATGATACTCGCCCGAGAGGGACCACAGACAGCGTACTGGACATGGGCGTTGGTAAAGGTCGCTCCCATCGCTGCCAGACGGTCAAAATTCGGGGTGTGCATTTCGTTATGACCGTACACGGAGAGCAGCGGTTTGAGGTCATCAACAGCGATAAATAAAATGTTCTTTTGATCATTTTTTTGACCAAAAACACTTATTCCCAAGACACAAAGAAGGCTTATTATAAATAGCTTACGCATGGCTTATTTTTGTTTGTTGTTGATAATGTCTTCGACGTTTTCTTCATTCTCCGGTTTATCGACAATCGAACCAAAGTCCTTGTCGGAAATTTCCCGAAATTCCTCCAGGGAATGATTGTTGCCGTATTCCACCATTAGGTCCTTCAGCTCGGCCTCTAGTTTTTGGCGGATCTCCTGGTAGGCAGGATCATCAATCCGGTTCACCAACTGATCGGGGTCTTCCTGGTTGTCATACAATTCCCACTTATCAATATTGTAGTAAAAATGGGCCAGGGTATAACGTTGCGTCCTGATGCCATAGTGCGGTTGCACGTGGTGCCAGAAGGGGAATTCGTAGTAATGGTAATACATTGACTGGCGCCACTTGCGGGGCGTCTTTCCGTACAACATCGCAGCAAAGCTGTTGCCCTGCATTTCTTCCTCGGTTTTGATTCCGGCCAAATCCAGCAGGGTTGGGGCAAAATCAACATTGGTAATAATATCATCATTCACAGAACCGGCCTTTACCACCTTGGGATAACGCACCATAAAGGGCATCCGAAGGGATTCTTCGTAGATGAACCGCTTGTCAAAAAAGCCATGATCTCCCAGGTAAAACCCTTGATCGGAAGTAAGCACCACGATGGTATTTTCGGCCAGGTCATGTTTATCCAAATAGTCCAGTACTCGCCCAATATTGTCGTCTACGGATTTCACGCAAGCCAGGTAATCTTTGATGTAACGCTGATAACGCCAGCGACGGCCCTCCTCTGCGGTCATTCCCTCAGGCTGAACGATTTCGTCGTTCTTTGCCCCATAAAAATCCCAGCGGATTTTGTCAACACCCGTCAAGCCCTCTGGGCGTTCGAGTTTCATGTCTCTACGACTGAGGTGCTCCATGGTCATTTCGGTATCACCGGCGGTGAGTTCACGCCCTTCGTAGGTATCATTGAAGGTAGCAGGATAAGGCATCTCTACATCGTCCCAGAGTTTTTCGTATTTGCCATCGGGCTCCCAGGGGCGGTGAGGTGCTTTGTACTGCAACAACATTAGAAAAGGAGCATTTTCTTTACGGCCTTCACTCATCCAGTCGATCGCAAAATCCGTGGTGAGATTGGTGGCGTAGCCTTTTTCACGGACCTGTTCGCCATTTTCATTGTAAAGAGGATCCCAGTAGGTGCCTTGCTGTCCGGCATTGGCGTGGAATTTATAGGCATCAAACCCCGTAGGGTCGGTCCCCAGGTGCCATTTCCCGAACAGTGCTGTCTGGTAACCTGCCTCCTGAAAAGCCAGTGGGAAAGTCCATTGGTCAACATTGAATTTTCCGCCATTCTCGTTTTTGTAATAGCCGTTGAGGTGGCTGTACTTGCCCGTCAGGATGGCTGCCCGGCTGGGGCCGCAAATCGCGTTGGTACACAGCACATCGTTGAACAGCATCCCCTCGGCCGCCAGGCGGTCCATGTTGGGAGTTGGAGCAATATCCTTATAAATATCTCCGTACGCACTGATGGCCTGGGTGGTCAGGTCATCAGCCATAATGTAGATGATATTCGGCTGTTCGCGCATCCGCTTAGATGGCGATTCCGTCGTAACTGTTGTGATGGGTTCGTGCATTACAGCGGCCAGAGAAATGCCAAAAAGTAACAACACCGGGCTGAGGAATAAAGCTCTGTAGCTGGTCATAACTAAGGGTTCATTTGAATTTTGCTGGCAACGGTCAGCGTAGTGGTTTGTAAATCTTTATCTAGCGAAGACGATCCCGTCATAATCTTGAAGGTGCCCGGCTCCACTACATAGTTCATCTGTAAATCATAGAAAGCGAGATGTTCTGGACCGATTTCAAAGGTCACCGTTTTGGTGGCTCCTGGCTCCAGACTTACGCGCTCGTAGCCTTTGAGTTCCTTAACGGGGCGAGTCACTGAACTGACCTCATCCCGAATGTAGAGTTGTACAATTTCGGTACCTGCTACTTTCCCCGTATTGGTTACGTCCAAACGAACAGTCACCCTTCCGTCCCCGTCCATAGACGGAGACGAAAGCTGTGGTGCTGAATAACCAAAAGTAGTGTAGCTCATTCCGTACCCAAAGGGGTACAAGGGGGTTTTCTTTTCCGTGTGATAGCGGTGCTTGTAGGTAGAAGGCTTGTGGTTGTAAACCATTTGCAGCTGGCCTACGCTACGTGGCACCGTCAGGGGTAGCTTGCCAGAAGGATTGTAATCACCAAACAGTACTTCAGCCACTGCTTGTCCACCAAAGCTGCCGGGTTCCCAGGCGTTGAGGATCGCGGCAGCGTTGTTCTGCAACCAAGGCTCAGAGATCGGACTGCCGCTTACGTAGACCACAATGATGGGCTTGCCCGCAGCATGCACCATTTGCGCCAAGCGCAACTGCTTGCCTGACAATTGAAGCGTAGCACGGTCGATATTTTCGCCCGTTGTTTTGTTGGGCCAATCGTGACGAAACGAGTTTTCGCCCAGCACCAATACGACAGCATCGGCATCCTGTGCGGCAGCTTGTGCGCCTGCTATTTCTTCTTCGGTAATTTCTTTGGAACGATCGGCTACGTCAAAGTAGCTTACGGTGTGGCCTTTCGCCGTACCCAGCGCTTTTATTCCTTCGTATACCGTGATCATTTGGTCTTCCGGTTGGGGGGAAACCCAATCGCCCATGATCGTCATGTTATCGGCATTTGGCCCAAGAACAAGCAGCCGCTTTTTGTTGGCGGCCAAAGGCAGAACGCCATTGTTTTTGAGCAGCGTCATGGCTTCACGTGCTCCTTGCAGGGCGGTCGCCTGGTGCTTTTCGTTGAATACGACAGCGTCTACTTTTTCCAAGTCAACAAAAGGATTTTCAAAAAGCCCCAAGCGGAATTTCGCTTCCAGAATCAAGCTACAGGCCTCGTCTACACGAGCTTCTGCCAAGCGGCCACTTTCGACCAGATCTACAATGTATTCCGCAAACTGAGGTCCGTGCATGTGCATATCCAGCCCCGCATCTACGGATAAGAAAGACGCTTCCTTGAAATTTTCCGCCGCGTGGTGAAGCGTCGCAATCCGGGAGACATCATTCCAATCGCTCACGTAGAAGCCATTGAAGCCCCAGCGATCACGCAGCAGTTCCGTCATCATGAATTTGTCCATGTGGCAGGGTACGCCATTCACTTCATTGTGAGCGGCCATGATGCTGAAGATGTTCGCTTCTTCGATGGCCCGACGGTAAGGGGGCAGGTAAATCTCGAAGAGGGTGCGTTCGGAAACGTCAGTTGGGGCGGCATTCAAGCCATTCACGGATTGGCTACCAGCGATGAGGTGCTTGGCGCAGGCAATGACTTTATCGGTACCCGTAAAATCATCAGTTTGCATTCCCTTGATGGTGGCTACTCCGAGGTTGCCTACCAGGAAAGGATCTTCGCCAAAGGTCTCTCCCG
The DNA here is from genome assembly GCF_040784935.1 of Lewinella sp. LCG006. Lineage (GTDB taxonomy): Bacteria > Bacteroidota > Bacteroidia > Chitinophagales > Saprospiraceae > Lewinella. The sequence goes on along the minus strand of NZ_CP160680.1, from coordinate 4,017,887 downwards.
TACGGCCCCAACGCGGGTCACGCAAGACATCAATATTGGGAGTAAAAGCCCACTGAGAACCGGTGGCCCGCATTTCCAGTGCCGTCTGACGGCCCATTTCGTAAGCGGCGGCATCGTTCCAACTGGCGGCCTGACTGATCGGGCTAGGATAGATCGTCGCTCCCCGGAAGAGGCCGTTGCCGTGGATGGCATCAATACCGATCAGCAGGGGGATTTTCAGGCGGCTTTGCTGGGCCAACTCCTGAAGGTAATTGGCTTCTTCGGCCGTCACAACGTGGAGGAAAGAACCGATTTTGCCTTCGCGGGTCATCTGCGCCACGTCTTTGCTGAACAAGCCGGGGTAAAAGCCCTGCGCATCGCTGTGCTTCATCTCCTCTTCCGTGAGGTTGGCCTCCGCAACTTTCATGTGTTCCAAACCTACGTATTGGCACATTTGGTTCACTTTCTCCACCAGGGTCATCCGTGCCATAAGGTCTTTGACGCGGTCGGCTACCGGTGCTTCGGCATTCAGGTAGAGGGGAGGTTCTGGTGTTGTTTCTTTGGTCCGAAAACCTAAGCAGAGGCTTAGTACAAGGATAAAAAAGCCCCCTTTCAAGATGTTTATCTTGAATAAATCCATAACTATTTGGTTGTGCTTGATTTTGAAATTAGAGTGCTGTTGCGGAAATTAATAACCCGGATTTTGATCCTCAGGATTTACCAATTGGTTACCCGAAATTTCCGTTAAGGGAATAGGTAGCAACATGTTTTTCTCATCCTCCGGATAGACAAAATCCCTGTTACTATCGAAAGTCGGATGCTCATTATGAGGACGTACGACGGTTTCCAAGAAGTAATCGTAGCCAAAACGGCGCGTATCGAACCAGTCCTGCCCTTCAGCCAGTAGTTCGTACAATCTTTCCTGTCGGATACGGAATCTAAAGGTTTCCTGGCTCATCCCCGACCAGTCTGCCGGTTCTACCGTGTCGCTCATGCCGTCGCCATCCAGGTCGCGGGCACGGGCGAGTACTTGGTTCACGTAGTCGTAGGCTGCATCGGGGCCACTGAGTTCATTCTCTATTTCCGCCATCATGAGGAGCAAATCTGCGTAGCGGAAAAGAATCATATTGCGGGAAGTCGTCGTACCATTGTAGGTAGGATCAAGGTATTTGCGGATGCAGGCGTAGCCATCGTTTCCGGTGGTGCGGGTTGGGTAAATGGTTTGGGTATTGCCATTGTTCAAGGCATAACTATCGTAGATAAACGTCGCATCAATCCGCGGATCTCCAGGGTACTGATTGACGTGTTGGTCGAAGGTTTCTTTGTTGGGACGAATCCGACCAAAAGTCACCACATTGTTGGCCACGTATATGCTATTTCGGGGAGTATACATGCGAACGATATCGGCGTTGCGAACGCCTCCGGTCTGGCCGTACTGGATTTCCATAATGGATTCTACCGTATTTTCATTACCAAAGTCAAACAGTTCGGCGTAGGTTGGGGTCAGTTGGTAAGGACCATTTTGAATCACTTCCAGCGCCGCTGTTTTGGCCAGGTTGTAGTAGTTGGCATCATTCCCTTCACTGGCTAAAGTGAGGTAAACTTTTGCCAAATAAGCCTGCGCAGTGAAAGGCGTAGGACGCTCAAGGCGGTAAGTACCCGGTGCGGGCAGTAAATCCATCGCACGCTGTAAATCCGCAATGACCAGCTCATAGACTTCTCCCTTGGTAGCACGTGCCAGATGGAGATCGTCGAAAGTCGTCGGGGTCGTTCGCAGTGGTACACCACCAAAGAGCCGTACCAAATCAAAATAGACCAGGGAGCGGATAAAGTAAGCCTGCCCTAGTGCTGTTTCCTGATTGGCCAGTCCAGCCTCTGATTTTTCCAGGTTAGCGATGATCACATTGGCCGTATTGATGGTGGTATACATTTGGGGCCAAAGCCGCAGTAACCAGGTATTGTTAGAAGCGGTATTCAAACTGGTCGCATCCTGGCTAGCCGTCTGGTTCGACCAAAATTTCCCCGAAAGGGGCATGATCATCCCGTGCCAGGAAGAACCGTAGTAGCCGCCGTCAAAAAAAGCAGAAAACAAACCATTCACAGCAGCTTCCACCCCTTCTTCCGTGGCAAACACCTGCTCTTCGTTGTAGAAGGTTTCGGGATCTTCCTGTAAGGCATTCTGGCAAGCGGTCAAGCTTAAAAGCGCGAGAAACAGGAAGGTATATTTTTTGATAAAGTCCATTGCTTAATCTTTTATAAGTAAGGCGAGATCGCCCTTTCTTTTTAAATTAAAATCCTACGTTCAAACCAAAGGTTACCGAGCGCTGATTAGGGAAAGAACCCCAATCAATACCCCGGCGAGTGGGGTCGTAAGAGAAACTATCTACTTCAGGATCAAAGCCACTGTAGCTGGTAATCAACAGCAGGTTTTGGCCGGAAACGAAAAAGCGGGCCGACTGGATGCGGTTGATCACGCCGGCGGGAAGCTCGTACCCCAGACTTACATAACTCAATCGCAGGAAACTACCATCTTCGAGAAAACGGTCGGTGAAATCACCCGGATTCAGGTAACCAATACGCGGATAAGCACCTTCGATGTTGTCTGGTCGCCAGGCATCAAGGTAAGCTTCGGTGCGAATGTTGTTGGTGTTGCCTCCAGCGTAATCCGTCTGGGCAAGGTTACCGTTGGCGATTTCATTACCGTAAACGCCATTGAAAAACAGGCTGAGGCTAAAGCGACCATAACCGAAGTCGCTGCCAATACCATAGGTAAAATCGGGGTTGGGATCGCCAATAACGGTCAAGTCGAGTTCGGTAATGTTCCCATCACCGTTTTGATCAACGTAGAAGACATCACCTAGCTGGGTGGTCATACCTTGTACATTTGGTGCCTGCTCCAACTGTTCGGGAGTGCTGACGATACCATTCGTGGCGTATCCCCAAAAGACGCCGGCGGGTTGGCCTTCAATGAAGATATTGGCAGGTACTTTGAAAAAGTTGCCCCCAGAAACATTCTGCCCGAGAAAGGCCGAGTAGGTCTGGGTACCAAACTGTGCTGGAGGAAGCCCCAAGTTGGTAATTTCGTTACGATTGAAAGAGATATTTCCACGCAATTGCCAACGCAGCTTACCTTCCAGAATATTAGCATTGAAGCCAAACTCAATACCGCGGTTGATCAAATCACCCTGGTTGGCCGTGAAGGAGCTGAAGCCAGCGGATGGCCCGATGTTCAATTGTTGCAAAAGATCGTAAGTACGCTTGTAATAAACGTCTACACTACCAGTAAAACGGTCGTTGAGAAAACCTACATCTACGCCAGCATTGAATTGGTTGGTGGTCTCCCATATCAAAGAAGGGTTGGCCAGGTTCAAGGGAATCAAAGCCGTGATACCATTACCTTCGGCATCTGAAAGCAAGTTGGCGGTGGGGCCAAACCGTGCCAAGGTTTGGTAGGGCTGAATGGCCTGACTACCGGTAAGTCCCCAACCAATCCTTAATTTTGCATCACTGAGCAGATTTTGGTCGGCCAGGAATTTCTCGTTGATCATTCGCCAAGCCACCGCAACGGCGGGGAAGAAAGAATACTTGTTATCGTCCGCAAACTTACTGGTGCCATCGGAACGGAAAGAGGCCGTGACGAGGTAGCGATCTTTCCAGCTGTAGTTGACGCGCCCGAGGAAAGACAGGAGCGCCTCCTGGCGAGTATCGTAGACAAGCGGGGTGTAGACCTGCCCCAGGCTGATGCCGTTGTAACGTAAATCTTTGTTGGCAAAATCCGAAGCCGAGAACGTGGTCTGCTCGACATCAGTAGCGTCCCAGATAAAACCTACGGTACCGTTGATACGGTGCCCTTTGCGAAAACGCTTCTTGAACATCAGGGTATTGTCGATGTTGTAGCGGAAGCGATCCAGGGTGCTGATACCGGCTTCTCCATTGGCTTGAGCTCCACGGAAAATACTGGTGCCGTACCAGATTTGCCGCTGCTTGTTGCGGTAATCTACCCCCGTTTGGAAACGGTAGCTGAAGACGTCAGAGATTTCATAATCTAACTTAATTGACCCAAGTGTGCGCAACTCTTCTGCATCATCATTATAGTCTTGAATCCAGGCACGCGGCCCGTCAACGATCTGTTCAATATCATCGGTAACATTATTGTCGGAGAATCCTAACAATGGAGCGCCGAGGGTAATCTGCTGGATAATACTGCGGTTGGCACCTCCGAGATTTTCGGTACCCTTGCTGGCCTGGTTGGCCGAAAAAGTTGCCGAAACGCGGGTACTTAAGCTTACCCGGTCGCTCAGATCGCGGGTAAAGTTGAGCAATATATCGCCCGACTTTGCTTCTGCATTGGGAACAATGCCCTGATTGGTCAGATAACCTCCGGCGAAGTAGAACTTGCCTTTTTCACTACCGCCACTCACGTTCAAGCGGTGGTTCTGGCTGACGGAAGTACGGAAAATATCCTCGTACCAATTGACCTGTTCCAAACGGGGAATATCCGCAGCGTTAGCCTCCATATAGTCAGCACTCGTGACGAACTCCGCTATTGACCCATCGCTGTATTGGTAGAAGCGAGGATTGAATCCCTGCAATTCACGGGCTTCTGCCTGGTAATCGACATACTGCGAGGCATCAAGAAAGTCCACCAGATTGGTGGCTTCGCCAAAACGCGCAACTGTATTATAGGTCACTTTGGTTTTGCCGCTGGTTCCTTGCTTGGTGGTAATTAAGATCACCCCGTTGGCTCCACGCGAACCATAGATCGCCGTAGCCGAAGCATCCTTCAGGATTTCAATGCTTTCAATATCCTGAGGGTTGACTCCCGTAAGGCCGTTCTGGGGAGACAAGTAAGAATTACCACCAGAAAGGGGGTCGGCCGTATCCTCGGTTGAAGAATTGACAATGATACCATCAATAACGTAGAGGGGCTCATTGTCTCCACGCAAGCTGTTGGCACCCCGAATTCGGATGGAGCTAGGTGAGTTGGGCTCCGCCCCGTTGGATTGCACATACACGCCCGTAGCTCGCCCTTGCAGGTAAGATTGAAAATCATCAAATTGAGAAACTTCCTCCGTGGTAGGGTCGAGGGTATTCACCGCTCCGGTCAGGTCGCGTTTTCTTACGGAACCATAGCCAATCACGACGACCTTATCCAGCACCTCTACATCGGTGTTCAGAACAACGTCCAGGCTCGTTTGACTCCCTACTGTGATTTCCTGAGGCTCATAGCCCGTGTAACTAAACACCAAGACATCTACGGGTTTTGCCTTCAACTCGTATTTGCCATCGACATCCGTGGCGGTACCATTGTTACTCCCTTTCACCATGACGGTGGCACCGATGAGGGGTAAACCTTCATTATCCTGCACGATTCCCCGCACCGTCTGTTGTGCGTGAAGGGCCGGGAGGACAAAAAAGGCAAATAGAATAAATAGGAAGTTTTTCATAATTCTTACGAACTTAATTATGGCATAAAGGTAGCTGCCCATGCAGTGTTTGGGGTCTGAAAACCATCACAAATGGTTCACAAATCGTCGAAAAGACCAGTATTTTAGGGACTAAACGCTAATTCTCCAGTTTTTTTCGAAAACTACGCGGAGATTCTCCAAACTTCTTTTTGAAAGAAGTGCTGAAGTATTTGGGGTTGGAAAACCCGCAGCGATAAGCGACTTCCTTAATGTGCGCTTCGCCTTCGGTGAGCAATTGACGCGCGTATTTGAGGCGGGTATGAATAATGAAATCCTGAGGCGAAAGATCTACCAGGTTCTTTAGTTTCATGTAAAGCGAGGTTCGACTCATCCCGACATATTTACACAAATCCTGGACTGAAAAATTCTCGTCGGCGACTTCCTGGAGGACAAACTGTTCCAGCTCATTGATAAACTGAGATTCGCGATCTTGCCGATGGGATGCTGCTTGCTCTATTTCTACTTGTTGCCCATAGCGTTGGCGCATCTTTTGCCGCCAGGTGAGGGTGTTGCTGATTTTGGCGAGCAGCAAGTTGAAATTAATGGGCTTCTCCATGTACTCTGAGACGCCATTCTTAATGCTTTCCACTTTCTGGCGGGAATTGTGGAGCACGGTCAGCATAAAAATCGGAATGTGATTGAGGTTGATATCCTCCTGGATGGCCCGGCACATTTCCATCCCGTCCATTTCCGGCATGATCAGGTCAGTGATAATCAAGTCCGGGAAAATTTCGCTGGCCTTCTCGAGCCCTTCGATGCCGTTACTGGCTTCACTTACCGTAAAATGAACCCCTAAGCGCTTCACCAGTAGCTCCCGTAGTTCATCATTATCTTCTACGACTAATATTTTGGCGGATTTCAACTCCACTAGTTCGCTCAGCTCGTTTAACTCATCGGGGCTGGCTGCTCCCTCTTGTACGGTTGGCTGATAGCGCGCTTCTTGGTTTTTCAATTCGAGAAAAAAAGTAGTTCCCACGTTTTCCGTGCTCGTAAACCGGATGTCTCCTCCTTCCTGCTTAATCATACTTTTCACCATCATCAAGCCCAGGCCTGTTCCTGGCAATTGGCTATTCATGGCGTTGCGGGCACGGTAGTATTGATTGAGAATATGCTTCTGCTGATCACTCGGAATACCAATCCCCTGGTCTTTGACCTCTAATTGCAAATCTCCATGCTTATCCCTGGCAATATTAATCGTAATAGCTCCGCCTGGCTTGGAATACTTGACCGCATTGGAAACCAGATTGAAGATAATTTTGTCAAACACCTCCTTATTATAATAGAAGATAGCGGGAACGGTGTGATTGATAACCTCTAGCGAAAGTTCTCGTTCCCGCAAAAGCGGTTGAAAACCATCGGTCAGTTCCCGAATATGAGCAGCGGGCATAAATGGATTGACCTCCCCATTGCTGTTGTTGCCCGCCGTAACTTTATGGAAATTGAGGAGCTGCTCAAAAAGTGCAGTCAACCGTTTTACGGTCGATTGAATTTTGGTTTTCGCCTGTTCGGAAGAGGCGGTTTCGTCGTTGGTCATTCCCTCCAGGGAAGACAGCAAGATGGTCAGTGGGGTCTTTAATTCGTGGGTAATGTTATTGAAAAAAGCGATTTGCTGCTCAGCGTTACGCTTATTGATAAAGAGCGCAGAAATCCGTAACAAACCGAGCAAAGCAGCAATGCCCAATAGCCCGTAGATGATAAACGCCAAGGTGGTTGCCCACCAAGGGGGCGTCACGATGATTGCTAATTGACGTTCGGGGCCCCAGTAGCCGTCCCGGTTAGCCGCTTGGACTCGGAAGATGTATTCGCCCGGTGCCAGGTTAGTGAAATTGGTTTGCCTGGAGGTACTGGGGGCGCTCCATTCTTCCGTAAGGCCATCCAGTTTCCAACGGTACTGCACCTTTGCGGGGGCTACGTGTGATACACCCGCGAAATTGATGGTCAGCGAATTCTGGCGGTGTTTCAACACCAACTGATCTACACTATTAAGGTGCTCGGTCAGTGGCCCTTCTCCAGGCGAAACAACTTGATTAAACAAGCGAAACTCTTCAAAAACCACCAAGGGATTTGTTGTTTCTTCTTTAATCTTCTTTGGATCAAAAAGGGTCACTCCCTCTACCCCACCGAAAAGCATTTGCCCATTGCGTAGCTTGGCAAAGCTGCCGTAATTGAATTCGGTACTTAGTAAACCGTCGGTTTGATCAAAAATCTGGATACTGGTATCGGGCTCAAGTTGTAGCCGCACCAGTCCTTTAGTAGTACTTAACCATACCACCTCTTCCGACTCCATCAGGATGCCTTGCACGATGTCCGAAGGCAGCCCGTCACGCATATCCATGCTTTGGACCGTCTCTGTATTAGGATCGTAGAAAATCAAGCCCGCGCCATTCGTTCCCAGTAACAATGCCCCGTCTTCTTTTTCCAAAATACAGTTGATGGTCGTATAGCGAAAACCTTCCTGACTGGGATTCAATGCGGTAATTGACTCGGGCTGTCCGTTTTTTATTCGGCTCAAACCGGAGCGGCCAGCCACCCATACTCCTCCATCGCGGGCTGGAATGATGCTCTTCGTTTGAGTAATGGCAAAGTTGGTAATCTCCCCCTCCTTACTCACCCGCTGAACCGGGCCATTTATTCCTCCTAACCAGAGATCTCCCGCCTGATCCATCTTACAGGTGAAGATTTTACCTTCCTGATTTTCCTTAATTTCAAGGGGGTAAGCGCTTACGGCTAAGGTTTTTTTATTGATCCGAAAAAGGCCATAGTTATAAGTACCAGCCCAGACCGTTTCTTCATCTTCCGTCAAGGCCATCGTGATCGCTCCTTCGTACGGCCCCTCCTGGAGGAGATGCCGCCAGGTATTGGTACCCCGCGACCAAATACTGATGCCATTTTTGGTGCCAAACCAGATTCGCCCTTCGTCGTCTTCCAGAATAGCCCTGGAAAACGGGTGAGCTATGCTAGCCTGGGTATTGGTTCGGTGGGTGAGGTGGTAAAAATTATTCCTCACAGGGTTCAGCATGTTCACGCCTCCGCCATAAGTGGCTACCCATAAAATCCCTTCCCTATCCAGTAATAAATCGTAGACACCATCGCTCGACAAGGAGTAAGCCTCATCTACATTGTTACGAAACACCCGTTTGGGTTCGAAATTTTCATCCAATTCCCATAATCCACTACCATCCGTCCCCACATAAATGCTGCCTGCTTTTTGGGGAAGCAATACATTTACGGGGCTGTTACCGATAGCAATGGGTAGTTTAGTGATTTGCTGAAAATTGACATCGGCGCGAAAAAGCCCGGAGGTCTTGGTGCCTACCAGGTATTGATTTCCTCGTCGAAGAATACTACTCACCAGTGGTGCTCCCTTCTCCAGTAAGGTTGTAAGTTGTTGATCACTAAGCCGTAAAGAAAAGAGCCCGGAAGGTGCGCCAATGAGCAACTGTCCTTCATCGGCATATAGGGATTCGATATTTATAATATCTGCCACTCTTGCCAAGGTCCTATCTTCTGGCAAATAGCGCCAAAGTCCATTGTAAGCACCAATCCAAAGTTGGTTGTTTTGATCCGTAATAATGGTTCGAACGAGATGTGGTTGTTCTGAGTTCTTGTCCCCCAGCAACTGAAAAGCATCCTGTTCTGGATAGTAAAGGGCGACTCCGTTTTCCGCACCAATCCAAATGTTTTGGTCGCGATCTATGCAAATCGTTCGAATACGGTTATTGTAATTGGCAGGAAGCCCTACGTAGGTATGGTAGCGAAAAGTCTCTTGGGAATTGAAGCGTACAACGCCCTCTTCCGTAGCTGTCCAGATATTGCCAAAGCTATCCTGAGCAAGCTCATAAGTGATGCTTTGCGAAAAACCTTGCTCGGCGGTTAATTGCTCAAAGCGATACTGCGACTGCGCTGGCAGCCAAAGTCCCTGGAGCAATATGCAGAGCAGTGGTAGTAATAATTTTTGGTTAGGCTTCATACTTCCATTTAGGCTGGTCCCGAGGGATTAGCAATAGCCAAAGTACGGTTTTTCAGTAAATACGCAAACGATCTTAAATTCCTCTCTTTATCCAATTTTGATAATTAGCAAACCTTTTTTGACGATCGCTTTCTTCCACTGTGCTCCTTTAGCGGTAATTTAGCGAGATGAAAAGAATTCCTGTTTTTCTTTGTTTAAGTGCCTTTCGGCAAATACTTCTTCTGTTTGCCGTGGTGCTCCTAGTTGGTTGTGAGTCAGCTACAAAACAGCCAGAGCATACCACTCCTGCCCCGCAGGGCATGGTGACCATCCCCGCAGGTGATTTCCAGATGGGCGGCAAATCGGCCCAGGCCGATCCCGACGAGCTCCCTCGTAGGGATATTCACGTAGATGCCTTTTGGATGGATGCAACGGAGGTCACCAACCGCCAATTTGCCGCATTTGTGGAGGCTACTGGCTACAAAACCGTCGCCGAAAGAGACATCGACTGGGAGGAGATGGCTAAAAACCTACCGCCGGGCACTCCTAAACCCGATGATGCATTGCTCGCTGCGGGTTCTTTGGTTTTCCGACCAACAGAAGGCCCCGTCAATCTGCAAAATGTAGCTCAGTGGTGGCAATGGACCACTGGTGCCAACTGGCGCAACCCCGAAGGCCCTGGCAGTCATATTGACGATCGGATGGATTATCCCGTGGTTCATATCGCCTGGGAAGACGCCAATGCGTACGCGCAATGGGCCGGAAAACGCCTACCTACCGAAGCGGAATGGGAATGGGCCGCCATGGGTGGCCTAAAAGACCCTAAATATCCCTGGGGCGATACGCCAATTGAAGAAGCCACCAGCGTTGCCAACTTCTGGCAAGGTGCCTTTCCTTACGACAATACTGAGGCCGATGGCTACTTTGGTGCAGCGCCAGTAAAGTCGTTTCCGCCCAATGGCTACAGCCTCTACGAGATGGCGGGCAATGTTTGGGAATGGACCAGCGACAAATACCACTACCAAGCCTATCAACTTGAGAAAGAAAACAGCGACAACCCCCAAGGCCCGCAGCAATCTTTTGACCCTCAGGAACCCAATATGCCCAAGCGCAGTATGCGGGGCGGCTCTTTCCTGTGCAACGACAGTTATTGCAGTGGCTACCGCGTTTCAAGAAGGATGAAGTCCAGCGAAGACTCGGGCTTCAACCATACCGGGTTTCGCTGTGTCAAAGATATGGAGTGAATATTTTAATTTCTTTGCTCGTGGTTTAGAAATAGTGCTTCGAAGCCAGGAACATTTGTGTTTTTTTTCAGATATTTGGGCTACGAAGCGATTTTAGTTTTTGAATTAACAAATTGATAATCTCATTGAAATGATGTGTAGACCTCTACTTCTGGTAGGTTTACTAATGATCGCTTCGTGTTCCCTCTGGGCGCAAGGACCGGTCTTTAATGAACCCCTACCCCAAGACGAGACAGTTGAATGTGACGCTGTCCCTCTCGCTCCCATCCTTACCGCTACGGCGAATTGTGGCAATATGCCTCCACCGGTCGTTTGGATCAACGAATACCACAACACGGATGACATGACCCCTAATGTTGGGGAATTCATCGAAATTGCGGGTACTGCTGGTTTCGACCTTAGTACTTGTGAAATCTATTTGTACAATGGTGCAAATGGCCAACTTTTCATGGATCCTATTCCTCTGTCTGGAATAATTGATGATGAAAGCAATGGCTACGGTGCCCTTGACTTTGATGCACCGCAAGGTATTCGCAATGGCAAAGGAGGCATTGCTTTGGTTTGCAATGGTGAAGTAGTCGACTTTATTGGCTACGGTACAGACCTTGCCTTCCCTGCGGTTGAGGGCCCTGCAATGGGCCTGAGTCCTATGAATGTAGGTTTAGGTATCCCAGAAAATTCATCTACACCCGTAGGGCAATCTACCCAATTAGCGGGTGGCCCTGGTTGTAACAGTGCAGATTTCACCTGGCAGATGCCGATGGCGGAATCTCGTGGTGTATTGAATACAGGCCAGACCATAAGTACAGCGTGTGCAACGCCTCCACCGGCATTATGGATCAATGAATTCCATTATGATAATGCTGGTACCGATACTGGCGAGTTCATAGAAATTGCCGGTCAGGCCGGAATTGATCTAGCTGATTACAGGATCCAGGAATACAATGGTGCTAACGGCAACCTTTTCCGCACACTCAACCTTTCGGGCATTATCCCTGATGAAGGGAACGGATTTGGTGCAATTAGTTTTGATCGTCCCGACCTGATGAACGGTGGAGCTGAAGGTGATGGCATGGCTTTGGTTGATGCCAATGACAACGTTCTGGAATTTATCAGTTGGGAAGGCACTTTTACTGCTGGTGCAGGCCAAGGTGCAGCTGCAGGTATGACTTCTGTCAACATTGGCGTAGAAGAAGCGACTTCTACCCCGATTGGCCAGTCTCTCCAACTTACGGGTGGCCCTGGTTGTGCTCCTGCTGACTTCATGTGGCAACCCCCTTCTGCGGAATCTCCTGGTTTATTAAATGCAGGACAAACTGCTGACCTTGCCCAGTGCGCCGGTATGTTTTCTGATGAAGCAACTGTTGTTTTCACAGAAATGATCACCCCTGGTGACTGCCCCAACAATTATACGATCACACGTACCTGGACGGCTACCGATGAGTGTGGTGGCGAAACGGTGCATACGCAAACCCTTACCGTTGAAGACAATACGGCGCCACAATTTGTGATGACCCCAGAGATGGAGATCACCGTAGAATGTGATGCTGTACCGGCTGGTGAGCCACTTGCTGCAACGGACAACTGTTTCGTTGTTCCTAACTTATGGATCAACGAGTTGCATTACGACAATGAGGGTACTGATGAAAACGAGTTTGTAGAAATTGCCGGTGTTGCTGGTACCGACCTCACGGGTTACCGATTGGTGTTCTACAATGGTGCCAATGGCATGATTTACAACAATGCTACCCCACTGAGTGGGGTCATTGACGACGAAGGAGATGGCTATGGAGCCCTTGCTTTTGGACCTGGTACGACCGGCGGAGGAAGCATGAATATTCAGAACGGCCCTGCTGACGGCATCGCTTTGGTTGACCCAATGGACAATGTACTGGTATTTATCAGCACCGAAGGTACCGTGACGGGCGTAGAAGGCCCTGCTGCCGGTATGACTTCGGTAGATATTGGTGTTAGCGAACCCGGAAGCTCTGCAATAGGTGAAAGTCTACAGCTTACGGGTTCCGGTATTCCTACCTCTGGTTTCACCTGGGTTGGCCCAGTTGCCGACTCTCCAGATATGCTGAACGACGGACAAACCATTGTCAATCCTCTCTTAGCTGAGCCTGTGGATGTGATTATTGCTGGTGCAAACCCCGACAATTACACCATTGAGCGCACCTGGACAGCAATGGATGCTTGTGACAACCCCGTGAGCTTTACGCAAACCATCACCGTGCAAGACACAACTGATCCAGATCCGGTCTGTAACACGATTACCGTGTCCCTAAACGCTAGTGGACAATACGTTTTGACAACGGAAGACATCAATGCTATTGCCTTAGGCTCGACTGACAATTGTGATCTTGCGCCTGTGTTTTCCGTAGCACCTGCCGTATTGACTTGTGCAGATATTGACCTGGCACTAGGTACAATTGGAGGTGCAAACGTAACCTTGACCGTTACTGATCAAACTGGAAATGATGCGACTTGTACGGCTTTGGTAGAAATCAATGACGAAGAAGTTCCTTTTGAATTTGGCTGTATTGGTGATTTGAATGTCACGTTAGGCCCTGAATGTTCTGTGGCTATTACCCCTGAAATGGTCATTACTGGGTTTACCGATTGTATTGACAGCTACGTAGTAACGGTTGATGATACCGATACCGATTTAGTGTCGGGCTGTGGATCACACACCTACATGATCGAGTTGATCGAAGACGGCGAAATTGTATACACCTGCTGGGGTAACATCTTCGCCGAAGACAAAACCAATCCAGTAGTTACTTGCCCAGCGAACACAAGCACCGTAACGCAGGACTATGCTGCTCACCAAGCAAGCGGTAACCTCAATGCTGGTGATGCAACCTTGAATTTCAACAACTACAGCTGTTTGAACCAGGGCTTCCTGGCTGACGGTGTGCACAACTATGACGTAGTAACTTTCACTACGCCAGACTTTGCTATTCCTGTTGACGTATACACGATCTTGATGGAAACTGCTTGGGGTGATGGAAGCATGTTCCTGTTCCAGGGCGGTTTCGATCCTACAGCACCCTGTGAGAACCTCATCGGTTCTTCTGACGATGCTTTCGTACCTGGAGGAAATATTTTTGATCCAGCACTACGTTTGAGCCTGCCATTACAGCCAAACACAACCTATACCCTGGTATTGACCAACTGGTTGACGACGCAGTTTGGTAACTGGACGGTAAGCATCTATTCTGATAACAACACGGGTGTTTCTGGTCCAGAGTTTACCCCTGTAAATATTACCGATACCCGTGATTTGGTATGTGAGGATATCGACTTCATCCGCTTCCAGACGCCTCAGTCATGGATTGCAAGTGCAGATGGTACCTTGAACTTCACGGCTACGCGTAACACCTTCTTTGGAGGTAGCACTGCTGCTTTGAATGCTTTCATTGCAAAAGTAAACCTGACTGGTTTCCCTGTAGTTAGCGACAACTGTGGTCCGGTGAAAGTAACCCTTTCTGATGCAGTAAGCTCTGCAGGTGATTGTGGTGATGTAACGCTGACGCGTACCTTCACGGTCTCAGACCGTTACGACGGTGCCTGTGTTGGTGCTCCTCGCGTAGTAGCATGTACACAGACGATTACCTTCCGTAAGCCAACGATTGGCGACTTGGTATTCCCACCATTTGTAGCTCCTTTGGAGTGTGACGAGAACTTCGCTGTTGATGCAAACGGCAACCCTCACCCATCTGCATCTGGCTACCCATGGTTGCGTACGGCATTTGGTTTCTACGACCTTGATCAGACTTACTGTAACATCGGAGCTTCTTACTCTGATGAGCCACGTATCGTGGTGTGTGAAGGTACTTACAAACTCCGTCGTCAGTGGAACATCATCGATTGGTGTAACCCAGGTGGATCTGGTACCTTGAACCAATTGATCAAAGTATTTGATGCTACTGGTCCAGTAATCACTGGTATTCCTGCGGTGATCAACGTATCGACTTCACCATTTGGCTGTTTGGCAAACGTAGCGATTCCATGTCCTACCCTTACTGACGGCAACGGATGTTCAAGCGTAGCTGGTACGACTTACACCGTACTTGCTTTCGGCGAATCATTCTTCGCTGGTGGTGACTTGTGTGACGGTGATGTAGTATCAGCACCAATTGGTGAGCACATCCTGATCATCTGTGCCGAAGATGCTTGTGGTAACGAAACTTGTGAAGAATACACGGTAGTGGTAACCGACGACATCGAGCCAACAGCTTCTTGTAACGACGACATCAACGTATCCATCGGTGGTGGTGATGTAGCCAACGGTATCGAAGGTATCGCTCGCCTCTTCGCTGCGGATGTGGACGAAGGTTCTAACGACAACTGTGGAGCAGTAACTTTGGAAGTACGTCGTAACTACTGGCGCAACAACACTTGTGATGCAAGTGCCAGCCGCTGGAGCCCATGGGGTCCTTATGTAGACTTCTACTGCTGTGATATCGACAACGAAATCACGATTGAACTACGGGTAACCGACGAAGCTGGCAACACCAACATTTGCTGGCAGGTTGTTACTCCTGAAGATAAACTGAATCCATTCTGCTACGCACCAGCACCAGTAACATTGACTTGTTCTGATCTGCCATTGGCTTTCCCTGGTGATATTGCTACGGCTTACGACGAAGACTTTGCTGCTACTTCTACCATGATGAGCGCGATCTTCGGCGGTGCTACCGGTACAGACAACTGTGCGGTGGATACCATCGTAGAGCGTACGCCAAACATCCAGGTTAACGATTGTGGTTGGGGATCAATCACCCGCCGTTTCGAAGCTTGGCAATTGCGCCCAGAGGGCGATGCTAACGGCAACGGAGCCATCGACATCAACGAAGTATACCGTTCGACGAACAGCTGTAGCCAGCTGATCACCATTACGGAACGTCATGACTTCACCATCGACTTCCCAGAAGATGCTGATGCTGACTGTGGCGATCCTGATGTACCAACAATCATTACTACTGCAGTAGGTTGTGATGTACTGAGTGTGAACATTGGTGAGCCAGTGATCTTCTCTGCTACGGGTGATGAGTGCTACAAGTTCTCCATCACTTACGATGTAATCAACTGGTGTGTTTGGGATGGTGAGTACGAAGGTTTAGTACTTCCTCGCATAACGGAAGACGACGGTGAGGCACTGCCTGTAGACCGTGCGGTAGAAGGCAACGAGCGCCCAGTAGTACGGGTAGTGAGTGGCTTCGGACCAGTAGACAACAACTGTGATAACGAAGTTGATCCTCAACCCGGTATCCAGTACAGCGTAGTGATCGATCGCCGCCACAATGACCGTGACGGAGATTCTGACATCGCTGATGTGATCTATGACAACATCCCAGGCAACACTCCTGGTTGTATTCCTGCCGACCAGTTTGGTCGTCGCAACTACGGTCGCTACATCTACACGCAATTTGTGAAAGTGTACGACTCTACCGCACCAGTGGTAGCAGTGGGAGAGTACGGTGGCCCAACGGCTAACTGTCCTAACCTGCTTCCTGGCCAGTTTGGTGATGATGATGGTAACTGTGAAGAAGCAGTAAGCATTCCGTTCAGTGTATCTGACGAGTGTGAATTGTTTGACGGAGCAGGTAACCTGGTGGTAAGCATCGTATCTGCTGAGCTTGATGCTTTCGCCGTAGACGCTAACGGCGACGGCGACATCAAGTCGAACGAATTCGTAGCAGACCAGAACGTACTATCCTTGATCACTGACAATGGTGACGGCACTTACGTATTCGCAGGTACTTTCCCAATCATTACCAACGCGATGGGAGACAATGTCTACCACGCAGTACGCGTATTGTTTGAGGACGGTTGTGGTAACCAGACCAGCGAGACCATCGTCTTCGATGTGATCGACTGTAAAGGACCAGCACCAGTATGTATCAACGGCTTGACCGTGACCCTGATGCCTCAGGAAGATGGTGGTTGTGCCATGGCGATCTGGGCTTCTGACTTCGAAGGTTCACCAATCAGTGACTGTACTGGTCAAGGACCAGAACTGTTCGGCGGTCTACCTCGCGTGACGAAGTATGCTATCTACCGTGCAGCAGATGTAGAAGCTGATCCTAACTTTGTACCAAGCCCAGATGATACTGGATTGGTATTGACGCAGGACGATGATGCATCAACCGTAGTTTACGTATACGCCTTCGACGAAGATGGCAACTACGACTACTGTGAGACCTATGTACTGGTACAGCAGCACGTTGACTGTGGCGCTGGAACAGGCACCCTGTCAGGTGTGATCGCTACAGAATATAACGAAACGATTGAAGGTGTGGAAGTAAGTGTGAATGGTGGTGCTGTAATGAGCATGACTACAAATACAGACGGTACTTACAGCTTTGATCTTGAGCTAGGAGGTGACTACTCTATCACTCCATATTTGAACGCTAACCCACTGAATGGTGTGTCTACGTTTGACTTGGTATTGATGAGCAAGCACGTTCTTGGAGTACAGGTTCTTGATAGCCCTTACAAGCGCATTGCTGCGGACATCAACCGTTCTGGAAGTATTACGACGCTGGATATGATCCAGTTGCGTAAGTTGATCTTGAACATTGATACGCAGTTTGCTAACAACACGAGCTGGCGCTTTGTGGATGCTGCTTACGAGTTCCCAGTAGCGACGAACCCATGGTTCGAAGCATTCCCAGAGTTGATCAACGAGAACAACCTGGCGGGTGATGTACTGGATGCCGACTTCGTAGGTGTTAAGATTGGTGACGTAAACGGTTCTGCACAAGCCAATGCCTTGGCTGGTGACGATCGTACGTTGAACGGTCAGTTCAACTTCGAAGTAGAGAACGTAAGCGTGAAAGCTGGTAACGTATACACGGTAGCATTCCGTGGTGCTGATATGGCATCAGTAGAAGGCTTCCAGGGTACGCTGAACTTGAACGGAGCAGAGTTGGTAGACATCGAGTACGGTGTAGCTACAGCTGAGAACTTCGGTATGCGTTACGCTGCTGAAGGTATGATCACTGCTTCTTGGAATGGCAAAGCTACTTCTGAGGACGTATTGTTCAGCCTGGTAATCCGCCCAACAGTGGATGCTGAGTTGAGTGAAGTTATCAACGTATCTAGCCGTTACACTGCTGCTGAGGCCTACCCCTCTGTCCTCGCGGACATCTCCCCTGAGAGGGGAGAACAGGTGCTTGGTTTAGGGGTGGTGTTTAACAGCGGAGAGGTTGTTGCTGCAGGTTTCGAAGTATACCAGAACACGCCAAACCCATTCGCAGCAACAACCTTGATCGGTTTCAGCCTGCCTGCGGATGCAGAAGCAACCGTAACGATCAGCGACGCAAGTGGTCGCGTACTGACTGTAGTACGTGGTGATTACGCAGCTGGTTACAACACGATCAACTTGACCAAGGAGATGATCCAAGGTGCAACGGGTGTATTGACTTACACGGTAACGGCCGGTGAGTTCACTGCAACCAAGAAGATGATTGCTGTAAAGTAAGGATGGATGGTTATAGGGTGAATTTGTGAATTTGCCCTATTCCAATAAATACGATTACAGGCGGCGGTATCCTTCGGGGTGCCGCCGTTTTTGTTTTTTTGTACTTAAACAGACTACACAAACCGGAATTTTGCGAAGTAGGCATAGACAACGGAATACAGCGACGTAGGCACAGCCAACGCCGAACGGTGTTTTTTTTTGAACCATATGAGGGATTATTAGAGAATTTAAGAAAAAAAACCTCCACTCAGTTTTGTCCGGTTGTTTGTCCGGGTTCGATAAGCACAGCTTTTGGAAAGATCTATGTTCTTTTGTGCTATTAAGGAGCTGCTGCATTGCTTTTCAACCCAAACAATAAACACAAAAGTTGTAAGTACTGATTTTTACCGCAATGCAGTACTCCCTTTTTCAGCGGGAAATTACAGATGAAAATTACTTCCGGTTTGTCAGGTTGAAAAGAAGTTTTTAGGGCTTGATGTTTCAAGCATTTGAGCTCCTAAAAACTATGTGTGTACGTGTGTGAGAAATTTAGAGAAGCTAAGCTAATAGCCGGGGGGCATATTGGCTTAGTAACCTAAAACTCTATGCAAAACCACTCTGCATTGAAGATGCCAGTCACTACGTTTAGGCGTAGTGACTGCACCTTCTCTCCACCCTTGCTTCTCCTTATTTAATCCAGCTATTCTTCAAGCACATAAATGCACCGATGAAACTATCGAGTGTATTGGTATCTGGCAAGTTTAGTTTTTTACTTAGCCGATGTCGACTGCGCCAAACACTATCCCGCGCGATGCCTAGGGTTTCGGAGATTTCCGACGTATCGAACCCCAACTTGATGAGTAAAAACAGCCGGGTTTCCGCAGAGGTCAAATTTGGAAAATCCCGTTGCAGTTTAGGAATAATACCTGGCAGCTGCTCGTCAAAACGCTTCTGAAATCTAACCCAATCAGCTGGCGTCAAAATTTTCATGCTCGTCAAATACTCATCGGGTTCCCTATTTCCATTTCTGCCTGACTGGGAATCTGTGTCGGTGATACGCAAGTGTAATTCTTCGATCATTTGGTTTTTAAGCGTCAGGATATCAATGGTTTTGTTAAGTTGGTCTTGCGTTTCTACCAAATCTTTTTGCGCCAGGAGTAATTCCTGGTTTTTTAGGCGTTCGTTGGCCTCCGCTATTTTTTTGGCCTGATCGAGCAGTTGCTTTTCTTGCTCCAAGACATTTCTCTCTTGTTCAAGTATTTGATGTTTGGCTCGTTGCCTCTGATAGCGAAACAGTAGGAAGCTCAGTAAAAGTAGCCCTAATAGGGAAACGATAAGGTTCCTTTGGCGAGTGATCTTGTGTGCTGATTCTAAGGTTTGAATTTGATAAGCTTTTTGAGCCAACTGGTAACGAGCATCTGCATCGGCGGTGGCCTTGATCCTGTCTGAGGTTATTTTGGCTTTGGTCAGTTGAGCGCTTTCTTTTTCTGCTAACCATGCCTTTTGATAACGTTGCTGTTTGCCGTAGACCTCTCCCAGCAGTTCATAAGCCTTTGCTAAGTTACCCGTATCAGGGGTAGCAAGCGATTCTTCTATGTAAACTTCTGCTGAATCTAATTTTCCTACACATAAATAGCATTCCCCCAGTGCCAGCCCATATTGGTAATAGCCAAAAAGGCTGCTCTGGTCCGGATTACGACGATAAGCATCCCTGAAAAAAGGTAAAGCCGTTTGACACTCTCCTTTCTTGAAATAAGCTCTGGCCAACCAATAGACAAATCTGGCGGGAGGAGGGGCCGATTCGTTTTCCGCTTTGAAGATACTGATAGCGGTATTGGCCCAAAAGATACTGGAATCAGGATTTTCTGTTAAATAATAGGCGCTAAAATTTGTTGCTACTTTTGCTTTGTAAACCCAGGAATTATCTAGTTTTGAAAGGTCAGCATCCCACATTTTCTTCAACCAGTTCAGTTCTTGTATATTATTGCCACTACGTTCGTAAGCTACCGCGATATCTTTGTATAAATAAGCCCGTCGATGTGAGAAGGTCGTGTCATGTACATTGAGTATATCCAGGACATCAAAGTAAGCTTGGAGGGCATCCGCATAATTATTCTGATACAAGTAACTCCGCGCTAGCAAGTAAGTTGCATCGCTGGCATCCAATGGGCGGTGAAGTCGAGTGTACCGATCATGAGCATCGGCCAGGCAAATCTGGGCAGTGTCGAATTGGGCGAGGTCCACAAAAAACTCTCCTCGTACCATTTGAGCGAAAGCGAATACGGTATCATGCGGATAGTTTTCTTCATAAAGATCCAGGAGCCGGAAATTCACCTCGGGGTTTGTTCTTGGTAAATGATACCAGATACTAAGGCAGCCCCAAGGTTGAAGTTCAGCAGGTACTTCGGCTTTTAGTCGGGCGATGCAAGAATCGGGATCGGACAGCGGATAGGTAGCGAGGTAGTCGCCATCGTGGGCAGCATTCTGGCGCTCAAAGAAAGTGCTGTCCGGTTCGGAGAGGTGATTTTTTTGACAACTGAAAGTACTGACTAAGCAGCAACACAACAGCGTGAGGTAATAAAAGAAATAGGGAGAACCGTTGCGTCTCATCATCCGTACATTTGGTTTAGTGTCGTTCGTTCGCCAAAAGTAAGCAATGTATCGGCCTTAATCCAGTGCTTGTCTGATTTGTCCGAGTTTGTCCGGTTATTGCTTATTGCGCGTTTTTGTGGAACCACATAAGAGGAGGCTTTTGAACCATGCAAAGGATTATGAGGGAGGTAAGATACAGGGTCAATGCACGATTTGTCGGACGGAGGAGGCCGAGGGATGGGCAGCTGCATTGCTCCGTAGCGTTAGGTTTGAAACCGGAGCACGGAGCAGATGGCACCGCCCCCCCCCAAAAGCGCGCTCATTGACCCTCAATGAACCTTTTTTGACAATCGTGGCACTTCACAGTGGTTGTATTTTGGAAATATTGTGGAGAATACAATACACACCACATTATGCAGAGCTTAAAGTTGTTTCGCCTTTACCACCAAAGTCTCTTTTCACTCCTGGTCGGAATGTTATTCTGTACCGGTTTTTTGAATCCTGCTTTTGCGGAAGAAATAGCTCCTCCCCCACTGGTAGGGCCATTTGGTTGCACGGGTTTTCAAGTAACTTACGAAACAGGTGTAGGGAATTTTGGCAACATTAACCTCATGGGTAATATTGACCAAGTGGGATCAGTAGGCGCGGGAACGAACGCTACGGGATACAATTCGCAGGATGGCTTTCTGTACGCTTTCAGAGGCAGTGACAGCAACCTGCTTCGCCTCCATGATGATGGTACGATAGATGACCTGGGCAACCTGGGGATACCGAATACAAGCAACCTGGTGACGGGTGGCTTTGACGAAAGTGGCAACTACTACGTAAAAACGGGTGCTGATGTAGATGTGTACATCGTAGATGTGAATACCCTGACTTTTGTGACGGTGACGCCCACGGGCCTGTTTTTTGCGAAAGATTGGGCCTACCACGCCGCGGATGGTAATTTTTATGGTGTCCATGGTACGGACTTGTACACGTACGACCCAGGGGCGAATTCCGTGAGTATACAACCATTGACCGGCATCCAAGCTGGCGAAAATTCCGTTTTTGGTGCTACCTTTTATGCCGCCGATGAGCATATTTATGTGATGGCCAATAACTCTGGTAACATTTACCGCGTAAATGTAAATACCCTGGAAGCTTCGTACGTGATTTCGATACCTGGCCTCACGGGTACGGACGGTGCTTCTTGTGCCAGTGCTTCCCCCCCGTTTCCGGTGGTGTGTGCCCATGAGGATGAGGTGTGTGTTCCTTTTGCAGGAGAAGCCGTGGTGGATATTTTGGACAATGATGATGCGATCAATACCAGTCTGGATTTCTTTTCTTTTAGCTTGCTGGATCCTCCTTCTTTTGGGACGGTCTCCTTTGATGATTTTACAGGGGAGTTGACTTATACGCCCAACGGAACGGCCCAAGCGGATCAATTGACTTATGAAATTTGTGGGACGAGTACCGATCCGGTGGTGTGTGATTATGCAGTGGTGAACCTGGTACCGGGTCCGCAAATTACCTTCCCGGCCTTTGGTCCTTATTGCGAGGGCAATCCGCCGAGTAGTCTGCCAAGTACCTCGCCGCAGGGGATTAGTGGAAGCTGGTCGCCAGGGAGTATTGATACCAGTACACCGGGTACGGAAACGTATACCTTCACGCCAGACCCCGACGAATGTGGATACGAAGTGAGCATTGACGTGACGGTAGATCCGCTGGAAGTGCCAACATTCACCCTAGACGATACCTACTGCGAGGGCGACGCGGCCCAAAGCCTGCCGGGCGTATCGGACAATGGAATAAGTGGAAGCTGGTCGCCAGCGGTCATTGACAATATAAATTCGGGATCTTATACTTTTACGCCAAACCCAGGGCAATGTGCCGATATCTTCGTGTTGGATGTGACTATTTTTCCGGGTGATCCCAGTAGTTTTTCCCTTACGGATAACTATTGTGAAGGAGAAACAACGGATGTGCTCCCCAGCTCAGATGACAATGGTGTAAGCGGTAGTTGGTCGCCATCCTTCATTGATAATCAAAACGATGGGTCCTATACTTTCACGCCAGACCCTGGACAATGTGCCAGCGAGTTTATCCTGGATGTGACCATCCAACCGGCTGATGCGAGCAGTTTCAACATCAACGACACCTACTGCCAGGGAGAAACAACAGATCTACTGCCCGACTTTGATGACAATGGAGTGGCGGGGACCTGGTTTCCCGCAATTATTGACAACCAGAATTCGGGGTCCTATACTTTTACCCCAAACGACGGACAATGCGCCAGCGAGTTTATCCTGGATGTGACCATCCAAGCAGCCAACGCGAGCAGCTTCAACATCAACGACACCTACTGCCAAGGAGAAACAACGGACCCACTCCCAGACTTTGATGACAATGGAGTGGCAGGAACTTGGTTTCCCGCAATTATCGACAACCAGAATTCAGGGTCGTACACTTTTACCCCAAACGACGGACAATGCGCCAGCGAGTTCATCCTGGATGTGACCATCCAACCGGCTGATGCGAGCAGTTTCAACATCAACGACACCTACTGCCAGGGAGAAACGACCGATCCTCTACCCGACTTTGATGACAATGGAGTGGCAGGGACCTGGTTTCCCGCAATTATTGACAACCAGAATTCGGGGTCCTATACTTTTACCCCAAACGACGGACAATGCGCCAGCGAGTTCATCCTGGACGTAACCATCCAACCAGCCAATGCGAGCAGTTTCAACATCAACGACACCTATTGCCAGGGAGAAACGACGGAGCCACTCCCAGACTTTGATGACAACGGCGTAGCAGGAACTTGGTTTCCCGCAATTATTGACAACCAGAATTCGGGGTCCTATACTTTTACCCCAAACGACGGACAATGCGCCAGCGAGTTTATCCTGGATGTAAGCATACAACCGGCCAACGCGAGCAGTTTCAACATCAACGACACCTACTGCCAGGGAGAAACAACAGATCTACTGCCCGACTTTGATGACAACGGCGTAGCAGGGACCTGGTTTCCAGCTATTATTGACAACCAGAATTCGGGGTCCTATACTTTCACGCCAGACCCTGGACAGTGTGCCAGCGAGTTCATCCTGGACGTGACCATCCAACCAGCCAACCAACCAACCTTCAACCTTACAACCCTCTATTGCCAGGGAGCAACCACCGACCCACTGCCCACTACCAGCGACAATGGCATCTCCGGTACCTGGAGCCCTGTAACGATTGACAATCAAAACTCGGGATCTTACGTCTTCACACCCGACGGCGGGCAGTGCGCCAGCGCATTCACCCTCGACGTAACCATACAACCAGCTAACCAACCAACTTTCAACCTTACAAACCTCTACTGCCAGGGAGCAACCACCGATCCGCTGCCCACTACCAGCGACAATGGCATCTCCGGTACCTGGAGCCCTGTAACGATTGACAATCAAAACTCGGGATCTTACGTCTTCACACCTGACGGCGGGCAGTGCGCCAGCGCATTCACCCTCGACGTAACCATACAACCAGCCAACACACCAACTTTCAACCTTACAAACCTCTACTGCCAGGGAGCAACCACAGATCTACTGCCCACTAGCAGCGACAATGGCATCTCCGGTACCTGGAGCCCCGCAACCATTGACAACCAAAACTCCGCAACCTATACCTTCACACCTGATGGCGGACAATGTGCCAGCGCATTCACCCTGGAAGTAACCATCCAACCAGCCAACCTACCAAGCTTCAACATTACAAACCTCTACTGCCAGGGAGAAAACACCGACCCACTGCCCACTAGCAGCGACAACGGCATCTCCGGTACCTGGAGCCCTGTAACGATTGACAACCAAAACTCCGCAACCTACACTTTCACGCCCGACAATGGGCAATGTGCCAGTATCTTCACCCTGGATGTCACCATAGCAAATACCCCCAGTGCTACGCCTACCAGCCTACGGGTATGTAGTGCTTCTGTAAATGGTCTTTTTAATTTACGAGATGCGGACAGTGCCGTCTCCGGAGGTGAGCCGGGCGTGATCAATTGGTACAGCGATAGCAATGCCAACACTCCAATTGCTGACCCTCAAAATTATTCCTCATTTGGAGGTGACGTTTTTGCACAGATTGCCATAGGCAGCTGCCTGTCGGAGATCGTGGCGGTAGCACTGATCGTCGATCTTGAGCCACAAGCGACGCTGGCGCTTACTAGCCCTCTTGCTTGTTTCGGGGATACCGACGCCAGTTTGGTGCTGGAAATAGTTGGTGAACCCTTGAATATTGACTGGTCAGAAGATAGTTTGGATGGCCAGCAGGAGGCCTTCAATTTAGGTAGTGGTACCTATAGTGTAACCGTTACGGATGAGAATACGTGTAGTACAACGACCAGTATCATCATTCCAACGCCAGAAATGCTGCTCCTGGATTGTTCCGCTACTACGAATCCTACTTCCGTAGGAGGAAACGATGGCCAGGCCAACCTGCTTTTCGAAGGAGGAACGGCCGGGTATACCATCAACTGGGCCGGTCCAGTGAACGGATCAACTACCTTGCCTACGGAGGGAAGTTTTCTCTTGGACAACCTTTCTGCGGGTGTTTATGCAATAACACTGACAGACAACAACGGCTGTATGGCGGTTTGTAGCTTTACACTCAACGATCCCAGTTGTGACCTTGCCCTCGAATTGGCAAACAATGATCCTACCTGTAGCGGCTCCTCCGACGGCACCATTCTGTTGACCATCAACAGCTCGCAAACCATCAGCTCCATTGATTGGAATGTCGATGCATGGGATGGCCAAACCTACTTAAGTGGTCTGCCAGCCGGCAACTATCAGGTGACGGTGACCGATGCGCTGGGCTGTACGGAAATGGCTAGTCTAGTCCTCAACAACCCAACAGCCTTGGTGTTGAACTGTCAAGTGGATCAACATCCAGACCAAGTGATGGCCAGCAATGGTAGTATCAATATTGTCATCGTAAGTGGACCCGGCGGGCCATATACCATCAGCTACGATAATGGTATGGGTAGCAATGGCAGTATTGCTGGAACAGTTGGTAATAATTTGATTACGAATTTGCCAGAAGGTGCCTTCCAAATTGTGGTGAGTAATGGTCAGTGTACCGCAAACTGCGCCGTGGTGCTGGTAGCGGGAAGTTGTACAATTATGATCGCCGCAGAGGTAAGGGACGAAACCTGCACAGGGTCACAAAACGGTAGTGTTACGCTTTTGCCCACAGGGCAGGCACCCCATCTTTATCAATGGGCTGATGGCAATGACCAAGCCACCCGTGATGGACTCCTCCCCGGCAATTATCCGGTAACGGTGACCGATGCCAACGGCTGCGTAGGGAATACGACCGTCACCGTTGCGCCCGGAGCTGCCCTTCCGACCTTGGTGGTGGGAGATTTCGCCGTGGATATTTGTCCGGAAAGTTGTGCGCTGATTCCGCTTGCCTTTAATGGTCAAGCTGATTTCACTTTGAATTACCGACTCGGCTTTGCCAATATGGCACAAGCACAACAAGACCTCTTCAATGGAGATACTGAGCTCGAGATTTGTCCTTCGGACACAGCTATCCCCCCAGGTAGTTTTACCATCATTCTGGACAGTCTGCAAGATGCCAATTGCACCAGTATCCTCAACGATACCTTAACCTTAAACTACCTTGCACCCGTAACGGAAATACTTACGGCCACCCTTTGTCCGGGTGACAGCCTGGTCATCAACGGTGTGGTATTCAATGCCGCCGCCCCGAGTGGTGAGGTGCTATTTGTGGGTGGCAGCAGCGCGGGGTGCGATTCGCTGGTGCAGGTCGCTTTGAATTATTATCCTCCCGCCCTTAGCAGTATCGACACTACTTTATGTGCCGGAGAAAGCCTTTTGGTGGGGAACGAAGTTTTTGATGCCATGCGCCCTAGTGGGACGGTTATCCTGCCGGGAGCGGCGGCCACCGGCTGTGATTCTACCATTACGGTTAGTGTGCAGTTTTTCCCTGCCTTGACCGCCACGCTTAGTGGTGATGCCGTTTTGTGTGCTAGCGAAAGCACCAGTCTGCAAATCACTACCAACGGTAATTTTGCGTTCGATTACATCGTCTCTGAAAATGGCAGCCCGAGCCTAGCAGGAAGTGCAATGGGTACTTCTGCGAACGTCTTGGTTTCCCCAACAATTACCAGCAGCTACCAACTGGAAAGTATAAACAGCAATGGAGCTTGTCCAGTAGAAATCATTCCCAGCTCCGTGACCGTAACCGTAAGCAACCCAGCAGTTTCGTTGGGTATTAACAGTGAATTCAATGGTTTCGCTGTCAGCTGCTCGAATGCGACAGACGGAAGCATCAGTGCCGTGGTTACCGATGGTACCGCCCCTTTCAGCTACAGCTGGAGCAATGGTGGCAATGGACCTGAGCTGGAAAACCTGGGGGTCGGTAATTACACCCTCAGTCTGACGGATGCCGCTGGATGTATGATCCAGCAGAGCATTGCACTGACGGCACCCGAGCCTATATTTGCAGAGATCACCAGTATTCCCGGCGCTTGCAATGACGAGAACAGTGGCCAACTCCAGATTGACCTCATCAGTGGAGGTGCAGCTCCTTACGAATACAGTTTAGACGGAGAGTTTTTCTCTTCCCTCAATACGACTCCCTTGGCAATTGACGGATTGGCGGCGGGCAATTACACGCTTTATTTGCAAGATGCCAATGATTGCCTTACGGAACAGACTACCGTTTTACCAGCTTCCACAACGCTGGTACTAGACTTGGGGGATGACCAGGAACTCCTACTAGGCGACAGCTTCCTCCTTGATCCTTTCACGAATTTTGTGCCGGCCAGCTGGGATTGGAGTACCACCATGTACCTCAGTTCACCCGACTCCTTTGTGACTTATACCCAACCCTCCGAAAGCATTCGTTACTTTCTAACGATGACGGATAGCAACGGCTGTAGTGTACAAGATGAGATTTTCCTGCGCGTCAGGAGAGACATTGATGTTTTTGTACCCAATGTCTTTTCGCCAAACAACGATGGTAGCAATGACTTGCTGCGCATTTTTGCGGGCAGTGCGATCAACAGTATCCGGCAATTTCAAATTTTTGACCGTTGGGGCAACCAACTTTATGTGGATGGGCCTTTTTCACCAAACGACCCACAGTACGGTTGGAATGGTAAATTCCGTGGCGAGGAGATGAACCCCGGCGTTTACGTCTATTTCGCGACCGTGGAACTTGTGGATGGCAGTTTGGTGCAAATAGAGGGAGATGTGGTGTTGTTGCGGTAAATTTATCCTTATCCTCAAAACCACTTCTTCCGCTGGAAATACCAAAGCATTCCAAGTACCATGACCCCCATAATGCTGAGCAGGTAGAAATAACCGTTGTGCCAAGTCAGCTCTGGGATGTACTCAAAATTCATCCCGTAGAGGCCCGTAAAAAAGCCCAAGGGAATGAAGATGGTAGAAATAATGGTGAGGACTTGCATGACATTGTTCATCTTGAAGCTCAACTCCGAGAGGTACAAGTCATGCAAACTGTTGAGCATATCGCGGTAGGTCTCTACGAGGTCGGTGACCTGAACAACGTGGTCGCGCAGGTCGCGTAAGTAAACCAGGGTATCTTCCGTCACCAGGTTATTGGACAATCGGTCGAAGCCTCCAACGACTTCACGGAGAGGGGCAATAGAGCGTCGTGCCAGTAACATTTCCTGTTTAAGATCATGAATTTGGCCCTTCAACTCACGATCAGCATCCTGAAGAATGGCGGCTTCAATTTGCTCAATGGCGATTTCCACTTCGTCAATCACCAGATAGTAGCGGTCGGTCACCACATCCATCAAAGCATAGGCCAAATAGTCGGCACCTTTCTTTCGTACCCTTCCTTTTTCTTCGCGGATACGTTGGCGAATGTCTGCGAATAAATCGGTCTCCGACTCCTGAAAGCTGATCAAGAAAGCGTCGCCCAAGTAGATCGCCACTTGTTCGTAGCTCATTTTCCGGTTCTCCTGATCAAAATGCAGCGCCCGGAGAGAAATCAGCATGCCCGCAGGAAATTCGTCCAATTTTGGCCGCTGGGTGGTATCGGCAATGTCTTCGAGAGCAAGTGGGTGGATATTGAAAACCTTACCAAACTCTTCGATCAGCACGGTATCATGCATTCCTCTGACGTCGTACCATTGGATATATTCAGGAACGGGCGCATGAAAGGTGATAATGGAACGATTATCTACCTCTTGCTCTTTGAAGGTCGTTTCATTGAACTCCAGGTAGTGAATTTTCACTTGTTCCACTTTCCGCTCTCCGGTAAAGACAATGGCGCCGGGGTGTTGCCCCAGTTTTTTGCGTTTGTTTTCGCGGCGGGCCTGCTTATTTTGCTTGCTAGGTTTCACTACGACTTGATTTTCTGTACCACCGTTCGGTGGGGATAAGGAATTTCAATGCCTTCCCGATCGAAACGCTTTTTGATACTTTCGTAAAGATCACAACCCAGGACAAAGGAATCCGCTTGGCCTTCCGTCCAGGCCCAAGCCCGCAGCAGTATTCCTGAATCTTGCAAAGCCAACACCCTGACCATCACTTGGGGTTCGCCCGCTTGGATTTGTTCTTCACTGCGGTTATCAATTAAAAGTGGGTGAGCCATGGTTTCCTCCCTCATGATCTGCTTGGCCAGGTCGATATTACTTTCGTAGCTGATACTTACCTCTATCCACTTACAGATTTTCTCGTCGCCAAAATCAGCATTCACCAAGATTTCATCACTGATCAAGGCATTAGGGATGATAATTCGACGATTTTCGAAATTTCTGATAACCGTATGCCGCAGGGTAATGTCTTCAATTACCCCGCCCATATCCCTAACGGTGATGCGATCGTTTACCCGAAAGGGTTTAAAAATAACTATAAATAACCCACTGATCACATTGCTCAGTGCGTGCTGTGAGGCGAAACCCACCGCCACAGCCAATATACCCGCCCCTGCTAGCATGGAGCTGGCCAGGCCACGTAGTTCTGGTACCGTATAAATAGCAACACCAATACCTACCATGTAAATAAGCCCGACAATGAGGTGCCTAAGAAAGAGATAATTGGTCGGGTCATTCTTCATCTCATCGGTCGAGCGCTTGATGAGACTACGAAAGAAACGGGCGACCAAAGCCGCTAGAATAATTGTTCCAATAATAATTCCTAATGACAAACCATAATAACTGGCATGCTCCAACACTTGTTCTTCCATTGCTTTAATTCATTTAGGTCAAAGCTACGAAAATCATCCTCTTATTCTTTTATCCATTTTCTTGATAAAACCCTCTCTCCAGAAATAAAATGCAAATAATAGCAGCCAGCCGGCCAGCTTTCTGTTGTCATTTCAACTTGTTGGCTCAATTGAACATCTTTCCATACTCGCCCGTAGACATCATGAATTTGTAGGCGATAAGTGACATCAGAAAAATTCTCCATACTCACCACTAACCTATCTTTTCCAGGGTTAGGGAAAACCGTAAATACGGGGTTGGAGTTCCCCTTTAAACGAGCAGAAACAATCGGCGAATAGGAAAAATCACCACTATAATCTTCCTGGTAAAGTCGGTAAAAGTATTCGCGTCCTGGCTCTACTTCCTGGTCTAGGTATTGGTAATTTCCACTAAACTGGGCAGGTATCCATGACAATCGATGCCAAGCTTCTCCCGCGGGAGATAGACGTTCCAACCAGAACCCCCGATTCGAGCCATTCTCCTCGGTTTTCCAGTCGACGCTGATCTGATCTTCGCGAGCGGTAGCCGTCACCATTAACCATACAACCGGTAAGGCTCCCGGGGTATAATAGATCGTACCGACCTCTCCCACATCGTCGCAGCTTCCATAGCCTTGAGCGGAAGTCACACAGGCTTCATTGAGGAGTGATTTTATATCCAAAAGGAAGAAATCATCAAGGTACCAACCTTCGCAAGCACTAGCAGGGCCATTGCACTCTCCGGTATCCGTAGATTCGTCGGCAGCATAGCGAAATCGCAGGGTTTGAGCGCCCGAATACGACGAAAGGTCGACCACTGTTCGGCGCCAGCCCCCGCTATAATCGGTATAACCTGAACGCCCGCTAAGGGTAGAAAAGGGTATGGGTATACCAATGGGCGTGGGGAGCGCATCGTACATGAAGCCCGTGTACGGAAACTCACGGATTTTACCGCCCAAGTCATTCCAGGAGCTACCATCCATGATTTCTATCACTCCTCCATCAATACCACTTTCGAGATCAAACCATTGCCAGAAAACCAATTGGTTGGCTGCCCCCGTCAAGTTAACATTTAGTAATAGAGAGCTTTCTGTCAACAATGGCAGTGAAGGGTGAAACCAGGCTAGCGTGGAACCACTCCCTGGGTTCGTCTGTCCACTGTCCATGATCCATTGACCGACAGGAACAAAGGCTGTAGAGGGTCCTTCTATAGGATCATTGAAGGTAGCGGTAGTTCCTTCCATTGCAGTAATGGTGCCACTGAAGCTACGAGTGATGGTACTCCCAGCAGCCAGACTCACTGCTGGCCAGGTAATACTATTGCCGACCCGCAAGCCTCCATTAGAGATTTGACCATTGGTGACGGTGAGATTCGGAGAGAAATCGTCGGTTATCTGTACCTGGCTTAGGCTCTGAGTGGTATTGTTCGTCACGGTGAGCGTATAGGTAACCGTTTCGCCAATTTCAGCCTCCGCTTTGTCCACTGTTTTTTCTATTTTCAGGGTAAGGCCATCAAAAGAAGCGATTCCTCCGGCCTGGGCATCAACGCCTAAGCCTCGGCGGGCAAAGACCTCCCAAAGTAATTCCTCATCCGCCGAGCCATAGAGGGCGGTATTAGCAGCCATAACAGCGTCACGCATATCAGGAAAACTAGGATTGCAAGCCGTCATCTTCAGACCTTCAATGACGATTTTTAACGCTCTGATGTTTCCAGCCGTACTATTGGTAAGTCGCCAATTGGGTTCAAAGCCATACTTATTGATCAAGGCCCAAGCCATGTCCCAAAGCATGGTACACCACAAAGTGCCCACTCCGTGAGGTGCCTGCAACTGGTCCAACTGATCGTAGGTGAGGTCATTGCAGGTGGAGGAAGGGCAGTCCATATTGGTAGAATAGAAACGCGAACGAATACCTCTACCGCCACTACCCTGTTTGATGACGTAATTACCGATAGAACGAATGCCTTCCCCTAAGGCAGTTTCTTCGACAATTCCATCATCGTCTTCATCAATCGTGAGCAAGAGTGCAACAAAATCACTCCACCCCTCTCCTCCTTGCTCAAAATTGCCCAAGCAAGATACGTTTCCAGCACCACCAACGAGACGGAAAGACAATCCGTGCGCGTATTCGTGGGCGATGATCACATTGTCAAAGTCAGCATCTCTAAAATCACCATTGAGTTCGGTATCCCACAAAAACATACGCATGGTAGGGCTGCTGCCATCGGCTGGAGTACTGAAGGTGGCGTTGTTGATACCGGAACCATCCTGGGCACGCGCCAAAACGGGGTCACCACCTCCTCCTCCGGTAAAGTTGATTGCCTGAAAGTTACCTGCTGCTTCATTGAAGCCATGTTGATACAGAATATCGTGGCATAAATTGTTCCAGACAAAAAGATTGGTGATCGCATCCTCTAGGTAAGATTGTGGATTGCTGGACGATAAATCTGAGGTATAATTAAAATTGAGGGTATTGCCTGCCGGGAAAGGCACATTGCCTGCTAAATAAGCTCCGGAAATTGGTTCCCGCGTGATCGCCAGCGGTGGTGGATTAGCAATTGTTCCCGCTGGAGCATAAAAGGCATAAACATGATTGCCTTGGGTGTAGGGGTATTCTGTCGTAGTGCCATCTCCATCTGCGTCGTGCCAGCCGTGAGGAGCAGCAACCGGGTCGATCAGATCCCCAGCACTCACCAAAGTTCGATTACCGTAAACAGGAGACGGGGTACCCGGGGTAAAATAGTTGTATTGCCCCAAAAAAACACCGGTAAGACTGGATGACTCTTTTTGATTAAATTTAAAATTATTCGCTACTTTATGCGACGAATTATCACTACATTTTGCCTCACCAAAATCGCAACTCACCGTAAGTTTTCTTCGCTTTAAAACCGCTCTTTTTTCAGCATGGTAAATGATTTGCCACAACTCCCCTTCTTGTTCAAAAATCACCTCAACGGCCAGTTGCAAACCGTCATCAACCCACCAGCCAAGGCGAGGTTCCTGGTGAATTATCCTTGACGCTACCGATGTTTCGTCAGCGGAAAAACCCTCTGCTAAAAGCACCACTTCTAGCGAATTAACAAACTGATTGTCAATACTTAAACTTTTAAAAACATCAACATCTTCCGCCGAAAATCGCTTTAATTCATCATTATAGAATACGACCTCCCCTAACTCATCAAAGTGTAAATCAGCCCAGCTTTCAAAGACGGGCAGGTCATGGAGATAAGTCTGTAAATAAACATGTAATAAGCCAGAAGAAGTACTTCGATGCTCATTTCCAATTCGAAACACCTGCCCTTCAAAGGGAGTAATATTCAATTTTGAATAAACAATATTTTCTACTTCTTGCATCCATTTATCACCAGATAAAGACTGCGCATTCCCTAAAACACAAAAACATAGTAGCGAACTTATCGCTACTATGTTTTTGAAGTAATAGGTCTGAAAATTTTTAATTGACGACCACTTCATGTTGCCACTGGTTATCTTTAGAAAAAACGGTTAAGTAGTATATACCGGCAGGTAAATCTCCCAGTTCCAACTGTATCTGCTGAGGTGCATTACTCACTTGGCGACGAATGAGCTGGCGACCATTTTGATCGTACAAGCATAAGATGCGCGGCACATCAACTTGCAGTTCAGGTAACCTGACCTGAAGATAATCGGTGGTTGGATTGGGCCAAGCCACTGCTTCTATAGCATCCTCAGATAGATTATTCGCGCCTGATGTACTTGATTGCAAACCGAGTAAATTTGACACAAAAAACTGATTATCATTTATTTGCCCAAGCGAAGACGTTTGGGTACTTACCCAAAAAAAGGTAGGATAAAGGTTGCCGATTCCTATCAATTGCATAGCACTATTGGCATCAGTGACCGCACCAATGTATTCCGGGATGACGCCAGCTGCGGCTCCATCAAGTGCACCATTTAGTAGCTCATCACCACTTAATGGCCCGTAGGCGACAAACTGTACGACCGCTCCAGTGGGATCAACTAAGGCCAGACCACCCGTATCTCCCCCTTGTTCAATATCATACCAAATGGTACCATAACCATTTTGCTGACTAGGAATTATTTGGTTGGATAAATCATCTACTTTTTGTTGCCAGCCAGCAGCATCATACTGCACAGCTGACCATCCATCTAACTGACTACCAGCTTCACCGACAATTTCAAATCCTTTTTCGGTTGGATTGCTTGCAGCATAGCTTATTTCATTAATAAAATAGGACGCTGATTGTGCGTTCAAAAACAAGGAAGAAACCAGCAAGGCTGGCAATAGCAAATACTTCATCATGGTGTGGTACATTTCTTGTGGTCAAATGCATCTAAATCACTGTAATACTGATCTTTAAATACATATACAAGATACAATTTACCACCCAAAAAAGCAACCCTTAGGCTTCTAAAATATTAAAAAAAAGTGAAATTTCTTTCAATTGCTTTGTTACACTTTTAAGGCCTGATTTTTCTTCCGTTTCTTTTAATATTTTATGGAATTTTTTAGCGTATTGATCCCTTCCGTTTTCGATATATTTTGCCGCGTAATAGAATCCTTGGATCGTCAGGTCATTCTCTTCATTAAGGACTTTGTTTTTTGCAGTTTTCTTGTATCTGCGAAACGTTTTTTCGACTTGAGCAAAATCCTGTAGCGCAAAATTCCCCATGATGAGGGTGGTATAAATAGCATCCAATTTCATCTTGAAAGAAATCTGCTGGTAAAAAAGCAAAAGAGATTCAATGGTCTGGACACTTTGCTTCACGGAGTCCTTATTTCCCAACAATAACAAGCCAGCATAAACAGAACTAAGCCCAACGTAACGCTGGATAAATTTTTCTTGCAGAATTGGTTTTTCCAAAATAGCAGCACACCTTGTTCGCAAGTATTCAATCTGTTGTTTTATTTCTTCAGGTAATGCTTGCTCATAATTAGCTTTATAACTTCCGTAATAATTGCTGACCAAATGACTGCTCTGAATAAAGATGGAATTCAGTTCTGGTAAATTGACAAAACTGTTCCAAAACAATTCCGTTTTTCCATCTTCTGTTATTTTCTGTGCTTCTAGCAAAATATTTGCCACATTGGGTTGCCGGATCAGGTAATGCATTTTCAGAAAATGCACCTTGGGCATGAGGTTGTACAAATAGGGTTTAATGACATGTTCATTTCGCTGCACACTTTCCTCAATATTTATGAGCGTAGCAAAATTTTCTTCAGTAAAAAAACCAGGATCTCTTTGGAGATAAAGCAGGTAAGCAACATTCAAGCGCGCCAGTATTTGTACAGAATAATTAGCTGAGGTACTCAAATCTTTAAGCCGACGGAGTTGTATTTCGTGATCCTCAAGAGACACCGCCTTGCCATCGGCAGATAAACGACTAGCTATCAATACCTTAATCTCATTCAACTGCTGCTCAACCGTAATAAATTCACCGATTTTCTCATAAAGCCGAATGGTTTCCGACAAGGCCCCTTCGTAAGTAGCAGTCTGTGCCTGGATTTGTAGTACCGTGATCAATGTTGAAAAATCCTCGACCTTTTCACAAACATCTCGCAAGATGTCCCCCAATACTATTGCTTCTTCCAACTGCCCCGTATTGATCAGCTCTTGGATTTTTACAATATTGGAAGACAGATAATTGGGATAGTTTTTCGCTAAAAAAGAAGTTTGCCGAAAAGTGTGATGAGCCAGCTGAAAAAGCTTTTTCATGTCTTTTTCATCCACTGGTTTTTCTCCATAAACCAGGCGATACAATTCTGGTGAATCTTGTTCTTTTCGAAAATCTCGGTCAATGACATCTACCAACGCCAAAGGATAGTAAGACCTAACACTTACTTCCTTTAGATATTGCCGGAATTTTTGGAGATGAAAATCATCGAGTAATTTTATCGTCTTTTCAATAACTAGCATACCACGCTTGTTTTTTGGTGCATGGTCTTTGGGTGTTTATAGTCCTCCAAGGCAGGATTTGCGAATTCTGACTTGGAGGACTATAGAGCATATTTCGGGAATATATTGTACGGTGCTCCTAACCGAAAAGTACTGTTTTATTGAAATAAAAAAAAGCGCCAGCGAAAAACCGCTGACGCTCACTTCAAGAAACGTACACTAAAAGTGTCTACCTACGTCTAATTTTTTATTCTTTAACAATTGTTGTTGTTCCCGTAGATGCTGCGGATCGCCAGTTTAGAAAATAAATTCCTGGCTGAAGCCGACTGATATCTATGGTTTGAGATGTTCCGGATGACAAAGTCAAGTTTTGGACAATTCCCCCCCGGGTGTCCAAAATCCTGACTTCGAAATCCGACAACACCGTAGCCAATGGCGTAATCGTCAGGTTCGATCTTACCGGATTAGGGTAAGCTTTCACCTGCATTTCTGACATTGTTCGCGCTACTATCTTTATGGGTGAATAGGTAAATTCGCCCGAATAGTCATATTGAGTAAGGCGATAATAATTCTGGCCAGCTTGTGGTTGATCGTGATAAAATTGATAGCTTTTTTCTTGATCAATATCGCCAGCACCTTTTTGTTCGCCAATTACCGTAAAGTCACGGCCGTTGGTGGAATGCTCTACGGTAAAATAATCGTTGTCCACCTCGCCAGCCGTCACCCACTGCAATTGGGTTCTTGTATTTTCCTGAAGGCGGGCTTCAAAGGATACCAAGTTCACCGGTAGTGGTGATCCAGCAACGCCAGCACCCAAACCCACATTCAAAAAAGTGTTTAATTGTGCTTCCAGGGTAATATTGCTGGTATTGAAAGTTCCGTAAAGGGTAGGTTCCAGCGCAATAGTAAAGTCGCCAAAGTTAGTGCTGTTCACTGCACTAATGGGATGATCAGCGACTGTTACTATTTGCATCTGTGTTCTGGAACGGCCAGTAGCAATTTCCCAGGCGATAATTTCTGCTTGGGTAAAGTACATCCGAGCCGTAACCAACTGGAAAGTATTGGGAATATTTTCGGTAATAACTTGGAAAGTCTTGGCAGCCAGGGCATCACTGGTTTGGTTATTCCAAAATGTTACGGCATTGGCGCCTGCACTAGTGCGGCTACGATCAATCGTAACTTGGGTACAACCAAAGTCAAAATCACTCTCATTCTCGAGGATCATCAGTAGTCGACCACTGTTGGGATCATAAACATTCAAAGTGGCAAATGGCCCAAAATCATAGGCGGGCGGGTTGCTTGTATTCACTTCTTCTTGCACACTGACGGGTGCGCGGCTACTACCCCGAAGGCGAACATTGTCAATATTCAGTGGCGGATCCAAAGCCACCAATTCGTCATTCTCCCAACGGAAAGCTAGGCGTAAATTGGCACAGCCATTAGCAGCAGCAGGCAAAGCCAGCGACATGTCAGTAGCCATAGGCTCGTTGACCAATGGCTCACCGATGAGGGTCCAATTTTGGCCATTATCGGTAGAGAAAAGTACGGTGCCATAGTCAAAAAGATCACCTGAAGTAGCGTCCTGTTCACCAAAGCAAACATAATCAAAGGAAAGTTCTAGATTGCTAAAGGAAGAAGCATCAATAAGCGGAGAAATCAACATGACATTGGCCCCCGTCATACCATCGTAGCTATGCAAGTTGCCCGGCAAATCGGTTCTACTGATGTAAACACTTTGGACTAAACCCGTCATAGGGCTCCCTGCTACCCAAGTAACATTGGCCCCACCAATACTCTGCTGGGTCCAGCTACCCAAACCAGCGGAAAATCCTTCCTGAAACAAGGTAACGTTAGGTTGCCAACCAGCCAAGAGTGGAGGGTCGTCATCATCAGCAAGGAACAGGGTATGTTCTTGACGGTAATTGGCAGCAACACCAGCACCCGATACGTCGATAATTTCCAGGTTAATACTTTCCAAGGTCTCTATATTTGAGTCTTCTTGGATACTTACGAGAAGATTGGCGGAAGTGGATGTTTCTGATGAAAAAATAATGGTATTATTTGTCAATTCGTAATCATCACCGTCGGCAGAGCCTCCTACTACAGCAACCGTTACGGTGACAGTACCTGTAGGAATTTTCGAAATTTCCAGCCCGACAGCCACTTGCCGTACGTTGCAACTGCTGCCTTCCGAAACAGAACTGCGAGCAGTAGTAAAAGCAACATAAGACTGAGGAGGAAACAATGCTGGTGAAAAAGGCAGCTCCATTCGGCGTGGCGAATTCAGCATCACAGTACGAGCACGTGTCTTTTGGTCCTGGGTAAAAATGTTCATACAAGGGTCATCACTATAATCCATGTAGTTTTCAACCATGTCGGCAGTGGGTGCGTTGGGCAGATCACAGGGGGAAGTCTTGTCTTCGGGGCAGCCGTAGTTGGCCATATCGGAATTGGGCGTATCCTCACAAAAATCATCTTCAGAACAGCTACAACCAGGGATGGGGGCACCAAGATTACACCCCAAACCATCGCCCCAAATATGACGCAAGCCAATCCAATGTCCTACTTCGTGGGTAGCGGTACGGCCCAAATCATAAGGCGCATCGAGAATAAAAGTGCCATCATCCAAATCACTGGTACCAAAACTTTGGTAGCGAATAACAACGCCATCCGTAGTAGATGATTCGCCTGAGGTCGGCAGACCGGCTAGCCCGGAGCCCTCCGGAAACTGTGCATAACCCAAGGTACTATCATCGGGGGTCACAAATTTCACCGACCACATATTCATGTATTCGGTAGCTTCCCAGATGGTAGCTGGCTTAATCGTATTTTCCAGATCGTCGACCGTCACGCCATCCTGATTGATGTTGCGGCGATTGATCCCGTTGGTGGCCGATCCGTCGGGAGCCGTTTGAGCCATCACAAACTCTATTTCTAAATCTGCACCTACGGGGTTTTCATTGTACCCTCGCGAGCCAAAAACCTTGCGAAAATCTTCGTTCAACACCTGAATCTGAGACAAAGCCTGAGCATCGGTAATGTTGGGCGCAGTGCCAATCGGTTCTCCGTTGTGTAAAATATGAATCACTACCGGAATTTGAATGACGAGGTTTTTTTCTGGGCCCTTATTTTTCTCGGCTTTGTATTCCGCAATTTTTGGTGCCAGCCATTCTTCAAAAACCTGGATCGAAGGCAGACCGGGATTGTTCAGTTGGCGAATAGCATTTACTTCCACCGAGGAACAGCGCCGCAGACCATCGGGCCCAACGGCCTGTTCCTGGAGAAGTGTGGAAAAGGAAACTTGGGTGTATGTAACTCCCAGCACTAAAAAGATAGCCAGAAGTGTCGTGAGTAGTTTTTTGGAGGTATCAGTAGTCGTGTAGTTTTTCATAAAGCAATATTCTGTGTGTACGTTTTCTTTCTTGATATTTCAAAACTACGGGCAGAAGAAGGGTTTTCTTCTCTAATCTGATATTTGAAAAAGCATGGGAAAAAAAAGGAACCCAGTCGGAAAGCATCAACTTCCCGACTGAGGTTCCTGAAACTATAGACCCAGAAATGTATACTTATTCGACAATTAGTTTCTTACTGATTAGCTCGTCGCCAGCTTGCATCTGTACCAGGTAGATACCTGCAGGCCAGTTGCTTACATCTAATGATGCTTGCTGATCCTTCACCTGTGCAGCATAAACAACCTGGCCACGGGCGTCCATGATTCGTACAGAGGCTGCTGCTTCCGTCCAGTTGTTGCGGAAGATTTGCACCTTGGTAGCACTTGGATTAGGTGCTAGTTGGAAATCGTTGTCGGTTTCCACCGAAGTGATGTTGCGAGCATTTGGTGCCGTTTGTGGCGTAGTCGTTGCTCCCTGAAATGCTGCTGCATTGTTGGTAGCAATGAAGAGTACTTCGTCGGTAGCTTGTCCGGTAACGGCTCCATTGGCCATAGAGAAGCTAGCGGTATTGGTGGCGGTATAAGGGTCATTGACTAACTCTACATCATCGATGAACCATCCTTCGGCAGCAGTCAGCACATCCGAAGCGAAGCGGAAGCGCAGGCGCAAGGTCTGTCCAGCAAATGGGCTCAAATCCGCCATAGAATGAATAAACGTTCCAGAGTTACCGCCGAAGCAGAAACCATTGATCAGCGGATTGTCTGCTAATGCGACGAAGTTGTTGTAGCCATTTTCCACAAACAGTGGTCCGAGGTCGGTCCAGGTCAATCCGTCGTCGTTAGAGACTTCTACCAGGCCTCCGTCAAAGTTGGCTTCAGTATTGAAACGATGAGCAAAGCGCAGGTGGGTGCCGCTAGTAACGTTCATGGGCTCGTTCCAGGTCAGGGTGAGGTTGCTGAGGTTATCAGGGTTTGTGGTCTTAAAAGAATAGTCGCCGCTGAATGCATCCTCTGTTGTCCAGACAAACTGATTGAGACCGGGAGATGCCGTCCAGCCAAAAGGATTGGCTTCCAGGTCGTCACGCAGCAACATTTCGGCCGTGCTAGGGCTGTTGACACTCAATACAATCGTAATCGTGTGGGTGCTGTTTGCCGGTACACTAATGTTATTGAACTTCATCAATCCCTGCGAATTGCTGTAAGGCTGGCTAGCACTCACTACACTGGTACCCAAAGGCTTCTGATTGGTTACTTTGATACCACCAATTGAAGTCTCCGCATTGTTGATCACATTGATCTTCACTTCCATGGTTTCACCATTGGTAGCCAAGCTGGTTACTTCTGTGGTCATTTCTACTGAAGGCAGGCAGTAAGCGGGAGGCATATCAAAAGCTTCGATCTCATCACCGCGACTGTTGGTACCTGACTGTGCGCTGAAACCCAGGCCGCGCTTGGCAAATGCTTCCCAGATCAGGCACTTGTTGGCGCCACCATAAAGCAATTGATCAGCTGCCAGAATAGCATCACGCTGTTCCACGAAAGTGGGAGAACAAGGCTGTAGTTTAAGGCCCGTGACCACCAGTTGGATCGCTAAGTTGTTGCCACCATTGCCATTCACTACATCTGTATCATAACCGTAGGCGTCTACCAATTTGGCCGTCATCTCCCAGAGCATCGTAGCCCAGATGAACCCGACACCGTGAGGCGCAGAAATCTCGCTATTGTTCAGATCACCGTAAGTGTAATCGTTGACACCAAAGTCAGTGCTGTAACGAGCAGGGCGAATACCATCGCCGTCAGGTGCTTCACCGAAAACGTAAGAACCAATACCACGGCCCTCTGCAAATACAGCAGGCACCGTATTGGGGTTCATGGTGAACATATAGCCAAAGAAATCACTCCAACCTTCACCACTTTGCTCATCACCACCAAGGCAGGTAGCTGCTGGGCCGCCCGTCAGGCGAGTAGAAATACCGTGACCGTATTCGTGCAGAATAACACCGCTGTCAAAGTCACCATCAATCAGGGGCACTCCTGTCCAGAGAAACATCTGCATCCGGCCAGGCAAGCCATCTGCCAGGGTAAGGAAATTGGCATTATCAACACCTGAACCATCCTGTGCTTCCGCTAAAACGGCATCATTGCCAGCACCACCACGTCCGAAGTTGGTCGATTGAAAATTACCTGCTGCTTCGGTGAAACCGTAAGGATACAACATATCATGGATCAAGTTATTCCAGTAAAACAAGTTCGTGATGGCAGCATCACGGAAGGTAATAGGAGGCAGATTGAGGTCCGCATCAAAATCAAAAACCAATGGCTGCTGGCCGGGCAGACCACCGATAGAAGGAATACCGGTACTGAGCGGGCCGGGATCCTGGTACGCGTAGACATTGTTGCCTTTGGTAATATTGTGCTGTAAAATGCCATCGTTGTGCCAACCTAATGGAGAAGCTACCGGATCGCCGCTGGTACCTACCAGGGTGCGTTCTCCGAAAGTAGGGGCCTCTATAGGTGCATCGTACACGCGGTAAAAGTTGGTGCCAGAAAAAGCGGTAGAAGCCGTATTTGAAGTAGTATTCTTCAGGATTTGCTCCAGGCTGTTGGGCTGGTTGAGTTCACAGGCTTCTCCGTGGGTGTGGTCGTGGCCGTCTGCTTTACTAAACTGGCAGTGGATGACCATGTCCTGGCGGCTCAACTCGCGGCCACTGCGGGCATCGAGGTACATTTGCCAGTAGTTGTTTTCGTCGAGCGTGTAGATCCCTACTTCCCAGGCGAGGGTGAGATCACCACTCTGGTTGGTGAGATAGACCAGACGGGCAGGGATGTCCATTCCTGTATAAGCTGTTTGCTCAAAGACGTAGCTGTTAGCACTTTTTTCTGTTTTGAGGGTAAGTTTATCGGCGGCAATGCCCAGGTTACCCAATGCGGCTTCCACTGCTTCGGCTGCCCCTAGACTTGCGTTTTGCTGGCGGGCTTTGCTGGCGAGATTGGCTACAAAATGATCGACATGGTAGGCTAATTTCCCGGCGCCGTCAAAATGTAATCCACCTTGTGCTTCCACCACAGGAATGCCTTGGTAATGCTGTTGCACATAAACGTGCGTAAGCCCAGCTACTTTATCCGTATACTGAGCAGTAATGGCTAAATCATTAAAATCGGCAGCCTGCATACGGTCGCTCTTTTCCTTTAACAGTATCGACTTTACCTCGTCTGTGGTGTAGGTTTTCTGCGCCATTAATCCTGTACAAAACAGGAAAGCAACCAACAACAGGCTGCAGGGCTTCAGTAGGTTGTCATGTAGTAGTGTGTACGAATTCATTATTTGTGATTTAAAGTTTGTGGCAATTAAAAAGAGGTTTGTTTCAGCAGCTACGGCTCTTCCTCTTGTTACAAATGTGCAGCTATACA
Organism: Lewinella sp. LCG006; assembly: GCF_040784935.1. GTDB lineage: Bacteria > Bacteroidota > Bacteroidia > Chitinophagales > Saprospiraceae > Lewinella. The sequence continues at coordinate 3,975,270 of NZ_CP160680.1, read as the reverse complement.
AGGCCAAAAGACCGCTCGTCTGATATTTGAAAAAGCATGGGAAAAAAAATTGGAAAATATTTTTCAGCCGGGGTGAGTTATTAAGTTGTTAATTTTTTTCATGAACATTTTTCAAAAAAAGTATCCTATGACTTACCAAAATGGAAGCTTCGCAACATTGATTATCCTAATGATTTTCAGCTTTTTATCCTGTGAAAAGGATCCAGACGACAGCCAACTACAAGGCGAGGTAGCCGTAGAAATCACTGATGCTCCAGTAGATGACGCAGGGGTGCAAGCCGTCTTTGTGACCATTGCCGACGTGCGTGTTGACGGGCAATCCATCAGTGGATTCTCCAAAACCTCACTGGATATTTTGGCTTACCAAAACGGGAATACCGAAATGCTGGGAGCGCTGAATCTAGACGCAAAGTCTTACAATCAAATCACGCTGGTGCTCGATTATGATACGGATGCCAGTGGCAACAGTCCCGGCTGTTATGTGGTCGACGAAAACGGCAATAAGCAGCCCATTCGCAGTACCAGCGACGAAGTGCGGATCAGCAATAACTTTGACATTATTGCCAATCAAACCACCCAGCTAATCATTGATTTTGATTTACGGAAATGCCTCACCAGAGAGAGCAATCCTACGCCACAAGACGAATACGAGTTTGTCAACAGCAGTCGTTTCAACAGTTCTTTAAGGCTCGTCAATCGTGCCGAAAGTGGTGTGATTGCCGGCAATTGCCAGGATTTCATCTCGAACAGTGAAACCTTGGTGGTGTTTGCTTACCGCAAAGGCACCTACACGCGTGCTAATGAAGTAAATGGAGAAAACGACCTAACGTTCCAGGGCGCAGTCACAAGTGCGGTAGTGGCCAGTAATGGTGATTATGAACTTCACTTTTTGGAGTCTGGTGAGTACGAAATTCACTTTGCAGCTTTCAAAGATGAAGACAACGACGGCACAAGTGACCTACAGGGTACGCTGCTGCTGGATGCCGTCTCAAGCATCGACCTCGGTGCCATTACAGTAGATGCTCAGGCTACGGTAACGGCCAATGTATTGGTCACTGGTTTGATTCCGCTTTAGGAATGTTGCTTGCTGTAATGAACAGTATTGTTATCATTTGAGTTACAAGGGTATCCATCGTTAACGACGGTTACCCTTGTTTCATATAAATGATAATTTGAAGGAATATATGTTGCGCCACGTCCATCATTTTATTTACCTTGCCGTTGAATAATACTTTAATGACTAACAATTTCGAAAAAAGGGATCAATTAGAGTTGCAAATTGCGCTCCTTCTCAGTCGGTCAGACCGTGCTGCGATTGATCTTATTTATCAGAATTACGCTGAAACGCTTCTGGGAGTTATTAAACGTATTGTAGGTTCACACGAGATCGCGGAAGAAGTCCTTCAGGATACTTTCCTAAAAATCTGGAAAAACGCACTAAAATACGAGCCAGGTAAGGGCCGGTTATTCACCTGGTTTGCCAACATTGCTCGTAATACGGCTATTGATAAAGTGCGTTCTGCAGGGTTTCGTAAAAACAAAGAAACCACTAGCACAGAAAATCTCGTAAGTATTGATGTATTGGGAAGTGAAGAGTCGCAAATAGCAGACGCTGGCCTCCAGAAAGTCCTCGACTCCATCGACCCCAAGTACCGCCAGCTGATCGACCTGGCTTATTTTCAGGCTTATTCCCAACGAGAAATCGAAGAAGAACTAGGTATTCCTCTGGGAACCATAAAAACCCGCCTGCGAAAAGCTATTGAATTGCTGCGCGAAAAACTTAAGGATGATCACCTCAAGCAATTGTTGACGGTCATTGCTACATTAACGAACCTTTTAAACGATTGGCACTGACGTGGACATCAAAGCATACATAGCATCTGGAATTTTGGAGCAATACGCTTTCGACTTGCTCTCTCCCACGGAGAGAAGCGAGGTGGAGGCCCATCTCCAGCAATATCCTGAGCTGGTAGAAGAATTGCGCCAGATAGAGTACGCCATAGAGAAATACCTTTCCCTATACCAAGACACTCCAAGCCCCGACTTTAAACAACGGCTTAACGATAGCCTGGAGAACGTCGTACCTGATCCACGCCCGACACCGCCGCCCCCTCCTTCCTCTAGAGGAGGCTTTAATGGATGGTTGATGGGGCTCGCAATTATTGCGCTGGCTGCCGCTGCCTGGTTGTTTTATGACAACCAGGAGAAAGATCGTAGCTATCAAGAATTGGCGATAGATTATCAAAACTTGCAACTAGATTGTGATGAAACCACCGAAACCAATCGTGGCCTACTCAACCAATTGCAAACCATTCGCCAATCGGGCAACAGCCTGATCCAAATGCGTGGTACGGATAAAGATACAACTGCCTTCGCATCGATCATCTATAATGCGGAAACCAGGAAGTCTTATCTTGATATCATCAACCTTGCGACGCCTGCTGCCGACAAGCAATACCAGCTATGGGCCATCGTAGACGGCACCCCAGTAGACATGGGCGTCTTTGATGTCACAGTTGATACCAGCAGCACCCTTCAGGAAGTACCCTTCATTGAAAATGTTCAGGCCTTTGCCGTTACGCTCGAGCCTCGCGGAGGTAGCGTAGTACCCACGCTGGAAGAGATGGTGGTGATTGGTACGACGGGGTAGGGATGCGATCCCGAGCATCGGGAGAGCACTCTAAACCTCCACATTCGTTTTCACCAACAACTTCTCCCCCTTTTGCAATACCGATTTGGGTAGGTTATCCTGAATAACATCCTTGAGTTTGAGCAGCAGCTGTTTTTTAGGGTTGTTGTTCAGAAAAATCATGCTGATCTCGCGGGCTCTCACGGGGCCAGCAATCTTTTTGATCATGTCTTCGTGGCTAGAAGAAACATTCAATGTCGCCAGTTCGGGCAGAAAAGTTAAGCCCCCTTTATGTTCTACGATACGTCGCAGGGCTTCGATCGAATTGCTACCATATTCCAATTGAGGCTTTTGCTTATTGAGGTAATTCAATTGACACATATTATTTACCTGATCACTGAAGCAGTTGCCTTCATTGAGCAGCCATAAATCTTCCATTTTTATTTGGTCCAGATTCACCTCTTTTTGCTGAAAAAGGGGATGTTTGTAAGAGATGTAAAGGAAGAATTTTTCAAAAAACAAAGGAACGTACTCAAACTCCAACTGACTGGCAATCGGCGTAGAGATAATGCCACCGTTCAGTTCCCCATCCAGAATACCACGTACGATTTCCTTGGTCATCATCTCCTGAACATTGAGTTTTATCCGCGGATGCTTTTGCTGCAAGTCTTGGATAAAAAAGGGGACCAGGTAAGGAGCCAGTGTAGGTATAATACCAATCGTCAAACTTCCCTCTGCATCCTCTTCCAGTTGCAGCGCGAACTCTCTGAGTTGTTGGGCTTCTAGTAGTAACATCTGGGCTCTTTCGAGAAATCGCAGCCCCAGGGGCGTTGTTTTAATAGGCTTGGTCTGCCGATCAAAAACAGCAAAACCAAGCTCGTTTTCCAACTTGGTAATCTGTTGACTAATAGCCGGCTGGCTAAGCCCTGCCCTTTTAGCCGCCTTACTAAAGGAACCTGTTTTAAGCAGAAAAAAAGCGTACTCAAGCTGTTGAAGGGTCATAATCTGTGGCAATTCAAGGTATAAGCAAATCTAATAACATTATCACTTGTATTAAAACTACTTATTGTATTTTTGAGATTGAACCTAAATAAAAGCAATGAATTTTTTCGATGCCATCCGTGTAGGTAACTTAGAAGAGGTAAAAACACAACTTGCTGCTCAACCCACTTTAGCAGAAGAAATGGACGCCCGTGGATTCACCCCCCTCGTTATGGCTACCTATAGTGGGCAGCTTCCTATTGTAAAAGAACTATTAAAAGCGGGTGCCGATATCGACGACCAAGCGGCATCTGGCAACACCGCCTTGATGGGTGTATGTTTTAAAGGATCAGAAGAAACTGTTCAACTGCTATTGGATCATGGTGCAGCGGTGAACATTCAAAATGAGCTAGGCGCTACGGCCCTCATCTTTGCTGCCACCTATGGCCATACCAACATCGTAAAAATGCTATTGGAAGCAGGTGCTGATAAAAATCTGAAAGATTCCAATGGAAAAACGGCATTACAACACGCCAAAAACCAGGCGTTGGTGGATGTGCTGAGTGATTAGCTTGGCTTTAGCAGCAGGTAAGAAATCCAACTCGCATCTGCTCGTCTGGTTTAAAAGGTAGAGGTATCCTAAAATGGTTAATACCCCTTAATAAGTGAAATGCTCACTGGTCCTCTTTTGGGGAGGGTAATTCCTTTATTCATCCATTATACAACTGTTCTTGCATGATCAGAATATATAATTGCCTACTTTTACTTATCCATCCTAAAACGTGCTCTCAACAATGAAAAAAACCATTATCGAATCTTGTGTGGAAACACTCGATGAAGCGATCACTGCCGCCAAGCGAGGAGCCGATCAAATAGAGTTGTGTAGCGACTTGGCCCAAGATGGCCTTACGCCCACACTCGCCCTTACCCAGCAGGTTTCAGCAGCAATAAGCATCCCCATCAAAGTGATGATCCGCCCCAGAGGAGGTAATTTCGTTTTCCAGCCGGAAGAACTGCGTAGCATGTGGGACAGCATCATGGAGTTTCGTAAAATCAATATCCAGCATTTCGTTATCGGGATGGCTACACCTGAAAACACCCTTGACATTACAGCCATTCGTGCGCTGTGCGAGGCTTTTCCGGAAGGGAAATTCACCCTTCACAAAGTGATTGACTACGTAACTGATCCGCTCGCCAGTATTCCTGCGCTCAATCAGATCCCCAATCTCACCAGTATACTTACCTCTGGTGGTGCACCAACAGCCCTCGAAGGTGCTGCCCAAATCATGGCCATGCAGAAGGCCTTGGCCCCTTCAAAACACATCATCGCTGCTGGCAAAATTACCCAAGACAATCTGGCCCTTGTGCAAAGCAGCATCCCCGTTCCCGCCTATCATGGGCGGAGGATTTTGGGGGAGTTGTGATCAATTCAATCCACCCTTATCTCATCCACAAAAAGCCACGATGGGTTCCCTCCTCCTTGTTGCCCTTGAGGTATGATGCCGAAGTTTTGGACTTCTATTTTTACGCACTGCGCTTTGGTCATCGGAAAATCAATTTGAGGACTTACCACCTTGCTTGCGCCTGTTAGCTGCCCTAACCTTCCAACCTCAGTGTAGCTTACTCCATCCTCGGAAGCAGCGACCACAACGCTGGCGGGCAGATAAATCCACTGGCCTTCTCCTTTGAAAAACCGAAAAGCAACTTCACTGATTTCTTTCATCGCACCGAGATCAATCGTTGCGATGAAGTCGTCGCCAGCAAAACCTAGCCATTCCTGATCGCCGTAGCGTTCATCACTGCCATTGATCCCATTGATGAGTGCCTGTGGCCCCCCACTACTGTATTTAGGGTGAGGGGCATTTACCAACGTAATGGCTTGCCCTGTAGCTTGGTGAAAACGAATTTCCTGCTGCCAGCTTCGCCCGATGGCTTTACCTTCCAGGTAATTTTGAGCGCTGATGGTCGTGGTGGAATCGATGAACAAGGCCGAGGTATAAACAGGGCTTTCGGGGCCAGGCACACTCCCGTCGAGGGTATAATGTAGCTGTGCATCTTGGGCAAGTGTACTCAGGTTGGTGGCAATACGGCCATCATTTGTAGTGATCTCTGCTTTGATTTCGTACAAATGATTCGCCGGTTTTATCCCCATCGCTTCCAAGCGTTTGAGGTGAGTAGTCAGGCGCACTACAAAATCTTCAAAAGCCCCCCTGTCCCCTGTCCAGAGCACTTCCGCTAAAGCGCAAAGGCGCGGAAATATCATGTATTCCAGCTGTTCCTCCGTCGTGATGTACTCCGTCCATAAATTCGCTTGTGCCCCTAGAATAAATTGGTGTTGCGATACCCGCAAACCTTCTGGAATTGGTTGGTAATGATAGACTTTTTCCAGGGTCGTCAATCCGCCAATAGCGATGGGTTCATCAGGATGATCGCTTTGGTAGTGATCAAAATAACAATGAGAACCAGGTGTCATGATCACATCATGGTTGGCATTGGCCGCTTCTATCCCGCCTTCGATACCTCTCCACGACATGATGGTAGCGTTGGGAGCAAGGCCTCCTTCCAGGATTTCATCCCAGCCAATAATTTGCTTTCCTATGCTGTTCAAATAAGCTTCTATCCGGCGGATGAAATAACTCTGTAGTTCATGCTCATCCTTCAACCCTTGTTCTTTCATCAATTGCTGACAAAAAGCACTTTCCTTCCAGGCCGACTTGGGGCACTCGTCGCCGCCGATATGGATGTATTTCCCTGGGAAAAGCGCAGCAACTTCGGTTAAGACATTTTCCAAAAAGGTAAAAGTCGTTTCAGTTGGGCAAAAAACATTTTCCGAGACCCCCCATTTTTGCCACACCTCAAAAGGCCCATCCGTACAAGCCAGCTCGGGATATGCAGCCAAAGCGGCCTGGGCGTGCCCCGGCAACTCTATCTCAGGAATAATTTGCACAAAGCGCTCTTCTGCGTAGCGGATAACATCCCTGATCTCTTCCTGAGTGTAAAACCCGCCGTAGCGCTGATCGTCAAACCGATGGGGTTGATCATTGTAGTGCCCGATCAAGGTACCGTTGCGAAAAGCACCCACCTCCGTCAGCTTGGGGTATTTTTTGATCTCTATCCTCCACCCTTGATCATCCGTAAGGTGCCAGTGGAAGGTATTCATTTTATGGTAAGCCAATTGGTCGATGATTTTCTTGACCGTCTCCACCGGGTAAAAATGGCGGGCGACATCGAGGTGCATGCCACGGTAGGAAAAACGGGGTGCATCTTCAATGGTGGCAGCGGGAATAAACCAGATACCTCCCGCCTGAGCATCATAAGACAGCAATTGCCGTATAGTTTGGACCGCATAAAACATGCCCTTAGCCGTAGCGGCTTCTATGCTTACCTGCTGCGGCGATATCAATAGTCGGTAGCCCTCCGGGGCTTCTATAGTGATGTCCTGGCGAAAGACGATCTGGTGCCCACTTGGAGCCTCCCTCTGCACTTGCCTTCTCCCAATTGCCTCCTCCAATACGGCCAACAATTGCTCCGCCACCGCTTCTATCTCCTCATTTTGATCTTCCACCAATACAGTAGTGGATTCATCTAAAATAAATTGACCTTCCGCTGGGGCCATTTTTTGGGGCAGTGGAATAACGACATATTGATGCGCTAAGTTGATCGGTGAAGAACCACACGATGTCAAGGTTACCGTGATGCAGAGAAAGAAAAAAATGGCTTTGTACATGGTATTTTATTTAAAAAGAAAAGAACAATTCCCCCAAATGTTTACAATACAGCTGGTCAGATTTTCAAGCTCCCATCCGTAACTATTACTATATTTATTCCTCAAAAACCACAACCATGAGGAATACCCTACTCTTGCTCCTGACCCTTGTGCTGTTTGCCTGCACGCCCACGCAGCAAGTTACACAATCCACCACGGTCTCCACTACAACTACCGTCCCTCAGGAGGAGGACCTGACGCCCGCCACCAGTCCGCGCGATTTTTACAACAAAACCGAGCACTACATCACCATGCGCGATGGTATCAAGCTCTATGTTGCGGTCTACACCCCCAAGGATGCCAGCCCCGACAAGCCCTACCCCATCATGCTCCAGCGCACCTGCTACAGTGCCCAGCCCTATGGAGCGGATCAGTATCCGGAAGATTTTAGCCGTTTTCAAGACATGGCCAACGAAAAGTACATCTTCGTCTTCCAGGATGTGCGCGGCCGTTGGATGAGCGAGGGCACCTTCGACAATATGCGCCCCTACATCCCCAACAAGCGCACCACCAGCCAGATAGACGAAAGTAGCGACACTTATGACAGTATCGACTGGCTGGTAAAAAATATTCCCAACAATACGGGCAAGGTAGGCGTTTGGGGCATCTCCTACCCCGGTTTCTATTCCACCTGTTCCCTCATTGATGCGCACCCTGCCCTCAAAGCAGTGAGCCCGCAAGCCCCGATCGGGGATTTTTACTTCGACGACTTTCACCACAACGGGGCTTACACGCTCGCTTACTGGTCGGTCAACAACCTCTTCGGTATCCAAAAAACGGCACCTACCAGCGAAGCCTGGTACGAGTTTCCCTACATGGGCCCCGATCCCTACGATTTCTACCTCAAACACACCCCACTCTCCAAGCTGGATGCCATCACCGACCAGGACAACTTCTTCTGGAAAGAAATCATGGCCAATCCCGACTACAACGAATTCTGGCAAAGCCGCAACATCGTCCAGCACCTCAAAGACATCCGGCCAGCAGTAATGACCGTAGGCGGTTGGTTTGATGCCGAAGACCTCTACGGGCCACTCATGACTTATGGCAACATCGAAAAGTGGAACGACGAAACCTACAACACCATCGTTATGGGCCCCTGGAGCCACGGCGACTGGTCGCGCCGCAAGGGTCGCCAAGCTGTCAGCAATGTCTTCTTCGGTGAAAACATCAACGAAGACTACCAGGCCCAGGTCGAAGCTCGCTTCTTCCACCACTGGCTCAAAGGTCCCGCCGACGGCAAGACCGGCCTACCCGAAGCCCACATGTTCGATTGTGGTACCAAAGTATGGCGCGATTTCGCCAACTGGCCGCCGCAGCAAGCGCAGGAACGTACCCTCTTCCTCAGCGATCAGGGGAAAATTTTGGAAAAAGACCAAAAGACGGAATCAGCCGCTACCTCCTTCATCAGCGATCCGGCTCACCCGGTACCCTTTAATACCGACATCAAGCCCCTCTTTATCCCCCGCAAATACATGGCCGATGATCAGCGTCACGTTGCTCGCCGTCCGGACGTGCTCACCTTCACCACCGAGCCGCTCACCGAAGACCTCACCTTGGCCGGGCCTATCAGCGCCCAGCTATTCGTCAGTACCACCGGCACCGATGCCGACTGGATCGTGAAAGTTATCGACGTTTATCCCGACGACCACCCCGATTACGAAGAAACCCAAGACCACCTCACCATGGGTGGTTACCAGCAATTGGTCAGAGGCGAGGCTTTCCGCGGTCGCTACCGCAACGGCTTCGAAAAGGGCGTCCCCTTTGCCCCTAACGAAATCACCGAAGTTAGTTGGAAATTGCAAGATGTGATGCACACCTTCAAAAAAGGTCACCGCCTCATGGTTCAGGTTCACAGCAGCTGGTTTCCCTACATCGACATGAACCCGCAGACCTTCGTGCCCAACATCTTTGAAGCTACCGAAGAGGATTTTAAGGTTCAGGAACATAAACTGTATCACATGGGAGAATACCAGAGTAAAATCAAGGTGAGTGTCATTGAGTAGGTTTGTTTTTTAAAACTACGCAAGGGATTATAAGTACCTCTAAAAAAGATGCTTATATGTACTTATAATCCCTCACATGGTTCAAAACCTGCAAATTCGGTGGAAAGTGACCTTGGCTGGCAATGGGTTCCCGCTAGCCAGGGGGGTAAAGCTGTCGCCGTTCGCTATAACCTCCCCATCAGAATATGTCTTAAATAATTCTTTTGGCATCCCCGCCACCCCGCAAAGCGGGGGCGGCCGGGCTATCCGCTATCACCTTCGGTACCGCTACTATCCCTGGCTGTGCTCGCTCTGCTCCATAGCGTCGGGTTTGAAACCCGCCGCTATGGAGCAGAGCAGCGCAGAGTAGTATACCCCCTGTGTAATTACATGAATGTATTTATACGAATGGGCTACTCCTAACCGTCAGCGGCGGCACACTATATACAGCCTAATCCTCCCACCTGTTGTCTTCCCGATTTTCCTCAAAGAGCAGCAAATCCGGATCAATTACAATGCGATCCGGGCGTTGGGTCAGCATAAATTGGAGATCATTCTGGATGGAGGACACCTTTACCATGGTCTTGGCGAGCAAGACTTCTCCCTCGTCGGTATCTTGATAAAACCCTATTAGGATGTAGTCCTGCAAGGGCAAAGACTGGATCGCGCCAGCTTGCAGATGATCTCCGGCGGCATTGGTATAAGTTCTCTTGCCACTCTTGTTGGCGTGGTATTTCGTCACTTGGCAAGACAGTTTCACTTCGTATCCTGCGCCAGCTTTTTCTGTAATCACTACCGCTCCTAGCTGGTTCTCATACAAGGTGATGGTCTCAAAATAATCTTCCAGCAGGTACCTCAGGCTATCTGGCACCTCCTTTTTCAGGTGGGCCATCAGTTCCAGCGAGGTTGGGTAAGGCGGCGGTGCATGGCGGCGAGCAGCCTCGTAGCTGGCCAAACTACCATTAAGGGCCTCCTCGTTCCAGTATTCGCTCAGCGCGTAGAAAGCCAGGCCTCCTTTGTAGTAATTCAGGTAATCCTGCCCTTCTTTGGCCAGCATCAAGGGTACTTCATCGCCGCGTTGAGCGCGTGCTCGTAAGTAGACATCGTGCATCGTTTTCCGGAAGGCCTTTAGTCGTTTTTCGCCCAATTCCTGCTTCATCACTTGCATCGCAATGTACTCCGCCAGGGCTTCGGTCACGAGTTTTCCACCATCCACATTGGCCGGATCTACGCGATGCCCCCACCAGTAGTGTGCTACCTCATGGGCCGAAGAATAAAAAGGAATATCAAGCGGGTCTTCCTCCGTGGGGTCTACTTTACAAAGAAATAATGCCTCCGAATAAGGAATCAAGTTCCCATTCAAGGTAGCATGGGTGCCTTTCGTAATTGGAAACTCTACGAGGCGCAAACTATCATACGCCAAAGGCCCAAACCAGCGCCGGCAATAATCCAGCGACGACTGAAGCCCGTCTACTATACGCTCATAATTTTGTGTATGGGCAGGATCATAGTAAATCGCTAAACCAATCCCTTGCGCTGAAGCCGTCTTGCGGACGTAGCGCCCCGATAGCCAAGAGATATTATTGGTAATCAAACCCTCGGAGCGATAATGGGCGTAGTGACGATCACCTTCCGTCCAGGAGCGTACCAGGTTCCCCATCGAAAAAGCTTGCTGATCGGCAGAAGTGCTCACCGTCGTTTCGTAGATGATGCGTTCCATGTTGTTTCCACTAAATCCGTACCCCAACAAGGTAGTATCCGACGGTAGGAGTTCCCGTTCTTTGTGAGGTGGTAATCCGTAGCTGGCTCTTTTCTCTTTTCCACTCAGGTAGAGGTTCCGAAAGCCGAGATTAGGCAAAATATCGGCGTTGATGTAGGTGCCATTTTTGGCGACCCGACTGTTATCGTACAAGAGGGTATTGGGGTAATTTCGCACGGTAAAACGCATCGCCAAAGTATCGCCTTTGGCTAAGGGCTGCTCCAATACCCATACATCAAAACGTACTTCTTCGTCTTTACTGACCAACTTATTGGGCGGAATCAATTGGTACTCGGTGATCTCTCTAAAACTACTTGCTACCAGAATGGTATCAATCGTTTGATCGAGCTTATTGACAAAGTACAATTGCCCGCTAGCGGTAAAATCACGCGCTTTTGGGTAGATGTCCATGTTGATCTCCGCCCGTGCCAGCAATGGCTGAGGATAGTCCTGAAAACGCAGGTATCGCTGTTCGTTCAAGCCTGATATATGTTGTTGCCTGGTAGCTGTATATTGTGCCGATGTCAAAATGTTTTCTTCCAGATAAAGGTAGCCCCCCATTAAAAGGAACAAGATCACAGACCAGGCGACAGGTGTTCTTAAACCGCTGTTGAACCTTTGTTTCCATACCCACCAGCGTTCCCGCCAGGTAAAAACAATACCGCGCCGCCACCACAGCAGACTCAGCAGTAAAAAGATAATGCCCAGCACCAGCCAGTAGGTTTTGTACCCATAATACAAAGGCAAGATCGCACCATATCCCGCTAAGGCGGAGTAATTGAACCCGACGGTAACTCCGGGCACCTGATTGAACTGTACAATGCTTTCACGCAGGAAAGGCCACTGCAAATAATCACCGATGACCCGCAAACCAGCCACTGCCGTTGGCATCAGCAGCAGCAAAAAGAAGCCGAGGTACATGTTCTTCACCAAGGTCTGTACCAGCATGGCCACACAAGCCCAGATGACGAAATGAATAAATTGCAGCCCCAGCAATTCAAAAACATAATGCCACAACTCGTACCGATAATAACCTTGTAAGGTCTGCGCCAGGATTCCCGCGACCATCACTAATCCCAACAGCAGCATTTGCATCAATAAAACGGCTACTAATCTTGACAACATCAATACCCAATCGGGTTGCGGCACCGTATCTACCAATGCGCCCATACGTGTCGTCTGCCCCCGAAACTGGAGGACTCCGACGTACAGAAAGGTCAGTAAATTGATCACCAAACTGAAGATAAACATCGGCACCAAGAGCATCCTTCCCGTGGTGGGTAGTAGCTCAAAACCGTACATGGGGTTCATCTGGTGCTGCTGGAAATAGACCAACAGAAAACCCGCAAAAAGCATCACCAGAAAAGGCCAGCTAAAGACGATATAGCGAAAATCGGCCTTCGCAACCTGCCAAAGCGTGTGCAACCGCTGGGTAAGCCCAAACTGATAATTAACCACGGGCATTTGTGCCGGTGAAAAGGAAATTTCTTGCTTGCGGGGAGCTGCTTCATCGTTTTTCCCTTTCTTGTTTTGAGAAAACTGTTGAAAACTGAACCTGCGATACACATAAACGCCAACGAGGATTACGACCCCCATCCACAACAACCGATTGTGTAAAATGACTCCACTCAAAGGCAGTGCTTCCTCATTGCGTGCGGCTGTTGTCCAGAATCTTACCGAATATTTCACTGCCGTATCTCCTACAGGGTCTAGCAAGGCCGCCCAATAACCAAGGTCTTCTCCGCCCAACAAACCACCTATCAGCCCCTGAAAGACAATCACCAAAATGATGGTTACAAAACCAACGTACACGTTGCGCGTGAGGGTAACGATAGCAAAAACCAGCATGCCAAACAACAGCATATTGGGCAAAATATACACCGCATAAAGCTGCGTATAAGCCCCCAACTCAAACGGCATGAGCACCTCCTTATTGACACCCGGCATGTGGGTTCCCAACACGAAACCCAAGCCTATGGTGAGCACCACAGCTGCTGTCACGAGGTAGGCTGCCAGAAATTTTGCTGCCAAATAGCTGGGTTTGGTAATCGGGTAGGCATACAACAAAGTATACATCTCACTTTTAAAATCCCGGTACACGGCCGCTCCCATCGTCGCAGGCAACACAAACAGCATCAGCAAACTGAGGTAGTTGCTCATAAAGTTGATCCGAAAGTAAGAATTCAATATCTCGGCATCAGGGCCTCCGGTAGCTTCGGCAGCCATCCCCCACATCGTCGCCAGGGAGATCACAAACAACAAGCCACCAAAGAGGTAGACATAAGGCTGGCGGAGCCAGTGGTAAATTTCGTTGCGGAAGATGGTTGGGAACATGGATTTTTTGGTTGTTGAAGGTTGATGGTTTTTAAAAAAAGTGTAAGGGTGTAAAAGTGTAAGGGTGTAAGGGTTGGTGAGGCCTCATAAATAAGGTTGACAGGGTCCCCCCTCTTTACCCCCTAAATGTGGAAAACTTCCCGGTTATTAAATGAGGGGAGGTTTTACCTTTATCTCATCAGCGTGAAGCGGAGACTGGCTCTGCTGGGGAGCAACCAGCCAAGGAATAACGCTGTGCGACTGGAATGGTCACCAAGCTCGCCCCCTCTTTTCTTTTTGAGGGGGCGTTGCTTTTAGTGTCATTTCTGGGCGCCTTATGCCTCTAAAAACCCTCTTTGTCGGGTGGTAAGGATTTTTTTCTGGCGATCATAAAGCTGCATACGGGGAGGATTAGGATGATTAGCCCATTGCTGTTCAAACTCAACGGGACTTAACCAGCCTAGTGCCTCCTGTTTGCGTTCGTGATTGTAAAAGTACATTATTTCGTCTATTGATTGGGTAATTCGCTCAGGATGCAAGTCTGCTACCGTTGGCAGGAAATGTTGCTTGAGCAAGCCATTGCGTTGTTCAGCAAAGCCATTGTCCAGGCAATTGTCTGCCACACTGATTCGAAGCTGGCAGGCATTCATACTCTCAAGATACAAATTCGCAAAGTACTGGCTACCTCCATCCGTATGATGAATACTACCCTTAATTTGGTTCCGATCTCGAAGCTGCTCCCATTGCTTAAATGCATGGTGGGCCTCAATAGCCCGCATTCTTTGACCCAAATACCAACCTACGATGCGAGCACTGTACACATCCGTCAGCATAAACAAATAATAGACCCAATCGGCAAACTTAATGTACGTTAAATCACCCACTACCAATTGATTGATCCCGTTGATGATCAAGCCCCTGGCTAGATTGCTATACGCCCTGCTACGCGCACAGGACTGAGTCGTAACCAATCGCGTCTTATACGGTGCCAATGTCAAGTTATATTCGCTCAACAAGCGCTCAAATTTGCTTACACCTAAGCCTAGGAGCTCCTTAATGCCTAGATTGTAATACAGGGACCGTGAGCCAGCATGACGATCTTTGTTTTGCCGATAGGCCTTTACTCGCTCTGCCACTTTAAGCATCATCGCCTGCTCCTCCTTCTGGCGCAACATCCCTTGAAAATACGCTTGACGGCTAATGCCCTCCAATTCATAAAAACGCTCCATCGCTATTCCATGAAAGCATTGATCGGCACGCAACGCACTTAGTAGTGGGACTTGCATTTTTTTTCGAAATCCTCCCCTAAATCTTTTTTCGCAAAATCCAAGAGCTTCTCTAAACGAACCAACTTTATTTGCTGCTCCCCAAAGAGTACCTGCAGTTCCCGGTGCGCTTTCTCTAACTCTTTCAAACGGTCAAAATCCTTCGCACTACCTATGATCGTAAAGCCCGAATCCGATGGCGAATTGCCGTACTTCTTAACCCATTTCCTTACATTGTCCGCTCTGACTTCATAGCGACGACTTACTTGGGCTATCGTCGTCTGTCCACTCTCTATTAGTTCAGCTTGCTCTTTACGGAAAGACTCGCTAAAACGGCGACGACGGCGCTCTTCTCTTGTCATTTGTGGTTCCATTTCTCTAAATTTAGAAAAGTTTTCCACATTTTTGGTGTCAACTTATTCCATGAGACAGCATGGGAATGACCTCAAGGGGTGCGTTGGCCAAAGTCGGAAGGGAAGTCTGAGGTAAGTGATGCTACTAGCAAAATCAATCAACGCTTACACCTTTACACCTACCCAACTTTTACACCCTTACTCCTGCCCTAGCGCAGCGAAATAGACGTCTTCCAAATTCGGGGTTGCAGCAACGAAATTGGGCGTGGGCTGCTGCTTGCTCCATACACGCACGCGGAGGCTGTTGTCACGGTTGTAGGCCGAAGACAGCACCAGGTGCGTGGAAGTAGTTTGCGGTAGTAGTTCACGAGAAATATTGGTGGTCCAAACTTGGCCTTCTAATTCAGCGATGGCGGCTTCGGGGTGGGTATGCTGGAGGAGTCGCCCATTGTTCATGATGGCCATATCGGTGCAAAGATCCTTGATATCATCAACGATATGGGTGGAGAAGATGACGATATTTTCCGTACTGATTTCTCTTAGGATGTTCAAAAATCGCTGTCGTTCGGCGGGATCCAAGCCGGCGGTGGGTTCGTCTACGATGATCAATTTAGGCTTATTGAGCAAAAGCTGAGCAATACCAAATCGTTGCTTCATGCCGCCCGAGTAGCCACTGACATGTTTTTTTCTGACGGCCGTCAGGTTGGTTACGTCCAGACAGTAATCGATCAGCGTCTGGCGTTCCTTCCGGGAGCTTACACCTTTGAGGTTGGCCAAATAATCGAGCAACCGATCCGCCGACATCCGAGGGTACACCCCGAAGGCTTGTGGTAGGTAGCCCAGCTGATAACGCAGTACCATGGGTTGGGTGAGCACATTGATTCCGTCAAAAGTAACCTCACCGCTATCTGGCTGCTGCAAGGTGGCAACGGTTCGCATGAGGGTAGATTTCCCAGCACCGTTGGGGCCAAGTAAGCCAAACATCCCCGTACCGATTTCCAGGGTGAGATCATCCAAGGCACGGACGCCGTTGGGATAAGTCTTGGTGAGCTGCTCTATTCGTAGTTCCATCTTTAACGGGTTGGGTTAAGTAATGGTACAAATGTGAAGCAAGGCGCCTGCAAGGCCTACTTTTAGTGATCAAAGGCGGGTTTGGGATGATGAAGGGTGGGTCTTTCTTTCATCACGTCCATTTGGCCTTTCATCATTACTTTTAGTACCTTAAACGAGATTTGCTTTAATTCGCAAGATGAAAGGAAACCAAAATAGAATCACCGCCTTCTTCCTTCAGCAAGAGGTCTGGTTATTTATGGCCAACATCCTACTCTTCAGTTATGCCTTTATGCAGATGGGGCACCAACTAGGGTGGCGTCATTTTTTGGGGATACTGCTCGGATTGGTGCTGTTTTTCCTGCCCTTACTTTTGTGGGTGACACTCCGCCATCAGTCTGCACTCACCGTCTCCATTAAGCAGGTAGGTTGGGTCATCGCGTTTGTGGCATTGCCTGCGGTTTTCACCCTTGTGTGGCCCTGTCATCTGACCGATCTCCCTGGCATTGCGGAAAATTTGGTGTTTACCGCAAAGGTAAATCGCTTTGGTTTGTTGGTGCATTGGATCGCTTTATTGGTGCTGGAAGGACTGTTAAAATGGGGATTACGGCACAAGACGGTGCGCACTGCTAATTGGTTGTTAAGTTGGAACATCCCACGGCTGGCCATGGTCATTGTAGCTGTTTTCGCGCTTTCTATTGTGCTCGCTAATAACTATTTCCACGCCTACATCAAGGAATTCAGCACTACTCAATCCTTTCTTTACTATCTCGTTGCCGTAGTGCAAACCTTCTTCGTTTACATCAGCTACTACCCTATTTACTACGTCCACCACCACTTTCTTTTCAATGAATTATTGCGTAAAAAAGGGCTACTTTACTACTTACTGAGCTCCGTGGGTTTTCTGCTACTTTTCGTGCCGCTACAAAATCAGCTCATCAGCTTTTTTCCAGTGGTTGACCAAATCAAAGTGCATCCATTGGGCCTTGTTCCACAGGTGTTTTCCGACCTCAGTTTCACCCTCGCCATTGCTTTTTTCCTCCTTAGTTTCCCTTTCATTATCATGGTCGAATGGTACCGCCAGGTCAATGCGATCAGTACGCTGGAACAAGAAAAATCTGCCACCGAATTGCAGCTCCTCAAACAACAGATCAACCCGCATTTCTTCTTCAATACGCTCAACAACCTCTACGCGATGAGCCTGACGCAAGATGAGGCAACCCCAGCAACCATCTTGCAATTGTCGGAACTGATGCGCTACCTTATTTACAAAGGCAAAGAAGAAAAAGTCCCCTTAAAATTAGAGGTGAAGTATTTACAGGATTATCTTGACTTACAAAAGTTACGTTTGCACAAGCCCCTTGACGTAACCTTCACCACCGACTTGACCGACGAGGAATTGCTCGTTCCCCCACTGCTCTTTATTATCTTGGTAGAAAACGCCTTTAAACACGGCATAGAACCCGCTGGGGGAGACACTTTTTTGCACTTGCAATTAAGCCAGCAGGGCAAATCTGTTCATTTTAGCTGCCATAATTCTTTTGAAAAAAACAGCCCTCCTGCTGAAAATGGCGGGCTGGGGTTACCCAACCTACATCGCCGCCTGAGCGTACTTTTTCCCGACCGGCATGAATTACGTTTGCAAAACAGCGACCATGATTATCTTGCGGAACTAAGCTTTGAATTATGAAGACCTTAAAAGCCCTCATTATTGATGACGAGCCCCTGGCGCACAAAGTCATTCTCAAATATGCGGAAGATGTGCCCTTCCTCAGCATTGTTGGGCAGGTATACCAAGCTATGGACGCTTACGCGCTTTTGCAGCAACAACACATTGATTTACTCTTCCTGGATATCCAAATGCCGAAATTAAAAGGACTGGATTTTCTGCGCACCCTGGAACACAAGCCGCTGGTCATCATCACCTCTGCTTATGAAGAATACGCATTGGAAGGTTACGAACTTCAAGTCTGCGATTATCTGCTGAAGCCTTTCCGTTTTGAACGTTTTCTCAAGGCAGTACACCAGGCCCAGAGGCGCAGTCAGCCAGCAGCAATGACTTCTCCATCGGAACCCACTCCTCCCGATGCTGCGCCAGGCCAGCTGTTTTTGAAAGTAGACAAGCGCTTTCTGCAAATAAAATTCAGTGCTATCATCTGCCTGGAAAGCTATGGCAATTACGTCAAGGTATGGACGGGCGACAACTTTTTGCTCACGCCCAGAACACTCACCAGCTTTGAGGAAGAACTACCTTTGGAACAGTTTGCACGGGTCCACAAGTCATTTATCCTGCAAAAAACACACATCGACTACCTCGAAGGCAACCAGGTTTTCATGAGCAATGGCATGGCCATCCCCATCGGGAAGAGTTATCGCACGGCGGTGAAAGCCTGGACGAGTGGAGGGCATTAAATGTTCCCCGCCAGCAAGCGTGCCCAATAGGTATACAACTTATTGTCCTTACCATTGGGCAAAGCAGCTTCCAGTTTACCGAGATAGGTCTTGACATTGGCATTATAGGTGCTGCGTTCCTCCATTACCCAGTTGACTTCTTCAGCACTGGCGTTGAGGCGGCGGGCACTCAGGAAGACGACCTCCAGTATATCTCCCCAGTTGTCCATACCGGCCAATTGGGCATTGTGCAAATAGAGTTTTATGGCACTCTCTCCGTTTATTCCATCTATGGCCCGCTCAATGAGTGCCAAGCCGCGGGTAACCGATTTGGCACCGTCTTCTTTACTGGACACCGCCTCGAGATAGATGGCCTTTATCTGATCGTAGATCACTGCTTTTTCTGAAACCGTTGCCGCATTGGCCAGTGCATCGCCCAACACTTTGATCTCGCTGAGTGCGCCAAAAGATTCGTCCATATTGATGAGGCCAGGCAGTGCTTGCATCATGGCCAGGTCGCGGATATCGTTTTCTTCGCCAGCGTTATCTTGTAGTAGAGGTACTGCTTTTTCGGCTACTGCCCGAGCTTCATCGTATTCCCCTTGCCGCCAGAGCGTGAGGGCTTTGATGGCGTAAGCATTGTCGAGTGCCATCGCTTTTTTGAGCTGTCCTTCTCCTTTGAGGGACTTGTTGATGGCTCCCAAAGCCTCTTCGTAATATCCCGCAGCGGTATTGCCTTCTTCAACAGGTGCATTGCTCTTATAAAGGTCATCGAAGTAGATAAAATTAGTAGGCAGTTGGTCGGCAGCATCGACAAAACGCTCCTTCATTTCCACTGTCGCCCCTTGACTGAAGGCCGTTTGCGCCTCTTGGTACGCTTTGGTCGCTTCGCAACTACTGAAGCTCCATACAACTAAAGCAAGGAATAAGGTCGAGGTACTGACAAGTTTCATTTTGAGTGTTTTAATTTTAAAAGCGAACCATTCTCTTCCAGAATGGCTCGCTAAATTATTACTCTCCAGCGACTTTTTCTGCATTGTTCTTTTGCTCATCGGGAATAAGCACAATAAAGCCTGCCATCATCGCTACAAAAGCACTTAAAGTGAGGATGCCCCAAAGTAAATTGTCGGGATAAACACTCAAGCCTTTAGATATGGTCAGTTGCGATAATTTTAAAAGGTGTTCATACATCCAGAACTGGCATTGCTACCAGTTCTTTACTTAAAATGCAACACAAGTGGTAACAGATCTTCTTTTCCCGACGAAAATCGTGGTGTTTTCGGCAAATTGTAGTGGAGAAATGAGGACCCATTCGTATAAATACATTCATGCATTTACACAAATAGGAGGCTAGACCACTCAACGTTCCCGCCCTCCCATTCAGGAAGCACCGAGGCTAATCGTACCAATACGATCATACGATGAGCTTCAAAGTCGGAAGTCGGAAGTCAGAAATCAGAAGTAGCGGAACTCACGAAGACCAAGAGGAGAGCTCGTCACTAGGTGAACCAAATAATTCCGACTTCCCACTTCCCAACTCCGACTTAGTAAATCCCCCTAATCGTACCAATACGATCATACGATGAGCGTCAAAGTCGGAAGTCAGAAATCAGAAGTCGGAAGTAGCGGAACTCACGAAGACCAAGAGGAGAGCTCGTCACTAGGTGAACCAAATAATTCCGACTTCCCACTTCCCAACTCCGACTTAGTAAATCCCCCTAATCGTACCAATACGATTATACGATCACACCCTTCCCTTGCTGGTCTTTCTCTTAATTCAACGCCCAAATCAACGCTTTTTCTTTGGTTGCTCTGAAGATGGTGTGGTGCTTTTCTTTGGGTTCGTCGGAATACTTCCAAGTTAAACGTTCAGGTGCATTGTTTTGAAAAACAGTCTCAAGACTTCTGGTAGCGCGGAAAATATCTACTGCACTGGAACCTGCAAACCAAAGCTTAAGGTCTTTGTCAGGAAAGTCAGCTAACAATGATGCCGCGTTTTTCACCAGATATTGATTGTTCCACCAAAGGGAAGGATCCATGGCAATATAAAAATCGAAGGTTGCAGGTTGCAGAAGTAGGGTTTCCACAACGAAGAGCCCTGCCAGCGACTCCCCGATAATTCCGTTGCGGCCTTTGGTTTTGTATTTCCCGTTGATGGCTGGCATCAACTCCTCCGAAATGAAGGCCCTAAAGTCTTTAGCGCCATCCGTTAAAGGACAATATTGTTGGTCTTCTTCTACATCCGAAAAACCGGACAAATCTCTTCTTCTATCCGTATTTTCTATTCCAACCAAGATAAAGGGGGCTATCTTCTTATCTTCAATCAGTTTCGCCAAGGTATTGGCGATGTGGGGAAAATCTTCCTTGATGCCGCCATCAGGCATATACAATACGGGAAAACTGTCACTGCTTTCTTCATAAGTAGGTGGTGTCCAAACATTAATTACTCGATCTTCTTTCACATAAGTGGAAGAGATGGTTAAACTGTCGTGTTCTGGAACAGGATCATCATAGACAATTGCCTTGGTTTTACAACTAACCACAAGTATTGTGAGGATGAGGTAGAAGATTGTTTTTTTCATTTTCGTTTTTTTAGCGGCATTACACTCTCCCTTATCTGTACTTTGGGTAGGTAATTCCATCAGCAATATTACTGATTTGAGTTTTGTGTTTCGGCTTGTTTCTATTGTTATCATGTTTGATTTTTGGGGAGATACCAGGACCACTAGAAGCCATATTGATCGGGGTTAAGGAACCACCCACTTCTGGTTCTTAATACTAAGCTTATGTTATCCTATTCATATAAAAACACATATTGCTCTCCAATAGAGCATTGGATATGGCTTAACCTTCCTTGCTGATCAAAAAACAACTTTTCTTTGATCTGTTTTGGATCACGTCCCTCTCTGCTATTTTCAATAGTTATAACATTGGTTTTCGCGTAACTATACCGATCCCAATTTTCTTCAACATCAGAATCATGCCCCCCCCAATACGAAAGGATCAAATTGCCTTGATCATCATATTTAAGCGTTTCCTTAGATGAAGTTGTAATTTCATCCCCATCAAACCATGAATATACTTTGTGACATTCATTGTCATTTATCCATTCATAATCAATACTACAAGTTTTTATATCTGTCATGTCTGTAAAACATAAAAAGCTTTTTGACTCTTCTTCTCTAATCAATCTTTCCTCTTCATAATAATAATCAACACTGTTGACAATTTGGTAGTCGTAACTACACCTAAATACTGAAATCGATGAGAATAAATGTTCTTTCCTTACAAGCTTGTTATCAGCGTAAATATAGGAAATTGAATCCCTTTTGACGACACCGTCTAATTCAACAGTTTTTCTTTCTGCGATTAGTCTACGCTTAGTATCATAATAATACCTGATCTCTTTATCCTTAAGAATACCCTCATAATTGACAATTCCTCCAAAACTACTTGACATCTGTACTTCTGAATAATAAAACAACACTTTTATTATTTTTCCTTCCTCATAATACCTTTCTTCTACTGTTTCCATAGTAGAGGAGTTCTTTATAGAAACTTTATGAAAACCATTTTCTAAAAGAAAATCCCCCATCCTGTTATGAACAATTTCTGGATACAAATCCATAACAGATTGCGCTCTAGTTGTAACTATGGCGCATAAACAAATAATCAAAACAAGGGCTAAATGCTTATTCATAAAATGTATTATTCTGACTCGTTTGTATATCGTCCTGCTCCATCATTATTTTCTTTGGGTTGAAAACTTGGTATCCAAAAAACGTCAACTCTCTCCTACGCCCATATCGACCCTCTATTCTACAATTGATTTTCAACACCTTGCGCCCCAATCACTGGTTAAGAGATCCGTGAAATATGCAACTACAAAGGTCGGGATAGTCTGGTGATAATAATGAGCCTAGCCCCTTTTATTTATAGTCAGGAATTATCCCTGCATCAAACTCTTCTATGTATTCTTTTGAAAACCCACGCTTCAAAGGTATTAGCCAGATTGATGCTAATGTATTTCCATTCATATACATAAAACCATACCCATTTACACTTTCTCCGTTCAAATGGAATGAAAACATGGAGGATAACTCTTCGTCATTTGTTCCAAAAACTTCGAATTCTACCTCTTC
Organism: Lewinella sp. LCG006; assembly: GCF_040784935.1. Taxonomy (GTDB): domain Bacteria; phylum Bacteroidota; class Bacteroidia; order Chitinophagales; family Saprospiraceae; genus Lewinella. The sequence continues at coordinate 3,952,636 of NZ_CP160680.1, read as the reverse complement.
TATATTTACGTTCAGCTTTTGCAGCATTCCCTTTAAAGTAATCTCTCGTCTAGTTTTTTCTTTTCGGTCATTTTTGATGGTTACCAACTTGCTTGTACTTAAATACTATTCCCTCCTTTCATTGATACCCCTCCCCTGCGCAAGCTGCCTGTAGGGTGCGAACCTTTGGTGAGCAGTGCCGGTGGTAGTACCACGATGCATCGTGGTGCTACCACCGGCACGGAGCAAAGCGAACCCCGGAAGGGAGCGACCCGTCAGGGATGCGCCCAAAAAGACTTACACATTCTCCAATGCCTCCGTCAGGTCTTCCAGAGCGAAGGTGAGGTTGTTGTTGATGTCTTCGGCGGCTTTGCGAATTTCGGCGAGCAGCTCGTCCACGGTCTCCTGATCGGCGGGGCCGGTAGCGAGTACGACCAGGCAGCTTTCGAGGATGGTCTGCAAAGTCTCGGCTTCTGTCAGTGTCCAAGATGCGGAGGTGCCGGTTTGCTCGTCGTAGAGTTCTATGAATATTTCGCCCAGTGCGTATTGGAGCACCATTTGTTCTTTACCACCGTCGGGGGTGACCACTTCCAGTACCAGTTGGCGGCGTTGTCCTACCGCGTCGAGGGCGGCACCTACGAGGAAACTGATGGTCTCGAAAGGCAGGTGTTGGTCGCGTTTCAGCTCGCCAATAGCGGTGTAGATGGCCTCCAGGGTGAGCTGAATGAGGCGATCGCTACCCACCCATTCCGGGCGTTCAATGACGCGCTCCAGCACCAGTTCGATGATCTCCAACAATTGCTGGTCTGTCAACTTGGGTGACCAACTGCCACGGCTCGGCGGTTGCGTGACGATCCGCAAAACCTGCTCCAGTGCTACAGCCACCAGGATGCGAGGACTATTCGGGCTGATCTTCATCAAACGCTCCAAATGACCACTGCTGTACAGCAAGATCAGGCGAATAAATTCTGGCAGCAAGTGCTTAATTTCTGTTTTAGAAGCCCGCAGTGCTCCTGCCGTATCGCTGAGAATTTTCTGGAAGACTTCTTCCTGCGCAATGAGTTCAGGATGCGCCTCCATTATACCAAGCCCAGCTTGTACCAGCTCTTCGGCCAAATCGGGCTGGAAGCCTTGGGTAAGATCTACCTCCGACTCAAACAGCAACAAATCCAGCAAGAGCAAGCTGCGCTTATCGGGGTGCTGGCTGATGATCGTTTCCAACACAAAGTCCAGCAACTCCAGGAAGCGCTCCAGGCGCTCGCTATCGGCGGTGCAGTCGGGCGGATAAATGTAGCTGACCAGCATCTGTAAGGCTCGTTCCAAAATGGCTTTTTCTTGCTCGTCGCTGCCCCATTTCAGTTTTTGTAATACTTGGGGGCTTGTCGCTGCCGTATGCATACTGAGTAGGATCAGGTTTTCCAACACGGTGGGCGATAGTCGGGCACCGTTGGGCAGCAAAGCCAGCGCGTCCATGATGGCTTGCAGCACTTCCTGCCAAATACTGGGTTGGTTTTTGCCTACAGGCACTACCCAGGTGGGATTGTCAACAATCGCATCCAGCAATTCTTCCGCAAGGCTGAGCATATCATCCCCCGTCAGTTGCGGATGCCATTTACCATCCGTATCAGTGCTCGCCAAACGGCCTAAGAATTCCCTCAGCGCAATGACAATAAGGAAACGCGGCTCCTCTGCATCAGCATCCACGATGAGGTGGGCATTCAGGGCACTCGCTTCGAGGCTCATGCGCAACAGTTCCGGCAGGATTCCTTTTTGGCGGAAGCTGCCAGCATCGAGGTCTTTGGCCAAGTCGCGGACGATGGCTTGTAGCGCCAGCTCGCTGCTCACCAGTTCGGGCTGCTGCTCCATCACCCGCAAGGCCGACTCGATCAGGTCGGTCAACAGGTCTTCATCAAAGCCACGGCTGTAATCGATGTCGTCTTCACTGAAGAGGATGAGCTGCACCAGTAAGAGGCCACGCCGGTCGGGATGGTAAGCCAGGATGACATCCAATACATATTCTACCAATTCCGCGAAGCGGGCCGTGCGTTCGCCTCCACTGATTTTCATCTCTTGGAAAACGAAGGTACTGATGAGCGACAAGGCCCTTTCCAGCACGGATCGTTTTTCGGTATCGCTGCCCCAGGGGATTTTGTCCATCACCGCTTCGCTGGTCACGGCGGCAGTGAGGGCCAGCGCAATCAAGTATTCCAACTGCTCAGGCGAAAGCTTAACGCCCGGAGGCATATTGCGCAAAGCGGCCAGGACCGCCTGTAGCACATCGCGGAAGATGACCTGCCCATCAGGGCCCCGCACTACCCATTCGGGGTGCAAGATCAACTCATTGACCAGGTTCTCGACAATCATCATGGCTTCGGCAGGGGTGAGCTGCGGTTGCCATACTTCTTCGCCTGCTTCTTTGGTAGAAAGGGCCAGCAATAGCTCCCGGATGAAGATCACCAGCAGGTATTCCGGTTCATCCGATTCGGCGTTGACAATGAGGTGGGCATTCAGGGCCGTGTTTTCCAAACTCAGGCGTACCAACTCTAGCAGGATATCCTCTTGCTTAAAGCTGGAAACATCCAAAGCCCCAGCGATACCCGCCACAATTTCGCCCAACGCAGCTTGTCGACTGATCAACTCGGGATGTGCCGCAAGGGTGGCCAAAGCCGCATCCACCAGTTGGTTGGCCAACTTGCGATTGAAACCACCCTGATAACTGACGCCAGGTTGCGAAAAGAGAATCAGGTCTATGAGTAGCAAACCACGCTTATCAGGATGGCGGCTGATAATGACGTCAAAGATATAATCCAGCAGCTCAAACAGCAGGACGTTACGATCGCCCGACGTGGTATGCTCGCGTTCAAAGACGAAAGCAAAAACGAGGCTAAGCGCTTGCTGCAATACAGCTTCTTCCTCCCCGTCATTGCTCCATTTTATTTTTTGCAGCACCAGTTCATTGGCGGCTACTACGCGCAGGTTGCGCTGCAAGAGCCACTCGAAGGTATCGACACTCAGGCGTTCTTTAGCAGGTACCCGGGCAAGCCCATCCATGGTCGCTCTGATGACGGCGGCTAACAGTGGCTTACCGTCTGCCTGGTGAATCATCCAATTGGGTTTACGCACCACCTTGTCGAGCAGCTGTTCGGTAATAAACAGTAGTTGAGATTTGCTCAGGCGGGGTCGCCACTGGCCATCACTTACGGGGCGCGACAGTTCTGCCAAGATGAGTTGTACGGCGCTGATCAGGAGGTCGTGCCCATCGTTAGCACCGGGGCCATGATCGTGGTGTGGATGGCGGAAAAACTGGAGATTTCTGCCGGTTTGCTCTAGCACTATTCGCACCAATTCAGGGAACAAATCCGGGCGGCGGTAATCATAATCTTTGAGGGCACTGCTGACGCCACTGACGATTTCCTGAAAACCATTTTTGTTATGGATCAGCTGCGGGTGTTCGGCCAGCACGCCGAAGCTGCTTTTGAGTAGGCGGTCGAGGGTCTGTGCATTCAGCCCCTCCTTGATATTGATTTTATCAGGGTCTTGCAGGATGGCATCGAGCAAGACGGTGCTGGTCGCTTTGATGAGTTCGCTGGCGCCGCTATTGGTATCGAAAAATTCGCGCGGCGATGCAAAGACATAGCTGCCCGCATTGGAGACAGTGCTGCGGAGCAAGAAACGCCCCCAATTGACGGCCTCTTCCTGGTTGTCGCTATCACTGATGTGTTCGAGGCGGCGAAACAAATCTTCCGCAATACCTTTACCCGCCGCCTTGATGAACCCTTGAACCTTGGGGTCGTTGGTGGCATCTTGCCCCAAATCACTGATGCTTTCGGCAGCAGCGATAAATAACTGAGGGACAATCTTGCGCGACTGCCTCTGGAGGGCGGCATTGTCACTTAGTTGGAGCTCGTCAAAAGCCTTGAGAAAATGCTTGAGGGTACGGCCCGTAGCCGACTGCTCGTTCAAGGCACCGGGGATACGATTGAAGTAATCAATTCCGATTTCCACCAAGGTTCCTGCCACTATCTGGAGTGGGTTGGTGTGTTTGGCGCTATCGTGGGTATATTGGCGAATGCTCAGGAGGGCGACCAGCTCATCGGCATTGATACGGTCATCGTTGAGGCCATCCTGAAAGGTAGATTTTGCTTCCTGTTCCACCAGTGGACTCAGCTGCGCGTAGGCCGCTACGTACATACCCAGCTCCTCGGGCGTGGGTACAGCTGGGCCTACCCCGTTTTTGAATCGGTCGTGGATATCCGCCAAGCGTTCCATCTTTTTCAGATAGCTCGCTCCGCCAGTGACTTCGTCTTCATTGTCGAAGAAATTTTGGGCCGTAAATGCATTGGGTGTACCACTGGATTTGGGCAGCGGCAATACAATACTTTTAGAAGTAAGGCTCTTAGCGTAAGCACGTTGGGCATTACGCCCCAATCGGATAGCGGAGTTGATGGCGAAAACAATCGCCTCGGCAGTCATAGCCATAGGAAGGGATGGGTTTTTACGGTTATTGGGTTGGTTGGCAATTTAGGGAAAAATACCGATTTCTATACGGGGCAAATGCAATACTGGGTAATCCTGTGTACAGGGGCCAATCCCGCGAAGGGTAAATTCATGAATTTGCCCAACGCAACAGCAGAATTACCTACAACCCATATTCCTCCCGCGTCAATCCAAACAGCATCACGTCCAGTAGCGCACCAGATGCTTTGCGGTATTCGTGGCGCAGATCGCCTTCCCTGCGGAAGCCTACCTTGCGCGCCAGACGCTGGCTATTGTAATTATCCACCAGGGTTTTGAGAACGAGCTTATTGAGCTGAAGCTGCTTGAAAGCAAACTGGATCATGCGCGACATCACCTCCGTCATCAGTCCTTTGCCTGCCTGGTCCTGGTGGAGAAAGTAGCTGATTTCGGCGCGCGGCGTCTGCCAATCGACGTTGCGAAAATGCAGGTAGCCAATCATGTCTGCTTCATCCACACGCCAGATGCCAAAGGTAAATTCTTCCTGTACCAACCATTTGGCCAGTGCTCTACGTACGTATTCTTCTCCTTCTTCTGGTGTGCGAACCAGCTCTACCAGCAATGGAAAATGGTCTTCAATATAACTGGAGTTCTCCTGAATCAGGTCATAAAAAGCCAGCCCATCACCTTCGCGAAGTCGGCGCGTGAGGGTTCGGGTAGTGAGAATAGCGGTGTCAATACCAAAAAGATCGGGGCGCATGGCTCGTTATTTTTTACTGGCGCTAGCTGCCAGTATTTTGTTTAAAAACACCCGGGTAATCATATAAGTTGGAGCTACCCCACTCAGTCCCAAGCTGCCACTAGCCAGCGTAGAGCCCGTTTCCAGCGGGTTATCAGAGGCGTAGTAGGCATAACGCAAAACGACATCTTCTCGCACACTGTGCCGAATTTTACTGGCTGCCTGGATGGCTTTCTGGTAGTGTGCTCCCTCCATCTCCAGACCAATGGCTTGCCAGGACGATTTGCGAAAATAACGTAAAATATCGCGGTTTTGCAGGCTCGTCCCCAAAACAGTGATCATCAGTCCTTCTAAAACACCAATACCAAGGTCGTTTTCAAAATCCTCTTTGCGAAGGTCGTTCTTAAAAGGATAATTATCTGCCGTACCTTCAAAAACGTGCGCCGAAGGCACCATGATATCTCCTTTACCTCCTTCCAAAATGCCTGCCTTACCCATGATATTGATCGACGCTACGGGGAGATCATGGCGATGGTTAGGCATTTCGTGCGGACGCAACAGCTCGTCCATCGTTTCGTAAGCTTGCTCGCCGAAGGCATAATCCATCACAAAGACTACCGGGATTTGTTCCTTTTTTTCTGGCAATTGCCAATCCAGAAAACGTGGAGGTGTTTTGATTTTTCCCAAATCAAAAAACTGTACCGAAATATTGGTTCCACTGGTATCATCCAACTGTACCATACCATGCTGCCGGGCATAATCCGTTAAGCGTTGGCGAAGCTTACCATTTTCTGGCATACTCAACAGCTCAAACAACTCTTTGGGCGGGTATTTAGCCGCTTCTTTGGGCAGTGCCGCTTCCGCGTAAAGCGAGTTCATCACGCTGTGCAGGTTAGCACTGATGATATGCAACGGGCGACCATCTAATTGGTACTCATGTAAGGCTTCCTTGATGGCATTGGCCCAGCGACTACCGTGCAGATGATGCCCAATCATATCGCGCAGCGTACTGGAAAAACTAATCTCCCTGTCCTTCTTTTGGTGTGCCTCCTGAGAAGAAAGACAGCCCAGCCAATAGGTAATATGAAAAATACTGTTGAGGTTGGGGTCTTTGTCAAAACGCTCACAGGCAGCAATCGTCTCTTGATAGGTTCTCCCCAACAAAGTACTCAGGTAAGTGTAAGCCACTTCACGGTTAAACTCCTCTCCTGCCTCCTCTCTTTTCACAATCTCTTCCAGCATATTCCACTCTCGGCGTTTCTCACCACGGTGATTTTCACTGTTCCGGCGGATTTTTTCCGATTCAATGTACATGAAGGTAAGGTGGGTAAGAATATCGTAGATATCGCTACGGCCCCGGGTCATTTCAATGTACATCTCCTCCTTATCGATCCGGTAAGCATTGCGGCGGCGAGCAGGAGGAATGATGGGTACAAAATCGGTTTGTTCGTAGCCTTCGCGCGAGATGAGTTTTATAAAGCGACATTCTTCGATGCCTTTGGGCAAACGCTGGAAGATGTAAAACATCCCATTCAACTCTACCCGCTCTGGCTCGTTGACACTGCCGTAAATTTCCGGGCGCAACTCGGTCAGTGCCTCAATCATCGCCTCCCCTGAAACCCCTAGTGGCTTATAGCTCCCTCTGATAAAAAGGTGGCGCATAGCAATATAAAGGCGCTCAATAGCAGCCCGACTAATCTGGGCACGGTTGCGGTTGGGAATGGGCAATGACATAGGCATAGCGTAATTTTGGAGCGTAAAATTACAACCTTAAGTGACGGAACAAAAATAACTGATTCCATTTTTGATTCGCTAAAATTTTCTAAGCAAGCAACTAGAAGGAGCTTGCGTGAAAATTTTCGCGAATCGTTGGAAAAAATGGAATCAGTTATTTCCGTCAAAATACTAAGGTAGATAAATAATAAAATTCCTCAACAACCTTACTTAAGCTGTACTTTTACCACTCGCGCCTGGGTACGGCCTTCCCGCCCATCCAATATAAGATGGTACACCCCTCCAGGCAAATCATTGAGATCCAACTGCGTTGTAGCCTCCCCTTTAGGCAAAGGCGCTTGTTGCACCAATACCCCACGAGCATCAAAGAGTTGATAATATTGCCACTGATCGGTGTTGTTGAAATAGAGAAAATCGCTGGTAGGATTTGGGTAAACACGCAGGGAGGAGACGGACGAAGGTGTCTCCAAGGCATTGATAATATCTACCTCCGTGCAGCTCGTGTTGTTACTAAAGTCGGTCTCCAATGGTGATGCTTCCGTGCCTACCCACGCGCAAAGCGTATTGTTGAGAAAGTTGTAGCCCGTTAGCGATCCTAAAAACAGGGAGATACTGTCACCTGGTAATAATTGCAGGTTTGAAAATGATTCGTTTAGGCCTCTAAAACCCGGGCAAATAAAAGAACTCGACCTTTTTTGAATTTTCACGTGCAAGGAGGATACCGTATCCATCCCCCCATTGTATACCGTAGCTTGAATGCTATCAAAAGTAGAAATATACCCCCCAAAAGGACTTTCCTCCCGGATAACTCCCGTAGACGAGATATGGGTAAGTTCCAAATCCCGGTTCAACAGAGGTTCGCCAGAGATGCTATACGCGAAACCTTCACGAGTATAAAAACCGTTATTACCAGCGATCTCGGTATTCCCGTAAACAACCAAATCCTGATTATCGGAGGCTACACCAAAAAGTTGTGTCCCAGGAATGTTTAGTTGGTACTCCGTACGTTCGCGCAGATCATGCGTATAAGTAAAAACGCTTTGCTCCCTTACGGCAAACATTGCATTTTCATCAAAAGAAAGGTTATATATAATACCAGCCGGGGGAACTTCTACAGTAGTATCTGCCAGGAAATTACTATTGTCAATTAAGTAGTCATACCGTGTAATCCTATTGTAAAACTGACTGTAAATAACGCTGTCGTTTAATACATGGAGTGTTTGAATATCATCGTCGGTAAGTATCTGCTCTGCAAAAACATGAAGGGAGTCGTCTGTATAAGCAGTGTATAACAAGCGGTTTTCCAACGTCAATAACAAGGTATCTGGGCGCCAATAGTAGACACCACTAAAAACAGCACCGTCAATGGGGTATTCCCTGACAGTGGTTCCTGATGCATCCTTGAAGATGAGAACAGGAGCGGAAAAACTTCCATCTCTCAATAAAAAAAGACCTTCTCCTGGCACCATCGCAATTGTTGCTGCTGAATTATCCAAGCTGATAATGAATTCTGCTTCTGGACTGTCCGTCCACAAAAGATTGCCTTCTGTATCGAAAGCATAAATGACATCAGGCCCAATCAAATCACATTCGTTTCGTCGATGGATCAAATAACATTGCTGTAATAAGGAGTCGTAAAGTAAGGCGACAGTGCTATAATCATAACTACCAGGAGGCAGCGTAACCGACCATTCGATGGTATTCTGGGGCGATATCCGTAACAAACGTGGCCTCACTCGAAAGCCATTATCAAGATCGGAGACATCAGCAACCGCCAACCAGCCACCAGTTTCCAGCGGAATAACATCAACGACGTTATTATAAAGGTACTCTCCTATCGTCAGGTTGATCTCCTGTGCTTGAATGGAAAAGGCACAGAGAAAGAGTAAAAAGTGGAATGTTTTTTTCATAATGAGCGCGTTTTGGTGTTCAAATTGAAAGATAACCAAACAAAGACATTTACAATCCACCGTCAAGCTTCCTGTTTGGCAACCAGAATGACAAACCCCAAATTCGGCCCACTACGATCGTATTGAGCTTAAAAAACAAAGTGTACTTTAACTTTTAGTCTGTCAAATTAAACCGATCTTAAAGCAATAACTCCATTTGAATATTAGAGCGCGCATAAGGGCTCGGCAACTTGTTGACCAAACGCGTAAAACCTAGTTTGTAATAGAGGTTAATGGCGGGTTGCAAGAGGGTATTGCTTTCCAAATACAGTCGACTAGCTCCCACTTCTCGCGCCTTTGCGATCACTTTTTGTCCTAACAAATACCCTACACCTTTGCCTTGCGCCAGAGGGCTTACCCCCATTTTGGCCAATTCATACGTAGCATCAGGCATTTTTAACATGGCGACGACCCCTACTGGTTCTCCTTCAAATAAGGCAACGAAGATAAAACCACCCTTATCCAGGATATACGTCTGTGGATGATCAAGCGCAGCGTAATCAGCGGCCTCCATGGTAAAATATTGCTCAATCCAGGCCACATTGATATCCCGGAAGGCTTGCTGGTAAGCCGGCTGATAAGGCACAATCTGGATAACCTCTGACAAACGAGCTTTACGCCGTTCCTCCACCCTGCGGGTGATGCTTTTGGTTTCCAAAGCGAGCTCCAAATCCTGCATCGCACCCCAGAAATTATGATCCGTTTCCGCCAGGAGGTCGGCAACGCTTTGGTAAACATCATCGTAAAAATCGGCCATTTTTCCAGCGATGGCCTCCCCCGCTTCCGAAAGTGAGAGTAGGCTTTTTCGGCCGTCTTGCTTGTCGCGCACCTTGGTGAGTAAGTCATCTTTCTCCATCTCTTTAGCTACTTGGCTCACGGAAGCATGCGACTGCCCTATCCGTTGCGCCAAATCGGTGACGTGCATCGGTCCACGTTCACTCAGCATGTAAAACACCGGAAACCACCGAGGTTCAAAATCCATTTGTTGCAAACGAAAAATCGCCGCTCCATCCAGCGTCACCATTTCACTTAAGCGCCGCAAGCGGCTCCCGATAGCCATCACACCGGCTATTTGATAAAATTCTGGTTCCATACAAAACTATTTACGTAAGTGCTTACGTAAATGTATTTGCTTTTTTCTATTCTTGCAAGACTTCCTACTCAAAAATTAATACAAGTTTAAGAAATTGGCGTTCTTAGCAAAATAATAAGCTTTAAGGGAAATAATACACAACATTTTTTCTAACTTTTAGCCCTAATCTAAAAACCTTCTTTATTCATCCCCTATACTGGGGAGTAAAGCTATACTATCTTTTAATCTATGATCAAAATAATCAGTCTTATCCTTGGTGGAGGTGCCGGTACACGCTTATTCCCACTAACAGAACAACGATCAAAACCAGCAGTACCCATTGGTGGAAAATACCGCCTTATTGATATTCCGATTTCCAATTGCCTTAACTCAGGTATTCGCCGGATGTTTGTGCTTACCCAGTACAATAGTGCGTCCCTCAATCAGCACATCAAAAACACTTATAATTTCGATTCTTTCAGCCACGGGTTTGTCGATATTCTTGCGGCGGAGCAAACTCAAAATAGCGACAGTTGGTTTCAGGGCACGGCAGATGCGGTACGCCAAAGTATGCATCACCTGCGCAACCACGACCACGACTATGTCATGATTCTTTCCGGGGATCAGCTTTACCAGATGGACCTGGCCGATTTTGCCCAGTATCATATTGAGAAAAAAGCAGATTTAACCATTGCGACCATTCCGGTAAATGACAAAGACGCTCCTGGTTTTGGCATCCTCAAACAGGATGATAACCAGATGATTGAGAGTTTCGTAGAGAAACCATCTTCGGATATGCTTTCTGAGTGGACCTCTCCTCTTCCGGAAAAATATACCTCGCAAGGGAAAAATTGGATGGCTTCTATGGGAATTTATATTTTCTCTAGAACCTTCCTGGAGCGGTTATTTGACGAAAACCCTGATGCTACTGATTTTGGTAAAGAGATCATTCCTTACGCCATTAATAACAAGTTTCGGGTAGCCAGCTATGCTTACGATGGCTACTGGGAAGATATTGGAACCATCCGTTCGTTCTTCGATGCCAATATTGCCCTGACGGATCCCGTTCCGGCCTTCAATATGTTTGACAACGAAGAGCAGATCTATACTCGTCCGCGGATGTTGGCGCCTTCCAAGATTTTTGGCACCTTCTTCAACCAAGCGATTATTGCCGAAGGTTGTATTGTACATGCCCGACAAATAGACCACGCGATCATCGGTTTACGTTCCCGGATTGGGACTGATACCGAGATATCGAACGCCATTATCATGGGTAATGATTATTACGAAACGATGGCCGAACTAGAGACCTTGGGTAACACGCCCGCAATGGGCATTGGTTCTGGTTGTTACATTCGCAATGCAATCATTGATAAGGATTGCCGCATCGGTGACAATGTCCGTATCCACGGTAGTACCTCCCTGGAGGATACCGAAACGCCTACGTACATGATACGAGGGGGGATTATCGTTACCCGTAAGGGGGCTGTCATTCCTCCCGGCACTAGAATTGGCCTACAGAGCTAAATTAGTTCACAAAAAAAATCCCGCTGATGGTTTCATCAGCGGGATTTTTTTGTGCCCCCCAAAGGTACTAAGCACCCAAATAGTGCTTGAGCAGCTTGCTACGGTTGGCGGAACGAAGCTTATTAATGGCTTTGTCCTTAATCTGGCGAACCCGCTCGCGGGTAAGGCCAAATTTATCGCCGATATCCTCCAAGGACATAGGGTGCTCTACACCAATGCCGAAGTACAGCTTGATGACATCGCACTGGCGATCAGTAAGTGTTGATAGAGAACGTTCGATTTCCCGGCGCAGTGATTCCCGGTACTCCAAAGCAGCATCGGTATCAGGTGTAGCAGTATTTTCGAGTACATCCAACAGGCTATTGTCTTCACCTTCCACGAAAGGCGCATCCATAGATACGTGCCGGGCAGCAACGCCAAGCGTCGTTTCTACTTCTTCGGTAGAGATTTCCAGCTGATCTGCTAATTCTTCGGGAGAAGGCTCACGCTCGTACTCTTGTTCGAGTTCGGAAAAAGCCTTGTTGATTTTGTTGAGGGAACCTACCTTGTTTAAAGGTAGACGGACGATGCGCGATTGCTCTGCAAGTGCTTGAAGGATCGATTGGCGAATCCACCAAACGGCATAAGAGATAAACTTGAAACCACGCGTTTCATCAAAACGTTGCGCTGCTTTGATCAAACCCAGGTTGCCTTCGTTGATCAAATCACTTAAGGAAAGCCCTTGGTTTTGGTACTGTTTCGCTACCGAAACCACAAATCGTAAGTTAGCTTTGGTCAATTTTTCCAAAGCGGCCTGATCACCTTGTTTGATCCGCTTCGCTAATTCCACCTCTTCTTCCGGTGTCAACAAATCCACCTTACCGATCTCCTGGAGGTATTTCTCTAGGGACTGACTTTCGCGGTTAGTAATGGATTTTGTGATCTTAAGCTGTCTCATTTATTTAGCCTCTTTATTGTCGAAAATAAAAAACCCGCCTTGCGCTGCATACAAGCCGGATTTACGCTCGAATTCATTTATTGGAACTTGGCAACCCTAACTAACCCCATCTGACAGGAAGAGATTTTGAGTATTTGAGTTACCGCCATATAAATTAGAAAAATAATATTTTATCGAAATTTAAGCGCAAAAATACGTGCAAAACAGCTAATTGTCAAGCTTCTAGCCGATATAATTGTTTGCCTTTTAGTAACAAACTGATAAAGAGAATAGTTGTGTCCTTACAACAATCTATATTTTTTATACTTAATGCAAGTAAAGATTTGGAAAAATGGCTGCTTTCTCTTTTATTGTGCCGAACCGATTCACGGATTCGCATTAATTATTTGTGAGCGTAAAATTCTCACTAAACCCATGCCCTTACTATGGAGAGAGTAAAATTTTCGAAAGAATTCATCTTTCGCGCATCTCCGGCCATTTTGTACCAATTTTTAAGCACACCAGACTGCCTGATCCGTTGGTTTTGTGACCAAGTTCGTATTCAAGGACGGATGTACATTTTTGAATGGAATGGCGCGGAAGAAGAAGCAGAACTCATTGAAGACATCGAGGAAGAACTCCTCCGTTTCCACTGGGAAGATGCTGATGATGAGAGAGAATATCTTGAATTCAACATGGACCGATCTCCGGTAACCGGAGAAACGATTCTTGTCATTACCGATTTTTGCGATGCTGATGAAGTAGAAGACCAAAAGCAGCTCTGGGCTACCCAGATGGAAGCCTTACGATCCGTGACTGGAGGGTAAGCTTAATGCCGAAAACCTCTCCTTCTCTTTGCCACAGTATTTCAAATTATTTTGTCTTTATCAATTTCTCCGTTACCAAGAGGCCTTCCCTATTGGAGAGGCGATAAATATAGAAACCAGCGGGTAGATGGTTTCCAGACCAATTCCACCGTTTTTCTGAAACTAACATTTTGGCGATCAGTTTTCCCTGAGCATTAAAACACTCCCATAATAATTGCTCAGGGGCAGGAGGGCCCTGTATCTCAAAGAAGACCTGCCCCGTAAACGGATTTGGGAAAGCATGTAACTTGTATTTCTCTGATAAAGGTATTTCCGTACCTGAAGGAAAATCATACAGCAGACTGGAAGTATTGGTGCGCACTGGTTCATTAAAATCAAAAAAGATATCCGCAAAATTAAGAACGGAAGTACCTAGCTCCAAGCTATCAAGAGGAGCAATTGCGAATTTCACAAACCCATGGGAAGCAGGTTCATTGGTCATAGAGTCAACCAATAGGATATCATTGAAAGTAAATTCTAAAACAGTTAATCCACCTTCTCCTGTGCGAAATGCTGTTTCGCACGGATGACTACTATTTTCAAACCGAAAAGTCGAAGGATCTAAGGTTATTGGAAGGGTGTCTGTGACGACCACCGTAAAAGCAGTATCACTACCCGTATTTTGAAATCTTATGTGATAGCTCAATTCTTCGGTGCCTGGTAGAAGATAAGTATCTATTTCCCGCCCTGCTACAAAAGCCCTCTTGTCGTTAGGATCGTAGGAGCCAATATTGATCTGGCATTCCGTATAACTCCCACTCAGACCAGCCATAGTGCATTCGTTAGCAAGTGGTATATCTACCTGCAAACAATGTTCTTGTCCCAGATCGGCGTCGCAGGATACCTCCAGGTTAATCGAAAAGGTTTGGCAAGCTCCAACTTCCAAAGCAGGCAGCGTAAATGTGTATTGTTGCCCATCCTGATTATCAACGGGAAGACTACTCCCAAGGAAGACAAAAAAGTCATCCAGGGTTACAGTAACTGGTGTTGATGTTGAAGCAATCGTTCCCTCGTTACATACCGTGACGTAATAAATATTTTCAAAACAGCGTCGCAAAAATGGCGTAGACGCCTGAGGTTGCAGCCAAGCACAATCAACCGTCGAGTAGACAGCTAAATCAGCAGTGATAGCCTCATCTTCCCCTACGGTTATGTTTATCGGATCGCTACAAGCAACGAATAAGGGGTTAGTATTAATCAACTTAAGCTCATAATCCCCCATGGGTACATTCAGTTGATAGTCCCCCTCTGAATTAGTGTAGCTAAAATAGGTAGCCGTTTCGTTAGAAGCCTGGATGAGCTGCCCCGGCAAGTTATCTTCCTCTGGCTCTTGCGTAAGGCAATCTTCATTACGATCAAGCCAAACATGGCCTAAAAAAATCGCTGGATTAGCAGTAGGCTCCGTCGTTCGGTAAAGTATAAAGCGATAAAAATACAAATAATCATTCCGATCAATATAAAGGGCATAATTAGGCACCGGATCATCCATCTCTATCGCTTCGTAATATATTTCCCACGTAAAACCATCATCCTGACTGCGATAAACCTTTTCCTCAGAAATCATAAAAATATGACCAAGGCGATTAGAAACCATCGGAAAAGCATTAAGTTGATTAAGACGGGGACGGTACGGAACATTGTTAGCAACGTCAAAATTCTCGCCTAGATCATAAGAAACCAGCAAATCTGCCCCTTGTTGTTGATTAGGGCCAACGTAGTAGCCTAGCAGCACACCTGTTTTTGTACAATGCAGTTCAGCAACTCCATAAGGAAAATTCGTAACCTCCCAACTAAGTGTCTGTGGGTTAAACCGATAAATAAAGTCTTCGTCGTCATCGGGTAAATAAGGATCAAAACCAAAGAAGTACCCATCTGGATGAACGACGGCCTTTACGATATTTTCAGGTGTGGCTACGATCGTCCAATTTGCTCCGCCATCTGCTGTATAAAAAGTATTCCCAAAGGTTTGGAAAGCAAGAATATGATCAGCATCGTAAATATAAGCCTCATTAATACCTCCATTTCCAAGGCCAAGAGGGGTAATGTCCGTCCAATCTTCTCCCAAGTTGGTAGATAGTAATAATTCGTTGGTGATGGTGAGTGCCAATAATCCCCCCAGTGTGCCTTCTCTGATGTACTCGACCGGTTGACCATTGGGACGGGGGTAATTTTGCCAATCCTCTCCCCCATTGGTACTGTACTGAAGATCAAGATTGCAAGCACCTACGAAAAGTATATCATCGGCAGGATTGGTGAGTATTTCTATTGTAGTATAACGAAAAGCCCGACTGAGGTCAGAATAAGATAATCCATCGTCAATCGTTTTAATTAGTAATTGTTCATGACAAAAACCTTCATAATAAAAGATTTCACTATCATCGCTAAGTACTACTGATGATGGCGCACTGAACGTTTCTTGTAACAGCGCAGTGGAAGGGTTCCAACTTTGGCCGCCATCAGTAGAAGCGTGATGTTGTGGATCCAGGAAACGATCAATCATGAGGTAGATTCTTCCATCTCCACCAAAAAATACTTGATTGAACTCCATCTCAGCGGTGGTAGGTAACGTATTCCACGTATCTCCGTAATCATTGCTGTGAAATAAAGTATTATCAACTACCACGAAGATGCCCGCTGAAGGGTGAGCTTTTACATCATCCAGTACAGTGCCATTGGTGTAAATTACTTCCAAAGAATTATCTACCAGCGAAAAACGTCTTATTGACCCCTCCCACCAAAGGATAAATGCTTGATTGGGCAAGGCTGTAAGCTCACCAAATAGAGAACTTTCACTATGCATAACGTTCGTCCACGTACTTTCTCCAGGAGGCAAATAGTGAATTTGGTGATTATTGGTAATAATAACTATGGTTCCATCAGCAGAGATGGCCAGATTCCTGGCGTTTATCCCCGGAAAATAAGTCCATTCTGTTTCTTCCAGTCCGATGATAAGGACATCACCATTAACGATAATTCCCAATGTCCCATCAGCGCCTGCCGTGATTTCCTCAACAAAGCCGCTAATAGCTACTTGCTCCGTAGGGAAAAGTTGCGTCCAATTTTCACCGCCATCTAAAGAGCGACTCACCAATTGTTCTGAAACACCTAATAGAAAAACAGATTCTTCCGGTCCCGTTAAGACTTTATTCGTCGACATACCGTAGGGCCCATTGGGTAAAGCATCCCAGGTGACTTGAGAAAAGAGACAAAAAGACAAAAATATTAGCGCGAAAGCGAGAGAGAACGATTTCATTGTATTGGGATTAAGTTAAGTAGCTCAAAACTACAAAAATATCAGCATTTGCTAGGGATTTTGGACAATCTAAACATATTACTCCTTTAACAATTCAGGAAATTCCTGCCAGTCACTCTCCTCTGGCAAGCGAATAGGCAATTGCCGCCCCGACCATTTGAAGGTAGACATCAATTCTCCCTGAACAAAGAGATTCACCTCTGTTTGCTCGTCCTTCCCTGGCACCATCCCCGCGGGTGGTGCGATCAACTGTGTTCCGGCCCTTAAGACCAACACTTTTTTCTCACCACTTCCCAAGACGATGGCATTGCCGTTTTGTCGTTTCGTCCAGAAGAGACTTACTTCTGCTCCACCAGGATAATCCGAAATCACTGCCAGTTGGGGATCTTTTGGCGTTCCTACTGCTGCGGCTACGATGGGAGCGTAAAGATTAGGCAATTCCTCAAACAAAACCTTTGGCCGACCATAGTAATCAATGGCCGACCAAGAGGGGGCTGGCCAGCAATCATTCAATTGCCAAAAAGTCGTCCCCATACAGTAACCGTATCGCAGGCGGTGCGCCAGGATAGCCCTCCGGATACCTTCGTACTGCACCTTTTGGGATTGCTCCACAAAAGCAGGAAAATCGGCAGCAGGTTCACCGTATTGTTCCGTAAACTTCCCGATGAGGCCGTTGCCAATATAGCTCTTTTGGTGGTGTGCCATTACTGGGCTTTCCAGCGACCACTGGCTGCTATCGGCAAAACTGGCGATGGTTTCCATGTCTGGAAATGATTGAAAACCGTACTCATTCATGTAGCGCCCTACCTTGGTTTCATAGCCGGTAAAATCATCAGGCCCGTGCCATACACCCCAATAGTGAAGGGTATTGTGCCCTCTTTGGGAAGCGTTGTAGTAAGAACTCAGCGGGGTGGTATGAGCGTAAGGTCGCTCGGGATCTTCCTCCGCCAAAACCTCAGGAATCAACTCCTGAAATAGCTTGGTGTAATTCCGATACATATCCTGTTCGTCCTCTCCTTTGATATCATATTGCCTTTGCCAGCCCCAATTGCGCATTGCCAGATCCACTTCGTTGTTGCCACACCAGGTGATGATGCTGGGGTGATTGCGCAGGCGACGCACATTTTCCCTCACTTCGGCTTCTACATTGGCTAAAAATGCCGGATCAGCAGGATAGGCGGCACAGGCAAACATAAAATCCTGCCAAACCATCAGCCCCAGCGAGTCGCATTGATCATAAAAATGATCATCTTCATAAATCCCCCCACCCCAAACCCGGATAAGGTTAAAATGAGCATCGTGTGTCTGCTGAAGCAGTGTCGTCTTTTGTTGAGCCGTGATCCTGGTCAGAATGGCATCCTGAGGAATATAACTAGCACCTTTGGTGAAAATGGGACGACCATTGACTTTGAAATAAAAGCTGGTACCGTAAGTGTCAGGTTCTTGAACCAGCTCGACGGTGCGGATGCCAATTTTCTTTTCTTGCTGATCTTGCAGCTCTCCGTCGCGCCACAGTTCAAGGCTCAAGTGATAACGATGTGGCACTCCATGACTATTGGGCCACCACAGCCGCGGCTGATCGATCTGGAAGTTGAAGTCGACGGCTGCTTCCGTTTTCGTCAATGCCCGTTTTGCTAAAAGGCGGCTGGTGTTCAGATCGCGCAGGCGCAACTCGTAATTGCCCTCACTACGACGATCAATACTTGCCTGTACGCGCATCCGAGCGTGGGCAGTAGTAAGGTTTTCCTGAAAATACTGGACCTCCTCCAAGCGGGCATGTTCCCAGCTTTCGAGGTAAACAGGGCGCCAAATGCCCTGGGTGACCAGCCGCAGCCCCCAGTCCCAACCAAATTGAAACTGTGCCTTGCGGGCGAAATTGGCCATCCGTGGCGTGCCGGTATCATTGACGGAGGTTTTATTCAGGGCGTAAGGCAGGTTTTCAATCGTTGCTGCCAAAGCTTCAATCGGGGCGGTAAAAGCTACCCGCAAGTGATTCGTTCCCGCTTTCAACAACTCGGTGACGGGCACCTGCCAAGAGCGAAACATGTTGTCTGCCGTCAGGATCAGGCTGTCGTTTAGGTAAACCTTGGCGTAAGTATCCAAGCCCGTAAAGTTGAGCCGGTAAGCACGTTTGGTATCAAAAGCGGCGGGTGTAAAAAACAGGTTGTACTCCCAGTTGCGCTCCCCTACCCATTGCACCTCCGTTTCATTGGTTCCATAATAGGGATCAGGCAACAAACCCGACCTGCTCAGCACTTCCTGAACGGTGCTGGGTACAGGCGTTGATAGCTCTTCTGCGTCGGAAAACTCGGTGGATTTGATGGTCCAGCCCGTGCTCAATGATTCACGTAATACTTCTTGCCCCATAAGGATTTGGCTCATTAACAGTAGCGAAAAGAAAAGACCTACTGCTGGTAAAAGGAAGGATAGTCGATTCATGGCGGAAAGATACAAGTCCTAAGATTAATTATCTTTGCGAGAGAAGAAAATCAGATTCTTAGAAAAATAAATTGAATTTACAGCTAAATTCTCAACTCAAAATTGGGTAACCTATGGCAAATAATCTGTTAGCCGGCAAGCGTGGCATCATTTCCGGAGCACTCGACGAACAATCCATCGCCTGGAAAGTCGCAGAGCGTTGTGCAGAAGAAGGAGCACAAATTGTCCTTACCAATGCCCCCGTGGCCATGCGTTTTGGTAAAATCAACGAATTAGCGGAGCGACTCAATGCCGAAATTATTCCTGCTGACGCTACGAGCATGGAAGACCTGGAGAACCTAGTCGTCAAAAGCCAGGAAGCAATGGGCGGCAAGCTCGACTTCGTCCTCCACTCGATCGGTATGTCCGTAAATGTCCGCAAAGGCCGGGAGTACACGGATCTGAAGCACGATTGGATGATGAAAACTTTTGATGTTTCTGCCATCTCTTTCCATAAAATGATGCAGGTGCTCTGGCAACAGGATGCTATGAATGATTGGGGCTCTATCTTGGCCCTCACCTATATTGCAGCACAGCGTACGTTTCCTGATTACAGTGAAATGGCCGAAAGTAAGGCGCTCCTGGAGAGTTTCGCCCGCAGCTTTGGCTACCATTTTGGCACCCGCAATAAAGTACGTGTGAATACCATCAGCCAGTCACCTACCATGACCACCGCCGGCCAGGGTGTGAAAGGTTTTGGTGAATTTTTCAACTACGCCGACAAGATGTCGCCACTGGGCAATGCGCCCGCGGAGGCCTGTGCCAACTACTGTATCCAGCTGTTTAGTGACTTGAGTCGCTACGTGACGATGCAAAATCTTTTCCACGATGGTGGGTTCTCCAACATGGGTATGAATCCGGCACTGCTGGAAGGGTAAATCGCTACTCTTCGGTGCGGCGGGTAAAACCCTGATTGCTCCTTCGTGCGGGGAGTGCGGGGTGTAAAACCCCTATCTGCTCCTTCCCTATCATGCCTTGTGCAGCAGGGTGTAAAACCCTGCTCTACAGACCATTTTCCAATAAATGATCAAGCCCCCTGTGCTTAGGCACTATAATGCCACGGAGGCATTGCAAGCGTTAAAGCCTCCGTGGCAAAATAGGTTTATCAAAACGCCAAATAAGGGTGCTAACCCGAAGTCTTTGTTTTAAAAACCTATGTCACTACGTGATAAAATCCTCCCTGGCAAACTTCTGCTATGTCATCCATCATTGTCTTCCACGCTAGCTCCCGCCATCAAGGCAACACCACTACCATTGCGAATTACCTGAGCAAGCAACTTTCCGCTACGGCCATTGACCTGAGCGACCACGAGATAGCTCCTTTCTCTTACGAAGACAATTATCCTGCTACCGATGATTTCATGGGGCTTATTAAACAAACCATTGATGCCGATCAGTGGGTATTGGTTACGCCTGTTTATTGGTACACGATGAGTGCTCAGATGAAGACCTTTCTGGATCGGTTTTCTGATCTGCTGCGATATCACCAGGAATTTCTTCCCGCCTTGACGGGAAAACATCTTTGGACCATTGCCGTAGGAAGTGATTCCGAAGCAGTTCCCCACTTTTTCACCCCATTTCGCCTTTCGGCAGATTATTTAGCGATGGATTATGGTGGCGATCTCCACACTTGGCTGGGCCGGACGCTGACGATGAAGCCTGAAGTGCAAATACTTCTGGATCAGTTCGTTGAAAACATCATCGCCAAATCAAATAGTTTCTAAACAGGCACCCCATCGGGTATCGACTGGGCCAGCGTAATGCTCGCTTGCTTTAGCTCTAATGAGGATGGTGAATTCGGTTACTACGATCAGGTAGCGCTACAATATCTCTACTGAACGCTTTTTTAATGAATTGTCTTGATCCCGGATGCGGCTATTTGCTGTATTCGGGATCTCTCTTTACGAAACATTCTTTTTTCTAATACGTATAGGAAAGAAAGTCATTTTTCACCCCCAACCGATTTGCAATATGCCACGAGTATTAGTCGTAGACGATGAAGCCGCCATCCGGAGAGCCCTTCGAGATATCCTTGAGTTTGAAAAATACGAAGTTGTTGAAGCAACCAATGGAACCGAATGTCTGGTAAAGTTGAAGCAAGGCAAATTCGACGTTATCGTCCTGGACATCAAGATGCCACAAATGGATGGTATGGACGCGCTCGATCGTATCGCTATTCTTTCTCCGGAAACACCCGTAATTATGATTTCGGGGCATGCTGATATTGACACGGCGGTGGAGTCGGTCAAGAAAGGTGCTTTTGACTTTATCAGTAAACCACTCGATCTCAACCGGCTGCTCATCACCTTGCGCAATGCCCAGGACAAATCTACTTTGATTGGTGAAAAAAAGGCCTTGCAAAGGAAGGTGCAGACCAAGGAAGCCCCCAAGATGATTGGTAAATCGGAAGGCTTGACCAAAATATTGGAGACCATTGAAAAAGTAGCTCCTACGGAGGCCCGCATCCTGATCACGGGCCCCAATGGTACGGGCAAAGAGCTGGTGGCTCGTCAAATTCATCAACAGAGCAGCAGAGCCAAACAAGCACTCGTGGAAGTCAACTGCGCCGCCATTCCCGCTGAATTGATCGAAAGTGAGCTGTTTGGCCACGAGAAAGGTTCATTTACCGGTGCTAGCCAACAAAAGATCGGCAAATTTGAGCAAGCCAACAAGGGGACGCTCTTTCTCGATGAAATCGGCGACATGAGCCTCAAAGCCCAGGCCAAAGTACTCCGGGCACTTCAAGAAAACCAAATCACCCGCGTAGGGGGCAACAAAGATCTAAAAGTAGACGTAAGGCTGCTAGCGGCCACCAACAAAGACTTGCGCCAGGAAATTGCTGCCGGCCGTTTTCGGGAAGACCTCTACCACCGCCTTTCCGTCATTCTCATTGAGGTTCCTCCTTTGAATGAGCGGCGCGATGATATTCCTTTACTCATTGACCACTTCAATCGGCAGATTTGCCAGGAATATGGTGTTGCGCCCAAAAAGTGGGATGACAAGGTCATTGAACAACTTCAAGCACTGAACTGGACGGGGAATATCCGCGAGCTCCGTAATGTGGTGGAACGCCTACTGATCTTGAGCGACGACACCGTAAGTGTAGAGGATGTCAAGCAGTTTGTATTACCTACCGCGGCAGAAGCTGAAAAGACCGATAGTCTCCAACAATTGTTCCAACGCTTTGATACGCTGGAAGAACTCCAGGCTTATATCCGACAGGAATACCAGGAACATCAGCCAGTGTAAGGGCCAAGACGCTATTTGTCCTTAATCTGTTCTTCGTGATGCTTTTGTGATACTTATTGGCGAATTTGCCGATGATTACAAAAAAGAGCTTATGAAGAGGGTTTTGATCATTGAAGATGATCCCCAAATTGTTGACCTCATAGAGATTCACCTCAATGACTTAGGCTGTAGCCTGGTACGGGCGAGCGATGGCCTCCGTGGTCTCGTAGCGGCAGAAGGCAGTGCCTTCGACCTGATCATCCTGGATCTGATGTTGCCGCAGATTGATGGATTAGAAGTTTGCCGACGCTTACGGATGCAAAAAATCAACACCCCGATTTTAATGCTTACCGCAAAATCAGAGGAGATTGACAAAGTATTGGGGTTAGAAACGGGGGCCGATGACTACCTGACCAAGCCATTTAGTGTTCGGGAACTCATTGCCAGGGTGAAGGCCATTTTCCGGCGGAGCAGTTTGGCCCAGCAAAAACAACAAGCGGAACCATCAAGCATACTGAATTTTGGTGATCTGGTCATTGACCTGGAAAAACGAAAAGTAACGCTTGAGCAAAAGAGAGTAGAACTTTCGCCCAAAGAATTCGAGTTACTGGCCTTGATGGCTGCAAATCCAGGAAAAAGTTACGACCGCCAGCGCTTGCTTACCTTGGTGTGGGGTTATGATTTTGATGGCTTTGAGCATACCGTCAACTCGCATATCAATCGCCTGCGTCGGAAGATTGAGCCCCAGGCAGATCAACCACGCTATATCCTTACCACCTGGGGCGTAGGTTACCGCTTCAACGAAGAATTGTAGAACATGAATAAAAAAACCAACGATCATTTTTCTCTTTTCTGGAACATTGCCTTCACCCTACTGCTGCTGCTGATTGGGTTGGGCGCGGGGTATATCTTTGTTACCTCGATGGCTGCGCGTACCTATGTTCTGGAAATCAATCAGCAACTCTACGGTGATGTTGCCAAACACATCGTCAAAGAGACCCAGCCCATTAAAAGTGGAAAGCCAGACACCTCGGCTACCCACGACATCATGCATTCCATGATGGTCATCAACCCCAGTCTTGAAGTTTACTTGCTAGACACTACCGGGAAAATCATCGACTATGTTGTGCCATATAGCAAAGTAAAACTGGACCGTGTAGACCTCGGACCGATCAAAACTTTTTTGGCGAATAGCAAGCCTCAACTGATTTTGGGTAAAGACCCCAAACAACCCGACGAAGAAAATATTTTCTCTACCGCCCCTATTTACGAGAACGAACAACTTAGTGGCTACGCTTACGTCATCCTCGCAAGTGAAACACGAAACAGTATTACCAGTGCCCTGAGCATGCACTACATCATGAACCTAGGTGGCCGACTATTCTACCTAATTCTGGCGGCAACCTTACTAATTGGCTTGCTGGCTTTTTGGCGGCTGACACGTAACTTACGAAGGATTATCAGTGTTGTGAAACGGTTTCAGGAAGGTGATTATGACGCCCGTATTTCCGAAAAAGACCAAGGCAGCCTCGCTATATTAGGAGATACTTTCAATGAGATGGCCGAAAAAGTAACCGAAAGCATTGAGCAACTGAAATCAGTAGACCGCCTTCGCCAGGAACTTATTGGCAATGTTTCCCACGATCTGCGCACCCCGCTGGCCATTATGCAAGGCTACATTGAAACCCTTCAGATGAAGGAGGAGCACATCACAGCCGAAGAACGCAAAAAATACCTACAGACGGTGATGGACAGTTCGGAGAAACTCTCGCGCCTGATTGCTCAATTGTTTGAATATTCTAAATTGGAAGCCCAGCAGATTGTGCCGCAAAAGGAGCCCTTCCCGATCCAGGAGCTTTGCCAGGATATTGTTTTTAAATACCAGGTTTTGGCTCAAGAAAAAGACATCACCCTCGACTGGAACGCACCTCGTGACCTGCCCATGGTTTTTGCGGACATTGGCCTGGTAGAGCGCGTACTGCAAAACCTACTGGACAATGCCCTGAAGCATACCCCCGCTGGTGGCCAAGTGAGCATTCAACTCGAAAACATGACAGAGGGCGTATGTATTATGGTTGCAGATACTGGCCCCGGCATACCAGAAGCACAACAACCCCATATTTTTGAGCGATATCGACAATTAGAGACAAAGAAAACAACGGCAACCGGTAGCGGCCTGGGGCTCGCCATTGTGAAAAAAATCCTTGAGATCCATCAATCGACAATCCACGTACGCAACCGTGAACAAAGTGGGGCAGAATTTTGGTTCCAATTACCCATGGCAGTGGGGTAACGCTTTTTCCTAAAAATCCCTATCTTCGCTATAGTTCACCAAGTCAGGATTTGTGAAAAAATGACGCCGCTATTTTTTTGACTCGCAAGGCGAAAAACCTGCCTGCTCGGCGTGGCCTCACGGCAGGCAGGCGCAGGCAACGCAGCGCGTTGGCGAGGCTTTTCAACCTGCCTGCTCGGCAGCCTCGCTGGCAGGCAGGCGCAGCGAGGCGGAAAAAGAGCAAGTCAGAATTCACAAATCCTGGGTTGGTGAACTATAACCACAAAAAAACACCAAGCTATGTTGCGATCTCTGGTCCTTGGCTGCTGTCTGCTATTTTCATGGTCACTTGCTGCCCAACTTCAATTTGAAGGACTTTGGGAAGGAACGATTACCGTGGGGGGAATACAATCTACCAAAGGCTACCCTGTGCAGATTTACCTTGAACGACAGGGCAAAAAAGTATCGGGCCGATCTTATGTCTACCTCAGTGATACAAGGATTGTTGAAATGAACCTTTCTGGCTTCTTGTACGACGATCTTTCGGTCTACCTTGACGAGGTAGAATACGTCAATCGCAACGGTGATAATTATGTGCCTCCTTTCTTACGTAAATACCAGCTGATGTGGAACCGGTCCATCAACGGCAGCTCTCTAAATGGCTACTGGCAGGAAATCCGTCAGGAAATCTTTGACGCCAAACGCGAACGCGGGCGGATTTTCCTGAAAAAGGTGGTGAATAATAAGGCTTAGATGGTTGTTGGTTGATGGTTGTTGGTTCAAATACTGACCTTCCCACTTCCAAACTCCGACTTGATATTGAACCACTTAAGGCACTGAAGGAATAATCCTAAAGTGCCTTAAGCGGTTCTAACTTTAGCGGGTAATATGCTAGCAATTCAAGGCGCCACAAACGCTCAGTACCTGACCGGAAACGTAGGAGCTCATATCTGAAGCGAGAAATACACAAGCATCTGCTACTTCGGTACCTTCACCGAAACGGCGTAGCGGAATATTTGCCAGGTAAGCATCGCGGGTTTTCTCATCCAATTCATCGGTCATATCGGTAGCGATGAAGCCAGGAGCGATGACATTGCAACGAACATTGCGTGAGCCCAATTCTTTGGCAATCGACTTGGAGAAACCAATGATACCTGCTTTCGACGCAGCATAGTTCGACTGACCTGCGTTGCCCGTGATTCCCACAATCGAAGAAACATTGATGATAGAACCCGCACGGCTTTTCATCATGGGGCGCACCACTTGCTTGGTGAGGTTGAAGACCGACTTGAGGTTATTGTCCATGACCTGGTCCCACTGCTCTTCGTTCATACGCAGGATAAGGTTGTCGCGCGTGATACCAGCATTATTGACCAGAACGTCGATTTTCCCAAAATCCTCCAACACCTGCTTGGCCAATTCTTCGGCAGCAGCAAAAGAAGCTGCATCCGACTGGTAAGCTTTAACCGTAACGCCATGCTCGGCAGCAACTGCTGCGGCCAGTGCATCTGCTTTTTCTTTGGAAGAGTGATAGGTAAAGGCTACCTGGGCACCTGCCTGCGCAAAACGGTTTACAATGCTAGCGCCAATGCCACGTGATCCACCGGTGATGAGGGCAACTTTATCCTGTAGTAGAGCCATGTTTTTGAATTAGAATGAAGGTAAATAAGAATATTCAGGCGCAAAGGTACAAATGACGCGGGATGAAGAAAGAGAATACCCCAAAAAAACGAAACACGTCTGCCCCCACCCTGCTCTGCTTCGTTTCTCCATAGCGTCGGGTTTTATACCTGACTACGGAGAAACGGAGTGGAGTGGTAGACAGCCTGGCCCCCAAATAATGCCTGCTAGAAGACATCTTTTTCCTCTACCCTAGTAAGCAAAACACCCTCTAAACCCGTTATGCCAATACCTTCGCTTAAACAATGGCCTAAAACACACCGCTTATGACCCGTTGTCTACTTCTGTTTTCCTTGATGTTGTGTATCCACGTCGGCATTTTGGCCCAGAGCAGCGCGGGTACCTTATTTTGGCTGGGTTACATGGAGAACCTGACCCTGGCCTTTAATGACGCACCCGCTTTTTCAGTGATTATTAATGCCGATGCGCCTACTAGCGGCAGTATTGATGTCCCCGCTACCGGACTTTCTATTCCCTTCTCTGTACCTTCGGGAAGTACCGAAATATTCCTGCCCGCTGCCGTTTACTACAGTGAGGGCTCGGAGCAGATCGACAACAAAGGATTAAGGATAACGGCTGATGCGCCCGTGCGGGTGCAAGCTTATCACTACCGTTTGTTTTTCAGCGAAAGCAGCAATGTACTACCTGTGACCGAACTGGGAACGGAATACCTCATCACCTCGATTGTTGACGAAGCGGGACCAGCCCAACCGGGGAGCCTTGTCATTGTGGCAACGCAGGACAATACCGTGGTGGAGATCACCCCCAGCACCCTGACGCTGGGTTTGAGACCTGCGGGAGTTCCCTTTACGGTGACCCTGAGCACCGGGCAAAACTACCAGATACAAGCGCTGGGCGAGCTGACCGGCACGCGGGTGCGCAGCCTAAGTGGCCAGCCATTGGCCGTGTTCAGCGGCTCACAGCAAGCCGACATCATTAATGGCACCTGTAACGGGGGCGCGGATAGCCACGTGTGGGACCAAAGCCTGCCGCTGGAGGGTTGGCGGGAATTGTACTACTTTGTACCTTTCTCGGGCCAGGGTGGTGATCGTGTGAAGATTGTGGCCGCCGAAGATAACACGACGCTATTTTTTGATTGTGAGAGCGTAGCGCTACTTGACCGTGGTGATTTTTTCAGCACCTTGGTGACCGAGGCAACCGTGATCAGCAGCACCGCACCGGTGAGTGTGACCCAGTATACAAACAACTTCAGCTGCGAACCTTCGCAAGCAGGCGACCCCAACGGGCTCTCCTATCTGCCCGCCGATTTTGTGGGTACGAGCTTTCGCTGGTTGGCGTCCAACCGCATGAACAACACCATGTCGGGCTTTCATTTTGACCAACACTACGTGACTATCCTCGGACCAGCGGAAGCGACAGACAACGTGATCCTGGACGGCAGTCTGGTAAGCGGATTTGTTCCCTTTACGGGGAATCCGGCGTGGGAATACACGCGTGTGCAAGTAGGCCCTGGCGCACACGAGCTACATGCAGCCGAGGGCGTGCAAGCTTACAGCTACGGCTTTGGGTTTGCGGATTCGTATACCAATCATCTCGGCTATACAGCAATAATACCCCAGGATTATGCTTGCCTCGACATTGAGCGATCGGGGATATTGTGCGTCGATTCTTTGCAGCAGTTCACCTTCAACTCCAACCTCAATCTGACGGATTTCAGTTGGGATTTTGGCGATGCGACTGGAAGTTCTCTGCCCGAACCAACACATACCTACACCAGTGCGGGTACTTACGAAGTGGTGTTGACGGCTACTGATCCTGCCGGAACGATGGTCAGTGCCAGTCTGATGCTCACCGTAGTGGATTGTGAGGAAGACCCTTGCAATCCGGCAAATGCACAGATCAGCCCCCTAGTGACAGGAATCGGCTGTGCCCTCTATCAGCAAATCTTTAGCTATAGTGCAGATTTTACCCCTACGAGTATCAGCTGGGACTTTGGTGATGGTTCTGAAACGGTGAGCACTGCGGAAGCGGACCACTTTTACGCAGCAGCGGGCATCTACACGGTGACCTTGACCTTAGGCAATGCCCTTGGCTGCGAATTTATCACCACCCAAACCGTGACCATCGAGGATTGTGAGCCCTGCTTTGATCAAGGTACTGTGGCCTTGAGTGTAGATGGGGAATTGTGTCCTGGGGAGGTTTTACAATTCAGTTCTTCTTATGCTGCCATTGGTGTTCCTCCTTTTGAAGTGCAGTGGAGTTTTTCGGACGGGCAGGTGTTCAGCGAACTAAACCCAGAAGTGAGTTTTGCCAATCCAGGTGAGTACACCGTCGATTTCTTTTTGTTCAACAGCTTAGGTTGTCTGTACGATGGTAGCCTCATTTTTACGATACAAAACTGCGGTGTTGACTGTAATGAAAATGTGAATATCGGAGGGTTTGCTCTTCCGGTCATTTGTGCAGGTGAGATGGTCAACTTTACCGCCAACAGCCCAGCTACCATCACCGAATATTTTTGGAGCATTGAGGGGCAAACCTTTAATACCCCTTCCGTTACTTACCTTTTTGAAATACCAGGGCCTACTGAGGTCCTTTTGTCCATTACTACCGAGGATGGCTGTGTTTATTCCGACAACGTTGTGCTACAAGTCAACGACTGCACCTCCGATTGTAGCGACCTGATTATTGAGGATATTGTCATTGGCGGTTCTTTATGTGTAGACAGCACGATTACCCTGACGGGAATCTATGCTTCGGACGAACCAATAGATATTTTTTGGGTGCTCCTCCCGACGTTTGAAACCTTCCAGGGCGATGCCTTGACGACCAGCTTTAGTGAGCCGGGGGAATATTCCTTCATTTTTGTATTGGACCAAATCACTACGAATTGTGAAGCAGAAACAACGGTTACAATCACCATTGAGGAATGTTTGCCAGATTGTTCTACCTTCCAACTGGAGGGCTTTACCGTAGAGGGTACCCTGTGCAGGGATTCTTTACTGCTACTTACCCCAAGTTTCAGCACTCCCCCCGATAGTATCGTGTGGCAACTGCCCAGTGGTGAAATGCGTAATACGCTATTGCTTGATAACTTTAGCGCTTCCGTGGCAGGGCCTTACCCTATTGCACTGGAAGCATACTGGGATAATGGCTGCCAGGTTGACACGGTACTTACGTTGAATGTTGAAGACTGCCTTCCGCCGCCAGTTTGCGAAGTCATGATTCCCAATATTTTCTCTCCCAATGAGGATGGCGTCAATGATCAGTTCCGTTTGTTTTACGCCGACGAATGCTTGCCTACTGATTTCGAGCTGTTTGTCTACAATCGCTGGGGCAGCGAGGTATACCGCAGCCAAGACCCTACAGCTAGTTGGGACGGAAGATTCAAGGGGCAGCCTCACCCGCAAGAAGTATTGGTCTACTGGTGTCGCTTTCAGCTACCCGACGGTAGCGTGGAGGAGCGTAAGGGGGATGTGACGTTGATTAGGTGATCGTATATGAAATCAAAAATTGATTATTTCTTGGCTGCAACCTGTGCAGTGATGATTCCTTTTGTAGCAGGAGGAAGAGTAAGGGTATTTGGCAAGGGGGTGGAATACGACACGGAGATATTACCCTTTTTAAAAGGCATCTTGGCAAAATCTACCTCGGTGGACGTCAGCCTTCCAATCATTCTCGTCTTTATTGGAGGTTATTTTCTTCTTGCCAGCTTTTTAGGTAAAAGATTGGCGATGAAGTACCAGCAGCAATGGTGGTACAAAATTCACAGCCTGTTAAATTACCTCTTGGTTTTTGCCCCCATGTTGTTACTTGAAGGCACGAGACCTATAGCAGCCATTGACCAACGTTATAGCCAGCGATTTTTCTCAGCACTTGACGACCTTTTCGGCCAACGCTATTATATCCTCTTCCGACTTGATGAGCAGGAGGGGTACCTTTTTTATTACACCCTGATCTTGAATATTGGTCTTCTGATAGTGGTGATCTATTATGCAAACAATGATCATCCTACCGATTCGAAGAAGGAGATGATCTTGGATGATTTGGGGTGATTTTTCGTTAGAAAACGTTTTTATCTTTGCAAAAGTAAAATTATATGCAAATGCGCTTATTCCTTGCTCTATCTTTTATGCTTTTGGCAGGTATTGGCCTTCGGGGCCAATCTACTGATTTCTATCAGCACCATTCTTTCACCAGGGCGGATACGCTGCGCGGTAGTTTGCGCCCGGAGCGCACCTGCTACGATGTCCATTACTACGGGCTACAGCTGAGGGTAGATACTCGTAAAAAAATCATCAGAGGCGAGGTAGAAATTGCCTTTACGGCGGTGACGGACTTCCAGCGTTTGCAAATCGACTTGTTCGAGAACATGATCATCGACCGCATTGTCATGGGTGAACAGGTGCTTTCTTTCATTAGGGAATACAATGCCGTTTTTGTAGATTTCCCAGGCGTACAAAGGGCAGGGGATAAGGGAAGTTTTACCGTCCATTACCACGGTCAACCCACGGTAGCAAGTAACGCTCCCTGGGATGGTGGCTTCGTGTGGTCGGAAGACAAGCGCGGCCGCGACTGGATAGCCGTAGCTTGCGAAGGCGATGGTGCCAGTCTGTGGTGGCCCAACAAAGACCACCTTTCGGATGAACCGGATAGTATGCTTATCAGTCTGACGGTGCCCAGTGATATGATGGCGGTAGCCAATGGAAACCTGCGAGAAGTGGAGGAAGGCGATCAATACAACCGTTACGACTGGTTTGTCTCCTACCCTATCGACAACTACAATGTGACGCTCAACATCGGCCATTATGCGCATTTTTCAGACGAATATTACGCAGCCGATGGCGACACGCTGGCATTGGATTATTATGTACTAGACTACAATGAAGACCGTGCAAGAAAACACTTTCAGCAAGTGCATTCGGTGCTGGCTTGTTACGAAAAATACCTGGATAAATACCCCTTCTGGGAAGATGGCTTTGCGCTGGTAGAGACGCCTTACCTCGGTATGGAGCACCAGAGTGCCATTGCCTACGGCAACCAATACATGCGCGGCTACCTGGGCGGCATGATCCCCAATGACATGGATTGGGACTACATCATCGTTCACGAAACCGGCCACGAATATTTTGGCAACAGCATTGGCGTATCCGACCTGGCCGAGATGTGGATACAAGAATCCTTCACGACCTACCTCGAAGCCGTCTACGTAGAATACACCATGAGCTATGAGGACGCGATCCGCTACCTCGTGAAGCAGCAACTGTACATCTACAATCAGGAACCGATCATTGGGCCCCTCGGCGTCAACTGGGAAAACTGGGGCGGCAGCGACCACTACTTCAAAGGAGCCTGGGTGCTACACACGTTGCGCAATGCCATCGGCGATGACGAAAAATGGTGGGCCATCTTCAAGGGTTTCTACCAAAAACACGCCATCAGTCTCGTCACTACACAAGACTTTATCGATTACGTCAACGAGGCGACAGGGAAAGATTGGCAGTCCTTCTTTCAGCAATACCTCCACTATCCACAGCCACCGGTTTTGGAGTACCAACTCAAACAGCAGGGCAAAAAACTGGAAGTGCGCTACCGTTGGGCCGCTGATGCGGAAGGGTTTTCTATGCCGATTATGTTTGGCAATAAACAAAAGATGATTCGGGTAACGCCAAGTACCACCAAATGGCAGGAGACCACCCTTTTCAATACCTCGGCGAGTGACTTTACGGTAGCGACGGATCGCTTTTTGGTGAAGATGAAGGAGGTGGAGTAGGTTTGTTGATTGTTGATTGTTGTTGGTTGATGGTTCGAAAGTGACTATTACTCTTTTTCCGCAAATACATCAATGATGCAGATAAAACTCTTGAAGGGCGACATTACCCAACTGGAAGTAGACGCTATTGTCAATGCTGCTAATACTTCCCTACTGGGTGGAGGTGGCGTAGATGGAGCCATCCACCGAGCTGGCGGCAAAGCCATTTTAGATGAATGCATCCAGATCAGAAACCGGCAAGGTGGTTGTGACGTAGGCGAGGCGGTCATCACCACCGCTGGAGAGCTTCCGGCGCAATACGTCATTCATACGGTGGGGCCATATTGGAATGAAGGGCAATCCAATGAAAAACAAAAATTAATAAACTGCTATCTCAATAGCCTCAAGTTGGCAGAGGAATACAAGCTCCGAACCATCGCGTTTCCCAATATCAGTACAGGTGTTTACCACTATCCCAAAGCCGCGGCCGCAGCCATTGCCATTAATGCCGTAAAAAATGCTTCGCTGGAGAGCTTGGAAACGGTGTATTTTATTTGCTTTGATGAGGAGAATTATCAGTTGTATAGTAAGCTATTTAGGGAGTTTTAGATATTCATCCTTTCCAAATAACTCTATAAACTGAGCATCCAAAATTTTCCTCTGCTTATCAAGTAAAGTTTCTGTATTGTCTAAGCTCATCGCATCTCTCCAAGTGTAAATATACCTTCCTTTTTCTCTATCTGAATTAATTACGCAAGCATAAACCACCATATTGATAGGAATACTATAGTAATTCATACGAAGTTTTCCAGACAAACTTATTCTTACTTCTTCTTTATTAAATACGTCTTCTGAAAGATATATCCCTTCTCCTAAATTTTCTTTGATTTTTACTATTCTCAATTCCTGTTTAAGACTCATCTATTAATAAATTTTTGTTTCTAATTTTGAGTATTATGTGCTCTTGGGATTTTAGCCAACTCCTTGTAGCCACTAAAGTTGCGCTATGCGCAAAGGTTATTAAAACCCTCCTCATTATCAAGTCAAAGGCAATCTTCATTTATTCCTACCTAATATTACCTATAATAGAATAAGTCCTTCATCCTTTCCACAACATAATACGCAGCAGGACAAACAACGGTGTTTGCGGTATTATAGTCCTCCAAGGTAGGATTTGTGATTTCTGACTTGCTCTTTTCTCGTCTCGCTGCGCCTGCCTGCCGGCAAGGCTGCCGAGCAGGCAGGTTGAAAAGCCTCGCCGTAACTCCGGTTATGCCTACGTTTTTCGCCTTGCGAGTCGAAAAAATAGCGGCGTCATATTCTCACAAATCCTGCCTTGGCAGACTATAAGAAACCGCGGATTAGCTCACTTAGGGAAAAAATAACTAACGCTCACCATTCCTCTTAATAAAATCAATCATCACCTTTCTGGTTTGGCTGTCAGGCGCATTGGAGATATCCCGCCATAGCCCAGCGTGATTAAAGTTAAAAACGTGGAATATCTGGCAGTCGCGATAGGTTGAGGCCCAAATTTTCTCTTCAAATACTTTGGTATATTCATAAAGTGCGCCCTCTGAAATGAGTAGCATAGGCGTTTTCAACTGATCCAAATAAGTCGTAGGGGAAGCTTCAACTAAGGCATCTCCAAAAACATCATTGACATGGGTGATCGCCATTGCTCTACTTTCTGGAGATTCGCTATTGGCAAAAGCATTATAATAATCAACCAGGTCATAAGCTCCAGCTACTGGAATAATGCCTCTAATGTGTTCCTGACTCAGGCCGTGGGCAGCTAAATAGCGCTCGTCGGTAGCTAATAATGCTGCCAGGTGTGCCCCCGAAGAAAAACCACCCACAAAAATATGCTTAGCGTTATAGCCATATTCCGCCCCGTTTTCCTGTAACCATTTAAAAGCAGCAGCAATATCTTGAATATGAGAGGGATGCTGAACACCTGTAGCCTTTCTACGCTCAGAGAAAGCACCACTACTCAATCGGTGCCCAACCGCCGCTACGGCAATCCCTCGGCGAGCAAATTGCCGAGCTAAGTTCATCTCCATATTTCGATCAACAAACGACCAAGCTCCGCCACCAATCCATAACAACAAAGAAGGTTGTTCTATCCCTTCCGGCAAAACCAGGTGCAGACGCTGTAAGCTATCCGCTACTATTTCTTCTGGAGACAGATACGGAATGTCGCGTATTTCCCGATAACTAAATGTATCTCTTTCCTCCTGGCTTTGTAGTTGAAGCACACACAAGAAGCAAAAAAACAATAGTATACTTTTCATAATGCTATTTTTTCCAATCACTCCACGGCAGCAAACAACCGTTGCTCCAATAGGGAAAATGGCAAAGGACCATACTGTAGCAGTGCCGTATGAAATTGTTTCAAATCAAAATCGACTTGTTTTGAAAGTTCCGCCTTCCACCCCATGATTTTATCAGCCCCATATTTATACGTAATTACCTGGCAGGGCCAACGACGCATCCTGGCGATCTCCCGTTCTGCGATGTTGTCCTTTCCGCTAATGTACTTTTGCCAAAAGGACAGTGCTTCTTCATCCGACCAACCATAGTAGTTAAGGCCAACATCAAGCGGTACTCTTACCGATCGAATGATGTCCCACTCCCACTTTCCCAATTCATCATAAATATCTTTGTAAGCCCCTATCTCATTACCTATTTCTTCCACGTAAGCAGCCCAACCTTCGCTGTAACCTGGATTATTAAACAATCGTTGGACAGGAGACAAGGTATGCATTCTACTATAGGAAACTTCGTAATGATGCCCCGGAATGGCTTCATGGAGAAAAAACCAGCGGACTTCTCGCTTGTTAAAGGCATTGCCAAAAAAGTTATAAAAAAAAGTGTTGTCACGATAATAACCAGGCACCTGTGCCAGGCGTTCGTCAAAACTCAAAGCTATCCCCACCGCTGGAATCTTATCCATTTCAGGAAAAAAAGCGGGTAAAACTTTAAGCATTTCTGCTGAAAAAGCCTCGAATGCTGCCTGGACTTCTGCTTGTTCTGTGTAGAAAAACTGTTCACTATTGATGTGATGATGAAAAGCTATACTATCCATTCCACTTTGGATTTGAATCGCTTTCATTGCCTTCAGCACTTTGTCAACTTCCTGCATACCAAATGCGTACATCTCCTCTGGTGTGACGGAAACATCCAACCACCTTTTCAAAAAATACGCATACCAGGCTTGGCCATTGGACAGCTTGGCCAATCCTTCTCTAAAAAGCACCTGCGAAGGTTCTTGCCACCACTCTTTTTCCAGCTTTATCCTTTCTTCGTTTAAGGCTAGTTGGTACCAAAGTAAATCATATTCTAGTTGTTGCTTAAAGGACAAACGCTCGCGCTCAGTAGCAAGTAGACTGGAACGCAATTGTTGAAACAATAAAGCTTGTTGTGCCAAGCCTTCATTGTCCTGAATACCATCCATATTGTCCGCAAAAGCGATTCGCAGAGGAGAAATTCCGAGTTCTCCATAAGCTACCGAAAACTTGTCCACTAGCTTATCCCAATCCGACTCCTGACAGCAAAGCCAACCATTGCTAACACTCAAAAACACTAAAAACACCACAATTTTACGCATCATCTACTCAGCTTGGTGAACACCAAAGATCGGCTGGATTTGTGCATAATAATTTGTAAAATCTTGCTAATTATCAAACAGCAGCCCCTTTACAGAACATTTGACCCAAGGAGATATCGCTGTTTTAAGTAAAATTACAAGCAGTGTGTTTTCCGCCATAGCGACGGACTTTCCTGATAATGCTGTTTAAACTGGTTGGAAAAGGAGGCTAAATCACAGTACCCCAAAGTATATGCAATATCACTAAGCGAGCGCTTGTGTTCCTGCAACAAGACCACCGCCGCTTGCATGCGTAAAGCTACTTGTAACTGCTGAGGTGACTGTTGAAAACATGCCTGAAATAATCGAGCAAAATAAAAGGAAGAAATCCCAACATGGCGCGATAACAAGGAAAGAGAAATGCGCTGGCGATAATGATGGTGAATGTAATTTTTTGCCCGAAATAGCTTTACCAAAAGACACCTTTGCGTACTCAATTTTTTGGTCTCCTTCGTAAGGCCTGAATCAAGGAGATGTACCATTGAGGCCAATTGTTGTAAGTCGGCACACCAAGTCTCAAGATGTATATCCTTGAGTTTCTCATCAAAACCATGTTTCGAAAAGTACTTTAAAGATTGCGTAAGCGCTAAAAATCCTTCTCCCTGAAAAGGGACAAAAAACAGTAAATCCAGGTTAACAACATCAGGAATAATACCTTGTACAAAATCAGTATCCAAATCAATACAGATCCCGCTTGCTTTTCCTTGATGATTATCGGTGAATGCTGCAAATTTATTATCCTGAGGTAATATCAACAACTGGCCCGCCTGAACCGAAATATTTTGCTGGTTGATCTCATAATGTTCCGTACCCTGAGCAACATATTTCAAGGCAAGCCCCTTGGTTTCACTACCAAAACGAGCACCCGCCATGGCTTGTGAAAAGCGGACTTTGCCCAATGAGCTTTGATATTTTTCCTTTACCGAAAACATAGCAGACCTAATCGTTTACCTCGTACACCACCCCAGCCTTCGCCGCTAAAGTTGCACCAGGTGCCAGCGTCACCAAGCCCTCCCCGTTATTGAAAG
Organism: Lewinella sp. LCG006; assembly: GCF_040784935.1. GTDB lineage: Bacteria > Bacteroidota > Bacteroidia > Chitinophagales > Saprospiraceae > Lewinella. The sequence goes on along the minus strand of NZ_CP160680.1, from coordinate 3,916,104 downwards.
CATCGACATTACAAGTCATCGGCTCCAGCGCAACGGAGGTGCCATACGGCGGGGTGAACACCTGTAGGAAGTTGAACTTGTCCTTGCCCGTTTCCTGCCAATAGCGGAGGGTACCACGGCTACCACTCAGGTGGGCACTGACTTCCAGTGAGGTGTCGGTTACCGCAAAACAATTGTCGAGCACCGTAGCACCAATAAGCTTGGGTGTCAGGAAATCCTCGTAATTATAGCGTTTTCCCGTGGGAATCATCCGCGCATCAATACCTACCATCTCTACCTGGGGTAAACGCAGGGTGTGCTCCGCTGCCGTAGCGGCAAGCTGAAAATAAGGATGCCAGCCCAAGCCCGCTGGAATTGCGACATCCGCATCATTGCGCAGCGATAATTTCACCCATAATTGATTGGGGGCATGCAGCTCATAGCTCAACCCAAAGGTGAAAGGCCAGGGATAGTGGGGGTGCTCGCCCGTGTACTTGCCTTCCAGGCGAATCCTGGCATTATTTTCATCTACTTCTACTTCCATCACTTCCAGGGGGCGTTGCATCCCGAAACCGTGCAGGGCATTCTGGTGAGTAACATCATTGGTAGGAAATTGATAGGTCTTCCCTTCCCAGGTAAAGCGACCATCCTTGAGGCGGTTGGGAAACGGGTACAATACCCCACTCTTGCCCCAGTTGTTGAAATCGAGCTCCTCTGGGGTCTGGTAACCGTCCAGCACTTCTTCACCCTCCATCACCAGGCTCAACAGGCAGCCTCCCCGCTCCGGGACAAACTGGATTTTCAAAGGCACGATAGAATGCGCCAGGGTGTAACGTTTAAAGCGCCCAAAGGCATCGGTAGTTATTTCAAACATGGAAATTATTTTTTAGCCACGGACCTGCCTGCCAGCAAGCTGGCCTTGCAGGCAGGGGGGCGGAGACACAGAGGTTTTATTTTCGTGCTGTTCCTTTATTTGCGAAGTTAGACAAATCAAACGGTTTTCAGCAGGGCCTGTGCTACCCCATTGCTCCAACCAAAACCATCTTGTAGCGGGTACTCGCCGCCGCCCGCTTCGGTTTCGATATTTTCTACGTCGTATTTCTCTACCATCTTGGTGTTATTTTCATACACCCGGCGGTTATTGGCCAACCAGCAATCTCGTCCTTTTTCGGCAAGGGCATGGTGCTGGTAGTTGAGTAAGCCCTTATAAGCCATCCACTGGAGTGGGGCCCATCCATTGGGAGCATCCCATTGCTGGCCAGTGGTAATGAGGGTAGAGGTATAGCCTCCGGGCCGCAGAAACTCCTTGCCCAGTTTATCAGCTACCCGTGCCGCTTGTTGTTCCGTAGCCATTTGAAAAAACAAGGGGTAGGCCCCGGCCATGCTCAAAACAGGCGTAAACTGTGCGGCCTTGAAGTCGTAGTCCCGAAAAAAACCAGTGGCTTCGTCCCAGCAATATTGCTGTACTGCGGCCTTTCGTCGATTCGCTTTTTCCTGAAAAAGAGCAGCTTGCCCTTCGTCTAATTTTTGCTGATAACCAAGGGCGATACACTGCTCCAGGTGGTACAGCAGGGCATTCAAATCTACTGGTACAATCTCGGTGGTGTGAATGCTGGCCAGTGATTGGCTATCCGCGAACCAGCGGCCGCTAAAGTCCCAGCCAGATTCGCAAGCTGCTCGAATATCCAGGAAGAGTTGGGCGGCATCGCCCCCCTGCTCCTCGGCGGTTTCTACATCTTCGCGGTAGCTCTCGGGGCGGGGGGTGGCACTACGGTCGTAGTAGCGATTGAGCAGTTGCCCGTCGGGCATTCGTACCACGTGTTCAAACGCGGGGGTATTAGCATCCACTTTATCTTGTCCATGCATCCAAAAATCGTACTCTCGTAGCAACTGAGGAAGGTATTGAACGTAAGTATCGCCCCCTTTATGTTCCGCCAGCAACGCCACCATGCTCGAAAAAAACGGCGGCTGCGAGCGCGTCAAAAAATAAGTACGGTTACCATTGGGAATAAAACCTACCTGGTCGATGAGGTAAGCAAAATTATTCACCATGTGCGCCATCATTTCCTCCTCCCCATCGGCGGCAAGCCCCAGCATCGTGAAATAACTGTCCCAGTAATAAATCTCCCGAAAACGCCCGCCCGGAACGATGTAAGGAAAAGGCAAAGGTAGGAGACTACCCTCCCCTTCTTCGTCGGGCTGACGAGTGAGCACCGGCCACAGGCTGCGAATGTGCTCGCTCATGGAACGATCAGCATTCGCAATAAAATCAGAACCATAGGCGGGAGGGAGCGAAAAGTGTTCCAAGACAAAAGCGCGAAGAGAAAACTCCGACTGCTTTTTTGCCTTTGCGTAGTTCAACAAAATCTGCTCAGCAGGGTATTTGGGTTCGCAATCCACAAAGGTTTTTCCATCGGGGAATACTTGCGCTAACTGAACAGCCTCGAAAAATTCGCCCCATCGTTCTTCTGGTGATAACATGCTTAGATTTTGAATAATCAAGAGGAGCTAAGATATTCAAAACATAGATGACTTGGAACTTTATAGTCCACCAAAGTTCAAAACACTAAAACCCACAAAAAACGCTGTGCGATCTTGTGTTGCGGCCTATACGGGGCTAAAAAAACGGAGGTCATTCCAACCAAATTTTCTACCCTCTACCCTGGTATAGCGCTAGATGCCGGGCGATGTATTTACCAATGATATCAAACTCCAGATTCACCTTTGAGCCAGGCATCAACTGATGGAAATTGGTATGCTCATAGGTGTAGGGAATAATGGCCACGCTGAATTCATCATCCGTAGGATCGACGACCGTAAGACTCACACCATTCACACAGACCGAGCCTTTGTCTACCAACAAATGTTCTGGTGCCGCTTCGTAGCGAAAACGAAAATACCAGCTCCCGTCTACGTCTTCTACCGAAATACACTCGCCTACTTTATCCACATGCCCTTGCACCATGTGGCCATCCAGGCGGCCATCCGGGCGCATCGCGCGCTCCAGGTTCACCACCGTACCCCTGTGCCACTCCCCGAGGCGCGTCCGCTTCATGGTTTCTTCAATGGCCGTGACGGTGTGCTTGCCTGGTTCCAGTGCCACTACCGTCAGACATACGCCATCGTGTGCCACACTCTGGTCAATTTTGAGTTCGTCACTGATTGAGCTGGCAATTGTAAAATGAAAATTGGTGCCTTCCTGCTCGATGTGTTCTACACGCCCTTCGGCTTCAATAATTCCGGTAAACATAGATGGATTTCTTCGTTTCCAAAAGAAACGGAAAATACGAGGTTTAGTTGAGTATGGATGGATTTTCTAGGCTCCTTTACGGAATTCTTCCGCAGGTATCAACTATCGTCCTTGCAAGACTTGTGGTACCGGCAACTGACGCCATTCCAGCGCCTTCACATACAAGCGAATATCCGCCGCGTTCCATTCCCTTAAAAGGGATAATTCCTCCTTACTCAACGCTTGCTGCTGGGTAGTAGAGACATTTTCATGAGGAACGACGACGGAGTCCCAGCTTAGTTGTTTGCCAAGCAGATGAACATCCTCCGCAAACCGTTCCTGTAAGCCAATAAAAAAGAAATCTTCTACCTCCGCGCCAGCAGTGAACCTCGTCATTACATTTTGACATTCCGGTAAAGAGGCATACTCCATCAGGGTTTCTCGAGAGCGATGTTTATTAAGCTCATAATTCCGTGGGTTAATCTCAGGGTTTTCCAATCCATACTTAAAAAACCTGAAGTTAGAACGCACCCGCTCAACCGGATCACGAAGCCAGGTTACTAGCTTAGCTCCAGTGTTTTGGTGCAAGGTTTTGATTTCCTGATAATAAAAATGACCGTGAAGTACTTTGGCATTAGCGGCGATAGATGCTTCAAGACCACCAGGTAATTTCGCAGCGGCGAGGCAATCCCTTCTACGATACCGCCTGTCCAGTGCCCAACCATAAACCTGCTCCAAAATATGGTAGAATGATGTGCCTCCCGTTTTAGGAATGTGCAAAGAGATTAAATCCATTTTGAGCTTAATATATTAAGTTCAAAGAACGGAATAAATTAAATTTGCCTCATGGAAAACACTTTTCTTTTTTACTTCCAGCTCGGCTGGCAGCACATTGTCGACTGGGCGGCACTGGACCACATCCTCTTTTTAGGTGCGCTTTGTGCCGTTTATACCCTTGTCGATTGGCGACGGGTTTTGCTGTTGGTCACCGCATTTACCATTGGTCATTGCCTCACCTTGGTATTGGCGGGTACCGATTCCTTGCGCTTGCCCGCCGATTGGGTAGAGATGCTCATACCGGCCACCATCATGCTTACAGCCGTGTATAACCTCAGCGTCAACCAAGACCGCTTGCCCGATGCTGCCTCTTCCAGTGTCTTTCCTACTCGTTTGCGGCTTGTTTACTTTTTCGCCTTGCTTTTTGGGCTCATCCACGGACTGGGCTTCTCCAACACTTTCCGCTCCATGCTATTTCCTGGGGAGGAACAACAGTTGGTCATCCAGCTATTGGGTTTCAATCTGGGCATAGAATTGGGGCAAGTCCTCATCGTTGTCATCCTCCTGAGCCTCGCCTATCTGTTTGTCGAACAATTCAATCTTGCTGCAAAAAAATGGAACTGGCTGCTCTCGGGTGGAGCTTTTCTGGTGGCGAGTATGCTGTTCTTTGAGCGCTTGCTCACGATGATTTAGCGTAACGCTCATCTGAGAAACTTCAACTAAAATCAGGATATTTTTGCCGGTTCCAAGCATACCCAAAACCATCTTTTCCCAGTTAAGCACCCTGCCTTTCCAAATATTGAGGAAGCCGCCAAATGATTGGTAAAATATTGTACTATTTCCGTTTCCTCTCATCGCTTTACGCTAGGCCCTTGCCCTGCTACAATGCTGAAATCGTCTGTAAATTCCGTAGCTTTGCGCTAAATATATATCCCCAATGAGCCAACAATCTTTCGACAAAATCTGGCAAATGATCGGGCTGCGTTATACCTCGCACCCCTGGCATGGTATTGATACCCATCCCAATTCTCCGGAAACAGTGACCTCCTTCATCGAAGTGATCCCTTCCGATACGGTAAAGTACGAGGTCGACAAAAAGTCGGGTTTCCTGATGATCGACCGGCCGCAGAAGTTTTCCAATATCGTTCCGGCCCTCTATGGCTTCATCCCTCAGACGTACTGCAAAGACGAAGTAGCGGCCTACTGCATGGAGAAAACAGGCAAGAAAAACATCGTTGGTGATGATGACCCGCTAGACATTTGTGTCTTGACCGAACGCGAAGTCACCCACGGAAACATCATCGTGAACGCTGTTCCTATCGGCGGATTACGAATGATCGACGGTGGTGAGGCCGATGACAAGATCATTGCCGTGATGGCCAAAGATGAAGTCTACTCCAACTGGCGCGATATTTCAGAACTACCTCCAACGGTTCTGGATCGTCTCAAGCACTATTTCCTTACCTACAAGCAGCTACCCGGTGAGGCACCAAAGTGTGAGATCACCCACATTTATGGCGTCGAAGAAGCCCACGAAGTCATCCGACGTAGCAAGTTAGACTACGAAAACAAGTACGGCGATCTGGAAAGCGCACTATCCCTCACCCTCTTTGATGCGTTCAGCTTCAGCCAGCGGCAGCAGGGGATGTTGAATGATCTGTAGGTCGGTGTTAGATTTTCATCACCAATACAGGCTAGGTAGAGACACGATGCATCATGTCTCTACCTAGCCAATCCCCCCCCCAAATCAACAGCATGAAAAAATTGTTTTATACCAAGCTCACACTAATTTTATTACCTTTGGTGTATAACTAATAAGCCCAATCATGCTCGGAAAATTATTTGCTGCCCTGGGGCGTTTCTTCTCTTCTCTTTTTGGCACCAACAAATCTGGCGACACCTCCTCCTCTACTGCTAGTACCGGATCGGCAACGGGGACTACGCGCCCTACGTCATCACGACCTACACTGCCTCCTCCGATTGTAGGACAGCCGCAAGATGCCTCCGAACTGCAGCCCGATACCGTCATCATCGTTGCGCACGAGATGGAAGAAGTCATTATTCTCCCCGGAGAACCGGATAAAGATTTCGACGAAAACATCTTTGAAGACAACCCAGCGGGCAATGAACCCGTAGCCCCAGAACCAGAGCCTACGCCAGAACCTGAACCAGTACCAGAGCCAGAGCCTACACCTACACCAGCCCCTCCTACCGGTCGTAAACCACGCTACCTGTGGTGCCTGGACAATGGCCACGGCAGCAAAACTGCTGGCAAGCGTAGCCCCATTTTTGACGATGGTGAAACGCAGTTTTTTGAATACGAATTCAACCGCGACATTGTCAAAAGAATTATAGCCAAACTGGAAGCGGAAGGTGTCAAATACTTCAATGTTGTTCCGGAAGTAAATACCGACAACTTCTTGCAAGGCCGTGTAGATCGAGCCAACAACAAGCAATCTGACCTGCCCAAAATCTTCGTATCGATTCACTCCAATGCTGGCCCAGCCAAAAGTAGCCAGCACTGGGCAGCCGATAGTATCAAAGGCATTGAAACCTGGTTTTACCATGGCAGTAAGAAAGGCCAGCGCCTGGCCAGCGTCTTTCAGCGCCATATTGTAGAAGCCACTGGTTTTGCCAACCGCCATCTCAAGTCGCGCCCCGATAGTCAGTTTTACGTTTTACGAAAAACCATGATGACGGCCGTCCTCACCGAAAATGGCTTCTATAACAACAAAAAAGAAGCCATGGAACTGATGAAGGACAGTGTGCGCCAAAAGATTGCCGACGCCCACGTAGCCGCGATCCTTGAGGTGGAAGAAAATGGCATCTAAATCACAAACCGATAAGTCCGGGCAGGATTTTCGTACTTGCCACAATTGTTATTACCCACTGCCACGCTTTGGTCAGTACTGCTCACATTGTGGCCAAAAATACACCGACGGCAAGATCACTGTTAAAGAGCTGATCGGGGATTTTCTCTCCAATACTCTCAACCTCGACGCCAAAATCTGGCGCACGTTACTGGCTTTATTTGTGCCTGGAAAACTGACCATTGCCTTTTTCAAAGGACGCCAACAACGCTACATTCGTCCATTGCGCTTGTTTTTTATCTTCGCTCTGGTCACAATTGCTGGCATCAGTTTTTTGGAATCTGAATTCACCGAAGAGTTTTTCCTGGATGTAGACGACAACTTCAGCTCCGACATTCATTACCGCCAGTTTTTAGAAAAGCTGGATACCAATACTTTACAGATAAAAACCCAGTTCGATCCGGCTTACCACGCTCCAATAGATAGCTTGAAAGTATTGATGTTCAAAAACGTCCAAGATTCCCTTGCCATCGGCGTGCGTGTTGATTGGTCGGGAAAGGAAGAATTTTTGTCGGGTTTCAAAATTGATAAAAAAGACATTGCCTCCCTCCCTATTGATTCCCTATTTAGCCGTTATCAGGTAGAGACTTTCTGGAATAAACTTATTCTTCGCCAAAATATCCGGCTACGCGAGCAAGGCGAAAACCTTGGCAACTACATCCTCAACCAAACGGTATGGATGATGTTGGTGATGATGCCCATATTGGCCTTTTTTTTAAAGATCTTTTATGTGCGACGTTCCGTTTTCTACGTTGAACATCTCATTTTTTCGTTTCATACCCATGCCTTTGTGTTTCTAATGCTCACCATGCTCCTGATAATGGATAGCATCCCAGCTTTCGAGGCAAAAATAAATACCATTTGGGGCATTGGTTTATTGGTGATGGAAATCTACTTTTTCATGGCCTTAAGGCGAGTCTACAAGCAATCCAGGTTCAAGACTTTCGTCAAGTTTTCTTTGCTCAATTTACTTTACGCATTTACGTTCCTCATCGCTTTGATTATTACCATTCTACTGGCAGCTTTGCTTTATTAGCCGCTGTAAAAAAGCAGCCATATGAAAGGCCATTTTTTGGGCAAACCCAATTTCACAGTTACCTTTGAGACGTACTTTTGGCTTAAGCCAAAAGCTGTCATGTAATCGCCACGCATCTCTTTACGATAATAGCTACGATCATTATGACCTACGAAACGGTTATCGGTTTAGAAATACACGTTCAGCTTAGTACCCAGAGTAAAGCCTTCTGTGGTGATAGCATTGAGTTTGGGAATGCTCCTAATACCCAGGTAAGTGCCATCTCGCTGGGGCATCCTGGCACCTTGCCACGCCTGAATAAAGAGCAATTGAACTATGCCGTACGGCTGGCCCTGGCGCTGGGCAGCAAGGTCAACCTGAGGAATACTTTTGATCGTAAGAATTATTTCTACGCCGATCTCCCCAAAGGCTACCAAATCACCCAGGATGCCCACCCCGTGTGTGTGGGGGGTGAAATTGAAGTGATGGTGGAAGGCAAACCCAAAACCATCCGTATTCACCACGTACACATGGAAGAAGACGCGGGCAAATCCATGCACGATAGCGATGATCCCTACAGCTATATTGATCTCAACCGGGCGGGAACTCCCCTCTTGGAGATTGTAACGGAACCCGATTTGCGCTCCGCAGCCGAGGTAGATGCGCTGATGACTGCCATGCGCCAACTGGTACGCTACCTCAATATTTCCGATGGGAATATGCAAGAAGGAAGCATGCGCTGCGACTGCAACGTATCTATTCGTCCACTGGGCGCTGATTATTACGGCAACCGCTGTGAGATCAAAAACCTCAACTCTATGCGCTACGCGCGTAAAGCCATCCAATACGAGGTACAACGCCAGCAGAAAATTGTAGAAGCCGGTGGTACCGTAGAACAACAAACCCTCAATTTTGATCCCGTCACTGGCGTTACCAGTCCCTTGCGCTCAAAGGAAGATGCCCACGATTACCGCTACTTTCCGGAGCCTGATCTACCTCCAGTGGTGTTGACCGAGCAACAAGTGGCTAACATTAAAAAAGAAATGCCGGCCCTCCCCTGGGAAGTACGCCAGCAATTGGTTGCCGAATTTCAACTTTCAGACTACAATGCCGATGTCTTGACGGCAGAGCCAGAGCCAGCCCACTTCTTTCTAGCCTTGGTAAAGGCGACGAACAGCTATGACGCTGCGGCCAATTTGATGATCAATAAAATCATGCCCTGGGCCAAAGAGGAAGGCAAAACATTGGCGGAATTTCCACTTTCCAATAAGCAATTGGCAGCATTTATCGCTTTGATTGAGGACGGGAAAGTCAGTAACTCCATTGCCTACCAGGAGTTGTTTCCAGCCATGCTGGGCACACCTGATCAGTCGGCAGCAAGCCTGGCCCAAAGCAACAACTGGCTGCAATCAGACGATGAAGACGAAATGGGAAGCTGGGTCGAAAGTGTAGTGGCGGCCTTTCCTGATAAAGTAAAAGCTTACCAAAGTGGGAAGAAAGGACTCATCGGCTTTTTTATGGGAGAAGTGATGAAAATATCTCAAGGGAAAGCCGATCCGAAGAAGGTCAATCAATTATTGAGAGAGCGTTTAGGGTAACTGGACGCTACTCGAGCTAAGGGTAAAGCGTAGAGAGGTGGAGCTTAATGCTGCCATACTGCATCCTTCAAATTAGGTATTTTCCAGGTCCTGCTTGATCTCTAGGAGAAAAGAACGAAGGTTGCGTAAGGATGACAGTGCCTCTGCCTTTTCTTTATCGAATTGCTGCTGGCGAATAATTTCCTGCTTGGCCCCATCAAGGGTGAAACCACGCTCCTTGACCAGGCTGTGGATCAACGAAAACTGTTCGATATTTTTTGGTGTAAACCGACGATCCCCCTTGCTGTTTTTGTGTGGACGTAGGAAATCAAATTCGTTTTCCCAAAACCGGATGAGTGATTTGGAAACTCCGAACATTTCGGCCACTTCGCCGATGGTATAGTAACGTTTATTGAGGGGCAGATCAGGCATGGCACAAGATAATAAAAAGGGCTTAGTAGTATTTAACAACCACTAAGCCCTCCGGGTTAAGATCTTCTCAAACTTAAATTAAGCAGGAAAAGGAATCGTCAATTCTTGATCAGGGTGAATCACATCAGGATTCTTCAGGATGTCTGTATTGGCATTGAAGATTTGCATGTAAGCACCAGCCTTACCATAGTACTGCTTAGCGATTTTACCCAAGGTATCACCACTTTTTACGGTGTGCTTAGCAAAGTGGTCAGTTTGAGCAACTTTGATGTCAGCCATCAAATCACTAGGGTTTTCGCCACCAACTTCTTTGATTTTGTCCCAAAGTAGGTTCTTGTGGTACTGGTTTGCGGCTACACCACCCATTTTCAGACGACCATCGGTTTCTTCAACGTAACCATCCTGGATACCCAGTTCTTCTCCAAGGTTTAACACAGAACGGTATTTGTCTTGTAAAGACATATCTAATTGATTTTTTAGGTAAAAAATGAAAGATTAAGCATCTTAGGTTTCTATTGAGACAGCAACGAATAATAAAAGTCACGTCTTTCCGTTACTTTCTTCGTTCTACTCGTCTCAATAATAGTAAAGTTATCTGTAACTTTTCAAAAGTTTTGACGAAAAATCGCCTACCGGTCACACTTAAAGATGGATAAAACGATAAAAATGCCGGTAATTACAAAAATTTGTGCTGTATTTTTTTTGATGATGTTGGTGCGTTGCCCTGCGGTAGCTCAGCAAATATCTTCTCGCTTAGCCAGTTTGTCCTTCAACTGTACCGAAGGAAACACCCTCATCAAGTATAAGTCGAAACGACGTATGATCAGCACCGAAGAGAACACCTTTCTTTCGCTTGGTATTGAGTACAATCGTGCCACTACCGTTGCTGACCCCTCCGTTTTAACCATTGAAAAACAATACCGAATAGGTTTGCCATTACTAGCGGGCTACCGGATAGGGAATTGTACGCTTGAAGCTGGCGGCTTCTTTGGCGTAAATATGTGCCGCCCACAAGAAAGTTTTTGGTTTGCCAATCCTGAAACAGCAGGAGGTATTGTCAACAGGAATATTGCGCCAACGGCGACCATCATGCTGGGAGTAGGTTTCGACTTCAATGAAGCTGGTAGCTTAAATCTTCATTACCTTCATCTTGATGATCTACCTGAGAACAATATCCTTAGTAATGTTCAAGTTGGTTGGAGCTGGAACTGGTAGCTTACCGAAATTCCGGCTTGAGCGTTAAAGAAAATTTACCTTCCCCCTTTTAGCCACTTTTGCGTAAAGCTTATGCTATTTTTGTGGCATGAATAGTCCATCTCTTTCTTTACGAAGCCCATACCGGCAGTTGTCACTCTTCTTGTTATTACTCATGGCTACGGCCCTGTGGCAATGCGCTAATCCTATTGCCCCCACTGGAGGCCCACGCGATGAACAGCCTCCTCGGATTGATTCCACTCGCTCAACCCCTAATCTCCAGACAAATTTCCGCCCGTCTTCCATTCAGCTCACTTTTGACGAATGGGTCAAACTGGACCAGGCCAATCAGCAGGTGGTCATTTCGCCCCCTTTGCAGGGCTATAAGGTTAGCCTTAAAGGCAAAAGTGTGATCGTAGATTTTGGTGATAAAGATACACTTAGAAGCAATGTCACCTACGTCATTCAATTTGGCGAAGCGGTGAAAGATTTAACGGAAGGTAATCCTGCTGAAGACCTTCGATTTGTCTTTTCTACAGGCCCTTACATTGATTCACTAAAAATCAGGGGGCAAGTTCTCGATGCTTACACCTCCGAACCTGTGGATAACGCACTCGTCATGCTGTACGAGAATCTGGCAGATTCTGTTTTTCGCACTGAGAAACCGTTCTATTTTGGGCGGACGGATAAGCAGGGCGCATTTTTCTTATCCAACTTAAGGGCTGGCAATTACAAAATTACCGCGCTCAAGGATGGTGACGCCAATTACCGCTACAACCAGGCATCCGAAGCCATCGCGTTCCTAGGGGAGCCCATCATGATCAGTGCAGACACGGTCATCCCCATCAACCTCCGCCTTTTCCAAGAGACGGTTCCTCTAAAAATTGCCGAAGTAGATTCTTCTGTTTGGGGGCGATTGAAGCTGGTATTCAACAGACTCCCCCTACAAGACCTAAGCCTCCTTAGCGAGCAAGCCTATCTTGAGGACATGGAAAAAGACTCGCTACTGCTCTGGCACCAAGCCGATAACAGGTGGCCACTTTATGTAAACAGCGACACCATCCTCGCTGACACCATCCTCGTTCCTTCGGCATCCGCTAGTGCGGCAGCCCAAAAGCTTCCTGCCATGGCTTTGAAATCATTGGTCGGAGCACCAACCCAAATACCGCCCGGCCAAGCCCTGACGCTGAGTTTTAATCGCCCGGTTCAAAGTCTCGATACGGCGCTGGTCTATCTGCGCCAGGATACCCTTTTAGAAAAGATGCCCTTCCAATGGCAACGGGATACAACCAAATACAGCCAGTTGTTACTGCAAAGCAATTGGCAAACAGGGGCCGCTTACGAACTGTCCCTCTACCCAGGTGCCGTTACCGATTATTGGGGCGCCACCAATACAGACACGCTCACTAAAAGATGGACAGGAGGCGACCCCAAAAAGCTTGGTAACCTTAGCATCACATTTACCGCTACCGACAGTGCTCAACACTACTTGGTGCGCCTACTCATAAAAGGCAAACCTCCCGTAGCTGTATTCCCGCTGAGCGACAACCTTTCCTATAACCTCCAATTCAAAGCCCTACCTCCCGGAGATTACCTGCTTGAAATCATTGAGGACAATAATCAAAACCAACAATGGGATACGGGAAATTATACCACCAAGCAACAACCTGAGCGCGTGGTGATCCGCCCTCTAGAAACGCTTAGAGCCAATTGGGATTTGGAAGCTGAAGTCAATTTAAGTGACGCTTTTCCAAATTAAACCATTAACTTTTAAATAATCAAGTATTTTATTTCTTCCCTTTCAACTTATCTTTGTTTCAACAAACAGAGACATCAGGTTCAATCAATGATAAAGATTTTAGGGACCATTTAAATAAGCACGGTATTACAGACTACTTTTAGCACCCAGTCTTTCGGCTGGGTGCCTTTTTTTTGCCCCATTGCTAGATAATTGCCAGCCAAGGTTGGCGTGTAGCTGTTGCCTGTAGCCATCTTTCGATGTGAAAAAAAGAGAAGTAATAAAGAATAGGGTCAAAGGGATAATTGGCCACTTCTAGCAAAGTATTTGCGGTAAGTTCATCTTTAGAGAAAGGTGTTTTGCAAATGTCAGAAAACAACTCTAAATGAAAATTATAGAGCAATGAATAATTTTCCTGTTTGCTCTTTTTCTGCTTTCTCTTAAAATAAGCAATTCGTTGCCGCAGGCGCTCCTGGTTGTCCGCTTCCACCCACATAATCAGTTCCAATAGGTTGACACAATGGTTCAAGGTTTCATCTTTAGTCATTTTACTTTTGCGATAAGCAGTAAAATAGGCTTCCGCCGCTGGAAACTTGCCTTTAAGTAAGTGAGCCACTCCCAAAACAACGTAAATTTTTGAAGCGGTCCTAAAGGTTCCTAATTGATAAGCATCTAAATGTCGCTTACTTTCACGAGCCAAGGTTCCAATCAGCCGCCCCCATTCTTTATGTTGGTAATTGGCCCGAATTCGAGCCCATAAAAAATAGATATAGTGAGGTGAATATTGCGGATAACGAGCAATCAGATGCCGAGCCTGGAGGGCAATACTTTCAACATATTCAATTGATAACAAGCGCCTTGCAGGGCTAGCAGCATGCTTTAAAGCCGTCAGATAACCCAGTGGCAGGTTTTCTTTCAAAGAAGGTTCCTGTTCGTAAGCCTCCATGATTTGTTCGCGATACCTGGTAGCCGTCTGCTCATCACCTAATAGTTCTAAACAAATGGTCATATTTTGCATCCAGGCCATCCAGCTACTCAAATCCATGTATTCAGCCTTCAAGGCTTCCAGTGTTTTTTTCAACTCCTGTAATACCTTGTGTCGGGCTGGCGTAAAAGAGTTCCAGTCTTCCAACTTTTGCTGGATGGCTGATAGCTGTTGTTTTTGATAAAGTACCCTTTGTAAATGCACCAGCTCTTCATAATGCTGGTTGGCTTCTGGATCCGAAAAATCCAACTCCAGGTGCTGGATTTCGTGCAGCCGCTCTCTGACTTCATAATGATACAAAGTGAAACCATAATGGCTACACTGCTGCTCCAGGTAAGCAAGTTTCTTGCCTGCTTCTTCGAAATGCTCCCGTTCGAGCAGTAGGTCAACTTCTTCTAAACCAATTCTTATTCTAGACTTTATACTCCGCTTGCTGCTGTTGGCCACCCAACTTTTCATCAACAGCTCTTGCAACTGATGCTTGAGGACTTTGAATTGTGATGCTTTTACGCCGAGTACATCTCGTGCATTCTGTTCATCATATACTTCCTGTCCATTCAGTGTATCAAAGAGCAGCGTAAGTTGATTGCCAGAGGAAGCAAAATGCGTTTTAAAATAGCGTTTTTCAGCCGGCGTCAATCCGTTTATCAGTTTCCACAAATGTGGGTTTGGGGTGTTCATTGCTTTAAAATGGTATTTCAACGCAATTTAAACAATTAACTTTTAAAACTACACACCGCCACCGTACTAAGCATCGGCAATTAGAAATCCTATAAAAAACAAGCCCAATAAAGCGACCAAAGTCCACAGTACCCAGTACTGATTTTTCTGTTTTTCATTTTGCGCTACCTCTTCCCACATGTCAGCGGCCTTCAATATTTCAACAGCTTGCTGAAAATCGCGCTCTCGAATATGAAGCCCAATCCACCCTTGCCCAGTAGGCAGCATGGTTTGGGCATTTGAACTGGTAATAAAGCTGGGAACCCCAGCTTGGCGTAGAGAGAGTGCCGCAAGTTGGGCCTCTGCATCAAAATAGAAATAGCGAAGTACCATTGTAGGGTCGTCCCCTGGTTCCCAATAATCAAGGATCGTAGTCGTAGACATTGTTATGCTTCTTCTCCTTCCGCCTTAATGGCTGCTGCATTAATTTTGGCGATTTCCAAATCGATAAAATAGAGGCTTTGTGGACCATCGCCAATCAGCTTTATTTTATCAAGAATAGAACGCATAAGTGCTTCCTCTTCCCTTTGTTCATTCACATACCATTGCAAAAAGACGCCCGTACTGTGGTCATTTTCCCGATTCGACAGCGCTACCAATTCATTGATTGAGGCGGTGACCTTCTGTTCGTGAGCATACACCTTTTGGAACATCTCCTGGACAGAACTAAATTCGTGAGGGGGCTGCTTAATTTCAGGCGTCAAAGCATGACCATCTACTTCCGAAATGTAATCGTATATTTTTAGCATGTGCATCCTTTCCTCTGCCGATTGCCGATGCATAAACAAAGCACAACCCTCCATCCCTTCGCGGTCACACCAAGAAGCCATGGATAAATACAAAAAAGAAGCATAAGCTTCCAAAGAAATTTGCTGATTTAAGGCAGCCACCATCGCATTTGAAATCATAAATATTTTTTTAACTCAAAATCACTGTAATTCAAGACCCAAATTTAAACCCCAAAAGGGTATTTATAGTTGTAGAGGTGATGAATATATACAAAAAATACCAGATCACCGATCGCGACCTCGACCGTATCATTGAAATGGCTTGGGAGGATCGTACGCCTTTCGATGCCATCAAAGACCAGTTTGGATTAAGTGAAGCCGAAGTCATCACATTGATGCGGCGCGAAATGCACCCTCGCAACTGGCGCAAGTGGCGGGCCAGGGTTCAAGGCCGAAGCACCAAACATCGACAAAAAAGTGTAGGTGGTGTAGACCGGTTTCGCGCTAAAGCACAGCGCCATATCACCTTAAATAAAATCAGTAAGCGTAAGTAACAATTTTCGCTTATCGATTTTTTTTACCTTTGCGCTATTAGCAAAAACCAACCTTACTATGCAACCAACTCTTGTAATTCTTGCTGCCGGAATGGGTAGCCGCTACGGTGGCTTAAAACAAATTGACGGTGTTGGGCCCAACGAAGAGCCTATCATTGAATATTCTATTTATGATGCCATCCGGGCAGGTTTTGGTAAGGTCGTTTTTATTATCCGCCGGGATATTGAAGAAGCTTTTAAAGAGAAATTTGCGGGAAAATTTGAAGACAAGATCGCAGTAGACTACGTTTTTCAGGAAAAAGAAAGTTTTGTACCTACTGGCATTGATACCGATTATCGCGAAAAACCTTGGGGCACTGCACACGCCATGTTGGTGGCTAAAACCGCCGTCAATGAACCTTTCGCGGTCATCAACGCCGATGATTACTATGGGGTAGATGCCTTCAAAACCATCCACCGTTTCCTTACCCAAGAATGTACGCCTCAGCTCCACGCCATGGTTGGCTATATCCTGCGCAACACCCTTTCAGACCACGGCACCGTCAACCGAGGAGTGGCAACCACAACCTCCGATGGCTACCTCGAAAGTATTGAAGAGCGATTAAAGATTGGTCAGCGTGGCGATAGCGTCTCCTATTTAGAGGGAAATGATCAAGCCCATGAGCTGAGTATAGACAGCGTCGTTAGCATGAATTTCTTCGGCTTCCACCCTGCAATTTTTGCTCAAACGGAAAGAATGTTCCATGAATTTGTTGCAGAAACTGCCGGACAACCCCGCGCCGAGTTTTTGATCCCAAAAGTAATCGATACCCTTATCCAATCCGGCCAAGCAAAAATGAGCGTCCTTACCAGTAATGAACGCTGGTATGGCGTCACTTATCAAGAAGACAAACCCAAAGTCGTAGAAGCATTCAAAAGTCTACTAGATCGGAAAGTGTATCCTACCAACCTCTGGTCATAAAGACAAAAACGATCCATTCGATCTTCAGATTATATACCATAAAATAGAGAGGGCATCCAGTTATGATTGGTGCCCTTTTCTCTTTTTGGGCCGTGCCATCTCTCGACTGATAAAGCTCCTTCATGCAGGATATAAAATCCTGCTCTACGGAGTGGCAGGGTATAAAACCCTGCTCTACGGAGCGGCTCCCATCCCTCTTATGTTTGTGACTGAAGATCGGTATGGTATTCGGGGCCCGCGCTCCAGCCTCCGGCCTGCACGCTAATCAACGGACGGGTTGGGTAAATCTCAGGCAAATTCATGAATTTGCCCTGTAAGTCCCTCCCCGTTCGGCGTTGGCTGTGCCTACGTCGCTGTATTCCGTTGTCTATGCCTACTTCGCAAAATTCCGGTTTGTGTAGTCTGTTTAAGTACAAAAAAACAAAAACGGCGGCACCCCGAAGGATACCGCCGCCTGTAATCGTATTTATTGGAATAGGGCAAATTCACAAATTCACCCTATAACCATCTATCATTACTTTACAGCAATCATCTTCTTGGTTGCAGTGAACTCACCGGCCGTTACCGTGTAAGTCAATACACCCGTTGCACCTTGGATCATCTCCTTGGTCAAGTTGATCGTGTTGTAACCAGCTGCGTAATCACCACGTACTACAGTCAGTACGCGACCACTAGCGTCGCTGATCGTTACGGTTGCTTCTGCATCCGCTGGCAAGTTGAAACCGATCAAGGTTGTTGCTGCGAATGGGTTTGGCGTGTTCTGGTATACTTCGAAACCTGCTACGGCAACTGCTCCGTTAGAGAAGTTTACGCCTACGTTCATGGTGTTACCATTTCCGTATGCTTCAGCAGCAGTGTAACGGCTAGATACGTTGATTACGTCACTCAACTCAGCATCCACTGTTGGGCGGATTACCAGGCTGAACAATACGTCCTCAGAAGTAGCTTTACCGTTCCAAGAAGCAGTGATCATACCTTCAGCAGCGTAACGCATACCGAAGTTCTCAGCTGTAGCTACACCGTACTCGATGTCTACCAACTCTGCTCCGTTCAAGTTCAAGGTACCCTGGAAGCCTTCTACTGATGCCATATCAGCACCACGGAATGCTACCGTGTATACGTTACCAGCTTTCACGCTTACGTTCTCTACTTCGAAGTTGAACTGACCGTTCAACGTACGATCGTCACCAGCCAAAGCATTGGCTTGTGCAGAACCGTTTACGTCACCAATCTTAACACCTACGAAGTCGGCATCCAGTACATCACCCGCCAGGTTGTTCTCGTTGATCAACTCTGGGAATGCTTCGAACCATGGGTTCGTCGCTACAGGGAACTCGTAAGCTGCATCCACAAAGCGCCAGCTCGTGTTGTTAGCAAACTGCGTATCAATGTTCAAGATCAACTTACGCAACTGGATCATATCCAGCGTCGTGATCGTGTTTGAACGGTTGATGTCCGCTGCGATCCGCTTGTAAGGGCTATCCAATGGCTGTACGCCAAGGATGTGCTTGCTCATCAGTACCAGGTCAAAGGTAGACACACCATTCAGTGGGTTGGCGTTCAGGTAAGGAGTAACCGTATAGTCACCTCCTAAAGCCAGGTTGCTGAAGTTGTACGTTCCATTGGCATTGGTTACCATCATGGCAGACATACCGCCGTTGATGCTCACCTCTACACCTTCTACTGTCTCGTTGCTTTCCGTAGCGATAACACCCTGGATAGTTCCAGTGCCACCAACGCCACAGTCAACGTGCTGCTGTACCAGTACATAAGTCTCACAGTAGTCGTAGTTACCATCTTCGTCGAAAGCGTATACGTAGACAACCGTTGTAGGATCATCTTGATCGGTCAATACCAATCCAGTATCATCTGGGCTTGGTACGAAGTTAGGATCAGCTTCTACATCTGCTGCACGGTAGATAGCGTACTTCGTCACGCGAGGTAGACCACCGAACAGTTCTGGTCCCTGACCAGTACAGTCACTGATTGGTGAACCTTCGAAGTCAGAAGCCCAGATCGCCATCGCACAACCACCATCTTCCTGAGGCATCAAGGTTACGGTCAAGCCGTTGATACATACTGGTGCTGGTCCTTTGCAGTCGATCACATCGAACACGATGGTCTCGCTGGTCTGGTTACCACAACCGTCCTCAAACAATACGCGTACGGCGTGGTAGACATTGTCTCCCATCGCGTTGGTAATGATTGGGAAGGTACCTGCGAATACGTAAGTGCCGTCACCGTTGTCGGTGATCAAGGAAAGTACGTTCTGATCAGCTACGAATTCGTTCGACTTGATGTCGCCGTCGCCGTTAGCGTCTACTGCGAAAGCATCAAGCTCAGCAGATACGATGCTTACCACCAGGTTACCTGCGCCGTCAAACAATTCACACTCGTCAGATACACTGAACGGAATGCTTACTGCTTCTTCACAGTTACCATCATCATCACCAAACTGGCCAGGAAGCAGGTTAGGGCAGTTAGCCGTTGGGCCACCGTACTCTCCCACTGCTACCACTGGTGCGGTAGAGTCGTACACTTTCACAAATTGCGTGTAGATGTAGCGACCGTAGTTGCGACGACCAAACTGGTCAGCAGGAATACAACCAGGAGTGTTGCCTGGGATGTTGTCATAGATCACATCAGCGATGTCAGAATCTCCGTCACGGTCATTGTGGCGGCGATCGATCACTACGCTGTACTGGATGCCTTGCTGAGCATCAGCTACACCATCACAGTTGTTGTCTACTGGGCCAAAGCCACTCACCACCCGTACTACTGGGCGCTCGTTGCCTTCTACCGCACGGTCTACAGGAAGTGCCTCACCGTCGTCTTCGGTCATGCGAGGAAGAACAAGTCCTTCGTACTCACCATCCCAAACACACCAGTTGATTACATCGTAAGTGATCGAGAACTTGTAGCACTCATCACCCGTAGCAGAGAAGATCACTGGCTCACCAATGTTTACGCTCAATACATCACAACCTACAGTGGTCGTAATGATCGTTGGTACATCAGGATCACCACAATCAGCGTCAGCATCTTCTGGGAAGTCGATCGTGAAGTCGTGTACTTCCGTGATCGTGATCAGCTGGCTACAGCTGTTCGTCGAACGGTATACTTCGTTGATGTCGATAGCTCCGTTGCCGTTAGCATCGCCCTCTGGGCGCAATTGCCAAGCTTCGAAACGACGCGTGATGGTTCCCCAACCACAATCGTTAACCTGCAAGTTTGGCGTACGCTCTACGATGGTATCCACCGCACAGTTGTCTGTACCGGTAGCACCGCCGAAGATCGCGCTCATCATGGTAGAAGTAGCAGCAAAGTCTTCGTCGTAAGCCGTAGCAATATCACCAGGGAAAGCCAATGGCAGATCAGAACAAGTCAAGGTGACTGGTGCTGGTGCGTAGCAGAATGGGTTCAATTTATCTTCTGGAGTAACAACCTGCCAGCAAATGTTGGTGTTGCCAGCTTCGTCGGTTACCCGTAGTTCGATAGTGATTTCGTTGTCGATATCACAGCAGTAGAAGTCTACAAAGTCGCCCCATGGGCTCCAGCGGCTGGCACTTGCATCACAAGTGTTGTTGCGCCAGTAGTTACGACGTACTTCCAAGGTTACTTCACCACAGTTGTCGTTAGAACCTTCGTCAACATCCGCAGCGAAGAGGCGCGCGATACCTTCGATACCGTTGGCTACATCACCACCACCGATGGATACGTTGATGTCGTCGTTACAAGAAGCTGTTGGCTCGATGTCGTCGGTAACCACTACCGTGTATTCTTCACAAGTTTCGTTACCACAAGCATCTTCGGCACAGATGATCAGGATGTGCTCACCAATTGGTGCTGATACTACATCACCGTCACACAAGTCACCACCAGCGAAGAATGATTCGCCGAAAGCCAATACCGTGTAAGTCGTGCCAGCTACGCTTGAACATCCGTTGCCGTCAGTAAGGGTAGGACATGGAATCGCTACGTTCGCCAAACAGCTGAATGGTGACGTAGATACGTTGATTACGTTAGGAATACCAGAAATAACTGGACCAGTAGCATCAAATACTTTGATCAATTGGTTCAAGGTACCAGATCCACCTGGGTTACACCAGTCGATGATGTTCCACTCACGACGGAGCTTGTAAGTACCTTCACAAACAGTGATACGTGGCTCATCAGAGTAAGATGCACCGATGTTACAGTAAGTCTGATCAAGGTCGTAGAAACCAAATGCCGTACGAATCCAAGGGTAGCCAGATGCAGATGGATGAGGGTTGCCATTCGCATCAACAGCGAAGTTCTCATCACACTCCAAAGGAGCTACAAATGGTGGGAATACCAAGTCGCCAATCGTTGGCTTACGGAAGGTAATCGTCTGTGTACATGCTACTACGCGAGGAGCACCAACACAGGCACCGTCGTAACGGTCTGAGACCGTGAAGGTACGCGTCAGCGTTACATCACCACAATCACCTGCAGAGCTTACTGCATCAGAAAGGGTTACTTTCACCGGACCACAGTTGTCGCTAACTACAGGGAAACCAGTCAGGTTTACTTTTGCAATGAAAGCATTCAAAGCAGCAGTGCTACCTCCAAAGAAGGTGTTACGCGTAGCCGTGAAGTTCAAGGTACCATCTGCACTTGCAATCCATGACTGAGGCGTCTGGAAGCGGATGAAGTCGATATCCTCACATACCAAATCACGGGTATCGGTAATATTTACAGGGGTAAACTCTGGACCAGAAACACCCGTGTTGTTATCAGAATAGATGCTTACCGTCCAGTTACCAAACTGCGTCGTCAACCAGTTGGTCAATACCAAGGTATAGGTTGTGTTAGGCAACAAAGGCAGGCTCAAACGTAGTGCTGGATCGAAAACATTTCCACCAGGTACGAAAGCATCGTCAGAAGAACCGATGAGGTTCTCACATGGTGCTGTAGGATCGAAACCGCCCTGGAAAAGGAACATGCTTCCATCACCCCAAGCAGTTTCCATCAAGATCGTGTATACGTCAACAGGAATAGCAAAGTCTGGCGTAGTGAAAGTTACTACGTCATAGTTGTGGATACCATCAGCCAGGAAGCCCTGGTTCAAACAGCTGTAGTTGTTGAAGTTCAAGGTTGCATCACCAGCATTGAGGTTACCACTTGCTTGGTGAGCAGCGTAGTCCTGCGTTACGGTGCTTGTGTTCGCTGGGCAGTCGATTTTAGGATCAGTCTTGTCTTCAGCGTTGATATTACCCCAACAGGTGTAGACGAGCTCACCAGCAACAAAGATATCTACAGAGTAGGTGTGTGCACCACAACCAGAAATTACATCGGTGTTTCCTCCATCAACCGTTACGATGATTTCATCAGCACAATCATATCTACCTGTCAATACCATTTGTGGCTTGATTACAGAAGTACAGTTTGCACCGAGCGTGACGTTTAGGTCTGCGACACAAGCAGGACCGAAGTTCTCTACTTCAATTACTGTTTCTACCGTCTGCGTACATCCGCGGTAAGCTGGTGTAGTTCCGCCATCAACAGAAACACCACCATTGCCATCATCTGCACCAGTATAGGTCATCACTACAGTATTCAGACCAGAAGGCAAAGCCGTAGGGTCAAATACAGTAGCTGCAACACCATTGATCGTGAAGGTCACACCATCAGGTCCGTTGATGTCGTCATCATCCGTACCACCAAGGGTGATCGCACCTTCGAAATTACAGTAGATAGGGTCTAATTCAGGATCAAATACTGGTGTTGGGTAAGCACAAGCATTACCAATCATGAAATTGAATCCTACAGCCTGACCATTAATGAACTGGTCAACCGTCAAGGAATAACCAACATCATCGGCATGATCAAATCCGATCGTGTAAATGCTACCATTGTACACCAGGGCATCACCAGCGGCAACACCGATAGCTCCAGTAGCGCTAACTACTCTAAAATCAAGACCAGCAGGTAATGCTGCGCCCATTGGGCCAGTAATCGCTACAACTTCACCAAAGGTGCCATCGTTAGGATTATCGTAAGTTCCTGCTGCTGCATCGAAAGTGATAGGAGATGCATCGTCATTACAAGAACAAGGGTCTGTAATTGCGACGCCACAGTCCTCTACAACTAGCGTAGAAGTTGCTTCGTAAACACATGCTAAATCACCCATCAAGGTGTAAGTAACGGTGTATTCGCCTGGTTCTAAAGCAGCTAGATCTACATCAAAAGTGCCATCACCATTATCGGTAACACCCTCACCACTGTAAACACCACCTGCTGGCGTAGCGCCACCGGTGAAAGTGTAAGAGAAGGTTCCGTCACAAATCGTAGCCAAAGCAGGGAATTCTACCGTTGGCTCTTCAAAAGTGCTTTCACAGGGTACATCAAAGACGTAAGAGGTGTTTTGATCGACACCGTCAACCACCGTAATGACACGGTTGGTGAATTGGCCATCACAACAAGAAACCGTACAAGGGTCACCTACGCTGAAATTCTCGTTGATTTCACTTGCACCCATCCCTGGGTTAATGATGAACTTGAATTCAGTATCACCAGGCTCCAGAAATACCGTCGTACAGTAGATGCTTGACTCTGGTCCTTGTTGCATCATTGGGTTGGCGAAAGGATCGAAAAACGAGTTAGGGAAAATACCGAACACGTTGACCGTACCCGTAGGCATGATACAACCAATATCTACACAGAATTCTACATTCGCTCCCGGAGGAGGCGTACATACTTCGTCACAGCTATTGAAGCCGAAAGTAACCATTTGGTTAACACCGTCTTCAACTACGATAAGACGGTTCGTGAAACCAAAGTTAGTCGTCGTACAGGGATCACCCTCAGAGAAACTTTCCTCCATACCATTGAAGAGGAACTTGTATTCCTGGTTACCAGGAGCAAGGAAGATTGTTCCACAGTAAATTCCGTCGCCATCATCGTCAGACAAGAAGTTACAACTTCCGCACCAACCGTTGAATCCACCGAAGATACTTACGTTCTGTACGTCTGGTAAACAGCTTGCGTCTACACAGAACTCGACGCTCGCACCAGGAATACCACAATCTGCTTCTGGCACACAGCTTTCCCAGGCGTAAGTCAGTGTTTCTGGCATACCAGCTACAACCGTGTAGTCGCGCTTCCAGCCACCGGCACCATCCGTAGCGCAAGGTAGTTCCACCAGGTTTTCAGGGCCACCAGCACCAGCTGCTGCAGCATAGAAGAAGCCGAAACGAATATCACCCGCAGGTAAAGATTCCGTACGACACCAAATGTTGTTTCCAGTGTTCGTTAATGGTGAACCACCAGAATTGAAACTGTTAAAGTTCGCTTGAAGTCCTTGGGCAGCGAAACCTGGAATGTCAGCTTCACAAGTAAAATCTACACAGAAGGTAATATCTGTTAAAGCACCACAAGCTGATTCTGCTTCACAGCTTTCCCATGCGTAGGTAAGGGTTTCTGAAACACCTTCTACTACCGTGTAGTCGCGCTTCCAACCTCCGTCGCCAGGAGTTGCACAAGGCAGCTCGGCAAGGTTTTCAGGGCCACCAGCACCAGCGGCGGCGGCATAGAAGAAACCGAAGCGAATATCACCCGCAGGCAAAGATTCTGTGCGACACCAAATGTTGTTTCCGGTATTCGTTAGTGGTGAACCACCAGAGTTGTAGCCGTTAAAGCTGGCCTGAAGCCCCTGGGCAGCGAAGCCAGGTGCATCTGCCTCACAGCTGAGATCTACACAGAACTCAATATCCGTAAGACATGCTGCTGTTGCGTCACAACTTTCCCAGGCGTAGGTTACCGTTTCGTTTTGTCCCGCCACTACGGTGTAAGAACGCTTTACCTCACCAGCAACGGTGCTGGTACAAGCTGATCCGTTCAAGCCAGCAAGGTTCTCAGGGCCACCGGCACCTGCTGCTGCAGCATAGAAGAAATTATAACGTACTTCACCTACAGGTAAAGTCTCCGTACGACACCAGATATTATCACCAGTATTCGTCAAAGGCGTAGGACCTGAGTTGAAGCTGTTGAAGTCAAAAGCAATCGCCTGGGCAGCAAAGCCGGGAGTATTGGCCTCACACGTCAAATCTACGCAGAACGTAATGTCAGCAGTAGGAGGAGCACAAGCTACCGAAGTAGTTAAATTAGCTACCCAACCAGAACTGGTTATTGAAATATCCGAGGTAAAGTTAAAGTTGATACATCCACCGACCGTGGAAGTAATCGCTGGAGGAGTAGTCGTATAAGTACCATTACCAGTAGCAGCACCAGAAACCGTTAAGCGATCACAACAGGTCTCCAATGCAAAGCTAACAAAAGTAGCTGTCACTGTTGCACCAGCGTCCGCACAAATTTGAGTAGTACTATTTTCATTATTGCTATAGTTACCACCAGGCCCTCCACTATCGGTGTAGGTATCACCATCTTCAAAGTCGCTACATGCCGTGTAAATGGCAGGTGGAGGACGATGTTGAATCTCTTGATTACTTCCTGTACATCCACTAGATGTAGAAATCGTAGCGGTCCATCCAGCTGGAGTAACCGAACCATCAGATGTGAAAGTAAAAGTAATACAGCCTCCTACTGAAGATGTAATGACCGGAGGAAGAGTGGTACCAGCATAATTCCCGTTTCCTGTGGCAGCTCCAGTAACCGCTAACCGGTCGCAGCAACTTTCAACATTAAAAGAGTTGAAGGTAAAACTCACTGTCTCACCAGCCTCCGCACAGAACGTCAATGCTAAGTTTTCGTTATTAGCATAACTGTTACCAGCACCACCGCTATCGGTGTAAATGTCTCCACTGAAAAAGTCGGCGCAGGCATTCAATGGTTCCACTACGCCTCCTGCACCGTGGATGATATTGGTTTGCGCCTCCCCAATGATAGGGACGGCGAGCATGAGCAATAAGCCGAAGCAACATCGCCATGCGTGATAAAGCGTAAAGTTCGCTTGTCGCATAAGATTACAATTTGTTATAAAAAAATTAAGGTCGTAATACGTATCAATAAGGTTTATGGCAATAATACCTTAAACACTTAAAATTAAATTAGTTACAATCAGGTCGTCAAAAAACAAAACTTCGTTTCAGCCTATAAAGGTAGTGATATTACTACCATTCACCAACTAATATTCCCAAGCAGCATTTGGCCTAAAAGACCAAATGCTACTTGGACTATTTTACTTCAGCAGCACTACTTCTCCAGTCTTGGTCAGCAGCGTGCCATCGGTCAGTTCTATTTCTACTACGTAGAGGTAAACGCCCGGATTTACGTCCTCCCCGCGGTAGGTTCCGTCCCAGCCAAACTGGCTGTCATTGGCCGGAATATCTTCCCAGGAAAGAACAGCTCCTCCCCAGCGATCAAATATTTGGAAGCGGCGAATCATCTTCACATTAGCTCCCGCATAAATCACAAAGTCATCATTAACACCATCGTCATTGGGCGAAAATATATTTGGAATGTAGATGCGCTCCGTTCTGTCCACAAAGATCCTAATTTCATCACTTATAATACAGCCATTTTCGTCCACGACAGTAACCGTATAAACTGTTTGTTGTTCAGGTGACACAAAAGGTTCCAAACAGTCGGTACAACTTAGGGTTTGATCAAAAGTCCAAATGATGGTATCAATCACTGCGTTGGTCGTGAAAGAAAGCTGTGCGCTATCTCCCAAAAGTACTTCATCTTCTACTGCGTCTGACGTCAAAATAAGGAAGAGGTTAGCAGCTGGTAAAATACTGATATTCGTAGTGGATTCACAGCCTTCTGCATCCTGCACCGTCAAAGTGTAAGCACCTGGCGCAAGGCCAGCAAATAAGACATCCGTAACAAAAGCACCACCATTGAGGGAGAACAGGTAAGGCTCCTGGCCACCTGCCACTGATTCGATGCCAATACTACCATCGTTTTCACCAAAACAGCTTTCATTGGTGGTATTGATTACCGGTGCCAAATCAAGGTTACACGGTGTGCCTGCACAAGGGATACAAATCGAGCCATCACAGTTGAGGATGGTTTCCTGGTCATTGAAGGTATTAGGATCACCATCATCACAGGCTTGAACAGTGGTGGGGCCGTTGCTACAATCGAGAATCGTTCCAGCGCAGGGTACACAAATGCTACCATCTGACAAGAGAATCGTTTCTACATCATTGATGGTACAGGGGTCGCCGTCGTCACATGGCAAGACTTGCTCACAAGTACCATCCGTGCCACAAGGGGCAGGTGTGCCGGTACAAGGAACACAGACCGAACCATCGGCATCCAAAATCGTTTCTTGGTCATTGGTCGTACAAGGATCGCCGTCATCACAGGCTTGAACCGTGGTGGTGCCCGTGGTACAATCTACAGGTTCGCCCATACAAGGGATACAGATGCTACCATCACAATCGAGGATGGTTTCTACATCATTGATTGTAAACGGATTGCCGTCATCACAGGCTTGCGTGGTGCTAGGCCCCGTGTTACAATCTAAAACGGTACCCATACAAGGTACGCAGATGCTACCGTCGCAATTAAGGATCGTCTGTACATCGTTGATCGTACAGGGATTATTATCATTACAAGGAACAACGGAAGTTGTACCAGTAGCACAATCCGTAGGCGTGCCCATACAAGGCACACAGACGCTACCGTCTGACAAAAGAATTGTCTCTACATCGTTGATGGTACATGGGTTGCCGTCGTCACAGGCCTGGACTTGCTCACAAGCACCATCCGTGCCACAAGGGGCAGGTGTACCAGTACAAGGAACACAGACCGAACCGTCGGCATCCAATATCGTTTCCTGGTCGTTGATCGTACAGGGATCACCATCATCACAGGCTTGAACCGTGGTGGTGCCCGTGTTACAATCTACAGGTTCGCCCATACAGGGCACACAAATGCTACCATCACAATCGAGGATGGTTTCCATGTCGTTGATCGTAAACGGATTGCCGTCATCACAGGCTTGCGTGGTGCTGGGCCCTGTGTTACAATCTAAAACGGTACCCATGCAGGGTACGCAGATGCTACCGTCACAATCAAGGATGGTCTGTACATCGTTGATCGTACAGGGGTTATTATCATTACAAGGAACAACGGAAGTTGCACCTGTATTACAATCTGTAGGCGTGCCCATACAAGGCACACAAATGCTACCATCTGACAAAAGAATTGTCTCTACATCATTGATGGTACATGGGTTGCCGTCGTCACAGGCTTGGACTTGCTCACAGCTGCCATCCGTGCCGCAAGGGGCAGGCGTACCGCTACAAGGGATACAAACCGAACCGTCGGCATCTAGAATCGTTTCCTGGTCATTGATCGTACAAGGATCGCCGTCATCACAGGCTTGAACCGTGGTGGTGCCCGTGTTACAATCTACGGGTTCGCCCATACAGGGCACACAAATGCTACCATCACAATCGAGGATGGTTTCCATGTCGTTGATCGTAAACGGATTGCCATCATCACAGGCTTGCGTAGTGCTAGGCCCTGTATTGCAATCTAATACCGTACCCATACAAGGTACGCAAATGCTACCGTCACAATCAAGGATGGTTTGCATATCATTGATGGTACAGGGGTTGCCATCGTCACAGGCAACTACGGAGGTCGTACCCGTTGTACAATCTGTCGGCGTACCCATACAAGGCACACAGATGCTACCATCGGCATCCAGGATGGTTTCCATATCATTGATGGTACAAGGGTTACCATCATCACAAGCCTGGGTTGTAGTCGGTGCTGTGCTACAATCACCGGGTGTACCCATACAAGGGATACAGATGCTACCATCGCAATTCAGGATGGTTTCCATATCGTTGATGGTTGCAGGATTGCCATCATCACAAGCTTGTGTCGTCGTAGGCCCCGTGGCGCAATCCTGTGCTATGCCCATGCATGGTACACAAATACTACCATCGGCATCCAGAATGGTCTCCATATCATTGATGGTACATGGGTTGCCATCGTCACAGCCCTGGGTGGTAGTGGGGCTATTGGAGCAATCGCCAGGTACGCCCATACAGGGAACACAGATGCTACCATCGCAATCTAGAATAGTTTGCATATCATTGATCGTAGCAGGGTTGCCGTCGTCACAAGGTAGTGTAGTCGTGGGACCGGTGGCACAGTCCTGCACTACGCCCATACATGGCACACAGATGCTGCCATTACAATCAAGGATGGTTTGCACATCATTGATGGTACAGGGGTTGCCGTCATCGCAGCTAACAACCGAGGTCGGTCCAGTACTGCAATTTTGCACCACGCCCATACAGGGTACACAGATACTACCATCGCTGTCGAGGATGGTTTCCATGTCGTTGATGGTACAGGGGTTACCGTCGTCACAAGCTTGTGTGGTAGTGGGTGTCGTACTACAATCGCCAGGCGTACCCATACATGGTACACAGATGCTGCCATCACAATCAAGGATGGTTTCCATATCGTTGATGGTACCGGGATTGCCGTCGTCACAAGCTTGCGTAGTAGTAGGGCCAGTAGCGCAGGTTTGTGCAATTCCCTGACAAGGGACACAGACAATACTATTATCGCAGGCTTCGACAATGACCATGTCATTGGTCGTACAAGCGTTGCCATCGTCACAAGGAAGACTGATCGTTGATGTACAACTTACAATAGGTGTACCTGCACAAGGAATACAAATCTGCGAGATGTCACAGTCCTCCACCGTTTGGACGTCATTCTCCGTACAAGGGTTGCCATCATCGCAGGGGAGGACAATGGTGTTGGTACAGGTGGTGACGGGCGTTCCCTGACAAGGGATACAGATTTGCGAATTATCACAATCGTCAACCGTAACTACATCATTTTCAGTACAAGGATCGCCGTCGTCACAAGGAAGGGTGATGGTATTTACACAAGTATTTACTGGAGTACCCGCACAAGGAATACAAATTTGCGAGATGTCGCAATCTTCTACGGTTTCTACGTCATTTATGGTACAAGGGTCGCCATCATCACAGGGAAGAACAATCGTATTGGTACAAACCGGTATGGGCGTTCCTGCACAGGGCACACAAACCTGAGTGATATCACAATCCTCGACAATTTCTACGTCGTTCTCTGTACAAGGGTCGTTGTCATCACAAGGCAACGTAATGGTATTGGTACAAACGGGTACGGGTACACCGGCACAAGGGACACAGATAATACTGTTGTCACAGGCTTCTACGATTTCGACATCGTTTTCAGTGCAAATGTCTCCATCATCACAGGGTAAGGTGACGGTATTGGTACACATAGGTACTGGCGTTCCCGCACAAGGCACACATACGATGGAGTTGTCGCAATCTTCAACAATTTCTACATCATTGATTGTACAAGGGTCGTTATCATCACAGGGCAAGCTCGTCGTAACAGTACACGAAGGCACCGGCGTTCCCGCACAAGGCACACATACAATGGAATTGTCGCAATCTTCGACAATTTCTACATCATTTATGGTACATGGGTCATTGTCATCACAGGGCAAACTTGTCGTAATGGTACACGAAGGCACCGGTGTTCCTGCACAGGGCACGCAGACCACACTATTGTCACAAGCCTCTACCACTTCCATATCGTTGGCGGTACAGGGGTCGTTATCGTCACAAGGGAGTGTCACCGTATTGGTACAGCTTACGACAGGCGTACCCATACAAGGCACACAGATGCTACCATCACAATCCAGGATGGTTTCCATATCATTGGATGTACAAGGATCACCATCATCACAGGCTTGAACGGTAGTTGTTCCAGCCAAGCAACCCGTGCCTGTGCAGGTAATCAAGTCCGTCTCAATGGTTACGGTTATCGTATAAGCATAGGTCACGTGGCCTGCTATAATAGCATTCTGACCGTCAGTACATCCGGTCGAATAAACGGGTACGATGTCTGCACTAAAGTTGCCCCCAAAATCAAAATTATTCGCAGGACAATTATAAGTTCTATTATAGGGAGCACCACCAGGAGGGAAAAAAGGTTCATTTAATAGGTTGGCCGTTGGGCAAGTTCCTCCCGTGCCGTTGTATGGATTGCAACCATAATAAATGTTATAGTAAACACTAGAGTGGCTGCACCCTGGAGGTATATTCGAGCTAAAACTCTGAATGGATATCGCCAGACTAACCGAAACAATGCGCTCACAAGGGCTAACACTGGAACCGAAGTCAAAATCATGATGGTACCCTTGGCTGTAGGGGCCGCCAAAATTTTTTCTGTCTAGGCCTATTGTCGCGTCTCCCGCGTTTTGAGTTAAGACGATTGTCCTTTGAGCAGCTACTAGCCCTGGCAATACCAAGAGGCCAATAACCAATAATTTTCGCAGCAGACTAGATGGTAGAAATTTCGACATAAGCTTTTTTAAAGAATCAGTACTTCGTTAATTTATTTGTCAAAATTAGCATCGACTCTATAAAACGCACTAAAATAAGCGCAAGAGCTTAGCTTTTTACCAAGCAAAGCTTGATAATTCTTATTTGACTATCATTTGCACGGTCGACCGTTCATAATTTCGAAAACGAACCCTTGCAAACGTTCCCATGCTGGGTCAGGATTGTTCCTTATCTATAGGAACTTCCGAAAGCTCCAAAGCCTTCATCACCAGCGCAATTCGTTTATTATTAGCGGTTTTCACCCCAAAGGAAACGTACATTCTTCTCAAGGACGAACTTACACCCTCTACGCTCAAAGAGACTTTTTCAGCAATCTCCTTGTTACTTGTAGATGGATTTTCGATCAGGAGGTTGAGTATATCCCAGGAGGAAGCACCCAGTTTTGTATCAATTGCCTTTTCAATTTCCTCTTTAACCAAGCGTATTTCGCTTTTTTTCCCCGTAGGTATTTCGGCGGATTGCTTAGCTATTTTTTCTTCTAATGCAGCAATTTTTTCAATCAGCTCTTTTTGCTTTTCCCTTGTTTGAATCATCTTTTTCCTTAAGTACAAAAACATCACTGTCAACAATAACGCCAAGCCTAAAATCAAGGGCCAATAATCAGCGGCGATGCTAATAGTTGATAATATCATACGTCAGGAATAAAGCACCATACAAATGAAAGAAAAGCAATTGATGAAAAAGATTTACAGCTTAGTATTTTGCACGCACTAGCTCAAGCACAATATTATTCTTTATTTAGACACCTTTACTATTTATTACTACATCAAGACTACTACAATGGATTTTGGCTATTACAATACTACTACAAGACTACTACATAATGGTTGGATAGTTTGAAGGTTGCGGGGGGTGATGGTTGGTTGGAAAAGTGTAAGGGTGTAAAAGTGTAAAGGTTTTTGGCTTACGGATCCAAATCGTTTCTGACTTCCCTCTTCTGGAGACTGGTCATTAATGGGTGCGTGACGAAATAATTGCTAAAACACTGATAACCAGTAACAAAAAAACATCTGTGGCCTCTGCAGCCTATCTGCTGCAGACAGGCTCTGCCTGCAAGACCAGCTTGTTGGCAGGCATATCTGCACGTGCCGAAGGGATGGCACACAATTTTGAACACTCTTCCGTAAACGGCCCCCTTACTCCCCTAACAATCAAACGCTCCAACCAATAGCCTGTTTTAACCACCAAACACTACATCAAGTGCTGCACAAATATGAGCACTGGCTTCTTCGAGATCTTCTGTGGTGTGAGCAGCGCTGACGAAGCCTACCTCATAGCCGGAAGGCCCGAGATATACCCCTCGTTGTAAAAGCTCATGGTGAAGTACTTTGAACTTGTCCATACTGGCCGGATCAATTTCGCTGGCGGCACGGATTTGCTCACGGCTAAAAGCCACCCAAAAGATAGATCCGATGTGAGGTATATTGACTTCATAGCCGTTTTTGTCGCAATGTGCCTGGATGCCCGCTACGAAATGAGTGGTCTTGTTGGCCATGGCTTCGTAAAAACCATCTGCCAGACATTGCTCTAAAGCAGCGTAACCGCCCGCCATCGCGACGGGATTGGCCGATAAAGTACCCGCTTGGTAGACAGGTCCCTCGGGTGCGATGTGTGACATGATGTCGGCACTGGCCGCATAAGCGCCAACGGGGAATCCGCCGCCAATGATTTTCCCGAAAGTCATAATATCAGGCTGAATGCCGTAATACCCTGCCGCACCTTCGAAGCCTACTCTGAAACCAGAAATGACCTCATCGAAAATAAGCAGCACATTGTGCTTATAGGCTTTGAGCCGAAGGCATTCCAGAAAGCTCTGTTCCTGTAGCAGCAGGCCATTGTTGGCGGGCACGGGCTCAACAATGATACAGGCAATATCGTGCGCGTGCTCACTGAGGGTCTGCTCAAGTGCATCGCGGTCATTAAGAGGAATCACCAGGGTTTCTCGCGCAAAAGATTCAGGGACACCAGCAGAGGTAGAGGTACCAAAAGTAGCCAGCCCAGAGCCTGCTTTTACCAACAAACTATCAACGTGCCCATGATAACAGCCTTCAAATTTGAGGACCTTGTTCTTACCGGTCACACCACGTGCGAGGCGAATAGCCGACATCACGGCTTCGGTGCCCGAGCTGACAAATCTAATCTTTTCGATAAAGGAATGGTGCTCCAGGATGAGCTTACCTAATTGGTTGCCCATCCGGTTCGGTGTACCAAAAGAAGTGCCTTTACTCAGGGTTTCTATAACAAATTCGCGGATGCGATCATTGTTGTGGCCATGTATAAGCGGGCCCCAAGAACAGCAAAAATCCAGGAAAGTATTGCCGTCCTCATCCGTCATGCGACAACCATTTCCTTCACGGATAAACAGCGGTGGACCAGATACCGACTTAAAAGCCCGTACTGGTGAATTGACGCCTCCTGGGAAATATTGTTTCGCTTCTTCGAACAAGGCCGCTGATGCGGAACGGTTAATGCGGTTGGTAAACTCCATGCTTGCTATTTTTTGCTGCCGCAAAGGTAAAATTTTCAACGGAGGTCTAGCGCAGAAGGATTGTCAGGGTTTGATCAAAGATTTTTTTTGAGGAAGTATTGACAAGCACAATGATTAATCGTATATTTGCGATATAAAATAAAACAAATGGCAATTAACAAATCAGATGTCTTTCCGGAAGAGGTACAAGCATTGGCGGCTTTAGCGAAAGCAATGGGCCATCCGGCACGGATTGCGATTTTACAGACCTTAGCACAAAAACAAAGTTGTATCTGTGGCGAGATCGTCGAAGTAATGCCTTTGTCTCAAGCTACCGTTTCCCAACATCTAAAAGCCTTGAAAGAAGCGGGCTTGATCAAGGGAGAAGTAGAGGGCGTAAAATCCTGTTATTGCCTTAATGTGGAGTACCTTGAAAAGATGAGTCCACTTTTACATCAATTCATTAGCAATATTCTCACACCAACCTGCTGTTAGAACAGCACAATACCATTAACAATGGAAAACAAGCATGAAACCACGGCCAGCCTACCGCTCGCCGATAACAACTGCTGTGCCAGTGATTGCTGCACGGAGGACAACACCAACAAATCGGCTACAGAACTCAAGGCACTGGTACAAGAAAAGTATGGTGCTATCGCGCGCCGGGCAGCTGGTGGCGGTTGCTGCGGCGACCAAACCATGGACTACAGCATCATGGCCGATGAGTACGACGAACTAGCGGGTTATGCCCCCGATGCCGACCTGAAGTTGGGATGTGGCCTGCCCACGGAGTTTGCCAAGATCAAAGCAGGAGATGTAGTCGTCGATTTGGGGTCAGGAGCGGGTAACGACTGCTTTGTAGCACGCTCCGAAACAGGGCCAAGCGGACAAGTGATTGGCGTAGATTTTACGGATGACATGCTGATGAAAGCTAGAAAAAACACCCTTGCCCTGGGGTACAACAATGTGTCTTTTATAAAAGGGGACATTGAGAGCATTCCACTGCCTGCGGAAACAGCTGATGTGGTCGTCAGCAACTGTGTTTTCAACCTAGTGCCCAATAAAACAAAGGCCTTTGCGGAAACGCACCGTATCCTCAAGACCGGTGGTCATTTTAGTATTTCCGACATTGTATTGGAAGGGGATTTACCTCCAGCACTTCAAAAGGATGCAGAAATGTATGCGGGATGTGTTGCTGGTGCGATTCAATACGAAGACTATCTGGGTTTACTTCGTCAACAAGGCTTTAAGCACTTGCAAGTACAGAAAAAGAAACCAATTGTCCTCCCGGAAGAAGTGCTTGCTCACCACCTGAATGCTACTGAAATAGCTGCCTTCAGCAAAGATTTCGGCATCTACAGTATTACTGTTTATGGCGAGAAATAAAGCGTTCATTGCTAAATGATGTCCTATTTTCTGGTAAATCAATGAATTCACCTTACGATAGAGACTGCATTTATCTGATAAAACAGCCGATTTAACCTTCTGGTTAGATCGGCTATTTTCATAGATAGAAAAAAATATTAAGCATTACTTTTCTTAACTTCACGTATATAGTACTAACGTTAAACACCACAAGCAATTGGAAGAGCATTCTGATAATCAATCGAATACTGCGCTTCAGCATCAATTAGCGTTCCTGCGAAAAAAGGAGCGACACTTAACGATTATCAACAATTTTGCAACTTCTTTATTACGCCAAAACACTGTTGAAGAAATCATCTGGTCTATTACGACCAATGTAATTGCTAAACTTGGCTTTGTTGATTGTGTGGTTTATCTCTTAGATGAAGACCGACAGGTACTGGTACAGAAGGCTGCTCACGGCGAAAAAAATCCGGCAGCACACGAAATTATCAATTGCCTGGAGATCCCTTTTGGTAAAGGTATTG
Source organism: Lewinella sp. LCG006 (assembly GCF_040784935.1). Classification (GTDB taxonomy): domain Bacteria; phylum Bacteroidota; class Bacteroidia; order Chitinophagales; family Saprospiraceae; genus Lewinella. Next base: position 3,880,620 of record NZ_CP160680.1, on the reverse strand, counting down.
TAGGGTACGTTGCGCAAAGTGGAAAGTCTATTATCATCAAAGATACCAGCACTGATTCTCGGTATATTTTTGATGATGCTTTGCGTTTTTCTGAATTGGCTGTCCCGATCATCCTCGACGGGAAAGTTATTGGCGTTATTGATTCTGAACACCCGGAACGCAATTTTTTCACCAACGACGATTTGTATCTTCTGGAAACCGTAGCAGCCATGTCTGCCAGCAGGATAAGCCATGCGCAAGCCCAAGAAAAGCTTCATCAATACCGATTAAAGTTGGAAGAACTGGTGGAAAGCCGAACCAGTAAGCTCCGAAGATTGGTCCTGGATTTACGCAGATCCAATAAAGATTTGGAACAATATGCCCATGCAGCTTCTCATGATCTTAAAGAACCAGTACGTACCATTGCCAGCTTTTTGAGTTTAATCAAACGGCGAAAAGAGCATATACCAAAAGAAGAAACAGAGGAGTACCTTGACTTCGCCATCGATGCTGCTCGTAGAATGGAACAACTTCTAAATGGCTTATTGGATTATGCAAAGATTAGTGATACGAACCATGATTTAACGGCAGTAGACTTAAATAGTGTATTGGAAAATGTAAAAAGAAATCTTTCTGTAGTAATCGCAGATACCCAAGCGACCATTTGCTATCCTTATCTTCCTATTGTCGCTGGTTTTGAAACCTTACTGGCTCAATTCTTTCAAAACCTGATTGCCAATGCGATCAAATTCCACCGACCAAATCATGCTCCGTCGATTAGTTTGACTTTCACAAAAATAGGAGAGCTATATCATTTTAAGTTCCAAGACAATGGCATCGGAATAGAGCCTCAATATGCCGATAGTATTTTCAAGTTATTTACCCGTTTGAATAATAAAGAAGATTTTGAAGGAAACGGCTTGGGGTTGAGTCTTTGTCGCCGGATTATCGAAAAACATGGCGGCGAAATCAGTGTCAACTCCAAAGGTCTCGGTTACGGTACTACTTTTTCATTCTCACTACACCCCCCTACCTTTTAGTTTTCAGGATTCCCCTCTAACTTTTCCAAAGTAACTACGGCTCCCGCAGCTGTGCCCAATGGCAAAGCAAAAAGAAAACCTACTATCGTCATCAACAAGACGACGAAAACAATCCCATTGCCAATAGCGAGGGTCCGATTATTTTTTACAAAACGAACACTTTCCCTCACCCCCATGCGCCGCTCCAGGGTATAATCAAAATTGCCAAATCCTGCATAATAGGCTTGTACCAGAATAATCATAATGGGCACCAGCGGACTTATGATCGGCAAAATAATACCCAAAACCAAAAGCAGTAAAGTAATGACAACCTCCCGAATGACATTACGCAATGCGATCCTCACTCCTCGTATGAGGTCACTTAGCATTTTAGGTAAACTGAAATTTGTCTTTGGCAGATGAGGATACATCTTTTGCTCTAACCGCTCTGATAAAATACTCATAAATGGCGCTGCTACCGCCATGATGATATATCTAAAGATTAGCAACGTAAATGCAACCAAGCTCACACCTCCCGTTACGGTAGCAATTTTCTCGAAGGTGTTTTTTCCCCATTCAAAAGGATAAAAAGAAATCAACCATCCACCAAGGTCATCACTTACTCCCCAAGCGGTTTGCAACACCAGTACCCCAAATACCAGACTCAGCAATACCGGCATCCAGAAATAGAGCCAAAGACGGTGCTTGGCGATAAGTTGAAGTCCTTTCAGGTAGGAGGTCGCTCCGGTTAGAAAACTTTGCATGGTGAAACGCTTGTAAAATGTTTTACAATCTCAACTGGCCTTTCGACATTTTAGCCGAAAGGCCAGTTTTAATAACCTTCAAGATGAAAAAGTAAGGCCATAAGGGCAAATTGATCCGCCTAAAGGCCTTATTTTTCCGATAGAATTTACTCCTTAGTCAACAGTAAATAGTCGAGTGCAAAATTAGCGTAAAGCTCCACACCTAACTGTAATCCTGATTCATCAATGTAGAAATCGGGCGTGTGGTGTGGTGCCGCCTGGGAAGGATCTTGCCCAGCAGGCATTCCGCCAAGGAAAACAAAAAGGCCAGGAATTTCCTCCGCGTAAAAAGAAAAATCTTCGGCGCCCGTGCGTGCCCGCGTCAAAATCACATTATCTACCCCTGCAACGGCCTGCATGGTTTTGCCCATCATGCTCGTCAACTCTGGATCATTGTACGTAACAGGATAGCCTCTTTCTATCTCTACCTCGGCCGTGGCACCGGATGCTTCGGCGATATGGGTGACGGTGCGACGAATACGTTCGTGGATTTCTCGTTGCATTTCTGGATCCAGGGTGCGGATGGTGCCGATCATTTCTACTTCTTCCGGAATAATATTGCTGCGCACCCCACCCGTGATTTTACCGATACTGATGACAGCAGCCTCTTTGGTCAATTCCGTTTGGCGGCTCACAATCGTTTGTAAGCCTAGAATAATTTGAGCAGAGATGGTCACGGGGTCAACGCCCGTCCAAGGAGTAGAACCGTGGGTTTGTTTACCCTTTACGCGGATGACCATACGATTGACGGCCGCCAGTGCACCACCAGGTTTAAATCTCACTTCGCCTACGGGCGTCTCTGAGTTGATATGAATACCAAAAATAGCATCCACCGCAGGATCTTTCAGTACCCCTTCTTTCACCATCAGCTCTGCGCCTCCCTCTTCTCCCGGAGGAGCACCCTCTTCTGCTGGTTGGAAGATAAAGACCACCGTACCCGGTACCTCCGCTTTCATGCCTGCCAAAATTTCAGCAGCACCCATCAGCATGGCTACGTGGGTATCGTGGCCACAGGCGTGCATCACCCCCGTTTCCTGGCCTAAAAAAGTCGTTCTTACTTTACTTGCAAAAGGGACATCGACGCGCTCGGTGACGGGAAGGGCGTCCATATCCGCACGCAATGCGACTGTTTTTCCGGGCTTACCGCCCCGAAGAATTCCTACCACACCAGTGAGGCCCACCTTGGTGCGTACCTCCATCCCCAAGCTAGTAAGATGCTTAGCCACCATCGCTGCTGTTTCAAATTCCCGATTACTCAATTCGGGGTGCTCGTGCAGATAACGGCGCCATTCAATTACCTTTTCTTCTAATTGAGCAGCCTGCTCGTGTACAAGTGCCTGGAATTCGCCCTGGCCTAGGAGTGTGAATGCAAACAGGCAAAAGCCTATTGCTAAAAGATTTTTCATACTAGTCAAGATTATTTCCTGACAAGTTAGAAAATAGATGCGTCTTTTTTACGCCGATCCAATTCTTGTTGTATAATCGAAGCTACCAGATGGATATTCCGATAAGCAGGAAACCTACGCCGTAAATAAAAATGCCCACCAAGGGCTAACAGCAAAGAAACAGGTACCATGGCGAGGAGGAGAAAACTTATTAATTGCGCCTGACAAGCGGCGGCGATAAAGGAGGTAGCAATCCAGAAGGAAACACTAAAACCGACTAAAAACAAGCGATGCTGCCAACGGCCGGCTATTTCCTTTTGGTCACCTACCTGCTGCAGAATATTACTTAATTCTTGGGTAGAATAACTGTTAGCCCCAAACTCCATGATGAGGGCCAGGTCGTCATTACCGTCTTTTTCCAGACGCTGCAAGAGTCGTTGTAGAAAAAAATCTTTCATCCCCAATTTAGTCGCGAGAAAAATTGAAAATAAATTTAGGAAAATATGTTTAGTAAAACAAGGATTAACAAATTATTTAAACCTAATAAGCGACTATTACTTAGGCAGGTAAATAAATGGAATACGATCTGTTTTTTCTTGCGCTCCCTCAATAGCAAGGTGCTGAATGATAATCTGATGTTCTCCAGGTAACAAATCCAGGTTGGGGAAAAAATATTGCAAGCCCGGCTCTGCATCATGAGGGTGAATATATACTTTAACAACGTACTCCACAGCTTGGTCATCAATAGCTACTTTTATCTGTTCTTTATAACAGGATAATCGATACGCATAAGTAGCATTACGCGCTTCATCACGATCCTCCATATCAGCGGGTTCTTTTTCAGAACACCTCAAAAAGATCTTTCTTTCTTCCCGTTCTGGCAAGGGTAAAAAAAGTGTTAATTCGGCCGCGGAATGGATCACCATGGAAGGAATCTGCGGGCGGATAAAAGCCAGTTCCTGACCTGCCGATTCATCCAAATAGTTGCCGCTGTACAAACGATCCGTCCGCTGGTCAAAGCGCAAATAAACATCGTCCAGCAACGCTACCAGATTTGTACGCTGAAAAACACTACCTGAAATAATGGTGACGCCAATCACAATCATGATCATAAACTTCCAGTAACGCTTGGGATCTAGATTGGTACGAATAATGAAACTCAGGTACGAATGAGGACGAAAAAACACATTGGCAAAAAGATAGCTAATCCCAATGGTCAATGGAAAATGTATCTTCTGCACCCAGGGACGGTTTTGTAAAGCTTTACTATTCAAAATCGCATTGAAAAAAATGACGACAACAGCGATGCCCAATAAACCCAGCGATACGTTAAGTCCTAATTCTTCGGTAGTAAACATCGCCGTCATTGTTCCCAGCAGCAAAGCCAAGCCAATCAAACAACCTATACCTATAAAAACCATTACCAACATCAGGGCATAAGCCAGAATAGAACTCCCTATACGGTCCAACTCTTCGTTGAATCCCTTAAAACTGGGGAATCGCCGCAAAAATTGATCCATAAAATGAGGCGAATAGGTCGCATTTTCTCGGCGAATCTCCGGATAAACACTCTCTAAACCAATGGACGCTATCCAGATGGATCGCACCACAAAGTGGCCCAAAAAGCTCATACTCAACATAGCTACGGCTATAAAAAGATAAAAACACAAAAAGTAGGCAACGTACATAAAACTCCCCGGCAGTCGAAAGTAGAGCCAGTCAATCAAGCTGCTCACACCATCAAACAACTGAAAAGACCCAAAAATCGCGACCCCGGAAATCACCATCTCTGCCTGCCAACTTTCCATAGAAAGCCGCTCTAACCACGACTGTTGTTTATCTTGCATTGTTTTTTGTTTTTGGTACTCGCTTCGCTCGCGGTAGTGAGCACCACCGTGAGCGAAGCGAACACCACCACGAGCACCACCACGAGCACCAAGATAAAAATAATAAAAGATGCAAAATCAGTTTTTCCAGGGTCTTAAAGTAGTAGAACTCGCAAGTGTATTAGCCGGACCAGCAGTGGGTTTGTTCTTTGCGGAACTTGGTGCCGAGGTCATCAAAATTGAAAATGCTGCTACGGGTGGCGATGTTACCCGCCGCTGGAAAGCACCTACCGAAGCCGCTGAAAAAACTGACTCTGCTTACTACCAAAGTATAAATTTTGGAAAAAAGACCTTATTTGTTGACCTGAAAGAGGAAGAGGGACGTGAGCAAGTAGAAGCATTGATTCGGGCGGCGGACATCGTCATTGTCAACTACCGCCCCGGAGCTGCTGAAAAACTGCAGATGGATTATGAAAGCCTGAAAAGCTTGAATCCGAAAATTATTTACGCCGAACTTACGGGCTTTGGTGCTGATGATCCTCGTTTGGCTTTTGATGTTGTGCTTCAAGCCGAAAGTGGATTTCTTTACCTTACCGGTGAACCAGACCGCCCACCGGTGAAGATGCCTGTGGCCCTCATTGATATTCTTGCTGCTCATCAGCTCAAGGAAGGTATCTTGCTGGCTCTGCTCCAGCGAGCACAAACGGGGCAAGGAAGCAAAGTGAGCACTAGTCTCTACGCTGCTGCACTAGCCAGCCTCGCCAACCAGGCCACCAACTGGCTAATTGCCGGTTTTGCGCCCCAGCGCCTGGGCAGTCAGCACCCCAACATTGCCCCTTACGGCGATCTTTTCCGCACGGCGGATGGTCAGGAGTTGGTCTTGGCAGTAGGTGTAGAGGCCCACTGGAAAAAGCTCTGTGAAGTCTTGAAGATTGCACCATTAGTGAGCGATGAGCGCTTCGCGACCAATGCTCAGCGGGTAAAATATCGTTCCGAGTTGATCCCCCTGCTTCAGGAACGTATCGGCACTTTTACTACCCGAAAAGAACTGTTGACCTTGTTTCAAAACCACCATATCCCCGCAGGCGCGGTAAGGGATGTGCCGGATGTTTTTGCACAACCACTGGCCCAAGCACTCCTGGTCAATACTTTTGACGAAAGTGGCACTCCCATCCAATGCGTAAAAAGCGTGGTGTTCGAACTTTTGAATTGTAGTCCTCCAAAACAAGAAAGCACGAAATATTAGATATTTCGTGCTTTCAAATTTTATCAACCACCACCTAAAACTCGAGTGCTTTGCGCAAGTCTGCCCGACTCTTCACGGGCGGGGTAACTGTTTCTAACACCAGCTCCGCGCCATCGTCATAAAGTTGCTTTAGCTCAATGCGAGAAATCTCTCCTCGTTCATCTACCACCCAGAGGAGGTTGTCTGAAGCGGGTTCAATGCCGATCGGAGCTGTGCTGGAAGCCAGGTACCTGAAGACCGTATTGTACTCCCGGTTGACGACGTAGGCCGTCATATTTTCAATGGTCTGCCCTTCCTTCGTACGGTATTGTACACCTTGTACCGTAGAGGGGGCGTCGATGGTTTGAGCACAGTTCCACACCCCAAATTCACTAACCACAAAACGATTGACTACCTGACGGCGAAGTTCACCGGGTTGGCTCTGAAACTCTTGTTCCAGGCGTTCTTTCAATGCTTCTCTACGCTCAGAAAACTGTATCTGTAGGCGTTCACGTTCGCTACCAACTTGTTCTTCTCGTAGGGTAACCATGGCATCATAAGCAGCTAGTTCCTGCTGATATTTAGCCAGTGCTTTCTGGTAGTTGGCACCTAAAAGTACAGGAGCGACGATCAATGTTTCTTGATTATCCCGGTGCTGTAAGGTCAATTCAAAGCGTTGGGCATTCAATCGGCGAAGTTTTACCGTTTCCCAGCTTACGCGAAACGCACGGGGATCAACGGCTGGCGACTCTGGAGCAATCTCCCAAATCGTACCAGCATGCAAGTAGGCCAAATCTTCAGGCTGTAGATCACTTTCAGGATCCAGCGCGAGTGCTCCCTGTGTAAAGTCCAACTCCAAAGTCGGGCGGTTGCCATTGGCTTGGGTTGGTGCTACGGGTGCAGAAGGCAATGGATAGTCCATCTGTAAGTCCTGTAAGGCTTTTTCGTATTCTTCTTCCAGGTTGCCCAGCTCTCGCTGCCAGCGTTGTTGCGGGGTATTTGTGCCACCACTTATAAGGTCTTCTTCGACAAACTGCAGCATGTCTACGTTGCGATACTGCCAGGTACGCGATGCGGTATCCAATTGATAAACGTGGTACTTGGGCAGGCTGAAATAATCTTTCACCACCACCTCACTACGGAGTTCTACCTGAATAGCCTTACCAGGGGCCATCTTCAGGCGCTTGCCATTTTGTTCTGCATAAACCTCTACCATACCTGCTGAGGTCAGGTAGCGTTGCATACCTACCGAATCGTAGGCCAAGGGAATGCCGGAAACAAAGAAATCGATATAGTCGTGCAGCTCACGATAATGGATAGCCACTTCACCACCCACCAATCGGCCGCGATCGTTCATAAATGCCGCTGCGGGAATTACCAGCCGCGATCCACTGGGGTAATCGATCACACCACCCTTATGAGCATCAGCTACGGCCTCGGTGGTATAAGGCACCTGCAGGTCTTGTTGAGGGAGGGGAATATGAACGAAATCCTGCTGAGCAAAATACGCCTCCGGACTCAGCGGCTTGTTGCCACTCAGAAAAGGCACCAGCAACAGTAGGGCTACCGCAGCGGCCACCGCCGTACTGAGGTAAACCAACCTACGTATTCGGGCACCACCATTGGCTTTGGCCGCTGGCTGGGCTTCAAACTCCTGTAGCAAAGCATCGAAGTCCATCCGCTGTCGGATGTCTTCATTGCTCGGCTCCTCCGGGTTTCGTTTAAAATTGTAGTTTCTTTCCATAGCTGACGCTTCTCAAAGGTCAAAATTTCACTTGGTTTGGCTAGTGCTTAAGTGCTTTTTCAGTCGTTCTAGAATGCGGTAAGTCTTTACCTTGGCATTGCTTTCAGTGATCCCCAGAATTTCAGCCACCTCCTTGAAGGGGCGTTGCTCAAAGAACCTCAACTCGATAATTTCGATATCTGAGGGTTTGAGCTGATCCAGGGCACCGATCAGGTCTTCTACCTTCCAGAGGTCTTCGTCCAGTTCCATTTCTTCGGCTACTTCCGCCAAGGTATGGTCTTCTACACTGACGGTTCGTTGGTTGCGAGAGTCGCGAAAATGCTGGGCAATTTCGTTACTTGCAATACGGAACAACCAGGCCGAAAAAGGTACACCTCGATATTCGTAGCCGCTAAGACGCTGCAAAGCTTTCAAAAACACTTGAGAAGAAAGATCAGCCGAGAGATCGGAATCGCTAGTACGCCGATAGGCGAAACGGTAGATGGATTCGTAATAACGTTCGTATAAAGGTCGGAAACGCGCAGGATTAGCTTGCGCAGCCTGAACTTCAAGCCACTCGGCTTCCATAGCCGCTGCCGACACCGTCTTTTGGGGTTCCGTCATGAACCTGTTATTGACCGTTTTAGTATTGTCGCGACGCAACGCGACGCTACTCGTCTGCAAGATACTAAACATCCCGATGCTCTGGGTTTTGATCTTTCATTCATCAGCATAATGCAAACGAGGTTCGAAAGTAACAGTTTTTCGGGAAGTATTTTTTTTGGGGCCGTGCCTTCCGCCGCGCTGCTCCGCTCCGTAGGGGCGGGTTTGAAACCCTCCCCTACGGAGCGGAGCAGTTACAATCCTCGTGGGGGTCCGCGTTCCGGCTTAAAGGCCTGCGCTCCGATAGACCATATCTGAACTATCGGGAGGCACGTCTAACACTATATTTATTCGGCGTCGGCTTCGGGGTGTCCGCAATATTACGTCTTCGCAGGGTAAATTCGTGAATTTGCCCTGTGTAAATCCCCTTATAATACTTATATGGTTCAAAACGGTGGGGCCTTTAATGGTTCAAACTCCCCGAAAGGCCCAATATCCCTCCACCACCGCCGCTGGCGCTTCCGTTTGCGGATAGTGACCAATTTCGGGCAGCCGTACCACGTCAGCGTTAGCGACCGTCTTTTCGTAATAATCGGCGACGTGCCCACCGGAGATGGGATCATACACCCCATTGATGAACCGCTGTGGTAGTTCTCCGCGCACGGTAGCGCCTACCCAGCGGGCTTCGTGCACTTCCCGTTCTCGCATGTAGCGGATGAGGCGGTGAAACAAGTACTTGCCATTTTTGTGCTGAATCAGTTGATAAAATTCATCTACCTCCTGCTCCGTAGCCTGGGTGGCTGACCCAAAGATGGCACTGAAATTTCTGCGCAACTTGGCCTTGCTCAAAAGCGGTGTAAGCAATATCCCCAGTGGACTGGCCAGCGCGTTTTGGATAGGCCGAGGATGATGCGTCCCTGGGAAAATGCCTCCGTTGAGAAAACATAAAGACAACAGCTCAGCATGTCCGTCCCAGCTTTGCTCCTCCTTTCGCTCATAGTGCCGCGCCAGCAGTTCCTGTGCCACCGTGGCTCCGTAATCATGGGCCAACAGATGGTAATGTGGAATACCCTTTTCCCGCAGCAAAGCTTCCACCAAATCCGCCTGATCCATCAGCGAATAGCGATATTTCCTCGGTTTATCCGACCAGCCAAAACCAACAAAATCAGGTGCAATAAGGGTATAATGCTCCGCCAGTAAAGGCCATACCTTGTGCCAGTCCCAACTCGCAGTAGGAAAACCATGTAATAAGACCAGTACCGGACCACTCCCTACCTGTTGGTAAAATATTTTCTGCTGCCGGTAATTGAAATATTGACCGGTGGTATGCCATTCTGTGAAAGTCATAATTTGTATGTTTGCAGAAGAACCTAATCAATAGCTAATATCCGTAATTTCGAGCAATCGTAACCAACGGGGGGTCCCAAATCTAGATGAAGCAACTATCCACACTACTCTTTATTCTCCTTTTTTGCAGTACGCTGACTGCTGCACACGCTAAGCCAACGGCTGCTGATCACTCGGCGGAACTGGACCAACAGTTGCAACTCCTGCTTCCGGGCACGGGCCTTCAGGAACAGTCTGTTCGCGCTTACGCCAAGGAGCGCCTCAACGAGATGCTCACCCAGCTAGAAGCGCAAAATATCCGCAAAAAGAAACCCCACAAAGCCCTTGCCATGCTGAAGGAAGCAATGGGCGAACAGTTTCTAAAAAAACATCAACCTTTTTCTAAAATACAATTTTTCTTTACGCAAGGCCAGTATGATCAGACCACGGCTTCGGCCGTCTATGCGCTGACACTCGAATACCTGGGGCTGCCTTACCTCCTGCAAGTACAAGGTACGGAGGTTTCTATTTTAGTAGACTTGGGTAAAAACACCGAACGGATTAGTGTAAAAGGAGCAGAAAAACCCAACGCAGAGAAAGAACGTCAGTTTCAGAGTGCCTACCTTGAAGTCCTTCGTAGCATTGGTTACATTCCTGACGCAGAGTGGAACCATTCTCCCGACCAGCTTTTTAATCGGTATTATTTAGGCGGTGACCAACAGCTGACGCTGCGGCAGCTCGCCAGTTTTTTATACTATCGGCAAGCTTTACGTGCGTACACCGATCGGGCTTGGGCCGCTTCACTCGACTGGCTCTATTTAGCACGGCAGCTCCATCCCTGGCCCGTGCAAGAAGTTTTACAGCGAGCCATTTGGTTGCAGCTCGCTACCGAAGACACTAAAACGACCACCTCACTAGACTATCTGTGGAAGATCTGGGAGCGCAGCCCGGGAGCGCCCTGGCAAGGACAACTTATCCACCGCTTCAACGATCTGCTTCGAGATCATCCAACTCCCAATAGCTGGATGATCGACTCCACCTATATGGCATTTCAGCAACGTTTCAAGAACTATCCGGGAGCGCTGGGCCAGCTGCGGGAAATCTATTACTTACAGAGCGCACGAATGTACGCCCAGCAGGGCAACACCACCAGTGTGATGAACTATATGGATAGCCTCTATCGCTACCAACCCAATAACACTGCGATCCATGAAGTGCTGGCGGGTATGCTGGTATGGTCATTGCGCAAAGAGCGGGCCTTTGAGCCAGGCCTGGAACAGATTGTGATCTATAGCCGGAAGTATCCCTTTCTGACCACCAATCCGATCTTTGTGGATCATCACTTGATGTACCAAGCCGAAAAGGTACGCTACTACTTTGATCAAGATGACCGTATTAAAGGCCTTGAATATTTGGACGATTTCAAACGATTGGCTACATCCAGCAGCCGAACACCCCGCTACAACTCTTGGGTATTAACCGCTTACTTGGCTGCTTCGAATTATTACTATCGCCAAAACGACTTCCGCCAGGCACTCAATTTCATTGAGCAGGGCCGACAAGAATCGCCCACTGATCCGTATTTAGATCACCGGGCGGATGTACTGTTGAAGTATTTAAGATAAGGAGAGGCTACACCAAATCATCGTTCCGATAAATAGGTTCCGCTAATTTTTCTTTGCTGACCTCCTTCAAATCAAGGTGATCGTCGATATTAACGGTGCTTGACATTAATTGCTGCGCTGGTGGCAGGGGTTCCTCTTCATAATGGACACCAGCTTTGGCCAACTCCCGCGCCAATTCACGTTCCTCCCATTCACGGGTGCCTGCTTTGGTGAAAGGCATACCAAAAGTCCATAGGTATTGGATGGCTACCAAAGTACCCCAGGAAATGACCGGATACAAAAACCATGGATCATGGATACCATCCAGCAAATTCATACTAAAGAAGAAAAAGCTGGCAGCCAAATAGATGGAAAAGTGGCGAAAGAACCACTTTTTGGAACGCACCTTGCGGCGGGCCTGCCGGACGTGTTCCGGCTCGTTTCTTCTGTTTCGTCTCATAAGTCGGGAATTCTGAACCTCTAATATACGACTATTAAACCAAGTCATCCTTACGGTAGGAAGCTTCTTTTTGCGGGTTGGCATCCAGCTCTCGCAATTCGAGATGGCTATCCAAGTCCAACCCGGCTTTTTTTCGGTTAGGATTAAGTCGTTTCATTTCTTTTTCCAACTCGCGTTCCTCCCATTCTTTTGAACCTATGCCGCTACCAGGCAGGCCGAACACCTTGAAATACTGGATAGCTACGCCAATTCCCCAGCCCAACATGGGCCAGTAAAACCACCACGTCCTAGGACTGGTAAGCATATTCAGGGTGAAGAAAAACCCACCTATGACGAGATAGGTCGTAAGGTGAGTATAAAAAGCTTTCTTCTCTTTGACGCGGCGCCGCGCTTGCTCAAACTGTTGGTCTTCGTTCATTGCGAAATTGGTATTACAATAGCTGGTTAGTACTGGTCGAATGCAGAAGATATGCTCATCACATCATCAATGATTCGACGGTTACTTACACCAAGTCTTTATCTTTCCACTGTGGGCGTTTTGGGCGGCCATATTGCTCACGGGTAGGTTCTTCTTCGGTGGTAAAGCTGCGTGTTTCACGCTCTTCACTACCATAAATGCCATAACCTTTAAAGGCCAGAATAGCACCCCAGATCACACTGATTTTCCACAGGAAAACACCACCCATCCCCAAGATCATCAGGATAAAGATAACGAAATTGTAGCCAAAGAAAGAACGTAGACTTTTACGGAATTTTGCCTCGCGGCTTTCATCGCCTTGATAAGAATTATGACAAGCTTTCATCTCTGAATGTTTTTGATTTGCTTCAAAGATGGCCTAAAAAGGTACCTACGGGCTACTTTTTTCGACTGAACTGAGGAAAAAGGCTACTGAATTGGTTGGATGGGTGTAAGGGTTGGAGGGTTTGTTTGTTCGGGCGTTTGTTGATGGTTGATGGTTGTTTGTTGGTGGTTGATGGTTTGATGGCAATGTCCGACTTCCCACTTCCGACTTCCGACTTTCAGAATGGTTGATGGTCAAGCCTTGAGATAACCTATTTTGAAGACGCTCTAAAATAGTCTTTCACTTGAGCAATGTGTTTTTCTTTTACCTCAGGACTCAACCAGCTCGCTTCGAAGGCATTGATGGACAATTGCATCAATTGATCCTTAGTTAGGTTTAAGGCTTTAGCCGTTTCGTAATAATTCTCATTCATATAGCCGCCGAAATAAGCGGGGTCGTCTGAATGGATAGTGGCTAAAATTCCTTTGTCGAGCATTTTTGCGACAGGATGCTCCTCCATCTTTTGAATGACTTTGAGAGCTACATTACTCAGTGGGCATAAGGTCAGCGGTATGTTTTGTTCAACAATGCGCTGAACCAGTGCTGCGTCATCTAAGCAACGGTTGCCATGGTCTATTCTCACCACCTTCAAAAGGTCGAGTGCTTCCCAGATATATGCAGCGGGGCCTTCTTCGCCAGCATGCGCCACTAATTTGTAACCATGGCTTGCGGATGCTTGAAACACTTTGGCAAATTTGCTGGGAGGATTGCCCATTTCAGAGGAATCCAAGCCTACACCATCGATCCAATCCTTGAAAGGCAGTGATGACTCAAGCGTTTCAAATGCCGCCTCTTCGCTCAAATGCCGCAAATAAGACATGATGAGTTGGTAGGAAATATTTAATTCCTCTTTAGCTTTTTCTAATGCTCGATGGATACCATTGATGACAACCTCAAACGCAACTCCCCGATCCGTATGCGTTTGCGGATCAAAAAACACCTCCACATGAACCACATTTTGGCGATGCACTTTGGTGAGGTACGCCCAGGTCAAGTCGAAAAAATCTTTCTCATGGAGCAATACCTGTGCACCAGTATAATAGATATCTAAAAATTCTTGAAGGTTATTAAACTGGTAGGCTTTCTTTAATGATTCGACGGAATCATAATCCAGGGCTATATTATTTCTATGGGCTATTTCGAACATGAGTTCGGGCTCAAAACTTCCTTCAATGTGTAGGTGAAGTTCTGCCTTGGGAATGCCTTGGATGATGCTTTTCAGTTCAGATGAATCCATGAAATGTAGCTTTTTTTAGCGGCTGTTTTGTTTATCAAACAACTCTCTACCCCAAAAGCCAGTGATACTCCCCAGTCCTCCAAATATACCTCCCACTAGCGCTGTAATGACCACCATGCTCCAAGCACTGAGGCCACCAAACATATTGCCAATGCGAGTGGCCAGAATACTGTCATTGTTGTAATTAAGAAAACCACTGTAAAAGCCCCAGACAATAGCTCCAGCTAAAAGGCCATAGGCAAATGCCTTCCCCGAAGAAGTTACCGGCGCAAAAGCACCAAACAGCAAGCCCGCAATAACAATAGCGTACCAGGGTAAAAACTGGTGTAACAGCACCGCCATTAAGACCAGGCCAAAAAGATAGAGTAGGTTTCGCATCCGTTAAAGGTAAGCTGCTTTTTTAGATTTTTCTAAAACAATAATGTTACTTTTGGGGAGAACAATTAACAACTGCCCAACCATGAAACATCTGGAAGACATCAGTGCTAAAGTCAATGGCCGTTTCGAGTTTAACAGTGATGAAATCGACCAACTGGATTTCACGCCCATTGATGAGCGTAATTTTCATATCCTCTCCAATGGCAAATCCTACCGTGCAGAACTCGTTAGTCGCAATTTCCAGCGTAAACTATTTACCATCAAAATCAATGGCAGCAAATACGAGATCAAGTTAGCCGATGCCTATGATCAGATGGTGGAACGTCTCGGCTTGGGTGCAATCAACACTACTGTAGTGGCCGACATTATGGCACCCATGCCAGGGCTGGTACTGCAAGTAATGGCCAAAGCAGGAGACAGCGTCGCCGCCGGACAACCTATTCTCATCCTCGAAGCCATGAAGATGGAAAACGTCATCAAAGCCGTCGCCGATGGCGTTATCGCTAAAATTCCTGTCTCGAAAGGCGCTGCCGTTGAAAAAGGGCAGTTGTTGGTGAAGATGGAGGCTTAAGAAGTCGGAAATCGGAAGTGGGAATTCGGAAGTATTTGTATTCGCTAGTGGCAACTTTCCACACTTTAATTCAATGGCAGAATCTATCCCCTGTCTTTGTGTGTATCTCCCTATTTCCGACTTCCGATTTCCCAATTCCGACTTAATTATTTCCTTACTTATAATTCCGCATCCCCCTATGTCCACCCGATTACCATTCCTCTACATCAAAACGACCAAGGGTCGAGGGCGCGGGATTTTTACTGCTCAGGAGATTCCAGAAGGTAGCCATATCGAGTCCTGCCCGGTCTTAGTGCTTTCGGAAGAGGATACCGCTCTTATCCATCAGACCAGACTGCATGATTATTATTTCCTTTGGGGCGACGAGGGGGAATCCGCTATTGCGCTGGGTTTTGGTTCGCTGTACAACCACTCCTCTAAAGCGAATGCTGACTACGAGATGGACCTAGAGATGAACACCATCGAAATCATTGCCTTGCGAGACATCCAGCCCGGCGAAGAAGTCACCATCAATTATACCGACGGCGAATTTCACCAGACGGAGCTGTGGTTTAAAGAGAAGTAAGGGCTGTAAGTGCATTGAATCCATTTATTGGTATTCAGAATGCCGTCACCAGAGACCCTCAAAACCTGAGCCTTGCGGAAGCTATCAAAGCCTACACCATCAATGGAGCCCATGTTATGCGCCAGGAAAATACTGTCGGCTTCGATATGTACGTAAAATTCCGTTTTGTGTTAAACAAATGTGTACGTCGAGCAAATTCGCATGTCGGGCAAATTCGTGAATTTCCCCTGTCTATCGCCTCTCTTAAATTCCTTTATAATCCCTCGTATGGTTCAAAAAAAACCACCCTTTAAGTGCCCTTAGTGGTTCAAAAGAAACCCTTTTTCACAGCAGAATTCCCCCCTTTCGTTCCAAGGCATCCACGTCACTTCCTTAGGTCTATGATTTTCACTATTTTTCGATTCCGAAAAACCCACCTTTTCTAAGAATTTTTGTGGTCAATCAAATTCAGTCGCCAAATCAACCAACTTATGCCTAGCAACAAAAGTATTTTCCTGCTTCTATTCCTCAGCTTTGTTCTCTGTGGTCAAGCCTTTGCCCAACGCAAAAAACAAAACGATCCGGCTCCGGCCAAAGAAGAAACTCCGCTTCATCTACAATCCAGCACCTATTCCGCGCTCGCTTTTCGTTCGGTAGGCCCAGCGGTTACTTCCGGGCGTATTGCCGACTTTGCCGTGCATCCCGATAATAAAGATGTCTACTACGTTGCTACCGCATCTGGAGGCGTTTGGAAGACCGTCAACCACGGCACAACCTTTACCCCTGTTTTCGACCAGCAAAACTCCTATTCTATTGGTTGTATCACCCTTGATCCGCAGCAGCCCAGCACCGTCTGGGTGGGGTCTGGAGAGAACAATAACCAACGATCCGTTGGCTACGGCGATGGCGTATACAAAAGCACCGATGGCGGCCAAAGCTGGGAACACAAAGGCTTGAAAAGCTCCGAACACATCGGCGACATCATTGTCGATCCTACCAACTCCGACATTATCTGGGTTGCGGCTTATGGCCCCGTTTGGAGCAATGGCGGCGAACGCGGTGTCTACAAAAGTACCGATGGTGGGGACACCTGGACTTGTGTTAAAGAGGTCAGCGAATATACGGGCTGCAACGAGCTGGTCATGGATTCACGCAACCCCAACGTACTGTACGCCGCTTTTCACCAGCGCCAACGCAAGGTATTCACCTATATCGGTGGTGGCCCTGAGTCGGGCTTATTCAAAACCACCGACGGTGGAGCTACCTGGACGCCGCTCAAAGGAGGCCTCCCCGGAGGAGATGTGGGCCGGATTGGGCTGGATATTTCTCCCGTCAACCCCAATGTGCTATATGCGGTTGTGGAAGCTGATGATAAAAAAGGAGGTATTTACCGCACTGATGATGCGGGCGCTAGCTGGAGTAAGCAAAGTGGCACCTACACCAGCGGCAACTATTACCAGGAACTGACCTGTGACCCAGTAGATGTAGATCGCATTTACATTACCGACACCTACTACCAGATCAGTGACGACGGTGGCAAAACCACCCGCAACCTGGGGGAACTCAACAAGCACATCGACAACCACGCCATCTGGATTGACCCCGACAATACCAACCACTTGCTCGTGGGTTGCGACGGAGGCGTGTACGAAACCTGGGACCTGGCTGGCACCTGGCATTTCAAGTCCAACCTGCCGGTAACCCAATTCTACAAAGTAGCTACCGATAACGCTACGCCGTTTTACAATATTCACGGCGGCACCCAAGACAACCTCAGCCTGGGCGGCCCCAGCCGTACCACCAGCATGAACGGAATTGTCAATGCCGACTGGTTTGTGACCTCTACTGGTGATGGTTTTGAAACCCAGGTAGACCCCACCAATCCCAACATCATCTACGCGCAAGCGCAGTACGGTGCTTTGAGCCGCTACGACCGGGGCAACGGAGAATACTACTACATCAAACCGATGGAAGGGGAAAACGAACCCGCCCTTCGCTGGAACTGGGATGCCCCATTACTGATCTCCAGCCACAACCACAAAAGACTTTACTTTGGTGCCAATAAACTGTTCCGCACCGACGACCAGGGCGACTCCTGGCAAGTCATCAGCCCCGACCTTTCTGCGCAGATTAATCGTAACACCCTCAAGGTAATGGATCAGGTGTGGAGTGTTGATGCGATCTCCAAAAACGGCTCTACTGATATCTTCGGCCAGCTGACGACAATTGCCGAAAGTAGTATCGATGAGAATATGCTTTGGGTTGGAACCGATGATGGCCTCATGCACCTGACGACCGACGGCGGAAAAAACTGGCAGAAGATAGCAAGTATTGCCGGTGTACCGGAAATGACTTACGTCAATCAAATCATTGCTTCACAGCACAATAAGAACACGGCTTACGCGGCGTTCAACCATCACCGATACGGAGATTTCAAGCCTTATCTTTTCAAAACCACCGATGCTGGAAAAACCTGGACACCGATCCACGCCACCTTGCCCGAACGCGGCAGTGTATACACCATTGCGGAAGACCATGTTCAGCCTAATCTGCTATTCTGCGGCACCGAATTTGGGGCATTCTTCAGTCCTGATGCTGGCAAGCATTGGATTCCGCTTAAAGCGGGATTACCAACAGTAGGCGTAAGAGATATGGAGATTCAAAAACGGGAGAATGACTTGGTACTGGGCACTTTTGGTCGTGGCTTCTACGTGTTGGATGACTACAGCCCTTTACGGGAAATCACAGCAGAGGCACTGGCCAAAGATACTCATATCTTCTCTGTAAAAGATGCCTTGCTATATGTAGAGCGTACCGATATTGGTCTACGGGACAAAGGTCACTTGGGAAGTAGCTATTTCACAACTCCAAACCCCAAACCCGGTGCCGTATTTACTTATTACTTAAAAGAAAGCATTCAAACCCTTGAAAAACAACGGCAAGAAAAAGAAAAGGAAAGCAAAGATGACCCCTACCCTACCCTGGACCAGCTGCGGCAGGAGGATGCCGAAGAAGATCCCTATCTGATTTTCACCATCCGCAATGCTCAGGGAGAGGTAGTTCGCCACCTAAAGGCTCCCGCCACCAAAGGCCTCAAGCGCCTCACTTGGGACATGCGCCACAATACCCCCGCGCCAGTCGTGGGTAGGTACACTCCTGCGCCTGATGTTCTATTTGGTTCTGCTGAATTGGGGCACTTGGCCATGCCGGGAACGTACACCGTTGCGTTAAGTAAATTTGAAAATGGCGAAGTCAGCCCACTCACGGAGCCCGTCAGTTTCGACCTCAACTATCTCAATCAATCCTCTATGCCGGAAACGGATTGGGCGGAATACGATGCTTTTGTTCGCAAGGTGGCCGATATACGTAAAGCCTTCAGTGCAGCTAGTGACATCCAAAGGGAATTATCTAGAAACCTCAACCACATCCAGTCCGCCATTCTTGATATGCCCGCGGCTCCAGAGGGGCTTTTGGCTAAAGCCAGTGAACTCAAGCAGCAGCTCAGCGAACTCAGCCGCAAAATGAACGGAGACCGAACCCTCGCGCGGCACCAGTTTGAGACACCACCAAGTATTGGCGAACGCATTGGTCGCTGTGAATACGGTCTTTGGGATGTAACCTCGGCACCAACGCAGGTGTACCTGGATGCCTATCGTATTGCCGCCAAGCAGTTTGGCCCAGTCCTTCAGGAATTGAAGTTGATCGCCAACGAAATAACTGCCCTGGAGAAACAAATTGAAATGAATAATGCACCGTATACCCCTGGCCGCTGGCCGGAGTGGAGCGGACAGTAGAGATGTTGTCGTAGAGACGTTGTAATGCAATGTCTCTACGCACCGCACTAGAAGTCGGAAATCGGAAGTGGGAGGTCGGAAGTATTGCCGCACTCTGCACTAGGCACCCGAAAAGGTGTAAAAGTTGGAAAAGTGTAAGGGTGTAAAAGTACCACCTAACGCTCAAGGCCGGAAGTCCGAAGTCGGAAGTCGGAAGTGGGAGGTCGGAAGTATTACCGCACTCTGCACTACGCACCCGAAAAGGTGTAAAAGTTGGAAAAGTGTAAGGGTGTAAAAGTACCACCTAACGCTCAAGGCCGGAAGTCCGAAGTCGGAAATCGGAAGTGGGAGGTCGGAAGTATTGCCGCACTCTGCACTACGCACCCGAAAAGGTGTAAAAGTTGGAAAAGTGTAAGGGTGTAAAAGTACCACCTAACGCTCAAGGCCGGAAGTCGGAAGTGGGAAGTGGGAGGTCGGAAGTATTACCGCACTCTGCACTACGCACGCACAAAACAAAAAAACAACCTTGATATGAATAGATTTATCTTCTCTTTCGCCTTTCTCTTATTGACCTTGGGGCTTTCTGCACAGGAAGAACCCTTATTGCGTTTTCCTTCATTGAGCCCCGACGGGCAACAAATCGCCTTCTCTTATCAGGGTGATATCTGGACAGTGCCCACTAAAGGAGGTATTGCTCGCCGCCTGACGATCCACGAAAGCTACGAGAGTCACCCTCAATGGAGTCCTGATGGCAGCCGCATTGTTTTTGAAGGCAACCGCTACGGCAACGACGATATTTTTGTAATGGATGCCCAGGGAGGAATGCCATTACGGCTTACCTATTACTCCGGGAGCGATAATTTCCCGCAGTGGAACGGCAATGATGAGATCGTTTTCATTAGTTCGCGTATGTTTACCCAGGTGGAACGCGATGATGAAATCTACAAGGTCTCTGCAAGGGGCGGAACCCCTCAGCGCATGATGGATGCTTTCGGAAGTATGGCCAGTGTTTCTAATGATGGGCGTTATGTAGCTTACGTAGCGGGTAATTGCCGCTTCGTTCGGGAAGCTTACACTGGGCCAGCCAATCGCAATATTTGGGTGTATGATACTCAAAGTAAAAACTACATGGCTTTGGCTGCTCAGGATGCCCAAGAAAGCCACCCCGCCTGGGGCACTGATCAGCAGTTGTTTTACCTTAGCGCAGCCAATGGTCGCTATAATATATACCGTAAAAACGGGGTATTGACCAAGGACCTGGCTCGCCCATTGACCAATTTCAAAGACGAAGGTATTCGCTATTTCGATGTCAGTGCCGACGGTAAGCAGCTTGTTTTCGAACGCGGCAACGGCATTTACACGCTCTCTACGGATGGCAGTTCCAAAGCCCAAAAGGTGAATATCCAAGTAACGGCCGACTACCGTTTTGACCCCGTAAAACAGGAGACCCTCAGCCGGGGTGCTACCGAAATGGCGGTTTCTCCTAATGGTAACTACCTCCTCTTTGGTGTCCGTGGTGAAATTTTCCTGCGGGTCAATGATAAAGATAAGAAAGGGGTGGTACAACTGACCCGCCACGCCTACCGCGATCAAGATGCACAGTGGTTGAACGACAGTACCGTGGTTTTCATTTCCGATAGAGATGGTAACAAAGAACTTTATGTGCTGCACTCTGCCGATCCCGACCAATCCGATCTTTACCGTACTTTAAAAAGAACCACCAAGCGACTCACCAATACGCCCATTGACGAAGAAAGCATTAGCCTTTCGCCCGACGGCAAAAAAATTGCGATCAATCGAGGTCGTGGACAATTGGTCGTGGCCGATATCACGGCAGAAGGTTTGAGTAATGAAAAAACCTTGCTCGATGGTTGGTCAACAGCGCGAAGTGTAAGGTGGAGCCCCGACGGCCAGTGGTTGGCTTATTCGCTTTCTGATTTGGATTTCAATTCAGAAATCTATATCCACGCAGCTGATGGCAGTCAAAAACCCGTCAACGTAAGTATGCACCCGCGCTCCGACAGCAGCCCATTCTGGAGTGCTGATGGCAGTAAGCTGGGCTTCCTTTCTATTCGTAACAACGGTGATACCGATGTGTGGTTTGCCTGGTTGCGAGATGCCGATTGGCAAAACACCAAACAAGACTGGGAATGGGAAGAAGAGGATCAGGAAGACGATAAAAAAGCAGAAAAAGATTCTATTACGGTCATCGACTTAAAGCATATTCACGAGCGCCTGGTGCAAGTAACCCGTTTACCTGGTGACGAAGGAGACCTGGGTATCAGTACCGATGGAGAAACCTTCTTTTTCACCACTAACAATGGTGGTCGTAATGGCTCACCTGGTGGAGGTGGCCTACAAAGCATCAAATGGGACGGCACCGAAGCCACCACTTTGCTGGAAGACACCGAACTCAGGAGCCTTATCGTTGGCAAAGATGGTAAAACCCTGTATCTACTCAAATCAGGGGGAACCTTAGCTAGCATGAAAGTAGACGGCAAAAAAGCCGACAACCTTGGCTTCTCCGCCAACATGGCCATTGATTATCAGCAAGAACGCCAGCAGGTATTTAATGAAGCTTGGCGAGCATTGCGGGATGGGTTTTACGACCCTAATTTCCATGGCCAGGATTGGGACAAACTCCGCGCTAAGTACGAGCCGCTAGCAATGGCAGCCTCTACCGAACAAGATTTCCGTGACTTGTTTAACACCATGCTCGGTCAGCTCAATGCCAGCCACATGGGCATGTATGGATCTAATCCTGAAGAAACCCAGCGCGATCGTACTGGCTTGCTAGGCGTAGAAGTAGAACCTGCGACCAATGGTGTGAAGATCACCCGTATCGTCAGCCGCTCGCCAGCCGACCGGGAGAAGAGTAGCCTGGCCGTTGGAGAAACCATCCTGGCAGTCAATGGCACAACTGTGAATGGCAACACCAATCTGTACAGCCTCCTACAAGGTACTGCCGATGATCGTACCCTCTTAAACATCATGGACGCAACGGGTAAAACACGCGAGGTAGTGATCCGCCCAGCCAGTAGTTTGCGGGATGAATTGTACGAAGAATGGGTAGCCGAACGCAAACGACTGACGGAAGAATATTCGGGTGGGCGCTTGGGCTATATTCACATCCAGGGCATGAACTGGCCAAGCTTCGAGCGCTTCGAACGCGAGCTGACCGCCAGCGGGTTGGGCAAAGAAGGTATCGTTATTGACGTGCGCTACAATGGCGGCGGCTGGACCACGGATATGCTCATGACCGTACTCAACGTACGCCAACACGCCTACACCGTACCCCGCGGAGCAGTAGATAAGTTGGAGGGTAAGCATCCTGATTTTGCCGATCACTACCCTTACGGAGAACGCTTGCCACAAGCAGCACTTACCAAACCCAGTATCGCACTTTGCAATCAGACCAGCTATTCTAATGCCGAAATATTTTCCCACGCGTTTAAGACGCTAGATCATGGCACCCTCGTAGGAATGCCTACCTTTGGGGCGGTGATCTCTACCGGAGGCCAGGGCCTGATCAATGGCAGCTTTGTGCGGATGCCTTTCCGGGCCTGGTACGTTAAAGCCACTGGTGAGAACATGGAATTGGGGCCTGCTGTTCCTGATGTGCAGATAGAAAACAGTCAAAACAGCAAGGCCGAAGGTCGTGATGAGCAATTGCAAAAGGCGGTTGAAGTTTTGTTATCAGAATTGAAATAGATCAATCCGCACAGGGTAAATTCAGGGTAGGGTAAATTCATGAATTTGCCCTACCCTGAATTTGCCCGAATTAGAATTGAAGTAAACCATGGAAGAAAAAAACCAGGACCGGCCGGAATTAAAATGGTTGGACACCACCACCAAGCTATTGGACAACCAGTTTAGAATTCCCGGAACAGAAATCCGGTTTGGATTTGATTTTATCATTGGACTGGTTCCCGGAGTTGGTGACGTGGTTTCCTTAGGCATCAGTGGTATGCTGGTGAGTGTGATGGCGCGAAAAGGCGCTAGTGGCATGGTGATCGTAAAGATGTTGTGGAACATCCTCCTCGATGGGGTCATCGGATCCATTCCGATACTTGGTGATATCTTTGATCTTTCTTACCGTGCCAATCGACGGAACCTGACACTTCTCAAAGAACACTATGAGGAAGGCGAACACCAAGGGAGTGCAACCTTTGTTGTCATTGTGGTACTCTTGTTTGTTATCGGAATAATTATCGCTGCCATTTACCTGATTGGCTGGATTTTAGGTACCTTTTGGGCCTTGATTACCGGAACAACATAAGGGGTGTATATGAAGTCCAGCAGGAGCTTGTTGGAAAAGATACCGTAAATAGTCCCTATGCCATGAGCACTCCCGTTATAAAGCGTAACTAATAATTTAAACCTTTTCGTATGAAAAAATACCTATGCATTTTGACGGAAATAAACCTATTTTCTCCGTCTCTTTGGCTATTGCCACTATTAACACTACTCGCCTGCCAACCAGCTCCCGAGTCCAAGGATACGGTGGAAGAATTTCCGGCGGTGACGGAAGTTGATGATTTTCTGTGGAGCCCCGAAAGCTTCGCTGACAAGCGAATCATCCGTTATCAAATACCTGGTTTTGATCAATTGACACTCAGTCAGAAAAAACTGGTGTATTACTTAACCGAAGCAGGTTTGGCTGGTCGTGACATTATTTACGATCAGAATTACCGCCACAATCTGGCGATTCGCCATGCCATTGATGCCATCATGGGCAATTTTTCGGGGCAGCGTGATGGAGCCGATTGGGAAGCGTTTGAGCTTTACGCTAAGGAAGTGTGGTTTGCCAGCGGCATTCACCACCACTATTCCAATGACAAGTTCAAGCCTGGCTTTTCGCAAGCGTATTTGGAAGGCTTATTAAGTGATGTTGGAGTCACGCTAACCGAAGATGAACTGGCCGCTATTTTCGATCCTGCCAAGGACAATAAAAAAGTGGCTCAGGAAGGTGACGACCTGGTGCTGGCTTCTGCGGTCAACTTTTATGCACCCGATATCACTCAGGCGGAGGTGGAAGCCTTTTACGCCAAGATGAAAAAAGGTCTGAAAGACGACAGAGTCAGTATGGGCCTCAATAGCCGGGTAGCTCGCGGAGAGGATGGAAAGCTCTACGAGCAGGTTTACAAAGCCGATGGTCTGTATGGTGAAGCCATCCAGGAAATCATCAAATGGCTGGAAAAAGCCGTCAGTGTTGCCGAAAACGAGCCCCAGGCCGACGCCTTGCGCAAACTCATCGAGTACTACCGTACGGGTGATCTCGTGACCTGGGACGAATACAACATTGCCTGGGTAAAAGCTACTAAGGGAGACATTGACTACATCAACTCCTTTATCGAAGTATACCTCGACCCTATGGGGCTCAAGGGCAGCTACGAAACCATCGTTCAGATTGATGATTTTGATGCCTCTTCCCGGATGGCCAAAGTAGCAGAAAATGCGCAGTGGTTTGAAGACAACAGCCCCGTACTACCCCAGCACCGCAAGCCTACCGTTACGGGAATTAGCTACAAAGTGGTGACCGTGGCGGGCGAAGCAGGTGATGCCAGCCCCTCTACTCCCATTGGCGTGAACCTGCCGAATGCCAACTGGATCAGAGCAGAACACGGCTCCAAATCTGTAAGTCTGGGAAATATCAGTCATGCCTACAATGAGGCCGATGGCCCTGGACTATTGAACGAATTTGTCAACGACGATGAAGAAAAAGCGCGGGCAATAGCACACGGCCAGGTCGCTGGCAAAATGATTACCGCCCTCCACGAAGTACTCGGCCATGCTTCCGGGCAATTGGAAGAAGGAGTAGCTACCCCTGGAGAAACGCTGCTCAACTACGCATCACCGTTGGAAGAAGCTCGCGCCGACCTTTTTGCCCTCTATTACATCACCGATCCGAAACTCCAGGAACTGGGGTTAATTGAGACCGATGAAGTGGGCAAAGCCGCTTACGACAACTATCTCCGCAATGGCCTGATGCTTCAATTACGGCGCATAGAGCCCGGACAGAACATTCAGCAAGCCCACATGCGCAACCGCCAGATGGTGAGCAATTGGGTAATGGAAAAAGCCCTGGCCAGCGGTGCCGTAGTGATGCCGGTACGTGATGGAAAAACCTACATTGACATCAAAGATTATGGTGCCCTACGGACCTACTTCGGCGAATTACTGAAAGAAGTACAGCGCATCAAAAGCCAAGGCGACTACGAAGCGGGTAAAAATCTGATTGAAAACTACGGCGTACAAGTCAACAAAGCCATTCACGAGGAAGTGTTGCAACGTAGTGAATCCCTCAACATCCCTCCTTACGGTGGCTTCATCAATCCTCGATTGGTGGCTGTGCAAGATGCGCAAGGCAACATCACCGACATCAAGGTGGAATATCCTGACAACTTCACGGAGCAGATGTTGGAATATGGTCAGAAGTACTCGTTCTTGAAGTAAGTAGAGCGTAGAAAAGGGAAGAGGGGTGGTGCTTTTGCAGGCATCATCCCTCTTTCCTTTTTTCTACCACGCCGGAAATTCCACAAAAAAGGTGCTCCCCTGCCCTGGCGTGCTTTCCATCCAGATGCGCCCTTGGTGAAGTTCTACGATGCGGCGGCAGATCGCCAGCCCCATGCCTGTGCCCTCAAAACGTTGCTTGTCGAGGCGTTGGAAGATGTCAAAAATTTGAGTTTGGTATTCTTTTTCGATACCAATACCCTGGTCTTTGATGGACAATTGGTGGTTTTTGCCACGCAACAGGTAAGACACCTCCACTTTGGGTTCGGAGGCGGCATCAAATTTGAGCGCATTTTGAAAAAGATGCCCAAAAAGAATTTTCAGTAAATCTGGATGACCGCTGATCCCTGGCAGGTCACTAATCGTCAATTGGGCATTGGGTTTCTTTTGCTCGTCGGCCTGTTTTTTAAAAACTTCCTGTAGCATTGGCCTTAATAGGACTACATGATGGGCCGTATTTGCCTGACTCGCCAGATCAGTAAAGAGCTGTAGATCACTCAACAGCTCATTCATATTTTTGGCACCAGCTACAATGTATGCCAGATATTCTTGCGCATTCGTGTCAAGCGTTTGGCCATTTCTACGCTGTAGCAAATTTGCAAAAGCGCCAATATTTCTCACGGGTTCTTTGAGGTCGTGGGACGCAATTTTGGCAAACTCTCGCAAATCAGCATAACGAGCAGCCAGCTCCTTGTTTTTCACCTCCAAGGTTTGAGCGAAAGCGAATTGTTTGCGATAAGCCCGGAAAAAGCTAAAAGTCAACACGATCATCAATAATATCCCGCTCAGCAACAGGCCAAATAACAAGTGGTTATTTTTCTTTGACAACTCTTCGCCAATCCGCTTTTCTGCTGCTAGTTCTTCTTCGGCTTGTCGTTCGAGTGAGTATATGGTCTGAACCGCTGTAATCGCTTCATTCTTACTTTTTTCTACCAGCTCCTCGACCAACTGACGATAATGCGCCTGGTAAAAAAACACCTGGTCGAAATCCCCTTTGAGGGCTGACAACTGTGCCAATACCATGGCTGCTTCTGTTTGCAAATCCAGCGCTCCCGTAGCTGCCGCTAGCTCCAAGCTACGCCGCGCGTAATCTTCTTGCTTAGTGAGTACGGTCTTTTTATTAAGCATCATCAAGCGAACAACCTCCAGTAAGCAGCTCGAAATCAATCGGCGATCCGTTGACTGCTCGGCGAACGACAACGCTTCTTCCCAGTTGTTCTGGGCTTCTTTTTTATCTCCCATTTGCAAGGACAATCGCCCTAATCGACCTTTGACATGCGCAATGGCAGTGGCTACATTTTCCCTGCGGGCAAGCTGTTCACTTTGTTGGTAGTATTGTTTTGCTTTGGGGATATCATCCAGTTCCAACGCGACATCGCCTAAATTGCTGAGCGAATAGATCAAGCCTACAATGTCTCTTAGCGACCTTCGAATATCCCTTCCCTGTTGGTAATAGACCAGGGCTGAATCATAATTTTCCTGTGCAAAATAAACGTTACCTATGTTATTAAAAGAGCGACCCAATCCCAAAGAATCATTAATTTCTTGGCGAATAGCTAAAGCCTTTAAGTAATAATCCAAAGCACCCGCACGATCTCCACGCGACCACTGGACCATCCCCAGAATATGTAGTCCATCCGCAACTCCTTTAGGAAAATTAATTTTATTGGCTAATTCAATCGCAGCCAGCGCTCTTTGACGTGCCGTATCAGGTGCTGTGTTTTTGTAATCCCAAGCTTCCTTATTATTACGTTCTACTTCTAAGGAATCTACCAAATCCAATGGTGCACAATATACTTGCATTACTACTCCACAATGCAGTAGTAAACAAACAAAAAACAGGTAGCTTTTAAAAATATTCCCCATAATTATCTTTCCGAACGGCATTACAGACAACAAGATAACTATTTACATAAAGTGGGTATGGGAATTTCAGGTAAGTAAGTGACAGGATAAAAGTTTAAGTTCTACAAAGATATAGAAAATGTTGATAAATTTAGAGAGCGCGTTTTTCAGGCACCGACAGATGTTAATTATTGGTTTTTCCGGGCAGTTTGGATTGTAGTAAACCACCAAAAACATTCATATCAGTACCTGTGGGAAGCACTGCTATCTCAACATTACCCGCTAATTCTCGATTGACTAAAAAGGAGGCGTAAGTGGGATTTTCCTGGCAAAGACGCGCAAGTTCCAGCTGTTGTTCAAACCCTACCTTGTCCATCGCTCGCTGTTTTTCTACCGCGATCATTTCCAACTCCCGTTGCTTCTCCACTTCTACTGCTTTGAGCTGACGCAGGCGATCGGCTTCGGCTACTGCCTGGGTACGGGCTACTGCGGCAGCGGTTTCGGCTTTGGCCATTTCACTCTTGCGGCGGCTACTTTCCGTGCGCGCCTGGATAGCTTGCAGGCGGCCTTCTGCTTCCGCCAAAGCAACTGCTACCTCACCCTCCGCTACTGCTTTTTTCTCATTAGCTGCCGCTTGGGCTAAAGCCAACTGATTTTGTTTCTTAATCTGTTCCTCTCGTAAATCTTGTAACCCTATATCTTCCAGCGCTTGCGTAAAAGCTTGCGGAAAGCGCACATCTAAAACGATAACATCTCTTACGGTAAGATCAGGCTCCGGCAACCGCATCAACATCCCTTCTTTGACGGTAGCAATAAAATCATCCCTGCGCGTACTGAAAACAGAATCAACAGGAGCAAACTGGTTGGTAATATCGCGAATGGTCTCCATGCCACGAGCATATAGCAGCCGGGCCAAAACGGTATCCGGACGAGCCTTGCCCACTTCCGTATTTTCACCTTGCCAATAAATGGCAACGCTAATGTTCAATGGCACGCCATCTCCGAGGCGTACATCCGAAAAGCTGATTTCACTAATCTGTTCGGTCCGTTCGGTAGCCGTTTTTTGGCCACAGCTGCAACAGAGTAAAGCGATAATTAATCCGATTAAAACAAGCAATAACTGACGCATAGTAATGAAGTTTTCTGTGTGAGGAATAACTCAAAACTAAGCATGCTTTATCCTTATTATGGAAAACAATGCGTAAGTGTAGACCCTGGGCTCGTGAGTGTTAGGGAAGGTTGATTATTTGTAAGGTGAAGAATGTTATTTCTTTTCTCACTCGGGATGAATCCCGAGTTACTGATTCCGCAAAGCATCCACCGGATTGCGAACGGCAGCCCGCCAACTTTGTCCCGCTATCGTCAGAAAGGCAATCAGAAGGGCCGTTCCTCCGGCAAGGCCAAACACCCACCATTCGATATCAATACGGTAAGCGAAATTGGCCAACCATTCTTGCATCGCCCACCAGCCGAGCGGCACTGCCAAAAGCACCGCAATGGCCACCAGCCACAGAAAATCCTTAGAAAGGAGCAATACAATACCTCCAACACTCGCTCCCAGGATCTTCCGAATGCTGATTTCCTTGGTGCGCTGTGCGGCAGCAAAAGTAGCCAGGCCAAGCAAGCCTAGAGCAGAAATAAAAATCGTTAGCAAAGTAAAAAGCCATACGACTCTGGAAAGTCGGGTCTCATTGTCATAAAAACCCGCAACGGTCTGATCCAGGAAGGTATAATCAAAAGCAGCTTCTGGCAGGTGCTCCCGAAACAGGTGCTCTAACTTTGGCAACATCCCATTGAGCGCATCCGGGCGGACGCGCACCAGTAAAAAGTTGGGGTTGGCCTTGTTCTGATCGTTGTGTAAGGCATAAGCTCCGATGGGATGGTGAAGGGATTCAAAATGAAAATCTTTGACGACGCCCACGATTTTAGTGCTGGAGTCAAACAAGTTACCGGGCGTCTGACCGATGGCTTCTTCGGGTGTCCAACCAAAAATACTGATCAACTGCTCATTGACGACCACATCAATTGTCGTATCGCCTTCCGCTTGAGCGGTGATGAACTTTCCGGCCAACAACTCCAACCCCAACAAATCTTCCGTCCCTGGCTCCGAAAGGCTGGCCAGTACCCGGTGGGGAATCTGTGGGTTATCAGGATCAGAAATAGCATAACCACTGGTGCCAATACCTGGATAAGCCTGTGCCCGGGCTACTTTTTCGATTCCTGTTTGTTGAGCGATATTCTTTTCAAGTGCCGTTTTACCAGCTTCGCTGTCCGAGCCTGCCAAGTTGATAGCGACCACGGCATCAACACCGTAGCCTAGCTTTTTTTGCCCCAAGTAAGTAATCTGTTTTTGGCAAAGCAAGGCGCCAGCTATGAGCGCAATGCACACCACAAACTGCCCAACGACCAGAAACTTCCTAAAAACAGCGTGCCCACTCCCCTGTTGCGCTACCGGTTGTAGCAATTGCTTGGCATTGTTCATCCCTAAAGCCAAAGCGGGATAAATCCCCGCAACCACGGTGACCGTCAGCCAAATAGCTGGCACCATCAGCCACCACCCATTTTCCAGCAACTGCTGCCAATGCAAATCACGCTGGGTGAGTGCCGACAAACTGGGCGAAATGACGGTTAACAATCCCATCGAAAGGATTACCGCTACACCGGTGAGCAGGGCTGTTTCCGAAAGAAATCGCCCCACCATGTGTCGGGTAGAAGCACCTACAGCCTTGCTGATCCCTACTTCCCGGAGTCGTTGCTGTGAACGGGCCGTTGTCAGGTTGATATAATTGAAACAAGCCAGCAATAAAACCACCAGGGCCAGAATCCCCATCAGGCGTACTTGTTTAGCATCACCAAGACGAGTGGCGTACCCCGAGGAAATGCCCGAGGAATACAGATGAATATCGGTGAGTGGCTGTGCCCAAAGGGTAAACCATTGATTTTCGGGTGCTACTGCCTCGTCTAAAACAGCTTCAATTTTGGTGTTAATATTCGCTAGGTCAAACCCTGGCCTTAGCAACAGAAAGGTTTCATAACTCGCATTGCTCCAATACAAATTATTATACGCCCAACCCACAGAGCTAAAAGAGCCAATAATGTTTGGCTGCCAGGAGGAATGATCTGGAAAATCAGCAAAAACACCCGTAATTTCTACACTTGACTCATTGTCGATCAGGAGTTGTTTGCCAATGGGGTTTTGTTCGCCAAAGATGCGTTTTGCGGTACTGGCATTGAGCATGGCCGTTGCCGGGCGATCAAGCGCGGTGGCGCGATCTCCTTCGACCAGGGAAACATCAAAGACCTCCAACATAGTAGAGTCGGCCCAAAAGAGGCGCTCTTCCTTGAAGCGTTTATCACCGTAAGCCACCGAAGCAGTAAGCCCAAAATTGTGGTGCAACAAGCGTACAAATGCTTTTACCTCGGGCATCGCCTCCGCAAGTGCCGGGCCAGCAATATTGGGAGCGGAGGCCCAATTCTCCTCCATAGCACCATCGGCCACCTTGAGGTTGACCCTCACAATTTGATCGGCATTGTGATGATAGCGATCAAAGGCGTATTCCTTTTGCACGTAGAGAAACAATGCCATGGCTGCCGTCATCCCTACCGTGAGCCCCAACAGATTGAGGAGCGAAAAAAAGCGGTGTTTGCGCAGTTGGCGCCAAGCTAATTTCAAGTGTAGCATAAATTTAGTACTTGGTACTCAGTATTTGGTAATTGGCATCACCGAGGGTAAATACCACTACCAACTAACTGATGTCGTGAAATTTAGTCGTTTTTTAAAGCTTCAACGGGGTTGGCCAATGCTGCCTGCGTGGCGCGAATACCTACCGTAACCGCCGCCAATAGCAGCACGCCCATACCTGCTCCTAAAAGTGGCGTGGGCGTAAGATCGATTCGGTAAGCGAAATTTTGTAACCACTCGGTACTTCCGTACCAAAAAAGTGGAACTACTAGCAAAAAGGCTACCAACAATAATAACAGAAACTGACGGCTCAGCAAAAGCACAATCTGCCCCAATGAGGCACCCAATACCTTGCGAATACCGATTTCCTTAACGCGCTCGGTGAGCAATAAACTGACCAAGCCAAACAAGCCCAAGCCGGCAATAAAGCAAGCCAACAGCGTGAAGACACCAAATAGCTTACTGAGCTGTACCTCTGATTTGAATAATTCATTGTAATTCTCATCTAAAAAACTGTAGCGCAAGGGAACTCCCGGCTCAAAAGCCGACCAGCTGTTTTCGACATGGGCAATGGCTCCCGCGATATCTTCATCACTTAGCCGAACGCTGATGTAGTCCTTGTAGACAAAATCTTTGAAATAACAAAAAGCCAGCGGCTGGATTTCCTGGTGCAAGGATTGCAAGTGAAAGTCTTTGACAACCCCTATTACCTGCAAGCGTTCCTCATCGTCATTGCCTTCGTTTTTGATGAGCACTTGGCCGATGGGATTGGTGAGTTCAAGTTGTTTTACCGCTGCTTCATTGAGAATCACACCAAGAGAGTCGCGGCTGTTGCCAAGCTTGAAATTGGTGCCCGCCAACAACTCCAAGTCCAAGGTTGGTAAAAAGGTCGCATCGGCCAGTATCCAGTTCAGGCCAGTACCTTCCGATTTCCCTTCGGCACGGAAGTCACGCATTTGGTAGGTCGGCTGGCCAGGTAATCCATTCGAGAATCCTACCTGTGTGATTCCTGGGTGGCGCAGGAGCTCCTCTTTGAAAACATCTTTGCGCTCTTCTATCTCCCGGTCATTTTCGATAACGAGCAGGTTGTTTTTAGCAAAGCCTAATTCTTTGTTTTGAAAATATGCCACCTGCTGGTAGATGAGCCAACTTCCCGCCATCAACGCCATCGAAAGTACCAACTGCACCACGAGCAGGCTATTGCGTAAGTTGTAGTCAGAAATCAGTTTCACCTGCCGACCACGCAGCGCATTCATGGTGGTTGACCGGCTTAAAAATAGCGCTGGGTACGCACCGGCGGCTAGACCGGTAAACAAGCACAAACCCAGTAGTTTTGTCCAAAATATTGGCTGTAGTAAAGCATCTCCCTTGATCGTGGCACCCATCCACTGTGCTGCCCCCTCTTGCCAGGCAACAATCAGCAACAAAGATAATCCAGCAGCCAAAACAGTAGTAGCTACCGATTCGGATAAATGCTGCCGCACCAAGCTGCCATAGCTAGCCCCCAAGATTTTCCGTACACTCGTTTCGGTAGCCCGACGTGTAGCTTGGGCCGTAGCCAGGTTGATAAAATTAATGATAGCCATGAACAACACCAGATAGGCCGCCCAGAGGAAGAGCTGCACATAGGTCACATTCCCATTAGGCCGCATCTCCCGCAGGTAATTCGACGTCAGATGAATAGCCGTGATCGCTTGTAGCGGAAAATCAAAATTGGCCTTCGCCAACAGCTCCGGGTTCGATGCCGCCATCGGCATGTTGGGGAGTGTTTTGGTCTCCGCGATATTTTTGAGCTTCGCTTGCAATTGCTCGCGTGCGCCGGGCGTAAGGGCTTTGGTACGTAAGTAAGTGTGCATGACGTTCCAGGTCCATACCTGATTCCGATACAAATCATCAGGGTACGTACAGGCTGAAATCAGCATGGTAAATTGCAGATGGCTGTTGGCAGGTTGATCTTCCATGACCCCCGTAATCTTCCAGGGCGTGCCTGCATCTTTACCTCCCAGCAACTGGCGGCCCAGCACTTTACCATCGCGCACTGCTGCTTCTCCAAAATAGCGTACCGCTGTGGAGCGCGGCAACACTACGCTGGCAGGCTCCACAAAAGCCGTTGCCGGATCACCCGCTATCAAGCCGTAGTCCAAGACCTCAAAAAAGTCTTTATCAACGGCGTAAGCTTTCGTTTCCCGAAAGACCTTTCCCAAGTCATTGTCTGCCCGCATGGTGAAATCCGACCAATAAAACACCCGACAGACGGCCTCTACTTCTGGAATCTCATTCCTGATGGCCTCCGCCAGTGGTGGCGGTGTGGTAGCGTAACGCTCCTCCTCGCCCTCAAAACCCCACAGGGTATTTACGCGAAAAATTTCTTCGGGCTGCTCATAAAACTGATCATAGCTCCGCTCGTATTGAACATGGTCGGTAATCAATAAAAAAGTAGCCATCCCCACCGCTAAACCCAAGACATTGAGCAAAGTGGTACGGCGATTTTTCAACAAGTAGCGAAGGGTGATTTTCATGGTTCTTTTTTTTAGTGTTCTCCCGATAAATCGGGTTCACGGTGGTGCTCTTCCGACGAAAGGTCGGGATCGCGGTTTTTTGTAATACCTATGGTCTAAACTCAAAAAGTCGGCAAAGCCTCCCGTGAGTTCCGAGGCTTCAGGACGAGCACTCCCACTCGCGAAGCGAGTACCCCCGTGAGTTCCGAGGTATCGGAACGAACACCCACACGAGCGTAGCGAGTACCCCCCCGTGAGCGCCAGCGAACACTTACGTGAGCCCCAAAGGGCGAACACAACCGCGAACGCAGTGAGCACTAATCCTTCCTAATCGCATCCAACGGATTGGCTACCGCTGCCCGGAGGCTCTGCGCACCTACCGTTAGCAGTGCGATTCCGGTGGCTAGCCCGCCAGCCAGGGCAAACATCCACCAACTTAGTTCTATCCGATAGACGTAGTCTTCTAACCAGTTTTGCATCAGCCAATAAGCAATGGGCGTAGCAATGACCAGCGCCACTATGACCAGCCTCAAAAAGTGAGCAGAAATCAACTCGACGATGCTGTAAATGGTTGCTCCTAATACCTTGCGAATCCCGATTTCGCGGGAACGACGCTCGGATACGTAAGCCGCCATTCCAAACAGACCAAGGCAGCTAATGAAGATGGCTAGGATCGTAAAGAAGCCCGCCAGGCGGCCAATCCGCTGCTCTTCGCCAAATTTTTGTTCGTGCATCTCGTCCAAAAATCCATAGTCGAATACATTGACGGGGTCGTATTTAGTGTAGATTTTTTCAACCGCAGCCAGCGTTTCTTCCGTACCTGCAGTGGGTTTCATTTTGAGGGTAGCGTACTGCGAGCGGTCGTAATCGATAAAAAAGATCGTTTGCTTTACGGGCGTATACGGCGATTGGGTGATCATGTCTTCCACCACGCCGACGATGGTATAGGTCTCGCCTTCTCCCCACTTGATTTTTTGACCGATTGGGTCGGTCAGTCCCATGTATTCCTGAGCTGCCTGGTTGATCACAAAGCCCATAGAGTCGGTTGCGAATTCGCGGGAAAAGTCTCGGCCTTCTACGATGTTCCAGCCCATGGTTTTTCCAAATTCGTGCGAGACGCGTAGGGTGACAAACTCATCCTGAAAGCCTTCTGCTTTCCCCGGCCAGGATAGCCCGCTATTGGTCACGAAGGTGCTGGTCAGAGGTGCTTCCGACTTGGCGACCTCCTCAATCAGGCCCGTATTGAGCAAGTCTTGCCGGAAGGCGTCGAATCGTTTATCTAATTCCGGGCTCCGCAGATTCAAGCCTATTAAACCTTCGTTACTGAAGCCGATGGGGCGGTTTTTGGCAAAATTTATTTGTTGAAAAACAACAATAGTACCTACGATCAGCACCACGGATACGGTAAACTGTAAGACCACCAATACTTCCCGAGGGCGACTGTTTACGGCACCTTTTTTCATCATCCCTTTAATGGCGTTAATGGGTGCAAAAGACGACAGGTACAAAGCTGGATAACTGCCCGCCAGGAAGCCGGTGAAAACGCAGAATCCGGCACAAAGCAGCCAAAAAACGGGCGAGTTCCACTGCACCACCAACTCTTTATCAGCCAACTGACTGAAGAAGGGCAACAGCACCGTTACCAAGCCTAAACCTACCAAACCACCACCAAAAGCCAGGAGCATCGACTCGCTGTAAAACTGCCCAATCAGCTGGCCTCTGCGCGAGCCCATTGTCTTACGTATACCTACCTCACGGGCGCGCTGCTCTGAACGGGCAGTGCTCAGGTTCATAAAATTGATACAAGCTAACAGTAATACAATAAAGCCGATCAGCGCAAAGGAGCGCACATAGGTAATCCGCCCACCAGCACTCACGCCATTCTCAAACTCAGAATACAGGCGCCACTGCGACATCGGGTGCAAAAACAGCTCTGGCTTGAAACGCAGCCCCTCGGCTTCGCTCATGCGTTCCTGTTTTAGGTTTTTAATGGCCGAGGAGACTTCCGCAAAGGTTTCACCTGCTTTCACCTCCACCAGTATCTGAAACCAGCTGTTGCCCCAGCTCACCCATTCGGGAAGACCCTGTTCATAAAGCAGCCAACTCCCCATAAAATCCATATCGGCATAGCTGGAATTTTTGGGCAAGTCCTCATAAACACCAGCAATCGTGACCTGGTTTTCTTCATTTAGATTCAACACTTCGCCGACGGCGTTTGCCACGCCAAAAAAATTGCGCGCTGTCGTTTCCGATACCAGGATGGCGTTGGGATTGTCTAATACCGAACGGGTACCGTGCAACACTTTCAAACCCAATAATTCCGGACCACCGGGTTCACTAAAAATGCCATTCTTATTGAGTAGCTTCTCTCCTTTGCGTAAGGTATTTACGTTGTTAAAAGAAGTCATGACCACGGCATCAAAATGACTTCCGTAGTCGTCACGCAGCACGGCGGCCGATTGCATAGGCTGGCTCCACCAGGTTTCTATCACCCCTTCGAAAGTGTGGTTTTGCATCACGCAGGCAATGCGCTCGTATTTATCGTGGTATTTATCAAAGGATACCTCCTCCCATATCCAGACCCCAATAATGATAGCTACCGCCATCCCTACCCCCAAACCCATGACATTGAGCAGGGTGAAAAATTTGTTATTGCGCAGATGCCGATAGGCAATTTTGAAATAGGTATGGAACATGGTTGAGGGATTTTACAGGGAGTGATTATTCATTTTTCAGCGCTTCCACCGGGTTATTCAATGCTGCCCGTAACGCCTGCCCGCTCACCGTCAGCAATGCAATGAGCAGCAGCGCGATGCCACCAATGGCAATCGTCCAGACGCTCATCGTGATCCGGTAAGCAAAGTTGTCCAGCCAGTTGTTCATCAACCACCAGGCCAGTGGTCCAGCGATCAGCAGGGATATACCTATCAGGCGAACCATATCCGACGAAAGCAAGGCCCACAGGCTCGCCACCGAAGCCCCCAGTACCTTACGCAATCCGATCTCCTTGCGGCGTTGGCGTACCATGATGGCCATCAAGCCGAATAAGCCCAAACAAGCAATGAAAATGGCTAGTCCGGCAAAGCCTTGCAACAAGGCATTGGTGCGGCGTTCAGCCAGGTATTGTTTCAAAATATCTTCTTCCAGAAAGAAATAATCGAAATACTCATCAGGATGAAACTGCTTCCAACTTGCCTCCAACCGTGGCAGCGTTGTGGCGATCTGATCAGGGACCAGCTTGACGCCAATTTGGTAGTACAAAAATGGCAAGGGTGTTATCGCCGTGGCTTTCACACCCTCGTGCAAAGAGCTGGTATTAAAATCCTTGGTGACGCCAACGATATAGGCTTCTGCATCATTAAAACCCAGAATCAAACGTTTGTCCAAGGCGTCTTCGTAATTTGTATAGCCTAACTCTTTGGCCAAGGATTCATTGATCACGATGGGCCACTCCTCTCCTTGTTCTGGCAAACGCTCACCAATCAGGGCTGTTTCTTTGGCCGTGATGAAGCGCCCTGCGAGTAGGTCCAGGTCATAATTCTCCAGGTAGTGCTCATCTGCCGCCTTTAGTTCTAGCTCACTCCGGTCGTTTTGCGGACTACGGCCTTTGGGGTAATAATCTGTACCGATATTGTTTCTGGAGGTGGGTGCCCCCAGGTTGAAGGAAACAGCTATTACACCTGTTTCTCGCTGCCATTCTTCTTGCAATTGAAGATCCAGTCCTCCACTATTACGCGACACTTGCAAGATGGCTTCCTGGCGGAATCCCAAGTCTTTATGCTGCATAAAATCCAACTGTCGGGATACCGTGATTGCGCTGCAAATCATCACCAAGGTGATCACAAATTGGGCCAGAATCAGTCCTTGGCGCAGATTCACCTGGCTTTTGTCACTTACCAACTTACTGCCTTTCAGTACTTCCTGCGCTTTCTTTCTGGCGACCACCCAGGCCGGATATCCACCAGCCACCACGCTAATGAGCAACGTCAGCAGGAAGATAAAACCCATCATAGGAAAATCCTGCCAACCTTGGAACCCCATCTCCTGTTGCAGCTTTTCCTGCAAATATGGCAAGGCTGCCTGTAGTAAGACCACACTGATCACACCCGCGCTCAACGCCAGCACCAGTGCTTCCCCCCAATATTGCGCCCACAGCTGGCTCCGACTAGCTCCCAGCACTTTACGCATCCCAACCTCTTGCTGTTTGCTCAGGTTCTGTGCCAGCGATAGGTTGACAAAATTGAAACAAGCCATCAACAATATCAACAGTCCCGTCGCGCCAGCTATCCACAGGTACGAAGCCTCAATGGCCGGCACCGAACTCACCTCGTCGTAGCGCGTATCAAAGTGAACCTCAGCAAGGGGCTGCAGGCGCAACTCGTTGGCTATCCCCTCTTCTTCTCCATTCATATACTTGTTGACCACATCGGCCAGGCTGGCAGCCAATTGCTCGGGTTGTTGCCCTTCCTGAAGACGTACGTAGGCCGCTCCCCCCACGCTTACGCCCCAATTATCGGTTGGAAATCCTAAAAATTCTTCGTTCAATGAAGCCAATGACACCAGCATATCCGATGCCAGATGGCTCTGCTGTTGGCCACTGTAGGTACCTACCACCGTCAAATTCAGTTTACCATCCAAACTGATCGTCTTGCCCGTAGGATTTTCGTTCCCAAAAATCAGCTCCGCCGTTTTCTTAGACAACAACGCTTTACCCGGGGGCGTAAGCACCGCCGGATCTACGCCTTCCGCCAGTCCAAAATCAAACATCTCCAAGAAACTACCATCTGCAAAATAGACCTCCTGCAAGCGGTAATGGTCTTTTCCTTCTGCTCTAACAATACCGCGCCCGCTGCCATGGATACCACTCACCAGTTCCAACTCCGGCACTTCCGTCCTTAGCGTATTCACCAGTGGGTAGGGTGTACCCGCACTGTAATTTACTTCGCCTTGGCCCGTCCCAATCAGGGTTACGCGGTAGATGCGGTCGGCTCCCGCATGGTGGGTATCATAGTTGATTTCGTGGCGGATGTACAAAAACAACAGCATCGCACAACACAGCCCTACACTGAGCCCCAACAGGTGAATCCCCGTAAAGAGCGACTGCCGCTTCAGCTGCCGCAGGATCGATTTTAAGGTATGTTTTAGCATAATCGGTATTTTCTTGAACGACTTTCGTCGATGATTTCTAAATTGACATTTAATCAACCATTATCATGTAACCGTTTCGCCGGATTTACCAAGGCGGCTTTCAGGCTTTGGAAACTGATGGTCGCCAGGGCAATCAACAGGGCAATCCCTGCCGCCAGGGCAAACATCATCCAGGGCAAATCGATGCGATAGCTAAAATTATCCAACCAACGCTCCAGGAAATACCCTCCCAATGGCACGGCAATCAATCCGCCGACGAGGATAATCCAGACGAATTCTTGCGATAACAACAGCCACAACTGGCTCACCGATGCGCCCAGAATTTTTCGGATGCTGATCTCTTTGGCCCTGCGTTCTGCCAGATAAACAGCCAGGCCCAATAGCCCCAATGCTGAAAGAAAAATCGCTAGTCCCGCAAACAATAAGGCTACGGTGCCAATGAAATTGGTGCCCTTAAACTTACGGGCGTAATCCTCTTCTACAAACTCATAGGTAAAAGGCGTCGCCGGGTCGTGGGTTTCAAATATGGTCTTCATACTCGCCAGTGCCTGATCGGTAGGCTGGCCCTCTTTGATACGAACCATGACCACACTCAACCAATTTGGAAAATTGACAAAAATGGTAGGGCGTACCGGCTCAAAAGGCGTCTCCATAATGATGTCTTCGACCACGCCGACAATGCTATATTTCGAATCCCCCCAGGTAAGCTGGCTACTCAATGGATCTTCTAGTCCCATACGATCCAAAGCGGCCTGATTGATAATCATCGCGGACGTATCTGCCCCTTTGTGATCTCGGAAAGGGCGCCCTTGGTTAAAACGAATGCCAAGGGTCTCAAAATAATCAGGGCTGGTGGCGATAAAAGCAATTCCCACCTGTTCTTCAGCGGGCTTTCCTGGCCAGCCAATATTGCTCATATTCGACCACACCGAGGTAATTGGGCTACCTGCCCCTGTAACACTTTCTATCTTATTCGACGCTAGTAATTCTCTTTTGATGGTTGCGTAATTTTCATAGATACCCGGTGTATTCATGATGCTAATCAGACGATCCTGATCGTATCCCAAATCTCTTTTTTGCGCGTATTTTACCTGTTGATGCACTACCAGACTACCCGCAATCAAGGCAATAGATACCGCAAATTGGGTGCCAACCAAAGCTCTACGGCTCCAATTGTTGCGGCCATTTGCCAACTGATGGGTTTTCTGGAGTACCTCCTTGGCCTGGAAACGGGTTAGAAAAAATGCCGGGTAGCTACCTGCCATCAGCGTACTCAGCACCAAAACGCCCAACGAAGACAACCAAAATAGCGGTTCTCTCCACGGAGAATGTATTTCCTCATCCACCAGTAAATTGAAATGCGGCAGCAGTAACTGTACGAGCAAAATTGACAACCCAAATGCCAGTATTACCGTCACACCAGCCTCGCCCAGAAACTGAGAGATTAAACTGGCTTTCCCTGCACCAATTGCTTTACGAACGCCCACCTCTTTGCTGCGTTTCTCCGCCCGGGCTGTAGAGATATTCACAAAATTGATACACGCAATAAGTAGCACTAACAGCCCAATCACGCCAAAGAGTCTCACATAACGAATAAGCCCGGTTGTGGCTATGCCGTCTTTAAATTCACCGTAAAGGTGCCAATTGGTTAGCGCGTGCACATTGATAAAGGACGTCTTATTTGATGTGTGCTCCGCCAGTAGGTTTCTATTTTGCGCCTTAATTCCCGCAATATCGGCCCCTGGTTCAATTTTAAAATAGACCTGAAAAGAGAAATTATCCCAACTTTCTTTCGCCTCTTTCACCCAGGGCTCGCCCTGTTCTTTCAATGAGAAAGGCAGTAGGAAATCAAATTGCAAAGTAGAGGTCAATGGTACATCCTGCAATACACCTGTCACTTGCAAATCCACCGTATTAGACAGAGAGATGGTTTCGCCAATGGGGTTTTTCTCCCCAAAAAAGGCTTTCGCCAGAGAAGCACTTAACACCACTTGATTTGGTGCTGCCAATACCGTCTCCTGATCTCCTTCCAGCAGCGGAAAGGTGAATATTTTCAGAAAATCAGGCTCTACGTATAGCCCTCTTTTCAACAGTTGTTTTTCACCAACACCCAAGCTATAGTCCGACCCCCAATCAGTAACCGCAACCAGTTCTACCCCAGGAGTTTCCTCACGCAATACCTTTACGATGGGTAGGCAAACGGCATTAAAGGTTCCCATTTCTCCGTCCGTAGGCAGATAATCTTGCATCGCCTGGTAGATACGGTCACCATCCGCATGAAAGCGATCGTATTGCCAATGGTGATGTACCCACAATCCACTAAGGACCGCAACCGCTAAACCTACGGCCAAACCCAGGATATTGATGACACTGTAACCTTTGTTTTTCCACAGCTGCCGCCAGGCGGATTTTAGGATAATTTGTAACATGTCGAGTGATTTTTAGGGTGTAAGGGTGTAAAAAAATAAACAAATAATTGATTTTCAAATAATTACTCATTACCAATACTTATTTAGAGAAATCAACTTTTACACCTTTACACTATCCAACTTTTACACCATCTTAAAGATATTGCTGCACGATATTCTCGGTCACCACTTGTCCGTCGAGCATGCGGATGATGCGGTTGCCAAATTCGGCACAGTACTGCGAGTGGGTCACCATAATGATGGTAGCTCCTTCCTGGTTCAGTTTTACGAGGGTTTTCATTACGTCATCGCCGTTGTTGCTATCGAGGTTACCGGTGGGTTCATCCGCCAGGATCAGCTTAGGGTTGTTGATGATGGCTCGCCCTACAGCTACCCGCTGCTGTTGTCCGCCCGAGAGTTGTTGGGGGAAGTGGTTGCGGCGGTGCATCATGTTCATTTTTTCCAATACTTCCTCCACGCGTTGTTTGCGTTCCGCGCCGCCTACTTTGGTGTAAATGAGTGGCAGCTCTACATTTTCAAAAACGGTCAATTCGTCAATCAGATTAAAGCTCTGAAAGATGAAACCGATATTGTTTTTACGCAGATCAGAACGCTGACGCTCCGAGTAGTTGGAAACCTCGTGTTCAAGGAAGTTGTATTTCCCGCCCGAAGGGTTGTCGATCATTCCCAGAATATTCATCAAGGTAGATTTACCACACCCAGAAGGCCCCATGATGGAAACAAATTCGCCAGCTTTGATCTCGATGCTTACCTCATTAAGCGCCGTTGTTTCTACCTCATCGGTACGGTAGACTTTGGTCAGGTTTTCGGTTTTTATCATTGTTGTTTGTTTTCGGCCTTCGGCCAGTGGCGGAGGACTAAGGGCTTTGGGGCAGAGGGCTTTGCGTATTGCAAGAAGGTTGACCGTCCCATACTTAGTCCACCGTTATTATTTTGAATTATTTGAGTGTGCTACAATTTTGTGATACCTCTATAGGTGAGTACCATTAAATGAAGGTTAGCCCTTAGCCCCTTTAGCTATAAATCACAGAATCATCAATAACTACAAAAGCCACTAATTTGTAGCACACTCGAATTATTTATTTAATGCTTTTCGGAAGTTTTGAATCTTTCGACAAAGGATGTCCAAACGTTCATAGCAACTTTCTCTCTCCTCTTTATTCAAATATCCTCTTCGTTGGCAAATGATGACAATGTTGGCACATTCGAAGGCGGATCGACGAGCATATTTTAGAAATCTTCTAAAT
Organism: Lewinella sp. LCG006; assembly: GCF_040784935.1. Lineage (GTDB taxonomy): Bacteria > Bacteroidota > Bacteroidia > Chitinophagales > Saprospiraceae > Lewinella. The sequence continues at coordinate 3,837,960 of NZ_CP160680.1, read as the reverse complement.
TCTTTGTCTGAATCATCGCCCGATCCTTCTGCGATATTATTGCTAATACTCAGAGTAGCCCCCCTCAACTGTTCGGCAAAACGAAAATACTTTCTTTTCTCAAGCGTATCTGCCAAGTTAAATAGGTCATCGCCTACGGCAACCGCCTCCTGCCAAATTTGTAAGCTCTCGAATCGAAAATGTCTACTCATTATATTATTCTTTTCTTTATCCAAATTTATACCCCCATGCCCTAAAGCCCCTCCGCCTAAATGCCCTTCGCCCTTCGCCTAAATGCCCTTCCCCCTATTTCAACACCAACTCCTCTTTATCCCCATAATTTTCATAGCTAGAGACAATGACGATCTCTCCGGGCTGCAAGCCCTCAATGAGTTCGTAGTAGTTAGGGTTTTGACGACCTACGGTAATGTTGCGCTTCCGCGCTACGCCGGCTGCCGGATCAAGAACATACACCCAATTTCCGCCGGTGCTTTGGTAGTAGCCCCCTTTGGCCAACAGCATCGCCTGGGTATCATCACTTAGCGACAATTTCAGTGAGATGGTCTGCCCGCGCTTGATACGTTCGGGGCGTTCGCCCACAAAAACCAGATCGACCGCAAAAGAACCATTGGCCACCTCAGGGTAGATTTTGTTGATCCGCAAGGTGTAGGTCTGCCCTTCCATCAGGAAAGTCCCCTCCTGCTGTGGAAAAATTCGGTTGATGTAAAACTCGTCAATGTTGGCACGAATTTTAAATTGCTCCAGCACATCAATCTGGGCAATCCTGTTTCCTCGGATAATCAGCTGGCCGACTTCCGTATCCAGCGAAGAAATCTGCCCGTCGATGGGTGCTTTGATGGTCAGATTTTCGAGGCTGTTGCGGGCAAAGTTCAGGTTGCGCTGCATCAAATCGAGGGTCGAAACCATCTGGTTTTCCTGCATCACTTGAAAAAGCGAATCTTTTTCGATGGTATTTGCCAACAGCAACTGACGGCGTTTGAGGTGCTCAAATTCATCGCGCGTATCCTCAAATTCTACCTGGGAGATCACTTTATCAGTGTACAAGTCCTGGTTGCGGCGGTTCCGCTTGGCGATCAAATCCATCCTGAATTGCACATCCAATGCTTGATCTTTCAAACTCAGGCTTTGCTGATCCATCAAGATACTCGTTTGCCGGATATCATTGATCTGATTCACAATCTGAGCTTCCTGATTGAGTACATTGAGCTGTAATTCTAGATTAGACAATCGCAGAATGTCTTGTCCTTTTTTCACCATTGATCCATTCTCCACAAACACCTCTTCTACCCGTCCGCCTTCAATAGCATCTAAATAAACGGTCTTGATGGGCTCTACCACACCAAACAAGGTAATGTATTCTTTAAACACCCCCTGCTCTACGGTATCCAATAACAGCCGTTCTTTTTCTACATTGAGCCGGCTGGTACCCGCATCGCGGTAGATGGCAGCAATCAGGGTGGTGGCCAAAAGAAGCCCTCCTCCAATCAAGGAGAGTCGTTGCCAGGTCCAGGTTTTCTTTTCTATTTTGCGATCCATGGTTTTCAGTTAAAAGTGTCCGCCCGGCAGTAGGGTTTTAAGGGGTCATGCGAGTGAAAAATGCTTTGGTCGGGTGACATTTCACTACCGGGCGACACGTCTATAGCAATCAGTATATTAAACTCTCCTTATTCAAGGCAAGGCTTGTGCCACAAAACAACAACATTGATAATCAACAACTTAGCACAAGCAACTCCTCGTATTGAGCTAAAAAATTGTGCAATACTGGACAATGAGTGTTCAAAAATGAACACTCTTTTGCAACTTTGTACTTTCATCGTGTATCTTTATCTCATTCGTTTTTATCGAGGTAATAATATTTTATGAGTAAGCAAACAGCACGTATCCTTATCATCGACGACGAGGAAGATATTCTTCTCAGTTTACGTCTACTCTTATCGCGGCATTTCAGCGAAGTTGTTACCGAAAACAACCCCTACCAGCTGCCGCGTCTCCTGCGAGGCAAGCCTTTTGATCTGGTGATGCTGGACATGAATTTCCGCACCGGCGATACTTCCGGCAATGAGGGCATGCGATGGCTCGAGAAGATCACCGAACTGTCTCCCGAAACGGGCGTGATCATGATGACGGCCTACGCCGATGTCAAAACTGCCGTGGAAGCCGTGAAAATAGGGGCCATTGATTTTCTGGAAAAACCGTGGCGCAACGAGCGCTTGCTCACCACCATCAAAGCCGGATTAGAGCTGAGCCAATCCCGCCGCAAAGTCCAACAACTCACCGACCAGCAGCAGGTACTCGCCAATGATCTAGAACAACCTTTTAGTGAGATCATTGGTGAGTCTCCCGCTATGAAGCAAGTATTTTCGCTGGTAGAGAAGGTCGCCAAGACGGATGCCAATGTCCTGATCCTCGGCGAAAACGGCACGGGTAAAGAAGTCATTGCCAGAGCTATTCACCGACAATCGCTGCGCCACGATAAAGTCTTTATCACTGTAGATTTGGGAGCTATCCCCGAGAGCTTATTTGAGAGTGAACTTTTTGGTCATAAAAAAGGTGCCTTTACCGATGCCAAAACAGACCGGGCGGGCCGCTTCGAAGTGGCTTCCTCTGGCACCTTATTTTTAGATGAAATCGGCAATCTTTCGCAGCCTTTACAATCCAAACTGCTCAGTGCGCTACAGACCCGACAAGTGACCAGGGTGGGGGCCAATGAACCCGTAGACATTGATATTCGCCTCATCAGCGCTACCAACATGCCGCTTTATGACATGATTCATGAAGGTGGTTTTCGCCAGGATTTGCTCTACCGTATTAATACTGTAGAAATCAAGTTGCCACCGCTCCGGGAACGCCAGGAGGATATCCCGCTTTTGGTCGAACATTTCCTCAAAGAATACGCCCGCAAATACCAAAAAGGGAGTCTGGACATTGCCCATTCCGCTTATCCACTTCTCCGCTCCTACGCCTGGCCCGGAAATATTCGAGAACTGCGCCACGCCGTAGAACGCGCCGTAATTCTCGCGGATGGTAACCAACTTACTGCCAGCGACTTTATTTTGCAAGCCCCAAGTACCAACAACAAAAACCAGGGCGAACCCCATACCGTCAATTTGGAAGAACTGGAACGCTGGGCCGTGCAGAAAGCCCTCACCAAAAATGCCGGCAACATCAGCAAGGCAGCCGAAGAACTCGGGCTTACTCGAGCGGCATTGTACCGACGGATGGCGAAGTATGAGTTATAGCGGCTGTTCAAAAATGTGTATCCAAGTGAACAGTCTCCGGACTGGGATTTAATCAGTTATTAAGGGTGGGCCCGCCGTGCGGATTATGGTTCATGCTCACCTAACTACTTTTTCACTTCTATTTTCATCCATCCTAAGGCCCCCTCATTTCTTTTCTTCGATTATCTTCGCACAAAATCCTCCTGCTTGGCTACTTCCGTTCCCAAAATTCTCATCATCCGTTTTTCCTCCATCGGAGACATTGTCCTCACAACCCCCGTCATCCGTTGTTTGCAGCAACAGCTTGGGGCTGAAGTTCATTTCCTTACCAAGGCTTCCTTTGCAGGTGTGCTTAAGGCAAATCCTTACCTTCACAAAATCTGGACGATCCAAAAAAAGGTAAGTGAAGTACTCCCGGAACTGAAGGCGCAGCAATTTTCGGCCATTATCGATCTCCACAACAATCTTCGCTCCCGCAGGCTCCGCTTTGGGCTTTTAGGTGTGCGCACTTATACCTTTAATAAACTCAATTGGCAAAAGTGGCTACTGACACGGTGGAAAATCAACTGGATGCCCGACCTGCATATTGTGGATCGCTATTTATTGGCCGCGGCACCACTAGGAATTATCAACGATAATAATGGTCTGGATCATTTTATTCCAGCCGAAGACGTCGTTACGCCTGCCCTTTTGGGAATAGCTACTCCTTTTATTGCGTTGGTCATTGGCGCAGCCCATGCCACCAAAAGGCTGCCGATGGAAAAGTTGCGGGAGCTTTGTGTAACACTGCCTGTTCCGGTCGTTTTACTTGGTGGGCCAGATGATAAAGATGTTGGTGAAAAAATTGCCCACGGACTGGATCACGTTCACAACAGCTGTGGAGCCTTACGCCTCCACCAGTCGGCAGATGTTCTCCGTCAGGCGGAGGTAGTCATTACCCATGATACCGGCTTGATGCACATGGCCGCAGCTTTGCGCAAGCCCATTCTTTCCCTTTGGGGGAATACCGTTCCTGCTTTTGGCATGTATCCTTATTTACCAGGTCAACAAACCTTGAATACCTCCTTCGAAGTGCCTGATCTGGGGTGTCGGCCTTGCTCCAAAATTGGCTATCCCCATTGTCCAAAAGGGCACTTTAAATGCATGTTACAACAGGACATCGAGGCCATTGCGCAAGAAGCTGTAAAAAAAATGGCCAACTAAATTGGCTAATTATATGTCATCTACCCGCACTATTTTAATAAGATTGTTGGTCAGTAAAGGTATTTGCACTATTGTTGTCTTTGCTTTAGCTAAAAAGATTTATCTTTCGGCTTAGAGCAAATAAATTACGCTAATCTTGAAAATTCCTTCTATGAAGCTCAGCAGACTTTTACCCATTTTAGTACTGCTCTTTTGCTGGCAAGGCCTCTCTGCCCAAGATGTACACTACACATTATTCGACTATTCCCCCTTACGCAGCAACCCTGCACTTACTGGAGCTTTTGAAGGCTCTGTACGTATTGGTGGTATTTACCGTAGCCAATGGTTTACGGTAGGTGATGCAACGGAATTCGGAACTCCCTCCTTTTATGCTGACGCCCCGATTATTCGTGGTTTCAGACAACAAGACTGGATTGGAGTAGGATTATTTGTGATGAGTGACAAGTACGGCAGTAATGACCTTCAGACTTCCGGTGGCCAACTGTCCGCAAGTTACCACCTGGCTAACAAAAAGAGAACCAATGTTCTGACTTTAGGTGCCCAATACGGTCGGATGCAACGCAGCATCAACTACAACAGCCCCCTCTATGAGCAAATCATCTCTGCCAATTCTGGTGGCGGTGGCCTACCACCCGCCGATGGTGAGTTTGGCCAAACGCAAGAAGAGATGACGGACTTTACCGACATCAACGTCGGGCTTCTTTACCGTACGCAAATAGACAAGATTTCCAGCCTGGAGATTGGTCTGGCTGGTCTTCACCTCAATACGGATGACAATGCCTTACTAACCGCAGGAGGTCTTCCTAGCAAGCGGGAAATCACCGCTATTGGCCACGCGATCTACCAAAGAGAACTCGACAATGACTGGAGTATCAACCCCAAGCTCTTCTGGCAAACGACCGAAGCAGGTGGCAATGAAGTACAAATCCAGGCTTGGGCCGGAAAGCAGATGAACCCTGATTTCAAAATCAACTTTGGTCTGGGTTACCGTGCTGGCGATGCTGCCAACATTCTTTTTGGCATTGACTACAAAGATTTACGTGCAGCACTTGCTTATGATCTTACTGTTAGCAGCGCCAACTCTATCACCAATTATCAGAGTGGTTTTGAAATAGGTGCTTACTACATCATCAAGATCTACAAGCAGCCCGAGTTGCCACCGACCATTTTGTGTCCTCGCTTCTAAAAGCGCGTCTTAAAGTGGAGCAGCGACACCCTAAATTAGCTGTCAAAACGTTTTACTACTATTACAAAAAGTCAAAGCTTTCGAGCTATGAAGAATATTTTTAGCCTGATTTGTTGTCTTGTGCTGGGAACCAGTTTTCTCTCAGCACAACCTATTGGAACTTCCTCCTATGAAACCATGCTGGAACTAGGAGAAACCGCAATGGCCAGTAATGATTATTACCGCGCCCTGGAACAGTATGAACTCGCCTTCGAAGAGCGGGAGGACGAAGAACTCGTACCCCTACTAGCAGAGCTCAACTACCAGTTGCGAGATTATCGCCAAGCAGAACGCTGGTACAAGCGTTTGTTGCGCCGCGATCCTGAGAATAAGTTTATTGAGCAGCGTTACAATTTTGCTCGTGTTCTCAAAATGCAAGGCAAATACGACGAAGCCATACAGGAGTTTCAGCAATACCTGGAAGCCAGTACCAATGCTGAAAGAAAGCGCCAGGCTCAGTTGGAATTAGCGGGTGCTGAACTAGGCATGTCGCTACCTGGCAATGCGCAAGGTGTAGCAGTAGAAGCCCTGGATCGCAAGAAAATCAATACGCCGGTGTCTCAGTACACTCCCACTTTGAATTCTTCTGGTCGTACACTTTACTATGCCTCTTGGGTAGGAAAAGACGTCATTGAAGCCGACGATGATGACGATCCCGAGAAATTTGCGCGTATCTTCCAATCGCAGATTACTGTAGAAACAAACCGAGAAGGCGAAGAGGTAGTGGAATATGGCGATCCTGAACCACTTGGCGTAGAGATCAACCGCCCTGGCTACCACAGTGCCAATGTCTCGCTTTCACCCGATGGTCGCCGGATGTTTTTCAACCGGATTTTACTGACGGGCAACGTACCTTCAGAATCAAAAATCTACCTCAGCGAAGGGGGCGATGGTGCCTGGAAAAGCGCCAACGAAGTGGTTGGCGTCAACGGTGACTACCTCGCGCTTCAGCCTACTGTAGGTGAATTATACGGCAAGGAGGTCCTCTTCTTTGTAAGCAACATGGATGGTGGCGAAGGTGGTATGGATATCTACTACGCTACGCACCAAGGCGAAGGTGTTTATGGCGACCCAGTCAATCTGGGCCCCGGCATCAACACCCCTGGCGACGAAATGACGCCTTACTGGTTTGATGGCACCCTCTACTTCAGCTCCGATGGCTATCCATCACTGGGAGGTTTAGACATTTTCTATGCGGTTTGGAATGGTACAGAATGGTCGGAACCTAACAACATGGGCAAAGCCTACAATACCGAAGCCGATGAGCTTTCTTTCCGTCTTTACGACGAAGGATACAAAGGGTTCTTTACCTCCAATCGCCCTGAAGGACGTTCCGTTCGCGGTAAAACTTGCTGTGACGACATTTATGGCTTCACCATTGCCCGTCAATTTGTAGACTTGGTTGTGGGTGTATTCAATGAAATCGACGAAGCACAGAAAATGCCCAAGCGTGAGCCCCTCAAAGGAGCAACGGTCCAACTTATTGACAATGCCCTGGCTGTAGGCACTGAAGGCACACAATCCCTGACGATGGCCAGCGGTAATCGCTTTGATTTTGGTCTCAATTTCGAGCGGTCTTATACCGTCATTGCTAGCCATCCTGATTTCTTCCCGGACACCACTACTTTCACTACCACAGGTGTCGTGGATAGTAAAACCTTTGAAGAGCGCTTCTTCCTCAAGCCTCGTGAACCAGAACCTATATTCGATACGCTTGTAAATAATATCCCAATCGTAATGGAGAATATCCTTTACGATTTTGATGATGACCGTATTACGACCTCCGCAGAAATTGATCTTACCTTGATCTACGAGCTCATGACGCAGTACCCTGACATGAAAGTAGAATTGGGGTCGCACACGGATTCTCGTGGAGAAGACAACTACAACAAAGACCTCAGTCAGCGCCGGGCCGATTCTGCACGCCGTTGGTTGATGCGTAAGGGTATTGATCGCACGCGCATTGTACCACAAGGTTATGGAGAAACCGTACCACAAACGGTATCGGCAAAGGTAGCGAAACAGTTTCCCTTCCTGAAAGAAGGAGATATTCTTACTGAGGCATTTATTCTTGCATTACCTAATGAAGAGCAACAAGAAGCTGCTTTCCAGCTAAATCGTCGCACAGAATTCAAAATCCTGGAAGGACCAACCAGTATCCAAGTCAAATCTACTCGACTCAGAAAGCAGGATGAAAATAATCGCGGCAACAATATTGGTGCTCAGGTAGAGCAAAATGATCCGGTAAAAATTTCTCAGATGTCTACCCTTTATGGACAGACCAATCTGAAGAATGTGCCTATCATGCAGTTCACCGAACGTACTAAGAAAATTGGTGTGGTGAAAAAAGGTGAGAAACGTACCTTCAGCTATACCTTCACCAATCGTGGAGATACGGATTTGATCATTGATCTGATCTCCGCTTGTGATTGTACCACGACCAACCAGGATGAGCTGGTAGGCAAACGCTTCAAGCCCGGCATGTCGGGTACCATCAACGTTATTTTCGACAGTTCCGAAAAAGACGAAGACGAGACCATCGACATCGATATCTACCTTCGCAACAACGATAACAAGGGCAACCCGATCGTGGAGATGTTGAATTACAGCTTCGGGTTGAAGCTCTAAAAACCTACCGTTTTTTACGAAAAAAGCCTTTTCCTTTGCGGGAAAAGGCTTTTTTCGTTTGGGGGAGTTTAGAGCATATTTTAGCTACGAAGAATGAAAAAACATAAAGACCAGTTAACCAATTAATTGGTTTGAGATTTGCGGCTGTCGTGGCTGTGTGATAAGGCCACTAGTAGCGGGGTTGATTGGATTTTGGATGCCCAACAAACCTTAATGCCAGCATCCCACCCCTGAAGGGTGAAATGATCATGCCCCTATTTAGCCTCCCTAAAGCTCTCGTTTAAACACCAGTCGCTGCCGTGCGGGTACCTCTTCGGCTTTGCGGTAAAGCGAGAGCTCGAAATATTCTCCCTTGCTCCACTCTTCGATGCCTTCGGTATAGAAAGGGCTGCCCGCATTGCCTGAAGAACCACCTGGTAAAACACCCCAGGCCCGTAAAGGCTTCTCTAATGACACCACCATACGCCACGAAGGGCCAAAATTATTGGAAAGTGCATTGGGTGTTTCTTTTGCACCATCAGAATGGATCAAACCAGAATCAAAACCGGGGAGATTGGCCAGGTGCCGGATATGCGTACCTCGGTGCTCGCTCCAGGTAGTACCAGCTTCGAGTATAGGAGACACTGCGGCCATCGTTTGCTCAAAGGCTTGACGTATCAAGTCTTGGGCGGTTTCCTTTTGCGCTGTAGATTGATGATCAAAGATCAAGTCATCTGGCTGGTCTCGTAATAATTCGATAAAGCGCCATGTCTCGGGAAACAATACCGGGCGATCTTCTGAATTCAGCGCATACACCTCATCAAAAGTGAGCTTGTAAAGGCTATCCAGCCAGCTGTCAAAGACAATGGGTGCCTGGGCTTCTGCCCGGTAAACAAGATCCCAGTCCTTCAATAGTGCGATCCCTTTTGAGGTGTTTTTCCCTTGCGCTGGGCTTTCTGCCAGTGCTTTTAACAACAGGGGCACTGCTTCTTCCGCCCGCAAAGAGTGTGCATCGTACTGCAGTGCCATCATATCCTCTGGGCGTGCATTTTCTATTCCTTCCAAATGGCGGTTGATGTAACGGCCACGGTAGTCATCAAAGCTCCCTAGATAGTAATAGGGATAACTCAGTGCCGCTGATCTTTGGTTGGCCGAAGCTACAAACTGCCGGGGAGGATTGACATCTCGCGGAACCTCATCGTAAGGAATATAGCCAGACCAAGCATTGGCACTTTTGCTACCGTCCTGAACAAAACGCCCCTGCTGTGGGTGGCGAACCGGGAAATGCCCTGTTACCGTCAAGGCTATATCATTGGCTTGATTGGCATAAACAACATTAGAGCCCGGGTTATCAAAGGCTCCTAAAGCCGCAATGTAACCTTCCAAGCTAGTGGCTTTTGCCATGTTCAGGAAAGCTTCTACGTTATCTGAGTCTTCTCTAAAAGGAGCATCATGGGCCACCCAGCGCAAGGCCAGGTTATAGTACTCATCTTCTGGCTGGTCATACACAACCGGGCCAAAGACCGTCCAGGGTGTCTCAATGATGGTAGGTGCTGCCCCACGCACATAGATGGTATCTTTAACGATGTCGGCAGCGACCGCTTCACCATCGAGCCAGTAATGGGTTTGGGTCGTATCCGTCCAGTTGATTTTGTACCAATCGGCAACGTCTTGGCCAACATTGGTGATACCCCAGGCCGTAGCCTCGTTAAAGCCAATCAGGATACTTGGCAAGGAAGGCAAAGAAACCCCGTAAACATTGATCCCTTCATAAACCAGGTGTATTTCGTACCAGATAGAAGGCAAGGTAAGGCTTAAGTGAGGATCGTTGCTCAATAGCGGAGCTCCGCTCGCAGTTTTGCTGCCAGACAATGCCCAGTTGTTGCTCCCTATCCCTTCGGGTGCTTGTGCCAACTCTGGAAAAGAAAGCGCGCCTATTGTGGTGCCACTTGTGACTTGGTTGATAACCGGCTCCTGCTTGAGCCAAGGTTCCGTGGAGATAACTGGCGACTGGTCTGGGTTGTATGCTGGATATAAATGCTGGAAGAGCGTATCCCCTAATAAGGCTCGCGCATTGGTGGCAGCTAAATCTCGGTTACGAAAACAAAGCGTTTCTGCCATACTCTTGGAGAAGAGTGCACTTTTCAGCGGTGTCCACAATTCAGGAGCAAAACCAAGCAGCTTGAACTCAACGGGATAATCTTCAGGTGACAACGCTGAGATATAAGCATTGACGCCTGCACAATAAGCATTAATAGCCGCAGAAGTTTCCGGATTACGCAACCATGCTGCCGCTGTTCGTTGTGCCGCCACCAGCATCCCTTTTCTACGCTGCGTACGGTCGCGTTCCAGCAAATCCGGCCCCAGAATCTCCGCCAGACGGCCGCTAGTAGCGCGGGCAGAAACTTCCATTTGAAACAAGCGATCTCGTGCGTGCAGGTAACCTTGTAGAAAAAGTGCAGAAGACTCATCTTCCGCAAAAACGTGTGGGATGCCCCGTTGATCGATAACGACCTGACCAGCAACACTGGCAGGGATGATCACTTCATCTTCAGCTACTTTCAGTGCTTCTGCCTGTTGCCATACCCCGGTAAAAGGATTCAACAATGCAGCCATTCCTGGTATGCGGGAACCTACTAAGCCATAAGTATCTCCCAGATAGATCAACGCAAAGAGTACAACTACGCTAATCAAGAACTTTAAGCTTTTCATCCCGTTTATGCTTTAGCTTTTCAATGCCCCTTGTTAATAATAATCCATCAAACTTATGAAATTTTCATCAATCCTCTTTCAACTTGTTTTTATCCTCCTTTTTTCTTGCCAGCCAGTAGCAAAAACACCCGCACCTCCAGCTGATGTACGTTTTCGGACTACGCCCCCTTCTAAGCTGTATTTTAACAACATTCGTAGTACGGCTTATACGATGACAACCGATGAAGCTACCCAAACCAACCATTACCAACTCCGAAAATGGCCGACCACAGGAACAACTCCTTATCTGTTACCTGTCATTGTTGATAATTGGCTCCATGATCAAGCCTATCTCCAACTTCATTGGATTGCTATGGAAGAACAACCAACGCCTCCTTTTCGTATTCGTGCATTTAACAATTCCAGTGAGCAGTATTTCTCAATAGAGAACTGGACGTGGGGGAGCCAGCATGATTTGGGGAAACAGCTGTATGCTGCTTTATTGAAGGGTCAGCAATTACAGCTGATAATACCAGATAGTACCCACATTCTACTGTTTACCGATGAGGAAACCAGAAGTTTAATCCGAATCACGTTACAAGACTATCAAAAACTCACAGAATAACAATCTATAACACACTGAAAAACAATTTATTAAAAACAAAATTAATGATATTCAATGTCACATTTTAATAAATTTATGTAAAAAAAATAAAATTCCTTTTATGTAGAAAAATCGACATCGAAAAAATCAACGCAAACACATTATTAAAAATAATAAAATATAAATAAAGTATTGATTATCAATAATTTAAATACAACCATGCAAAAATAACCATGTATAAAATAGCTTAAATTGTTGCATACTAATAAAAAAGGCTTTATCATTGTGTTATCAAAAAGTAGTTTTTGTGTTTATTTGTTTGGGTTAGAGGCCCTTGCTTCCCTTGAAGCAAGGGTTTTTCTTTTTCAGGAATATTCTTTTACGTCAGTACAAGGCAAAAAAAATCCCGGATACAACCACTTTCATGGCCCTATCCGGGAATGCTACTTCACCAGCAATAACTGATCAAGTAAGCTGTACGAGGGGTAGCTTAGTTGCCACCGCTGTTGAACATACCACCTTCGTTGGTAGGTACACCAGCTGGTTCTTCTGGAGCCTTTTCTACTTTTCCTTTGATGGTCAAAACGATAGGCTCTTCTCCTACATTGGTAGTAAGAGTTACACGCTTGGTGAAAGGTCCTACACGATTAGTGTCGTAACGAACTTTGATTTCTCCAGCATTACCTGGCAAAATAGGCTCTTTAGGGTAAGTAGGTACCGTACAACCACAGCTACCTTTAGCATTGGTAATTACCAACGGAGCAGTACCAGGATTGGTAAACTGGAAGAAACGGTAAGGATCAGAACCTTGTTCAATGGTACCGTAATCTACCTCTAAGGTTGTGAATTCCATCTGAGGACCTTCGGTAGAAGGAGTCTCAACAGCTTGTTCTACTGGAGCTACTGTTGACTGAGCAGTCATAGAAATGCTCAGACCTAGAGCTAAAACTAAGAAAAGGGATATACGCTTCATGAGCTAAATTTTATTGATTGGTTTCAATTGTAATTTGTTCTTCACAAAAATAGGTGAATTAAACCCATTTTAAAAACCAGAAGAGCAAATACAGGGGTTAATGATTAGTTAATAAGCTATTTTCGATTCTGACGATAGGCTCCACCAGGAGTCACTATTTTCAAAACACCGCAGTCTAAACGAAGGAAAAATATTTAAACAGTGCTAACGATAGCATTTTAACAGAATTTTAATTATTTTTGAAAGCATAAAAAACATTCATTCGGAACATAATTCTGAAACAGTGTTTATTTGCCGATAAAAATATCACATATTTTAATTCTACCTCTTCTTTGCCAATATTTCAAATTGGATTAACCAACCAATTTATTTGCGTGAAGAGCTTATTGTTTATTCTTAGCCGACCAAATAAGTTAAAACCATGTTTAAGCCCGATCTTGCTGCGCTATCAGAAAACAAGCTACGACTTACTGCAGACCTTAGTAAAGAAGAAATTCTGAACGATTTCCACATTTGCTGTACCAGCCGTGAAGTAAGTTTACTGGCTCGCCGTGAGGTACTCACCGGAAAAGCCAAATTTGGTATTAGCGGTGATGGCAAAGAAGTTCCGCAAGTAGCCATGGCTCGTGCTTTTCGCAAAGGTGATTTCCGTTCGGGATACTACCGTGATCAAACCTTCATGTTTGCCATGGGGCTCCTCAGCATAGAAGCTTTCTTTGCCCAATTGTACGCTGATACCAGCAATGACCCTTTCTCTGGCGGGCGGCAAATGAATGCTCACTTCGCTACGCCAACAATTGACGAGGCAGGAAATTGGCAAAATACCACCGCCTTGTATAATGTAAGCGCAGATATTGCACCTACCGCCGGGCAGATGGCCCGCGCCCTCGGCTTGGCTTTAGCAAGCAAGAAATACCGCAATAACAAAGCACTACAAGAAAACAATTTTTCAAAAAATGGTCTGGAGGTGAGTTTTTGCACGATTGGCGATGCCAGTACCTCGGAAGGCGTTTTTTGGGAAACCCTCAATGCTGCTGCCGTACAACAAGTGCCCTTGGCCGTTTTTGTTTGGGATGATGGCTATGGCATCAGTGTACCCAAAGAATTTCAAACAGCAAAGAGTAGTATTTCGGCAGCCGTCAGTGGCTTAGCTACCGAAGAGGATAAGGCAGGATTTGCCATTTATAATCTAAAAGGCTGGGATTATAGCAGTTTGGTAGATCAATTCCAATTGGGTATTGAACGCGTAAGGGACCGCCAGGAACCAGCCCTCTTCCACGTTGAAGAGCTGACCCAGCCCCAAGGACACTCTACCTCTGGCTCACACGAACGCTACAAATCTAAAGAACGTCTCGCCTGGGAGAAAGACCATGACTGCATCCTGCAAATGGAAAAGTGGATCATTGATCAAGGTATCGCTACGGAAGAAGAAGTCAGTAATATTCGTAAGCAGGCCAAAAAAACAGCAAAGGCAGGTCGTGACGCCGCCTGGAAGGCGTTCAATGTACCCGCTCGTACCTACGCTGGCGAGCTCCAAAACTGGTACCAGCAAATAACAGCCCCTGATACTGTCATCCAACAACTTCATCAGGATTTACAGCTCCACACCCATCCTCAGATTCACGAAATTTGTAGTAATGCCCGGCGCTTGGCTTACCAACTTCGCCGCAGTAATCACGCCTTGTATCCTGCCATTAAAGCATGGCTCGACCCTATAGAAAAAACTTTTCATCACAAATACGGCCAACACCTTTACAGCGAAGGCAGTGATTCTGCTCTTCGCGTCCCTGTCATAAGCCCTCGCTTCTCTCCCGACAGCCCCAGTAGCAACGGTTACCAAATTCTGAATGCTTTCTTCGATTACGCACTGGAAAAATATCCAGAATTGTATGCCTTTGGTGAAGATGTCGGGCAGATTGGTGGGGTCAACCAAAGCTTTGCCAAACTACAAGAAAAATACGGAGAGGAACGCGTCTTTGATACTGGTATCCGTGAATGGACCATCATGGGCCAAGCCATCGGCATGGCTATGAGAGGATTACGACCTATCGCAGAAATCCAGTACCTCGACTACCTCCTTTACGGCCTTGAGCCCTTATCTGACGACCTCGCTACCTTACGCTGGCGCAGCAATGGACAACAAAAAGCACCAGCCATCATTCGTACCCGTGGCCACCGCCTCGAAGGCATCTGGCACTCTGGCTCACCCATGGGTATGATTGTCAATGCGCTGCGTGGTATGTACGTATGTGTTCCGCGTAGCATGGTGCAGGCGGTAGGCATGTACAATACCCTCTTGCAAAGCGGCGAACCCGGCTTGGTCATCGAATGCTTGAATGGCTATCGCCGCAAAGAACGTATGCCCGAAAATATCGGAGAATACACCGTCCCCATGGGAGTACCAGAAACTTTGCTAACAGGAGATGATCTCACGATACTCACCTACGGCAGTTGTGTACGCTTGGCGGAAGATGCCTGTGAATTATTGGCGCAAGATGGCATCCGTGCCGAGCTGGTAGATATTCAAACCTTGCTGCCTTTTGATCTGGAGCACCGGATCATTGCCAGCCTCAAGAAAACCAACCGTCTCCTGATCGTCGATGAAGATGTCCCTGGGGGTGCTTCTGCCTATATTTTACAAAAAATTGTAGAAGAACAAAACGGTTACCGCTACCTGGATGCAGCTCCGCAAACACTCTCCGCTAAAGCCCACCGCCCTGCTTATGGCTCTGATGGCGACTACTTCAGCAAACCCAGCGTAGAAGACATCTATGACGCAGCATTTGCCATGGTAGAAGAAGCAGAACCGGGAAGGTTTTAAGGGGTACAGGGTACTTGGTACTTGGTATAATATTGACTTTGGGGTGAAAAATCCCTATACCCAGTACTAAGTACCTAGTACTGTGAGGTTTGCCTTTGACATCCCTCGCTTTTCAGAAACACAAAAAGGCACCACGAAGTAGCAGCACTAGCTAAACCTCACTTCCTCGGCCGCATCAAACCTTCCTGGGCCACACTGGCTACCAATTCTCCCTCCAGGGAGAAGATCTGACCCCGTGTGAACCCTCTTGCACCGGAAGCCGAAGGGCTATCCAGCGCATACAACAACCACTCATCTATCCGAAACGGACGGTGAAACCACATAGAGTGATCAAGGCTAGCCAGGGTCAGGCTGCGAAAATCGGCCGCGAAACCGTGAGGCAATAGCGCGGTGGTCAACAGGTTGTAATCGGTAGCATACGCCAACACCAGATCGTGTAAGCGGCGATCGTCGGGCATCTCTCCCTTGGCCTTCATCCAGACGTGGCGGACGGGATCGTATTTCTCCTGCACCATTGGATTGATGAACTCTACCTGTCGGAAATCCAGCGGGCGTTCAATGTCCAGCATCTTTTTCAAGTTCGGTGGAATCATATCACCAAACTGCTTGGCGAGCCCTTCCCAGCTAGGCAAATCGTCGGGAAGTGAGACCCGCGGTTTTTCCATCTGGTGTTCGTACCCCTCCTGCTGCAATTGAAAAGATGCTGAAAGGTGAAAAATCGCTGCGCCGTGTTGGATCGCCTTTACCCTACGGGTGGTAAAGCTCCCCCCGTCGCGGATGCGCTCCACCTCGAATACAATGGGCACTTCAAGATCCCCCGGCAACAAGAAATAGCTGTGGAGCGAATGGACAAACCGGTCGTTGGGTACCGTTTGCATGGCGGCGCTCAGCGCCTGGGCCATTACCTGCCCGCCAAAAACCCGCTCACTGCCTACACTCTTGCTCTGTCCGCGGAAAAGATTAACTTCCAGCTGCTCCATCTTGAGCAGTTCAATCAATTGACTTACCTCTTTCATAGTGTGAAGATAAAAGCAAAAATCGCATTATCGAAAAGATTCGATAATGCGATTTTTAGGATCGGATTCCGCAGTCACTACCGCAACTTAGCATAATGCACCAACTTCCCATCCTGGCGAAAGCCTTTTTCGTCCGCCAAATCAGCCTGTAAGCCCGCAATAAATGCAGCCAGTTGAGCAGGCTTCAGTTCTTTGTCATTGCCTAGCGTGAGTGCATCCGTAGCGTAACTGCTCAGTACCGCGGCAAACTGGCGGTTCAATAAAGCAGGGTGGCCAAACACGTCAGCTCCCAGAATCTGATCACCACTCACGGCCACAAAGCCAATGATGGTTTCATTTTTGGCCAGCTTGTCACCAAAGAAGCGTTCGTAGTTGGTACGGTCATTCACAAATTTCTCATTGGTTTCCAAGTCAGCGTAAGCCTGGGTGCCACCATCCAGACTGTAGCGGGTGCGAATATCGGCTACCTGGTCCCAAACGGCTTGCTGACTGCCCGTAGCGACTGAACGGCGTACTTCACTGGAAGCGACGTTGTAATAGCCACGAAAGGCAAAAATCTTTTTATCCCCTTCGTTCAAAGCCTTGTCACCTTCGTAAGTCCAGCGACCGTGTTCCACACAAAAAACAGGTATATCCTGGATATTACGCGCGGCAATGACCGCATCCTCCGCAATAACGCGATCCTGGTTGCCACCTTGTACCACTTCTCCCGCCATCAAAAAGATGGGGTCTTCGGTCTTATTCTGTACCGTCAAGGTATTTACTGCACCCTCATCCGTAAAGCGGCCATAAGGCTTTTTTTCCGAAACTCGGAAACGCTCATTTTCCAGGGCTTCACTTAAAACCTTATATTGCGCCACCGATTGTTGTTCGTTCAGGTAAGCCTCACTGGCCACAATGGGCAAGAGGCGTAAATGATCCTTTTCCCACTGCGGATTTTCCGACAACTGGACTTCAATTGGAGAATTATTCGTCAACTCCTCTTGCAAAACCGTGTTGTTATCACATGCGACAAAAAGGAGTAGCAAAGAAAATAGTGTTAAGAAGCGCATAAGCTGTTTATTTTTAGATACTTATTCTAACGTTTGATAAGGCTTTTTCGTTTCGGGTTGCTGCCATTTTTCTGCACCAACAAAAAACAACATTCAAGATACATAAAAGCATGCGTAAAGGCAAGACAATCACTCCACCACTCCCTACATCTCCTTCTTCTCGTTATCGTTTCTTTTGTTGGGCAGTGGCCTTTTTGGCGGTGGCTCAATTGTTGGTAGGCTTGGATTATATCAACATCTGGCCTGCTGCCGAGGCCGAGCTTATCTGGTCGGGGGTACAGCCTGCACCTGCAAACACCTGGGTGAGTGCTTTCCTGGGCACCATCCCCACCGAATCGCCTTACTGGCTACTCGCCTATCGGGTGCCTGGCCTTTTGATTTACCTGCTAGGCGTAGGCTTGTTTTTCTTTTGGGGCAGTGCCCTATTTGGCAAGCGCTCGGTTGAGATCACCTTGCTTGTTGGGGCAGCCTCCCTCCTACTGCCCGTCTTGGCCAAAACGGCTAGTCTCGACATCTGGCGCTTTGGGCTGGAACTGGGCTTTTGGTTGGCTTTACTGCATTTTACCAAGACGCCTACCCGCAAGTGGTTGGTGAGAAGCAGCATACTCGGTTCACTGGCCATTCTGGTGGGCAGTTGGGCCACCCTCGTCCTGATGGTCATCTGGCAAGTGGCCTATTATCGCATCTTGGTAGCAGAAAAAGAAGACCTGAAAAAACAACTGGGTAAACCCTTTGTTATCATCTACCTCGTTTTTGGTTTATCCTTCCTCCTTTATTGGGCTTTGGGTTACCACGGCTCACTTGCTGATTTTTATTACTTCCATTTCCTACGCTTGGGTCACCTCAAGTTCTTCCTGTACGCCCTTCTGGGTATCGCTCCTTTTATTGGCTTCACATTGGCAGCGCTGCGAGACCTCTTTTACAAAGTCAAAAGAGGAGAAGAGTTTTCTCAGCTACTACTCATCGGGCTACTGGGCAGCTTCCTTACCCTATCACTCGTCTTCCCTTTCCTGTTGATCTTGATGACGGCCAAACAACTCGAAAACTACTTTAAGATCCCCAATTACCCTTGGCAGGATTGGGTAAAAACAGGGCAAGTGTTGCACATTATTGTCGTTTTTTTCCTGGTTGCCCTCACCTTACTAGGCGGCTTCGTCCAATTCCAAAACGATGGCTTTCGCGCCGTTCTGGGTTGCTCAGCAGCTTATTGGATGTTTAGCTTCGTAGGTGTCATTGGCTTGTATGGCAAACAAAGAGATTATGTACTCGGCGGCATGACGCTCGCTGGCTTGCTTGCCTTGTTGTTCTTCTGGATACAAGTCTACCCCTTCCTCCACCTCCAGCGCAACTGGCCCCAACGGCTACAAACCCAAATAGAACAAACCCTACCCGATACCAAAGAAGTCGGTCTAAATGAGCGTGATCCGCTCACACTCCCCCTCGCACCTTATCTCCAACGCAGCGGCTACCAACTCCGCAACACCACCGAAGTAGCACCCAATCAAGCCTCTTTAACCATCCTTAGACTAGCCCCCAACGACAGCATCAGTGAACCCAGGGTAACGATCAGTGGCTGGCCCTGGCTATGGGGCGAAGAGCGCTGGGGAGGGTTTTAATGGGCCCTACCTGCTTCCCTAACGGTCATTAGCACCGGGCTGTACACTGCGTTCTGCTCCGTAAGATCGGGCTTAAAACCCTCCTACAGAGCGGAGTCCTTCCCATTCCTGGTCCTGCTCCCCCGATGGAAGATCGGGTGCGCCGAGCTTCGGGCCTTGGCCCTACGCACCACCCGTACTAAAAACAGGAAGTAAGCGGATGTAAGGTAACGGTAAGCTGTACCATCTGATGCTTTTCCGATACTACGGCGATCCCCGAAGAAATACACTGTTTTTTTGAACAAAATCAAGGTAATGCTACCATCAAATTGGAAGACATCTCTGCCAGATGCCTTCCAATTGTTGAGCTTTAACTAAAATCTAATACTTCAGCCCCGCCAGATCAATGACGAAACCGCGGATTTTATAACGGCTCGCCAGGCTGGCTTGGTAATGCTGGGCCGTTTTTTGATCATCAAAAGGGCCAAGGATGACCTTGTAACTACTTTTGCCTCCTTCGCCGGGTTCAATACTGATGAGG
This sequence comes from Lewinella sp. LCG006, assembly GCF_040784935.1. GTDB lineage: Bacteria > Bacteroidota > Bacteroidia > Chitinophagales > Saprospiraceae > Lewinella. The sequence goes on along the minus strand of NZ_CP160680.1, from coordinate 3,818,414 downwards.
ATATTATCGAACCATTGGGCTTGTAAATCGGCTACTCGCTGCATGACGTTCTCGTAGCTGGTAAAAGATGCTACCTGCACACCAAACCCTGTTTGAGCATCCGGTTTTTCCAATACGATACGGTAGAGGCCGTAGGGATTGTAATCCTTGCCCACGGGAGAAAACCGATCTTTGGAAGCATTCACGGTAGGCGTTGTTGACGCTGGTTTTGCGGCGGGTGTCGTGGTCGTCTTGGCTGCTGGCTCTACCGACCGCTCGGCAACTTTTTCGGGGGCGGGCGCTGGTGTAGTAGCACGAGGTTCGGCAGCAGGTGTGGTTGTAATTCTTTCTGGTGCTGGTTCTTCAAAAGCTCGCGGAGTAGCAGCAGGTGCAGTAGTCACCTCTTCCACTTTGTCTGCAGGTCGACTGGTGCTATTGCCCACTTTTTCGACTTTCACTTCTACGGAGCCCATCCCTACGATCCCCAGTACATCGGCGGCACGACGGGAAAGGTCTACGACGCGGCCTTTGATATAGGGACCTTTGTCGATCACTTTTACCGTTACTGATTTTTTGTTATCAAGACGGGTCACCTTCAGCATGGTGCCGTAGGGGAAGCGTTTGTGTGCGCAGGTCAGTTCATCTTTGTTGTAAGTATCGCCGTAGGCGGTAGAGCGGCCTTCAAAATCATCAGAATAATAAGACGCTAAGCCGTATTCTTCTTCCTGAGCGAAGGTCATACTACTCAGTAGTGTCAAGCAAATAAAAAGGCTAAAGGATAGGTATTTCATATCAGTATGGATGTTTTGATTTGGCCAATATCGGTCATTTTTCGATCATTTACCTGCGAAAGGTATTGGTTATTGAGCTAACGCCTTATCACAAAGAACTATTTCGGGGGTTAATTTGTATTTTTGCAGCACAATGTTTAAATAGAGAGAATGAGTAAGCACGGAAAAGTACTGGTTGCCATGAGTGGAGGGATTGACTCTACCGTTACGGCCATGATACTCCACGAAGAAGGCTATGAGGTAGTAGGGATTACCATGAAAACCTGGGACTACGCCAATAGCGGTGGCTCCAAGAAGGAAACCGGCTGTTGTAGCCTTGACAGCATCAACGATGCCCGTGAGGTAGCCGTAATGATGGGTTTTCACCATTTCATCGTCGATATTCGGGAAGAATTTGGGGATTATGTCATCGATAATTTTGTCGACGAGTACCTGGCGGGGCGTACGCCTAATCCTTGTGTACTTTGCAATACTCACATTAAGTGGAATTCGCTGCTCAAGCGGGCCGATGCCCTCGATTGTGAATTCATCGCTACGGGCCACTACGCCAAAATTAAGCACGAAAACGATCGCTATTTTGTCCAAAAAAGTGCTGACCTCAACAAGGATCAATCCTATGTTCTTTGGGGGCTGAGCCAGGAGTGTATGGCTCGCAGTCGCTTCCCATTGGGCGGCATGACCAAACCGGAAGTTCGCCAGCTAGCCGCCGATTTTGGTTATGAAGAACTCAGCAAGAAAGCGGAAAGTTTTGAAATTTGCTTTGTTCCTGACAACGACTACCGGGGCTTCCTCAAGCGGCGCGTACCAACATTGGAAGAGCAGGTAACCGGAGGTAACTTCGTAACCACCAGTGGTGAAATCATTGGTCAGCACCAAGGTTATCCTTTTTATACCATTGGCCAAAGGAAAGGGCTCGGCATGGCTTTCGGGCAACCGATGTTTGTGACGGAAATCCAGCCGGAAACCAATACCGTAGTGTTAGGCACCTCTGATGAACTCATCCGCAACGGCATGAATGTTGGTCAGGTCAACAATCAGAAATACGCCATCATCCCCAGTGACCTGGAGCTGGTGACGAAGATTCGTTACAAAGACGCTGGTGCCATGAGTACCATGGTACAGACGGGAGATCACGTAGCGGTCAGTTTTATGGCCAACGTTAAGGGGGTTGCCCCTGGACAGTCTGCCGTTTTTTATGAAGGTGATGATGTTGTGGGAGGAGGTATCATTTATGGTGGCCACAAGTTCGGAGAGAACTAGTTTGGTACTTGGTATATGGTAAATACACAAAATCCGACTCCATGAAAGGAACCAAGACTTTCCTTATTGGTCTGCTTTTCCTATCGACGCTATTTTTGCTGACTTGCGAAGGTGAGACGGCGGAGCCACGTGCAGATAAGGGGTATGACTATTTCCCGCTGGAAGTGGGTCAGGAATGGAACTACCTGATGGACAGTATCGTCTTGCGCCCTCAGGTAGGAGGAATATTCTACGATTCGGTACGTCTTGATGTCCAAGAAATACTGGTGGATACTTTACGTGATTTAGAGGGCCAACTATGGTACCGAGGAGAGCGGTATGATCGTCGTGTCGACAGCACTGCCTGGCGTTTCAGCCAAACCTTTCTCCTCCATCGGGATGAACTGCGGGCCTATCGGAGGGAAGATAACCTGGAGTTTGTAAAACTGGTCTTTCCTTTAAGGGCTGATCAAAACTGGGATGGCCATGTAGCTTTTGATCCCTTTCGGGAAATTGAAGTCGCGGGTCAGCCTGTCCAGATTTTTGTCGATTGGAATTACCGCTATCTCAGCTTCGATCAAGCAGGAACGGTTCAGGATAAAACTTACGATCAACTTACGCTGGTGGAAGGTGCCGACTACGAGAATCTTCTCAACCGGCGCCTTGCTATTGAAGGCTACGCTAAAGACATCGGACTGGTTTACCGGGAGTTGGAGGTATTTGAAACCCAGTGTCAGCAATGCTGCAACGGCGATACTGGTGCCTGCCTCGACTTGCCTTGGCGAGAGAAGGCCGAAGGAGGATTTATCATCAAACAATGGCTGATCCAATGAAGGAGGAGATGACAAAAGTAGGCCGGATGGGTCGACCTCATGGTTTACGTGGAGAATTAAAGGTCAGTATCGAGGAGATATATTTCGAGGATGTCGTTCAGCAGGATAGTTTATTGATTGCCGTGGGCAGCCAATACGTCCCCCACTTTGTGGAAGCCTGGCGCAGCGGGGGCAACCTCGTAAAGTTGGAAGATATCGACGATAAGGAAGCTGCGCAGATGCTCCAGCAAAGAGAGATTTACCTGCCTGCTCATCTGTTGACCATCTCCACTGAAGATATTCCTGCCGACAATCCTTTTGAGCAATACCTCGGGTACCTTATCAGTGATACTGAATTCGGGCCTGTAGGGAAAATCAATGAAATCGTTGACCTACCGGAGCACTACCTGGCCGAAGTGAGCTATCAGGGAAAAACCATCATGATCCCGCTACATGCCGATCTGATTGAAGGAATAGATGAGTCTAAACGAGTGTTATTGATGGATCTTCCAGAGGGGCTGTTCGAGCTTTAACCTCCGTAGCTCCGTATCTCCTCCGTAACACAGGGTTTGAAAACCTGTGCTACGGAGGAGATACGGAGATTAAACCCCCGCTTTACCTAATTTCATCATAAAATAGGTCTCGAAAGCGGTGAAGATAAAATAGACCAAAAAGAAGGGAATGACAAAGAACTTATCTGTAGGCTCAGCGAGCTGCAGGTAAGCGTAAACGATCATAATTGCCAACATCATTTTCCCCATGGTAAAGCCCATGATGGTGTTGGTAAAAGTGTTTTTATTAGCACTATTCGCAGCACTCCGCCCCAAGAAAAACATCACGACGGACAGAAAGACAAAGCCACCAAGACTGATCCAGCCCAGTTCTTGATACGGGGCCAGTTTGGGTACTTGATATAGTCCAAGTAGTGCTGCTACCGTTATCAAGACAACTCCTCCTAGTTGCAGTAAAAATGCTTTATTGGTCATATTTCTTAAAATAAAAAAGACATCCCGAACTTTGAGCTGCCAAAATTCGGGATGAAAATGTTTGTGCACTCATTACAGCAAGTCCTTGAGTGTGCTGTACAGTGCTGCAAAAATAGAAAGCAAGGCCATTCCCACCATCAGGAAAGGGGACGTTTGGAAGTATTCATCCAGCTTTTGGCCAGCAAATACCCCTAATAAAATAATGATGCCCATTTGCATCGCCATCCCCGAGTACTTCATATAATCTTGTACTCGTTTCCTGGCTTGATCTTTTTGATCTGGTGTTTTATCCGGCAACTTTCTCCGTTTTTTCAGTCATGGCTTTTTTAGCACTGCCTGCGATACTATTTTTATTACCAGATGCCATGGTCAGGGTTCCATCGATAGTACCTCCTGGTTGCACGATTAGTTTACCACAAGTAATATCCCCATCAACGGCAGCCGTTTCGCGGATATTGAGCAGCTCTTTGACTGTCATTGTGCCTTCAAACTTACCTTCGATGACGGCGTTCTCGCAGCGAATTTCACCATCTACTTTGCCCGTTGGCCCTATGATGACTTTAGCATCACAGAAGAGTTTTCCGGTAATTGAACCATCTACACGAATATCACTATTGGCATTGACGGTTCCCTCTATTTTAGTACCTTCTACAATACTGTTTAGAGAATGGCCGCCTGAAGGCGAAGGCGTAGATGATGATTTTGTACTCATTTCTTTTTTTCCGCTGTTGTTAAACATTTGTTTTTAGTTTTTGAGCAGGCTTCCTGCTTGGAGCCTGAAACGGTTTATATGCAGGGGATTGGTTGTCTAATTGAGTGCTAAGGTAGCACCTAATTGCTAATATACCGAATTCCAGTACTATCTAGCGAACCCATTAAAATAAAAAATATCCAAAGCGATCTGTAAGATCACTTTGGATATTTTTCAGGTGTGTTAATTCCCTATACTGTACTTAGAAACTAGGACAGTAAACACCTCGGCGAGCAGGTCCGCAAATCTTGTATTGCATCGCCAATTCGAAGCTACCATTATAGTTAGAAGCAGCTTTTAATGGCGAAACGTTGACGTCGTAGCTAAACCCTAGGGTGAAGGCATCGAAATCGAAACGAGTGGACAAGATCACTGCATCGTTCAAGACGCCAGAGTTGATTTTGTTAGAAACCCGTGTCCAAAGACCGAACTGCCAGGATTGAGTGCCAGCCTGACGGCCAGTACCCAAAAGGAATTTAAAGCTGGTACCTGCGTTCACCTGGAAGGAAGGTCCTTGGCTCATTACAATCACACCAGGAACCAGCCCAAAGCGGTTGGATACCAGGAATTCACCACCAGCGTGTGCAGTAAAGCGGCTGTACAGTAAATCTTGGTCTTGGCTGCTGAATGATTGGTCAGCCCGGTTGAGGTGATGGAAAGCACCACCTAGGTAAAGGTTATTGTTCTTGTCAAAAGTCATGAACCATAATAAACCAGCGGCCAAATCCCCAAACAGGAATTCGTCACGGTCGAAGCTGGTCTCACCTGGGTCAAGGTTAGCGTCGAAGCCACCATTGCCATCGTGCTGAAGTCCCCAACGCAGGTTGAGGAAATCAAGGCTACGCTGCGCTACGCCTGCTTCGGCACCTACCACCAAGTAGTGGCCATAGTTGCGGGAACCGCCCATTTTCTTGGAGTAAGAAGCAGAGAGTTTACCCGTAAGGGTAGCAAAATCAGCTTCCCCGGCACGGTCGCCCCAGAAGGTACCACCAATACCGAAATAGTCATTACGTCCAACGGGAATGCGTTGATCGTAGGAAACAGAGTACGTCCGGAAGGCATTGTCGCGCAGTACGCTGGCCCACTGGTTACGATAGTTCGCGACGAGGCGAACGTTACAGTTCATTACACCGGTCATCGCTGGGTTCAAATTCAGCGGTGAAAGGTAAAACTGTGAAAAATGGATATCCTGGCCTCGTGCCGAGAGCATGAATGTCATCAGGATGGTGAACAGTGCTAATTGTCTAAGTCTTTTCATAGGAGCCGGAGGTTTGTTCCGCGACAGATTTTCCAAAGAATTACAATGATACGTAAAAGAGCCTGAAAGCCCGAAATAGATTCTGTTAAAAATAAAATTTTACCCTATTGGCGACAATTGCTAATAGTATAAAATCTTTGAGGTGTAGTAGTGTGAATCCTTATGAACGCAGAAGGGCATTTTCGCATCCGCTGTTGCTGTATAGATACGAACAAAGCCTTAAACGCTGCTTTATTCAAGAATATTATTCAGCAACTTTTTTTCTCAAAAAACGATACCACTACAAATAATGGTACAGTCTAAAACAGTTGTTACCAGCAAAGTTAATTAAAATACCTTAGTATCACACAAAAAATCAAGAGCGCAAATCCGACTTTTTAAAGGAGGCGCTCCATTTCGTATTGATCAACGATGTGCTCCCATCCCAAGTTATCCATTGCGTTTAGCAACTCCGTCGTTTGGGCATCAACATTTACCCAGCTAAGTTGGGCGTAGATATGCTCCAAGGATTCCAAGAGTTCTTCCCATGACAATGCTGCCGTTGGATGGATGCCTGCCTGAGCAATTCGCCCCACTTTATGAACGATGGCATAGGCTGTTGGTGCCTCCTGATCCATCCCCCATTCATAAAAGGTGTAATCCTCACCTATTCCTTCGATCCCTTCACGGGTATAATCCCAGGCACTGGTAAAGGCACACCACTGATGGTAACGTTCCCAATTGGGTAGGGCCACCTTTCGTAGTGAATAAGGAGTAGGCTGAGTAACCTTATTCGTATTCTTTTTGAATGCCTTGAGCCGGCGACCAATTTGAAAACCTACTCGTTCGTAGGCCTTGATCGCTCGTTCGTTTTCAACAATCACCTCCAGGCTTGCTCTTTGGCAGCCTGCTTGCTGCCATAATGGAATAGCAAAATCGTACATCTTACTCACCAATCTCTGCCCTCTAAAAGCGTTCAGTACCCCGGTCCCTGCGTTATAGGCCGTAGGAAAACCTCCCTGTTCACCAAGCCCTGTGAGCATAAAGGCTACCAGTTCTTGCTCCGCTAGTAGCCCTACGGAAAGATCAAGGCTGACGCGGGCTCTCTTGATTCGCTCCAGCATTCCTTCCTCTGTAAAGTTGATGGGAACATAATAACCAGTGAAAGCCGCATTGAAAGCTTGCGTCAATTGTGGGATAGGTGTATTACCAAGCGTAATCAGTTGTCGTTCCAAGTTGATTTTTTTTTGATTTTTTGAAGTTGGAAGGCATTAATCTAACCATTATTTCAACACAATAAGCTCAAATACTGTTCCGTTATTTAGTATTACCGCTCAAAAAGCTACTCTTCTGCCCGCGTTTTAAAAAGAATGTTCATCAACGTTGGCTTACTCAGACTACTCACAAGATTTTTGATTATTTTCAAAAAAGAGACAGATGCAACACTTTCTACGGTTCGTGCTGTGCCTGGTTGGCTTGAGTTTAGTGACGAGTTTTACACAAGCAGAAACCAGGCATATTCACCTTATCAAACTTTTTGACAACGAAAACCACGATTACGTCATTAGAGAAGGCTGCCGCAGTATTGGCTTTGGCATCGACCAGGAAGTCCATCTACTGGCGGCCAACCTCGGTATTCTCAGTGTTATCGAATACGACCTGAGTGGGCCCAATTTTACGCTTAAGCGCCTTGATGAAGTACTCAATTACGAGATGTCGTACCAAGAGCGCGACATTGTCATTTTTGCTTACGTAGGTCATGGTTTTCGCGATCCTGGTTCTTTAAGTCCCTACCCCAATCTCTATTTTCGTTCTTACCAGGAATCGGTAAATTTTGGTGAAATTCAAGAGCGTATGCTGGATAAAAACCCCTCTTTACTGCTCAATATTGTGGTGGCCTGTAATGTAACGATTACAGACCAGAGCACACCTCCCCCCTATCAGTCGATCAATACACCTCCGGAGGTTGTGACCCTGCCTAAAGCGGGGCGTTATGGCTCCATCTACCAAGGGCTTTTTGCTGATGAACCGGGGGTAACTAAAACCGTTAATCTGTTTAGTGCAGAAAGAGAGAATTACACCTTTATCTCTAATGATGGTGGCATTTTTTTCAACGAAATTCTTTATACCTTACAAGAGGTACTAGGCGGAGCGCCTTACAATAGTTGGGGTGAAATCTGTACAACCATTACCAACCGTACGATTACCCGCTCTACCTATAAAGGTATGCAGCAAAAACCACTTTGTGAATACAGTGTTCGGCTAAATCCGATCACCGTACCAGCCAGCAGGTCCCGTAGTCTTTTTGAACCCTCAGCCTGCGAATTGGCCGCACGCGAGTTGCGTAAAGACCAACGTGATCAACTGCAAAACCTCCGGCGACAGCACCGTGAAAGCATGCGCGCCGCTCGGAGCAGCAACCAGAGTAAAGCTGAACGGAGGTTGTTGGCACAAGAGCAACGCGTCCAGTACGAGAATCGTAAATTACGCCACGAAAAAGAATATCAGCGACATTTACAACAATGTCAATAAGTATTGCGCAAAAAACAAATAACTGTCAATGAGAACCACGATCATCATTCTACTCACTTTTCTGGCCATCAGCCTGTGGGCACAACCAGAAACATTGGAAACAACCGTCAATACACCTCCCCCAGCGGCTACGGTTACTGACGGTGTCAACTTGCCTCCGGCAAATTCAGATTTTGTCCCTACGAAATCATCACAAGAGGTGTGGCTCTCCTTGGGGGTACTCGTCTTTGGAATGATCATCGTTTTGGCCCAAGCCTGGATCATTAACAGCAGAAAAGAACCCCTCAGCCAATCGCTAAAATACCTCAGTATAACCCTCATCATTGTGGGTTCTCTGTTCTTAGTGACGGCGGGTTACGGCAATAGCCAAATTGCGCCTATTATTGGTCTGTTGGGTACCGTAGCGGGTTATTTGTTAGGGCGCACACAATCGCCGGCGGAAGCGGTAAGTGGGAAATAAGAGAAGTCGGAAAGCGGAATTCGGAAGTCGGAAGTAGCGAGGCACACGTAAAGAAGGTAGGTAGATTTTCCTGCTGATTAACAGATGGAAAACTTCCTACTAGCAGACACAAAAATACTTCCGAATTCCGACTTGGGAAATTCCGACTTGGGAAATTCCGACTTGGGAAATTCCGACTTTAAGAAATGAAACACAGGAAAAGGAAATGAAACTTAGGATCGCGCTTATTTGTGGTTGGATGGCTTTAGGGCTATGGGGATGGGGACAAGTGGATCAACCTCAGCGGCTTCACTATTTCCCTGATACTGGCCGCAACTATTCCGCCCTCGATCCAGGGCAGGAGTTGTTGCAAAGAAACTTGCTGATTAGCAATCAGGCAGGTGGTTATGGCGTGTCATTTGCCTTGAGTTTTGATCAAACCAGCTGGAATGGTTTCGCGTTGGGGCCTCGTTACACCTCTATCTTTAGCCTTGACGGAAAAGAAGGTTGCTATATCCGCATCCGCACTCAGCTGGGGAGTACAAGCGATAGCATCACGGAGATCATCTATTTCCTGATCCGCGGCAAGTGCTATTCCGTTTACTGGAATACTACTTTGAAACGATGGGACTTGGTAGAGAATGCTTGTCGGGCGAATTAGGCAACTTAAAACACCAACTGCACCACCGTACCCTCACCTACCACAGATTGTACCTCGATCGTGCCTTTGTGGGCGCGGACAATCTGCCTGGATAGGCTTAGGCCAATACCAGAACCATCGGTCTTGGTAGTAAAGAATGGGACGAAAATTTGCTCTAATTGAGCCGGTGGAATACCTGGGCCGTTATCCGCTACCTGTATAATAATTTGGCCTTGTTTATTGCGATTGGCATGAAGGTGAATGGCCGGCTCACTAACTGGGATGCGCATTTCGGCTAAAGCATCCAAGGCATTTTTCGTAAGATTGATGATCACTTGTTCCAGCAAATAAGGATCTGCTTGCAGGTTGAGCTCCGAAGGATAGCGATGCTGATGAAGGGTTACACCCCGTTCTTGGGCTTGGGATTGAAAGAGCGTTACTACCCGCTCCAACAACTTATCCACCGAGACTTCCTGAAAATTGGGCGGTGGAATCCTGGTGAGGCTGCGATAAGTCTCCGTGAAAGCAAGTAAGCCTTCTCCTCGGCGCTGGATCACCTGTACGGATTGGCGAACATCCTGTAAGGTTTGCGCATCCGGAACGGGTTCGTCAGAAAGCATCGCATCAATGGTGCCGCTGAGGGAAGTGATGGGTGCGACGGAGTTCATGATCTCATGGGTCAGAATTCGAATCAGCTTTTGCCAGGCATCCAGCTCCTGTTCTTCCAGCTCATTTTGGATATTCTTGATACTCACCAAAAATAGCCGTTCGTCTTGTAGACGCAATTCACTGGTGAGCACGGCCAGTTGCAACAGGCGATTGTCTATCGTTATCTTCACCAGGTCGCGCTTCCCTTCTCTGCTATCCCGTATAGCTTCCAGTAAATGAGGATCGACTTGCTCCAGGCCATCTACGTGTAGTAAGAAAGACTTGCGAAGCATCCTTTGTAGGGCCTTGTTCATCAAACGAACTTCTCCGGCTTCATTGTAACAAAGGAGCCCTATTTCAATTTGCTCGACAATGGTTTGTAAAAACTGATGGTTCGCTTCTTTGTCCGCTCTTACCTCTTGGAATTTTCGGTTGATCAGATTAAAAGCTTCGTACAACTCTCCAAAAGATTTCCCGCGGTGCTCGGCAGTGGAAGTAGCCGTAAAATCATTGTACTTGATCGACGTGAGGAAGCCCACCAGATCCCGATTGGTCTGATCAACGAAGTACATGATACTCGCCAAACTTCCCAGTGCCAATAGACCACTCAAAACGGCCAACAATTTATTATCCGGCCAGGCATACAGCATCCCAGCCAGCCCTAAGGCCAGCAACAAAACTCTGATGATCAGATTAGTACGAAAACGATAAAGCATAGTCCAAGATTAAATGCTAAAGCCGAATATCCTGTTTGATATTGCCATCCTCCAACTCAATGATCCTGCTGCCGTAATGGGCATTTTTCTCACTGTGGGTCACCTGAATGATGGTCATGCCTTCTTCGTTCAATTCCTTGAAGAGGTCCATGATTTTCTCTCCTTGCTTGGTATGAAGATTGCCTGTAGGCTCATCGGCAAGTAACAAGCGGGGCTTATGGACAATCGCTCGCGCAACGCCAACCAACTGCTGCTGCCCACCAGAAAGCTGTTCCGGAAACAAGTCTTTTTTTCCTACAATCTGAAAATTGTCCAACATATCGGCCACGATACTTTTCCGCTCTTTTGCTTTTACCTGTCGGTACAATAAAGGGGTTTCGATATTTTCGTAAACCGTCAGGTCATCGATCAGATGGTAGGCTTGAAAAACAAAACCCATGTATTGCTTATGCAAGTCGTTGCGACTTCTTTCATTGAGTTTGTGGACTGGTTCACCCAAAAAATTATAAGCCCCACCACTGGCGCTGTCCAACATTCCTAAAATATTAAGGAGGGTGGTTTTTCCAGCGCCACTAGGGCCCATAATGGTTACAAACTCTCCTTCTTCAATGGTAAGATTGACTTGGTTGAGTAGCCATACTTTTTGTAAACCATTACGGATGGTTTTCTCCAGATCGGTGAGTTGTATCATTTTGATTTTTCTTTATGTTAGGTTAATCTACTTTTGAAGGACAAGACTTATGCCAAACACCTAATACCCCTAATTATCAAGCATCTATCCAACCAACCAAGGCCTTTCACCTGTTCAAGGGTGGACAAAGGTGTACGATAACGAACGGTTACAGCGCTCCTTCTTAATCAAAAGGAACAACTTTTACTACATCAATCTCCGGGTCATTGAGTTCTACTTCCCCATCCGCATCATGAAGTACTCCTTTTTGTAAATTGTACCCAAAGTAAAACATTTGTGATTGCTCAAGGGTGCTTCTCCTAAAAAACTAAGCGCTACGGGGCCAGCGGGATCCCTGCACTGTACGATAACGAACAGTTATTTTCTATTCCGAACACTAAAATACGTCCGAAACAAGTTGCAAAAATCTGTTTATCAATACATTACCAACCTGGCACAGGCCTTGCGGTTTTTACGAACAGACGAAATCACCTGACTATGTTTATCCAATACCTAAAATTAGCACTGAGGAATTTCCGTAGCCGCCCTGGCTATTCCTTTATTCACCTGTTTGGGCTGGCCACGGGGATGGCTGCTTGTTTGTTGTTGCTACAATACGTCAGTTTTGAGCTTAGTTTTGATCGTTTCCATACCCAAGCTGACCAAATTTACCGGGTGGTCAACGAGCGTTTTCAAAACGGAGAAAGTGTTCAACGAGGTACGATCACTTATCCGACCATTGCTCCTACCCTGCTTAAAGACTACCCCGAAGTCACGAATGCCACCCGTTTTTTCTACGGTGGTGGAGAATGGTTTAGCCCCAACCAAGCGGATCATTACCACTTGGATCGTTGTTATTTTACGGACCCTAATTTTTTGGAAATTTTCGATTTCCCGATTCTGGCGGCGGCCAATGACAGCCTACTAGCCAACTCCAGAGAAGTGGTGCTTACCGCCAAATACGCCCGCGATTGGTACAGCATCAAGGACGGCAATTATAACCAGGTACTAGGTAAGGAAATAGTGCTTGATGGAGCTCCTTTCCCCTTTAAAGTGGTAGGTGTAATGGAAGACAGCCCCATCAACTCTCATTTACAGATTGAGGTACTGGTATCGTACGCCACAATCATCGAAGCATTCGGAGAAGACGCTGATAACAGCTGGACCTGGTCTGATTTTTACCACTACGTTGTATTAGCCCCCGGAACGGATGTGCTGGCTTTTGAGGATAAATTAAAAGATTTCTCCGAGCGCTATTTTCGCGGCGACGAGGTCTCTGGAAGCAACGAAGTCTTTACGCTACAACCGCTCCTGGATGCTCACTTAAAATCCAGTGATCTGGAATATGAGATGGGCAAAACGGCCAACGGAAAATCCATCTGGGCTTTGCTGATCATTGCTTTCTTCATCCTGCTCATCGCCTGGATCAACTATGCGAACCTCACCGCCTCACGGGCTTTGGAACGCGCAAAGGAAGTAGGCCTACGCAAGGTTGTAGGCGCCAGTCATCAACAATTGATTCATCAGTTTTTCACGGAAGCCCTGCTGGCCAATGTTTTAAGTTTTGCCTTGGCAACGGGCCTCGTGTTCTTGATCCAACCCTTCGCACACAAAAAATTACAGATTGATCTGGGTGAGCTGGCTCATTCCAATATCCTCGTACAATACCCTCGCTTATGGGGTACCGCAGCTGCTTTTTGCTTACTGGGACTGGCCCTGTCGGCCTTTTATCCTTCCTGGATTTTGAGTAATCAGAAAATGGCGGCCGTCCTCAAAGGAAGTTTTACCGGACAAGGGCGAGGCCGCACCCTGCGACAGGGTTTGATTGTATTTCAGTTTGCGACGTCCATTGGCCTAATTGCGGGAACCCTCTTGGTTTATCGTCAGATTAATTTCCTGCAAAAGAAGGACTTAGGCGTCAACATTGACCAAATCATGCTGGTCCAAGCGCCAGAATTAACCAGATGGGACAGCACCTTCATTGAGCGCATGGACGTTTTCAAGGCTCAACTCACCGAACTTCCAGGTATCCAGGAAGCTTGTACTGCCAGCCGGGCACCGGGCGAAGGTATCGGTAGAGTTTTCGGGCTTACCTTGCCCGCCGCCGCCGATGACCGTAACCACACCTTTGGCTTCATTCAGGCGGATCACAGCTACACCAAAACCTACGGACTTGAGATCCTTGCCGGACGTAGCTTGCGCCCCGAAGATCACAGCCCTAACATCGACGAAATCAACTCCCTGCTGATCAACGAAGAGGGGGTCAAAACCCTGGGCTTTAAAACCCCGGAGGAGGTGATCGGCCAAGTGGTCAACACCTCAGGAAAAGAGTGGACAATTGTAGGAGTGATCCCTAATTTCCACCAGCTTTCATTGCATCATCCCATTTCTCCCCTATTAATTCAGCCTTTTTATGGCACCAGCCATCCCATTGCCATTCGGCTTGCGGCCGATAGGGTGGCCTCGACTTTGCCACAAGTAGAAGCATTGTACAATGAGCATTTTCCAGGAAATACCTTCCAGCACAGTTTCCTGGATGAACGTTTTGCCCAACAATACACCAGTGACCGACAGTTTGGTCAAATCCTGCTATTCTTTACCTTGCTAACCATCGTGGTTGCGTGCTTAGGCTTGGTGGGACTAGCCGCATACGCTGCCCAATTAAGAACCAAAGAAATCAGTATTCGAAAAATTCTGGGGGCAGGCACTAGCCAGTTGGTGCTGCTACTCAGTGGGGGCTTTATGAAACTCATCCTTATTGCCGTTCTCATTGGACTGCCACTAGCCTGGTGGGGCGTAAAACAGTGGTTGAACAACTACGCATACCGGGTAGATTTTGCCTGGTGGCAATTGCCGCTGGCTGCCCTACTCGGCCTAGGCTTGGCCTTCCTCACCGTAAGTTACTACGGCCTACGAGCAGCTTGGGTAAATCCGGCGGAGCAGTTGCGGGGGGAGTAGTTTGTGTGCGCTACGCTTGCGGTTGTGCTCTCTAGCGTTCGCGGAAGTGGAGAGGACAACTTCAAGCACTGGCACCTTATTTCGGAATCCGTATTTCATAAGTCTTCCCACTGCGGTTGGTCAATTTGCTGTCGATCAGCCAGGGGTTGTATAATTTGAGCATACGGTAGCTGGTGCCGTGTTCTTTGGCGAAAGCCCCCCAGCTTTCAATGGAATCGCTTACTTCTTTGGTGCGGTAATCGTCCAAGGCGGGGTAATAATCTTCGCGATCGACATAAAAACCAAATTCTCGTGGGTTTTCCATGATTTCTTTGATGGCTACCAGACGGAAGTAATACCGGGAGGTTTCTTCATTGAGGTTGAGGTCGAAGTAGTTATCGGATGCTTGCTCCCGGAGGTGCTTGTTCATGTTGCCGCCGCCCATATTGTAGGCTGCAGCGGCATTGGCCCAGCTACCAAAGCGTTCCCGGAGAGATTTCAGGTATTTAGCAGCGGCATGGGTAGATTTCTCCAGATGGTAGCGTTCATCTACTTCATCATTGATTTCCAGACCATAATCAGTACCCGTACCTTTCATGAATTGCCAGATCCCCTTAGCACCGGCGGGTGAAACAGCATTGCGCAAAGCACTTTCTGCCACTGCTATATATTTCAAATCAGTAGGTACCCCTTCTTCTTCTAAAATTTTGTCCATGATAGGAAAAAAACGCATCGTTGACTTTATCGATAAAATGGTGCTGGAATGCCAATAGGTATTCACGGTAAGCTCTCGATCAAGTCTTTCTCGAACGTCAAAATTATCCATTGGTAGTGCTTCCCCACAGAAGCTGAAAGCCTTATTCAGGTCCATGCTTTTGACGATCTGGGGAACATTATCGGTAGGCTCCCAGTCGTAATCTTTCTTTTCCGTCGAAGACATCTGGGAAGCTACCAAGATAAAAATACTGGTCAGCGCCAGAAGGATCAGATTAATACTCCAAAGTTTTTGCTTGCTCATGGGGACGAGATTTTGACGTTAGTATTGCGCAAAGGACAACTCACGTTGTTGCTTAGTGACGGATCAAAAATAACTTAGTAATACGCTAAAGATAATAGAAAAAAAATCAGTCGGTAACAAATTCTACTTCGCCCTCGTGGCGTACCGGAAAATTAACAGAATTAGCAATAAAGCAATACTTGTTGGCCTGGTGATGCAGTTCAGGGATTTTTTCCAAGGTGGCTCCCGTCGCTACTTTTACACGAGGGCGTAAGACAACTTCCGTGAAATGACCATTCCCTGTCTTGGTTTCCAGCATGGTTCCCACCGGCGTATCTTCATAAGCAACGACCACTATTCCATGGGTACTGCAAAGGTGTAAAAACCAAAGCATGTGGCAACTAGAAAGAGAAGCCAACAGCAATTCTTCAGGATTGTAGCGGGTAGGGTCGCCACGAAATGCCGGATCGGACGAGCCCGGAAGGACGACTTGCTTTCCTTCAGCACTCAATTCGTGATCTCGCGCATAGACATCGTAAGAAGAGGTGCCCTGGCCTTTGTTGCCCGTCCAGTTGAGGTGGAGGGAGTAGTGGTGTGTTTTTTGTGGCATGCTTTGGGCCTACTTCCGTGGCTGTTTATACACGGGCACGGTACTGCACGGCTCTCCGTACATAATGCTTTTGGCCAGTGGCTGAAGTTTGCGGGTAATCTCTAAGTAAGCAGCAGGAGGGACAGGGTGATCGCTACAACCTTTGATGACCAGGCGCTGATCGCGGTACTGCTCGGTATCTAGTTGGTCCAATTGACGCAGGAAATAAGTCCGGTAAAAATCATCGGCAGTGCCCTGAAAAACATCATGTGCGAAGGGTGCTGCATAAGTCGCTACCAGCATATAAGCCCAAACCGGAATGATGGCATCCGCTGAGCAATAGACCAGTAATATCTTGCCTTGGTATTGCTCCCAATTATGGTCTTTGAGAGCTTCACGAAAATCTTTTTCTTTGAGGATCATTTCCATGAAGAGATAATCCTTCAGGTCAAAGATTGCCAGTTCCTGTGAAGGAAAAAACTCTTCCAACTTAATGGTAATCAATCCACTATTTGCGACCCGGTTGACGAGGGGTTGTTCCATAATAACTTACTCTTCTTCTCCCATTTCAGTAGCGGCTCTGCCCCGATAATTTTCGATATCTTCTTCGATCGGAGCGTGTTCACCGATAGCATTTTCAGGGCTACTAAATTCTTTGGGCTTGGGCAGGTCATCCATGCTTTTGAGACCAAAATAATCCATAAACTTGCCGCTGGTTGCGTAGAGCAGGGGTTTACCCGGCCCGTCGCTACGCCCTACAATAATAACAAGCTCCTTCTCCAATAGTTTCTGCATGGCGTAGTCGCAACTCACTCCACGGATGGCTTCCAGCTCAGATTTTGTCACCGGTTGGCGGTAAGCCACAATCGAAAGTGTTTCCAGCGCCGACCTCGACAGTCGCTTGTGGGTGGTTTGCCGCAAAAAGACCCCCACCGTATTGTGATAAGCTCCTTTGGTAAGAAATTGGTAGCCACCACCAATTTCAACAATCTCGAAAGCGTAGCGAGGAGAAGCGTAGCGTTCCTTCAATTCTTCAATAGCTTCAATAATCTGCTCATCGGGGAAGTTGAGCCCGAAGGCCTCTTCCAGCACGCTGTCAATCTCTTCCAGGCTGATCGAGTGATCAGTGGTAAAAATGAGGCTTTCTATATGTTGTACAAGATGATCCAATGACTGAGAATTTGGGCAAAGATAAGTGGAGTAAGTGACGGATCAAAAATAACTTATTCCATTTTTGATTCGCTAAAATTTTCTAAGCAAGCAACTAAAAGGAGCTTGCGTGAAAATATTCGCGAATCGTTGGAAAAAATGGAATAAGTTATTTCCGTCAAATTTACTAAGTCGTTTTATTGCATCTTTTCGTGATGTGATTTACCACATAGGAGACACAGAGAAAAATCTTTCCTCCAACTCCACGAAATTATTGAGCTATGCGCCTATGTGGTAAACCGGCATCATCTCCTGCTAGGCCCGGACCTTTTTCAGTTTGATGATCTTCAACTTATCCAATAGCCGGATGATGAAGTAGGTAGGGTCGATCTCATGCCAACGGATGCCGCCAAAATTGGCGCGATTGCCGTGCATGTGGTGGTTATTGTGATAGCTCTCGCCCATCATCAGGAAATCAACGGGAAGGAAGTTTTTTGAGGTGTTCTTTAATGGGAAATTGACGTAGCCGTATTTGTGTGCAAACCAATTGACGATAGCGCCGTGAATGGGCGATAGCATGAATTGCACCGGAAGCAACAACCACAGCCACCATATATCGGCGTAGAAAAAGTAAACAGCTACGTAGATGGCACCCCACATGATACGAGAGGCGGCAGAACGTGCAAACTTATCAAAGGCCAACCACTGAGGAACCTCTTTGGTAAACTGCTTGTCGACCTCCATTTGCCCCTTGTTTATTTGGGAGTAAATGGTTTTGGTTTTCCACATCATCTTGAAGATCGACTCATCGTGGGTAGGCGAATGCGGGTCCTGCTCGGTGTCAGCGAAGGCATGGTGCATGCGGTGCATAATGCCGTATCCGTAGGCACTCAGGTAGTTGGAGCCCTGGAAGATCCAGGTGAGTACGAAAAAAACACGTTCCCATGCTTTGGACATGGTAAACATTTGATGGGAGGCATACCGGTGCAGGAAGAAGGTTTGGAAAAATAGCGAGGTATACCAGTGGATAATAAAAAACGGAATGATGACTTCCATGAGTTGTTTGTTTGTCTTTCATCTTAAGACAATACGAAATCAACTTTGTGACAAAGAGGGCTACTTTTCTTCCGGGAAAAGATCCGCGTAGAGGTCGCTGATGAAGGGAGCGAGGTGACCTTTCTGGCAGGCATTCTTGAAACTTTCAAAGAGGTGTAACTGTGGCAGTGAGATACTTAGTTTTGGCCGATCAGGGTTTTTTAATTTTTCCTTAGCGCGAGAGACGATCTTGCGGCAGTTATCTGCCTTTCGATCAAAGATCAGTTGCAAGTCTTCGTAATCCAAATTGAACATTTCTCGCAGCACAAAGACACCCCGCTCGATGGGTTCTAATTTGCGATACAGAAATGCCCAAGCTTCCAGCAGCTGATTTTCTACATCGAAAAGGGTGAGTGTTTTTTCTGCCTCCTGGTCTTCCAGTACTTCCTGAAGTTCATTCAGTGGCAAGCTCTTCTTTCGTTTGCGGGCATTGATAATATTGAGGCAGGCATTGGTCACCATGCGCACCAGGTAGGCCTTGATGTTCTCTACCTTGGTGGTATCAATAGTCAACCACTTCAGAAAAGTGTCGTGTACAGCATCCTCTGCGTCCTTTATCGACCCGAGCATTTGGAAGGCAATAGATTGTAAGGTCGATTGATAAACAGCAATCACTTGAGTTTGTGTCACAAGACTAGTAGTTTGGGAATAGACGATGGCTACCTCCGCTTAAAAATTCAAAGATACCAACAAGTGAATATTTTGGCGTGACCAAATTCACTTCAGCAGGTACCTATAGCGACAAATCTATCCTTTAACAGTTTGGGGGGGATATCTGTTTAAGGCTGAGAATGAATTTCTGTTTTGGGAAACATCAACTTGTACTTATTTCTGTTTATCTAACTACTATTTTTTCTACTTGTTCAACATTACCTGAAACAATAGAGACCAGATAGAAACCACTCTCTAAAAGCTCTAAATCAATTTATTTACGCCAACTCAATCCCCCACTCTCACAAACACTCCTTCACCCGCCGCTTAAATTCCTCGCCACGCACCAGGCGCAGGTAAGCATCTCTATTGTACTCTGACTGATTCTGCTGGTCTTGACGGTAGAATTTGGCCAGGCCAGCCGCACCTTCCAAAGCCAAAGCCAATTGGAGCTGACACAATACCTGGCGGGAGCTTATTTCGGGATGGAGCTCGGCGTGGACGGCCATTGTCAGCTGAAAATAGCGCTCCAGCTGGGCGGGTACAAGGTTGTGCCAATCAATGAAAACCAAATCGGTATCCGTAGGGGCATAACGAGCGCTAAACTGGTCGCCCACCGCTAGCGGGAAACCCAGGGGCGAGCGGTCGCCCAATTGGGGTAGAACGATTTCTTCGACCTCATTGTCTACCCGATAATTGGCATACCATCGATTTTGCTTTTGGAAAATACTCACCTGGGTATCTACTCCCCTGCCTTCTGCCAAGCCCGCCAATAGGGTCGCCTCGTGAGCAGGAGCGCGAAAGTGTAGAAAAGCAAAAATGATACCGATAAATACCACTAAACCTATCCCGGCAAAGATGCTCCTGCGGTCACTTTTCTTACTCTCTTCCCGACGGCGATTATGAGGACTATCGATCTCTTCGTTATGCACCATTTCATACGAATAGGTGCCATTTTTCTGTTCAATAATCTTGACTTCAAAAAGCTCTTCATCCAGGAAAAAGGAATAGTCTTTAGATGCTTTCACCCCAAAATCGACCAACATCACTTTGTTGTTACAATGTACCATCAGGTGACCACTGTCTTCCCCGTGGTACAAGCCAACGAGGTAGGTTTTTCCACCATAGCCAGGAACCGTCCATTGTAATTGTGCCAAAATCAGTACTTTTTATTTCATAACACAAAGTCTACCAAAAAGATACACTTCAATGGATAAAATCAGAAAGCAGCTCCGGAAAAATTCCGAAACTGCTTTCTAAGTTTAACATCAAGATAGGCTTTGTCGAGCCTTTAGTTCTTTATCAACTTGAGTACCTTAGGCTGGGCACCTTGCTCAAGGAGCTGTACCAGGTACAAACCTGCGGGATACCCCGTAGTCTCCAAATCCATCTTGCGGGTACCCGCTGGGAGGATATGCGTGGCGACCAATTGCTGTGCACTGTTGTAAATTCTCACCTCTGCCTCTTGCGCTAGTTCCGCACCCAAGCTGAGGATAGTAGCACCTGCCGAGGGGTTGGGATAAACCGTAGCAAAGTTGGTAGAGGTCGCTTGCAAAGAAGTAGTATGCTCATCTTCTGTAAAACAATTCCCATTGATGGTCACTTGCCCGCTGAAGGTGCCGGAGCAATCCTCTTCGGTGATGGTCACCGCATAGTCAAGGTAGCCGCCACCGATGAAGGTCACCTGCACTTGGTTTCCGCTGGTGGTATTGACAGTAACAGGACCGGTGAAGCTCCAACTCACATTAGCATTAGGGGCAATATTGCTAACACTATACGTTTGGGTTTGCCCAAAACAGCCTAAACTTGGATGCTCAATAACAGGGTCAATCTCATCACCCACGGTAATGACGACCGTATTAGACTCCAGGTATACACAACCATCGTTGGCCGTGCGTACACAGCGGATAAAATAAGTAGTTTCGTTGAGCGGACCAGGAGAATAGCTGGAACTATTGCTATTGGGAATAGGGTACCAGAAGTTCGGACTGAAAGGACCACCTGTAGAGTTGGTCATCCAGATGTACTCCAATGGGCCACTGCCACCACTAGGGGCATCGATCTCCCCTAAGGTCATTGGTGTATTTCCGGGAGCACACAGGTACTGGTCGAAACCGATCATACCAGGATAGGTAATGTTATCAGGGCAAGTTTCTGTTGTTGGTACCAAACCATTAATAATGCCAAAGCATCCGTTGCCATCTGTCACGGTCACACTGTAGGTTCCAGAAGTATATCCCGTAGCAATGGAGCTGGTTTCGCCATTGCTCCAGGCATAGGTGTAAGGAGGGGTACCACCTGAGCCGCTGGCTTGTAGGTTGCCACCCGCCAATTCGGTCACACTAGCCACCACCTGGGTGCCACCTGCGATGGTAACGCTGCCCGTGACGGCACAACTCCCCGCATCCGTTACGGTATAACTGTACTCACCCGGGGCCAGGTTGTTGATCGTTGGCGTAGTAGCACCATTGCTCCAGAGGTAAGAAATTGGGTCTACACCGTTGGTCACCAATAAGCTGGCACTACCCTCATTGGCACTAGAACAATCAGGTGCGCTAGCCGTAACGGAAGCTTCTACGAAAGAACGGAAAATACACACCAGGCCTGTGGTACTGGTACAACCTTCACTATCGGTTACCGTGTAAAAATACATTCCGGGAGCAAGGTTTTCAATAGCAGCGGTAGTAGCGCCGTTGCTCCATTCATAAGTATATGGTGGGGTACCTCCGTTCGCGAATATCTCCGCACGACCATTGTCTTCCCCGAAACAAGCGTACTGGTAAGTAAAGTACGTCCAGACGGGAGCGGGTTGCTGCACGGCAAAACCTCCCATGCCGGTACACCCCTGGCTGTCCGTCACCGTATAGTTATAACCACCAGCAGCCAAACCTCCGATTTCTTGGGTGGTTGCACCATTGCTCCATTGATAAGTGTAAGGAGCGATACCGCCGCTGGGCGTCAAAAACGCAGAACCTTCCGACTCTCCGTAGCAAGTATTGTTCCTTACGGTAACATTACCTAAAATAGGATTATTTGACAATACCGAAACACTACCAATACGGGTACAGCCTTGGCTGTCGGTAATAGTGTAGCTGAAGGGGCCAGAAGCCAAACCCGCAATAGTAGCCGAGGTAGCGCCGTTGCTCCAATTGTAGCTATAAGGAGGCGTACCACCACTGGGGTTAAGGCTCAGCGATCCGTTGGTATCAAAGCGACATTCATTGTTTATCCTGGTCAGATTGGCCTGAATACTCGTAGGCTGCCCTACGTAAATATTACTGTTAACGCTGCAACCTTCCGCATCTGTAATGGTATATTGATAGTTGCCGGCAGTAAGGTTGCTGATGGTGGTGCCAGTAGCACCATTGCTCCAGTTGATGGTGTAAGGCGCTACACCACCGGTAGGTGCTACACTTGCCGTTCCATCTTCCCCGAGGAAACAGGAGTTAATGGTATTGCTTGCGTTAGGTTGAATGGGGCAAAAAAATGATTCCGCCTTTAGATTTGTAAAGGAGAACAGTACAATTCCAGTAATTACTGTCCATAAGATGAGCAGATCTTCACGCAGGAAGATAGTGCCAGACTGCTGTCGTAGTCCGTGTTGCATAGTGTTTAGTTTAGTGTTTCAAAGTTAAATAGACAACCACCTCGAGAGTACTGACGAAACCTCAAATTAGAGGACAGCCAGCCTAACGAAAAGTCGTTTGCAGCAAAAAGCAGGAATTGTGTTTTGTTTGGGAAGCAAGCCCTAAAAGGATTTGCTCTTAGACCATTTGAAGTTTAAAAACCGGATGGCTTTCTTCCTTCAAATTAACCTTTCTAGGGGGGGAAGACTTTTAGAGGGAATCTCAATGTCGTAAAGTACGATCAATTAACTAGAAACAAAAATATGAATAATTTTCATCAATTGAAAATTATTCTTTGAGCCTAGCATTTATTTTGGCAAGGCCTGCAATTTATCTGCAAAAAAGCGCTCTAGCTTTGAGCAAATCGCCATTAAAAATGCATTTTTGCAATATTATGCAAGAATTAATGCCATAATTATCCAATTTTAATTATTTTTAAGAGAATTATTCTGCCCAACGCCATGAAAAAAATAACCGAAGCTACCAGTGAATATCGGCATCTGGAACGCATGAGCGTCAAGGAGCTTCTGGTTAATATTAACAAAGAAGATCAAACGGTACCTGCTGCGGTAGAACGCGCGATTCCCCAAATTGAACCACTGGTCATCGCCACAGTAGAGCGCCTGCAAGAAGGAGGCCGCTTGTTTTATATCGGTGCTGGCACCAGTGGCCGACTAGGCATCCTTGATGCTAGTGAATGTCCCCCTACCTACGGCGTCCCTGACAATCTGGTCATTGGGTTGATCGCAGGCGGAGATACTGCCATCCGTAATGCCGTAGAAGCAGCAGAAGACAGCCCTTCCCAAGCCTGGACAGACCTGAGCACTCATTTTGTCGACGAGCACGACATGGTCATAGGTATTGCCGCCTCTGGCACGACCCCTTACGTCGTTGAGGGCTTGGCCCGTTGCCGGGAAAACGGTATCGCGACTGGCTGTATCACTTGCAATCCCGGAGCTCCCATCACTCGACATGCCGATTACCCCGTAGAAGTTGTCGTCGGCCCGGAATTTGTTACTGGCAGCACCCGTATGAAGGCTGGCACAGCCCAAAAGCTGGTATTAAATATGATCAGCACCAGCGTGATGGTCCGCTTGGGCCGTGTCCTGGATAACAAGATGATCGATATGTTGCTCAGCAATGAAAAATTAATTGACAGAGGGGCAGGTATGTTGGTCCAGGCACTAAAGCTTCCCTATGAGGAAGCTCGCACCTTGCTTTTGGCATCCGGTAGTGTTCGGCAAGCCATGGAAACCTATCACAGTATCTCTAAATCGTGAAAAACTTCCTCCTGCTAGAAAGCGGTGCAACCAAGCTGTCTTGGGTATTGGCCTCTTCCACGACTGTTCTTTGCCAAGGGGAGGTGTCTGGATTGCACCCCTTCCTGAGTGGAGCCGAAGAATGGCAGCAAAATTTACAAGCAATTGGTGACCAGCTTCGTGATTACTCCCCAGTACGAGAGGTCTTTTATTATGGCACAGGTTGTTCCCAAGACGAAGGGCAAGTCCTGGTGCGCAAATATTTCGCAGCATTTAGCCCTTCTCTTCCCAGTCCTTTGGTAGCTACCGATTTATTAGCAGCTGCGCGGGCACTTTGCCAACAAGAAGCTGGTATAGTAGGCATTCTGGGCACAGGCTCTAATGCGGCCCGCTACGATGGAACAAAAATTGCAGATCAGCGCGGTGGATTCGGCTACGTACTCGGTGATGAAGCTAGCGGTGCTAATCTCGGAAAAATCCTACTGCAGGCATTTCTTCAAGAACAGTTGCCTGAGTATATTCAAAAAGATTTACAAGAAACACATCAGCTAAGCAAAGGTGCCATTATCAGTACCGTTTACCAAACGGCGAACCCCAGTAGGTACTTGGCTCAGTTTGCTCCAGCACTGAAACGATGGCTTCCTGAAAGTAGCTCACTTCAAGAAAAAGTGGCCGCTGAATTTGGGCAATTTACCGATTTATACTTATTGCCATTGATAGCAGAAACCGATCATAATGAAGTGGCTTTTACGGGTTCGATCGCCGTTCAATTTCGGCCCTACCTCGAGGAAGCATTGCGGCGAAGAGGTCTTGCGATCAAGGCTATCATCACACCTCCACTACCAGCGCTGGTAACTTATCATCAAACCTTACTGTATTAAGTACTTAGCACTAGGTACTCAGATGGAACACCCTTTTTAATTTAAGTCCAAACCCAATCCCAAGTACAGTGAGCTTACATCAGGTGCAAAAAAAACGCCCCACTCAAAGAGCGGGGCATTCAAATGGATTATAGAACAATCACTAGACCAAAAGTAGTAAGGTAAGACTTGCTTACCCTACTGCTTTTAAATCTCAGGATCAGGAGGGGTATTGGGGTTATTATCCCGCTCGGAGAACGGATAAGGGTACCAGTTTCTATTTCTTTCCGGATTAGCATCATTGGGGCCAGCGCGATTGAAGCGCTTGCTATCGCCTAAACGCATTCCAGACATCATCATTTCCATACAGCGGTTGGCGTAGATGGCTGCCAATACATCCGCCTGTGTCTCTGGACCACTATAGGCTGGCAATCCGGCGCCTATCCCAAAGGCATCATCACCAGGCTGCTTGGTCAGTACCTGATTAAGGGCACTGATGGCATCCGTCAGTTGGTTCTGGCGAGCGTAAGCCTCTGCTTTGATCAGCAACATCTCCCCAGGCAGATAAATCGGAATGCCGTCTTTGTTGTCATCAAAGAAGGCTGCGGCCTGGAAATCGTTCATCGCGGGATTCAAATCCTGAAAATAGAAAGCCAGGCGCTGATCAGCTGGATCAGGTTGCAGGGCTGCGGGCAAGCCTAAAGTCAAATCCACCGGTTGATAAACATTGTTGGTCAGGATCGACACAAAAGCAATGGGGTTGGTACTCACGTCATCGTAAGTATAGGTAGAAGTAACGCTCAGATCCACCGCATTGGCAGCTGTGATCGCATCACCATACCGGCCGTCGAGCAAGTAATAGCGTGCCAGTAGTGCTTGTATCGTATTGGGAATATCAATATCTGCGGGAATGCGATCCTTAAGTCCTCCATCATCCGTGGTGAGGATATCACGCGCTTTCTCCAAAGAGGAAATGGCTGCTTTGATGGCAGCTTCCCGACTGGAAAAAGTAGCATTTTCTTCCGTTTCCAAAGTCACCTGCTCAAAGAAGTCGGCCATCGTTCCGTTGGCCAGTGCCTGAAAAATGGAAGCATAAGCAATGGTCCAGGCCCTTGTGTTCGCATCAGGTATAACATCCGCATTGGCAATTACCTTATCGGTTTCGTTGCGAGTCAACAAGCACTGCTCCCAAATATTGGTAACAATGGCATTGCTCCCCGGAAGGTCCGCATACCCCAACGATACTTCGTTTTCGGCCGTGTTACCAGGGTTGATGAGACGAAGTTCTCCCGTCGAAAAGCCTGCACCGGCGACCATGGCATAAACCGGGCTTTGCCGCCCCACCGAAAAGCGTCGCTGAGCACCGGATGCCAAGCCAATGACCCCATCAGGGGTACTCAACACCTGCGATTCTGTAGCAGCACCGGGATTGGTAAAATCCTTTTCACAGGCTGCAAAAGTTAGCAAACTAAGCAGTAAAACACCCGAGTGTCTTAGATATATTTTTAGACGATTCATATCGTAATATTTTTAATTCTTTGACAATTTATGCAGTTCCTAAAAGTTGGTCTTCAGGGTTACCGTATAGACGCGTGGAATAGGCACCTGACCGAAGTTGACACCGCGCAGCAGGTTGCTCTGTCCACCAGCATTCACTTCAGGGTCAAAGCTGGTGAAGTTGTCAAAGGAGAAGAGGTTTCTTCCTCCTATCGTGAGTACGGTATTGTTTAGGGCACCATCGAATAATTTATCAAAGGTGTAACTTAGGGTAATCTCCCGTAGTTTGGTGAAGGAACCATCGCTGATCCTCCATTCCTCGATTGGATAGATCGACCATATCCAACCACGGGGCAGCTCGCCACTTAGTTCCTGCTCGGCAAACTCACCAATACCAACCCCTTGGCGGGTACGCTTATCAGCATCAAAAACATCAACTCCCTGCACCGATTCGAACAAGAAGCCGAAGCTAAACTTACCGACATTAACTTGCGAACCAAAGCCCAGGATAAAATCAGGGTTAGGGTCGCCGATCACACGACGGAGAACATCACCGGTTGGTTGGCCATCAGCATTGCGGCTAGGCGTATTGGTGGTTACATCGCCTCGCTCTTGCTGACGCAAACCACCTGTTGTTAACAACATACTTCCATCAGCATTGGTAGCTTGGTAGGTACCATAGAAAACGCCAATGGGCTGCCCTTCTACCAAGAAGATAGGAGCCCCGGTGACATTGGGGATCGTAATCAAGGTTTGGCCAAGGTTGAAGACTTTGTTACGGTTGCGGCTAAAGTTGGCGAAGACATCCCAACTGACTTTGCTCGTCCGAACTGGAGTGGCTGTCAGGGCAATTTCCAAGCCCTTGTTTTCCATGTTGCCGACGTTGGTCGTGATGGCTTTTCCACCCTGCGAAGCAGGAAGTACGCGATTCACCAACAGATCTTCGATATCCTGCTGGTAATAAGTAGCCGAAAGACCAACCCGATCATTGAACAGCGATAAATCGGCACCAATCTCCAATTCGGTCTGGCGTTCTGGCTTTACATCGGGGTTGGCGAGGGTATTACTGGCATTGATGGTGAGGTCGCCACCAAGGTTACCTGTTGTAAAGTTATTGAACCGATCATAAGGGCCGATACCCGTAAGGTTACCAGCTTGTCCCCATGAAGCCCGTAGGCGGAAAGTAGAAATGGCGTTGCTGATACCGCTGCCCTGCCAGAAGTCTTCGTCAGAGATCAGGTAACTACCACTCACTTTAGGATAAAACTGGTTGCGGTTGTCCGGACTGAAAGAACTCGCTCCATCCACACGGCCTGCAAGGGTCAGGAACAAGCGATCTTTGAGGCTGAACGTCTGCTGTAGGTAGTAACCCCAAATTTGCAAACGATCAATATTGGATCTTGGCGCAAAAGGAGTGGCCGCACCATTCACGGTTTCTACAAAAGGTGCCAATGCTCGGCCATCAGCCACTGTGTATTGGTTTTTGGCAAACTGTGAAGAAAAGCCAAACTGCGTAGTAGAGCTAATATTGTCGGTCAAAATAGTGGTATAGGCACCATTGATATCATGGTTCATTTGGAATACCTGATTGGTCGCCGTTGAGGCATAACCATCATCGAAAAAGCTCGGATTGACCCCGCTGTAGGGATAAGGACGAATAAAGGTATTCCCCAACTGATTATACGTATCGGTTCCAGCAAGGTAAGTCAAGCTAAACCCTTCAAAAGGGAAAATAGAAACCTTTACATCGGCAATAGCACGGTTAACCTCCTGGTTAATATCAAAATCTTCGATAACACTCAAAGGGTTAATACGCGTAGGTTCTGCGGCTTGCAGATTACCCAACTCATCCCGCTGGGTGATATCATAGATGTTGTTGGTAATATTGATCGCATTGACCGGGCTCCAAAACACGTTACCATCAGGCTTCTCATTGGAATAGGAATTATTGTAATTCAAGCCCATTGAGATACTCATCCAGCTATTGACCGTTTGGTTGTAGCGCAAACGAGCACCGTAGCGACGAAAATCGGTATTACGAACAATACCTTCATTGAACGTATAATTCAGGGCAGCGTAATAGTTGGACGTTTCATTACCACCTTTGACTGCTAGATGCTGGTCGGTACCCATTCCTGTATCAAAGATTTCGTCTTGATAATCATAACGGGTCACTGGTACTTTATCGGTAGAGAAATTGGCACCTACCGTAAGGCCACCAGTGGTAGGATTGGTACCGGCGATGGGGTACAAGCGTTGGGTTGCGCTACCAAACTGCTCACCCCGGAGGTTGATATACACTTTCTCCCGAATTTGGTTGACATTCAGGCCGGAGCTGAGGGTAATTTGTGGCTTACCCGTTTTTCCCTTTTTGGTCGTAATCAGTACCACTCCATTAGAGGCCCGCGATCCGTAGATAGCAGCGGCAGCAGCACCATTGATAATTTCAACACTTTCAATATCATTGGGATTTAAATCCGCGATCCGGTTGGTACCCGGCTGTGCGGCGCCTGCACTGACATTGGTGTTGGTGACATTAGAGGTGGAAGCACTAATAACGACTCCATCCACAATATATAGAGGATCAGAGCTACCAAGAATGGTACTAGAACCACGCAAGCGTACCGAAAAACCACCGGCAGGATCACCAGAGTTTTGTACAATCTGGGCACCTGCTACTCTACCCTGTAAAGAGCTGAGTACCCCTTGGGGGTTGGCATTGGTGAGTTGTTCGGCCTTGACGGAGGTAATTGAATTTCCTAAAGATCGCCGACTTGAGGTAACGGAAGAACCGATAACCACCACTTCGTCCATCCTCAGCACGTCAGTGCCCAGGCTGACATCCAAGTTAAATGTCTGTCCAGCACGCGTGACTTCTACTTTCTCAGCAACGGCGGAAAAACCGACGTAGGAATACTGAACTTCGTAGGTCGCAGCTGGACCACTGGCCTCGACGGTGTACGTCCCGTCTACATCCGTAATAGATCCCGCACCTAAAGAAGGAATAAGGACAGTTACCCCAATTAATGGGGTTTCGGTTTCATCAACGACCGTACCACTGACGGTGAAGTTGAGATTTTGCGCTTGTAGCGCAAAGCCGACCAATAGACAACATAGTGCCGGCAGCAAACGGTGTAAAGTGTAAGATTTTTGCATAGCCTCCAATTTTTGTATCTCTTTCGGGGGCTAACCTGCAAAAGCTGAAAAAATTTGATGCTTAATAAAAGGTCCACATCGTGTTGAGTGTTGGCAAAAGTAGGACAGCTTACGCTACAGGTTAGGCGATAGAATTCGTATACGTTTGGTTAGGATTGTAATTTAATGCAGCGAAATAAGACCAAGTGTGCAACTTAGTGCTTATTTCATTGCATATTTAAGCAAAATTTCCCGACTTATTGCCAGAACAGGCTAAATAAATTGCAAATTATTGCAATAAAAAAGACCTCAATTTCGCAAAACTGCTGTTATTGCTAATATTATGCGTCTTTATGCAATATTTCAGCCAGCGATTCATCCCGCTTCATTACAAAAGAGAACCCTATGCTCAAAAAAGAAAGACAGGCATTGATTTTAAGGGAAGTAAATATTCACAACAAGGTTTTACTGAGTGACCTCAGCGAAAAGTTTACCGTTTCTGAAGATACCATCCGCAGAGACTTGCAGGAGTTGGCCAGTAGAAACAAGTTGATCAAAGTCAGGGGTGGTGCACTTTCTCGTTCTTACCACTCCTACTCCTATCGGGAAAATGATATTTATGCCTACCAGGAAAAGACCGTTATAGCACGTAAAGCCATCAGCATGCTCCGCGATGGTATGCTGGTGCTCATAAGTGGAGGAAGTACCAATAAGGAAATTGCCAGAATTCTCCCCCCTGAGTTGAAGGTGACCTTCTTGACGATGAGTTTATCTACTGCTCAGCAATTGCTGGAGCACCCCAATTGTGAGACCATCTTCCTGGGTGGACTTTTGTCACCTACCGCAAAGGTGAGTATCGGCGGAGAGGTCATCAGCCAATTACAACAACTGCGACCAGACATCTGCTTTATGGGAGCCAATGCCATTGACCCAGAACACGGGCTAACAGATTCTGACTGGGAGGTAGTGGTAGTCAAAAGAGCAATGCTAAAAGCAGCTGCCAAAACAGTGGTGCTGGCAATAGCCGAAAAACTGGGAAGTACACAAAAGATACAAATTTGTGAGCTCAACGCCATCGACTACCTACTCACGGAGTTGCACCCCGAACATGATGATCTTCGTAGTTACCGCGAGCGAGGGGTAAAGGTCGTATAACCGATGCTCTGCTGACACAAAGATACGGGCTGCTACCGATGGCCTCGATCACACACATGATCTATGGAAAAGGAGGACTGGCCTTTCATAAAAACCTGACCAGTATTTCGATCAATTTTCCGTTCGTAACTGGGACATTGCTTACAGGTATAGATAATCCAATTATCTTCTTGATGGACTTGGCAATGATGGACACTTTGCAGTGCTGTTTCAGCGATGGGGAATACCACTTGCATATTAAATAGTATGTTCAATTGGGAATTGTGCCAGGGTTTAGGGTGGTAGGCACCAAAGGTCTAAATACTAGCTCATCAGGCACCAAGCAGTTATATGTTTTTTCCTTATACGTAAGCTTATCGCTGAGGTTTCATCCCATCGTCATTTTTTCACAGGAGATCATTGGCGGTGGAAATCTGTGCACAAAATTTCCCCACAAGCACTTATCTTTGCGGCATGAATACGACAACTCCTACCATCCACATGGTTGATTTGAAGACGCAATATGAAAAATTGCAGTCTGAGATCGACCAGCAAGTCATTGACGTTATCCGTTCTGGTGCTTTTATTAACGGCCCGGCAGTCAAACAATTCCAATCGGATCTTGAGGATTACCTTGGTGTAAAACACGTTATTCCTTGTGCCAATGGCACCGATGCGCTTCAGATTGCGCTGATGGCCCTGGGGCTGCAGCCCGGTGACGAAGTAATTGTTCCGGCCTTCACCTACGTGGCTACGGCCGAGGTGATTGCGCTGTTGCACCTGAAACCGGTGATGGTGGATGTTGATCCACTGACCTTTAATGTCACGGCAGCACTCGTTGAGGCAGCGATTACCGATAAGACCAAAGCCATCGTACCGGTGCATCTTTTCGGGCAGAGCTGTGATATGGCGCCTATTTTGGAGTTGGCAAAAAAGCACAATTTATATATCGTAGAAGACAATGCACAGGCCATTGGTGCGCGCTACACTTTTCCTGATGGGAAGGTAAAAGCCGCTGGGGCCCTGGGTGATATTGGTTGTACTTCTTTTTATCCTTCCAAGAACCTTGGCGCATACGGCGATGGCGGTGCCATCTACACCGATAATGACGAACTGGCTGCCAAGCTGCGTACGGTGGCCAACCATGGTCAAAACCGTCGTTATTACCACGACGAAGTTGGTGTCAATTCCCGTCTTGATTCTATCCAAGCTGCTATTTTGGGGATCAAACTTAAGCACCTTGACAGCTACAATGCCACTCGGAAGGCAGCTGCGGATTATTACGACAATGCCTTTGCCGAAGTAGCAGCATTGATTACACCAGCGCGCCAGGCGAATAGCACACACGTTTACCATCAATACACGCTGCGGGTGACCAACGGCAAGCGCGATGAACTACAGGCTTACCTGCAAGAACAGGGCGTACCCAGTATGATCTACTACCCAGTACCGCTGTACGAACAGAAAGCTTACCAGGGAACAGCAGCCAACAAGATCGATTTTCTGCCTGTTACTGATCTGCTTTGCAAAGAAGTGATCAGCCTACCCATGCACAGTGAGCTGCATGAAGACACCCTCGAATACATCTGTTCGAAGGTAAAAGCATTTTTTGCTTAAAAAGAAGACCATGAGTGCAATCTTCTATGCTCACCCTAGTGCAATCATTGACGAGGGAGCACAAATTGGCGCAGGCAGTAAAATCTGGCATTTTTGTCATTTGATGTCCGGTGCCATTATTGGTGGAGGTTGCTCTTTGGGACAAAACGTGTTTGTCGCCAACAAAGTAAAGCTGGGGCGTAATGTAAAGGTGCAAAACAATGTTAGCCTTTACGAGGGCGTCTTCTGTGAGGATGATGTTTTTATTGGCCCTAGTGCCGTATTCACCAACGTCATCAATCCACGCTCAGGCGTAGAACGCAAGCACGAATACCGGCCAACTATTTTACGCAAAGGCGTCAGTATTGGTGCCAACGCGACCATTGTTTGCGGCGTCACCTTGGGCACTTATGCTTTTGTGGGCGCGGGCAGCGTGGTCACCAAAGATGTACCACCCTATGCTTTAGTAGTCGGCAATCCGGCCCGGCAGACGGGTTGGATGAGTGCCCACGGTGCACGGTTGGTATTTGATGAACAAGGATATGCTGTTTGCCTCGAAAGCGGAGAGAAGTATGTCATGCGGGACGGATTGGTAGAGCGGGAAGGTTGATTTTTTTTGGTTAGATCTACCTTTGAATCAAGCTCCTTAATGTTTTAACCAGTTAACCAATCTTTTGGTGTAAGAACAAGCCACGAACAGCGACCCACATTTTAACCAATTAACCAATCTTTTGGTGCAAGAACAAGCCACGAACAGGCTCCACACATTTTAACCAGTTAACCAATCTTTTGGTGTAAGAACAAGCCACGAACAGGCTCCACACGTTTTAACCAGTTAACCAATCTTTTGGTGTAAGAACAAGCCACGAACAGGCTCCACACGTTTTAACCAATTAACCAGTCTTTTGGTGTAAAAACAAGCCACGAACAGTGCCCCACACGTTTTAACCAGTTAACCAGTCTTTTGGTGTAAGAACAAGCCACGAACAGGCTCCACACGTTTTAACCAATTAACCAGTCTTTTGGTGTAAAAACAAGCCACGAACAGTGCCCCACACGTTTTAACCAGTTAACCAGTCTTTTAGTGCAAAGAAAGCTGAGCTCCTCCAAATAAAAACAAAAAATATATTTTTTAAAAAATAAAAACATTTTATTACCTTGCAGTAAAAACAGCATTATGCCACAAAACAAAAGCTTTCTCTTCCCCACTACCGAACAGGAAATTTCTCAGTATGCCCAAGCTTTAGCTCATCCTGCCAGACTAGAAATTATTGACCTTTTAGGCAGGTATGAATTCTTAATGCACAAGGAAATCATTGAATTTATACCTCTTTCACCCAATAGCGTAAGCCAGCACCTCAAGACCTTATGTAATGTGCAGATCCTGGTCAAAGACACTTTCGCTGGTGTTGTGGGTTACCGAGTAAATGACATAGGCTGGCAATCTGCCAAAAACAGTCTGAAAACTTATTTCTCAAAAGTAGGCTAGCTACTTCCAGAAGTACCTTATCTTACTGCTTACTAGACCAGTTAAATTCACATCATTATTCCTTCGGCGTTGGCTTTCACCCCAGCGTCACAACAAACTGGCTGACTATGCAAAAGTATTCACTGCTTCTTTTCCTGACAGGTATATTCCTTACTACTTCCTGCCAACCTACAGCTGCTCCGTCTGCTTCTACTCAAGAGACTACCACCGAAATAACGGATGCCATGCTCGGGCAACTGATCATGCAGGGTTTTAGAGGTCTGGAAATCGACAGCGTAAGTCCGGTCATTAAAGACCAACTGGCAAAAGGAGAGATCGGCAACATCATTCTCTTTGATTACGATGTAGGCCTCAAACGGTACGGCCGCAATATTGCGTCTCCCACTCAGGTTCGTCAATTATTAGCAGATTTGCAGGCCTTAGCGCCGGGCTTATTGCTCACAGCCATCGATCAGGAAGGTGGACGTGTAACCCGTTTAAGACCCGTTTATGGTTTCCCCGAAATTGCCGCAGCGCAAGATATGGGCGCACTAGCAGCTACCGATTCCACCACTTATTACGCTACCCAAAATGCGGCTAACCTGAAAAACCTGGGCTTCAATGTCAACTTCGCGCCGGTGGTCGACCTCAACGTCAATCCAGAAAATCCGGTCATTGGTAAAATCAAGCGAAGTTTTGGGGCCGCTACTGACCAGGTCGTGCTACATGCCCGCGCCTGGATTGCCCCTCATGCCGAGGCAGGCATTCTTTCGGTGCTCAAGCACTTTCCCGGACACGGAAGTTCTCAAAGCGATTCCCACAAAGGGTTCACTGATGTGACCACCACCTGGACGCCCGAAGAATTGGCCCCTTTTGAACAACTGCTCGCTTCGGAAACGGCGACAGCAGTCATGACCGCCCACGTCTTCAACCGCAGTATCGACTCCCTCTATCCCGCTACCCTATCGCCGCGCTATATCCAGGGCATGCTCCGGGATTCCTTCCAGTACGATGGTGTCGTATTTTCTGATGACCTGCAAATGAACGCAGTCAATAAACTTTACGATTTTGAGACGATCATCAAACAATCCATGCTCGCAGGCGTAGATATGCTCGTTTTTGGCAACAATCTCGAAGATTACGACGAGACCCTCGCCCGCCGTACCATTACCACACTCCGCAAACTGCTGGATAACGGAGAGATTCCCGCCGAACGCATCCTGCAATCCTACGAGCGGGTCAAAAAACTTAAAGCGCAATTGGCTCAATAGTCCTTCAGCTGTACTTATTTGCGGAAATCACCAATCGTTAAATTTGTATTAATACGGGCTATATAATTGGAAGTTGGGGTTTGCCGCCCAGTTCAACTCCTTTTTCAATGGTGACAAACAATCTGGCGTTACAGCTTTTGCAGCTTACAGGTGGTAAGGAGTATTTTTTCACCACATAACCACATAGAGCTATTAAAAAGGATGTGGTTATGTGATGAAAAATCCGTACTTCAATAGCGATCCTCTACTCCCCGATCAAATCATACAACCCTTCCAGTTTAGGGGTCAGGATGATTTCGGTGCGGCGGTTTTGGGCTTTACCAGCTGCCGTGGTGTTGGCTGCTATGGGGTAATATTGTCCTCTTCCGGCAGCGATGATCCGTTCAGCGGCGACACCATTGGTGGTCAATTCTTTCACTACGGTCGTTGCTCTCCCTACGCTGAGATCCCAATTGAAAGCCGCATCACCATCCGTATCGGTATGCCCTTCTACGGTAATGTTGATGTCCTTATTTGCTTTGAGAACGGTGGCTAACTGGGCAATGGCTTGTTTTCCTTGCGCATTGATCGTCTTACTTCCGGAAGCAAATAATAGGTTTTGACTCAGAGAGACGTATACCTTACCGTTTTTTTCTCTCACGGTAAGATCCGCTTCAGAAAATCCGAGCAAAGCCTGGTTGACCCTTTCACGGATGGTCCGCAGGCGGGCTTCTTTGTCGGCAATTGCTTTCTCCAATTCGGCTACTCTGGTCTCGCGGGCGACGAGTTCTTGCTGCAGGCGCTGTAGCTCTCTCTGACGCTGATCCAGCTCTTGTTCTTTTTCATTTAGGCGGGCCGTTAGTGTCGCATTTTCGTCTCCGGCTGCCGCCAAGGTCGTCCGGTTCTGCTCAAGGATGCGATCATACCGGGCGAGTAAATCACGATTGGTGGCATCCAACTCTGCATAACGCTGGCGAGAACGCTCCAAGTCGATGGCCAATTGTTGGCGCTGCTCCTGCTCAGCGGTAAGTTGGCTCTGTAGCTTTGCGGATTGATTTCGGTAAGTTTCTAAATCCGTTTCCGTTTCACCTAAGCGCTGAGAAAGGCGATTTTTGGCCGCTTCAAGGTCCGTATATTTTTGTTGAGAAACACAGCTGGTCAAGAAAATGAGCAGCAGCATATTCAGGAATAACAAGGAATTACGCATAATTAAAATGGTTGTTCAAGGGTAAATGAATCATTAGCCTCTTTAACGTATTCCTACCTACCTTAGGTTCGTTGCCCCATCATTCTTTTCGACAAAAAAAAGCCCTTTCTACTTTCGCAGAAAGGGCATACATACGTTACTGAATTATTACACCATTGTATTTGTTGGTTAATTAGCATCAATGACTTCACCGCTGCCCGTAATCGACACATCCAGCAAGGGTTGGCCTTTGTAATAGACATCTCCACTACCGGTGATACGAACATCCAGGCGGTCTTCCAGCCGAACTTCAGCATCGCCACTACCCGAAATATTGATGTTCCCCTCCCGTGCAGCGAGGTTAAAGGCCCGCAAATCGCCACTGCCGGTGATATTCAAACCTAGGTCATCAGCTACGCCTTCCAGGAAGACTTTTCCAGAACCGGAAATATCTACCTCTATATCATCCGCTTCCAGTGCAATGTCTATTTCACCAGACCCAGAAATGCGCAACTCAATATCTCCACCGACAAAAGTATTGGTACTGATAATTTTACCCGAACCACTGACTTTGATCTCATTCAGGTCTGGAACGGTGATGTAAAAAGTGAGGTTATCCACATCGCGAACACAATCGTTGGTTCGAATGGTCCAGATACCACTGCTGCTCACATCCAAATCTAGTTCATCAAAAATATCGGACTTTCCTTCGACGGTAACCAATTGGTCTGGCCCTTGGGTGATCTCAACACGGGCATCCATTGCCAATGTAATACCGGAAAACGCCAGTAAATCAAGATCAATAGAGGTAATCGGGCCGTCTGCGTCAATGCAACCAAAAAGGCCATCATCATCGTTGATATCTACAAAACAACCGGTAAAAAAGAAGCTACTCGTTAGCAGCAGTGTGAAAAGAAATTTAATGTTATTCATCATTTTTGATTTTAAGGGTTAAGTATTGGGGTGCTCTTCCGACAAACCGGAATCGCGGAGGTGTTCGCTGCGCTCACGGTTGTGCTCTCCCGATGCTCGGGATCGCGGAGGTGCCGACTGCGTCCTCGAGGCTTCGGGACGAGCTTTAGCGAGCACTATACCCGTGATCCCGACCTTTCGTTGGGAGAGCACCAACGTGAGCGAAGCGAACAGATTGAGATCTACCAGTTAAAGCTCCGTCTCCGGCCAAACCAACCGAAACGCAAGGTGACACCTGCTATCGCGCCAGAAAAATCGTCTCCTGTAAAGCCGCGGTTTTCGTTTACGCCTGATACATAGCGATAGCCCACTGTTCCGGCCAGGCGAAACCAACGCGTAACGTTCAGTTCCAGGCCAATTTCTGGGGTAGCAACGAAAATTTTGTCAAGCTCTCGGTAAGGCGTGTTACCATTCAAATCAATGTTGATAGCTCCCCAACCTATGCGTGCACTGCCGTACATGTGTACTAAGTTGTGCGGCTGAAAAGTGCCTCCCAACCAGAAACCACCGTGGCCAATATCCAGTACATCTACGTCACCTTCATCGTAAAGCTGGTCGAAGTCTACACTGGCCAAACCGTAGCCACCAATAAAGAAGCTGTTGATCACCAGGGCACCACCGCCACCTACAGACGTACTGAGGTTGTTGCTCAAGCCGTATTCGGTGATGGGGCCGCCAAAGG
Organism: Lewinella sp. LCG006; assembly: GCF_040784935.1. Taxonomy (GTDB): domain Bacteria; phylum Bacteroidota; class Bacteroidia; order Chitinophagales; family Saprospiraceae; genus Lewinella. The sequence goes on along the minus strand of NZ_CP160680.1, from coordinate 3,780,891 downwards.
CACCCACTACTCTGGCGTGGTTGAAAAGAGTTTCGTGTTGGGCCTGCAAGCCAAGCGTGGCGGTCCACAGTACCGCTAATAAAAGAAGCTGTTTTTGCATTAAATTTTTCATCTGTCGAGTGTATTTAAAAGTCTTTAGTTATTGTTTAAGCATAGCAGAGACCGTGCTTAGTCGTGTCTACTAAGCATCTGGCATGCTGCCAGCTGTGTGATTACATCCTTGATTTGAGTTAAGCCCTACATGCGGATACCCGCTGAAAAGCCGATCCAGCCTTGAAAATTCGTTGCTCCCTGCTGCTCATTCCACAGCGGGTTGATCGGAATACGTGAACCATAAGTATTGGTCGACGCATCGTATAATTGTGACCACATCATATTGAGTACCGGGCCAGCATAAAAGCTTATCCGGCCGTCCAACTGATAGTCGAAGGTTGTTCTAAATTGCCCCAGCAAATTCAGCTTGCTGGTCCAGGAGTCCATCTCATTGACGTGCATGGCTACCGCCTCAACGTTCAACAATACTTTCTTTCCTAAGCGGGGAGCTACACCAAAACCATAGCCAAAAGACCAACTGGTGTAAACTGCCTCCGAAGTGAGGTTATCCACTGTTGTTTGCTCCACAACATCCCAGCGCAAGCCAAGATGAACGATATTGTACAACTTACGTACACCAAATTTGGCCCCCAAATTGACGTACATATTTTCTGTAGCACCTACCTCTACCCGGTTGTAGCCATACTTCACGAAATTCAATAGCCCATAAGGTGCTTTGCCCGTTGTATCACATACATTCACTAAACCAACTTGCCGTTTTTCTACATAGCGGGCACGGTTGTAAAAACTGCTCACCTGATGCCCTACATCGCCTTTGGCCCAATTAAACGCGCCTGCCGTTTGGTTACCATGCAAATGGTGCCTGGAGATATTAAACAGGCCCGCTACTTGTGCCCCGGTCATACTATCCAGTACAATATTTCCTGCACCAGCAACCTGAGCCCCTTCAACTTTCCCCCCCGTATGGTTGATTAAGCCGGCCAATTGAGTACCGGTAACATTACCTCCTACCTGATTAACTGCTCCTGCCATCTGAAACCCGCGCATATCTTCCACCACGGAATTGGCCACTCCTCCAATTTCAAAACCATCGACGGCTTTGCTCGTTCCCCAGAATACGTTGACCGACACGTTGTTGGTCACCTCATTGCTCCGGTGGGTATTGGTACCAAAATAAGGTAGCAAGGAAATCTGCGCCAAGCGATGTGTTGCATCGTATTCCTCCATGGCCATTTCTCGCTGGTGGTTCTCCATGGCAATGGCAATGCGTTCCAGGTCTTCTTCTTCCAGCTTATTGCTCAACCATTGGTCACCGCCAGAAATTTGCTTAGGTCCCTGGGTGGGGATTGCCGTTATAGCTGGTGGTGTAGGGCGTGGCTCCTGGTACAAAGGCGTTTTCTGTCGGGGTTGAATTGCTTTGGTTTGAATTTGGCTCAATCGCCCAGGATCTGAGCGTAGCACAATTTGGTCACCGATAAAGGCATGCCTGATCGGGCTGGCCGCAAAAAGGTGATCCATCGCCTCCTGCACAGGCATCTTATTTGCCGTAGCATTGAGGTGATAATCCATCGGCAATCGGCTAGGGCTATAGGTAAAATTAAGATCAAAACGCTGCTCTAGATCCACGAGTGCTTCACCGAGCGTAGTTTCCTGGTAGTGGTAACTAACCTGCATACTCCCTTGTTGTGTCCACGCGAAACACGGCAGCATAAGCAAGCATCCGATTTTAAGCAGGTGTTTGTATAACATGGGGTTGGGTTCTATTCACAAGCTTCTCCCGCCAAGCGGTAGACGCCCTTATTTTCTTCCAATTGTAGTTCCATCGAAAATTCCACTGCCTCCAACAAGTCTTCCAGGGTAACATTATCGTACTTGCCGTTAAACAAGCACTTCCCTATCCCTTCAGTGGTTAACTCAATGTCTACTTCGTAATAGCGTTCCATCACTTTGATGGCTTCAGCAAGGGGGACATTTTCAAAATCCAGTTTACCATCTTTCCAGGCTGTGCTGTTTTTGGCTTCTTCCTCCTTGGTAGAAATCGCTGCCGTTTCTTTGACAAAAACGCCCTTGTCGCCCGGCAAAAGCTCAACTTTTTGTACTGCATTTTCGGTTTCAGGTGCTTTGGTCTTGGTCTCCAAAGCGACTTTCCCTTCTTTCACACTCACCTCTACCTCTGCATCTTCCGGGTAAGCCCGAATATTGAAAGAGGTTCCTAAAACCGTTGTAATCGCTTCTCCGGCATAAATCCTAAAAGGCTGTAAACTGTCCGTCGCGACATCGAAGAAGGCTTCTCCGGCCAACTGCACCCGGCGCTCACCGTTCACCTCTTCGTAAGTGAGGTAGGTGTTTTCGTTGAGCCATACCGACGTACCGTCTGGCAATGTCAACTCCGACTGTTCGTCATTCAAAGTACTGGCAATGATAGCGCTGGGAACAGAAGGTTGCATCCACCACCACCCTGCTACGAGGAGCAAAGCTATCGCTGCTGCTGCCATCCACCGGCGGTAATTGAATGCTACGATCCTTGCTGAGCCTTTAGTTGGTGCAACAGTTGCATCGGTTAACCTGGCTTCCACTTTTTCCCAAGCATTTGCTTTTTGTGCCGAAAAATCGGGGTAAGCCATTTCCTCCGTTAAGCTCCACAGTGTAACCGCATTATCAAAGAACTTCTGACCTTCGGGAGAAGCAGCTACCCATACCAACAACTCCTCCTGCTCAGCAGCAGCAATATTGCCACTGAGATAAGCTGCCATCAACTCCTCGGCCCGGGTATTTTTCATAATTCTTTCCCTTTGTCGATACTAGGATGTGGATGTTTCAGGTCCCCCCCTACTTTCGATGGTTGTTTTTTAAAAAAAAGATTTTACCTTGCCCTCATTCTCTGAATTACAAAGATAAGTAGCTTTGGTTACTTAAAGTTGCCCTCTATACTATTTAGATACCCTCCGTGTCTTCACCTCCTCCGTTCAGTTGCCAATACACCCCAGGATTTGCTGCTATTTTAAACCAACTAGGCCTCAGCCTGGCACTCAGTACTTACCAGGCTGGCAAGGTGGTGCTGATTAGTCCTAAGGATGAACAAACGATTATCCAGTTGCCTCGCTCATTCGGCAAGGCAATGGGTATCGCCCTCCATGGAGATCGTATGGCTATTGCTACAAAGGACGAAGTAATTGTCTTACGCAACTCGCCGGAGTTGGCCCACCACTATCCTGCCAAGCCAGCCGTGTACGACAGTATGTTTATGCCACGCGCCAGTTTTTTCACGGGTGCACTAGACATCCACGACCTGGAATTTGGCAAAGGAGGCCTTTTTACGCAACCGTCTGCGCCAATTGTTCCAGCAGATGCTACGACTGGAAAAGGTAAGCAGTTTGCGTAAAGCCCTCGGTGGAGCGATTCTTTTGCTGGGTTTAGGTGCAACATCGGCACAAGCTCAGGTAAGTTTTGCGCCCTTGCAGGAAAATCCATTTGGGCTAATGGCCCATAATGATATCCGCTTTGAAACGTTAGCCGATATCGACGGAGATGGAGATTTGGACATTATCAGTATTCGCTATGATGATGCAACTTACTACAGTGATGGTCAGATTTTAGAGTTTAGAGAAAATCAAAGTACCAATGGTGGCACCCTCGCCAATTTCATACCCCCCATTTCCGACGCGTTTGGAATTATGTTACCAAACATTGATCAAGGGAATTATGTAAATCCCATCCTGGCTGACTTGGATGGTGATGGTGATCTCGACCTTCTCATTGGCTCCTACATCTACAGTGAGAACAATGATGGAGATCTTTATTACTACAAAAACTTGGGGGATGCTCAAAATCCATCCTTTGGAGAACCAGAGATTAACCCTTTTGGGATGAGCAACGATGGCTCCACGGCGGTCACCCCAAAACTGGTAGACATTGATGGCGATGGTGACTTGGATCTATTTAGCATCTACTATTATGATGATGGTTACGCTGCTGAACATGGTATCATGTTTCAAGAAAACACCGGCACTGCTACCGCTCCTGCTTTTGGTTCAGTACAAAGAGAAGTATTTGGTCTACCCTCTTCTTTTGACAATGTCGTCTTTTTAGAATTTGGCGATATTGATAACGATGGTGATATTGATCTACTCGCTGGTTCGTCCTACTATGATTACTACGAGTACACTGTTTCCTACCAATACTTCGAAAACACTGGTAATACGACCAACCCTATTTTTGCTGATGAAGTAATAAATCCTTACGGGCTGGAACCGCAAGTTGCTTTATTTATCTGGCCAATGCTCGGTGATTTAGACAACGACGGCGACCTGGATGTACTTACGGGCGCAACCTATAACCAAGATACTTACGAAACAGGTTGGGGTTACCAGGAAAACCTACTCCTAAGTGTTGGTACAGAAGAGCTTGCTAATGAATTTACCCAAATAGCCGTATTCCCGACGGCGAGCCGAGGAGATTTCAATGTACAAATCCGTACCGAGGAATCACCTTTAGCAGTAACGCTCAGCGTTTTTAACACCAATGGCCAGCTGTTACAGCAGCAAAATTATCCCGCTACTACTCAATTGGATGAACAATTGCAACTAGACGGCTACCCAGCAGGCACTTATTATTTGCAGCTACAAAGCGAGCAAAAGCGCTGGACGGGTAAGGTTGTTAAGCAGTAGTTTTTTAAGTCGGACGGTCTTTTCGCGTAAGACAAAAGTGAGTTCACGCCTCCCATGGATGACGATAAATATCTGTTGGCAATCGCATCATCTTAAGCAACCTCAGGTGATGTTCTTCGATGCCCTGCAAGTGTACGCTGGCTTTGTGATCATCAGTCATTATGTAGATCATCTGGACGCTTCGGAACGCGCTTAAGACCAGCGATGTGGTAGGTCGCTCAACTTTGCGGCCGGGATTGCCGGGCACTAGATTGGTAAGATAGCTGTTTTGTTCGCTTTTCAGTGTTTGGCGGATGGTGTATTGCCACAGATTATAGTACTGTAGAGCCAGCATTAGTATGCGCAACATGGCTTGGATGCGATTTTCTTTTTTCAGGAAGATTGGCGTAAGCGAGGTGCATTTGGTCAACAGCAAATGAAAATGCTGCTCGATACGATACTCCTCCCAGTAACAAAGTACCACCTCGCAAGCCGAGAGTCTATCCGAAGGAGCGTTAGTGGCCATCACGCGCCATCCGGCCAGTTGCTGTTCGATGTTGTTTTGCTGCTCGTCCAGTGTAAGTTCCACGCTGCAAGGTTCGGCCGGGTCCTGAGATAGTGTGATCTTCCAGCTGTATAGGTGAGCGACTTTGTGCTTGTCCAGTATCTTGTTGATGGTTCGTTCAGCTTCCTCTACCGACTTGATCGTTTTACGACCTCGGTTGCGCGTGAAGCGCAGTCTGACCTCCTGGCAAGCGGTCTGGCAGCGTTGCTCTAGTTGGGCAACTTGGCGCTTGCGTAGATTCAAGCTACATACCCCGAATAGCCTTTGGGTGTGAATCGTGCCGTCAGCGGAGATGATTTCACGTGCGGGCAGCTCTTTAACCAGCGCGATGGCTTGTGAATCCTTACTTCCCGCCGCCTGACGCATTACGCGTTCGGCGGGCTCTTGCTGTTGCTCAATCCACTCACGGGCTTGCATTAATTCCTCTCGTGAGTATTGCCGTTGAGCCAATGGGCCCAAGTAGTAGTTGCCGCTGTCAGCAATGAAACACATATTGTACTGATTACACAGCTTGCGGTCTCCCACTACCAGTACTCCTTTGGACTTGAGACCTTGTTCCCAGGCCTGTTCCAAGGCTGGCACGTAAAGCTTGTCGTCACTGTTTTGCCCTGCTACCACGTTCAGAGCCAGTGGCAGGTTGGCTTTATCTATAGCCAGTAGCATCAATTTTACCTGAGGTAGGGCCAAACCCGTGGCATTATGCCCCAACTGAAAAATGCCTTCTGTTTCTCGATGACTTTGAGCCGTGGTACTGTCGATACGCACCGTATCAAGGGGACCTTGATCAGTACCGTTGTCCAGATCGTAAAACCGAATTAGCGATTGGTTATGATCGCGCTGAAAGGACATCCAGCGCTCATCGTCCTTAGACAGGTAGTCCAGCAGACTACCCAAACGGTCATCACTGAGATAAGCAGCCTGAAAATCAGCTTCATCCAAAAGCCAACTCAACGTGCGCTCCAAGCCCAAAGCCCAGTCTTCTACGCTGTACAGTCGATGATCGTTCTCGCTCAGAATATAGACCAGAAAAGCCTCCAATGTCTTGCCAATACTGGTTCCCTGCCACAAATGATGAGTAGGATAGTGCTTGTCCACGCGCTGGGACAAACCGGTCGATTGGAGTAGGCGACTAATCGCCGGTAGATCGCCTACAGGCTCTGCTTTGATCAGCATACAGTTTTCTTATAAAACGCTTTGCGAACTCACTTTCGTCTTACGTGAAAAGACCGTCGGAAGTCGGAAATGGGAAGTCGGAATTAGTTGAGCTTATTCCAATCTCTCAGAACTGGCTTCCGGCTTTTTTCTTTTCTACCAGTATTGCTCGCTCAAAACCATATCCACCGCCTGGTGGAAAGCCGCTACATCCTGATAATCACTCAATACTACTTTTACGCCTTCTCGGCGAAGCACCTCTTCGTCACCCTGGCGGCGCAGACCAATGAGCGGCAGGTTCATCTGCCTGGTGGTTGTAACATCCCAGATGGCATCACCAATGTAAACGACGTGGGTAATTGGGTGCGCCTGCTTCGCCAATTCTATGGCGGCTTGCAGGATATGGTCACGCTGCTCCATCCCGTCCGCATAAGCCGCGTAAGGGGTGACGGGATGAATCCCCACGTGCTGCAACTTCACTTGCGCAGGAGCGCGCCAACCGCCCGTAGCAATCCCCAACACAAAGCGATCATCTTGTTCCAGTTGCCGCCAACAATCAAGGGCACCAGGTACTTCCTGAAAAGCTTCCGGCTGTCGCTCCCGCTCCCTTTGTAAGCGGTTGACGTAGTGGTTTTCAAAAGCTTGCCGCTCCTCTGTCGTCGCTTCGCGCTGAAAATGGCGCATAAAGACGGTGCGAAAAATAACGTGATCCGTAACGTGCGGATAATCCCGCCAGTCGATACTGGGAAAAGGCTTGCCAAACACCTCCTGGTAGCTGTCCGCAAAGCACTGGCTGTCTATGGAGTTGGAAAAAAGAAGGGTACCATCGATATCAAAAAGGAGGAATGTTTTCACGGGCTTTACTACTTTGGCGCAGATAATGATCTCACGTACAACCACCCAGCTGCATTATGGTTGGGAAAAAGTAGCATTTCTTGAAAATTCCCCGAAGTTATTCCGATATTTCTCCATCATCAGCGCAAACGTATCTTATGCCTTCTATCTATATCATCATGGGCGTTTCTGGCAGCGGCAAAAGCACCATCGCCCAGGCGCTAAGCACCCGGACACAGCTCCCATTTTTCGATGCCGACGATTTTCACCCTGCTGCCAATATTGCTAAAATGGCGGCTGGCCAAGCCCTCAATGACGATGATCGCCAACCTTGGTTAGAGACACTGAACGCATTACTCAAACAACAAACCCAAAATGGAGAAGGAGCAATCTTAGCTTGTTCTGCCCTCAAAGCCAGCTATCGCCACACCCTTGAAAAGGACCTCGATACGCCCCCCTTTCTCGTTTACCTCAAAGGCAGCCCCGAACTGATCGCTGCCCGAATGCAAGCCCGCACCGGGCATTTCATGCCTCCTGCCTTGCTTGCCTCCCAATTTGCAGCTTTGGAAGAACCCCAGGATGCACTCCTGGTTACCATCGATCAAAGCATAGACCAAATCGTAACGCATATCCTCACAGGGTTTTGAGCTGGACTAGTGGCAAAAGTCAGTAGAGCCCGCCTGGCAAGCCCACTCTTCTGGGTTTATTATATTTTCGTAATTTCCGTCCTTCACTGACGATCTATCACTTATGACCTCCCAACTCTTCCTGGCTATTTTCTCCAGCATCGCCCTTCTGCTCCTGCTGGTACTGTTTTTCCGCCTTAATGCCTTTCTGGCTTTACTGATTGCCAGTATTGGCTTTGGCCTTGCGGCAGGTGTCCCTTCCGCTGATATCATCACTAATATCACTACTGGCATGGGTGGTACCTTGGGCTTTGTGGCCACCATCGTAGGCTTAGGTGCCATTCTCGGAGCTGTGTTGGAACACTCTGGAGGTAGCCAGGCATTGGCCCGGTTCCTACTGGCGAGCTTGGGTGAAAAAAGAGCTTCGCTGGCCTTTGTGCTTACCGGATTCCTGGTCGCTATTCCCGTATTTTTTGATGTCGCTTTTGTACTGTTGGTGCCGCTGGTTTACGCCCTGGGGCGGCGTACGGGGCGTTCTTTACTGCACTTTGGCATCCCTTTACTCGCAGGTTTGGCTACTACACACGCTTTTATTCCGCCTACACCAGGGCCCATTGCCGTTGCCGACATTTTGCAAGCCGAACTGGGCTGGGTTATCATGCTGGGTTTTGCCGTGGGCATCCCCACCGTCGCAGTAGCCGGACTGTGGTGGGGCAAGCGAGTAGGTAATCAGTTTTTCATTGCTGCCCCTCCACTCAACGGGCCTGAGCTAGAGGATGACGCTTTACCACCCATCGGCCTAATTCTTACTTTGATCCTGCTGCCCATCATTTTGATCCTGGGCAATACGCTTACCACGATGCTGGTCAAGGCCGAAAACCTCACTTCCTCAGCCTTTACCGACGGCATCATTTTTCTGGGCCATCCCTACGTCGCACTGTTGTTGTCGTGCCTTTTAGCCCTCTATTTTCTGGGCACCAGACGGGGCCTCGACAGCAAAGCACTACAAAGCCTGGCCACCAAAGCACTGGCTCCTGCGGGTGCCATCATTCTCATTACCGGTGCTGGTGGCGTCTACAAACAAATGTTAGTTACCAGTGGTGCTGGAAAGTTGCTGGCCGAGGTCTTCCTCCAATTCCACCTGCTGCCACCGTTATTGGCCTTTATTCTGGCGGCACTGATCCGCATTTTGCAAGGGTCTGCTACGGTAGCCATGATTACCGCCGCGGGTTTGCTGGCGCCGGCACTACCGACCTTGGGTTTGAGTGCACCACAATTAGCCCTATTGGTTCTGAGCATAGCAGCTGGTGCAAGTACCCTTTCTCACGTCAACGACAGCGGCTTCTGGCTCGTAAAAGAATACCTGCACATGGACGAAGCGACTACTTTACGAAGCTGGTCGATGATGACAGTCTTGCTTTCGCTGACGGCGTTGGTGGTGATTGTGGTGATGTATCCGTTGGTGTAAGGGCTGTTTTTGGGGACTGTCTTCTCCCGACTGATGCAGTCGGGATCGCTACTAAGCTGTCTGCTGCTCCGTTAGGTCGGGTTTCAAACTCGACCTAACGGAGCAGTGCCCATCAATTCGCCCTGCTCAGAAGGCATGGCGCCAAAGAAGCAGGTGTACTACCACCCCATTCGTATAAATACATTTATACATTCACGTATTTACACGTAGGCTCCCACGCTACTACACACTCGCCGCCTGCTCACGCCGGGCGGATTTTTCCCAGGTGGCTGCTTGTTTGCCGCGCCAGTAGCGCAAAAAACCGGCGTAGACGCTGTAATTCATGATTACGAAATAGTAGGGGGCGAAAAAACCGGGGATGTTTAGCTTGCGCTCGCGCCAGAGGTAACCCAGTATTGCCAAACCATAAAAAGCCAGCTGGCCGACCAGTAAAAAGGCGTATACCCAATGGCTCCCTTGTGCCACCAGCCATATATTGGCCAACAAAACGAAGGGCAGGAAAAGCGGTGCCAAGGACCAGCGCAATACCCGATGCCCGATGTATTGGATACTCAAAACGCCGTACCGTAAAGGGTTGAGCAAGGGTATAAGCCGCCCCATCGACTGCCAGCCACCAGCGCAGATTCGGATCTTGCGCTTCAGTTCTTCGCCTACATTAGCAGAGGCGTGTTCCTCAGCTATGGCTTCGGGCGCGTAGGTCACCCGGTAGCCGTCTTTGGCAATCAGGAGGGTCTGCATAAAATCATCGAGAATGGTATCGGGAGGTACCTGATGGAACAACTCGGTGCGGATGGCGTACAACTCCCCTGCGGCACCGACCACGCTGTACCATTGGCTGTCTTTCTTTTTCAAAAACGACTCGTAACGCCAATACAAGCCCTCGCCTCCACTGCTGGCATCGCCTTGCGAAATCACCCGCTTCTGGCCCGCAACAGCCCCAACGGTAGGGTCTTGAAAATCGGCCACCATGCGGCGAATGGCTTCGGGATTGAGGAAGGTATTTGCGTCAGTAAGTACCGTAATAAGAGTCTCGACAAAAGGCATAGCTCGCTTTACCGCAGCGATTTTTCCCCGACGTTCAGGTTGATGGAGAGCGGTCAGGCCAGCTTCCTGCGCCAACAATGCTGCCGATTCGTCGGAAGAACCATCCGTAACGAAGAGCAGGTGTAATTTGTCTTTGGGATAGTCGAGCGCTCGACAATTGGCCACTTTTATGGGCAAAATATCCGCTTCGTTATAGGCCGCAATCAGGAGGGTCACTGCGGGCAATTGGTCGTCAGTACGTTGATCCGTGGGGATCTCATATGCGCCCCTGATTTTTACCACCCCCCACGCCAGGAGGCCGTATCCCACGTAAGTGAAAACGATGATAAACAAACCTAACCAAAACAAGATCATCATACTCCCCATCCGTTTTTTATTGCTTTGGCGGGTACCCCACCCGCTAAGGTACCGGCCGGAATGTCTTTGGTGACTACAGAACCAGGTAATATTTCGGCACCATCGCCAATTGTCACCCCTCGTAAAACCATCGCGTGAGCACCCAGCCTGACGTTGTTGCCAATGACGATAGGTGCCGCTTTGCCTGCTTGCAAACGATCGTTGACATCGTGAAAATCACTGTCCATAAAGTGGACAAAAGGACCTAGCCGGCAGTTTTCACCAATTTTCACCTCGCGTTGGGCGGCAATGATGACGCTATTCAACACCGTTCCTGCACCTATATACAGCCTGGCCTTACGCCCCACGGCCAAGCGCAAGGGCTGATAAGCTGTGATGAGTTGGCAATCGTCGCCGATGTGGATCAAGCCCTCATTAATGACTTTAAGGCGACCCTGGATGGTCACGCCATTACCCAGCTGCTGCACTTTTTGGCGGAGTTGCCATTTTCGGAAATTATTCATCAGCCCTTGCCCCACAGAAAACCTTGCAGAGGGGTGTGCTGCAAGCGTTCTTTGCTCCTGCATATCGGTATAGTTTTCCCAGCGCAATTGCCACGCTGTGTTTTTATTGTTAGCCATGAGCGATGGGGCTTGGGGGTTCAGCAATTACTTCTTCTAGCGGTTTTTCTTCTTCGAGGTAGCGGATAACTCGCGCAGGAACCCCGGCAACGATAGCTCCATCGGGTACGTCGGCCGTCACCAAAGCACCAACCCCTACTACCGCGCCTTTGCCAATGGTGACGCCCGGAAGAATGATGGCCTTCGTAGCGATCCAGGCATCGTCTTTGATCCAAACGGGAGCCGTTTGCTGATCCGCTTCGGGGCTACCGAAAGCATAGCTATCGGTAATGTGGACAAAAGGTGCCAGGTATACGCCACGGCCAATCCGGATGGAAGCAGAAGCAGCCAACAGGGCCCCATTGATAAAGCAATCATCACCTATTTCGAGCTTCCCATGAGGGCCTACCTGCAAATAAGTAGTCGTAATCGTTGACCAGAAACGCACCTTATTACCAATGTGAAGCGTACCCTTTTGCCGCACTTGCAAACGACCATTCTGGAAGATCAGCCGTCCTTTGACTTGTGCTTTTCTTAAAGTAAAGCGAGCACGTAGCCAGCGCCAACTGAGGTTTAGCACCCGAAGCAGCAAATACAATGGCAACAAAGGGTGACCTGCTGACCAGCCTTTCTCTGCTCTAATTTTCGCCCATTGATCTTGCAGTAGTTGCTTCATCGCTGTGGGGGTGTAGTGGCAAAAACAGGAACCTGGTGTGAAATACGAATGCTGCCCAAATTCCAGCGCAAGCTGCGCCACAGTGATTTCAGATGCGCCCAATTCGCCTGACGTACAAAGCGAACCGCATTAAGCGGCAAGGCCACAAAAAGAAAATACAGCAGAAAGATCGGGTAATCCATCCCCTGGCCAAACCGGCGAATAAACAGCCAACGATTGCGAAACATATAATAGGTCTTCAGCGGGCTGGCCTTGCCCATTGAGCTAGATTCGCGGTGGTGAATGTAAGCTGCAGGGGTGTACAAAATCTCCCATCCCGCCCGTCGGGCACGCACGCTAAAATCCAACTCTTCGTAATACATAAAGTAATCTTCCCGCAGTAAGCCAATCTCTTCCAACAAAGCTCGGCGTATAAGTACACAAGCTCCATGGGCATAATCTGCTTGGCGCAAAACATCAAACTGCCCCTCATCAAGCGTTCCTTTTGCGGCATCTTGGCCCCGGCCGGTACGAAAGTCTATCTTGCCAGTACCCGCGTATTGCAGCATTCGAGGCTGATCGTAAAAGTAGATTTTGGGACTCACCATACCCGCCTGCGGATGGGTTTCCAAAACCTCCACCAAGGGTCCCAAAAAATCCACTGGCACGATGGTATCATTATTAATCAGCAAAATGTATTCCCCGGCAGCTTCACGGATGGCGAGGTTGTTACCACCAGCAAAGCCCAGGTTATCGGCGCTATTAAGGACCTTCACTTGGGGATGGTGCTGGCGAAATCGTTCCGACTCCTCCTGGAGCAGGCCATTATCTACCAGCAATACTTCGTAGTGGGGGTATTGGATTTCGCGCAAGCTGTCCAGAAAATCGCAGGTGATCTGCGCCTGCCGATAATTGACCGTTATGATGCTGACTAAAGGTGGCATATCAAGCTCTTTTTCGGCCAATGACCTGAATGGTATTGCCATTCTTACGACGATGTACCAGGCGATCGAGCCAAACCATGCTTTTCGCAAAAGGCAAACAGAGCAGTTGCCAAACCGGGCCAGCTTTGTGCGACAGGTAACCCAACTCCCACCCCAGGCGGCTCCACCAGCCATCGGCATAAGCGGTGTATACGACTTCGAAGCCTTCCTTCTTCATCCGGTTTTCAAGGTCTTCCAACTCATAGACCTGCCCAATGTGCTCGTCTTCCAGCCAATCGTGATGGTCTTCGAACCAGTCCTCTGGTAAGATGGTCAATTGCTCCCGGCTTGGGATTTTGATGAGTAGGTAACCACCAGGACGTAACTTTTCCTTGGCTTGAGCAAAAGGCATCTCCTCTTCTTTGATGTGCTCAAAGACGTCTACCGAGTAGATAAAATCATACTGACCATCGCGATCTTGGAGGGTATCAATGGTATTGCCGTGCGTTTCCAGATTGTCCATCCCATGTTCACGGGCTAGTCGTTCAATATTCTGGATCGAGGTTTGGTTGATGTCCAAGGCTGTGACGGTAGCTTGTGGCAGTGCATCCGCCAACATGAAGGCGTATTCTCCGTAGCCACAGCCCAGATCCATAATACGCTTGAATTCGGTCAGGGGCAATTGGTCCAGGAGCTCCTTGAAGGTCAGCGCACGGGCGTAATTCCCCACCAGGGTATACCCAAAAACTCGCTTGATCAGTTTGGCCAGGCGCGGGCGCTGGCGCATCCGCTCGCTCATCTGGTCCTGCATTTTTCCAAAAACTATTTCCATCATATCTCTACTTAAAGATTAGACAATCATTTAAAATCTAACAACTGCCGGGGCTTGGTGTAGACCAGCAGAATGTGGCGAAAAATATTCCCCTGACTGATGGGCAATATCCGTTCAATCAGAATTTGTCCGGTTACTACCAGTAAAATCATGGCCACCAGGGTGGCTATCGCTGCGCCCTGCAAGCCCCACCAGGAGATAAACAAGGCATTCAATATGATATTAAGCACCAGGCCCAGGCCTAGTAAAGCAAAATTGAGTTGGGGTTTACCGATGGCATCCAGGGTGATTCCAAAAAGGCGGCTCCAAGGCTTGATCATCACGGCGATCACCAGGATGTTCAACAAGGGTGCTGCACTGGCGTAGGCTTTTCCGGCAACGAGCACAACCACCCACTCCGACAAGCCCAAAACCAGCAGTACCAAGGGTAGCACCAAAGCCACAATCAGCCCGACCGACTTTTCGTACAAGGCTCCCACTTCTACCTTACTACCATTGCTATTGGCCAGGGCAATTTTAGGATAGATGACCTGGGAGATGCCCGACATCGGGACTTCCAGGTAATTGGTCACACGCGTAGCAACATTGTAGATCGCAACTGCTGCCGGATGGAGAAAAAAGCCAACCATCATCAAGTCCATTTTATTGAAAAGCATGGAGCTGATATTGGTACCAAGGACGTATTTCCCAAAATGAAGAATGCGTTTTGCCCAATCGGCAGAATACTTCCCCCAACGCAGGTACCTGGTGCCGTAAACGGCATAAATGAGCAAGGCAGGTACCGCTGCGAAGATTTGCAAAATGGCCAACTCCAATAGTGTTATTCCTCCGTTCCACCACCAAAGCCCGATGATGCCCAGCAGGAAGAAGCCCCCGTACAGACCTTTCGACCAAAAGATACCTTTAAAATCGTGGTGTACCATATGCGGAAGATCCAGGTAACGCGCACTGCCATTGAGTAAAGCCCAAGGCAGGTACCACCACATCAATTGCGTCAGTTCCGGGGCCGACCATAATACGCTGAGCGGATAACTGAGGGCTACCAAGACCAGTCCGAGCACTACACTCCCCAGGGTATTCACCCAAAAACCGCTACTGAGAATATTGGCGTATTCCGCTTCTTCCTCCACACAAAATTTGATAATAGCATTTTGCAAAAGGCCGCCTCGCCCCATTTCCGCAAAGGAAGTGAGGGTAAGAAAAAGCACCCATACACCGAATTCGTATTCGGGCAGCATCCGTACCAGGAGGATAAAACTCACGAAAGCAAAGCCCAACTGCGCTGCATAGCCCAGCAGGGAATAGCTTCCCGCTTTCAACCAGCCTTTCTTTTGATCTGCCATGGTTAAGATCGATGTTTTTTGACGCTACTGATGCCGACCAAAATTCCTAGCAATAAAAATGGCATCAACAAATACCAGGGCATTCCTTCTCCGAGCATGGATTATGATTTTACTTCCCCGCCTCTCCGTGCGGCGTATGAATAAATTGTTGGTTGGCTTTGCGCAAACCGATCAGCGAGCGCAGGGCGTGCCAAAAGGCCAGCGGTACTCGCAACAAAGCATCTCGGTAAGGCGACTGCCAGGCATAAGCGGGCATGGCTGCCAAAAAAGTCGTCAGGTTAAAGACCAAGACGAGGAGCCAGCCAGCAGCCAGTCCCCACCAGCCGACCATTGCCCACAGTACCGTACCCAGCCCCAGGATGCCCGGCGTGAGCAGGCGCGGAGGCAACAACATTTGGCTGGCTTTATTGAGGTGATCAAAATTGCCTTTTCGTAACCAGTGGACTAAAGCAGCCGGGAAAAATTGCTCCGCATAATGAAACTGAGCTGCAATCCAACGGCTGCGTTGACTGGCGAAATGATCGCCTTTGCGTACTTTTTCATCCAAAACCATTGCCTTGGGATCATAATGAACACGTTCACCAGCACGGGTAAGGCGCAGTTCCAGTTCTTTATCAAAACCACCAATAGCATCTACTTCACGCATGGTTTCCCGGAACAGGGTCGAGTCAAAAGCCATTCCTGAACCAGCCAGGCGAGCAGATAAGCCCAAACGGGCATGTCCCGCACAAAGGATGTGATTATTGATGTCTTCACTCAGACCGTCGAGGACGGCCATGGTGGTGTCACTATTTTTGGCAACGCGCCTTCCTTGTAATATGCGCACCCCAGTGGCGAAAGCGTCATTCACGCGATGGAGAAAATCTGGCTCCATGAGGTTATCACCATCAAGAAGAACGGTGATATCGTAGGCATCTTCCGGCAAACGATCCAGACAAGCATTCAAGGATTTGGACTTGGTGCTCTTAGCAAAATGGACTTCTTCCACCCTTACCGGAATAGCTCGCAGGGCAGCCAGCGTCTCCGGCTTCAGGCTGTCAGCAATGACGATGACTTTGAAGCAGTCTGCTGGATAATTTTGTTGAGTAGCGATGCGGGCCGTATTTATGATAACGGCATCCTCGCGGTAGGCGGGGATTAAGACCAGTATTTTGCTTTGGCTCTCGGCCTTGGGCCAGACGGGGGCTTGCCAGCCCAAGCCAGCTAGCGCGTAGTAAAATTGATACAACACTCCCCAGGCAAGGTAGGCCAACAACAATGCTCCGATAAAATAGATCATGTAGGTCATACTTTTCTTACTTCTTCTTCGGCCAATAATTGCTCATCATAATGTGGAGCCATAAAGACCAGCGGCAAACCGATAGCCATCACTACTCCCGTAGGGAATTGCAAAAAAACCTGATTACCATAATTAGCTAATAAAACGCCCGCGTAGGCCGCCATTACCGCCAAAACCTGGGCTCGTAGCTGGGGGTGCCGCAATCGCCAGGCAATGGTGCAGCCTTTGCCCAAAAAATAGCCGAGCAAAAACAAATGCAGGGCCAAGCCAATGATCCCCGTTTCTGCCCAGATACGCACGTAATAACTATCGGTAGGCGTTTCCGCCAATAGTGATCCTGGCCGAAAACGTTCGCCCCAGTAACCGGCAGAGCCTACGCCACCACCCAAGGGACGGTTGGCCAGATAGACGCCCAAAGTGCGCTGGTTGCGCAAACGCGCCTGCAAGGAAGGATTGTCAGCTGACAAGGCCGTCCGTAAACGGGCCACCGGCTGAAAACCATGCAAAACGTAGGTGTATTTTAGTGTACCATAAGCAGCAGCCATAAGTAACAAGCCCGCCAACAGTATTTTGAAATTCTTGCTCAGGAACATATAGAGCATCCCGCCAGCAACAGGAACAGCCAAGGCTCCTCTTGCGCCGGAATACAAAAAACCAACCAGCGTAAACAGGGCGACCAGCACATACCAGGTCTTGCGTTGCCAGGAAAAAGGCCCCAAGAACAATATCCCGGCCATGAGGGTAATCATGACTTGCGAAGCCCCAAACTGGCCCGCATCACTGTAAAATGAAAATGTTCGTAAAACGCCATGCAAGACGTGTTCATCGTGGTGGCCATCTACGTACAACCAGTAATCCTCAGCGGCATCGGTGCCGATAAATTTTTGTTTTAATGCCCAGATTGCTCCGATCACAGAAATGACAAAAACTACCTCTATAAACTGTCGAAAATAGCGGTACTCTCTCAGGTAAGTAAAGGTGAGCACAAAACCGATAATGGTATAGAAACCCAGTGCCCGCATGGCGTAAAACCAGGCTACCGGGCCCGGACTTTCCGGGTTGAACAGTTGCAAAAACACAAAACCAAACCACAGCGCTGTGACGATCAATACATCCTGACGCACAAAGGTCCAATCACGCGTCAGCAATTGGCGTACGCCCCAACCCACCATGGCAATGATGAGTACGGTATCAATCATCAAGCCCCAGGGAATAGCAATGTAGCGGGTAAGCCCCGATGCTAAAAAAGAAAACACCAAGGCATACCACAAACCAATCTGTGGCTTGCTGATAACCAGGCCCGCAAAAAGGATCGCTAGCGGCAACAGGGCCAGCGCAGCAGCTACTTTCAAGCCTAAAAATCCCATCGCCAAACCAAGCAGTCCCGTTATCCCCAACAGCAATAGCTGAACAGATCGCTGTTGCAACCAATTCGTTCCGCTCGCTTTATGGAAGACCGTATTGGACATTAATGGGCGATTGTGATGAGGTGATTGGTTAAGATGGTCGTCAGTTTTTCAGCGCGCCCTTGCCACGAATTTTCAGCGGCAAAATTTCGGCGTTCGGAAGGTGTTGCAGGCGCTTGACCTGACAATGCACGTGCTACGGCTTTCAGAAAAACGGCCGTATTGGGAGCCTCTTCGATGAAGCCCGAAAAATCACTGAGGTCGGCAAAATTGGTACTCACAACAGGTAGGCCCAATGCGAGGTATTCGTTGATTTTTAGGGGATAGATGCCGGCCGTCAAATCATTTTTGACAAAAGGGATCAAACCCAGGGAGAAGCTCTCCAGATAATCGCCCAGTTGCTCCGGTGGCTTGGGACCTAGCAGGTGAACATTGGGTAAGGTCGCTAACTTACGTGCAGCTCGTTCGGCCATGATGCGTCCCACAAAAACCAGGGCGACCTCGGGATAACTCAAGGCGATACTGTCCAAAAGTTGATAATTCAGGCGATCATCTACCGACCCTACATAACCGATAATTTGCCCATCAGGCACATCCGTGGGGCGTTGGCCAGTAGTTTTGAACAAATCCAGGTTGACGCCATTTTTCACCAAGGCTATCGCTGGTGTATTTCCTTTCTTGTGGTCGTAAAGTCCCTGCGAAGAGACAATCGTAAGATCTACATTCGCTAAAAACCGTTGTTCATGACGGGCACCATGCTGTGCAATCCAGGGTGCAGCACTGATCTCGTCGTAGCAGTAATAGACCAGCAATTGTTCGTTGAGCTTACCCGCCAGAGCATTGCCCAAAGCCGGATTGAAGGCATTGATCACTATAGGGTTTTCCCAGGCCAACTGCTTTAGAGCTTTACGGATAGCACGAGCAGCACGCTGCGCGTTCCAGGCCAATACGGCATCGTAGGCCAAGTTGTTGGTTAGGAAGTTGGCTGGAAGGAAAGGAGGTAAACGTAGCAACTGTACCTTGCCGCCGTGGGCAAGTATGCGTTCCTGCAAAGCGGGTGTTTCGCCCGAAAGGGCAGCCCTTGGCACCCCCTCGTCATTCCCCCATACATCCTTGTACGTAAAAGGATAATCAACATAAAGTACCCGGTGCTTACGTGCCAACTCGCCCATCAGTTGCACCGTAGAACTGAGATAATCAGCACCTTCCCAACGCGGGAAGCCCACGCAGACAATAGGGGGTAAGGATGCTGCCCGCTCCTGCCCTCCCTTTACCGCCATTGGTGTGCTAGAGATCATAAGAAAGGGGTTGTTTTTTCTCCGACTTGCTCATGACCAATGGAGCCAAAGGGTTGGAAAGTTCGCCCATAAAGGTTTCCACCGTATCCATATCTGCGCCATTAAGCACCACGCGAATAGGGTTGCGACTAGCGCGCTGGAGCGTTTTCAGTGCCTGCTGATCGGCTTCTTCCCAGTTGCGGTTGGCCCGACAGACGAGAAGGCTCAGATCAAAACGACGCAGCAACGGCAGTGGGTACTTGCCCGTCAGTAGCGCTGGAATCTCCATGATGATGTAGTGGTACACTTCGAGATAGGGTGCCAGCTCACCGAAGATGGTGAGGTTTTTTAATTTTTCAGCGTCCAGCATCCGGCTCGACATTTCGTAGCCGAGATTGTCTTCGCCACTATCTGAAGGGAGGACACCGCCTTCTACCGGGTAGAGATACAATACACGATTGTCTTCGGCTCTAAGCAAATCTGCCGTTTGACGGGCAATCCAGCTTTTTCCTTCTTCGCGCCGCGTGCTGGTGACCAGGATGAGCTTGGGCGGGCTGTCTTTCTGGAGGGTTTCTACCTTGATCTGCTGTAGCAATAAAGCCATGGCTTGTTCTCGGGCGGCCTCTAGTTGTATTTTTCCTCCTTTGGTCCGTTTTCCGTGGGCGAAATTCGGGGTGAGGGTGGCCACTTCCAGTCCCATCTTTTCGCGAACGATGTCTGGCGTTTTGAGGCTATCATCCATAAATGCCAGAGCGATCAATACGGCCAGTACGGTAAAGCTTCCGCCCATAAAACCGATGATCATGAGGAGAAATCGCTTGTAGTCGGGCTTCTCTATCGGCAAATAGGGGCTGTCGATCAACTCCAGGTTGGTCGACAACAGCGTGTTTTGCTGGTGCAAAAGCGCCTGGTTGTAGCTGTGTAGATTTTCCAGGTATTCGTCTTCCGCCAAATCGATTTCGCGCTGAATCTCATTGAGCTCCGAGCCCCAGGGAGCGTACTGGCTGTAGATGTCGGCAAATTCCTGCTGGCGTTGGTCGATGACGCCCAGTTTGGCCGCACCTTGCTCTTCGGTAACGATGGTGTTGAGCCACTCCGTCAGCAGGGCTTCGGTCTGAACGCCGCTGGGGGATTGTTCAAAATCGAAGCGTTGTTGGACGTAGCGGTTCATTTGTTCTTCCAGTTCTTGCTGGCGGGCCTGAAGTTCTCTTTTTCGGGCCAAGCCTGCCGCGGGGGTCTCTTCCTGGGCAGTAATTTCAATTTTGGCTAATTGCCCCGACACTTTGCTTAATTCTTCCCGCAAACTGGCCAATCCTTCGTTGATTTCACTGAGGGCCGAGCGATTACCCAACTCCGCTTCTACCCTTTTCCGGGTGGCTGCTACCCCTTGGAGATTCATGTTTTCGCGAAAGCGCAACTCGTCTAAATCCTCCTTACGAATAGCAATGGTGCGGGTTTGCTCATTGTAGTTGATGATATTGTTCTGTACCCGAAACTGCAATAAGCGCGCTTCGGCGGCATCCAGACGATCAGCGGATTTGGTGGTAGCTGTGGCAAAAAACTCCGATACTTCTGACGATTGTCCTTTTTTGAGTGTTTTGTGTTTGTCGAGAAAGAGGGCCAACAATTCGTTGAGCGTTTGCTGACAAATAGCAGCATCAGTAGTGGTATACACAAAACGGAGCAGATCACTGGTACCTTTGCGGTAAACCTGGAGGTTCTCCTGGAGGTATTCCACACCAAAATAAGGCTCATCGGAATAGATGATTTTCTGAACATCATTGGCATCTGTTGCATCGCGAGCAGCTTCCAGTTTGGCCAGTGTCGTTTCAAAATCCAGGCCTTTATTGGCCCACAGATTGGCGGTAAAGACCTCTTCTTGGAGGTGCTCGAATTCCGAAGTACTGATCCAGCGCTTATCGGCCTGATCGAGGGTGAGATAGCGTGCGAGGAGGCGGGTAGCCAGTTCCTCTCTGGTTTTGTGAGCAGTAGCCAGGCTGATGAGGTTTTCCAGCTCGTTTTGCGCGTAATCACGATCGGTGCTTTTCCCTCCCTGGGTATTTTCGATGCTCACACTGGAGATGATGCCCGTGCTCATCAGTGCTTCGGAGGTGTGTTCTTGTTTTTGCTTGGAGATCAGCCAGTAGGCCGCACTCCCTGCCAGCAAACCACCCGCCAGGATCAGCAGGAAGTTGCGTTTGAGCAGTTGGAGGAAGGTTTTGAAAGTCATGTGATCTTGGTTTTAAGCTTTGATTTCAGCGCCTACCAGCTCTTTGAGCAGGAGGTACAGCAATTGGGCGTCGAGCTGGGCTTCGGCCAAACGAATTTCGGCTTCATTGCTTTTGTTAAAAGTGCTGGTGTATTCATCGAGGCCCATGCTTCCCTCGCGGAAGTAGCGTTCCGCCGTTTCGGTAGCCAGCTCGTGGAAGCGGAGGTCGCGGTCGCGGATTTCCAAAATGCGGAGGGCACGCTGGAGGTCATTGTATTGGCGGATGACGAGTTCACGTAATTCAAACTCCTTGTGATGAAGATCGAAGCGTTCCTGATCAAGACGCAGTTCCAACTGACGACGACGTTCGTTTTTCGTAAGAAAATCACTAAGCGGAATTCGGACACTCACCCCCGCTACCGCAAACACATTTTCACGGGTAACCGTGCGCACATCCGGCGTACTGCCACTACTGAGGTTGTCAATAAACTGAACATTGCCGACCTGATAAGAAGCGGAAACAGCAATGTAATTGGCCCACTCCTTTTTTAGCAAACGCAAATCACTGTAGAGCAATTCTGCGTCGATTTTTTCAAATTGCAAGACCGGGCTGTTACGCTCGGCTTCTTGTAGCAAAACATCCAGCGGGCGCAAGTCGAAAGCGACTTCGTCTTGAGCAGATAGCGGCCCCAGTAGCACTATACTTCCAATCAATAAGAGGAGAAAATGCTGCATTATGATTCTTTTATATTGTTCAAAACCAGGCTTGAATTTCTAATCCACGCCCATAACTTTGCTGGCCAATCCTTGTCCATACAGGGCTTCTCCAGCCAGAGAAACCCTGCTGCCGACACCACAAAAACCACCGGGAATAACAGCAGGGCTTGCCACAACAAGTGAATACCGAAGCTATTGGTGAAGGCTAGCTTGTTGGTCAATGGCGTCAGTCCCTCCAAAAGAGGCAAGTGAATAAGGTAGATGGTGTAACACATCCCACCGATGGCCGCAATCCAGGGCCGACGCAGGAAGGCTGTAAAGAAACGCCCACGAAATCCCGCCACTAAAAAGCCCAATAAAGCCACACAAAAGACGAGGCGCTTAGGCATTTCTGCCGACCAGGAAAGCGCCATTACTAGCAGGGCTGCCACCGCAAGGAAGTCCCACACGAGAACCCCTTTTGCTTTGTTTTGTCCTTGCCAATCGACCAGAAAGAAATCCGCCACCAAAAAGCCAACAAGGAAATACTGAAGCTGCCAGAGCAGGGTAAGTTTATAGGGCATCGCGACCCAACCGAAACGCTGCTGCGCTACCAGGATGCCGATCGTAGCGGCAGCCATCAAGCCGCGCCGCAGCCACTTATTCGGCCAACGGAAAAACATCCAGGCCAGTACAGGTGCCAACAAGTAAAACTGGATCTCTATTTCCAATGACCAAGCCACGGGGTTGATGACCGAGTAATCTTCGTAAACGATATTGTGGAGATAGCCAAGACTGGCTCCCAGATGAGGGAACAGTTCGCCAAAACTGTAGCTACCTTTCACTAGTAGCACCAGAAAGAAGATCACCATCCAGACCATATAAGGAGGTTCAAGGCGAGTGAGGCGGCGCCAGAAATATTGGCTTAAGCCTACTTTACGCCCTCCTTGCAGATGGTACTTGGCAAACGGCAAACCGAGAATGAAGCCAGAAATAGCAAAAAAGAGAAATACCCCAATTGTGCCCCGGCTGGCCCAAAACGCGACGAAATTGTCGGCCAGCGGCGTCGCCCAATCCTGCGCAGCATAGCGTTGGGTACGCTCGCTGAGATGCTGTACCAGCACTGGCATGATGGCCATAAAGCGCAGCCCATCCACCTCGGCGATGTACCGACCGGAGCTGGTGATGCGCATCAGACGCTCAGGAATCTTGGCGAATAAACTAGGCAATGGATGGCGATTTTAAATATTTCTAGAAGCTAAATGTAACCACCATGTTTGGTATAGTGGGCCTTTTTCGTTCGCCAGAGAGCATCCTTCGTTGAGGGGTAACAATTGGGGGATGAATGGTAAAACACTGGTTAAAAGAGGTGAAACTGCCCTTATCTACCCTTTCCTACCTCTGACGGTTTTCTTCCTGCCATTCACCGAAAATTTCTTGAGGCCTCAAATTCAGCGGCTATATTTGAAAGGTAATAACACACTATGAAACACAATTTACTCATCGTAGACGATAATGAGATGATGCGGGCTTTTCTGTCTCATTATTTCTCTGCCAGCTATCAGGTAAAAATGGCTGATGGTGGTATCGAAGCCTGGCAGTTGCTCGACGAAGGCTATTTCCCTGATTTGATTCTGCTTGATTTGCGAATGCCCGACATTAGTGGCATAGATATGCTCCGCCAGCTGAAATCCTCGGTGATTTTCCATGACATTCCCGTGATTATGGTATCCAGCATTACCAAATCGGGGGAGAAAATAGACTGCCTGCAGGCCGGTGCCGCCGATTACATTACCAAGCCATTCAACCCCAAGGAAGTGGAGGCCAGGGTTCAATATCACCTCAAAGCCAAAAGGGTCTAAGATGAGCAATTCAATTACTTCTACTTTTTCAGCTGTTAATACGGACGCCAAATCGGTCTATGTTTTCAGCAAGCACAATGCAGCATTTATTCCGCTTTGCGAGACCCTTGAATGCCCTTATGCAGTATTTGATTCCCCTGAAGTTTTTCTGCAACAACTAACTGATGATGCGGTTAATGCCAACGTAAATTTGGTACTTTTTGATTTGCGTGACGAGACCATAAGCGCTTTTCAAAAAATTCGTCATCGGATGCTCAAGGAGCAGGCGCTTGCGGGTATCCCCTTTGTGGTGATCGCGCCGTATCCTTCCTTGCAGTGGCGACAGTTGTGCCAAAAATTCAAAGTGACCGATTATGTCCTTTTCTCTCTGGCACAACGTCACCTGAAAGGTCGCTTAAGCCATCTGCTGAGAACAACAAAACCAGAAAAAAAAGAAAGCGCTATCACACAACTTGAGTGGCGGCTTCCGCTTTGGAAACGAGCAATGGACCTTGCTGGAGCCAGCATCTTGTTGCTGCTGCTTTCGCCACTATTATTGACGGTTATTTTATTGATAAAACTGGAGTCGAAGGGGCCGATTTTTTATGTATCGAAGCGCGCAGGACAAGGATTTAGAGTGTTTGATTTCATCAAATTCCGCTCCATGCGCCCAGATGCGGATCAGCTGGTGGAGCAGCTTCAAGACTTAAACCAATATACCACACCTGAGGAGGAAGAAAAAAATGCACTCCGGTCACAGCCTTTAGAGCAGGATTACACCGTGCTTGTCAAAGATGATGCCTACACCTTTGAAGAAGAAGCGTTTGACGAAAAGACCAGTACTTTTTTTAAAGTAAAAAATGATCCTCGCATCACCCACATCGGACATTTTATTCGCAATACCAGCATTGATGAATTGCCCCAACTGTTCAATGTACTGAAAGGAGATATGTCGCTGGTGGGCAACCGCCCGCTCCCCCTTTACGAAGCTGAACAACTGACGGAAGATCACGCCATCCTGCGCTTTGCCGCTCCTGCGGGGATCACCGGTTTGTGGCAAGTCAACAAACGTGGCAAAGGCGACATGAGCGAAGAAGAACGCAAGCAGCTCGACATCCGCTACGCCCTGGAATACAACTTCTGGATGGACCTCAAGATTTTGTGGAAAACGCTACCAGCGGCGGTGCAGGAGGAGAGTGTTTAGAGGTTGATGGTTGTTGGTTGTTGGTTTGTCTTTTCAGCTAGTGTCTGATAATCAGGTCGGAAGTGGGAAGTGGGAAGTCGGAAGTCGGAAGTCGGAAGTATTTTAGGTTCGCTAGAAGCAGAAAACTAAAATAGGCATGGGAAAACAGTACTTACTTCCGACTTCCTCCCGATAGCTATCGCCCCCACCTCCGACTTCAAAGAAGAAATTTAGCTAGCGAAAAATCTGCTACCTTTACGGCTCGTCAATTTCCCCTTTCATGGATTTGCTGCTTTACGCTCCTGAGTACCGGCCCAATATGTCATCGATGATTCGTTCTGCGGAGTTCTTTGGGTTTAAGCGTATTTACATTTACGATCAAAATGGCTTGCTTACGCCGCCAGACAATAAGAAAGGGCGGGCCAATATGGAGCACATGGCCAGGGTTTGGACCGCCGGGGCGGTCAATCACATTGATATCATCACGCTAGAAGACCCCATTGATTTTCTACAAAACTATACGGGCAGAAAGGTGGGCACGCTCGTCAATGAGGATGCCCAACACTTGAATGCCTTTAGCTGGCAGGCCGAGGATCTCATCCTCTTTGGCAGCGAAAAAGACGGCCTGCCGGAGGAAGTCATCCAACATTTAGACGCCACCGTTTATATCCCCAGCTTCGGGCAAACTGATTGTCTCAATGTAGCGGTGAGTTTCGGCATTGTCGTCGAAAAGGCGATGCAACATCACCACAAGTGATGCACCTCTGGTTGGATATACTCCTCGTAGATCGCATTCATGGCACTTACTTGTGCCGCGCTGAGGGTTGGGCGATCATAAACGGAGAAATTGGAAGCCAAATGCGCCAATTTCGAAGCACCGGGAATAACACAACTTACCTCCGGATGCGTTAAAATCCACTGCAAGGCAATCGGTGCCAGGTTTTTTTCTTCAGGAAACAAGGCTTTCAACTTCGCCACGGCAGCCAAACCTAAATCATAATCAACACCAGAAAAAGTTTCTCCTTTATCAAAACCAGCGCCGTCGCGGTTGAAATGGCGGTGGTCATCTTTCCCAAATACGGTATTTTCGTGGTAAAGCCCCGTCAGTAAACCACTCGCCAGGGGTACGCGCACAATGATGCCCACCTTTCGTTTTGTTGCTTCTTGGAAGAACAATGCTGCCGGACGTTGTCGGAAGAGATTAAAGATGATCTGCACCGTACTTACGTTTGGGAACTCAATCGCCTTGAGGCCTTCTTCTACCTTTTCTACACTCACACCCAGATGGAGAATTTTTCCTTGTTCTTTAAGCCGTTCAAAAGTTTCGAAAATTTCTGGGCGGTAATATACTTCCGTGGGCGGGCAGTGCAGTTGGATCAGGTCCAGGCACTCCAGCCCTGTCCGGCGCAAGCTGTCTTCTACAAATTTCACCAATACATCGGGTTGGTAGCCTTCGTTGGTATGTGGATTGATCTGGCGCCCGCATTTGGTAGCAAGGTAAATACGTTCCGAGCGCTGGCGTATTACCCGACCGACGGCCGTTTCGCTCAGTCCCCCTTCGTAAACATCCGCCGTATCAATAAAATTAACGCCGGCGTCGATGGCTGCATTAAGGATTTCATCGGCATTTTTATCATCAAAACCACTTCCCCATTTCCCCCCAACCTGCCAGGTGCCCAAGGAGAGCTCAGAAATTTCAAAACCGGTTTTTCCTAATGTTCGATACTGCATGGTGAGAAAGACTTTTTGTAAAAAAATATATGATTAGCTTAGAGCGGTCAATTCATCTCCAAGAATAAACATTTCCTGATGGACAAGAGACGTTTTTTACAACTTTCCAGCTATTTATCCATTGGCAGTTTGCTCTTACCCCAAGCTTTTTTATCCTCCTGTAGCGAAGAAACGCTCCTTGCTGATTTAACTTACGATGGAGAAGTGCTCATTATTGGCGCGGGGGCAGCCGGGCTTTATGCAGGCTATCTGCTGCAAGCTCGTGGTATAAGATTCAAAATTTTGGAGGCTGACAGCCGCTATGGGGGGCGTATGGGAAAAATTGCAGATTTTGCCGATTACCCTCTCGACGCTGGTGCCCAATGGCTGCACGGAGCCAACAATATTGTCAGTGATCTGGCAGTAAATTCGGTTGTAAAAGTAAATTTGGATGAAAGCACCGAGAAGTATTGGTTCTTAAACGAACTGGTAGATGAACTGCCCCTCAGTACAGATATCTTTGAAGGAGAGGATCTTCCGGATATCTCGTTTAAAGATTATGCTCTCCAGCGAGGATTGAACGAGGATTATGCCTACATCATTGAGCAAATCGCGGGTGATCAAGGTGCATCTGCCGACCAGTTATCGGTGTTTCACAACAACCGTGAAGAAGAAAACTGGAATTCGGGAGAAGAAGACTATAAATTCCCGGCAACGTTTTTCGATCTTATTGATCAAAAAATTGCGACACCGATTCAACAGCACATCCAACTAAACACGCCGATAAAATCAATCGACTACACCGATGACATCATCACGGTAAGCGATACCCAGGGGAATACCTATTTTGCGGACAAGGTTATACTTACTGTCCCGATCACGGTTCTCCAGGCAGGTGATATTGATTTTATCCCTCCATTGCCCGCAGAAAAAACAGAGGCTTTTAATCGCATCGGCATGGGCCCCGGGATGAAGGTTTTCCTGAAATTCAGTACCCGTTTCTTTGACCAAAACATTATTGGCGGGGCCGTTTGTGCAGCTTATGCCGATGAGAGTGTTGGTAAAAACGGGAACGACCATGTGCTACTGGCCTTCGTCATGGGAGAACAGGCAGCAGCGCTTTCGGCACTAGCCAACGACGAGCTGATCATCGCAGCGCTGCTGGAAGAGCTGGACACCATGTACGCTGGGCAAGCTAGTGCTAGTTTTGTCGCCGGCCACGTTGAGGATTGGAGCCGTAAACCGTATATCAGGGGAGCCTATTCCTTTAGTACCGTAGGCATGGGCAATGCCCGAGCAATTGCCGCCCAACCGCTTGAAGACAAACTATTCTTCGCCGGAGAAGCGATGAATATTAATGGCCACCATCAATCTGTTCACGGTGCTGTAGAATCTGGCTACCGGGAAGTCATCAACTTACTAAATACCGTTGGATAATGAAGATAGGATTTTTTGTGACCAGTTTGGTCTTGTTGTGCGCCAGTTCACTGTTTGCTCAGGGTTATACGGCCGCTATTTCCTATGGGTACCTCCACGCGCCAGAATGGAACAAGGCCATCCAGACCTATAATTTCTCCCGCCCTTTCCTGGACACCCCTCAGCCATTGCTTTCCACGGGCGTTCAGGCAAGCCTCGAGTTCCCACTAAACCCAAGAGGCAACAGCCACCTGATGCTCGACCTGGCCTGGTACCGCAGCAGCGCAGAAAACCCCAATTTTGCAGCGACGCTTAATCAATACCTGTTAGAAGTAGGTTATCTGCACCATTTGTTCAGCGATCAACTTCCTGATCAATTTTCAGTCAAGGCTGGCGTCGCTATCGTAGGTGGGGCCCTTCTCAGAAGCATCAATGGGGAACCACTCGTGTACGACGAATCCAATGCCAATGCCTTGGGTATAGGCGGCGGCGTTCGGTTGAACGTAAGCTATGACTTAATCGACAATGGTAAAGTCAGCGTTGGCCCCTTCCTTGGCGTTCAATACACCCCCTATTACTATGCTCCAAAAACGGAAGCTATCCTGAACCAAACAACTGGTTTAACGGGTAAGGAATGGACCTCCATTTTTGGGGGCAGGGTGGGTATTGTGGTGGCTTTTGGGGGGTAAGTGAATGTGATGGGGGAGTAATCATTATGGTAGGCTGATCGTACCAGTGCGATCATACAATTCGACTCAAAGTCGGATTCCGATAGCTATCAGAAGGAAAGCGGAAGTCGGAAGTAGTGGAACACACGAAGACCAAGAGGAAAGCACGTCACTTGGTGAACCTAATTCCCACTTCCGACTTAGGAAGAATCCCCAATCGTACCAGTGCGATCATACGTTTAAGCAACAGCAGGTATCTTTCTAGTTCAACCGATAACCAACGTTAAATAGCAACCTCATTACTTTCTCGTATTGTACATCCATGCGTAAGCGACCAATATTTACGCCGCCCCCAACCCCAAAAAAAATCCTCAGAGACCTTCCTGCATAGGGAGCGTAACCTCTAGGAACGATCTGTATTTGCCCTCCAGGCAAGAAAATAGTCTCAGTTTTACGTATTTCGCCATTCTCTGCTAACACGGAACCTATCAGCCCAAATTTTATAAAAGGTTGCACTTTTTCACCTTTCGTCATGTAGTAATCTGCCCATACGGGCATACGCATAGCCCAGCCACCATCTAATCTGAAGGGCTCATTATTTTGCCCCTCTCTATAGTTAAATTTAAGATACTCCAACCCTAGACCTATTTCAAAAGAGTTATCCACTGCAGGATTGAATGTTCTGAAAAAGTAGCTAAATCCGAAGCAATTATTCACGAAACTTTTATTTTGTACAGCTGGCGAGGGCACCCAACTTAGCTGGGTAAAATGGGCAAATTCCGTTGTTTTTTTGGGAGCTATTGCCCTTGGAGGAGTGAAATCAGGATAAGTATACGCGAGATACTTGTTCAATAACTCCACTAAGTCTTCATCGGTATAGGTGATGTCATCAATAGCCGTGATGGCTTGCGGCCAGTCTCTCATCACATACTTGAGAGCTCCACGATATTTATCAGACATCCTGGAATAAACGCCTGTAATTTGCCGCTCTGTAATTTCTAGTTTAACCATAGTCCCATCAGGTATTTTCAAATAATACACCCAAGGCGGAATCCCTGAAACTACTTTAAAGTACTCATTCCCAAATAATCCAAGCCGATACAACTCATAGGGCCCTTCGTACAAAATTTGAGCCATGCGATCTTCTTCAATATCCTCTTCCTTATCGAAATCATGGTATTGATGACGAATTTTTCGGTAGGCTTTGCCTGATTCCGTAAAACCAAATCCTTGTAAGTCTATTGGAGTATATACCTGTACTTCAGTGCTATCTCTAAGCGATTGAAATTTCACTTCTCGAGAGAGAATTATTTCATTGTCCAAATTGAGAGTACCTACTAATGTATCCCCTTCATTACTAATTAAATACCCTGGAGCAGGGTTAGCGATTTGAGCAGCGAGGTAACCAAAGGGCAGGAATAAAAAAGCCTGAAAGCATCTTATTAAGAGAGATTGCATAGCAAAACCGTTTCAAGAGTGAGCTCAGCGAATATATAATGCTGACATTAATGCAAACAAGTTAATACAATTTCTTCACTCCCTCATCCCCCCATCCTTCCAAGCCTGCAATACTGCAATTTGTGCCCTGCTCAGCGGTGCCTGCCGCATTTTGTAGGGCATAAATTTGCGGTTACTAGGTGCTAATTGTACCCGGTAAAGTATATCATCGATCTTCTCTTTGACAGTTTCGTAGGTGTGGAGCTGGCGTTTTTTGCTTTCCCTTACGCCGTGACAGGATAGGCAATGCACTTCAAAAATTGGGCGAATATGCTGCTGGTAGGTGACAGGAGAACGTTGGGAATTAGAGGTCGGGAATAGTGGCGCGGCACTACTTAATAAAAAAGTAGCAAAACCAAGGGTAATAATAAAAAGTAAATTTTTCATAGTAGAAACAACTTAGCTGGACTTTCAGCAAAAGTCCGTACATGGATTACCTACGGTGATCGTCGCAGGCTCCTCAGAGTTCGGCTTGCTTCGCAAACCTATAGTGTAGGGTAAGGGATCAAAAAAGATATAAGGTGTAATTCCCAAAAGGAGTGAAAAAGTAGATATTGTAAATTAGGTATTCTTCCACCCCTGGTTTTGGTATTTTATACCATCTCCCAGAATTCCCTCTACGATTTTCGGCATTTGCCGAAAATCCAGCTAAGCCATTCTCAACAAAAATCGCTCTATTTGGCGACGGTGTCTTAAAATGTGAACAATGGCATGTTCCATAAGTTGTTCCACATCATAATGCTGCCCCCAGGTTACTTTGATTTTCTTATCAGGGTCGTACTCCTCCAATTGCAGGTTCGGATAATCAGCAAAAAGCTGTTCATTGTAAGCAAACATTCTCTCTAGATCTTGCTGATAAGCAGAGATCGTAGAATGCGTTTTACGTTCCCAATATGCAAGTTCTTCTCCCTTGTATTTCCTGATCGCAATCGCATAACCATAACCCGCACGTACAACATGGGTAAGTATGGTTTGTATAGAGCGGCAATCCAAATCATCGGTATCAGGATCAACAATACTCACCAGTTGATCATTGGTGACCGTAGCTATCAATTTTTGCAATGCTTGCACTGCCAGTTCATATTCATCCAGCAGGGCACCTACAGCACCGTTGTCCCGATATGATTTCATCCCCGTATTTTGCTTTGCTAAACTTTTGTTTCGTATTTATCTTTTCCCACCTCCCACAGCTGCTTTAGCCTGCTGAACAGAAGATTCCAACTCTTTTAATCTTGCTTCTGCTTTCTCAATAGCCATTTCACGGCGACTGATTTCTTCTTCTGACAAGGTACCCTTAGACTTAGCTTCTTCGAGTGCCTGCCGGGCACGACCAATTTTAGTCTTAGCTTCCGACTCTACGTCTTCTGCTGTAGCAACTTTTTCACGGGCGTCCGATTTGCGTTCAGCATGTTGAGCGCGAGCTGCTTCTGCACGTTGCTGCCCGAATTCCTTGCCCTCCATTTCACCCTTATCACGGCCATAAGCATTGCCTTTGCCACGCTCGTCTCCTTCTTCGTACACATCATCGTCATCACGATCGCCTCTTTCATTATCCTTTCCCGGGCGATCCTTGCCTTGCCCTACATGCTCTTCGTCTTTACTTTGTCTACCTTCTTGGCCCTTGGGTTCGCTATTGCCTTTATTAGGGTTTCCCGCATTTTCTTTTCCCTGCCCGACCGCAGCCTCACCAGTATTAGCCTTATCACTACTATGACTAGCAGCTTCATTGGCCTTTTCATTACCACGAACAACATGTTCTTTCGCCCGTTCTTCTTGCTTCTCTTTGCCTTTACCTTGCGCTTGAACTGGGCTAAAAGCTCCCAATAGGAAAACCAGTGTTACCGCGCCCAAAATTTTTATAACGTTCATAATTCATTGATTTTTAATTATTAATAATTCTATTCTCCCTCTGGAAACAACTCATCAAGTTCCTCTAATGCGTCCTTTAATTCTTTGGTATTTTCATCTACCTCTTCCAGAGAAGTGTCAATGACTTGACTTAAAGAATCTAAGCGGGCAGCTTCCGCTTCTGCCTTTAAATCAGCTTCAGAAGGCCCAGACGGGCCACAAGCCCACAAGCCTAAAAGTAGTAGTGTGGGTAACAAAAACATTAGTTTTTTCATGATGATTGGTTTTGATTTTAATGAATGATATGATTAAGACGTTCCTAAATAATCGTTGTCACTTAATAAAAAAATGGTAAGCATGTGCTAATCAGCTACCGCACGGTACAAAACCGGCTTACTAGGGCTGGCATCCAGTTGCATACTTGTTATTTGATGTTGAAGCAGATACAAACCATCCTTAATGGTATCCGCTACAAAAACCAGCTCCGTAATTGTCGCCCCCAAACGCGTAGCGTAAGGGTATTGCCAAAAAGCTTTGTGCGCAGACAATGCTCCCCCATCCTGTTCCCGGTCTACAGAGGGGAGATCCAGCAAGAGGTGTTCCACGCCATAATCGACCAACAGTTGAGCAGCGTCGGCCGCCAAATAGGGCGGATTGGTACCCGAGTAACTACGCTCCAACTTTTGCTCATCATTAGGTAGCGTTCTGATAACCACGGCAGTAGTCTCTCCCGGCCGCAACACTTCCGCTAGTTGGTCGCGCTCAATCACCCGGTCGCCATCCTCCAGCTTGCGGGGAAAGATGCTGATCAGGCGAGCCGGATGGTGGTACTTTTCCAGACAATTGCTCAAATAGTAAGGCTCCCTGCTGATGTGGCCCACGCACTCCGTATGTGTTCCGTTGCCGTGGGGATTAAGTCGTATATTTTTGAAATTCACGACTCCTCCTTCGGCAGTCGACCCCACAAAATCGCCCATCACGACGGGAGAGCTTTCTGCCAGTGGTGCGTAAAAACAATTCGGGCCTCGCCCATCAAAACGCAGCGCGATACTGATATCCAGGGGCTGGCTAAGGTCTGCCTTAAAAGCTTTTCCGCTTATCTGAAAATGTACCTTCATCATCGTCCTATTTTAAGGTGAGGCAGGGGTTAAAAATTTGATCACCAGGCAATTACTCCCCCCAACCTCACCGTACTTGGTATTGGGTACTGTGTACTTGGATTAAAAGGTGTTCCATCTAAGTACTTAATAAAGTGAAGTTTGGTAATGGAATTCCTCTAGCTTCAAGAGCTTTGTGTACCAACTTCACGTTATTTTATTATATCCAATCGTAACTGTGCTTGGTGAGCTCGTGCGTCACCTCTCCCGTGTGCTTGGTGCTATGGGGTTCTACCAGCATAAGGTGCACTTCCTGTCCATCCTTGGTGCGGGGGCGATGCTCTACACCTGCGGGTACAACCACCATATCTCCTGGGCCTAGCTCCACCGTATGCTCAGGGAAATCAATATACAACACTCCTTTGAGGATAAAAAACATTTCGTCTTCTTGCGCATGGTTGTGCCAAACGAAATCGCCCTGAATCTTAGCGAGTTTGACGTGCTGCCCATTCAAGTCGGCAATAACTTTGGGCGTCCATTGTTCTTCGAACAGGGATAATTTTTGCTGGAGGTTGATCTTTTGCATTGGCTTGTTTTTTACTAATCATCATTCCGCGTATCCTGCCCCCAATTGAGCTTGCCCCTGAGGGTATCCAAAAAGTCAATATCCTGTAAATTGACTAATCTGATGTTGAAGCCATTTTTACGAACCGCCAATTGGTGGGCTGCGGTAATGGTCTCAAAGCGAGAATCCAGGGTACAGAGGAAATTTTCTGCACGCCCTTCTATTTCAAAAGAGATCACCGCATCATCGCTCATGACAATGGGCCGTACATTGAGGTTGTGAGGAGCTACCGGCGTGATGATAAAGTTTCCCGAGCCGGGAAAAATGATCGGCCCACCACAGCTTAGACTATAGCCGGTTGAACCGGTTGGGGTAGCCACAATAATGCCATCGGCCCAGTAGGAATTGAGATAAGCACCGTTGATATAAGTATGAATGATGATCATACTGGAAGTATCCCGCTTGAGGATGGTAAAGTCATTCAGCGCATAGGGCATTTCATCAAAAAGAGGTAGATTAGACTCCAGGTACAAAGTCCGCCTTTCCTCTATCCGATACATTCCACGCTGTAGCTTGGTGATGGCTTCGCGGATCAGTTTTTTCTCAATGGTAGCCAAAAAACCAAGCCGCCCCAGATTGATGCCCAGCAAGGGCGTCTTGCTATCTCTGATTTGGGTGATCGCTTCGAGGATAGTCCCATCTCCCCCCAAGGTGATACAATAATCGAACTGCTTTACCGAAAAATCGATGTAACCTTCGAAGCTACCAACATCGCGCTTGAAATTGATCACTCCTTTAAGCATCTGCAAATAAGGAGCGTACACGTAGGTATTGATATGAAAATCAGCAAGTACATCGAAGAGCTCCTGAATAAAAGGAACATCTTTTTGCTTCAACTTTTTACTAAATACGATGACTTGCATGGCCTTACGGGGCTTAATCTTCTCCGGTACGGAGCATGGTGATCAAAATGCGTTCTATTCTTCTTTGGCTTACTTCAAGTACTTTAAAACGGAAGTTTTCCAGCAGCATTTCGCGGTCTTTCTTAGGCATCCGCCCCAGGCGTTCTAAAAACAAGCCTGCCAAAGATTCCGATTCACCTTTGATGGCATCAAATGAATCGGTATCAATGCCCATGATGCGGCAAGCATCATTGAGGAGGGTTTTGCCTTCGAAGACGTAATTGTAATCATCTATCTTTTGGTAAACGACATCCGGCTCGTCATCAAATTCATCCTGGATTTCTCCGATAATTTCTTCCAATACATCTTCCAAGGTTACAATTCCTGAGGTACCTCCATACTCATCCACCACTACGGCCATGTGCAAGCGTTCGCGCTGAAAATCATTCAGCAGGTCATTGAGTTTTTTTGATTCTGGTACAAAGAGCACATTGGTACGGATCAAATCCTGCCAGCTGAATTCCGACGATTCGTTGCGGTGCATCAACAGGTCTTTTACGTAAAGAATCCCGATAACATTGTCGGCATCTTTTTCGTAAACCGGAAAACGGGAGTAGCCTGCATCCTTTATGGTGCCCAGTACTTCGGCGTAGTTAGACGTATCGTTGAGGCCAATGACATCTACTCGGGCACGCATCACCTGACGTACACTTACTTCAGGAAATTTGATAATCCGCCTCAGAATATCCAAATCCTGGCCACTGTCTTCTTCTTGCGAGACGGTCAGCTCAATGGCTTCGTCAATTTCCTGTTTGCTCGTGAGGCCTACGCTGGATTGTTTAGCCGCCAGGCGTTTCTCCATCCAGTGGGACCAGTTGACCAACAGGTTGCTCAAGCCTGAGAAAATCTGCATCAAAAAACTGAGGGGTAGGGACATGGCACGGGCAAGTCGAATACTATTGAGCGTGGCGTACACTTTGGGCGTAACTTCCCCAAAAAGCACCAGCATGGAAGTAATTCCCAAGACGGTAATGCTGAAGTAAATACCATTCCCGATGGTGCTGGCAGCATAGTTTTGCAAGAAAGCCAGGCTCTGCTGCAAATCAACACCCCAAGCCAGCGTCTTTTCAATAGGAATGATCTGCCGAAATTCGATTTCAGCCAGCAACACAATCGCAATGTTGATGAAATTATTGCTGATCAAAATGGTAGCCAGCAGCTTTTCGGGTTGGGTAAGCAACCAAAGCACGCGGCGACTATTGCTTTGCTCCTCTTGTTCGAGGCGTTCCAGGTCGTTGGGCGACAGTGAGAAATAGGCGATTTCCGAGCCGGAAACCAATGCTGAGCAAGCAAGCAAAATCAGCAAGCCTACAATTCCTAGTGCAATTTGCCATTGTGGACTGATCCACAGCAAAAAGTCCAACGTTCCTAGAAGATAGATGATACTGTCCGGTTCGGGTTCCAATCGATTATCGTTAATCTAAAAAATCAGACACTGCTGTATTAGAAAGGTAGATCATCATCGGCGTCCATTTCTGGTGCCGGTGGTGTAGAAGGAGCAGGAGCGCTCTCACTCTCACGAGCTACATTGGTTTCACTGTAAGGCATTTCGTCATCCGTACTTGGGAAATAACCACCGTTGCTGTCACCTCCTTCTCGGCGATTCAAAGCTCTGAAATAGCTCGCAACAACTTCGGTTGTTTTACGATTATTACCATCCTTATCCTGCCAGGTACGGTGGGTAAGTTTTCCTTCCAGATAAACCTGCGCCCCTTTGGTGAGCTGGCTTTCAGCTCTTTCTGCCAAATTCCGCCATACCACTACATCGTGCCATTCGGTCTGGGTTTGCCACTCGCCAGTTTTGTCGCGATAATTTTCGTTGGTAGCAACAGAAAATTTTGCAACGACAGCACCATTCTCAAGACGACGAACTTCAGGATCGCGCCCAAGATTTCCGATAAGGATTACCCGATTGACCATAGACTAAATAAGGTATTGTTATTAAAATAAATATAGCGAATTATCATCGAAGTACCAACTGATGACTTTCGGGAAAGCAAATTTACTGCAATTTTCCGGCTTGATGAGATTAAATCCTTCAGGGAGTTTATTTGTAAGGTCTCCGGTATACTTAATTTCCCAAAAAACAGCAATTATTCGCTGGTGAGTGAGCTCTTGTTTACGAGGTCCAAGCTTACGGCTTAACACCAATTGGTCCTTTGTTAACCAAGCTGGCCAGGATGGTTCCTTTTGTAATGCGGACAAAGTGTCCATCGCGGTATTGGTTTCCACCAATGGAAATTGGTAAAGATTGCGCCAAATATCTTTTCCCGTTCTTTTTTCTATGATCCTAAAATCGGGGTGTTGAATGACCAGGTAATTAAAATACCGCGTGCTGCGCTTCAGCTTTTTTACTTTAACTGGCCGTTCAGCAATGGTGCCTTCCCTTAAAGCCTGACATTCTTGCGCCAAAGGACAAGCTTCACACAAAGGATTTTTGGGGGTGCACACCGTAGCACCCATATCCATCATTGCCTGGTTGTAAGTAGCTGCCGCGTCCTTGGGCAGCATTTGTTGAGCCAAGCGGGCATAATGCTTTATTCCCTGAGAAGTATCTATTGGCGTAGTATCGTCAAAAAAACGAGATAAAAGACGATATACATTACCATCAACTACTGCATAGGGCAACTGAAAAGCAAAAGAAGCAATGGCCGCCGCAGTGTATGGCCCCACCCCCTTGAGCGACCGGATATTTTCGTAGTCGCTTGGAAATTCACCATTGAAGGTGGTATGAATATATTTTGCAGCCGCGTGCAAGTTTCGTGCACGCGAATAATATCCCAAGCCTTCCCACATTTTCATCACCTCGTCCTCGGGAGCCATGGCTAAATGGTTAACCGTAGGATAGCGCTCACTGAATTTCTTGAAATAAGGTGCCCCTTGCTCTGCTCTTGTCTGTTGAAGGATGATCTCCGATAACCAGATAAGATAGGGGTCTGTGATGTGTTTCCAGGCCAGCGGACGGCGTTCTGGTTCGTACCAATCCAATAGTGCTGTTGTAAAAAAAGAAGAAGAAAGATCAGCCATAAAACGAAGATACGAATAAGTGCTTGTTTGGGATGCAGTAGGTAAAAGAACAAAGGTAAACGATGAAACAAAAAATGACGGTAGCAAAACAAGTTTTGCTACCGTCATTTTGATTTCCAGTCAATTAAGGATTGTTCCTTGGGGTTATTCCTAATGTAGAGGAATACTATTGCACCTCAATTTCTTTCTTGAAAAAATTAAGCTGTCCATAGCTTTTTTTGATCTGTACTTTAAGGTCCTTACGAGCAAAGAAAATACGGCTCTTTACCGTTCCCAAAGGAAGCTCAAGGTAATCAGCAATTTCCTGGTACTTATACCCTTGGTAGTGCATCAAGAACGGAATACGAATGCTCTCGTCTAAGGTATCAATCATGCGGGTAAGCTCTTTCATCATAATGCTACTTTCTGCTTTGTTACCAATAGCGTTATCACCAGAGTTAATGTAATACTGATTATCGGTAGTATCCATAATGGTGTTAGCCTTTACTTTCTTCCGGTAATTATTGATAAAGATGTTCTTCATGATAGTGAAGAGCCAAGCTTTAAGATTGGTGCCTGGACGAAACTTTTCACGGTTCGTAATGGCTCGGTAAGCGGTCTCTTGATAAAGATCACGCGCATCTTCTGTATTCTTAGTCAGGCTATAGGCAAATGACTGCAATAGATTGGCCATTTTATTAAGACTATCGTTGAATTCAATGCTGGACATAATTAGAGACTTGTAGTTAGGATCGTATTGACGGAACAACTGTTCGTTGTTGTTGAACCAAATTTACGTCATGTTTAAACAAAAACCAAACGATGGCAAGATTAATTTAAGAGCAAAAAGCCAACGAGAAGCAAAAATCATCAACAATCAATCACTAAAACACTGATAAACAATTATTTAAATAAAAATATCGATGTAAATACATTTATATAAATTTTTCAAAAAAAAATGAAAGTAATGAAATTTTGTTTAGACTTAGCCCTCAAAACGGCTTGTTTTGTTAAACGAAATAGACAATTTCACCTTTCTAGAGTAGGCGTGTTAGACAAAAAGGAGGTACTTAAACGGAGAAGGCGCTTATTTTTGAGCTTTGGCAATCAACAAAATGGCTATTGCGCCAAAGAAAAGATTAGGCATCCAGACGCTGAGTACGACGGGTAAGGCATTGCCCGCCGCAAAAACAGAAGAAAACCGGGAAAGAATGAGAAATAGTGCTCCCAGTAAGATACCAACGGCCAGATGTATACCCAAGCCACCTCGCACTTTTCTTGCAGCAATGGCAACGCCGATCAATGTCAAAATAAGCACAGTGATCGGCTCGGCCGTTCGTCGCCAGAGCTCCGCCTCGTATTTGGCGGTGTTCCCTACGCCTCGCGCTCGCTGTTTTTGGATGTAGCTGGAAAGCTCGAAGGTATTCATCATTTCGTGCTGCTCCTTGTATTCTATAAAATCTGCGGGCTGCATACTTAGCACGGTATCCATTTGTTCGCCCTGGCCCGAGACGATGGTTTCTTTGAGCCCATCAAAAGTTCGAATTTCATAGTTGACCAAGCGCCATTTGTCAGGTGGGCCCAACCACTCTGCACTGGAAGCCTTGAGCAGATAGACCAATTCGTGATTGGCAAATCGTTCGAGACGAAAACCACGAATGGTACTGTCCCGCTTGCGCCAGAAATTGACATAAGCCTTTGTGTCTGGATCAAGAAACATGTGAATGTTACGCTGTTTACCTTGGTCGCGGTTGGGATCAAAATATTTACGCTCCAATTCCAGACGGGTTTTGGTACCCTCCGGGATAAAATAGTGGCTTCCCAGGGCATGGATAATAGCAATAAAAACAGCTCCTATCAGATACGGCCGTAAAAGACGCCGGAAGCTCACCCCAGCATTGAAGATGCTTAGTATCTCTGAGTTATTCGCCAACCGCGACGTAAAGAATACCACCGCGATGAGGGTAAACAAGGGAAAGAGCAAGCCATAGATGAAAATGATAAAGTTGGGAAAATACCCAAAAATGATTTCCGACTTGGTAATATCCGATTCAATAAACTTCTCCACCTTTTCACTAAAATCAATGATCACCGTGATCATCGTAAAGATCAAAACGGTAAAGAAAAAAGTAGAAAGGAATTTCTTCAGTATGTACCAGTCTAGTAGTTTCATAACCTCGTTTCCAGCTTTGGCACCATTTCCTCTTTCCAACGTGCAAAATCACCGTTTTGGATATGTGTACGTGCCTCTTTAACCAACCACAGAAAGAAAGATAAGTTGTGGATCGAGGCCAGTTGCCCTCCCAGCATTTCGCCACTGTGGATCAAGTGTCGCAGAAAAGCTTTGCTATGGTAGCGACTGGTCGCACAGGGGCCATCTTCATCAATGGGGCTGTGATCATCTTTCCACTTCAGGTTTTTGATGTTCATCAGCCCATTCCGGGTGTATAGCATTCCGTGCCGGGCGTTACGCGTAGGCAATACACAGTCAAACATATCCACGCCCAGCGCAATGCACTCCAATAGATTGACGGGAGTACCTACGCCCATCAGGTAGCGTGGTTTATCAGCGGGCAAAATATCACAGCACAATTCCGTGGTACGGTACATTTCGTCCGACTTCTCCCCTACCGACAAGCCGCCAATGGCATTGCCTGGCATATCGTAGCTGGCTACCGTTTCGGCACTGGCCCGGCGCAAATCTTCAAACGTACTGCCTTGAACAATCGGAAACAGGTTTTGCGTGTAACCATATTTGTCTGGCGTCGCCTGAAAATGATCCACACAGCGCTTTAGCCAACGATTCGTCAGGTCCAAGGAATCCTTGGCATAACGGTACTCACAGGGATGCGGTGGACATTCGTCGAAAGCCATAATAATATCACCACCAATACTCCGCTGAATGTCTATCGCGCGCTCAGGCGTAAAGACGTGCTTGGAACCATCAATGTGGGATTGGAAAGTAACGCCTTCCTCCTTGATCTTACGACGGTGAGCCAGAGAATACACCTGGTAACCACCGCTATCGGTAAGGATCGGTCCGTGCCAACCGTTGAATTGGTGTAAGCCACCAGCATTTTCCAACACCTCGGTACCAGGGCGCAAGTACAAGTGGTAGGTATTCCCCAAAATAATCTGGGCTTTGACATCATCACGCAACTCATGGGCGTGCACGCCTTTTACAGAACCTACCGTCCCGACGGGCATAAAAATTGGCGTTTCGATCTCACCGTGGTCCGTCGTGATCGTCCCCGCCCTGGCTTTGGAGCCTGGGTCGGTATGTTCCAGTTTGAATTGTAATTGTGGCATAAGTATCGTTCGGGCCGCAAAGGTATTGAAAGTATGGGAATAAGGACAAAAAATGGGCGTTCAGCTTGCTTCTTGAAGTTAAAAATGATATATTGAACCACAAAATGAACTAAAATAGTTCACTTTTGGTTTGTTTTATAAATTTAGCTAAAATGAAATCAATCACTATTCATAATCTTGATAAAGTAGTTGCTCAAAAAATCCAGCAAATGGCTAGTGAAATGGGCTTAAGTCAAAATAAACTTATCAAGAGGTTACTCAGACAATCACTAGGCTTAAGTGATACGCCTACAGAAATGAATAATTTTGAAAAATTTTGTGGCTGCTGGTCCGAACAAGCAGCAGCAGAATTCGGTGCAAACACTTCTACTTTTGACCTTATTGATACTGAGCTATGGGATTAACAAAAATAATCCTGGACACCAATGCCTACGCTGCTCTCTTGAAAGGAGACCAACAAATCCTCAAACTTATCAAAGAAGCCCAGGAAGTAATTCTTCCTGCATTTGTTATTGCTGAATTATTGTTCGGTTTAAAAAAGGGTACTCAGACTGAGAAAAACCTCGAAATTCTCGCCGATTTCGAAAGCTACCCTAAAGTAAGGAGACACTATCCAGGTGCTGAGACCTTGCAAATTTTCGCAGAACTGATGCTGCAATTAAGAACAATTGGCCGACGGATTCCTACTCACGATATATGGATTGCAGCTATCAGTATTGAATCAGGAGGTACATTGATAACGTACGACCGCCACTTTGATCACATTACTGGCTTGCGACGTTGGCAAGCGAGTTAACTTACTCCTCCTCCTGCCTAGCTATAAACTTCATCACCTGTTTGTAAAACTTCAGCGAACTTTCTTCCAGTTGCTCCTCCTCAATAGGCATTCCTGCGATAATCTCTAACAGGACGTTCATCCGCCCCTCGGTATCGTAGAACTTATTGATAACGGCTACCTTACGGTCTTCTACGATACAATACCCCGAGTTAAAGTTCCCTTTCTCGTACCGAATGGTATATTCGATATCACTGAAAAGTGTTTCCAGTTTTTTGAGGTTATGGCGGGTGTATTTCATATTACTTAACAACTATTTAGAACCACAATATTACGAAAATTGTAAAGTTTTAAGATCGAACCTCATTTAGGTGCCGTAACTTTACACTCTTAAATCAAACAATCAAATGATAAAAATATACACGCTCCACTATCAAATCCTTTTGATCTTTCTCCTTACGGGAATACTACATGCGCCACAGTTGTCTGCCCAAACCTTTTCCGCAATGCTGGTTGGTGGCTTCAACTTGTCTCAAATTGATGGCGATAAACTGGGAGGTTTCAACAAGATTGGCTTCAATACCGGAGCACGCGTCAGTGCTAAACTCACTGACCGCTGGTCCTTGAGTACCGAATTGCTGTATAGCCAACAAGGAGCCAGCCGGGTACCTACCGATGATATTTCTTCCCAATATGACAAAATCAGACTCAACTTTGTAGAAGTCCCCCTAATGATCAACTTTTCCGATTGGAAGATTCTCGCCAGTGCGGGCGTCAGTTATAACCGACTGATTAATTATGAAGTAATCAATGATGTGGGGTCTGACATTACCGAATTAGAAGACTATCGGACAGATATTCCTTCAATAATCCTGGGGGCCACCTATATCTTCTCCGAAAAACTTGCCCTCAATTTCCGGTGGTCCAAGTACTTAAGCAGCTTAAAAGCAGCGGACAACGACCCGAATACGGAAGACGTCAAATTTATCGGCCGCAACCTCGGTATTCGCCTTTACTACATTCTCTAGTTCTTAGCTTGTTTTTTCCAAATTGCGATTCCTTATCTTTGCCTCAAAGCAACAACCAATCACTGCCATGCGAATCATCTTTTTTTCTCTTTTAATTGCCGGTTTATTTTGTTCTCAATGCCAATCTGGTGCTACCGACCAAAACCAGGAAACAGCACAAACGGAAACTGCTACAACAGTCCCTGCCCCTGCTACGACCGAGACGCCCACAACACCTTACCCCAGCATTACACAGGAAAAGATGATGCACCTTTACAATAATTGTGACTATATCGACTTCGTCTTTTACAGCACCAATTTTTCGATGAGCCAAAATACCCAAGCCGCAATCCGCACTACCTTGGGTACGGTTTCTACTACGCCGGCCAAGGTCATCAGCAGTTGTCAGCCCATAGGGCGAGTCTTTTTTCAAATTGATGGCCAAAATGCAGAGGAAGCTGATTTGTTCTTCGGAGGTGCTTGTATGTATTATCTATTCCTGGAAAACGGCACCTATACATACGGTAACCAACTGACGGAAGAGGGCTTTGGTTTTTACCAGAAAATATTCCAGCAGGCGGCTAGTCAGGGGGGGCAATAGGGTGTAAGAGTGTAAGAGTGTAAAAGTGTAAAAGTAAGGAGGGGGGAATCTATGCAACAGCGGCTTATTATCCTGTCGGATCTTTGGGGCGTCGATCGGTCACAATGGTGGTCTTTTTACGAACAGCCGCTACGGCAACATTTTGAACTCCAATGGTACGATTGCTGCCTACTCGGACAAATAAATTTGGCTCACTACGAGCAAGAAGAGCTTCATCAACAATTCCTGGACGGCGGTATTGAGAGGGCCGTTGACCGTCTTTTAGCGGCAGAGAAACACTATC
Source organism: Lewinella sp. LCG006 (assembly GCF_040784935.1). Classification (GTDB taxonomy): domain Bacteria; phylum Bacteroidota; class Bacteroidia; order Chitinophagales; family Saprospiraceae; genus Lewinella. Next base: position 3,737,158 of record NZ_CP160680.1, on the reverse strand, counting down.
CACCAGCTTATGTACTCGCTTTTAGTATAGGGGGCACCATTTCTTGGAGAGCCATCCTGCAAGGGCTCTCTTGCAGTTATTTCTGTGCCGTTTCCGCAACTCGTTTACGTAAGGAAGATGAGCAACTTTCAATAAGAGGAAAACTGTATTACGGTGAGGATGATCCTTATCGTCCAGATGAAAAGTGGAGCGAAAGACAAGTTCATTTGTCCCATGCATTACTCCCCAACCATGGCCATGAAGTTTACACCAAAGCGGAGATAGCGAAAATAATTGTTCGCGAATTGATTGCCTTAGGAAATGACAAATAACGTGAGGTTGATGGTTAAAAATATGATCATCAGGCAATTCCTGCTTCCAAGCCCCCAGCAGAACAACTCTATTAAATAGGGGCGTAACCATGCGATCATACGATCACTCCTCGACCCCATTCCGCTCAATCACCTCCCGGTACCACAATGCCGATGCCTTTGGCGTACGCTCCAAAGTCTCGAAGTCAACGTAATGGATACCAAAACGCTTGGCGTAGCCAGAAGCCCATTCAAAATTGTCCATCAACGACCACAACATGTAGCCTTTGAGCTGCACACCGTTTTCTATCGCATCATGGCAAGCTCCAAGATAACCACGAACGTAAGCCAAACGGTCCTGATCATCCACTACACCATTTTTCATCTCATCGGGAAAAGCACCGCCATTTTCCGTCATCACGATAGCTGGCCCAGCGTAGCGATGATGAATCCATTCCAATAATTTTTGGCAACCCCAAGGCACGATGGCCCAGCCCATACTGGTCTTCTCCCAGGTGGGGTCGACGTGCAAATTAACATCCTGATCTTCAGACAAACCACCATTGCCGTAAACACCGCCTTGAAGCAGTTCGCCACCAGCATCAGAAGCCAACATCGTTGTGTAGTGATTCAAGCCAAAAAAGTCTGATGAACCTTTTACCTCTGCTATTTCTTCGTCAGTAAATCGTGGCAAGCGATCGCCCAACCTTTCCACCATAGTTTCGGGATAATGCCCCAGGTAAACAGGATCGGCAAACCAAGCCAAAAAGAATTCTAATGCGCGCTGGGCAGCAGTTTTATCCAAAACTGAATCCGTCAGTGGTTCCCGCCAATCACAATTGTTGGTGATCCCAATCTTCCCACCTTGGTGAGCAAACTCCTCACGGTATACCTTTACTGCTTTGGCGTGTGCCAGAATAATATGGTGCCCGGCCAGATAGGGTTCGCGGTTGGACACCCGCCCTGGGGCAAATATGCCTTGCCCATAACCAAGCATAGCGATCACCCATGGTTCATTGATGGTGATCCAGTTTTTTACTCGATCACCAAAGTATTGGTAACATACGCGCGCGTAATCCGCAAAGTAAGTTGCGATGTCCTTGTTCAACCAACCATCTTTCTCCATATCTAACGCCAATGGCAAATCCCAGTGGTATAGCGTCACCCAAGGCTCAATCCCATTGGCTAGCAACTCATCGATGAGTTGATTGTAGAATTCGATACCAGCTTGGTTGATCTGCTTGGTCGTTCCATCGGGCAGAATACGAGGCCAGGAAATAGAAAAACGATAGGCTTGTAAGCCCAATGCTTTCATCATCTGCACATCATCCTTCATTCGGTGGTAATGGTCACAAGCTACGTCACCGTGCTCATTGCCTTGCACCCGTCCGGGAATATGGGAAAAAGCATCCCAGATCGAAGGGCCCTTGCCGTCGGCCTGTGCAGCACCTTCAATTTGATAGGAGGAGGTAGCAGACCCCCAGATAAAATCAGTTGGAAATTTTTTCATAAGAACGAACACAGATTACCCCTCCACCAAAGTACCTACCCGCTCGCCTTCTACAATTCGCTTGAGGTTGCGAGGATCGTTGATATCAAAAACAATGATTGGAATATTGTTTTCCTGACAAAGTGTGAAAGCAGTCATATCCATTACGCTAAGACCTTCACTGATCACTTTGGCAAAGGTCAGTTCATCAAAGCGAGTGGCGGTAGGATCTTTCTCGGGGTCGGCGCTATAGATACCATCTACGCGGGTACCTTTCAAGATAACGTCAGCACCGATCTCATTGGCTCGTAGCGCAGCAGCGGAATCAGTCGTGAAGTAAGGGCTTCCCGTACCTGCACTAAAGATGACCACCCGCCCCTTCTCCAAGTGCCTGATAGCTCTGCGTCGGATATAAGGCTCCGCAACTTGGTTGATGGTTAATGCTGAAATCAGGCGTGTGTACACGCCATTGTTTTCCAACGAGCTCTGCAGTGCCATTCCGTTGATCACCGTGGCCAACATTCCCATATAATCCCCCTGTACGCGTTCAATACCAGAGTCTTGGGCTTGTAAGCCCCGGAAAATATTGCCTCCGCCAATCACGATCGCAACTTCTACGCCAAGTCCAATGAGTTCTTTTACTTGCTCTGCATAATGTTGCAGCATCTTGGAATCAATACCAAACCCCTGGTCTCCCATGAGGGATTCTCCGCTAAGTTTAAGGAGTACACGACGATATTTGATCATAAGGATATAGTCTGTAGCTTTTTATTTTTGCAAAGATGACAATTCAAGGCTGTATTTCCTAAAAGCCAATAAGGGATAAGCAAAAAAAAGGCGAACCGTTTCCGATTCGCCTTTCTTAAGGTTTAACCTATCGTTACGTGTTTGAAATCCGTAACCGTAAGGCCTTTTTCAACGCTGTTTAAGTAATCAGCGATACTTTGTTTGTTGTCTTTGACAAACATCTGGTTCAACAAAGTATTGTCTTTGAAGAACTTATTGAGTTTGCCTTTGGCAATTTTGTCCAGCATAGCTTCTGGCTTACCTTCCTGGCGAGCCAACTCCATACCGATCTCGATTTCTTTATCGATGATCGACTGGTCTACACCATTCTCATCTACTGCCACTGGCTTCATGGCTGCTACTTGCATAGCTACGTCACGTCCAGCTTCGTATACGGCATCACCGGTAGAAGATAAACCTACGATAACACCAGCTTTATTGCCCATGTGAATGTAAGGAGCTACAACCGCAGCTTCCAAACGCTCGTAAGTCAATTCCATCTTCTCCGTGAACTTCGTCAGCAAATCGTTCAACAAAGATGCAACGGTACTAGTGCCTGCAGCAGCTTCCATCAACTCTTCCTTGCTTGCAGGAAAAGCCTTCAGTGCAGCTTCCGCAATAGCATTGACGCCATCCACGAATTCCTGGTTTTTGGAAACGAAGTCAGTTTCAGAACTCAACTTCACGATTACGCCACGGGTTTTGTCATCGCTTACCAGCGCAACAACAGCACCTTCGTTGGCATCGTTGTCAGCACGCTTAGCAGAAACCTTCTGGCCTTTCAAGCGAAGGGTTTCAATAGCTTTATCAAAATCACCCTCAGCTTCGTTCAGGGCATTTTTACAATCCATCATACCTGCGCCAGTCATATCGCGCAGTTTCTTAATGTCAGCAGCAGTTACGCTCATTTTGACTTTAAATTTTAAGAAGTTAAGAGTTTGAGAATAGCATCGGTTTAACCAATTCTGTCAATCATTGGTTTCGGTGATAAACTAGGCTTTCTCTTTCTCTGCCTTTTCAGACTTACGCTCTTGCTGGCCCAACTTGATCATTTCCGTGATGTAGTTGGTAATAATAGCAATCGACTTAGAGGCATCATCATTCCCTGGAATTGGGTAATCCACCTGGTTAGGATCAGAGTTGGTATCAACGATACCAATCGTACGTACTCCTAATTTGTGAGCTTCCGCAATGGCAATGTGCTCGTGGTGAATATCTACGATAAACATCGCTGAAGGCGTACGGTTCAGGTTGGCAATACCACCTAGTACCTTGTCCAATTTAGCGTGTTCGCGCGTCAGCGTCAGGCGCTCCTTCTTCGTAATGCTGCTCAAAGAACCATCCGCCAACATCCGCTCGATGTTCTGCATTTTACGTACAGAACGACGAATGGTAGCAAAGTTGGTCATCATACCTCCCAACCAACGATCGGTTACGAAAGGCATATCTACGCTACGTGCTGCATCAGCAACAATCTCGCGCGCTTGCTTCTTTGTGGCTACGAATAATACTTTCTTACCCGCTCTGGCCATCTGGCGAGCAGCTTGTCCAGCACGCTCCAAACACTCCAGGGTACGGTTCAAATCAATTAGGTGAATTCCTTTGCGTTCCGCGAAGATATAGGGAGACATCTTAGGATTCCACTTCTTCTTGAGGTGCCCGAAGTGTACACCGGATGCGAGCAACTCTTTATAATTAGGCTTTTCCATTATTAATTTTTGATTTATTTGAACGCTTGCCTAGCTCAAAGGCCGTGGCCAGCATTCATCATCTAATCATTTTAGTTTTCTGAAAAACGACAACAATCGTTTCCCAAAACACCAAATATTAACGCTTAGAGAACTGGAAGCTCTTACGGGCCTTAGGCTTACCGTATTTCTTACGTTCTACAATACGCGCATCACGCATCAGGAACTTCTGGTCCTTGAGTGCCTTGCGGAAGTCTTCGTTAAGCTTCACCAATGCCCGGGCAATTGCCATCCGGATAGCCTCAGCTTGTCCTTTGTAACCACCACCGTCTACGTTTACTTTGATATCGTAGATCTTGCTATCAATCTCAACGGTGCTGAATGGATCAAGCACTTTGTGTTGGATGTGAGACTGGGGAAAGTATTCGGTCAAAGTCTTACCATTGATGGTAACGTTGCCAGTACCCTGCGTCAAATAAATGCGGGCTACAGCAGCTTTTCTTCTTCCGATCGTATTGATCATTTCCATATTATCGTAGAAAATTTACGTTCTATTATTTAAAGTTCGAGCGCTTGTGGCTTCTGTGCTGCATGTGGATGCTCAGCACCAGCGTAAACGAACAGTTTCTTGTATTGCGCACGACCTAGCTTGGTCTTAGGCAACATACCACGTACGGCAGTTTCCACAATCGCAATTGGCTTCTTCACCAATAGCTCCTTCGCTTTGGTAGCACGCTGACCACCTGGGTAACCCGTGTGGCGTAGGTAAATCTTCTGATCCATTTTCAGGCCAGTAAAACGAACCTTGTCCGCGTTGATTACAATCACGTAATCCCCATTGTCGAAATGCGGCGTGAAATCAGGCTTATGCTTACCACGCAGTACGGAGGCAATCGTCGTAGCCATACGGCCTACAATCATCCCTTCTGCGTCGATGATGTGCCACTTACGATCTACCGTTGAAGGCTTAGCCGGCTGTGTTTTATAGCTTAATGTGTTCACTATAAATGACTTTATTGTTGTTAAATATTGGGCTTTTTTCGAGCCTTCGCTATCCCTTACTCTATGTTAAGTACATAACTCCTCTTTCAAAAGCCGTGCAAAGGTAATACCCTTTATCACAAAAAAGAAGCTTTCGCCAAAAAAAATCACTACCTCCCTCTCGTAAGTCACTGAAAAACAGTCAAAATATCGCACAAAAATTTTAGAGGGGGTGTTTTTGGGTACTCAAAATAGGCTCTTTTTACCCACGAAAGTGCGCGCTTCGCTTGCGGGGATATGAGTTCCGATACTTCGGAATGAGTACCAACGCGAATTCCGAGGTGTCGGAATGAGCACAAAAACACCCTACTTCCTCTAAAATCCCTGAACAATTCCTCATTTTTGTTATTAAAGAGGTAACACTTTCAACATGCAGATCCGTCCTACCATCTATACGCGTTTATACCGTGATTTTTTGGCCATCGAGCCAAAGAATTACCACGCTATTATTCGCTTTTACGAGCAATGGGAAGCACAGATTGCCAAACTCGATGACGACCAGCACTACGAACTACTTTTTGCGTTCACCAATGCCCTCTTTGAGGTCGGTGCCTACCGCCAATTTTTAGTCGTCGTTGATCAGGCTATCCTGGTCTCCCTCGACGAATCATTCCACAAAGAAGAAGCTTTCAAGCAGCAACTCTTCGAACAGTTGCTTTTCCGCAAAGCCGCGGCCTTCATACAAGTCATCGAACCCGCCAAAGCAGAGCACGTTGTCCGGGAACTCCTGCGCATCAACCCCAAACATGCCTTGGCTCCCCTCTTGTTACAGAAAACCTTGCGCCAGCAAAACACCTCCATCAGTACGCTTACCCGCGCCATTGCCATCCTCCTGTTTGGTCTTTCCGCGCTTATCATCCTGATCGAAGTCCTCGTTATTCGTAGCTTTTACGATATGTATACAGCACCCGTTGAACTCAGCCGCAATCTCATCTTTATCGGAGGGCTGCTCATCCTGGGGCTCGGCGAAGCACTCACCCACTGGCGAGCGTATCGTTACACCCGGCGTTTCTTGGATAAATAGCAGCAAACAGTTTCTCTTTGAACCAATACTAGTAAAAATCATATGTCCTGATAATCCCTCGTATGGTTCAAATCAAGGTGCAGGGGAAGTCTTCTTAGAAAAAATCCTCGCCGAGGTGGTTCCAAAAAAAGCTACCTTTGCCCCATGATTGAAGCGTTCAAATCTTCACCGGTATTATTACTTTTTGTGGTCTCTGCGATTGGCTACTGGATCGGCAATATCCCTATCCGTGGCGCCAAGCTTGGGGTAGCAGCGGTACTCTTTGCGGGCCTGGCCTTTGGTGCTATAGATCCGGGGTTGGCAGTACCCGACATCATCATCGTTTTGGGGCTTTCTATGTTTGTTTATACCATTGGGCTTAGTAGTGGCCCCAGTTTCTTTTCTACCTTTCGGGCACAGGGGCTACGTAATTTTGCCTTCATCATCGTCATGCTAGGGCTTTCTGCCCTGATCACGGTTGGTATGTATTACCTCTTTGATCTCGATGCTGCTACGGCTGCCGGGTTGCTTGCCGGAAGCTCCACCAATACGGCATCACTAGCTGGTTTGCTGGATCTGATCCAACTTTCGCAACCTGCCGAACTACAAGAGGCGATGGCCAACGCCGCAGTTGTGGGCTATTCCCTCTCCTACCCCATGGGCGTCCTTGGTGTAATGTTTGCGATCAATATCATGCAGAAGTGGCTAAAAATCAACTACCAGCAGGAAGCAGCCCAACAAGCAGGCGACCTTTTTTCCAGTGAAAACATCACCAGAAGAACCATCGTCATCACCAACCCGGCGATGGAAGATAAAACCATCCGCGCCATTTTTCAGCATTTCAAACGCCAGTTGGTCTTCGGTCGGATGCAACGTAGCGGAATTGACGAGCTTCCTAATATGGACACCCGCCTCCAGTTGGGCGATCGCATCGTCCTCGTTGGCAATACCAAAGTCATTGATGAAGCGACCCTTCTCCTAGGCCGAACCGATGTCAAAGAGCTCTCTTATGACCGCAGCTCTTATGATGTTCGCCGCTTGTTTGTCTCCAACCCCAAAATTGCTGGCGAAAAAATTGCCTCGCTCAACCTCACCGAAAAATTCTCCACCATTATTACCAGGGTTCAACGCGGCGATGTAGACCTGCTGGCCAGCGGCAATACCGTATTGGAACTGGGAGACCGCGTATTGCTCGTTGCCCGTCGTTCAGATTTTGATGAGCTGAAAAAACTATTTGGCAACAGCTACGAAGCCCTCAACCACATCAACCTATTATCCTTTGGCTCTGGCATGGCCCTTGGTTTGTTGCTGGGCATGGTCACGTTCACCCTCCCCGGAGGTGTTTCTTTCAACCTGGGTTTTGCGGGTGGGCCACTGATTGTTGCTTTGATACTGGGAGCCCTGCGGCGTACAGGGCCCATTGTTTGGACCCTACCTTTTGGTGCCAACCTGGTCTTGCGACAGCTCGGCCTTATCTTATTGTTGGCTAGTATCGGCATACGATCTGGTCATACCTTCCTCAACACCATCTTAGCGGGTGGAGGTGGTTGGCTTTTTCTCGCGGGAACCATTATTGCTACTGCCACCGCTTTTATCACGCTCTGGTTAGGCTATCGCTGGCTAAAAATTCCTTTTGGTTTACTTACCGGAATGGTAGCTACTCAGCCCGCTATCCTGGAACACGCGCTTCACCAGGCGGGCAATAAATTACCCACCCTGGGGTATACCTTAATTCTGCCCATCGTCTTAATTACAAAAATCCTTTTTGTACAACTCTTGTTTGCCTTTTTGAGTTGAGTTTACCCAAGTCCTTGAAATCAGTTTATATTTGCCATAGTCGGATATTTTCTGAGAAAGCAATCTTGTAGTATGCGCAAAAAACTTGCCATCATTGTGGTTTTCGGTCTCTGCTTGCTGCCTCTCACCGTGGTGGCACAACTGACCGTTATCATCAAGCAACTACCGGATTACACACCACAAGCCGATAGCATTTATCTCGCAGGTAGCTTCAACGATTGGAATCCCAAAGACCAGAATTTCCGTTTCCAAAAACTCACCAACGGACGCTGGCAATACAACTTTCTCACACCCATGCCGGATTTTGAATTCAAAATCACGCGCGGTTCTTGGTCTACGGTAGAAGGAGGTGTCGTCAGCGAACCTATTCCCAACCGTTTTTACAGCAATACCGGGAAACAAAAAGATACGCTCCGCATTACGATCAGTGGCTGGGAAGATCAAAAAGAGGAAATTCCCTACCAGGATACTTTGCCCATCAGGGTCACTGGCCTGCCAGAAAATACGCCTATTGATGCTTCCCTCTACGTGGTAGGCTCTTTCAACGGGTGGTCGCCAGGTGATCCAGATTTCAAAATGGAGCGCGATTCCAATGGGCACTTCCGCACCACTATCCCTATCCGCACCAACATTACCGAGTTTAAGATCAGCAGAGGCAATTGGAATACCATCGAAAGCAGGGAAAATGGCTTGGCACGTCCTAATCGCCTGTTCAACTACTCCAAAGACAATAAGCAAGATCTCCTCCACATTGAAGTCGCCAACTGGGAGGATCTGGCGGGCAACCGCATCAATTGGTACGCTATGGTACTCCTGCTGGCAGCACTCCAGGGGATTTTACTCGTTATTGCCATTAATAGTTTCAAAGAACGGCACCGCCGCACCAACCGTATTCTATCGTTTTTAATCATCGTCTTATCCATCACTTTTCTAGCGCGTATCGGTGCTTTTGATCGGGACATTTTCCAGAATTATCCAAAAATCATCCTGCTTCCCGATCTGATTTACTTTACTTATGGGCCCCTTTTCTGGCTTTATCTCCGTTCACTTACGCCTAATTGGCCCTATCGCTGGCGCTGGTTTTGGCATTTTCTTCCGTTGACCCTGGTCTTCTTGTTCTATCTGCCACAGATTTTTAAAACCAACTTCGACTTTATCACCCAAGTCGTTAATCTTCAACTCCGTCCTACTTTTATTGGTGTAGCTGCTATTGGCCTCCTTTTCAGCATGGTGTACTGGCTAAGAGGTCGACAGTTTCTCCGGCAATTAAACACCAATTACGCAGCCGATGGCTTGCCTATCCTTAGTTTTTTACGCACCGTTTTTTTCCTCCATACCTTGTGCCTGATCGTCTGGCTCAGCACCTACCTGGTAGGAGCTACCGGTCTCTGGTTCGGCTTTAATTGGACCCCCATCACTGATCGGATGACGGATGCTACCTGGATCATCCTTGCGGTTGGTGCCTATACGATGGGCTATTACGCTATGCGCCAGCCTCAGATTTTTCGTAGTGCCCAGCTCAATCTTCCAGCACCTTCACCAACAAACATTTCTGAAGAAGAGGCAACTCCTGAAGCCACTCCGCTTGCCTCTTTGCAGAGCTCTCCTGTTTTGGCTCCCCCCCAGGAAGAATTCCGTCAGCTGGAACAACTCATGGAGGACAAGCGTCCTTATCTCAATCCCAGCCTCAGCTTGGGCGAATTGGCCGATCTTGCTCAAACGCCTAGTCACCAACTCTCAAAATTGATCAATGATCAATTTGGGAAGAATTTCTTCGACTACATCAACAGTCACCGGATCAAAAGCTTTCAGCAAAGGATTGACAAGGGTGACCACCAAGAACGGACGATATTGAGCCTCGCACTAGAGGCCGGTTTTAATTCCAAAACAGCTTTCAATAGGGCATTCAAGAAGCAAACGGGCCTTACTCCTCGCGAATACCTTCGCCAACACGACAATCCTTAAAGACCTCACAATCAGCACTTAAAAAGTACCACTTTCCAAAGTACCACTTTTCAACCCCAAACTGCGACCACCTTATAAACTGGTGCGACGAGGCCGTTTTGTTATATTATGTTTGCAAAAGCTTAATTATCGAAATAAAATATCATAACGAGTTATGGAAACAAAAAATATACTAGCTTTTTGCTTTTCTATCCTATTAGCCGTAACTCTCACCGCCCAAAATTATTCTCAAAGAACAGACATCATGCTCCAGGGCTTCAACTGGGTATCTCATTCCAACAGTAATGGTTGGTACAATGTGGTGCAGAGCAAAGCGCAAGAACTGGGTACTGCCCAATTTGACATGATATGGCTACCGCCACCTAGCGATGCTGCAGCTCCACAGGGGTATCTTCCCCGCGAGCTTTACAATGTAAACTCTTCTTATGGCACCCAGCAAGAACTGACGAGCTGCATCAATGCGCTGCACAACAATGGCATGAAAGTATTGGCAGACATCGTCATTAATCACCGGGTAGGATCAACGAACTGGGCCGACTTCACCAATCCTACCTGGGGCTGCTGGGCCGTCACCAACAATGACGAATGGGGACAAAACGGAGGCAATCCCTGCGGAAATTACGACACCGGCGACAATTACCACGCTGCCCGCGATCTCGACCACACCAATAGCACGGTACAAAGTGATCTAACGGGCTGGATGAACTGGCTCAAAAACACCATTGGCTTCGATGGATGGCGTTATGACTATGTCCGTGGCTTCAACGGTTATTACAATGGCCTATACAACGACGGCACCAATCCTTATTTCTCCGTTGGCGAATTATGGGACAATCTAGATCTCAATAATGTCAATGCTCACCGCCAGCAGATTGTCGACTGGATAGATGACACCCAAGGCAAATCTGCCGCTTTTGACTTCACCACCAAAGGAGTACTGCAAGCTGCGGTCAACAATCAATACTGGCGCCTCAGCATCAACGGCGGCGCACCTGGGGTCATCGGTTGGTGGCCTTCAAGGGCCGTTACCTTTATTGACAATCACGATACAGGAAGTACCCAAAATTACTGGCCCTTCCCGGGAGGAAAGGTCATGCAGGGTTATGCTTACATTCTTACGCACCCTGGCGTTCCCTCTGTTTTCTGGGATCACTACTTCGACTGGGGTTTGAAGTCTGCTATTGATCAGCTCATTGCGGTACGTAAAGACAATGGTCTCCACAGCGAAAGTAGCCTCAGTATTAAAGAGGCCCGCTGGGATTTGTACGCCGCTGAAATTGACGGCAAGGTGGCTATGAAAATTGGCCCCGGTTCTTGGTCTCCAAGTGGCTCAGGATGGGTATTGCGTACCTCCGGCACCGACTATGCCGTGTGGGACAAAGCCCCTGCTGGCGATCTTACCATCCATTTCAAACCCAGTAGCTGGAACAATCCGACCCTTTACTTTTGGAATGCTAGCCCTTCCGGGGCTACTACTTCCTGGCCAGGGCAGGCTATGCAAGCAGAAGGAAATGGGTGGTACGCCTATACCTTGAGTAATACCGACTGTAGCAACTTCATCATTAGCAACAATGGATATCCACAAAGCCCTGATTTGTACACTTGCAATGATGTTTGGATTTATGAAGGCAACTGGAACTTCTCTCTTTCCAGTCTGCCCAATACCGATCACGAAATAAACACTGGGATTGCGGAAACGGCCACCCTCACTTTAGAGGCTTACCCCAATCCAATGGCACAACAAGGTACATTGCGTATCCACCTACCTAAGGAAGGTGATATGGAAGCGAATATCTTCAACCTGGCTGGCCAGCAAATGGCCCAATTAGCGGCAGCTACCTACCCTGCCGGGCGCCATGATTTCCAAATAGATACTCGGCAATGGCCGGCTGGCATCTACCTTGCTAAAGTGAAATTTAACGACCAATACACTACTATGAAACTGATTGTCCTGCCGTAGTACATACACTACACACAATTACCAAACTTCCGGGACCATCGGTTTTAATAGGATAGGACGGGGGAGTAATGAAAAGTTCATTACTCCTCTTCTTTTTTTGTAGCTGTTGATATAAAACAAGAATCCCGAACCTCGCGCTGAGCAAGACTCGGGATATCTAAGCTTCGTTACAAGCATTAAACAATTGGATGGTACTTATATCTGTCCTTCCAGTGCCGTAGAACGACTGTAGTTCAAGATGCTCTGGAGGCTACGTTTAGGCGCGGTAAATTTCACTTTAGGAAACTGACGTTTGCTCATGCGTAGTTGTTCTAGTTCTTGGGCCAGTACCGGGTCACGACGCAGCGCATCCTGGATGGTCAATCGTTGGGCTATGCTGGTTTCTGCATACAGATAAGCCACTAAATCTTCAGGTGTAAAATTTTGCTTCATGAAAGGCATTTATGGCGTTGAAAAAATTTATACTAAAACTAGGAAAAGGTAGGCCTTATTGTTTGTTAGGTAGATATTTTTTTGTTAATGGGTGGGTTAGTAGCAATGAATATTGCTTTGCTGGTAACGGTCGTTTATTCTACCCGATACCACACTTGTGTGCGGTAAAGCCCTGTCCAATGTTTACCCCGCACCTGTAGCTCGTCGGTTTTCCCTTCTTCAAACCAGATACTACAACCGTAAGTGCTACCCGACTCGGGGTCTAGAATGGTTCCATTTTTCCAGTAGTCGCGATAAGCCTCCAAATTTTCAACAATGACCATACCTACGATGGGTTTATTCTTTTTATCACCCTCACAAGCCTCGCAAAGGGTATCGTCTGGCTTGAGGAGCAAGTCAATGACTTTACCGTACAACTTACCATTACGCTCGTAGATTTCCACTTTAGATCTGGCTTTCCCAGAATTATCATCAATCGTCTTCCAAACGCCTATCGGAGATTGTGCATAGGCAAATACTAAGCTGGTAAAAAGTAGCAAAGTGCTTAATAGATACTTCATAATTGAGAATGTTTTATCGGTAAACGTCCGACGGTAGAAATTGTTATTAGCGTTGTTCTTGCTATCTTCCGCAAAAATTAGCCCTTACCACAATTTATGGATTTCCTCACCATCATTCGCTATGCCTGGATGGCCTACGATAGCACCCGTCCGATCAAGCGCATTACCGATATCAGTGCCATGGTATCAACCAACCACGTTTACAAAATACGATTAGAAGATGGCAACAACATCATCGCGAAACTCTCCTATTTCGGAAAGTACGAGCATTTTGTAGAAGATCACACCATTATTAATGCGCTTTCTAACAACTTGCCCGTGCGCTACGAGAATTTTCTTTCGCGCGCATTGATGAAAGGCAACCAACTGTTTTTTCATCGTTTCCAAAATGATATTATTGATGCTTGGGTGGTTTTTTTCCGTCCGATCAAAATCAAAAAAAGCTTGCCTCGTCGTTTAGAAGACAGCGACATCGCACTGCTGGGAAAAGAGTTTGCGGAGTTTCACAAAGGCTGCAGCCTGATCCGGCATACCCTCCCCATTACCTCTAAAAACATGACCACCGACATCAACCAGCTGTTACAGGTGGTGGATAGCGAGTTTCCACTTTACGCTGATGATATCAAGCAACAGTGTGATCTATTCCTCAACAATACTTACAAAATCAACGTCCACGGTTTTGAGAAGATCCCCGTTTTTGTGGATTGGAACATTGGCAATTTTTCGGTTTCAGCCAATGGCAAGTTTTATTCCCGCTGGGATTACGACTGGTTTCGGATGAGTTCGCGCATTGTTGATTTTTACTTCATCAGCAGAATTGTCTCCAACGTCGGCGACCGAACGGTCTTTACTTATAATGTAGACACCCTGATGGAGGATCGATTTCTGCTGTTTTTACAGCACTACCACAAAGTCTACCCGCTCACCCAACCAGAAATACTATTTTTACAGGAAGCTTATCGCTTTTTTATTTTGAATTACGTGATACGCGAAGGCAATTACTTCTTTCGGAAATCTATCGCTACCCAGCTTCAGCGTGAAGCTTTGGAACAGCATCTACCAAATATCGAACAAGTATTTTCCGCCGATAAAATTTTACGGGCCCTGAATCTTTAAATACTCAGACATGGACAAAGCTTCCTTTTTAGACATAGCAGACGGCTTCAAAGCTATTTTTTTAGATTCTTACGGCGTTGTCAAAAACCACCGGGGCCTTATTCCCGGTGTAGAAGCCAACATCAATGAATTACGTCGGCGAGGAAAGATCATCCGGATTCTCACCAATGATGCCTCCCGCAGTCCGGAGCAACAAGCAGAGCGCTTTGCGCTACAAGGCCTGCCCGGCATACTGCCCGAAGAGGTGGTCACCTCGGGCATGATGGCCAAGATGTTTTTGTCTCAAAAAGTACGCAGCGGCCGCGTAGCTTACTTGGGTACCGCCAACTCTGCCCACTATATTTTAGATGCCGATTTACGGGCCGTACCGGTAAGTGCCCTCGACCTTAACGACTGCGATGATGTAAGCGCAATGGTGTTCCTCGACGACGAAGGCTTCGATTGGAACCACGACATCAACAAAACCGTCAATCTACTGCGTAAACAAAACATCCCCGCCATCGTTGCCAACGGCGATAAGCTCTACCCCGTAGCAAAAAACGACGTGTCTATTGCCACTGGTGGGATCGCCAAACTGGTAGAAAGCATCCTCAACCGAAAGTTTATCCATTTTGGCAAACCGGATACCCAAATGTTTAATTACGCCTACGAAACCATCAGCCAAAACGGAGTCATTGATAAAAGTGAAATCCTAATGGTCGGTGATACCCTCCACACTGACATTCTGGGTGGCAACAAATTTGGGGTGATGACCATGCTCGTCCTTTCGGGCAATACCAGTGAAAAAGAAGTAGATATTCGGGTGCGCTCTACCGGGATTATTCCCGACTTTATTTGTGAATCGATTGTGGCGTAAGGAGGAACTAATTGCGCTTGTTTCTTATTGATGCTATCTAAAGTTTTCCGTACCTTTGCGGTCGCAAAAAAGTAAAGTATGATGTTTCCGGCCATTTGGTTCTATTAGCTGTTTTACAGCCATCCTATCTTGTAGCTCACGGCTACCCTATCTCTTTATTGAATCACAGCTTTACTTTACCCCTCCAATTCAACATTATGCTAGATAAATTAGCTGCCATCTACGATCGTTTCCGCAATTTGGAAGAACAGTTGTCCGACCCTTCGGTCATCGGTGACATGGATCGTTTTCAGAAAGTCAACAAAGAGTACAAGAAGCTACAACCCGTTGTAGATGCTTACCACCAATACCAGGAATTGCTCGGCAATATCGCGACGGCCAAAGAAATGCTCCGCGATCCGGAGATGAAAGACATGGCAGAGATGGAGCTGGAGGAGCTCAAGCCTGAAAAAGAAACCCTGGAAGAAGCCATCAAAGTCATGTTGATCCCCCGTGACCCCGAGGATGAACGTGATGTTATTTTTGAGATCCGCTCCGGTACCGGTGGTGATGAAGCCAGTATTTTTGCGGGAGACCTCCTGAGAATGTACTCTCGTTATTTCGATGAGATGGGTTGGAAATACGAATTGCTCTACGAAAACGAAGGAAGCGCTGGCGGTTACAACAAAGTGGTGGTAGAGGTAAGTGGAGAAGACGTATTCGGGCGACTCAAGTTTGAATCTGGTGCACACCGTGTACAACGGGTGCCGAAAACGGAGTCACAAGGCCGGGTACACACCTCAGCAGCCACGGTGGTGGTAATGCCTAAACTGGAGATGGAGGATGTAGACATCAAAAAGTCAGATCTTAAAATCGACACTTTCCGGGCCAGTGGTGCGGGTGGTCAGCACGTCAACAAGACCGAATCCGCCATTCGGATTACTCACTTACCTACAGGTACGGTATCTGAAAGCCAGGACGGGCGTTCTCAGCACAAAAATAAAGAGATTGCCATGACCCAGTTGCTCCGCCGTATTCAGGAGCAAAAGCGGGAAGAACACGAAAACAAGCTGGCCTCCAAGCGCAAGAGCCTCGTAGGTACGGGCGACCGTTCTGATAAAATCAGAACCTACAACTACCCTCAAAACCGAGTAACGGATCACCGTATTGGACTTACCCTTTACAACCTCGATCAGATCGTAGAAGGCCAGATTGGCCCGGTTATCGAGGCACTCCAAATGGCTGAAAACGCAACTAAGATGGAGGAAGGGATGGTGTAATTAGTTCTTTAGAAAGAAGGATGGTAAATTAGCTGATTACTTTTACTGTTCACTTTCTAATCGACTAGTCATGAAAAAACCTATCCTTATTCTTTTCAGTATCTGCTTTTGTCTTCTGCTTCGTGCACAAGAAGACAAAGCAGCCCCTATTGTTCTTCCTGCCGAGGTAAGCACCACAGCACAACAAGTTACCATCAACGGTAAAACCATCCCACTAACGGCAAAGGCGGGCACCATGCAACTGCGGGATGAAAACAATGAGGTAATTGCCCTCTTTGGCTTCACCAGCTACACCAAAAACAATGCTACGGCAGATCGGCCTATCGTCTTCGCTTACAATGGTGGGCCGGGTTCCTCCTCTTTTTGGCTACACATGGGCGTTTTGGGGCCAAAGCGCATTGTCGTTAATGACCCAGACTTCACCTCGGCCGCACCCTATCCACTCGTGAACAATGAGTACTCTATTCTGGACATCGCGGACTTAGTGATGATTGACCCCGTTGGTACCGGCCTGAGTGTTCCTACTGGCAAGGCTGAATTCAAAGACTTCTGGGGCGTTGATCAGGACATTCGCAGTATCAGTCTTTTCATTACGCAATATTTGATTAATAACGATCGGCTCAATTCCCCGAAATTTCTCCTCGGAGAGAGTTATGGTACCTTCCGAAATGCTGGCGTGATGAAGCGTTTGCTTTCGCAAGGCATTGCGATGAACGGCGTTATCATGGTTTCTGCCGTTTTTGACCTACGCACCCTTTTATTTCCGCCCAATGATGATATGCCCTACGTTGCACATTTTCCCACCTACGCAGCTACCGCCTGGTACCACAAAAAAAACCAGACCCGGCATGACAACCTCGAGCTATTCCTCGAAGATGTACGCAAATTTACGGTAGAAGAATATGTCCCAGCCCTTTTCTTGGGGGATCAAATCAGTGCCGAACGAAAGCAGGAGGTTGCACAAGGTCTAGCCATGTACTCCGGTCTGAGTGCAGCATTTTGGCTACGTGCCGACCTGCGGGTGAAAGCCGGAGAATATTTTCAGGAATTACTCCGTGAAGAAGGGATGACGGTTGGTAGATTAGACTCGCGCTACAAAGGCACCAATGAAGACTTACTCAGTCAGTTTGCAGATTATGATCCTCAAAGCAGTGCTATTTCTCCCGCCTACATCACCACTTTTCTCGACTACCTCCACCGGGAGCTTGGTGTAAACAAAGACTTGATGTACACCATTACCGCTGGCCGACGGGATGGCTTCAAGTGGGACTGGAGCCATGAGGGCAACGTTATCTGGAATGCCAATGCCGCAGTAAATACCGCACCGGACATGGCAACTACGCTTACAAAAGACCCTAACATGAAGGTGCTCATCTTGAATGGCTACTATGATCTAGCGACCGTCTTTTACGGAGTGGAGCACACCATTGATCACCTGGGACTCAAGCCTGAGATCAAAGACAATATCATTATGAAGTATTACGAAGCGGGGCACATGATGTACACCCACGAGCCCTCCTTGATAAAATTCAAAGAAGACGTAGCCGCTTTTATCCGGAGCTGTACGGAGTAATTTGATGCCAAGCATAGGCTATCCCAGCCAATAAAAGCACATCGCGTGGATGGTTAGCAACACAAACAACAAAGGGAAAAGAAGGACAAGGCGTTTTCTGTTTTTCATGACAGGTCTGTTTTGATACAAACCTATTGGGAATTCTCCTTTTCCACCACCTTATCTGCGTATGTGTTGGGAGTTGATGAGTAAGCGATTACCCCCTGGCCATTATAGTTGTTTAAAACTACATGGCCAGGGGGTAAAACAATGTGACTACTTGACAAGGCTAGAAATCCATCCCAAGTGAAATGTGCAACTTAGGATCTTGTACCAACCGAGTTTCAAGGCCCCAAGCATAATCAAGACGAAAAAGGTACCCAAAGAGAAGCATCCTTGCTCCTACACCATAACTAAACACCAATGGGTCACGGAAGTAAACAACCCGAGCAGTGACTGGCGTAAAGACGGTAGGGTTTTCCGGGAATGTGGTTGTGTTCAGCGGATTCTCATCACTATAAGGATCAGGACCACTCCAAGCAGTGCCCGCATCAAAGAAAGCTACGGCCTGGAAGTTGCGGAAGAAAGGCGATCCAATACGCTCGGAGAAATACCGAAAAACGGGAATTCTTAGTTCAGCATTGGTAAGAATATAAGAATTGCCATTACGGATATTGATATCAAAACCGCGCAGATTGTTGGCCAGCGTGACAAAACCTGCCGGATCAGATGGTGTGGGGATGTTGTTATTAAACGAAGGCAACAACCAATTATCGGTCCCTCCTAAGTAATAAAGAATCTTATCCCGACCGAAAGAGACAGCTCCAGCCAAACGGAAGGCCAATATTGAGCGCTTGTCGATTTTCAGGTAATGCCGAGCATCAATTCCCGCTACCCCCATAAATCCTTTAGCAATATCAAATTCGAACTTAGGATCGATGCTAGCACTGAATGATTTAAAATATTCCGTGTAAAATTTCATCCGTGTTCCCTGCCGAAGGTTCAAAGCGAGATCTACCGTATTATCAAATACGTACTCCAGTCGTAGACCAATACGTTGGGTGCGCTCTGGTGCTGGTGCATCTTCTAATGCGGTCTGATCCGTAGCCAGGTATTGAACCCGATCCCTTCGGATGGTGCTTGTTGCGCGCAAGCTCTGGAAAATATCCAGCGGATAACGAACACCATACTGACCCAATACCACATTGTTTTCCCGTCGCCATGGCACAAAAGATGCACCTTCTTCAGAAAATCGCTGGTTTCTGCGATACACTGCGTAGTAATGATCTAAACGGCGCTTACGACTCTGCATCGTCAGGAAGTATTCTGTCCCATTAAAGCTGGTAGGCAAACGCATACCTCCCTCCACGACGTAATCCTCAAAAAGGTCTTTAAAATTGGCTTTCAACAATAGGCTCAGTGGCTGTGTATTAAAACCATTAGGATTTGCGGCATAGCTGTCTAAGCCTTCAAACAACAAACCATTATCCATGTTGAAAGTCACAAAATCCGTCCGGAAGGTTGTCCTGTAGGGAGTAATCCGTCCAGGCCGGAAGCGGTAAACCTCAGTATTGGTTTTATCCCTGACCGTTGCGACCCTCTTCGGCCTGGTCCCAAAATTATTGAGATCATCCTGGGTAGAAGCAGGAGTAGCAGGTTCTTTTTCGGTCGCTGCGGGCTTAGGCTCGGCAAAAGATTCTTGTTCAGAAAACTCGCTTTGGAACAGGTAATTGTCAATATCGATTATTTCGGTACTGTCAACGGCTGCTGGTGGCGGTGGCAATTCGGGGGTGAATTCTTCTGGTGGTGGCAATGTTTCAATGGTCGGTTCCTCTTCTACCTTGGGAGGCTCCTCTACCAATTGTGTATCAACTTTCACTAGCTCGGCCTGGGATGGAGTCTGCTCACCTAGGGTGATTTTCCTAGCATTTTGGAAAATCGTCGTATTGACACTAGGAGAGGTAGCTGCATCTAATTCCCGCAATAATATCTGTCCGGGTTCAGCACCTGGCCGTGGAAAGTATTCCAATACCCTTCCCGTGCGTAATGCCACATTCTGAAAGAAGAGATTTTTATCATAATTCGTCGATGCCGATACCACGGCACGTTCCTTTATAATGGGGTAGACGACGATGGTATCAATCAGCGTAGTATCCAGCATGGTCAAGCTGGAGTCGGCGTGTAAAACAATTTCCGTACCATCTTCCAACTCGATGCGCTGTTCGTAATGATCAATATAATCTTCCAGAAAGCCTACTTCTCGGTTGTAATACCCACTCCGGTCTGATAGGTAAGCAAAATACGTGGTATCTATCCCGATGGGTTGTCTTTCATTCGCCAGTGGAGTATCCGTTACGCGTACCAGCTCCCCTGGACGATTGGTTAGATCATAATAATAGAGGTCAAATGTGGTAATGGGCAAAATGGTATCCAGGCCGCGTGCTTCCAACGAGGTTGTCGTACGATTGGAGGCAAACAAGATTCCGGTGCGATCTCTTACTTTTACGGGCACAGCATCTAGATCATCCCAAAAATCAGTCGTAATTCGCTGTGATTGACGGGTAGCTGGATAGTAGAGGAAGATATCTGAAAATCCTCTGACAGTACCCGACAATACCATGGTGGAAGGATTAACGTATTCCAGGCTGTACACTCGCTGGTATTCGGTACTCAGCTCCTCGGTTATTTCTTTCTTTTCGAGCAAATTATAACGCAACAAGCGGGGGCGGTCGCGATTTTCATACAGGATAGCAAGTTCCTGTCCGCTTGGATTCCAGGCCAACAAGGGGTAATTATAATCCGTAGCCTGGATCGCATTGCGGAAACCGCTCTTAAAAACCATCTCCCGCTCGCCCGTCTGCAAGTCCTGCATGAAGACTTTGTAACGGCCAATCTCATTGATTACGTAAACCAGTCGTTGCCCATCCGGACTAATTTTCAATTGACTTAAGGGGAGTTCTTTTTTATTTTTTATGGTTACCTCCTGCCCTTCCGGGGGAATTCTATTTTGGCTATCAATGGCATAGCGCTTATTGAAATAAATCTGCCAATCATTGAGCGTTATCTGGTAGGGCGTTCCGAGCACATAAAGGAAGCCACTTTCTACACTACGGTTGATTCGGGTGAGGTACAGTAAGTTGGAGACGGTCGGTTTGCCGTACAATTCAGCAATGTAATACCAAAAAGCATGCCCTACCAACTTGGGATAATCAGCGGCCATGGCTTCAAAGCCAGCGTACTCTCCTGAAGCCAGCAATTGCCTGAGCTGATCATCCTGCTGCGTGTTCCACTCTTCTCCAATATAAGCCACCAAACCTTCTTTAAACCAATCCGGCAAATTCAGCAATACGGCATTTTGTACGATTTCCTGCAAATTTGCACCAAAGAGCATGGCTTCCAGGTAAACAGAGGCAATGCCTTCCCTGATTTGCCGCCGTAGATCATTGTGATCACCATTGAAGTAAACGAAAATTTTATTCCCTGCGATTTTTGTTTGACCGGCTACATTGGTAAAAGCTTCGTCATTGCCAATATTGCTCTGTTTCAAATCCGTAAGATCAACATAAGTGATGATCTGGATTTTTTCGTTCATCCGGTGTTCCAGAATACTTTGAATATAGGCAAAATCGTATTCCGCCATCTGAACGACCGACTGGCCAATGTTGCGTGCTTCCCCGTACCAATAGGTAATAAAGTTATCGCTTTCATACTTCATCCACTCGTCAAAATCACGGTGATGTTGCACCCTGTTTTTACCAAAAATCACTTGAGAGGTTTGAGCCACTAGCGACTGGGTCGCCAATAGGCAAAGGATGCTGAGAAGAGAGAAAAATGGATAGTGTAGTTTGCGCATAGCAGAATTTTTACGAAAATAGGGGAAAGCGAAAGACCTTAGTAATTTAAGCTAAAATTGGATCACCTTATTTTTATATGCTCACTTAAGGATTGTTGGTTAAAAAATCAATACCTGAAAAGGCCATTTTGTTTAGTGACCTTAAGGATTTGGCTACTTTTGTAGAGGCATACTTTAAACTTGGTCTTAAACAAGACTTAAGGTATTCCTTTTTTCAATAAAATGAAAGTGCAAAACTTACTATAAAACCAGAAAACTATGGCACAAGTTGTGCAAATGACGTTTAATCCTTTTCAGGAAAACACCTATATCGTTTATGATGCCACTGGCGAGTGTGTCATTTTTGATCCGGGGTGCTTTGAAGCGCACGAAAAACAAGCACTTCGCAAAAAGATAGAAGACCTCAACTTGCGCCCCGTTCGCCTGATCAATACACACTGCCATCTGGACCATGTGTTTGGCAACAAATTTGTCGCGGAGACCTATCGACTTCCGTTGGAAATTCACGCGTTGGAAGCACCTGTCCTGGCGATGGTGCCGCAGGTTTGCCAGATGTACGGATTGCCCTTGCCGGAAGAAAGCCCCGAGCCAGGCAAGTTCCTAAAAGAAGGCGAGACCATCACCTTTGGGAATACCGTACTGAAGATGCTTTTTACGCCCGGCCATTCTCCCGGCAGCCTCAGTTTTTACTGCGCCGAGGATAAATTTGTCATTGCGGGTGATGTCCTTTTCTACGGCAGTATCGGCCGTACAGATCTCCCTGGTGGTGATCACGACACCTTAATTACGGCCATTAAAACGCAATTGCTACCCTTGGGAGATGATATTACGGTTCATCCCGGGCACGGCCCCGCCACCCGAATGGGCTACGAGCGCAAAAACAACCCATTTTTGAACTAATGGCACAAGACACCACAGGCCATCTTTTGGCTCAAGCTTACAGCCCCGCTAATTTTCGAGCATTGGGCCACCAGCTTATCGACTTACTTGCCGACCATCTGGAAAAGGCCCACGACCCGGGAAACCAGCAATTGATCAACTACAGGGATCCCGAAGACGAGTTGAAATTTTGGCAAAATGATTTTGCTCATGCTGGCCAAGAAGGAAGCGCTTTGCGTTTTTTTGAAGACATACTGGATCATTCGATTCACCTTCACCATCCTCACTACATAGGTCATCAAGTATCGGTGCCTGCGCCAATAAATGCTTTAGCAGGGATGGTTTCGGACATCCTCAGCAATGGTACTGGGGTCTATGAAATGGGCATGGCTTCTAATGCGCTGGAACGAGTAGTGACCGATTTTACTGCTCAGAAAATTGGTTATCCAGCAA
This sequence comes from Lewinella sp. LCG006, assembly GCF_040784935.1. GTDB lineage: Bacteria > Bacteroidota > Bacteroidia > Chitinophagales > Saprospiraceae > Lewinella. The sequence goes on along the minus strand of NZ_CP160680.1, from coordinate 3,714,179 downwards.
CGGCCAGTGGATTCATCACCTCGGGCGGCACACTGGCCAATCTTACCGCATTGCTGGCCGCCCGTGCCGCCAAAGCTCCTCAGCAAGTATGGACCAAGGGGCACGGCGAAAAGCTGGCCATCATGGTTTCAGAAGAAGCGCATTACTGTGTAGATCGGGCCGCTCGGATACTGGGTATGGGCAGTGAGGGGATCATTAAAATCCCCGTAGACAAACAGTTTAAGATACGTACCGATTTACTCGAAAGCTACTATCAAAAAGCAGTTGTGGATGGGCTTACCCCTATTGCCTTGATTGGATGTGCGGGGTCTACCGCCACCGGCTCCTACGATGACCTTGGTACGCTGGCCGATTTTTGCGAAAAGCACCACTTGTGGTACCATGTAGATGGTGCCCACGGGGCTGCTGTTGCTTTTTCTGAAAAGTACAAGCATTTGGCAGCAGGCATGGAACGAGCCGATACCATTGTGCTTGATTATCACAAGATGCTGATGGCTCCGGCACTCAATACCGCGCTGCTATTCAAGGAAGGTCATCGCTCCTACGAAACCTTTATCCAGCGTGCACAATACCTCTGGGAGGCGGAACAATCGCCGGAGTGGTACCATTCCGGCAAGCGTACGTTCGAGTGTACCAAGCTCATGTTGTCCATTAAAGTGTACGCCACTTTAAGGTGTTACGGGGCCTCGATTTTTGGTAAAAACGTTGATCAGCTTTATGACCAAGCCCAGGCTTTCGCCCAAATACTGCACCTCGCCCCCGATTTTGAGCTGGCTGTTGTACCCGAAGCGAACATCGTTAATTTCCGCTACACTGGCCTTCCTAGAGAGCAGTGGGATATAAAAAATGGACAAATCCGTCAACGATTAGTAGAAAGTGGCAGTTTCTACATTGTGCAAACGGTGATCAATGGCGAACGCTGGCTACGCAGCACCGTTATGAATCCTTTTACGAACCAACAGCATTTTGAAAAATTACTGGACAACATAAGATCAATCGCCCCTACGCTTGACTGACCACAAACTATAAAATGAGATACCAAACCATTCCCCGTACCGACCTTAACGTAAGCAAGATATGCCTGGGCACCATGACCTGGGGCGAACAAAACACGGAAGCCGAAGGCCATGCCCAGATGGATTTGGCCGTAGAAAAAGGTGTTAACTTTTTTGATACTGCAGAACTTTATCCTTCCCCGGTAAAACCTCGCACCCAAGGCGACACCGAAACCTTCATCGGTAACTGGTTGAAAAAATCCGGCAAACGAGCTGAAATCATTCTCGCCTCCAAGATTGCTGGCAACAGCCCTTTCGCCCAGCATATTCGGCCCCAGCTTGGCTTCAGCAAAGCCAGCCTGGAAGAGGCCCTGGAACTAAGTCTAAAACGTTTGCAGGTTGATCACCTCGATCTTTATCAACTCCATTGGCCCAATCGGAAGACCAACTTTTTTGGTCAACGCGATTATCAACATGATTCAACGGATGAGTGGGAAGATGATTTCCTGGAAGTACTCACCAATTTGGACAGTATCATCAAAAGTGGAAAGGTTCGCTACTTTGGCTTAAGTAACGAGACCCCCTGGGGAATGATGCGTTACTTGCACCTTGCCGAAATGCATGATTTACCTCGCTGCGTAAGTATCCAAAATCCTTACAGCTTGCTGAACCGGACTTTTGAAGTTGGTTTATCTGAAATGAGTATCCGCGAAGACGTTACCCTTCTCCCCTACTCTCCATTAGGTGCCGGAATGCTGAGCGGAAAATATCATCTAAAAACCGACGAGCCCGGCAACCGCCTCAACAAATACAAAAACGTAAAACGCTACAGCTCCGAGCAATCCTGGGAAGCAACCCGCCGCTACCTGGAAATCGCCCAGGCCAATAACCTGACGCTTGCCCAGATGGCCTTGGCCTTTGTGAATGACCAACCCTTTGTGACCAGCAATATCATCGGTGCCACAAGTCTGCAACAACTTGAAGAAAACATTGACAGCATTGATATTCAGCTTTCTGAAGAGGTGGTAAAAGCAATCAATGAAGTACATGCGCAAATTCCTAATCCGGCGCCTTAGGGGTCGGCGAAGTCTCTGTAAAGATTCGGGCTGCATTGAGCTCTATTAGCATTTTTACGCAATACGGAGTTGTTAAATAATGTAACCAAAAAGAATAACCAACAAAAAATAATTTATTTCAAATACTTATTATTTTTTGTTAATTAAAAGATATTAATTAACTTTACTGAACCTTAGTGAATTGACAACTCAGTAAGATAATCAGCGGTAACAACCCCCACTTTGTCATGTGGGAATTTCAACGGATTTTTTTTAGCGTATTGTTTGGCTGTTGCTAACTTAGCAGCAGATATAGACGCTTGCCCTGAACGGTCGTTAGACCAAGGGGTATACTCGGCGATCTGGCAGGAGGGTGGGCCCTCCACTTGGGGCTACTATACCTACACTACTCTCAAACTATTCCCTCGCTCCCTCTCCATTTGTCATTCCCCTCACCTAAAAACAGCAGTCATGAAAAATTATACCAGCTTACTCATAGGTGGCCTATTTCTACTCTTTGTGTCTTGTACGCCTACCCTTGATTCGAATTCAGCTAGAGATGATGCCTTTCCAAGACCAGGTGTCGTGCTTGAACCCAATCGCTACAACGTTGCCTTTCTCATCATGGACGGCGTATACAATACCGAGCTCACTGCCCCTTATGACATTTTCCAACACACCATTTTCCGCGACAGCATCAAGGCGATGAACACTTTCCTGGTCGCCAATACCCTAGCGCCGATAACGACCTTCGAAGGCTTACAAATTCTTCCTCATTTCAACTATTTGAGCGATAGTCTTCCCCCTATCGACATCCTGGTTGTTCCCAGTGCGGAACATCACCTGGACAGTGATCTAGAGGATGATGCAATGCTTAGGTTTATAAAAGAAGTGGCCGCACAGGCCCAGTTCATCACGAGTCATTGCGATGGCGCATTTGTGCTGGCCGAGGCTGGGTTACTCCGCGACAAAGTGAGCACGACCTTCCCTAGCGACATTGCTGCTATGAGGATCCGTTATCCTGATCACGATATCCGAGAAGACGTCTTGTTTGTTCACGATGGCCAATATATCACTTCGGCTGGCGGTGCCAAATCTTTTGAAGCCGCCTTGTACCTTTGCGAACATCTCTATGGAGCAGAAGTGGCACGCAGGCTAGCCCAGGGGCTGGTTATCGACTGGAAACTGGAAGAGGTACCCCATTTGGTCATCGAATAAAAATCTGATAGACTTTCGGCGAATGCCAAATTCGTAGAGGGACTTTAGGTACAAGGTATAGGGATATACACCACAATAAAAAGCACGATCAGTTTTGTTCTAGTAGGCTTCGGCTTGCTATTTGAAATTGGTCATCCCTGAGGCCAAGGCATTGATGGCATTGAAAGCAAAATCCTCCCCAATTTATTAATTATCCATCACTTATTGTGCCTATCTTTGTGCTGTGGCAAGAATATTAGCAATCGACTACGGCACCAAACGCACCGGCCTGGCAGTGACAGATCCACTCCAGATCATCGCTAATGGATTGGATACAGTGGCAACACAGGATTTGCTAGCGTATCTGGAAAAGTATTTTTCGGAAGAAGAAGTAGAAACCGTGGTAATCGGAGAACCTCGCCATGCGGATGGCAATCCGACCAAGGTTACGCCACACGTCATTGGGCTGATGCGAAAATTGGAAAAATTATACCCCCAACTTAAACTCGTTTTGCAAGATGAAGGTTATACTTCCGTAATGGCCAAAGAAGCCATCTTGCAAAGTGGCCTCAAACGCAAAAAGAGACAAGAGAAAGGGCTGGTGGATAAAATGGCTGCGACCATCATTTTGCAAGAATACCTCGAGGTAAATAATTATTAATTTGGGTTTATGTTATTGTCAGTTTACGCCTACGGGCAACCAGTTTTAAAAAAAATGGGCCAACCCATTACCGCAGAGTATCCTAATCTGGAAAAACTCATCGCCGACATGTGGGAAACCATGTACCATGCTAATGGTGTCGGGTTGGCTGCTCCGCAAATAGGTAAAGCGATCCGCCTCTTTGTTGTAGACACCGTTCAGATGATGGAAGAAGGCAAAGAAGCCGATGGCCTCAAAAAGGTATTCATCAACGCCGAAAAAATCGAGGAATCAGGCGAAGAATGGGCCTACGAAGAAGGCTGCCTCAGTATCCCCGATGTGCGGGGAGATGTAGAACGCCCCGAAAATATCCGCCTTCGCTGGGTCGATGAAAACTTCGTGGAGCATGAAGCTACCTTTAGTGGCCTCAATGCCCGGGTGATTCAGCACGAATACGACCATACCGATGGTAAGCTCTTCACCGAATACCTCAAACCTATCAAGAAGCGCTTGATTCAGCGAAAACTCGAGAATATTAAGAAAGGCAAGGTGAGCGCCGACTACCGGATGAAGTTCGTCTAGTACTTCCTTCTTACCAATTTGATGAAGCTCTCTGCTACATCGGTACGCTCCTCTTCTGTCCAGTCATTTTTTTCCGCAATATCGATCAGCAACTCACGGGCTTCCTCCATGCTATTGAGCTTGTTGAGCTGTTGGAGCGTTTCATTCATAGCGGCCATGTCTCGCCCAAACAGCTCATTGGAGTAAAGTAACTTATCGTTGATGGACATCGCACGCGTGAGGTCGGTGATCGCTTGTTGGCTCAATTTTTCCGAAAGCTCCTTGGCGGCTTTGTGCTTAAACAATGCTTCTACACCTGCGCTGGCTGTCTTTTTAGCCGGAGCTGGCGGCGGTGCAGGAGCTGCTGCGGGTGGAGGTACGGGAGCAGGTGCTGGAGCTGGTGTTTCAACCACCACAGGCTCTGGCTTAGGAGGGGGAGGTGGCGGCGGTGCTGGAGCTGGCTCCACTTCTACAATCGGAGGTAAAGGTTCCGAAACTGTTCTTTCTACCGGCGGCGGTGATGGCGGTGCAACTGGCCTACTCATTGGCTGTGGCGGTGCACTGGTATCGGTATTGAGGTAAGCCTCGTAAAATTGACGAATATAACTGAGCATCAAATCGCGCTCAATATTGGAAACTTCTCCCTTATCCAGGCTAACGGATTTGTGCAGGGCATTGATTTTTTCCAGTAGAATTTTCGCTTGTTGTAAGTCCATGTAGTTGGAAGACGTCTTAATTAGTTTCAGAACCGAGCCCAAAAATAAAGGCTTATCTGAGATTGTGCTAAGGATAAACCGTTTTTCTTGGGTAAAATTGTGAAGCTACCCTATCTTTCGAGCTAAAGCTAAGCTATATGTTTCTAGAACCTTTTTTTCGTGGGCAACGCAGTGGCTGGATTGAAGTGATTTGTGGCTCTATGTTTTCGGGAAAAACCGAAGAATTGCTGCGCCGACTCAAGCGCTCCAAGTTTGCCAACCAAAAAGTAGAAATCTACAAACCTCGTGTAGATACCCGTTATGATAATGTAAAAGTCGTTTCCCATGATGAGAATTTCATTCTGGCGACCCCGATTGACCACTCTGATAAAATTCTAAAAACAAGCGACGATGTTACCGTCGTCGGTATTGATGAAGCGCAATTTTTTGACCATGATTTGATTCAAAATGTGCAAAAGCTTGCCCTTTCGGGTAAACGGGTGATCGTAGCTGGCCTGGATATGGATTTTCGCGGTCTACCCTTTGGCCCGATCCCCGGGCTGCTGGCGGTAGCTGAATACATCACCAAGGTACACGCTATATGCTCCCATTGTGGCAACCTGGCCACCCACTCCTACCGCCTTTCGTCGGAAGATTCTACAGTAGTCTTAGGCGAAAAAGACAAGTACGAACCACGTTGCCGTGCTTGTTACAACATGGGCAATATTCTGGACCTGAAGTAAGCTGCTCATGGCAAACGAAAGAAGGTCGCTCTGGATCATCATTGTCTTACTTGGCTTATTAGGTTCTTTTCAGCTCTACCGAGAATCCTTTCGGGTGAATGCCTGGGGGCTTAATGAAACCATAGGCTGGTCCAACGATACTTTTTTTTGGTGGCTTATCCTCGGTTCTCCCGGTTTGTGCGCCATCATCAGTTCGCTAATATACGGCTACCTACACGCTAAAAGGCGTACACTCACGCTGTGGTTAATGGTACTACAAATGTTCGTCATCCTCTTACTCACGTATTATCCATTCGCGCTGGTGACCTTTAATATACTGGCTTGGATGATCCTTTTTTCAGTGGTATGGCGCAGCAGTAAGGAGCAGGTTCCTGAAAAAGAGATGAGGGATGACTTGCTGGATGATCTTTCTTAATGAAATACGCGTACAAGATGAAAAAGCCTACCACCGCTCTGGTCATTTCTTTACTAGTCGTTCTTCTAGGAATCTTCCAACTGGTGAGAGAAATATTTGGGTTGGGGACTTGGCAATCAAAGGGATATCTTGAACGGTATAAAGGAGTAGAGGATTTGTTCTTCTACCTCCTAGAATCGCCAGGTATCTGGATCATCATATGTAGTCTCAGTTACTTCAACATACATAAAAAAGGAGGCCAGCTTTTATGGGGGCAAATTACCGCCCAGTTCCTTTTATTCTTGTCAATGTGCTTCGCTCCGATGGCAAAAATGTTGTTTATCCTAGTTTGGTTACTATATGCTCAAATTGTTTATTACAGCTACAAATCCAGACCACAAAATTCTACCACAGACATCTTGGATGATCCTAATTTTTGATGGTGGATATCTTGGCAAAAATTGCAGTCATCGTACCCTATACAATCATACATTTAGGTACGCTCCGATTACTTGATTAGAGGCCATGCCTTTGGCTCTATGCAGGGTATGAAACCCTGCCTTACGGAGCGGCAGACGATCAGCTGGCAGCCCAATCGTACCAATACGATCATACGATCAACACCAAGATTAAAGGGGGAGGTCGGAAGGGAAGTGCCCAAATAGGAAAACACATGCATAAAAAGCAGCGCCTACCTGCCTTGGTGCAGTGAAACATTTTGTGGAACTCCCTGTTTTGCTTTTCTTTACCCTTGGGTGTGGCCTCTCACACAGAGACGTTGCCGTGTAACGTCTTTACGATTATTCATTAGGCGTGGTAGCAGCGGAGACGTTGCACTACGACGTCTTTACCTACACTAGTATGCGACCATTTACAATCCTTCTATCGTCGTTGCAGCGCAACGCTACTGTCCTTATCTTATTACAACTGCTGGCTTTCGGCCTGCTCGCACAACAGCTGCCCGAGCAGAAGTACTTCGGCGACCTGGCTCCTCGCAACATCGGCCCCGCCGGTATGAGTGGCCGCGTAACGGCCATTGATGTCGATCTCAGCAATCCGGAAATCATCTACGTGGGCAATGCCTCTGGCGGCGTCTGGAAAAGTACCGACGGTGGTATTGCCTGGAAAGCCATCTTCGACAAGCAGCCACTGCAAGCCATTGGTGCCATCAAAATTAACCAACGCAACCCCGACGAAATTTGGGTGGGCACCGGCGAAGGCAACCCCCGCAACAGCCATAACACCGGTCAGGGCCTCTACCGCAGCCGCGATGGTGGTGACACCTGGGAACTGGTAGGGCTCGAAAAAACACAAAACATCCACCGCATCATCGTCCATCGCGACAATCCAGATGTCGTCTACGTCGGCGCTATGGGCTCCATCTGGGGACCTAACCCCGAGCGCGGTGTTTTCCGCACCGAAGACGGCGGCAAAACCTGGGAACACGTGCTCAAAGTAGCCGACGGCGTGGGCATCGCCGACCTGGTGGTAGACCCCACCAATCCCGACAAGCTGCTGGCCGCCATGTGGGAGTTTGACCGCGACCCCTGGTTCTTCAATTCCGGCGGCCCGAAATCTGGCCTCTACATGACCTACGACGGTGGCGATACCTGGGTACAACGCACCGCCGAAGATGGCCTCCCCAAAGGCGACCTCGGGCGTATTGGTCTGGCCATTGCGCCCAGCGAACCCAATATCATCTACGCCCTGGTAGAAGCCAAAGTAAACGGCTTGTACAAGAGCACCGATGGTGGTAAAAAGTGGAGCCTCGTCAGCGAGAAAAACATTGGTAACCGTCCGTTTTACTACGCGGAATTGTACGTAGACCCGATCAACGAAAACCGCATTTATAACCTCTATACCTACGTGAGCCTGAGTGAAGACGGGGGCAAAACCTTCCGCGTTATTCTGGATTATGGGACCAACGTGCACCCCGATCACCACGCTTTTTGGGTTCACCCCAATGACCCCAACTACCTGATTGAAGGCAACGACGGGGGACTGAACATCAGCCGCGACCGGGGCAAGACCTGGCGTTTTGTGACCAACATCCCGGCAGCGCAGTTTTACCATATCAACCACGACATGGACATCCCCTACAACGTGGGCGGTGGTATGCAGGACAACGGCTCCTGGGTAGGCCCCAGCCAGGCTTGGAAGAGTGGTGGAATTACCAACCACGACTGGCAGGAAGTGTTCTTTGGCGATGGTTTTGACCTCTTCTTCAAGCCCAGCGACAACCGCTACGTGTACGCGATGAGTCAGGGTGGCAACGTGGGGCTAGTCGATCGCAAGACCGGCGCAACGACCTTCATCAAGCCCGTTCACCCAAAAGGGGAAGAGCTGCGCTTCAACTGGAACGCGGCCATGGCTCAAGATCCGCGCCAGGAAAACACCATCTACTTTGGTAGTCAATACCTACACAAGAGCACCGACTGTGGCCAAAATTGGACCATCATCAGCCCCGACCTGACCACCAATGACCCCGAGAAACAAAAAGCCGACATCAGTGGTGGCTTGACCTACGACGCTACACAAGCCGAGAACTATACGACCATTCTGGCCATTGCGCCGGATCATTTCGATGCCCAAACCATCTGGGTAGGCACCGATGATGGCAACCTGCAACTGACCCGCGACGGTGGTCAAAACTGGACCAATCTGGCCAGTAGACTACCCGGTGCTGCAGCTGGCAGCTGGATTCCTTACATCGAAGTTTCCCGCATCAATCCTGGCGAAGCTTTTGTGATTGTGAACGATTACCGCCGCAACAACTTTGAGCCGATGGCTTACCACACCAAAGACTACGGTAAGACCTGGCAGCGCATCGTCGGAAAAGACGCCGTGAGTGGTTATACCCTCAGCATTGTGCAAGACCCACAAGTGGCTGGGCACCTGTGGCTGGGTACCGATCACGGCCTATATTTCAGTATCGACTACGGTAAGACCTGGACCAAGTGGACCGAAGGATTCCCTGGTGTGCCCGTGGCGGATATGAAAATCCACCCGCGCGAGCAAGACCTGATCATCGGCACCTTCGGCCGCGCCGCCTGGATCTTGGACGACCTGCGTCCGATGCGGGAAGTTGCCCGTACGAATGGAGAGATCCTGAAAAAGCCGTTCGCGACCTTCCCTTCTCCCGATGCTTACCTGGCAGAGACGCGCAGTTACCAGGGGATTCGCTTTATTGCGGATGCCGAGTTTGTAGGCGAAGATCGCCCTATGGGTGCGCTGCTCACAGTGTGGGTAAAGCCCAAAGACAAGAAAGCCGAAGAAGCGCCCAAAGAGGAGATGAAAGACCAGGAAGATGGCGACGACGAAGCCGAGGAGCAGCCGAAACGCAAACCCAAGGGCGGTAGCGACAAGGTAAAGATTCAGGTGATCAACAGTGCTGGTGATACCATCCGCACCTTTACGCAGAAAGTGGAGCCGGGCTTTAACCGCTTCACCTGGAACCTGCGCGGTGATGGTTTTGAGTTCCCGAGCCGCCGCGAGCGCAAGCCGGATGCCGACCCTCCGACGGGCGGAAGTGTTGCCCCGGGCACCTATACCCTGCTGATGACCTACGGCGAAGAAACTGGTCAGACCACGGTGACGGTACACGCCGACCCACGCATAGAGTACGCCGCTAACACCTGGGCCAACCGCGATGCAGCCAATGCAGAATTAGAAAAAATCGTGACCGCCGCTACCGAAGGTTTCAACCGCCTGCAAGAGATGCAGAAAGACATGAAACTGGTAGAGCAGGCCCTGGTACACGCCCCCGACTCTACACAGCAGGAAGTGAAGAAATGGGGCAAAGCCCTGCGCGACAGCATCGCCCAGGTAGAGGAGCTCTTCATGGAGCCCGAAGACGTAAAAGGCATCAAGCGCGACCCCAACACCTTGATGAACAGCCTCTGGGGCGTGCGCCGCTACATCGGCGACATCAACGGTGAGCCGAGCCAGATGGTAGGTTTCACCTTGGAGAAAGCCCGCCAACACACGGCGGAAGTCCTGGAAAAAGTCAACAAACTGGTGACGGAAGACTTTGTGGATTATCGCACCAAAGTACAGGCCATTACGGTGAAGCTCTTTAAGGAGATGGAGCCGGTGAAGATGGAGTAAAATTATCAAGCGCACCTGCCCCAGCCAGCAAAAAGGGTAGGTGCGCTCCCTTATTGGATTCGTGCTACTTTACCCCCCACTCAATTCCCATTAAACATAGTTCGCAGTAATTGAAATTTCACACTATCGGGTTGGGCAGCTATGGAATCGGTTATAATTTCAACCTTTTTGATCATTTCATTTAGCGTGATGGAATCTATCAAATTGTTTGGGGAGGAATGGTGCATCCTTAGAACATAGCTGGAGATATTTTCGATACGCTCTTCCTTCGTTTTGTAATTAGAAATTCCTCCTCCTACACCATAGGTAACAAAACCTGGCTTGAACATCGCCTCAGTTCTTGAATCGCCAACAAAAATAGTGGCGAACCATTTTCCGTAGAGTTTGAGATCTCTATCTTTTTCAGGTTCTAATTCTAATTGAATAAAAGGGCCGTATACTTTTGCAAATCCGACATGGTTTATACTATCCGTTTGCCATGCTGTTCCTGATGAACGGTAAAGCCCCTTCATTTTCACCAAATAGCCGTTGTCATCATTGGGTTGATGCTTTAGACGATAGAACGTCAATTCTGGAAACGTCCAAAGTTTGTCCAAGGTGTCTTTGGAACGAAAAACCAAAGAAAACTGCCCAATAGAATCACCTTGAAGAGCTTCATAGTTGATCGGCGCCATGCCGTAGTTTTCTGGAATCCTATTGCTCAAAAAATAAAGACCCGCGAATGCCAGGCAACTTGCTCCCAACAAAACAATCAACAGGTAAGACCGTCTCAAACGACCTTGATACAACTGAATCTCTTCAGTTGTATCAATGGGCAACTCAGGAGACTTAGCCGGAGCATTTTCTCCCTTAGTACGAGCATCCTTCTCTACTTTCAATTGTAGTAGCTTAAACAACTCGCTTGCTTCCTCTTTCCTCTCCAAAATCGCTTCTACTTCTTCCAGGGAATAGCAGTCAAGTAAAGTACTGGGCACATTGTATAAATAATGAAAACGGGAGTTGATACCCACTCTCTCCTCCTTTAGTGCAATATACTCATAGATATAATCGAAAAACTCCGGCATATACCAACGCTTAACTCCATCTATCTCTCCCTGATATCTTGTACGATGGAATAATTCATTGAACCTGGTCCCTTTAAATGCATCCCCTCTTTGGCCACGCGGTACCAATCCTAAAATTTCATCCACCAGTGGTTCGTAGGCATTCCCGGTTGTGTCTACCGATGTGGATACTGCTGCCCCATATTGCTTCAATTGCTCACCAATAAATAATTCTTCGCCACGACTAAGTCGGTTTTTCCTGCAAAAGGCATTCAAAAGTGCTATTAAGCGCTCATTGTCTAATTCTTCCATTGTCTTCTATTTCTACGCATTTCTTCCATTTCAATGGTAATTGCGGTCTATTGTCAAGTCGGTTGCTACTAAAGCCTCTCTGTCAGCTACTTGCGAATAGTTTTGCCATAGAAAAAAATCATCTCCAATACAAAAACGTAAAGTAAAATGAAATTACAACAACAAATCGAAGGATTTCTAATAGACCTCTGGGATTTTATTTGCCTATTATTTGGGCAGCTAATTGAGCTTCTAATTGGCACCATATTATCTGCGATTTTTGGAATGTTGGTGATGAGTGTTATTAATGCTCTTTACAAATCCCTCAAAGTACCCGCAAGCCAAGGCGACTGGTCAATTTTCACTATTCGGCTTGCACTCTGGAGCCTTTCAGGATACTCCATTTTTTATGCTCTTGACTCAGAAATTTTTTGGATAGCATTACCTGGTGCATTGATCATAATAATCATGAGCATCAATGAAAGCAATTAACTATCCATCATGTGACATGGAGGCTATCTACTCCGTCCGCCAGGCAAGCATGATGCAAACCTAGGTTTCACTTCTTATAAGTTGCTCTCAAAAAAGATTTCCCAAGAATTCTCTGGGAAGAAACACTGCTTTGCTTTCATCAATAAATCAATAACCATTATGAAAAGCCTTTTCTTTTTTTTACTAATTTCAACTATTGCTATCATGCAAAATTCACCATCACTAGTGACGGAAAAGCCATCTGATTTGGCTGAGTTCGTCAAAACTACCGCTGCGTCGCAGCATCTTCAGGCTATCCAGATTTGGAAAGATCTCAATGCCATCGCAGAACCCTCTTGGCATGAAGACAAGACGGCTGTTTATACAGAAAATTTCGCGAAACATTTAGGAGTCCCGGTCATTCAACTCCCCGGATCACATACCCGTATTATGCGAATTGAGGGTACGGGAAAGGGGCCAAACAGGGGCGTCTTGGCCTATAAGGTTGACCTAGATGCCTTGCCCTATAAGCAGTCTGACGGGTCAATCATGTACAAACATTCATGTTTCCATAGTGGACACATGGCCATCGCGCTCTCCATCATGGAAACCCTTTGGAAAGTCAGAGCGCAAATAAATGCAACCGTATTATTCATCTTCCAAACAGCCGAGGAAACCCCTAATTGCGGCGCAAGGGAGTTGTTGGCGAGTACTCTTTGGAATGATTTAAAAATTGACCGAATAGTAGCCCTCCATGCCAGCCCCGAGCTAGCCTATGACCAGGTTGCGGTTAGAGAGGGTTATGCTCAAGCCGGAATTGATATCCTGACTTTCAATGTTGCGGTGGATACCAACAAAATCAAATCAAGTCATGTAGCCAAGCCACATGCTGGTGCGAATACAATTTGGGCAGCTATCAAATTAGCAACTCAAATGAAACTGGCACTTGCCGAAACCAGCGACCCTGTACACCCTTTGCTGTTCAACATCGTGCAGTTTGGCAGCTCCAATTTCGGAATGGACAACGTGAATATTACCCCCGAACAAACGACCTTCATTGTCAACCTTAGGGTATTCGACATGGATTTCAAAAAAGAGGTAATGAAAAAAGTAGAACAAATGATCGCTGCCATCGAACTTGAATATGGAGGTTTGGTCAAAATTGAAATAAAAAGTGAACCAGGGCCTGACCCCGTGTTTAACAATCCAGAATTGGCCAAAAGAACCTTTACTTATGCCCAAGAAGTATTAGGGAATGACAAAGTGAGTGTTGCCTCTCTCCGGAGCGGAAGTGATGATCTCGGGGTCTATTCGCAAATACTCCCAGTTGTCATGGTTAGGCTAGGTACAGGTAACCCAGCGAAAGGGATCGTTACGGATCTTCATAACGAGCGCTTCACTGTTGATACAGACTGTTTCATCACAGGTATAACAACCATGAGCTACGTTATTTTGAAAGAGCTGGGGGTTTCAGGTAGTTTCTAAAAACATCGTATGAATGGCCTTTTCAATATTGAGGCCACCACCGTGAAGCTCTTTCAGTAGATGTACGCGGTGAAGATGGAGTAATATTATCAGGGCGCATCTCTGCCCCTTCTTAAGGTTGGGGCAGGGTCGCTCCCTTACGGGGTTCGCTATTCGCTCCGTCGCCCTTCGAAAAGGGCCACTGCTTCCCTGCGGTCGCACCCTCCAGGCAGCTTGCGCGGGGTGAGCTGTAGGAGTAGCGTGTCTAACTGCTCTAAAAGCCGTGTAAACTCAGAGGAGCTTGCGACGATCACCGCAGGTAATCCGTCTAATCCGTTAGACCAGTGGCCCATCCAGAGTTGCTAATTTTCTTTATAGCAAGCACAAACGACACTTGTCCTTGCCCTAATAATCAAAGCTTTCTCTAGAATTTGCTAAAAACTACTCACTACAAGTTTTTTTCAGTACAATTTCTCATCTTTGTTTAGCGCCCATAAATATTTTACTATGCTCTCTACTCACTCAACAAAAATCGCTCTTTGCGCAATTGCGCTTATCGCATTCGGGATACTCCCTAATTTGGCTACCTCCCAAAATTCTCACGGCGAGGAATTTCATCGGCTTTTTCACCAGGCCGATAGTTTATTTGACTTGGGGCAATACACCGCCGCGGGTCAGCTGTGCGATCAGGCACTGGAGATGAAGGGAGGGCAGTTTCCTGACAGTGGTTTTTATACTGATGGTTTTTCCTATTGGACCGAAGCGGGCAATCAGGAACGCTCTATTTTCTACCTGGAAAAAGCCTTACTCCTCCGCTGGCAACCCCAGGAAATTTTGGAGAGTTTAGAGAATGATCCGGAATATGAGTTCCTCCGACAGCACGAACGCTTTCGGGAAATAATGGACACCAACTACGCAAGAAGAGAAAAGTACAGCGGAATAGCCGACACCTTGCACCAAATAAAAGTCAAAGACCAAACCCTAAGGCAACTCCTCAGCTGCGCCCGCGAAAAATTTGCCGATGACTCCCTCCAATTGAATGCCTACTACGATCTGATGGGAATGCAGGACAGCTTCAACCTCATCTATGTGGCATCTGTACTGGATGCACACGGTTGGCTGGCCATCAACAAGATAGGAGAACCGGCAAATCGGGCGCTCTGGCAGGTAATCCAGCATTCCCCGCTCGAAGTGCAGGAAAAATACTTGCCGCTCCTCCGGGAATCTGCCGAAAAAGGGGAAAGCAGAATGTCCAGTTACGCCTTCCTTCAGGACCGCGTGCTGATGAGAAGAGGCCAAAGACAACGTTACGGCACCCAAATTGCCAAACACCCGGATACTGGTAAATCAGCCGTCTACCCCGTCGAAGACCCCATCCATATCGACAGCATCCGAGCGAGTGTAGGTTTCGAACCCATCAAAGAATACGCTGCTTTTTTTGATATTGAAATCACCTCTCCCGCAGATTTAGATGATCAGCGGGTGCTGGAGGATCGGCAGGAGAGGCGGAAGAAGAATAATTAACACCTTACTTTTATGCATCAAAATAACACCACTGCCAAGGCTATTTTCCACCTCATAGCACTCTGCTTCTTATTATTTACCCTTTTTCAAAGTTGCAGTGACCAGACGGAACCATTTATTCCTGAAAGACAGGAGTCGATCAGAGAAGATCAATATGAAACTCGTCGAAAAAAGCTTGTAGAAGCTTACGAAGCAGAAGATTATTTTAGAATATCTTTTTATCTGGCGACGCTTCAATCTCCCTCCAAACCAATTTATGATAATCTCAGAAAAGCGGCAAAACATGATTCATCAGCCTGCACTAAAATCTTTGACGTAAGGTATCTGGCCGAGCAGGGCTTTTACAGGTATGTTTATAAAATCGACACCACCGAATTTGAAAAAGTTTTTGACCTCTGTATCACCCAAGAAGGAAGCAATGCTTATGACTTGTACAAACAAAAGGAGATGGAAAGAGCAAGACTTTACAGAGAAAGTAGGCCGCGTTTAGATTCAGCGCTCTTTGATTGGAAGTTGATGGAAATACTTAAAGAAATAGAAGAGGATGATCAAAGACTAAGAATAAAAATGAATGCGCTGGGTAATTCAGAAGCAGAAATAGCACGACTCTTAGTTATGCGGAATAAAATCGACTCCATTAACCTTGTACGCGTTGATAGCATACTTACCTATGTTGGGTACCCTACCCGAGAGAGAGTAGGGCATGATTACACTAGTGTAGTAGCCTTTGTTGTGCACCACCAATCCGATCCAACTGTTAGGCAAGCATACCTTGACCGAATTAGGCCGTACCTAAGCTTAGAGCGAGTTGAATTGATTGAGAACAGAACACAAGAGATCCTGCGAGGGAACTAGCTTTAATTGACTGGAAATTAAAACGCTCAACAAAATGAGGCTAATCATTCAATGTCTACAAAATAGAATTTCTTCCCAACCGATACATGATCTGTATCACGCGCTAGCTATCCTATTATTATTCACAACCACCTCTTGTCAACCTACTGATACCTATGAAG
Organism: Lewinella sp. LCG006; assembly: GCF_040784935.1. Classification (GTDB taxonomy): domain Bacteria; phylum Bacteroidota; class Bacteroidia; order Chitinophagales; family Saprospiraceae; genus Lewinella. The sequence continues at coordinate 3,697,983 of NZ_CP160680.1, read as the reverse complement.
TTCGTTATAAGGAATGCTTTGAAAATGTCACAGCGGTTGAATTTGAGATAGAAGGGTCTACGAAAAAAGGGGTGGGGTATTCAGGGTTCGACCCACAATGCCTTGTCGGCGCACTACTACCTGATTTCAGTGTTGCAGATATCAACGGGAAAACAATTACGACCAAAAACCTGCTGGGAAAGGTGACCGTAATAAATTTTTGGTTCATAAAATGTGCTCCCTGTATTGCCGAAATACCAGACTTAAATTCCATCGTCAACAAGTTCGGTGAGCAAAAGGTCAATTATTTAGCGTTCTCTAAAGATGCGGAGCCTACCATTAAGGAGTTCTTAAAGACCAATACTTTCCTCTTCCACCATATACCCAATGATGAACCTACCATTGAGGAAAGCTTCCGCTTGATATGGGGGTATCCTTGTACTATTGTAGCAGATCGCGAAGGCAGGATAGTGGAGATTTTCAGAGGCGCTAAATTAAAAAGTGATCCATCCGTAAATGTTACGGTTGCGGTTGATTCTTTGCTTACGGTGTTGTTGGGGGATTAGTTTTGTTTATAAAATGTAGCCCAAGCCATCAACCCTACCTTCTTATCTAAGATCCGCTTTCTGGGAGGGATAATATTTGTTTCATAACACGATCAAAGCTATCAAAGTCAGCAACTTTATAATATTCATCGGCAACGTCCAAGATATCATGATGCTTAAAAGCATATATCCTAATACGTTTTTCATTAACCACTTCTATCTTATTTTTAGAGAAAATATCATTGATTGACTCATTGTATATTACTAAATCAAACCATGATTTTTCTTTATACGAAATATCATAAGTTAGATAGCCTCTTTCATTCACTCCCTCATATAAGAGGGTTCCTTTTCTATAAAGACAGTACTGATTATCTGGTTTAAACTCAACGACCACATCTTTATCGTTTAAAGATTGCCACTTTCCTTGAAAAGTAGTGGTTGAATTTTGTTTACAGCCAGACACCAATAAAACCAGAAATGCAAACCAGAAAAAATTGAGTTTCATTGGAAAACGTTTATGTAGAATATGTTTTTATACGCAGAGAAAATTAGACTTAGCCCCCCTTAACTCCCTCCAAATATTCCGCCAACGTCCCCAAACCTAAAGAATCGCGGCGTTGATCGACGGTCTCAGCATTTTCGATGGGGTATAGCTCTCCGTTCAGCAGTTGGGAGCCGTAGACTTGCAGATAGCCGTTGTTCATCAACAGACGATCGGTTGTGAGGGCTAGTGTTTGTTCGTTTAAATCCCCTGCTTTGACTAGCCTTTTTATTTCCAGGTAATAATGGGCCATAAGTGGAGCTTTACTGTGTTGGATCATTAGCCAGAAAGTGGTTAGCCCTTTTTTGCCTAATAATTCTACATCAGGAAAACCACATTGATTGACAATGGAAACTATTTTTGCTTGCTCGAAAGCAAAAAAACCGAGTGGATTACTTTCCTCATATCCCGACCAGTCTTCCTGCTGGAATCGATAGACATCATCCATTTGGTATTGTAAGCTATCGCAATTAAAGGAAAGTACAGGCACGTCTTTTGTGGGATCAAAATCAATATTAGCGATTAAGATGCGCGCAATGTAGTCTTCAAAATTTGCCTTACGAACAATGCCTTCTCGAATTATGCCCAAGGAATCGACGTAGTAATCAATCGCCAAAACGCCTTCCTTCAGGGCAGCTACCTCTTCCTCAGTGACGGCGTGACCATCCATAGATCGGAAGGTTGTCTCGCTGAGGGAAAATGATAAATCTTGATGCCGTTGCACCAATTCCTCCACCGATAGCTTCTGTAGCGGGCCAAAGTCAGTCTTCTGACAAGCAAACAACTGGAGGACGGAGAGTAAAAAAAGAGCGGTCTTCCCGTTGGGAATGCTTAGTTGAATATTCATTGTGAGACGCGTTAGTTAACAAATATAGCAATTTAGCTATTCCAGGAATACGCCAGCAGTTTAAAACCGTTAAACCCTCGTTAAAACAAGAATTGCTTGCTAACTCTCCGCCCGGCAGATTGTATTTTTAAAGAACAATTTAGTATCCAAATAAAACCCCGACGATCATGAAACACCTGGCAATTTTAGTAATCTTAAGTATCCTTACCACCACTTTTTCCTGTACGCCCGATGCGCGGCTGGAACGTCGCGAAGACAAGCTCCAAGGCGCCTGGGAATTTGACAAAGCTTTCTACCGCAGCGACTGGAACCTCTTCCGCGATGATGTGATAGATGATTTCCGTGGCGATGTGATCGAATTCTACAGCGACTATTCCGCCGTCTACGATGATGCTTCTGAGAACACTTTCTTTGATGGAGAATGGAATATGTTCTACGAATGTGAATGGGACTATGTCGATGACGATGAGGAAGTAGAGTTTTACCTCGATATGTACTTCTACGACGAAGATGATAACGAAATCTTTGCCTATTACACTTCCGTGAACCTGATCACCAAGAACAAACTGCACCTTAAGGCACATACGCGGAATGGGGTGTATACTTTTAAGTTGCGGAAGATTTAAAGGTAGCTCATGTCTCACCGCAAAAAAGCCGCACACATTCATCTTCTTTGCAGAAAATCAACATGCACGGCCAACGGTTTACTTTTTATCAAGGTTTAGTGGGTAACGACCACTAGCTTGGTATCATGTCCTGTGCTATGAGCTATAGAAAGCAGATAAGTACCTGAAGGCAAGTCGGCTACATCCAGTTGCGAAGTCCCGTTCAGCAAGAAGGATTTGATGCGCTGCCCTTGCATGGTATACAATTCGGCAGTACCCTGTTCAATAGGGTAAGAAAAGCGGATGACATCGCTGACGGGGTTGTTGATCGAAAAGGTAGTCTCCGTGTGGTTATTTGTATGTTCAGGATTGGTTATACCACGACCCCCATCAGGATTTCCATCCAAACCACAATCACCAAGATTGATGCTTTCACATTTGGTTACAGGCTGACAACTGGGCAATTGTACGGTAAAGCAAACCCGTGCATAAGTTGATCCATGAGGATCATCTAGCATACTCGGATCAAAATTAACTTCCCCCATTTGCACCTGATTTACAGGTTCATTATTGAGGGTAGCAGTAATAATCGTTCCATCGGGAAAACTATTGGCTTCCGGTATTTGCCAGATGGCCAATTCGCAAGGCCAGTAGTCCGTCTGGATCGTCCAGTCATCACAAAACTCACCGCAGACAGTGTCAACATTATCCGTATTGATGAGGATTCTAATCACTGAACTCCCACAAACGCCCTAGTCTACGATACGGAACAACCAATAACAACCACTATTGGCTGGTAAGCGGAAAGAGGTATAGTTATTCATCCAATTGATGGTTAGGAAGGAACTTGCAAACCCTGCATTCTGCGTGCAATCTGAAGCCTGAGCCAAATGCCAATTGCTTTGGGAATCGCCGCGAATGGTAACGGTAAGTTGATTATTATAAGGGTTTACACAAGTTCCAACACTAGGGATAATAGGATCACAGCACGTTAAAGTGAAAGTATGCGTCACTTCCGTCCACGGAATACAAGGAAGGTTAGCAATGGCTAGTTTGACCTGGTATTCGTATCCTGGTTCAAGTTGATAGTTCAAGTCGGCAAAAGCTTGGGTTAAGTTAACAACGCCAACTTCTGTATTCAATGTCCAGCCTAAGCTTTCAACGTATGAAAAGTGGCTGGAATCTCCAATGGGCCTTTTCCAGAGGTCAATATAGTATTGGTTTTCATGACGCGAGAGGGTCCCATCTAAATACACATCTTCCCCGTAACAGAACTCCTCCTTGACAGCACCATATTCGTCTTCAAAATTGAAGGCTACTATTTCGGTAATATTACTGGTGATAAAATCTGAATAGTTTTTCACATTGGTAAAAATAGAAGGATATTCAATAGGAGCATCATCACAAACTGCACTTGCTATTCCTACAAGTAAAGGTTTCCCCATATACATTACAAAAGCTGGTCCACCACTATCTCCATGACCAATACTTGTCGTCCCATTAAACGCATAAAGTAAATTTTCTGAAAACGCTGTATTTTCACTTCCAGTACATTCTTGTAACATTGGTATAGCTTCTTCTCCACTAATTATTGCTGTCTCTGCTGACTGTAACAGAAGTGTATAATAGTTACCGTTGGCCCCTTTACCCCATCCTGAAATAGTAAGAGGTGCACCAGAAGACATTACCTCAACTGGCGTACTTTCAGTTGCATAAGCTACGGCATGAACGCTATCATTAAAGCATAATGGTTGTTCTAAATGCAATAATGCGATGTCATTACCTTCGGTTAGCATACTATTATCATCATATTGAGGATGGAGAATAATTTCGTCAATACCAACTCTTTGGCCAATGCTTTGATTATGCCTATCTGCTGCTCCTGCAATAACAATAATGTCTTCAGCATTCTCACTCATTGTGATACAATGTGCTGCAGTCAAAATCCATTCCTCATTTATTATGATGCCGCCACATATAAGGCCATTATTGATTTCTAATGCTACTTGAAAAGGCACTTCGGCAATATTGGTATTCATTCCACCATAAATCTTCATTGGCCCATCTTGTCCCTGAACAGGTGAAAACACCCCGAGCATCACTAAACATAATATGGCACCTAGAAGACTGTGTAATCTATTCGTTAAATTATTCATGATTAATAAATATTGGTAGTTACCAACCCTATAAAATCTTTTAGCGAATTAGAAAGAGATAGGGTTGGTAACTTGATAAAAAGATGAGTGATAGATGAGCTACTGCTTCACAACCTTAAACTGCTGTTGTTGGTCTCCACTTAGTGTGATTACCCAATAAAGGCCAATAGGCTGAGCAGATAGATCAAAGCTTGTGGAAATGGTTTCCTGAACAGTCTGGACGTTAACCAGGCGCCCCAGAGCATCAACCAATTTTATCTGCCCAGTGAAGGGTTCATCGAAACGGATATTGATGTCATTGGTGGTTGGGTTGGGGTAAATTCCAACAGCGTTTCTCAAAGAAAGTATCGGTATTTGATTTCTTGGATCAGTTTCCTTTTCTAGAAATTCATTGATATACGATTCCGTTGATTCTGCTTCATCATTGGTATTTTGTAATAGTTGGGTGCCGCCATCTGAACTACAGCAAATACTGAAGATTGGCGTCAATACTTGATGCGATACAATAGTTCCATCACATTTGGTATGCCAAACCTTGTGGTAGATTCGGTAATAATTACAACCAGTAGGCAATTCGAGCATTTTTGCCGCACCAATTCTGGAGTTACCTCTTACCTCGTAAAGTTTTTGATACGGCTGACCAATTACCGGAGTATAAAAAACAATCCAATCCTCGTGAGTGTAACAATTTTGGGTACCACTGAATGTGAGTTCACAAACACGCCCTCCATCCTGTGATGAATAATTGACCTGAGCGTCAGGAATGCAGGACATTTCCTGGGTAATATTAATTGTAGCGGCGAGGTAAGTTTGATAAATACAATTCCCTACCTCAAAAACGACAGTATGTGTATCTAGACCAGGGTCGAGATAGTTAATAATATCAACGGTGACAACGTCATGCCAATCATCTGTTATCAGATTGTGCATTTCAGGTATTATAGTCCAATGGCATCCCAGTTCCGTAAAACCAGGCACAAGAGTACCATCTACATACAACCTTGAATAATCATCAGCCCGCAGGGTTACCGTTGCAGCGCAAATCTCATTTTCGCCACCTTCAAGCGTAAACTCTTTTTTATAATAAGTCGTAATGGGGCCTGAATCACAGCTCGTTTTTTCTGGATGGAAAATGGGGGTAGCAGGATAGCTAATTGGTGTACTCAGGCAGTTGTTGGGCATCCCTACAGGTGCAGCAACCGTACCCCAAGGTCCATTGATAACCGTTGAATAGGGACTTGCATTTGATAATCGACCATTAATAAAATAGGATTGCCAGTCTAACCCAGTTATTAATTGGGTATATATTTGAGCATTAAGCGAATTGGACAATAAAACAAACAGTGACAAATGGAGTATTGAGAGGATTAATTTTGCTTTCATTGTAAAAATTAGTAATTGATGTGTGCAAAGTAAATTGTCCTTTCCTTGAAGGAATTTAACGAGTGCTCAGATTCAGGAAATGGAATAATAGTTGCCGTCTAGGGAGTTTTTTAACCGTTGACAACACAAAGATGAGACTACAGAGAGGCCATGCCAATAACAGATTAAGTGGCAATTTCCGAATATGGAGAAAGGTAAACGCAGCAACAACGCTTCATCAAGACCACTACAACAATAACATTATCAGCGATTTAAACCTATTAATATTTGTAACACAAATCTTTCTCTTTTCCGACTTAGCTTAAAAACTGCTTCCTCAGGAAGGGAAAAAACCACCTATTCGTACGCTGAAAGTATGTCTACACAGAAAAGAGTCAAAAAAGTGTTATAAAAAATCAGCCCCCTTATCTATTACCTTTGAGATGGGAGATATTTCAAGGCTTATTCCCACTCTTTTACTTTACAAATAAACGGTTTACATTATGCTTAACACAAACACTTTCACCGCTACGGCAATAGCACTGTTTTTCACCTTCACTATCCAGCTCAATGCCACCGCCTTACTGCCCTTTAAGAATAATTTGCAGGAAAAGGAAGTGCTTAACGATCCTCCCCCTACCTGTCCTTTAGTCGTCGATTACGTAATCAATACGTCGGATATGTGCTTGGTACCAAGCGCAATCGGTAACGTATTTGGTTCGGTAGCTGCTCCAAACACCTTTGGTACGATGACAGTAGACCTCAGTTATTTCTTACAATCTCCCAACGCACCTCTTCCTGCGTCAGCCTACCCCTACTTTGGTTTGGCTGTAGCCATCGGAGATGATGTATTTTATCTAAAAGTGAGCCCTGGTCTTGAGAATCGAAATGAATATCACTTAATGGTAGCAGACACCCAGACCGACTGGGGTATATTCAGCGGAGGCTGTGATGAATGGATTATCAGAAACGACAGAAACAACACAACCGCTGCTATCATTACTCCTTTAGAAGTTACAACACCCAACACCTTAGAGCTTAGTGTGGAATTGTATTCAGCCACTAGCTGCTTTTTATACTATTACCCTGAGAATTACACAATGGTCGCCTGTAACAGTCAATTAAGAGGAAGCAACCCGTCAGATCAAGCTTCAAATGCAACAGGTTTGGCTAAACAGTTCACCGATAACACTCCGAATAGTTGGACCACCTCTAACCCTGTTTTAGATCAATTGCACATCCAATTTGTTCATGAACTTAATGATCCTGCGACATTGGAATTATACACGATGCAAGGGCAATTGATGTCTAAAACGATTATTCCTGCTCGTAGTGCTCAATATCATTTATCGGTGCAGAACTTACCCGCAGGGCCCTATGTTTGTCGAATTACCACTCATCTAGAAAAACGCACTTTGATTATTGTCAAGCAATAATCCTAAATATTTGATTTTCAAAACACACCGCTCAGGTTTGGGCGGTGTGTTTTTTTTTTCAGAACGCTCTCTACGCTCCTGCGTGGACATTTTTACTTCTTGCTCCTAAGTTGAGATAATTTTTCCAACAGCCAATCGCGTTCTGCTACCAGTTTTTTCTCCTCAACGCGAGCTGTTATTTTATCAATTCTAGCAGTATCGTGCGGAGGGCATTGGCTAAGTTGTAGAAGGATGTTGATAAAATTGCTTTCTAATTTCCTAGCATCCTGAGAAATTAGCTGCCTCGATATTCTACTGATGTACATCTTCTGTGCATCAATCTTGTAAGACAAGAGCGGCGAATCCAGCTCATAATACAGCTTCAACTCCATCCGGCGGCAGCTCAATAAATACATCAAGTCCGTAAACGTCTCTGGTAAAAGCGCGAGTGCTTCCTCGTATTTCCCAATGGAAAAAAGACACTGCGATTTGTTGAAAAAATAAAATGGCTCAATGTCTTGTTCACTAAAAATCTGGTCCTTATAATTTTCCACAAAATCAAACGCCCAATCGGTCTCACCTACTGATATAGCGACCTTTGCCACCCCCATGTAGGTACTGGGAGCCAACTTTCCTTGATAAAAAAGAAATCCATTGCGCAGGTTCTCTCGCTGTATCTCATGCAATAATTGCAAAAAAGAACGCTCGCCATTTTGGACAAGCATCCCACAAATACTCCGCAAATAAGCATAAAAATCCCTGAGCACTTCCGTATCAATAGTCGATTCATTTTCACGCAGCAGGTTCAAAATCAGCAACATGGTTTCCGAAGAGGGCTTTTCAGCCACCAATTGCAAATAGATGCTTTCGGCAAGCTTGAGCGTGACATTTTTGCTATCTTCAGGTACTAGGCCCGTCAAAAAATCCACGGAGGTAAGATGAGATGGAATAGCTAAGGCCGTAAATTTCCCTTGCAACAAGAGTAGATTAAGTAATTCAAGCCGCTGCTGCACATAATATTTATCAAAATGCTCTAATGTCGCAGGGATGTCCAAATCCCCTTTAATTCTATTGTTGTGGCTTTCATTGGTATGCTTTTCGTACGCCAACCTAAACGCGTAGTAAAAATAGGTTACCGACTCCTGATAGTTTTCAGCGAGTATTTTATCTGCAGTTTGTATGGACTGTGGGTATCTGGTCATCAAGTTACGTTCCCGAAGTATCGTAGCAAAGTCCAATGCCTGCTGGAAAGTATTATTCTCGCTTGAATAGCGTTCGACAAGAAAAAAACGCCGAATCAAACCATTCAACTCAGTCATCAGCTTATCAAGCTTACCAGTAACGAATTTCTTGCCTGGGAAAACGTGCTCATAGATGGTGGCCTTGTCGGGAAGAGGAGACGGCCATTGTAAAACCTGAAATAGCCGTATAATCTCCTCCTGGGTACTTCCAGTATTGAAATAAGGCGATTGTAGAAAGGCCAAAAGTGTACTCTTCTCTTGCGTTGTAATTGATGAAACAACTTGGTACAAGTAACTATTTTCCATTGCCTGATAAGCGGTTTAGCCCTTTTTATAGTCCATAAATGACACCTTAATCAATTAACGAATATACATTTCTAACTATGCATTATCTAGAAGATTTAATCAAGCAAGCTATCTTTACCAAGCAAGCTCCCGAAAAATGGCATCAGACAAACCCCGCCTGACAAGATTGACCGCTATTATTACCCAACTGCAATCCAAGCGGATGGTTACCGCCAGGGATATTGCCGAAAAACACCAGGTTAGTATCCGAACGGTGTACCGGGATATCAGAACGCTGGAAAGTTCGGGAATTCCTATAATTAGTGAAGAAGGAAAGGGTTACTCCATCATGGAGGGCTACAAGCTTCCGCCCGTCATGTTTACGGAAGAAGAGACCCAGGCCTTGATTACAGCAGAACTTCTCCTCCTTAAGAATAAGGATCAATCACTGGCGCAACACTACCAAAGTGCCCTTACCAAAATCAAGGCGAACTTAAAGATTAGTCACCAAACGAAAACGGAATTCCTGGCTGATCGAATCCAAATCCGTGATAACCCTACTGAGGAAAAAACCAGCGATTATTTAATACAGCTTCAATCGGCCATTGCTGATTTTGAAATCGTCAAGATCATTTATCTGTCGCTGGATAATTTCCGGAGCGAACGCAAGGTGGAACCTTTTGCGGTATACACCACCCAAGGCAACTGGATTTTGGTCGCTTTCTGTCAGCAAAAGAATGACTTTAGGGCTTTTCGGCTAGACCGCATCCAAAGCCTGCTCCTCACGGGTAAAAAATTCACCCCTCATTCACTTACCCTAAACGAATACTTGGAGAACTGTCGAAAAAAATGGGCAACCACCCCTGACACAAGGCTGTCACCTGCGGCCACTACATTTGCACCGAACCAAAACCACAACCACGTGCAAAACGTAAAAATTGAGCCTTTTAAGATCATCGGTATTGCCATCAGGACCACTAACGAAAATGGGCAAGCCGCGCAGGATATCGCACAACTTTGGGGAAAGTTTATGGGCGAACAAATCCTTGCCAAAATCCCCAACAAAGTAGACAATACCATTTATTCGCTTTACACCGACTACGAGGGCGACCATAACAAACCCTACACGACCATCATTGGTTGTGTAGTGGAAACCTTGGAGGCTATTCCCACCGGCATGATTGGAAAATCGATCGCTGGCGGCAATTATGTAAAAACGACTACCAGAGGTAACCTCAACGAAGGCATCGTCGTGAAGCAATGGACAAAAATCTGGGAGATGGACCTCGACCGTGCTTACGTTGCCGACTTCGAAGTTTTTGGCGAGAAAGCTCAAAATCTCGAAGATGCAGAGATTGAATTCCTGGTTGGTATTAAATAAAATGGTCATGCACTTATATCTAGAACATTTCTACTCCAACCAACCAGAGCCCAATCAAAGCTGCCTGCTGGCCTTGCGCAGCATCATTTTTGAGCAAGATGAAAATATTTCGGAAACGCAGAAGTGGGGCATGCCCTGCTTCTGCTACCGGAAAAAGATGTTTTGCTTTTTGTCAACCGACAAGAAAACGAATCAACCCTATCTGCTGATGGTAGAAGGCAAGCACCTTCATCATCCCGAATTAGAACAAGGAACGCGAACCCGCATGAAGGTTTTCAACATCAACCCTGATGAGGATTTAGCCATAGACACCCTTAAATTGATCCTAAACGAAGCCCTGGATTTATACCGAAACGGGTTGATAAAGATCAAATAAAGCGACACCGGACGGACAAAACCTGCCAATGCTGCAATGGCCCATACAACCAAGATTTTTCTCCTTGTGTTGGTGTGCTTAACCAATGTTTAATCATGAAACTGGAATTCACGGATCGTAAGCTGGGCGCTATTTTTGGCTATTCTGATCATTTGCAAAAAGATGCCAGTAGCTTTTCTATTCAGGAAAGCGTCATTCAATTTCTGTGGAATCGTAACGACGAGGCCGTCTCTATCCACCTCGATGACTTACAACTCCAATTACAGCCTGGGCAGCTACTCACAACAACCTATTTCCAGCACCTTCGTTTCTCTACCACCGAGCCCCCCCTTACGGCCTTGCTTTTCAATCGGGAGTTTTATTGCATTGCTGATCACGATGAGGAAGTCTCCTGCAACGGCATTCTCTTTTTCGGCACCCAAGATTTGCCCATCATTACGATTCCGACAGAGCAGGAGCGCAAGTTTGAGCTATTGCTGGAAGTGATTTTGGAAGAATTCCGGACCATTGATAATATCCAGGGAGATATGTTGCAGATGCTCCTCAAGCGATTCATCATCATTTGTACCCGACTCGCCAAGGAGCAGCACATTGTTCATGAGCTAAATGATGGCCAAATTGATACTATCCGCCGATTCAACGTTTTGGTAGACATGCACTTTCGCACACTGCGCAAAGTGAAGGACTATGCCGACCTCTTACACAAATCGCCCAAGACCCTGTCCAACCTGTTTTCTACTTACAACCAACAGTCTCCCCAACAAATTATTCAAGAAAGAGTGGTCCTGGAAGCCAAGCGCCTCCTCCTCTTCACCGATAAGCAAACCCAGGAAATCGCTTACGACCTGGGCTTTGAAGATCCTGCCTATTTTAGTCGCTTCTTCAAAAAGCAAGCGGGGCTTACGCCTTCGGCTTTTCGGGAGGAGCATGTTTTGGGATAATTTTTTTTACTAAAAGGAAGATTGTACCAGCCACCGGGAAATGCATCCTAACCTTTCCCTCCCTCCTGCCCCCATCTTTGTACTGTTCAACGAAACAAGAAAATTTAATCAATAAAACAGTATAAAATGAGTGTATTACAAGTTCCAACCCGCGACCAAGTTTCCGCTAACAACCAAGCGATTTTCGACAACCTGCAAAAAGGTCTGGGCTTTGTACCTAATCTTTACGCTACCTTCGCTTACAGCGATACCGCACTGGCCGACTACCTGGCTTTACAAAACCGCAAAAGCAGCCTCAAAGCTAAAGAACGCGAAGTCATTAACCTGGTGGTAAGTCAAGTCAACGAATGTGAATACTGCCTGGCAGCTCACACCGCCTTGGGAAAGATGAACGGTTTTAACGATGACCAAATCCTGGAACTACGGGGAGGTGCCGCTTCTTTCGATGCGAAGTTGGATGCCTTGGCAAAATTCGTGAAAGACACGACCATCCAGCGCGGCAAACCCGCCCCAGCGAGTGTGGACGCTTTCCTCAATGCTGGCTATACCAAAGCTAACCTGGTGGATACCCTCATCGTAATTGGCGATAAAATCATTAGCAACTTCCTCCACGGTGTAGGTCAATTCCCGGTGGATTTTCCAGCAGCACTGGAGCTTGAAACCGCTAATGCTTAAAACTATAGTGTGATTGGCAGATAGTCAATGGTCCTTCCTCAACACGGAGTGGGGAAGGGCCTCTTTTATTAACTGCACAAATATCTTTGCCAACAATACCGAGTTCAGTGGTGTTGCGCTAGAAGCGGCTTATTACATCAAGGGGCGTTGGGGTGTATCAGCTTCGTTTGCTGGTGCTTTCCGCGGAGAGATCATAGCTGCGGCACCTGCTTATTCCGTAGGTGTTTTTTGTGACTTAAATAAACCTAATTAACCTTTTTCAAAGTCGGAAGTGGGAAGTCGGAAGTCGGAAGTTTGCTTCCCAAAACCAACTAACCATCCAACAATCTAACCAACTAACCATGACATTACGTATCCTTATTTTTTCAACACTGCTTTTCGCTCTCCTGGCTTGTGGCCCAACAGCAACGGCCCCAACGGAAACTACACAGGAAGCAGCAGCTCCAGCTCCACTGACTTTCTCCGAAAAGGTGGAAGCAGCGCACCAGAAAGAAAACTTCCGGTCGCATGAAGCTATTCAGTTTGACCTCCAGCTTTTCTTTGGGGGTACCGAACGCTTGAATGGCACCCTGACCTTGAGTACTGATTCGCGCCAAGCACTCATTGCTTATAAAGACGGTAAGAAAATCTACGTGCAGGATGATAAGATGTTTGTTGCGCCTGAAACCGAGAACCTAAAAAGCACTCGCTTTGCAGCCTACACCTGGTCGTATTTCTTTATGCTCCCCTACAAGCTCAATGATGGCGGTACCGTATGGAGTGATTATCCAGATACGAATCTGAACGGAGGCACTTACGCCACGGGCAAACTCAGCTTTACCCCCGGCACCGGTGATGCACCGGATGACTGGTACATTGTCTATGCAGATACCGAAACCTTACTGACCCAAGTGGCAGCCTACATCGTCACCGCCGGGCAAAGTCAGGCCGAAGCGGAAGAAGACCCCCACGCTATCCAGTACCTCAACTACCAAAAGATCGACGGCATACCGATAGCTACGGAATGGAAATTCTGGGGCTGGCAGCCTGATCAAGGCTTAACCAAACAATTGGGAGTAGCAAACCTTCGTAACATTTCTTTTGTGACCCCGGCGGAAGGGTTCTTTACCCCTCCAGTAGATTTTATTGAGGGGTAAACAAAACAAAGACTGACCCTTGATGCTCTCATCGAAGGTCAGTCTTCTTCTTTTTTAGCCACCGAAATTCAGAGATATAAAACAGCACATTTTTTTGTGAATTTTAGTGCTCTGCTGTTTTAGAGGCTTTTGCTGTTTACCTACGCCTCTACCGCCTCACCCGCGAAAAGTGGAAACTGCGCCATGTGGGCATTGATGGCCTGACGAACTTTGGCAATCTGCTGCTCATCTTCCGGCGTACTGAGTACACTATCAATCCATTCCACCGTTTGCAGGCAGTCGTCTTCGGTGAAGCCGCGCGTCGTTACAGCAGCTGTACCGATACGGATGCCACTGGTCACCATGGGTGATTCCGTGTCAAACGGTACCATGTTTTTATTTACTGTAATATCAGCCAAGCCCAGGGCTGCTTCTGCTATTTTACCCGTTACTCCTTTAGAGCGTAGGTCGATCAGCATGAGGTGATTACTGGTGCCGCCGCTGATGATTTTGTAGCCTCTATCCACAAAAGCCTGGGCCATCACCTGCGCATTTTTCATCACCTGCTCTCCGTAAGCTTTGAAGCTAGGTTGCAAACATTCACCAAAAGCCACCGCTTTGGCAGCAATCACGTGCTCAAGTGGGCCACCCTGCATCCCAGGAAAGACACCACTGTTCAATACCGCCGACATCTTCAAAGGCACACCTTTTTTGGTCATTCGTCCCCAGGGGTTATCGATATTCTTACCCATCATGATGATCCCTCCGCGTGGGCCACGCAAGGTCTTATGGGTCGTAGAGGTTACGATGTGGCAATGCTGCATCGGATCGTTCAACAATCCAGTTGCAATCAAGCCTGCGGGGTGCGCGATATCCGCAAGCAACAGGGCCCCTACCTCATCGGCAATGGCACGGAAGCGAGCATAATCCCAATCGCGTGAATAAGCCGAGGCACCACAGATAATCAGCTTGGGCTTTACCTCGTGGGCTTTTGCTGCTACTTTGTCCATATCAATCAGGCCAGAGTCCTGCTCTACCCCGTAGAAGTGAGGCTTGTAGACCTTGCCACTAAAATTAACGGGAGACCCGTGCGACAAGTGCCCACCGTGCGCCAAGTCAAAACCAAGAATGGCATCTCCCGGCTTTAACACCGCCAGGAATACGGCAGCATTGGCCTGCGCCCCCGAGTGTGGCTGCACATTGGCGTATTCTGCACCAAAAAGCTCCTTCAAGCGGCTAATGGCCAGGCGTTCTACTTCGTCTACTATTTCACAGCCACCGTAGTACCTGCGACCGGGATACCCCTCGGCATATTTGTTCGTCAGTACACTCCCCATCGCCCGCATCGTAGCTGAGCTGGTGAAATTTTCCGAAGCAATCAGTTCGATGCCGTGTAATTGGCGTTCTTTTTCCCTTTGAATGAGGTCGAAAAGTTGGGTATCGGTAGCCATTTTACTTACGCTGTTAGATTAAATTTAAAAAAGCTGAATTCACGGGCGAAGGTACAATAATTTACCTTTGCTTTACCTTTATAAGGGAGTCTGCACAAAGGCAGAAGTGCCGTTTTTTACAAATTGTAAACATAGTTATTAGCTTTGCCTACTCGTTCACGCCAAAAATCACTAAAGCCTATGCCGAATTCGGCACCACAACCTTACTTTTTACTTCCTACCAGTCTATGGCTGGTGTTAGTTGGCATACTACTTCCTTTTTGTGCTTTCAGCCGAGTAGAAAGGCTTCGTGCCACCTGGCGCACCGATCCTGCTACAAGCATGGTGATTGGTTGGGACCAGGTATCTGGAGGGCGCCCAGTTATCTTTTACGACCAAACCGATCATGGCCAGAATACGGCAGCCTACCGTTTTCAATCTCCCCCATCGCGAGCAGCACGCTCCAAGGCTATGAACAATGTTTTTGCACGCCTGGAAGGCTTACAGCCCAATACCGTTTACTATTTTGTAATTCAGGATACCGAAGGAGTCAGCAAACGCTACTCTTTCAAAACCGCTCCCGATAACCCCAATGAACGTCTATCCATCGTTGCGGGCAGCGACTCCCGCAATCACCGGCTCGCCCGCTGTGATGCCAATATTCTCGTCAGTAAATTACGCCCCCTCTGTGTCATATTTGGGGGAGACATGACCGATGATGATTCCGATACAGAATGGCGGGAATGGTTCGATGATTGGCAGTTGACCATTGGTAGTGATGGACGTATCTTCCCCATTATTCCGGCCCGAGGTAATCACGAGGCCAGCAACGAGCCGCTCGTCAATTGTTTCGATGTTCCTAGCGAGGACGTGTATTATGCACTTACGCTTGGTCGCAACTTGTTTCGATTGTATACGCTTAACACCCAGATTCCTTCCGGAGGAGAACAACGAGACTGGCTGGGGCGCGACCTACAAGCCAACCAAGATGTCACCTGGCGAATGGCACAGTACCACCAAGCTATGCGCCCTCATACGGCAGCTAAATACGAAAGAGAGGACCTGATCGCCCAATGGGCCACCCTCTTTCATAAATACAAGGTACAGCTCGCCATGGAATCCGACGCACACGTGGTAAAAGTGACCTGGCCAATTCGGCCAAGCAAAGACCCAGGTAGTTACGAAAGCTTTATTCGCGATGATGCAAACGGCACCGTGTATATCGGCGAAGGTGGTTGGGGAGCCCCTCTCCGCGCAGCCGACGACCCCAAACCCTGGACCCGCAGCTACGGCCGTTTCAATCAATTCAAGTGGATCTTCGTCGATCAGGATAAAATTGAAATTCGCACCATCAAGACCGAAGGTTCCAACCGCGTCGCAGAAGTGAATCCCAACAACATTTTCGAACCGCCCTATGGCTTGGTCATCTGGAGCCCCAAAGAAGGGGATGTAGTCCGCATCATGAACCCCAACTCACGTCCACAGACGCCCGCCGGAAGTAATATCGCCCAAAACAACACGAGTAATGTTGCTAACATCAGCCCCGACATCAACGGCAATGTTCATATCGACTACAGCTTGAGCGAAACGGCACAGGTACAAATCATCCTCATCAATAGTCAAATGCAGGAAATGGCACGCCTCGAATATCCCAGCCAAATCCCCGGCCCCTACAAGAAATCCCTCGACCTGAGCAAAGCTCCCTCCGGCGAATACAGCCTCATCGTAAAAGCCAATAACAAACTTAATCGAAGGTTTGTGATTATGATTCCTTAAGGAAAGTCGGAAATCGGAGGTGGGAAGTCGGAAGTGGGTATGCCAAAAGTATGGTTTTACCAAAAGTGTAAGGGTGTCAGGGTGTAAGGGTTGGAAAGGTGTAAAGGTTGGATGCCGAAGGTTCCGAAGGGATCGCTACGCGGCATGGCTACGCCAAAAGTGCAAGGGTTGGGGGTGAGCCGTCCTTGCAGGTCAAATTTGTAAATTCAACTCCGCCTTGTGCACCACCTTTCGCCTCTAGCACTTGCTCGGGCCACGGCCCGCCCATGTCCTCCGCTCGGGCGGAGGTGGCCCACAGAGCCGGAGGTGATTAAATGCATGAATGTACACCAATGCCACCCTAAAGACCAACCATCAAACCATCAACAATCAACCGTTAAGCCCCCGTACGATAAGCCACATAAAAGCCATAGCCCAAGCCGCGTGCAGGCCCAAAACCTCCCATATTAAACGACCCCAACAAGCCGAGGCGGATGGTATCCGTATCGGTAAATCCTCCTTGTAAGAGGTAGCCCAGCTGAAGGGCCAATGTCTGGTTAAGGCTATAACTCAAGCCGCCCCAAAAAGCTTTGGGATATTCGATGTTCAGGTTAACTTGGCTGTTGCTGATGTTCTTTCCCGCAGTATTCAGCCAGAAAGAAGGCTCAATAACAAAGTTGGTACCTACTGAGCGGTAACCAATGGTAGCGTTGCCGTGGAAGGCACGTTCCAGATTGCCCGTAGGCAGGGTTTCTCGGAAGGTAATGTCCTGAGGTAAGATTTGGTTGGTACCTGCGCCAGCATAGAAAAAGCTCTTGTCATTCGGCCCAGTCGGGCGAGAAGCAAAAAAGACGCCTAGCCCAACGTTTGGCACAAACTCATTCAACTCCCCTACCGGTTGCAAGGGGTCTCCCGCATCGCGAACAATGTAATCGCCGCCATCGATAAACACCTGCTGCATCGCCAGCATCAGGCCCAAAGACAATTGAGCCTGCGTTCTTGGTCCCGAACGACGACGCTTCCGGGGGCCAAATTTCAGCTTATAGGCATAGGTCAGCGCCAGGGTATTGTTGCGGATAGGCTTGATCTCGTCCAGTACCAAAAAACCTCCTAAACTGAAGTTCTCCTTGAGCACCGGGTACTGTCCATAGATGGTAGTAGTCTCGGGGACATCTTCAAAGCCTACCCATTCCTGCTGGTGAGTAACGCCCACTTCCCAATAATCTTCCACCGCAGTCATTGCCGGATTCCAGATAAAATTATTGGAAGCAAAAGGACTACGTGCCGGTAATTGCTGCGCACTCAAATTGGTAATGGTCAACAGCGCTATCGCTAGCAGACCCAGTCCCAAGTTCTGCCCTCTACCCCCTACTTCAAGGGTGTGAAGCAGCCCGCATCCAACTACAGGCTTTTGCTTAGCTAAAAGAGATAAAACCGGTGACAGCAGTGTTTTATGTTTTCTCATTCCCATACGATGGTTAAGGTTTGCTTGATTTCCCCCTGGCGAAAAGCCAATACATAGAAATAATTCCCCGCAGGCAAGCGGGCACCTTTGTGAAGACCTGCAAACCGATCTTCGTCACTCTGATAATTGAGCTTTTGGTAGACGAGATCGCCCCAGCGGTTGTAGACCTTCAAGGAATTGGTGCCGTATTTAGTGATCGGCCCAAAATCCAGTTCATCGTTAAAACCGTCTCCATTGGGTGTAATCAGGTTGTAGGGTACAATGCTTTCTACCGGGTTATTGGCGACCAGCACTGTTACCTCGTCAAAGGTCTGGCAACCATTGATATCCGTGATTATTACCCCGTAAGTGGTGCTGTCTTTCGGACTTACCATAGGGTTGGCAATAGACGGATCACTGACCGGATACGGGTTATCCTCCCAGGCATAAAAAATGCCTCCCTGGGCCATCAAGCGAGCTTCATCACCAGGTGCAATACAGGTATCCGCCCCAGCGGATGCCAAAATTTCGTACACCAAAATAGAAAAAGCCAAAGTATCAACGCCACAATCATTCCCTACCTCCACCAGATAATTGGTTGTAGTATCCGGAAATGCCAGCGGGTTGAAAACATCCACGGCACTCAAACTGCTATTGCCTTCCAGCCAGCGAAAAACATCTCCTCCACTGACTACAATCTGTAGGCTATCGCCCGGGCAAACCTCAGGAAAATCGGTTTCCAGTACACCCACAGGCACCATACCCGGCAGCACTTCGGTCGTCGCCTCCGCGCTGCAATCTTCCGTATTGGTGACCGTTACGGAATAAATCCCCGTAGTACTCACCACAATGCTATCCGTCGTTTCACCTGTCGACCAATTGTAGCTTCCCTCTGCGCCAGGTGCGAGTACAACACTTTCTCCACAAAGCATCACGGAGGACGGTAAATTTAGCACGGGTGCGCCAGGTGCTACAATCATGGTATCCAGGCGGAGACTACAATCATTAGCATCCGCAACAATCAGCGTGTAATTGCCGGCAGCCAAACCACTAAACACACCGGTAGGATTGCTGAAGCCATTCAGCTCATAGCTGTAAGGAGATGTTCCTCCAGTAGCCGTAGCACCGAGGCTGCCACTCGGGGCATCACAATCCGCTGCTGTTATCTGCAAATCCAGGATAGCCAGCGGGGCGTTAGCTTCTTCGATCGTTAATTCGTAAGTAAAAATGACGGCACCACTCTGATCGGTGATGGTCAGGAAATAAGTACCACCGCTAAGATTAGTCAAATTCAGACCCGTAGCCGAAAAATTGTCCGGCCCAGTCCAATTGAGATTGTAATCGTTAGGGTCTACTTCCAGACTTACGCTGGCACTGCCATCTGCTGTTCCAAAGCAAGAGACGTCACTGCTATTGATACTGAAGCCTAAAGGAGCGGCGATGGCTATTCTACCGGCATCCTGTTCCAATGCCACGGGGTCAAACTCCCCCACCGTCATGGTAGACTTAAAAATTTGGATGGCCAAAGGGTTACCCGTAAAGGGTAAAACAGTAAAATCACCGGGGTTACCCATCGCTGTAAATGTCAGTCGAGCAATGACCGTTCCGTCGGGTAATGACTCTCCATCGCCTCCATTGTCAAACCAGCTCAGGCGAAGCTCGCCCTGATCAGCCTGAAAATCACCAATCGCCAACAAGGGCAGGGCCGCAAGCTCAAAGTCGACGTAAGTAGCCACCTCCGTGTCCCAATTGATCGACAATTGCAAGCTGACGATACTGTCAAAATCAGCAACAGTGAGCGGTAGAGTGACCGTCTCCCCATCCGCAACGGTCACCTCTGGTAAGCTCAGTCGCACACTCTGCCCTGTGAGGGGTGACCAAATGAGCAAAGCCAATACCCATCCTAAGAAGGTAATCGCTCTGTGGGTTTTGCTGAAAGTCCATATTGACCAACAGTGTAGTTTCATAGTTTTGGGGTATTTCAACGCCTTTAACAAAAATCCCCCAGCAAGGCACTTAAGTACCTTGGCCGAGGGATTACTTGTCCATAACAAACAAATCTTATTTTACAACTACCATCGTACGGGTAGCCGTATCTGTTCCAGCCCGCAAGGTGTAATAGTACACGCCGGCTGGCAGGTTTTGTTGATTCAAACGCAAACGATTTTCGCCAGCACCGTAGCTGTTGAATTCCCGGTAAACCTCCTGCCCAAAGGCATCGTGGATCACAAAGACAACATCCGTCGCGGTTGGCAAATGGAAGCTGATCACCGTTGACCCATTGAATGGGTTAGGGGTATTCTGATCCAGGCGGAATTTACTTTCCACGGGTGCATCTGTTCCCGTCACCACTTCCCCGAAGTTGATGGCAGGATCAAGGGCTTCTTCGTTGTTGTTGTAAGCTTCGGGAAGCATAGCACCAGGGTCGAGACGCAGGATATTGTTCCAGTCTTCAATGTCCGTCAATGCACGGAACTTGATCGCGAACAAGGCTTGATCTGCGCTAGCGCTATGGCCTTGCCCATCCAGGCTGAACCAACTCAAGCGCAACTTACCTTCTTCGGCACCACCATCACCAATAACTACCGTTTGGAAAGGCTGTTCTTCCGCTGGGAAAAACTCCAGGTATTCCACCTGATTGGCTGGGAATTGCAAGCCAAACTGGTAGCTTACGATATCCGCAAAGGCCGCACTGCGGAAATACAAGGTCACCTCTTCGCCCGCTGCTACCGCCAGATTTTCTGCCGTAAACGGCAATTGGCTGTTGGTGCGGTCATCGTCCAAGCCTCCAAAGTTGCTTGGGTTGGCCTGACCAAGGATGTCTCCCACCTTCACACCAATGAAGTTGGCCGTTTCCGGCTGGGTCAGCATCATGGTGCTGGTAGAGGCGTAAGGGAATACATTGTAGGCATCAAAATCCGTAGGCATCGTCTGCCCTTCCGTGACAAACACCCATGAGGGGCAGTTGTCAAACGCTTCTTGTGCCCCAATGATCAAGCGTTGGATCAGGAAGAGGTCAAGCGTAGTGAAGGCATCGTTACAGTTGGCATCCCCCGCAATGATCTGGTAAGGAGAGGTAATCTGCGAAGGATTCATCCCCAGAAGGAAGCGCTGACCGATAAACAATGCGTAGGTCGAAAGTCCGTTGCTATCATCAAGGTCCTTCTGGGCACTTACAGTATAGGCCATACCTGGGCTCAGGTTGGGCAAATTGTAGCTGCCGCTTTCGCTTGTGGTCATGGTTTCTTGCATGCCAGGGCCCGTAATGGTCACCGCTGCATTCATGATACCATCGCCCCAATAAGTGGATAGCTGACCGTTCAAGGCGGCCATATTAGTGATCGTTGCCGAGCCCATCGACAAGGTGTAAGGCACGACCATAGGTATACCATTGTTGACAACACCTACTTCAATTGGCAATGGTGTCTGTACAAACTTGATGACGGTAGATTCTCCAATATCACCCACCAAAAGCACTTTCAAGTAAAACAGTACATCGTCATTATTTACATCAAGACCATCGCCGGTATTGTTGAAGTAGCTGAAAGTATTGTTCGACACGTTGTACTGAGGAGCAATGACACCATTGGTTACCCCCGTAATGATCGCTACCGATTCATCCATCACCTCAATGCTTCCCGCAAGGGAGATGATGTTCTGCACATTGTCGATCGTCACGGGTACCTGTACGATGGCATTGGGGCCACCCTCTGATTCACCAATATCCAGGATGGCCAGATTGCTCTGCGCCGTCACCGAAATGGTTTCGCAGTGGGTATTCGAACCACAGTTACCACTTACCGTAAGACAAACCTGGTAGCTGCCGGAGTTGGCGTAAGCATGATCAGGATGGCGAACACCATCCGTGTTTCCATCACCAAAAGTCCAGTTGTAAAAACCATTGCTAGACATATTGGTAAAGCTGACATTTAGGCCATCTACTTCGTAATCGAAATCAGCCACCAGGTTCCCTGGTGTAGTTCCCGGTACGACGACGTTGATCGTATTCGTACAACCGCTGGCCGCCGTCACGGTAATTTGATAATTCCCACCGTTTAAGCCACCCAACAGGTAACTATTGGTATTGCTGGTTGCAGAACCACTTTGCTGGCCACTCCACGTAATCGAGTAAGGAGCGTTTCCACCACCCATGGTGAGTCCTACCGAACCGAGGCTCGTACAACCAGGCCCAACAATTGCAGTTTGCAACTGTAGCAAATTGGCCGGTGTTGCCACGGTAACCGTAGCCGTACGGTCACAACCATTGTCGTCCGTGACTACTACATAGTAGGTTCCAGCTACCAAATTATTGATGGTATAATGGTTGGAGTTGATATCAATTTCTCCTTGCGGTGATTGATTCCGGTACCAGGCGATGGTATACCAAGGTGTTCCACCATCGACATAAACATCAATCGTAGCAAGTCCTCCACAAGAACCATCGTGTGGTACTACGGTCACATCCAGCGTATTCAAAATGTTGTAAACCTCTACCTGCTGCACATCCACACAACCATTGCCATCCGTGATGATAATGATGTAGATACCCGTAGGTGCATTCTGAATATCGTAGTAATCATGGGTCGTCGTAGCGGTGCCACTGCTTGGTCCAATCCACTGGATCGTGTAGTCGCCTACCCCGTTGAAGAAGTCCATCCAGATGTTGTTCAGTGCACCACAGCCATTGTTACTGACGGTGTGTATGACTTCAAAATCGGTGGGACCACTGACAACAGTGATATTATCGGAGGCAACACATCCATTGGCGTCCTGCACCGTCACGATGTAGGGACTACCTGGCAAGTTGGAGATGGTATAATTCGGACTGTTCGACGTTGCAAAACCTTCCACTTCTCCTACCCAGCTGATCTGGTAAGGCCCCGTGCCATTGGTCACATTAACAAAAATAGCCGTATTGTCTCCACAAGTACCATTCTGAGCAGTCAGGTTGAGATCAATGGTATTGCTACTTACCGTAGAAATGGTTGAGATCGTACAGCCGTTGGCATCGGTCAGCATGAAGCTGTACAGGCCAGTAGGTACGTCGCTCAAGGTGTAAGTATTGCTATTGACGTTGGCGAATCCATTGACTGGCCCTTGCCAGGTCAACAGATACGGAGCGGTGCCCCCACTAAAGGTGAGCACAAAACCGGGGTTGGTGAGGCAGGTTCCGTTTTGCGGAGCAGCCGTAATACTGAGGTTATTGTTGGTATTGTTGATGGTGGCGGTAGCACTGCCGCTACAGTTGCCGCTGCTTACCGTCACAGTATAGGTACCAGGGTTGAGCCCTGGAATCTGGAAGCTGGTGCCGTTGGTCGTGGTACTACCACTACTTGGGCCCGTCCAACTAATCGTGTAAGGCGCTTGGCCGCCAGAGAAGCCAACGTTGATACTGCCGTTCTGGTTACAAACTGCATGTACAGGAGTAGCGTACACGACAATATTTCCATTGGCATTATTGACCGTCACCTGGGTGATGTCTGAACAACTACCATTGGTAGCAGTGATGGTATAACTGCCGTTAGGCAAGTTCGGGATATTCATCGTGCTGCCGTTGATGACCTGAGTGCCACTTTGCGGGCCAGACCAGCTGATCGTGGTGCTACCTACGAAGTTGGCAAGGCTCACATGGATGCTGCCGCCAGCGCCACAAGTTGCGGAGGTAGATGTGGCTGTTACGACCAAGTCAGGAGCCGGTGCAGGCAATTGGCTACTTACCCCTCCGTTACAGTTGCCACTGCCGACAGTGATGGTATACCCTCCTGGCAAAAGACCTGGTATTTGTACATTGGCACTATTGGCCGTAAGGCTTCCTGAAGATGGCCCGGTCCAGCTCACCTGATAAGGCGCGTTGCCACCACCGATATTCAAGAAGATGTATCCTGGTTGCCCACAAACACCCGCGATTGGTGTAGCAGCTACCGTAAGTACTCCACCAGGGTTGCTCAGCACTGTGCTCGTTGTTTCGGTACACCCATCATTGCTCACCACCGTTACGGTGTAAGTTCCCGCAGGAAGGTTAGGAATGACCAAAAACTGTCCACCGATATTCACGCTGCCACTGCTTGGGCCCGACCAGCTAATAGTAAAGCCAGGCGTGCCGCCAGTGATCACTACTGCAATCTGACCATTGTTGTTACAATCACCAGGCGTGGGGGTAAGGCTTACCTGTAGGTCATCTTCCGGCGTTGAAAGGGTTACGGTTTCTACATCATCACAACCATTGCCATCATTGATCGACAAGGTGTAAGTGCCCGCAGGCAGGTCAGGGATGAGGAAGGGAGCATTGCTAATATTAGCACTGCCGCTTTCTGGCCCTGTCCAGGTCAGCACATAAGTACCGTCGCCACCAGTCCCTTGGGCAGTAATTGATCCATTGGAGATACAGTTACCATTGGTACCGTTGGCGGTGAGGTTGACATCATCTTCGCTGGTGCTAACGACGACCACTTCCGTTTCGGTACAGCCATTCATATCTGTGAGCGTGAGGGTATAGGTACCGGCAGGTAGATTAGGGATCGTATAAATATTTCCACCAAAGGTGCCCGAACCACTGACGGGGCCCGTCCAGGTAAGGTTGAAGTTGGGGGTACCATCAAGGATGTTTACCACAATACTTCCCGGGCCAGCACAAGTGCCACTCACTGAAGTCGCAGAGAAAATATTGATCGGAGCAGGATAGACGATAATTCCTTGCTCCATATCCATACAACCATTGGCATCGACCACGATTACTTTGTAAGTACCTGGCGGCAAATCTATGATTTCAAAACCTTGGGTAGTGGTCGTCCCAGAGCCGTTTTGGGTACCCTGCCAGGTGACGGTATACGGCGGTGTACCACCGATGATGTCTACCCAGATCGTATTGTACTGCCCACATTCATTATAGATCAAGGCAGTAACAATCTCTACAGGAGTGCCTGAGCTGGTCACGGTTACCGTTTCGGTTTCCGTACAACCATTGGCGTCCGTTAAAGTCAGGGTATAAGTTCCGTTGGGGACATCCGAGAGTACCTGTAGGCCCATTACCACACTGATGGTCCCCGAAAGCGGACCAGTATAAGTCAGAGAATAAGGTCCGGTACCGCCGGTAACGTTGATGTTAATTTTGCCATCTGTACCACAGACGCCAGGATCGGCTGTTGCGGTGAAAATGTTAACCGGAGCAGGATAAATGATAATGTCTTGCTCCATGTCCATACAGCCATTGGCATCGACAACGATTACCTTATAAGTTCCAGGAGGTAAATCTACGATCTCAAAACCTTGGGTAGTCGTCGTGCCAGAGCCGTTTTGGGTTCCCTGCCAGGTGACGGTATATGGTGGTGTACCACCAATGATGTCCGTCCAGATGGTATTGTACTGCCCACATTCATTGTAGATCAAAGCCGTAATGATCTGCA
Organism: Lewinella sp. LCG006; assembly: GCF_040784935.1. Lineage (GTDB taxonomy): Bacteria > Bacteroidota > Bacteroidia > Chitinophagales > Saprospiraceae > Lewinella. Next base: position 3,672,484 of record NZ_CP160680.1, on the reverse strand, counting down.
CTGGCGTACCCGTATTGAGAACCACCGTTTGGGTTTGGGTACAACCATTAGCATCCGTAAGGGTAAAGGTATAGGTGCCACCAGGGAGGTTATTCAAGACACTGATCCCAGGGTTGTTGTAGTTTTGAGTACCACTCACGGGGCCATTGTAATTAAGAACATACGGTGCGGTACCGCCATCAATATCAACCTGAATGCTACCCGTTTCGCCACAAATACCATTGTTAGGTGTGACGGTAAAGAGATTCATCGGAGCAGGATATATGATAATCCCCTGTTCCATATCCATGCAACCATTGGCATCTACTACAATGACTTTGTAGGTTCCTGGAGGCAGGTCCATGATCTCGAAACCTTGGGTGGTAGTCGTACCAGAGCCATTTTGGGTACCCTGCCAGGTGACGGTGTACGGCGGAGTTCCACCGATGATGTCTGTCCAGATGGTATTGTACTGTCCACAAATATTGTAGATCAGTGCTGTGCTGATTTCGAGTCCGCCATTGGTGTTGGTGACCGTTCCCGTGAGGGTACGCGAACAACCATTGCTGTCGGTAATCACGACGGTATACGTTCCGGAAGGCAGTCCGGTAATAGCATACTGATTGCCTGCCACAACGATCGAACCACTCTGAGGGCCAGACCAGGTGATGGTATAACTTGGGTTACCTTGCGTAACATTGACCAGGATACTGCCATTGCTGCCACAGATGCCGTTGTACACCTGCAAATTGGCCATCAAATTGTTCTGTACCATGATCTGCACCGTACCAGAGGTAGAGCAGCCATTGGCATCCGTCACCACTACATTATAAGTACCCGCAGGTGTATTCTGAATTTGGTAAACCGTCGTTGGTGAAGTAGCACTACCGCTTACAGGGCCATTCCAGCTGATCTGGTACGGAGCAGTGCCGTTGGCAATATATACGCCGATGTTACCAAACTGTGAGCAAATCCCGTTATTGCCTAAGAGGCTAATATCCAGGTTACTGCCGATATTGAGAATCTCTTCGGTAGTCGTTGCTGAACAGCCGTTGCCATCGGTCACATAGAGGGTATAGTTACCTGCCATCAAACCGCTAATGGCGGTATTGCTGGTACTGAAAATTTGAGAACCAGATTCTGGGCCACTCCAGTTCAGTTGATAAGGAGGTACGCCACCAGCAAGGTTCACAAAGATGGTCCCTTCGGTTCCACACTGAGCTTCCGAAACACTGGTATTGATTACTAAATTAGATTCCGCCGTACTCACTTGCGCAACGGCATAATCCGTACAACCATTAGCATCAACCACTTGTACCGTGTAAGTCCCTGCGGGCAAGCCTGGCAAGTTGAGGATATTGGTCGACGTTGTTGTGCTGCCACTTACCGGCCCCGTCCAGGTAACCGTATAGATAGGAGAACCTCCGTTGAGCGTCACCAGTAAGGAACCTGGTTGCCCACAAATTCCGTTTTGGGGAGCGAGATCCAGGTCAATCACTTCGCAACCACCCAATTCCACAGTTTGTACCCCACTACAACCATTCATATCTGTGATGGTGAGGGTGTAATAACCACAAGGAAGGTTGGGTATATCAAGTCCATCATTACTCGTTGTAAGAACGCCGTTCTGCGGACCAGTATAACTGATGGTATAGGTGGGTGAACCATTGTAAATATCAATCCACAACGCACCGTTCTGGCTACAGCTTCCCGGTAGCGGGATGACATTAAAGGTAAGGCCGCCGCCTTCACTGTTGGAGAGGGTTACAATTTGGGAGTCAGAACAACCATTGCTGCCCACTACATTGATGGTATAAGTACCTGCCGTGAGGTTGGGAATTACGTAAGAGGCGCTGTTGGTGACCGTTGACCCATTTTCGGGGCCCGTCCAACTAATGGTATAAGCGGGACTACCATTGTCAATATTTACTGTAATACTGCCGTCTTGCCCGCAAACGCCGGAATTAGGAGTAGCCTCCATGGTAAGGTTACCGTTCGGAATAACGATGGTACGGGTGTAGGAACACCAGTTGTTGTCTTCCACGGTTACCTGATAAGTTCCTCCCGGCAAGTTGATGAGGTTGAAGCTGTTGGCATAAACGGTAGCACCGCCGCTGATGGGGCCGCTGACCAGGATATTGTAAGGCGCTTCACCATTATAAGTATTCACGTGGATCGCACCATAACCTCCACAAGCTGCAGGAGTGACGGTGTAGTTCCAGATAAAGTTGCCACTGGTATGATTGATGGTTACTTGCTGAGAAATAGAACAGCCTAATGCATCCGTAATGTGGATGGTGTAGTTACCCGCATTGAGGTTATTAATGGTAAAATTGTTACTATTAGCGGTAACACTGCCGGAGGTTGGTCCGGTAATATAGACCTGATAAGGGCCCTGGCCATTGCTGATATAGACGCCAATGGAACCCTGGTCCATACAGACGGCATTGTACGGTGTAAGGGTAGCCGAGAGGTTGCCACCACCGAGGATGGTCACCGTACCAGTGATGGTACAGCCTTGCGCATCGGTTTTCGTAATGGTATAAGTGCCCGGCGGCAGGTAGTAGATGGTGCAGGAATTGCTGCTGGTCGTAAAGCTGCCGCTGAGTGGGCCACTGTAAGTCACCAAATAGTTGGGAGTACCACCGCTAGAACCGATGTGGATGGAGCCACTGTTTTGACCACAGCCGCTGGAAGTAGCGGAAAGGTCGGTAAAGCTAAGGTTACAGCTACTGTTGGTGCTGCAATCTACCAGCAAGGTATAATTGCTGACGGCTCCATTGTAGCCGTCTACGACTACGTAGTAGGTGCCCGCCGGCAAATATTCATTGATGTATTCGCTATTATTGCCAGAATTCTGGCTGTACTCCATACAATCTCCCCGGTCACAAGAACGCAAGAGGAAGAGTTCCAGGTTCGCAGAAAGCCCCGTCAGGCTGATGCTTACCGGTCCAGCTTGGGTAGTCGTGAAAGTATGTACGATCTCGGGACCGTTGTTTTCTACGTTGAGCACGTTGCCATCGCAACCGTACAGGGAAACATCATCGTGCCCATTGAGGTTGGTGCCTTGGTAAGACTGGCCACATTGAAGGGGAACGGAATTTCCACAGAAAAGGTAACCACAGCTCACCTCCAGGCGGAAAGTGCCCTCCGACTGCGCATATTGCCCGTCAACTACGATATAGTAGGTGCCAATGGGTGCATCTTCCAGGATAATTCCTTCATTATTGGTATTGACATTGCTAGTCGTACTTTTAGCCAGGCAAGTCAGTTGACTACAGTTGTCGGCAAGGAGGAAGAGGTCGAGGTCCATTCCCGGCGTGAGGATTTCCAGACCAATCTGAAGATCCCCTGCCGATTGTTTATTGATGACGTATACGCGATCCGGGCCATAAAAAGAAGTATTAGTACAACCAGGATACTGAAGAATATTGTTGCCCGCACCTACCGTTGTTTCGTAGGGCAAGAAATCGCCACACTGTACAGGGATGGCTTCGCTACACCAGGCTGAGCCACCATTACAGGGGCCATTGGTATAGCTCGTGACGCCCGCCGCATCAGCAAGGCAGGCATTAGAGTAAGTGACATTGTTGCAACCACATACCGGCTGATAAGCCGTCGGGCAAACAGCATCCAAATTCATCTGAAAAGGATCAACACAGGCGCTTTCGCAACTTCCCTGTGTGTATACCGTGATACCCGAAGCTTCTGCGAGGCAAGCATTGGCGTAGGTCACACCATTACAACCACAAACGGGAATGCCCGCAGTGGGGCAGTTGGCGGTAATCACCCCCGTAGTGGTGTTTACCGTAGTAGCGGCACTGGTAACGATGTATTGGGGGTCGTAACAACTACTAGGTGCACATGGCCCTGGGGTAGTACTCTGAACCCCGGCTGCATCGGCAGCACACTCATTGGGGTAAGTTACGTCATTACAACCACAGACGGGCTGGTAAACGGTAGGGCACACCGCATCGGGGTTGATTTGGGTAGGGTCGATACAGCTATCATCAAAGCAGGCACCGGGAGTGTAATTGTAAATTCCCGCAGCCTCAGCGTAACAGGAATTCAGGTAGGTTTGTCCATTGCTGCCGCAAACGGGGTTTACCGTATTGGGGCAACCACCACTGGCTCCCTGCGTAGAAAAGCTGAAACTCCCCGTTCGCATCATGATGGTATTCATATCATGATCGATAGCGCGTACATTGCTAATGGTAAAATTCAGCTGATCCGGTGTACCGGGAACGGTGAGATCTGCAAAATTCAGTAAAATACGAGCTACTTTTCCACCGCCTACAACATTGTTTTGATCGGTACGAACAATGGTGATGACTGCTTTACCAGTAGCGGAATTGTTGTTGACAAAAGCAGCAACATCGCTATTATCGGGGTTCAAAAACGAATCGGCAATCAAGCCAATGAGCACACCATCGTTGGCGGCCAATATACCAGGCTGATAATTGAGCGTGAAGGTGATCCCGTAAAAAGCACTGAAAGGTAGCTCTGTAGCTAGCCCCATAATCACACCTCCCGTTTCACCAGAAGCTACTTCTTGCTCAGAATTTATCTCAAAGTAGATGTCAGGTTCTCCACCTGAAAGTGGGCCCGTCTGAAAAGCGTCTGGTAGGAGGGTACCGTGATTAAGATTAAAATTGGCACCCAGCGCGTCGGCATCGGCAGCCGTAATTTGGCCATCGCCATTCGCATCTGCGTAAGCTTGATTTATACCTCCAGGAAACTGGGTGGCCCAAGCAGCACCCATCGGTTGTTCTTCCCAAGTAGTGGACGCATCGGGGCGAGCAGGACCATTGTTTTGGTTGGCTACCCCCCAATAGAGATAATCGATGCCATTGACAATACCATTGTTATTGATATCACCAGGCCAAATCATTTGACCAGAAAGCCAGAGAGGAAGCAAAAAGAAGAGTGTAATAAGACTAAATCCCTGTGTAGTCGTCTTGTTCATAGTACTTTTATTTTACTGGACTGTAGACGGTGTTTTGTTCAGAAGTAACTAGTGTTACAGCTAAGTAGTTCGCCCAAAAATATCACAACTACCGATCTACGGGTAGGAATGAAAATTAAACAGTACAGTAGATGTTATTAAGGATACAAGCATAACGCCATCAGTAAGTGCGTATGCTACAGGTAGGTAGGTAAGGGATGAGGTGTAAAATTACTAAAATTGCTTTGTATAAGCGAGTATTTATAAGGGGTAGGCTCATATTTTTTTTATGATAATCCATTGATTAGGCTGCAATTAGTATTTTAATATTTTTGTGGCAACCAATTGGTGTACGATAGCGTTCAGGATATTGGATGTTTTTTATTTAAAAGATTACCCAATCCTATTTTTACTATGAAAATCGTCGTTTCCCTGTTGTCTTCCTTCGTTTTATTTGCGGTATTGATTGTTTCGTGTGATACCTCTCAGGCACCGCCTACGACTGTGGAAGAAAAGGAGCCCCTGGCTTTTAATGCTCCTCAGCCAGAGTATACGGTCACTGTTACGGAAGCAGAACTGGCGAGTCCTCGTAAAGAACTAAAAGGCCAACTTAACGGCGTCAATATTACGATCGATTACGGTAGCCCTTCCACCAAGGGGCGTGCTATCTGGGGTTCGCTTGTCCCTTACGGCGAAGTATGGCGTACCGGGGCCAATGAAGCAACACGTTTCACCATCGACAAAACGGTATTGGTAGGTGAGGCTGAACTAGCTGCTGGCACCTACAGCCTGTTTACCATACCCACCGAAAAAGAATGGGAAATTATCTTCAACAAGGTAGTGGACCAGTGGGGCGCTTATGAATATGACAATACGAAAGACGTACTGAGAGTACCCGCCCAGCCCGTAAGTGTAGATTCTAGCAGCACTACCCTCGAATTCCGACTAGCACCAGGAAAAATCGTCATGCAGTGGGATAAGCTGATCTTGCCTATTCCGCTTACGGAAGCGTAAGAGGTGCATAGGCTGGTCTTTACTACATTTTGCCAAAAGTCCAGATAGGAGTGTATTTTCTCTCAGAAGGTTCTATTTTTGCGAGCTCTAATAGCAACCATCATGAAGAAGTGGTACCTCAAGGCCATTGTCCAAAAAATTATTTCTTTTCTTCCTTTTCGGAACCAGATCAACTTCTTCTTCCAGAAGTACGTCACCAAGGGTGTGGAGCTGCACGAGGAGCACTTTTTCAATAAGTACGGGCACTTACTAGATCACTTGGAGCACTTCACCAAGGCCACTGGCAAAGACAAGCTCGACGGTATAACCTGTCTGGAATTGGGTACAGGCTGGTATCCCATCATTCCTATTGGTTACTTCCTCAAGGGTGCCGGTAAAATTTACAGCGTAGACATCTCCGCTCACCTTACCACCGCTACCCTATTGCGCTGTCTGGAAGAAATAGATCGCCACCAGAAACGTTTTCTCGCTGGCTTGGGAACTATTGATTCCGAACGTTGGCAACTACTACAAAACATCCGCCAGCAAGCTACCCTCGCCACCCCTCTGAGCACGCTTTGTGAGCAGTTGAATTTCATTCCTATCGTCAAAGATGTTCGTGAACTGGCACTACCAGAAGAAAACATCTTGCTGCTTTCCTCCAATAATACTTACGAACACATTTACCCGCAGGTACTGGGAGGCATTGTCGCAAAACTTTGGAGCCTGACGGCTCCTGGCGGCGTGATGAGCCATTTTATTGATATGTCCGATCATTTTGCACACATGGACAAGAGCATTACGATCTACAATTTCCTTCGTTTTTCAGAGCAACAATGGCAGTGGATCGACAACCCTATCCAACCACAAAACCGATGGCGATTAGCCCGTTACCGTGAACTCTACGAGGAGTTGAATATTCCTTATTCAGAAGAAAAAATTCGGGCGGGAAATCTTCACGAGGTACAGCAACTAGCCTTGGCTCCCCCCTATTCTACTATGCAAGTAGAAGAAGTTGCCATCAGCCACGCTTACCTGGTGAGTCAGCGGCCAGCATAAGCGCACAAGAAGTCTACTCAAACACTTTCACATCATCACCCTGCCCTACAATGACCTGGGTAGCCAAACCAAGGAATAGGCCCGTCTCTACGATACCAGGCACCAGGTGTAGCATCAAATCCAGCTGTTCAGGATTGTCAATTTTTCCCAGATGGCAATCAAGGATGTAGTTTTGATTATCCGTTAGGTAAGGCGAGCCATCCTTTTGCTTGCGCAGAACAGGCTGACAGTTTTTCTCGGTCAGCACGCGCTGCACAAGGCGAATGGCCTTCGGTAGCACTTCTACCGGCAAGGGGAAAGCCCCGAGATATTGTACTTCTTTGGAGGCATCCGAAATGATCAGCATTTTGTCGGAAGCAAAAGCTACCAGCTTTTCCCGAAAGAGGGCACCGCCGCCGCCTTTAATCAGCCGGAGCTGGGGGTCGAATTCATCCGCGCCATCAATGGTCAGGTCAATGCGATCGACATCGGCCAATTCCAACAAAGGAATCCCATAGCTGCTGGCCTGCTTAGCCGTTGCCTCCGAAGTAGGGATAGCTTGGATATCGGTGAGGGTTCCCGCCTGCCATTGCTCACCTATGGCTTCAATAGCGAAATAAGCGGTACTGCCAGTACCCAAGCCCAAGATCATCCCCGACTGTACCTGCTCCACCGCTTTGAGGGCTGCATTTTTCTTCTCTGTTATTGTATTACTCATCCTGGAAGGGTTAGGCTTTGATCAGTCGCGACCATCCCAAACGAATGACCAGCAATAATCCGGCAAAAATAAGCAAGACCGATTGAAACGGCATGTAGCTGAAGACCACTATGTGCGTGCGATCAATAAACCACATAATGGCCAGCGCCGCGCTGATCATCATCACCAAGCCTGAAAGTTTGTCAAACCCAGGAATGCGATCCATATTGACATTCTTGCGAACAATAAGTATCGTTGCAATCATACTCACCACCGGCAACACTTCCAACAAGATGTTCATATCGAAAATACTGCGCCGCTCAAAAAGGAAAAGGTAAATCTGGAGGCTGATGGCAAAAATACCAGGTACACATGCCAGGTACAAAAGCGCACTGTAGAGGTATTTCCAGGGGCTGTCTTCCCCCTCCCCTTTGGCCAACCAACCCGTAAGGAGGGCTACCAATACAATCATGGCAAAATAAAACACGATGTAAACGGGTTGGGCCGAAGTGGCATCAAAAAAATCGCGCAGCGTCATCCTGTTAAGTTTTGATCAGCGCAAAGATAGAACAGTAACGCAATTTCAGCGAACAAGCCTAGAAACTAATATCAAGAATTCTCAAACGCAATCGCTCCCCCTCGCCGAAGCGCATTCGCTTGGTGCCAAACAAAGCGGGCAATAGTACCCCAGTACCTACCGCCACCCCCGTCACTATTGCATCGCTGCGCTCGTAACCCGTTTCAGGATCGCCATCCGTAGCCGTACCCAACAGCGCAAACCCCGACCACGACACGCCAAAAGTCACCAGCATCAGGCCAATATTCCGAGCCCACGGCTTGCCTTGCCGCAACATCGCAATATCTTCAATAGCGACATAGCGATCGGGAAAAACCAGTGCCTGCGTATCGTCGCGCAGGTCATAAATCCGCTCCCCGTACCAATCTTTTTCGTCTACCAATTGGTACTGAATATAATCCCCTACATACAATTTGGTCGTCTTAGGGCTATTGAGCTTCTCAATGAGTAATACGCGCTGGGCAGCGAGAGAGCTCACCGTCAGAACAAAAACAAACAGGTATAGGTAGCGCATAATATTGGATTTGGCTATTAATGATAATGATTAGCTGTCTCTCAGTATCCCCCAAAAGACCTCTCACCCGCCCAAGTCGTTGGTTGGAGGCAGTTGGTATTGTTTAATAAATTTAGCTACCAACTTGCGCATGGCCTTTTCTACTTTGGGGTAATCCGGCATTTCTTTACCAATAAAAATGATCATCCAGGCCAGCTGGGGGCTTCCCTCAGGCAGGGTCTCGTACAACTCGTGCTTACGCAAACGATAGGCTTCCCGTACCAAGCGTTTTACGCGGTTGCGGTCAACGGCGTGTTTAAACCGCCGCTTGGAAACACTCACCGTGAATTGTACCGGAAAATCGCTACGTTTCTCCTCCATAGGCCGCCATACCAGACGCAGCGGATACTGCATCAGTGCATTGCTCCCCGGCTTAAAAAGCCCTTCCAGTTCCTTGCGGCTCTTTAAGCGCTCCCCGCGTTGAAAACGAAAATCATTCATAGGAGCGAAGATAGGTATCCTGTCGTTAATTTTTCCTTATCTTTGGGGAAGCCGAGCCGCTGAAGGTTCGGATTGACGCGCACATCAACACACGGAAACGGATCACGACCAAGTCTTCTTCCATTCTTTATAGTTCCGGGTAAGCATCTTATTTATTCTTCGCTTTAAAAAGCTAATGCTATACCATGTCCGTTATTCCAACTTTTAAGCACTATTCCTCTTCTTCCTTAGCCATCACAGCATGGGCAGAAGAAGACCGCCCCCGAGAAAAGCTCCTCCTCAAAGGTCGCCAACAACTCAGCGATGCCGAATTGGTCGCCATCCTCTTAGGTTCAGGTAGCCGCCAGGAAAGCGCCCTGGGTCTGGCCCAGCGTATTCTCCAAGCCGTTGACAACAACCTCCATACCCTCAGCAAACAGACCTGTGCCGACCTGCTGAAGTTTCCCGGTATCGGAGAAGCCAAGGCCGTTACGATCATCGCTGCGCTAGAGCTCGGCCGCCGCCGCCAGCTCACCCCGCTGAGTGATCGCCCGCAGGTACGAAAAAGTGCCGATGCCTACCACTGCCTGGCCCCCTTGATCGCCGATCTCGAACACGAAGAATGCTGGATGCTCTGCCTCAATCGGGCCAACTACATCGTCCATCGTATCAAAATCAGCTCCGGTGGGCGCGCCGGTACCGTGGTAGATGCCAAGCTCGTCTTCGGGCGCGCGCTGGAGCTCAAAGCCTCGTCCATCATCCTGGCCCACAACCACCCCAGTACCAACCTCCAACCTAGCCAGGCCGATCGCCAGCTCACCCACAAGCTCTTCCTGGCCGGCAAGCAACTGGATCTCCCCTTACTGGATCACTTGATCATCAGTGAAAAAGGCTACTACAGCTTTGCTGATGAGGGGGAGATGGAGGAGTGAAAATGCTTTATGGTTTACTTCCACGCTTGGCTTAAAGTGTTCGCTAACGCTCACGGTTGTGCTCTCCCGAAGCCTCGGGATCGCGGGAGTGCCAACTGCGTTGGCGGTAGTCGCGCTACGCGCGAGCTTCAGCGAGCACTACCGCGATTCCGATAAAATCGGAATCGCACTACCGCAAGCGCAGCGCAGCACAACCCGCCATGCTTGGAAAACCGAAAAAAGGTAAACTAGAAATTTTAACGTCCTAAGTCACTACCCCTTCACCAACTGCCCGCTGGTCACCTGCTCTCCGTTGACGATGCGGTAAGCGTAGGTTCCAGCAGGCAAGCTCGTTAAACGCAAGTACACGCTGCTCTCAAAACGAGTCGTTTGCAGTAAGCGACCTTCTGCATTGAACAACTGGAAAACACTCTGCCCAGCCAGCTGGCTCTCAATTCTGAGCTGCCCATTGGCGCCAATCGGGTTGGGAAATACGCGCGCCCAAGCGTCCGCTAAAGGTGCTTCCTCCGTATCTACGACGATTAGCGACTCGTCACCACCCAGAGCCAACTGGCCCAGATACATGATATTATTATCGTGTGGGCCGAAGACCAACGTGCCGCCTTTGCCATCAGCAGCATCTGCCTGATCGGCATAATCATCCCAGGCATCCAGCCCTGCATTGGCGCGCCGCTGATACACTATAAACTGCTCTGGCGATACGGCCGTATTCTCATCCACTTCCGGGATATTATCAAACTGCACCCGTGTCAGTGCCGTAAAGAGGTGTGGGCCGTAGTTGTTTACGATCCAGTACTGCTCCGTGGGTAAGGCATTTTCCGGCAAGATCGTCGGCTGGTTGTTTAGTCTTGTCACTACTACTTCTTCATTGGGGTAAATGCCCTCCTCAGGAAAATCAAGCGTTAGTCCTTCTTCAACAAAAGCGTAACTTCCTGCGCCAGCAACCATTTGTTTGCTACTGCTGCCGTCGCCAATCGGCGCTGTAGAAGCGGTCCGCGCAGCTACTCCCCACAATATTCCGTGATTATCGTTGGCCCGATCGTATACTGGTCCACTGAATTCGTTGAATTGGTAATACACCAACAATGTTTCGTCGTACAGCTCATGCTCAGGGTTCACTTGCTGCTGCTTGGTAAGGTGCCGCCAGCTGCGGATTTCGTCCCGATCCAGGGCCCGGTTCCAAATCACGGCTTCATCAATTTGGCCACGGAAATTGCGCGAAGTCCAGCCCTGGTAAGTGCCAATCCTGAAATTCCCCCAAAAGGCAGCTTCCACCGGCGTACCAAAGGTTCGCGTCACCTCTTGTTCGTTCAGATACATCGTCACTTGCTCCGGCGTGATCACCATCACCACAAACGACCACTCATTCTCCGGCACCCGCAGGCCACTGCTCCACGCCCAGTGCGTACTACCTCCGGGCCAGTGATAACCCAGTTCGTTATCTGCTCGTAGGTTCATCCCCGCTGCCGTAGCATCGTTAAAAATCAGGCCGGTGTAATTATCCTGTACACCCTCTGGATAAATCCATGCCATCAAAGTCATCGTATTCGTCGTCACATCCAAGGAGTTGGAGGAAATAAAATGTCCATTCTCGCCAGCACACACCAGCGACTGTCCCGCTTCAATTTGCGCACTACAATCGTCTCCTACTTCAATAAATGCCGCCAAGGTCTGCGTTACCCCGTCTATCGTCAAGCTTACATCATAGTTCCCCTCCGCACTGTAAACCACCAGTGGGTTGCGATCACTGGTACTACTCACCCAACTCGCACCCGGAAATTCCCAGACAAAGGTAGCATCCATGGGTGCTGTCGAGTGATCCGCAAATCGGAAGGTATCCCGAATACAGCCCGAAAAATATTTGTCCACCGCAATCTGTGCCGTCACGGCACTAGGCTGCGCCAGATCCGATTTCCACACACTCCGGTTCGTAGCGTTAAATAGCGTCCCGTTGCGGTAGCTGATCGCCAACTGGCGCGAGCGGGCACTGGCGGGCAAGCCATCCGCAAAAAGCTCCCATCCGGCATTGCCCGTAGGGCTTTGGTACACCGAACGCGTCGTCCCCAGATACAACTGATTGTCGGTACCGCGCTGGGTGATCACATTGGTCAGCTCTTCTCCCGCCAAGGTGGCACTACTGATGTCGTACCAGGTAGTTCCACCATCATCAGAGCGCATAATTTTATTGGCATCTCCCGTAGAGCGTCCAATTCTTGCGGCCCAAATCACTTGTGCATCATTGTAGCTCACTTCCACATCATAGGGCACACCGCTACTGGCGGTGGCTGGCGGCGTGATATTGGTCCAGCTCAGTCCACCATCCGTGGTGCGGTAGATCTTTTTAGGGCCCCAATAATCCGGGAAGGTCGTCACGTACATCGTTTGTGGGTCTGTCCAGGCCACTTCTACATCTCCTACTTCTTCACCAAAATCGTAGAGCTGTGATACGCTGCGGTTATCGTCTTCGGTTTTGTAAAGCCCATTGCCATTACCAAAATAGTGGACATTGTAATTATCGCTGGCAAATTCAATCTGGCTAAATCGCCCGGTTACGTAGGTCCACGAGGGCTGCATGGCATAGTTCCGTGTGATGGGAGCAACCGTACGGTCGGCGGGCATTTGCTTGATATTGTAGTTGCTGTACACCTGGTCTTCCCGAATGGGGTTCACCGCTCCACCTACGCCATCACCACCGTCGATACAAGCCCAGTCATTGATGTATACATTGCCGTTTTTTACGAGGGTGCCATTGTGATAAGCACCGCCGATCATCAACTCGTCATTGTTGAAACCCAGGCCAAAGCCCCAGAAATCAGAACCCGCAATGCCCAGCATACTCCGGTCAAAATTTTCGCCACCATCGGTAGAATAAAAGATCCCTCCATCATTGGCCACCCACAAGTCGCCGTTGGGGTAGTAATTGACATCGTGAATATCGGCGTGTACATAGTTGGGCTTGTAAGAGTGGCTCCACTTTGCCGGGCAGGTAAAGGTGTTGCCACCATCGTTCGATACCCACAAGTTCACCCCCGCTACAAATACCTGATCCGCATCCGTGGGCGATACCGCCAGCGCAAGATCGTAGTAATACTGTCCGCCATCATCCGTACCATCATCGGCCCAGGCCATCATATTGATGTTGTCCAGACTGGCCGGTCCGCCGGGTTGGTCACCGCAGCAGCTAAAGGTCCAGGTCGAACCCTGATCTTCACTCACGTACACCCCGTACAGGCCACTGCCACCATTCACTTGACCCGTCAGCAAGGCATACACCTTGTTGGGTGCTGCTGGGGTCACCGCTATCTCTGCGCGTTTATTTTCCGCTCCACCGCTGGGTACAGGCCAGCCACCACTCTGTAACAAGAAAGTAAGACCACCGTCAATGGAACGATAAAATTCCGTTCGGCTGCCCGTCTGGCGAATCACATACATCACTTCACTGTTGACGGGGTGAAACTCGATCTCCTGAAAGTCGCCAAACAGCATCTCTGTCCAGTTGTCACCATTATCCGTAGATCGGTACAGGCCGTCGTTGGTAGCTGCCCAGAGCGCAGCACTGCCGGGAGCGATTTTTATATCTTTTGTAAACAGGTCTTGCGCCTGAAAACTGGCATCGCCCGTTGGTGTCCAGGTCATGCCACCATCGGTGGTCCGGTAGATACTGCCCATCATGCCGGCGTATACTCGCTCATTATCTGTGGGATCGATCTCCACAGCATACACTTCATTGGCCACCAGGTCCAGGGTTACGTTCGTCCAGGAACTGCCCCGGTTGGTGCTTTTCCACAGGCCGGCCGTGGCGGTTCCTGCGTACATCAGGTCGGCATCCGAAGCACTTTGCTCTATCGTATATACGTGGGCCGCCCCGGGGGCATAGCTACGCCCACCCGCATCGTGGTCCCAATCGTGTGGGCCGATACTGATCCAGTTGCCCGAACGGCCAGCCTGCTGTTGTTGGTATTGTTCCAGATAGCGCTGTTCCGCCGTTTTCAGGGCTTGCCGCTCAGCAGCCGTCAGCTCGGGGTTATTCATCTGGAAAGCGTAAGTCTCCCGCTCCCGCAGCATTCGCTTGAGGTATTGCGTATGCCCGTTTTTCACAAACGGATGGGTATCGTAATACACATAAAAAGCATCCAACACCGCTCCCACATCAGGATTATCGGCATACATCAGCTGTACCCAGTGCGGCAAGTTCTCCTGCGTAGGTGCTCCGTAAGGAGCCTCTGTCTGGGCAAAAGCCAAAACGGTAAAAGCATTAAAAAGCAAGCAAAGTAATAGCGTTCTCATACGGGTTGGTTATGATTTTCTGACAATATTGGTAAAAGGTGATTGGATCTTTTGTTGGGGACTGCTCTCGCCCCCTGAAGGGCGGGGCCGCTACCTGACTGCCCGTCGGCACGGCGTTTCAGGGCTCTCCGCCACCAAGTGGATCGGCCAGCGCTCCCGATTTAAGTCAGGTGCGCTGTCTGTCCCTGCCAAAGCAGGGCCACCCTTGCACATCGCTAGGCCGAAGTGACCGCAAAATAAGCTTATCTCCGGGAAAAGACGGCATATAGTAGTGAGAACTGTCAGCTGTGTTTCGGAAAAAAGGGGGGGAGTCAAAGGTTTAACCATTTGACCAATTCAATAGCTTATGAAAATCATATTGCTCCAGCTTCTCCAACAAGCCGGCAACGCTTGAGTAAATCATGGTTGCGCTGATTAGGAAGCGTACAGTGGAAACCCCTTGCTTTTGCTCAATAAGCGGTTTCATTGGCAGGCCTTGTACCATACATAGCTGACCAAGCCTAAAGAATCGCCGTCACCAACCTCGGCCAGGGGGCACACAGCAGCAACTTGCTCCTTACTTTTGACTAAAAGCCCAGGTTCCATTCCAATTTTCCTCGGGTGGATGATGAAGAAATTGCTCGCAGCGGTCGATCATGATGAGGGAAGGATGATCATCGGGAAAGAATAGGAGTCCCTTTTTAAACTCCTTTAGCGCAACCGTAAATCGCTGAGCGCGATAAGCCGCTAAACCCTGGGCGTAGAAATCGAGAAACAGGGTCTCTTCCCTTGATAGCTCCTCTGTCTGTCGCCCTACAACAGTAAAGATAGTGACAGGCTCCTGCTTACCTTTGGCTTTGATACAATCGATTTCGCGACAGCGATAATACGCCACTATATCTTGGGCCGTCTTATCACAGATGAGCATGTTAAGGCCGTAGAATTTGGTAAGGCTTTCCAGCCGGGCGGCCAGGTTGACGGCATCGCCGATCACGGTGTATTCGAAGCGTTTGGTGGAGCCGATATTACCCGCGATCACGTTACCTGTAGCTATACCAATACCCATCCCTAACTGGAATTGGAGTTGTTTGATGTCTCCTACCTTACTAAGGTTAGCGATCATATCCAGTCCTGTGTGAATAGCATTAACAGCATCAGCATCACTGTTATAAGGAATGCCGAAAGTAGCCATCACGGCATCACCGATCAACTTGTCCAATACGCCATTGTGTTCGAAAATAGAGCCAACCATAACATCAAAATAATCATTCAAAAAGTTGACGACTTCGATGGCTTCCAAGCACTCGGTCAGGGAGGTAAAATTACGGATGTCACTAAAGAGGATACTGCACTTTTTGTATTCCCCATTGAAGAGTGAGAGGTCATCTTTATTGATGATCTCGTTGATGACATGCTGGGGCAGATAACGGTTGAGGTTGGTCTTTACTCGCTCCTCCGAGGTTATATCATGGATGACATTGATGACACCGATATTCTCACCGTCTTTACTCTTCATTGGTAGTGCATTGAAATTCAGCACCAATTTTTTATTGCGGGTATCAAGACTTTCGATGTTATACTTCTCAAATTTTTCTCCCGAATGGAAGGTATATTCACTATAGTCGAAGAAGGTAAAGTGATCTTGTGCCAGCTTTTTATAGTACTTGCCGATCAAATCCGTCGACTCCATCCCCAGGATATCGCAGAAGCGGCGGTTGACCGTCTTTACGATCCCAGCTTTATCAATGGTGAGGATGCCGTTCTCGAGGTTTTCAAAGAGTACATCCAGGTAGTTTTTGATATTATTGATTTCCTCGAAGAGCGTAGAGTTCTGAATAGCAATGCTGATCTGCGCCGCAAAACCATTGAGTACGAACAGATCTTTAGTGGTAAACAGTCCGCCTTTTTTGTTAATGGATTGGATCACCCCAATCACTTCGCGTGAAGAGCTGAAGACCGGAATACTGATGATAGATTTGGTGACGTAACCAAACTTCGCATCCACCGATTTATCGAAATGAACATTCCCGTAGGGATTATTCTCAATCAGTGGTTGCTGCGTCATGGCCACGTGGTAAGCCAGCCCCTGCCGAGTTTTGATAATCCGTCCGTCGAGACCTTCACCGTACTTGGTCCATAGTACATTCTTTTCTTTATCCAACAGAAAGAAACTACTGCGATCTGATTGAGTAATTTCTGAGGCTTTCTCGATAATCAGCTGAATCAGACTGCCCAGGTCGAGTTCGGAATTGATAGACGACGATACTTTCAGCAGCGTCGCGATATTGTTCTTGATCGTTTCTGCGGAAGCATACAATTGGGCATTCTTGATGGCCAGTGAAATGGCATCAGCAAAGCTTTTCAACACCGTAAGGTCATGCTGGTCGAAATCGGCGGCAATCTTGTTGAGCGTCTGGATCACACCAACTACCCGGCCCGAGTCCGTCAGAAGAGGGGCGCAAATCACTTTCTGGGTCTTGAATCCAGTGATGGTATCAAAATAGTTATTAAAATGCTCGCTCTTACTAACATCATTCACGATCATTGCCTTCCCCGTTCCGGCACAATGGCCCGCAATACCACAGTTCAGAGGCATGGAAATCAGATTGTTCCGTATACCTTGCGAGATAAGGCTATCCAAGGTGCCACTCTCCTCATTGACTAAAAAAACAGTACTCCGGCGCGCGCGCAGTGCGAGGGTGATATTGCCCAGAATATCGTTGATTTCGTGAAGTATTTCCTTTCTCATCAGTGCTGTGAATTATGATAGTCGTCAAGTAATCGACCGACACCGTTAGGGGCGGCCATTTCCAGGAGGTTCAGCCGGCAAAGGGTGTTGAGACGAGCTAGGCGCTGCGGATCCTGGCGAGTTCCGATCTGCTCGTCAAAGATCGCTACGTGATGGGCGGCCCGAAAGAGAATGGTTTGCAATACTCCAAGGGCTGGCGCGGAAAGAGAAGGCGTACCGAGGTAATTGTGCAAACGTCCGTCCGGTCGACAAACAGGATAATTCTCCAGGCCGATAAACCGCAAAAACCAATCAGCGGTAAATGTGGGGCAGACACTACAAATACCGAGATAATCAGCGATCAGTTCATCGTGCATATTGACGCTCATGCTGCCGAATTGCCGCAGCGTGTAGTAATGTGCACACTCGTGCGCCAAACGGATTTGCAGCGACTTTTCCAGCCAATCTTCTTCTTTTAAACCGAGGGCTTCCGCTGGAACATTGCTGTAAGGAATTCGGCTCAGAACAATAATACTATCCTGGTACAATTCGCGCTGTTGTCGCCAATCGCCAGCAATCTGCCCCAGAGCGGCGACTTGCTTTACCTGTCTTACCCTATCCCAATTATTGAGGCCGCGAACCAATACCGCCCCCATCGAATCAGGCAATGAACATGGTTCATTACGATTGCAAAGCGCCTGAACGATCGACTTAAAGTCCTCCCGATGAGCAGTAACTATCACCGGGATACACCCCGCGATAGACTCGTATAAAAACAGCTCCAGTCCCTCTGCACATTCCAATCCTAAGCCAGTGGCTTCCTTCATGGATGTAGTGCTTTCACCCCGGCGGGTAGCTTGTCCATAAGCTATCGTTTCGCTGATTTGTGCCTGTATCGGAAACTGAAATTGTACCAAATGACGACGAAGGCAAGCATAGACGCCCTCTTCCTCAGCTTCCTTCAGGTATTTCTTCCAGGTAGCAATGTGAGGCTCATCCGCTAAGGCTTTTCCGGCCCAAACCCGCCCACCAGGTACCCTAAAAGCATTTTGAGTGTAAGCTCGCAACGCTTCGTGCACCAGCTCATTGCTGGTGTAAGCTGATAATAGGTCGTTATTAGCGGTAATGATCGTCATGTTGTTAAGCTATTTGGCGTTTAGCAAGATGAGAGAACAGCCCGTTCTTTTCCATCAATTCATCATAGGTACCTGCTTCTACAATCTGCCCCTGATCCATCACAAAGATGCGGTCGGCATTCACGATCGTACTAAGGCGGTGAGCAATGATAATCCGAGTAGCCTGCAAACGATCCAGGCTTTCGGAAACGATACTTTGAGTACGGTTATCGAGCGCACTCGTCGCTTCGTCCATATACATGATGCGGGGCTTGTTCACAATCGCCCGAGCGATCATCAAGCGCTGACGCTGCCCACCTGAGAAAGTACTTCCTCCTTCACTGATGACGGTATGCATTCCCATCGGCATTTGCTGTATATCTTCTTCCAGTCCAGCCATGCGAGCGGCGGCTTCTGCATCCTGGAGCGTGAGCTCTGTACTCCCGACAATATTTTTATAGATACTTCCCGGCATCAGCGAGCCGTTTTGCAGGACTACGCCCAGCTGGCGGCGTACTAGTTCCTTGCTCAGCGTATCAAAGGCTTGCCCATCGTAGTAAACCGAGCCAGATTCAGCTTCCTCGAAACCCAGCAACAGGCGCATTACGGTTGACTTACCTGAGCCTGAAGGCCCAACAAAAGCAACCATTTCTCCGGCTTTGATCTTGAAAGAGACGTCTTTCAGTACCAGAGGCTGTTCAGGGTCGTAGCGAAAATTCACCGAGTTGAACTCGATCTCTCCAGACAGCTCACCAGGGTCGCCATTTTCCAGGGCCGACTCGGGTTCTTCTTCCAGGATAGGCTTAAGCCGTTCGTAAAGCGGAACAATATTGAGCGAAGAGATGAGTCCCATGCTCATACTCAGACAGTCGCGCAAAAACTGGTTGAAGGCCGTCAGAAAAGCCATGAAAACGCCTACCGAGATCAAGCCGCTTGCACTGTCAGCAGAATTCAGGGCCACAAAGATGAAGCTGAAGAAAAAGATGTTGGTCATCAGAGGATAGGAAGCGTTGAAGACCTCCACAAAATTCTGATAATTGCCGGATTTGAAGCCCAGTTGTTTGAAACTACCAAATTTTTTGGCCCACAGTGCAAATATCCGCTTCTCGGAACCTGTGATTCTAATCTTGTTAATCCCCGAAAGGAACTCGAACAAAGACCCCTGAATGCTTCCCTGCTGATCCGATACCTGTCGATCGTAGCGCAGTTTGGCAAAACCCAATGCACTGATGATCACCACAGCCAGTACGGCCAGTCCTACGCCTACCCAGGCCAGGCTGGCATCGTAATAAAAAAGCAGAAACAAGTTGACAATGGAGAAAGTACCACTTAGCACAGCAGTAAGTACGGTATTGGACAACATCTGGCGGATGGAATTGATCCCTAAGGCCCGCATTGTCAGATCACCTGCCGAAAAGCGCCGAAAGAACGTGACTGGCAAGCGCAACAGGTGATCCATTAGGCCTGCTTGTACGCTGATGTTTGACTGCGTTTCCACACGCAACAATAGAATACCCTTTACGACCTCTAGCAGCGACTTGACCACGGCGATAACCAGCATGATAGCAAATACTTCCCAGAGGAAGCTACGGTCGGCCTGCGGAATCACATCATCGAAAAGGATACCCGATAGCACTGGGGTCAGTAGACCGATCAGACTACCCGCCAGAGCCGCCGCAATGATATAAACCGCATCGGTTCGCAACCCCTTGATCGCAAAGCGTCCGATCTTTTTTATGGAAGTCATCTTCTCCGAGAAGGAATAGAGGAACATATACGCCAAGGGATCGAGCGTATGGGCTATTTCTTCGGTGACGGGTTGGCTCGTTCGGTCGCCAGTATGCTGGATATGATACTGTCCGGGTGCGGTCTGTATCAGTGCCACCGGCGTTTTCTCTTCACGGGTAAAAGCCAGCAAATGACCGTTCTCGTCTTTCCACCAGTCACCGCGCAGAATTACTTTACGGGTTCGCACATTGGAAGCCTGCGCGATGGCCGATAGTTGCCCAGTGAGGTTGTGTTCGTAATCGCGGATATAGCCCGGCTCAATGAACTCGAAGTTGGCGGCTTTACCAATCAACTGGCAGGCTGCCAGCAGCTCATTCGTAGTGCTGATATCATGAAAAGCAGCAGCCTCATCTTTATTCGATATGATGGACCTGAGCCCAGACAGGCTGCCCTCAATAGCTTCTTCGTCGGAAGCTACTCGCGTTGCGATCCTCTGGCTAGCCAGATTAACTTTGGCGGCGAAGTGTGATTTGAGTTCCCGCAGGAAATAGCGCTGTAGGTGATGGATGGATAGCATCATACTAATCTCATCTTCTACCAGTTGACGGGTATCGAGTAAAGAGATACTTGTTTTCGGTGCCAGCGCCTGTATCCATAGTTTGCTTGATACGGGAAGGAAGAATTGAACAGCCTCCTCCGCAGTGATCTCGCTCTGTTCGTCGCCGAAAGTACGCAGTTTGCCTTGGAGAAATTTGCCCCAGTAGAGTTCCCGCGCTGGATAGGCTGTTTCCTTGTCTTTGAGTTCTATTGTCTCGTTTAACCGGACCAGATCGCGGTATATTTTGGGACTGTTTTCCCGATGGATATAAGCAGCGTATGCATTTACCCAGTTGGCGATTTTCGGACTGAGTTGGTCTTTGTTTACCCTGCCAAGAATCGACTTGTGGATTTCGATCAGCTTACTGGCAGAACTTACGGCGATGAGGGAAAAGTCATCGAATTCAGCACCGGTTTTCAGTGAAAAAAGCAAATCTCCTCTAGTAGCGGTGTACAGATAGTTGCGAGCACTTTTCAGCTGACCAGCTTCGTCGGTTTTGACGTAGTAGATTTCGACTTCGCCGGAAGCTACCATCCAGCAGTGGTCGTTCTTGGCAAGGAAGAAGGGCTTGCTAGCTCCTAAATGTACTTCTGTAGGTCTCATTTTCATAATCTAGATTATTTGGAGCTGATTAATTCGGCATAAAGTCCTTGCTTGGCAACAAGTTCTTCGTGGGTGCCGCGTTCTGCAATTTTTCCGAACTTCATGACGATGATCTCATCACAATCCCGGATAGTACTTAGGCGATGCGCTACGATAAGGCAAGTACAGCCGCGCTTGCGTACATTGTCCATTATAATTTTTTCGGATTTCGGATCAAGGGCGCTGGTCGCTTCATCCATCACCAGAATGGAAGGATTAAGGACTAGTGAGCGGGCGATCTCCATCCGTTGGCGTTGACCACCGCTGAAGTTGGTTCCTTTCTCAGCAACGATGCTGTCGTAGCCACCGGCTCGGGCAGCGATCACTTCATGGATCATGGCATCCTTGGCTGCCTGTACGATATCGTGCTCGGGGATAGTATCATCCCAGAAAGCGATATTCTCGCGGATGGTACCATGGAACATCATCACATCCTGGTCGATGACTGCCATTGATGCGTTGAGCATCTGCCTAGGTAATTCATTACGAGGTTTTCCGTCGAACAGGATTTCACCCTCCCAAGGATCATAAAGACCAGCCACCAAGCGAGCTACGGTTGACTTTCCGCTGCCTGATCCACCCACGAGTGCTACTCGGCTGCCCGGTTCTAGCTTAATACTAAAATCCTCGATCAGGCAGGGCAGAGCGTGGGTATAACCAAACTTAATATTTTTGAGTTCGAGGGAACCCGTCAGCTTGTGCATTTCTTGTCCCTCTGGAAGCTGGGCAGAAGGGCGGCTAAATTCTTCGGAGACTTCGTAGTTGAGCACGTCATCAATGCAGTTCATATCTCCTTCCGTTTCCTGCAAAGTGCTCCCTACGGCAACAAGTTGATTAACCGGACGGATGAAGTTGTTCATTAGGTACAGGAAAGCTACGAGCATGCCCAGTGTCATATCGCCATCCATTACGCGCAAGGCTCCTACCCCCATAACGATAGTTGTATTGAGCGCTAAAAGAAAAGGAGGAATGACGTTTAGGCGTAGCGATAGCCAGCCGAGATTTTGCTGAACGTTCATCACTTTAGCCAAATGTCCTGCCCAAGTGGTAAAGAAATCGCTTTCGCGGCCACTGGCCTTCAGCGTTTCGATCATGCTGATACCCGAGACAGTGGTGCCCATGAGCTTACCGTTTTCGGTAACCAGTCGTCGATTACTGTCTTTACGAGCCCGTGAAACCAGTTGCAAGGCAATGACGTTGAGGGCTGCTACGATGATCCCAATAGAAGTAAGCAAGACATCGTAACTAAACATCAGCATAGCATAAAATAACACCACAATCACGTTGAGAGCTGCGTTGGCCAAGTCACCGCTAAGCAACCGGGCTATTTTATCGTTGAGGGCAACGCGGTTACCTATCTCTCCTGCACTCCGTTGGGTGAAGAAGGCACTGGGCAGATGCAAGATATGCCAGAGGAACTTGCTGGATGTGGCCAACGCCAGTTTGGTTTCCAATCGGAGCAGATAATACTGTTGAATAAACACCAACGCGGCATTGATCACAAACACACCTCCCATAGCCAACAACAAGGGCATCACAAAGCTGGCGCGGTTATTTATCAGGAATTGATCGATGAAAATTTTAGTAAAAGAAGGAATGATCAACCCTGGAATTACAAGAAAAAGACTGGTGAGAATGATAAAAACCAGGCTCAGCCTCGAGTTGGAAATTCGCGAAGAGAGGGCCGAAAACAGGCCTTTTTTTTCGTTGCCTTTTACGAAATTTTCATTAGGCTGCAAGTCGATCACCACACCGGTGAAAGAGTCGTCGAATTCCTGATGAGTGACGTGATAACGCCCCTGAGCCGGATCGCTGAGATAGACGCGATCTTTGGTGAATCCCTCCA
This sequence comes from Lewinella sp. LCG006, assembly GCF_040784935.1. Lineage (GTDB taxonomy): Bacteria > Bacteroidota > Bacteroidia > Chitinophagales > Saprospiraceae > Lewinella. The sequence goes on along the minus strand of NZ_CP160680.1, from coordinate 3,649,427 downwards.
ACACCAGAAAGTGATTGAAGTTCCAGAAAATGATGACTGGCATCTTCATCATCTTCAATTTATCAATAGATTTAGCGTACCCCTTAGCGTGTAGGTCATAAGTACGAGCCCCCTTCATGAGGTTGGTCGCCTTGAGGCCGTCTCGAGATACACCACAGGCTACCCTAAGCTTCTCCAGTGGTACATTGCGCCCGAAGTAGCCCAGGATAATGGCAAGCGCAGCTGCTCCGCACTCTACGGCTTCCATTTGGAGGACAGTAGGCGTTTTTACCCGGGTGGCTACAATGGGCTGAGCCTTCTCCTTTTGCAATTTTGCGATTGCTGTAAACATGGTTTTAACTTTTAAGGATTAGCTAGATTAATACAGGTCGAAAAACTTCTTCAATGCCGGTACGACCATGGCAATGGGTGGCTCCTGCTTGACGGTGATCTTTCCGCTACAAGAGGTGCCTGCATTGATGGTGATCTCGGGGCCCTTGGCCGAAGTCCATTCATAGCCACTATAAGCTTGAGGATTTTTCTCGAACTCTACGTACACCTCGTAGGGAGCTCCCATACGCAGCATATTGTTAACCAACTGATCATTTTTCATGGAAGTCATCATCCCTTGCTGTGTGACGGGGAAGGCAGATACGTAAGTCACTTTCGCCTTCATATAGCCGTGTTCCTGTGGCTTCACCGTAGCGGGTACAACGAGGGCTTCCATGCCTACCTTGATCTTTTTGCCGTCTTGCGAGGGCACATAGAGAATACCCCGGATGTTGCCATTTTCAGCGATGGCTAAGTCGTTTTTAAGTTTGAAGAGGGGTGTTCCCAAGCCCACCATTTCGCCGCTGGTGGAGAGCACCTCTACGACCTCCCCATCGTGGGGGCTGCGGATCGCCGATTTGGTTTCGTACTGTTCGCGAAGTTGTTCCAGCCGTAGCTCTTCCTGTGCGATACGCTGTTGTACGACTGTAAGTTGCTGCTGTTGATTGAACCCTGCATTCAGGGCTTGCGAAGTCATTTGCACCAACTGGGCCTTAAGGCCTTCGATCTGGTTCTGGGCGTTTTCTACCGCCTGCTCGCTACCCACGACCTGTGGTTTGGTAATAAGGCCTTTCTCCAGCAGTTCGCGTTCAGTGGCGAGTTGTTGTTTCAAGAAAACGATGTTCTTCTCTGTGGTACGAATCTGTTGCTGTATGCTGCGCCGGCTTTGTTCCAGCAGATCGCCCTGGATTTGAGCATCTTTGGAACCATAGACTTGTAGCTGCTCTAATTCATAGCGGCGCTCCACCAAGGAAGCTTCCGCAGCCTGGACTTGCTGGAGCAGTTCAGGTTGGTCGATGGTAGCGATGATGTCGCCTTTAGCAACTTGTTCGCCGACTTCAATGTCCAACTCAAGCAGTTGACCTTGCGTGGTGGATACGACATCGTATACTTCCCCACCAAGCAGGATGCCGGCAGTATTGATTTTAGTTTTTACCCGCCCCATAAAACCCCAACTAAGTGCCGTCACTAGCGCGATGACGATGGTGAGCAGGGCGATCCATGCCCGTGGGCTGGTCACTTTGATCAATTGGTCCAACTTCTCGGGTGTGGAGAGTTTTTCCAGGGCAGATTTTCGGAAAAAGCTGGGAGCAGCCATAGCTATATATTTTTTCTAGATTTATAATTTAATATTTTGTTCCCGGTAGCGTATAGAAGACCTCTTCATCAAAGCCCACCGGAGCATCAGAGGGATAAAGTGTACCCGTCTCGTAGCGTAGATTACTGATTGCCATTGCGTATTGTTGCTGGCTTTTGATATAATCTAGTTGGGCAAACGTGAGCCGCTCTTGCAACAGAATCAGATTCAGCAGGGTAGTTAGTCCATTCTGAAATTTATATTGCTCGTTGGTAAAAACCTCCTCATAATAAGCCAGGGATTCACTCGACTTTTTCAAAGCGTCGATGCTATTGAGGTAATTATTGTAGGCAATACTGACATTGAGTTCAATATTTCGAATCTGATCCTTCTGGTAGGTTTCCTGATCAGCATAAGTGAGCTGAGCGTTCAGCAAAGCAGCCTCCGCCTGGTTGTTATTGATAGGGAAGATGTATTCCATGCCTACTCCTATCTGATAATTCCGGCCTTCATAGTTGCCCAGAGCAGTAAGAAAGCGATCAACACCATTGCCCATGGCCGCACCGCCATAGCTGGAGAAAGCACGGAGGTTGAGCTGTTGCTTAATATTATTTTCCGCTACACGTACCTGAAGTTGCTGGACTTCTAGTGATTTCTCCAGGGCTTTGAGATCGGCACGGTGGGCACGTGCCAGGGTAAGCAAACTTTCCAAGGAAGGAACTTCCTGTCCTTCGTCTAAGCGCGGAAAATTACTCAATGGCAAACCGATCTCTTGGCTTTCGCTGGTTTCCAGCCCGATACTGCGTCCCAGGTTTTGCTGAGCGGAATATACATTCTGCGCTGCCAGGATCGTTTGCCGTTCTTTATCGAGCACGTCAGCTTGAATTTGCGTAAGGTCACCGGCGGGTTTTTTATCGGCATTCACCAGTTCTTTAGTCATGTCTAGTACCGCCATTACCCGTTCTTCATTGTCTTGGTAGATTTTCAGTGACTCGGTTGCACTGAAATATTGCCAGTAGGCATTAACCGTGGTCAGTACTTGGCCGGAAATCACGAAATGAGCATTCTGCTGCTGTTGAGCCAAATTAAGTTCGGCGACTTCTTCGTTGGCCGTCACAATATCCCGACCCCGGCCCCTTAACAAGGGCTGCGTGATTGAAAGGCTAGTAGTAGTAGTATTGTCAGGAATGAAAGCACCGATTGTTTCACTGAAGCCATTGATGGGGTTACTATCGGAAACACGTTGGTATTGCAATCCTACATTGGCTGTGGTACCCGTACGGAAAGTACGCTGGACACCAGTAGAAAGGGAAAAATTGTTTGTATTCATCGTGTTGCCAATCAGTGCCCGGAGGGGATCAGCTTCATAAAAATTGTAGCTCGACCTGCTCAGTGATACATCTGATACCAACTGGTAATCAAACTGACTACGAGCGGTTTGTTTTCCGGTTTTCACGATTTGGTTCCGAATCTCCTGCCTTTGTACAGTGGGACTGTTTGCCAAAGTGAGCTGATAGAGATGGAGCAGATCGCAGGTGACGGCCTCATTCTGGGCTATTGTGTAGCTGTTCCCCAGACAGAAAATGCCCAGGAAGAGTATATATTTAGTCCACATAACTTTCTGGTTTTAGCTTTCGGCAAAGCGGTTGAGCATACGAGTAAAACGGGAACCAGCTTTACCCACCTGGTTCAGGACGTTCAGATTGATTTCATCGATATCGTCTTCAACTGAACCGTAGCCGAGGCGGCTGGTGGTCTTCCGCAGGCGATCCGACAGAAATAGGCTGATAGAGTAGTAGAAGCGAGCCGCAAAGCGGGTATTCACTTCCATATATTGTTTCATGCGTTCGAGAGAAATACTGTAAACGCTACAGTCTTCGATGGCTACGACAGATACGGAAGGTGGACGCTCGTCGAGGAATGACATCTCGCCGATGATCTCACCAGAACCGATTTGGGCAATATCTAACTCGGGGCGATCTTCACTGAATATTCGCAAGTGACCTGACAGTACGATGTGGATATGTTCAATGGATTCTCCTTGGGTTACGAGGTGCTGGCCTTCGTAATAATTGTTCTTAGTGCCATTCTCGATCATCCATTCGATGTCAGAATCACTGAGATGGCCCAGTACGAATAATACTCTTTTCATGATGGATAGCTTTTATTATTTCTATTATTTAATTTTTGTAATGTTGGGCTGGATAGGAAACGAGGTTGTTGGTAAAAATCCCTTTCCAGTCAATGGCCAGGCCTGTTAAAAAGATACCTCCACCAGCTACGATTTCCAGCTGGTGTTCGGTGAGTTCTTTATCATTTACCCCAGGTGGAGGTGGAATATTGAGGCAAATCATATTGTTGTCGCTCTGATCGAACACACTCAGGGTTTTACCAGGCGGCAACTGAACCTCCCGGCCAGTGAGTGCTTTGATTGCTGCTACCGGATCGTCGATGAGCTGTTGTTTGAAAACAGGGTTCGCCCAGGCTTCAGCAATAACCCGGTGGAGGGTTTCTTGTACGCTATCTAAATGCATATTGCTATATATTTAATATTCTACTCGCGCTATTACTATTCTATAAACAGTTTAAAGTTACATTTAACTCCGCAGGCATTTTTGCCAAAAGGACTGAACAAAACCTTAGGTAAGATTTTTTTGCGTCTACTTCAAAAAAGAAAAAAGGTTGGCCAGACTCTGGGAGTGGCACAACCTTTTTTGAAGTTTTCGGAATTTCAGGATTAATCTACTACGCGACGAACTATGGTTTATCTATAATTTTCGCCTATCTTAATTGCTTATCTAATACGATTATCTATATCTGATAAAATTTTACTTCTTAGAGGAGCTATTGCTATACCTGTTTCTAAGTCCCCGGTATATTTGTTTGTTAATACAGCCCGTATTGGTTATTGGGCTACCCGATTGAGGGGGGTAGCCCAACGTTGATTACCCTTCAAAATTAGCCTAGAATGCTGTCATCTGGGTAGGGATTGTAAGGTCCGGTACCACCATCAGGGAATGGGAAAGGGAAACAGGGAGGAAGGGTAGGGATAAAGATGGGAATGATGTCCATACCACCTGCAACAGCCTCCAGCTGGTCTTCGGTCAGTTCCACATCATCCGTGTTCACGTGTGAAGGAAGGTTGAAATAGAAGGCCTTAGGGTCGGTTTGATCTACAACGACCAGACGTTCCTTACCTTCCGGCAAGTGTATGTACTGACCAGTAAGTGACTTAATTGCTTCCATTGGGTTCTCGATCAAAGCCGCTTTGAAATCAGGATTATTCAATGCTTCGTAAACTACCTTTTCGGATACGCTTTTTTGTGAATTAGAATTCATAATAAATAAATTTTCTAGTTTGTGAATCAATAAATATAAATTTAACACTGCCTTTATTCCCCAGAAAGAAGTATTAGAAACACGACTTGGAATTGGCATTATTTTTTTTAAAACCCTAACTTTTAATTTATATTTCAAAGATATATTTTTCTCAGTAGTCAAAACTGCCAACAAAACTGAAAACTACATTTTAGCTAAAGGGTATTGTAAATTTACCACTACTTCTGCTCTACATAAAGAAAAGACTTGAGCGCACACTCTACCCCAACCTGTAGAAACCTCAGGATGGTAGCACAAAGCAGAAAGATAGTTCTAAAAGAAAGATTTGGTGAGTTCTTCTTCTGCGGGGATCATCAAGATGGAAATTAAGCCCGGATAATAATATGCTCTAGCTAGTATAGTACTTGTATAAACTTGCGCTTGCCAATAGTCCCCAACCAATCAAGTAAATAATCTCTTTAGTGGTAACTTGATTTCCTTGCTGTATCCCATTTCTGATAGCTTCAACTAAGAAAGTTAAAAAAACTAAAAGTGTTATTACTCCCACAATTAAGTATACTTTTCGGTTCATGTCTTGTTATTATATAAACATTAATTAAGAGTATGGGAAGAAACTATATGAACTAGTTTCTCCCCATACAAAGTTACCAAAAAAGTGGGTTTGCACAAAACCCTCTTCTTGGAAAGTTTCGCTATCTGTTATGGATAATTGTTGTAGCCTTCTACAATCCAATCCACGGCTTGGCAGATGGCTACTACGCCTCCGATAATAGTCATTGTAAGACCAAAATCGCCGCCAGCTACTAGCTCCAGCTGCTCATCGGTCAGTTCTACTTCATCAAGTTCTACTTGGCGGGGAATATTGAGGTAGAGAACGTCAGTATTCGATTGATCTTCTACGATGATTCTTGAACCTGCAGGAATTCTCATTTCTGCTCCTACTACCTTCTCGATGGTAGTTTCAGGATTGCTGATTAATTCTTTTTTGAATTCCTCGCTTTGGTGTGATCTTGTGATGAGATCCTGCATTAAATATTGTGCGGTCCCAAATTTATTTAATTCCATTTTCTATAAATTTTTATGATATTTTAATATAAGTTATTTGCACTGATCTTAGTCGAATTGATCTACTACCCAGTGGATTCCGTAGCCGATCCACTTGAAAGGATTAAGGCCATTGTCTTCAGAATCACCACCGGCAACCAGTTCCAATTGCTCATCAGTGAGTTCCATTTCACTCGTGTCGGGTGGAATATTGATGTAAACGGTAGACTCATCAGTTTGATCTCTAACGACCAACGTTTTTCCCTCTGGCAGGTTAAACTCCTTACCAGTAAACGCTTCGATAGTGGCTACCGGATTAGCAACCAGACGTTGCTTAAAGTCAGCATTTCCCCATGCTTCCTTAAGGATACGACCGTACCCTTCTTGTGAATTTTTAAAATCCATGATTGAAAAATTTAAAATATGAAATAAGATAATTAATACAACAAGCTATATAGCAAAGAATATATTCCAAAGATAAGAGCGTGAAGCTTGACAAAAACGCCAATAAAACTGAAATTTAAATTTATATTTTCGCTTTTATTTACTTTCTACTACCAGAAACCTCTGCTGCTCCCTGGTAACTATTACATTGTAAATATAGAAACAAGATTACCCGCAAAAATGCCATAAAAGCCGAAAAATCAAGCCGTTTCCAAAAGTCCTCCACGAATCATTTTCGCAGCAATTGCTAACTTGTGCTTATCGTTTCCGACAGGAAGATCACTTACCCGAAAACTGTGCTTGATATCTGCCACAAACTGCATTGCAGGCGCAAGAGTTGCAGGGCCTTTGATCACGTTTCTGTTGTAAAGTATTCTGCATGCCGACCCCAGCACTTGCACAGAACATACCATCCCACTTCTCTTCCGCAAAACGGTAGATAAAGAAAGCAGCTCTAATTTGTCCAGTTGAGAGAAATGGCCATTGCCAAGTGGAGCTAGTTTGTTCATGAATTCATTGCGGTAGCTCTCGTGAAAATACCGGAAATTCATTCCCTGGATACTCTTCAAAGTTTGATCCAAAATATTTTGAAGTCTATCATTCATTTCCTCTACCCCATCCGCATTGTTTAAATAACCGAGCGGAAGTGCTTTGCGCAAATTGACGTCTCTGTGACTTTGTAGGTTTATCGCTTTTATCAGTAAATCCATCCACTGTAGTGGGAATACTCCGATAGTCAGATGTAAAGAAGAATTGTTCGTAGTATAAGCTTCATGAGGTACTCCCCGGGGCAAATACATAAAATCTCCCGCATTTAGCGTAACTTCTCTCACATTGCGCAGTGCCGCGGGAGGCAGAGAAGGAGTGGGACTATCTACCAGCGGAGTTTCGATGATCGTGTCGTAAAGCTTCCAGTTCTTAGAGCCTGCAATTTGTAAAATGATCACATCATGGGCATCAATATGAGGGTTGAAGGCAGCAGAATGTTTCGGGGTAAGGTACATATTCGCCTTTACTTCATGATTTATCGTCTGCCGAAGATTAAAGCACAATTGCTTGATAGGCGACCAATGCAAGTCTATTCTTCTCAGGCTCACAGAAAAGCCATCCGCATAGAGCATATAGAGCTTGTTCAGATTGACACTGCCATCTTTATTCAGATACTTCTCCTGATCAACGAGTTTTTGATGCTTAACGACCCTAAAGCGGTCTTTCTCAACTACCGGTAAGTCTAAGATATTATCCAGCACATCCATCGATAAGATATCTTGGTAATAACTGTGCTCATGCCGATGCAAAATAAGTGACTCCTGCTCCCAGTAGCGCTCGACGAATTTATCAATACCAATGGGTGAAATAAGGTCTTCAAATTCCATTCCCTTATTAGCAGTATGGGAAGTAGTGGCTGTTTTTTGCATAACTTATTTTTGTTTTCAATAGCTAAGCATGGAAATATTCCATCGGTTTGATCCCAAACTCCTCTTTGAATAACTTCGAGAAATAATGAGGATCTTTCATACCTACCGCCCCTGCTACCTCACTTATTGTGCTATAGGTGTAGCTTTCCAGCAGGGCTTTCGCGTGGTGTAGTTTTAGTTTCCGCACGTACTTATTCGGCGTCAGTCCCGTGTACTTTTCTACTTTGCGGAATAGCTGCCGCTCACTCACGGCTAGTTCGTCCGCTAGCCAGGGTACACAGAGCATGGCGTCATCCAGGTGATCAGCCACTGTGCGCTCCAACTGCATCAGCCATTCCAAGTCCGCTTTCGAAATACGGTTTTCTGAATAGCTCTCCGGGTTGTCCAATGAATCTTGAGGGCGTTGTACCGCTTCGGTATCGAAACAATAGAGTTTTGGGTACCGAAATTTGTGGTGCACCACGATCTGAATTTGCTTTTGCCGTTCTGCTTGTAGAATCGCTTCTACCAGCGACTCCAATTGCTCGCTGCTTTCCAGCATGATTGCCGAAAGCCGACTCGTTTCTGTATCTTCTTGCTTGGTTTGTATGTAACGCGTCAAACGAATGATTTCGGCCAACGGCTTGTGTATCTGATCGGCGATCTGGGAGAGGACAGCCTCCGACTCCCAATTGATAGCCGTTGTTGTTGCTGTTGTCATCATACCCGGTAGTTTTTCAACTGATCGATCGGTTCTGCCAAGGCAAACCTCACTACCAGTTCTGTGTCCGTCATTTTTACTTTATACTTTCCTTTTTCGAGGACAAACTGCTGGTGCATGAAGCTGGCTTCCGTACGGTAGCTCTCCTCCATAATGAAATAACCGCTAGCGAAATGTTTGTCGTAGATGGCTTCTCTCACCGAGTCGCGGGAAAAGGATAATTCAAAGTAATCGCCTGCCCGGAAACTCGCTAACGCATATAGCTTATTAGAAGCACTTCCTAGTGTGTAATCCAGAAAGTTATTTGCCTGGGCATTCTCTATTTTACAAATTCCTAAATGTTTGCATTTAGCGGTGGGGCGGCCAAGCACGACTTCTGCAAAAGTCTGTTCGACTTCTATGGTCGACTTGGCCAACTCCCCTTTCAAAGCTCTAGTGATTACGGTCATTTTTCTATTTTTTTTAATCTAAATAGGTATGCTAATCGGACTTCTTATTAAATGTGATGGATGCTACTATTATTGATTCTATTAAAGTTCCATCGAGTCGTCTATAATAATACCTTTAGCTGTTGAATAATTAATTTTTTTAAAGTTTGATACATTAAAAGAAGTAAGCACGGTGTACATATAGTTTCTGGTTTTTGGAATAGGTGTGACAGACAAATACCTGCACAAGTCCTTTGTTTAATAATTGAAATACGCTGAAAAAAAGTGTGTTATAACTGGAGAGGAATAAACTATTGTTTATCCATACTAGTAAATCCGTCTAATTGTTTTCTCATATCTTATGTTACAAATATAGGATACAACTCAGGTGTTTCCTAAGACAACAATTGAGCCATTGTCAGCAATAAATCATTCTCAACCTACCCACCACTACACTACAAAAGACTAATAATCAATACTTAACAAAAAAAGAAAGCAAGAAAATTGTCATTTGTGTAAAAAAAATATATATTCAAAAGAAGAACTATTAATGGCAGAACCAATTTAAAACCACTACATATATGGATAAAAACTATTAAAGCCAGACAAATGACCACACCTATCACTATATTCAAAATTTCCGTATCATTAACTTACAAATCATCTGTTACAAGTTTTACTTTACTTACATATGGAAGAGCTCAAGGAACTAGCTTACATACTCAATAAATACCAGCCCCGATCTATTCAAATCATTGGTCATGATGCCTGGCAATCTGACTCCAAGTTATCCCAACTCTACGAAGTCATTCAGAATGATGAAGTTACTAGTGACAGAGATGCTGCACACCTCATTTACGGGGAAGAAGAGAATAGCAGTAAATACCGCAATCTTAAGCATGAGCTCAAAAAAAGGCTACTTAATACTATCTTTTTCATAGACAACAATGAAGATAAGAAACGGGACAAAGCCTATTATCAGTCTTGGAAAGACTGGGCAGCATGCCAGATTCTCATCGAAAAATCGGCTCGTCAAACGGCCGTTAGCTTGGCTGAAAAAACCCTCAAACGATGTCTCAAATACGATTTCCTAAGCTTGGTATCTAGTATAGCACTATTGTTACGCAATCATTATGCTCTGCGTGAAAAGAATAAAAAGCGCTTTGAATACTATGACAATCTTTACGAAAATAGCCGCCGCCAGGAAGAATACAACAACTTGGCGCATAAGTACTACATGAAGCTCATCCTGGATTATACCATGGATAGCGTAACGGCCAATCCACAGATCGAAGCAGATGCCCAGGTATATTATCAAGAACTCGCCCACTTAAAGAAAGAGACGAATAACATCAAATTTCATTATTATCTCTACCAAATCCAGTTGCTCGGCAAGATGGGCGTATTCAATTATCAAGCCGCCAAAGATATTTGTACAGATGCCATTGCCTTTTTAAGGTCGCAAGATGTGGCTTTTAAAGGAGGAATGCGCAACTTCCTGCTCAACAAACTCGTATGTCATATCCAGCTCAGAGAGTTCGAGGAAGGTAAGCAAGCTGCTATCGCCTGCAATAAACTCGTCGCCAATGGTACTTTTAACTGGTTCAAGACCAATGAGTATTTTTTCATTCTATCGTTTCATACAGGAAATTACCAAGAAGCTTATGACGATTACTTTAAAATCGTCAATCATCCACGTTATAAAACTTATAAAATTTTACATGAAACATGGGCGCTTTATCGAATGTATCTTCATTTCTTGTACCTACTAGGCAAGTTTGAACCTGCCACTAATGACAACAGCTTTAATAATATTCGTCTTGGAAAGTTTATTAATGCCGTTCCCTCTTTCGCTAAAGATAAAAGAGGAATGAATATTCCAGTTCTCATTATCCAGATGGCCTTCCTAATTCTTCAACACAAATACGATTCCGCCACCGAACGCATCGACGCCTTAAATAAATACTGCGACCGCTACCTCAAAACTAACGATCCCAATTTCCGCTGCAACTGTTTCATTAAAATGCTCGTACAGATTCCGAAGTCTCACTTTCACCGTAGCGGCGTAGAACGAAAAGCCGAACCCTACCTCCGCAAAATTCAGCGCATCGCCATCAACTTCAACAACCAGGCACACGAGTTGGAAATATTACCTTTCGAACATCTCTGGGAACATATTCTAGGAGCGTTGGAAAATAAGTTTTTCCGCCCGAAATCCTCCCGTAGTGAGAAAAATGGGTAAAATCCTAAGCTGGGCTTTTACCATCTGAAGGAAGGATAGAGGAATTTTTAAAAATAGAGAAAATTATATATTCTAATATAACCGCTTCAATATCATGCATCATCTATCCTACCTTCCTATTTGGTGTAGCTATCACAGCATAATACAGATCAGAACTGAGCATTGAACAATTAAACGAGTAAAACCCTCAACGCCTCCAACAACATATCCACCTCTTCCTTACCAATATTCAGCGGCGGCAACAACCGAATCGTATCCGCCTGCCCAGCCGAGCCGGTGAAGATGCTGTGCTCAAACAGCAGCTTGTTGCGCAACGGGCCTGCGGCTTGGTGGAGTTGTAGGCCCAGCATCAGACCTTCTCCGCGCACTTCTTTGATGTTGGGGAGTTGCTCCAAGCCGGCTTTTAGGTAGGCCCCAACCTCCCGGGCATTTTCCATTAAATGTTCTTGCTCCATCACCTCCAAGACGGCCAATGTGGCTACACAGGCCAGGTGGTTGCCGCCAAAGGTCGTCCCCAGCAAGCCGTAGCTGGCCTCGAAGCGGGGGTGTATCAGCACGCCTCCCACGGGGAAGCCATTGCCCATGCCTTTGGCAATCGTGATCAGGTCGGGTTGGATGTTGGCGCGTTGGAAAGCAAAGAAGTTGCCGCTACGGCCAAAGCCCGACTGGATTTCGTCCAAAATCAGGCAGGTGCCATACTTTTGGCAAAGTACCGCTACTTCCTCCAGAAAGGCCGCCGTGGGTAGATAAATGCCGCCGATGCCCTGGATGCCCTCCACCATTACGGCAGCTACGTCTTCCTTACTCAGGGCCTCTTCTACTGCCGCCAAATCATTGAGGGGTAGAAAACTTACGGGAAAAGTGGCGTTGATCGGCGCCTTGATTTTATCGTTGTCGGTGATGTTTACCGCCGCCGAGGTACGGCCATGAAAAGCTTTTTCAAAAACGACCATTCGTTTCCTACCTGTTGCAAAGCTGGCCATTTTCAGGGCGTTCTCATTGGCCTCGGCACCACTGTTACACAAGAAGAGTTGGTAATCCTCGCAGCCAGACATTTCGCCCAGCTTTTGAGACAACTCCACCTGCAGAGGGTTCTGCACAGAATTGGAGTAGAAAGCAATTTTTGCGATCTGCTCCTGCATCCGGCTTACGTAATGTGGATGGCTATGCCCAATAGAAATGACGGCATGCCCACCGTAAAAATCCATATACTTACGCCCTTCTTCATCATACACATAGCAGCCTTCGGCCCGCACAGGAGTGATGTCAAAAAGAGGGTATACATCGAAAAGTTTCATCTTATGTTATTTTAGCAACCATGCTCCCTTTGGCAATTTCTTGCCGCGGAGGTACTGAGGTACTGAGATTTATATTGCGTTGCCATTTGGCGAAAGTCGTAAGGCCTGCCTAGCCAGCGTACAGTGAACATAGGGCGATTGCATGGCCCTTTTAGACTGATGTTGGGAATTAATGAACATTGGTCTTTCCATCTCTATACCCTCTACCTAAAGGGCGCAAAGCGACCTGTGTCCTTGTATGGACTTTGGCGAAAGTCAAGCTTAGGAAACCCTCTAAAACACCATGGCCTTCAATTGCAGCCCAGTGGTTTCTTTCAGCCCGAGGGCCAGGTTCATGTTTTGTACGGCTTGGCCGGAAGCGCCTTTCAACAGGTTATCAATCACACTGATGATCAGAGCGCGATTGCCATGTTTGGTTAGCTGCACCAGGCATTTGTTGGTATTCACTACCTGCTTCAGATGCGGATTGTCTTCTACCAAATGGGTAAAAACGTGTTCCGCATAATAATCTTGGTACAAGGTTTGAAGGTATCTTTCCGAAAGATCTGTCCTCAAATAGAGACTGGCGAATATGCCACGTGCAAAATCTCCACGGAGGGGCAAAAAGGCCAGCTCGGGCACTTCTTCACCTTGCAAAGCCCCCAGGCTGCGACCAATCTCCGCCAGGTGCTGGTGCTCGAAGGGTTTGTAGACCGAGAGATTGTTGTTGCGCCAGCTAAAGTGCGTGGTAGGCTGAGGCTGCTGGCCCGCGCCCGTAGACCCAGTAATAGCATGAATGTGTACCTCTTCCTTTAGCTTTCCGGCTGCTGCCAAGGGGAGCAATCCCAGCTGGATCGCCGTAGCAAAACACCCGGGATTGGCAATGCGCTTGCTAGTTTTTATAGCCGCTCTGTTCAATTCCGGCAAACCGTAAACAAATTCCTCCGAGAGGCGAAAGTCAGTGCTCAAATCTACGACCAGCGTTTCCTCAGGCACTTTATTTTCCGCCAACCAACTGCGGGACTTACCGTGGCCACCACACAGAAAAAGTACATCCACCTGCAGGTCAACTGCTGCGGTGAAATTCATAAAGAAGTCGCCCGCCAAATCCTGGTGAATACTACTTACGGGCTTGCCGGCCTGGCTATTGCTATGGACAAAACGCAGCTCCACGGCAGGGTGCCAACGTAAAATCCGAATCAATTCCCCGGCCGTGTAGCCAGCGCCGCCGATAATACCGACGGTATGTATTTTTGTCATGGTTTGTTTTTTATGCTCCGCGCCAATGTGTCTACTAATCGATTCGATGGGGATTAAACCCATCGCGATGGAATCGTCGATCTATACCTTAGGCATGGCTTTGCCAAAACCTGTCGCTACAGCACCTATGGAGAATGCTTTCCCGCTGACGGGTATAAAACCCGTCGCGACGGAGCATCTATTTCGGGCTGCCTTTTGCTGCTGCCTGTACCTGTCCGGAGAGGGCGAGGATACGAGTGAATCCTTTCACGTCATTGCCGCTCCAGCCGGTGTTCATTTCACCGTATTGGCCAAAGCCCGCACCGAGCATATCGTAAGAGGAATCAATGCCATCCAAGACAAAACGGTAAGGATGAAGGGTGACAAATACATCTCCACTCACGGTCTTTTGGCTGTCTTCCAAAAAGGCCTCCATGTTTCGCATGACGGGGTCCAGGAACTGGCCTTCGTGTACCATCATTCCGTACCAATTGCCCAGCTGTTCTTTCCAGTAGAGTTGCCATTTGGCCAGGGTATGTTTTTCCAGCAGGTGGTGTGCTTTAATGATCAGCATTGGAGCTGCAGCAGCAAAACCTACTCGCCCTTTGATACCGATAATGGTATCTCCTACGTGGATGTCTCGCCCGATGCCGTAGGGGGCAGCAATTGCTTCCAGGGCCTGTACCGCCGCTACTGGGTGATCAAACCTTTGGTCATCAAATCCCACAAACTGGCCTTCCTCAAAATGGAGTTTCAGACTGCGTGGCTCAGTGGATGTTGCCGGTACGGGCCAGGCTGCTTCGGGGAGATTCTGGTGCGAGGTCAGGGTTTCTTGCCCGCCTACCGAGGTCCCCCAAATTCCCTGATTGATGCTGTATTTTCCTTTCTTTTCTGGCCAGGCCACACCGTGCTGTGCGAGGTAAGCAACTTCGGCCTCACGGCTCAACTGCTGATCGCGGATAGGTGTGATGATCTCCAGGCCTGGGGCCAGCAACTGAAAGGTAAGATCAAAACGTACCTGATCATTCCCGGCACCAGTGCTTCCGTGGGCGATAGCATCGGCACCAATCAGATTAGCGTACTTTGCCACCTCCAAGGCCTGAAACATCCGCTCGGCACTTACCGATAAGGGGTAGGTTTGGTAACGCAGGGAATTGCCGTATACCAGAAAACGCAAACACTCATCATAGAGTGCCTCGGTCACATTTACAGCTTTGTAAGAAGTGGCTCCCAGGGTAAAAGCCCGCTCCTCCATCTCCTCTAATTCTTTAGCAGAAAAGCCTCCTGTATCCACTGTCAGTGCATGTACGGAGTAGCCGAGTTCTTTGGTCAGGTATTTGATACAATAAGAAGTATCCAAGCCGCCGCTGTAAGCCAATACGATTTTCTTGGGAGTTGTCATTATTTTAATGGTTCGTTGGGGATGATAAGATTACTGAGATCGGTAGCCATTGTTGTTGTTTCCTCCAGTGCGGGTGCCAGCATGGCGGTACACAGGCACATCCGGCGTTGGTTGCGTTCGAGAATATCGTAATTGGGGCACGACTTACAGCCATTCCAAAAAGCATCGTCTTGGGTGAGTTCGGAAAACGTCACGGGTTCGTAACCCAGTCGGGAATTGATGCGCATGACGGCCAAGCTGGTGGTGATACCAAAAACGTGGGCCGTCGGGTACTTTTCTCTCGATAGCTGAAATATCCGTTCTTTGATTTTCCGAGCAAGGCCTAAACGTCTAAATTCAGGTGCTACAATCAGGCCCGAATTAGCAACATAGCGGTCGTGGCTCCATACTTCGATGTAGCAAAAACCGGCCAATTGGCCATCGCATAAGGCGATAACCGCATTGCCATTCTCTATTTTAGTACACACATATTCCGGCTTGCGCTCGGCAATACCAGTACCCCGGACTTTTGCTGATTCTCTGATCAGTTCGCAAATGGCCGGGGCAAAGTGGAAATCGTTGGCATCAGCCACCCGAATAATAATTTCCATTGAATATTAACTTGATAAGTAAGTAAGAGAACACCCTGATTTTAGGTGCTCAGGCTAACTCTGATTCTATAACAGGAAAACTGCTCGGAATGAGGGAAGGAAGACTTTAATTAAAAGCCCACCCGGTGGGATAATATGAAGATAGTGCGCCCCAAAGGGCGACGACGTTCAAAGCGGCGACGGCTTACTAAAAAGTTAGTATTTTGAACTGATTGCTTCATATTGTCCGCAAATGTACAGGCCTTTGACCAACGAGGCAAGCTAAATTCGTGTTTATTTTACGACATCAAAAGTGAGAAAACCATGTCTCTTCATCAAAAAATTGTGGTAAGCTTGATGCTGTTCGCTTTATTCATCGTCTTCTTATGGGCTGGCAATGATGGCGAATCCATAAAACAAAAGTCCCCTCCTAATTCAGAAAACCCTCCCCAAACCGTTCTGGTAGAACTATTTACATCCCAAGGCTGCTCAAGTTGCCCACCTGCCGACCGCGTCTTGCAAGGCCTGGTCGCGGATACTCAGGAAGGCAATCTTGAGGTCATTGCCCTGTCCTACCACGTAGATTACTGGAACCGCCTGGGCTGGAAAGATCCCTACAGTCAGGCTGTTTTCTCCGAACGCCAACGCCAGTATGCCCAGGTATTACCTGACCAAAGGGTATACACCCCGCAAATGATCATCCAGGGACAGCGTGCTCATGTAGGGTCGCGCGAAAAGGAAGTAAAGGCATCCATTGCGAGTATCCAGCAACAGCCAGCCGCCATAATCATTACAGCAGCACTGAACGCCGCCTCTACCAAGCAAGAAATAACTTACGAAATAACTGGACGGATGAATGGCATCACCTTGCAAATGGCCCTGGTAGAGACCTATCTCGCCAATGATGTTCCACGCGGCGAAAACAGTGGGCACCACTTAGCCCATACCAACGTCGTCAGAACCCTCACCAGTACCCTCAACCCTCCTCGCCAGGGCACCGTAATTGTAGACACCAGCGCTTTGGCCAACACCGCAAATGGAAAAGTCGTGCTGTTTGTACAAGATACGGAATACATGACGGTTTTGGGAGTCACAGAAATAGTGCTTTAGCGCTTGTTTGGTAGATGGTATAAAAAAGACTGAAACCAATGGGTAGATCCCGACTGAAGTTTTTGGGCAGCGCCCACCCCAAAGGAGCCACGAAGTAAAATACTTCAGTCGGGATAATTTACATCCTCTGCAAAACAGGTTATAGTCCACCAAGTCAGGATTTGTGAATTCTAACTTGGTGAACTATATGTTGGAAACGAATGCCTTTCAGAAACACTATCCCTCTACCCTCAACCACAGGGGCGCGAAGCGAACCCGAATCCTTCTACGGACTTTTGTAGAAAGCCCAGCTTATGGATCAACCTGTAAAACGAATTTCACGGGTAGGTTGAAGTAAACGGGAACACTACGGCCTCTTTGTTTCCCTGGCGTCCATTTTTGGGGAAGATCACGCATCAGGTTCACTACGCGTAATGCTTCCTTACCACAATCGGCACCAATATCTCTGAGAATCTCAGCATTTTCAATAGCGCCATCATCCTGTACGACGAAGCGTACGACGACTGTACCAGATACATTATTATCGCGGGCTATGGCTGGATAGCGGATATTATCGTAGATAAACTCCAGCAACTTTTGCTGAGAACAAGCCATTTTTTCCTCTTTTGTACCCAGATCATCACAACCGGGGAAGCGCGGCATATCTTCTACAATTTTGAAGATTTCTTTCACTTCCAATGCTGGCGGTGGGGGCGGTGGCGGCGGTGGAGGTGCTGGTCCTTTATCTACTTTGGGTGCAGGGGTATTGCTCACCGCTAAATCAGCACTAGCAGACTGGTCAGAAAACGTTTCCTGATCATCAAGCAGCAAAGCATCAGAGGGCACCTCCTCAATCACGGGTGGAGGTGGCGGCGGCGGTGGGGGTGGCGTAGTTGTTTGAGGAGGAGCTTCCATCTCAATATCAAAATCCATGTCCATTGCGCCTTCAGGAATCGCTATTTTGTTTTCAAATTGCGTCCAGTTGAAAGCCATTACCGTAATGGCCAATACCACGACCAAGCCTAGTTTCCAAAATACACCCGTATTATGCAATACATCTACTTCAGGATACTTGTTGCGCGAGCGTATTCCAACGCGTGCGGGGTCATTAGCGTGTAGCGCTTTCAAATTTGTTTCTGAAAGGCGTGTCAAACGATAACGCCCTGCAATAATTAGTCCGATGACCAAAGCCGTCAGAAGGCCTAGACCAAGGAAGACTTCGGAGCCGTTGAAGGAAAAGTTAGTAAACATAATATGCTGGTTTTGATGCCGACCAAATGCTTGATCTTGACACTAAATTCCGCATATATTGCCCACCTTCTTCTGACATTTGTCAGCATGGGGGGATAATCTTTATCATACCTCACAAAGGCAGAACCTGAAGCGCGCCGCAACATCCCGATCTTCCATTGGGAGCGCAGGGAGTGGGTAGGCGTAGATAAATTTATTTAGAGCTCTTTACCGAATGAATAAACCAGGGTATATCGGTAAAAAAGGAGAGATCCGCTACTGGTCCGGAATGAAAAAACTGATATTCGGCTGGGTGCTCGGGCTTGGCTGCCAGGGATAAATGCTCCAAACGCCGGGCGACCTGCCTGGCTACGGCCGGAGCGGGGTCGATAATTTTGCAATCAGCAGGCACCATACCTTTTAGTAAAGGCAGCAAAAAAGGGTAATGGGTACAGCCCAAGACGAGCGTATCTACTTGCTGGGCCAACATAGGTGTGAGTATTTCCTTCAACTGCTCGATGGTTTCAGGAGCATTGAGCTGGCCCGCTTCAATAAGAGGTACAAGGCCGATACAAGGATTTTCGAAGACTTCCACATTCGCAGCGTAGCGGCGCATCAGTTCGGCGTAGCGCTCACTTCTAATGGTAGAGAGGGTTGCCAGCACGCCTACCTTCCCTGAGCGGGTGGCTTCCGCAGCGGGTTTTACGGCGGGCTCCATCCCTACGAAGGGAATGTCGGGCCATTGCTTGCGTAGTGATTCCAGGGCAGCAGCCGTTGCTGTATTGCAAGCTACGACGATCATTTTGCACTGATGGTCCAACAAAAATCGGGTAATCTCAAACGAAAAATCGGTAATTTCCTGGCGTGTCCTTGGGCCATAAGGTACCCGGCCGGTATCTGCAAAATAGATCAGGCTTTCTTTGGGCAGAAGGCCAGAAATAGCATTGGCGACCGAGAGGCCGCCAATGCCGGAGTCAAAAACTCCAATCGGATTATTATTTCCGGAAGACAAAACTAGATATTGATCTTAGCTTTTACTGCTTCGCTCACATCCTGGCTTTCCTCGCTGTACAGGAGTACCTGCTTATCGAAGATAAACGTGAAGCCGTTTTCTTTAGCTACAGCAGCAATAGCTTCGTTCAAGCTGTCATAGATAGGCTCCAATAGTTCGGTGCGCTTATCTTGAATTTGCTGAACCATTTTTTGCTCTTCGCCTGCCAGTTCCTGCTGACGCTTTTCCAGAGCAGCTTGTTGATCCTCCTGCTGAATTCGAGACAATTCTCCACGCTCCACTTTTTGCTGGAATGCTTGCACATCTGTTTGGAACTGGGTAATACTAGCTTCCAATTTCTTTTGCAATTGTGCTTGCAATGCTTCCAGGTTAGCTTCGGCCTGCTTTACGGCAGGAAGTTCCGTCAGGATAGCCTGGGCATCAACGTAACCAAAGGTCTGCTGAGCTTGGGCAGAAAAAGCAAAGGTGAACATTGCGAGGGCTAAAGCGCCTATTTTCAATACATTCTTCATCTCTTCTAGTGATTTTGTGTAACTCTCAAATGTTGTAATCAATGAATTGGTCGGCGAAATTAATAGTTTTTTCCAACCAATTAAAGTCTGCGGAGAATATCCTCCGTTTTATTGTACTGGGGGTTAGAGAAAATCATTCCTGAATCGCTGGAGCGATCAAAAATGAAGTCGTAACCACGTTCGTTGGCATAGCTTTCGATGGCAGCGTAGACTTTCTCTTGAATCGGTTGTACAAGTTGCTGGCGACGTTCGAACAATTGTCCTTCTGGGCCAAAACGTTCGCGCTGCATATCTCGTACCTCTTTTTCCTTATTCATAATCTCTTCTTCGCGTTGTTTACGAGCATCTTCGCTAAGAAGGACTTGTTCTGCCTGGTAACGGTTGTACATGCCTTTAATTTGATCGTATTCTTTGGCAATATCTTGCCGCCACTGGTTGGCCAAACGGTCGAGTTCTGTTTGTGCTTCCTGGTATTCTACGATGTTTTCCAGGATTTCCTGAACATCAACAAAAGCGATTTTTTGGGCATTGGCCGAAAGGCTGAAAAAAAAGAGTGCTCCGAAAAGCAGCGGTAATATTTTGCGGTACATCATAACGGGTAATGAATTAATTTCTTGGAATTCAAGGCCAAAATTAAAATTTATCTTCACCTTGTGGACGGATTAACAACGAAAAAGATACAAAGAGGGCCGAAGTTAGCTACTGTCTTTAACTATTGTTTAACGGCATTAGATTATTTTTATAATCCCTTATCTTTTTTTTAACAAGACGTGTAGCATTTTCGTTGTCTAGTCGCGTTTAATAAGCGGCAACTAACAAATTGCTTTTATTGTGCGTTTAAGCAATTATCAACCAACCTCAAACGAGTTACAATATGCGATATTTCAGTTTAGCCATTATTGGCACGATGATGAGTTCTTTGATTGCTATCGGCTGTGGCGGTAGCGGTGGCGGCCTCAACTTCTTTTCGGTAGAACAGGATATTGAGTTGGGCAGGCAAGTAAGCCAGGAAATCAACAGTAACCCTTCGGAGTTTCCTATTCTTCCAGAACAAAGTAACCGGGAAGTCTACCAATACATTAGAAATATTACCAACCGCCTCCTGAGTACTGGCAAAGTGGCGCACAAAGACGACTTTGCCTGGGAAGTGAAAATCATTGATGATCCAGAAACCCTTAATGCCTTCGCGACACCTGGTGGATATATTTATGTCTACACCGGGTTAATCAAGTTTCTTGATTCAGAAGACGAGCTGGCAGGAGTGATGGGCCACGAGATTGCCCACGCAGCCCAGCGCCATAGTACCCAGCAGATGACCAAAATTTATGGCTTGCAAATCCTGGCCAGTGTCGTTACCGGCAACTCTGAACCAGGGATGATTGAGCAAATTGCCTTGGGACTGGCCAGCTTGAAAAACAGCCGTTCTCACGAAAGTGAAGCCGATGAATACTCGGTAATTTACCTGTGCGGCACGAGCTACAATGCCAACGGTGCGGCCGGTTTTTTCCGTAAGATGGAGGAATCCAGTGCTGCTCGCCCACCAGAATTTTTATCTACTCACCCCAACCCGGGCAACCGAGTAGCGGATATCGACGCCAAAGCCAAGGAACTAGGCTGCCGGGGCACCAGTGACAACCGCGGAGAATATATGCGCATCAAGAGTTTATTGCAGTAAAGCGCTTCGCTGACAAGGAAAGCCCTGGTTTATCTCTTTAGGAGGATAAACCAGGGCTTTTTTATGATAGCGTTCAACGATTATCCTATTCCTGAGCAGACAAGGTAATAGATTCCAGTGTTACACTTCCAGCACCCTGACCTCGCTTTATGAATTTGACTTCAAAAGGCTCTCCATCCGCCAGCAAGCTGCCAGGAACACGGTAGGTAAAACTAAGGTCAGCACCTTCTTCTTCAAAAGAATGAAGCTCCCCGAGATCATGTACGTGACTGACGCCGAAGAAGGTCATCATACCAATGTATTGATCCGCTTTTTTACCGCTTGGGTAATGGATGTATACCTTATAATAGTCGCCTATTTCTTTATAAACGGAAACATCTAGTCTCAGTAGCAGTGGTTTTGTTTCCAGACTTCTTTCCGACTTGGTGAAATTACGAGCTTGCTGAAGTAGTGCTTTCGGTTGTCCAATCACTTGCTGATCCGTAATCACCTTATCTACTTGCTGTTTCCAGATGACCCTTTCTTTGGGAGGGTCTTGCCCCAGCATACCTCTTGACATATCAGACATCTGATCATTTGGTACAGCAGCTAATACCGGGGCTTGCATATCGTCGTAGACATAGTCTGGATTGAACACAATGGCGTATACTTCGTCAAGCGTGTAGGTCACTTCATTGCCGTTGGGTTGAATAAAGTTATACTCCCAGGGTTGTACTTTGAGATGCTTCAAGGTAGGCCTTTCGCCATAAGCTGATTGATCCCATTGTGTCCAGATACGATCAACCATACTGTGATGCAACCAGAAGACGGGATCAAAACCTGCTGAAGGGACGTTGGCCATCAGGCCCGACATTTCTTTTTGGAAAATAGGATTGAAAAAGGTTTCTTTTCCATCGGCCCCAATGTAATCGTGCATGAGCCCATGAGGAGCCGCCTCCAATTGCTGACTAAAACCCTCCTTGCCCGCAAATCCGTGGGTTATGGCCAAACGATCAAGCTCTTCCTTGAGGTCCATTCTGGTGGTGTCATCAATGGGTTTTCCATTATTGAGTAGGCTGTATCTTGCACTCGCGAACAACGAACCTTTCGTATCCGTAAAAATAGCAGGCAGCTGATTATCGGAAAGCACCTCGCTACCATAATTCCAGTAAGGCATGGCAAAATCGGCTTTCCCGGAAAGCTCGCGAACGATCTGTTCCAAATGCCAGGTATACATTCGGTGCCAAAGCAAGAAGTGCAGGCTTGATGCTTCCGTCTTGGTGTGGGTACAATCACCCCAGGCGAATAATTTCTCCTTATCCGTTTCGTACATGGCGCAAATTTTATTAGCACCAATAATTTCGTGAGGAATATTGTGAATAGCTCCCTGGTAATACCAGGAGCGGCTATCCTCGCAAGTCATCGCTCGCATAATTTTAAAGGCCCTGGCCATGGCCTCCAAGTCTTCTTTGGCTTCCAGAGAAGCCGCATTTTTTCGGACATACAATGCTGATTTTGTAGCGGTTTGAAGTCTTGGGCTTTGACCAAAAGCAGCAATCGCGACCAATAAAATCGCGAGTAAACCTGCTCCTTTTTTTAATAGGTTGGTTCTCATGTTGAAAATTTAATAAGCGTGAATAATGGGTTGTTGTTATTTTACTTCGACCTCAAAAGTGAGGGTCTCATAAAAATCGGGGTGCTCCTTGTCATAGATTTTAAACTTTACCACCCCTTCGCCCGAATAGTTGCCGGGCATGACGTGGATAGCGATGAAACCTTGTTGATCCGCACGCAGCGCTTTGAACTCGGATCCTTTAGGAATCCCTATTTGGCAATCTCCGTGCTGACACATGGAGCAATCCCAGGCTTTGGGGAAAGAGTTGTAGACCGTTTCCCAGGCGAGATAGATGGTGTTTTTAGTGATATTCTCTACTTTGATTTTTGAGATATCCAGTCGCCCTCCTTTGGCGACGATTTCCCGGTTGGTGTCCTCTCCTACTACCATAAAAGTAGCAGGTGATTGAGCCATCAGCCAGCAGGAACAGTTAAATAAAAAGAGGGTCAGAAAAAAAGCTTTCATAGAAATGGGTTTTAATAAATTGCCAGAAAAGCTCGGTGTTTCATTCGTCCCGTCTCAGGGTCTCGGAAGATATACTTTATTCGGCGTTTTTTCTTGACAGGGGGAAGCTCAAGTAGCAATTCGCACGTTTCTCTCGGAGCTAAAACCAGCTGTTGTTGATGCTTGGTTTTAAGCAAGGTTTTCCTCTCGCCCAGGAGCTGAAGCCTAAGGCCTTTAGGGAAACTAATTTCCTGTTGCCAGTGCCCTGCATTTACCAGGCGAATCAAAATGGGTTCCTTGCTTTTTCCTTCACTCAACGCTAATGGTTCCGTTTCCTTAAAAGGCTTTCCGTTAAGGAGAAAATGCTGAGGTTGGTAAATGGGCCGTTCGTTAGGTTGCGGGGTATTTTCGGCTTCCAAAAGGGCCAATTCCTGCCAAACGGGATCCATTTCGAAGCTACACCACAAAAACTCCTGCCCTTCCTCCTGTGGTGCTGCTTTCGGCCGGACAATCATCACCCCAAACATGCCTGCTCGTAAATTAAAGGGAAAGTTTTCCGAACAATAATAGAGGTAAGTTCCCGGTGCAGGTGCGGTAAAATGATAATAACCGTGGTCCATGTGGTACACTGCTTTCTCTTCGGCTAATACGCCATCACTGGTTGTTCTCACCAAGGGAATACTGTCCATAAAAATGACGTGGGGATTGCCTTGAGAGATGTTCCAAAAATCAATCAGAACGCTATCTCCAGTCATCACCTCAATGCTTGTCCCCGGCAGCGTGACTTGCCCTGAAAGGGTATTGGTAAACCCAAACACCCGAATCTTTTCAACTTTGAGTAAAAGTTCTCCGGTGGTCCGTCCTATGATCAAATGTTGCTGCTGCCCATGTGCCCATGTAAAAATTAACAGGAAACACAGGCAGCAGCATGGCACTTTTAATAGCTTCATTTATTGTGCTTGATCTAAAAATGAAGCTACCGTTTGAGCCGTCTTATCGATCGTGGTCTTCATATTGACACTCACCGTTGCCATCGTAGGGATGTCAGCCAAATCAGGGTTACCTACCTGATAAGGCGGATTGGGTGCGTACTGCATGATCAGTTGGGCATTCTTTGCCGCCTGTGCTCCTGCAATCAATGTACCAATGGCTAAGCCACAATCAATGGTGGAAGAGATTCCACCACCAGTGATCACATTGCCATCAATAACATAACGAGGATATCCATCAGCAACTGTTACATGGGGGAATAATGCCAAGGAATTTTTAAACGCCCAATGTGTAGTAGCCCTTCGGCCATCCAGCAAACCTGTGGCGGCAAGTAAAATAGTACCGGTGCAGACCCCAGTTATCCAGCTGGCATGTTTAGCTTTTTCGGCTAAAAAATTCAAGTAAGGCTGTCCAGGATGAACAAGGGAAGGCATATCCATCATCTTCTTGTCCTTCTTCTTTGTCCCGCTATCCGGAAAGCCATTTGGATAACCTGCAGCTCCCGGAACAAAAATCACATCCAAAGGTGGGCAATTTGCAAAGGAATACTTTGGTGTTATCGTCACGCCTTCAAGGCTGGTAATGGGTGCTCCGTCTTCAGTGATGAGGAAGGGCCTTATGTTTGTTCCACCATCCAACAAATAGAATACCTGAAAAGCTCCCATGGTATCTAAAGAATCGACGGCTTCGTAGATGGGTACACCAATGTTAATTACTGCGCTATTTTTCATGCTACTGCTGTTTTTGCGTTTCGTTTATATAAAGTTGCAACTTAGAAATTTCGCCAGCAGTAAGGCTTAGACTTGGGACTGTATCAATCAAGTCAGGTTCTTTTACGGGTTTACCAGCCTGATCTAAAAGGAAAGAGAAGTCTGTTCCTAAAGTAATCTGCGCGACCCCGTGGCAGCCTTTACAGCCCCCCATTGTAAAGAAAGCTTTATCAGAAAGGAGATTGACTCCGCCATCGTGAGGTTTTCCGATACCACTACCCCTGAAATCAGCCAGGGTACTATCTGACTCGATTACATAGTTGGCCAGGAAATAGCTAAAAGAAGTAGAGTCATTGGTCGGGTGCCCCTGTACACCTACCAGTCGATAGTTAAGCCAAATGGAATTGGGGTTAAGTGCCGCCATCTGATCGTGTACAGCACTTGTACTTTCGTTCACCAAATCAGGAATTGGACCATTGATCCGCGGAAAATTGCTCACGATGGGGCCTACTGATCCATCATTTTCTATTTCTGTATACCCCATATCATCATCCTGTACCCCAACGTGCTCCCAGGTTGCAAAGATAAAATCCGGGTAATTCGTTGTCTTATGGATAATATGGATTCCTATCAAACCGAAGGTCTTGTTCTTATAGAGAGTTTCTCCGTTAGGGCCTTTTTCGTAATAGATAACATTCCGGGTAAAAAATTGAGCAGCATCGTCCTCCGCTACTAATACCCTCCAAGCCGTTTTTATTTCCATCGCCCCGGTGTAGGGTTTACCGGTAGCCGCATTTGTAGAACCACCACAAGGCAGGCAGATAACCCCTTCACTAGGCGGGCAGTTGCATGTACTGGTAGCCCCCTTGTAATAAGTACTGTCACTTTTGATATTACTCAATGTTAAACTCGTAGCACTTTTCAGTTTGTCATTCGTATTATAGTTGTTCAGAATGTACTCATACTCATCCCGATTGCATTTAGCCTGGTAAAGTACCATGTCTTCTTTGCCGTATTTATCCACATGGGCGTACAGATCACAGGAGCCAATCTCATTGTTCTCATCCAGGTTATTAAACAAGGTAAAGCTGGTACTCGGAGTGGCCGGAGTAAGCTGGTCGCCGAAACTGTAGTGCGGCGGATTGTCAAATGGCTGCATATTACCGTCATAAGGCCGTAATTCTGTACGGTGGGCATAGGTCTCCCAGACCACTAAGTCTGGATATGGGCTGCTGTCGCTGGTCCAACTCCAGGTAGTATCCGGATAATCTCTCCGGTTATTGGTCGCATAAGAAGATTTCCAGGTCAGGGCGATAAATTCTTCCCAGGCAAAATTCACCAGATCCGTTGGGCTTGCGTCCGCTGCCAAATCCAAGGGCGGGAAGGGATTAAAATTAACCTGATAAGGATTATCGGTGGCTACTTCTGTCATAATCTCGTCTTCCCCGGTATTGTTTTTGTCTTTATCCCCGCA
Source organism: Lewinella sp. LCG006 (assembly GCF_040784935.1). Lineage (GTDB taxonomy): Bacteria > Bacteroidota > Bacteroidia > Chitinophagales > Saprospiraceae > Lewinella. The sequence continues at coordinate 3,622,989 of NZ_CP160680.1, read as the reverse complement.
AGCCGTTAGTACGAAGCTTAAAGTTAGAAAGACGAATAAACTCAGCGAAGAGGTTCTGAGGAAGTAGCTTATTGAAATGCTATTACGCTTTGTCATGATTTTTTTTTTGAATGATGGAGGTGTAAATAGGTTGATTTTAATTCTTTACCGCGTACCAGGAAGCAGTCACCCCTGCGGGATGAAGGCCACCATCGCCTCCGGGATGAGGGATAACACGCACGATGGAGCCCGTGAGTGCTGCTTTTTGATCTACGCCATTGGGCCAGGGTAAGGTAAGGTACCCCACGTAGTCATAAATCCATTCATCGCCTCCAACAACACCTTTACCCTGGAAGCGCACGGTAAAAGGGTTACCATAATTGGTAGAGCCCGTTAATTTGAGCTGCCAGGTTTTAGTGCCACCTGGCTTATTGTCGTCGGTGCCGAAGATGATGCCATGAAATTCATTCATTGGCCCATGATTGATCTGGATAAAACCTTCTCCGAAAAGGAGATCACTGAGCGCGGTATTGAGGTTGGGATCGTTGTTCCAACTGCGGTACGTCCAAATTCCGCTCAGGACGTCGTTATTGATATTTTTCATAATATGGGTTTAAGCCTTGTTTGGCACGACCACTATGGTCTGCAACGGGTAATTAGGTAATACCAAACAAGTCTATTATTAAAAGTTAGCCAACAAGGCCCTCGGTAGGCAGGTATAATCTACCGAGGGCTCCTCATGTTACTTTACACTCACGCTAATGCGCTGCGGTCGATTGTTCGTTTGTCTTCTCGTCATCAACTCCACCCCGGCGGTATGGCGATCCTCTTCTGCAATACTGGCATTACTCAGCATAATCATCGGCTTGACCACCTCCGGCAATTCGAAATGAGCTTTAACTTCAAGGTGGGTTTGGCAATTCGCACAATTCTTTACGCTCCAACGGCTCAAGACCGCTTCGTGGCCGATCACCTGTTTTTTACCGTCAATATTAGCGACTGCCGTGACGACAAAAGAACCATTGAGGGCCGCCCGATTGATATTCGTAATTTCTACAATCTTAGAGGCCTTCCTCGGTGTTGAATTGCGTTTTTTTAGTTTGCCATCATCCAATGAACCAGGGCTGTAGGTAAACCCTAGTTGCTGCTCAATATTGATGCAATCCCGCGAAGTATAAGGGCGTTCTTTTCCATTTTCCTTAAGCGTAAAGGGATCAAGTGGAGAGTCCATCGTCAGCCATGAATTGGGCGTGGTACCCGGTGTTGGCCCCTGGCTATCGACGGAATTAGTTCCTGGATAATATTTGATAATATCAAGCTCGTTGGTATGGCCGTTAAGCTTCTGCCAAACCCAAAACATGCGGTCTACATTACAATGGTGAAAGAAGAAGATGGGGTCGAGCCCTGCCGTATCGTTTTCCCCCATATCGCCGTTGGCTCCCGGAATGGGCGAACGATCATAACCAGGGGCATCGTATCCCCCCACCGCAAGATGAATACTGTTGTGTGGCGACTCTAGCGGAACAACGACATTGCCTTTGTCTCCTGTTGATGACAACTTTGAGTTCCATTCTGCGGCTGAGGTTGTATTTGAAAACACCGTATAGTTGGGAGCATACAAACATGCTTCATACTTGTGCTTAACATCTGTAGGAAACTTTTGCCCATTTACCGTAATGAAAGTATTAAGCCAGGCTACGACATTATCATTCAAGGTCTTAACATTCTCCTTGTAGTTTGGGAAATTGGCATTATGGCATTGCGTAGCAGCCCTGTCCGCTTCTGTACCTACCAAACCCGACAATGGATAGCGTACCGTTTCATAACCGGCAGGCTTACTGTAATTTGGATTATCGCCATTGATATTATCAGTAATATTGGTAGGAAACACAAAAGACCTCAATGGATTGGGTGTCTTACTATCCCGAGGGAAAAACTCATCGGTTAAGGCCCAGGGAATGCCTTCCTTGATAGACGCTTCACTGGTTTCATCCCAGTAGGCCATCATCACATCTTCACAACCTTCTATACTTTGTAGCGCTTCCTCAAGTTTCATCATATAAACACGATGCCATGTGGGAAACAGAACATTGCCGTGATTGCAGTAACCACCCCAGTAAGATGCATTGCCCCAGCCAGCCCCTACGAAGGGCTCTCCATGATACCCTCCAATCACAAAAAACGAATTGGGATCATCAGGGGGTAAAGCTTTGATTCCAGCCCATGCTTTCATCAATTTTTCAAGGGGTGCCTTGTTATTGTTTTCATACATTTCCTGTAACTGGCGAACAGAATAGCGGATGCGCAATCTTTTCTTTTTCATAATGATTGGATGTTTTTGAATATTTATTGAGTAAAAGATGTTTCCCTACGATGGAAAGAAAAACTGTTCCACAGAGAGCCCGTTAGAATGCAAAGCATTCCTATAATCAGTAAAGTATTGCCAGGTAACAACAAGCGCCGACTTACTAAAATAACTACGACTCCTGCAACGCTAAGCAAGAATGGACCGTAACCTTTTTCTGGTACTTTTCGAAATACCAAAAACAGGTGTAAACCCAGAAATCCGAGTAAAACAGGAAAGAGCCAACTTTGATAAGGTGTTTGTGCCAGACTGACGCTGCCAAACATACTCATGTATGCAGCCCAACACATCGGGCATTTGGGAAAAAAGGCAACCAAAACACTGAGGATCAAGGAAGGCACTGACCGCGCTGAATGCTTGACATTCAATAAAGGCGCTGTCGTTGCTTTTTCGGGAACAGCAGCAAGATGACACGAACAGGTCTTTTGGGCAGGATCTACTCCAGCCATTTCCTGTGGGCATTCCCTTACGGAATCACTTGTCTGCATGGATAATTCCTTCTTCCAAAAAACCGAAAATCGGCGTCGTATTTCGGTCCTACTAGCATTGAATAATTTGAATAATGGGTAAGGCATAATATTTAGGTGATTGGTGAATTATCATTCGAGTCAAAACAAACTACATCCAAGCTATCACGAGGCATCTTACCCCCTGATAGGAAAAGTAAAAGATTGTGAAGATCATAGTGACCAGTTACTAAGTTGGCATTGACTTAGTAAATCCTTGTAATCAAATTGAGCAAAAGACGTGGCAAGCTTTCCCTAAAAGTATAGAGGAAGTCCACTTGACAAAATGAATATCACTACGTTCATAGCGATTATTTAAGAGGGGAGAAACAAGCTTAAAACTGCTTATTTATTTTAAAAGAGGGGAGGTTCACCAGCAAATATTCCGTAAAAACCAGCAGTACTGTTTTTTACCTATCATTAGTGATGCTAACCAAAGTTAAAAATAAATTTTAGATATTTTCTCGTTTTCCATTTTTTCTTTGCTACAATCTTTTCCCAGAGAGCAAACACCAAAATCAACCCCTGGTGCATCTCTAAGGGGTCGGCGAAGAATAAGATTACTCAGTAAGCTTATTTACCTCCCTGCAGGAGAATCACTCTACTTTTTATTCCACCGCTATCTCTGTGATCATTTCATAACTTTCTAAATCATTAATCATGCTGAATTTAAACTTCAGTGGTACCGAGGTACTGCTTGGGACGGGTATGATCCTACTCCTGCTCTTGGGTTTGGTTTTGCTAGGTCGACGATTATTCCGACATCCTGGTTCTTCTAAAAAAGCTACCGCAGGTTCCCGTACCAAATACCCCTCTGTGGATGTATTCCGCTACCAACCTGTTTTTCTGCGCTTGGGCTTGGTCTGCTCCCTCGCCTTTACTTTTTTGGCGTTCAACTGGACCCAGTTTACGGCTCCCAGCCCCAATATTATTGGCGCAGGGGAATATTGGGATGATGAAATCGACAATGCCCCGCCGATCACTAACCATCCTCCTCCCCCACCACCGCCGCCGCCACCTCCAAAATTTGAGGCTGTCGTTGATCCGAACATTGTTGACACCCTCACTTTCCGGAGTGGAGACATTGGCGGCAATACGCCCGTGGCACCTTCTACCATTTCCCGGCCTATCCCACCTAAATACATCCCCCCACCTCCGCCCATCGTAGATAATGGTCCGGATCTCGTCATTATCGCCGAAAAGATGCCTGTATTTGGGGATTGTGCTGGCATGGAAGACGAAGCCAGCAAGCGCCAATGCTCCGATCGTGCGATCATGGCATTTATTGGCCAGCACGTTCGCTATCCGGCCATCGCTAAAGAAAACGGCGTGAGCGGCACTGCCGTGATCCGGTTTGTCGTGGAAAAAGACGGATCTCTCACCCAGATTGAAATTGTTCGTGATCCAGGAGCCACCCTCGGGCAAGAAGCCCAAAGAGTAGTACAATTGATGGCCGATAGTGCCCCGAAATGGTCGCCGGGCAAACAACAGGGCCGCCCGGTACGGGTGCAGTTTAATTTGCCGGTGAGGTTTAAGTTGGAATAAGCGTGGTTGGAAGAGTGTAAAAGTTGGGAAAACCAATATTTCGACTTCTGACCTTGAAAAGTTGTTGGTTGTTGGTTGATGGTTGATAGTTTCAGGGTCACAGGACCAACCTTTACACCATTTAGATACGGAGTGAGGTTCAAAATTTCCGACTTCCCACTTCCGACTTCCGACCTTGAAAAGTTGATGGTTGATGGTTGTTGGTTGACCATCAACTTTCAACAATCAACTTTCAACCCTTCAATTCCGTCTTCACCACCACATCACTGTGCAAGGTTCGGTGCACGGGGCATTTGTCAGCAATTTCCATCAGCTTGGCTTTTTGGGATTCATCCAGGTTACCTTCCATTTCGATGAGGCGATCAAAGTAGTCAATTTTGCTCTGACCATGCTCCGGATTATTCATGTCCTCGGTGTAGTCCTTACGGTGACTGAGGTGCACTTTTACTTCCTGCAGGTCCCACTTTTTACGACGGGCATACATTTGCATGGTCATGGCGGTGCAAGCTCCCAGGCTGGCGCAAAGCAGCTCGTAGGGAGTGGGGCCAAAATCATTCCCTCCCACCTCTGCGGGCTCGTCGGCGGAGAGGCTGTGATGGCGAACCATGACTTCGGTAGTGAAGCCTTCCTGCCCTAGTCGCACGACGACATCGCGGTCACTCGCCAGTTTTTCCTTTTGCGGAACCTCCAGATAGCGTTGCACCCAGGTAGCAATGATTTGACCTGCGTACTGGGAGTCCTCCTTGCGACTCATCAGGTGGTCGGCACCATCAAGGGTAACGAAACTTTTGGGGTGCTTGGCCTCCAGGTATATTTTTGCTGCGTTCTCAATAGGAACGGTAAGGTCTTGCGGGGAATGTAAGATCAACAGCGCCCGCTTGAGATGCTTGATTTTTTCTTCCTGGCTGTGCGCTTTGATATCTTCCAGAAACTGCTTCTTCACCTTAAAGGAGCGGCCGCCGATGCTAACTTCGGCTTCACCCTCCTTGACAATTTTTGGAGCTTCTTCGCTAAAAAGATGATTAACGTGAGCGGGATCGTGCGGTGCGCCAATCGTCACCACCGCCTTCACCGAAGGTAGCCGATCTGCCACGTGAATCACCGCGGCCCCACCCAACGAATGCCCAATAAGTAGTGCTGGTGCCTGATAATGGGTTTCCAAAAAAGCAGCAGCAGCCTCCAGATCAGCGACGTTGGAGGTGAAGTTGGTGTCCGCAAATTCCCCTTCGCTTTCGCCCAGTCCAGTAAAATCAAAACGCAAGACCGCTATCCCCCCCTGATGCAAAGCCCGGCTGATGTTCCGCACCGCCGTGAGGTTTTTACTGCAAGTAAAACAATGCGCAAAAATGGCAAAAGCCACCGGGTGCTGGTTCACGGGGAGCTCCAAACTCGCTGCTAAGGTGTAACCGGTATTATTGGTAAAGGAAACTTTGGTACTGGCCATAATGGTAGGGTATTGCACAGAATAATACCAAAAATACAACTCTCACCACAGATGGGTTGTCGACTGGCGGATAAATAAGGGGTTTGATGGTTTGATGATTGTTAGAAAGGTGTAAAAGTGTAAGGGTGTAAAAGTTGGGAAAAACCAATTCTTCTGATTTCCGATCTTGAGAAATTGATGGTTGATGGTTGATGGTCACCACCCTTACACTTTTCCAACACTTACACCTTATACCAACCCTTACACCTTTCCAACTTTTAAAATTGTTTGGTCGAGCATAACATTTTCCCAAAATCGCCCATGCAACCGTCCGTTATCAAACACGTTAAACAAAAACAAATACATAAAAAACTGATTATTTGGTAAATAATATTTTGGCATGTCGCTTGGCTTAATGGTCCTCAAACAGTAGCCATCAACATGGATCGAAATATAGACGAAAAGAAAATTCAACAGCAGCGCCGCAAAAACTGGGGCCGAATAGCCTTGGTTATCTTGGTTTTACTGGCAGGGTTATGGGGTTTTCGAGCACTACTCAAGCCTAGTGCCAGGGTCACCGATTTTCGTTTTGCCAATATCGAGCGTGGTGCCTTAGAGAGTACCATTACCGCTTCAGGACGCGTGATACCTTCTTTTGAGCAGCAGATCAACGCCCCTATCGCGACGGATATTACCAAAATTCACCTCCGCACGGGTACGGAAGTCAAACCCGGTGACCTCATCCTCGAACTCAACCGCTCCTTTATCGAATTGGATGTAGCCGCTCGCCGGAGCCGCCTGGATTTGCGTCGCAACTCTATTGATTTACTACAATTAGAGCTGGATCGCGATTTGCAAGAATTGGAGTACAATGATCAAATCAAAGGCTTGCAAGTTGCTGCTGCCAAGGCGCAGTTGGCGGATGCCCGGCGTTTAGAAAAAATTGGGGGGGCTACGGCCGAAGAAGCGGAAGAAGCGGCCACCCAATTGGAGATTCTGCAACTGGAAAAAGCCAAGCTCGAAAACGAACTCAACTACCGCCGCAAAAGTCTGGCGGGCCGCCGCCGGGAAGTGGTTCTCGAAGCCAATATTGAGGAACAGGAATTGCAAGAAATGGTCAACAAGATGGCGCTTACCGAAGTGCGCGCACCTGGCCCTGGAGTTATCACCTGGGTCAATGAGAACATAGGTGAACAGGTGCCGGAAGGTAACCCCCTCGTACGTGTTGCCGACTTGCGTAGCTTCCAAATCGAAGGCAGTTGTTCAGACCGCTACGCGGATCGTATCGCCGTGGGGCAGCCCGTGAGGGTTCGGCTCAATGGCGAGCAGATCAATGGCCAAATTATCAACATCCTCCCCGCCGTTGCCAACAATACGGTAGAGTTTGTCGTCAGCCTCGAAACACCCGATCATCCTCAATTACGGCCTAACATGCGGCTTGAAATTTACATCGTCACCGACTATAAGGGCGATGTGCTGAAAGTCCGCCAGGGCCCCGTTTTCAAAGGAGGACTCCGCCAACCTGTATTTGTGATGCGGGGCGATGAAGCCGTAAAAGTAGAGGTTCGTACGGGCATCAGTAGTGGAGAATACATTGAACTATTGACCGATGAACTTAAGACCGGTGATCGGATCATCATCAGCGACACCCATGATTTTGAGCACCTCAATAGCGTGAAGTTGGAATAAAGCAGGGTTCGCGCAACCTAATTATCCTCAAAAGAAATCAACGATGAAATTTTTATTACCCATCATCCTGTTTGCTTTTTTGCTCCCTTCTACGGTTGCTCATGCGCAGGCCGTCGACTCCCTATCGCTGGATGAATTTCTGAGGCTTGCCCAGACGCTATCGCTGCGCAAGCAGGCCGCTGAGCGTGATCAGCAATTGGCCAACCTGGATTACCAAATTTTTCGGGCCGGTCTGAAACCCCAACTCACGCTCAACGCCAACATCCCCAACTACCTCAAAACCTTCAGTGAAATCACCCAACCTGATGGTACCATCCGATTCGAAGCTGTACAAAACAACAATTCTGCGCTGGGGCTCGACCTGCGCCAGCGGATAGCCGCTACGGGAGGGCAGCTGTTTTTACAAACCAACCTCCAAAGATTTGACGATTTTGAATCCGACTTCAGCATTTACAATGGTCTTCCTTTTCGGCTGGGAATTATGCAGCCCATTTTTGCTTACAACCCATTCAAGTGGGAACGGCAGCTGGCACCCTTACGTGTTGCCGAAGCCGAAGCCAATTACCAACTCGATCTGGAAATCATTCGCGAAGAAGTCACCCGACTGTTTTTTGATTTGCTAATGGCAGGGCAGGAGAGTCGTATTGCGGATACCAACTTCGTAGCCAATGAAAGGCTTTACGCTATAGCGGAAGAACGCTACGAATTAGGTAAAATTAGCCGCCGCGACCTCCTGCAACTTGAGCTGGAAAAGATCTCCGCACAACGCGCTCAAATCAACGCCACACAAGCCGTCCGACAAGCCTCGGCAGCCGTAGCAGTCTATTTGGGCCAACAGCCTGATGAGCATTCCTACCTCGCTAGTACCCCGGAAGTTCATGTAGCAGTAGACATCACCCACGATCAAGCCATGGCTTGGGCGCGCGCCAAACGCCCCGAGTGGCTGGCTTTCCAGCGCCGCCTTCTGGAAGCTCGCCAGGCCAGCGACCAGGCCCGACGTGAAGGAGGCCCGGAGCTGTCTCTGGTAGGTGCAGTAGGACGCGTGCGCAGTGGTACCGAGTTGGCTACTATTTATCAGGAGGCACTACCAGAAGCTTTTCTGGAATTACAGATCAGCGTCCCTATCCTTGATGGCGGCCGCCGCCGACACCAACGCGAACGCGCGGAGGTGCTACAATCTTTTGCGCAAGCATCCATCGCTCGCGAACAACTGACACTGGAGAACGATGTCCGTACCAGCGTCCAGCAATTCCTAAGTCTACAAGAGGAGCTGAAGCTGGCAACTCGCTTGCGAGAATTAGCCGCAGAACGTTTCCGCATCACCACCGAAAGTTATATTCTGGGAGCCATTCCGCTCTCCGACCTTACCCTGGCCCAACGCGAGAAAGACCAGGCTGCTCGTACTTATTCCGATACCCAACGTGCTTACTGGTTGGCTTATGCCAGCCTGCGGCAGTTGACCTTGGAGAATATATAAGAGGTACCAGGTACTGAGTAAAGGGATAGGGACTTTTGATAACCCTCATTCAATAATACACCAAGTACCGTCTACCTAAAATACCATAATCAACCAACTGTTCCTTTAAAATCAAAACCTTCCTAATATGCTGAATCTGGAAAACATCAGTAAAGTTTACCGCACGGACACGATTGAAACCCTTGCGTTGAACACCATCAACCTGAAGATTGAAAAAGGAGAATTCCTTTCCATCATGGGACCTTCGGGTTGTGGCAAAAGCACCCTGCTCAATATCATGGGCCTCATCGATGAGCCCAGCGAGGGTCGGGTCGTGGTGGCTAACCAAACGGTTGCCGACTACAATAGCAAAGCGACGGCGCGATTTCGCAACCAGCACCTGGGCTTTATCTTTCAAAGCTTCCATCTCATCAACGACCTATCTGTACTCGACAATGTAGAGCTCCCCTTGCTTTACCGCAAGGTGAGTAGCAAGGAACGCCGCCGCCTGGCCGAAGAAGCCCTCGAACAAGTAGGTCTTCACAACCGGATGCATCATTTCCCCAGCCAGCTCTCGGGGGGCCAGAAGCAAAGGGTAGCCATCGCGCGGGCCATCGTAGGCCGACCAGAAATCATCCTCGCCGATGAGCCCACTGGTAACCTGGACAGCGTCATGGGCAACGAAATCATGGACATTCTCTTGCGTCTCAACGAGCAAGAAGGAACCACCATCGTGATGGTCACCCACGACGAGCGTATGGCCCAACGCACCCACCGTCTGGTACGCCTCTTCGACGGTAGCCAAGTGCAATAAGTATTTGAGCTAAAATCAGATGTTTGCTATTTTATAAAACTGTACCAAGTACCAAGTACTCTGTACCCAGTACCTTAAATAAAATGCTTAGAAATTACTTCAAACTAGCGCTCAAAGTATTGGGGCGCAATAAATTCTTCACGGGCATCAGCTTGTTTGGGATCAGCTTTACCTTGCTGATTCTGATGGTGATTACTGCTTTTTACGACGCAGAGTTTGGCAAAAATCCTCCTTTGTCGGAAAAAGGAAAAATGGTGATCATCAATCGGCTACAGCAGGAGTTGGTTCGTCCCGACACTACCTGGACGATAGACTCCACCTTAGTGGATGGCTTGATGACCTATGACTCCACCTATGAGATTGGAGAAGCCGTGAACAGTACTTCTATTTCCAATCCTAGTTATAAATTCCTGGATGACTACCTTCGCGACCTTGATGGTGTTAGTCAATACACCTTCTTTAGCCCGGGGCACGATTTCAATGTCTTTCTGGAGAACAGAAAAATATCGGTGGCCGCTATTTACACCGATGATCCTTATTGGGAAATCTTCGACTTTCATTTTACAAATGGTGCCCCTTTTGGCGCTTCTCATCTGCGTGATGCTAGTCAGGTAGCAGTGATGACCAGCAAATTAGCGCGCGAGTATTTTGGTGATGAAGAAAAAGCGATCAACCAAGAAATCGAAATTGGCAATCGCAGTTATCGCGTCATTGGCCTCGTGGAGAATGCACATACTACCAGCCCAATGGTGGCTGCTGATATCTTCCTCCCGCTATCTACCATGGAGGATCAAGATCTTGAAGGCCAGGATTTTTTAGGAAATTTCAATGCCGTTTACCTGGCCGAAAACTCCCGCCAAATGCCGCTCATTAAATCGCAAATAACCAGTAAGGTTGCCACAATAGCGATGCCAAACCCCGAGGAATACAACCGTATGAAAATTATTCCCATCAATTTTGGCGAGTGGTATGCAAGTGAAATCGTTAACCAGGACGACCCGGCGAAAGGGCTCCAGCGGATTCGGCTGGTCTTTGGTTTATTATTGCTGTTTTTCATCCTTTTACCCACCCTCAATCTGATCAACATGAACCTTAGCCGGATTATGGAACGAGAAGCTGAAATTGGGGTTCGGAAAGCTTTTGGTGCTTATTCCGGGACGATTCTGTACCAGTTTGTTTTCGAAAACATCATCATCACCTTCATCGGCGGAATCATCGGAATGGTGTTGGCGGTGCTGGTCTTGTACCTCATCAACGACAGCCAGATACTGCCCGAAATCACCCTGGGTTTCAACATGAGGGTTTTCTTCTACAGTATCTTTATTTGTCTCGGTTTCGGCATCTTATCGGGCCTGCTACCGGCCTGGAAAGTGTCGCGTTTACAGATTGCGGACGTTTTAAAAAGTAACCAATTATGATCAAACATATTCTTACCCTGGTTTGGAATAAAAAGCGCAACAATGTGCTGATGCTCCTGGAGATATTTGTAGCGTTTCTGATCCTCTTTGCGGTCTTTACCTTTAGTATCTATTACTTGCGAATTTATCAGTCGCCGCTAGGCTTCGAAACAGAAGACACCTTAATGGTGCACTTGATGACCGATCAAGATATGGATTCGGTAGGCTACCTGGAAATGCGCCAACAACTTCGCCGGGAGATTGAAAGCTACCCTGAGGTAGAATCAATGTCTTTTCTTTCCGGCATCACGCCTTTTTCCGGTTCGATGTGGACTTGGGGAAATGATGAAAACGGCTTTTATATGAGGACGGCCATTTATCCAACTGATACAGATTACCAGCAAACCGCTGGTATCGAACTGGTGGAAGGCCGCTGGTTTGAAGAACAAGATTATTCAGCCACTTACCCTCCGGTAATTATTAATCAAAAGCTAAAAGACACGTACTATCCCGACAAGCCAATTCTGGATTCTATTTTCAACCTTGACGGCGAAAATAAGATCATCGGCGTGGCGAAGCATTTTAAGTACCAAGACGAATTTACAGAAGAAATTCCTTTGACCTTCTTGCTTCGTCCTCTCCACGAGCAGGACCTTAATAGCATTCAAATTAAATTGTCACCAAATACACCAGCAGAATTCGAAGCCAAGCTGAACGAAGGCCTGGCACGGGTCACCAAACGGCGTGATTTTGTGATTCTCTCCCTGGATGCTCGCCGCGAACGTACCAGTCGCCTCACCTGGATACCGCTGATCGCAGGTTTATCCATCTGTGGTTTTTTGATCTTAAATATTGCACTCGGCCTTTTTGGTGTACTCTATTACAGCATCAACAAAAGGCGTGCAGAGATCGGTTTACGCCGTGCGCTGGGAGCTACCAAAGGAGAAATCACCAGCCAATTTACCCTAGAAGTATTTACGGTAGCCTTTGCAGGAATGCTTTTGGCGGCAATCCTGGCAGTACAGTTTCCACTCTTGAATATTGTCGAAATACCACCTAATAATTTCTACTGGTCGATATTGGCCACCATGTTGCTGATTAGTTTGGTGGTATTAGGGTGTGCCATTACGCCCAGTCGGCAGGCTGCCGGAATTCATCCGGCGCAGGCTTTGCATGAGGAATAATTATCTAAAGTCGGAGGTCGGAAGTAGGAAATCGGAAATATTTGATTGAGCTAGTAGTAGCACTCGATAATTAATGTTAAACAGCATCTGTTTAATTCCGACTTCCCACCTCCGCTTTCCGACTTTTATAAACCCTTCCACTTTTACACCCCTTAAAACCCTTACCTTCACCTTATGGAACCACTGATCCTGATAATCGATGATGATGAAGCAGTATGCGCCGCTTTGCGGGTAGTGATGCGCCGTGCAGGTTTTCGTGCAGAAAGCGTACAACTGTTCCGTAAGGCTTCCCAACGGGTAGCAGAGCTCCAACCCGATGTAGTACTCTTGGACATGAACTTCACCGTCGACACCTCTGGGCGCCAGGGGTTGTCGCTTCTCAAGGAACTGCTAGCGACAGATCCGCGCTTACCCGTCATTTTGCTTACAGGTTGGGCAACGGTGCAGCTTGCTGTAGAGGGGATGAAGCTGGGCGCGCGCGATTTTATGGCCAAACCTTGGGACAACAAGGATTTGATACGCTCCATTCGCGATATTTTAGCACAGGCACCTTCCCGTGCTGGCGAGGACAAACTCCTGGATTTTGATCACATCATCGGCAAAGACCCTGCGCTGATGGAAGTCTTGGATACGGCCCGCCAAATAGCACCTACCAATGCCAGTGTACTGATCACGGGAGAAAGCGGTACAGGCAAAGAACTGATTGCCGAGGCGATTCACGCAGGGAGCAAGCGAGCGGAAGCAGCTTTTGTGAAAGTTAATTTGGGCGGCATTCCGGCTTCCCTTTTCGAGAGCGAGATGTTTGGCCATATTAAGGGAGCCTTTACGGATGCCCGTTCCGATCGTCAAGGTCGCTTTGCGATCGCCAATGGAGGCACTATTTTCCTGGATGAAATAGGAGATTTACCCGCAGCCAACCAGGTCAAGTTACTGCGTGTCCTCCAGGAGCAGACGTTCGAAGTGCTGGGTAGTAGCCAACAGCAACGGGTAGATGTCCGCGTGATCTCCGCCACCAACAAGCAATTGGACAACCTGGTACAGCAAGGGAGTTTTCGCGAAGATCTCCTCTATCGCATCAACTTGATCACCTTGCATCTGCCCCCATTACGGCAGCGCCCTGGTGATATTCCCCTGCTGGTGGAGCACTTTCTCCAGCGGCTGGAACAAACCTACGAGCGCAGTGGTCTGGAACTGGCACCAAGTGCCAGGGAGTGGTTGAAACGTCAGGCTTTTCCGGGAAATATCCGGCAGCTAAAAAACGTGGTGGAGCGTACCGTTTTACTTGCGAAAACGAGCCTCCTCACCGCCGAAGATTTCGCCCGTCATCTCTCTTCCAGTAATGCGCTTACCGGAGAAGTGGCTTTCTTAACTGGCGAAATCTCGTTGGAAGAAATGGAATTGGCGGCCATAAAACGAGCCTTGTCGATCCACGAAAACAACATTACAGCGGCAGCTAAATCATTGGGCATCACGCGGTCGGCACTCTATCGGCGATTGCAAAAATTCGGCATTGATCATGCGACTTAGGCTCTACTATTGGGGACTGGTTATTCTATGGCATACCCTGTTGCTCGTAGCGGCTTATTTCATGCTGCACGAAACCTACTACTGGTTTATTTTGGCACAAGTGGGTGGGCTGCTATCCCTGGTATTGGCCTACCGGGTATATCGGCATTTTCGCCGTCCGCTGGATTTGATCAATGGTGGTAAAAGTGCGCTGCAAGACCGGGATTTCAGTGTCAAATACCGCCTTACTGGTGCCCGCGAAGTAGACGCGCTGATAGCGACTTACAACAACATGATCGACACCCTGCGCGAAGAACGGACCCTCCTGCAAGAGCAACATTATTTTCTTCGCAAACTCATCGAAGCCTCCCCCAGCGGCATTCTGATCATGGACCACGATGGAAACATCACCGAAACCAACCCAACTGCCCGCCAAATTATTGGCTTTGACCCCAGCGCCAGCGATAAAGAGCACCCTCTGCTGAATGCTGCTGCTACCCTTGGCCTGGGCGAATCACTCCCTCTCATCATCGAAGGCACCCACCATTACCGGCTGGAGGCGAGTGCTTTTATTGACCGAGGCTTTCCGCGAAAGTTCGTCCAGATCCAGACCCTTACCGGGGAAATACTCGCGGCTGAAAAACGAGCCTACGGCAAGGTCATTCGGATGATGGCCCACGAGGTGAATAACAGCATTGGTGCCATCAATGCCTTACTCGACACCCTTAGTGTTTCGGAGGCGGAGATCGATGAGCAGTGGGTGGCAGATGTACGAGAGAGCTTGCCCATCGCCCGCAAACGTAACCACCAATTGAATGTTTTTATGCGCAACTTTGCCGACGTTGTCCGTTTACCGAAACCGCAGCGAGAGCGCGTCGATCTTAGTCTGCTATTACCACAAATGGCGACCCTTTTTCAGGCTCAGGCCCAACAGCAGAATACGAGATTTCGAGTAGGTTATCTTAGTGGGAAAGTGGCGGAATTACCATTGTTAAGGTCGGAAGGCGGAAGTGGGAGGTCGGAAGTGGGAAGTGGGAAGTGGGAAGTCATTCCGGACTCACAATTCATCAACGCTGATTCCAACCAGTTGGAGCAGGTATTGGTGAATGTGGTAAAAAATGCATTGGAGAGCATCGGTGCTGGCGGGGAGATCCAATTGATCCTCACCGAACGACCCCGCCAAATCATTATCGCCGACAATGGCCCTGGACTGGACGAAGAAGCCCTCGCGGGTATTTTTACGCCCTTCTTCACCTCCAAACCCAACGGTCAAGGTATTGGGTTGACCCTGGTACGGGAAATTTTGACCAACCATGATTATTCCTTTTCCTTAGCCACCGACGCAGATGGCTGGACGCGGTTTGTGATTGCCATGTAGAGATATTGCACACAGAAAGGTGTAAGGGTTGGAAAAGTGTAAGGGTGGAAGGGTTAGGTTAACCATCAACCATCAAACACCAACTGCACAAGGTCGGAAGTGGGAAGTCGGAAGTCGGAAGTTTTGAACTGCACTCCGTATCTTAAAAGTGTAAGAGTTGGAAAAGTGTAAGGGTTAGGCACATCAAAACGGCGACTGGTAAGCAGGCTCACTCATCATCACCTCATCCGTGAGGGTGTGGAGAAAATTCACCAGATCCATCTTGTCTTGAGGGGTAAGGAACAGGCCTGTTTCTCGCGTGTTTTCCACGGTAGGATCAACGGTCGAAGAATTTCTGATACCTTGGTTGTAATGATCAACAACCTGCTCCAGGGTCTGGAAACGCCCGTCGTGCATGTAAGGCGCAGTGATGGCTACATTGCGTAAGCTTGGTACTTTGAACTTGGCGCGGTCGGCCGCATTTTGAGTAACCATTTCCCGACCAAGATCGGTAAAATCAGCATCGCTATCCAAACCATTGTTCATGTACTGGTCGTTTTCGAAATTCTTACCGCCATGACAGTGCGCACAATCAGCACCAGAAAATTCAGGGAAGAAAGGATTGTATTCGGTTTCAAACAAGATTCGGCCGCGTTCTTCGCTTTCGGTGAGTTCTACTTCGCCGGCCAGGTAGCGATCGTATTTCGACTGGTAGGAAACGATGCTGAGCATGAACTGCTCCAGCGCAAGGGCCATTTTCTCTTCGGTGATCTCTTCGCTGTCAAAAGCACGAACAAATTGGTCGCGGTACATTTTGCTATCGCTCAATTTGGCGATCACATTCTCCAGGGTTTCGTTCATTTCCAGTGGATCCTCAATGGGTTTCAATGCCTGATCGCGGAGAAGGTTCGCTCTTCCGTCCCAGAAGAATTGGTTGCTATGCCAAGCCATATTGAATACGGGCATGGCCTGCCGTTTGCCGGGTAAGCCTTCTACACCTATAGAAAAGCGATTTGGGTCTGAAAAGCCATCGGTTTGCAAATGACAGGAAGCACAAGCCTGGCTACCATCTTTACTCAGCATCGTTTCGTGAAAAAGCATCCGCCCGAGAAGTACTTTTTGCTCCGTCAATGGGTTGTCGGCGGGCAACTGAGGTGCGGGGAGGTTGCTACCATAAAATAACACATAGGGCGTATCATCGTACACGGGGAGTTCGCCCACAGGGCCATCATCGTCTCCACAAGCAACGAGTACCAAGGTAGTTAACAGGCTGAAAAGAAGTAGATATCGAAGTGACATAAGGGTTGGGTTAATCGTTTTTAAAAATTGGGTTTCCCGTAAAAAGTGGATCTGTCAGGCTTTGCAAGAAAGCGACCAAGTCTTGTTTTTCCTGCTCACTGAGTAATAGCGGTTGCAACAGCGGACTTTTATTGGGGTGATCTTTCCCTCCGGAATTGTAATGATCCACTACCGCTTCCAAGCTGGTCAAAGAACCATCGTGCATGTATGGCGCTGTGAGACCAACATTGCGCAAACTGGGCACCTTGAAGGTGGCGCGATCCGCCTCTTCACCCGTAAAGCGAAACCGGCCTGGATCAGGGTAGTCGGTATATAGCCCATTGTTGGCAAAAGCGTAGTTGGTAAAATTGAAACCACCGTGACAACTGCTGCACTGCGTACGCTCACTAAAGAAGAGTGCTTTGCCGCGCAAAACCGTGGCTGAAAGTTGACTGTCACCTCGTGTGTACTGGTCATAAGCGCTGTTGCCACTGAGCAGGCTGCGCTCAAAACAAGCCAGCGAGCGGGTGATCACGTAAGGGTCGGGCTCTCGTTGGTAAGCATCAAGGGCCATTTGGTAGTAGGTACTATCCGCGCGCAGCCGTTCGGCAATCAGAAGAATATTGAAATCAAATTCATTGTGCTCCTGAATCGGGACCAACACCTGCATTTCCAAGGTTGGCACACTTCCTTCTCGCGTATAGTAGGGGTGGTAAGCGACATTGGCCAAGCTCGGTGAGTTGCGTGTCCCTGGCCGCTGGGCTACTCCAGGACTGAACGCTTGATCGTCGCTAAATGCTAATCCTGGCTGGTGGCACGAAGCGCAACTGATGGTCATTTCAGCCGACATGATCGGGTCGAAAAAGAGCTTCTTTCCCAACGCCCAGCGTGCTTCGGTAAACGCGTTATCAGCAGGATAAGGGATCTCCGGAAAACCTTCCGGTACCTCCATCAAAAGTGGAAAAAGCGGCAAAGGAGCAGCCTCTTCCGGCTGACAGGCAACCAAAAGGACAATGACTGACAAACCCAATAAGGCCGCAGGATTTTTTTTTGTTAAAATGATGCTCACGCCAAAGTACTAATGTCCATTTATGGAACCATATAAGGAATACAAGGCCGTATCAAGTAAAAAGATGTACTTATCATCCCTCATATTCCTCATATGGTTCAAAAAAACAACCCGTATTACTGAATCACCAGCTTCTCTGTCATCACCACCTTGCCGTTTTGCTGCAAGCTGATAAAGTAAAGTCCGGCTGTCTCTAAGCCAAGATCAATTTCGTTGTTGCTGCGTACTTGAGTCATTTGGCGAACCAGCTGACCTTGAGCGTTGGTTACCTGCAGTTGGTAAACCTCGTCGGTATCGGTAGCAATGAAGACATGAGCAGCCTTGGTTGTACCAGGATTAGGGTACACCTTGAAAGCATTGATGGCCAAAGCCTCTTCGTTGCTGTTGATCAAAGAAGAAGGGCTAAAAACATAGTCTTGAAAATTGCGCAAAGCCACCTTTGCCTCACCGTAGCCACCATGGGTGATAGGGCCACTATTCAGATTGATGTTTTCCATGGCACGAATGTAATCGGCATCCAAATCAATCGTAAGCTCATTGTCTATAATGGCCAAATCCAGGGCTACTTCCGTCATAAAGTAGTTTTCGTCTTCGAGGGCATGGATCTCCCAATTCTGATTGAGTGCGCTGCCACTTTTTCCTTCGAAAGCGCCAAAGCGATAACCCGATGCCCATCCCCAGTGCATCGAAGGAAATTGAGGAGAGAGCGGATGCGAGCTATGGTAAGTCGTGGGATCCAGGTGATTTTTTGCTTCGTCTACACCAATGTGAAAGCGAATAGCCTCAATTTCTGTGATGGGCAGGTCACCCAGCAATTCAGTGGTTTCTTCGGTGGCATCTACTAACATGTAACGGTCTTCGATTATGGTTTCCTGGCCGCCATCGTGGATCAGCGATATTTCGGCGATGTAATACTCTAGTCGACTGTAATCAAAAGTGCTGCCCACATTGTTGGTCACGCTGGTTTGCATCGCAAAAGCTTGATCGCCTAATTTGTGATGGATATTGAGCGTCACATTGGTCTGCGCTTGGATCATCATGCTTACAAAAAGAAAAACAAAAAGGGAAAGTAGACGTGTTTTCATGAAAGTTACTTTTGTTCTTTAGATTAAAATTTTAACAAATTTAGCTAATTCCTCACGGAGAAGGCTTACCTGATCCTAGTATTTATGTAAGTTACTTACCAAACTATCCAACAACTACAAATGTTTAAAACTTAGTCATTTGCAAGTTTCCTTAAAAAGGGCTTACCTTTGCCATCCAATTAATCATCCATTTTGCTGCGTAAAGTATTCCATATCCTGTTGGCCGTTTTGGTGTTCGTTAGCTCTTCCGGGCTGGTGTTCAGCAAACATTATTGCCAGGGAGTATTGAAGAATACTTCACTTTTTGTGGAAGCTACTCCTTGCCATGGAGCCACTAAAGCAGCTATATGCCCCCGACATGCTCCTGCTCAGGAGGATGGGATCAACCAAAAAGGCTGCTGCGATACACAAACAGATTTTCTCAAAGTAGAGGATGCTCAGCTATCTACCGCTGCTGATTTCTTGACTTTTGATACACTGGCACTTCTCGCCGCAGTATTCTTCTTTCTGCCTTTCGAAATTATTGCTGTAGATGATAAAACCCAGCATCATCTTCACTACAAACCTCCGCTTCTTGTTTGTGACCTCCCTGTGAGTTTGCAAACCTTCCTTTGTTAGATTGCTATTTTCTTTAATGATTACTACTGGTATCAATGGATACTGTAGTAAATGCTTCATTTTGGAGTCAAAGGCATCTTAGCCTTTCTATTTCATCTCCGTGTTTCCGTGCCACTACCTGTAAGGCCTGCCTGCAGCAGACAGGCCAGTTTACTGACAGACAGGTCTTCGGCTATAGAAAAGAGCAATCATGTTAGCAAAATATATACGTTTCTTCCTGGAAAACAAGCTGGTCGCTTATCTCCTACTCCTGCTTTTTGTGGGCTGGGGGTTGGTGACGGCACCTTTTGATTTTGGAATTGATTTTCTCCCACGTGATCCGGTGGCCGTAGATGCGATCCCGGATATTGGTGAAAACCAGCAAATCGTCTTCACCCAATGGCCCGGACGCTCGCCACAGGATGTGGAAGACCAGATTTCTTATCCTCTTACCACGGCTCTCTTAGGGGTGCCAGGCGTGAAGAGTGTGCGCAGCAATTCCATGTTCGGCTTCTCCAGCATCTACCTCATTTTCGAGGAAGACATTGAATTTTATTGGAGCCGTAGTCGTATCCTGGAAAAGTTGAACTCCTTGCCAGCCAACACGCTGCCTGATGGAGTCCAGCCAGCCCTGGGGCCAGATGCTACCGCCCTCGGTCAAATCTATTGGTATACCCTCGAAGGCCGCGATAAAGACGGCAAGCCCACCGGCGGTTGGGATCCTCAAGAGCTGCGTACCATCCAGGATTTCTACGTGCGCTACGGCTTGTCGGCCGCTACGGGTGTGGCCGAAGTAGCTTCCATCGGAGGTTTTGTCAAGGAATACCAAATTGATGTCGACCCCGAAGCGATGAAGGTCTATGGTATTACGCTCGACCAAGTGATGCAAGCAGTCAAAGGCAGTAATATCGACATCGGTGCGCAAACCATTGAGATCAATCTGGCGGAGTATTTCGTCCGCGGCCTGGGCTACGTCAAAAACATCGAAGACCTTGAGCAGGCCGTAGTGGTCGTCAATAATAACATCCCGCTACGGGTAGGAGATGTAGCCCACGTAAGCCTGGGCCCCGCTACCCGCAGAGGCGTGCTCGATAAATCCGGCGCCGATGCTGTCGGCGGCGTGGTGGTAGCTCGTTATGGGGCCAACCCCTTGGAAGTCATCAAAAATGTCAAAGCGAAGATTGCCGAACTTGAACCCGGCTTACCCTCCAAGACCCTCGCCGATGGCACCATCTCGCAGGTAAAGCTGGTCCCCTTCTACGACCGTACCCAACTCATCAACGAAACCATCGGTACCCTGGAGGAAGCCCTCACTTTGGAAGTATTGATTACCATCATGGTTGTCATCCTGATGTTGCTCAACCTCAAGTCGTCGTTGCTGATTTCAGGCACCTTACCAGTGGCAGTGCTGATGTGTTTTATCGCCATGCGCTACTTTGGCGTTGACGCCAACATCGTGGCCCTTTCGGGAATTGCCATTGCCATTGGCACCATGGTTGACATGGGCATCGTGCTGACGGAAAGCATGGTCAAACGTATAGAAGACGCTCCACCAGAAGAGAGCTTACTTACCAGCATCTACGAAGCTACCGTAGAGGTGGCCTCGGCGGTCATCACGGCAGTAGCGACTACCGTGATCAGTTTTCTTCCGGTCTTTACGATGGAAGCTGCGGAAGGGAAGCTTTTTCGACCACTGGCGTTCACCAAAACTTTTGCGCTGGTAGCTTCGATTGTTGTGGCTATTACCATCATTCCTGCCTTAGCACACAGTATTTTCTCAATCAAGTTGCGAAGTCGCAGTATTTCTCTGGTGGGCAATGCGCTGGCAGTGGTGGCCGGCTTGGTCGTTGCCTTTGTTTATGGTGCCTTTCCCGGCACGGTGCTCGCCATTGTAGGACTGGCAGGGCTAGCGGCAATCTGGGTACGCGAGCGGGGAAGTAACCGCCAGTCGACCCTACTATCCTGGGCTACGAATATCATCTATGCGCTTTTGGTGACCTGGTTACTGACCACTGTTTGGATGCCGCTGGGGGTTACGAAAAGCAATTTGACCAACTTCCTTTTTGTGGTATCACTGGCTGGTGGTTTGATTGGTATTTTCTACGTTGTTATCTATTTCTACGAGCGCATCCTACGTTTTTTACTGCGTTTCAAAATACTCTTCCTTCTGGTCGTAAGTGTGGTGATTTGGCAAGGATTCCGGGTCTTCCAATCCACGGGAGAAGAATTTATGCCCGCCCTCAACGAAGGTTCTTTCCTCCTGATGCCCACCGCTATGCCGCACGCTGGGATGCAGGAGAACATCAAAAACCTCCGCTTGCTGGACATGAGCGTCACGGCCATTCCAGAGGTCTATTCCGTCGTAGGAAAAGCTGGTCGTGTAAACAGCCCGCTTGACCCTGCGCCAATGTCGATGTACGAAAACATCATCTTGTATAAATCTGAATACAAAACCGACGAAGCTGGCCACCGGCTACGCTTTCGCGTAAAAAATGGCGAATACGTACGGGATGAACAGGGTGAATTGATTCCTGATGACCAGGGCCAATACTTCCGCCAGTGGCGCGATCACATCAAAAATCCAGATGATATTTGGAACGAAATTGTGCAGGCTACCCGACTGCCCGGTGTCACTTCGGCTCCGAAACTCCAACCGATTGAAACCCGGCTGGTGATGCTACAAACGGGCATGCGTGCGCCCATGGGCATCAAAGTGCAAGGGCCTGATTTGGCGACGATCGAAGGCTTTGGCCTGGAGCTGGAAAAACACCTCAAAGAGGTGGATGGTGTCAAAGATGCGGCGGTGTTTGCGGATCGTATCGTTGGCAAGCCTTACCTCCTACTGGATATTGACCGAGAGGCGATCAGTCGCTATGGTCTCACGATTGACAAGGTCCAACAACATATCCAGGCAGCCGTAGGGGGCATGAAGATGACCTCCACGGTAGAAGGTCGCGAGCGTTACGCCATCCGTATCCGTTACCCGCGTGAATTCCGCAACAACCCCGAAGCCCTCCAACGTATTTACATTCCCACCCCACAAGGGCAGCAGATTTTGCTGGGTGATTTGGTGGACGTAAGGTACGAAGCAGGCCCACAGTCGATCAAGAGTGAAGACGGCTTCCTGCTAGGCTACGTGCTGTTTGATCGCGAGGGAGATTACTCGGAGGTGGAGGTCGTGCATAATGCACAGCAGCATTTACAACAACTCATTGAACGCGGAGAGCTGGTGGTGCCAGCCGGCGTTAGCTACCGTTTTGCGGGTAACTACGAACAACAGGTTCGCGCCAGCAAGCGCCTGAGCCTGGTGGTACCCATCGCGCTGGCAATCATTTTCCTGATTCTGTACTTTCAGTTCAGCTCGGTGAGTGTTTCTCTGATGGTTTTCAGTGGGGTATTCATTGCCTTTGCGGGTGGCTTCCTGATGATTGGATTGTATGATACCAGTTGGTTCCTGAATTTCGAATTGTTTGGCACCAACTTCCGAGATCTTTTCCAGGTTCACACCATCAACCTGAGTGTAGCCGTCTGGGTGGGCTTTCTGGCGCTCTTCGGTATTGCTACCGATGATGGGGTGCTGGTAGCGACCTTCCTGCAAGACAGCTTCCAAAAGAATGAGCCCACTACGATAGCGGAAGTAAGAGATGCCGTAGTAGAAGGTGGCCTGCGCCGGGTCCGTCCCGCAATGATGACAACTGCTACGACGATACTCGCACTTTTACCCATCCTGACCTCCACCGGCCGCGGATCGGATATTATGCTCCCCATGGCGATCCCCTCTTTCGGCGGGATGAGCCTACAGATGATTACGATGTTTACCGTTCCTGTCCTTTTCGCTATGCGCGAGGAGTGGCGGGTGAGAAAAAGAACGTGATAGGCTACGCCTGCCTGCTGCTGTCAGGGATCAGACGGATCAACACAGATTTCTAAACAAAAAAAACTGTGAAAATCCTGTTTAATCCGTTACATCCGTGTTCCATCCTGCAAAACATGATAGGCCACGGATCCAACGGATCAGACGGATTTACACTGATTTAAGTAATAAACCAATGGAGCTACTTCACAATGATTTGACAGGGAAAATTATTCGTGCTTACTACAATGTCTATAACGAATTAGGACATGGTTTTTTGGAAAAGGTCTATGAAAACGCAATGCTTTTTGAACTTAAGCGATTAGGCCTATCGGTAGTTCAACAGCAGTCCATTAAGGTTTATTACCAAGAAGAACTGGTGGGGAATTATTTCGCGGATTTACTCGTGGAAGGGAAAGTGATTATCGAATTGAAAGCTGCAGAAGGATTAATTGAAGCGCATGAAGCACAACTGATTAATTACTTGAAAGCTACAGAAATTGAAGTAGGACTACTTCTCAATTTTGGACTTGAACCCAAAGTGGTCAGGAAAATTTTTGAAAACAGTTTGAAATAAAAATCCGTGTTCCATCCAAGCTAACGTGATAGAACGCAGATCGAACGGATACAACGGATCTACACAGATTCCTAAACTAAAAAAACCGTGAAAATCCTGTTCAATCCGTTTTATCCGTGTTCCATCCTATAAAAACGTAACTATGAATAAATTGCTAATCCTCCTCTTACTACTGTCCACCAGCCTGCACGCGCAGTCACTGGAAGCTTTGGTGGAAGAGGTACGGGCGAATAACCCCGCTTTGAAAGCGCTCGAAAGTGAGTATCTCGCCGCCCGCGAGCGCGCACCACAAGTGAGCCAACTGCCTGATCCGGAGCTGGGGCTGGGCGGCTTCCCACTGCCAGTAGAAACCCGCCTGGGGCCACAAGTCCTACGGGTGAGTGCAACCCAGATGTTGCCCTGGTTTGGTACACTGTCGCAGAAAGAGAAGTTGGAAATAACCAAAGCCAAGGCCGCTTACGAGCGCATCGGTGCCGAAGCACTGAATCTTCTTTTTGAATTGCGACAAGCCTACCTGCAACTCTACGAAATACAGCACAGCCAGACCATCATCCAGGAAAACCTGCAACTACTTGATGCGCTGGAACAGTTGGCACTGGCGAAAGTAGAAAGCGGCCGAGCCACGCTGGCAGATGTACTACGGGTACAATTGAAAAAGGAAGAACTATTACAGCAGCTGGCGCTCCTTGCCGAAGCAGAAGTACCTCCTACGGTAACCATCAACCAATTGCGCCAGCGGGAGTTACAAGCCCCCTTGTCATTGAATGACAGCCTGGTATTTACAGCACTGCCCTTTCAGCAAGACACGCTCGAAGCTTATCTCCGACAGTACCACCCTCAATTGCGGATGCTCCAGCAACAACAAGAGGTATCCCGACAAATGATCGCACTCAATGACCTGAATACCAGACCCTCCTTCGGTGTAGGCGTCGATTATATCATGGTCAACGAACGCACCGATATGATGGTACCCAGCAACGGTCGTGATATCCTCATGCTGCGAGCCACCATCAAAGTACCACTCTTCAGAGAGCAATACCGCGCCCGCGAACGCGAGGAACAGTTTCGCATACTGGGTCTCTCCCAACAGGAAGACAATGCCCTCAGCCGAATGCTGGCCATGGTAGAACAAGCCTACAGCAACCACCGTGCGGCTATGTTGCAGAAGGATTTCCTGGAAAAACAGATCAGCCTGACCCAAACCACCTTACAAATCCTCCAGGATCAATACAGTGCTCAGGGTGGTGATTTTGCAGAACTACTTCGTCTCGAACAAGACCTTATCCGCTACCGCTTACAATGGTTAAAAGCCAGTGTACAAACACATTTGGCAAAAAGTAAAATAGAGCAATTCGTTGCAATAAAATAAAAAAGAAATGGATCAACAAAGCAATAAAAAGTGGCTATTTGGTATCGCTGGCATCCTCCTGGGAGCCTTACTGAGTGTAGCCATCATGAGTTTTAGAACAACAGCATCAAGCCCTACTCACGATCATGGAGACACAATACCAGGCAGCACAACAGAAGCCATATGGACCTGCTCCATGCATCCCCAAATTCGACAGAATGAACCCGGCGACTGCCCCATCTGTGGGATGGATCTCATCCAGCTAGACGACAACGCATCCGATGATCCTCTGGTGTTGCAAATGACGGAAGAAGCTATACGTTTATCCGATATTCAGACCACCATCGTGGGAACATCCAACAGCGCAGAAAATACCACCCTGAGGCTTTCAGGAACGGTGCAGTCCGACGAACGCCTGGCTTCTTCCCAAGTGGCTCACGTGCCAGGTCGTATAGAGAAACTGTACGTCACCTTCACTGGAGAACAGGTCAAAAAAGGACAAAAACTGGCAGACCTTTATGTTCCTGAGTTGATCACCGCACAACGTGAACTTCTCGAAGCGCGTAAGCTTGCCGACGTTAGCCCTGGGCTACTGCCTGCGGCACGCAACAAACTCCGCTATTGGAAAATCCCCGAAGCTACCATCACCCGCATTGAGGAAGAAGGTGTCATTCAGGAAACCTTCACCGTATTCGCAGATGAAAGTGGTATTGTCACCAACAAAATGGTCGCCGTAGGAGATTATGTTCGCCAGGGTGAACCCCTCTTTGCACTGGTCAACCTCAGCAAAGTGTGGGTGCTTTTTGAAGCCTACGAAGATGATCTGGCGCACCTGAAAATGGGCGATCGTATCGAATTCACCACACCGGCCATCCCCAACCGAACCTTTAATGCGCGCGTCACCTTCATCGATCCGGTGATCAATCCCCGTACTCGTACAGCATCATTACGCACCGAAGTGGATAACCCGCAAAGACTGCTCAAACCCGAGATGCTGGTGTACGGCAACGTGCAACAAACCACTGGTGCGAACACTGCCTTGATGGTCCCAAAATCTGCTGTCTTGTGGACGGGCCCACGCTCCGTCGTTTACGTCAAAATTCAGGAGGCTACGGTACCTTCTTTCCAATACCGGGAAGTGGAAGTAGGCGAAGCCGTAGGGGATTTCTATCAGGTCACCAGTGGACTGGCAAGAGGTGAGGAAGTCGTCACTTATGGTAGTTTTGCCATTGATGCCGCTGCGCAACTCAACAACCAGGCGAGTATGATGAACAAGGAGGTAGCCCTGAAAAATGAGGCCACAGCAGCAGCCGTACTCCCCGATTATCAAGCCCTCACCCCTGCTGCATTCCAACGACAGCTTACCCATACCGTGAATGCCTACCTTCAGGTCAAGGATGCACTGGTAGCCTCCGATGCAACAGCAGCTGAAGCGGCAGCCCAACTGATGCGGCAATCGCTGAGTAAAGTAGACATGAGCCTGCTCAAAGGAGATGCTCACCTTTATTGGATGGAACAATTGCAAGCCCTACAAGCGCACAGCGAAAAAATCACCACCACCAAAGACCTGGAAACCCAGCGCAAGCAGTTTGATTTCCTTTCGCAGGCCCTCATTCATGCCGTCAAAGTTTTTGGTGCAGCTTCCGACACTTTATATATTCAACATTGCCCCATGGCCTTCGACGACAATGGTGCCGATTGGCTAAGTGCCGAGGATAAGGTATTGAATCCCTATTTTGGGGAGGCGATGCTGCATTGTGGCATCATTGAAGAGACCATTGTCGCATTAGAACCGGAGTGATTAATCGGGACAATTGGGGCGTACCTCCTGCAGGGGCCTTACCTGCCTGCCCGGCGGATGCTAATCTTTATACACATCGCAAGATTACGAATATATTTGTAGAGGCGTACACGATCTGCCTAAGCAATCGCAGTAATATCTACTTAATCACGTGTTAATTATGACAGCTATTAGTGTAGTATTTGATCATAAATTAGGTGATGCTCGCTTAGAAAAACGAGCAAACCGTATATTACATCAGATGATAAAAAGTGGCAGCGGTGTTCCCAATCGACTGAATACACACCATCGAGAACGAATGGGGATGAGTCGATTTTTAAATAACAATCGATTGAGTATGGATGCTCTGGTGAACAGTATTACCCAGTCTTGGTATACGGAGGAGTATGCTGACCGGGATTTATATGTCATACAAGACACGACCGACTATAATGCAATTGGCCATAAGGGGCGTTTAAGTGAGTCGGATGAGGACTTGGGGCCACTTTGGAAAGATGATACGAATCAAGAATTCGGTTTTTTTCTTCATCCCGGCCTTGTGTTGGATGGCGATAGTGGATTTCCATTGGGCTACACACACCTTCATATCTGGAATCGATGTGTAGACCAACCGAATCGACATGAGCGTAATTACAAGAGGCAGCCTATTGAGCAGAAGAGTTCTTATCGCTGGTTGGAGAGTATAGATTATAGTACACAAGTTTTAAAGGGGCATCGGGGAAAAGTTGTTCATGTCATGGATCGGGAAGGGGATATCTACGAACTCTTCGCTAAGCCAATGCCCCCCAATCATCATTTGGTTATTCGCACTAGCAAGCAGCGGGTGATTTATGACGAGTCTGACAGCAAGCATTTATTGTGGCAGTATTTAGAAGAGCAAGCTACCAAGGGACTCGTCATTGAAGTAGCTATCCCAAGACAAAAAAAGCGCAAAGCCCGAAAAGCAAAGATGGCCTTGAGTTATGGTCGGGTAGAGATTGCCCGGCCTAAAGATCGTACCAAAGCGCAAGGGCCAGACCGAATTCCATTATACTTTGTACAACTCAAAGAATTGGAACACAGCGTACCTGATGGCGAGGCTCCTGTTCATTGGACGATCTGGACGGATATGGTCATTGAAAATGAGCATCAAGCATTGAAAATTGTCGATATCTACCAAAATAGATGGAATATTGAGGAGCTTTTTAGCTTGTTAAAAACCAAAGGGCTAGAATGCGAATCCGCTCAGGTTGAATCAGGCATTGCTATGAAACGACTCGTGATCATGGCCATGCAGGCGGCATTGCATTTATTACAATTGCTCAAAGACCGCGACCATGTCTACCAAGAAAAGGCTACATTACTAATCGATACGCAGGATCTGACTTTCGTGGAACTACTTATTCCGATCTATGAGGGTCAAACCCAAAAGCAAAAAAATCCCCACCCTCCTGAGTCCTTGGCTCGATTGGCATGGTTAATCGGCAGAATGGGGGGGTACAGTGGCTACAAAAGCCAGTCGCCACCAGGGCCAAAAACCATGCGCTGGGGATGGCGAAGATTTCAGGAGCAACTCTCCGCTTGGCGAATTGTCAATCAAATTAAGCTTGATTAAATGTGTATAAAGATTAGCCGGCGGATGGCAGGCAGGAATGGAATCAGTTGTTTTTAATCCGTCACTTACGCACGATCAATAAATCATTCTTTTTAACTACTTCAAAATTTGAAAAAATGAAAAATCTGAAATTCTTAATGTTTTTACTGGCCTTCGTCGGCTCAAGCGCCCTATTTACCGCCTGCGGAAACCACAGCCACGATCACGGCGATGGTACCGAGCAGCAAGGCAAAGAGTATACCTCCGCTTACATCTGCCCCATGCATTGCTCAGGATCGGGCAGTGAAGAACCCGGAAAATGCCCCGTGTGCGGCATGGATTACGTCAAGAATGAGAACGCCAAAGAAGGAGAGCATTCTCACGACGATCATGAAGGGCATGACCACGGTGACCACGAAGGACATAATCATTAAAAAACGAGCAGGCCGGGAGTGATTTGCTTCCGGCCTAATGGATCGTTTCCTTTTTTATCCTATAATCAGTAAAATGAATAAATTAATTGCTACCCTTTTATCGTCCCTAATAATGTTGGGAACACTATCGGCCCAGGTTATTTTTGAAGAAAATTTTGAAGGTCTTACCTTTCCTGATGGCTGGACCATTACTACAAATGCCACTGACGGCGGTTGGTTAGTAGGTTCTGCACCAGCATTATCCAGCCAGTCGTTTCCCATTGAGAGCAATGGTTCCAGTCGTATTATTGCAACCAATGATGATGCTTGCAATTGCAACAAAAGTAATGAATACTTGATTATGCCACCGCTTGATCTCAGTGATGTAACCAGCGTAGTGGTAGGTTTTGATGCTTTTTACACCGACCAATCCTACCAGGGCAATCAGGAAGATGCTACCATTGAAGTATCGCTGGATGGAACGACCTGGACCGTACTGGAAGACCTCCATGGCCACGGCAGCTGGGATCGCCACAACGTCGACCTAAGTGCTTATGCAGGGGAAACCAACGTACTCGTAGGCTTTCGCTATGATGATGGCGGTGGTTGGCTCTACGGTTTTGCCATCGACAACGTGACGGTTGAAGTACCGCCTGCGTTGGAGGTTTCACTCGTCGAACTTGATCGCCGTTTATTCGGCGAAGTAGGTCGTCCACTGACGCTGAATGGCACCATTTATAATGCAGGTGTGAACGCAATCAACACCTTAGAGCTGAGTTATTCCATTACTGGAGCTGCTCCGGTTGTCGAAACTTTGGAAGGATTGGACATTCCTGCATTCAGCTACTACACCTTCACCATGGCAACTCCTTGGATACCTGATAGTCCTGGTGTTTTTGAAGTAGAAGTATCCATCGTTTCGGTTAATATGGCCAATGATGAAGACCAGACGAACAATGCCCTGTCTTTTGCTTCAGAAATATTCGACTTGGTTGTTCCTCCTAATAAAATCACCGAATTTGCAGCAGCTCCTGCAATTATCTCAGAAGTAGAAGGTGCCACTAATTTTCTTGACAAGCCTACCGACCTGGATTTCTTTCCAATCTTGGGCAAGGATGAACTGTGGGTCATCAATCAACGTACCGAAAATATAGGTGGTAGTACCTTGACCATGTCCGGAAGTACCTCTGACAACCCGGGCTTCGAGGAAAAAGTAGATGGTAATTCCTGGCATTTTATGTCCTTGCCAACGGGTATAGCTTTTAGCAATGACAACTTCAACTTTGCCAACTCCGCCGGGGTACAAGATGCCAACCACAACGGAGGGACCTTTACGGGGCCAGCACTTTGGTCGAGTGACCCAGAGATCTACGCCCAGCCTTCCGGTGGAAATGGCAGTCACCTGGATATGCTGCACGGTAGCCCTTACACCATGGGCATTGCTCATGAAGTAGATAATGTATTCTGGGTCTATGATGATTGGAACAAAGATATTGTTCGCTATGACTTTGCTGAGGATCATGGCCCTGGCAACGATGACCACTCTGATGGAAAAGTGCATCGCTACAAAGGAATTGGTATTACCGCCGATAGCAATATTCCCAATCATTTGGTCTTGGACAAAGCTACTGGCTGGCTCTATTTTGTAGACAATGGCAATGATCGTGTAATGCGCCTCGATATTAATTCAGGAACAGGCTCGGTCAATCTTCCCGAAATCAATGAACCACTGGCGGAGCACTTGCGAATTACGGGCTTTACCACTGAAACGATTATCGAAAGCGGCCTGGAAGCTCCTTGTGGTATTGAAATTTTCGATGGTATTCTTTACGTAGGCGACTACGCTACGGGCGATATTGTTGCTTATGACATGGCCAATGATTTTGCTGAAATCACCCGTATTGTTACTGGCGAACTAGGACTTACAGGTATCAAAATTGGCCCTGATGGCAACTTATGGTTCGTCAACAGAGTACAAAATACACTGAAAATTGCCACCCCTGGCGATATTTCCAGCACCAGGGAAGCCGGGCTAGAGATCGCCATCAATCTGAGTCCCAACCCTGCCACCGATGTAATGAACGTTTCTATTCCTGAGATGAACAACTACGCCGACGCAATGATTTCGGTAGTAAGCTTGACCGGAAAAGTATTGATCCCGGCAAAGCCTTTGCAACGCACCCAAACCCTCCATTTAGCTAATCTTCCTGCTGGCATTTACCTGCTCCAGATCAGCGGAAATGGTTATCAGGTGTTTGAAAAGATTATCGTACAGCGATAATATTAAAAAAAGAGCGTGTTGGGAGTTTTTTCCTAACACGCTCTAATAATCCGATATGTCATGTTAAGAACCACTATCTACACTTGTACCCTCCTTTTAGTTTGGGCCTGCCAGTCAGAACCAACACAGAAAGCGTCAACCTCTCCAGTCATCCAATCCCTGGCCACACCCTGCCAGGAAGGTGGCGAAGGCCGCTTGTTTACCTCTTCCAACGGAGAAGTATACCTCTCTTGGGTAGAATTTCTCAACGACAGCACCGACGCCCTGCGCTTCGCGCGCCTGGAAGATGGACAGTGGGGTACGCCTCAGGAAATTGCCCAAGGTGCAGATTGGTTCGTCAATTGGGCCGACTTTCCTGCCTTGGTGACCTACCCAGGTAACGACCAAAAAATGGTAGCCCACTGGTTGCAAATGCGCGCCGAAGGAACCTACGATTACGACGTTCACCTCTCACAGTCACAGGATGGCGGACAGACTTGGTCGCCTTCTTTCATCCCGCATCGCGATAGCATCGCGGCTGAACACGGTTTTGTGAGTATGCTCCCCATTTCTGAGCAGCAGGTATTCGTCACCTGGTTGGATGGACGCAATACCAAGGGCGACGAACACGAAGCCCCTTCCGACGATCACGGCCATGGCCACGGCGGTGCCATGACCCTCCGCGCGGCGGTTGTTGACCCCGCTGGGGCGCTTAGTCAAGAAGCCGAATTAGACGCTAGGGTTTGTGATTGTTGCCAGACCAGTGCAGCACTCACCCCCAATGGGCCCATTGTGGCTTATCGCGATCGTTCCGAAGAAGAAATCCGAGACATTTACATCGTACGCCAGGTAGCTGGCCAGTGGCAAGCACCCACCGCAGTTCACCAGGATAACTGGAAAATAGCGGGCTGCCCCGTCAATGGCCCCGTCATCAAAGCCCAAGGAAACAACGTCGCCGTAGCCTGGTTTACGGCTCCCGAAGGTAAAGGGGAAGTAAAAATAGCCTGCTCTACCGATCAGGGGGCCAACTTTAGTGAGCCCATCCGTATAGACCATGGCTTACCACTAGGTCGGGTTGGCTTGGCTTTCACGAAAGACCAAAAATTGATACTCACCTGGGTGGAACAGACCGAAGAAGCGGCAGAAATCCGCCTGGCACGCGTCAGCCTCCAAGGCGAAAAGGAAGAAGAACTGGTGCTCGCTGAAGTGGAAGCTTCGCGGCAGAGCGGCTTTCCGGTGATCACCATGCACGATGACAAAGTCTACTTTGCCTATACCCAGGTGGATAGCCTCACGCGGGTAGTTTCAGGCGTGGTGGAATGGAAAAACAAGTAAGCGCTATGGACTCTTTAACACAAGCAGCCTTAGGCGCTGCGGTTGGCGAAGCAATACTGGGTAAGAAAATTGGTGGTAAAGCGGCCTTGATCGGTGCCGCCATTGGCACTATTCCTGACCTGGACGTTTTGCTGACGCCTTTTTTTTCACCACTGGAAAACATCAGTATTCACCGGGGCTACAGTCACTCGATACTGTTTTGTCTCCTCGGGGCACTGCTGATCGCTTACCTTCTGAGTCACCTCAAGGTAACCAAAGCGGAAGCTTATTGGCGGCTGTGGTTGCTGAGCTTCCTCGGCTTGTTTACCCATGTGCTGCTGGATGCTTTTACGACTTACGGCACGCAGCTTTTTCTGCCGTTTACCGACTGGCGGGTGTCTTTTGACAGTATCAATATTGTGGATCCATTTTATACCGTGCCGCTATTGGCAGGGGTACTCCTTAGTGTTTTTCGCTTTGCGCCGGATGCCAAACGCAGGGCGCTACCTAACCAGCTGGGCTTGCTGGTGAGTACGGCTTATCTGTTGTTTACCTTGGCCAATAAAGCACACATCGAGAACGTATTTGCGGCGGCTTTGGCCGAACAGGATATTAAATTTGAGAAATTGCTCACCGTACCCGTGAAAGTAGGAAATACGACCTGGTACGGTGTGGCCAACGACGGCGAGCAACTCCATATCGGCAAGTATTCGATGCTCTCTGGAAATACTATTGCGTTCGAGTCCTTTCCCATCAATGAACAACTTCTCGAAGGAGTAGACCCCGAACTGGCCGACCGGATGAAATGGTTTGCCCAGGGGTTTTACACCGTTGCTCAGGAGGGTCGCACGATCCGGGTATACAATATGCAATGCGATATGCAAGGAGTAAGGCATTTTGGTGATTACAAAGCACCTACGGCCTTCTATTTCCAGATCGTGCCCGAAATGGGTGGTGGCTATGAGTTGAGTACGGGTATGCACCCGAAAGAGTAGGGTACTGTGCCTAAAATCCACACAAGTTTAGATTGCCGTTGCGTTTAAGTAGTTCTGGGGGCCATGCTGGTATTGTCGTTGCATTGCAAACACCAATACGGCACCGGGCTATCCGCTGCTCCTACGTGCAAGGTATGAAACCCTGCCCTACGGAGTAGCTCGTCCTCCTCCGTCTGGCGCGCTTCAGGCTACGCCTTGCGCAACCGATACGATCATCTCTAATCTATCGGGACACGTTTTGATTGGTACTTTTAATGTTAATAAGGCAACACTTAGAAATGGCAAAACATCAAGCGAACATTTGTAGCGTAGTGACCGATTACAGTAATAACAAGCATTATCCAATAACCTTCTCGTTTACAAGCCAAAGACAGTAGGAACAACTACTTGAAACTTGCCATCAAGATGGCCACCTCCTTTGTGATCATGTACGCTGTGATATTTACCAAAACATCATCCAGCGTTTGGAACAAACCGATTAGAAAGGTCTGACCGCCTCATACTTGATTAAATTAAAACTACCAATGAAAAAGCATCAACACCATAATGATCAGCACCACGAGCACGATCAAAAAGGTCACGAGGATCATGCTCAACACCACAACCATCAGGATCATCACCGCATGATGATTAAAGATTTCAAGCGTCGCTTTTGGGTCTCACTGGTATTGACCTTACCCGTGCTACTACTGGCTCCAATGATCCAAAACCTACTCGGGCTTAGCTGGTCCTTCAACGGAGATCGTTATGTGCTTTTCGCCTTGTCAAGCATCATTTACTTTTATGGTGGTTGGCCCTTCTTGAAAGGCCTGGTAGACGAACTGAAGAAGAAGTCACCGGGGATGATGACCCTGATTGCGGTGGCTATTTCTGCGGCTTACCTGTATAGCTCTGCGGTGGTTTTTGGGCTGGAAGGCAAAACCTTTTTTTGGGAACTGGCGACATTGATTGTGGTGATGTTGGTAGGGCACTGGATTGAAATGCGGTCGATATTAGGAGCGAGCAAAGCCCTGGAAGCACTAGCAGCCTTGATGCCTGACGAAGCCAACTTAGTCCACGGTGACCACATTAAGAAAGTGAAAGTCAGCGAATTGGAACAAGGAAACATTATCCTTATCAAACCCGGCGAAAAAGTACCTGCCGACGGCGTCATCACCGAAGGTGAAAGTGACCTCAACGAAAGTATGCTAACCGGCGAAAGTAAGCCCGTGACGAAAACCAAAGGACAGAAAGTTATCGGTGGCGCTATCAACGGTAGCGGCGCCATCAAAGTGGAAGTAAAAGGCATTGGCGACGACACCTACCTCTCGCAGGTCATCAATATGGTACAGGAAGCCCAAGGGCAAAAATCGAAAACCCAGCGCCTGGCGGATCGGGCAGCCTTTTGGCTAACCATCATTGCACTTACGGCAGGTTTTGGAACCTTCATCGTATGGCTGTTGCTGGGGCGTGAACTCTCCTTTGCTCTGGAGCGAATGGTGACCGTGATGGTGATCTGTTGTCCGCATGCACTAGGTTTGGCTATTCCACTGGTAGCGGCGATCTCTACCAGCGTTTCCGCTAAAAACGGCCTACTCATTCGCAATCGTACCGCCTTTGAAAATGCCCGAAAAATTACGACCATCCTATTTGACAAAACGGGCACCCTCACCAAGGGCTCGCATGAAGTGGTACGCATCGTGAGTTTAAATGAAACCTACGATGAGCAGGCGATTTTGAATTACGCCGCCGCAGCCGAAAGTTCGTCAGAACATCATATTGCCAAAGGCTTGCAACGTAAAGCGGAAGAAGAAAACCTGAAAGTGCCCGAGAGTAAAGATTTCAACTACCAATCTGGTGTCGGCGTGAGTGCTGTGGTAGAAGGAAAAACCGTCAAAGCAGGAGGGTATTTGTTGTTAAAAAAACTAGACATAACGGCTCCAAACGAAACAGCAGAAGATGGTACTGAAACAAAAATCTTTATCATCATTGAGGAACAGCTGGTAGGCTTCATCACCTTCGCCGATCAAATCAGGGAAAGTTCTTCCGAAGCTATTCAAACCCTCCAGAAAAACGGCATCAAATGCTTCCTGCTCACAGGCGACAACGAAAAAGTAGCCGCAGCAGTAGCAAAAGAACTGGGGATGGACGAGTACCTCGCGGAGGTATTACCCGAAGCCAAACAAGACAAAGTAAAAGAGCTCCAAGCCGCCGGAGAATTTGTGGCCATGACTGGAGATGGCATCAATGATGCACCAGCATTGGCACAAGCCGAGGTCGGCATTGCAATTGGAACCGGTACGGATGTCGCCGCCGAAACCGCCGATATTATCTTGGTGAACAGTGACCCCAAAGACATCGTCAACTTACTCCTTTTCGGAAAAGCGACCTACCGAAAGATGATTCAAAACCTGGGTTGGGCCACTGGCTACAACGTGATCGCCATGCCACTAGCCACCGGTTTTATTCCTGGCTTGATGATCAGCCCAGCCTTCGGGGCCGCCTTGATGAGCCTGAGTACGGTGATTTGTGCGGTGAATGCACAATTATTGAGAAGGGAGATGGGGTGAAGGAAGTCGGAAGTTTTAAAGATGTGAGGGTTGAAGGTTGGTTGTTCGATGGTTTATTGTATCGCGAGATTTATCCCGCCCCCCAGCAGTAGAATCAATCGCGGCGGGATAAAAACACCTCTCCCCTCAAAAAACGTACTTGCCCTTCTATTCCCTTACATGGTTCAAAAATCTCCCTGTAATAAGTAGCTACCCCTGACTTTGCTCAGAGATTTTTAGCAGCAGCCAACGCTGGTCAAAAATGTTTTTTGGGGAAGTGGTTATTTTCTCTTCCAGCGCTGCCAAGCGTCGGGTGAGTTCCGTTGAGGGAATAAAGGGTTTTTGCTCTCGGATTTTTGCCAACTGCCGTAGGATTTTTGCAAAACTCAGCAACTCTTGAGTATGCAGCCCCGATTTCTTGGTCCGCAAAAGAAATAAACGGAAGCTATTGAGTGCTGCATCCAGTAGCAGCCACTCTGCTAGTTCGTAATAAATTTTTAGCTGAATAATTTTGGTCTTGGCCTGGTAGTAGACGCTGGTGAAATTCACTTTTTGCATAATCCCCAAAGAGGAATCGTAGTCTTCTTCATGATAGTAGATGTTCATAAAATTAAAGAAATAGGCATTTTTTTGAACATCCTCAGCAAGGTAGCTTTTAAATTTTTCCGCGAAATCTTTTGCCCACGAAAACTCTTTTTCAAGGCAAGCTAGGGAGATAACATTGTTATAAGAGACCTGCTTGAGCTGACCATTTTTCAGAATGTGCTTTCTGTCAATAATGAACTTATAGATATTCAGTGTTTCGTGCTGAAAGTACTTGTCTCCAGTATTGGTTTTACGAATGCAAAAGTTGAGCATACTTCGGTAGGCATTGAACAAATCTCTGTCTTCCCAATTGTGGGTAAATTTGTAGAATACCCTCTTCAATTGCTGGTAAGCTTCCTCTCGTTCCTCACCCCAAATTACTTTTAAGTTGTAATAATACAATTGGATGACGGGGATTTCCAGCAATTGAGGCCATTGATGAGTAAGCTGATCGTGGATGCTCGTCACCACTTGGGTATCAATGGCAGCATTGGTGGTTTGAGCTCTTTGCACAAGGGTGCAGGCATACTCCAGGCTATTTTTGAAAAAAGTTTGTGCTGCCAGATAGATATTCTCCAGGAGTAAATTACTGGGTATGGTCTTTTCCAAATCGTCCAACCAGTGAATTTGTTGCTCGTTCAGCTTTTGCTGTTGCTCGGTTTGCGAATTAGGCATTTTTTTAAATTCCTGGGCAAACCAATCGTGCATACCATACTGAAGCATGTTTTGCAACATAAATTCCTTGGCTTCCGGTCTTTCCTCTAGTTGATGATGAATAAGAAAGCGCCTTAACAATGCCAACAACTTGGTCATCAAGGCATTGATTTTGGCCTCATTGTAGGCTTCCTTACGAAACAACGCACGATGAATATCCCGCTTCGTAGTGGTGGCCCAATTGCAGCATGGAGGCCCGAGTAGATAAGCTGCTAAATCTGCTAAAGGCTGGTAAGTATTGAAGTAAGGAGAACTTACAAACAACAAAAATTGCTGCTGATCCTTAGAATTTAGGCAGTTAAATTGGCGTGCTAGCTTAGTTTTCTGAAGTGATTTCAAAATATTTTATACTATTAATAACACTATTACTTACTATTATACAGCTTTTTACATATTTATAAAATTTTTTAAAGAAAATAAAATTTGAAATTTTGTATTTTTCTGAACGCTTCGAGCCACTGATCTTTGCCAAGGCGATTAGGTAATAAACCTATCGCCTTGAAAATGTTCACTATCGAAGCTATTGTTATGAATAAGATTTTTACGTTTACTTTTTTACTCGGATGCCTGGTCTTTAACGCAAATGCGCAAGACGGAGGGCTTGACTCAACCTTTGCCCAAACAGGGGTACTTTTGCTGGATTTTATCGAAGCTAATGAAACCGCAAACGATGTAGTGGTTCAGAATGATGGCAAAATTGTTGTCCTGGCCTCAGGGTCTTATGGCTCCAACAACCTCAATGTAGAGCTGATCCGCCTGTTGGAGGACGGCACCATTGATTCTACTTTTGCGAATAACGGCTACTTTTTTGTTGACAATCCTGCCGGATCAGACATTCCTTACGACCTAGACCTCCAGGAGGATGGTAGCTTTCTGATTGCTGGTGATTATGCCAATACCATCAACAACCTGAGTATCGCCGTCTACAAAGTAACTGCCGAAGGTGTACTCGATTCTATGTTCGGAACAGATGGTATCGCTACGCTGGCGATAGACACCATGCAGGACTATGCGCGTACATTGGAAGTCGCTGCGGATGGTTCTATTTTCGTAGGAGGTGTGAGCCAGATTCCTGGATTCTCTTTCTATCGGTCAGTGGTTGGCAAATTCACCGCCGCTGGCGTCGTCGACAGTACTTTTGGCACCAATGGTGCTTTTGTATGGAATACAGATTCTATCATTACCGACATTCGCAGTATGGAGATTTTGCCCGACGGGCACCTGCTTGTTTCTGGCCGCGCTAAGCCTGCCGGATCGGATAGGGTTTCTATTTACAAAGTCCTCAACGATGGTAGCGGTCTTGATACAAGCTTTGGTACCGACGGCGGAATATTAGCCCCTTACCAGGGTACTGGCTTCGATTTGGCCATCCACCCTAATGGCAATATACTGGTTACAGGACAAAACGCTACCAACCAGGGCGACAATCTCGTTCTTGCTGCTTTTGACCAAAACGGCTTGCCAGTTGCTGATTTTGGCACGAACGGTGTTTCTTATGTAGATGTAGATATTAATGACAGAGGCTTGTCGATTTTGGTGCAGCCTGACGGTAAAATCATTGCCAGTGGTGAAAGCGGTGGTACCTTCTTCCAGGGTGGTCCGCGCCAGTTTCTTGCTGCTCGCTTTGATGCAATGGGAGTACCTGATTCTACCTGGGGCGAAAATGGTGTCGTAAGAACCTTGACCTCCACCTTATTTGCCTTTGCCAATGGGAGCGTTATACAACCCGATGGCAAGGTGATTTTGGTGGGAGCTTCTGCAACGCCTACCACCCAGAATGACATGACCATTGTTCGCTACAATAATTTTATTGATGCCGACATGGACGGTTTCAGCATCGCTGATGACTGTGACGATTTCAATGCCGCCATTAACCCTGATGCGGAAGAGATTCCGAACAATGACATTGACGAAAACTGTGATAACGAAATCCTCATCATCGACGAAGACATGGATGGTTTCAACTCCGACGAAGATTGTGATGATACCAACCCTCTCATCAATCCTGATGCAGAAGAAATTCCAAACAACGACGTGGATGAAAACTGTGATGACATTATTCTGGTAGGTGTACAGGAAACGGAAATTTCCAGCCAGTTTTTGGTGTACCCTAACCCTGCTGGAGAATTCGTCTACCTCCAATACGAAGCAGAAGGCCAGCAGCCTCATCAGGCCGTATTGACCAACGTGACCGGACAAGTACTACAAATCGTAAATCTGGAATTCAACAACCATATCGCTCGCCTGGATCTTGCAAATTTACCGCAAGGCATTTTGATCTTAACCATTCATACTGAAGCCGGAAAGGCCATCAAGCGGATTGTTAAGCAATAATTCCCCGAAAGAAGGTGAGTAACCTAATATCCTCTGCCGGGTGATCGTAGTAACTACGTGCCTGGCAGAGGTTTTTTTTATTAAAACGAAGAAGATGCGAATTACTGTTTCTTGCTTTTTGCT
Organism: Lewinella sp. LCG006; assembly: GCF_040784935.1. Lineage (GTDB taxonomy): Bacteria > Bacteroidota > Bacteroidia > Chitinophagales > Saprospiraceae > Lewinella. Next base: position 3,583,321 of record NZ_CP160680.1, on the reverse strand, counting down.
GCTCCTGCTTGTGGAAGTTTACAATACCCTTTCTGCCCAAAACTTAATTGCTGATCCGGGGTTCGAAATTTGGGACCCAAGCAATAATATTTCGCCTCCGGGAACACTTAACGGACTGACCCACTGGTACGAGGCCAACGGTACACCCGATCATCACCACGTAGATATTGAGTTTGGCTCCAACCTAACTTTACTCAATCCATGCCCACAGGGAGAAGGAGACAGCACTTGCGGAATGCCACACGAAGGCGGCGGGGTGCTTGGGGTTTACAAAGGCAACGGTGCCGATGGTACGAAAGAATGGGCCGGCACCCAACTATTGGAACCCTTGGTCCCCGAAGATTGCTACGAAATTTCTTTCTGGATTAATAATAAAAAAGACAACCCCAACAACCTGTTTGAAACCAACCAATGGGGCGTCTTTTTCTCTGATACGCCAACACCATTTTTCAATGCCAACCTCGCTGATTTCTCATTGATGGCCGATCAGTGGGTTGCAACAGAAATGGTCATTAGCGATACCATCTGGCACCAGGTCCAGTTTACCTATACAGCTCCTGAGGCTTACGAATACCTCTACATCGGTTACATGGGCAATGTGTCTACTTCAACCTTCACCGTAGCCAACGATAATTTTATGCTCGGTTTTTATGTGTGGATTGACGAGGTAGTTGTAGAACGCGTAAATGTAGAAGTACCCGAGGATATGACGATTTGTCCGGGGGAAAGTGTCACGCTGGATTTTGTTTCTAACTATTCGCTCAACTGGACCGACGGCACAACTTCTGACACCACTCGTTCCGTAACGGTCAGTCCTACGGAGAGCGTCACTTACTATGTAGAAGCTATCGGTAATCAGGGATGTACCAAGTTGGATTCGGTACAGATTACCGTGTTAGCCCCCCCTTTATTGGATCATCCCGACGTTCTGTGTACGGTCAGTAGCCCCGTAACTGTGAGCTACAATAATGAAAGCGGCACCTGGTCTGGGCCTGGAATTATCAATAACACAACGGGGCTATTTGACCCTAGTATCACTGGCGCAGGAAGCTTTGAACTGAATTTTTCATCGAACGCAGATTGTGCAAACGACTACACCGTCTTGGTAGAAGTTGCGGAATTGCCCGCCAATGAGCTGGTACTGGATGAGCCGACAGGCTGTGCTCCTCACACCATCACCTTTACTGACTTAGTCGCTCCCCCTTCCGCCGAATACGAGTGGATTTTTGGTGACGGAACAATGGAGACGACGACAACCCCAACGATTAACCATACTTATCAAACCGCGGGAGACTATACCTCTGAGGTGACGATCATTTACGCCGCAAACTGCCGCACGACGGTTGACATCAGTACTCCTATTCAGATTTATGAGCAACCAGAGGCCAGCTTCACCTACGATCCTAGAGGCGTGAATACGTTGAACAACGAGGTAAACTTCAACAATACCAGCACGGGCATCATTTACGAAACCGTTTGGACCTTTGGTGATAGCACCAGCAGTACACTCTTCAATCCGCTGCATGTATTTAACGAAGCAGGCATTTATACTGTAAATCTGCGCGTGGAGGGGCCTGGAAATTGTGTCGACAGTATTAGCCAACAGCTTGTCGTAGAAAATGCGGTACGCATATTTGTCCCCAATGTTTTCTCTCCTAATCAGGATGGCAGCAACGATGTTTTCAATATCGGCTTTGCAGGTGATTTAAGTGATTACCACATGCAGGTTTTCGACCGCTGGGGTGGCTTGGTCTTTCAATCAAACAATCCCGCTCAGGGCTGGAATGGCAAACGCCAAAATGGTGATCCTGCCGAACAGAATGTTTATCTCTATCAGATCGAATACACGCTAGTGCCAGCCGTAGAAACAGCGGCGGCTAGGTCGGAAGTGGTGAGTGGCGATGTTTTGTTATTGCGTTAGAAACTTTGAGAACACAAAATCAAAAGAGAATTATTTATTTTCTTTATTTTAGCGAATCGGGGCTAACAACTTTTTGAGCATATAAAAACAAGATGATGTTAGCTCCGAATCTCTTCTCATCTCTCTAAAAAATCTAGTATGATACGCGCATCTTTACTCCTTGCTATATTTCTCATTTTTGGCAATGGCTTACTCCTGCAAGCACAAGACTTTGCAGCCATCGACCAGCATGCGATGAACTTCAAAGCCAGTGGCGACCTCACCACAACCACCCAACAACTGGTGGCACCTTACCGCACAGAGCTGGAAAAGGCCCGCGCCATTTTCACCTACGTAGCCTCTTCGATGAGTTACGATTGTAAAGAATATCACCGAGAGTTAGAAGACCGAAAAGCCCGTACCCGCCCGGAAATATTGGAACGTGCTTTTGAGAAAAACCTTGGTGTTTGTGCAGGATATGCCATCCTTTTTGAGGAGATGTGTGAGGTTGCAGGCCTAAACGCAGAGGTAGTCGGCGGTACCCCGCGCACGGGCTCCCAACGTTATCATCCAGAACGCCTTCCGGAGACCCACGCCTGGAATGCTATTGAGATTGATGGGGAATGGCACTTATTGGATGTTACCTGGGCATCAGGGTATACCGATCCGGAAGCAACCAAATTTACCCGCTCCTTTGATGATCGCTTTTTCATGGAGGACCCTGAAAGTTTTTTTCTACGTCATTTTCCTGCCGATGACCGCTGGCAACTACTGCCCGAAGTCCGTACAGCCGTTGATTTTGTTAACCAGCCTAGTGTTTTTCGTATTCCGCAAACCTTACAACTTTCCGATTTTTCTCCTACTGAAGGCATGCTCCCTTCAGGGGAAACCGCCTACGAATTCAAGGTTCGCTTTACGGGAGCAGACATCATGTTCCTTACGATGGGCAGCCGTCGCTACGAGATGGAGTTGGATACAGAAGGTTATTATTACTACCGCCTGGAACGCAGTGAAATAAGAGGTCGAACGATTATGATTCGCGCAATGGAAGGCGACCGTATCTGGCCGGTGGTAGAATATCGATTGGGGAGCTAAAACTGGATAAATTCACCTGGGTTTTGACACCATCAAAACCCAGGTGAATCATATCATTAACACACTATTTGACCTTAAAGATGACCGCTTGATAGGGTGATAGTTTCACCTCATCTCCCACGATCTCACAAGCAGGATAATTATTGATCAGAGGAGCCCCAACATTACCCATTTCAGGCAAGTTAATGGTGGCTGCTTCTTTTGTAAAGTTGAGCAAAACAAGCATCTTGTCTTCCCCCCGCGTCCTGGTGTAAGCATAGATTTGAGGGTGCTCTTTTTGCAACAGCTCATAATCGCCGTAAACCAAAACAAGGTTATCATTTCTGAGCTTGGCCATACGACGGAAATGATTGAGTACACTATTAGGATTTTTATCTTGAGCTGCTACATTGATCTCCACATAGTTTTCATTGACCCGTTTCCAAGGGGTTCCCGTGGAGAATCCGGCGTTTTTGGTATCGTCCCACTGCATGGGGGTACGCCCGTTTTCACGGGAACTATAGTTGAGTACTTTCATAAATTCAGCCATATCTTCTCCTGCCGATAAGGCCGTCTTGTATTTACCTATTGCATCAATATCCACATATTCTTCAATGGTTGGCATATCGATATTGGTCATGCCCAATTCATCACCGTAGTAGGTGTAGGGGGTGCCTCTCATACTGAGCAGAAAAGTGTTCAGCATTTGGGTAGAAACGGCCCGAAACTCAGGGCTTGGATCACCAAAACGGTCGACGAGCCTGGCGTTGTCATGATTGGAGAGAAATACAGCGATCCATCCTTTTTCCGCAAAGGCACTGTCCCAACGGCTGAATACTTCTTTGAACTCCGCTAATTCAAAGCGTTCAGGCGTTCTCGACATATCTACCGTCTCAAAGTGGTAGGCTACCTGAAGTTCCTTGCGTTCGGCATCCACCAAGTTGTGGGCATCTTCGAAGCTGCTGCCTGCACCTTCGGCGACGGCGAATACATCGTATTTAGTGATGACCTCCTCGTACATCTCCTTGAGGTACTCATGCAATTGCGGACGCATGCCGTACCATTTTATGAAATCTTTTTCGTGGCCTTCTGGCCAAACGGGAAAGGTAGTGTCTTTGCTGGCAAACTGAAAGGCATCCATCCGGAATCCATCAACTCCTTTCTCCGCCCAAAATTTCATAATGTCATATACTTCTTGCCGAACTTTGGGGTTCTCCCAGTTCAGATCGGGCTGTTCATCCGCAAAATAGTGCAGGTAATAAGCATTGGTCAGGGAGTCATATTCCCAAGCCCCTTCTGGGTCAAAAAGGCTGCGTCGGTAAGGAGGGTCGCCCTTTTCTGCTGGCCACCAATGGTAGTAATCCCGGTAAGGATTATCTCTTGAGCTACGCGATTGCTTAAACCATTCGTGTTGGTTGCTACTGTGATTAACCACTACATCCAGCACGAATTTTATTCCCCGTTCGTGTAGGCCGTCTAACATGGTCTGAAAATCCTCCATGGTCCCATAGCGAGGCAGTATCGCCCGATAATCGCTGACGTCGTAGCCATTATCCACCAGCGGTGATTCAAAAAACGGATTCATCCAAACCATGGTGACACCAAGGCTCTGGATGTAGTCCAGCTTTTCTATCACTCCTTTAAAATCCCCGAAACCGTCGCCGTCCGTGTCTTTAAAACTCTGAGGGTAAACTTGATAAAGAATACCTTCTTTCCACCAGGTACTAGTTTCAATTGCCGCTGGTGTTGCTTCTACTTCTTTTTCCGTTTCCTGCTGCTTGGTACAACCCAGCAGCAGTAGTATCATCAGTAATGGCCAAGTGTGCTTCTTCATTGTTGATTTTTGTCTTGTCAGGTAACAAGATAAAAATTATCTAAATGATAGCAATGGTATTAAGGTAGTAGGCACTAAACCGAAGGAAGCAGCTTCACCGAGGTCATCGTCAGCGAACCTCCTAATGGCTCATCGTTAAAGAGGGTCACCTTATCGCTTTCTTCTTTCAGAGCCATCGTGTAGATCAGCGGCAAGTAATGGTCGGGCGAAGGAATTGCTAAAGCAAATGCCTGACCTTGTTTTTGATAATCAATGAGGCTTTGGTGATTGTCATTCAAAATGTAATCCTTCATTTTTTCACTCGCTTCAGTGGCCCAATCAAAAGCGTAGGGGCTATCCAGCTTATCCCAGGCCACCATGCGCAGGTTGTGTACCATGTTACCACTGCCTACGATCAGCACTCCCTTGTTTCTAAGGCTAGCTAATTGTTTGGCCAGGTCATAGTGATATTGTGCCGGTTTTGTGTAGTCGATACTCATCTGAATGACGGGCACATCGGCATTGGGATATAAGTGTTTGATCACCGACCACGAGCCGTGATCCAGTCCCCATTTATCATCCAGTACGACCTCTGTGCTGGTGATGATTCTTTTAGTTTCCAAAGCTAGTTCGGGGCTGCCCGGTGCGGGATATTGTACATCATACAGTGCTCTCGGGAATCCTCCAAAATCATGGATGGTCCTGGGGTGAGGCATTGCGGTGACAAAGGTTCCTTTCGTTTCCCAGTGTGCCGAAATACAAAGGATGGCCTTGGGCGGTTGGAGTTCTGTGCCCAGTTTTCTGAACGCCGCTACGAACTGGTTCTCCTCAATGGCGTTCATCGGGCTTCCGTGCCCTAAGAAAAGAACGGGCATTTTCTGACTGGCCTCAAAAGAGTCCGTCAATTTTGTAAGCGCATTTAACCTCATTGAACTTGACATTACTGGCAGTAAAGCCAGGGACTTAACGAAATCGCTTCTTTTCATATCGGGAAGAATAGCTCCTAAAATAACCGATTATAGGCAGATTTAGTTGAATACTGTTCCTTTACTGCCATAAAGAAAGTGTTGCTAAGGGGCTGGCATAAGAAAATCCTAATTGGGTGAGAGCAAAAGCAGGATAGAACACAGCGTTTAACCGGATTCAACAGATTTTCACGGCTTTCTATTTTTGTAAAAAGCGGTATTCATCCGTCTGATCCGTTCCTTCCCTGCCTGCAGCAGGCAGGCGTGTTCCATCCTGTTTTTTTCAATACCCTTGTAGAGGTAAAAAACAACCCTAATCTACCGCCAAGGCATCCGCAATACTCGCTTGCAAATCAAGCCAATGAGGATGACTGTTGGCCGTTACTTTCAAGCCCAGCGTCCGTTGAAGCTTGAGTAATTCCGCTCGGGCGTAAGCAGAGATATCCGATTGTTTCACCTTCTTATCGTCGCTTTCAGTAAAGGCAATCAGCTGGTTCACGTAAGTACGCTGAAGGTTACGCCGATATGCATCTGGGGTTCTGTTGCTCCTCAATTCGGAGAGGATTCCTCCGGTAAGGTCTTCAAACAAGCTACTAAGTGTGTAAGGATTACTTGTTCGTGCTTCATTTTCTATAACCCGATGCAAACGATCAACATCCATCAGGATATTCAATGCGCTGGTCTGAAGACGCTGTACCCTTTCGAGCGCACTATTGGGTGATATCCGGCTTAGGATTGCTTCGTCCAATAACCAAGACGGGGTAGCAAAAATATTTTTGTTTAACCAGTCAACGGCATCGGCTTGCCGTTTAGCGGGCACAGCGGTGAATACAGCTCCCTCTTCATCGGCAGTTTTACGATAATCATAAACACCGCCCACATTGGTGGCTACGTGACGGGTGTAGCGTCCGAGTTGGGTATAGACATTGCCGTACAATTCCTCCAAATCCTTAAAAGGCATCCCTTCAACGAAGGACCAATCCCGCAATTCAGGAACGATGCGCTTGAGGTTGGCCATACCCAGGGTGCTGGCGCGGATGGGATCGTCACTGAGGTCTTCTGTCTGGGCGGAAGGGTCGTGTACATCCCGCGTTTGGGCACCGTAGCGGAAAAGAGGGTTACCCGCTCGCTCTTTCACCCAACTGTTCAGGATAAGACGTTCTGCTTCGGCATCAGCAGCTTCGGGAATGGGGCGGTAGCCGTAGATGATCGACCACTCGTCGTAGGGGCCGATACGAGGGTGCAAACCAGCACCTTCATCCTCGGGTTGAGCTACATAATTGAAGCGAGCATAGTCCATGATGGAAGGAGCCGTACCCATGCGTTGCACAAAGCCCGGGGCGCGGAGGCTGTCTACCGGATAGGCTACACTTGAGCCCATATTGTGCGGCAAGCCCAGGGTGTGACCCACCTCATGCGCCGCAACAAAGCGAATCAACTCTCCCATCACTTCCGGTGCAAATTTCACGCCGCGAGCAGCAGGATTGACTGCTGCCGTTTGCATCATGTACCAGTTGCGCAGCAGATTCATCACATTGTGGTACCACAAGATATCGCTCTCCAGAATTTCACCCGTACGAGGATCATGTACGTGAGGCCCTTGGGCATTTTGGATGTCGGTCGTAATGTAGCGGATAACGCTGTAGCGAACATCCTCCGGATGCCAATCGGGATCTTCCTCCGGCGTGGGAGCACGTTTGCCAACAATGGCATTTTTAAAACCAGCTGCTTCGAAGGCTTTTTGCCAATCGTTGACGCCCTGCAAAATGTAAGGAGCCCATTCCTCCGGTGTAGCTGGATCAACGTAGTAGACAATTTGCTTAACGGGCTCTACCAGCTCGCCGCGGGCCCAGGCTGCCGGATCTTTGGGTTCCAGACGCCAGCGGGTGATGTAGCGGCGGCTCTCGGCGCGTTGGGCATCCAGGCTATAGTTGGTCTGCTCCAGAGAGAAGTACCCTACCCGCTCGTCATAAAGCCGGGCTTGCATGGGTTTTTCCGGCAAACGGATAAAAGATTGATTCATCTCAATCGACAAGGTCTCCGTCAGCTGGTTATCCGGCAGGTCTTTGCCTCCGTTGTAGGTAAGAATATGGCGAACTTCCGTGTTTTCCGGGAAGCTTTTCATCCAGGAGATCATGCTGCGATTTTTGTCCAAGGCCTTCACCTTGAAACGCTCGCGTTCGTTGGCCCGCAAGGCTCCAATCATGGGAATATCCGTAGTAAAGAGACTATTGACTTCAAACACTACGGCAGTGCTATCGGGGTTGAAGGCAGCAATGGGAAAGACTTCTATGATAGGTTCAAAGTTGTTGTTTTTCACCGAACGATAGACGGGATCTTCAAAATTGGCGACATCATTGTAGCTCACTGAGCGCAGTACTACCTGGTCATCCATTCGCTGCCAGCGGATCACCTGCTGTGGCCGCGACTTCATGCCTGCACCCCCGAAATTGAGTCCTTTGACGTGCCCAGATATTCGGCTAACGACCAGAATTTCTTCCTCCAGCATGGTGAAGGGAATTTCGAAGAAGTATTTACCATCCACCTTGTGTACAGTAAAAAGGCCTTCGTCGGTCTGCGCATCGGCAGTGATGACTTCATCGAAGGCTTTAGGGCCTTTTTCTTGCTTTTAGCGGCTCCCTCTTCCTGGGCCGACAATTGGGTCCCCATCAGGAAAAGTCCTAAAAACAATAGCAGTAAGCTGTTTTTCATACTTAGCGATTTGATTACTTTGGTTGAACGTTTTACGCCTGAACAACCCAGGCAGCACAAAATCGTTCACCGGCAACCCAGCCCGCGCAATGAATACCCTGGACTTTGCTGTGAAATGGGGCGGTGTATAGTACGCTGGTCGGGAGACCAGCTTCAACCTACTGCTTCACTAAGGGCAAAACTACCTGCTGATCCTCATACCGCACTTGCAACCAATAAGCCCCCGCAGGCAACTGCTCTACCGGCAACTCCAAGCGAGATGTTCCGCCCGTAATGTCACTGCCCCACTGGTGGAGCGTTTGTCCGGCAGGGTTGCTGATGGTCAGTTCCAGGCCGCGGTAGGCAGCTTCGCTTTCGATGAGCAGTGCGGCGTTGGTGTTGACAGGATTGGGAACCAGGTTTACCTTGACCGGTAGATTGCCTAATACAGAAGTACTGTTTTCGTAATCATAGCGCACCGTAACTATGTCCGTCCAGACTTGTGCGCCCTGGTTATCGGTGGCACGGGCTTGCAGGTTGTAGTAGCCCCAGTTGGGCATCAGAAAGGGCATTTCGTAGGGGGGCGTTGCATCGCTACCCAAAAAATCACTTCCCAGGAAAAAGTCTACCTGACTAATTTCACCATCATTATCGCTGGCTGCTACACGCATCGTTTGCTGTAGAGGCCCAAAACCGATGTAGAATGTATTGTTGGCAGGAAAGGCAATACTGGCCTGTGGCAAGGCATTCGCCGCTACGGTGATTTCATCCAGGTAGATGCTGTTGCCTTGATCGCCAATACTCTCGATTTCCAGGATAAATTGTTGTCCTTCCCAAGGGGATAAGTCAATGGTTTCGGTACGCCAATCTGCGCAGCTTGAGGGTACAAAACCAGGCACAGGCACACCTACCGTAGTGAGCACATCGCCCCCCTTGTTGTAGATGTTGTGGTGGTGTCCTTGCTGATCCACCAGGTTCACCCGTAATTCATCAAAATGGAGAGGGTGACGCTGGGCGTAAGCTACCGCAAACTGAAGGCTGGCTTGGGTATATCCTCGCAAATCGATAGCGGTGCGCAGGTATTCACGGTTGAGCTTTTGTGGCGCATCCCGATGGCGGACTTCCAGGCAGGCGCCGTTACAACCACCATCATCCCGCCACTGCCATTGAACGGGGCCGTTGTCTGGATTGATGATTTCCCAAGCGGTAAGGCTGCCTGTCGTAAAACTCTCCGAAAACGGCAGGAAGGATGCTCTTACGCGAACGCCATCAGTCCGCAAAAGGGTATCAGCTCCCAGTGGGTTTGCTGCAATCAGGCGAACAGCATAATTTCCAGGATTAGCATAGGTCACGGTCACTTCTTCACTGTTCGACAAAATGGGAGATCCCCCAGGGAATGTCCAGGTCCAGGAAGTAGGGCCTTCTTCAGCGTCATTGGTAAACAAAATCTGGGTTCCCGGTGCTACCTCCCGCTCCGTTTGTACCCATTGGGCGACGGGTGGAGTGGTCCAGTTTTTTATTTGAAAATGGTAATAACCGGTTGGCGCGGGCAGTGGCCGTACTTGTCTTTTACCACTATTGGCCAAAGCCTCGATGTAATAATGCACCTCGGTGCCCGGAGCTGTAGCCGGAATGGCCGCTTGCCAAAGGTCCGTATCCGTTGTATGCTGGGTCATTGGAATAAGTAAGAAAGGCCCTTCCTCGCTGGTACGGTAATAGAGACTTGCCTCAGCAATACCAGTTTCATGATAGATCCAGGCATCTACCGGATACGCATTTTGTCCACCATAGACATCTCGCAAACGGGGGTGTGCAATCCACAAAGGGCGTTTTACCCCCACTAGCTTCGTAATACAATGCAAAGCCCCCAACTCATCGATGATTTCATTACAGTTGATCCCCACTACCCGGTAACCAGGAAAATAATCACGGTACAACTGTAGGGCCATGCTATCGGAAGGGGCATCGTAAGTAGGCACCATAATTGTCTTATTGACAAAGACGCTGTTGGTATACGTGCGGTAGTCGGCAAATGGGGGGTACTGCCCTCCTTGCGGCGGCATGGGCAGGCGTAGAATGCGATAAGGTTTACCGTAAGGCGTTCGGTAGTGGTTGCGCAAAAACTGAAGGTTGGCTTCAATCACTGGCCCGTCGGCCACACCGGGAGGATATTCGCCAATGGCAATGGTTTCTTCATCCAGCGTACGCATGTGCATATCCAGATGATGAATGGTATCGTAATTCAAGCGAGAGAGAATGCGATAATCTTCTATCCCAAAAAAAAGCTGAGCGTATTCTGCAATTTCCTGACCGGTTTTCCCAGAATTTTCCCGCAGTACCAAATCACTGGAATAAGCTGAGCGCACGCCGTCTCGTAAGAAGTTTCCGCCAGTGTGCGTCCACTGGTAAGGGTTTTCGTCGGCATTATACAAAGGGGAACCAATATAGTCAGCTACTTCATAAGGAATTTGATCGTCCAGGGTTCGGTTGGGGCGATTGTAGAGGTAATCGGAGATTCCCCGCTCGTGAACTTTATTGAGGTAGACCGTCCAGGGGCCATAATCGCGAATCCAGACGCTGTTGAAACCCGAAGTAATAAACCGCAAATTTTGGGTAGGAATCTGAGCTTGAATGAGGTGTATTTGCAGGCTGCTAAAATCCGGTGCAATGATGTACACCAAACACTCCTCAACAGCGTAACGGACGATCTGCGTAAGGATGTCTTCGTAGTTGTCTTCCCAGGCGATCACCAAGCCTTCTACCTCTTCCCACTCCCCCATCGTGCGCACATTCTGAGGAGGCAGATTGGGTTGGATAAACTGTTGGGGCGGATCCTCTTCCGGCGAATGGGTCCTACTGACTTGCGCCTTAAGTCCACTGATGGTAAGTAGACAAAAGAGTAAGAGGAAGTAGCGGAGCTGGTAATAAGCATCCATAAGCGGAGGGATTCAACAATAGCCTAAAATTCAAATTGCTTTTGAGCAATTACTAAATTACGGAAAATCGTTGACTTTTGGGGAATAACTTGGCGCTAAAGTAAAAGTTAATTTGAACCATATAAGCACCATAAGGACTTATAAAAAAGATACTTATATGTTCTTATAATCCTGATATGGTTCAATAAGTCCCTACTAACAAGTGCCCTTTGGGGGTTCAAATTCGGCCCTTGCTTATTCATCAAACAAGCTCGCATCCAGCCCGGGGATCACCCTTAGGGCATTTTTGTAGTACAGCTTTCGCAAAACATCATCCGGTAAATCAAGGCCATACATTTTCCAGAACGCGTGGTAGCGCTTGTAGTACGGGAAGTACTCATCATCCGATTCGAGTACTCGGAAATAGGTGGGGTATTCATTCGGTTGGTACGAATCTTTACCAAACAGTACTCGGTCCTGGTACTGCTCAAAGAAGCGTTTAGCCATCCGTGGCTGGCGGCCCAGCTCGGCGATAACGGCACCAATCTCCACCACTACATTGGGGTTGTCATCCAAAAATTGCCCCAAACGGGCCAGGTCATTGGCGTACCAGCTCATGTGAGCACTGATGAAGGTAGTGCCCCGGTGCTGGCGGAAGATATCGTGCGCTTCGCCCAGAATAGTCTCAAAAGGAGCGGGATCATCGGCTTCGCGCTTGCGGTTAGGACGTAGTTTGAGTTCCAACCAACGCTCATTGTTTTCGTCGTGCGGTTCCCAGAAAGAGGGAGGATCAGCCGAGTGGATGATGACGGGAATCCCCAGTTCGCCACATTTCTCCCAGACGGGTGCGATACGAGGATCGTTGATCTTGATGCGGTTGCCATCTTTGTCGGTATTGGTCATCCCCTGGCTCTTGTAGATTTTCAGGCCACGGGCACCGATACTCACATCGAATTCCAGCTGCTTGAGGGTGTTTTCCAACCAGTCTTCTTCGTCGATGGAGCGCAGTTCAATGTTGGTAAAACAGACGATCCGGTTCTTATACTCCGAGGCATTGATGTGATCCATGATGTCCTTCAGCGCCTGCCCGCCGCGCCCGCTGAGGTTGACGACAATCCCCATGTTCAAACTATCCATCTGCCGGATCAGCAAATCCAAATCCTGCTCCGCCATCCGCCAATGGTGGCTATGAACATCGATAAAGGGAAACTTGGCGTGCGTTACCTCCGTTTCCGGCACCACCAAAGTAGAGGGCGGATCGTATTCCTCCCAGTTGAGTATGAGGGAAGAATCAATGGGGGTACGCTGGGCCAGCAGGTTAAGGCTAGCCAGGCAACACAGGAGGGTAAGAAGACGAGTAGCTAACATAAATTTACACTTTATGGCTAAAGTACAAATTTAAGAGCAGCACGAAAATAAGTTGAACCATCGTTTTTCAAAAAGTTGGCTAAGCGGTTCACTTCCCAGAAGTCCTCGAAGGGATCATTATATGGTATACCCTCGGCATAAGCGTGTCGGCCATTTGGAAAATCACAGAGATGGCTTAACTTATTTATTGCCAACTTACTTAGGGCAGCTTTTATTTTTCGCAAACGCTCAATCCAACGTTTCCTCCATTTTGTACCATTCCTCTTCCGAAAAAATGGCCGCTACATCAGCTTTGAACGCCTTATAATCAAAAGGTACACTCAGTTTGTATTCCCCAATAGTATCAATACCCAAAAGTAAAGCGTCTTCCATTAATTTGATAACGGTTGCTTTATCAGCCGCTACCACTTCTTCATAAGGCACTCGGATGCCTATGTCAATACTGGCCTTTTTGGGATAATAATCACTGCCGACCCAATTGGAGAAGTTTGGCGTAAGGTTCTCTACCACTACGAAAGTAAAGTAAAACTTGGCAATGCCAGCACCATATTTTTGGAGATCGATTTTTTGGCGTAGTACCTTTAGAAAGAGGCTAGGATTCACTTTAGGGTAAAGCTCGTGCCAAATGCGACCGGAGATAAAGATCCGCTCATTATCCAAATCCTGAATTTCTGCTGTTGATATTTGTTCCTTGTTAACTGTCATACTTGTTTCCTGGTGGTCGTGCTAAAATAACGTCACGTGCCGTGACTTCGGGCAAGAGAGGATAACTGTAAATCATTTGCTTCTCCTGCTTTAGACATTCGCTATAGGTGCCAAAAAACATTGGAATAAATAACAAGTTCTCGGCACCATAGTTTCCGCCTGGGTAACGTTCGGATTCTTTTTTTCGAGTCACGCCGTATTTCCACACGTTTCCTTCATATAAATATATGGTTTTCAGACCGAAAGGGCAAGATAGACAAGGATAAACACCATTAAGGTTAGCAACTAACGCATACTGAACCGCATTGTCTATTTCCTCTAATTCCCGATCTAGCTTGGCTTGCCTTTCAGAGGACAAGCCAAAGCCCCCTTCAGGTGTTTCAATGACACCCGGAGCAACTTTTTTTTCGCTATTGTAAACGTGATAGACCAAAAAGGCAATGCCTACCAGGATCAAAAGAAAGAGCCATTTGAATCCTTGTGGGGAACTGCTACTCTGGTTTTTAGAAATAACCCTAAGCCTTGTGTCTGGACACGGCTCTCTTTTATTAGCGCGAGATGAGCGAAGCATGATCTACTTGGTTAGTAAACAGCAGATAAAGCTACAATAAAAAAAGATAATTTACAGAAGACGACATATTAAAATTTTACTCTACCAAATATCACCTTTACGCCAGCACCATCTCTTCCGCCGCAATCGCCTGCTCTATAAACTGTGGCAAGATCCGGTTGTAGGTATGCATGATCCGGCGCGGGTGGCGCATATCGGCCAGAATTCGGTGGTATTTTTCGGCACCGTGCTCGGTGATGACCGCCTCGCGGCGTTCGGGTTCTATGAAGTGGGAGATCATACCCTCGGGGTCGGCTTCGGGATGAAACTGGACACCGATCATTTCCGGCGAAAAACGGATGGCCATGATGGCTCTATCCAGCGGTACGTGGGGGCGGATTTTTTCCAAAGCCAAGATCCTTGCCCCTAGCTCCTCAAAACGCGCTTCATTGGGTTGGGTAACTTGGTAGTAGCGGAAATCAGCAGCCCAAAAAGGATTGTTTAAACCATCAAAAACAGGCTCCTCTACACCTGCATCGGTAAGATGCACCGGGAACGTACCAAACGACATGGTACGACGATCGGAAACTTCCGCCAGGTTGAAAAAATGAACGGCCATCTGAAAGGAATGGCAGATGAAAAATACGGGCTTTTTCTGCTCCTGGTGTTGGTTCCAGGTCCAAACCGCCTGTAACCAGGCATAGTATTTGGCATCCCAGTGACCGTCTCCTTCCAGTGGATTGCCGGGGCCACCAGTAGAGAGGTAAAAATCGAAGCTCAAATCGGGTACTTCGGCTTTGCCGCGTACATCAAACACCTCGTAGTCTACCTTACCAGCAAACTGCAAGACAATATCTTTGATACAACGCATCCCCTGATTAGGGGTACCGTCGTACATATCCAGAATAGCTAAACGAGCAATACTCATAATTCAACAATTTCAGGGCGTGTAGTTCATGTTCAAAACCTCTCTTTTTGTTTAGTAAACAAAAAAAGTGGCTGTTCTTATTCAAAACAACTGGGTTCTAAGCTTTGGCTTTGGGAGATTGTATAGGAAGGTTAGGGTGGTAAACAGCTGCCAGAGGCAAAAGGTTGTAAAGTAAAGGTCTGGAAAAAGGCGGTATTAATTAAACTTTTCTTGGTTAAGCTATCCGACAATTAACGTTTTTATTCGTCGGAAGGGATCTGGCTTAGGTTTCAGCCCGAGCGTAAGACCTACGCTCGGGCTGCTCCAAAAGTTGGGCTATAGCAAAGCCCAATCTACTTTTTCTTCGTCGTTGTACGCTTTGCAGCTGGCTTAGCTGCTGGTTTTGCGGCTGTTTTTTTTCGCAGCCGGTTTAGTGGCTGGCTTAGCTGCGGTTGCTGCTACATTGTTACGGATAAAGTTCCCCCAAGTGAGGTTGCTCTGACCGTCTTTGTGTGCTTTTGCTTTTTCGATCGCGTAAGTAGCAGCAGTTTCTACCACCCATTCGAAGTTTTCTGCGCCTACAGAACTGATCTCTGCGTCTGGTGCAGGATTGCAGAAGTCGATGGCGATAGGAATACCATCACGTACCGCAAACTCTACGGTATTGAAATCATAACCTAGCCCTTGACAGATGGTCAATACCAGGTCGTGCATTTGCTTACGCAATTCGTCGCTTACATTGTGCTTGGCAGCGTAGCGCAGGTGGTGCGGGTTGCGTGGTTCGTAATCCATGATCCGTACGTATTTCCCACCAATGCCGTAACAACGGAAGTAAGCATCAAACTTGATTTCTTCCTGAAGCATCATCACCAATTGCTCCGTTTCGCTGTGCTTTTCGAAAAACTCCTGCGCGTTCTCCAGGCGGTATACACTCTTCCAGCCACCACCAGCGTGGGGTTTCATGTAGGCTGGAAAACCAATGTATTCGAAGATACCTTCCCAATCCATAGGATAAGCCAGGTTGGAGAAAGACTCTCCGGAGGTATCGTCAGGATGTTGATGCGAAGGCAGCAATACCGTCTTTGGTACGGGTACATTCATTTCCGTAACAGAAAGTACGTTGTTGAAAAACTTTTCGTCGGCACTCCACCAGAAAGGGTTGTTGATGACCGCCGTTCCCGTAGCTGCTGCATTTTTAAGATATGCACGATAAAAAGGTACATCCTGTGATATCCGGTCGATAATGACAGCGTAACCACTGGGCTCTCCTTGGATCACCTTATCGATTTTCACCGCTTCTGCGATGATACCTTTTTCTCCTTTGCTGTTGATGCGCTCAATAAAGGCTTCAGGAAAGGAACGTTCTTTACCAAATAAAATACCGATCTTTTTCATATTGAAAAGTTGATTTCGAATTGTACCAATGCCAAAATAGGTGTTAAAAATAATGATTACTTAGCGAATGGAAACATTGTTCTTCTATTGATTTCCAATTTCTAAGCTTAGCTAACTACAACAAGCTCAGGTAATGGGGGAACATTTCCCGCCACAAAGGCCAGTCGTGCTTTTGCCAACCACGAACATCCAACCAGTGATCAATCCCTTTTGCACTCAAGATAGCCGACATCTTGCGGTTGGGTTCCAGGCATATATCCCATTCGGAAGTACCCAAGATGATTTTCATGCCCCATAAGGCCGGATCATTGGCGTTCTGCATAAAATCGATCGGGTTATTGAAGTAGGTGTTCTCATCGTAATAGCCGTCCATAAAGGTTTTAATGTCAAAAGCACCACTCATACTGAACATATGGCTTACCTGGCTAGGATGGCGAAACGCAAAATTTGCCGCATGATAACCGCCGAAGCTTGGGCCTGCTACCGCTACCTTGTGGCTTCTTGTCTTCATCTGCAACTGAGGAACCAATTCTTCGCTCAAAAAGCGGTCGTACTGGATATGGTTTTGCACCTTATGGGCAGGATGGATATTGCGGTTGTACCAACTGTCGGAGTTGATGCTATCTGGGCAGTAAATTTGCACCAGGCCTTGCTCTACAAACCAGCGAACAGATTCCACCAGTTTGAAGTCTTTATTTTCGTAGTAACGCCCCATCGTTGTGGGGAACAATACTACCGGATAACCCCGGTCTCCGAATACCAACATATCGATATCGCGGCCGAGATGATGAGAATAAAATTGAATTAATTTTTCCTGCACCGTAGAAGTATTTTAGGAAGTTCTCTGAAATTTTGGCAAAATTACTGCCTTTTGCCTTAGCTTACAAGCTATTTATTTGGTTTACAGATGTTTAAAAAAGCATAAACCAAATAAACAACAAGCAATCTGAGGACTAATATACATTTATTCTTAATTGCCAGAACTGCACCACTTATTCTTCTCAAAAAAGATAGTTTATTACTACCTGTTTTTTTTTAACAATTCTCTTTTGCTTATGCCGATCAGTGGTTTACATAGGGCTATGGATGATTTTATGAGGCGCTTGCGTCACCTGATAATGCCCCATAAGGCCTTTACCACCCATCATTTAGCCAGTCAACACCTCAGCAGGACGGTCACCGTAGACCTCTACCGCAGCCATACAACCAACAACCAACCCGTTTTCTTTTTTCTGGATGGTCAGGATGTACGCACCATGGCCATAAGTGCTTTGCATGAACAACTCTACACGGAAGGTTTTTCTCCGTTTACGGTAGTAGGCATTCATGCCAACGAAGCCCGCATGTGGGAATACGGCACCCTCAGCCGTGCTGACTATGCCGACCGAGGAAATCGTGCCCCCCAAACCGCGCAGTTTATCCTGGAGGAATTGCTGCCTTTTTTACGAAACAGATACGGTATTGGTCCTCCCACCCAGCTCCATCACGTTGGAGGTTTCTCCCTGGGTGCCTTGGTTGCCTTTGATCTGGCCTGGCACTACCCCCAAGTCTTCCGTACCGCCGGTATTTTTTCTGGTGCACTCTGGTGGCGCAGTCGCCCCTTCAACAAAAAGCTCCCCGATGCCAACCGCATCCTGCATGATCAGGTGGCCAAGGCCTCTAGTTTGCCACCAGTACGCTATTGGTTCCAGGCTGGCACCAAAGACGAAGAAGGCGATCGCAACCACAACGGCATCATCGACGCTATTGATGACACCCTCCAATTGATGGATCTCCTAAGGGAAAAAGGCCAACCAGAGACAGACCTCCACTACTTGGAAATCGTCGATGGCCATCATGATCCTGCTACCTGGGCACTTGCCATGCCGGATTTTATCCGCTGGACCTTAGCTGGACTTTAGACATTTTCCCAAATGCTTGAGGGAGCGATCCGCAAGGCTTCTCCCCCGTCACTGTGTGACACCTCCTCAAAGAGGGGGACATGGAAATCCCTTTGGTTTGGTGAGCAACTAAGCGCATTCAGAACCAATCCAAAGCGTCCCTGTTCGGTCCGCTCTTTGCAGGTGAAAGCGCTAGTCCAATTGGGCCTGAAGTTGGTCGAGGGCCAGTCGTTCTTCATTGGCGATGATGTGAAACATCATGTAAAAATACTGCTGATCCAGACTAGCAAAATCGATTTGCTCTACGGATTGGGTGAGCATATTTTGGCGCAGGGTTTGGTCGATGGTCTTGACTTCCTGATAGTGATATTGAAAGCCTTTGATCAGGTCACTGTTCTCGCCTACCGCTGCAAGATAGTTCATATAATCAGGGTTGGTATTGAAGCAGAAATAGTTGATGATCTCTTTGGTCGTGGGATCTTGAAAGCCGCACTTTTTGGTAATAAAGGGTAGTTTGCTGACGGCTTCGGTGAGGCCAGAAAGGTCAAACTCGCCGTTGTAGGGAAATACTGATGTGTAGGGGTCATCATCAAAATAATCCATGCGCATCCGCAGGGCATGCTGTTCGTAGACATAAGCGGGTGGGCGGTCACCAAAACCTTTGGAAATCCCCTGATCAAAAACTGCTTTAATCTCATTGAGGGCATTGATAGTTTCGGCACTTAAAAAGTCGGGGGCCAGAAAAGTAGCGGCCGCCTCCGTGCCTGACTCCCCGGCAGCGGAGGTTCCTGATCCAGAAGAACAAGCTGAGAAGAGGCTAATAAACAGGCCAAGACAAAGGAGGCAGGTGCGTGGTAAGAAAGGAATCATTGCAGGGTGTTTCATGTGAAGTTAGATTAAGTTAACTGTGCTCTAAATGTTGGTTGCAAAATAAGGAAAGTGTTGCACAAATTGGCCATGGTTAGGGCGAACCGACGGAGGAGGGTAGCCCGGCGCATTCCGATTTCCAATCGGAAAAGCACAGGCAGGGATAGAAGCGGTATGCCATGCGCAGCGGGCATAAGAGCGGATAGCCCGGCCGCCCCCGGAACGGGTGGCGGGCCTGCCTAAAAAAACAAGCCCCCGAGCAAAAGTATTCCTCGGGGGCCTGGTGGCTACTAAAAAGAAAATTATTAGAAGCCGATGCTCATGATTTCGATGCCGTTGGTGTCAAAGACATCCATGTTGACATCAGCACCAAAATGGAGGTTGTAGTAGGTCATTTTGGTGGTTTCCTTGCCATCCTTGGAGACCGTGGTACTCTCGATAGGGAAGCCTTCTACGGCAAAGGCATTGGTCGAAAAGTTATTGTTCTTTTTCTGACGCATCTGGGCGGACATGGCGCGGATGATGGCATCGCGATCGATTTCCAGGTCCTTGGTCAACCAGGCGTTGGTAGTGCCATCTTCGTGTTCGATGAGGTATTCGCGGCAATTGTAGCCGTTGATCACCTTGGTATTGCCGAGGTCGGTGATGGTGAATTCGCTCTGCTCAGGAACGAAATCCTCGTATTCCACTTTGGGTTGGCGCATGCGGATCCCCTGGGTTTTGCCATCGCTTTGTGTGATCATGGTCATTTTGCCTTCCTGGTTATCCAGCAGAATACGGGTGGTACCGTCCTCTGAGATCATTTCCATTCCAGTGGCCCAGGTATCGAAGGTGTAGTGCATGGTAAGGTTTTGCACTTTGCCGCGCTTATCGGTATTGACCATGTCCATGGACAGGTTCATCTTTACAGGGTTTTCGTAGGGTTCGAATTCACCGCCAAAGTTGATACCAGAGAAGACGCCTCCATCGGCGTTGGGCGCAGGGGTATCGTCTTCTAATACTTCGCTGTCTTCGGTTGGGGTTTCGGGCTGGTCTTGCTTCTTGCGGCGGAACAGGCCTTCAATCGCATCGGCGGCTTTGTCTACCGCCTGATCTACTTTCTGGTCCACACGCTGATTGGCTTTGTTTTCCGCACGGTTTTTTACCCGCTCCTGGGCATTGCCGGAAAAACTAAGCAGTAAACAGATAAAACTCAAGCATAACAATTTGCACAATTTCATATTAAGGCTTTTTAAAAGACCACCTTTTGTAGATGGTGTTATAGTGTTTTGGAATTTTTTTTAAGACTCCTACTATTGATAGGGCGCGCGCAAAAATCGTTACAATTTTTCGAAAAAACTGTAGGCCCGGGGAATTTTAACAACGCTTTTTTTGTATCTTCCATCAAACCTTATTAACTGATTTTCTTTGAGTTAACACTCAAAGAAGAAGAGTTGTTCAATACCTACACCTATGAAAATCCGCAAACTCTCTGGCGGCATGGTGGAAGCTTACAATGAAAGACTCCGCATCCGTTTACAACCTCTCTCCGACCCTACTACTGCTTTGGTCATCATTTCTCAACTGAAGCCCAACGGCTACACCCGCGCTCGTAATGTACTCCGCGTGGCGCAACCGATAACGCTGGAACAACTGATGGAAGTGTATGGTGATTTTGCGGAATTAGTATAGCCGCAGTAGCTCATGGTAAAAAAAACAGGTTACCAATAGGGGGACAAACTTACTTTTCGCATCTTCTCGGAGAAAGTAAATTCCTTTCGGGAACAGCCCCGAAGATCACCGACAACAAAACAGCAATGCGAAAAATTTTACCTCTTGCCATCAGCCTCCTGATCATTGGTCAGTTGAGTGCTCAGGAAACCCTATTCAATAACCTGGATGTGACGGGAGCCTTTGGGGCCGTGATCGTTGAAACGGGTGCTATCAACGGTGAAGTAGGTGCCGACGTAGGCGGCGGTGGAGCCCTCATTATGTCGCCCGTTTTCATTGGTGGCTACGGGATGGGAACCAGCTACCCCGTGCATACCATCACCCAGGGCGACGACGCCGGGGAATATGACCTCAAATTTGGCCATGGTGGTTTATGGATGGGTATTGTGCCCAAATCTGACAAGCTTATCCACTTTTACGGAAGTACAAAAATCGGCTGGGGTAAAGCAAGGCTACGCCAGGACAAGGACAATGTTTTCACCGACCGGGTGTTTGTTTTGACTCCCGAGCTGGGCTTTGAAGTCAACCTAACGGAATGGCTCAAGATGACCTTCACGGGTGGCTACCGCTGGGTGAATGGCGCTACCCGCCTACAAGAGCTGGACAATGATGACTTCAGCAGTCCGCTGGGTACTATCACCTTCCGGATGGGCGGATTTACCGACGATTTTTAGTTTTATCCAAAACACTTCTTTCCTAAAAAGAAGATAATTACCATTTACAGAGCCACCAATGTCAAAGACCTTGGTGGCTTTTTTTTGGTAGCTTAAGCAACCCGTTGGTGCAAGAGGGAATGTTAAAAATGATCTATTATCCAAGCAATGATGTTATATTGGGAGTACATTCTGATATAATGAAAGAAACGATAAAAAAGTACCGTCGCTATTTCTCTGACGAGCGATTTTGGGAAAAACTAAGAGGTCATGCCCGTAATGCGGGGGTGAAGATTGTTTACACGGCCCTCTTGCTGTTTTATGCCTATCGCCGCAAGGAAACGCCCACCTGGGCCCGGAGTATCATCCTGGGAGTGCTTGGTTATTTTTTAGCTCCGATTGACCTTATCCCCGACCTTACGCCCATCTTGGGTTATACCGACGACTTGGGCGTTTTGGCATTTGGCTTAGTGACGATAGCAGCTTATGTCAACCAGGAGGTACGGCAAAAGGCTCGGGGCCGCCTTCACCAGTGGTTTGGTGAATTTGATGAGGCAGAGCTCAAGGAAGTGGACGAACAGTTGTAAAAAAATAGCACAGCACCTTGGAGGTACTGTGCTATACACGAGCCAATTATTGGCTTTACTATAATGATTCGCTACTATTGTAATCTGCAATCGAAAGTAAGCCTTTCCCAAACAGTACTAGGGTGTACAGTAATCTGACTTACACACAGGCCGTGTTTCGTCAATTCCTATTTTCAGACAAGCCGAAGTAGAATAAACTTCGCAATCCACCCTAACATAAAGTTCTACCAAGTGATAACCGGCATTGCAATCAATTGCCACATCATAATCCGTTGCGCCCGGATATTCCAATTGTAAAAAAGTCATATTATTGCTCACCGGTACACCATCGTAATACCAACGTACCTGGTCAAAAATATCGGTGGTGTAATTGATGTACCATGATACTCCATCAATCAGGGTCTCATTCCGAATTTTACCTGAAACCTCATCTACTACAAAGAGGGAAGAAGGAACCAACAGCGTAGGCGTCACTTCAGGACAACCATAATTGGCTAATAATACCAACAGATCAGCAGTATTGATGACACCATCTTCATTAAAGTCCCAATCTTCCAGGCAATTACCTGCTGTTGCGCCAAAACAGCTTGAAAAAAATGCCAGATCGCTGGCTGTGTAACAGCAGATTTCAATTTTACTGGTGCCTTCTTGCTGGTTATCTAAAGCCGATTGCAGGTCAGCAGCCGTGAGCCCAAATGATACGCCAGCCTCTGCTTCGGCAGCAGTCAAACGTTGGAAATAGGTTTGTGCTTCCGATGAGAGTGTTGCTGCTGTATCAGGAGTATTCTTTTCACAAGCCTGGCTAAATACTCCTACCAGTAGTACGGTTATCACGTAAATAATCTTTGTCAAGTTTTTCATTTTCTGAGTTTTTATTTTGAAAAGAACTCTTCAAAGATCACCTGAACACCCTCCTTAAAAAATTACATTTCTATCGGCTTTTTCCCAGTTCGAGCCTACGATCTTATTAATTTTTCTACCACTACACCGTTCGAAGTACCTATTTGCAAATAATACATGCCCGCTGGATAAGGGTTTAAATCTATTTCTTGGACCAACTGACTAGCTGCTGCTTCGTAAGTCCATTGCTTTAATTTTTGACCTGATTGATTGTACAGTATGATCGGGTAGCTGCCAGCATTTTCTTCCGCTGATTTTTCTATTCGGTACTGTTGAGGGCCAGAAGGACGAACTTGCACAACAGGAGTAGCATTTTGATCCCCCCGCTTGCTCTCTTTACAAATACCTAATGCCGCTGTGACGCCTTCGGCCAAGTCTAGCTCCAAGCCAAAATTATTCCCCGTAAGACAGATCGTTGCTAGGTTATTGTCCTCTCCATCTTGGTAATAGAAAATATTGTTCAAAACATCTAAGCCATTATTGTTACAATCCGGATTGTAAAGGTATTCATCACAATCTATGCAAGACTTTTTAAAGTGTATTTGATTGATGACTGTTTCCGATATTTCTTCTTGTATCCAAATATCGAATTCATGGTATGCTATCACTTGAATGCCCGCTAAATCACCTGTAATAATTTCCGAATGTTTGCATTTACAACTGAGATCAGTTAAGGCGGTCAGTCCTACTACCTTATCATAAATGATGATGGTAGCATTGCTTTTTTCTGTCCCACAGTTTTTCTGAAAAGCGAAGGCATACAATCCATTAGGAACATTAAAAGTATAGTTGTTTCCAGTAATTGCGGCCACGGCAGAGGTCCCCGTCATAAGGTTTAAATACCCTACGCGGTAGTTGGCACTACTTCCTGGCGCCCAGGAAAAACTCACCTGGTTATCATCCATACCATTTTGAACAGGAGTAGGTGCTGGGCAACTATTTGAGGTTCCGCTCACTACAAAAGAACCCGCAAATTGGGTCAATTGAGCTTCACTCACCTCCATTATATCCCCAAAATAGCTATCCATTTCATCAAGAAATTGCGTGAGATTTCCGGCATTAATGGTAGTGATAGGTTGGGCAAAGAGCAAGGACGCCCCAAAGAGCAAAGTGCCAAGGAGGCTACTCCGCAGAAGGTTTAACTTGTTGTTCATTATAGTAAATTTGTAAGTTGTAATCTTTAAAGGTGAGGAAGATCACTTTTTTATCCTATTACATTTTTCGCACTTTTTTCCAAAAGCAAGATGCAAGGCAGTAAATTAATTCAAATATTAAAGACTTTTTCCGACGACGATTGGGCTGCTATTCGGCTGATGGCCGTCTCTCCTTACTATATTTCTGGTAACGAAGCCGAAAAAGTACAGCGCTTGATTGACTTGCTTCATCTGGCTAAACCTGACTTTACCGACCAGCAGCTGAAGGCAGAAAATATTGCCCAACAGGTGTATCTGGAAAAAACGGAAAACAATACGCGTCAACTCCCTAAAGTAATGACCAGGCTGGTAAGATTGATCGAAACCTACCTGATTCAACAGCAGCAACTACCACCTGGTAAGGCTACCGAAAAGCGCATATTGGCAGAAGCCTTCGAAGCAAAGGGGCTCAAGGTACTGGCCGCTCAACATTTGGCCAAGGCAGAAAAACTACTTAAAAAAGAAGAGCATCAAGACAAGCCCTATTATTGGGAACAATTGTTACTCGCCGAATCCTGGTTTACTCATTTTAGTTCTACATCGTTAAAAGAATCCACCAGGTATCTTCATGAAACAGAACAAAAACTTGACGAATGGTACCTTCTGGCCAAGCTTGAGCAGGTCGTCTGGCAGAAAGCCCAAAGTATCCAGACCAAAACGGAAGTAGCAGAAACCTTGCTTCCTATGAAAGAATTATTGGCCAGTATCGCCCAGCTCGATTTCAGTATCTACCCCGTACACGGCGTCTACTACCATGCACTTGTTTTTCTGCTCAACTCCCACGACACGAAGTTGGAACTCTTTCAGGAAATAGCTCATCAATTGGACCAATACGGTCATCTTATAGAAGAAGAAAAGGAAAAGGCATTACAGACCCTACTCCGTATTTTTGCGACTGGGCGCTATAACCAGGGTGAGCAGGCTTATCTTCACATTTCCTTTCAGCTCTACCAAGCTCACCTGGCTGCGGGGTACCTCTATTTTGAAGGAAAAATTCACTCGCAAACGCTGCTGAACATGGTAACGATTGGGCTGAGGGTGAAAGCTTTCGAATGGGTTACGCAATTACTGGAAGCCAATAACAACCTCCTCCTGGATCAAGATGCGGCTCCCAATGCCTGCCGGTTCAACTACGCTTTACTGGCCTTTTATCAGGGCGACCTTGAAGCGGCGCTGTCCTGGTTAGATGACAGCTACCACAACATCTACTACCGGCTTGCTGCTCGCCGACTGGAAATCATGATCTACCATGAGCAACAATCCGTCTTATTTGATGCTAAAATAGAGGCATTTAAGGTGTATATCTTTCGCTTATCGCAAAATCAGTTACCCTTGAAACATAAGGAGTTGAACAACAATTTCATCGATATCTTACGACAGATTGCCCACCCCAGCACTTTACGTAACGCAAAAAGAAAAACAAAAATAAGGGCTAAAATAAAAGCCACTGCTCACTTGGCAGAACGCGAATGGCTATTGGCGAAAACGGTGTAAACCACTCACCCTCCTCGCTGCTGCTCCAATAAGAAAGCGTAACGTAAAAAGACGCCCCAAGCCATAATTGCGCTGACCATGAGCCCCACCTTGCCGTCGCGAAATCCCTGCTGGATGATGTAATGTTTGAAAAATCGAAACAGCGGCTTGGCCAGAAGGTGAAAATAGCCTACCCGGGTAGTTCTGCCGGAGTGGTCCTTTGCCGACCAGCGAGCATAGCGGCGGGTTTTATCCAAATAATGATCCAGGCTCCGGAAGGTGTAGTGATCGAGTCGGCCGCTTAATGTGGCGACCTCAATGCCATCGGTCGCGATTTCTTCGTGTACTTGCAACTCATTGTAGCGCGCCCGATCTCGATGAAAAAAACGGATGACCTGATCGCCCTGCCAACCGCTGTAGCGAATAGGTTGGCCTAGAAAATAATTATTACGCCCAATCCAATAGGCATCGGCAGCTGGTGCCTGTTCAGCCGCTAGTAGTCCTTTTATTTCCGCACAAAGCTCAGGTGTGGCCAGCTCATCCGCATCCAACAACAGCACCCACTGATGCTTGGCTTGTGGGATGGCCCAATTCTTTTGGTCGGCTGGCCCCAGGTACTTCCGCTCTAGAATACGTACCGGATAACGGCGAGCTATCTCTACCGTCTTGTCCGTACTGAAACTATCTACCACTAAAATATCACTGGCGATCTCCAGGATACTCTCCAGGCAGCGAGCAATATTTACTGCTTCGTTGTAGGTGGTAATGATGACGGATAAGGAACGGGCCACAGCTTTAGATTTTTAGTATTAATCCCTCAATTGCCCGTAAACGATAAAGTGAGGGTTGAGTAAATTTTCTTTATTATAAACTACGGGTTCCTTGGTTGCTGCTTGTAGCACTTTGCCACCCGCTTCTTCTACAATAACCTGGGCAGCAGCGGTATCCCACTCCATCGTCGGTGCCAAACGCGGATACAAATGAGCCGCTCCCGAAGCAACCAGTAACAATTTCAGGGAAGAACCTTTACTTACCAGCACTGGATCTACCAAGCCATCTATAAACGCCTGAGTGCCTTCATTGAGGTGGCTCCGGCTGGCTACTACCTTTAGTCCTGCATCCTTCATCGTGAAATTGGCCGCCTCAATGCGCTCTGGGCCTGCCGCCTTGGCTTCAAAAGCACCATGCCCCTTGGCGGCCCAAAACAATTCGCCTGTGACAGGTACATAGACAACGCCAAATACAACGCTACCATCTTTTACCAATGCGATGTTGACCGTAAACTCTCCATTGCGTTTAATGAATTCTTTGGTACCATCCAGCGGGTCTACCAACCAAAAGTAATCGAAGTCCTTCCGTTCCTGATAGGGTACCTCTTTGTTTTCTTCCGAAACGATGGGTGCCTGAAAATCAAGCTTTGTAAGGCCAGCCATGATGACGGCATTCGCCGCTTGATCGGCACGTGTCAGTGGGCTATTGTCAGCCTTGTGCTCAATACCAAAATTGCTTTCATCGGCGTATATCTCTAGAATAGCAGCACCCGCTGCACGGGCAATAGCTCCGACCTCAGTGGCTAGTATCTGAAAATCAATCATCATTAATATAAAGGATATTAGTCAGCACGCCAAGATAGGTGTTTTATAGGGGGAAAAAGGAAATTGACTAATAAAAAGGACAAAGGATCGAGGAGGAGGGGCCTAGGCATAGCACCCGCTTGTGGGAGGGCCCTCCCAGCTGCCGAACCGCCAAAACCGCCCTTGGTCAATCGACCATTTAGGGCGTGCGATATCACCTGCTACCCAAACCGGTAGCAGCCAAGCAATACGCAAAAATAGACCTCTGATATTCCCTGTTGACAGCAGGGGGGAATAACCGCTGATTGTTTGAGTAATTGTCAAGCTACTCAAGATGCGCAAATATACTAAAAGTTTAAAAACAAAAAAACATAAACAAAAAAAACTAAAAAACACCATCCTCCCAATTTCCCGGCACCAGAGGAAGATTCCTGTTTTTTCTCAGCCACTCCAGAAATACACTTCTCTTCATCGTTTTAGCCCCCATGCTTGCAAGGTGTTTGGTTTCCTGCTGACAGTCGACAAGTTGGTATCCCTGTGCTTTCAGCGCTCCGACCAAAGAGATAAACCCAAATTTAGAGGCATTGGTCGCTTTGGCAAACATTGATTCCCCAAAAAAGACCTTGCCCATCGCAATACCATAGAGGCCGCCCACGAGTGTCTCTTCTTGCCATACTTCTACCGAATGGGCGTGGCCCAATTCATGCAGCCGTTCGTAAGCTTTGATCATATCCTGGGTTATCCATGTGCTTACCTGCTCGCGACGTGGGATGGCACTACAGGCTTTGATCACCGCTGAAAAAGCAGTGTCATAAGTTACCCGATATTTTTCTTGGTTGAAATAAGGACGCATACTCTTGCTTACCCTTAGATCATCGGGAAAGAGTACGAAACGAGGGTCGGGGTTCCACCAAAGGATGGGGTCTCCGGCAGCATACCACGGAAAGATGCCCCAGCTGTAAGCCAGTAACAAACGCTCCGGACTCAAATCACCACCAACCGCCAACAATCCATCCGGACTGGCCTCTTTGGGGTGAGGAAATCTCAGTTCATTTTCTGGCAGCCAGTATACGGGCATACTTTCCCTTACTTAGCTTCTTCAATCACCGCCGAAAGCCCACGCTCAGTGAGTGCATCCTTTTGGGGTTTTAGCACTTTCTTAGGGCCATTCTTCACGCTTGCTTTTCCTTTTGTATGGATAATAAGCGCCAACTGCTCAGATTGTGAAGACGCATGGCCAAGCACTTCGACGAAGCATTTGATGACCCAATCAAACGAATTGTGGTCATCATTGTAAACGATAAGTTGTGCCGGTTCCCCGGTTCCTGTATCATCTACTTCATCTTCTACCAGTACTTCTTCCAGCTCTTCTACTTGATTGGAGAACAACATAGTCAATACATTATTTAAGTTACGCCAGTGCTTTGCGTATGGCCGCAAAATCAGGCACCTCACCGGCATTTTCTAACACCTCAGCGTAGCGAACAGTTCCTTCTTTATCAATGACAAAGGCCGAACGCTTTGATACACCTCTCAACCCTAGTACAAACTCCTCATAAAGCGTACCATAATTACGCGATACTTCTTTATTGAAATCTGACAATAGGGGGAAATTCAATTTCTGGTCTTCCTTAAAACGCGCCAGCGTAAATGGAGAATCCACCGATACTGCCACGATATCCGCATCCAAATTATTGTAGGTTGCAATATCGTCACGCATCATGCACAATTCCGTCGTGCAAACGCTGGTAAAAGCCATGGGAAAGAATAATAACACAACGTTTTTCCCAGTGTAATCACTAAGAGAAACTTCTTTCAGGTTATCTGAAACAAGGGTGAATGTGGGTGCTTTGTCACCTGCTTTAACAGCCATTGTTGTATTTTTTTAAATTTTTAAAAGTTACTAGCCTCTAAACAAAAAACTTCCCAGAAAGATTTTTATTTGCCGTGGATAATAAGTTAGCTAAAATTGTAGCATAATGCGCACTTTTGCAGATGACAAAGATAAGGCTTTCTGCTATGCTTACAGAAGAACAGCGTGCATATTTAGAATTACACGTAGCCGTGTTGCTGTTTGGCCTTACCGCCATTCTCGGTGATCTTATCCAACTAACGGCGCTGGTACTGGTTTGGTGGCGCGTACTGCTCACCAGTGGTAGCCTTCTTCCTTTTGTCAAGCCCCAATATCTGCTGCGTGATTTGGGCCAAACACTGCTCCTACGTTTTATGGGTATTGGTGTCTTGGTTGCCTTGCATTGGCTCACTTTTTATGGCGCTATCAAGCTATCGAATGCTTCTATCTGTCTCATTTGTATGGCTACGACCTCTTTTTTCACTGCTTTTCTTGAGCCTATTATTGTCAAACGCCCTTTTCGCTGGTACGAGATGGCTTTGGGCTTGCTGATTATTCCAGGCATGGTACTCGTTGTGAACAACATCCAACCCGGTATGATCTGGGGGGTTATTGCCGGACTCACTTCCGCCTTTCTGGCCGCCACATTTGCTACCTTCAATAAAAAATACTTAGCTGATGTGCACCCTAGCCGGGTTACTTTCGTAGAGTTGGGTAGTGCCTGGTTGTTCCTCAGTGCTGTTCTAGGTGTTTTCTTACTTACCGGACGCGATATAGGTACCTGGTGGCCAGCATCCAACAGCGACTGGCTGTACCTGCTTATCCTGGCTTTTTTGTGTACCAATCTGGCTTACACGCTCAGTTTACGATCCTTGCGGCACCTTTCGGCCTTTGCGGCCAACCTTACTGTCAACCTTGAGCCTGTTTACGGTATCATTCTCGCCTGGCTCCTGCTCAACGAACAGGAAGATTTAGACCCCGGTTTTTATTGGGGGGTAGTCATTATTCTATTGGCCGTATTCAGCTATCCTCTCATCCGCCGCAGAATGCGACGGTATGAAAGTTAGTTGGGTGGGGTTGATGGTTGTTGGTTGATGGTTGTTGGGATGGTTATCTACTATTAACGCGAGGCCGAGGGATAAAAACCTGATTACCAAATTACCACTTACCAGCCTCACTGTACCTGGTATTGGGTACTGTGTACTTGGATTAAAAAGGTGTTCTATCTGAGTACTAAGTACTTAATACAGTGAGGTTGGGTGACGGAATCCCTCTAGTGCTTTGTGTACCCACCTCACCTTACATTAGCTTCGTCGTGAGCGTAATCTCTGTCTTTAATAATTTCGAAATTGGGCAGATTTCCTTGGCTTTCTCTGCGAGTTCAGCAAAGGTGTCCGCATCAATTGAAGGGACCTTACCTTCCAAGGTCAGTTCAATGCTAGGAATAGCTCCGTCTTCAAAATTCACTTTGGCACTTGTCGTAAGCTCATCAGGCACATGACCAGCTTCGCTGAGCAAAAAACTCAACTGCATGGTAAAGCAACCGGCATGCGCTGCAGCAATCAATTCTTCTGGATTGGTACCTTTGCCCTCCTCAAAACGGGTTTTAAAAGAGTAAGGCGTCTTGTCCAATACTGTGCTTTGGGTGCTTACACTCCCCTTACCATCTTTACCACTACCTTGCCAACTGGCACTTGCTTTTCTTGAAAATTTCATATTGTTATTATTTTGTACTCCTCTTTAGACAGTAAAAAGGAGCATTTGTTTGGTCAATAGGGACAAAAAAAATCCTCCCGAACTTTACACCTTGGTAAAACTCGGGAGGATCATTAAGAAGGCTTCACCTTCTTAAACGGCTATCAGAAGCGTAAGATTAGTTACACTCGTAGGTAGCACGATTGTCTTCTACATCTGCGCTTTCGCGGAACAATGCCATAAAGGAGCTGGCAACAGCCCCCTGAGCAGTGCGGCTCATTTGCTGACGCATCTGTGGCAAGTTAGTTGCTTGCCCAACAGCTGGTTTATTGGTTACTTGTAGGATAAATACTCCTCCAGCCCCCTGAATAGGAGCAGAAGTTTGTCCTTGTCCTAAACCTACCGCCGTTGCTACTACTTTAGGCTCAGCACCCAAACCAGGCATAGACGGACGGCTAAAGGCAGCACGCTGAATAGTATCTACTTGGGTTCCGTATTTGCTAGCAATCGCACGCAGATCCATTCCTTGGGTCTGGCTGCCTACCATCTCGGTTTTCTTTGCTGCCAATACTTCAGCTTCGAGTTCCGTGCGGATTTCGTCAACACTTGGCGAACCTGGCTTCAGCACACTCTGCAAACCAACTACTACATACTTGTTATCGTAATAACGCACCTGGTCAGTGAAGCTGTAAACACTAGGAGATACATCACCAGGATCAGCAGAAAATGCCCAACAGATAGCATCTTTGGTATCGTTGCTGAACCCTAGATCACCCAAGTTATAGGCGTTCTTATCAAAAGCAGGCGTAGATACCACCCGTAGGTTACTTGCTTTTCCAGCAGCAGCCTTCATTTCTTCAAGGCTACGGTTGTTGGCAATAAACTGAGACGCCTCCTGGAAGATGTTATCTTGGGTATCTTTGCTAGGTACGATAGCTTCGCGAATAAAGGCTACATTAGCACGTTCTGTCGTGGCCGACGTACGGCTAAGAATCTCTACAATATGTACACCGTAAGAAGTACGTACTTTGTAAAGTTGACCAGGAACGCCAGTGATGAACAGTACGCGATTGAACTCAGGTACAAACTGGTTAGGCGTCACACCTTCGTATTTGCCACCATTGCTTACACTACCTGGATCTTCGCTGAAGGCCACGACCAATGAATCAAAAGCAGTTGTTCCTGCATTCAATACATTAATGATACTATCCGCACGAGCACTTGCCGTAGCAAATTGATCGGCAGTTGTCGCACTCAACAAGATGTGGCGTGTATCGGCAGAGTCAGCCATCGTCACCCGATCAATAACTTTTAGCAAACGGTATTCACCGCTTTCTACGTAAGGACCATATACGGTTCCCGGAGCCATATTCATAACGGTATCCGCAATACCCGTACTCAGATCTTCTTTAGCTGCGTAAGCTGGGGTGATAATACCTTCATGACGCAGTACAAAGGTAGAATCGCCATCTTGTGGATTGCGGAATTCGGCAACCAAGCCTTGTAATTTGCTACGAATAGCAGAAGAATCCGCAGCCGTAGGAATTACATCGAACACCACGTAATCAAGAACGCGCTCTTCCATCTTGCGCTCAAAACGAGCAGCATTGGCTTTGAGGTAAGCATTCAGGTCACTATCGGCAATACTAACATCACCATTTGGAATCTGATCGTAAGGAACTTTTACGTAAACGAAATCAACATTCTGATTTTGCTCGTTATAGCCCATTTCGGCCATCCAGTTTGGTGTATACATGCCCTTCTGTACCAAAGACTGTAGCTTCGTTTGCAGGCGATCTTTCTTGATCATGTCCCGCTGCATCCGCCAAAAGTCGGGGAATTGCGGACTCATACGGCCAGCCTCGATTTCGTCACGTAGTGTGCCGCCTTCGATCAAACCTTTGAAATAATCCAACTGCTCGCGGTTGATTGCACCAGGCTGTTGAGGATTAGGGAAGTTGCGGCGGATAATGGGGCTAGGACTAGCACCAAACTCCAACTCAGCGATCTCGGCATCACTGACACCCAAGCCAATTGCATCAGCTTCGTCTCTGAGTAACTGGTCTTCTACGAACCAGTCCCACAAGGTATTTCTATTTTGGTAGGTAGGTAGCGTAGAACCATTGAAACGCAAGCTATAGATGCGTTCAAATTCAGTCCGGCGAATCTTTTCGCCATTTACTTTACCCACTACGAGTTGTGATAAGCCTCCTCCAGGACCTTGTCCTGCGCTCACCATATCCATGACCAGAAAGCCACCCAAACCGAGGGCAACCGCTACGATCAGTATCCAGGAATTATTTCTGATTTTACCAATCAGTGCCATCTATCGTCAATTTTGCAGCATTTTGAGCCTGTGCCCGACAAAACGAGCACAAAGATAAAAGCCTAGTAATCAGTTATTTAAACATCCTACTCTAAAAGCAGGAGGGCAAAGATACGACCTCGCCCTGAAAAATCCATGCAAAGAAAAGGCTTTGACTGTTAATAACAAAATATTTAGGCGTTTAGGATACAAGTGTTTAACGTTTAGTGTAATGACCTCTTGTTTAAACCTTTTATATTAGTGCTCTAAATTTGGTCGAATGATCAAGAATACCTAGTACCATGGCATTCAACTACCAGCTTCTAAACTGAAGTATCTTAAAACTACTCACCTCTATGAGCTTACCCGTATTCGTCAAGCCTACTAACTTGCAATATCTGAGCATTTGCTTCCTGCTCGCAGCTACCCTGCCGCTTATTGGGCAAGGTGATTACTTCCAGCAAGAAGTAAATTTCTCCATTCAGATAGAATTGGACGATCAACTTCATCAACTCCGAGGGCAATGGAGCATGGATTACCACAATAATTCTCCGGATACCCTTACTTATATCTACCTCCACCTTTGGCCCAACGCCTACCAAAATCGCAGCACCGCCTTTGCGCAACAAGAACTGGCCAGTGGTTCCGTCGATTTCTATTTTGCGCCGGACGAAGACCTGGGGTTTATTGACAGTCTGAATTTTTCCAGTAAAAACAAACCACTCACGGTCGTCCCCACAGAGTTGGGACCAGATGTTGTTAAGCTCATTCTCAACGAACCACTGCCCCCCAGGCAAGCGCTAAGCATCGAGTCACCATTCAGGCTACAATTCCCGGCATCTTTTTCCCGGCTTGGGCACGTAGGACAGTCTTATCAAGTTACCCAATGGTACCCCAAACCCGCCGTTTATGACCAGGATGGCTGGCACCCGATGGCCTATCTCGACTACGGGGAATATTACAGCGAATTTGGCTCCTACGATGTTTCCCTTACCCTGCCCGCTAACTATCTTGTTGGTGCAACCGGAGAACTCCAAACGAAATCGGAACAGGCATGGTTGCTGGATCGCGCGCAAGCAACGGCACTAAAAAGTTGGTCGGACTACGATCCGTCAGTATATGTGTCTCCCGATTTTCCGGCAAGTGCACCCGAGCAAAAAACACTTCAGTACGAAGCACACCAGGTACATGATTTTGCCTGGTTTGCCGACAAGCGCTTTCATGTTTTACACGACAGTGTTACCATTAGTGGTAAGGAACAGCCTGTACAAGTATGGTCCTTTTTTACGGATGAGCAAGCTCATTTATGGCAAAATTCTTTGGAATACCTCAAGCGTTCAACCGCCTTTTACAGCGAACATATTGGCCCTTATCCTTACCCGCAAGTGACGGCCGTGCAGAGCGCACTGAGTGCCGGCGGCGGAATGGAATACCCCATGATTACCGTGATCGGGCTGGCCAGCGATGGCCGCGCACTTGACAATGTGATTACCCATGAGGTAGGCCACAACTGGTTTTACGGCATCCTCGCCAGCAACGAACGCGCACATTCCTGGATGGACGAGGGATTCAACTCCTATTATGATCATCGCTATGAACATCAATATTATGGGCCTTCCACTTTGCTTCCCAAAGCAATGGGCGGCAACAGCCCCACTGATCTTGATGAAATCGGCTACCGCTATTACGCCTGCCAGCGGCTTACCCAAGCTCCTGATACGCCAGCAGAACAATTGAAATTTTACAATTACTGGGTGGGCGCTTATGGTACACCAGCCAAAGCACTCCGTCAACTGGAAGGCTACTGGGGTAAAGAACGATTTGACCAGGCCATGAAAACCTACTACCAGGAATGGCAGTTCAAACATCCTCGCCCGCAAGATGTCCAATCGGCACTTGAGCGTGCAGGAAAAGATGACCTTAGTTGGTTGTTCCAGGGATTCATGCAATCGGTAGCGCTAGAAGATTATGCACTAGAAAAAATAACGCAAGGAAGCCAACCTTCTGTAAAACTAAGCAACAAAGGCACCATCGCCGGCCCATTCGCCTTACAAACCATTGATAGCAATGGAGATACGACCTTAAGCTGGCATCCGGGTTTTATTGGCGATTCGCAGATAGATTTAGCCAATAAAACTTACCAGCAGATACTTATTGACCCCGCTCACCACAGCCTGGAAGCCTACCGGGAAAACAACGGTTGGCAAAGAGGATGGGGTAAATTTGCACCACCACAGCTTCGTTTATTCACAGGTTTAAAGAGCGACACCAGGTCTACCCTGTTTGCCTTCCCCTTATTTGGATACAACGAAGATGATGGCTTCCTGCCGGGGCTTGTGTTTCATAACCGCGGTATTGTGCCTCAAACGATTGAATGGGTAGCCGCCCCTTTTTACGGTAGCAAAAGTAAGTCTATCGTAGGGATGTTGGGTTTACAGGTAAGAATAAAACCATCCGTAAACAGCAGCATTAGGGAAATAAAGCTCCAGAGCAACCTTCGCCGTTTTGATTTTGCAACTTACGAAGCCGCCGCACTACCGCTCTCCTTTCAACGGGGTGCTGCTGGTGTGTCTTTCGTTTTCCACGAACGCCCCACCAGTAAATGGGTACCCAGTATTACTACTCGAAGCCTGTTCATCCGTACCGAACAACTCAATTTCAGTATAGAGGGTGATTTTTTGGGTACGCAGAACCGACACCAGGACATTTATGAGCTAGGCTTCCATCTTGATCGCGACTGGGTATTGAGTCCTGCTCACTTTCGCCTGGCTTTTGAGCACGCCAACTACACCGATGATTTTAGTCGGGAACAACTGCACAACAAACTGATCTTAGAGGGCAAGGGCAAGCTATTGTACCAAGCCCACAAAGCGTTCCACTGGCGCTTGTTTGCGGGATTCTTTCTGAGCAATTCGTTACAAACGACCACTTACACACCAGCGCAAGCTTTCAGTCTTTTTGATCGTGGCACCGATGACTATCGATTCGACAATGCCTACCTGGGGCGCACGGCCACCGACGGCATTGCCACCCAGCAACTTGGCCTACGCGCTGGTGGTTTTCGTGCCCCCGTGCCCACAGCCTTTCAAGTGGGGCGTAGCAATAAAAGGATGATCAGCTTAAATACTTCGGTAGATCTACCCTTCACCCCCGATTGGCTACCATTGCGTCCTTACCTGGATGCGGGCAGCTACGTAGCCCCGACCTTCAACGGTGATGAAAACAAATTCCTTTGGACGGGCGGGCTTGCCCTCGAATGGCTGGATGGTCACATGGGTGTTTACGCTCCCCTCTTCGGTTCCCCGGAAATTATCAATCCCTTGAAGGAAAAAGGAGGTATCGTAGAACGCATTGCCTTTCGACTCCTCCTCACAGAATTGGGACCCTGGAAATGGGCGGATGGGTTGAGGAATTGGTAACTCCTCCCCCCAGGCCCTGCGTTGTTTTCTTGCGCCCATTTAAAATATCACCAATTTCCTAACGACCACTTTATCCCCTACGGTCAAGTACAAAAAGTAGACTCCCGGGGTCTCCAGCCTCAATTGATTGTCCCGCAGCATGCCATTTTGTCTGAGTCTACCTTGCGAATCATACACTACGTAGGGGACCGGTCTGGCGGGTAAGCCACGTAAGTGAATCTCTCCCCGACTGGGATTGGGAAACACCTCTACCGGCGGATCAAAAGTCAAATCCTCGGTACTGGAAATCAGCCAGGTAGAATCGCAGGGATAGTCCACGAAGTTGTGCGTTAGCCCGTTGGCCTCGAAGCAGCGAAGCTTGGTGGTGTACCAGGGGAGGTCGCACAGTCCGTAACCTAGTTCCAGACGAAAACTCTTGTCGTTGCCGATACCAGTGTAGACTTTGGTGATGAGATCGTGATCAAACGAGCCGTTGTTCGCCACGCGCAGGTTTTGGATCGGAAAAGCATAGCCGTTGATGTTGCGTAACGTCAGGGAGTCGACGTAGACCTGGGCAACGTCCGGGCCCGGAGCGCAGGGGCCGTGCCAAGGGGCTTCGTAGTTGACGGTAAAATCGAGTAAATCCGACTCAGTAGTGGGCGACTCGTAGACAAAGCGCAACTCGAAGCGGTCCGCTATTGCGTTATAGTGGTAAACACTGTCCGCTCGTACGTGTACGTAGGTGAGTTGCCCTATGTTAGCGGCTCCCTCGATTTTTTCGACCACGAAAGCGGTGGTATCGTGGAGAACAGTAGTATCCCGATTTCGTACACGGCGGGCTCCACGTGGTAGCCGTTGTCGACCTCCTCGTACGTCCACCGGGCACCGATGTGCAGGCTCAGGTCGGGCGGGCCGATGCTGTCCAGCAGCACGCGCTCCTTGCATTCCTCGCCAGCAACGCAGCCGTCCGCGTCCACAGATAGTAGCCACAGATGACTGGCCGCCGCCCCTTCAGGGATGGCCTGGACCTGCCGATCGTCGTACCATACGTGGCCCGCCGCGACGATCTCACCGGTGGCAGTTTCGGCTACTTTGTTCAGAAACGAAGGCCGGTAGCGCCCCAGCGAGTCCGTAGGCTGCGCGTAGCTGGGGTGTTGGTACACGCGCACCCAGCGCTTTTCGCCTTGGGGGCTGATTCGGGCGATGTAGCCGTGGTAGGTTTGATTGGTCGAAAATACCCCTTCGCCGCTGAGTTCCCAGGTAGTACCGCAGACCAACAGATCACCGTTGGCCGCCTGGTTAATGTCTCGAACCTGATACTGACGCCGTAGAGCAAATCGGTTGACGGGTAGCCGGTGAATCCACAATATGCTGTCCATGGAGGCGTCGAGTTGGTTGATCACACCCCGTGATTCCGGTAATATTTCCCCCAGGAAGGATTCAGTACCAAAATAATAACGGCCCTGTTCGTCTACGTGTAATCCCCGAAACTCGTCAACTCGATATTCCGTTATGAAATATTCTTGAAGTACGTTGCCCATGGTATCGAGCAAAAGCAAGTCGATACCCGGATCACTGTTGTCGCCTACGCCGTTGTTGCGCTTTCTCAGAACGGCCAGATCGCCTTCCGGGGTGAACTGCAAGTCGTACATTCGGTTGGTGGTATGCGAGGTAGGAACTTCTTGTTCCCAAATCAAATCGTACGTAAGGCGATCCAGTTTCGTGATCGTGATCACGCTCTGTGTACCGCTTGGCAGTACGGTATAGCCGTAAAGATAGATGGCATCTTCATTTATGACGAGCCCTTCGTTAGTATGCAAGCCGGGAATATCGTTGGCGATGGTAGTTTGTTCCAATAAGTTAAGATCTTCGTCGAAGACGTACAGCAAAGTAGGACGATTCTGACCGACGTAGTGCGGGTGCCCGGTCAGGTAATACTTATCTTCAAATTTCAGGAAGCGGTTATTTCCTTCTGGGAAAAGGGTGTCGAAATCAATTGTTTGTAAGATTTCTCCAGAGTACGAAAATTGATGGAGAGTAGTGCAACTGATATAAGCATTATCTTCTACCAAACAACTTCGTTTCGCGTTAACTGTAATATTGTCATCACTTATCACTAAACCGTAAGAGATATCGCGTAGACTATATCCCGAAGTATAGAGCTTGCTAAAAGTCGATTGAGCGGATAAAATATAAGCAACACTAATAAGCGTTGTTAATAAAGCGTAGCGTAGGGTATTTTTTGCTTTCATGGTTTCAAGTTATAGAGCATCCTCAGGGAGAGGAGAGTGAATAAGCGCGTTATCAATAAGTGTAATTTAAAGTTATTTTTTTCCAGGAAAAAATTAAAAACTAAAGGATGGTGTAATGAAGAAGACCAAAATGATGTATTTAATGCCATAGGTGCTGTTCAAAGTGCACAACAGTTTAATAGATCACACTAAATCCCCGCGATCCCGACTTTTAGTCGGGAGAGTACCTCCGCGAATTCCGAATTATCGGCAGAATGAGCCCTCCCAACGAGCAAAGCGAGTACCCGCCGTGAATTCCGAGACTTCGGAACGAACACAAACACGAGCGTCAGCGAGTATCTCCGCGATCCCGATTTATCGAAAGAACACCTCTCCCCCGCCGAAACACCTGATCAATCTTTGCTATTGCATCAATACCCTCTAGTGGGTTTTCTCGCAGGAGTACCAAATCAGCATACTTCCCTATCGCGACAGTACCCGATTTATCCTGTATCCCCATAAAAATGGCGGGATGGATGGTTGCAGTCGCCAGTACTTCCGCATTGCTTAGGCCGGCCTCGTGGAGGAGCTGTAACTCTTGCTGTAAGCCAACGCCGGGATAGACATAGGGCATCCCCGCAAAATCTGTCCCCGCCAGGATACGTACGCCTTGTTGGTGGAGAAAACCTACCAGTGCTTTTTGTTGCTCGAAAAGACTTGCTTGCCTTTCCCAGTCCTCTTCTGAATTTTTACTCATACGGCGGGCACGACTACTCGCCCATTCTTGTTGTAAGAAAGGGTGGATAAAGGGCTCGTAAGTGGACTGAACCAGCGCGCTATCCCTCCTATTGGCTTTGACAAAATAGACCAAGAGCGTCGGGCACAACCAAGTGCCTTGTTCTTTCATAAGTGCGGCAATCCGGGTAATTCGAGCAGTATCAGCTTGCCAAATTTCTTCTAAACGGTTGAGGTGTTCGATGCTTTTTTGGCCTAATTGGATGGAGCGCTCGGGTTCGATGTATTCGGACAGGTGACCGGCAAACGACAGCTGGTGTTCCTGAGCATAAGCGGCTATTTCTTCCACAATGGGTTCCTGAATTAAGGAGTAAGTCTTAAAGAAATCGGAACCTGCTTCAACTAAGCTGTCCAATAAAAATTCGACCTGACCAGAGGAGTCATCAATCGGAATAGTAAAATCGTACATCACGGGTGGGTTGCCATCTAATATAGGACCAGCTCCAAAAAGCGCTGGACCGCTGGTTGGATTCCCCGCCACTTTTTGCTTCATCGCTCGTTGAATCGCCAAGTCTCCCCCCATGTCACGTACGCCAGTAATCCCGTGCGCTAATAAAACATCAAACAGCAGAGAATCATTCCCAGCATCCCAGGCCAAATGAAAATGCATGTCCCACATACCGGGCATCAGGTATTTACCGCGGCCATTTATCGTCGTAATTTGAGCATTAGCTGGTACTCGCCATTCTTTTCCTATAAAATGGATGAGTGAATCCTTGAGAACAACTGTTTGTGACGTCAACAACTTCCCTTGGACTACATCTATAACATTCACCTCCTCTATAACCTGATAATGTGAACCATCTTCTGGTTTTAGAAAAGAACAACTGTAGAACAGCGCCAGACTTAAGCATACTATTTTCCCAGCCATTACCTTCTATTTGAAAGCTCTCATGGTGATAGAAATTCGTTTTCCATTGTATTTTTTAAAAGCTGGAACCTCGTGTGTCCAGCTAAGATTTGTCTCCCAAGGGATAATTATCGCCTCACCATTTCGAACTGTAAAGTCTTTGAATCCTTTCATTCCATGTGGCCGCATCCTGAAAATGCGCTCTTGTCCAAATGATATAGTTACAATAGGACTACCGGTCATCAGGTCTCGCGTATCATCACGGTGTGCACCAATATAATGATTTTGCTGGCCATCGTACCAGTTCAGTAGCAACCCGTTCAAGCGGGAGTCAATATGTTCGCAAGCCCACTCGAGGTATTTCTTCAAATCCTGATCAATAGCAAGGGCGTTATTTTGAGATCCGGTATATCGGTAATTCTTACCATAAGCCTGTTGCCAACGTGGCGTAAGTACCTCTTTACCATGCATCATCAACCGATGGTAGGATGGTGGATGCCTTTCCCAAAGTTGCAAAAAGGCTTCATATGATAAATTGAATTGAGGAACGGTGTTGGAAACATAGACTTTGGCCTTTTTGTCTAAAAGAATCGGCTCAAACAATTCATGGTTCATAAGTCGATAAACTTAAATGAAAAAAAGCACGAAAATACTCCCCCCTATTTACTGGCAGGTGAGCACCTTCGCGCCTTACTCAAATAAACATACTATTCGAATTCAACCTAGTCTTCCAACAAATACACAATCTGCGTCATCCACTTATTAGGATCTGTTTCCGTATCGGGGCCTGGATCGCCCATATATCTTTCAATCGCGGGTGCTTTAAACTTAAGGCTATTGGCTACCATATAAGCCTCAAGAGCTTCGTGTGCAGCACCGGTCCCTGCATAAGGACCAACATAATTGATCTGTAAGGCCCGGCCAGCAGGAATTTCTATGGCCGTGAGCCCATCTATCGTTGCCCCTTTAGTTGCAGGAATACCAATGGCCAGGTCAGAGGTTTGTTTTTCTTGATCCCAGGTATAGAACAAGCCGGATGGTGTTCCGGTCATTTCTATATTGTTCTGAGAGAATGCCATCCCTATAGCAGGCATTGTTTCTTGAAAATGTTGCTCCACATCTTTCATCGAAATGGTCGCTCGCTTCACTAGATAATAGGTTGCCGGAAAATCAACCTCCATAATAGTAAGGTCTGGCCCAGCCGGTAAAATGCTTTCTACCTCTTCTTTCAAAAAGGCCAAACCCTCTTCGTAATCTTTATTAATCATACCTGCAAAATCCTGAAAAAGGAGCATCGCATTGAATGGAAAAGGAAATTTGGAATCAAAAGTCCAGGTGACTTCGGTGCCTTTATCTACTGACTTGAAGTACCAATTGGAATTGGTGTTTCCTTGGCCATCAAACTCAATCAACGTGTGCAAACTATCGGGGCCCCAGGCATCCGTAATGGTGAGCTGACCAGCACCACTGTTTTCACTGGTCCAAGTATAATAGGCACCAGCACCAGCTTTGGTTTCGCTATACTCCGTTTTGATGGTAGCATCGCGGCGCTGCCAGGGCGACCAACGTTCCCAAGTAGGCAATTCGCTGACTACCTGATAAACGGTGGCCGGGTCAGCATTGATGGTGGTTGTACTACTGGTTACAATTTGATTAGGGGCAATCAAACCCAATACAATAATGATGGCTAATAGCCCTAAAACGACTAAGCCTAAGGTTTTAAGAATTTTCATAATAGGTGATTTTAAATAGAAAAATAGGCATCAATACGAGTTATTTACCCGTAACCGACAGCAAGTTACAATATTTAAATATTATTTGTTTATTTTTTTAATAAAAAAAACTAAAAATATCATCTTGTATATTCCTCTACCAAAAACATCTTCAGTTCTGTATTATTTTCAGAATAACGCCCGTAGAGTTTACAACGAAAATCCTCTTTCACTAGATCGTACGTTGTTTCAGAAAGATTCACCTCACCTACTACACCATTGGTTTCCATACGCGAAGCGATATTTACGGTATCGCCCCAAATATCATAAGCAAACTTCTTGATCCCTACGATCCCTGCTACCAGTGGGCCCGTGTGAATACCGATACGAGCTTCAAAAAAATGTCGATTGTGCAGTTTTCGCTCTACTGCGATTGCTTTCATAAACTCTTGAATTTCCAGCGCAGCCATGACTACTCTACGGGCTTGATCTTCTGCTTTCTGACTGATTCCGCCCACCATTAAATAGGCATCACCAATGGTTTTTATCTTTTCTAAACCGTGCCGCTCCGTAATTTCATCAAAGGCTCGAAAACACAGGTCTATCTCAGCCACGAGCTGTTCGGGTTCCAGTTGTTCAGAAATAGCTGTAAATCCTTTAAAATCACTAAACATAACGGTCACTCGCTCGTGTCGCTTGGCTTTAGCGAAGCCATTTTCTTTGAGTTCTTGCGCCAATTCTGCGGGTAAAATATTGAGCAATAGTTCTTCACTTTTTTCTTTTTCCGCCTCCAACTCCTGGGTTCGGTTAGCAACCTCAGCCTCCAGTTCTTCACGCCTCTTCTGCAAAGCATAAACCCGATACTGCGTTAGTCCACCCGCAAGAACAATGCTCAACAATATGATCAATGGCCAAAACCAAAATCGCTGGTAGAGGGCAGGTTGGATACGAATGGGCACGGTTATTTCCTGCGTCCCCCAGGCCTCTCGTCCACTACGGGCACGCACGTGTAGGGTATAGCTACCTGGTTTGAGGTCAGAAAACCGCACCATGGGCACGTTGCTGGGACTCGACCATTCTTCATCATAGCCTTCCAGATAGTACTGGAAAGTGTTTTCCGCAGGGTTGCGATAATCCATCAGCGCAAATTCAGCGGTAAACATACGATCACGATGGGTAAGGGTAAATGGTGCAATGCCAC
This sequence comes from Lewinella sp. LCG006, assembly GCF_040784935.1. Classification (GTDB taxonomy): domain Bacteria; phylum Bacteroidota; class Bacteroidia; order Chitinophagales; family Saprospiraceae; genus Lewinella. Next base: position 3,540,162 of record NZ_CP160680.1, on the reverse strand, counting down.
TCTGCTGTTGCCGAATAAAAGTGCGCAAACTATCTCCCTGTCCGTCCAGGTAACTAAAGCTGGTGAGTACCAGTGCCAGGGAACGACGCGCGTCTTTCTGTGCACGGTAGCGTTCGTCAGGCAAAAAAGTATTGACCCCGTTGAGGCCCCCAAAATAAAACCGCCCATTTTTAGCTTTAAAAAAGGACATCCGGTTGAACTCATTGGCCGAAAGGCCATCCGCAACCGAAAAATTAAAAATCCTGCCGTTGGTGATATTAATTCTACTCAAGCCGTTGTCTGTGCTCACCCACAAACAACTATCACCTTCCGGCAAAACGCCATTGATAAAATCATTGGGTAGGCCTTGCTCCTGGGTATAAGCTTCTAAATTATTGCTATTCAAATCCAGCTTTACCAAGCCAAGGGCTGTACCCAACCACAACACTCCTCTCTCCAAGGAAAGAACGACATTGATTTGTTGATGTGGCAAAACTACCGGACTTTCTTTTGCCGTAGAATAATGAACACCCGGAAGATCATCTCCAATATCCCAGCCATAAAGCCCATTATCCAGCGTAGCTATCCAGATGCGTTTACTTTCAGTGCCCTGGAATAAATAAGAGATGGTTCCTTTGATTGATAAACTGTCATTGGTAAAGACAGGCTTGGCAACTCCTTTTATATCGTCATAACGATAAAGCTGCTGATCGTAACCAATCCAGACATCTCCTTCCTGATCAACTAATACAGCCCCACGATCTTCACGTATTCCGGCAAAAAGCGTATCGATCTGCATCGTAGCAAGGTCTATTCGGATGCCGTTCCCGGTGAAGAGCGCCCCTTTCGCGTAAGCAATACCAAAAGGGTAATTAAAATAATCCTGCCTTGGGAAAAGTGGCCGCAACAACTGGGTCTCAGCGTTCAGCACATGAAGCGAATTATAGTAGGAAAAGTAAACATTACCTTTCTCATCCTCGGTCATGCCGCGAATACTACAGTAAACATTGCTACAATATTCACTCCCTCCACTGAGATAGTGATCAAACAGACGATCCGATTGGGTTATTTTTAAGGCACCAAAATCTGTCGCCAACCAGATTGCTCCGGAATAGTCCTGATACACCTGCCGGTAGGTACAGGTGTTTTTTAATTCTTGTCGAATAGATTGGTCGTAATCTACCCAACTTTTTTGCCAATGATCATAGTACCATAAGGTTCCAAAACCTCCTACCCATACATCTTGATCATCTTCTACTAACAGAGCAGCTAACTGCGCATTCGCACGTACAAAAGGAAGCGTTCCCCAACGAACAGCCGCTTTAGCCTCATCGGTTTGAACATAGATACGCCCGTCTTCTAAAAGTATCCAGAGCTCATTTTGATTAGTAAACAATGCGGCTACCGGGCTGGCTGCTAGGGTATCTGTCCCCACTTCCAGCGTGCGTAACACATTGCCGTTGGTGGCAATGATTTCAACTTTATTATCTTCACTACTGGCCATTACTAGATGACCACGCCAGGAAGTGAGCGGCTTTTGGGTCCCCGACCCGGGCAATTTACGGAGCAGTTGGAGTTGTCCATTTTGCTGTTTTGCCAACCAGTTTTGCCCGTCCTTCTCATCGTAGACGGTACACCAAAGTTGTTTGTTGACAAAACATAAATTATGTGGAGCCCACGACTCCCGCCGCACCAATGCCCCAGGCTTGATTTGTCGGGCAGTGGCTTTACGTTCTTCTGGTACGAAAGTAGTCAGGAAGTCAGGACTTGCTAATACAAATTGCTGATCTGGCGACAAGACAATATCGGCCACCATCTCTACGGGCAGCTTACCCTGTACTGAGCCAGGATTATAAGTACGGAAAGCGTAACCATCAAAACTATTGAGGCCATTGATCGTCGCCAACCAGATCATGCCTGTGGTGTCCTGAGTAATCTTAAATACGTTGCGATGACTAAGGCCATCAGAAAATTCATAGACCTCAAGGTCCGTATCCAGACCCTGCCCAACCAGCATTGCTGGCGTAGCGATACCACACAACAATACTCCTAAAATAAATGCGTACCTTCTCATCAGCACCAAGGTAAGTCTTTTGACAATTATCTTTGATACTTGCTAATTAGCGGATTAGGATTATTTTTGCGGAAAATGTATCAAATTATGAATTCAGTATACCGTTTTTCTCGTTTTGCCCTGATCTTACTGGGCTTTCTAGCAATTGCTACGGCCTGTAAAAATGACAGTTCGTCTGCGAGTAGCAACAATGCTGACAAACCACTGGGCCATCTTTTGGACCGTTATCTCAAGGCTTACCCAGATGAGTTGACGGCCATCTCTCAGGATCCTAAAGATTCTTTGATCAGAACCGCCATGGAAGCTTACAATGCTGGCAAATACGAAGAAGCTATTGCGCTTTTCCCAAATAGTGCCCGATCTCTGGAACAAGCGGGTTACATCCAATTGTACCAAGGAATTTCGCAGATAATGGCGAATAAGAACTACGATGCTTTTACGACCTTCCAGCGTATTCAAGCTTCTATGGGCAAACCTTTTGAAATCAGCAACTGGTACCTGGTCATGAATTACGTAGGCTTTAACAACGTTTACGAAGCAAGACAAAAATTGGAGAAGATTGTAGCCGAAGGCAAATACCCGACGGAAGAAGCCAAAGCCCTACTAAAGGACCTGCCCAAGCAGCAGTAAGCGCTTGATTGCAGTAGCGAATTGTCGTATATTACAGCACTTATGCCTTTGGCAGAAATGTCAAAGGAACAGCACGAAAATAAAAAGCGATTTTGGTTTTCAAATAGTTAAGCCAAGCGGTTCACTTTAAGCGGCTTAACTATTTGAAAACCTTTTAGAAAATCGCAGTTTATTTTCTGCGCAATACAAAGGCATAAGTTATCTGCTCACTTATTATCTACACTCAATCATGGCTGAAAAAAAACTCGAGACATTCACCATTCAGGAGTACCTGGAAATGGAGGAAAATTCGGTAGAAAAAAGCGAATACGATCATGGACAGATCGTAGGAATGAGTGGTGGAAGTATTGATCATGCTATAATTGGTAGTAACATCAATGCTTCTCTAAACACAGCTGTTCAAAAGAAAAAACTAGCTTGTATAACATTAAATAGTGAGGCTAGAGTTTATATAGATGCAGCAAACTCTTTCGTCTACCCCGACGGAATGATTGTTTGTGGCGAAGTAGAAATTTCGGAAGAAGATCCTCACGCGGTCACTAATCCTATTTTGATTGTTGAGGTGCTCTCAAAATCTACGGAGCGCTATGACCGTGGCGACAAGTTTCATAAATATTGCTCGCTTCCTTCCTTTCAGGAATATGTGCTTATCGATTCCAAAAAACCCGTGGTAGATGTGCTTTACCGAGAAGGGCAAGCCTCATGGAAAATGGTGACCACCATTGGTCTGGATAAAGAAATCTATCTACATACCCTTGACACCGTTATTCCGATGGAGGCTATTTACCGAAACACTTTACAATTAGGTCCACCAGTTTTCGGGAGGGATTAGGAGCGATCCCGGCGGATATTCAAAAGGTTCACCATACAATTTTCCATGTTTCCTACCGTCAAGGCAAATTCCTGCTTAACTTTGGTTCCATCCGCATGAGTGGCCGGCTCCCAACAAGGCATTTTTTTGATGGCTGAAAGTAACAAAGCATTAATGTTTTCATCCTTCGCACGCTCAAATAATTGAGCATCGGTAACCTCTCCTTCTTCTGTAATTGTAAATTTCACTGCTACCAAATCATACCCCTTGAAGCTGCCAGCGGGAATAGTAACAATGGCATTTTCCTTTAAGTACTGCATGAGCTGCTGTTGTCCTCCAACAAAGTGGGCATCCACTTCAGGGTCTACCGTAAACGAAAATTCAAGGGTTTTTACATCATTGTGCGCCAGGGTATTTTGTGGAAGGTAATTTACCTTAACAGAAATATCCGTCCCAGCGTCTGCTGTATTCAGTATAGCTTTCTGTGCCGGGGTGAGTAAATCACTCTTGCTCATCACTGAGTGTAACTGTCCTTGCTGGCTAGCCGATAGCTCTACCGAAATGTATTCCTTTACCCACGATGGTTTGTATCGGTGGTTGAGGTCGCTCAAAGTAGTAGCTGCCTTGAGTTGCTCGCTGGTCACAGAAAGATATGGGTAAACCTTATTGACTTCGTAGCTTAAGTCGGTGCGCTCTGCTGTCTGAGCGAAACTAAGTGTGGGAAAAATCCACACCGTTAGGAGGAGTATGATCCAAGTATTTTTCATACTGCTAAATTAATACAAACTTGATAAGGTAAATAAGTTGTGTTGCTGTTTAACAGCTTTGTAACAACTCCTGTTTTCCTACTCGGGCTCAAATCCCAGGATCAAATTAAAAGTACCATATTGTTGCCAATCTTTAAGTTGAAATCCAGGTTGATCGAAACCTAGCCCATAATCAAAACCGATTGTCCCAAACATAGGCAACTGAAAACGCAGCCCCAGCCCTGTAGAGCGATACAACTGGAAAGGGTTAAAGTCTCGGGCAGATTTCCAACTATTACCTCCCTCGACAAATCCTAGGATATAACCACGTGCGGTACCACTGTTAAACAAGGGGTAGCGAACCTCCGCCGTAAACTTACTAAACGCAGCCCCACCTCCACCAACACTACCAGGGACATCATTGAGGTCGTAGCCCCGCAAAGCCAAGAGATCGTTGCCCACAAAAGCGGCCTGTTGGCTCCCTGACATCCCGTTGCCTCCAAGTTCAAAACGCTCAAAGGGAGAAGTAGAATGATTGGGGTTGTAGTTCAATAGCCAGCCCATTTTGGCACTTGTCTTAAGTACAGCCTTGCGCCCTAGCGGAAAGTATCTCTCTCCTTGAATACGGTATTTGTGGTAAGACAGACGACTCAACTTCTCATTGCCTTCTTCGTCGAAAGCTTGTCGCCAGGGAGGCGTCCACTGCCCAGACACCTCAAAGTTTCCCCCTTGGCGGGGAAAGAAAGGATCATTCATATTGTGATATACCAGTTTTAATTGGGTGTAGAAATTATGAAATTTACCTTCCGTCAAGGCTGTACCATCGTCTAAGTCAATACGCAACAAATTATCCAACCGAATATGTTGGTATCCCAGCTCGTTATTGAGGGTCCAGCCACCGTCCCCCCAAGGGAGTCGTTGGCCCAAACGGAGATTTGCTCCCGTTACCGATAAGGTCTCCCAATTGCCCAGACTATCTTGATCAGCAAACCGTTGGTAAAAAGCACTAAATCCTAATGAACGGGGTTTGCCATTGAACCATGGCTCCAAAAAATTAAGGTTGTAGGATTGAAACCCCAAGCCGCTGGATTGTGTCCGAATACTAAGTTGCTGGCCATCTCCATGTGCTGAGCGCCAATCGCCAGCTAGCAATTGCCGAAGAGAAAAATTGTTAAAGGTAAACCCAAGGGTTCCCACCAAGCCTACTCCATTTTCACCACCAGGATTAAAACTTGCAGCCAATTCAAATTTATCGTTACGATCTTCCTCCATTTCGTAAGTAATGGCAACCATCCCCGACTCGGGATCTACATCCGTACGGACACCCATCGTTTCCGGCTTGAAGTACCCCAGGTTAATCAACGCTCGCTGAGAGCGCAAAACTTCCTCACGACTAAAAGGCTCACCAGGTTGGGTGCGTAACTCGCGGCGGATTACGTGTTCATTGGTTCGCTCATTACCTGCGATATTGACCTCGCTAATGATCGCTATCGGTCCCTCTTGAAGCTGAATCTCAATATCGACGGTATGATCTCGTAAACTCGTGACAATGGCTTCAGCCCGAAAAAACAGGTGCCCATTGTCCATATACAAGCCGCTGAGATCGCCATCCTCGGGATCAAAATGGAGTTTCTTGTCCAAATAAGAAGGTCGGTAAGGGTCACCCGGCTTGATCGCCAAAATCTTTGCCAACAAGGTAGTATCATAGCGGTGCGCCCCCTTCCAACGGATTGTTCCTACTGTATATGGTTGCCCTTCGTCAATTTTCAAAGCCCAATACCAATGACCATCTTCGGTTTGCCAACTACTGCCTTGGGTAATCGCCGCATCGACATAACCCTGATCGCGATAATAATGAATAATGGCAGCTCGAATGTTCTCTTGCTCAACAGGCGAATAAATGCTTTTTCTTAACCCATTCACATCTGCGGCTTTGTTCAAATCTCTGACACGCTCTTTACTCGCTCCTTGCCAATGAACACCAGCAATTTTTTGCTTGCGCAGTTTTTCAAACTGCACTTCCATCACCACTCCTTCGCCAACTTTGCCTGCCAAAAGGGTAAAACTATCAGAAGCATAACCCTCCTTTTCCAATCGCTTACGAATAGTGCTCTTAAACTGTGCTACGCCCGCTGGAAGCCAAGCTGTTTCCAGGGGATATTGCTGTTCCAACCAAGTCGTCCATTCCTCCTGCTTACGGCGGGGAAGTCCATTTACTTTGATACTTTCCAACAATGGTGCTTCTTCAACAATAATGGACAGCCAGACCAAATCCAGTGTTGTTTTTTCTTGCATTACTTGTACATCAGAAAAAAGTTGTTGCTGTAGTAATTGGCGTACGGCCTGGGTTATGGCAGGGCCGGGAAGATGAATTTTATCTCCGAGCCTCAAACCACTCATCTGTCGTACGACATGAGGAGAAGTCTTCTCACAGCCCATTACCTGAATAGCTGCAATTTCATAAACCAAGCTCTCCTGAGCCTTCAAGACAAAGGAAAGGCTTAGCAGTGCCATGAGCACTAACTTTCTTAGGTAGTTCATCTTAAAAAACTTTGCCTAAAGAGCACTAATTGGTCTTTTGCGTTGTATCTCCTATTCAACGATAAAATATCTGTTTGCAAAATTTCCCGCCAAGCTCTAAGAATTTCCTACTTTTGCTCTGCAGGTTAAGCATCCTCGCTAAGCAAATGCTAACCCGCACATAAGAATACAAGGGCAGGTGATCCTGTCTCTTTTTGTACGAATCACTGGAATAAATACTGGTGAACAAGCACGTAAGTAATGAGAAATAAGATTGTACTTTGGGGAACAGACGCTGCCGACGAACGAATCTTGGTGGCTTTGGAATTGGTAATTAGCGAGAACAAGGTGATGATCTACACCTTTTCTGAAGCGCTGGCTACGGATGATTTCTATCAACAAATGATGGAAAATTGGCGCAATGACAAAGAAGAACCCGTGGTTTTTCCTGAAGGTCACTTGGCCTTGTCGCGTGAGCTCTCCATTACGGAAAGCATTCTTCCAGAAGATATCAAAGTCGAACGGACTGATCTTATCCAGCGAGCTCAAACAGAATGGCACTTTGTCGTTCTTTCATCAAAACTGAGTGAGGCCTACCGGACAGAACTGCAAGAGCTGGAAGAAAAGCTGGCCAGTCTTAAGGAGTATGATAAAGAAATCTGGAGCAATCTGAAAAATTTCTGGGGCAAAGTTCAGCAGCAAATGCGTGACCGAACCTTACTCCGTGAACATGCAGATGAAATCAAGGCCCGCACTAATAAAGCTTTTGATGCGCTAAAAAATCTGCGCAGCAAAATGGATGATGAGTTTCGCGAAAGCTCCAAAGAAAACATGCAGCGCTTTAGCGAAGCAATTGAAGATGTAGAGAAGCGTATCAAAGAAAATACCCACCTCAATAAAATCTTTGATGAACTCAAGCGACTACAAAAGGATCTGCGCGGGATGACTTTCACCAAAGAACATCGCAATAAACTGTGGCAACGCATTGATACGGCTTTTAAAGACGTAAAAGAAAAACGTTTCGGTGATCGCTCCGGAGGTGATAGCCATGCCAGCAGTGGTAGCGGCAACTCCCCTCTTGATCGAATTACCAGCCGCTACAATGGTTTGCTCAATGCCATTGACAAAATGGAACGCTCTATCAGTCGTGACGAAGATGATCTCGCTTTTCAAGCCCGTCAGATTGATCGTACAGATGGCCAACTAGAAGCTCAAATCCGTCAGGCCAAGGTCCAAATGATTGAACAGCGTGTCAACTCCAAAAAGGAGAAGTACGAGGACATGATGAAGACCAAAGTCCAGCTGGAGGATAAGATCGAAAAGGAAAAAGCTCGCGAGGCACAGCGCTTGGCTAAACAGCAAGAAGAAGCTGCTCGCCGCGAAGCCGAAGCCAAAGCCAAAGAAAAGATTGCGGAAGACATTCGCCAGCAACAGGAAAAAATAGAGCAGGAAAGCGGCGAACAACTCGCCAGTGCTGCTCAGGCCATCAATGAGCAAAAAGGAGGGCACAAGAAAATTGTCCAGGAGCCTTCGCCACAAGAAACGCCAATGGAAGCAGAGGCCGCTCCAAAGGCTAAAGCTACAGCTCCAGAGGAATCACTTCTTGATGCCATTGGTAGCACTATTAGCGAATCCCTAGAAGACGTAGTGGATACCGTTAAAGCCATTGCAGAAGTGGTGGCCGACAAAATTGATAAAAAGGTTGACGATATCAAGGAAGATATTAACGACTTGATGAAAGAAGAGGAGGAATAACACTTCCTCACTTCTTGGATCACATTAAAAAGCCTTGCTGGAAATAATTTCAGCAAGGCTTTTTTAGTCCCTTCACCTTTTTAGGCCTATCAACTTCAATCAGAAAAACACCCAGAATATCCGGTTTTTCAAGGTGAGCGAAAAAAAAACATCAAAAAACTATTTTTTTTCGACTTAATCTAGGCCAGAAAAATAATTTAATCTTCACTTTTAAACTCAATAAAAACCTAACAAACAGATACTTATAACAAAAAATACAAATTTACAACTTCACAAATTACCTTTTTTGTCTTTGTTCTCCCTTAGACTTTGCTGCATATTTGTAATGTGATCGGGAGGAAAGGCCCACACCACCAAAGCAAAGAGATTGAAAGCAACCTTTGCGATTTAAAATTTGACATGTTCATGGGATTATAATTTGTTGGTGGTGGGACGTCCTGGCAACAACTTTTGTCAGGACGGACTACAGCTACTCAGATTAAATCCTTTAACTATAAAATAAAAAAGGTGAGGATTTGCTCTCCTCACCTTCGAATAGGTCGTTATTCATGGGATTATACTCAGTCAGTCGTGAGATTACAATTTGTTAAGGTTATGTACGTGTTTTCCGACTGATTATGAGGCGAAGATAGCCCGCTGATATTGTTCAGCAAAATTTCTGACCTCTTTTTTTCAAAAGAGCTACTTATTTTGGATATGTTCATGGGATTATAAGTAAAAAGTCATCCGTACCGCGGATGACTTTTTTTTTGCCCTACCCTCTCTTTATCGCTTCTTAAATAAGCCTTTATACCACGCTTGGCAAGCCTCACTTTTCTACTTCGACCTTGATTAAAGGTAGCAAAAGTCCGTCATTCGACGTTTGAACAACCGCCAATTTATTCTCTTTGCTGTTACTTATTTCAACTGAATTGTTTGGCTAAACCTACAATGCAACTGTCTATCCAAGCATCTAACCTGAATCTATTCCGTCAAACCATCCTTGAGATAAAAGAGTAAATGCCCCTTGTATGAGACTTTTCCCTATTCTTCTTATCCTGATATTTCTTGGCAATAGTAATATTACTCAAGCCCAGTTGGATTCTTTTTTTGTTAATGCTGATGCGTTTTTTAAAACAAATGTTATCAATGGCCTTGTTGATTATCAAAGCATCCAACAAGATCCTTCCGCTTTAACTATACTTAGTCAACAGATTGCCAATACAGACCTTAGTATGCTGGATGATCGTAATACCAGCCAAGCCTTCTATATAAATGTCTATAATCTTCTTGTTATCGCACAAATCGTAGAAAACTACCCTGTTTTTTCTCCACTTAACATTACGGGCTTCTTCGATCAACAAAAACACACCATAGCTGGTGAACAACTCACACTCAATGAGTTGGAAAAAGAGAAGCTGCTTGCCACCTTTCAAGATGCTCGCTTCCACTTTGTCCTTGTTTGTGGTGCTTTAGATTGTCCTCCAATTATTGATCAGGCCTACCTTCCCAACACTTTGGAGAATCAGATGGAACAGCAAACCCGATTAGCACTCAATGATGGAGATTTCATCAAAGTCAATGGTGAAGAAGTTTTATTATCCCAAATATTTGAATGGTATGCTAAAGATTTTGGTGATAATAAAGACAGTGCGATTGATTTCATCAATCGGTATCGCAGCATCCCTTTGAACAAATCTAATGTACGTTTTTATAATTACGACTGGACATTAAATCAAACTACGGGCTCTCAGGCTACAGGAACAAAACCTACCAGCTTGTCCTCTGGGGGGAATAACGCGGCTCGCTATGTTGTCAGTGCATCTATCCCGAAAAAGAGCTTTGAAATAAAAGGTTTTACCAATCTCTACAATCAAGTTACAGGTAATGGCACCGGCCCTGCTACTGATCAAGCTACTTTTTTTACCCAAAATCTTAGCGTTCTCTATGGGCTCAGCAATAGATTCAATGCTGGTTTTGATCTTCGTTATCGACAAGTAAGCTTTGGGCCCGAAAGTATCTCTCGTTTTGACGTCTTCAACCTCGAGCAAACCGCTAGTACTCGGCAAGGGCTTACCGGTATTGGCCCAAAAATCAGGTACGCTCCTTTCTCAACACTTCCCAACCTGTCTATACAATCCACCTACTGGTTTGCACAGGGAGAAGATTTGGCTGGCAACGCAGAGCGACCGTTCATTGACTTCAATGGTGACATTTGGTTTACTCAAATTTTTAACGACTTTTCAATTGGAGATAACTTTTCTTTTTTCACAGAGTTGGACATTCTCATAGAAGATATAGGCAAAAAAGAAGACGGTCACATTAATCGGTTTTCTACGCCTGTACAGCTAATTTTAAGCTATTTCCCAAACAGTAAAACGACTATTTATTCCCTGGGAGCTTACTCTCCTTACTGGCAAAAAGACTTTGATTACTTTTATCAAGCAGGCTTGGGAGCGAAATATCAAATCACCCCTAAGCTAGAAGTAGAGCTTCTTTACACCCAATTTCGCAATCAATTCATTCTTGACACAAACGGGTCAGCTTCTACCATGAACTTTGGCCTAAGGATTTCTGTCTTCTAATTGCAACCGATTCCTTTTCTTTTTTAAGGAATCGCCATCAGATTACTCATGCGAATCCTACTACTCTTCCTACTGTTATCTGTCAGCAATCTTGTTTTCATGCAAGAGATCGCTAGTATCACCTATATTGGATTAAAACGTAGTAAGATAGATGCGCTACAGCGACTAACGTTATTGCAACCCGGAGCACCTCTACAGTTAGAGGTGCTTTCCGCAGATTTACGTAGGTTATCCAATTCTGCAGGTATTTATCATACCAGTTATTCTTTAGATACACTAACTGATGGCATCCATATCGTATTTGAACTCCTCGAAGGAACTACCCGATATCCCATCGCACAACTTGGAGGCCTTGAAAATAATTTTTGGTGGGAACTTGGTTATGAAGATCAAAATTGGCAGGGAAGAGGTAATACATTGACCATGCTTAGTCGGCAAGTTGATGGCCGATTAGGAGGCAAAATTGCCTATAGACAAAACTACTTTCGTCATTATAACTGGGGCTTTGGTTTCCAATTAGAGCGATATGCTAGCCAGGAACCTCTTTATTTTGGCGATGAGCAGGTGGATTACCGCTATGATAATCACAATTTGGGTTTAAACTGGAAATACTTCTTCCATCCAGAAGAGGATATCCAGTTGGGGTATACTTACTTCCAGGAAGATTACGCTAAGGTCAATCTGGAGCAAACGCCAGGTCCTGTAGCCCGAACCGAGCAAAAGCAACTCATTCGTTTAGGGTACCACCTTAGAAAATTGCACTACGATCTTTATCAAACATCAGGTTTTGACCTCATGCTATCAAGTGAGGTCGTTTTACAACCAGAAGAAGTACTACCTTTCTACTTACTCAGGGGGATTTGGAAAAAATACCACCCATCGGGTCAAAGCGGTCTTTTTGCGAACCGTATATCACTGGGCTACTCCACCAATAAAAACACTCCTTTTGCAGCATTTGTCGTTGATAGTCGAGTAAATATTAGAGGATCAGGTAACCGTGTTGACCGAGGAACCGCAGCCATTGTGTTGAATTCAGAATATCGTTATTTGTTATTTGATCAGCCATGGGTTGGACTTCAAGCAGTAATTTTCATGGATATCGGCAGCTGGAGAAACCCCGGTGGCCAGATTACCGATATTTTGGAACGAGACAATCTAAAATATTTCATGGGGGGAGGGCTCCGACTTATTTTCCCCAAAGCACAACAGGCAATGTTTCGATTAGACTATGGCTACGGTCTTAATCCTGCTGGCATCAATGGCTTTGTAGTGGGCCTTGGTCAATATTTCTAACCAAAAACATCACTAGCGACCCGGTAGGTGTTAGCGTGAGCTTCAATAATATGCGCTATCCGCTGCGAATACCCCCCTCCCATACTTACGGCAACCGGTAATTTTGCTGCACGACAGACTTCAAAAACAAATTGATCTCGTTGCTTGCACGCTTGCACACTTAAGCTTAAACGCCCCAAACGATCTGTGGTTAAAACATCTACCCCAGCAAGATAAAAGACCATATCTGGCTGATGTTGTCTGAGTAGCTTCGGCAAAATTGCTTCCAGCTTTTGTAAATAGACCTCTCCTGTAGTATTATCAGGCAGACCAATATCCAAATCTGAGCGTTCTTTTCTGAGTGGGTAATTCCGTTCACCGTGCATGCTGAAGGTAAATACGCGGGGCTCTCCCTGAAAAATCTTAGCGGTTCCGTTTCCCTGGTGCACGTCCAGGTCTACAATTAATATACGCTCTGCTTCTTTGCGCTTTAACAAGTAATTGGCAGCAATGGCAAAATCATTAAACACGCAAAAACCTTCTCCTCTATCTGCGAAAGCATGGTGTGTTCCTCCCGCTATATTGAGTGCTACTCCTTTTTCCCGTGCAAATTGAGCACACTGGATCGTCCCTTGCGCAATATGCCGTCCTCGTGTCACAAGATCAGCTCTCATTGGAAAACCAATGGCTCTCTCCTCCTTCCTACTGAGCGCTAGTGCTTGAAGCTTCTGCCAATAATCGGTCGTATGCGTCCACAACAAAATCTCTTCCGATAAGCAATCAGGTTCAAAAAATTGTTCCTCCTTTACGGTACCTTCATAAAGTAGTTGCTCTGGTAACAACTCATATTTATCCATTGGAAAACGATGCCCCTCCGGCAACTGGTACTTATAAATCGGGGAATACGCAATTTTTATCATCAGTACGTCAAGAAAGATTTTTTGAATAGGTAGAAATTAATCAGAATTAAGTTTAAAATAACCACCTCTTCACTTCTACTTCACAGGCTTTAAGGAACTTGCACGATCATTTATAAAAGCCCCATTCCATGAAGCGTGAGCCAGACATTGTAGTCATTTCTGACGTTCATTTAGGCACTTATGGCTGTCATGCCAAGGAACTACTGGTCTACCTTAAAAGTATTCGCCCTAAAACGCTCATTATCAACGGCGATTTTATTGATATCTGGCAATTTCGCAAGCGCTACTTTCCCAAGGAACATATGCAGGTGATTCAGCGCATATTAAAGATGGCGGCAAAAGGCACTAAAGTCTATTACATTACCGGTAATCATGATGATACGCTGCGCCGTTATTCTGATTTCTCTACGGGTAACATTCATTTACGTGATAAGTTGGTCCTACAACTCAAAGATAAACGCGCATGGATTTTTCACGGTGATATTTTTGATTTATCTATTAGGTATTCTCCATTTATTGCTAAACTTGGAGGCAAGAGTTACGATTACCTTATTGTTTTCAATCGCTTTGTCAATAAAGTTCGCAAAGCCTTTGGCCTTCAACCAATGTCACTCGCGAAAGAAGCAAAACGACGGGTAAAAAAAGCAGTTTCTTTCATTAGTGATTTTGAAGAAACAGCCATCGACCTTGCGGGGCAACAAAAGTATGACTATGTCATTTGTGGACATATCCACATGCCACAAATGAGAACAACCCGAGCTCATGGCCATCCAATTACCTACCTAAACTCCGGAGATTGGGTCGAAAATCTCACAGCATTGGAATACCAGTGGGGACAGTGGAGTATTTATGAATATGATCCTGCTGATTATCAAATTGTTAACAATCGTTTGGTAGTAGGAGCCTCCAATGGACTTAATGATGATGACGATGAAGACCTGGAATATGAAGACAACAATGATACCGAAGTATTACTACAAGATATCTTTGGTAATAGGTTATAATTAGTTGAATTAATCTCCTAATTACCAACTGAGTTTTATCTTGTGCAGACGCAACAAGTATAAAACATTACTTTCTATGCCAACGCTTTTGATTACCGGTGCTGGTGGCCAGCTGGGGAAGGAATTCGCTGCCTTAGCCCATTCCTTCCCTAAATGGCATTTCTTACTCCCTGTCCGTAACGAACTGGACATTACTGATACTACCCAAATTGAAGATTTTTTTGCTAATCATCAGCCCGACTATTGTCTTAATACTGCTGCTTATACCGCAGTAGATCGCGCAGAACAGGAAAGAGATACAGCCTTCTCTATTAATGCTACGGCGGCTCATCAGCTTGCCACGATATGCAAAAAATATAACACCCATTTATTTCACTACAGCACTGATTACGTCTACCAATCGGGAATCAACCGCCCTATCCAAGAAACCGACCCTACTCAGCCTAAAAGTGTCTACGCGGCATCTAAACTTGCTGGTGATCAAATGATTGGTGGGATACTGCCAGCTGCCACTATTATTCGTACCTCTTGGGTATACAGTAGTTATGGCCACAATTTTGTTAAAACAATGCTTCGCCTTGGTCAAGAACGACCTGAACTAAGGGTTGTTTTCGATCAGGTCGGCACCCCTACTTATGCAAAGGACCTGGCATTGTATACATTGCAAATGATTGAAAAGATAGAAGCAGGTATACTGGAGAAAGACAAACTTGCAGGGATATTCCATTTCAGCAACGAGGGTGTTTGTAGTTGGTATGATTTTGCTCAAGCAATTTTTGAACTTACTAAAATTACTTGTAAGGTTTACCCTATTGAAAGCTGGGAATATCCTACTCCCGCCCAACGCCCTAATTATAGTGTTCTAAATAAAGCTAAAATCAAAAAGGCCAGCGGTATAAATATTCCTTATTGGCGGGAAGCGCTTGAGCGTTGTTTAAAAGAAATAAATCACCAAGCGTCTTAATTCCTAATCTGACCATTTCCTTTTACAATCCATTTATACGAAGTCAGTTCTCTTAACGCCATTGGGCCTCGTGCGTGTAGTTTCTGGGTACTTATCCCAATTTCTGCGCCCATGCCAAATTGTCCTCCATCTGTAAATGCGGTAGTTGTATTCGCATATACGACAGCAGCGTCTACTTGTTTAAGGAAATATTCACACGTTGCCTCGTCTTCAGCTATAATCGCTTCACTATGTTTTGAACTGTATTTCGCAATATGGTCAAGTGCCTCTTCTACATCGGAAACGATCTTTACAGCTAACTGCATACTTAGAAATTCAGTTCCAAAACTATTCGCATCTGCTGGGGCTAATAATCTCTGCGGATAAGGGCCCGTCAAAATAGCATAGGCTTTTTCATCCGCCAAAACTCGACATTGGTGTATTTCACCAAGTTCCGACAATAAAAATGGCAATTGGTCTGCAATCTCTTCATGCACAAGCACACAATCCAGCGCATTACAAACACTTACCCTGCGGGCCTTAGCATTCGTAATGATAGCTTTTGCTTTTGTTATACTTGCCGTTTTATCTAAATACGTATGAACAATTCCCGCTCCCGTTTCGATAACTGGCACCCGTGCGTTTTCTCTGACAAACTTGATCAGTCCTTGGCTTCCACGAGGAATAATCACATCAATATACTGATCTGCCTGTAAAATAGCAGGTAGTGCCTCACGTTCACTTGGCGCAAGGTAACAGCTGTCTCCTAAATCATAGGGAGCCAAAACGGTTTTAATGAGTTGCAAAATTGCCTGATTAGAATAATGTGCATCTCTACTACCTTTCAGTACGGCAGCATTACCTGATTTCAAACATAATGCAAAAACATCGAAGGTTACATTAGGGCGAGACTCAAATATTATCCCTACAACTCCTAATGGAACACTGACCCTTTTTAATAACAAGCCCGACGCCAATTCCCGTTCTTCTAGTACCTTATCTAGAGGAGAAGGTAAAGCCGCTACTTTTCTTAGATCACTGGCAATGGCAAGTATTCGCTCCTCAGTTAAAAGTAGTCGATCATACTTTGGATCTTCTTTATCCATTCGACTTAAGTCCTCCTTATTTGCTTTGAGTAAAAAGGGAATCTCATTTTCTGTTAGGTCAGCCAATGCCGTTAGTATAGTTGCAATCTCGACCTGCTCTACACTGATAAGCCGTCTAGCAGCTTGTCGAACTTTTTCTAGTTCTGGATAGACTATCGTCTCGTAGGTTGCCTTCATTGTTATTATAATTTTTCCCCCCTTTGCATCCTTTTTTATAAACAGAGAGGGCTCCGGAAATTCCGGAGCCCTCTCGTTTTTATATTGTTGTAACAACATTGGAGTAGATGTGAATTTTCACATCTTTAAACCATCATTACTTTACAGCAATCATCTTCTTGGTTGCAGTGAACTCACCGGCAGTTACCGTGTAAGTCAATACACCCGTTGCACCTTGGATCATCTCCTTGGTCAAGTTGATCGTGTTGTAACCAGCTGCGTAATCACCACGTACTACAGTCAGTACGCGACCACTAGCGTCGCTGATCGTTACGGTTGCTTCTGCATCCGCTGGCAAGTTGAAACCGATCAAGGTTGTTGCTGCGAATGGGTTTGGCGTGTTCTGGTATACTTCGAAACCTGCTACGGCAACTGCTCCGTTAGAGAAGTTTACGCCTACGTTCATGGTGTTACCATTTCCGTATGCTTCAGCAGCAGTGTAACGGCTAGATACGTTGATTACGTCACTCAACTCAGCATCCACTGTTGGGCGGATTACCAGGCTGAACAATACGTCCTCAGAAGTAGCTTTACCGTTCCAAGAAGCAGTGATCTGACCTTCAGCAGCGTAACGCATACCGAAGTTCTCAGCTGTAGCTACACCGTACTCGATGTCTACCAACTCTGCTCCGTTCAAGTTCAAGGTACCCTGGAAGCCTTCTACTGATGCCATATCAGCACCACGGAATGCTACCGTGTATACGTTACCAGCTTTCACGCTTACGTTCTCTACTTCGAAGTTGAACTGACCGTTCAACGTACGATCGTCACCAGCCAAAGCATTGGCTTGTGCAGAACCGTTTACGTCACCAATCTTAACACCTACGAAGTCGGCAGTCAATACTGCTTCAGGTAAGTTGTTAACGTTAGCTACTTCTGGGAATTCAGTGAACCATGGGTTGTTTGCTACTGGGAATACAAAGTCTGCATTCACAAAGCGCCAGCTCGTGTTGTTCGCGAATTCCGTATCAATGTTCAAGATCAACTTACGCAACTGGATCATATCCAGGGTAGTGATCGTCTCTGAGTTGTTAACGTCAGCTGCGATGTACTTGTAAGGGCTGTTCAAAGGCTGTACGCCCAAGATGTGCTTGCTCATCAGTACAAGGTCAAACGTAGATACGCCGTTCAAGAAGTTTGCATTCAGGTAAGGAGCTACAGAGTAGTCACCTCCTGCAGGCAATACAAAGCTGAACGTTCCATCAGCGTTGGTCGTCATTGTGGCAACGTTTCCGTTAACACTTACTTCCACACCTTCTACCGTTTCGTTGTTTTCTGTAGCGATAACACCCTGGATAGTTCCAGTGCCACCATCAGGACCACAGTCAACGTGCTGCTGTACCAGTACATAAGTCTCACAGTAATCGTAGTTACCTTCTTCGTCGAAAGCGTATACGTAGACTACTGTCGTAGCTTCGTCATCTTGCGTCAATACCAATCCAGTATCATCTGGGCTTGGTACGAAGTTAGGATCAGCTTCTACATCTGCTGCACGGTAGATAGCGTACTTCGTCACGCGAGGTAGACCACCGAACAGTTCTGGTCCCTGACCAGTACAGTCACTGATTGGTGAACCTTCGAAGTCAGAAGCCCAGATTGCCATTGCACAACCACCTTCTTCTTGTGGCATCAAGGTTACGGTCAAGCCGTTGATACATACTGGTGCTGGTCCTTTACAGTCGATCACATCGAACACGATGGTCTCGCTGGTCTGGTTACCACAACCGTCCTCAAACAATACGCGTACTGCGTGGTAGATGTTATCTCCCATTGCAGAAGTAATGATTGGGAAAGTACCTGCGAATACGTAAGTACCGTCACCGTTGTCGGTGATGTTACCCAATACGTTCAAGTCTCCTACGAATTCGTTCGACTTGATGTCGCCGTCGCCGTTAGCGTCTACTGCAAATGCGTCTAGCTGTGCAGATACCAGGCTTACTACCAAGTTTCCGTCACCGTCAAACAATTCACACTCGTCAGCTACGCTGAATGGAATGCTTACTGCTTCTTCACAGTTGCCGTCGTCATCACCAAACTGACCAGCCAATAGGTCAGGACAGTTAGCTGTAGGACCTCCGTACTCACCAACAGTTACTACTGGTGCGGTTGAGTCGTATACTTTAACGAATTGCGTGTAGATGTAACGACCGAAGTTACGACGACCAAACTGGTCAGCAGGAATACAGCCGATGCCGTTACCTGGGATGTTGTCGTATACGGTGTTAGGAATATCAGAATCTCCATCACGATCGTTGTGATCGCGGTCGATTACTACTGTGTACTGGATACCTTGCTGAGCGTCAGCTACGTTATCACAGTTGTTGTCTACTGGGCCAAAGCCACTCACCACCCGTACTACTGGGCGCTCGTTGCCTTCTACTGAACGGTCTACAGGAAGTGCCTCACCGTCGTCTTCCGTCATACGAGGAAGTACCAAACCAGTGTACTCACCATCCCATACACACCAGTTGATCACATCGTAAGTGATGCTCAACTTGTAACACTCGTCGCCAGTTGCTGAGAAACGTACTGGATCGCCAATGTTTACGCTCAATACATCACAACCTACAGTGGTCGTAATGATCGTTGGTACATCAGGATCACCACAGTCAGCGTCAGCATCTTCTGGGAAGTCGATCGTGAAGTCGTGTACTTCCGTGATCGTGATCAGCTGGCTACAGCTGTTCGTCGAACGGAATACTTCGTTGATGTCGATGGCTCCGTTGCCGTTAGCATCGCCCTCTGGGCGCAACTGCCAAGCTTCGAAACGGCGGGTGATAGTTCCCCAACCACAATCGTTAACCTGGATGTTTGGCGTACGCTCTACGATGGTGTCAACAGCACAGTTGTCTGTACCCGTTGCGCCTCCGAAGATAGAGCTCATCATGATAGAAGTAGCAGCGAAGTCCTCGTCGTAAGCCGTAGCAATATCACCAGGGAAAGCCAATGGCAAGTTAGAACAAGTCAATGTTACTGGTGCTGGTGCGTAGCAGAATGGGTTCAATTTATCTTCTGGAGTGATCACCATCCAACAGATGTTCTCGTTTCCTGACTCGTCAGTTACACGTAGTTCGATCGTGATTTCGTTGTCGATATCACAGCAGTAGAAGTCTACAAAGTCGCCCCATGGGCTCCAACGGTTAGCACTTGCATCACAAGTGTTGTTGCGCCAGTAGTTACGACGTACTTCCAAAGTTACTGCTCCACAGTTGTCGTTAGAACCTTCGTCAACGTCAGAAGCAAAGATGCGTGCGATACCCAGGATACTGTTAGCAGAATCACCACCGCCAATAGATACGTTCAATTCGTCGTCACATGATGCACTTGGCTCGATCTCGTCCGTTACGATCAAGTCGTACTCTTCACAAGTTTCGTTGCCACAGTCATCTTCGGCACAGATGATCAGGATGTGCTCACCAATTGGTGCTGATACTACATCTCCGTCACACAAGTCACCACCAGCGAAGAATGATTCGCCGAAAGCAAGTACGGTGTAAGTCGTGCCAGCTACGCTTGAACATCCGTTGCCGTCAGTAAGGGTAGGACATGGAATCGCTACGTTTGCCAAACAGCTGAATGGTGACGTAGATACGTTGATTACTGCTGGAATGCCAGTGATTACTGGGCCAGTAGCATCAAATACTTTGATCAACTGCTGAAGCGTACCAGAACCGCCTGGGTTACACCAGTCGATGATGTTCCACTCACGACGAAGCTTGTAAGTACCTTCACAAACAGTGATACGTGGCTCATCAGAGTAAGAAGCTCCGATGTTACAGTAAGTCTGATCAAGGTCGTAGAAACCAAATGCCGTACGCAACCATGGGTAGCCAGATGCTGATGGGTGAGGGTTACCGTTTGCATCAACAGCGAAGTTCTCGTCACACTCCAAAGGAGCTACAAATGGTGGGAATACCAAGTCGCCAATCGTTGGCTTACGGAAAGTAATCGTCTGCGTACATGCTGCCGTGCGTGGAGCACCTACACATACACCATCGTAACGGTCTGAGACCGTGAACGTACGTGAAAGCGTTACATCACCACAATCACCTGCAGCACTTACTGCATCAGAAAGGGTAACTTTTACAGGACCGCAGTTGTCGCCAACTACAGGGAAACCAGTCAGGTTTACTTTTGCAATGAAAGCATTCAAAGCAGCAGTGCTACCTCCAAAGAAGGTGTTACGCGTAGCAGTGAAGTTCAAGGTACCATCTGCACTTGCAATCCATGACTGAGGCGTCTGGAAGCGGATGAAGTTGATATCGTCACATACCAAATCACGGGTATCGGTAATATTTACTGGGGTAAATTCTGGACCAGAAACACCCGTGTTGTTATCAGAATAGATGCTTACCGTCCAGTTACCAAACTGCGTCGTCAACCAGTTGGTCAATACCAGGGTATAGGTCGTGTTAGGCAACAAAGGCAGGCTCAAACGTAGTGCTGGATCGAATGGGTTACCTCCAGGTACGAAAGCATCGTCAGATGAACCGATGAGGTTCTCACAGGGTGCTGTAGGATCGAAACCGCCCTGGAACAGGAACATGCTTCCATCACCCCATGCAGTTTCCATCAAGATCGTGTATACGTCAACAGGAATAGCAAAGTCTGGCGTAGTGAAAGTTACTACGTCATAGTTGTGCACACCGTCTGCCAGGAAGCCCTGGTTCAAACAGCTGTAGTTGTTGAAGTTCAAGGTTGCATCAGCAGCACTTAGGTTACCGCTTGCTTGGTGAGCAGCATAGTCCTGCGTTACGGTGCTTGTGTTCGCTGGGCAAGTAACTACTGGGTTGGTCTTGTCTTCAGCGAAGATGTTACCCCAACAAGTGTAGACTTCATTTCCAGCAAGATCGTAAGCTACAACCATATAGGTGTGCGCACCACAGCCAGAAATAACATCAGTGTTACCACCGTCAACAGTGACAACAGCGTTACCAACACAAGTTTGGTCACCAGTTAGTACCATTGCAGGCGTAATACGTGCGCCACAAGTAGCACCTAAAGTAACGTTAAGGTTAGCTATGCAACCCAAATTAATTGGTACACCAGTACATTCGTTATTTGCACCTTCGTAAGTGATACGTAAAGTGATAGAACGAAAAGCACCAGTATCACCGGCAGCACCATCACCTACATAAACAGTCCAATCACCGTTCAGAAGATTACCACTACCAGCAGCAGGAAACAAGTCTGCAAAAGTAGAAGGCGGCTGAGCAATAGAGCCAGGAGCAGGAGCATATTCAAAGATACCATCATCCAATCCAACAATTTCAGCTGTAGTAAGGGTGTTACCCATGTCTTCAGCAGATACCGCAGCACCGTCTAACCATGTTAGAGGAGCCATTGCAGCATCTAAATTTGAATTAGAGGAATCTCCACAACAATCAGTACCATCATCAGCAGCTTCAGCTAAGCCTGGGCGGCTCATCAAACCAAAGATAGTACCATCAGGTGCTTGTAATTTGATAGTCAAATCACCAACCCAAGTGTGGTCGAAACCAAGATCTACCTGAATATCAGTGATAGTAGTACCAGCAGGAATACCCGCAATAGTTACAGACTGTGAAGCCATAGTACCCAATGTACCATCATAGTCTGCATCAAGAGGAGCGAGATTTATATTCCCCGCCCATGTGTCAGTAGCAACCTGCGCTACTACTTGCCCTGTAAACAAGAAAAGAGTCAAGCACGCCATAGCGAGTGACCCTAGCCAAGTTTTCGGACTAACGAATTTCGTATTCGTCTTTGTCATAAGATTACAATTTGTTAATAAAAATAAAAAAAGGTTATGTATGCTTAGTCTAAATAAGCCTATACAGTATGCTCTGATTTCCTGATAGTTATACACTATCAATTAGTCAAAACAGGTTTTTTTGGTCGTCAATTGCCTGCAAGATACTATTCTCGCTAGCAGTTAACCAAGAAAAGAATCGCTTTTTTGCGTTTTTATCTTTTCCATAGGCATTTAGAAGCTCCTTCTTACTACCAAAAAAACAGAACAGCTTATTTCTGTTAACCAATCAGGTATTTACGAAAAAGCGGCTGAGTCGACTTATGTCTACTCAACCGCTACAGTCATCATTATCGCAATTTCTTTATTTCTGAAGGATTTCCTTTGCTGTGTATTCCTAAACATCAAAGTGGCTCATGCCTATCCTCGCTAATTTTCCATGATCTTCAAGGTGCTGTTTTCACTAATGGTTTGCTCACTCACTTCTACCCCCTGCCCCAGCTTTATGGTGCTGTTATCAGAAGCAACTAAACTAGCCGTTTTTACCTTTCCTCGATCAGTATCCAAACGGCTTCCTCCCTCCAATTGGGCATTCAACTGTTGGGTGCTGCCCGTAAACTCCATGGAGACTCCTTCGTTACCGACAAGGTCCAGCTTTTGCACATCAACCGTTGTCTTTAGTTCAAAATCTCCACTAGCACTAATGCTTAAGTGCTCCCCTGTGAAGTTTTTGACACGAACATCATCCGTATGACTCAAGGTCAAAGCTTGCAAATCCGGCAAGGTCAAATATAATCGTACGGGCGATTCAAGATCAACAGCCTCCAGGTTTATCTTTAGTATACCATCTTCCAAACTAGTTACCAGTTTGCTGAGGTACTGATCTTCGCCCGTAAGGCGCATATCGTAATGATCACCTTGCTCAATCGTAACTTTCATCGGCCCAGTAAGGCTGATCTCACGATAATCCTGGTACTGTGGCAAGGCTTGCTGTTGTACCGGAGCCGCATCCGTGCTATTCCCTTCACTGTATCCGACAGGACAATCCTGGCAAATCAGTCGTCCTTCAGCATTCATCTGGTACCGCTGGGTCGCTTCCGGATACTTATCGAAGGATAAGTTGCCAAAATCAGCCACATCTGCTCCTATTATAAGGTAAGCTCCGACGGGAACTTGCAACTCCATTTTTACCTCTTGTGCACGCCATTTACTCAATTCAGAGAACGGTACCTCCCGAGGGATTGCTAAACTGCCTTCACGTTCTTGGAGTGGGAATACCAGTTCACTGGCCAGCCCTCTCGCATCTGCACCTCGTTTCCCCCTAGCGGTCACTTGCTTATTCAAATGCCATTCATTATCCGGGCTCTTCTTTATACTAAATCGGCTAGTTGCACCCGGCAGTTGTACTTCTTCATCAAAAATCATGAAGCGCTCCTCCTGATGGTCTTCCAATTGGTAGTAAGATAAAGCAACCGTTTCAGCAGCAAATGAAGCCGTACTCAACTGTTCTTCTATCTGTTCTTCTACCATAAACTCCTGGGCCAACGTACCTCCTATACTTGCCAGTGAAAATACATTGATAAACCAGAATACAATCATGGCAGTCGACCAACCTTTGCCCATCCGGCGACCAAAAACCACCCTAACAATGAGCAGTATTATGGCCAAAAGTGGCAATCCTATAGTAAACAGAACATTGATCATAGCAATGGCCGTCATCAATTCCTGCCCAGGGAAAAAGTTAGTAAGCAATGGCATGGAGAAGGTAAGTCCGGCAATAATGCCCAACCAAACCATAGCAAAGATGAAGATGAAAAAGATAGCGGCTGCAATGAGTAGCGCACGCAACACCTTCCCTATTTTGGGCAACTGCTCACGCGCAGCTTGCCAACTCTCATTCAAGGTATCATTTACAGCAGCGAACCGCTGCGCAGTGCCCTCGTCGTTGTCGTCATTTTCGCGCGGACTTTTTTTTTACCGGCCAGTTCTTCTCCCAGCTCGGTCATCTTCTCAGACAAATGTTCGAATTCTTCGGTAATGATCTTACTGATATTCGAGATATTGATCGGCTCGCCGCGCATCGCTAGCCGATCACCAGCAGTTTTCGCTTCAGGCATCAAGGCCCACAGAATCAGATACAGCGGTATGCCTATGCCTCCAGAAATAACGATCAGCACAAAGAATAGTCGTACCCAAATCGGATCAGCAATCCCAAAATAAGCGGTCAATCCAGCAGCTACACCACCTACCACCGAATCTTCGGTATCTCGGTACAGTCGCTTCCCGGTCTTGATCTTAAACTTGGCATCCGTGCCGCCGGCACTGGTATGCGCTCCTTCGGTATAGCTTTCGCCCTCGCTCATAGGATCAGCGCCGAATTCTTCGGGCCGTCCCATGATAGCGATGGCGTCTTCGACTTCTTGGAAACCAACAATCGGGCGATTATTCAGCTGCTCTACAAAGAGCTCAGCCAAACGGGCTTCAATGTCGTGGGTGATTTCTTCGTATCCTTCCGTAGTACGAAAATGATTGTGGATAGCTTCCAAATACGAGCGAAGGTGGTTATAGGCGTCTTCATCAATCGTGAAAGGATAGCCACCGAGATTGATATTATAAACCTTATTCATTAGTTTGATTGTTTTGCGTGTTATGATGGACTGCGGAGACTAAGTCGTTCCAGGTAGACATCAGGCCATCCAAAAATTCGCGGCCGTCATCTGTTATTGAGAAATACTTGCGCGGGGGGCCACTGGTGCTTTCCCGCCAGGTATATTGTAGCAGCTGGCTGTTCTTCAGCCGGGTCAGTAGGGGGTACAGCGTACCTTCCTTCACCTCCAGCGGTGTATCTTTCAGCTTCTCCTGAATGGTAGAAGAGTAAATCTCATCCTCCGCAGCAATGGCCGACAGTACACACAGCTCCAGCACTCCTCGTCGCAATTGCTTGCCCGCCGCATCCAAAGCTTTTATTTGTTCTTCTGTCATAATCGTCTGGGCTTGTAATGTGGAATATTTATTAGTACGCTCCAACATTTTTTGGCCGTTTTTTTTAAGCTTACTCAAGCGCATCATTGGTAGTAACAATACCTTCTTTTTGTAAGCCTCGATACAAAGATAAGGTAAGGCTAGGTATTATGCAATACATAGTACCTGGAAAAGGCAGCTACTTTGCTTATTTTTACTTGCTTCTCGACAAACGGCTACTTTTTTCCGACGAACGTCAAATAAAAAAAGCGGATGCTGCCAGTATTTAAGTCGTTTCCACTCACCTATGCTTTGTGACGGAATAAAAAATAACTGATTCCATTTTTGATTCGCTAAAATTTTCTAAGCAAGCAACTAAAAGGAGCTTGCATGAAAATATTCGCGAATCGTTGAAAAAAATGGAATCAGTTATTTCCGTCAAATTACTTAGACAATATTTCCTACCTTAGTTTTTTTGGGCGCATCCCCCGCTTAGGCGGCGGTCGCTCCCTTTCAGGGTTCGCTATTCGCTCCGCCCCGACCTGCAAAACCCTGATTGGTTTTGCAGGTCGGGGCCGCTCACTTCGTTCGCGCCTTTCAGGCAGCTTGCGCGGGCATTCCCTCAAAAGGAAGGGTAACAAGCAACAGTATATGGAAGCATTAGATCGCATCATAGGACGTTACACCGGATCACAACCAGGGCCCCTCATTATCGCTTTTGGGGCCATGCACGGCAATGAGCTTGCCGGCGTCAGGGCTATCGACATGGTATTCAGAATGCTCAAGATTGAACCCCAACAAAATCCGGATTTTGTTTTCCACGGCCGGATGCTGGGTATCAGAGGCAATCTAAAAGCTAGCCAGCTAGGGGTACGCTATCTCCAAAAAGACCTCAACCGACAATTCACCCCCGAAAACATTCAGCGCATCCGCCAGCTTCAAGACCACGAGCTCACAGCAGAAGACTTGGAGCTCAAAGCCATACTGGATTTGGTAGACGCCGAAATTGCCGATTACCAGCCTTCCGAGCTTTTTGTCATTGATTTACATACTACCACTGCCGACGGTGGCATTTTCTCCATCGCTTCCGATGCTCCACGTAGTTTGCAGTTGGCCAAGTCTTTACACGCCCCGGTCATCACGGGCATGCTCAGAGGGCTCAGAGGCACAACACTGCACCATTTCTGCTGCGATCACTTCCCCTGCCCTACCACCAGTGTGACCTTCGAAGCTGGCCAGCACGAAGATCCCCTCTCCACCCGCCGCGCCATCGCAGCATTGATCAATCTGCTTCGCTCCGTCGGTTGTGTTCGCTCCGAAGATGTAGAAAATCGCCACGATGATTTATTAATAAATTACAGCAAAGGCCTCCCCAAAGTAGCCGAGCTGATCGAAGTGCATTCTGTAAAAAAAGAAGACCTTTTCCAAATGGAGCCAGGATTCCGGAATTTCCAGTCCGTACAGAAGGGACAATTATTAGCCAATGATAAGAATGGCCCCATCTACGCTGGCTATGATTGCCATATCCTGATGCCCCTTTACCAACACCAGGGGGAAGATGGGTTTTTCCTCATCAATGTTATCGAATCGTAGGGGTGATGTGGTAGAGACGCGATGCATCACGTCTCTACTACATCACCCCTACACCGCATCACGTGTCTATTCCAACACCCCTATACCAAATAAGGCAAAATCGTACTTCACCGGATCATCCGGATCCAGACGGCGGAGATTGTCCGTCAATTCCACGACCGTTTTCCAATCCCTTTGCGGACGGGTAATTAAGCCCAGGCGGCGAGCAACCCGCTCTACGTGTACATCCAGCGGCATCATCAACTGAGCGGGGCGAATGCGCTGCCACAAACCAAAATCCACCCCCCGCTCATCTTTACGTATCATCCAACGCAAAAACATGTTGAGTCGCTTACATGCAGAGTTGCGCGCGGGTGTAGCAATGTGCTTACGCGTACGCTGGGGCGCATCCGGCAAACTGAAGAAGAGTTCGTGAAAGCCACGCAGCGCGGCCTCCGTCGTAACGGCTTCTGGCGTCATAAAACGGGCGAAGGCGTCTTCCAGCGAATCGTGCTGCCGGTAATACCATTGCAGAAATTCCAAAAAATAAAGGGTATCCATGTACTGAAAAGTACGATGCTTAAAATCCGCAAAACGCGCGCGGTCTTCTTCCGTATGATGAACGATAAAATCGTAGGGAGCGCCGTCCATCAGTTCTATCAGCCGAACCGCATTATTAATAATCGTTTTCCGCTGCCCCCAAGCCAGTATCGAAACCCAAAATCCCATGATCTCCTGGTCCTGCGGCAAATCGAACTGATGCGGTATTGATACCGGATCAGCCGAGATAAAGCCAGGTTCGTTGAAGCGCGCTACTTGTTCATCAAGGTAGGCTTTGATATCTTGGGGCATGGAGAGTATTTTCCGCTAAGGTAATAAACTGCTATTTATTGATGCTAGCTCAAGTTCTCCTCAAAAAAAATAGCCACAAAAGCACCAAGTCACGAAGATTCACAAAAAAATATTCCGTGCAATTCCGTGTTTTAGTGCTTTAGTGGCTAAAAACCCTCCGTGGCTAATTTTCCTGCAAAGGAAGAACTCAACACCCCCAATACCACCAAGCTCAAAAAGGTAGAAGTGTAAAACAAGTAAGAATAAGGCAACGCGTTCATATTGAAAAAATAAACCAGGCACAACTTTAAACTACACAGCGCAAAAAGCGAAGAGGCCACTTTGCCCCGCAAACGGAAGTGATACCATATATATAATAACGGCGGTAATAACAACGATCCTAAAAACACAGCTCGGTGTAATACCAACAAATGATCAAAACCAAAGAATCGCGCTAAGCCAATATTCTTGGCAATCGTATTTTCTGTACGCCACCTTATATCCGGATTCTGGAAACTATCCAGGTAAGCATCTTTCAAGGAATAGAAAAGATCAATCTCGTAAATGCCCTGAGAAATGATCATTAAGAAGAGACAGAGCACGGCCGTTCCTCCCATGATCCACAGTGCTTTTCGGCGGTCTTCCTGCCAAAGCATGTATATAAGGTAAGTAGCCGCCCAAAAAATTAGTGCATAACGACTTAGTAAGCAGCCCGCTAATGCGACTACGACCCAACCCGTCCGCTGATGGTAGACACTATACCCCAACAAGGCATAAAACCCTACCACCACCGGCTCTTCCGTGATCGTAATAAAAGTAGTGTAAGTGATGAGGATATAACTGAGCAAGAGCAACAAAGGCAGATAAACCCACCACTGCTCATGTCCTTGTTTTCTGCGACCAAAACGTAGCGCCAGTCCACTCGCCAAAGCAATAAAGAAGAGGTTCACAACTCTCAGATCAACGTCCAGCAGAATAGCAGGCACGTAAGAAAGCCACATTACAGGCAGGTAGATCGGTTGCATCCCATCCCATATTTCTGGGATAATCGCGTAGACTTCCTCTCCAGCCAGCGCTCGCCCATAATTTGGATAATCGGGAGCATATCGGCAAACGTATAATCCAGCGGCTGGGCTTTGATCGCCTGAAAACCGAAGTAGCCTATACCCGTCAGTAGTAAACCAAAGGCTATGATGGGTAAGGCACTGAAACTACCTCCCCTAACTTCCCCAGGAACCTCTGCTGCCTGGCGTTTAAGCAAGGGCACGCATCCAATCCCAATCCCCGCCAGCACATATACAATGGCAGCAAGATCCTTGTTGCCAAAAGCCGCCAGATAAGTCTGACTGATGACCTCCAGCACCACCAACAATAGCAACCAAGTATACCAGGAAGGTTTCCGCAAAAGAATTGATTTTGGGTAAAGGTAAAGAAGTTCTCAAAGTCAACAACCTATAATAAATAGCCAATATATTAGCTACTTTAAGCTAAAAACATTGTTTTAGATAAAATATTAGCCAAAATGAACAAATATAGTCTCTCAAAAACCCCTCAAGATATATTAGCACTTACGGCAGACCGCCATCGCAGATTACGCAAAAAAAAGAAATTCACCCAAAAAGCACTGGCAGAGCGCTCAGGTGTCTCTTTGGGAAGTCTAAAACGCTTTGAACAGAATGGTCAGATTCCTTTTGAAAATCTCCTGAAATTAGCTCAGATCCTTGGCCAGCTTGAGGCCTTTGAGCATTTGTTTGACGTCAATGATCAAACAAAAGAAGTAGAACACCTCTTTAGCAAAAAAGCACGAGGACTATGAAAATCAATGACCACCTCACTGCTCTCCCAAACTGATCACCTCAAACTCCGTCCGCCGATTCAGCTTGCGGCCTTCGGGCGTATCATTTTCAGCGATGGGCTGGCTTTCGCCGAAACCTTTATAACTCAATCGCTCCGCAGCAATCCCTTGCTTGATTAAATAATTATAAACGGACTTGGCCCGGGCTTCGCTCAGTACCTGGTTGGCCGTATCATCCCCTACATTATCCGTATGGCCATTGATCCTGATATTCAACTTTAGGTGATTCTTCAACAACTGCACTAAACGATTCAGCTCCATTTCAGACATAGGAAGCAGCTCGGCAGAACCAGAGACAAAAAGTACGTTCTTCAGTACGATGGGCTGCTCGCCATTGACGGACAATTCTTCTGGAACTGGCTGCAGAGGGATGGACAATCTATAGGGCTTCTCCCGATCGAATGCGCCCGCCAACTCAAACCGGTCGGAGTAAAACAAATACCCTTCGCGACTGGCTTCAAGGGCATAGTTTTCGCCCATTGGCAGCACAATCAGGAAAGTACCATCGTCCAGTGTTCTGACCTGAGCGAAGGTGGTGGTTTTCCCCTCCGCGGTAATCAGTACATCGGCACCTTCAATAACTGCGTCGGTTTGAGCGTCCAGCACACGTCCCTCTACATAAGTCAAAGGTTGAGGGCGAGCTTCCCAGTAGAGGTCAAACTGGTAAATATCAAGATCTAAAGGTTTCCCCTCTTTCGTATTCTGGTCGGTGGTATAGTAAGCCTTTTTTCCATCCAAACTTACGACTAGTGTACCTTCTCCCGAAGAAGTATTGATGGGATAGCCTATATTTTTCGGTTCTCCCCACGATCCGTCCAGGAGCATACGACTGATAAAAATATCGAAATCCCCGAGTCCCGGGTGGGTATCAGAAGCAAAATAAAGTGTTTGCCCATCGGCGTGCAAAAAAGGAGATTGCTCATTACCCTCCGTATTGATGGTTGGCCCGAGGTTCTCAGGGCTACCAAAGCGGCCATCTAGTCCCCGCTTGCAGCGCCAGATATCACTGCCACCAAAGCCTCCGGGACGGGTGCTGGTAAAATACAAATAATCCCCGTTCGCCGAAAGGCTGGGCTGGGTATCCCAATGCTCACTATTGATGGGTGGCGCCGCGTGGCGAAGGTTGCCCCACTGCCCTTTTTCCCGCCGGGCGTAATACAAGTCGCAGCTGCCGTAGCTATCTGGCCAGTTGCAGCCCGTGAAATAGAGCAGGCGACCATCCGCCGACATGCTCTGTGCGCCCTCATTTTCTACCGTATTAACTCCCGTCAGGGCTTGTCCTTTGCTCCAGGTACCATCTTCTTTCAACTCACTATAGTAAAAATCCTCGCGTCCGGTGTAATTCACCGTATACACCAGATAACGGCCATCCGCCGAAAAAGCGGGCAAATATTCTTTGCCTGGGGTATTGATAGACGGCCCCATTGATTCGGGTGAAAAAGGCACGGGATTTCGCCGCAATTCTGCCGCTATCTCGGCATTTCTGAGGTATTTCTCTACCCGTTCGTGGTAGCGGTCATGCCCATCTGCTCGCAACAAATAAGCGCGGTGATGTGCTGCTGCTTCCTCGTATTTTTCCAAACCGTATTCCACCAAACCCAGTTGGTAGATTAGTCGGGGTTTATAATCCATTGACATGGCTAGTACCGCTTCTAAATCACGTTCCGCCAATGCCAGCTCTTTCTTACTGTAGTACATATCACCCCGCAAAATAAGGGCATCAATGGCTTTGGGTTCGCGTGCTAGTATAGTATTCAGAGTAGCTATAGCATTGTCAAATTGCTGCCGACGCACCAAAGCTTCTGCCTCTTCCATCAGCTTCTTCGAACGCTTATCCAATTTCTCACTGACAACGTAATCCTGGGCTTGGAGCGAGGTACCCGGCAGAAAAGAAGAGAAAATACTAATGATGAAAATTAATCGAAGCATTTGGGTAAGATTAGTTCTATTGTAGTTTTGCTGTGCAAACAACGTTTTATGTCCTACCCAAAGTTTATTTTCGCAAGATATCTTTTGAGTGTGCTGCAAATTAGCTAGACTTTCAGCATTTGGAAGAAGTCCTTGAGGGCTGTGGGGTGATTGAATTAACGAAAATAAATCTTGAATGATGACGGACCACCCATCTTCTGCTACCATCCTGAAGTCCTGGCAAACCAATAGCCAGAGCTGGATAAGCAGCATTGACCAAAACGAGATCGCTTCCCGGCTAGTAGCCACCAATGCTGCTATCGTAGAGGCCATTCTAACCCATCACCCGCAGCGCGTCCTTGATGTTGGCTGCGGAGAAGGATGGCTGAGCCGTGCGGTCTACGCTCCAGAACGCACCGTCATTGGCATTGATGGCGTGGACAGTCTTGTGGGAAATGCTACTAAAAAAGCAGGAGGCCCACAGTACGCTTGTTTTGACTATGAAGCTATTCGTCAAGGAAAACTCCCTCCCTGGGCACCTTTTGATTTGATCGTCTTCAACTTTGCCTTGTTTGAAGACGAAGCCACTTTTGCATTACTGAAACAACTGAATCAAGTCCTCCATCCGAATGGTCATCTGCTCATTCAAACCATTGGCCTCCTTGAGCAAGAACCCTCTGGCTGGCGAACCGAAGATTGGCGAAGTATGAAGACAAAATACCCGGCTCCCTTTCCGTGGTATTACCGCACTCGTGAGGACTGGGAGAAGGAGTTGGCTCAAAATGGTTGGGAGATCAGGGCCTTTACAAGTATTTTGCACCCAGAAACCGGGCAGCTGTTGTCGTGGATAATTGAGTGCGCAAGAGAGAGGCTCTGACCCCGATCTTTCATCGGGGATAAGGACAAGACCGTAAGCTACTCCGTAAGGTCAGGTTTGAAATTAGACGCTATGCAGCAGAGCGGATGGCCCGGTGCCTTCTCTGGCTCAAAAAGCAAGTGACCTGTCAAACATCACTTCTATGTTTGACAGGCCACAATAGTAGAAAATACTCACAAAGATGAAATAAATCCTACGCCATCTCCGCCAACAACTCCGCAGCACGCTTGGAGCCCTCATCGGCGGCTTGCTTCCAGCTTTCTTTAAACCCTTTTTTCCCACTTTTCTGCATGGCAATACCACGGTGAAGGAGAATTTCGGCTTGGATAGGATTCCCTTCGCGAGGAGGTAGGTTCATGGATTCATTGAAACACTTGATCGCTTCTTCCATCTTCCCATCAGCACTTAAGGCACGGCCTTTATCAAAAGCTACCTGCCGGCGAAAGATAAACTGTGGATGATCCTCTAGCAATGGGCGCGTCAGGAAAAAATTGAACGAAGCAATGGCTTTGCTATTCTCTCCCATTTCCATTAAACATCTGCCTTTACGGTGGAGGGCTTCCAAATAAACATTATGGTGAGGCATAGAATGCTTCATGCTGTCCGTAAGGTCATCAAGAGCTGCTGACCAATTCTCTTGATCAATATATACCCTTGCTCTTCCTAGATAAGCATCAGGGCGCTTACTATCAGCTTCAATGCTCGCCGCATAATCAGCCATTGCCTTATCCGTATTTCCTTGCAGGTAATGAACGAAACCTCTGCGTTCCAAGGCCTGGGCATGGCGAGAAAAACGCTTGATCGCCAGGGAAAGACTTTCAAGGGCGGCATCTAATTTACCGTCTACGATCAGTGATCGCCCTTCGCGAAAAGCTTGCACCGTAGTTTTATCACTATTCGGCTCAATACATTGGTAATCTTGCAATTCGCCATCCAATACTTTCCACATATTGATATCTCCAGCAATCGAAAATTCGGCAGCTTTTTTCAATAGATGAAGGGTATTCGTCCACATTTTTTCTGAGCTATTGAATTTCTCTCGAGGAACCGTTAAAGAACAGGTTTCTTCGTCGAGCAATTCGCTAGCATCTCGATAACGAACCTCGTTTTTGTAACGCGTTTCTAAAAGGTGCGCAATAACCTTGGTGGCTTGCTGAATACTGCGGGTATTCGCAAACTCTAATCTCCCCAGAATAATCACCGTATACTCCATGACCCCTGCTGCTATTTATAAGTTACTTTGTTTTATCCAAAACCAGGTGGACGATGGGAATGTTGCTCCTAAAATAGCTTTAGTGGCAGTGCTATCCCTTACCCAAATAAGCCCACATAATGTTTTCCGTATCAGTAAATACTCGCGTATTAATTCCAGAAGGGAGAGGGATTCCCGAATGAAACCCTACTGCTTTTATATATAGTGCAACTTAGAAACGTCAATAGGTGGCAAGAAACTCCCTGCTTTTTCGACAATACGTCTGCACTGGCAAATTTATTTAAAAAAAATGAATTTACAAAATTTTAATCCGGTTGTAACCAAACCTTGCATCCCTCCGTACAATTTGTGCAAATATCTATTTGATTTCTTCCGGTAAACAGCTGCTGCCGAAATTGCTGATAAGCTTCTCCCTGCCATATCTCCCGAAAAGAATTTTCTTTGAGGTTCCCTAGTCGATGTTCCCCATCTTTGTCAAAGCAGCAAGGAACCACCAGGCCATCCCAGGTGATGACGGAACCATGCCAAAGTTTCCAGCAATGGTTATGCAGTTGTGCCTTTGGTTCATAACGGCCATCGGGTAACTGCCGATACCTGCGCAGCCCCTCGGCTTCTGGTAACAGCGGGTTGCCAAATTCGTAATCATACACCTGCGCAGTCTTAAAAGAGATGGCATCAACCCCTAAATCAGCAGCCATTTGTCTGATGGCTGGCACCTGATGTTCGTTGGGCTTTACTACTAAAAACTGGAGGACAATGTGAGGCGTAGAAGCGTTCAGTTGTTTTTTCCACTTCACTACATTGCGAATACCTTGTAATACAACGGTTAAGTTTCCTTCTTTACGGTACTGCTCATAAACCTCTTGAGTTGTACCATCGACCGATACAATAAGGCGATCCAGACCTGATCGGATTGTTTTCTCGGCATTTGCATCATTTAAAAAATGGCCATTTGTAGACGTGATCGTATACACCTTGCGGTCATGGGCATGCTTAACCATATCCAGAAAAGCAGGATTGATGTATGGCTCTCCTTGAAAATAAAAGATAAGGTACAGCAGGTGTTCCGCGAGATCATCAAGGGTATTTCGAAAAAAATCTGCTTTCAAATTACCGGTAGGCCGACTAAACTGACGCAATCCACTGGGGCACTCCGGACATCTTAGGTTACAAGCCGTTGTAGGTTCAAAATTAATAGTGAATGGCAATCCCCATTGACGTGGCTTGCCGGTCCATCGACTGAGATAATAACTGGCAAAAACGAGCAGCGCATTCCAAATTTTGCGCCACTTTAGCTTCTTAATAAAATTAATTGTATCCGACCAAAGGATGCGCTGCATAGCTGAGCTTAATTAGAATCATCCTCGTAAGAAACCTTGACTCGC
This sequence comes from Lewinella sp. LCG006, assembly GCF_040784935.1. Classification (GTDB taxonomy): domain Bacteria; phylum Bacteroidota; class Bacteroidia; order Chitinophagales; family Saprospiraceae; genus Lewinella. Next base: position 3,505,289 of record NZ_CP160680.1, on the reverse strand, counting down.
TCATTGATATTGAGCACTTTCACCTCTGTCCGGCGATTGAGCAAATGTTCGGCATCACTACAATTGACTCCGTCCGCGCAGTGGTTACGAAGCTGTGTTTCGCCATAACCGACGGTACGGATACGATTGGCTGCGATGCCACGCTGAATGAGAAATTCTTTTGCCGATTGGGCCCGACGTAGTGATAAATCAAGGTTGTACTCATCGGTACCCCGGCTATCTGTGTGAGCGCCCAGCTCAATCTGCATACTAGGGTAGAGATTCATCAACTGCCCTAAAGCTTCCAAATCCTGGGCAGCTCCTTTGCGAATGGCAGATTTGTTGAAATCGTAATAAATATTTTCTAAAACAATGACGGTCCCCTCTTTTATCGGCTCTCTGAGGATGGCATCGGAAGTGGGGTGGATCATCAAGTCCGCGCTCAAAGAACGGCTCCCGCGCAGGCGCACTGTCGTCACCCTGGTTGCTCCAGGCTCATAGCCGGGCTTGGTGCCTTCCAGAACATAATCACAACCGATGGGCAAGCAAATCTCATAATTGCCCCCAATATTGCTACGGTAAGTAGTGGTTGTGTTGTCGCACAGATTGGTCAACGTAAGGGTTGCACTGGGAATAGCGATTTGAAAGCGATCCGAACGCACGGTTCCGGAAAGGATAATACAATTGGTAGGTTCCAGAAGAAAATCTAAGGGCTGATCAGGGCCGAGTTGATCTGTTTTAAAAAGCAATTCTTGGGTAAAATAATCAGGCTTAGAAATCAGTAAGAGGTATTCTTTGTTTTCTTGCAATTGCAAAACGGCCTCCCCTTCGCGGTCGGTAACAGCGATTGGGCTACCCAGGTTTTCATCTCGCTTGCGGATCATTTTCATGACCATCTCTCCGTCTTTGCTTTCGCTAGGAACCAGCTCCAGGTCATAAGCGGATTCATCATCAATGAAACCATCTTTATTTAGCTCAAAAAGGCGAATGGCGGCACCTATCATTCGGCGGCTGGTCGTTTTATCTGTCACCGTTACCACCCCACTGAGAACGGGCATTGGGCGAATTCCCTCCATACCCTGAGGCGCTTTAAACATATAAACATCGTCCTGCCCGAAGCCTCCTTCCCGAGCAGAAGAGAAATAACCACTACGGCCATCAGGTAAGATTACCAGGCCCAGATCGTCTGCTGAAGAATTAAAAGGAGCACCCATATTGAATACCTGTCCCCATTTACGGCCAGACATATCAATCATATAAAGATCCAAATCTTTGCGGCCGCCTCCATTGTGGCCATCAGAAGAGAAAAAGAGGGTTCCACTTTGATGGAAGAAAGGGAAGACCTCATTGCCGCTGGAATTTATTTCCGGGCCTAAGTTTATGGGAACAGACCATTGCCCATTTTCCCATTCCACAACGTACAAATCCATCCCACCGTAACCATCGGGACGGTCAGAAGAGAAGAAAAGTTTTTTCTCGTCGGGAGAAATTGCCGGGTGGACACTACGGTATTCATCGCTATTAAAGGGAAGTTCTTTTACATTTTCCCAGTCAAACAAACCTCTGGTTGCTTCGTAGATTTTCTCTACGGAGCGCCCTTTGGCATCGGAGCGGCGCACACCATTGCGAGAATTGGTACGGGTAAAGAATATACGATCACCAGAAGGGCTGAAAGAGACGGGCCCTTCGTGATAGGCCGAATTTAGTTCTGTGGAAAAAGATTCCGGCTTACCGGGCATGCCATTGGGGTCCAGTTCCGCATAAAACAGTTCAAAAAAGGTCTGCCCGGTCTTAGGATCAACTGGTCCGTTCTTATAGCGGGAGACAAAAACCAGCCCATTTTCATACACTGCGGGACAAAACTCCAGTCCATCTGTATTTACTGGACTGGTATTAAAAATACGAACCTCCTGCCCGGTATGATTATACTCAGAAACAGGTTGAGCATACACCACGACTGTGCTGATCAGCCATAATAAAACCAGCCCTTTTAGGTTCTTTTTTTTCATCGTGTCATTAATATTAAAGCATTAATGCTTTAAAAAAATCTTGGACTCAGTATTTCTCCACTACGTGATCGGCCTCCAATACCGTAGCGGATTACCGCCTCAATGGAGCCACTTGAGTAATTTTTCAGTTCGGAAAGGGTATAATCATAAGACATTCCAAACATAAATTGGTCACTGAATTGCATCCCTAGCAGAATCGCTCCTGATTCTCCAATACCAGTAACGCTCGAGCCTCCTAAGCGGTAAGATACACCACTATATACGGTTTCACTAAAAATAAAGTTTAAATTAATGTCACCATCAAAAGGTGCTCCTGCTACATATTTCAGTAAAAACTGAGGCTGCATCTGTATTTTTTCACCTAAGCTTATCAATGCACCAGCCATCATGTAATAATGAGGTACCTCTCTGGAAATCACCGTGCCTTCATCAGCAAAGTCAATGTTATTGGTCAGCAACCGAGGCGCACTAAAACCCACATAAAAGCTTTGGTTGCTGTAGTAAATACCCGTGCCAAAATTTGGGAGTGCCTTGCTTTGCTTGCCTGTAGGAATCGAAGGATCTCCTTCACGTGGCTGCGTAGAGGTTGTTTCATCAAAATTCACTTGTAGCATCCGTACCGAGCTGGATAAGCCGATGCCCATGCGGCCACCACGTCCAAGATTAAAGCGGTAACAGTAAGAAATATCTGCCGTCAGGCGTTCTGTTGCACCGATGCTATGACGCGAAATATTGGCCCCCAATCCGATACCTGATGCCGTAAGGGGCATGTTAAATGTCAACAGCTGTGATTGAGGGGCTCCTTCCAGACCCAACCACTGTTGCCGTACCAAGGCGGTGAAGGTAGGGGTCTCTTGCATTCCTGCATAAGCAGGATTGAAGCCCAGTTTATGGTACATAAACTGGGTAAATTGTTCGTCCTGCTGAGCCAGCAAAACACTGCTACTGCTCAGTAAAAGGAATATGGCAAAGTATAGTTTGCGCATTTTGTTTAAATTTTGCCGATCAGGAAGAAGCTTAATTTCCGTCTGATCATTTTTTCGATGCCCTTGGTACGGAAAGTTTCCTTACCAAGGGCGTTTTTGGGAATTGCTATCGCTGAATCATCACATAACCGGCCATTGGTTCGGAACCATCGCCCAGATCAACAACATAAAAATAGGTATCCACAGGCAGTTCTTCGCCGGAATAAGTACCATCCCAGCTGCTGTCGTATGGCGTACCCGAACGATATACCTCGTCTCCCCAACGGTTGAAGATGATCACCTGACTTTGGGGATAAGCTTCTTTGTCTAAAAGACAAGGAATCACAAATTTATCATTATAGTCATCGCCATTCGGCGTAAAAATCGAAGGTACTTGGCAGGCTACCCCATCACCAATCACAAAGCTAATGACTGCGGTAGTTGATGCACAGCCTTCGCTAACAGCGGCATAGATCAACTCATCCGTCCCTACAAAGTTTGCAGGTGCTATGTAATGAACAAGTTCAGGGTTCACTAAGCTGGCTTCTCCACTGAAAGGCCCGCTAATGATGGACACCGTCGTACCTGGAGGTACTATGTCATTGCCCAAGGGAAGAATATCTGCTTCACCGCCAAAGTCAACGCTTACGACATCATCAGTGAGGACAGGAGGAAGCTTGTAAAGCACAATAGTGGTATCGCGGGAAGAAGGTCCACAGAAACCTTGGTCTACCTCCATAATCAAGGTGTTTTGGCCGACCTTCAGGTTGCTGATCGTTGGTGTTGCTGAGGTGACGCCACTGATAACCAAATCAGTATCTGGAGAATACCAGCGAATCGTACTGCCCAGGGTGGGTTCTTCGCCCACCAAAGTCACCTGATTAAGATCATCACAAACGATCCGGTCCGGGCCAGCATTGGTAACGGGGTCACTTACGTTCACCGCAACAACATCCGTACTCATCCCACAAACACAATCAATCTCCCATTGGAAGAAGTAGAAGTTATCTGGTGCTAAACCAAGCACTTCCGTGTTAGGATCGGTGGGGTCAACGATGACGACTCCAAGTGATTCTTGAGTCATATCCTGCACCCATCTTCCTGTACAGTCTGATCCTGGAGGAGTACCTTCTAGAATGATGATTTCGTCTTCGCAAACCAACAAATCTTGTCCGGCATTCGCTTGCTCCGCATTGATCACATTCAAGGTCACTTCATCAAAAGAGTAATTGCGGCAAGCACCATTGGAAAGTGTCCAACGCAAGATGTAAGGATCGCTGGCAGTTGAGAGTCCACTCACAATGGAGTTGGCAGCATCAGGATTAGCTAAAGCAAACCCAGGAGGGTTCAACGGGCTGATCAAACTCCACATCCCGGTACCCACCGTAGGAACTGCTCCCTGGAGTACAAATTGTCCAGAACACACCGTGGTATCTATCCCGGCAAAAGCCATATTAATCGGAATCGTATCAAAACGAACCTGGGTAGGGTTTGACAATGATGAGCGGCAACCATTCACTTCCGTACGAGCATAGAAGGGGAAAATACCTCCGCCAGCAAAAAGATCAAAGTCCGTTACCTCCAGCATCAGCTCAGGGCTGGGCCCGCCAATCTGGGTCTCTCCTCCCGCTCCTGTATACCAGAGGTAGTTGGCTCCCGGCACAGTGGTCATATTTCCAATAGATAAGGTAAGTACGGCATCGGGGTCATCCAAACAAATATTCATATCATGGGAAATACTCGGCACTTGAGGGCGGTTGCGCACTAGCACATTAGTACTAATCGTATCAGAGACACACCCTGCAAGCTCTACCACCACGCGGTAAGTTCCGCTATGAGTAAGCGAATCGGCGTTGTTGATCACCGGATTATGGGCAATGATCCCTGTTCCAAAACCACTGGGACCACTCCAGGAATAAGTTCCTCCAGGATAAAACGTGCTTTGCAGCGAGATCACATCACCCGCACAAACAGGCGAATTATTGGTGAGGGTCACATTGGGAATAGGATTAACCGTGATATTTCTTGGCGGAGAGAGGCTACTAGCACAGCCCTGGCGTACTACATATACCTGGTAGTTGCCACTATCCCCCACATTTGCAGGAGGGACCACCAGCATATTACTGCTGGTAGGAATATTATTTCCAAATGGGGTATTCCAGAAATAGGTCACATCGGTACCCTGTACCGCAGAGGTTATCAGCGTGAAGGATTCCCCTTCACAGAAGCTCGTTTCCCCCGAAATGGTAACGGGTTGGGTCAATTGAGGAGGCACAAAATTCAAGTCGACCGTAATGGATTCCGTCCCGGAAGAACAACCTTCGGCGGTTAATACATCCAAGACATATACTCCGTCATCTTCGTCCGTCACATTAGGAATATTCAAGAAAGGCTCAATGGTAATAATCGGCACCGGATCTCCAGGCACTTGCCAGTGGTAAGTAAAATCACCATCATCTTCGGGAAAGGTCGACGCGGTGATGACCAGGTCGAAACCAACATCCACACAGCCGGGAACATTATCACTGAGTCCAGTAATACCTACATTGTCAAGCACGTTGACCTCTACGGTAGCGCTGTCTACACAACCTGCTCCCGTAGTTACCGTCACCTCGTAAGTACCCGCACGGGAAAGGGTGATGTTATTGATCACCGGATTTTGAATACTACGGCTGTAGTTATTGGGGCCACTCCACTGGTACGATGATCCGGCTACGGTGCTGAAGCCACTCAAGGTTACATTATCTCCCTGACAGGCAGGCTCGGGGCTGGCCGAAGCTGATGCTACCGGAGCAGGATTAACAATAACGTTGATACTTTGGGAAACCGGTGAAGAACAGCCATTGACGATGACTGTCAAGGTCCAGTTGCCTTGATGTGTTGCTGAAGCCTCAGGAATAGTGAGCGAAGGAGTGGTAGTAGTGGTAGGGAACCCTCCGTTTCTACTCCATTGATAACTACTCGCACCTGTAAAACTGGTTTGTAACACCAAAGGCACACCAGCACAGACCGGCGAATTGCTGGCAATGGTAGGCTGCGCAGGTCGTGGTTTCACCGTCACCAGGGTAGAATCAGGCGCTGAAACGCAAAGACCTCTGTTTACTTGAACAAAATAATATCCAGCTCCACCCGCAGTTAGAACAGGCGTATTGGGAAACTGTACATTAGCGGAGAAACCATTTGGGCCCGTCCAGGAATAAGTGGCATTGCTTTGCGGACTGACGCCAAGTGCAATCACTTCCTGGGCACAAACCAAGGTATCGGTATAGGTTACTACTGCCGTAGGGCGTTGGAAGACCGTAATTTGTTGCCCTGCTGAGGCTGCTGATAGACATCCGTTCGCCTCTACTTTCATGTAAAATCGTCGTATCCCCAAGGGATGCGGCCCGGGCACAGAAAACATGGGCTGGGTGCTGGTTCCCAGTAAGGTGCCGTTTGGTGCTATTCCTTCGTACCAATAAAACTGCACATTTGTGCCTGCTGGCACCACAGGGGTTTGCAGTAAGATCGGTTCATCACTACATAAGCTGCTGGCTACCTGGAGCTGAGGAGTTAATGGTAAGTCTTCGATATTCACATTGACGACACCTTCTGCGGTACAGCCCGTAAGTCCGGTAATCCTGACCCGGTAGGGGCCTTCGTTGGAGCTATTGATCCCCGTGATCATCAGGTCGGGATTGGGGCCCGCCGGAGAGAGAGCCATCCCTGTTGGTCCAAACCACTGATAAGTATAAACACTGGGGTTTGGTGCCGGAGGATTGGCAACTAAAAACAGCGTATCACCACCACAAAGACCAGAGTTGGCCGTAGGTACTGGGCCGTCAGGTGCAATACCTACGATGGTCTGGCAGGTACCGATATTCCCAGAAGCATCGCGCGCACTCAGCGTCACATTTATGATTTGTCCTACCTGGGAGCAATCAAAAACATTAGGCGTAAGCCAAAGGCTGTCAATCACGCCACAGTTATCAAAGCTGCCAGCGTCTACATCGGTGGCATTCACTACTTCTACTTGCAGTCCGGAAGGATTGATAAACAAGTTGGTAGGCTGACAGAGCACCGTAGGAGGCGTAACATCTTCCACATTTACATTGAAGGAACAAGTATCTGCATTGCCCGCTTGGTCTTCAATGAGGTAAAACACCTCGGTAGTACCCACATTGAAAGTAGCGGTTATTTGGCCGGAAGGGCTGGGGAAAGTACTCTGTGGCAGTGGTGTTGCGCCGGTTGCATAGTAGCTAGAAAGCAACTGGTCGTACTGCAAAGTAGCCGTGATGTAGCTGATGCTATCCCGGTCACCATCCATGGTGACGATGCCCGGATTACAAGGATTTATGCCATCTCCCAAGACCCCGGGAGGAACGGTGATGTCGTTGGGCACAATCTCTATGTTTACCAAGCCATCCGCAGCCCAGGTATTAAAGGTAGCTGCTGGAATATTGACGGTTATCTGACCGGGAGTCATACAATTGGCGATACCAACATTTGTTGTTACCAGCGTGCTTCCGTCATCGCCGAGGATGGTCACAAAGGCGCCATTGGTATTGAAATCTCCCTGGAGGTCGATGGTCATCGTAACATCACTGAAGACATTTGCCGCCACATCATCAAAAGCAAGCACCCGGCCTTGGGGAAGGTAATCGTTCAGGTTGGGGTCACGGAAAAAGCGCAAGAACGCTTCACCTTGAGTAGCTGGCAGGGTTCGTTCGTACCTCGCATAAACATCACAGTTATCCAAGGCTCCCAAGGGTACTGGGAGCGTAAGCGTTTTCTGGCAGGAATCTGCTTCTACTGCGACCGTTATGGGCATTGGGCAGCTGATTTCCGGCATCTGCATATCTGCCACCGTGATGGAATAATCACAAGAATCAATATTTCCGGCACAGTCGATAGCAAAATACCTGATCAAGTGTTCTCCTTGATCCAACATCACATCTACGGGAGCGATAGGAGCTACGGTGATACGGTTGCCGCCATCAATACTATACTGATAAGAGATGCCTCTTAGTTCGTTGATAACAAAATCCAACTCAGCCTGTACCATGCTGCCACCAGGGCAATTGGCGTTGATGGCAAAACGCTGGGCCAGCCCCATGGGAATATTGGGCTCAAGGCGAATACTGATCACCCCGTCAGCGGACCAGCTATTAAGTTGTTCAATGGTCAACGGAAAAAGGGTCACCCCATCACCACACTGCGTAGCCGTATTGTTGGTTTGCCCCAAAAGGGTACCATCCTCACCGTAAACACGGAAGAATTCCTCCGGCGCTTCACCATCAACCATGATCAAACTGATCATTAAGTTGGCCACTCCGTTGACGTTGATAGGCAGTTGATTGGGAATTACCAAATCCAAGTCTACAGGATCTACGACCACTTCTCCCTCTTGGCCAGGAGCAGCCTGCGAGGTCAGGGTAGCGGACGCAGAGAGCATGATGGTGTCCATATTCAGGGAACACTCGTCAATGATTACCGGCGGCATTAAAGTGGTTTCTGCCGTACAGCTTCCAGGATCGGTAGCGATCACAACATCAGAAGGGCAGTCCGTAATCGTTGGGGCCAATTGGTCGAGCACCGTAAACGAAACCGTAATGGTGTCACTCAAACCACATTCATCGAAAATGATGAAGTCGATATCCTGCCGCTGAACAATTTGATCGGGCCCGGTGGGGCAGGACACCAATTCCAGGCTGGGTTCGTCGGTGGTGCCGCTGTTGTAAGCGACCCAAGTAATGTCTTCGGGCAGGGTACAGTTGTCTGAAGCCGTACCGTTTCCGTTGTTGAGGATCCATTCGTTGAAGACCAATTCTGCTTCGGTATCTACCGCACAGAAAATCAGAAAGTCTTCGGGATCTTCGACAAATACGGGGGCTTGCTGGTCGACAACCGTTATTTCCTGAATCACCTCCGTAAACTGTCCACAGCGGTCAGTTGCTTTCCATTTACGCCGAATCAGGTAATTATTTGGACAGGTATCCGGGAAGATATCATCGGTAAAATCTACATCTGGATTGGGATCACAATCATCCATCACGTTGGTAGGTACGCCTGTAATATTAAGATCATCGGCCTGGCTACAATCCACCGTAATGTCTGGTGGCACGTTGAAAGAAGGGCTTTGCAGATCAGCCACATTGATAATTTGCACCTTACCGGAAACATTCCCACACACATCGGTCGCACGCCAAAGGCGAGTGATCGTTGCTTCGTCTTCACAAGTTCCGGGGGTCACCTGATCGGTAAATTGTATCTCTACCTCTGATGAACAGTTATCAACAGCATCCGTTACGTCGCCGGTAATCGTCAGATCCAGCGGATCGGTCGTACAAGAGATGGTAATGTCAGGTGGTGCAGTATAAGCGGGAGGTATCTCATCCGTGATACGGATAAACTGGGTAGCTACACTGGAGTTACCACAAGAGTCGCTGACTACCCAGGTTCTTAAAATATTGTACTCGTATTCCTGGCAGCTCCCATCGAGCACCTGACTGGAGTTGGGTAAATAGGTAGGTACTAAATTGGGTGTACAGTTATCCGTCACCGTCACCACAGGTGGATCGGGAACGGGTTGGTCACAGCTGAGATTAAGGTTTCCGGGCACACCAACCAGTACCGGAGAGATGGTATCAATGGTCGTGTAGGTAGCCATGTACTCGCTGGTATTTCCGCATTGGTCACTGAGGGTAAAGGTCACCAGCCTGCTCCCGCAAGGATCGGTAAAAGTATTGCTACTGTCATCATCGATCATAATGGGTCCACTACAGTTGTCTGCCGCATTGGTACTGACTGCTACCCGCAGGGAGCTGATCCACACATCGAAGCGATCAGGGTTATTGGGTGCCGAGGGGAGTGCCAATTCACAAGCCACCGTATCATTGATGACTGGTAAGTTCACCATGGGGGCCGCTTCATCGGGGAGGATCGTAATGTTTTGGGAAACGGTTGTCGACTCCATCCCTACCATAGCTGTCCAGGAGCGAACGATTACGCCACCAGTACAGGGATCAATCATGCCTGCATCGGGTGTATCGACAGGGCTTACTTCAAAATCAGCTCCACCCATGCCATCATTGGCCGTCAGATCTACGGGCATTGGCACATCGTCAATGCAAGGAACGGAGACATCGTCAGGAACAGGATCGACAAATACCGGCACTAAGTAGGCAGCAGTATGTGATAAGGGAATGGGAGTAGCAAAAGCTGAGAACAGTAAAAGACTGAGGACAGCAGAAAAAACGACGGGAGTATATCGTAGCGCCATAGAGCAGCTTTTTGGGTCAATTTTCGGGTTTACAATAGAAAGGAAATCGGCTTTCTTTTCAGTATCAGGCTTACCATCAGCACCAGAAGGGCCAGCGTTAAGCAATATCATTGCTAGAAATCAGATGGAAAAGACGTACCTGAAAATGACAGGCGCCACAAAGGAGGGCACCATCGGGATGGACGTTTTGCGTGTAGTTCATGGGATCAAATCGGTTTGGCAAATGGATGGTCTAAGCTGAGTTTAGACAATTATGAAAGGATCGAAAAACAAAAAATTCACTTTTCATCCTTCCTTTGAGTAACAAATTTCGGTTAAAATAGTGAAAATCAGGAAGGAAATGGTAGAAAAATAAAAAGGGTAGGTGTAAATGACAAAAATCACTCATCAGCACTGACGAAGATCAGAAAAGGGCTTGTGCTGCTGCGCTAAATTTGTACCAACGCAATAAGTAACCTATAAATCACAATACCATGGAATTCTTTAGCATCAGTGTTTCTACGATCATCCTGCGTTTCTTCCTCATGATGGCCGTTATTATTTTAGGTGTTTTTATCGGTCAGTACTGGCTAGCAGCATTGGGTTTACCTATTTTCTTATCCGTAATGCTAGGATTGGGAGTTAAGCCCAAAGCAGAAGCAACAAAAGCTGCTAAGCGTTCGAATATTCAGCCACACACCAAGGCTGCTTAGCAAAATTGGCAGAAAGACCTGGGCTACTTCGAGCCCTTGAAGTAGAAGGTAGAGGGATCGCAAACTTAGGAATCAGTTCTCTACTAAAATAGAAGTAGGAAATCGAATTACCTTCGATTTCCTACTTTTGCTTTCCGCTTTAAAAAGACTTTGCTGGACTTTGCCATAGGTATGCCAACTGCCAGAAATCCCTCTACTTTTTAAACACAAAGCGGGTAATAAAAATACCTTCGCCATCATCGCCACCAGCTGAACTTTCTACACCACTGGTCACAAAAGCCAGCTCCCATCCTTCTGCCGTCAGGGTATTCAGTTTGTCGGTAATCAAAGCATCGTTAGAGGCAATGTTCTGAAAATTGATCCCTCCCAGGCTGAAGAAATTCAGCAGCTTGGTTTCTTCAAAATTATCTACTTTCAGGTCCCTGCGGCGCACATTATCCATATTGCTATCGGTGCCTTCGGTACGAGAAGTAGTTGCTGCTCCTGCGTCTGCGCCATTGGTTTCTTCAATGATTCTAGAACGCCCGAGCCCTGCTGGCACAATGGATTCGACCACCGTTACGATCTTGTACTGGGTCTGAGCGCTAAGGTCGATAGTAAACAAAGCTGCAATAGCGATTAAGAGAAATAGTTTCTTCATGGTTGGTTATGGTTTTAAGCAGTTAAAAATTTCAGGGCAAAGATAATTGTAAGTTAAATCACTAGTATTTACCGTCTCGTTAAAGGAGGAGGTAGAAAAGTTAATTAAAATTAACTTTGCGTCCAGATTCACGACAAAATTCAATGCGTAACCTATCTTTTTTACTCCCTTTTAAGCAAAAAAAATCGACGGAGTGGCCCTGGCATTTGATGGGGCATCTATTCTTTGGTGTGATGTTGCTCATGAGTCTGCTGTTTTACCAAGAGCGGATGTTGGCGATGGACAGTGCATACTATGCCTTTAAAGTTATTGTTCATGAAGATTTTTTCACCGGGCATCATCGCTCCATCAGTTATCTTCCTCAATTGTTCCCATTATTGGGTATCCAACTTGGCTGGTCGTTGAAAGCCGTTTTGATGGCCTATTCTGCTGGCTTTATTTTGTTTTACTACGCGGCTTACAATATCCTTGTGTATCTTTTTAAGAACCCACAGGCCGGGCTGTTTCTAGCCCTCTCGTTGGGATTATGTATGCGCTACAAATTTTATGGGCCAGTTGGCGAAGTTGTGCTTTCTATTGTCTACCTGGCTTTACTGATGGGTTGGCTGACCAAGCCCAAGGATAAGTTTAGCAATTTAAGCGCATGGCTAGACGTGCTTATTGGCATTGGAATCGCCAGCTTATTGCACACCGCTCACCCTTTCATTACCATTACTACAATCATTTGCTTAGGGTTTGTGCTAATCTTCCAAAAGGAGTGGAAAAACCTTCGATTTTGGATCATCAGTCTTTACACGGGGGTGCTTTTACTTTTCTCCTTTGTTTTCGTGGAACGAAATGCTTACGAGGCAGATCGTGCAGATCGTTTGGCTGAAGCCTGGAAGGTCCTGGAGAACTACAACGACTACTATATTGCTGAGGTCATCTCTTCTTATTTTGATAGTCAATACGCCTTTCCTTTTATTGTTTTTCTGCTGAGCCTCGTTTTGCTTGTTGTTAGCAAGCGTTTTTTCACGGCACTCTATCTTAGTCTGAGCTTTCTGGTTCTGCTTGGTATCATCATTGTGATGCACGCTTATCTGAGCTCAAAAATACTCATCATGCTCGATGGCTACCTGGTGCATTTAGGCGTCATCTGGGCACTTCCGCTAGCCTTCCACTGGGGGCAGCAACGTCAATGGTGGATGACCCTGACAGTAGCCTTCCTGTTGATCTTCAGTTTGGCCAGAATCAATGATAGCAAAGTCTTTTTTCAGCATCGACTAACTTATCTCGAAAATGCCCTGTCGCAGCACACCAGCCCCGAACACCCAAAAGCAGTGGCTTATCTGGATAATTTCAACTACGAAAAACTATGGATTGGTTGGGCAATGAGCTGTGAGACCTTACTGCTTTCCTCCCTCGAAGGCCCAAGTGCTAGCCGCAGTATCTACCTAGCAGACAAGCGTGGCGATTTGGAAGGGCATTTCGACGAACCCGATCTTTACCTGAATGTACCCTTTGCGCCTTTTTTCATCAAAAACGAAGACTTACCTTTGCAATACTTTCAACTCCCTAAAGTACCTTATCGGGAAGTGGAATTGGAATAAAGCCAACTTTCTGTGAAGGTGACGCGTTTTGTCAAAGGAAGAAAATCAAGAGACAACTCCATTTATTTCCGTCAAATTACTAAGGCTATGTATATCGAACAAATCTACACCGGCTGCCTGGCACAAGGTGCTTACTATATCGAAAGTGAAGGAGAAGCTGCTGTGATTGACCCTTTACGGGAAACGAAGCCCTATCTGCAACGGGCTGAGGAACGTGGTGCCAAGATAAAATATATCCTGGAGACACACTTCCACGCCGACTTTGTCTCCGGTCACCTTGATTTGGCGCAGAAAACAGGGGCGACCATCGTCTACGGCCCGGAAGCAGCCACCAAATACGAAAAACACCTGGCCAAAGACGGTGAGGAATTTCAGGTAGGCAAGCTGACCATTCGCGTACTACACACCCCAGGCCATACGCCAGAAAGTACAACCTATCTCTTACTCGACGAAAATGGAAAAGAACACGCTATATTCACGGGAGACACGCTCTTCATCGGTGATGTTGGTCGTCCGGATTTGGCGCAGAAAAAAGGGAGTATTACGCAGGAAGACCTCGCTGGATGGTTGTTTGACAGCTTACGCAACAAGATTATGCCCCTCCCCGATGAAGTCATCGTCTATCCTGCACACGGAGCCGGATCTGCTTGTGGAAAAAACATGAGTACGGAAACCTGGAGTACCCTCGGCGAACAAAAGCAAACCAACTACGCTTTACGAGCGGATATGAGCAGAGAGGAGTTCATCAAAGAAGTTACCGATGGTTTGTTGCCTCCGCCCCAGTATTTTGCAAAAAATGCCAAGCTCAACAAAACTGGTTATGATGCTATAGACCAAGTGATGCAGCGAGGCGCCCAAGCCTTATCGCCATCGGCTTTTGAAGCTGCTGCTAACGAACATGGTGCACTCATCCTGGATGTGCGCAGCAAGGAAAAATTCGTCAAAGGGTTTGTCCCTAATGCCATTTTCATTGGTCTTGATGGAAGCTTTGCACCTTGGGTAGGCGCCCTGGTCAGCGATCTGAAACAACCCATCCTGATCGTTGCACCCGAAGGCCGTGAGGAAGAGACCGTCACGCGCCTCGCGCGGGTAGGGTACGACAATGCGCTTGGTTATCTCCGAGGTGGCATTCCCGCCTGGATCGCCGCAGGTAAAGAGGTCGATACCATTGAAACAATCAACCTAAAAACCTTTGCCAAACGCTTCAAGGAGCAACCTGGGTTGAACGTCCTGGATGTACGAAAGCCCTCCGAATGGGAAGCCGAACAACTGGAAAACAGTCAAAACTTCCCACTGGATTTCATCAATGCACACATGCACGAAATTCAGCGCGATCAGCCCTACCATCTGCATTGTCGTAGTGGTTACCGTTCTACGGTGGCAGCATCTATCTTAAAAGCTCGTGGATTTCAAGAACTCGTAAATGTTCAGGCCAACTTTTCCGATTTTGGCGCTGCTGATTTGCCGCTGACGGCTTTTGTGTGCCCGTCTACCTTGGCTAAAAGCTGATTTTGTCTTGTTTGCCGAAGATTGAAAAAATCGGAGCATTCCGTAACACCGACTTCAGTTCCTTAGTCGTAGAAAATACGAATCAAATTTGGACTACGCAGTGCCCTCTCTGCTGGTGAAACTACTCGTAATATTCCGTATCGATCCCATTCTCTGCCATCAATTGAATGCCAAAATTTCTAATGGTTTCCAAGACGGGGATAACAAGTTTGCCCTTTTCCGTAATACTGTATTCTACCTTTGGGGGAATGACAGGATATACCTTGCGATGGACAAAGCCATCTGCCTCTAGTTCGCGTAGCTGGGATGTGAGCATCTTATCAGAGATATGAGCTAGTGACTTTTTGAGTTCCCCATAGCGGTATATCTGGTCTTTTAGCCGCCAAAGGATCGGCATCTTCCAGGTACCTCCTACCCTATCCATGGCAAATTCTACAGGATTGTAATAGATTTTACCCTGGTATAAAAAATCCGGCATCGGTTAAGTATTTGATAATCAGTATACTTTCTAAAAGAGAGTAACATACTTATTAATTAGTATCTTTTGAAAGATAGGTATAGAACCTAGGTTTGCAAAAGAATAATATTAAAACAGCAAAAGAAAATGAAAATAGCGATTATCGGCACTGGCAATGTGGGTGGTGCATTGGCCAGCCAGTGGTCCAAGGCTGGGCACACCATCTTCCTTGGTGTTCGTGATACCACTGATTTCAAGGGGAAAGAATTGCTCGAAAACGCCCGTACTTCCGTACACCCTATCCCAGCGGCCATTGCTGCGGCAGAGGTCGTTTTGGTCGCTTCACCACCACAGTTTGCGGAAAAACAGGCGGCTATTTTTGGCGACTTGAATGACAAAGTACTGATTGACGCTACCAATGCTGTACGCACCAAACCTGAAAACTACCCCACCGCTTTCCACGCATTTGAGGCCTTGACGGAAGCTGAAGTCGTCAAATGTTTCAACTCCACGGGTTTTGAGAACATGCAAAATCCTTCGTACGGCGACCAAAAACTAGACATGTTCATGGCCGGTGACAGCAGCAGCGCCAAGGCTACAGCAGTACAATTAGCGAAAGACGCCGGGTTCGAAAACTGCTACGATTTTGGTGACCGTTCCAAGGTAGAGCTCCTGGAACAGTTTGCCTTGGCGTGGATCAATCTGGCGATTTTTCAGGGGCAAGGGAGGGGTATTGGGTTTAAGGTGATTAGGCGGTAATCAACCCATCTTTTAGATTGGAGAATTAGGGTGGCAATGCAATCGCCGCATATTCCTCTAGCCTTCTATTCCGCCATCCCTTGTGCCACCCAAGTTTTAAAAAGGTTAATTTCAGCAACAGTAAGTGGTGCTCGTTTGCTTTTAAAGGGCATAAATTTTTCGTCGTCTACAGGCAGTTCTACTCGACTGATAATGTCGTCAATGTTCTCTTTAGTAGCCTCATAAGTATCCAGCATTTTTTTTCGCCCATTCTCTGGAAAATGACAGGGCGTACAACTTGCTTGCATAATAGGTAGCAAGTCAGTTTGATAAGAAACCATTGGCTCCACGGCAGCTTTTTGGGTAGCGATACAAGCTTGTACCATCATCGCTGTTAACAACAACGAAAACAAGAAGATTCGATTTTTCTGGTTCTTCATAACCTGCTCATTTTAATGTTAAAAACCTCTCCCCCCCTTTAAAACTCCGGCCGCTGCCGATTTGCTTTTTTCTCAGAAGCAAATCGCTTGTCTTTCAGCCGCTTCCGTTTCACGCTCGCTGGCGTACGGGTTTTCTTGCGAATGATAGGAGGCTGCACCTTCCGCTCAAGCAATTTAATGAATTTATCCGTTACCTCCCGCTTATTTTTCAACTGGCTACGGGTACGACTGGCACTGAGGATGAGCTGACCTTCACGATTGATGCGGTTTTCGAGGGCCGTACGGAGCAGGGCTCGTTCGGTTTCATTCACCGCTTGCGACTCCTCCAGGTTCCAATACAGTTCCACCCGGGTGCTCGTCTTGTTGACGTGCTGCCCGCCGGGGCCGCTGCTGCGCGTGGCCTTGTAGGTAACTTCGTGAAGGAGGAGTTCGGTATTCATGGTATTTCTTTAATACGGCGCTGCTAAGGCCTCAAATTCGTATTCATTAAAATCGTGCACCAACACGGGTGCGGAAACTTGGTGCTGTTTGAAACGTGCCGTAAACAATTGTCCAGCCTTGGTCCAGAACAGCTGGCTACTGTATAAGCGCCTTTCGTCTCTGAGTTCCAGTGTCCATTCAACGAAAAGTAGATCACGTAAGTTCCTTTCGGAGAAATATCTGCCCGAAAAGGGTACACTTTACTCTTCATCCATTGCCCTACCGTCACCTCATTGGTACGCCGATCCCAGCCAAAAAAGCCGGTTACTTTTCCTGGTCCGCGCCTAATGATTAGCGCGTGATGGGTCTCCGGGCGATGAACAATCCAAAGGCGTGGGGGTATGGTGGTCGACATAGGGGGGGGTATTACTGACGCTTTCACAAATACTTCAATGGACGAAAAAGTTCCAATAATTTAAGTGGCTACCAAGATCGCAAAAACCATGCTGCATCTCATTGCAAAAGCGTGTATCTTTGCTCGGTATTTTTGAGTGACGTTTGCCCAATAAACCGGGGCGTCCATCTCCGATTAATTACGCGAGTTATCAACCTGTCTGGGTTGGTGGCTTTTTTTTGTGCTAAAACAAAAAAAGCATGGTCAACGAAGCACGATTAGCAGCCGAAGAACAGCAATTTGAGCTGTTGATTGAAGCACTTATCAATAACGAATACGGGGTGTGTGATGATTTTTTCACCCCGGAAGAAATTAGTGGCTTACGCGAAAACCTGCTGGCTTATCACCAGGCAGGACTCATGTACCCCGCTGGCGTGGGCAGGAATTTCGACTACAAAAAAAACGCTGAAATCCGGGGTGATGTCATTTACTGGATCAACGAAAATTCCAACAACCCGCTAGAAGCTTTATTTGTTGCAAAAATAGAGCGCTTCATCGCCTATCTCAACGCCACCTGCTACACCGGCATCAATGAATACGAATTCCACTACGCCTACTACGAACCCAACAGCTTTTACAAGCGCCACCTTGACCAATTTAAATCCGACCGGGGTCGTCGATTTTCCATGGTACTCTATCTCAATGAAAATTGGCAACCAGAAGATGGTGGCTCACTGAGTCTCTACATCGGCGACAACCCCCTGAGTGTCTACCCCATGGGCGGTCGCCTGGTTTTCTTCAAAAGCGATGAAACGGAGCACGAGGTACACGCTGCGCCCAATCGGCCGCGGATCAGCATTGCGGGGTGGTTGAAGGTTAAGAAGTAGCTTTTACAAATACACTACCTCATTCACCCCCGGTAAAATCAAATCATGGCTGCGCTCGCGTTCGGCCATCGCCTTTTGTACACGGCGGTAGGGCTCGCTGGCGGGTTCGTTGCTCAGGTCGTAGGTGCCATAGTGCATAGGTAGTAGGCGTTTGGCGCCAATGTCCTGCCAGGCTTGTACTGCTTCTTCGGGATTCATGTGAGCGCCCTGCATCATGTAGTCGGGGGCGTAGGCACCAATGCCGAGCATGGCAATATCAATATCAGGGAAGTGCTTGCCAGTATCGGCAAAAGGCCAGTGGTAGGCACTGTCGCCCCCGAAGTAGTGCCGCTTACCCTGGTACTCAAAGAGAAATGCGCCCCAAAGGACCTGGTTAAAATCAAACAAGCCGCGGCGACTCCAATGGCGAGTAGGCAAAAACGTCAATTGCGGTTCGTGATCGGGACTTTTGAACTGTTGGTACCAGCCCGCCATTTGTACGGGAGTATTCCCTATCCATTTACTGATGGTACGATCCATGCCGAGGGAGGTAAAGATTTTCGCCTTGGGATTCACTTGTAACAGCTGCTGAAGTGATTTTTGGTCACAATGATCGCGGTGATCGTGCGAAATCAGGATATAATCCACGCCCGTAATCTTGGTGGTCGGAAATGGCGGATGCACCAAGCGCGGCACCAGCGGCATTCCATTCAGTACTGGGTCCGTGATGTAGCGGATACCTCCCAGTTGGATCACAAAACAGGCATGGCCCAGCCACACCAGAAAATCCCGCTCTTTGTCAGCGATCCAATCGGTGCTTGGCATGATGGTTGGTCGCCACTGGTCGGCCTTTTTCTCCTTGCGCTGTGGGTTAGGCGTCAGGAGCATCCGAAAAACGGTCTTGAACTCGGGGTAGAAAGGATCTTCCAAGTATTGAAAAGCCCCATCTTTATAGGGATTGCCTGGCCAGTCGGGGCGTACGATGGGGAGGTCGGGATTGTATCTGTATTCCAAAGGAGGGGATGATTTTTTAGCGGAGTCTTATCCGCAAATGGGTATTAATACCATGAAACACAAAAATTGGTGATGGGGTTTACAAAAGAGGGGTACACCTCAACGCAGGCACAGCCGACGCCGAACAGATTTTTTTTTGAACCATCTGAGGGATTATAAGGGGATTTAGTAAGCATGGAATTTCATGATTAGAAAGCGGGGAATCCACCCCTGATTCTACGAATCGACCCCGCCAGCGAGGGGCATGGGCGAACCGTGGCTCGTAGGGCGCAAGGCCTAGCCTGAAGAGCGAGGCGCGGAGCGACTAAGGACGAGGGATGGGAGCCGCTCCGTAGGGCAGGGTTCATACCCTGCACGAAGGAGCGGCGGACAGCCGGTGCCTTCTCCCGTCCCCGTCTAGAAAAGTCGGGATGGGAGAAGGCATGGCCCCAAAAGCGTTAATTAGGATCAATATCCTCACTCACAAGCACAAATCAAATTGTCGGCATAGTTTTGCTTTTGCAGGAGATAACCTTTTTGATAAGGATAGCCACCACCAATACCCAGGTTTTCATTATTGATGGTATAGATACAATCAAATAAGAGGGTGCTTTCTTTTTCTTTTAGATCATTAGGATCGCAAAAAGGATTCGC
The DNA here is from genome assembly GCF_040784935.1 of Lewinella sp. LCG006. GTDB lineage: Bacteria > Bacteroidota > Bacteroidia > Chitinophagales > Saprospiraceae > Lewinella. Next base: position 3,485,683 of record NZ_CP160680.1, on the reverse strand, counting down.
CGTAGAAGAGCAGCGAGTGGTGGTCATGTTGCCGAGTACGTTTTTGAGAATGTATTTGATGTCGATCTCATACTTAGCGGCCAGCTCCTGATCAATATCTGAGGCATAGCGGCCGCAGGGCTCTCCTTTGCGGACAATCGAATCGGGGTATATTTCGAATTTATCGGTAAAGAAGGAGTGGATGGTGGCCACTTTTTTGAACTGAGGATTGCCATCAAACTGCAATTCCTCAAATTCTTGGGTAAAGGACAAGGCTTCCTGGTCGAAGTAGGTCGGACTCAGTGGGGTCATTTTTGTGTCTAGCCAGATTTCGTTAATTAAATACTCATAAGCCGACAACACATAGCCCTGGCCCAGACTCGTGGTATCGTAGCGGGAACACTTCATCCGTACATCTGCACTTTTGGCTAAATAGTAAAGGCCCGGACGACGTGATCCCGGCAGGGGTAGCTTGTAGGGATTGCTCAAGCCCCACACTCCCTCGTAAGCACTACAGGGACAAAAATCCTGTACCTCGGCAATGTCCAGATAGGGAGAATTAAAACTGGCATTAAAATTTTGATCGAAAAAAATCCCTAAAGGATGGTTGCCGGAAACGATCACTTCCTCTCCCGTATTCCACTTTGGTAACAACGAATAGGTCAACAAAGCTCCTATTAGTACCGCACCGACAACGTAAAGCAGAAGCTTTTTGCGACTGGTAACTAATTGTTGTTGCTTTTTTTGCAGCGCACGCTCCAACTCTTCCTTTTGAGCCTGCGCTTCTTCCAATTCCTGACGAATGGATTCTCGCAGCAGCAAACGATTGATGTTCTCTATTGATCGCTGGTACATACCTTCCGTGGCGGTACCGTAAATGAGCTTGGTAAACTGGCTGGCACTGATACTTAAATCCTGTGAAATGACACCAAAAGATGTGGCCCCGAACTTGGATGTTGACTTATTCCAAGGTCCGTATTTCTCTTCCAGTTTCTTAATGAATTTATCCTTTAAACTTTGTTCCATGCAGCCTCAAACGTGTGTAAAAAAGTGTAAAATGATATAAAATACTGTAAAAAGTTTTTAAAACAAAATTTTATTCTTTTTTAAACCAATATCACCTGCTATCTTGCGGGTATGATTTATGGTTCTTTCCTTAAAGATAACTTCTTATCCGTCAATAAAAGAACCCCCTAACGAATATCTCCAATCATGTTAAAAGCCTTTCACTCGGCAGTCCTTGCGACGGCATTTCTCTTTTTAAGCTTCAACGCCATTGCGCAAGCACCAGAGAAGGTCCTGTTTGTCGGGAACAGCTATACTTATTTCTGGAATTTGCCCCAGCAGGTAGCAGCTATGGCTCAAAGTCGGGATCTCAGCATCCATACCTCGCAATCTACCAGTGGCGGCACTTCCCTGGCTCAACATTGGCGGGGTGAGAAAAAACTGCAGTCCTTGCCCATGATCAGAGAAGGAGCATACGATGCGGTCGTGTTGCAAGATTTCAGCATGCAGGCCCTCAATGCCCCCGACACCTTGTTGCATTACGGCCAACAGTTTGCCAACGAGATCAAAGCAAAAGGAGCACGCGTGTTCCTCTACATGACCTGGGCCAGAGCATTTGACCCCTATATGCAAGCTACCATCACCGCAAAATACGAAGAGCTTGCACGCTTGTGTGGCGCAACGATTGTACCCGTGGGCCCCGCTTGGGAACGTGCTCGTAGTTTAAGGCCTGACCTTCCACTGTACGACCCCGATCAAAGCCATCCTTCCCCTTTGGGTACCTATCTGACTGCCTGCGTCTTCTATGGCGTTTTCACCGGAAAAACACCCGTGGGACTGCCCCATCGACTGACCAGTACCGACCACGCTGGAGAAAAACTCTACCTCAATATACAATCTACTGAGGATGCGCTTTTTTGTCAGAAAGTTGCTGCAGATATATTAGGTCTACCATTCGTTTCACCAGTAAAATAAGCTCGCTTTGAAAACTTCTACCTGGAATGCACAACGTATTGGGCTGATTGCTGGTCCGCTTATTTTTCTGCTGAGCCTGAAATTCATGCATCTGCAAGGCTTGGGTGCACAGGGGCACGCGGTACTGGCTTGTACCTTCTGGATCGCGATCTGGTGGATCACGGAAGCCATTCCAATCGCAATGACTTCTCTGCTGACCATCGTCTTGTTTCCCCTCACCGGGGCACTGAGTTTATCGGAAACGACAGCTTCTTTTGGGCACAAATACATCTTCCTTTACATCGGTGGTTTCATTTTGGCCATCGCTATTGAGCGGTGGAACCTGCACCGTCGGATAGCACTGAATATCATCAACTTTATCGGCACCAACATGAAGCGGATTGTCTTGGGCTTTATGGTAGCAACCGCTTTTCTGTCGATGTGGATCTCCAATACCGCTACGGCAGTGATGATGATTCCGATAGGGATGGCAATTGTTTCCCAGCTCAAAGATGACCCGAGTACGGAGGAGAACGAGAATACCCTTTTCGGGAAAATGTTGATGCTGGCCATTGCCTACAGCGCTTCTATTGGCGGTATGGCTACCTTGATCGGCACACCTCCTAACCTGGTGTTGGCGGGGATCATACAGGAACAATATGGCGTAGAAATCACCTTTTCGCAGTGGATCAGTTTTGGTCTGCCGGTTTCCATCATCCTGCTTTTCATCTGTTGGAAATACCTTACCAACCAGGCTTTCAAAATAAAAGTGACGGCTTTTCCTGGCGGGCGTCCAGCCATCCAGCAACGTTTACAAGCCATGGGAAAAATAAGCTTCGAAGAGCGAAGCGTCTTGATCGTTTTTGGGCTGACGGCCTTTGCCTGGATCAGTCGATCTTTTCTACTACAGCGCTTTATTCCAGCCCTGGATGACACCATCATTGCCATGGTTGCTGGTTTGGCGCTGTTTCTACTACCAGCGGCAAAAGACAAAAAACGGATGCTGATTACCTGGGAAGAAGCGGTGAAGCTTCCCTGGGGCATTCTGCTTTTATTTGGTGGTGGGCTAGCGCTCGCCGAAGGTTTTAAAACCAGTGGGTTGGCCGACTGGATTGGTAGCCAGATGACCTTGCTGGATGGTGTAGCCGTACTTTTGCTATTATTGATCCTGGTAGCAGCGGTTAATTTTCTTACGGAAATCACGTCCAACCTGGCAACCACCGCGATGATGCTACCCATTTTGGCCCCCTTGGCTTTGGGTATCAATGTACATCCCTATTTATTGATGGTAGGTGCTACTACCGCTGCTTCTTGTGCCTTTATGCTGCCCGTAGCTACGCCGCCCAACGCGGTGGTCTTTGGCTCGGGTTATCTCCAAATCATCGATATGGCCAAGGCTGGCATTTGGATGAATATCATTTCTATTCTTGTCATTACGGCACTGGTGTATTTGCTACTGCCGTATTTATGGGGCTTTGACCCCTTCAGCTTTCCAGCCAATTTATCCACCGACTAAATAACAACCACATAAATATTCAATCATGGGAAAACCAATACGTTTATTGTTCTTCACCTTGTTTTGCCTCCTCAGCATAGCTGGCTATGCTCAAAAAACAGTTACTGGTATGGTAACTGATGCAGAAGGAAGCCCCCTGATTGGGGTAACCATCTTGGAGGATGGCACCACCAACGGCACCATTACTTCTTTTGATGGGAGTTACGAGATCACAGTTGCTGACCAAAACGCACGACTCATCTTCCGCTACATCGGATTTGCGAGCCAGACGGTTCCCGTTGGCACAGCTTCCGAACTCAACCTGACGCTGGAAGAAGAAGTAGGCTTACTCGACGAAGTGGTGGTCACAGCTTTAGGTTTTACCGAAAACAAAGACCAGCTGGGTTACGCCAGCTCCAATGTAGGTGGTGAAACCCTCGTAAAATCGGGTGAAGCTACCGTACTCAACTCCCTATCTGGCAAATCTTCCGGTGTAAGGATTTCGCGCAACTCCGGAGATCCGGGAGCGGGAGCTTATATTCAGATCAGGGGCTTGTCTACCATTACCCGCGACAATCAGCCCCTCATCATTGTGGACGGTATTCCGATCAGTAATGATGTACGCGGCAATAGCGACCGTTCCGGCGTAAGCCAGGAGTCTCGCTTGAATGACATCAACCCGAATGATATCGAAAGTATTTCGGTGCTAAAAGGTGCTTCGGCAGCAGCACTGTATGGCACCCAGGCTTTGGGTGGGGTCATTCTTATTACGACCAAGAGTGGCAAGTTTGCCAGTAAAACCAAAGTGTCGCTGCGCTCTAGCTATTCGATGGATGTCATCAACCGGCGCTATCCACTACAAAACAGCTACGGCCAGGGAGACAATGGCATCTTTGATCCGCGCGCGCGGGATTCCTGGGGAGACCGCATTGCTGATCGCCCCGGTGGTCCTGACGAATTTGATACTTCCGGTGAGTTTTTCGTAGATCAGGATGGTCGTACTTACTATCCTATTCTGAACAAAAATTCCCGTGAGATTTACGAAGACTCCAATTTCGATCAGATTTTTCAGAATGGTTATTTTCTGGAAAACAACTTGAGCATTACCGGAGGCAACAACAGCACAGCCGTTTTCTTCAGCATGGGAGATATGAACCAGGAAGGGATTATCAGAAATAACTCTGACTACCGCCGTACCACGGCCCGCTTCAATGTCAACCATCTTTTCTCCGACCAGCTGAAGCTGAAACTTACGACGAACTACTCCCGTACCGCCTCCAACCGTATCCAGAAAGGAGCTACCTCTTCGGGGCTCTACCTCGGTTTATTGCGTACCCCCATTGATTTCGACAATGCAGGCTACCGCGGCGACTACTACGCCAATGGCAATAGCTCTCCCGTTCCCAACCGCCATCGTTCCTACCGGGAACCACTGGGAGCTGACGATAGCCCCGTTTACAACAACCCCCAATGGACCATTTACGAGCAGGAAAACCTCGCTAAAGTGGATCGCTTCATTACTTCTATGGAGCTGACGGCAACGCCAAAAACCTGGCTCAACCTGATCGGACGAGTAGGCATTGATCACTACAGTGAAAAGCGTAACGAGTTCTTCACGCCCGGTTCGGCGGCGGGTGAATACCGAGCGGGCCTCTATGAGCAATCCATTGCGGCCAACACCATATTCAACATGGATTATATTGCTAAAGCCAACCACAAGTTCAACCGTAACTTTGGCGGCAGCTTGCTGGTAGGTTTCAACTACAATGCCCGCTCCCGGGATGTCAACGGGGTCAATACGGTCAATTTCATCCAGTTTGTGGATGTGGCCAGCGTGGTGCGTGACAAGGACAATGCCTTGCTCGAAAACATTACCACCCAGAGTTCTCAAGGGCAGGAGCGTACCGCCGGCGTTTATTCTGCCATGTCGCTCAACGCTTGGGACATGCTTTACTTTACCGGAACAATCCGGGCAGAGTCCGCCTCTACCTTTGGCGACGATGCCGACAATACCTTCCTGTTTCCATCTGCTTCTTTGGCCTGGCAATTTTCAGAAATTGAGGGCTTGAACGGTAATACCCTTTCGTTTGGCAAGCTGCGTTTATCTTACGGCGAGGTGGGTGTTCAACCTGCTCGTTACAACACCTCCAATGTTTTTGTTTCGCCCAGCATAGGCGACCAATACGGTGGCAACCTCAACTTAGGGCTCTATGGCAATGGTGGTTTTGTACCCAGCGCCAACCGGGGCAACGCATCGCTCTTGCCAGAGCGTAAAAAGGAGCTGGAAATCGGCGCAGATTTGCGCTTCTTCGAAGATAAACTTTCCTTTAGCGGCACCTACTTTTCGAACAAAACCGTGGACGTCTTGCTGGATTTCCCCGTAGCCAACTCACGAGGCTACAGCCAGGTGTACACCAACGGCGCAGAGATTCAAAATACCGGCTACGAATTGGATCTGGGAGTTGAGCTGATCCAACGCAAAGACTTCTCGTGGAACGTTACGGCCAATTTCACCCAAGTGAGAAACGAGGTACTGGACCTGCGCGATGTGGAGTCGATCGAATTGGGTGGCCTCGCCGCCGTCAACTCTCGTGCCGTAGAAGGCCAGCCGCTAGGCGTATTATGGGGATCACGCAGCCTGCGCGATGAAAACGGCAATATCGTTTTTGACGAAAACGGCTTCCCCGTACAAGATGAACTCGAAGGCGTCATTGGTGATCCAAACCCCGATTGGCAGGGCGCGATATCTACCGGTATTCGTTTCAAGAACTTCCGGCTTTCGGCACTTTTCGAAACCTACCAGGGTGCCGATATCTACGCAGGTACCAAGTCGGTACTATCAGATTTAGGGCTTTGGGAGAACACGGGCGAAGAAGTAACCGCTACCCGCAACCTGAAAGAATTCAATGGCAACATCATCAACATTGGTGAAACCTTTCGTGGAAATGTCACCGACTTTGGCGCTGGCCCTGTAGCCCTCACCGAGGCCTGGTACAATGCCGACGGCGGATTCTTTGCCAATGGCAACGATGAGCTCTACATCGAAGATGGTTCCTGGACGCGCCTGCGCGAACTGACTTTATCCTACCGACTGACCTCCAACTGGCTCGATCAAAAGATCGGCATCAGTTCATTAGAACTATCCGCTACCGGTAGAAACCTCGTCCTCTGGACTCCGTTTGAAGGCAATGACCCGGACACCAACCTTTCTGGCATCAGTGCGGCACGGGGAATTGAGTATTTCAACAACCCTGGCACCAAGTCTTACGTGTTCAGCCTTTTGCTAGACTTTTAATATCACTCACTTTTCAGCAACCTAAAAAAGGTACTAATGAAACGATTACTATTATTCACAACTATAGCCGTACTGATGACCGCCTGTGGCGATCTCGTCGACGGCATCAATCAGGATCCCAACAACCCCACTTCTGCCTCTTACCAGAATATTCTGACGGGCGCGGAAGTAGGCAACATTATTCTTAATACCGGAGAGACTGCGCGTAGAGCGGGTATTTTCTCCGGTTACTACGAAGGCATTGACCGCCAACACCAGGGTTTTTATAACTACACCCTGACCACCAGCGACTTCAACAGCCTCTGGTACGATCTTTACGTGGATACTTACCGCAATGCATTGGAGGCGGAAGTCGCTGCTGCGGAAGAAGGTCTCACGGGCGTCACCAAGGGTATTACCCAGGTATTGCAGGCCCTTGCCATTGGTACAGGAGCCGCCCTCTACGGTGATATTCCCTTTGCGGAGGCCGGAAGAATCGAGATTGAAAACCCCATTTACGAGGACCAGCTCAGTGTATATGCGGGTGTACAATCCTTATTGGACGAAGCGATTACCAACCTGCAAACGGGCACCGATCGTCCGGCTGGTGGTGCCGACATCTACTTTGATGGTGCCGTAGCGCCGTGGATAGAGGTCGCTTACTCACTAAAGGCCCGTTTTTACTTACAGACGAAGGATTATTCCGCCGCTTACGCAGCAGCAGGTAATGGAATCAGCAGCATCAACAATGCTTTGTATGCGCCCCACGGCACAGGGATTCAAGAGTCTAACCTCAGCTACCTCTTCTTCGCAGTGGAGGTACGGGGTGCCGACGTGATTACGGCGGATTACATTACCAGTCTGTTGCAATCCAACTCGGCAGAAAATCCTATTCCTGAAAATTACCGGGGCAATGCCAAGACCGACGAGACGGGCCGCTTCAACTTCTACTTCACCACCAATAGTTTAGGCGTACAGCCCAATACCACCAACGGTTTTGCGGCACAAACCGCCAATGCACCAATCGTAACCTACGAAGAGAATCTACTGATTCTGGCGGAGGCTGGCTTGCGCAGTCAGGGCTTTGCCACCGGCTTAGGACACTTGAACGATTACCGCGCGTTTATGAACAATGGCGGTTACCTCGTCAATGCTGATCCTGCCCAGATTCGCTACGAAGCGTACACCAACGAAGACTTTAACAATGGAGGACTGGAGAACCCTACTGGGCTCAATCCTGATGATGCCTTGTTGAAGGAAATTCTTGAAGAACGCTACGTTACGTTTTTTGGCCAAATTGAAGGCTTTAACGACGTCAGACGTACCGCAGGAGAAACAACGGTAAAGGTGCAAGTGCCCCCCAATATCGGCACAGAAATTCCTGGCCGATTCCTGTATCCACAAACCGAAATTGACCGGAACGCGAACGTACCTAAACCTATTCCGGGATTGTTTGAAGCTACGGATATCAATAAGTGATGTAGGTACTTGGTAGAGGGTATAGGGACTTTGATTGTCCAAGACGGAAACGGACATTTAATCTCTCTACCCTCTACAAAATGGGCGCGAAGCGGCCTGCATCCCTATACTGAATTTGGCTTTACAGCTTGAATTTTCTTATTTTTAAAAAATAACGACAATGGGAAATTCCTATCTTTTAAAATATATACCATCGCTTTTACTGGTTTTGGGCATCATGTTGACCAATGCTTGTAGCAATGATGATGACCTCGTTTTTGATGACAGTCTGCAAATTCTTTCGCAAAAGATCGATGGTGAAGCAGCAGTCAACGGAGTCGATGGCATTGATCGTCGTCCGACGATTGAGATCATTTTTTCGCACACTTTAAAAACCGCCGAATTGACTTCGGCCCTCAGCCTTACTGGAGGAGGCGCTTCGGTGGCTTTCACCGCTACCTATGGCAACACCAACTCTACGCTTACGCTTACGCCCGACTCCGACCTGGAATACGAGACCACCTATACCCTCGCACTGCCGGCAGGCACCTACGGCGAAGACAATAACTCCCTCAAAGAAAGTTATTCCCTGACCTTTACCACAGCCCCCTTTGTGCCAGCCAACGTGAGCTTGGCCAGCAATGTAGGCGCCATCAGTGAAATCGATGGAGTGGCCACGATTTCCGTCAATCTGAGTGAGGAAGTGGAATTGGACGTCACCGTCGAACTACAGTTTGGTGGTACCGCTAGCGTAGGTAGTGACTATACCACCAGCGCCACCTCCGTGGTACTGACGGCAGGTGAAACGACGGCTGAAGTGACGATTACCGCGTTAACCGACGGTGCATTGGAAGGTACCGAAGCCATCGAAGTGAGTATTGCTTCCGTCACCAATGCGGAAGAACTTACGCCTCAGTTGGTCACCATCACCCTGTTGGATGCAGACCTGGACAGCAATGGTGATGGCTTCCCCGACCGGGGTTTTATCATCAACGAAGTGCTCTTTGATCCTCCCGGCGGTGATCCGGGTGATGCCAATGGCGACGGTACACGCAGTGCCTCTGAAGATGAGTTCATTGAATTTGTGAATGATTCAGACCAGGAGTTTGACCTGAGTGGCTATACCTTATACGATGCAACCAACCTGGCATCCGGCGAGCCCAATCATACCTTCCCAGCTGGTACCATCGTCCCCGCTGGTGGTGTTTATGTACTGTTTGGTGGAGGATCTCCTTCGGGTGATTTTGGTGACGCGCTCGTTGGCGTGAGCACCAGTGGCAACCTCAATCTCTCGAATGCGGATGACGTAATCACCCTCCTGGATACTGATGGCAATACCGTCCTCACCTTTGACACCCAAGGTGAAGGCGCAGGCATTGATTTTGGTGCTGACCAGTCGGTGACTCGCTTCCCTGATATCAATGGTGATTTCACCTTGCATACCACCGCCAATGCGGACCTGCTCTATTCACCTGGCAAAAAAGTTGACGGTACGAACCTCGGCACTGGCGGTGGCAACCCCGGATTGGGCTTCCGCATCAACGAAGTACTCTTTGACCCTCCAGCAGACCTACCTGGTGATGCCAACGGCGACGGAGTACGCAGTGCTTCTGAGGATGAATTTATTGAGTTTGTCAACGACTCCAACCAACCCGTTGACCTCAGCGGCTTTACCCTTTATGACGCTACTAACCTTGACCTGAATGAGCCAAGGCATACCTTCCCTGCTGGAACCATCATCCCGCCGGGTGGGGTCTATGTCCTCTTTGGCGGTGGTACTCCTACCGGAAGCTTTGGAGGTGCCATGGTAGGCGTGTCCACCACTGGCAATATGAACCTGTCCAATGGTGATGATGTTATCACCATTCTGGATCTTTTAGGCAACACATTCCTTACCTTTGATACACAAGGCGAAGGCGCAGGTATTGATTTCGGTGCTGACCAATCAGTGAGTCGTTCTCCTGATATCAGCGGTGATTTCCTATTGCATACCACGGCGAATCCAGCATTGCTGTTTTCTCCAGGAACGAAGACGGATGGTTCTTCTTTCTAGCGTGAGTTTCGGCTTTTCACCAAAGGTCGTAAAGGGTTTCGTGACAATTTTAGGCATCCTAAATAAATGCTAACAACGGGATAGACCACGGATTCAACGGATCAAACAGGATTTTCACAGATTTCATATCCGCGTAAATCCGTCAGATCCGTTAAATCTGTGTTCTATTCTTCAAAGAGGGTTTTAAAATTCCAAACCAAAGATGAAACATCCTTTTTCTAAATACCACTTCCTGGGCCTGCTCCTAATTGTTAGTATCCTATTGCAAAGCAGTTGTGGTAAAGAAATGACGATTCCGAACTTATCGGTAATCAACGTTACGGCCAACGGTATTCCCTTGGTTGAGGGTACGATCAATGTAGCAACGGACGCTACTTTTGAGCTTACTTTTTCCGGGGCGATTGTTCCCGCAAAATTTGAGGCTGCTTTTTCATTAAGCAGCAACGCCGGGACGGTGAGTACGTTGGACATCAGCTATGCCAATGCATCTTCAAAAGCAATTATCAGCGCTACATTGGCCCCTGGCACCAGCTACGAATTGAAGGTCAATACTGCGGCTATTGGACAAGACGACCAAACCCTCGCCCAAGCCCTGGTGAGGAATTTCACCACCCGTGATGGCGGTGTCATTACTTCCTTGCCTCCCTGTATTACGGCCAGCAACGATTGTTTGAGCAGTAAGCTTATCAATGGTACAGGAGGGCAATCCGGAACCATTACTTTTTACAACAGCTATCCGCTGGATGTAGAAAATGCCCGCTGGGAAGAACTCACCAGTGCGATCATCGTCATCCATGGGCTGAACCGGGATGCCGACAATTATTTTTCTTATATGATGAGCAGCTTACGCCAGGAGAACCTGGACAACCAAAGCATCCTCATCGCACCTTACTTCAAAAATGCTTCAGCAGCGCAAAATGGTGAGCTTTACTGGTCAGATTCCGGCTGGCGGGAAGGGCAAAATGCTGACGGCGCGGTCAATATCAGTTCATTCACGGTACTCGATCAAATCATCGACCAGCTGGCCGATGCGGAGCGCTTCCCGGCATTGGAAACCATCATTATTGCGGGGCACTCATCAGGTGCATTGTTTGCCCAAGCTTACGCAGCAGCCAACAGCAGCGAAAACACGTATCCCAACCTGAATTTCCGCTACGTCGTAGCCAACAGCCAGTATTTTTACTACCCGGACGATCTGCGTTATGATGATGCTTCCGGTCAATTTATTGCGGTGAGTGGTTGTGCTGCTTACAACCGATGGCCGCTAGGTTTTGTGGCACCGCCTCCCTATCTCAGCAGCACCCCTGAAGCAACCGTAGACCAACGGGTAGTGGAACGAAAGCTTAGTTATTTCCTCGGCGATCAGGATGTGGTCACCACCGGCAGTCTCAACACCAGCGATTGTGAAGCGGTGCTACTGGGCGAAAATCGCTTCCGCCGCGGCGAGAACTTCTTCCTCCTCCTGGAAACCAATTATACAGTGACTCACCAAGCCGAGAAGATCGTAGTGCCGGGCATTGGTCATAATGCCCAAGGCATGTTTCAATCTCCTCCGTTTTTAAGCTGGTTGCGGGAGAAGATCTGAGACGGAGCCGCTTAATCCTCAATCAAGTAAACATCCTTGTTCGCCAGGCTAAAGATGCCGTAACCATTGGGAATATTACTGTGCACGGTAACCGGCTCGGCAAAAGGGTTGTTGATCGAATTTTGGTACTGCTCATAAGAACGAGCGTACAAAAAGGCATCTTCCGTAAGTTGATAGAGGTGCACTTCCATCTCCATTTCTTCACCAACACTGTAGTAAGTATAACAACGTGCCTGGTACTCTCCGCCCGAGAAGCTCTCATCGCTAAAAATGAGGCTGTAGCGTGCTCCGTAAGAAAGCAAAGGGTCATTGGTATCTATGCTTACCTGGCTGCGGAAAACATTAAGCGTATCGCCATTGTAAGGATCTATACTGTAGTAAATCTGGAATAAATCCAATCCATAATAATTGGTCTTAGCCGGCTCCTGATCGACGATATCCACGATCAGCTCATCTACGCGAAAGCCCGAGGGATCAATCGTACCTTCTATTTCGTAGGTAGCTTTCTTGATCTTAGGAACAACGGGCATTACCTGACTGACCTGTACCAGGCCGAAAGTAGGAGTATTGGCTTCCAGTAAATAAGTATCGCCAGCCTGATTGGGAAAAGGTTCATTGATGGCCGCCAGATAGCGTTGATCAACTTCTGAGAACTCCAGATTGGCAAAAACTTCCCCATTGCGGTACAGGGTTACCTCTGCGTCGGTAGGGATTTCGTAGGTGCTTTCGGGGTCAAGGATTCCTTTGCTGTTGGTCACTAGGGCATTGAGGGCACCTTCCTGTTTGGCCTCCACTTGTAGGTTGAGCACTGGCCGTGGGTCGTGTTCGGGAATATCAATGGTAACGACTTGGGTGAAAGAATTTTCATCGCAACTCCCTAATAAGGTCACCAATGTAGCTATCGTCAAAAACAAGATGATATTTTTCATTTTTCTAGAATTTAAACTGGTAAGAAACAGAAGGGATAATGGGTAGGATGCTGATTTCCTTAAACACTCGCTTTTCGTCGACAATGTTCCCTTGCCCATCACGTACATACTCCGTATCAGCAATAACGTAGTAAGGATTTCGGTGGTAATAGGCATTGTAAACCCCCACAACCCACTTGCGTTCCCATTTTGGTTTCTGTTTGCGGAATTCTACACTCAAATCCAGGCGATGAAAATCGGTCATACGGAAAGCATTTTTTTCACCGCCGGTTTCAATCTCATTAAAGTACGGCTGACCAAAGCCACCGTAAACATCCGTGGGGTAAGTAATCGTATTCAGGGTAATGGCATTGCCGGTGCCGTAGACCCAGGCCGCTGAGAGACCAATCTTTTCAGAAAAATCATGGTTGACCACCACGGAAATATCATGCCGACGATCGTAGCGAAATGGATACCGGCGCCCGCTGTTGATCTCGTCAAATTGGCGGTAATTCCAGCTCAGGGTGTAACCGATCCAGCCCGTCGTGCGCCCCCTCTTTTTCTGGAAGAAAAACTCTAGTCCGTAGGCCTCGCCATCTCCTTGCGTCACCTTACTTTGCCAATCGTTTTCGAGACCAAACAAGAAGCTCGCACCTTCTTTAAAGGAGATCACGTTTTGCATTTCTTTATAGTAACCTTCCACACTTAGTTCATAATCCTCGTTGATGGTCTTGGCCACTCCCAAAGCCACCTGCCAACTTTGTTGGGGTTTTATTCTCGACGTACTGGGCACCCACAAATCGGTAGGCAACGAAAGTGCTTCGCTGGTGAGTAAATTGATGTACTGGGTCATGGTACTGAAACCTGCTTTGATCGCCAGGTCATTATTCAACAAGTAGCGAAGCCCCAAGCGTGGTTGTACCGAAGTGTAAAACTCATCTTCTACGGCAAAAGCCGAGGCGTGAATGCCCGCATTGATTTTCAACGGGCCCAGCGTAAAGTCATCTTCAGCGTAAACAAACAACTCATTACTGTAACTATTTTGTGAGCCAATCAGGGTATCGAGGTTAAAATCTTCCCCGTCGGTGAGGTTAAAATTGAGGGCACCGGGGCGATAAGTATGGTTGGTCCAACCACCCCCAAAACGGAGGTAATGATCAGGGTTGGGAATGAAGTCGAAGTCGATTTTCCCACCAATATCTTCGATCCCGGAAATATAGAGGGCGGAGAATTTTTCATCAGGGCCATCCTCATTGAAATTTTCACTCCCGGCATTGATGTCAATCTCATACTTGCTGTAGGTAAGCGTGGTATTGGCAAACATTTTTGGACTGATCTGCCAATTCCAGCGGGCTGCCGAGATGAGGTTGCCCCAGTCGATACCTCCTGAAAAGGCACCATATTCATCGGCAAAGCGGTTGGCAAACACATCTGCTCCAGTGTAAGCACTGAGAAAAATACGATGCTTGTCGTTGATCTTGTGTTGTAATTTTGCGTTAAGATCGTAGAAATAAAGACTAATATCAATCTCTTCCCCCGGAAGCGTATTCGCACTGATAATGGGCTTAGCCAATAAGTCTACATAGGTACGTCGGCCTGAGATTAGGAAGCTGGTTTTTCCTTTCTGTATCGGTCCCTGGAGGGTCAGTTTAGAAGAGATAAGACCAATGGAACCTTCACCGTGCCACTCCTGCAGGTTGCCTTCTTTCATATTGATTTCCAGCACACTGGACAAACGGCCACCATAACGAGCAGGAAATCCACCCTTGGTCAGCGTAACATTCTTGATCGCATCGGCATTAAATACCGAGAAGATGCCCAGAAGGTGGCTCACGTTGTACACAGGAACGCCATCCAGCAGTACCAGGTTTTGATCGGGGCTTCCGCCGCGAACGTAGAGGCCGTTCTGGCCTTCGCCCCCCGATTGCACCCCCGGCAAAAGCTGTAAGGCTTTGAGTACATCCACCTCGCCCATGAGCGCCGGGATGCGTTTGATTTGCTCAATAGGCACTTCCATCCTACTCATCTGGGTTCGTTGCTCAATGCGTTCACTACGCTCAGCGGTGACCTCCACGGTGGCCAGCTCCACGTAAGGCGATAAGCTCACGTTGAGGGTTCGATTACCCGAAAGGGCAAACCGTTCTTCCCGGCTTTGATAACCGATATAGCTAAAAGAAAGGGCCACCGAATCTGCAGGCAATGTGAGGCTAAAAAAACCATAGGTATTGGTTACCGCCCCCGCGCCAGAGAAGCTATCGTAAACATTGGCAGCGATCAGTTTTTCGCCACTAGCCTGGTCTTCGATGTAACCACTGATGGTAAAAGATTGTCCTCGGGCGAGAAAAGCAAGAAGAAGGGCAAGCCCCGTCAGGTAGTGTTTAGGCATAAGTAAAGGTTTTGGTTTTACGGGAGAGTTGGCTATTTACAACTTTAGCCCGGCAGAATAGGTTTTCTGGAAAATTCCATGGATTTTTGGGTGCTTTCATTTTTCCATAGACGGAAGAAAGGCACCAACCGTTTGTATTAACTTAAATTTTAACGCAATGATAACAAGCTGGAAAAACATAAGCCTACTTAGCTACTTGCTACTTGCTTTAATGACAGCCAGTTGCCAATCATCGACCGGATCAGATGCCCAAAAAGAAGGTTTTCAAGACCTGAATGCCGCCCAGTTCAAAGAGAAAATGGCGACTCGTGGGGTCGTCGTACTGGATGTACGTACCCCAGCGGAAACGGCAGAAGGAAAGATCAAGGGTGCCGAAGAGCTTGATTTCCGGGCACCTGACTTCCAGGAAAAACTTGGCCAATTGGATCGTGATAAAACCTACCTGGTGTATTGCCGCAGCGGAGGGCGTAGCTCTTCGGCTTGTAGTATGATGGAGGAGATGGGGTTTAAAAACGTTTACAACCTGGTAGGCGGTTATCAGGGTTGGAGCACCGAGAATTAATTATGCCTAACTTATCCGCAGTAGAACGCCAGCGCGACATTTACCTACAGGGCCTTAGTGGTCGGATGCCGCTGGTGCCCAGTGATCCGCTGGCACTGGAACGGGCTGCCCAAAAGTGCATGAGCCCCGAAGCTTACGCCTACGTAGCAGGTGGTGCAGGGCGCGAGTTGACGGTACAACGCAACCGTGAGGCCTTCCAACAGTGGCACATCCAGCCACGAATGCTCCGTGATGTGAGTACCTTTGACACCAGTATTGAGCTGTTTGGCCGACGCTTGCCAGCTCCCATTTTACTGGCCCCGGTAGGTGTGCTTGATCTTTGCCACCGGGAAGCCGACCTGGCCGTTGGCCGAGCGGCGGCACAGTTGGGCCTACCTTTCATCTTCAGCAACCAGGCCAGTGTACCAATGGAAGACGTCGGCAAGGCCATGGGCGACGCTCCCCGCTTCTTCCAATTGTACTGGAGCAAATCCTACGACCTAGTGGCTAGCCTGGTACAAAGGGCCGAAGCCAGTGGTTGCGAAGCCATTGTTGTCACGCTCGACACGACGATGCTAGGCTGGCGCTTGCGGGACCTGGACATGGCCTACCTGCCCTTTCTGCGGGGCCGGGGAATCGCCCAATACACCAGCGACCCGGTTTTTCAAAAAATGCTGGATCTGCCGGAAGAAGAAGGACTGGTTTCCCCCAAACGGCGCATCACCCTGAAAACCTTGCAGGCCATTTACCAACTGATGAACAACTACCCCGGCAGCTTTTTCAGCAACCTGCGTTCGGGGCGACCATTACGGGCAGTGCGGACCTTCATCAACCTCTACACCAAACCATCGCTGAATTGGGAGGATCTGCCCTTTTTGCGAGAGCATACCAAGTTGCCGATCATCCTCAAAGGCATCCACCACCCCGATGATGCCCGCCGCGCCATGGATGCTGGCGTAGATGGCCTCATCATCAGCAACCACGGTGGCCGCCAGGTAGATGGTGCAGTGAGTACCATTGAGATGTTGCCCACCATCAAGCAGGTCGTGGGAGATCATTTCCCTTTATTACTCGACAGCGGGGTACGGACAGGCGCCGATGTTTTTAAAGCGCTGGCACTGGGTGCCGATGCCGTCTGTATTGGTCGACCTTACGCCTATGGCCTAGCTATTGCTGGCCAGGAAGGGGTGAGTACCGTCCTGCAAAATCTTTGGGCCGATTTTGAATTGACCATGCGGTTGAGTGGTTGTTCGCGGGTGGAGGGTGTAAAGGTTGGGTGAGTGTAAGGGTTTTTGAAGTCGGAAGTGGGAAGTCGGAAGTCGGAAGTGGGAAACGTCGACGATCAATTCTTTCTTACGGGGACGATGGCTTTCAAAAAGTTAGTTCCTTCAAATTCAAGGCGGGGGTCATTCATCTCTACGAGTTCATCCAATTCGTAGATATTGCGGTAACCGTAGCCGTAGAGATTGATGTAGGTGGGGATATTGGTATCCTGCTGTAATTTCAAAAAACGATCCAGGCTGATCAAGCGTTCTGCACTGATGCTTTCTATTTCCAAGACCAAGGATAGGAGCTTGCGGATAGCCGGGCGCCCCTCCGAAGTAGCGTTATATTGATTCTACAGGCATCCCAAAAGAATCATCTCCGAAGATCAAATTAACCTTTCTCATCCTTGTAATGAAGGATATCCTTGTCACTAGCGCCATCAAAATGTGTCCCGCTGGAGGGACCGATCCACAGGTTCAAGGCCTGCCTTCCGGAGGCACGTCAGGCAGGGAGGAGAGCCCTTGCGGTTAGGGGTCTCCTCCCCCGTCACTGTGTGACACCCCCTCCGAAGGGGGATATGGAGATCCCTTTGGTTTGAGGCGAAACTAAGCGCGTTCAAAACCAATCTCCAACACCCCTCCAGAGGAGTAGGCGAGGCATTGAAACAGTTGTTTAATGCTCTCCATAATTTTTCTCTCCGGCTAAGACAGCTATTGGCAAATGATTCTCGATGCGCGGAAGGAGGCAGGTGGCAAATTGAGTGAAGGCACAGGGTGGATTATAGGCTTTATTAAAGTCGATGATGGTGCGATCATCGGTGCCGGGGCGGGGGCAGTAGAGGTAGCGGCCGCCGCCGTAGGTTGTTTCCCCCGTCGTTTTATCGGCAAAAATGAGGAACAGTTCTTCGGGGCCACCATCAAGCGCAATGAGCTCGTGGAGGCGATCAGCCAGGGTAAAGCGTAATTTCCCGACGACGGGCACGTAGTACTCCATATCCAGCACATTGCGCATCAGTACGGAGTCGGGGCCTTTGCTAGCCTCCCAGGTGGCGTATACGCGGTAGGCAGGATCGATGGGAAAGTATTCAATGGCCTTGATACGGATGCGGGTAGGAAGCAGGGTGTCGCGAACCCGTACGCCATGACGGCCACCGCGCTCGAGCAGCTGCCACTGTAAGGATTCGAATTCGAGCTGGCAATCCGTAGCATTCAACATCACCACTCCTGCTTCGGTGTTGGGATTGCAGCTTACTTGGTCATTTTCCAGGGTATAGGTAGCGGCCAGGGTGGGTGCATTAGCGGGCAGCGGCACACGGACACCGTCTTTACTACCGCATTCGTTGACGCCTTCCTTGAGCCAGTGCAAGCCGATGAGACTCAGCCAGCCGGTGGGAGCCAGCAAATCGGCCAAGCGCTGCGTGCGCCATTCTTCTATCTCTTTGGTATAGTCTTCGGGGGTAGGTGGAGCTGCTATTTGCTGGGTTTTGCAAGAACAAATAACCAGCAAACAGAGGAATAACAGGGGAAAAAGCTTCTCCATCAGAATTGTGATTTTCGGCATTACGAAGAGGTTGGGCCTGATTTTCGGCCTTCCTCTCTGTAAGATACAAAATCACTCGTCTCCTAGCAAGCATCTAAACTTTCGGGCTTTATCAGCCGAAAAGCAAAATCCAGCAATAATTCCTCTACTTGCCTCAGGTCACCGTTTTTTACTTCGATGTCTGTTAGGCGAGGAAGATGTTCGGCGAAGTAAGTTTGATCTTTAGCCATTTCGAGCAATGTACTCGCCAGTGCACGTGGATAAGAAAAGGTGGGGTTAATTTCGGTAATAAAGCTAGCGATTTTCACTGCCAACGACTTGTAAGTAGCGAAAAAACCTTCCTGATTTTCCTGGTCAACCGCTTTGCTGTGGTAGCCCTTTACGCCTTCAGCCACTACTACTTTGTGGAGAATATCTTCATCGACAAAATCAATAGTGGCGTTACGCTTGGCAGTATTGACAATGGTAGCAATGGCAATGCGCAATTTCTGGCACGGATCATCAATATTATTGGTATTGAAATCCAACTGAAACTTGGTCCATTCCCAATACCAACACAGGAGGTACACCAAAAGAAGGTGTTTGTTTTCGAAATAACGATAAACAGAAGCCTCTGTCGATTCGATTTGCTCTGCCAGCTTCTTGAACGTAAACTGCTCAAAACCAATCTCATCAATCAACAAAATACTGTGGCGAATAATATTTCGTCCAAGCTTTGTATCTTGCGGGTCACGTAGAAATAATTTTTCGTTCAACTGCATTTGTATTCGAATCGCCATACTGTCTCTTTATAAAAGGAAGCAATTTAATCAAAGTATCCCTATCTGCAAAAATAGCTTTACTTTAATTTTTTCATAAGCTATTCTCCCTCTTTCTTTACATCTCATCAATATCATCACTTACCCTCACTGTATCTGAGAGCTGATCGGTGATAATATGCTTCAGGGTTTGCTCATCTTTCATAATTTCGATGAGCCATTCCGAGCAGGTATTAAAGTTTTCAAAGAGGTATTTTTCGTCGATTAGCCCAGGAATGAGGTTAATACGTTTGAACATGTCCAGTGGTTGTTCTTGCAAACCGGTAAACACTACCGCAATACCCTGGCGGTGGAGTTCCATGATGGCTTCCTCCATGACATAGAGTCCCGATTGATCTACATAGGGGACGCGCCGCATTCGCATGATCACGATACAGACCGTGGGCAAAGCCTGTACCATTTCCTGAAAACGACTGGCAAAACCAAAGAATAGTGGACCATCCAGGTGTTTTACGTACACGCGATCTCCATATTCTTGGATCAAATCGGCGTCATCTTCCCAGGCTCGTTCCAGCGACACATCGCGCAAAGGCGAAGAAGCCGTTTGGGTCTTTTCCTCTACCATATCTGAGATACTCTTCATAAACAACAAAGCAGCCAACACCATTCCTACCCCTACTGCGGTCAACAGATCAACAAAAACTGTCAGGAACAATACCACTAGCATGATAATGGTATCCGGTAGCGGGAGGGTCTTCATGTGTCGCAGGGCTTTATAATCAATGATTCCGACTCCTACAGTAAACAGGATACCCGCTAGAACAGCATTTGGCACATAGGCAACTACCGGCCCTACACCCAGCAGTACGGCTAGTAGAAAGATTCCGGCAATCATTCCGGATAGCTTGGTTTTTCCTCCTGAATTTATGTTGATAACCGTACGCATGGTAGCACCAGCACCTGGTAATCCGCCGATGAGGGCCGCCCCCATATTGCCTATTCCCTGCCCTATCAGTTCCTGGTCACTATCGTGCTTGGTTTTGGTGATATTGTCCGCTACTACCGAGGTCAGCAAGGAGTCAATGGCCCCGAGAGCCGCTAGTGTCAGTGCAAACTTGAAGATCGTACCAAGCATGCCTAAGTCGGCATACGCCCCAAAAAAGCCAAGTTGTAAGGAAGGCAAACCTGATTGCACCTCACCAATGACGGGGACCTGGCCGGGGAAAAAGAAATAAACGACCAAAGTCATCAGCACCAGAGCAACCAAGGAAGATGGTATTGCGGTGGTTATTCGTTTAAAGCCGTAGATGGTCAAAATCGTGCCCAGCCCAATCAGCAGATTGATCCAATTGATTCCATTAGGGATTTTGAATGGTCTACTTAGGTATTTAATCGTACCCACGGTACCACTGGCTTGGCTTTTGGCTTGCTTTACTGCTTCAGCGTGAATATCTCCTGCGCTTACTTCCTTGGCCCTACGGGCAGTTTCCTCCAGGTCTTCGGCACTCATTACGCCAATGGGTACACCTTCGGCTTCTTCTTCTTGTAGGATTTTCTCCAAAATCACTTCCTCCGCATGGGGCATGCGTTGCGCTACCAGCATTTCGTCCTGAGAAGCATTGTAACCCAGCATTGGAAACAACTGGGTAATGATAATGATGACGCCAATGCCACTCATGAAGCCTGACACTACGGGGTAAGGGATATAGCGGATATAACGCCCCAGCCGAATAATCCCGAAAAACACTTCAATCGCCCCAGCTAGAAAAAACGTCGCAATGATTAGAGGGATCACTTCCGTTACCGAAGACGCTCCCGATTCCGTAATGCAACTTGCTATCACGGCTGCTGATACTACCGTCATCGGAGCCGTAGGCCCGCTCACCTGGGTGGCTGTTCCGCCAAAAAACGCTGCTAAAACAGCCAACGCAATGGCTCCATACAAACCAGCAATAGCCCCCAATTCGGTCTGTGCACCAAAAGCCAATGCCAGCGGTAGTGCTACAACTCCGGCCGTAAGGCCACCAAAAAAGTCGCCGCGAATATTGGAAAAATTGAGTTTGAAAACGTTTAACATAGGTAAGAAGGGATAAGGTTTAAAGTAAAACTATCCCGATAATAGCACTAATTACCGGGATTAAAGTTCAACTACTAAATAAAGCAGGTTTAATATACAAAAAATACAACATGGCTACGTTTTCTGCCTCCTGATCCACCATTCTACCAATAAAAGGTTAGGCACCCACCCCAACCATGCGACCAGCCGGTAGGTATCCATGGGCGGTGGCGCCCAGACCAATACGATCAACCACTTCCAGGAGCGGAGGGTTACCGCTGATAATGTCAGCGCAAAGCTTCGCCACATAAAGTCCTGATGCTTTTTGTAATGACCTTTTCGCACGCTCCGCCAAGCCTGCCAGGTAAACCACCACCACAATACTGCCAACATCGTAAAAGCCAACTGTGACCAGCTACCCCCATTGGCTTTGATGGCCAGAAGAAAGCCCGCTGGCCCGGAAAGAAAGAGCAGCACAACAACATACAGTTTGCCCATGCCGCGATGCACACCCGGATACTGCTTAAGCAATAGGGTACTGAACTGGGTAAAACCGGCGATAAGTAAAAAAATGCTGGTAAACACATGCACGTAGAAGGCCGCTTTCCACCAGGGAATATTCACTACGGATTGCTTGATGCGCAGAAATGCCACTCGGTCATCGAACGCGAGATAGGGCCAGCTGAGCAGGGCCATACGGTAGGTGAAGTAGAGGAGGAGGAGAAGTAGGAGGAGCCATTTGATCTCTTTGGCGATCCCCACTGTTCGGTTGATAGGCATTAGCGTTTACAAGGATTTTCCGTAAAAGTAATATTCAATTCGAAAGAATAAATTTCAAAAACGATTGAACCATATAAGAAATATAAGCTCATTTAAGAAATAGCGTTGTTTATTATTTTTGTACCCATAGTTTTTAGCTTCCTGTTATTTTCAATTAATTTGCTGCGTAAAACCAATGATCACTGTAAAACCTGAACCATCATGATCCTAAGAATTCTATTAACACTACTCTGCCTCAACCTTCTTTCTTGTGGAGGACCGTCTAGTCCTGCAACGGATACTGCTGCAACGGCACCATCAACCGAATCAACCGCACCCAAAGAAGCCAAGCGCCCCGCCAAACAACGTCCCAGCAATTCTGCTTCCGCTCATTTTGCCAGCAATGTGCAAGCTATCGGGCCAGCCATGACGGCCAAGCAGGAGCTGATGCAAAAAGACCTTCAGCAATTGGGGCAAGCCATTACTGACAACGAATTTCTGGGCTATTATACAGGTGCTTTTGGTCCTAACCAGATTACGCTGATTCTTGCGGAACAGCAGGGAGAGGAAATTCGGGGCTACAGCGTATGTGCGGGCAACTACCGCCCGCTCACTGGCCGTATTACCAAGCAAAATCCAGGTGAAGCTTATACCATGGAACTCGCTGAGCCCGGAGATGATCCTTACGATGGTACCTTCACATTTACCATTACCCCAGCCAAGCAGCAACTCAATGGTGAGTGGAAGCCCTTCCGCACGAAAGGCAATACGGCTCGCAGCTACACGCTGAAATCCAAGAAATTCAGTTATCAGCCAAGGGTCGGCAGGTGGCCCGAGGCGTCCCAGCGGTTGTTGACGGAAGAGGATGTCTGGAATTACGATGCGGAGGAATTACGACTGATGCGCAACGAAATTTATGCTCGCCACGGGTACAGCTTCAAGATCAAGGATATGCGCTACTACTTTGAGGACCAGGATTGGTACATGCCCGTAACGACGGATATTCGGCGAGATCTGACAACGACGGAGGTTGCCAATATCGAACTGATCTACGAATACGAGACGTACTACGAGGAGTATTATGATGAATTTGGGCGGTAGCATTTAAAACCAGCCGCGCCAGCCTTTGGGGCGTTCACGTTGTACGCGGTAGTATTCGTAATTGAGGGCACCGAAATGGCGAGCAAATTCGGCTTCTTGGGTGCTGGTGTTGAAGTCTAGCGACTGAGGTTTGTTGGCCTGTTGGCGAATCATCAAATCATAAAGGTAGGCTTTGGCGAAAACTTTGCTGCCAGCAGCCGTCTCTACCGGGGCGAGACTCATAATACGACCATGACTGAAGATGAAGAACTCTGCGGCGAGCACTTCCTGTTCACGGTTCATGATGCCGGAGGCGAAACCCCAGCCGCGGTGGAGCACATTGTACATAATGCGCTGGAGACCGTGAAATTCTGGCTCGGTGAGCTTGCCTTTCATCTTGCGAAACATTTCGGCAAGCCGTTCTGGTTTGATGCTGGAAACGGGAAAGAGGTCAGCCGTTTTGGCGACTTCCAGTTGATCGATCAGTGTTTGGGAATAGCGTTCGCGAAGGAGCTCGTAGGCACTGGAAAGGGGGAGAAAATAGTTATTGGTCGCTTCCGTCACCCAGCCCGTCGTGCGAGGTTGACTAAAGGAGTCGAGGTGCAGATCTACTTTTTTGTACTGCTCGGGCAGAGCGTTCCAGAATGCTTCATTGCGCTTTGTAGAAGGAGGATTGACACTGTAGATCGCCATTTCGCGCACCAGCGGTGGCTGTATCAAGCCTTGCTGCCCCCAGTTCATATCCTTGTGAGTCAGTGGCATTACGGATTCGTAGTCGCCTTCTACCAGGCCATCCCATTGGCGGGCCATGGCGTCCAGGTACCACATGTAGCCGAAGACATTGCCGTTGGTGGCATAGTGGATACAACTGTTCCATTTGGTCTTGTCAATCTCTTCGCGAGGTATAAGGCGAATCTCCATAATTATTCATTTTCATAAAAGACGATGTGAGATTTGAAGTAAACCTACTCAAGAAGAGGCAGAACTATATCAAATCTCACGGTACAGCGTACTTGGTAGAGGGTATAGGGATATTAGATTTCTCCAGCGGCTATCCGTTCCTCCTCAGTTATCTACGTCCTTTTAACGACGATTTGTGGATCAAAAACGGTGCTAACTTACAACACCTTATTGGCTGTCTGGTTTTGATATATAATCCTTTTATAGTCTGACAAATTGAATGGCATCTGTAAGATTCCTTCCAACTACAGGCCATAATCTACCCCTAGATAGAAGTAGCGCGGCAGTGCCGGATAGAAATAACGAGGCAAATTACTCCCAAAACCACGGGCATTGACTTGCACCATTCCGGCGTAAGCCTGATCGAAAATATTGTTGCATCCAGCGTAGAGTTTTAGGCCACGCCCCAGTTTAGCAAAGGTATGCGACAAGCGAGTATGCACCACAGCAAACCCATCCGCCGAAGTGGTATTGGCATCATCGACCCACTGCTTGGCGGCCACATCCAAGCTGAGGGAAGCTCCCCAGCGGTTGCATTTCCAACTCAGATCACTGCGCCAGCGGTGCGGGTGGACGCCGGGGATATCGTTACCGGAATAATCACCATCCAGCTCTTGAAAGTCGCGGAATCGGTAGTCCGCCAGGGTGTAGTTGGTTTTGAAATGCAGGAAATGTTCTCTCAACCAGCGGCCTTTGGCAAAACGAATCTCTAGCCCTTGATGCCGCGCCGAGCCCCCATTGAAGAAAAGTATGCGCCCCAAATCATCCTGTCGCTGCACAAGTGCCTCGTCTAAATCCATCTGAAAGGCGGTAATTTCCAGGTAGAAATAATTGGAATACCACTTCAAACCTACCTCGCGGTTCCACCCGGAAGCTGCCTGCAGCGGTTCACCATCCAGGGAGGCGTTTTGGATGGAGGAGGAAGGATCGGGCTGAGAGATGCCACGGTTTACGCGGGCGTGGAGACCCCAATTCTTGTTGGTAGGCTGGTAAAAAACACTCAGACTGGGCAAAAAGACGGGATCAAAATTGAAATCACGATCCAGATCAAGGGTCTGCCAGTTGTACAAGGTTTGGCGGACATTGCCCTCCATGGTCGTCTTCCAGCTTTTGCCCCATTGAGCGGTCCACTGACTGAAGGCAAAATAGTAGGAACGATTTTCTGTTTGGGTGCCAAGTTGATCCCCCTGAGCACCGCCATCCAGCACCTCGAAAGTGGTGATGTCGTAATTTTCTAAAAACAATTCGCCACCAAGCTGGAAGCTGCCCTTGAGGGCGGGAGCATCGCGGAAAATAAAGTTGGTCCGTAAGCCATATTGGTAACTGTCTTCATTGATGATATCAAAGGGGCGCACCTCATCATTGGTTCGCCGGCCGCCGAAGATGGACGAACGGTTGATCAGTTTGCCCATTTGGCCCAAGTGGCCGATTTCGTGGGTATGTTGCAGACCTAGCAAATACGTCAATTGATCTTCTCGGCCATTGACGGAGGCCCAATTGAAGGCCGCTGCGGTAGGCTTCTCAACAAAATCGTTGGCATTGAGGGAGCTGGGGATTTCCGCCTGCAATTGGCGCAGGTGTACGAGGTACAAAGTCTCATTGGAGCGATTGCTCACGCGCCCTAGTAGGGTTCCCGAAAGTCTTTTGTAATCGTTGTTGTCCCGATAGCCGTTGCTGGCACTGCGAACGAGGCTCAGGTCTTGTTCCCATTTCCCGGCTTTGCTGTGCAGGTTTAGCCATTCTCGGTTGCGACCAAAGTCTCCTGCTGAGACGCCAAAGCTGGTGCCCCAGTTGGGGAGATCCCATTGCTTGCTCACCAACTGAATACTCCCGCCCAGATTGGCGCCCAAGGCAGCAGGGGCGGGCCCCGTTTGTACATAAGCCATCTCCAAAAAGCCGCTTTCTATATCTTCGAGTACACTCTCGCCAGCACCATTGGTGAGGGGGATATCATTCCAGTAGAGGCGTACCTGATCTGTTGCAAAAGGTGTCCGGGCACCAATGCCACGCAAGCTGAGGCGTTGGGTATTGAGTGCCCCCTGCTGGATTTGCACCCCCGGTAAACCATCAAATGCACGGGCAATATTAATGGCGTCTTCGCCCCAAAGGGCATCTTGCTCCAGACGGCACACCGTTGAAGAATAGAGGTCGTCGTAATTGATCTTGCCTCGTACCACTGGCGGTTCAATGGATGCGCTTACAGAAGCTAATTCAATGACACCCTCTTGCTCAATTTCACTCACCGTAAGCGTACGTGTCGTAAATCCCAGGTACCGAACCTCCACTTCATCCTGGGCGTCAGCGGATACCTCCCAGCTAAAATTGCCGTAAATATCCGTTGCGACACCAAGCCTGGCATCCTTCACCAACACCAAGGTCGCAAAAGGCAGAGCTTCTCCTGTTGCTTTCTCCACCACCTTACCTTTCAGTAAAACTGGGGGATTCTCCTGCCCTTGGAGGGTAATAAAAATCATTGTTCCGAAAATCGATAACAGTACTAAACGAAGGTACCTTTGCATGTGTTAGTTTTTAGCTGGCCATTCTGGCTACCATAACAAATACAAAGATAAGATGACCAAACAGTTTAAGACCAATATCAACTGCAGCAACTGTGTGCGCGCGGTGACCAATTTCCTCAACGAAGTCCCTGGCGTAGAAAAATGGACCGTTGACACGGATCATCCTGATAAAATCCTGACCGTCGAAGGAACCGCGTCCAGCGAAGCTATTGAGGAAGCGGTGGACGATGCGGGATTTGATATTGAGGAGAAAGAGCTGAACCATATAAGTTCATAAAAGAAAATATAAGCAACTTCTATGTTCTTATAATCCCTTACATAGTTCAAGATTACAACCTTACTACCCCAACTTCACCACCCGCTTTGTCTGGATCTGCTGCCCCATCTGTAGGCGTACGAAATAGGCACCGGCGGGCTGCTTGCTCATGTCTACTTCTATTCGGTGCCTGCCGGGAGGCAAGGTGCGGGCGGCCAATTGGCGTACCACCGCCCCAACCGCATCAAACAAGGTGATACGGACGTGTACCCGCTGGCACTGAAAACTCAGCGTGAATCCTGACTGACATGGATTGGGAAACGTTTCTACACTCAGCTCGGGCGTAGCTTGTTCGGTGTCACTCACTACCGATTCGCAGGTATTTAAAATCGGCAGGTAGGTAAAGTCGTCGTACAGCAGACTACGTACCTGGCTTTCCTCCACTTCAAACCAGTCGAGCAGGATGGAGCCGTAGACATCGCGAAAATCATACTGCATGGGGATGCCTTCAGAATTACCAATCTGGCCATCAATTTCCGGGTTTTCACCCAAAACCTGCGGGTTTACGCAGGCACCAAAGAGCATCAACGGGGCCGCTGTCCCGTGGTCGGTGCCAAAACTGGCATTAGAGCGAATACGGCGACCAAACTCGCTGAAGGTCATGCTCAGCACGCGGTCTTCCAGTCCCAAGTTGACCAGATCCTGTTGAAATGAGGTCATGGCCTGCGATACGGCCTTGAGCAATTGTGCGTGTTCACCTCCCAAAGGGCCATCTTCCAGCACCTGGTTGGCATGGGTATCAAAGCCGCCCAGACTCACCACAAACACCTTGGTCTGCAAGCCACCACTGATGAGCAGGGCCACGTTTTTTAGCTGTCGGGCCAGGCGGCTGGTTTCCGGATACACGACGGTATTCGCCCCCAGGTTGGCCGCCTCTGTAATCACTTCGCCGTAGGCATTGGTCTGCGCGATGGAATGCCGCAGAAAAGCCAGCTCATCGCCGTAAGGGGTGTCGGGCAGCGCTCCCCCCTCCCCTTCCAACAGCGGATTCAGCGAGAAGGGATCGAAGACCGTCAGGCTGTAATTGGCCGCCCAGCCCTGGCAGGTTTCGGATACGTTGCCGCCCATCGTGATGGCAAAGGGGTGCGGATGTTCTTCATTGGGGTAACCCTCTGGATAACCATCGTAATAGCTGTCGAGATAGCGGCCCAGCCAACCCGTCGACCAGGTCTCTTCGGCCCCCGAGCCCGAATTCCAGATGTCCATGCTCCGAAAATGGCTACGGTTTTGGTTGGGGTAACCCACCGCTTGTACGACCCCGGCCTTGCCCTCTTCGTACAGCGCACGTAGCACGCTCAGTCCCGGATGCACGCCAACGGTGTCGGTGAGCGACAAGACGTTCTGCTCCGGAATCATAATATTGCCGCGCACCTGGGCCAGCCCTGCGTATTGGTCGAGGGGAATAATGGTGTTCAAGCCATCATTGCCTCCGATGAGCTGAATCAAGACCAACACTTTATCATTATCAGGATTCACATTGCTAAACAAGGCTGATTTGGCCATCGTTTGCAAAGGCATACCATTTAGAAAAAAAGGCAAGCTGGCAGCAGTACCGGCCGCTGCCGCTGTTTGAAGGAAATTTCTCCTTTTCATTTTGTAGGTAGTTGCAGGAGCATTGATGCGAAACGTTTGTTATCATGCTCCTTGTTTTTGGGAAAATAATCCATCTAAAAACCACTAGGACAGGTGAAACTCCGCCATATTGAATAGGCCCACAAACAAATCCTGGAGCTTACTTTCCACCGCCTGGCGGGTCGTCTCATCGTCCGGATTGCCGAGGTAGTCGCCGTATTCGAGCGTCCATTCAAAGTCGGGCAGGCCGGGGATCAGGATCTCCTTGAGGGCCGTCAGTTGGCTGGATTCGAGGGGTTGAGGCAGCAGTAGGGTGGCGATTTCGGCGATCATGGCGTTGGGCTCCAGCGGATCGTCGAGGGTGGCGATAAACGCTAGTGGGTCCATCCTCAGCGTGATCGCTGCCGGGGTGTAGCCATTCACGACCAGGTTGCGGATGTAGCCGCTGCGTTGCTGCAAGCTGATGGAGTTGATCCAGTTGCGGTAGAATAAGGGTTGCTGGTAGTACGCCTTCCAGCCTGCCACCTCGGGGATGTCGTAGTAGGCCATATTCATGCTGTCGGTGACCTCGTGCAGGCGTTGCCAGAGGGGGTACTTTTCCTGCTCTTCTTGCGGAAAAGGTACGCCACACTGCCGAATGGGGTTGAGCACAAACTGGATGGGATGCTTGATCATCGGCCCCTGGTTGAGGATACTGTAGAAGTGGTTGCTACGCAGCAACACCTGCAAAACCGGCGCGATCTCGTAATCATTGTCGATCAGTAATTGCGCCAGGGGCAAGATGACTTCCGTCTCCGTTAGTTCATCGATCTTGTAGTAAACGAACCAGCGGTAGAGCTTGCGGCAGATGTGCCGAGCCACCTCGTCTTGCGCAAAGATGACGTCGATCAGGTGTGCATATTCCTCCTCCCCCAAATCACTGATGACTTCCCCGCCAAACCTTGCCGACAGCTGCTTGGGCAAGGCATCGTGAAGCTCGGGCTGAAAAATGGCCGTCAGCTCCTCCTCCGGGTCAGTGGTTTGGTAGCCAGTGTCTGTCCAGCCAGTGAGGACGCGCGCCATGGCCGCCACATCTTGTTCCGTGAAAGTGGTATAATCCCCAGGGCCGGCGAAGGGGCCTTTGCCTACGGTGTACAATTCCAGCAGCTCGCGGGCGTAGTTTTCATTGGGTAAACCTGCTTCGTTTTGGTTGCCGTTGAGGAAGCGTAGCATGCAGGGGTCGATGGTGATGTCCTTGCACAGCTGCCGAAAATTACCCCAAGCCTGGCTCCTGATGGTGGTAATGTAGCGGTACCAAAAGCGCGGATCATTGACGGAATTATTGATGGCGAAGTGATTGTGCCAAAACAGGCACAGTTGCTCCCGGATAGAGATGTCTTCATTGAGCAAGAGGCCCATCGTCCAGGCTTGCAGGCTACGGGTGCGATTGGGTAGCACGTCGCCCTCTTCTGGCAAGGGCACATCTACCCAGCTTGCTTCCGGCAGCACATTGGGGTCGTCGCCTTCTTCGGTATCGTAATAGCGGGGAGGTTCCGGCAAGGGCAGGTCGGTAAACAATTGAAGGATAGTAGCATCCAGTCCCTGGTTCAGGGCTTGTTGGATGGCGGTTTTGGTGGGGCCAAAAGTGGTCCGGCGTAGCAGGTGAGCAGCCTGGGCTTGCTCCCAAACGCCGGCGTACGGCTCCAAATCCGTCGTGACGGTCGTAAAAGTGTTGATCGTTGCATACAGCTGACGCCCCCGGCGGCCAGCTAGCGCGGTAGTACGATCCATGGGCAATGGTTTTTACGGAACAAGCAGGGGGAGACTGCTTATTCACTCGTTTTTGGGAAATATGTGAGGTCTGCTTTTAAGGGTCAGCTAGTAGCAATGAATACCAGGCAGACCTCACCGTACGGGGTACTTGGTACTGGGTACTTGGACTTTGATCAGCCAAAATTGATCTATTACCAAGGTACTGCGTACTTTTTACCTCTTACAGTGAGATTTGACAGGAAATTACATTGCTGACAATAAGCCACGCAAAAACAAAGCTCACGAAATAGTTGCTAATCGGCGGTCAGCCGACCAGGATCGTTCAATGGGAAAAAAGAATAACGGTGGGTAGTTTTCTGCCTAGTGGTCAGGGTGTGAAGAATTCAGCAAGGGCAGCTGATTCGGGGGGATAACGTCGTTGTTTCCGTGTTTCGTATTATGATCTGAAATAATTTGTGATATTTTTTTTGGGCGGTGCCGGGGCGCTGTTTCGAGTTGCTGCACAGGGCTGGGAAATACGCAGACTCAGCTCCCCAAGCACTTCAGAAGAGGTGCCTCTTGCGGCTTGCGCGCGCCACCCCGACGCTGTGCGTCGACCCCGCGAGCGGGGTACATTTGGTGCCACTTTGGGGGTTGTATTCACCTTGAGTAAGCTTCCAGTCAAAGCAATACACTTATCCTCCTACTGGGTGGGGGTGTCTTAAAGACGGAGGTTGGAAAAGGCCTCCCTCAACAAACTAACGGCAACAGAATTATTGGTTGGAGAAAACATTTTGTTACAAACCGAAAAAGCCCCTCTTTTCAGGAGGGGCTTTTTCAAAAAAAACTATTGGCTTTGGTTATATCATGAAACCGTCTAACGGCTTAGTTGAATTCAACTACTAGTTCGATTTTTCATCGTCTTCTTTTTCGTACAACATCTCTGGGTAGTATTTCTCCATCCACTGTTGTGCGATGGTACGTTGGGTAACGTATTTGATGTAGAAGTTGATGGGTACGCCACCCTCTCCCTTGTTGGCACGTTCCACAAAATCATCGATGGCCGTCATCAAAGAGTTCATGTCAATGACCTGATTATTCTGCTTATCGATAGCCCCTACTGCACTTACCGTACCTTTGATATAATCATTTTTCATCTCGGCTACGGCCTGACCGGTCTTTGCTTGGGAAGCCATCGTTGCCATAGATTTCATCCCTGAGCTATTGGCGCCGTTTATCAATGCCAGTTGTTCCATACGCTCTTTCGGGCCATCTTGCATTCCTTCCACTACACTAACCACAGTATTTGATTTGATAGATGGAATGAGTCCCATTGTAATGACATTACAGTGAGACTGAATACTAGAGCTACTCATCAAATCTTTGATATTACTCGATGCCTCCGCGCCTGCCCCAATAGAAGCTTCTACAAAATAGGTTTGAATTGACGCACTTATCTGCGCTGCATCGGAGCGTGCTTTTTGCATAGATCGTGTTTTTTCGATATGCTCAAAATGCACAAACCCGACTAAGCTAGAGCCATAACTCGCTCCTACCAATACCGGCATTGCATTGTCTACGTTCCCTGGCTCAATAGCCAACTTGGCCATCTCTAACATTTTATCTGGGGAAAGCGTAGTCCATGCTTTTTGTGTATAGGTGGCATAGTTCTCTATTGCGTTTTCAACGTCAAGTTTCACTGGTGAAAAGACCTGTGCATTCTTGTGTGTACAATTGATAAGCACCACTACTGTACCAACCAAAGAACGTTCTTTGCGGGCAGCATCCATACTAGATTTTGTATCCGCCGCAGCGCTAGCACCATATTTTGGTCCTAAAAACGAGGAAACCTTGGCTCCAACAAATGCTGAGGCCGACCTAACGGTAGATTGGGAACTTTCTTCATTATCTTCATATCGAAAATACTGAACATCCATACTCATCGTATCCGAGCTAATCGGTAGGGAAGTAAGCGTTGATGCCGAAAAATCGATTGGACTCTCTACCTGCGAACTGATTTGCTTTTGTCCTTGTGCAGATAGCAAGGCAGCAATGGCCTCTTCTGAAGTCATCACAGCTTCACTCAGTTCGGTGGTAGCAGCAATAATAGCATCCATTATTTTTTGGATATTCAGTTCTATTTTTGCTAGCTGTAATATTGATGCCCCTAAGCTACTTAGTTCCTGGAGGGTCATATCTAAACTCAGCTTTTGACGCAGCAAGGCATTCACCTTATTCCGAGCATTATCTACAGGACTTTGTAAAGTTGCAATTTCTTGTAGTTGCTTTATTTTTTCTGGAGCAATTACCATTCCCAGTACCAGACTAGGATCATAAGGTATTGTTGATGTTGGCATAATTAATCTTGTTAGAGTTTATCAATTAGGTTTCTACTAAAGGATCGGCTACTTACTGATCAAGTTGTTATAAGCCGACTTAATTGATTTCCACAGATTTAAAGAATCTGTTTTATTCTCCAACATCAATGTCGTTTGTGCCTGCGCCATCAAATTCCAACTCTTGACTAAATCTGTAGATAACTTATTAAAAGCAGTCGTTAAATCATCATTAATCTTCTGAAGACTTTTCCCGTACGCGTCTATAGCCTGCGTGATCTTTGACGCATAACCAAATGAATTTTCGTGTCGCAAAATTATTGCCGTAATGCTATTACTTCTATTCCCATCTATTTTGTTGTATTCCTCTACATAAGCGTCATAAATAGCCTTTTTGAAGGTGTCTTCTGCTATTTCTTTTGCCTCTTTGTAGGTCTGCACCGCGAATTCCCAATTCACCTTTACTATTTCAATTCCAGAGCTTACAGCTATAGTCGACAAGTAAAATTTGTTCCTGTTTTTATGGCTACCTTGCTCAAAAATATTCTCTGCTTTCAACAAGCCATCGACACGAGCTCCTTCTCCTTGTTCAATTCGCTTTGTTAATATCGGGATAAAATTCTTTAAGTCCTCCTCGTGGTTCAATATTTTGCCATTGGGGTTGTTTTTATCCTTGATCGTGAAAGAGTAATCAAACATATCCTTCACCCCTTTAAACTCTGACTTAGATGGCTCAGAGCCTAGTTCTGTCTCCATTTTTTTGATCATCCTATCGGCCAGTGTGATAATATGATCGGCCAATGAGGAATGAATAAACTTGATTTTGCTGAAATCCAGTTCAGGTTTTGCATCTCTTATTTCTTGCTCAAGGATTTCATCAGGATTGAACTCGTTTGAATTCCTATCCGTAATTCTTGCATCCAAGGCTTCTTGTGAGGAAGATGCTAGTGTTGTTGTGCTCTTTTCTTCTGAAGAAGATTCTTGAGATGATGTTGAGCTCTTTTTGGATGTTGCCATTTTTAGCTTTAGGTTTTATGGTCTCTTTATCTAAGATGAATAGACCGGATTGATTATGGTTAATAAAAAAGGTCTTGAATATGAAACCTTGACTTGTGTAAATGTAATTTCATTCACTCTGCTAAAGCGGACAATAACACCGCCAAAGCGGACATTCGCAGGATATTAATTCACACAACATTAAAAACCCAAGCATTCTTTAGGACTAACCCCAAAAAACGACTGAAAATTACTCCGGAAAGAGTCGACGTCTTTATATCCTACCTCACGTGCTACTCGGGTGATCGTTTTGTATTTTCGCTTAGAAATCAACTGCTGTGCGTGATGCAAACGCTTTTGCAGTATATATTTACCGGGGCCCATACCTAAGAGCTGTTTCATTCGCCGTCGCAACTGTCGTTCACTGATTGCGACATCAAATGCCAGTTGCTTAACGGTATATTTATTGTTGGCTAAATTCTCCTGGACACATTGTGCTATTAGGGTGAGCCATTGCTGATCTTCTTCGAAAAAAACGGGCCTTGAATAGGGGATGGCTTGCCCTTCTATTAAGCTTGTTGACAGCAAGCTGTTTTTTAGGTCAGTAAGCAGAGGAGCATTATCCTCTTCTAAGTGAAGTTGGTTGGATGTTCTCATGATAAGTAGATGAATATTGGGTATTTCTATCTATTTATGCCCATGAGATACACAGAGGTAAGTGGTAAGGTGAGATTTTTTATTTTTAGCGCCTTGCCTGGGGGGGCTTCGATTAGCTTCCTTGTTTATTCTTATGAAATCTCCTAACTTGATTGATCCAACTCAAGATGAAATTTTTAACGGGATACTCAAGAATTTCGTTCAGATTACCCTCCTCTATTCTCACGATTCCCCATTCTTGTTTATCATCATGAATGAGCCCTTCATTTTTCAACGACCTATCCTTGAATATAATTAATGGTAGATCAAGTGACCTTGCTATTGCAGCCTCAATGTGTAGCCATGGACTCGTAAAGCTCTTGTCTAATATTTTGCTTTCTTGATCACTTCCTCTTTTCTCGGTCCCTTCACTTACGAAATATCGCTCTAAGGCAAGAACGAAGCATCCATTTGATGCTTTCAATTCGTTAATGATTGGCAAGATTGGGTCGTTATCATTCCAGTTTTTTAGTGTTTCTAGTTTTATACCATTGCTTTTAAAGTAGGCTACCAACTCATTTATGTACACCTGCTGTTCGTCATTATGCGGGCTTCCGACGCTAAAAAACACTTTAATTTCCTCGGTATCGATTTTATCAGGATGGCTGGTTTCTCCGAATGTCTGCTCTTTATACCTGATGTATTCCTTCTTAGAACGTAACAACTGAAGGATATTTGACCTTAACTTATTGAGGACTAATTCAACCTCTAAAGCATCTGCTGTTCCTCTTACTTCCTTTTCTAAAACTGAATAATAATTAGACGATTGTATGGTAATATCATCTAAATCATCATCTTCTGTGAAAAAATCATTCAGCAGATCAATCGCCTCTCTCAGCTTGTTTTGAGAAACAAGCAATCTGATTTCCTTTTCTAGCTGTTCAAATTTCATTTCTCCTTTTTTGATGGAGGGTAAGCAATAAGTGGAATTGGGCCACTGGCTAATCAAATTTAGACTTTTTTGTTTAAAGCGGTATGTTCTAATCATTTATCAACCCAAGAGCGGGTATTTCCCTTGATCGTATATGCCCGACGTGGGCCCAAGGGATACTTCCCCCCTGTTGGTTTCCAATGGAAATCAACTTCTTCCTCGTCGAGAAATTTCATTAAATCACTTTTGATCTCCGCTATCTCCTTTCCTTGTCTCACTACCAAAAAGACAGTTTCCAGCCCTTGTGTCCTTATGCCTGAATTCACAAATTGTACGGAATCAACCAATGCTCCACTATTTTTTCTCCACACTACTTTTTCTTCTGACCAAAGCATTGGTCGGGCTTGGTTGAGTATACCATATCCATTTTCGTAGGCTACTTCTATGAACCCGTCCTCATTGACCTTATTATAACTGCTACTAGGATCAGTGATCGTTCTGATAACCAAAGCCCCTTCGAAACCATAGGGTACGACATGAAGAATCTTGGTTCCTAAATACGGCGTACAACTGAGTAATCCGAAAAGGCTCGTGAAAATAACAGCAGAAATTTTCATTGAATGTAAATCACTTATCAAAATATATCTAAACTGTCGCAAACGTAATTCAGAAAAATGACAGACTCATCAATAGCAAGATAGCTCCAGATAATTGCAGTAATCTCCCTAAGATCACTAGCAGCTTAGAGATTTTAGTAACCGCATCGACTTGCTCTTGGTTAAGAAAACTGTGGTTGTCCAGGCCTATGAATATCCTGAGATCTTTATTATGCACAAGTAGCTCTCCTACAACCACCAAGATGGCGGAAAAAGCAATGTAGAGTACAATATAGAGTCCTATCATGAGCGCGTTCTGTATCCTTTAATGGGTTTAGTTTATTTTTTATTGACCATAAATATATCATTTCCCGAGCGCTTTATAATCCTAACTCGCGTACAATTGCCAAGTTTGGATCGGTCTTTAAATATTTCACCATAATTTTCTTGCCTGAAACAACCTTTTGCTGCCGAATAATCCTTGATTTTAAGTGATAGCTTTTATCATCGACGGAGTAACCGATAACCACAAACCGCTCTGAGCTGCGTCCAAATCTCCCAGGAAGACTAATTTCTATTTCATGTTCCATCTCACCCACCACTTCAACAGGGTTTCTATCAATCTGGTAGTTTACCCACACTTTGTTCAAATAGCTGCCTCCTTCGAAAAGCAGTAATCCTATTATTGCGATCATCATCGCAACACTTACTTGCTTTAATATACTTGTCGTCCATTTTTTAGGGTACAATTGAAAGCTAGTCGGCATTTGTCCATCAATCCTTTGAAAAGCTGGCAAAAAAAGCAAGACCAATCCTGCTACATTCATAAACATGTTCGCAGTGTACAGCGTAGAATAAGTCTCAAATTTGTGGTCATAATACATTTTCAGCCCCAAAGAGACCACCAATAGAGCAATACCGACACCTACTCTCCAAGATAAGGCTAATAGTGATCTTTTAGAACGCCTCTTCATCTACCTTTTTATAACAAATATCCTCATTATCTTTTTTCTTCATAACTCCCACATTAGTAAAAGTAACATATCGTCCATCCATCCATCAGCTTAATCTCTAGTTGTTCTAGCGCTACACAGCTTAGCCCGCATGCTCTTTTTTATTGATTATTAATATTTTATTACCCCACCATCCGGCAACTAAGTACCCCTTCCCTAGGATTACACCTTAAAAAGGTGTATCTAAGAAAATTCTACGCATTGTCTACTTCATTAACCGGCAATCCGTTTCCATTCAACAAGAAATTTTATGACCTTATTATCGATGGGTGTTATTGGTACTTCAAGAAAAGCAGACGAAAGGCGGGTGCCGATCCACCCCGAGCATTTAAACAGGCTTCCTGAATTTATCCGTCGGCAGCTGATTTTTGAGGAGGGCTATGGCCATCCTTTCCATATCGAGGATAAAGAAATCGCGAAGCAAACGGGCGGCATCGCCAGCAGGCATGAAATACTGGCAGGCATTGGGGCCGTCATTATTGCCAAACCCATCTTGTCTGATTTGGAGGAGCTAAAGGAAGGGGGCATTTTGTGGGGCTATCCGCACTGCGTGCAGCAAGCGCAGATTACCCAAACGGCCATTGACAAAAAACAGACCTTGATTGCTTTTGAAGATATGTACGTCTGGAACCCGAGCGGACAACCAGGCCGGCATACCTTCTACAAAAACAATGAAATGGCGGGCTATAGTGCCGTCATCCACGCGCTTCAGCTCAAGGGGATTGATGGCCATTATGGCAACCAGCGGAAGGTCATCATCTTTAGTTTCGGTGCCGTTAGTCGAGGGGCGATCTACGCGCTGAAGGCCCACGGTTTCCGAGACATCACGATCTGTATCCAAAGGCCCGACCATGAAGTGAGAGAAGAAGTACTGGATGTGCATTATACGCGCGTGAGACACGGTGTAGGCACCGAACCCCGACTGCTGATGGTAGAGCACGATGGATCAGAGCGCCCACTATTGGAGGTCATCAGTGAGTCGGAGATTATCATCAACGGCACCTATCAGGACACCGATGATCCCATCAATTATGTCAACGAGGATGAAAAGTCCAGCCTAAGACCCGGTGCGCTGATCATTGATGTTAGCTGCGATGAAGGGATGGGCTTCTATTTTGCGAAACCCACCAGTTTCAAAAAACCAATGATCTCCGTTGCCAAGATCGACTACTACGCCGTGGATCATACGCCCAGCTATTTTTGGGAAAGTGCTTCAAGATCTATTTCCGCGGCCTTGATTGTTCACCTGCCCTCCGTCATCACCGGCCGGGAAACCTGGAAACAAAACGAAACCATCCAAAGAGCAATCAACATTGATCAGGGGGTGATCGTCAAAGATAGTATCCTGCGCTTTCAGCATCGCAAGGCGGCGTATCCTCATGAGGTGAATTAGACGCAATTTGCAGGAGTCATTTATCTACATTAAATTGTAGCTGCTTTTTTACGAATCAAAAAAATAACGCATGCTCCTCTCACGTCTACTCCCTTTATGGATATTACTCGGTATGTTTGGTTTTCAACTACACGCCAGTCATCCTGCCACGTTTGAACTCCGTCCTGATTTTTCCATCAGCCCCGATACCACGACCTGCCCTGATGATTTTTTGATTAACCTGGGGGAAGATATCAGAATCATTTATGGAGATGAAATAAATATTTATTTCACCAGCAATCGATCAATAGATGGAGATGAGGAATGGATGTGGAGTGACCCCACGCACCTATCCTGCCTATCGTGCCCTAACCCAATCTACGCGCCTACCGAGAGTACTTTGCTGACGCTCACTATTATCGACGGTGATGGCTGCATTGCCAGCGACGAATTGTTTGTGGAGGTTAATCTGAAAGATGACATCTTTGTTCCCAATGCTTTCTCCCCTAACGATGATGGCGTGAACGATGTGCTCGTCGTCTATACCGGATCAAGCATTACACAAATTACCCGCCTGCGTATTCTTAATAGCAATAGGGACGTCGTTTTTGAACAATTCAATTTTCTTGGCAACACTAACAACATTGGCTGGGGTGGCACATATAAAGAAGAACCTCTGAATGCCGGCGTATTTGCCTACGTTTTGGAGGTAGAACTCGTGGATGGAAGTCTGCGGCAATTGACGGGGACGATTACACTGGTGCGATGATGGGGATGTAAATCATTTATCGTGAGCTTAGCGCACAAAGCTCTTGCAAGAAGAGAAATCCCGTTGCCAAACCTCCCTGTATTAAATACTTAGCACCGGGTACTCAGATGGAACAACTCTTTAATACAAGTACACAGTACCCAATACCAAATACAGTGAGGTTGGGGGACAATAATTACCTGGTGATCAGATTTTCATTCCTCAACCTCACACTAATTTAGTCTGCCTAAGGATTCATTTCAGTTCGGAAAGGATTAATTTCTTTTGTGTCAATGTATTCTTCATTGCTTTTTCTCTAACTTTTGGGTCATCACTGTTAATGAGGTCAAAATATTCAACAGGAACAACCTGCCACGATAAACCATATTTATCTTTACACCAACCACACGAACTTTCTTCTCCACCGTTAGCTGTCAATGCCTCCCAGTAATAGTCCGTTTCTGCTTGGTCTTTGGTATTGATAACAAAAGAAACAGATTCATTAAATTTGAAATAGGGTCCAGCTGCCAGAATGCTTAATTCCATGCCAGCAATTTCTATGATGGCTGTTTCAAATTTCCCTCCACCCGCTTCTGGTGGATTTTCATATTGGTGGTACGCTTTCATTTTCCCATCTTTAAAAATGGAAAGGTAATAGTCTACTACTGCTTTTGCATCGGTGGTCTCCACCCAAAGGCAAGGTGTTATTTTTTGAGTAATCATATCTGTTTCGTTTTCTGAATTCTGATTTGAATTTGTGTGAATTTCACTAGCTGTATTAGAATTCCCACAACCGATCATACTTGCTATTACCAATAGCGTAACAATATTAAAGATGTATTTTATCATCGTTTAATCTTTATCTGAATTGCTTCGGTTTCATTTTCCGACTGGCATTTTCGGCTACTTCTACAACCCTCTTCCTCCTTGTGTCTTCCCTTTTTGCTGAGATAACCCAGTACAATAAAATCTTTTGGGTAGACTTACTTAGGCTAGTAAAATAGTCGATTGAACCTTTATAATTCGCAAATTCTTCTTTTAAATCTTCTGGAATCACAAGTGCTTCGACTGCATCTAAAAAAGACCAGGAACCATTTTCTTTCGCAATTTTAATACTCCTGGAGCCAGCCTCTTCC
Source organism: Lewinella sp. LCG006 (assembly GCF_040784935.1). Lineage (GTDB taxonomy): Bacteria > Bacteroidota > Bacteroidia > Chitinophagales > Saprospiraceae > Lewinella. The sequence continues at coordinate 3,445,725 of NZ_CP160680.1, read as the reverse complement.
ATGAGTCCTTGCTCCATTAGGTTTTTTACTTTTTCCTTATTAACCTTTGACCAATTACTCTGGGGTTTTCGCTTACAAAAGTATTGTATATACTTTTCGTCATCAATTGATTTTTTAGTACTATCTATCCAACCAAAGCAAAGCGCTTCATCAACCGCATCACTCCAACTTAGATTATAGCTTGGAGAAGTTGTCTTGTAAAATATTAGCCAAATCGAGTCCTCCGTTACATGGTTTTCTTCAAGCCAATTTCTCCAATCTGCTTTATTTTCAGGGCAATAACTATTCATTCATCATTTCATTTTGTTCAAATCAAATTTATTAAGCCTACCAAGGGCCATTTTGTTTTACTTGATAAAAGCTGAAGTACTTCTCCAAAAACAAGGTATCCAGTCGATCAAATCGAAAGACAACAAGGCTATCTCCCAACGATTGGTTTTGATATAATTCATCCCCTAATCCGAAACCACCGTCTCATAAATTTGTATTCTCTGCGTCTTCCTTTCCAGCGTAAATCCTTTTGACAGCAGCGCGGCCTCTATCTCCTGTCCATTCATCCTGAACAAATTAAGATGATCTTTCTGCCAGGCTATTTGGTAGTCTTCTTTCTTAAAATCAGCGACGTAGCGCTGCCCCCTTATTTCTTCTAAGCGAGCAATGACCGAAGTAACGGGGATAAAGTTGTAGCTCTCCTCCATGGAAACCGCTTTGTTCCTTTTCAGGGACGGCGTTTCTCCCTGCGCACGGAGCATCACCACTTCGTCTTCGATAAAACGCTTGCGCAAGCCAATGTGCAAGGCGTTTTCCAGCAATACCAGCATCTCCTTTTTGAAGGCGGGTATTTTTTTCTTGTTCTTTTTCCAGTAAACGAAGTCATATCTAACTCCTCCGCTGACACTGTCTACTACCCATAAGGGGGAAGTAGCACCAAGTAGGAAACTGTAAATTTCGTTCACCGTTCCGCTGCTGTAAGTCAGTCCGATATAATCACCTGAAGTTCTGTACCCATACCATCCCGCCGCTGTTTCTAAAGATTTTCGAACGATTACCTGTTCAACGGCATCTTCTCTCATGCTCCACTCCTCTCCCGCTGGCGCCATCATCGCTTGCATACCATTGTACACGGGATCTTGCCCCGGAGCTCCGTAACCATTGGAAATAACCATCTCCTTATTATCGAAATCAATACTCGGATTTTCCGCTTCGGGTACTTCCTTATTTTGGAGTAAGCTTACTAATGTCTCGCTACTCAAATCCCCTCCCCGATAGCGTATGATGCCAGATTCGTCAATGACCAAATGCTCGGGAATAGCTCTTACGCCAAACTGTCTCATCAATCCCCTTTCGTTATCTACCCCCACCGGAAATTGGTAATTTCTCGACGACAAAAAGTGCTCCACTCTGCTTGTCGTTTCGTCAGACACCGCAATAAAATCCACTCCTTGCTGAACGAACTCCGTATAGAGGGTATCAAACTTGGGGAACCCCGCCACACAAGGTGTACACCAGGTAGCCCAAAATTTCACCACCAGGAACCCGTCCTCGCTCCAAACACGTTCTCCTTCTTTATTCAGAATCTGAATACGCTTAACCTCCTCCATGAGCGCAGTAGACAAGGTGTCTCCGACCTTCATCTGCGCAAAAATGGGAGATGACATTAAGCAGAACAGGAGTATAGAGAATGGGGGGATCAGGTTGTTTTTTGTCATGTTTTTTTTGTTTGAAAATGATGCAAATTGAAAGAGCTGCTGCTGACAATCTGCTATGTGGTCGGCCGTAGCTATAGCGTAGACTGAACAAATAGCGTCCTAAAGATCTGCCCGGCGTTCCTCAAGGCCTTGTAACAAGACACCTGCAAATAGCTACTCAGACGGCACGGCCAGGTGTCGGTCAAAGTATTCGATGATCTTGCCAAACAGGTAGCGATTGTAATTCGGCTCACGGCTCCATCCATGCGTAGCACCCGGTGCAAACGCAAAGTCGAAGTCCTTGCCCTGCTTAATCAGTTCTTCCGCTAACACGGCCGTCGTCTTGAATGGTACCACCTGGTCCTGGATGCCGTGGATGAACAGGAGTTTATCCTCCAGGTTCGCTGCATAGTGGAGTGCTTTTCTTTCGAAGATCTCCGGGTGAGTCTGGGGGCGACGAACAATCGCGACGTCGTCCGTGCCAAAGAACGCCGGGTCAACAGCCGCCGCTGCAGCAACACCCACCTGGAATAAGCCCGGCTTCATCAACAGCGAATAAACGGAGAGTGTGCCACCGTAGCTGCTGCCCCAGATGCCCATGCGATCGGGATCGACATAATCCAGTGACTCCATGTAGGCAACGGCACTCGCATAATCCTCAATGTCCTGGTCGGCAAAGCCCAGCAGGAATTCTTCACGGAAGGCCCGGCCATAACCGTTGCTGCCACGTGAATCCACCTGCACGATAACGTATCCCTTCCTGGCCAACAGCTGCTGTACCAGGCTGTAGTTACCGGCCCAGCGGTTCCTCGCGGTATTTGAATACACGGGCCCAAACAGCACTGGATACTTCTTGCCGGGCTGCATGTCGATAGGTTTCATAATCCGGGCATGCAACGTGTAGTCATCTACAAGACTGGGGAAACTAAGGTATTCCGCAGCCGTCCAGGTTCGCTCCGTGAAGGCGGGCAAGGGCGAGTGGGTTACTCGCGTAGCGTCACCACCCTCGCTGCTCACCACGTAAAGCTCGGGCGGTGAGGTGTCGTTGCTGTGCATGAACACCAGGTGCCGACCATCCGGTGAGGGGTAGCCAATGTTCTGGCCCGCAAGACGCGTCACCTGCTCGGGATCGCCACCAGACATCTTCAGGCGATACACGTGTTGTTCGTACGGATTAACGCCGTTGCCGGCATAAAACAGTGCATCACCAGCAACACTTGGGCCGGACAGTACATCGTAGGACGGATCGGTCAGGAGCTGCGGACGATCCCCAGACGGTGAGGTATCAATCGTGTAAAGGCCGTAGCGATCACCCATATCGCTTAAGAAAACGACCTGCTGCCCATCCGGATGCCAGGTAGATCCAAACGAGGTGTACATGCGGCTCTCTCGAACCCCTCGCCAAATCTCGCGCACTTGGCTTTCTCCGGGTGCAAGGACGAACAACTTACGTTCAACCGCGGTGTCGGATGCGATATCAACCAGCAGCGCACCGCCCGGTGACCAGTTGAAGTCGATGACCTGGTTGGCCTGCGGATCTGGCAAATCGAGGTACCTAATGTTACCACTCTCTACATCGAGCAGGCCAACTCTACGCATCTCGTTGGGATCGCCGGGGTAGCCTCTTCGTACCTCGTTGGGATTGGTTTCGGCAGCGAGGTAATCCGGGAACGGCACCTTTCGCATCTCGCGGCGGTCAACGGCGTGAAACGCGATGGTCTTCCCATCCGGGGACCACTTGTACGTCGGCCCGCTCCAGATGCCTGGACCGATTTCGCGTTCCGGTCGGCTGTAGCGCCCCTTCGGTAAGCTCGAGAGACTGGCGATGCCGATCTCGGTGAGCTGGCGATTCTGTTTGGAAGGGAAGTCAGCCAGCCAGAGGTCACCGTCCCGTAGATACGCCGCTTGGTTGCCACTTGGCGATAGCGACAGGTCACTTGCACCTGCCTCGACGGGCATCAACTGGAGGTCGTCTCCCTGGCTCAGCGATGTCTGCCATAGGTGGTTGCCGCGCAGGCTAATAATTGTGTTCGCGTCGGTCCAAACCATATCGCGCACTGACGCGGATGCCGTATTGGAACGGAGGCGCACTTCCTGCCCATCACTTGTGGATACCCAGAGGCCACGCTCAGGATTTCCTGGTTCACTCCAGGAAAAGGCGAAGTGCTCGCTGTTTGGTGCCCACGCAGGCCGGGACGGGCTTGTTCCCGTCAGTTGTGGCGTTGCGAACAGGTCATCAAGCGTGAGCTCCCCTTCCTGTGCGGTGACGGTTGCGGGCATCGCCAACAGTAAGCCTGCCACTACCCATGTTTGCCAAAAAGAGATCTGTTGCATGTGTTTGCTTTAGTAACTGTCTGGTAAATATAATCTTATACTGCTCAAATAGTGCTCTTGCCATTGGAAGGTGTGCTTTCTGAAGGTCTTATAGGCTTCCCCTACCCTTTGCCGCTTTTGGCTATGGCGATTGACTTTGCCCTACAACAGCAACAGTCTGTAATCTCTTACGCCATTTCTTTGTAACGAGGCTTATCCCGATAGCTATCGGGATTCAGCTACCTTGTGCCTATCATCTTATTCCACCGCCTTCGCCGTAGGGGATTAACAGCTTTGAAGACCACTTCGCAGCAGTCTTTTTTGAAAGGCTCGATTTGTCTGTCGGGCTTCACAAACCACCGTTACCAGTAGCCCATGCCGACATAGGAAACGCTGGGTAGTACCAGCGGTTAAAGCACATCTAAGTTCATCTTTATGAACTCATATTCAGTGGTTTAACAGTATTTATAGCGACTTCGTGTCGCACCGTCCTAGGCAAAGTTCTACGCATTTATATCTCACTTTAAAATGCTTTGTTTATCGCATCATCAATCGCATTTAATATCCCTTCTTTGTCCTTATAATCCTTAGACATCTCGAGGTATCTTAATATGGCTCCTCTGAGATATAACTGCAAGCGTCGAAGTTTTTGCAGATCAATCTCGCTTTTTATTCCGTGATGCATATACTGACTTCGAACTTTGTATAAGTCAGATAAGTCTTTTTGAATTTGCTCACGTTGCTCAGTATCCTTAGTTAAAATTTTAGGAAGATACTTTTTCATTGACTCCAAAATTCCTACTTCTGAGTTTTTTAATGTCAAAGATTCTAAACCCGTAAATACTTGAGCTATACGTTTATGCAAATCAGATTGACTTAATGAATCTGCAAATCGTGAAATATTCTCAAGCACCAACTCTTCAAGCTCTACTGTTAGCTTTTTGTCTTTCTTTATTAATAGTTCATGTATGTAGGCAAAACCTTGTCTAGCCATTTGTTCTATTCCCTTCGCATTAATTGTGAAGGACGATGAAGGCTGCTCAGATTCCAACCCCATTCTTACTGAGTATGGCTCCTTCGTCTCTAAATCAAGAGACAATATCAACATATTACTTTTTCTACCTGTTTCAACAAAACGATGCTCTAAGTCAAATCTAACTGAACGGCTTGGAAATGTTAAAACATCGCTAAATAATTTAATCGCATCGACAGATCTTATAGAGGTTTCAAGAGCAAGCTCTTTCGCCTTTTGCTCCTCGCATTCATCAATAGCACACGTAATAACAACATTTCCGTTGAAATCTCTGCGCATCATTTCTTGTTGCCAGTCCTGTGGTACAACTTTAATCGTCTCAAAGATTTTATTGAAGCTGTCATTACTTTTGTATGAAATAATAGTGTTACCAACTCTAAATGGAGTTTCTATTGAGATTCCACGAACGATAAAGAAGAACTGATAAATCCTGACATTCTTCTCTTGCCATTCTTCTAGATATGCTGAAAGTCCTTTCTCATACTTCTTTTTATAGAAATCAACCAAATACTCAAACACTCTATCCTCCAAGACTGAATACGATATCCAGTCCACCTTTTTATAAATACTTTTCACTAATTTATTGAAGTCTTCAATCCTTTCTCCGTCAAGTCCAATTTGACCTTCATCTATATATTTTATGATACTGTTTAAAACACCTGTGTCTATGTTATGAGACCTTAAGATGATTGGAATTGCGCCAAATTCAGCCAAATCGATTTCTGTGAATTCCCGATGATCAGAAGATAAAGGTGTATTATTATTCTCTATATTAGAAGGCTTGTACCAGCCTAAATTTCCTATCAGTTCTTTCGCTGCTGAATCAAATGCCTTGACAGCTTCTGGATGTAATTTATTCATCTACCAATACTATTATTTTTAATCAAATCCATATAATCATCTTAGAGTTACACTTTACAGTTGCGTAGAACTCTAAGGCCTGTCTGCGCCCCTTCCCCAAAATAGACCACCTTCTCATCTCCAGCGCAGACAGGTCAGTTGAACGTTTACCACCCCTGATCGAGGTTTTCGATAATATCTATAGTGGAAAAGCGCATTCTGCCCGTTTTACTTACCGACTAATTTAGGCTTTTTTCGGTAGTTCTGTACCGCTTTTTGGGGCTCCAATGGCTCATTTTTAGCCGATCATCACTGGCGGGGCACTTTTTGGATTGAGGCAGAGTTATGTGATCACTTCATATTCATTAATGCAGGAATTATTTCAGTCATTGTAGAAAATGACATAGCCTGAATTTTTTCTAAATTAACAGTTTGAAATTTATTTACTTCTTCTCTCAATCGTTCCTTATTAATAGTATCTATCTCATCCTTTAGATTAATATAACAATAAACATGAAAAATAGGATTTGAAATAGAATATTTTGACTGAATTTCATTGAAATCCAAGACTCCTTTCTTCACTAAATCATCAAGGCTCTTAGCAAACAAATCATATGAGTATTCTTTAACATTCTTCTTGAAGTCATATTTAAATTGCTGTAAATTCATTACATCCTGGCCAGTCCTGAAATATGACAATATTATTTGTTTTGCATAGTTAATTCCCTCTTCACTTCTAATGAAAGCATTTACGTAGTTTTTCTTAAAGGAATCTGTTTTATCTCCGATGTATAAATAAAGTGTCTCTGACAAATCTCCTAGTCCCAATATTTTCTTTTTTCTCTGTGTACTTTTAATGTCATTTACCCAGCACATATTTAGACATAATTGATGACACACTCCTGCATATCCATTAGATAGCTTTACAATTACATTCTTACAATTATCTTCAAATTCTACATTCAATAATTTTTCTCCTGCCGTGATGATTGAGTGGAGTTCTGATTCGCTCATAAGAGGAACATAAAATTCTGACAACCTATTAGTCAATTCTGTATTGTATAGCAATAATTCTTTTGGGCTCCCTACTATACCAGCAATTATCATCTTTGCACCCAAATCCGTAAACACTTTTAAGCACCTGGCTAATTTGTTTTTTACGTCTATACCTAATAGGTGAAAATCTTCAATAATCCAACATACATTCTTTTCTTTTAACGCTCTTGCCAACTTATTTTCACTAATCTGATAAGTTATGACACGCTCGTTTAAGTTTTGACTTGATTCACTACTTTGGAAAAGTGTTTTTGCCTCTAGAACAGATGACTTAGCCTTCCCTTCAGAGCTAATAAGATATTGATTAGTCTTACTCTTTTGAGTTGTGACATATAATTCTAGATCGTCAAATGCACTTTTTAATAATTCTTCGTATGTAGTATCACTTGTACAAACCATTCCGACTTTGTCGTCAAAGTAAATAGAAAACTTAGCGTTTATAACAGTACTTTTACCAGATCCAGACTTGCCATATACTACTATTTGTTTGCCTGGTGTTTCTAAGGACAATTCAAAAGATTTTCCTATAGCTTCCCTTTCTACAAAAGTTTTCTTTGCGTTATCACCGGGTACATAAACATCTGTTAGTCTATGTATCCTCCTAAAACTAAAAAAAAAATATAACGCATCTATAATTTTCTGCAAATAAGACATTTAGTTTTTTTTATGGATACTTAAATATACTTATAGAATTTATATTTTAAACGTTCACACTATATTTTTACCTGTATTTCACAGAAATTACTCATATCCGAACATCCCACAAAATTTGACCTACTTTCACAAACTCATCATTTCGGGTACTAAATTCCAGTCACTGCCTTCACCGTCATCAACGCTAAATTCCTCTTTATAAAAACGCCATTTTGCGGTGGGGGCCTGCCAAAACAGTAGGTCCAGTAGTAGGCAGAGACTGCTTGCAGGCTGGAAAAGGGGTACCGGTATGATGAATGGATATGCAGTATTCAGCTCCAGAAAACAGCAAAATAGAATAGATAATGAGAGATGAGTTAGCGTGTTGGTCAACTTTACCTTACAAGTATAATGTATTTTGCAAGAAAGTACAAGCCCGCTGAGCCGTAACCAGAGAAAGCTCAAGCACTTCAAGACCGGTCTACTCCTATTTTTACTTAGGCGCCCCAAGCAGTTGCACCTCCCCCTGCCGCTGCTACACCGCCCAAGCTCTACTCGCCCAGTACCTGGCCAGGTCTGGCTGGTAGTAGAGACCAGCAAAAGCGGCTTGTGCCAATGGTAAGCATCCAGCAGGGTGCTGTAGCCCGACCGACAGATCAGTTGCTCCGCCTGGGCGATGGTAGCCGCTAGCTGATCGCCCAGCAGCCAGTCTGCGATGGAGCGTTTGGCTCACTGGCAATTCGTCCTTCTTCGGCAAAGGATTGATGGACAATATTTTAGGCCGTACTTTTTTTTCTACACTGTACCTAACTGCCATTTCAGCATAAGGCTACCTTTGGTTCTTTTGCATTTCCACCTGTTCTTCAACTGCAGATTTTTTTCGCAGTTTTGAACAAAAGAAAAAACGGCAATGCCCGTAAATAATATTCACTGGTTTATTATAGAATGAGCGGCGCTAAAATGACTAACCTGTACTTCTCCATCATCCTTGCCATATTTATAAATGGAATAAGCACGACCATTGTCAGTACGATTGGTCAACTCATTTGTAGTTGACAGATAGCTAATTTTGGAAATTCTTCCCTGATCATCATACTCATAGCGGACAGCATGATAACCTCTGCTTGCATGTATGCAAGGCTTGCCAACTACATCAAAATATTGAAGGCCTTTCCTTTTATTGCCTTGCTCATCCCATGTCAGATAAAGTTTATGATAGCCTGCATTACTGTGATGAGCTGGCTTTCCTTCTGCATTATAAAAAGTACGCTCTTGAATATTTCCGAATTGATCAAATTTTGTCTTGCTGGTGTATATACCATAATGGCTTGCTATAACTTGACCTTGTTCGTCTTGATGTTCCAGCGCTACTTCATAGCCGTATTCATTAAATGCTTGTTTACCGATGGCTACATCAGGGCCGTTCCCTTTTTCTAGTTCATCCTTGTTATTGAGCACGTTCCATTCCAGGATATGTACAATAGTATCTTTTTAGGCCTGTTTTGGTTGTCTTTTGTGAAACGGATGAGCTCAAAGGCGACTAAGCTTACAAATACACGTGGAATAATTGTTCCCTTCAATAAGGTTTGCCAATGCTTCCAATAGTTAAAGGGTCCGGGTCTGGTATCTCGATAAAATAAATCCAGGTTTTCAAGTCTTTGATCTATACTTAAGCTTAGTGAAGGAAAATAATTGATGAGAATGAAAGCGATTATCGTGCCTATCATTATCCAATGTTTGACGCTGAGTCGAAAATTGGGTCTCGTGATAGAAAGCACGAAGAGCAGGAAGACAGGATAAACCAGAAGATTAAAGAACCTCCCACTTATGTACAAGGAAGGAAAACTGTAAATTAACTTACTATGTATAAGTGTTTTGTAAAACACTTCATAGGAAAGTAAAAACATCAAAAAATAGAGAAATAAATACCCACCGTCGTTTAAACCACTTCTCAGAATAAAGAATAGGGATAAAAAGCAGCCAATGCCAAAAAAGCCAAACCCTAATACAGTAACGTAGTCCAATATTGATAGTTAAGGGCGTAAAAAACGACGTTGGAAATTAAACGGCAGCTATTCTCCTTCCCTATCAGATCCCTACACCTTCTACCTTTAATCTCCTGTCCGCCTGGCCAGGCGGGCCTGTCCATACTTGCGCGAAACTACTCCGCAAGAAAGGGCATGCCCCCCTCCAGGTCACGTTCGGATGATCTATCCGCATGCTTCTGCTCTGAAGATACGGGGCAAGCCTTTTCTATACCATTACTGGAATTGCAAGGTTGCGATGTTTTCGCCAATTGCAATGCCCTGCTCTACGCCTATGTCAATGGCCGCACGATAGTGAATACCTCCATAAAGGCGGCTAATGGCAGCTTCGTCAGCAAAATCGTAGAAAGAAGTAAAGGCTCTAGGAGAGCCGTCTATGTCTGTACGGTTGATATGGGTTCTATCAACAAAGGCATAATTTTCACCAAACAAATCCGTCAAAATCTGGGCAGTGGCTCCTGATTGAACGGAATGCCCGGAAGTGTATTCGGGGAAAGGAGGAGTGGCTAGAGGAATAGACCAGGTATTGTCAATATTATCGTGAATAAAAGTGATTGGTCTTACCAGGTTGTAATGGTATTTTGCGTTCCAACACGATACAAAAGCATCGTGAACCCCCATCCCCAGTTTGGCATATACTTCAGCGGCAAGCGCAAGATCAGCACCTTCATCGGAAAGAATTTGCATCATGATGGAATAGGAATGCCCAGGAGGAGTGGCCGTATTGCCGGGGTCATCGCTCCAAAATTCCGCTATTACTACTTGTTCAGTCGTCAAATTATTAACAGCCTCATATACCTCCATGGCCTCCAGGTAAAAATCAGAATTTACATCCGTCGAATAGGCTGGTGGTGGTACAGGAAGTAGATCATCAACATTTATCTCCATAAAAGGTCTTACATCACCCCAGTAGGGTTGTAATGGGATGGGATTGGCCGCACTTGTAGGTTCCCACAATCCGTCACCAACCGGAACAGTATAAGAAGATGGAAAATTAGAATTATAGCACTCTGCCTGACCATCACTGTTGGCAAATGTCAGAACAGCGTTACCTACCAATTCCCCGTAAGCAATAGAACGGTCGATAACTTCATCAGAAGCTTCTGTTTTAAACTGCTGGATATATTGTTCTTCCAAATCATCGATCAAAGCCAAATTGGCCGTTGAGGTAGTTTGAAAACAATTTTTCAAAAACAAGGCCAAGGTGCTGTTTGCTACTGCTCCCCAGTGATATTCTACATTTTGGTCAATAGCAGGTATGGTTCCTATACTGAAATCATTGAGTTGTCCTTCCAATGATTTATAGCCCGGCATTCCGTGCCTTACGCTTTCATAAAGGGCTAAACCTGAATATCCGTATACCCGAGCGGCAACCGGAGGAGAATAACCCGGCGTTTCTTTGGTCAGCTTCAGCGTCAGTTCGATCCATGATAAAACCACTTCCGAAGAATAATCGGAAGTATCCAGCTGGATAACAAGGTCGTCATCTTTTTTACAGCCATTAAAAACCATGAGCACTATGGCAAAAAAGAACAAAAGGTACAGACTACTATTTTTCATGTCAAGGTGTTTTAGTTATAACTTTCTGGTAATATCCTGATTTGCATACCTCACCAAAGATATACATAATAATTAAATTAGTATTTTTAAAAAACCGTTATGCTCCCCGGTTTAACCGCAATGAAGTCGCGCTTCTACAGACTCACCTCCCCCTGCTTTTGAAGCTCCGCCCAGCCTCTACTCGCCCAGTACCTGGCCAAGTATTCCTGCTCGGTTTGCCCCGGCGTAGGTACCAGTAAGAGCGGCTTTTGCCAATGGTAAGCATCCAGCAGAGTGCTGTAGCCCGACCGGCAGACCAATTGTTCGGCCTGGGCGATGGTGGCCGCTAGCTGATCGCCCAGCAGCCAGTCTACAATGGAGAGTTTGGCGGTGATGGAAGTAGGCTGAGTACTCCCCGGCACACCACGCACCAGCAGGGCGGGAACATCCAGGGCTTTGAGGCAAGTGATCAGTTCTTCTTCGAGATAACTCCGCTGGGGTTCTGGTCCCGACAGGAGGGCCAACCATTGGTAAGGCATTTTATTTGTGGCCTCCAAGGGCTTGTCCGCAAAACGGGACAAGGGCCCCAGGTAACGATGCGGCAACCCCGTGATAGGCTGTGCCAAGTCCCCCGCCAGGCTTTCCTCCCCCTCCAGGTCGGGTACCCATACTTCCGCGAAATGCTGGCGAACGAAAGCGTGGTAGCCCTTGTTCAACATCCAAGCCAGCCAAGATCGTCGGTGCTGTATCTGCAACTGGTGGGCCAGCCAAATGCTCTTCACGCGCTTGCTCCAGCAACCAAAGCGGCCGTCACTCACGATCAAATCTACTTTTTCCTGCTGGGCATACTTACCTAAGATTTGGTGCTCCTTCCTCATCACTCCCAAGAGGCGGGGGCTTTGTATCCCCAGGTTCCAGCTCATCGAGCGGGTGGGATAACGCACCGCGTAGGCCGGCAGCTCAACAAAATCTACCCCCTCCAAGGATGCTTTCAGCAGCAGCAAAGCGCTCCCCGCGGAGGCCACCGTCACCCGTGCACCTTTTTTCTGCCAAGCCTTCACCAGAGGCACACACCGGCTCGCGTGGCCCAGGCCCCAGTCTAAAATTGCAATTAAGCGGTGCTCCGTATTCGCCATTCGATCAGGATGGGTTATCTTTAAGGGTGCGAGGTACTGGGTACTTGGTACTTGGATTTTGATTATTGCTGGTGGAGGTTTCCGCCATTGAATCACAAATACGATTTCCTATGAAACAACAAAGATACGTCTTCCTTTTATTGCTCCTCCTCGTCTTCCTGACGAACGCTTGTAGATCGGTGGGATGTGGGTGTCCGATGCATTAAGGAAGTCGGAAAGCGGAAGTCGGAAGGCGGAAGTGGGAGGTCGGAAGTAGATAAGATACACGTTAATCCTTAAGGGGAGTTTTGAAAAACGATGGGATACAAATTCTACTAGCCGATAATACTTCCGACTTCTGACGGTCTTTTCGCGTAAGACGAAAGTGAGTTCACGCCTCCCATGGATGACGATAAATATCTGTTGGCAATCGCATCATCTTAAGCAACCTCAGGTGATGTTCTTCGATGCCCTGCAAGTGTACGCTGGCTTTGTGATCATCAGTCATTATGTAGATCATCTGGACGCTTCGGAACGCGCTTAAGACCAGCGATGTGGTAGGTCGCTCAACTTTGCGGCCGGGATTGCCGGGCACCAGATTGGTAAGATAGCTGTTTTGTTCGCTTTTCAGTGTTTGGCGGATGGTGTATTGCCACAGATTATAGTACTGTAGAGCCAGCATTAGTATGCGCAACATGGCTTGGATGCGATTTTCTTTTTTCAGGAAGATTGGCGTAAGCGAGGTGCATTTGGTCAACAGCAAATGAAAATGCTGCTCGATACGATACTCCTCCCAGTAACAAAGTACCACCTCGCAAGCCGAGAGTCTATCCGAAGGAGCGTTAGTGGCCATCACGCGCCATCCGGCCAGTTGCTGTTCGATGTTGTTTTGCTGCTCGTCCAGTGTAAGTTCCACACTGCAAGGTTCGGCCGGGTCCTGAGATAGTGTGATCTTCCAGCTGTATAGGTGAGCGACTTTGTGCTTGTCCAGTATCTTGTTGATGGTTCGTTCAGCTTCCTCTACCGACTTGATCGTTTTACGACCTCGGTTGCGCGTGAAGCGCAGTCTGACCTCCTGGCAAGCGGTCTGGCAGCGTTGCTCTAGTTGGGCAACTTGGCGCTTGCGTAGATTCAAGCTACATACCCCGAATAGCCTTTGGGTGTGAATCGTGCCGTCAGCGGAGATGATTTCACGTGCGGGCAGCTCTTTAACCAGCGCGATGGCTTGTGAATCCTTACTTCCCGCCGCCTGACGCATTACGCGTTCGGCGGGCTCTTGTTGTTGCTCAATCCACTCACGGGCTTGCATTAATTCCTCTCGTGAGTATTGTCGTTGAGCCAATGGGCCCAAGTAGTAGTTGCCGCTGTCAGCAATGAAACACATATTGTACTGATTACACAGCTTGCGGTCTCCCACTACCAGTACTCCTTTGGACTTGAGACCTTGTTCCCAGGCCTGTTCCAAGGCTGGCACGTAAAGCTTGTCGTCACTGTTTTGCCCTGCTACCACGTTCAGAGCCAGTGGCAGGTTGGCTTTGTCTATAGCCAGTAGCATCAATTTTACCTGAGGTAGGGCCAAACCCGTGGCATTATGCCCCAACTGAAAAATGCCTTCTGTTTCTCGATGACTTTGAGCCGTGGTACTGTCGATACGCACCGTATCAAGGGGACCTTGATCAGTACCGTTGTCCAGATCGTAAAACCGAATTAGCGATTGGTTATGATCGCGCTGAAAGGACATCCAGCGCTCATCGTCCTTAGACAGGTAGTCCAGCAGACTACCCAAACGGTCATCACTGAGATAAGCAGCCTGAAAATCAGCTTCATCCAAAAGCCAACTCAACGTGCGCTCCAAGCCCAAAGCCCAGTCTTCTACGTTGTACAGTCGATGATCGTTCTCGCTCAGAATATAGACCAGAAAAGCCTCCAATGTCTTGCCAATACTGGTTCCCTGCCACAAATGATGAGTAGGATAGTGCTTGTCCACGCGCTGGGACAAACCGGTCGATTGGAGTAGGCGACTAATCGCCGGTAGATCGCCTACAGGCTCTGCTTTGATCAGCATACAGTTTTCTTATAAAACGCTTTGCGAACTCACTTTCGTCTTACGCGAAAAGACCGTCTGACTTCCCACCTCCGACTTAAAAAAATGGGCTAAAAAAATGCCTGTAGATCAGTGGAGTGTGGGTGTCCGATGCATTAACGAAGTCGGAAGGCGGAAAGCGGAAGTCGGAAGGCGGAAGTCGGAAAGCGGAAGTGGGAGGTCGGAAGTATTGATTAGTGTAAAGGTGTAAGGGTCGGAAAAGTGTAAGGGTGTAAAGGTGCTGTTAGCCCAAACAACCACGCGCATCACGCCTCCCTTCCCTGCGATACGCCAGCCGAAACAAAGCCATTTTTGACAATGGGAAGGGTCGGGGATGGGGCTAAAAAAAAGCCACAAAAACATACCACTACTCGGTCCTTGAACCTTTCCTGATAATGCTTCTGTGGCTATTATGTCCTACTATTGCGCAGAAAATAAACTGCGATTTTCCTAAGGTTTTCCAAATAGTTAAAACGCTTTAAATGAAGCGCTTATTCAACTATTTGAAAAACAAAATCGCTTTTTATTTTCGTGCTGTTCCCTAACAAAAAGACCTGGCTTTATTGCTGCAGGCGAATTTCGTCGTCGTTTACATCGAAGAACTTGTAGGTGTTGAAACCATAGTCTTTGTCTTCGACGATTTTAATCCAGCGTTGGTGTTCGCGCCACCATTTGAATTGGATGCTCTTGAAGAATCCTTTCTTGAGGTAAGCAACCACAAAGGGGTGAGCTACCAGCGTCAGCTTGGCTTTTGGCCGCGACTGCATGATGAAGTTCAGGTCTCTTTCCACCTCGTCTTCCAACAGGATGGTGGCATTGACTTTGCCGGTGCCTTTACAGGTTGGGCAAGCCTCTGAGGTGCTGATATTCACCTCCGGACGTACGCGCTGACGGGTGATCTGCATCAAGCCAAACTTGCTTAGCGCAAGGATGGTGTGCTGGGCCCGGTCTTTCTTCATGTGCTTGCGCATTGCCTGGAGCAAGTCCTTGCGGTGATCCGCATTGCGCATATCGATGAAATCGATGATGATGATACCACCAATATCCCGCAAACGAAGCTGGCGGGCGATTTCTTCCGCGGCCTCCATGTTGACTTTCAGTACCGCTTCGCCCTGATTGGCATTGCGCATCTTGTGACCACTGTTCACGTCTACGACGTGCATGGCTTCCGTGTGCTCAATCACGATATAGGCTCCACTACTCATGGTAGCGGTTTTGCCAAACGAAGATTTGATCTGCTTGGTCACTCCGTACACATCAAAGATGGGTTTGGAGTTGCGGTGCTGTTGTACGATTTTCACCTTGTCGGGGGCAATACCACCGAGGAAGGTCTTTACATTGTTGTAAAGCTGCTTGTCGTTGACCACAATCCGGTTAAACGAATCCGTCAGTAGGTCCCTGAGGATGGAAGTGGTTTTATCCAACTCACTGAGCAACTTCACTGGAGGGGTAGCTCCTTTGAGTTGTTTCTGGATGTCTTCCCACTTTTCCATGAGCATCGACATCTCTTCGTGGAGGTCGATGACCTTCTTTCCTTCAGCGGCAGTACGCACAATTACCCCAAAATTTTTGGGGCGAATACTTTCTACCAGCAGGTGCAGGCGTTTGCGTTCTTCTGCGCTACCAATCTTTTTAGATACCGCAATCACTTCCGCAAAGGGAGAGATGACGAGGTAACGGCCAGGGATGGTAATCTCGCAGCTCAAGCGAGGGCCTTTGGTGGAGATTGGTTCTTTGAGGATCTGGACGAGGATATCGTCTTTCTTACCCAATACCTTATCGATCTTCCCGGTCTTTATGATCTCGGGAGCGAAGGCAAAGTTCTCCAGGCGGTGCGTGTTGATCGACCCTTTGATGGAGCCGTTCGTGTATTTTTGTAGGGAAGGGAGCTTTGGTCCCAAATCCGTGTAGTGCAAGAAGGCATCTTTTTTGTGGCCAATGTCCACAAAAGCAGCGTTCAGTGCAGGCATCAATCGCTTGATGCGCCCGAGGAAAATGTCGCCAACGGCAAAATTTTCATTGGTTTTCTGGTTATGTAATTCTACCAGTTTACCATCTTCCAAGAGCGCTATCTCAACCTCGGTAGGCGAGGAATTGATGATCAGTTCCTTGTTCAATCTTTTTAAATTTAACCCACCTCACAAGCAAGCCGGTTAGCAGGGTAAAGGAACTTATCAGGCAATTTTGCACCAAAAAGAGAGGAGGTGCAATCACTAGCAAACTGTTTTATTTCTTAGGAGCCTGTTCGGTAGAACTCCTTAACAATTGCGTCAGGGCTGGGCTTTCTTCGTCTTTCATCTTCCATGGATCACAGGATTGGGAGGATGGCAGACAGACCAGTTTGCTCGATGGACTGATAATTCCGCTACTGCTATATTGGACTGTCTCAAAAAAAATTCAAGCGTATCTACTTGATTGTTTTGAAGGAGGGCACGTATAAAATTAAGACAGCTCAATAGTAATATAAACAGCTTAGCCGACCCCTTACAGGAAAGGGTCGGCAAATATGCTGTAAGTAAAACATTCAAACCGGAGGCACATTGTACAAGCTCAGTAGCTGATCCTGCACCTAATACGCCAGGAGGCAGAGAATGTTATTACTTGTTCTTCTTCTTGTGACGGTTCTTGCGCAAGCGTTTTTTACGCTTGTGGGTCGCAATCTTATGTCTTTTCCGCTTCTTTCCGCAAGGCATAATTTACGTTTTAAGTTAATTAATTAAAGTTTATTTTGCATTATTTCGGCAACGTTCGTCGTAAGCTTGCGCTTGCGCTTGGTCGCCTGCACCTGCATAAGCTTGCGCTAACAGGCAAATAGCATTCAAATTGTCATTTTCCAGCTCCAGTGCTTGATTCAGGCGTTGGATCGCCCGTTCAAATTGACCGGTTTTGATGGCCAGACGGGCCAGTGATGTTAACACGAGAGGACTTTCCGGGAAGGATTGTTCTAACTCTCTTAACATCAGAATACCCTTCATTGGTTCATTCGGAGGAGGAACTTCTGTGTAAGTCAGTGCCAGGTTGACCTGGTTGGTGACATTACTAGGGTCAAGGGATATGGCATTTTCAAATGCACGGATAGCCCGTTGATTACAAAAAGTTCGCACTTTGTCCGACTCGGCACGCTGCACACAAATTGCGTACGTCGTTCCAGCAATGGACCATGCTTTCTCTGATCCTTCCAATTCCGCAATCTCTTGGGCATAGTGCCCGGCAATTGCAGGGTATTCGTTTTCGTACCAACGACCGGAAAGCTGTTTTAGCACCTCTACTTTTAGAGAATCGCTATCAGCTAAAGCCAATTCTTGCTGTAAGGCTTGAATGGTACTCATTTGATCTGCGGGGAGTTCATCGTGGGCTTCGCGGATCAAAATGTTTACATCGGTAGCTTCCGATTGCAGCATGCGGGTCTGTTCAACCTGCTGCTGGCCCGGTGGCTTTGTCTCACAACCAAAATACAGTACAAGGAACAGCAACAAGGCGCCACCGATAACAGTATACTGTAAGTTAGTCATAATTTTCTGAGGTATTCAATTAATCGTTATCCTCCTCATCAGGAGAACTCGTTACATTATCTTTCACTTGCTCCACAAAAACCTTTGCAGGTTTGAAGGATGGAATAAAGTGCTCAGGGATAACAATCGCCTTGTTTTCTTTGATATGGCGACCAACTTTTTGGGCGCGCTTCTTTATAACAAAAGAACCGAAGCCGCGAATATATACATTTTCTCCGTCTGCAAGTGACCCTTTCACTTCTTTAAAGAATGATTCCAGGGTAACCAGTACATCAACTTTTTGTACGCCCGTCTTTTCAGCTATAGCTGCTACTAGATCAGCTTTTCTCATCGTTATTTGCTGGTTTATAATTAGTTATACTAAAAAATGCCCTTCCGGCAAAAGAGACGCAAATTTCGCTAAATTTTACACTTAATGAAAGGATTCGCTGATTAATTTTCATTAATAATCAATTAGTTAGCAACGAATAGCGTGGTTAACCCTCCTTCTTGCCGAATTATTTTCTGCAAAACCCCTATTTACCAAAGAGAAAGGCAATACCTTGGCCAATATGCCAAATAAATCTTTTCCTAAAAAAACATTGCCAAACCTTGTTTTACGCCCTTTTAACATCATAGATAGCTCTATTCAACAGGAAATAATCCGATGATTGCACGAAGTTTTATCCACTAAACGAGCTTTAAACCTATATTTGCCATTTCCTCCAAGTGAAAATGAAACTATATGCTATTATCCATGACGGGCTACGGGCGAGCTACCAACAATTGGGAAGATAAAACCATCTTGGTAGAGATCCGGTCTCTGAACAGTAAGTACACCGACTTGCGCCTGAGGTGCTCCCAAAACCTAAGGGAAAAGGAAGCAGAACTGCGTAAGATGGTTACTGATTTTGCCCATCGTGGCAAATTGGAAATGTCGATCGACATTACCTCCCACCTCGGAGATGATCAGTTTGGGCTTAATATCCCGCTGTTTAAAAAGTATTTTACGGCACTCCGGGAGCTATCATCGGAATTCGACTACGAGGACAAGACGCTCATGAGTGCGATCCTGCGCCTGCCCAATGTGGCCGCTTCTTCCGATGGCGAAATGTCGAAAGAGGAATGGAAGGCCATTACAGACACCATTAATGACGCGTTGGCCAAATTCCAGGCTTTCCGCCAACAAGAAGGTGCTGCTACGGCTAAAGACCTCTCCGAACGTGTAAATATTATTAGCTCGCTACTGGAGCAGGTAAACCCTCATGAACAAGACCGCATCGACGCCATCCGCGACCGCCTCTATCGCAGCCTTGATGACAAAATGGGGAAAGACCGCATCGACGAAAGTCGTTACGAACAGGAAGTCCTCTTTTACCTCGAAAAAATGGACATCAACGAAGAAAAGATGCGCCTTGCTCAGCACTGCGACTATTTCATGGAAGTCTTGAACAACAAAACCGAGGCCAAAGGCCGCAAGCTCAGCTTCATCAGCCAGGAGATTGGACGCGAGATCAACACGCTCGGAGCCAAAGCCTACTCTTCAGATATCCAGCGCCTGGTGGTAGGAATGAAGGATGAGTTGGAAAAAATCAAAGAACAAACGGCTAATATCGTTTAAAGGCAAAAAAAACTTAGCTCATGTCTAAGCTGCTCATTTTCACGGCTCCTTCCGGGGCAGGCAAAACCACGATCGTTCATCATTTATTGGAGACCTTTCCGGAGCTGTCTTTTTCTATTTCAGCGACTACCCGCAGGCAACGCCCTCACGAAAGGGATGGCTACGATTATCATTTCATCACCAAGGAGGAATTTGTAAAGACGATCGACTCCGGTGGTTTTGTGGAGTGGGAAGAGGTTTACGAAAACCTTTATTATGGTACCCTCCACAGTGAAGTTGATCGCTTGTGGGCAGAAGGTAAACACATCATCTTCGACATCGAAGTGAAAGGTGCTACCAACATCAAAAAGGCCTATCCGGAAGAATCGCTGGTTGTTTTTGTGAAACCTCCCAGCGAAGAGATTTTGTTTTCCCGTTTGCGGGAACGCAATACCGAAAGTGCCGAGAGTCTGGCCAAACGTATTGCCCGTGCCGCGGAAGAGCTGGCCTACGAGCATAGTTTCGACTACGTCTTACTCAATGATGACCTGGCAACGGCACTGGCCGAAGCGGAACAAGTCACCAGGGATTTCTTAAACTTGTAAATCCATAACTTATGGAATCTCTCCTCGCTAATGGTATTCGTGTGAGTGTTTATGCCCGTTATCAGGCAGCATACTCCAAGCCCACCGAAGACCAATACGTTTTCTCCTACCACATTGTCATTGAAAACTGTAGGAAAGATACCGTACAGTTGCTCTACCGCCATTGGGTGATCACCAATTCCATGGGCGAAATACAGGAGGTAGAAGGCGATGGCGTCATCGGCCTACAACCCGTGCTGGAACCGGGCGAGGTGCATAGCTACGACTCGTGGTGCCCACTGTCTAGCCCACTAGGTTCGATGGAAGGCCGCTACCTCATGGTGAGTACTGAGACGGGTGAGGAGTTTTACGCCCAGGTGCCGCGCTTTCAATTGGAGTCGACGGTGATGATGAATTGAGGGCGTCTTTATAGTCCGTAAAGGATACGGGTAGCTTTGCGCCCTTCAGGTAGCGTGTATATGAGATATCAACTGGGCTTTCGGGGTGCGGGGTGCGGTTTAAGCTTCCGACTTCCTTCCGATATCACTGAATCCGACCTTGAGCCGTTGGCGATTGATGGTTAGCCTAACTCTTACACCCTTACACTTTTCCAACTTTTACACCTTTTCAGGTGCGGGGTGCGGGGTGCTCAAACCAAAAGATTGGTTTAATGGTCTTTAGGAGGAAGGGGTAGCCTATGTCGAGTGCTCAGTTTGCCGATTTTGAGTCCGGACTAGCGCTGCGCAGCCCCCTGGACCCGGAACGCAGAGGAGGGGCTACCCGCGAAGGCGGGTAGGGCGAAGCATAGCGACCCCGCAGCAAGCGGGGTAGGCCCCTGATGAACAAGTCTAATACTTTCACACGCTGTTATTTCTTCCTAACCACCACTCCCCTATCTTCTTGGTATTCAAATATCAGTTGCTGCCCTTCGATTTCCAGACTGTTTAAGAAGGGGAGAATATCCGACTCAAAGCCGCCGATAATCCCAATGCGGTAGATACGTTTTGGTGTTTTTACCAAAACCATATTGCCTGTACCAAAGCGGCGCATGGGATTGACCAGGCTATTGCTGGCAAAAACGCTCCAAGTGCCCAATGTCACCTTTTTGAATTCAGCAGGTTTATGCGCTCGGTTGCTACATTCATAAGCTACCAGGGCGAGGAGTTGTCCATCGGTCAAATCACTATTGATAAAATGATCAATAAAAATATGCTGTTGGGAAACCGCTGACATCTGCAGTACCGAAGGAGCTATCGCTACCGATACCAAGCCCGGCTTCGCTGATGCCTCTATTGGGGCTTTGGAAATGGTAACGGACACAATGGAATCTCGATTGTCAAAATAGAGGGTTTCAAACATCTCGTACAACCGTGTACTCATCGGAGGGTTTGCCGACGTTCGGTGCTCAAATGTTAGGTCAGCCTCTGCCCATTCGTAAGTAGCATAATGCCTGATGGTATCAAAATCAGGCGTAATTTTAGTGATTGGAGGCAGGCGCAATAATCGTGACTCCTGGCGTTCTTCGAGCTGACGATCAAGGGTAGAAAGGCTGGGTACGGCAATATCCTGGTCACTGTAAGCCTCCTCGGACAAATTGGGCAAGGTAGCATAAGCGCTGTAGCGATTAAAAACCACCTGGCGATCTAATGTTGACGTAAGCTTTTCAGCTTCATAAGGTTTTAGCTTCACCAGCTTTCCCAACGCATCAAGCTCTGGCTGAAATCCTATCCCGTGATAACGTAGCGAAGCAAAGAAAGCCACTTCATCAAGCGAGAAGGTTGGAGGAAAGTAATTGGGCAGTTCTCGATCAACAATTACTTTGGTTACCCCTGCCATAAGAAAACGGTTACCATCCCGTATGCCCAACATGAACCGTTGGTAAGGGAAAATAGCTTTAGGGTCGTTTATCACCTGCTCCTGCGGAAGCGATTGCCAAATTTCAACATTTCCCACCTGCTGCTTGATCACCTTCTTTTGCTCGCCTGCAAAAAAAGCTTCCCATTCTGCTGCCGACAGGCTGTTCCAATCAAAAACAGTTACACTGAAATTGCCATTAACATCATCTCTCCCCACCGTAAAACCTAGTGGGTAATCAATGGGCATGGCATAAAGAAAAGGCCGATAAGCAGGAGGGGCAACTTCTACAATCGTTCCTTGCTCATCAAAAATCAAGGTTGGGCCTTCTTGAAAAGGAACAGCACTCACCTTGGCGTATTCAAAGTGATCAAAGGACAAGCCTAAAGCACGGCTGGTAAAAGTTTCCTTGGTATCTGTGTATTGGGCATGCTGTATTGCCTCGACGGATGTGCTTTCTGTATAGTCTCCACGTGGAAAGTGAATCTCAATATGCTTTTGTCGATTGCGAGAAGCATACTCATCCAACAGTACTTTAAAATCTGACGGCCGCAGTGTCTGCTCTCCCACACCTATACAGGGGTGCTGGTATTGCAATTGGTAAATGTCTTTTTGGCCTTGCTTAATGGTGATCACCAAAGGTGCGGATAGGCAGTGCGGATAGGGATTGGCATTGGTCAGTTTGACAAAATCCAACAAGCTGTCAATTTCAAACTGCTGATCGTGAGCTACCTCAATGGCTAGCTTGACCAAGTTGGGATCGGTGCTAAAACGCCCTTCTTCATCAACAAACTGTCCATTTTTCAACCGTACTGCCTGATCTGTTCTCGCAATGAGGGAGAACGTATCTAATGGGTGAATCAGTTCGGCCCGGAAATTTACTGGGCCAGAATAGTTTTGCCAATTGGGGGCAGCAAATTGGATCTTCAGGTTCTTAAAAGGATCTACATTCAACTCGCTATAGCTACTTCCCTGGTGCTCTTCGACAAAATTTGCACTTCCTGGTTGATGTTTAAGCAACTCGCTTTTTACCCGCAGCAGTTCCTGCCCGTCGGGGGTAGAGATGTAACCTTTAAAATGGTAATGAATTTCTACGCCCGTGAAGTTCATCACTTCAACATGTGCCACGGAAGCTTCCGTCACCTGCCCCGTATGAGCACCTGTAAACTGCATATTAACCTGGGCAGCTAATTTACCCAGGCTTCCAATAAGCCCAATCACCAACAGGGCTACCAGGCGAATATTACTTAAACAATGCTCACTCATAACTACGAACTTTTTTAATAAATACCGAAAAATCGCCACTCCCATAGCGGTTCATTCCTTCGTAAGCTTTATCCAGCGCTTCCTGCCGTTGGCCATCAAGGAACAAGACCGTGGCCCAGTTCAGGATCGCACGCTCGGGTTTCTTCAAACGATCTATTGATGAGGCATTTGCCTCAAACAATCGTACCGCATCATGGTAACGTCGGGCCTCCAAAAGCTCGGCAGAACGCTCCATCAGGCTGCTGCCTTTGCGGTAATACAGCCAGTTGG
Organism: Lewinella sp. LCG006; assembly: GCF_040784935.1. GTDB lineage: Bacteria > Bacteroidota > Bacteroidia > Chitinophagales > Saprospiraceae > Lewinella. The sequence goes on along the minus strand of NZ_CP160680.1, from coordinate 3,422,315 downwards.
ATTCGATGGGGGTGGGCAAAACATCCGCCAGAAACATCTCCATCGATCGCTGTTGCAACTGCTCAGGACGGAAGTTATGGAGGGTATCCAGCTTGGTATTGACAGAAGTTTGATCCAGCCCTTCCGCTTCAAAGACTTCTTCCGCCAAATAGGGCAATTCGACGATTACACGGCCCGTACGTACCTCATACAAGCGCCACAAGGCACTCAGTGTCATGCTCTTGGTGCCGCGCACGGCGCGGATGTAGTAATCCTTGCCTTGCTCATCCAGTTGGTGCTTGTCATAAGTTTCGTAGGTGCGGATTTCTCGTGGGAACAACTGCTCCAGGCACAACAAGCCTTCACTCACCCCGCCAAACTCCCGCACCTCGGCACTGTTCAAACGAGGGGCTGGAGAGCCCGCATTGGCATCGCGCTGGCTTTTGGGGAAGACCGTCGCCGACACGGGCAGCTTGCTGGCACAGGTCTGCAAAAACCGCACATTGCCCTGGGTGTAAAGATCCCCGGTTCCTAGCCGTGTTCCCAGGTTAGCTTCCTGGGCACGGTCTACTAAAGTGAGGCTACGCATCTGGGCAATAGCTGGAACCCGCGCGGGCAATACCTGGTCAACCACAGTATGGTATTTGGCGGAGCAGCCCATTAGGAGGGGGAGGAGGAGGTAGTAAAGTCGGAATTTCATCATTTTGTTAAGTATAGCCTATTCTTTGATAAACTTTCGCACCCCAACCTTACCTTCACTAGAATAGATTTTTAGAAAATACAGACCTTCCTGCAGGAAAGCCGTTTCCAAAGGTAGCGAGGGTGTTTCTGCTTGCCAAAGAACCTGACCACTTACGTTCAAAATTTCTACCTGCTGAATCTGGTCATCCACTAGAACGCTTATCTTGTCTTGAGCAGGATTGGGATAAATACCAAAATTTAAGGTAGGAACTTCTCTAACACTATTAGGTCCCGTGCTCAATTGCACCAAGCCCAAACTGGTGGCCATCCACAGATCACCATTAGCGGCAGTCTTCATTTGGCGGATATTATTGGTGGGCAGATCAGAGTCGAATAACAAGTAGGTTGTAAACGTTGTTCCATCATACGCACTTATCCCGCCGTAATCAAACCCACCTAACCAGACCAAACCTTCCGCATCAACCGTCACTAAAGTGGGATCATTGTCATGGATATCCGAATTTTCAGTTGTAAACTGTGCAAAATTGGTACCATCAAAAGAGACGAGGCCTTTGTCCGCTATGACCATCCATACTTTACCCGTGGGGTCAACTTCCAGGTCATAAATTTCACCGCTGGGTATTGCTGAGTTGCTCCAGATATAATTCGTAATCGTGCCATCTTCTACCTTGAAAAGACCTCTAGACAGGGTTCCTACCCAAAGCACCTGATTCACCATATCGTATGCTACCGTTCTGGTATTTACAATATCTTCTAAGTCCGTCCAATTTTGACCATCAAAAGCCTGTAGTTCAAAGCCATTGCTTGTGCCTACGTAAAGAACATCATTCGCTACATCTTTTGCCAGTGCTAATACGGGATCTACGGTCAAATCAGAATTCGCACTTGTCCAGGTTTCAAAAGTCTGGTTCTCCCAGTCGATGCGAGATAAACCGCCAAAGCTGCACGCTTCGACAATACCCTCATTAACGATCAAATCCTCCAACCTACCCGAAAGTAAGCCCAGGGTATTGACATTGAGCCTGGTCCATTGCCCGTCTTCAAAAAAAGCAATGGTTTCGCCAGTCGTGGTGGCATTGGTGCCTACCCAGATCCGGTCATTTTCTTCATCAATAGCAATAGCTTGCAAAGAATTATCACCGGCAGGGTCGGTGTAAACGGTGAAGGTTTGGGTGAAAGCGCTGAGAGAAAGTGCGCTTAGTAGTAAAGTGAAAATTGGTTTCATATCCTGATGGGTTTGAAAAATTATTTTGTACAAGCATACTCCGGCCAGGCTATGCGTAGTGGCGAGATTGAGCCATTATAGTCATAGTCATTAGACTTGTTCTACCGGGGCAATTTACCTTCGAAATGATCCTGGCAGAACAAGTCTATTATGACGCAACCGGGTTCTCCTATTAGATTGTCAAAAACAGGCACAGGGCAAAACCATAAAACCACAACACCAACTAACAATTCAATCGTGATTTAAAATTGAATTCAGTAAATAAATAACTTAAATCAACCTCAATCACTGCAAATTAATTTTGCCCTGCACTCCGTTATCACGGGTAAATAGAGACGGATAAAGACGGATCAAGGACACGTCCTGGTGAAATGTTATGATTTTCATTGATTGCTGTACAGTTGCCATTTACAGAATCAAAACATTCACAATTCAGCCATCTATTAACAGCGCAGAATCCAGTACAACCTTGTACTTTCTTACAAATAAGTTGAGCTGTTGAAGAAATTGAAAACACTGTTCCCGAATTAGTTAGTGGAATTGCAATGGTTGTGTTTAAAGATTCTTCATTTATTCCAGAATACTTAAAAATTAAACCGTGTGTTACCTCATCTACGGTCTCATCAAATTCTAATCGTTCCACTGTAGTCAGCTCGGTCTGTTCAGGGGCTAAATCCTGAGCTAATTGAATTATTTCATCAGATGTAAAGTAGTTATCAAAAGTGTCTTTCTTACATCCAACCGTTGAAAGAACAACAAAAGCTAAAAATAATAATTTGAAATTCATAAAATCTGTTTTAAAAGTGTTAGAAAATAAGTCAATTTTTCCAATTCTGTTTTATCCAGTTTTCTTTTCTAGCCTGTCCACAATAAAGGAATTTGACAATCAACTTAAGACAGCTTATTGCCTAACTATTCGTTTGCTCACGAGCTCTCCTGTATTCGTGCTGAGTAGCAGGAGATAAACACCACTGGACAAACGGCTCATATCAATTTGCATAACATAATCACTTGGATCAAGGGCTTCTTGAATTAAAACACGCCCATTGACGTCCATTATTGAAACCTGTGTAAATCCACCAGCTTCTTCCCACTTCACAGTAGTCAGTCCATCCGTGGGGTTAGGGAAGACTTTTACTTCATTAGTTGATTGTACCAAGGAAGTTTCACTAATCATATTACAGTATTGATCGCTAAAACAGACCGTACCGTCATCCGCAACTTCCATAACGTCAATGCAAATATTGTACTGCCCGGAGCCCGTATACACATGGCTTATCGGCAGCAGGTTCGCATTGATGAGTTCTACCTGTCCATCACCCCAAGCAATACTAAGTTCATCACAATCAGCCAGGCTGGGATTGCTCACAGTCGTCGTTGCACCATTGACATTGATGGTAAAATCGTTCATCGCATTTGTGAAAGCCGTCTCACTTTCGCAACACTGCAATGGACGAAGGCACACATCATCCAGCGCGATATAAACACCTCCTGCCATTCCATCCTTGCGGGTAAAAAAGAGGTGATTAATCCCGGCAGCAGGAAACCCTGGGTCGGCGGAATTCAGTACAAAAGTGAGGGTAACAAATTGCTCATCACAATTGCTTGGAAATGGATAGGTGGCAAATTCAAAACTATTCGCCCCGCCAAAAAAGCCGTCATTGGTAGGCATACTGAAGCTGACTGGGCTGGCTCCGGTGGCTAAACCAGGGGCATTAACGCCCCAAATACTTAGTTCAGGATTGGTAAAATAGCCCCCAAGGCAGGCTACTTTGAAGCTTAGTTCGTATTGTCCCGTATTGGGCAAAATAGTGTTTACCAATTCATTCATCATCCCTTCCCGAAAAACCTGCCCACCAACATAGGCACTCCACATACCCCCAAAATTGCCCTGGCTGGCGGGTAAAGGAGTAGCCAGGCCACTAGGGAGTAATTGGCTGGTATTGTAAAAATCGGCTGTACTAAATCCAGCAGTAGGTTGCCAGATAGGGCCCCAGAAGCTGGCATTGGTAATGTCTTCATCCGAGGGGGTAGGCGTACCTTGTTCAAAATTTCCATTCTGAATGAGGTTATCTTCCGTACAAAACGGTTCGGGGTCTGGCATAGGACAATAACGATCGCATACGTACTCCGCATCGTGCAAACCGTGCTGGGTGGTCGTAGCAGCAACAGCAGCCAGGCTGGTCAGCCCGTTGAATACCGTGGGTGCACCGGTGCCGCCACCGCTGGAAAAATTCCACGCAATCGGCGCTGAACAATCACAATTGCCTAAGCCGCCTTGACCATCGGTTTTCACCAACCAGGTATCAAAATAGTTGAGTCTTCCAAAACCAGTAGAAGGACGATCTTTTTGGATGCTGCCACCGGTGAAGGCATAACCTCCATCAGCAGTTGGAGTAATATCGTATACCTGACTTTCCGGGTATTCAGCATCATTATAAGTCTGCGACCATTGCAAACCATTATTGGAGCTTATCAAGTCAAAAAGATCAATGCCCGCCAAAAAAGCGGTACTATTTCCATTGGCACGAAGGTTCCCTGCTACTACAACAGTGCTGTTATTCAGTGGATTTACCACTGCGTCATTCACCACAACCTCAGCTCCTGAATATTGATAAAAACTGACCAGTTGGCCCAGTTGTATAAAGAAGCGATTGCTGCTTTCCTGATAGCCAACAATGGCTAAAACCAGGGGCGACTGTTGGTAAATAATTTCTACAGGGATATCCTTGGTTGTGTTGTTGTTGTCTACCCAATAACTAAGGGCCAAATTGGAAGCAAAATAGGAGCAATCGTACTCTACCTCAAGGTAGATCAGGTCATTGTTCAGCAGCCCTGCGATACCATAATGGAGTTCATCCTCACGGTTTACTACCACCCGTCCGCTGTGTGCGGCTCCACTGCCCGGATTAATATCCAACACGTTGGCACAACCGCTCAACATGGCTACATGATCGTAAGTCGTGATGAAGGTTTTTGTAGTACTACCAACGGTAGCTGCTCCCGTGATAACCGCCAGATCACCGTGCAAAACAAAATCATAGGGTTGTACTTCGCTCACCGCTGGATCTCCCAGGCTCAACTCCTTTATCCAAAGTAGCAACCCGGTAGCATCCAATTTAGCAAGGTGCATTTTGTCGGATCCTGTATTGTCTTCATAGAGCAGTACCAGCAAACCCGTCGTAATACCGGCTGCATCACGTAGCTCTTCTACTTCAACCACTTCCAGAAAAGTGCTACTGGGGTGTATCCAAATCTGGGGAGGACCCAACACCGTCCCATCAACACCATAACGAGCAACCACCATTTCCAATTCACCATTGATCACTGAATGGCCGATCGTGAAATAATTGCCGTTGCTTGCCTGAACGACCTCCACGCCCAAGTCCATCGTATTCAACAAGGTATCTGGTTCTAATTGATAAGTAACATCAAAGGTTTTCATGCTTGGGAGCGGTGGCATTTCCTGGCAATTGGTGGCTAAAAAAGTAGCCTCCGGAGCATCGGCAAAACCAGGGCTTGCAGTGATAGCACTGGGGTTGCTTTCCGTTAAGTTGACGCCAGGATCCCCCAGCACCGGATTCACAACATCCAAAAGAATACTGTTCCCCTCTTCACAAAACTCGTAGTTGTCAGGGCTGGAATGGCGAAATTTCCTCACCAATAAGCCCGCATCATCACCAGCACCTCCCCAATAAGAAAGCATCGCTCCGCTCAGTGCATCCAGATTGACCAAGGCCTGTGGGTAGTACCAGGCACTAATGGCTTCGGGAATCAATGGGTCAAAGGTGCTAATGCTATTGAGGGCAGCAGAATTGTTTGGTTCTAAATAATGCACCCCAAACGACTGGGCCGACAAATTGTAATTCACCAAAAAACCGATCTGCCCCTGATTCGTACCACCCGACCAGGAATAGTCCAGTGCTCTACCTTGAATCGTCAGATGATCGGCATAAGGTGATTTGACCAAAGTATGGCCGTATTTATCCAGTTCGAAATTACTGGAAGATGCTTCGAAGGATTGGCTCGCATCCAAGGCCCCGGTAAGTGCATCAAAGACACTGATCCCCAGATGGTGACTAACAGAAATATTGGCCAATACATATACCTTTTGATTGCTCTGATCGTACCAGGCACTCGCGCCCATGTCAATGGAATTCCCGGTGTAGTAACTCGCATCCCATAGCTGGTTGCCAGCACCATCGAGCATCAGCGCTAAAATACCCTGGCGTTGTTGACCGATTACGGTAAGGCCGTTCTTCCCTCCGGTAATAAAGTAGCCCTGATCGGTGGGCGTCACAAAATTGGCTACATCCCAATCCAAGGTATACAGCGGCCCCACGTTGGAGTCAAAGTACTTTTCCCAAACCACGCCCAGGTTCTGATCCAGCTTGACGCAAAATGACTGCTTATCCGGGCCTCGAAGATCACCTCCATTCAGGGGCTCGTGTACCATGCCTACAATAACAAAACCATCATTGAAGGCATCCGGTGTAGCTGCGATGTGCAAGCCCATACCATTGGTGGTGGCGGAGAGTTGTTCCAGTACCTTGGTCTGAGTGACTACACCGTTCTCATCGAGCATCAGCACGACCGTACGGTTGACACCGCCATCGTCTACATAACCCGTGATGGCATAGCCTGTATTGCTCCCATCCTGAAAGGCCGTAATGCTCTTGGCCCAGCTGTTACCAGTAGCGGTGTAAACAAATTCAAAGATGACACTGCCATCCTTGTCATTGAGCCGAAGTACATGAATATGTCGCTCGTCGGTGAGCTTGTTATGTAAAGTGCCCGCAATCACTACATCTCCTGACCCATCAACCGCCGTAGTGATGGAATAATCACGAAAATCATGATCAGGCTTGGAGAAGGTGTTTTCCCAAGTCGACTGAGCAGCAACCGTAGAGACCGCCATCAGTAACAAGCAGATCATCAGAATAAAAGGGAATCGCATAGGAGTTGGATTTTGTAGTTGATTAAAGCAACTGCCGACTTTAGTTCGTCGGCAGTTGCAATGTGCAATTACTGTTTAATCACTTGTTCAATCAAAATCTTACCTTCCTGGCTGAAACTTCTTAAAATATATACACCAGCAGGTAAGGAACGAATGTCCAGCTGATAGCGGGACTGCGCTGATGAGTAGGTTTTTTGAAGGAGTAGTTTTCCTTGCAAATCAAACAACTCCAAGCGCGGTAAATGATCCGCTTCGGTCAATTCAACCTGGATAATCCCTTCCGTGGGATTGGGGAATATTCGAGCCGGCAGCCTAAACTCCTCATCCACGGAGACGGTGCATGGTTCGCGATCCCCACATTGCAATAAGTTAAACGTATCGACCTTGACGCAAGTCGTGCCACCATTTACACAAGTCACCTCAAAAGTAAAGGGACCATCCCAGGTAAAATCTACGACCAAATCTATACCTGTTTCTCCCGGAATAGCTACCCCGTTGTCATACCATTGGTAGGTGCAATTGAAGCCACTCAATGGATTAAGGACGATGCCATTCAAGGTGATCGTGTCACAGTTGCAGCGGAAGCAAGGGCCGGCAACATAAACCTCCATCGGTTTATCCAAGGTGACCACCTGGCTACGCACCGCTCCGGGGCAGCAAGTACTTTCTACTACGCAGTAATAGTTTCCTGATAATGGAAGCCCATTATAAGTGTAGTTTACCGGCGCACTGGTAACACCACTCATCGTGTGAATAACTTGTCCATTGCGGTACCAGGTGACCGTATAGGTACAGCCAGGATCAGCAGGATTAGGGTCAAAATCCACACTCAGGTCGACGGCAGTAGGCGTACATACATCATCATACTGGGCCGTAAACGCATTGATCGTGATCGGATCAATGACTTCCAGCAAGATTTCAATCTCATCGGTTGGGCAGACGCCGTTGGTCTTTTCCACCTTCACCCAGGTATCCGCGTACAGGCGGTTGGAGTAATACAGCGGGTTGCGATCACCATTGGCCGTGAGCGGCGTGTAAGTAGGCACGGCATCCAGGCGTAGGAACCAGTCCCAGCGTTCGGGCGTACCCGCGCATTCCGGCTCGTATTCCAGAATAACATCTTCGCCATAACAGAGCGGGTTGGTATCCGGTGGCAGTAAAGTGAGGGTACCTACTGGCGCATCCTCGTTGTCCAGGCGGATGGTCGCACTACAGCTTTGGGTGCCACATTCATTGCTCACCTCTACCCGATAAGTATACGACTGGGAACACTCCGTATTGGCCAGGGTAAAGCTCAGAGCGGGTGGCTGGTAGGTAAGTTGACCATCGGCAGCAGGTATCGGGTTGCCTTGCGGATCAAACCATCTGATATTATCCAAACAGGCGGTAGTACTCAAGTTTACCGTAAGTGGCGCAGGGGTGATGGCACTTCCTACCCAGCAATAAGCCTGATCTGATGACAGGTTGCAACTCACTGGTTCGCAAAGCGTAATGGTCGCAATATTGCTTGTCAGCATGGTACATGGTCCCGCGTCGGGTCCCATATCAACTTCTGCGTAGACACAGACATCACCGTTGTGGTAAATCGGACTAAGATTGAGATCAGCACAGCCATTGCTTACCTGAATCAAGGTCCAGCTGCTAGGCGGGCAGGGTGCGTCGGCGATGTACCAACGTACCTGTTGCACATCGTAGAGCGTATTGCAACCGAGTAATGGTATTTGTACAGTTCCGCCCGTTTTACACACTTCCTGCGGGTCAACGGAGATTTCCTTACAGCAAGGCGTTGCCAGCGTCCGGGTAAAAGAGCAATCATGGACGGCACCATCCGGACAGACACAGCTGACGTTGATCGTAATGCTGATGGTGTTAGGCACCGGTGGTGGAGAAATGGTCGCTAAACCACCTACTGTATATGCCGGCCCCGTACCTGTGATGGTAACGTTGCTGATCGTCACACCAGCCTGCGTGCTAATCGCATTGATGGTACAAGCTCCCGGGCCTGCTCCGGTCAGATCAATCACTGTAAAAGAAAAGGCAAACTGGTCGTCTACATCAGTACATTCGATCTCTCCACTATCTACTTCTGCGCATTCACAATTGACCGTTACCGGAAAACTGCACGTCGTTTGGTTACCAGCCATATCAGTAGCTGTGCAAGTAACCATCGTAGTCCCACAGGGAAAGAAGTCGCCACTTTGGTGGCTGCAAACGTAAGTAACCATCGGGCAGTTGTCGGCGAAGGTTGGTGGCAGAAAGGTGACATTAGCACCACCGTCACAGGCGGCTACAGATGTTACGATCGGGGCCGGGCAAGTGATTACGGGTGGCTCCTGATCTTCCACCGTAATGTTGTAGGTACAAGTAGCCAGTTGGCCCTTGCTGTCTTCGGTGGCACAGGTGATGGTGGTGATGCCTTTATTGAGGGTTACGGGTGAAATCGCCGGGCCGGTGGTTGCCCCCGACATGGTACAGCCAAAAACAAACATGGTGGTACAATCATCGGTCGCCATAGGGTCTACCAGCGGAAGGGTCGCAGTACACAAGCCGGGGTCGGTGGAGATCGTAATATCTGGCGGGCAGGTAAGTGTGGGGGGATTATCGGTGACGGTGACTTGCTTTTGGACGGTGCAGACTGCTCCGGTAGCGGCATCTATCACGCTCAGGCATACTGGATATGTACCCGTTCCCGGGAAAGTCCAGCTGGGATTTTGGCCCGTCAGTTCAGGGCTGGCGGGGTTATCACAAAGAATATCCCATTCGTAGATATAAGTGCTGGTACCAGTAGTGGAAGCAAAGAATTGCACCTCACAACAATCGGCCTCCCAGGTGAAGTCGCATTCAAAATTAGAACAAGCGATCTCCCCGAGGTCTTCGCAAACGATATTACCACTAATGTCTTTCCAAAAATAGTTGACCGCAAAGAAATTCCCCGCACCCGCCACACAATACTGGATAGCTGCCGGTAGCTGACCAAAGGGCAAAGCAGGGCCACTGGCACTACGAATCCTGATCTCATCACCAGCGGCATTAAGGGTGTAAGTCAGCGCAGGATCGACGGCAATATTGGAAAAAGTGACCGAGCTTATGGCTTTTATACACAGCTCATAAACGGGTCCAGGGGAGTTGTTGACATAATCCAATTCGTAACAACACAAACCATCGGGATTTGGAATACTGGTCGCCGTAATCTGCAGGCTATCACAAATAACATCACCACCTCCCTGTCCATTGAAGCAAAATTCAGGACGTACGAAGTAATCATCATGGTACAATGAACCCGCAATAAAATCAAAGGCAGGAGTGGTGGCAGTAGGAATAAAATCACTGAGTACGGCAGTAGGATTTACAACCGAAGCTTCTAGTGAACCCAGACATCCTGTATTGATAGTGAGTTCCCCGAAAGGGGTAGCTTGCAGGAACATCTCATCAAATTTACGGACATTGATGATTGTACCAATATCGGTCGTCACGGTTTCATTGGTCCAGCAAGAACCAATAATATTAATCTGATCGATAATAGGTTGCAGCTGCAAGTCGGCAGGCTCCGACCCTTCTTGTAGTAAGACCTGGTTCAACCATAGTTGATTACCAAATGGATCCAGTCCCATTAAAAAGGTCTTTTGCAATTCAGGGTCAGCCGAGGAAGTTATTGATGTGGGCAATGCCGATACTCCGGTCAGTATCAGGTCGCCATTGAAATTAATTTCTGCATCTACTACCTTTTCGCCACCGCCAGAGAGGTTGTACAACTTATTCACCAAAATTAAGGGGATAGGCGTAGGGCTCGCAAAGCCAAGTTTCAGTAAAAAAATCCGCTCATTAGGGCTGGCCGTCAAGCTGACACTACGGGAATTGCCTATTAGAAAAAGATCATCCCCATCTCGGCGAATACGGACAGTCTCTTCCCGAGTGCCGGGGTCACCATCAATATCATAACAAATAGCGAAAGTGGGCACGAGGGCAGCATCCAACAAGAGGAGATAGGCCTTATTACCTTTGGCTCCCGTCAGTGCATATCTTGCGTTGGGGTGCCCTGGCAAAGGGGTATCCAGCTCCAGCACCGAACGGCCCGTAGCCGCAACGGGGCCAGTAGCATCTGTAAACTGGAACGTCTGGTGGCTTATATTTGAAGGGCAACTCGTCAAGACCGAGACAATGACCTGACTAACCGGAGCAGGCGGTGGCGCAGGAATTTGGGTCCCTATCCACATCAAGTCATTGTTAGTAAGCGATATAAGTTCGTGAACACTCTCCCGGTTCAGGCCCGGTGTACTCGTAACGTCCGCATAGGAAAGCATCACGCCATTGGTACTGTATTCGGCGTAAAAGACATCCTTATTATTGCCACTATTAGTGGTGCCTACTGCGGCAAAGGTGCCGCCGCTACAAGGCATAGCGGTTCTTATGACGTGAAAATTCTCAATCGTTTGTGCCCCTGGGTCTACGTCTGTAAAATCACTTAGGGTCGCATTAGGTTGGAGGGCACCAGTGGCATTGTCCCATTGTTTAGCCACAATCTGCTGGTCACCTTGTAGGCCTAGAGGGACATTGGTACTGCAAAAAGTATGGGTATTATTACTTCCAAAAAAACCGCCATCGTAGGCCAGTGCCAAGCCTTTTTCATCTCGTATGTTCGTAGGGTTAGCGGTGACATCACCGTAGACACAACCCGCCCATACGGTGGGTGTGAACGGGCAATTGAAAAAAGTAACGGTTTGTACATCTAAAGCGCCAAGTGTCACCTGAATGCTCAAAGGTGAGCCAAGCCAGCCTATTTGCTGTCTTTCCCGAACGGTATAACTGCCAGGTGGCAAATTATTAAACTCAAATTCACCAAAAGCATCACTCTGGGTGGTAGAAACGACGTTTCCGGTGCTGTTATCAATCAAATCAAAAACGAACCCAACCCCTACCTGATCTACCGTTGGGTCAAATTGCTGATTACAATCATTATCCAATATTTTCTGCCCGGTAATGACGGAAACGGCGCAACAGCCCAATTGCTCATCGTAAAGCGAAAGGCTACTGACGCTCGTCATCGTTCCCTGCACCGCAAAGCCACTGGCGACAGCATTGGTATTGAACAAGGAAAACTCAAAATAATAGTTGCCCGCTGGCAGGAAAAGCGCCTGGTTAAAGGGCACCCCCACATTGAAGTTATTGGTATTCGGCGCAGCGGGTAATGCTACCGAAAATGGCATCGGACTCCCACTACCATCATAAAGCGTCAGCGAACCCGTATCATCTGCTTTGATGCGGCCACTGAGGAGTACTTCCGTGTCCTGGCAGACACAGAAGTAGCGCCGAAACCGCCAAGGCTGTGTAGGGTTGGCATTATTAGGCCCGAAAGCAGCCTGGTTGGCCATTGACAAAGGCATACTGCCCGGAATAACATTCCAGGTAGTGTTAATCGGATTGATCGCGTAGGCCGTAGGCGTAGCCACCGAAGCTGGCAGTGTACCCGTCACTGGAGGAATGTTCATCAATCGCCAATGAGGATCAATCTGACCGGCACTTATCACCGCACCAGCAAGTTCGTCCCAGCCGGTACTGAAATTAAGATTGGTTGTTTGCACACAGCTGGGATTACACTGGGCATTTATGTTTGAGATACCCAGCAGTCCCCACAGCAGGACGACTAGGCAAGGGATAAATAGCTTTTTCATAATTCTATTGTTGAATCAGTGCCTCTCGGTACTGACTTTGCGTTAAAAGGGTTTTATTCGTTCACATCACAAGGCACCACCGTGCGCTGGGCCATATCTTCACAGCCCGTAACAGGGTCAGTAATGGTGACGGAATAGGTGGTGCCACCGGCTGCTGGCGTATCTGTTATCATACAAGTAGTAGCACCCGTTGACCACAGGTAAGTGAGTGCGCTGCCGCTACTCCCTGAGCAGGTATTATATGAATCGCACGCCGACAAAGTGATAGAATCACCCAGTTTGGCACATTCATTAGGACTCAGCGGGCAACTAATAACCGCAACGGTCTCACAAACTTCCACGCAATGCTGGTCGCTCACTACGGTATGGCAACCATCGGTAGCTTCTACCCAGTAGCAGCCTCCTTCGAAAATGGTGAGGCTCGTGCCACTTCCTACTACCAGCCCATCGTGATACCAGGTGTAAGTAAGACTAGCATCTGGATTGCTAACATTGAGAATAATGGGCAAGTCTTCCAGACAAACCTGGTTAAGTCCGGCAATGATCGGGATGGCCGGAGTAGGCTTCAATTGAATCTCTACCATATTACTAAAGCAAGGATCACAAGCCGATGGGCTGGACAATGGGTTGCACTGGATGCGGTAAAAGATGGAAGTAGCACCAGCGGGCCAGTTGTAGTTATTCCCGGGTAGAATATTGGTATTCTGAATGCTTCCAGACAAGCCCATATTCACCCAACTGCCGGGAACACTTGGCGTGAAACTGTATTGCCACTGAGGTATACAGTATTGAAAAGGCGTAGCGATCTCTAATTTAGCATCGTTGCCGGGACAAATTTCATAGACCAGGGGCGAGCTGCTCAGGAGTGTCAGGTTCGTCGGGCTACCGAGCGGAGAACCTTCTATCGTACCACAAACAGGTTGTGGATCGACAGTAACGCACTGCTGAAAGGTGGCTAATTTGCCCTGGCAATTGCTCACTTTGGCTTCAAAGCAGTAGCTGCCCGGCGTGCCGCCTGGAGGGAAAGGAGCTGTCCAGGTGGGGTAATTGAAGGAGGTCTGATTAGCATAAGCGGGTAAGGGCGTAGTCCCGGTGGGATCAACAAAACACCAATCGATGGTGACATTGGGCCCAGGTGTTGCCACGAAAGGATCCAGGGGATTGAGGTCCACCTGAAAGTTGACCAGGTCGCCTTCGCAGAAGGGGCCACCAGGCACTACCGTCAGGTTGGCACCCGTAATGGGGCAGCAAATTTGCAGATCGTATTCGTTGCTTACGTAATCGCACTGCTCACCCGTAGGGCCAGTTGCGGTACTGATGGCGCGGTACTTACGATCCACAAAGCCATCGGTATTACCAGGGCAGGGAACTTGTATTTCGGCAGGTAGCACCGGAAAACAGAAATCCTGAAAGGATGGGGTACCCACAGTCGCCCAAGTACTTCCGCCATCATCCGAAAACTCCCACTGGACGGTGACGTTGCTGTATGGCCCAGGAATCAGGCCATTGTCATCCAGACAAACATGGACGGGGTCGCCATCGCAGATGCCGGTGAGTAAATTATTTTGGTAAGGATAATCACGAATCTCCAGGTTAAGTCCGTGAAGGGCTGGAAAAACTACGGGCGCGTTATTGGCCGTGAAATTACTCGTAGGGCCGTTCAGCGAGAAGAAATTCCCAGCTGCACCGAAGAGCCCAACATTCGTTCCGGCTGCGGAATAGTCGGTAATTTGTGTGATGGCTGTATTGTTTCCACCAGGTACGATACCTAGGTCATCAAAAGTCCAATAGGCAAATAAATTGGCTTCATTCCCACTCAGCGGACAGTAGCGCTGGCCACACAAAACGGCTGGGGGCAGTGCCGTATCATACAACTGAAATTCGTCGATGGTGCCGAGCCAATCCTGATTAGCTGTTAAACCACCACCCGGCCAATGCCCCAGGCGCAAGAAATCGAACTGATTGGTAGGGTCCGGGTTGAGCGTCGTGCTGAAGATGGATACATTATCCAGAAAAACATCAATATTAAACCCGGATTTAATCACGCACAGGTGGTACCAGGTGTTAGTACTCAAGGTTGCGATCTGAGTTGTGGTAAGGCTATTACTTGGTAACTGATAAAACAGGTTGAAGGCATTGTTACCACATTCTCCAATTTCAAATCGGTTGCCAGCACTACCCAAACTTAGCAATCGCTTATAGCTTCCACTACAGAGCGGACTGGTATCCGTATTTTCGGTTTGAAACCAGAGGGAAATACTGAAATCGGGATTAGGGTTGGCGAGCGTTGTGCCCGTCAGCGGTAATTGTACCCAGTCGTCTTGACCGTCAAAGTGCAGGGCATTCTGTGCGCCGCTCCATTGCCAGCAGAGGAGGCAGAGGAGGCAGAGGAGTGTTGTTAATAGGGTTTTCATAAAGTTAGATTTAGATAAGAATAAAAGCCCCCGCTTTTAGAAGCCATTCAGCAAGCCCGCGTTGCCAATAAATTGACCGTTGAGGCTCACTACTCCATTGGTGAGGGTGTAAGAAATATCCAGTTGTGCTGTCCTTGCGGTGTAGTCGACAGTAACCGAATTGATGGTGACATTGCCACCACCACTACTACCAGCTTCTACAACACTGGCTCCGTTTTCACTGGGCTCGCCGTAGGTATCTGTGCCCAAAGGGTAGGTGTCTTCAAATTGTATAATATCGTAGATGGCAGTAGATTCTTCATCAAGGACATGAGTGCCAATACTGATCATAACATCTTGTTCATTGGTGAATAGCGTAGAGCTATTATTGACCCAAAGCACTACCGCATGTTTGCCGTTGGTATTCATCGAAATACCGTTGACATTATCTTCTCTAAAATCAGTATCAGCTAGTAGGATACCGTATTGATCCAAGTAATTTGGACCATCATCCAGCAGTAGATAGGCATTGGTCGTAGGATAATTGGTTGTGCCAATAGCGAAGGAGTTATCAGGAACGCCTGGCTGTGGTCCATTATCATCATCGCAAGCTGTACCAAGGAGTAAAGCCATAGAGAACAGCGCTATAAAAATCATTTTTCGTACCATGACAAAAGGGTTTTATGGTTGATTTCGAATCAGAGTGTATTGTTATTAAGCACGCTAATCAGTCACTAAACAAAGACAATATCTTCAGCCCTTACCGGATTTTATGACCACGCTTAAAGGTTGTTACCAAATATAGACGGCACCCTAAATGGCTCCAACTACCAACCGACCTTCGGTTACTATCACCTGACCAACGGTCATCTTACCCTTCCTCCGAAGAAAATTACCGATCCTCCGAAAATGCCCAGCTTGTTTTCTCTTTTGCTTATTATTGTAATGATGAGCACCTTATTATCTTATCGTCCATTATTGATGGTCGGGTTTTGCGTAGTATTGAATACGCTCTGCGCCCAAAGCCCCAGCTATTACCGCTACACGACGGCGGATGGCTTGCCGACCAACTATGTCTATGGCGTAGTGGAGGATAAGGACGGTTACATCTGGGCCTACACCGAAAATGGCCTGGCCAAATTTAATGGCTACACCTTCCAGCATTATACCACTGCGGATGGCTTGCCCGGCAATGACATCGCCTGGGCACTGCGGGCACCCGACGATAAAATCTGGCTCTACGCTTATAAAAACCGGCCAGCTTACCTGCTGAATGACAGTATTCACATTGTGGATGATGCACCAGCGGCACTCATCACCTTACTACCTAGCGGCACCCCCTCCTATTCATCTGAGAGCCTTTTGCGCACTTACGACAAACACTGGAAAACTTTACTGAATCCCTATTCCTTCACCACAAAAGAACTTACACGGTTTGGACAAGAGTGGCGAGCAAAACAATCCTATCCCAACACCCCCTTTCATCGGGAATCCGTCCAAGGTTTTCACACGGCCACCAAGGATAGCATCACCACTTGGGAAGTAGGCCGTCATGAAATCCGTAAATATCCACGCACCACCTCCGATTGTTTCTATCTAGTCAATGATAGCCTGCTTTGGCAAGAAGAGCAGCAGTGGTTTGGGGTGCCTAATATCAAGATCGATAGTATTCTACAAACCTTAAAGTATGCTTCCTTTCCGGCACAACCCTCCAAGTGGATTTTCACAATGCCTAGTCCTCTTGGCAGATACTTATTCTTAAATACCAGCAATGGGCAATCCCGGCAGCTTTCTTTTACTGATTATGGATTACAACCAAAGTATTACACCAATTTCAGCATCAGCGATGCTACCGTTTGGCTGGAATCAGATGCGGGTAGTGTCCAATTGGATCATTCCGGCCAGTTGCTAAGGCAACTAGTCTGGACCAGTAAAGAACAAGCCTGGGTTCCCTTGCGCACCTACACTGACGGGGAAGGCAATATCTGGCAAGGCACCCGCAACGGAGGGCTACTTATGATTCCTTTTGCCTATCAGGGGGTGCGCAAGCGCAACTTGCCCACATCCGGCAACCAGTACCTGAAACGCTTGATGAGAACGCCGGATGACCGGATAATTGGCATCACCGAAAACGGCCAAATTTATGATATTGCTGTGGATACCGTCAGGAGTATTTACCAACCAGCATCGGGAAAACATTTCCGAACGGCCATCTGGCTGGAGGAGGAATTGTGTCTTTCTTTATCCGACGAATTACTGCTGCTAGACATAACTGCTAATTTCGCCAGAGCTCAATCATCTTTAAGTACTATTTTTAGAAGCTGTTCCTGGGCTAAGGTACAGTCACCGAGCTTTGTAATGAAGTCATCTTTTCTGACATTCAACTTTACGTCAGCCGTCTATCTTGCTGAGAAAAAACAACTATTCAGTATCCCTGGCTACAATGTGATTTTCCGCTGGGATTTGGCCCCGGTAGATGGGGAACCATGCCAGATTACCGCACTTGCCGACAAGGCGAGCTTGCTTTACCTCCACCCGCAAACGGGTACGATTTACGGTGGAGATATTGATGGGCTCTCCATTATTGAAAACGATAAACTAGTCCCCTTTCTGCCCCACGAAGCCGAACTCAAAAACATCTCGGCACTTTTCGGTACCCCCGGCATGCTGTGGATTGGTACGGAAAGCAATGGCTTGTTCTGTTACGATTTCGACACCCAAAAACTAAAAAAAATCATTTCAAACAACCACATCCGCGCTATCCGACCCGATGGCAGGCGGGGGGTGGTACTAGCTACCAACAATGGTATTTTTACGGTTCCGACGCAGCAGCGAGAAAACTACCAGCAGTTTACCCACTTAGACGGTTTGCCCACTTTGGAGATTGATGATGTTTTGGCCTTGGGCGATAGTGTGCTGTTGGTGGCCTCCAATGAAGGCCTACACGAGCTCCAGCGTCGTACGCACCAGCTCCCTGCGCCAGCAAAAAATGCTTTTCAATTAAAAGCCATTACCGCCAATGGGTCTCCCGTTTCAGCGGAAGCGTTGACGAAGTTGCCTTATACGACCAACCAACTGGATTTTGCTTTCCTGCTCCGCTCCTATGCCAGCAAAGGCCACATCCACTACCAGACCCGCCTCGAACCCTTGGAAGCTGATTGGCAAGAAAGTCCAGAACGCTCTCGGCGTTATAGCGGCCTCCGGCCCGGGGAATACCAATTCCACGTCGCAGCCATTGACATTTATGGCCGGAGATTTGAACTTCCTCCCACATTGATCTACATCCGCTCCGCCCTCTGGCAGCGTTTATGGTTTCAGGCCTTGCTTCTGGTCAGCCTCTTGGCTTTGGTGATGGGTTTAGGGCTAAGACGCTTGCAAGTAGCTAAACGACAATTAGCCAATGAGCAGGCCCTCAATCGAAGATTGGCCGTCATGGAGCTGGAAGCACTGAAAGCGCAGATGAACCCTCATTTTATTTTCAATGCGCTAGGGTCTATTCAGTATTTTATCCAAACCCAGGAAGTAGATCTGGCCGACGACTACCTGACGCGCTTTGCCAGCTTGATGCGGCAATACCTGGATAGCTCGCGGGAGACCCTGCTTCCGCTCGAACAGGAGATAGCCTTACTCACCAACTATACCGACCTGGAGCAGATGCGCTTCGAAGAGCTGTTCCGAGTAGCTATCAAGGTTCCCGGTGAACTACTAAAAAGTGGCCTACAAGTCCCTACCATGATCATCCAGCCTTTTGTAGAAAATGCCATCAACCACGGTCTGAGCGAAAGACGTGATGGGCAGGGTTATTTAAGCATTCACTTTAGTCAAATTGACCAAGATACCCTCTGCTGCACCATCACCGACAACGGCATCGGCAGGAAACGGGCAGGACAACGCACGCGCACTGGGCACCACAGCAGAGGGATGCAGATTGTACAAGATAAAATTGACACCCTGGCAGCAGCCGACCTGGTAAAGGTGAACTACACCATTACGGAGGCCGAGCCTGAGCAAGAAGAATATCCAGGTACCCAGGTGACCATTTATTTCAAATTTTTAGAGGATGGAAACAATTAAAGCCCTATTAGTCGACGACGAGCCTAAATTGCTAAAAGTGCTCCAAATGAAACTGGAACGCTACTGCCCAAATGTAAGCGTAATAGCAACTGCGGGAGATATTAGCCAAGCAAAAGCGGCTTTGGAAAAATACCCACCAGATTTGTTATTCCTCGATATTGCAATGCCTGGTGGCAATGGTTTTGAGTTGCTTCAGCAAATAAAAACGATCAATTTTGAAATTATTTTCGTTACCGGATTCAACGACTACGCGCTGGATGCGCTCAAGATCAGTGCTGTCGACTACCTCCTCAAGCCGGTCAACACCCAAGACCTCATCAAAGCCGTTCACAAAGCAACTGTTCGTATTGAGAATCGGCAAAAAGTTCAGCTTTACGACAACCTGCGACACAACCTCAATCATCTCGGCGATCAGGAAACCCAGATTGCTGTTCCAGGCACCCAATCCTACGATTTTGTGCCCGTAAAGGATATCGTACGCTGCGAAGGCTGGCAAAAATACACCAAGATTTACCTGACCAATGGCAGTTGTATCATCAGCTCTTACAACATTGGCGTTTTCGTAGATTTGCTCAAGACCTACGGCTTCTACACCGTCCACAAGTCTCATTTCATCAACATTCAGCTGATCAGCAAGTACCAGAGCGATGGCACTTTGGTGATGCGTGATGGGTCGCAGGTTCCGGTAGCACGCCGCAAGCGGGATGCATTTGTGCAGGATGTAATCAAAAATCACTAACACTCCTACCCTGCACCCAAGGATAAGCCTTCCGAAACCCCTTGCGCCAAGTAGGATCTGAATGCCCCTCCCCTGCTTCTATATCAAACCTGATATTGTCTTTTGACATTCCCCCGGCCAATAGGAGGTCGTATATTTTTTGTGCATTGACGCGTTGATCGCCGCCTTCCTGCTCCCCGACATTGAGATAAATACGGTGGTCATTGAGGTCCGAAACGTTATGATGTAGCGTAAATACCTGTTCATTAACCCAAAAAGAGGGCGAGAAAACGATTGCATTCCCAAAGATATCCGGGTAAGTCGTGAGTGCGTAATAGGCCATTAGTCCTCCGAGGGAGGCACCACCAATGGTCGTTGTCTCGGGGGAGGGCAGCGTGCGATAGTTTCTATCTACCCAATCCTTCAGGTCGCTAGCTATCCATTCCGCGTGTTGGTCGCCGGTGACCGAGGTCTCTTCCGGAAGATGAGGGGAGAGAAAAGGCTTATATTCCGTCAGCCGATCATCTGAATTATCGATGCCTACAACGATTGCGACCGGCCCTCCTGCGGCGGCAATACTATCCATTACTTCATCTACCTGCCACTCCATACCTTCTTTTATTTTTTCACTAAACAAAGAAGCCCCATCCATGAAGTAGATCACCGGATAACGCACACTGTCCATTGCATAATTTGGAGGCAGATAAATCCAGAGGGTTCTTTTGGTTCCCAAATAATCGATGAGGATAGTATCTTTCAATGTTTGTACATTGGGAGAAGCCGTATCCTTGAGCGACGCGATATAGTCTTGGTGTTTCCTGGCTTCATAAGCTACCTGTATTCGAGCAACTATCTGGAATAGTAGCGCTAAAGCGAGGAAAAAGAAAAACGTTTTTATTGTAAAATATCGGCTCATAGATAAGGCCTTGTATTAGTTTGTTCAGAAAGATACAACTTAGTAACAAGTCAAAACGGAAACTTAACACTTCCTTCCACGGAGACAAAGGTACCGCATTGAGCAAGACATAATTAAACTGCTCCAAACTGCTTTCGTACAACTGCAAACGCCCTTTGAAGGCGCACCGCTCATCCGTTTGTAGCGTTGGATAAATTTCGCAAAATTCCCCAACAAGCTCTAAATCTTGCAGTCGAATGCGAACAAATTCAGCAAAAACACATCGAAGCTCAGGATGAAAGTTTCACTTGCAGCAAAACTTATCGCCATAGAACAACTCTAGTTGGTGGCCCTTATCCCACATAACTTTTTAGAAGCGGATTCTTCGTTGTGTGTATTGAGTTTATTCATCATAGAGGTTAAAATAATGGCTAAGCCTTTACGGCCTAGCCATCGTATAAAAAACTATCACATGATACAATTGATGATTAAGGCTGTGCCTTATAAAAGGGGGATTCTATAAGTAGACACAATCCTTTCATCATCTTTTCATCTTAATTATCATCAATAGTCATAGTGTTTTAATCCACTACAATCATCTTCTTAGTTGCAGTGAACTCACCGGCAGTTACCGTGTAAGTCAATACACCCGTTGCACCTTGGATCATCTCCTTGGTCACATTGATTGTATTGTAACCAGCGGCGTAATCACCACGTACTACATTCAGTACGCGACCACTAGCGTCGCTGATCGTTACCGAGACGGATGTCAATCCGTCTCTACCCGCATCCGCTGGCAGGCCTGCCTGCCGGTCAGGCAGGCTGAAACCGATTAAGGTTTCTACCGCGAATGGGTTTGGCGTGTTCTGGAACAGTTCAAAACCTGCAGCAATAACTTCTCCGCTGTTAAACACCACCCCTAAACCAAGCACCTGTTCTCCCCTCTCAGGGGAGATGTCCGCGAGGACAGAGGGGTAGGCCTCCGCAGCCGTGTAACGGCTAGAAATACTCAGGGCTTCGCGCAGGGGCCGGTCTTCACTTGCTCGTAGTACCAGACTGAACAGGACATCGGTTGTGGTACCGCCGCCGTCGTGGTTCCAGCTCATGGTGATGGAGCCTTCCGCAACATAACGCAGGCCGAAGTTTTCGGCTTGTGCCTGTCCGTATTCGATGTCCACCAGTTCTACACCGTTCAGTTGCAGCGTACCCTGGTAGCCTTCGATCTGCTTGAGGTTCTCCGCTGTCACGGCTACGGTGTAGGTATTGCCCGCTTTCAGGTCGATGTCTTCTGCCCTCAGGTGGAACGTACCGTTCAACGTACGATCATCGCCCGCCAAGGCATTGGCTTGCGCTGATCCGTTCACATCACCGATCTTCACACCCACGAAGTCCGCATCAAGTACGTCACCCGCCAGGTTGTTCTCATTGATCAACTCGGGGAAGACTTCCTCCCAAGGATTAGTTGGTGTAGGGAAACTGTAGGCTGCATCCACAAAGCGCCAGCTCGTGTTGTTAGCAAACTGCGTATCAATGTTCAAGATCAACTTACGCAACTGGATCATATCCAGCGTCGTGATCGTGTTTGAACGGTTGATGTCCGCTGCGATCCGCTTGTAAGGGCTATCCAATGGCTGTACGCCAAGGATGTGCTTGCTCATCAGTACCAGGTCAAAGGTAGACACACCATTCAGTGGGTTGGCGTTCAGGTAAGGAGTAACCGTATAGTCACCTCCTAAAGCCAGGTTGCTGAAGTTGTACGTACCGTCGGCATTGGTTACCATCATGGCAGACATACCGCCGTTGATGCTCACCTCTACACCTTCTACTGTCTCGTTGCTTTCCGTAGCAATCACACCTGACAGGGTGCCTGTTCCAGCGCCACAGTCAACGTGCTGCTGTACCAGTACATAAGTCTCACAGTAGTCGTAGTTGCCATCTTCGTCGAAAGCGTATACGTAGACAACCGTTGTAGGATCATCTTGATCGGTCAATACCAATCCAGTATCATCTGGGCTTGGTACGAAGTTAGGATCAGCTTCTACGTCAGCTGCACGGTAGATAGCGTACTTCGTCACGCGAGGTAGACCACCGAACAGTTCTGGTCCTTGACCAGTACAGTCACTGATTGGTGAACCTTCGAAGTCAGAAGCCCAGATAGCCATTGCACAACCACCTTCTTCCTGAGGCATCAGGGTCACGGTCAAGCCGTTGATACATACTGGTGCTGGTCCTTTGCAGTCGATCACATCGAACACGATGGTCTCGCTGGTCTGGTTACCACAACCGTCCTCAAACAATACGCGTACTGCGTGGTAGACATTGTCTCCCATCGCGTTGGTAATGATTGGGAAGGTACCTGCGAATACGTAAGTGCCGTCACCGTTGTCGGTGATCAAGGATAGTACGTTCTGATCAGCTACGAATTCGTTCGACTTGATGTCGCCGTCGCCGTTAGCGTCTACGGCGAAAGCATCAAGCTCAGCAGATACGATGCTTACCACCAGGTTACCTGCTCCGTCAAACAATTCACACTCGTCAGATACACTGAACGGAATGCTTACTGCTTCTTCACAGTTACCATCATCATCACCAAACTGGCCAGGAAGCAGGTTAGGGCAGTTAGCCGTTGGGCCACCGTACTCTCCCACTGCTACCACTGGTGCGGTAGAGTCGTACACTTTCACAAATTGCGTGTAGATGTAGCGACCGTAGTTGCGACGACCAAACTGGTCAGCAGGAATACAACCAGGAGTGTTGCCTGGGATGTTGTCATAGATCACATCAGCGATGTCAGAATCTCCGTCACGGTCATTGTGGCGGCGATCGATCACTACGCTGTACTGGATGCCTTGCTGAGCATCAGCTACACCATCACAGTTGTTGTCTACTGGGCCAAAGCCACTCACCACCCGTACTACTGGGCGCTCGTTGCCTTCTACCGCACGGTCTACAGGAAGTGCCTCACCGTCGTCTTCGGTCATGCGAGGAAGAACAAGTCCTTCGTACTCACCATCCCAAACACACCAGTTGATTACATCGTAAGTGATCGAGAACTTGTAGCACTCATCACCCGTAGCAGAGAAGATCACTGGCTCACCAATGTTTACGCTCAATACATCACAACCTACAGTGGTCGTAATGATCGTTGGTACATCAGGATCACCACAATCAGCGTCAGCATCTTCTGGGAAGTCGATCGTGAAGTCGTGTACTTCCGTGATCGTGATCAGCTGGCTACAGCTGTTCGTCGAACGGTATACTTCGTTGATGTCGATAGCTCCGTTGCCGTTAGCATCGCCCTCTGGGCGCAATTGCCAAGCTTCGAAACGACGCGTGATGGTTCCCCAACCACAATCGTTAACCTGCAAGTTTGGCGTACGCTCTACGATGGTATCCACCGCACAGTTGTCTGTACCGGTAGCACCGCCGAAGATCGCGCTCATCATGGTAGAAGTAGCAGCAAAGTCTTCGTCGTAAGCCGTAGCAATATCACCAGGGAAAGCCAATGGCAGATCAGAACAAGTCAAGGTGACTGGTGCTGGTGCGTAGCAGAATGGGTTCAATTTATCTTCTGGAGTAACAACCTGCCAGCAAATGTTGGTGTTGCCAGCTTCGTCGGTTACCCGTAGTTCGATAGTGATTTCGTTGTCGATATCACAGCAGTAGAAGTCTACAAAGTCGCCCCATGGGCTCCAGCGGCTGGCACTTGCATCACAAGTGTTGTTGCGCCAGTAGTTACGACGTACTTCCAAGGTTACTTCACCACAGTTGTCGTTAGAACCTTCGTCAACATCCGCAGCGAAGAGGCGCGCGATACCTTCGATACCGTTGGCTACATCACCACCACCGATGGATACGTTGATGTCGTCGTTACAAGAAGCTGTTGGCTCGATGTCGTCGGTAACCACTACCGTGTATTCTTCACAAGTTTCGTTACCACAAGCATCTTCGGCACAGATGATCAGGATGTGCTCACCAATTGGTGCTGATACTACATCTCCGTCACACAAGTCACCACCAGCGAAGAATGATTCGCCGAAAGCCAATACCGTGTAAGTCGTGCCAGCTACGCTTGAACATCCGTTGCCGTCAGTAAGGGTAGGACATGGAATCGCTACGTTCGCCAAACAGCTGAATGGTGACGTAGATACGTTGATTACGTTAGGAATACCAGAAATAACTGGACCAGTAGCATCAAATACTTTGATCAATTGGTTCAAGGTACCAGATCCACCTGGGTTACACCAGTCGATGATGTTCCACTCACGACGGAGCTTGTAAGTACCTTCACAAACAGTGATACGTGGCTCATCAGAGTAAGATGCACCGATGTTACAGTAAGTCTGATCAAGGTCGTAGAAACCAAATGCCGTACGAATCCAAGGGTAGCCAGATGCAGATGGATGAGGGTTGCCATTCGCATCAACAGCGAAGTTCTCATCACACTCCAAAGGAGCTACAAATGGTGGGAATACCAAGTCGCCAATCGTTGGCTTACGGAAGGTAATCGTCTGTGTACATGCTACTACGCGAGGAGCACCAACACAGGCACCGTCGTAACGGTCTGAGACCGTGAAGGTACGCGTCAGCGTTACATCACCACAATCACCAGCAGAGCTTACTGCATCAGAAAGGGTTACTTTCACCGGACCACAGTTGTCGCCAACTACAGGGAAACCAGTCAAACCTACTTTCGCGATGAAAGCGTTCAACGCTGCAGTGCTACCTCCGAAGAAGGTGTTACGTGTAGCAGTGAAGTCCAATACACCAGCTGCACTAGCAATCCATGACTGAGGCGTCTGGAAGCGGATGAAGTCGATATCCTCACATACCAAATCACGGGTATCGGTAATATTTACAGGGGTAAATTCTGGACCAGAAACACCCGTGTTGTTATCAGAATAGATGCTTACCGTCCAGTTACCAAACTGCGTCGTCAACCAATTGGTCAATACCAAGGTATAGGTCGTGTTAGGCAACAAAGGCAGGCTCAAACGTAGTGCTGGATCGAAAACATTTCCACCAGGTACGAAAGCATCGTCAGAGGAACCGATGAGGTTCTCACATGGTGCTGTAGGATCGAAACCACCCTGGAAAAGGAACATGCTTCCATCTCCCCAAGCAGATTCCATCAGGATCGTGTATACGTCAACAGGAATAGCAAAGTCTGGCGTAGTGAAAGTTACTACGTCATAGTTGTGCACACCGTCAGCCAGGAAGCCCTGGTTCAAACAGCTGTAGTTGTTGAAGTTCAAGGTTGCATCGCCAGCATTGAGGTTACCGCTTGCTTGGTGAGCAGCGTAGTCCTGCGTTACGGTGCTTGTGTTCGCTGGGCAAGTAACTACTGGATTGGTTTTGTCTTCGGCGAAGATGTTGCCCCAGCAGGTGTAAACCAGTTCGCCTTCTACATAAATTTCTACCATGTACGTGTGCTCACCACAACCAGTGATCACATTAGAGTTACCGCCATCTACCGTCACAATCACTTCATCGGCACAGGCATAATTTCCAGTGATTACCATTGGTGCTACAATGGTAGCTGTGCATTGAGCTCCCAGGGTTACGTTGACATCAGCAATACAGCCTACTTCAATAGGATCGTCACAATCACAGGGAATGATAAAGCTATCCGGATTATTGTCTTCGTAAATATCTTCACTAGGAGCATTATCAATGCTCATGGACATTTGGTTATTGAAGTTCGCACCCAGATTGTTGAAGATAGCTTGCTGGATCGCGCTGTCATTGATCAAGACCTGAATATTTCCTCCATTACAACCTTCTGGCAGTTCAAAGGAAAAAAGAGGAATCGGTGTACCATTGACTACATTGTTCAGTATCGGTGAATTCTGTAGCACTACCTGGTAAACGTCGTTTCCTTGCAGGTCGGCTTCATCAAATCCCAGCATATCGTAAGTCGCAGGATCCACCAGCTGTGCTCCCCACAGTCCGGTAATATCCACAAATGAGCCCACCGCAGGGGCTGGACTTATCGAAGGATTGGTCACCGTACCTTCCGGTAAAAGAAATGTAAAGACTGCCGTAGAGATCGTCACGTCAGTAGAGGAAAAATCAGGGTAAGCCAAAGCGGTGATCACCTGTGGTTCTCCCGCACTTTGTTGAAACCCGTAGGTGATTCCTTGCCCATGTATCGAGCCGGTAAAAACCAAGCTCAACAGGAGCAGTAAAAAAAGTAATGGTCGTTTCATTTTCGTCTTTTTATACATGAGATTAAATTATCAATTATCGATTTTTACCAGTTTCGCTTTGAGTAGTAAGTCTTCAGCTTTACTGGTCAGGAGGTAACTCCCCGCAGGAAGTTGTGATAGATCTAGCTCCAGGGTGTTTATTCCGGGAATAAAATGAGTCTTTTGCCGAAGTACCTCGCGTTGTCTTACATCATAGAGAATGAGTTCTCCCTCAGCACTAATATTAGACGTAATTACTACGGTCGTAGAAGTTGTTGCAGGGTTTGGCTGTACCCTGAGCTTAGGTGCTATCGCTTGGTATTCGTTCGTCGACACAAGCAGCAAGGGACAAGCTATTTGAGCACTGAAAGGATCTTTTTCGTCGTAAATATCTACCGCCGGTTCATCCGCAATGCTTACAGACATTTGATTGTTAAAATTAGCGCCCAGGTTTTGCAGCACTACCCCTCTGATCAAACCATCGTTGGTCAGCACCTCAATATTTCCCTCGTAGCAGTCGTCAACCAGGGTAAAGGAAAACAGAGGAATTCCTTCCCCCTCAACGATGTTATTGAACTCCGGAGAGCTTCTTAATACGACCTGGTAAACATCATTACCTTGTAAGGCTTGCCCGTTCAGCCCAACGCTGTTAAACACCTGCGGAGTGAGCTTTTGAGCTGACCAGCTGCCATTATGATCCACAAAAGCTCCAGCAGCAGGAACCACCTCGATGGAAGGGGTAATCGCTACTTCAGACGGTATTGAAAAGGAAAAAACTGCCGTCACCATGGTCACATTGTCCGAGGAAAAATTCGGGATAGCTACCGCCGTGATACGCAATGGGTTTTCCGTATCCTGTACAAAACCATAACGAATCGACTGTGCGAAAAGCCCCGTAACCAGTCCTTGAGAAAGGCACAGCAACAAAAACAAAAGATATTTTTGCTTTAAGTATTTCATGTCATTTATCATAAAATGGGGAACCCGACTAAAGTCAGCTTCCCCTTATTAGTAAATCAAATTATTGTGGTAATTGCTCAGGTATTACGAAAGTCTGCAGTCGAATAAAGTTGCGGGGATGACCATCAACATTATTGAAAATCGGATCTACATCATTGTTCTGCCCAGCGAAAATCGTCTCACCACTCAGGTTAACATCGCCAAGATTGTAGCCTGGCAAAATGAAAGTTTGAAGGCGCAAGAAGTTAGCAGTGGCCTGATCAATCTCGTTGAAAATCGGATCTTTATCGTTGGCCTGACCAGCATAAATAACCGAGCGATTGGCATTGGTGTTGCCCGCCCATAAGGCGTACTGACCATTGACCGTAATCTGCTCCAAGCCATCAAATGCAGGGGTGTTTTCCCACAATTCAGTAGCGAGGTTAACAAAATCAACTACCGTTGCCGTGGGCGACATTGCAATCGGATCAGCACTCATCGTTCCCAGGTGGTTGCGGTGCCGTACCGCTACGTAGTAGCTGCCCAGAGAAGATTGGGTGAAACACAGCGGGCTAACGCCGTCTACCTCCACAATATCTCCATCCCGCTGCACTAACCCGGAGCGAGTATCAACTACTTCCGTAGGATCTACTGCGCTTCTGAGCTCAACAAAAACCCAATCAACAATTGAATTAGCGCCGTAATCAGCAAATACTACCCCAGGGTTACTAATCGTTTCTCCGCCACCATTCACATGGGTGAAACCAAGCGCAGTGTAAGGCTCCGTAGTAGGAATCACACCGTCCTGTCTCAAATCATCACGCATCAGGTTGTCAGGAGAACCAAGAAGAGCACCTTGTAACATTACGCGTGGCAATAGCTTAACCAATGGTTCTGGTATCAAGATCGTCACCGTCGGGTCGTCCTCGAAGTTATCGTTGTCATCAGACAAATCTGTTACTGGATCACCGTTGGGGTCGGTACCCGTAGCCAAAGCCTGGTTCGTAACACCACCGGCATCTATATCCGCTTGAGTAATCACGTAGCTCGCGGTGAACGTCGTGTTGTCACTCGCACCTACCGCCAAGGTTGCCAGTGGGCCACCCATGACTGTGACCAGTGGGTCAGTGACCGTGACGTTGGTCAGGGTTACGTTGCCCGTATTCGTCACCGTGAACGCGTAGGTGATCGTCTCCCCTACTTGCGCAAAACCATCACCACTCTCATCCTGGAACGTGCCGCTCTTGATGATTGCAATCGCTGGGTTGATCGGCAGCGGCGTCACCGTTGGATCGTCCTCGAAATTGTCATTGTCATCAGACACATCCGTGGTAGGATTGCCGTTCGGGTCCGTACCCGTAGCCGTGGCCTGGTTCGTAACACCACCGGCATCTATGTCCGCCTGTGTTATCACATAAGAAGCTGTGAACGTCGTAGCGTCACTCGCACCTACCGCCAAGGTTGCCAATGGGCCACCCACCACTGTGACCAGTGGGTCCGTGACTGTGACGTTGGTCAGGGTTACGTTGCCCGTGTTCGTCACCGTGAACGCGTAGGTGATCGTCTCACCTACTTGCGCAAGGCCGTCGCCACTCTCATCCTGGAATGTGCCGCTCTTGATGATTGCAATTGAAGGGTTGATCGGCAGCGGGGTCACCGTTGGATCGTCCTCGAAATTATCATTGTCATCGGAGATGTCCGTGGTAGGATTACCGTCAGGGTCGGTACCCGTAGCCGTAGCCTGGTTCGTAACACCACCGGCATCTATGTCTGCTTGGGTTATCACATAAGAAGCGGTGAACGTCGTGTTATCACTCGCGCCTACCGCTAAGGTTGCCAGTGGGCCACCCATGACTGTGACCAGTGGGTCGGTTACCGTGATGTTGGTCAGGGTTACGTTGCCCGTATTCGTCACCGTGAACGCGTAGGTGATCGTCTCCCCTACTTGTGCAAAACCGTCGCCACTCTCATCCTGGAATGTGCCGCTCTTGATGATCGCAATCGCTGGGTTCTGGGGGAGAGACGTCACGGTCGGATCATCTTCCAAGTTGTCATTGTCATCTGACACATCCGTGGTAGGATTACCGTCAGGGTCCGTACCCGTAGCCGTAGCCTGGTTCGTAACACTACCAGCATCTATGTCCGCTTGGGTAATCACATAAGAAGCTGTGAACGTCGTGTTATCACTCGCACCTACCGCTAAGCTCGCCAGTGGGCCACCCATCACGGTTACCAGTGGGTCAGTGACCGTGACGTTGGTCAAGGTCACGTTGCCCGTGTTCGTCACGGTGAACGCATAGGTGATCGTCTCGCCTACTTGTGCGAAGCCATCACCACTCTCATCCTGGAACGTGCCGCTCTTGATGATTGCTATTGATGGGCTCTGAGGGAGAGACGTCACGGTCGGATCATCTTCCAAGTTGTCATTGTCGTCAGACACATCCGTGGTAGGATTGCCGTTCGGGTCCGTACCCGTGGCCGTAGCCTGGTTCGTAACACTACCGGCATCTATGTCCGCCTGTGTTATCACATAAGAAGCTGTGAACGTCGTGTTATCACTCGCACCTACCGCTAAGCTCGCCAATGGGCCACCCATCACGGTTACCAGTGGGTCAGTGACCGTGACGTTGGTCAGGGTCACGTTGCCCGTGTTCGTCACCGTGAACGCGTAGGTAATCGTCTCCCCTACTTGCGCAAAACCATCACCACTCTCATCCTGGAATGTGCCGCTCTTGATGATTGCAATTGAAGGGTTGATCGGCAGCGGGGTAACCGTTGGATCGTCCTCGAAGTTATCATCGTCATCAGACACATCCGTGGTAGGATTACCGTCAGGGTCCGTACCTGTAGCCGTAGCTTGGTTCGTAACACCGCCGGCATCTATGTCCGCCTGTGTTATCACATAAGAAGCGGTGAACGTCGTGTTATCACTCGCACCTACCGCTAAGCTCGCCAGTGGGCCACCCATCACGGTTACCAGTGGGTCGGTTACCGTGATGTTGGTCAAGGTGACGTTGCCCGTGTTCGTCACCGTGAACGCGTAGGTGATCGTCTCGCCTACTTGTGCGAAGCCATCACCACTCTCATCCTGGAACGTACCGCTCTTGATGATCGCAATTGCTGGGTTCTGAGGGAGAGACGTCACGGTCGGATCATCTTCCAAGTTGTCATTGTCATCAGACACATCCGTGGTAGGATTGCCGTTCGGGTCCGTACCCGTGGCCGTAGCCTGGTTCGTAACACTACCAGCATCTATGTCCGCTTGAGTAATCACATAAGAAGCGGTGAACGTCGTGTTATCGCTCGCACCTACCGCTAAGCTCGCCAGTGGGCCACCCATCACGGTGACCAGTGGGTCGGTGACCGTGACGTTGGTCAAAGTGACATTGCCCGTATTCGTCACGGTGAACGCATAGGTGATCGTCTCGCCTACTTGTGCAAAGCCATCACCACTCTCATCCTGGAACGTACCGCTCTTGATGATTGCTATTGAAGGGTTGATCGGCAACGGAGTAACCGTTGGATCGTCTTCGAAATTATCATTGTCATCGGAAATGTCCGTGACTGGATCGCCTAATGGATCCGTACCCGTAGCCGTGGCCTGGTTCGTAACACCGCCGGCATCTATGTCTGCTTGCGTCAATACGTAGCTCGCAGTAAACGTCGTGTTGTCAACAGCACCTGCTCCCAAGCTCGCTAAAGGACCACCCATCACTGTGACCAGTGGGTCCGTGACCGTAACGTTGGTCAAGGTGACGTTGCCCGTGTTCGTCACCGTGAACGCGTAAGTGATCGTCTCGCCTACCTGTGCGAAGCCATCACCGCTCTCATCCTGGAACATACCGCTCTTGATGATTGCAATACTTGGATCCTGAAGCAATGTCACTGTAGGATCGTCTTCAAAAGGACTATTATCGTCCGAAAGGTCAGTTACCGGATTACCATTCGGATCCGTACCCGTAGCCAACGCCTGGTTCGTAACACCGCCGGCATCTATGTCCGCTTGCATAATCACGTAGCTCGCAGTAAACGTCGTAGCGTCACTCGCACCTACCGCTAGAGTTGCCAGTGGCCCACCCATCACCATGACCAGTGGGTCCGTAACCGTAACATTGGTCAAGGTTACGTTGCCCGTATTGATTACCGTGAACGTATAGGTGATGGTCTCTCCTACTTGTGGGACGCCGTCACCACTCTCGTCTTCGAATACTCCACTCTTAATAATCGCTATTTCAGGATTCTGAGGGAGAGAAGTTACCGTTGGATCGTCCTCGAAATTATCGTTGTCATCAGACACATCCGTCGTAGGATTGCCGTTCGGATCTGTACCTGTAGCCGTAGCCTGGTTCGTAACACCGCCGGCATCTATGTCTGCTTGCATCAATACGTAGCTCGCGGTGAACGTCGTTGCGTCACTTGCGCCAACTGCTAGAGTTGCCAGTGGGCCGCCACTCACTGTGACCAGTGGGTCCGTGACCGTGACGTTGGTCAGGGTTACGTTGCCCGTGTTCGTCACCGTGAACGCATAGGTTATCGTCTCGCCTACTTGCGCGAAACCGTCGCCACTCTCATCCTGGAACGTACCGCTCTTGATGATTGCTATCGCTGGGTTGATCGGCAGCGGGGTAACCGTTGGATCGTCCTCGAAATTATCGTTGTCATCTGAGATGTCCGTGGTAGGATTACCGTCAGGGTCCGTACCTGTAGCCGTAGCCTGGTTCGTAACACCGCCGGCATCTATGTCCGCTTGGGTCAATACGTAGCTCGCGGTGAATGTCGTTGCGTCACTTGCGCCAACTGCTAGAGTTGCCAGTGGGCCACCCATCACGGTTACCAGCGGGTCCGTGACCGTGACGTTGGTCAGGGTGACGTTGCCCGTGTTCGTCACCGTGAACGCATAGGTGATCGTCTCGCCTACTTGCGCAAAGCCATCGCCACTCTCA
Source organism: Lewinella sp. LCG006 (assembly GCF_040784935.1). Lineage (GTDB taxonomy): Bacteria > Bacteroidota > Bacteroidia > Chitinophagales > Saprospiraceae > Lewinella. Next base: position 3,389,633 of record NZ_CP160680.1, on the reverse strand, counting down.
TCCTGGAACGTGCCGCTCTTGATGATCGCGATCGAAGGATTGATCGGCAGCGGCGTAACCGTGGGATCGTCTTCGAAATTATCATTGTCATCAGACACATCCGTCGTAGGATCGCCGTTAGGGTCCGTACCCGTAGCCAAAGCCTGGTTCGTAACACCTCCAGCATCAATGTCCGCTTGTGTAATCACGTAGCTCGCAGTGAACGTCGTGTTGTCGCTCGCGCCAACTGCTAAGGTTGGAATTGGCCCGCCACTCACTGTTACCAGTGGGTCGGTTACCGTAACATTTGTCAACGTTACGTTGCCCGTATTGGTCACCGTGAACGCGTAGGTAATCGTCTCACCTACTTGTGCAAAACCGTCGCCACTCTCATCCTGGAACGTACCGCTCTTGATGATTGCAATTGAAGGGTTGATCGGCAGCGGGGTAACCGTTGGATCGTCCTCGAAGTTATCATCGTCATCAGACACATCCGTGGTAGGATTGCCATTCGGGTCGGTACCTGTAGCCGTAGCCTGGTTCGTAACACCGCCGGCATCTATGTCTGCTTGGGTCAATACGTAGCTCGCGGTGAATGTCGTTGCGTCACTTGCGCCAACAGCCAAGGTTGCCAATGGACCACCACTCACTGTGACCAGTGGGTCCGTGACCGTGACGTTGGTCAGGGTTACGTTGCCCGTGTTCGTCACCGTGAACGCGTAGGTGATCGTCTCTCCAACTTGCGCGAAACCGTCGCCACTCTCATCCTGGAACGTACCGCTCTTGATGATTGCTATCGCTGGGTTGATCGGCAGCGGCGTCACCGTTGGATCGTCTTCGAAATTATCGTTGTCATCAGACACATCCGTCGTAGGATTGCCGTTCGGGTCCGTACCTGTAGCCGTAGCCTGGTTCGTAACACCACCTGCATCTATGTCTGCTTGCGTCAATACGTAACTCGCGGTGAACGTCGTTGCGTCACTTGCGCCAACTGCTAGAGTTGCCAGTGGGCCGCCACTCACTGTGACCAGTGGGTCAGTGACCGTGACGTTGGTCAAGGTGACGTTGCCCGTGTTCGTCACTGTGAACGCGTAGGTGATCGTCTCACCTACTTGCGCAAAACCGTCGCCATTCGTATCCTGGAATGTGCCGCTCTTGATGATTGCTATTGAAGGGTTGATCGGCAGCGGGGTAACCGTTGGATCGTCCTCGAAATTATCGTTGTCATCGGAGATGTCCGTGACCGGATTGCCATTCGGATCCGTACCTGTAGCCGTAGCCTGGTTCGTAACACCGCCGGCATCTATGTCTGCTTGCGTCAATACGTAGCTCGCGGTGAACGTCGTTGCGTCACTTGCGCCAACTGCCAAGGTTGCCAATGGACCGCCACTCACTGTGACCAGCGGGTCCGTGACCGTGACGTTGGTCAGGGTTACGTTGCCCGTATTCGTCACCGTGAACGCGTAGGTGATCGTCTCACCTACTTGGGCAAAGCCATCGCCATTCGTATCCTGGAACGTACCGCTCTTGATGATTGCTATTGAAGGGTTGATCGGCAGCGGGGTAACCGTTGGATCGTCTTCGAAATTATCGTTGTCATCAGACACATCCGTCGTAGGATTGCCGTTCGGATCCGTACCTGTAGCCGTAGCCTGGTTCGTAACACCGCCGACATCTATGTCTGCTTGCGTCAATACGTAGCTCGCGGTGAACGTCGTTGCGTCACTTGCGCCAACTGCCAAGGTTGCCAATGGACCGCCACTCACTGTGACCAGTGGGTCCGTGACCGTGACGTTGGTCAGGGTTACGTTGCCCGTATTCGTCACCGTGAACGCGTAGGTGATCGTCTCACCTACTTGCGCAAAGCCGTCGCCACTCTCATCCTGGAACGTACCACTCTTGATGATTGCTATCGCTGGGTTGATCGGCAGCGGCGTCACCGTTGGATCGTCTTCGAAATTATCGTTGTCATCGGAGATGTCCGTGACCGGATTGCCATTCGGGTCCGTACCTGTAGCCGTAGCCTGGTTCGTAACACCGCCGGCATCTATGTCTGCTTGCGTCAATACGTAGCTCGCGGTGAACGTCGTTGCGTCACTTGCGCCAACTGCTAGAGTCGCCAGTGGGCCGCCACTCACTGTGACCAGCGGATCCGTAACCGTGACGTTGGTCAGGGTGACGTTGCCCGTATTCGTCACCGTAAATGCGTAGGTGATCGTCTCACCTACTTGCGCAAAGCCGTCGCCATTCGTATCCTGGAATGTGCCGCTCTTGATGATTGCAATCGCTGGGTTGATCGGCAGCGGGGTAACCGTTGGATCGTCTTCGAAATTATCGTTGTCATCGGAGATGTCCGTGACCGGATTGCCGTTCGGGTCCGTACCTGTAGCCGTAGCCTGGTTCGTAACACCGCCGGCATCTATGTCTGCTTGCGTCAATACGTAGCTCGCGGTGAACGTCGTTGCGTCACTCGCGCCAACTGCTAGAGTTGCCAACGGGCCGCCACTCACCGTTACCAGTGGATCAGTGACCGTGACGTTGGTTAAGGTGACGTTGCCCGTATTCGTCACCGTGAACGCGTAGGTGATCGTCTCGCCTACTTGCGCGAAACCGTCGCCACTCTCATCCTGGAACGTGCCGCTCTTGATGATTGCTATTGAAGGGTTGATCGGCAGCGGGGTAACCGTTGGATCGTCTTCGAAATTATCGTTGTCATCGGAGATATCCGTGACCGGATTGCCGTTCGGGTCCGTACCTGTAGCCGTAGCCTGGTTCGTAACACCACCGGCATCTATGTCTGCTTGGGTCAATACGTAGCTCGCGGTGAACGTCATTGCGTCACTTGCGCCAACTGCTAGAGTCGCCAGTGGGCCGCCACTCACTGTGACCAGCGGATCCGTGACCGTGACGTTGGTCAAGGTTACGTTGCCCGTGTTCGTCACCGTGAACGCGTAGGTAATTGTCTCGCCTACTTGCGCAAAGCCGTCGCCATTCGTATCCTGGAACGTGCCGCTCTTGATGATTGCAATCGCTGGGTTGATCGGAAGCGGGGTAACCGTTGGATCGTCCTCGAAATTATCGTTGTCATCGGAGATGTCCGTGACCGGATTGCCATTCGGATCTGTACCTGTAGCCGTAGCCTGGTTCGTAACACCGCCGGCATCTATGTCTGCTTGCGTCAATACGTAGCTCGCGGTGAACGTCGTTGCGTCACTCGCGCCAACTGCTAGAGTTGCCAACGGGCCGCCACTAACAGTGACCAGCGGGTCCGTGACCGTGACGTTGGTCAAGGTGACGTTGCCCGTGTTCGTCACTGTGAACGCGTAGGTGATCGTCTCACCTACTTGCGCGAAACCGTCGCCATTCGTATCCTGGAACGTACCGCTCTTGATGATTGCTATCGCTGGGTTGATCGGCAGCGGGGTAACCGTTGGATCGTCCTCGAAATTATCGTTGTCATCTGAGATGTCCGTGGTAGGATTACCGTCAGGGTCCGTACCTGTAGCCGTAGCCTGGTTCGTAACACCGCCGGCATCTATGTCCGCTTGGGTCAATACGTAGCTCGCGGTGAATGTCGTTGCGTCACTTGCGCCAACTGCTAGAGTTGCCAGTGGGCCACCCATCACGGTTACCAGCGGGTCCGTGACCGTGACGTTGGTCAGGGTGACGTTGCCCGTGTTCGTCACCGTGAACGCATAGGTGATCGTCTCACCTACTTGGGCAAAGCCATCGCCATTCGTATCCTGGAACGTACCGCTCTTGATGATTGCTATTGAAGGGTTGATCGGCAGCGGCGTCACCGTTGGATCGTCTTCGAAATTATCGTTGTCATCGGAGATGTCCGTGACCGGATTGCCATTCGGGTCCGTACCTGTAGCCGTAGCCTGGTTCGTAACACCGCCGGCATCTATGTCTGCTTGCGTCAATACGTAGCTCGCGGTGAACGTCGTTGCGTCACTCGCGCCAACTGCCAAGGTTGCCAATGGGCCGCCACTCACTGTGACCAGTGGGTCCGTGACCGTGACGTTGGTCAGGGTGACGTTGCCCGTGTTCGTCACTGTGAACGCGTAGGTGATTGTCTCGCCAACTTGCGCGAAACCGTCGCCATTCGTATCCTGGAATGTGCCGCTCTTGATGATTGCTATTGAAGGGTTGATCGGCAGCGGGGTAACCGTTGGATCGTCCTCGAAATTATCGTTGTCATCGGAGATGTCCGTGACCGGATTGCCATTCGGGTCTGTACCTGTAGCCGTAGCCTGGTTCGTAACACCGCCGGCATCTATGTCTGCTTGCGTCAATACGTAGCTCGCGGTGAACGTCGTTGCGTCACTTGCGCCAACAGCCAAGGTTGCCAGTGGGCCGCCACTCACTGTGACCAGTGGGTCCGTGACCGTGACGTTGGTCAGGGTGACGTTGCCCGTGTTCGTCACCGTGAACGCGTAGGTGATCGTCTCGCCTACTTGCGCAAAACCGTCGCCACTCTCATCCTGGAATGTGCCGCTCTTGATGATTGCTATTGAAGGGTTGATGGGTAAAGGAGTTACTGTTGGCTCGTCTTCTAATGGACTGTTATCATCCGAAAGGTCCGTGACCGGATCGCCGTTGGGGTCTGTACCCGTAGCCGTAGCCTGGTTCGTAACACCACCAGCATCAATATCTGCTTGGGTCAATACATAACTCGCGGTGAACGTCGTTGCATCACTCGCGCCTATGGCCAAGCTCGCCAGTGGGCCACCCATCACCGTTACCAGTGGATCCGTGACCGTCACATTGGTTAGCAGTGAATTACCTGTGTTGGTTACTGTAAAGGCATAGGTGATTGTCTCCCCTACTTGGGCAAAGCCATCACCACTCTCATCCTGGAACGTGCCGCTCTTGATGATCGCGATCTCTGCGGTTAATAGCATACAAGGTAAAGAGAAAGAAGCAGGATTATTTCCTGCATAAATATCCATAGAAGGTGCGTCATCTACACTAATCGACATTTGGTTATTGAAATTCGCACCAAAAACTGCAAAAACCCCTTGTTGAATAGAACCATCATTGGTGAGCACTTCTACGTTGCCGCTCATACAGTCATTCGGTAATCTAAAAGAGAAAAGCTCAATTGGAGCTCCCGAAGTTGCGTTAGGAGATGGTGAGTTTTGCAAAACAACCTGATATACATCATAGCCGCCGAAGCCATTCGTTGTTCCCGCAAACATATCGTAAAGATCCTCCGTTAACAGCTGTGCAGTCCAGGAACCTGTAATATTGATAAAAGGTCCTGAACCAGGTAAAGGAGGAATAGCCGGATCGGTAACAGTACCCTCTGGCAAAATAAAGCTGAAAACAGCTGTAGAAATGGTTACGTTATTCGAAGTGAAATTCGGATAAGCAACCGCGGTAATATCCAAAGGATCATTCGGATCCTGGATAAAACCATAGGTAACTTCATTCTGCCCCCAAAGGGAGGAAAAGGAAAGTAACCAAAGAAATACAATACTGATCGCACTGTAATGAAACTTCATGGTTTGTAATTTTAATCAAGTGAAAATGGCGAGGAAATAACAGAAGTGGTACTCTTATTTCCTCGCCCCCTGTCAGGGAGTTAATTATTGTGCTAGTTGTTCAAAAATGATGAAGGTCTGTATCTTAAAGAAGTTAGCAGGGTGCCCATCGACATTGTTGAAGATAGGATCCACATCATTTCTTTGTCCCGCAAAAATGGTATCACCATCCAGATTAACATCAGTTAGATTATACCCTGGAAGGATGTAAGTTTGAATCTTGAAAAAGTTACCAGGAGCACTGTCAATCCGGTTAAAGATTGGGTCCTTGTCATTCGACTGCCCCGCAAAAACTACCCGATCATCACTAAGGGTGTTGCCGGCCCAAAGGGCATATTCTCCATTGATAACCTTCTGCTCTCGGTTATTGAAAATCGGTTGATTGTTCCACAAATTCAGATTCGTATCCGTAAAATCAACCAAAGTACCAGTCGCTATCATTGGTATTGCAACGGCTGTCATCGCCCCCAAGTGATTTCGGTGACGAACAGCGACATAATACTCACCCTCCACAGACTGGGTAAAGCATAAAGGTGACACACCATCAACATCAACAACATCACCGTCTCGTTGTACAAGCCCAGATCGTGTTTCCAGTACTGTTGCAGGATCAACAGCAGACCGCAGTTCCACGAACACCCAATCCACAATTGAATTATTACCGTAGTCCGCAAAGACTGTCATTGGGTCGGTAACGGTTTCGCCACCACCAACAACATGAGTAAAGCTACCAAGAGCAGTATACGGTTCAGTTACAGGAAGGAAGCCTCGTATACGCAAGTCATCGCGCATTAAGCCCGTTTCATTGCCTAATAAAGCCCCCTGCAATCTTACTCTCAGATTAAGCTTGACGAATGGAGGGAGACAGTCTGGGGCTGCAACTACTACAATATCATCAACTTTATTACAAGCATCGTTCGTCGCAATCAGTCGAATATTTACACCCACTGGAATCCCTGTAATCACATTCATACCGATCGTACCCACTGCCGGGCTCGTCGTTAGCGTAGCGCCAGGAGCAAGGACAAAGTTCACCGAGTACGTCTGCCCGTCAGGAGCACATACACCCAGCGCACTGACCGAGATCAGCTCCTCTGGACATGAAGGACAATCATCTGGACTCAGTGCCGTCAAAGTTATTGCACAGTCGCCATCTGAAGGATTCGTAGCTGTAATCATCACATCAGTGCCGACAGGGATACCGCTGATCACATTACCCGTGATGGTATAACTGCCAGGAGCTGTTGTAATGGTCGCACCCGTCGTCTCCGTGAAGCTTACCGAGTAAGTCATACTTCCGTCGCAGACGCTGTTACCTACCGTCAGGTCAGGCTGCTCACACATGATGTTACAAGTCACAGGGCTCGTAACACTCAGCACTACGTCCGGGCAGTTCTCGGCATTGTAGGCCGTCAGTACATCATTCGTTCCTACCGCTACTGTTACTATATTCCCGCTGACCGTACCGTTCGTACTCACGACTGTGGCACCCGGGGAGACCGCAAACGTGTACTGATACGTACTGCCGTCCACACACATCACTGAGCCTATACTCAAGACCGGTGCATCAGGACAGCAGTCAGGGGCGGGTACTACTATATCATCTTCCAGATTACAAGCAGCATCCGTAGCGATTAAGCGAATGCTTACGCCCGCAGGGATACCCGTAATCATATTCGTGCCGATGGTGCCTACTGCCGGATCCGTCGTCAGGATTGCGCCTGGAGACAGGGTAAAGTTCACCGAGTACGTCAGACCGTCCGCAGCACAGATGCCCAAAGCACTCACGGAAAGCAGCTCGTCAGGACAAGGCTCACCACAGTCATCAGGGCTCGTTGCAGTAAGGACAGACACACAGTTGCCGTCAGCAGCGTTCGTGGCCGTAACTACTACGTTCGTACCCACCGGAATACCGCTGATCACGTTGCCACTGATCGTTCCAGCGCTCGCGCTGATCGTTGCGCCTGTCGTTTCCGTAAACGAGATCGAGTAGGTCGCACCGTTACAGACACCGTTGCCCAGCGTCAGGTCGGGCTGCTCACACATGATGTTACAAGTCACTGGACTCGTAATGTTCAACACGACCGATTCACAGTTTACATCATTGTAGACCGTCAGGACGTCATTCGTGCCTACTACTACCGTTACCGTGTTGCCACTGATTGTTCCGTTCGTACTTACCGCCGTAGCGCCAGGAGACGCTGCAAACGTGTACTCATACGTACTGCCATCCACACACGTCACCGAGCCAACGCTCGCGATTGGTGCATCTGCACAGCAGTCAGGGGCGGGTACTACTATATCATCTTCCAGATTACAAGCAGCATCCGTAGCGATCAAGCGAATGCTTACGCCCGCAGGGATACCCGTAATCATATTCGTGCCGATGGTGCCTACTGCCGGATCCGTCGTCAGGGTTGCGCCCGGAGACAGGGTAAAGTTCACCGAGTACGTCAGACCGTCCGCAGCACAGATGCCCAAAGCACTCACGGAAAGCAGCTCGTCAGGACAAGGCTCACCACAGTCATCAGGGCTCGTTGCCGTAAGAACAGACACACAGTTGCCGTCAGCAGCGTTCGTGGCCGTAACTACTACGTTCGTACCCACCGGAATACCGCTGATCACGTTGCCACTGATCGTTCCGGCGCTCGCGCTGATCGTTGCGCCCGTCGTCTCCGTGAACGAGATCGAGTAGGTCGCGCCGTTACAGATACCGTTGCCCAGCGTCAGGTCGGGCTGCTCACACATGATGTTACAAGTCACTGGACTCGTAATGTTCAACACGACCGATTCACAGTTTATATCATTGTAGACTGTCAGGACGTCATTCGTACCTACCGCTACCGTTACCGTGTTGCCACTGATTGTGCCGTTCGTACTTACCGCCGTAGCGCCAGGAGACGCTGCAAACGTGTACTCATACGTACTGCCATCCACACACATCACCGAGCCAACGCTCGCGATTGGTGCATCTGCACAGCAGTCAGGGGCGGGTACTACTATATCATCTTCCAGATTACAAGCAGCATCCGTAGCGATCAAGCGAATGCTTACGCCCGCAGGGATACCCGTAATCATATTCGTGCCGATGGTGCCTACTGCCGGATCCGTCGTCAGGGTTGCGCCCGGAGACAGGGTAAAGTTCACCGAGTACGTCAGACCGTCCGCAGCACAGATGCCCAAAGCACTCACGGAAAGCAGCTCGTCAGGACAAGGCTCACCACAGTCATCAGGACTCGTTGCAGTAAGGACAGACACACAGTCGCCGTCAGCAGCGTTCGTGGCTGTAACCACTACGTTCGTACCCACCGGAATACCGCTGATCACGTTGCCAATGATCGTTCCAGCGCTCGCGCTGATCGTTGCGCCCGTCGTTTCCGTGAACGAGATCGAGTAGGTCGCACCGTTACAGATGCCGTTGCCCAGCGTCAGGTCGGGCTGCTCACACATGATGTTACAAGTCACTGGACTCATAATGTTCAACACGACCGATTCACAGTTTATATCATTGTAGACCGTCAGGACGTCATTTGTACCTACCGCTACCGTTACCGTGTTGCCACTGATTGTTCCGTTCGTACTTACCGCCGTAGCGCCAGGAGACGCTGCAAACGTGTACTCATACGTACTGCCATCCACACACATCACCGAGCCAACGCTCGCGATTGGTGCATCTGCACAGCAGTCAGGGGCGGGTACTACTATATCATCTTCCAGATTACAAGCAGCATCCGTAGCGATCAAGCGAATGCTTACGCCCGCAGGGATACCCGTAATCATATTCGTGCCGATGGTGCCTACTGCCGGATCCGTCGTCAGGGTTGCGCCCGGAGACAGGGTAAAGTTCACCGAGTACGTCAGACCATCCGCAGCACAGATGCCCAAAGCACTCACGGAAAGCAGCTCGTCAGGACAAGGCTCACCACAGTCATCAGGGCTCGTTGCCGTAAGAACAGACACACAGTTGCCGTCAGCAGCGTTTGTGGCCGTAACCACTACATTCGTACCCACCGGAATACCGCTGATCACGTTGCCACTGATCGTTCCGGCGCTCGCGTTGATCGTTGCGCCCGTCGTTTCCGTGAACGAGATCGAGTAGGTCGCGCCGTTACAGACACCGTTGCCCAGCGTCAGGTCGGGCTGCTCACACATGATGTTACAAGTTACTGGACTCGTAATGTTAAGACTCACTGCACAATTCCCAACATTAGTAGCAGTCAACACATCGTTCATGCCTACCGCTACCGTTACCGTGTTGCCGCTGACCGTTCCGTTTGCACTCACCACCGTAGCGCCAGGAGAGGCTGCAAAGGTGTACTCGTAAGTTGAGCCATCTACACAGGCTACAGAACCGACACTTATGATCGGTGAATCAAATTGTTCGATGAGTGTAACATCCGGAATATCTACTGGGCATTCTCCATTATCCCAGCGTGCGTACAGGTCATAAGTACCAGGCGCAAGATTGGCTAACGTGCTACCGCTACCCGCATTATCCGCAAAGGAATAAGGATAAGTTAAGCCACCATCAATACTGAATTCAATTGTTGTGCGGGCTGGATCATCCGTAAAGAAGAAGGTAAGCTGACCATTATCCAATCCACACTGTGGATCGACGGTAGTCGTTGAAGTCCAGGTTGGATTACTGAAGACCTCTACCGTAGCAGTGGACATATCCTCCGGACAGCTTCCTGAGGCCGCCAGTGTGTAGACAAAGGTATAGGTACCCGGAGCAACACCACTGAAATCGACCATTGTTCCATCGCCGATCGTCACACCAGAGCTTGTTGTCTCCGACCAGGTGCCACCTCCATCTTCACCAGTGACGATGTCATACAGGTTCTGTAGCATCATCTCTCCAGCACAAAGGGTCGTTGAGCCGTTCATACCGGCAGTAAAGCTTGGTGAAGAGTCTACTATTGCACTACCCGCCATATCACTATCACAGAGCTCACCCGTGGTACTCGTTGCTACTACCGTATAAGTACCTACTATCGTTTGTGCCGTGAAGGCCAACGCACTACCCGTTCCAGCTATAATTTCTACCGTCGTTGTTCCGTCAAGAATCAAGGCGTAGTTAACCCCTGTTTCAGAGTCAGAAAGACCGATTTCTTGGGCAATCACATTATCATCACAGTAAGCACCGCCACCCGTCACCAAAAAGGCCGTGGGTGCAGCTTCGATGGTAATCATTGCGCTGCCGGACATATCGCTATCACAGAGCTCACCCGTAGTGCTCGTTGCTACTACCGTATACGTACCCGCTGTCGTTTGTGCCGTGAAGGCCAACGCACTACCTGTTCCAGCTACTGTTTCTACCGTCGTTGACCCGTCAAGAATCAAGGCGTAGTTGACCCCTGCTTCAGAGTCAGAAAGACCGATTCCTTGGGCAATCACATTGTCATCACAGTAAGCACCGCCACCCGTCACAGCGTAAACCGTTGGGGGGGCTTCGGTCGTAATAATTGCGTTGCCGGTCATATTTCGATCACAAAGCTGACCTAGCGTGCTTGTTCCGACAACCGTATAGGTGCCCGCTGCCGTCTGCGGGGTAAAGTTCAAGGCTACACCCGTTCCAGCTAAGATCTCTATTGTCGTAGAACCATTGAAGATCAAGGCATAATTCACATTTACCTCTGAATCCGACAAATTAATTGCCTGTGCCATTACATCATCCGTACAGTAGGTCCCTCCACCCGTCACCAAAAAGGCTGTGGGCGCAGTTTCGATGGTAATAATTGCGCTACCGGACATATTGCTACTACACATTTCGCCGGTGTTCCGAGTACCAACAACCGTGTAAGTACCTGCCAAACTTTGTGGAGTAAAGCTTAGGGCAACACCTGTTCCGGGCACTACTTCTACTACGGTGGCACCGTTGCGGAAGAGCGTGTAGCTAACATCAGCTTCAGAGTCGGACAAACCAATCGCCTGAGGACTGACATCATCAGAACAGTAGGTACCACCTCCCGTAACATTATAGACGATAGGAAGCGGTTCTACTGTTACAGTAGGCTTATCAGTCAATTCACTATCACAACCCGTATCAATTATCGTTGCCAGAATATTATAGGTTGTTGTTACTGTCGGGCTGACGGGGAAACTTATCGCTGTCCCGTTACCCACAACTGGCGCACCAACGGGGCTATCATCAATTTCCAGACGAAGTTGGTATTGTACCCCATTTTCGCTGTTGGCAATGCTAATCGTAGCGGTTTCTCCAACACAAATAATATCGTCATCTACAGTTAATCCGGGATCCGGATTAGGCAGCACATTTACGGTAACAGTAGACATATCTGTCAGCTCATTGCTACAGCCCGTAGACGTATTTGTAGCCAAGACATTGTAAACGGTGGTCATCGTCGGGCTCACCGTGAAACTAATTGTTCCGCCATTGCCCGCTACTGGCGCACCGACAGGAGTATCATCACTATCTAAACGCAACTGGTAAGTTACGCCCACCTGGGTGTTGGTGACTGTGATGACGTCTGTCTCACCTAAACATATTTCCGGGTCACTGACCACGGGGTTGGTGTTATTTGGTGAACTATTTACCGTGATCGTAGCCGTAGACTGATCTTCGAGACAGGTACCGTTAGCAGCATGGGTGTAGGTGAATTCATAAACACCAGCAGCTACCCCGCTAAAATCAATTGCTGTTCCATCATTAATGGTCACTCCTGAGCTCGTCGTGGAAGTCTCCGTCCATACGCCATTGGGATCTTCCCCCGTAATAATGTCAAACAGATTTTGGGGCGTAGTTTCTCCTGCGCAGAAGGCCGTAGTTCCATTCATCCCTGCTTCCAACTGGATGGTAATGATAATATTGGCCTCATCACAGAACCCGGTAGGATCACAGACTTGATAAGGAATAATTACCGTACCCAAGAAGCCCGGAGTAGGGATGAAAGTAAAGTCACCATTAAAGGCATTTGACCACACTAGATCACCTTCTGAATTATCCGGAAGATTTAAGTTGATGAAGGTGAGTTCTGCTAAAGTATTATCAGGGTCAGAATCGTTGGGTGCTGCGCTTCCATTGACCGTCATCCCCGGTAGTGTACAGAAGACGTCATCTACGGCAACCGGCGGAGCACAATCAGTCGGATTAGTCAAGGTGCCTGATCCATTAGCCGTACAACCATTAACATCGGTGACCGTTACCGAGTAGGTGCCTTGTGGCAAATCAATCAGTGCCTCGGTAATAGCGCCGGTAGACCAGAGGTAAGTATATGGTCCTACGCCACCGCTCACTATCGCAAAAGTTTCTCCATCTGCACCTGCACAGGTAGGATCAACAACATCGACCATGACCATTAAAGCATCTGCGACAAGGACATCTACGCTAAGGGTTGCATTACAACCCAAGACATCCGTGACAACGACCATATAAGTGCCTGCTGCAAGGCCAGTTGGATCCTGGATATCTCCAATTGCCGTAGGTCCGGACCAGGAGTAACTAAATGGTGCGGTACCATTTTCAACCGTCAGGTCGATCGACCCAGTACTGCCACCACATGATGAAGCCGGAAGGGTCGTAGCAAAGAGCATGATCATGGTAGTTGGCTCAGCAATCGTAATCGGTCCACCAATAGCTATACAGCCATTGGTGTCGGTTACGGTCACTGTATAATCGCCAGCAGCTAAATCCGTTGGCGTTTGTACCATTGAACCGTTAGACCACTGGTAGGTGTAAGCCCCTGTACCACCATTCGGCGTAACGGTAGCGCTACCATTCATACCACCTTTACAAGTTACATCCTGGTTGAGACTCAGGCCGACTGTGAGTTCGTCTGGCTGGGTAATAGGGTTAGAGGTCATCATGAGCATACAGCCGTTGCCATCCGTGACGGTCACTGTATACATTCCTGCGCTCAATCCCGTAAGATCCTGCGTCATCGCACTATTGGACCAACTGTAGGAATAAGGCGTCACACCACCACTTACGCTAAGGTCGATGCTACCATCGGTATCCCCGAAACAGGAAAGGTTAGTGTTAACCATTGACAAAAGTAGTGTCAGTGGTTCAGTAATGGTAAAAGTCTGACTTTTGGTACAGCTATTTGCATCAGTGACAGTTACTGTGTAGGTACCAGCCATAAGGCCCGTACGATCCTCCATGGTGGAAGGGCCATCGCTCCAGGCAAAAGAGAAGCCGCCCGCACCACCACTTACGGTAAGATCGATTGCTCCGGTATTTTCTCCGTTGCAGAGTATGTTGGTTACCGCACCACCCAAGTTGATTACGGGAGGTTGATTGATGGTAACTGCGACGATCACCGAACAGTCAGGTTCAGGACACTCATCAGGAAAGCCCGGTAAGACATCTGAAACGGTGACGGAATAAGTACCCGCAGGAATGCCATTCAGGTTCTGGGTAGTTGCGCCGTTAGACCACGTAAAGTTGTAGTTATTGTAAGGCCCACCGTTTACTACCAAAGTAACACTGCCCGTTGCATCACCAAAACAATCTACATCCATGACAGTAGGAGTAACCACTAAAGCAGGAGGTTCACTGATAGTGTAGGAACTCGTGGCCGTACACCCATTGGCATCGGTCACGGTCAGCATGTAAGTTCCCGGAGCAAGCCCATTAAGCAAATTAACTCCAGTAGCACCCGTACTCCACTGAAAAGTGAATGGGGCGGTACCTCCCTGTGCATCTTGGCCATAGATAGCACCGTCATTAGCTCCGTTACAGGTAACGTCACATGCGCTAATACCAAATAATGAGACAATCATGAGCGGATCTGGCTCACTAACGACTATGTTCAACGGGAAGGTACAACCCAAAGCATCCGTAATCGTAACATCATAAGTACCAGCAGACAAGCCAGAAATATTCTTCGTAGCAGCCGTAAACCCACCAGGTCCCATCCATGAGTAGGAATAAGGAGCCGTTCCGCCCATTACCATCAGAACAATTTGACCATCACTGTCACCGAAGCAAGAGACATCGGTTACTACAGAACTAGCGGCCACGGCGGAGGCCGGCTCGGTGATGATAATGGTACGGGTAACCGTACAGAGGTTTCCATCCGTGACGGTGACCGCGTAGGTGCCTGCTGCTAAACCGGACAAATCCTGAGTAATAGCACCAAAGGGACCACCATCGAGGGTCCAGCTGTAGCTATAAGGCATCGTACCTCCGGTAACAATCAGGTCAATACTGCCGGTGGACTCACCAAAGCAGCTAACGTTGACCTGGGTATGGTCCGTTAGCAGTTCAGTAGGCTGAGTAATTTCTACACTCGTTACGGAGAAACAGCCGTTAACATCGGTGACCGTAACACCGTACTCGCCAGCAGTAAGACCACTGAGGTCTTCGGTCATTGCACCATTTGACCATTGATAAATGTAAGGTGGAGTCGTCCCGCTGGCCGTCAGGTCAATGCTGCCAGTGGCATCACCGAAGCAAACCACATCCACCTTGGTCGTCGTAATGGTGGGCCCATCGGAGTTGATAACAATAAAGGTAGAGGCATTAGCCGTACAGCCGTTGGCATCGGTGACCGTAACCGTATAGTTGCCCGCTGGAATGTTAACAATATCCTGGGTAGTCGCACCATTACTCCAGGCATAAGTATAGGGAGTTGTTCCCTGTACCACTGTAAGGTCAACCGCGCCAGTAGCAGAGCCACAAAAAGATGGCGTAACTACGAAAGGATTGATCACAGGGAGGGGATTAACTTCAACAGTAACCGAAGCAACTGCTGTACAGCCAGCTCCATTGGTTACGGTTACCGAATAAGTACCGCCATCCAGCGAAAGGTTGGCATTCGGGATGACCGGGTTGGCACTCGAAGAGCTGAATCCGTTGGGGCCAGACCATAGATAGCTATTGCCGCCAGATGCGAAGAGTTGCAAGTCCTCGCCTACACACGCGGGGTTGGTCGAGGCAGTCGCGTTAATGTCTGCTACATCAACATCCTGACAGATTTGTGGTGTTGTCCCACATTCGTTGGCCGCTTCCACACAAACCTGATAACTGCCAATGCTCAAAGCGCCCCAGTCTACAACGATCTCCGGTGTACCCTGCCCCGAAACGATGACGGCGCCCACGGGTACCGTCCAGGTGTAGGACGTATTAAGAGGGTTAGGGTCCACCGAGAAGGTGGTAATGGGATCATTAAGACAAACAGTGATCGGCGCACAGTTGTTAGGCGGGTTAAGGGTCAAAACACCCGAACTTACGGTACAACCATTCGCATCGGTGACCACCACCGAATAGTTCCCTGCCGTCAGGCCAGAACGATCTTGCGGGTTGCTGGTGCCGACTAAATCAGACCAGTTATAGGTATAGGGAGCCGTGCCGCCGGAGACAGATAGGGTAATGCCGCCAAAGTCAAAGCAGGTTGGTTGAACAATCGTAGGCGTCACAGCCAGCGCGGCTGCGGGTTGCGTGATGGTAAAGTTAACAACCTCCTCACAGCCGTTAGCGTCGCGTACGGTCACCGTCTGGGCACCAGCCACAAGACCAGTAAAGGAAGCAGAGCTGCCAAAGGTTCCCGCATTGAGCGCATACTGATAGGGCGCAGTACCACCTGTAGCTGTGATCATTACCGAACCCGTGTTCTCTCCAAAACACAATACGTTCGTTTGATTGCCTACCGATCCAATCAAGACTGGAGGCTGCGTAATATTGAAGGTACCCAAGGTGAACATACAGGCTGGAGCCCCGGCCTCACGGATGTCAATCGTATAGCTATTCAGTGCCAGTCCAGTGAAGGTGTAAGGAGAACCAGAAGTGACGGTAAACCAGTTGGTTCCATTTATGGAGACTTCGTAAGGTGAAGTGCCACCACTAGGGGCACTTACCGTAATGGTTCCGTCGCTAGCGCCGTTACAACTTACGTCCATAGGCGTAACTGTAGCGGTGATGGATGGTGGACAAGTGTTTAGTGTCGTTGTCTCCGTGTCCACTACAACACCTTCCGTACCCTCACGAGCAATGGCCAAGAAATTATAATCTCCGCCAATTGCTGGAACAGCATAAGTGTATTCGTAAGTGCGGGTACAACCTGAGGTAGCTACGGAAGTAGCCGCCACCGTACTGGTGCCTCCACCAGGTTCGGTGATCAAGATGTCCTGACCGGTAATATCGTTGAAGCCAAAGGGGTCACTGACCACGGAGCGTACGTAGACGGTGGAGCCAGGCGCTGCCTGGGTGATGAGGGAGCCACCGGGGAAAGGCGCATCGTAGATATCCAGGCTGTTGATGTTAATGAAAGTAGATACGGGCAGATCGATCAGAGAGGGATCGGTCTGGCTATCGTAATCGATGGTAAACGCCACCCCCGACTGGGCAGTAGTGATGTCCAGCGTAATGGACTGACCAGCCGGTACCGTCAAGTCACTCCCCAGGGTTCCCGTCCAGGTGAGTAGTCCAGTCCCGGCGTTGTAAGTGGGATTGGTAAGCGTAGTAATATTCGTACCACCATAACGCAGCGTAGCCGAAATATTAGGCGAAGCCGGCATGGCGCCGGAAGTAACCGTCGTATAGGCCTCCACCGTGATCGTTTCTCCGCCCAGGATGGTCAGCGGACTACAGAGGGTCGGGCTTTGGGTGAAGGTCTCCGTCAGGTTGGGAGTGATGGAAGCGGGCCTGATCGGGACGGCCCCGATGGCCCAGCGGTCACTACCAGCCGTCCAGCTCATAGTGACCGAGCCGGCACCCGGCTCGGTACTGGCCCCTCCTTCTATCTCACTGGGAGAATCTACGTTCCAGCGTTGCGTCTGTCCGGCACCGGATACGAGGGTCCCCGGGTTTTTCCAACAGACCACGTCAAAAACCAGTTGGCCACTAGCGGAGGAAGCCGTCACCGAGGCGGTACCGCTGTCGCCGGTATTTCCAACGTAGGTGCCCAGAGGAGTAGTTTGATCTACCCCGGAAAAGGAGATAGCCCCCAGCACGACACCCCTGTTGGCGTTATTGTTGTAGTTTGCAATGACGTCGAACGTACCCACCGGAGGGTTGATCATCCGGTAAATGGCCACCGTACCTTCATTTCCGTTAATGGTCTGGCCGACCTGGGTCATGGGTGATCCGCCGTAAGTGACACCGGTTACCATAGCCTCTGCTTTATCACGCCGTAGGGAAACACCGACCAGGAGTAAGCGGCTGGAAGAAGCCGTGACGGTGTGAGACAAAGTAGTGGTGCTGTTGCCGTCGTCTTCCGAGGTAGAGCTGACGCTTTCCACCTGTACCGTTTGGTTGCCGCTGACAATTAGTCCAGTGGTGCTGGCGGTAGTGGCATCGTTGGTGGTGACCGGATCAATCCGGTCCAGCGTCTGCCCATCGGAGAGGTAGAGTTGTTTGTTGGCTAGAGGCGTATCAATGATCACCGTTTGGGTGGAGGTACATACATCACTATCATTGGCATCCCGTAGGCGCACGAAGTAGGTATCTCCGGTCAGGCCATTAAAGGTATAGGGCGTGGAAGCGGTGACGGGAAACCAGTTGATACCGTCAATGGAAGTCTCCCAGGGCCCGGTACTGCCGGATGGATTACTTATGGTAATGGTTCCGTCGTTGGTTCCTCCGCCGCTCTCATCCGTTTTGCTGGTCGTAAAACTCAGACTAGCACCAGAACAGGAGGTAATGGTCTGGCTAGCGTCGTCTACCACGGTATTTTCAAAACCTTCCCGAGCGATGGCTTGCACTTGCGATGTTCCGTCAGCGTTGGAGATCGTCCAGGCGTATTCGTAAGTACGGGTGCAGCTCGTGTTGTCTACCGAAGTAGCTACTGCCGCCGAGGTACCGCCTAAAGGATCAACTAAAGCAAGGTTCATTCCCGTAATATCGTAGCTACCAAATGGATCACTTACCACTGCGCGGACGTAGACCGTCGAGCCGGGTAAGGCCGAAGCTACGGGGATACCGCCGGGGTATGGAGCATCATATAACTCCAAAGAATTGATGTTGATGAAAGTCGATACCGGAAGCTCAATCAAAGAGGGCTTGGTGGCGCTGTCATAGTCGATAGTGAAGGCCACCCCGCTCTGAGCGGTATTCACCTCCAGGATGATCGCCTGGCCGGCGGGAATCGTGAGGTCCCCCCCCAGGGTTGTGGACCAGGTGAGGGTACCCGAGCCGGCGTTATAGGTAGGGCTGGTCAGGATAGCGATGTTGGTGCCACCGTATCTGATGGTTGCCGTGATATTGGGTGAAGCGGGCATAGTGCCCCCCGTAATATTTACAAACGTACGCACCGTTAGCGGGCTACCGGCCACGATGGTAAGGTTATCGCAAAGGGCTGGAGCCTGGGTGAAAGAGGTGATAGGGTTTGCCGTCGCTGGCTTGATGGCAAC
Source organism: Lewinella sp. LCG006 (assembly GCF_040784935.1). Classification (GTDB taxonomy): domain Bacteria; phylum Bacteroidota; class Bacteroidia; order Chitinophagales; family Saprospiraceae; genus Lewinella. Next base: position 3,370,791 of record NZ_CP160680.1, on the reverse strand, counting down.
TCCGCCAATAGCCCAGGTTTCTGATCCACTAAAACTCCATGACATGGTCGTTGAGGCACCCGTAGCCAGTTCGGTACTGGCTCCACCGGCACTGTGGGCACTGGACTGTATATTATACCGGGCCGTCTGGTTAGCCCCGGGCGTTCTGGTCCTGTTATCAACATTGTGCAAGTCAAAAACATCAAAGACAAGGTCACCGGCGGCTGAAGGTACCGACACACTGGCCGTATTACTGTTACCGATAGCCGATGCAAAAGTCCCGAGTGAGGTCGTCTGATTCACTCCGGAAAAGGAAGTTGCCCCCACGATGACGCCGTCATCAACATCGTTCTGGAGGAAAGTAACGACAACGTTGGCCGTTCCCACGGGAAGATTAGCCTCCTTCAATGAATAGAGCGCTATTTCATCCGCACCATTAGCAGTGGCTCCAACCAGAGTCATGCTTGCCCCTCCGTAGGTAACGCTGCCAATCGCGACGTTGCCCGCATTTTCCCGGAAAGAAAGGCTGACCAGCAGGAAGCGGTCGGTGGAATTGTTAATGGTATGCGCTAAGGTAACGGAGGTCACATCATCAGTCTGAACAGAAGTAGTATTTTCTATGGTTACCACGCCAGCGCCAAACTGCAAGATGCTGGTACTGGCGGTGGTGTTATCATTCGTAATTACCGGATCAATACGATCCAAGGTTTGCCCATCGGAGAGGTAGAGTTGTTTGTTGGCTTCGGTGCCGGCAACAAGTACTGTTTTTGAAAGCGTACAGCTCGCGCTGGCATTATCGGAGACGGTAACAGTATAAGTGCCTGCGGCGAGCCCCGAGATGTTCTGGGTGGTCGCTCCGTTGGACCAAGCGTAGGCGTAGGGAGTACTTCCACCACTGACCGACAGGTTTATCGTACCGTCCATTGCCCCAGCGGTACTTTCCGGGAAGACCGTAGCAGATAAATCAAGGCCGATGTTTTGTACGGTTGCGGAAGCTGTTTGCGTTTGGGAATTGGCGTCCGAAACAGTAACTGAATAGGTTCCCGGCGGCAGACCGGAAATATCCTGAGTGGTGGCGCCATTACTCCAGTTGTAAGTAAAGGGTGCTGTTCCTCCGCTGACCGACAAGTTGATAGCGCCATCCGTATCAGAAGAGCAATCTACGTTTGTCACGCTTGTTGAGAGAACGATGGGATTTATGTAAGAAATAGTAAGACTTGGCCTGCGACTTACTGTTGAAAAATCATCTGAATAGAAATTATAAAAATCTGCACCTGTCCCTTGTGGAACTATCCCCAATCCATAATTTGGTTGAGTGCCAGTATGCCACTCATTTACCAGAGCCGTAACGTTAATCGTTTTAACACTCCCATCAGCGTCGCCGTTACCACCTGTAAATGATCCATAAGTAGTTGGGGCAAAATCCCCTCCAGGAGTGGACCAGTTTGTTGGGCCGGCACTATTCCAGCTTAAACCACCAGCCTGTGGTTGGTCACAGGTGGTTCCTTCGGACCATGCTCGGGTCACGCGCAAGATATTTGATGTAAAGTTACTTCCGGCTCCGTCAAAACCAGCACAATCATTAATTGAAGATTTCACCAGACTGAGTGTTGCGGATGTAATTACAGCGCCAGTTGGGATGGAAGAAATATCGAATTCAATAAAGGAACGTCCCAGGAAATTGTTTTCTCTTTCAACAAAGATAACATCGTCGTTACCCCATACAAAAGTTGGGTCATTCTGATAATTAGATGTTGCCTTCGTAGACGTAATTGTCACCGTCGTCTGCGCTAAGCCAGTCGTTGTGCTTAGTAAAAATATGAGACAACTCAACAACACAACCGGAAAATTCCGGCAGGACTTGTCAAATTGAAAATTATATGTAGATACTTTTTTCATGATGCTAGGGATAGAACAGTAAATTAGATTCATGTGTATGTCAGTGGCTGTCTATTAGGTATTCAGTAGTAGATCGGTAAGCCTTTCTTCAGCATTCCTTCTACCGTGAACTTCATTTTGTTCTTTCGCCAATCCAGAATCGTCGGTGCATTGAGCAATTCCAAATTGGGTTTATCATCCGTTAGTACCAGTGCATCCTGCAGCTGGACATCAGGAACCGGGGTGAAATCATCTCCGGTATATTCCTCAAAAGGAAAAAGGTCATCATAGCGCAGCTTCTGCTGGAGTGCGGTTTCGAAATCAAGCCCCCCGCTGGGGGTACCGTACATCAGCAAATCTGATGACAGATCAGTACCGTCCTCTTCTCGCTGACTAATGAACATGTCATAGTTTACCGATTGGAAAGTTTTTAGTACTGAGCGCGGTCCTCGGGATAGCTCAGGGTTTTCCATGTCAAATAAACCCTGGAAGTTGACAATCACCAGCGCATCCTCTGCGAGCACCTCGCGTACATCTTGCAGTCCTTCTTCGGTGAAGACGTGCCAGGGCTGCACCTCTCCGCTCACCAGGTCGAAAATGACCAGGTCGTATTTTTCGGTGGTTTCATTGACGAAATGTCGGGCATCATCAATGACCAGATTGGCTGAGTTAGGATCGTACCCAAACCACTTTTCGGCGATGTAAGGAATACGTTCGTCCAACTCAACAATGTCTAAATCAAAGCCCAGTTGCAGTAAATTATGAGCAATACTACCGCCGCCCATACCGAGCAACAAGGCCTTGCTCCCAGCTGGCTTCACACCAGCCAGGGCAGCTATCTTGTGTGGATACAGCCACATAGAGACTGGCTCGTTGCCCACTTCCGTATAGGTTTGGTCTACGCCATTAAGCAGTAGTTGACGGGTCGAGAGGGGTTCACCATTATCGTAGGCTACTACCTGGTCTACTACCGTCCATTCGCCCAGTATGCCACTGGACTGATACTGGACCGTAATGGCACTATCCGTAGTTGGTGACTGGGCACTAAGCAGTAGTGCGATCAATCCACCCATTAAAAGTGCTCCAACGGGAACAATCCTCTTTTGACGAACCAAGCCCAGCACGGCAATGACAAAAAGGACACCCGCTACAAGCCAAGAGGTAAGGGTGATACCGAGTTCCGGAATCAGGTAAAAGCCCGCCAAAAAAGTAGCCAGGATGCCACCCACCGTAGAAACCGCGTAGACGGTACCAGCAGACCGACCCGCCTTGTCTTTGGAGCTATTGATCAACTGAGTAATCAGCGGAGAGACCGTCCCCATGCAAACGACCGGTGGTAACAGGTAAAGTAATACGGCAATAAACGAACCCGCCCGCACCCCTAGGTCAGAGGTCGCGACCATGATTGATGGTGCGATTTGCGGAGCCAGAACCGTTAGTACAGCTCCCAGCCCCAAAACGAGAAACAGGGGGTATTCCGTACGGTATTTTTGTGACAACCAGCCCCCCAGATAGTAACCGGTAGCCAGAGCAGTGAGTGTTACACCTAATACAGATGCCCACACGTACAGCGAGGTACCATAGAAGGGTGCAATAATCTTAGCCCCTAGTAGTTCAATGACCATAACAGCAGCCCCCTCAAAGAAGGCTACAGTAAGTAATAGGTTCCGGCTACTTTCAGGCGACGGTTTGCTCGTTCGTTGTTTCACTTTACTGGAGGTAGTTGCTGTCATTATTTCCTACTTCTGAGTATTTATTTATTAGTTTTAGTTGTTATTTATCACCCCCGGCGTTATCGGTAGTTGATTTTCGAACACCAAACTTGTCGAAACGGAAGCGGTACAGCCGTTGGCGTCTGTTACCGTTACCGAGTAAGTACCCGCCGTTAGGCCCGTCTGGTCTTCGGCAGTAGGATTGAGCCCGCTTCCATCGGCAGTGGTCCAAGCGTAAGAGTAAGTTGGAGTCCCCCCCATGACCATAAGGTCAATGGAGCCGTCGCTGTTGATGGGTGGAGCAGCTCCAGGAGGACAAGTAGGATTAATCGGTGAAATCGAAATCACTAATGGAGGTGCCTGAGTAATCGTAGTAGATAGTACGGCCGTACAGCCGTTAGCATCCGTAACGGTAACGGCATAAGTGCCACCATTCAAACTCGTGATGGTCATTGTGCCATCCCCTACGGGCGTTCCCGACCAATCATAAGAATAAGGTGAGGTCCCTCCCATGGCCGTGACGGTGATAGATCCAGTGGGGCCTCCACAATTCGCATTGGTTTGGGTAGCAGTCAGACTCAGAGCACTAGCGGGCTGGGTGACGATTATATTCGTAACAGCTTGCGTACAGTTATTAGCATCCGTGACGGTAACTGCGTAAGTACCGGCAGTTAATCCCGTACGATTCTGACTAGACGCGCCGTCGTTCCAGAGGTAGTTGTAGGGGGTAGTACCTCCTGACACCATCAGGTTGATGGCCCCTGTCGTTTCGCCAAAACAGGCGACGTTAGTCACTGTAGGAGTAGCACTAAGAGCAGCACTGGGCTGAGTAACCGCAGCAGAAGTTATAGCCGTACAGCCATTGGCATCCGTAACGGTTATGGTATAGGTACCTACCGACAAGTTACTACGGTTAGCTGTCGTTGGCCCATCATTCCAAGCGTAGGTATAACCTGGAGTACCACCGGTCACAGTCAAGCTAATGCTACCCGTATTCTGGCCAAAACATGCTACCGGAGTGGGTGTAGCCGTGGGTACGATAGCAGGCGGTGCTAATAGGGTCCGCGTAAAGGAAGCTGTACAGCCGTTGGAGGTCGTAATGTTCACCGTATAGGTGCCGGAACTTAGACCTGAGATCGTAGTGCCTGATCCGGAGCCTGATCCGCCGCCGCTGCGAGTCCAGGTATAGGTAACTGAGCTTCCGCCCGTCACGGTCATATTGATTACCCCGTTACTGAGGCCATTACAAGGCTGGGTCAAGTTGGTCGCAATCTGGAGATTACAAGCCACGTTGACAGAAGTGGCGGAGAAGGAAGTACGGTTACAAGGATCCGTAATGCTAACCGTAATGATACATTGGTAAGAACCAGAACCGTTGGGTGGCGTAAAAGTAGGATTTGCCACGGTATTGGAGGGAGAGAAAGTCCCACCACAGGAGGAAGTCCATTGATAAGTAAAGTCGTTGATATTTGCTGGTGGAGGTACGGTAACAGAAAGAGCCAGCGGTTCTCCGGGAGCGATGACGGTATTAGGGCTGATCTCCGAAACCGAAGGAAGTACCACTTTCCCAATCAATGCTTGAAAGGCAAAGTTGAAAAAAACGCGCTGAGCAGCGACATTCTCTTTTTTATTCGACTCGGCAATATCGTGGCCGGCCTGCATTAAGACCCAACCTCGATCAGGGTTGCCATAGCCGCGCCCCCAAGCCATCACGGCGGCTCGGTGTTGAATGGCTCCCGAAACACGCTGTGGATGATCCGGGTCATAGACTCCAACTTTAGTTGTAGGCCGCCAGCCCGGGCTAAGGGGAAGGTATATTTGTTCAGAGCCGTTCTCAGTAGCTTTATCCATTCTCTCCATGAACTGCATAACCGGATCCGTGGGATAATCATAGCTATAGGCAGGGGTTCCATCACTGTGATTATCCCACAACAACAGGGCATTTTCAGCGTAGGGACCATTCCCAGTCGCGGTGCCGGTCTTTTCTGCCAGGAAGTTAGTTTGCTGGCTCTTGATGGCAGGATTGAACATGTCTTCCAGTGCACTTCCAGCGTGACATCCGTACCAAATAGCTCCCAGATAAGACTGGTTCCAGTTCAAAAGATTGCTGTGGCTGGACCATACAGGATCAGCGTGTGGCATGGCAAAAATATCATCACAGGGGCCCAGTTGAGAAGGAAGTTTCCAATTGCTGGAGCTTCCGCCATAAGCCGAGGAAGGAATACCCGCCTTGGCAAAAAAACTGGTTACAATTGCCCCATTTTGCAAATCCAATGTCCAATTTGGTGCAAAATTCATGGTCGTAAAAACCGGCACCGTAATGGGTGAGGTGGTAGTGGTGCCGATTACTCCCTGGCCTTGCCAAAAAGTAATGCGCGCATTTACCGCTGTAGTGCGGAACTCAGCTGGAATGATAAAAGGCCCTCCTCTGTATCCTAAGCCATTGTACGTGAAATCGACACCATCTTTGGTCTTCGTAGGGTTGATCACCCATTTGATGGGTACTTGATAGTTTTCTAGCAAATCATAGACCAAACCGTAAGGCTTGAGACCATTAGCCTCCGTTTGTGGAGTTACCCCCATATTGATGATAAAAGAACCCGAGGAGATTGTTTCGTTGACTGTTTGGGCTTTCGCCGAAAGGGCTCCTCCTATCAAACACCAGATCAACATGAAGTGGTGAAAAATAGATGCTGTTCTTTTCTGACTTTTTAGTAAGCTATTATAAGTGGTCTTGAGAGGAGATAGTAGAGATAAGATGACCAATAATACACCAGAGAATAATCCCCATTTCGGCGTAAGCCCCCGACTTAGCGCTAGCGCTTGTAGCAATGCTATCATTTTTGTAAATTTTTCATGTGACATAAAGACAGAAAAATGGAGAGAATCTTATCTTAATATTCTCTTGGATTTCTCTGTTCTTCGCAACGATGATGCTCTGTATTAATTCAATTTGAGCACCACTTTATATGATGGAAAGAAAATATAAGTCTATAATAAAGCTATATTAATCCGTCCTTCAATACGTTAAAGGTAGCGGCGCAAGAAGGAACCATTCGGCAAAAACCCGGTCTATTCGGCAAAAAAATGTAGATTATTCGGCAATCCAGCGATAAATCGGCAAATCAACGTATAAAAATCAAAGATTTTGTGTTATCTCTGTAATGAGAATATTGGTACGCGCTTCTAAGCTGTGCAGTTCCACAAGTATTTTTAGGTATTGGTAAATATCGAGACAAACACGACAAATAACACCTGCTTTTAATTCTGCTACGAATAGTATTCTACAGCCATGCTATTCGTATAAAAAAGATTAAAGGATAAGGATTGATCAGTCTGTCTAAAAATTAACCATGCGCTTTAAAACCTACCTCGTATTACTATTTCTTATGCTGTTGGCGTCTCCTCTTATTGTAAATGCTCAAACCGCCACAAAGACCATCAGCCTTGGGAAATATCAGATTAAAGCTAAATTATGGACCCGGGATGATGGAATCCCACACTGGCACTTAAACGGTATTTTCCAGGATAGCCGTGGCCTGGTTTGGGCAAACTGGAAAGGAAAGCTAAGCCGCTTTGATGGACGCAAATGGGTAGTGGTATCTTCAAGACCTGAAAAACTTCACTCCTTTTTTGCCACTAGCATCGCTGAAGATGTTTACCATAACATTTGGAGTACCTATACAGAGGAAAAGACCGATACAAAACAAAAGCAAGTACATCTGGACGTGTATGATGTTTTGGAGCAGAAAACGTACACTTTGGAAGCGTATATGGCTCGTAAAGAGATAGAACTTCCTCCCTCATTGAGACAAATCCGGTATTTGCAGTTCATTGGACAAAAAATTTACCTGCTTGCTAAAAACTGGGAAGTCTGGTGTTTTGATGGGAAATGGCGAAAAGTCTACCCCGATGATCCGCAAGCAAATCAATTGCCCGAATACAGCTTCTTTTACCTGCCCACAGAAGGAGCATATTTGTGGAAAATCACTTCACAAGATGGTATTTCCTTGCTCGGCCCTAGTGGTGAAGTCATAAAGCATTATCCAGAATTCAACTACGAAAATTGCTACCTGTCAGTAGACGAAAAACAGCGGTTATGGTGCTACCGATCCAGAACAGACCTTACTATACTCGATTGGTCAGAAGCTCCCTTTAACAAAGAGGAAGGCCATAAGCTAATGGTGCTAGACCGGATGGGAAGAACCTTCAGTCACTATCTCGATCTACCGGAGATACCCGGCTACCTAGACGTAAATAAAAACAAACGCAAAGTAGCATTGATACTAGAGGGCCAGACGTTTAGCAACGATATTTTAGCATTGATTGACGAGGCTTGGCCTGAGTATTCTTTGAAATATCTTATTTTAACTACCAGTATTAACAATTTCACTGCCCCTTTTCTTTTAAGCGATGGAACAGTACTTTTCCCTCTGTCTGATGGTGTCTTACAGATTAACATCAATCGTCAACATTTCCAGCCTTTTTTCCCGGAAAAAAACATCAGAAGTCTGGCTATTCATGATGATCAACTCTACGCTGCGGTTCACTATGGTGAAATTTTGCAGCGAGACTTACAAACAGGCAATACGCAACTTTTCTTCTCCTACAAGTTACCCATCAACATACTCTATGCCGACGATCAAGGTCTCCGATACGGTTCTCACAAACAACAAACGGGGTTAATCTCCTATTCTTCAAAAAAAGCGATTTATATATCCGAACCAAAACCAAAAGGATCGCCATTCGTAAAATGTATTGAGATTCTGCCCGATAGCTTGATATTACTTGGCACTACAAGTGGTGTATTACAAATTGATCAAAAACGAAACCAGGAACAACAATCTTTAGGACAGCGCCAAATCAACAACTTCTACAGGGATCAGCGAGGAGAATTATGGGCAGCTACCGACCGAGGTTTGTACAACTTCAATGATAGATCATTCTATCTAGATACACTCTTAGATGGTCAGCCATTGGAAGTTGCTCATATTTATGAAGAGCCAACGACCAATACTTTCTGGCTGGCAACCCATAAAGGATTGATCCAATGGAAGCCCAAAGAGCAACACTATCGCCAGTTTACAAAAGAGCAAGGGTTATCTGATGACATTCTGCACGCAGTATATCCAGACCAACGAAATCGGCTTTGGATTTCCTCTAACAATGGTATCATGTCTTTTGACCTCTTGTCCGAAATCGTTTACAGTTACTTCGAAAAGGATGGCTTACCTAATAACGAATGTAACCAATCGGCTCATGCACAGGATAGTCGCGGAGGTTTGTATTTCGGGGGATTGGAAGGTGTCACCTATTTTCATCCGGACAGCATAGAAAACAAAACTGATCATTTGTTTTACCCTTTGCAAATAGAGCGCATGCTGATCTACAACAAAAAGGGAGACACCCTCAACCAGATAAGCCCTATGTTCAAAGATGAGCGTCCTTATTATCTACCGCGTACATCAAGTCAAATTTCTATTGAATTGGGGCTTGCTAATTTTAGATACTCCCGGCATACCAGCATCGAGTGGCGTGTTAAAGAACTCAATGGAGAATGGCGAAAAATAGGAGAAGACTACAAACTCTTTTTACTAAAGATTCCCTACGGTAATTTTTCCATCCAGTTCCGGGTAAACATCAGTGACAAACTGGTGGAAAAACAGTATTATGGTTCGGAATTTTCTTTCTACCATCCTTCGCCTCTTTATCAAAATTTTTATTTCTGGTTGTTGATAGCGCTACTTGCCGGAATTGGCAGCTGGATCCTATATTACTGGCGCTCACAAGTCCTGAGGGAACAAAATGAACTCCTGCAAAAAGAAGTGCTCCTCCGTACACAGGAGTTGGATGACCGGACGCAGACGGTTGTTGCCCAAAACAAAAAGCTTGAACGCCTGGACAAAGCAAAAAACCAGCTATTTAACAATGTTAATCATGAATTGAGAACGCCATTGAATTTAATTCAGTTGTCCGTAGAACGCCTCACGGAGCTCATCCCTGACGAAAGACAGACGTATTTAATCCGGATTAAAGGGCAAGTAGATAAAATGGGCAATATGTTGAATGACATCCTGCGCCTCAACCAAATGGATTCGGGCGTACTTGTCGCCCACAAACAAACCATTGAATGGAATAGCTACATCAGACAGATACTAGGGCAATATGAGGATTTGGCGAATCATAAACAACTGGACTTAAAAGTAGAAATCGAGGTTCCCTCATCTTTATACTTATCCTTTGACCCTGAAAAAGTAGAACGTGTGATTACCAATCTCCTCAACAATGCTATGAAATTTACGCCCCAAGGGGGCAGAATCCTGTTTCGAAGTGCCATTGTAGACAATCAGCTCGAAACAGTAGTAGCAGATACCGGCCCGGGTATTCCACTAGAGGAACATCATGATATTTTCGACCGCTATTATCAAGGCAATCATTCCGAAAGACAAGCCCAACCTGGCTATGGAATTGGCTTGGCTTTGTGCAAAGAGTACGCGGCACTCATGGATGGGAAAATTTGGGTCGAAAGTATCCCTGGGCAAGGTGCTTCTTTTTTCTTCACCTTTCCCCTCACTTATGGTGAAGTAGCGCCTACTGCTACCAACATCAGCCCTCTATCAGAAAAGGCCACTCAGCGCACCTTTTATCAAGTGCTGAAGAATGGCCACAAAAAAGCAAAAATCCTTATTGTCGAAGACAATGAGGAGCTCTTAGAGCTCATGGCAGAACTATTATCTGAAGAATACGCCGTTTCAACGGCCACCAACGGAGAAATAGCACTAAAGCTATTAAATCAACAAGCTGCCGACATAGACCTTATCATTTCCGACATCATGATGCCCATCGTGGATGGCTTCAGTTTACTAAAAGCAGTAAGGGCGGACGCCAATCTGGGTTATACCCCTTTTCTATTTGTCAGTGCACTCAACTCCAAAGACCACCAACTTAAGGCACTCCGCCTTGGAGTAGATGCTTACCTAAGCAAACCTTTCTCTACGTCGGAACTCAAGGCGAGGATCAGGAATCTGGTACGAAACCAGCAAATACGGAAGGCGTTTATTAGCAAAAAACCAGCAAAGACCCAAGACATTCCTACCATCCCTCACCAGGCACCACCCATTCATGACGGCGTACCCGGATACGATGAAGCCTGGATGCAAAACTTGCAACAAACCGTAAAAGAAAATCTAGCTCGCCTGGATTTCAAAATATCCGATATCGCAGACCAAATGTATGTATCAGAGCGTACCTTACGTAATCGTATCAAAGAGTACACGGGGCTTACCCCCACGGCTTATTTACAACAAGCACGGCTAGATTTAGCGATGGTATACATTCAAGAAAGAAAATACCGAACAATACCTGAAGTAGCTTATGCCGTAGGCTTCAAGGATGACCGCTATTTCTCCAAAATTTTCAAGAAAAACTTCGGAAAACTTCCATCGGATTACCTTTAATCACCGTTTTCTGGAGATTTTCTAAAATCGAAAGTCGATAGACTTATTTCCCCGTCCCTGTCCTACAAAACTTCATTGGATTCCATTACAAATGTAATCTTTATTCATCCCAGCAAGAAGTAGCAATCAATTGAATGGCCCCTATTGGGCATGAACGCGTTTTTTATACACTTAAGCACTTGTTGCAACTGTTGAAAATAAGGTAAGCACCCAAAGTGCCTACCTCAACAAATACATAAAAACTCTTCTAAAAGTCCATGGGATTATTAGGAGTAACGTGAAAAGGGTAAATACTAAAAGCGATAATCACGCTATAGTAATCCCCTGAGCAACTCAACTAACGGTACAAAACTATTCTTATTTGGCTGGTAAGAAAAACACAATAACTACAAACGTATAAATAACAGGATAGACGCTCTATAGAGCTACATAAACCTAATTTCGACGTTCATAAATTAAACATTTTCCGCTGTACCATAGATATTGACACTTGATACACCCATTACGAAATGCTATACGGTGATCCCTTTTTGGCGCAGCAATTCTTTTCTGCGAAAGAAGGCGTACGGAAATCTCATCCGCACAGAGATTAGCAAATCTGGCTCTATTAATTGCCGATTTATCCACCAGATTGTCCGATTTGTCTCTTCATTTTTCCGATTTACCCGGAGGCCGTACGTTACTTTTACTTAACAGAAACTACACTTTTTCACACCTCCCTATTCTTCCCTTTGTTGATTTTAGTTTTCCGCATAAAAACTCACAAAAAAGCTCCAAACAAACATGCACAAAAAAGTAAACGACCTCCGTGTACTCGTGTTAGCGCACGAGCCCTCGCTGCTGCAATATTTGCAGGAATCGCTGGATAGGTACGGTATTCAAGAATACTACCTGACCACAACTTACCAACAAGCCAGCAGTTGCTACAACACCCATTTTCCAGATATATGTATGTTTAGTGTTGAACTGATGGATGGTACCAAAAGTGGAATTGATTTAGCGAAATCTATTCGGGAACGACATAGCAGTGTCCCCATTATTTTCCTTTCCTCAGCAGCCACACAGAGAACCTACCGCCTCATCCAATCCCTACATCCAAGTAATTTGATTACAAAAGAGGATTCAGAATTGCAGCTTTTCAACGCGCTCAATACGGCAGTGACCCAGCTAGAAAACAGTGTACTGAGAAAGATGTCGAATCATACAGATGGTTTCCTCTTAGAGAAATCCTCTGCCACTGATACACTCAACAGAATATTCCTCAAAATTGGAGATAGTTTTAAAGGGATTAGCTGTCAAAATATTGATTACTTTTTTGCGGAGGGTGGGTTCACTTATGCGCGTACTAAAAGTAATCGTCGATATCCGACAACCGTACAACTAAAGACACTGGAAGAACAGCTAAACCCCACTTTCATGCGCTGCCACAGAAAGTACCTGGTCAATGTTGACAGCATTGAAAGTATTCTTACCAAAGACAATAAAATCCAAATTGGGGAAGAAATTGTTCCGATTGGTCATCACTATCAGAAAAGTTTTTTTAACAGCTTGATGATGCTCAAATGATCAACAGCATTGTTCTGCTGGGACGAATTTTGGCAAGTAGCCAGCGTAGAGCCCGCCTGGCTAGCCGGAAGGGGGATTCTTTGGTAAAGGGTATAAGAGAGTTGTTCTTTTGGTGCTATACTAAGGACACGAAGCGTACCCTATTTCTGTCCGGGCTAAGGGGTGCACTTCATCCACCTTACAAAGGCACCGCATCCAGCAAAACATAATTAAACTGCTCCAAACTGCTTTCGTACAATTGTAACCGCCCTTTAAAAGCGCGCCGCTCGTCTGTTTGATAGCGTTGGATAAATTCGGCTTTGATTCTCAACTCCACCACCGTCTCGGGGCCGGCAGCCCCACAGAAGAAACAGGCCGAGTAGGGATTCTTGGACAGGGCGTACGTTTCGCCCAAGGCATCCAGCGGAATGAGGTAACCCATGAGGATGACCTCCTCCCCTTCCAGTTGCTTGAGGTCTTCTCCGAAACTGGCCTGGTAGTACTTCATCCCAAGGCTATTGGAGAACTTTTCCGCGAACGTAACATCCGCCAAATCAGGCCAGTTGAGCATGCGCTGGGCGGGGAGCTTGGCACTAACGGTGATGAGTAGAAGGATAAAGGTATATTTCGAGAGGAGCTTTAAGGGAGAGGTATTCATGGTTGTTATTGTTTTGGGGCAAAAGCCAAAGCTATGCAAAATCAGCCGCCCTACCTAAAGACCAGTTAACCAATCTTTTGGTTTAGAGAGTAAAACCAGGCTGGCAAAATCAGCCGCCCTACCTAAAAACCAGTTAACCAATCTTTTGGTTGAAGCCACCCTTTTCGAGCAAGCCACCACACTTATCAGCCCTCCATCACCGGTATCGGTTCTTTATTTTCATCTACAGCTACCATCGTAAACAAGCCTTGCACCGCCAGGACTCGCCCTTCCTCATACATTTCTTCTTTGTAGATATTGACCTGAACATCTACACTGGTGCGGCCAACTCTGGTGATGGCCCCTTGCACCTCAATAATGGTATCTGCCGGGATAGGCATGGTAAAATCTACCTTACTGCTACTCACCGTTACCATTGTTTTCCGACTAAAGCGGGTAGCGGCAATAAAAGCGACCTCGTCCATCATCTTGAGCGCTTCTCCGCCAAAAAGGGTATTGTAGTGATTCGTAGTATTGGGAAAAACTACCTTGAAAATACTGGTTTGCGCTGCGGCAATTCGGGTAGAGAGTTTAGTCATCTGGCTTACTTTAGAGCTTGTTTGGCAGGACCTCAATTGTCTGCAATCGGCAAATTTTATCCTGCTCTTCGTTCTGCGATCAGTCACTTAGCTATGGCTAAGCTCCTTCCTTGAGCCTCAATCAGAATAAAATTTGCTCAATTTCGACTAATCAGGCCCTACCAAACAAGCTCTTATGCGACCACAAGGTACGGTTTTGATTTATTACTTTTGGCAAAAGTAAAAGTTCAAGTACATGAGACATCTCTTCTTTTGGGCAGCCCTCTTGGTTGCCTCCCTTCAGTTACCAACAACACTGCAGGCACAGGATTTACAGCTCGACAGCACCCTTCTCACCGCTACGGATGTGGCGACGGGGCTGGTAGTGCCCTGGGAAGTAAAGTACGGCCCCGACGACCACCTGTGGGTCACCGAACGCCGGGGCAATATCCTGCGGATCAATCCAGAAAACGGAAACATCGTCACGATCCTTAACCATCAGTCGACCGTCACGGGCGGCAACAGCGAATATGGCATGTTGGGAATGGCGCTGCATCCTGATTTCTTGAATACGCCCCTGCTCTACGTCGTTTATTGTTACGACCAGAGCGGCATCAGAGAGCGCTTGTCCAGCTTTGAATGGAACGGTACCGAACTCGTCAACGAAACCATCCTTTTCGACGAAATTCAGGGGGGCAACATTCACGATGGCTCCCGCCTGCTCATCACTACCGATAACAAAATCCTGATGACCACCGGCGATCGGGGCAATAGCAGCTTGTCGCAAAACAAAAACAGCCTCAACGGTAAGATTTTGCGTCTGAATCTCGACGGCAGCATTCCTGATGACAATCCCGACCCTGCCAGTTATGTCTACTCCTTCGGGCACCGCAACCCACAGGGGCTCACCTACGGGCCTAATGGACAGATTTACAGCTCCGAGCACGGCGCCCAGCAATCGGATGAATTCAACCTCATTGGGCCCGACACCAATTATGGTTGGCCCAACGTTCAAGGAGCCTGCAATACGGCTGCGGAACAGACCTTCTGCAATGAAAATGCCGTTCGGGAACCGCTGATTGAATTCAGCCCCTGTGCCGCCGTCAATGATATCGTCTACTACGATCACCCCGCCATTCCCGAATGGGAAGGTAAGATGCTGATGGCTGTCCTCGGCGGCTTCGCTCTCAGTGATTCACGCCTAAGCGTAATGACCTTCAACGACGATGGTACTGCCATCCTCAACGAAGACCAATACCTCGACAACCTGGGGCGCTTGCGGGATGTGGCCATCAATCCTCACACCGGCTCGGTGTACGTTGCCACCAACGGCCCTTTCTACCCTGGTAGCGGCCCCAACCGCATCATCGAATACCGCAACGAGGCCTATGTGCCCAACAGCGTTGGTGCGCCCAACACCAACAACCAATTCATCCGTGTTTTCCCCAATCCGGTGATCGATCAATTGCAGCTCCAATTGTCACCCAACTTTGCGGGCCAGCAGCTGGAAGTCATCAGTTTCAACGGCCAGGTCATCCAGCAGCTTACCATCCAGAGCGAGCAGCTCCAGATAGACGTCAAATCCTGGACGCCTGGTATGTATTTCTTACGGGCCAGCAATGAGGAAGGGATGATTACGCGGACGTTTGTGAAACAATAACTGAAGTCGGAAATCGGAAGTGGGAAGTCCGAATTATTTCCGACTTCCCACTTCCGACTTTACTATATTCGTACTTATTACTTCCTAACTACCCTTATGCAATCCACCCTCCTCACCAGTACCATCCTTCCGGCTTCCTTATTCATCATCATGATCGGCATGGGGCTTTCGCTGACTTTGGATGATTTTCGGCGGGTGGTGCGCTACCCGGGGGCGGTTTCGTTGGGACTTTTTAATCAGCTTATTTTGCTGCCCATTATTGGGTTGGGCCTTTGTCATTTGTTTGCGCTGACTCCCTTATTAGCCGTAGGATTATTATTGCTTACGGCCTGCCCGGGCGGAGCCACCTCCAACCTGATCAGTTATGTGGCGAAGGGAGATGTTGCCTTATCGGTCACCCTTACCGCCATCAGCAGTACGGTCACGATTTTCACCATTCCGTTGATCGTACATTGGGGGCTGGCTCATTTTTTAGGCGAAAGCCGACCCATAGAGCTGCCTATCCTTGAAACAATGGGGCAGATTTTCGGCATCACGGCACTCCCCGTCAGTATAGGGATGCTGGTACGCTCGCGTAACCTCACTTTTGCGCAGCGGATGGAACGCCCCATGCGCATTGCTTCTACGGTGATATTCGTCCTGATCTTGGCTGGGATTGTCGTCGCCAACTGGCAAACATTGCTGGATGCATTGCCCGTACTGGGGCCAGCCACATTGATGCTCAACCTGCTCACGGTGGGATTGGGCTGGGGCCTCTCCCGCATCTTTGGACTGAATCTGGCACAATCTATTACCATCGCCATCGAATCAGGTATTCAAAATGGCACCTTGGCCATTGTCGTGGCTTCTTCCATCCTGTACCTGCCAGAGATGAGCCTCCCTGCGGCGATTTACACCATCTTCATGTTCCTGACTGGCGGCGCATTTATGTGGAGATTTGGACGGCGGGAAGTAAAAGTTGATTAATGTCATTTGTGGTTCAAAAAAACATCCCAGTGATACCCTTTCCTCCTAACATTGAGCGTATCTTTTCCAATTAAAGAGGTTGCTTACAGAGAAGAACTTGAACCAGACGAGGAAATACAAGCTACTTTGTTTACCTCTTAAATGACCTTATAGTCCCTTATATGGTTCATTTATTCCCCGTTTACAATCAAGAAAAATATGAATCGACTGCTACTACTATTACCGCTACTTGCTATTTCGTTTTGCCTTACGGCCCAAGACCTTTTCCCCGGAAGGGGTACTGCCTTTCAGGATGAGATTGTCCCAAGAGTAGACATCATTATCGCTCCTGCTGACCTTGACGCTATTCTGGCACCTGGCAACGAACTTAGCGATGTCGAATATCCCGCCACCTTTATGTTTACGGATGCGGAGGGCGTGGATACCGTTTCGCAGATAGGTTTTCGCTTGCGCGGAAATACGTCGCGCTACAGCGCAAAAAAATCCTTCAAGGTTTCCTTCAATACCTTTGCTGATGAAAAATGGAAAGGCCTCGAAAAAATCAACCTCAACGGAGAACACAACGACCCTTCCGTCAGTCGGGCAAAAATTTGCTGGGACCTCCTCAAAGATATCCGCGTACCGGGTGCCCGGGCCAATCATGTAGCACTGTATATCAACAATGATTACTATGGGCTTTACGCCAATATCGAACACATCGACGAAGAGTTTGTCGAACGCCGTTTTGGCAACAAAGATGGCAACCTCTACAAGTGCCTCTACCCCGCCGATCTCTCTTACCTCGGTGAAGACCCTAATCTGTACAAATTCACCAGCGACGGACGCCGGGCTTATGATCTGCAAAACAACAGCGATACCGAAGACTATAGCGACCTCGCCAATTTCATTCGTGTCATCAACCAAACCGCCATCGGTGATTTGCCTTGCGAGTTGGAAGCTATTTTTAATGTAGACAGCTACCTCCGCACTATGGCTTTCGATGTCCTCGTAGGCAACTGGGATGGTTATGCGTTCAACCAAAACAATTTTTACCTCTACCACAATACCGCTACCGACCGCTTCGAATACATCCCTTTCGACCTGGACAATACCCTGGGTATCGACTGGCTCAACCGAGACTGGGCCGAGCGTGACATTTACAACTGGCCCAGTAGTGCTACCGATCGGCCCCTTTTTGAACGCATCCTGGAGGTGCCTGATTACCGGGCGCGGTATTCTTACTATATCGAAAGTTTTCTGCTGGAAGCATTCCGCCCCATCAACCTCTTTCCTGAACTTGATGCGCTACAAGCCAAGCTGCTACCTTTCGTAACGGAGGATGATTATTACCCGCTGGATTACGGCTTCAGCCTGACAGATTTTCAAAATGCTTTTGATGGGGAAACCGATTATCCACAAACCGATTATGGACTAAAATCTTACGTAATTGCTCGCCGAGCCAGTGCTTTGGCACAATTGGAAGACCTCAACCCGGCTCCCTACCTATTTGGCGAACGTACCAGTATGGCCTCGGTTGGTCAGCAGCTTTCTTTTCAGATCAATGTGCAAGAAGAGGAGAGTATCAACCAGGTACAACTGTGTTATCAGCTTCCTGGCCAATCTTTCAATTGCATCAACATGGAAGATTTTGGCAATACCGGAGATGGCTTGCCCAATGATGGCGAATATGGCATCTTCCTCTCTCCTCTGGCAAGCCCTGGCACCATCGCCTACTACTTCACCGCTACGGATAACCAGGGGGCAACACAGCGTCATCCTTCGTGCGGCAACTTTACAATGACGGTCAGCAGTGGAGGGCTGCAACTGGCGATCAACGAATTCATGGCCAGCAACGGCACCGTGATCGCCGACGAAAACGATGAGTTTGACGACTGGGTGGAAATCCATAACTACAGTGACCAGAGCATTTCCCTTACGGGGCGCTACCTTTCGGATAATCCCGATAACCCGACCAAATGGGCCTTTCCTGATATGAGCATCGAAGCAGGCGCTTTTCTCCTCATCTGGGTGGATGATGATGTGGAACAAGGGCCTTTGCATACGGATTTCAAGCTGGATGCCGCAGGAGAGTTCATCGGCATTTTTGATACCGACGCGGCCGGTAATGGGCTTATTGATGGAACGGAGTTCGGACCACAAGAGACCGACGCAGCCGTAGGGCGTCTACCCAACGGCACCGGTGCTTTTCAGGCAGTAACTCCTACCCCCGGTGCTAGCAACCAACCCTTGAGTACGGGCGAAGGCATTGCGATCAAACCCTTTTCGGTGTACCCCAATCCAAGCTCCGACTGGCTAAAAATAGACGCCCCGGAAAGCGGTGAATACCAAGCTCAGTTATTCAACCTCGCAGGACAAGTGATACAACATTATTCGTGGAACGGACAAGCTACCCAATGGGACTTACAAGTTCCTGCGGGCATGTATTTCTTACTGATCGAGGAAGAGGGACAGGCGATTTTTTCTACGAAGGTGGTGGTTGAGTAGTAGTGCTCTTCCGATCCTTCGGAACTCGCGATGGTGCTCGCTGCGCTCGCTGGGAGTGTTCGTTCCGATTTCTCGGAACTCACGGAAGGTACTCGTTCCTCGTGGTAGTGCTCGTTCCGATTTCTCGGAACTCGCGGTTTTTAGAATCACAGTTAGCATGGGTTATCGCTGATACCGTCAACCCACCACAAAATGCCCCCCCCCCGCGAGGAACGAGCACAACCGCGAGCGTCAGCGAACACTAACCGTGAATCCCGAGCAACGGGATGAACACCCCCTACGAGCGAAGCGGGTACCCCCTACTCCAACGGCACTCCATTCTCATCCGTCGTCAGCACATCGCTCATGAAATCGAAGAAGGGGCGCATCTGGTGAAAGACACTGGAAGCTTGCGCAGCAAAATCTGGGGCCATGACTTCTTTATCGGTAAAGCTGTGGCTAACGAGAAACTGCTTGTAACGCAACAGGTCAATATTGGGGTGGTCATTGGGATAGCCTTGGGGAGAGGTTTTTAGTTGTTCCCCTTTTAATTCTCCAAAGGTAGCGATGAATTCAGCGGAGTTGATGATGTCTCGTAGCGGTGTGGCGGCAGTGGCTAATTCCGTGCGTATACGCTTGAGGTCATCACGTTCAGGGCCCCAAAAGCCACCACCTACAAAAGAATTTCCGGGTTCCAGGTGAAAGTAATACCCTCCGCGTTTCCACTTGGTAGCTCGCACAAAGCTCCCGCTAAAATGGGCGTTATACGGCGTTTTGTCTTTTGAAAAACGGACATCGCGATATATACGGTGCAGCTTCATGCGCTCAATCTCATCGTGGAGCGTCATGTGATCGTGCAAACTGGCCGCAAAAGCCTTGAAGTTGTCCAGCGCATCCTGGTAGTCTCCTTTGTGTTCCTGAAACCAATCGCGGTCATTATTGACCTTAAGTGCTTTTAGAAAGGCAAATACAGAAGGTTGGATAACAGAAGACATTGGGAATAAATTGAATGAAAAATGCTGGACTCACTATCGATTTTTCAACACTAAAAACCAGTGTCAAGTTGAAAATTGAGCGGATAAAAATGCGAATGTTTTATTTTTTTCCCAACTTTCCTATCTTGTGGAGACCCATACAATCCACACACATGAGAATCCTGTATTGCCTGCTGCTCCCTCTGACCTTGTTATGTCTTAGCCCGAGTAGTGCTGACCTAGACAAATCGCGTCCTGGCGCGGTGACCCAATACCTCAATAGCTACCGTTATCTTTCGAAGCAACTGAGCCAAAGTACCAGTATTCCTGAACCCGTCATTCTGGCCATTGCTGGCTTGGAAAGCAACTGGGGGAAGAGTGAATTGGCGGTTAATGCCAACAACCATTTTGGTATCAAGTCCAAGCCCGAGCGGCCAGGACTCTCTTATTGTAAGCAGACATTAGAGTACGAAGGTTGGTTTGTTTACGCCACCGTGGCCTGCTTCCGGCGCTATCCGCTCATCAGCGAAAGCTATAGCGACTTTGGTGATTTTATCCTTACCAGAGAGAATTATGCTCATATTCGCGACCTCCCTTCCTGGAATTACCGTGCCTGGGTAGAGGGGCTCCGCGAAGGCGGCTACGCCACCGATCCCGGTTATACGGATAAGGTGCTGCGGATTATCTGGCGATATCATTTGTACGAGTTAGCGGAGTGATTTTTTGAACCACCAAGGGACAGCTAAGACGGGGAGATATGATTATCTTGCTTTCATGAGTATCATAGAACAAGCTCAAAATTGCACCACTTGTGCACCGTTTTTGAAAGATGGTGTACGACCGGTTTTTACGGTACACCCCGCGGCCAGGATCAATATCATTGGGCAGGCACCGGGCCGCAAAGTACACGAAAGCGGTATCCCCTGGGACGACGCCAGTGGCAAGCGACTGCGCGAATGGCTAGGGGTAGATAGTGCCACGTTCTATACCCCAGAATTATTTGCGATCATGCCGATGGGCTTTTGCTTTCCCGGTACGGGCAAATCTGGCGACCTGCCACCCCGCCCGGAATGCGCTCCTCAGTGGCACCAGCCGCTGCTACGCATGATGCCCAACATCCAACTCACCCTCCTGTTCGGACAGTACGCCCAGAAAGAATATTTGAGTAACAGGCGCATGAAAACCCTTACGGAAACCGTCCGCAATTGGGCAGCCTATCTACCCGATTTTTTGCCACTCCCCCACCCTTCACCGCGCAATCAGATTTGGCTGCGTAAGCACCCCTGGTTTGAAGAGGACGTGGTGCCTATGCTACAGATGAGGGTGAACGAGATTTTGACTTTGTAGTAATTGCCAGCTTTGATTTAGCTACTTTTTTGCTCCTCGATTGTTAGTACTTTTGGCTTAACAAAATCAACTTCGAGATGTCTTCTTCCAAAACGCCCGTTGTCATTGGTTACCTCATGAAAATCATTGCCCTGATCGCGGTGATTGCCATTATTTTATTGGCCATTGGTGTGGAGTATTATGCGATCACGCAGATTGCGAAAAACTTGACGGCCATCATTACGGATACCTCCAAGGAAGATATCGTGGTAAAAGACGTACTCAAATCACTGGACATCGTGCTGCTCGGCGTCATTTTCTTCACCATGGCGGCATCGCTTTTTGAGTTGTTTATCAAACCCATCGACTCCCTCCCCGATTGGTTGAGTATTAACAATCTCGATCAACTTAAAGCTATGATGATCAAGATGATTATTGTAGTGATGGCCATTTCCTTCACTGGGAAAATCATCACCTGGAATGGAGAAATGGAAATTGCCTACTATGGTGTGGGCTTGGCGGCGGTCATTGCAGGGCTGAGTTATTTCTTGCTGGCGAAAGAGAAGTAGGCAACTCCTCCGGTATAAATCACTGTTTTTGTAAGTGTGGTGTCTTTTTTCAGAATAAAAAAATGAATATTTAAAAATATGCCGTTAATATTTCGTTGCTTTATGCCCGTTATTCACTTAGTGATTTAGATCAACAGTAGATGAGCAATACGATATTGATTACGGGATCCAATGGACAGTTAGGTACCGTTTTGAGAACCTCCTTACAGCAGAAATATGGGAAGGAGAAAGTGGTTGCCTCTGACCTAAGGCCGCCATCGAATTATGATGGAATTTTCGAAACGCTCGATGCTACCAACCAGGAGGACCTGGTTAAGATTATCAGGCAGTATGAGATAAAAGAGATTTACCACTTGGCAGCCATCCTCTCTGCAAGAGGAGAACAAGACCCTCTAGCTAGTTGGAATGTCAATATGACCTCCTTTCTGGATGTATTGGAAGCATCGCGGCTGAATGGGGTGGAAAAAGTCTTTTTCCCTAGTTCTATCGCTGTTTTTGGCGAAAGTGCGGCCTTGGAAAACACCCCGAATAATAGTTTTCTGGATCCACTGACCGCCTACGGAATCAGCAAAGCCGCCGGAGAAACCTGGGCCAATTACTACTTTCATAAATACGGGCTGGACGTAAGGTCATTGAGGTATCCTGGCGTCATTGGTTACCAATCGATCCCTGGAGGTGGGACGACGGACTATGCCGTAGAAATCTACCACAGTGCAGTAAAGAAAGAAGCTTTTACTTGTTTTCTGAAAGAAGATACTACTTTACCAATGATCTTCATGGAAGATGCTATTCGTGCGACCATTGAGTTGATGGAAGCACCGAAGGAAAAAATCAAGATAAGGACCTCTTATAATTTAGCAGGGACCAGTTTTTCGCCAGCAGAAGTAGCGGCCTCTATTCGCGAGGTCTACCCCGATTTTGTGGTCCACTACGTGCCTGATCACCGACAAGATATTGCGGCGAAATGGCCCAATAGCATTGACGATTCCGCTGCCCGCAACGATTGGGGCTGGCAAGCCGAATATGACTTAAAAAAAATGACGGCAACCATGATCGAGAAGCTTAGCTAACAAGCCATTTGGCTAAAGCCAAGTATTTATTTGTAAAATAAAACCAGTAAAAATGTATAATATCAAGGAAGAATTGCAGCAAGAGCTAGACGCAATGAAGGAAAGCGGGGTTTACAAAACGGAGCGGGTGATTACCAGTCCGCAAGGTGCTGAAATCAGTACCGTAAGCGTAGACCACGTCCTTAATTTTTGTGCGAATAATTATCTCGGACTTTCTTCGCATCCAGAATTGTTGAAAGCTGCTAAAGCTACCATTGATACCCACGGTTTTGGGCTGTCGTCAGTGCGATTTATATGTGGCACCCAGGATATTCACAAAGAACTGGAAGAAAAGACGGCTGCGTTTCTGGGCATGGAAGATTGTATCCTCTACGCGGCGGCATTTGATGCCAACGGTGGTGTTTTTGAGCCGCTATTGGGCGAAGAAGACGCCATCATTTCCGACGCTTTAAACCACGCATCCATTATTGATGGTGTCCGCTTGTGTAAAGCGAAACGCTTCCGGTACGATCACAATGATATGGCCTCTCTGGAAGAGCAACTGAAGGCTGCGGCCGGCTCCCGCCGGGTACTCATCGTAACGGATGGTTCTTTTTCTATGGACGGCACCATTGCCCAACTGGATAAAATTTGTGCCCTGGCCGAGCAGTACGGTGCGATGGTGATGGTAGATGAATGCCATTCTACCGGCTTCATTGGCGCTACCGGGCGCGGAACGCACGAATACCGCAACGTAATGGGCAAAGTGGACATTATCACCGGAACTTATGGCAAAGCCCTGGGCGGAGCCTCTGGTGGTTTTACGGCTGCGCGTAAGGAAATTGTGGACATGCTAAGACAGCGTTCTCGGCCTTATTTGTTCTCTAATACCCTGGCGCCCAGCATTGTTGGCGCATCCATCAAGGCCCTGGACATGCTGAGCTCTACGACGGCACTCCGCGATAAGCTCGAAGAAAATACCAAGTACTTTAGAACGGAAATGACGGCCGCTGGCTTCGATATTGTCCCCGGAGATCACCCAATTGTTCCGGTGATGTTGTACGATGCACCATTGGCTCAAACTTACGCCAACCGGCTACTGGAAGAAGGTATATACGTGATAGGCTTTTTCTATCCTGTGGTACCAAAAGGCAAGGCGAGAATCCGCGTACAAATGTCTGCCGCGCACGAAAGAGCCCACTTGGATAAAGCGATTCAGGCTTTTGTGAAAGTAGGGAAAGAGTTGGGAGTTATTTAGTGAAGTTTAGCTTTTGTTTGTTCCCAAAAGGAGGCTTTAATGAGCTAAACTTCACGGTACAAGGTACTTTGTACTAGGTACTTGGATTTTTTGGCTTCCCAGAATTTGGCGTCATACCAAGTACCCTGTACCAGGTACCCCTCAACCAAACGTCTCGGCCATTAATCGCTCCAGATACTGCTGATCCGTCTCATCAAAAGAGGCCTCCAGGGTGCTATCAACATCAAAGACGGCGATGAGCTCCCCTTGAGGATCAAAAACGGGGACGACGATCTCCGAGCGCGAGTTGGGGTCGCAGGCAATGTGCTCACTACCCTGCGCGAGCGCGTGCGTATCTGGTACGAGCTGGGTCTCCTTGGTCTGGGCTGCCTTCCCACAAACACCTCGCCCGAAGGCGATATGCAAACAACCCAAGGTCCCCTGATAAGGTCCAACCGAGAGTTGCTCCGGCCCGCTGACGATGTAAAATCCCACCCAATAAAAGTAGGGCAGATAAGTCTTCAACAAGCAGTTGATGGTCACCATCTTCAGGGTGCGATCTTCTTCGCCAGCGAGATTAGCGGCAATAGCCGTTAGGGCCTGCTCGTAGGCGGCCACCTTCTCCTCTGCGGTAAGATTCACCGAAGGCTTGATAAAATATGGCATTTCTGCACTAGCTGACATGAGGATGTTTTTTTATAAGTGCTCTCTCGAAGTCTCGGGATTGCGGTGGTGTTCGCTACGCTCACGGGTAGTGCTCGCTGACGCTCGTCCCGAAGCCTCGGGACGGCTACCGCCGACGCAGTCGGCATCCCGAGGCTTCGGGACGAGGAACGAGCACTCCCGCGAACCCGAGACTTCGGGTGAGCACCTAAATATGCAAGGCCCGATCTGCCGTAGCAGCCAGCGCAGCTTCTTTAAAGGCTTCGGTATAAGTTGGGTGAGCATGACTCATACGAGAAGCATCTTCGGCGGAAGCGCGGAACTCCATCAGTGCCACCGCTTCGGCGATCATGTCTGCAGTTCGTGGACCGACCATGTGTACACCCAGGATCTCGTCGGTATCCTGATGAGCCAGTACTTTCACCATGCCTTCGGTGTCCATGCTGGCACGGGCACGACCTAGTGCTTTGAACGGAAATTTACCTGCTTTGAAGGGGATACCAGCTTCTTTGAGTTCTTCTTCCGTTTTGCCTACGGCGGCTACCTCTGGCCAGGTGTATACTACACCCGGAATCAAGTTGTAGTCGATGTGTGGCTTCTGTCCAGCGATGGTCTCCGCAACGAAGGTGCCTTCTTCTTCAGCTTTGTGCGCCAACATCGCACCTTTGATCACATCACCAATGGCGTAGATACCGGGCACAGCCGTTTCCAGGTGAGCGTTTACCTCAACCCGTCCGCGGTCATCGGTGGCTATGCCTACGTTTTCCAGACCGAGTTTGTCGGTATAAGCACGACGTCCGATGGCTACCAGGCAGTAGTCGGCCTTGATTTCGAAGGCCTCTTCACTATCGCGCTTTTGCACGTTGACGGTTACGCTACGACTAGTCGCGGAAACTTCGGTAACGGCGTGGCTGAGGTGGAATTTTACCCCTATTTTTTTCAATGCCCGGGTCAGTTCTTTGCTACAGTCTTTGTCCATGGTAGCGATGATCCGGTCGGCGTATTCTACGACCTCTACTTCCGTCCCCAGACGAGCGAAGACGGAGCCCAATTCCAGCCCGATCACACCACCCCCAATGATGACCATGCGCTTGGGTACTTTGTCGATGTTAAGTGCTTCGGTAGAAGTAATGACGCGCTTTTTGTCGTAGTTGAACGCAGCGGGAACTATGGGTTTAGAGCCCGTCGCGATGATTGTTTTTTCGGTAGACAGTTCTTCGGTCGTACCATCCTCTTTGGTGATAATGATGGTGTTTTTGTCCTTGAACGAGCCGTGGCCGTGGTAAACATCGACCTTGTTTTTCTTCATCAGAAATTCTATGCCCTTGCAAGTCTGATCAACCACTTCATTCTTCCGCTTGATCATTTGGGGCATATCCACCTTCAGGTTATTGAGTTGGATACCGTGCTCGGCAAACTTTTCGGCAGCATTATGGTAATGCTCCGAAGAATCGAGCAATGCTTTGGAGGGGATACAACCTACATTGAGGCAGGTACCTCCCAAGGTAGCATAGCGTTCGATAATGGCTGTTTTCAGCCCCAGCTGTGCAGCCCGTATAGCAGCAACGTATCCTCCTGGGCCAGAACCGATTATCGCGAGATCATATTTCATACTTAATTGTCTTTGGTGGGGTTATTTCCTGATTGTTGATTATTGTTGTTGCCATCTCCGGGTTTACGATCCTTCCCTCGGCGGCGGTTGTTTCTGCGGCGTTTTGGTGCAGGCTGGTCACCTCCTTTTTCATTGTTTTTAGCCTGTGGTTTTTCCTCTTTCTTACCTTGATCCTCTTTTTTAGGACGATTTCGGCGAGGCTTTTCGTCGTCTTTTTTTACTGAGCGTTCACGACGAGGTTTTTCTTCTTTTTGCTCCGGTTGATTGCCTCGATTGGAGGTAGTGCGGCGCTTGTTGCGCGATTTTTTCTTACGCTGTTCGGGCGGCAGTTCAATGAAGCCCGTAACATCTTCGTAATCTGGCTCTTGCTCTTCTTCGTCGATAGCAGCCATGGCCAAAAGTCCCAGGTCAATAGGTTTTTCTCCTTTTCTGTTGAGGTTTTGGATTTCTGTAACCTGTTCGATTTTTAATGCGTAAAGCTTACCACGGTTGCGCCCTTCGGTGTAGGCATAGAACATCAATTGCTTGAAGATGTCCGTTTTCACCAGCACCGCTGCACCGGATTCGGTTTGCAGCTTATCGGCTTTTTTCGGAAAAGCCTGTACGGCTTCCATGTAGGTGTCGAGCTCGTAATTGAGGCAGCATTTTAGCCTTCCGCACTGTCCCGACAACTTAGCTTGATTGATGGCCAGGTTCTGGTAACGTGCCGCAGCGGTAGAAACCGACTTGAAATCGGTCAACCAGGTCGAGCAGCACAATTCCCGCCCACAGGACCCCAGACCGCCGATGCGAGCGGATTCCTGGCGGGCACCAATTTGGCGCATTTCGATTTTTACGCGAAACTCGCGAGCGAAATGGCGGATCAACTCCCGGAAATCTACCCGACCATTAGCCGTGTAGAAGAAGGTCGCTTTGCGCTTGTCGCCCTGAAACTCTACGTCTCCGATTTTCATATCCAGCCCCATGGAGCGGGAGATGGCACGGGCACGAATCAGGGAAGGTTTTTCCAGCAGGCGGGCTTCTTCCAGACGCTCCAGGTCTCGCTCGTTGGCTTGCCGGATAATGGGTGGCGTGAGGCTATCTTCCTTGACCTTCTTTTTCTTCATTTGCAGGCGAACAAGCTCTCCGGAGAGACTGATGCGCCCAATATCGTAGCCGTTTTTGGCTTCTACCACCACCATGTCGCCGGTATGCAGGTGCAGGTGCGGTGGAAGGTGGTGAAAACTTTTGCGAGAGCCATTCTTAAAACTCACTTCGACGGTGCTGAAATGATCAACATCGTAGATCTCCATTTGGGCCAGCCAATCGAAGGTATTCATACGGTTGCAACCGCCGGTGTCGCAGTTTCCTTTGCTGCCACAGCCGCTCGGTGTTCCGTTTTCTATCCCTACACTACATCCTGTACATCCCATGCTGTTATATATATTCTCGGTCGGTGGCTTGTTCTTTTCATGGAAACAAACCGGCTACCTAAGAGTTGTCTTAAGCCAGGCCTTTTGCCAGGCGGGCTTTTTGTTGCTCTTGGTAGGCCGACCAGTGTTTAATAATGTGATTAATCTGGATACTGGCATCCAGAAACAAAATCTTAGGGTGCGCATTGCGCTCCACATAAAACATACAATCGTCCAGTAATTGTATAATGGCTTCCAGTTGAGGGAGCTGAATTACTTTGGCCATGCCGATGGCCGTTTGTTTTTCGCGTTCCCGCAGCCGTACCACTTCTTCGCCTCTGGTCTTCAGAACGAGGAATTCTCGCCAGAAGTGCAGCGCGTATTGCAAAAAATGTTTTTGGTTTTCGCGGCCCTGACCAGCAAAATCATTGGCCCATTCCACCATTTCTTTGGGGAGCCCTTTGTAGCAGCGGCGCATCCAATCCAGAAACTGAACGGCCTGGTCGCTTTCTTCGTGTTGGGCTGCTTTCAGGGCATCATTGAAGTTGCCACTGGCCAGTTGTGCGATGGCCATCGCATCTTCGGCAGGCAGGCCGTTGCGCTCGCGCAGGGCGGTAGCGATCTCTTCGTCGGAAAGCAGGTTGATTTTTACCAACTGGCAACGGGAAAGGATCGTATTGAGGATCAGTTCCTGATTTTCGGCCACTAGGATAAAAACCGTCTGTTCGGGGGGCTCTTCAATGACTTTAAGCAGGCGGTTGCCTTCGTTGCCGAGGTATTCCGGCAACCAGAGGATGACCACTTTGCGTGGACTTTCAAAACTTTTAAGGCTGAGTTTGCGAATGATGTTGAGGCACTCGTCTTTGTTGATGTTGCCCTGTTTGTTTTCGGCACCGATATGCTGGAGCCAATCGTTGATCTCCAGGTAAGGATTAGCGAAGAGGGCTTCGCGCCATTGTGGCAAAAAATGATCGGAAAGGGCATTGGTGCCGATGGTCGGGAAAGAGAAGTGCAGATCGGGGTGGACGTATTTTGCCGCCTTACGGCAGTGTTTACATTCCCCACAGGCGGAGTCCTGCTCGCCGCTTTGCTCACATAGCAAATACTGCGCCAGCGCCAGCGCCAGGGGCAGACCACCACTACCCGTAGCAGCCAATAGCAAAAGTGCATGCGGCATTCTGTCCGTATGGATCATCTGCCGAAAGAGGGCCTTCGGCTGTTCCTGCCCGATGACTTCATCGAATAGCATACCCTTTGTATTGTAGACTGTACATCCCCGCCACAGAGCTGGGCCGGAAAGAAAACGATCAGAATAGAATAGCCAATCAGGCTACTACTTTGAGTAAAATAGATTCACCGGTTAAGGGTGAAATTTATTTAGTTCAACGGCCTGTGAGCCGAAGGTAAGGCAAATCGCTTTCCCTGATTTTCAACCTGACCGCAACGACTGGCCAGCAGAAATGTACAGGATATATCGAAAGTAGTAAAAGCTGGAAACGGAAAGGGAGATAAAAAACGGCCACCTCCAAACCCGAAAACAACGATTGAATACTTTTCTTGGTTAAATAATAACACCAAATTTAATGCTTCCTTTGGCAATTGCCAAAAAAGGAGCCAAGAACTTAAAAAGCGTTTTCTTGTTGGAGTATCTGAGAGCTTGTTTAGTTGGACCTCGATTGCCTGCAAGTGGCAAATTGCATTTCATGCCGCGTTAAATTTTTCGCCGAATCGCCCGCATTCGACTGCAAAATTTGCCTTGCCTGAAATGAAATTTGCTCACTTTCGGCTAATCATGCCCTACCAAACAAGCTCTGAAAGTTAATAAACCAGAATAGACTATGCGAATCGCCGCTTTTCGTCGGGCCCATTTCAACGCAGCTCACCGCCTGCACAACCCTGCCTGGTCGGCAGAGAAAAACCAGGAGATTTTCGGTTTGTGCAACAATCCCAACTACCACGGCCACAACTACGACCTGGAGGTAAAGGTCGTAGGAGAAGTCGACCCCGAAACCGGCTACCTGATCGATCTGAAGATCCTCAAAGACATCATCTACGAAGAAGTAGAACAACGCTTCGACCACAAAAACCTCAATTTGGACACCGAAGAGTTCCGGGACCTCAACCCTACGGCGGAAAACATCTGCTACGTGATCTGGCAAAAAATCCGCGCCAAGCTCGATGACCGCTACGAGCTGACAGTGCGGTTGTGGGAGACGCCGCGGAATTATGTAGAGTATCCGGCGTAGGAGGGGCTTCTTGTATTGGGGAGGTGATGTAGTGTATAAAAAAGTTGTCCAAGATACTTCGCAACCTGGATAACGTTTTACGGGCAAGCCCGTGCCGCATAAGCTTCTCCGCTCCGAACCTCGCACAATCCAAAAACAGTCAGTGCCATGTAAAAACAGTAGGAGGATTTGATTGTTATTGAGTCAATGCAAAGCGCTTAACGACAGATCGTCCTTGCTCTTGCCCAATTGCAGCCTTATAATGAATATATTCTATCCAATAACCATTAACTAAGAAATAATATTTGATGTTGTTACTTCCATCATCAAGCATTTTACCTAGTTCGAGATTTTGAGTGTCGACCTCCAGAATAATATTGCGATATGGAGAAAGGTTTTTATCCTCGTTTACACCATTGGTATCGTAATTAAATACAATGTACATCCTATTATTGTAGAAGTAGGTATTAATCTTTGAAGTCTGTGGATTGAAAGTACGATCTGGGGCAAGTTTGTCCTGCCATTCTAAAAAATCTACCTGCTTAGTGGTACAATTTAGCACGTACATTCCTCGGATGCTCTTTCGCGAATCTTGGTCAGTATGATGGCCCAAGAGATATATGATATTGCTGTGATGTTCAACTTTTGTTGTGCTCCAGTTTTCTGCTAACATTCTGGGGACTTCAAATTTAAAGTGTTCAAAAGCTGCTGTAGCTAAGTTCTCGATCCCTACATATACACTAGCTGATCTTGGATCCCGAAAGGCAAAGAATGCGAACTGACCATTGGCATTAAAGGAGGAGCCATCAACCCAATTGATCCTTTCCTGCGGGCGATTGGGGATTGGAGGTGAAGTGCTGGTTATCCGTCGCCGCCGCATATTGTATTTCTCAATGAGAATGTCATAATTCGTTTGATGATAGCTAATGAGCGACTCTCCATCGTCAGCAATTCTTGATTGACTGCCTCTGTCTGCACGCATGGGAAACCGATTAAGGCTGATTAGCTCATTTTTGTAAAATCGGAATACATCAAAATCATAAATCATAGCTGATTGCCCCCCTCGAAAAAGACAACTCAAAGTGTCGTTACGAAAAGCCATCTGTGGCGGATATTGTGATGGTCCGTAGAGTAAACTATCTGGCCAAGGGGTGCTATATGCAGCTAGTTCTTCCGTAGTGACATCAATACGGAGTAAACCATTAGAGCGTGTGGAGAATAAAGAATTGCCAAAAACATTGATAAATCGGTCCACCTCCGCCCCTAATATTTCAATACTATCTTTGTTAACTCCAAGTGTAGAAACTGTTCGGTTCTGATTTAGTGTAGGTTTGGGAATCGACTCTTGCCGCTTAGGAGTGAAAATCTTCATTTGGTCTTGGCCGGTAAAAAAGTCTGGTAAAAATTCATTTTGAGCAACCAGGCGTCCAAGGCGGTCGTAGGTACTACCTGGTCCAATTGGTAAACCATCACGGTACTCCCGCTCCTTGCTCACCGTACCATCCTCATAGTAGTGCCGAATCCAACCATTAAGAAGACCATTATAGTAGGTGCTCTCAATCGCTAACTCTCCTGTTGAGTGATAGGTTTTGGATTTTCCATGCAATTGCCCCTCATCATTGTACTCTTTAACAATGAGTCGCCCTAGTTCATAAGATTTCCATATTCCAACTTTTTTGCCATTCAGGTATTCCCCTTGAGTAGTTAGTCTACCGTCATTTCTATCGTAAAAAAAGTAGGTGCCATGTAGTTGCCCATTTTTATAGCGCCGCTCCACAATCAGGATTCCTCTTTTACTAAATGTATGCCAAGCCCCCGTTCTTTGCCCTTCTTCAAAAAAGCCTACTTCTTGCAAGGAGCCATCTTCGAAAAATAGTTCCCACTTTCCCGTTTGTCTCCCCTGATCGTCAATCAGCCCCTTGATTCGTATGTTTCCATCATGCCGATAAGCAATATACATGCCTTCTTCGGGTACTGATACCGTACCATAGTCTTTTTCATCTATCAACTCGCCATCCTTAGAATAAGTACGCCAGACACCTGTTCGAGCGCCGTGAACGCCGTGTCCTTCCACCTTTTCCTGGCTGCTATAGTCCACGTGCAGAGCGTAACCATTACTTACCGTTGATGACTCACTGTTAAAGAGTCCTTGGAATGTTCTAGAAGTATGTACACTTTTGGGTACTCCATCTGGCAAAAATTCTTTTGAGTGGGTCACAATAGAGTTCAATTCGTCGTATTCGAAGGTCTTTTCAGAGCTTAGATATCTTTTGTCACCCTGTTTTTTGTACAATTGCTCCAGAATGATTCGACCTTTATCATCATATTGAAAAAACCAGCTCAACGTTTCTTTTTGCTTGATCAACCCCTTCTCATAAACAATTGTACTCATCACCTCCCCATATCCCTGCCGGAATTCGGTGTAATGCTTCCATTCTCCGATAGGTACTCCGTTTTCCCATTCTCCTTCCGCAAAAACTACACCTTCCGCATTGGTGAGCTGAACCGCTTGTTTGTCTTTGACATCTTTCAACTGGAAGAACTGATCAAGAATGCTCAGTTTATCGCTGATTCGGTAATCTACCTCCTTTGTAGAATCCTGAGGAACTACAAAGGAGTAATTGTCACGGTCAAATACAGTATATGGTGCATGTCCTTTTTCAGATGAATAGTAAATTTTTGAGGCAAAAAAAACCACAATATCGCCGACTTGCAGGCATCTGCGGTCTGGGATATTCCTGTTTCGTCCTGGTCCGGTGTGTACACTGACGGTGTCGAGTTGGTAATCCCCCCTATAGACCCTATCAATAAGGATGGTAGCTTGACAACTATAATTGTTATCACCAAATATACGCTGTACTTCACCACGGAAGATTAGACGGTCTTCATCATCATGAAACAGCAACTCAGTGGTGGTAGGAGTAGGCTTTTGGGCCCATAAAGCTTGGGTGCAAAACACTAAAATGATTAACAGTGAGAACGGAGAAAAACGGAGCATCATACAGTTACAAGTTTTATGTCTTCCTCCATGCAAAAGGAACAAAAGCAGGGAGTCGGAACACATTGAAGATTTAGAAGTTACATTAGAGTTCGTCCGGTTAATGTACTATGAAACCGGCCAAATGACGGAAAAGGTATGAATTTTTTATCGAATGGAAATGGAAGATAAAATACGCGAAGATTGGAAGGATAGGTTTCGCCAGATGATGAAAGATAATGACTGGACGTACGATGATATAGCAAGAATGGGAGGCTTCAGAAATGGTGGAGTAATAAAAGCTACTGTAAGCAGAGGTTTACCTTCATTCGCTAAGCTGTCTGTAATAATCTATGAAAAATTAAAAAATATTAAAAAACCTGATCGAGACACTTACCTGTTCTGAGGTTAAGGACATCAAAAAGTAGGGCAGCTGGCGTAATCCCCAACCAATACACCAGCAGCAGCTCAATTCACTAACTTCTATTTTAATCAACAAAGAAGGACTGGGGGAAGAAGTAGATGGCTATTCTAGCGCCTATACGAATAGCAGTAAAAATCTCTTTACCGTTGAGAACCCCAGCATGGGAGAGTTTGGTTATGGTTTTACCCAATCTCTAAGGACGGATTCTCGAGAACAGATCAAATATCGTGAATTCCACTTCACGCCATCCCTTACGCAAGGAGAGCCGCACGAGATGAAGGAAACCGTTGAAGATTACGAGCAAACACCGCCCAAGCGATACACCAGGACCCAAAAAATAGACAAGCATTATTATGATTTAAATGCCAAACCCATGATCGTTTTGGGCCCGTGGAAAGAGGAAGTGATTGTGAATACCCCAAACTAAAACTTATAAGTGATCAAAATATCATTCAGCAAAAACAGCTCCGAGCTGCTGATGGTATAGCTGCTGTAAAAAAGCTCATTGTTTTCGTTGAGCAGCGGCAGATCCTCGTGGAGCACACTCAGCTTGGGCCCAATTTCTACCCTGATCTGAATTTTTTCGTCAATGTAGAAGCCCAAGCCCAGGGTGGGGATGATGCCAAACTCGTAGCTGTTGAAGTCGTTGACGGCACTGAATTCTTCTTCCGGCTCACTATCCGGCAAGTTGGGGTTGTCGAGCAAGGCCAGCGAAGCGATTTGGGCCCGGTTGTACTGCCCAAACAGATCAAAACTCCAGTAATATTCAATCACTTTGGTACGGAAGACTTGCTCGTAACCCAGCCGCAAGCCGTGGTTTTGGCGCTGCCAGTAGCGGTTTTCTACCGTACGCAGAGAGTTGTCGGAAAGCATCTTTTCGTAGCGGCGCAAAATGCCGTTGTCCAGGTAGTTGGCTCCCCGCCGATTGGTGAGGTAGCGCAGACGCAATTTCCCTTCTTTCAATTGTTGCGTATAAAACAATTCCATGCCCAATCCTACATTGTTATTGGTACTCCCCGTGACGATGATCGGCAAGAGGTCAAAGCCGATTTCGTGACGTGGAGGATAATTGACCTCCTGGCACCTAATGGCCGAAAAAGCAAACAGTAACAGGAATAGAGCAGTGAATCGATAGCGCATGGTCTGAGGTTTTTACTAAAACGATAAGGGGACTTTCCTATTTTTATAGGGTGCTTTTTTAAGAACTCAGGTATGGATTCAATAGCCACCGGGGCACGGAGTTTTTTTGCCATAGAGGTACACAAATACCGAAGTATTACCGCACCTCAAAGTCGGAAATCGGAAGTGGGAAATCGGAAGTATTTTAGCCCCCCGCACAGTCCGCACCTGAAAAGGTGTAAAAGTTGGAAAAGTGTAAGGGTGTAAGGGTTGGGCTAACCATCAATCGCCAACGGCTCAAGGTCGGATTCAGAGATATCGGAAGGAAGTGGGAAGTGGGAAGTCGGAAGTATTTTAGCACCCCGCACAAAGCACAAAACACGGAATTGCACAGAATATTTTTTTTGTAAACTTTAGTGTATTGGCGCTTTCGTGTCTATTAATGTTTTTTCTACCTTTGAGCTGCAACATCTGTTTTTTCCACATTGCCCAAGTAAGGAGGAGTTCATTTTATCAGTTACCCCGTAGTTCTACGGCGTCAACTGTAATTTTACTATCAAACCAATCTTCTTATGTGGAAATTTTTCTTGGGATTATCGCTCTTGTTGAGTAGTGTCCAAATCGGTCAAACGCAGGTGCAAGAACCTTGTGCCGCAGCGCATTATCTCCACCATCTGGAGGCGACTCACCCTGGCTTCGAGGCGGCTACCCGACAAGTTTACGACCGGGTACGTGGCCAAGGGCAGGCGCGTGACCTTACCTTGGTGACCATTCCGGTGGTGGTGCATTTGGTGTACCAAAACGAAGCCCAAAACCTGCCGGATAGCCTCATTGAAGCGGTTTTGGAAGTCCTCAACCAGGATTATCGCCGCCTGAACGTTGATGCTATTCAAGTACGTGAAGATTTTCTGCCAGTCGTTGATGATCCTTTTATTCAGTTCGAACTGGTAGGTGTAGAGCGCGTTGCAACCACGGCTACTTTTGAGCTGAACCTGTTCGGTGGCACCCTTCCCGACAATGTAAAAACCACGGCCACTGGCGGCTCCGATGCCTGGGACCCCGAGCACCACCTCAATATCTGGGTGTGCAATATCGAAGGGGGCGCACTCTTGGGTTATGCCTACCCCCCCGCAGACCTGAGCCATTGGCCAGAGGGGGCTTCTGCTCCTAGCCCAGGTTTAGATGGGGTCGTAGTTCATTACGAAGTTTTCCGGCGCACCGGCACCTTTACTACCAGTGGCTTGTTTGGCTTAGGAAATATTACGGTCTCTGTACGTGGCCGCACCATCACCCACGAGGTGGGGCACTACCTGGGCTTACGCCATATTTGGGGCGATGGCCTCCTTTCTACTTTTGGTATTCCAGACTGTAATGCCGACGATGGTGTTGAAGATACTCCAAACCAGGGATTGAATAGCCAGTTCAGTTGCGATCCCGCCAACAATACCTGCAACGAAGGCAGCGGCGACCTACCCGATATGTGGGAAAACTTCATGGACTACGCCCAGGAAGATTGCCAAAACAGCTTCACCTTCGGGCAGATCGAAATCATGCGGAGTGTATTGGACAATGAACGCGCCGGACTGATAGAAGGCTCCGTGAGCACCCGAAACGTACAGTTGCCAACCAGCACCTTGCGGCTTTATCCCAATCCCGCTACCGATAATTTCGTGATACAAAGGGAAGAGAACACCAGTGCCACGGTCCGCCTGCTCAATGCCCAAGGGCAAATCACCCGCCAGTGGCTTTCGTGGACACAAAATCGCTTGGAAGTCGCTACCGCTTCCCTTCCTGCCGGGTTGTACTACGTGCAGTATGTGAGCAGAGAGGGCCAACTGACCCAAGCGGTGGTGGTGGAGTAGATAGGTAAGATGAGGATAGCAGAGGAAACGATCTCCATACGGTCGCTTCCTCCGCTTGTTCTTATTCTATGTTTACACATTCTTGCTCATAGCCAATTTTTTCTGCCCAGAAGCGATCACTTTCATTATAAAAATATTGAGGAGCCACTTCACTGTAAGTCGAGGAGCCGGAAAATTGCGTGCCACACAATCGGAGCACCGTTGGATTATCAAGCTGGTTAAGGAAAGGCAACCGATCAAGAAGGGCTGAAGGTAATTCCGGCAGGGTATAGGACGAAGCAACCGTTGGATCCAGGTATACATTCCAAGTACAGCGATACTTACGTCCTTCATAGTTGATAGTAAAGTAATACCAGCTGGCTACGACCAAGTCTAAACCTGCTGTATTAAAAAAATCACAACTCCGGCTATTGAGGGTGCCATCAAGTCCAGTGGGAGTTAACTCAATTTGCTCAGGTAACGTCGTAGTACTCATGCCCACTCCGTCTCCATCCGAAGTAAAGGCTCTGAAGATGATGGGAGTTGTCGTTGAATCATTGGGAACCATCAATGTTACCTCATCTGCTGGTTGGGTACTATCCTCATTGATTAAGCCATGGCTAAGATACAGGTCCCTGATTGGAGCTTCTTCGTACGTACCGTACAAATCATATCGCCAAAACTCGGGATAAGGGAAATGGACCGTTTGGGATTCGATAATTACCGTGAAGTCTTCGTAGTCTAAGTTCAACTCGTTGTCATAGAAATAGGTAGGGGGAGGCATAACCAATCCTCTTTGTACAGTTTCACTGCTCCGCTTAGTGGTGACAAAAATTGGATTATAGTAGGGAATACTTCCCGATATGTTAATGTAGCCGATATGATTGTCGTGATCCAGAGAAAATGCATTCGTATTCAGACTGTTACGAACAAAGCTAATGTCCTCTAAATCTTCTGGAATGTTATTGATAGCAATTCGAAGCCCCCCCGGGGGATATATTCTACGACGATCATGCTTGTTAGGTGTGGAAAAATTCTTACCCGTCTCTACCGAAGTAAGGGTGTTGATTTCAACGATCTTTTCCAGACCTTCAAAACCATATGCATCGCGGGCATAAACGATAGAAAAATCTAGATTTTCCGTACAGTGATCGGTTAAGATAATGCGCTTGGTCGTTCCCCAGTCGGCACGGTAATCTTTGAGCACCGTACCATTAGCATCGCTAACAAAGGTCCAATCAATTCGGTCACTATCATTACTTTCTGAAGTGGGGATGGTATAGCTCACTTCGAATGCGGAGTACTCCCCCGGACAGCTAGGAATACCATCATCTTCATTACGGCAAGTACCGAGCAACAGTAGGAACAGAGAGAGTGCGAATAAATTTTTCATAAAATTTTAAATCTCGACGTTGTTTAAGAAATTATCAATTTTAGCAAGTTCTTCTTGGGCGAGTTGCTCTTCATCACTGATGAACTCCTCATCGAGGCCTCTTCCGCGGATGCGGTCAAACAAGTCCCTGGCGGGTTTAAAGACGGTGCCGTCGTAGTACCTCGGGTCAGAGCCTTCGCCTTCGGGGCTGCCGTGATCGGCATTGATGGATTTTCGCCAAACTTCGGCGTGGTCTTTCCACTCTTGGGTATCTACGAGCTCAGGAGGGGTAAACCAAACATTCCAGGTGAGGATATTGCCAAACTTGAGCATATTGCCAGATGCTGTGTTGAAAATATCCAGTATGAGTTGATTGAATTTGTCGACTATAATGTTCCCAGTAGGAAAGATTTCGCCGATTTGTACACTAAGGTTCCCCACAGTCCATGCTTCGGGATGCCGGGCAAAATCGGGAATGGGGAAGGAATTGCTCTCGCCTGTTTTTAGTGGAAACAGCACTTGGTTGCGGTCGCCGGGGAGGTGCGTTCTCACCCTGATGGCGTTGGCTTTGTCAGAAGGGAAAGGCAGTTTGCTATTGGCAAACCGGTCCCACAACTGCTTGACTTTAGGCTTTTGCTTGGCACTCGGGCTGAACCAGATCTTACCTTCTACGGACATATCTGCGGCCAGGGTTCTTGTGGTTTCATCCACCCAACCGCGTTGCCCCGTCACCGTCACCTCCACATTCATTGAGCCCAACGAAGGCGAGGTCATTCCCTGCTGCGGGCAAATGATGGAGTATACTCTCCCCGTATCCGTATAGCCAATTCTCGAAATATCAGGCGCAAACATTTGGTAACAGCGCTTTTCGTCAGGTTTTTCTT
The DNA here is from genome assembly GCF_040784935.1 of Lewinella sp. LCG006. GTDB lineage: Bacteria > Bacteroidota > Bacteroidia > Chitinophagales > Saprospiraceae > Lewinella. The sequence goes on along the minus strand of NZ_CP160680.1, from coordinate 3,332,253 downwards.
GTCTGGTAGCCCAGCTAAACTCGGGCCAGATCACTTTTTGCTGTCGCTGGAGAAGATCAATATGATCGAGGTTGTCACAAATCTCCAGGCACGACAAATCGGGGTCGGGATAAGCAAATTCAGGCTCGGAGGCCGCAAAGCCGCCGACCCAGCCTGCCGGGATGTTGAGGTTATCATCAGTAGTCATTGAATATGGTTGTTTTATTGGTGTGAATAATGTGTGCTCGTGAAAATACTATAATATTTCTGATATGATGATTCTCTTCTTCCTGCTCTTGAGATTTTTCAATGGCAATCAACCGAATCTTATATGACCTGATAATCCCTCATATGGTTCAATAATATGGAGGAAAATACCTACTTCTCCTTCTGTGGCACCGTCCACTCGATATTCCAGTTTTTCAGGTAATCCTCTATGGGGCCCAGGCCGATAGCCTTGCGGCGCTGGTTGACGTACTCGGGATCCTGGATTTCGAAGACACTGCCTTCACCCGTTTCCTGGTTGTAACTCACCTGAGAACCATAAATCTGGGGCTGATCTTTGCGCATCAGGATGCGATCTTGCATCAGGGCCAGGTGCGAACCGCTGGATTCACCTGCTTCTACTGAGGCCTGTAAGAGCGGGATGTATTTCTCCTGTGCTTCCAGCGAAGCATGTTGGATGACTAAAAATAGCGCAGTATTGGCTTTTCCACCCACTTGGCTGCGACCTACCCAGCCGTGTTTTTCAATGATGTCCTCACATTCCAGCAGCAACAGACTGTCTTCTTGGGTCCAGATCGTATTGAAATAATCCTTCTCAGGAGAATCATAACCAAACTTCTTGGTGATTTCCTCGTGGATACTGCGCAAGGTCTGATCCTTCATATAGATTTCTTCCAACTGCGCTTTGAGCGGTAAATCGAAATCTTTCTCGTATTCCGCTTTCTTCTCCGCTACCGTTGCCAGAATGGGTGCCCAGGTGGGGAGATCATGAAGGCTTTCCAAATCAGGGTCACGCTCCATGTGAGCCAGGTTGAGCCAGCCCTTGTCTACCGATAATATCAGATGGATGGTAGCTTTGTCTGTATTGCCCGCCAGTGCCCAGGAGCAGGCGGCATTGTAATATTGCGAAGCATTGCCTTCTTGCAGCTCAAATGCCTGTTCGTATGATAGTGCAGAGGCTTCAAAGTTGCCATCGCTGTATTGCTGGTTACCGGTCTGGATGAGTTCCTCAAAGGTCTGCGCGGTCAAAGAAAAAGTAGAGAAAATAAGGAGTAGCACGAATAATTGTTTCATGATGTTTTTTTTTAATAGAGAGAAATGTGTGGTCAAAAATAAAAAAAACGGGATAGACCAGAGCGATCTATCCCCTTAAAGTTTAGTCAGGTGATTTTATCGTAAAGGGATTTTCTGGTAGAAGGTATAGGGCTATCTACCCTAGGTCGACCACTGCCCAGCTAGAGCTTAAACTTGATGGGCATGACCATTTGCACATACACTGGCTTGCCATTGTGCTGACCAGGGGTGAAACCCGGTAGCTGCCGGATGGTCTCCAGTGCGGCTTCGTTCAGGGCAGCGTGTTCCGTAGTTTTTTCCTCAATGAGTTGGATATTCGTTACCCGCCCCTGAGGGTCTACGATAAACCTGGTCAGTGCCAGGCCTTCTTGTTTTGCTTCCATGGCCGCTTTGGGGTACTTGACGTGTTCAAAAATAAAGGTGAGCAGGTTTTTGTTAGAGCAGTCCATCTGCTCTTGCCCCGTCAGTCCCTCACAGTTGCCGAAAACTGGCATCTGATCTACTTTTTCGTAAATTTTGGTCTTTACGATACTTACCTCTTCCGTGCTGGTGGCAGGGTCAAAGACAGTAACGGTATCGACGCGCTCAAAGAATCTCCCGTCGTCTTCTTGGAGCCCTTGTGTCATCTGCTTTTTTTGAGGTTGCGCTCCGGCCTCCTCGCAAGTGAGCAAGAGCAGCAAAGTCAAGGGAAGGAACAACAGGTACTTACCCAATGCGAGGGTAGAGGAAGGTGATTTCGTCATCATAATAATACGTTTTTTAAGTTGTGAAGTATGAAAAGTCTGCACAAACGGCAGGTCGGGTTGTTGTAAGCATTGGCGAAGCAGCAGCTTGCCGTATTCGCGGGTAGGTGTAGCTTGTAGCACCACAGCGTCCGCCAAATATTCGTGAACATTCTCCAGCTCATGCCGGTAAGCGTACCACAAGGGGTGCCACCAGCAGAAGATGCCAACGATTTCCAGTAGCAGGATGTCCCAGCTGTGTTTTTGCTGGATATGTGCTTTCTCATGGGCGACGATGGCTGCCTTTTCCACTTCGCTGGCCTTGGTTTGCTGACTTATAAACAGGAAGTGCAACCACGAGAAAGGCGCGTGAGCCTGCTCGCTTTCTACCCAGCAGATGCCCTTCTCCCAGCGTTTATTGCCTTTGCGGTAATACTGGAAGAGTCTTGCCAATCCCCACAAGAATCGGACAGTCGCCAATAAGACTCCCAAAAGATAAACGCGCCAGAAGAAGCTCGACCACGACCAATTTGTGGCCGGAGAAATGCTGGCAATTGTAGGGTTATCCGGAGCCACCGTTACCGTTTGCAGCCATACCACAGGGAGCTCCATCCACGCCGGAGCCGCCCAGATGGCCGACCATTGCACCAGCGGTAGTATCATTCCCAAAACAAAGGTTCCCAGTAGGTAAAAGCGGTTGAGCCGGAAGAATTTTTCTTGGCGCAACAACAGCGCATATAAGCCCCAGAACCCCAACCAGTAGAGGCTGAATTCAATGAGATAAGCATTCATAATTACTCGTTTTTGGGATCCTCCAGGCGCTCAACCAGGTCGTTGAGTTCTTCTACACTGAGGTCTTTCCCTTTTACTAAAAAAGAAACCAACCGATTAGCAGAACCTCCAAAATAGTCCTGCATGAGGGTGTGCAAGCTTTGTTTGCTGTAATCCTCTTTGCTCAGCTGGGCACGGTAGACAAAGGTGCGCCCGTAAGCTTTGTAGGCCACAAAACCTTTCTCACTCAGGATTTTCATCATCGTCGAAATGGTGCTGTGGGCCGGCATCTTTCCACCCGCCTGCTCGGCCAGTTTGGTCCGGATATCGCCCACCGCTCCTTCGCCCAGGTCCCACAAGACCTGCATGATTTCTTCCTCTGCTTTCGTTAATTTCTTCATTATAAACCGTGTTTTTCTGATCAGTCGTAACTATAGATGCAAACTTAAGTAAAAAAGTTTAGTTGATTAACTATTTATTTAGTTAAAATATTGTGGCTGCCTTTTAAAACATTGATTATCAAACCAAAAGAAAGTAGCAATTGTACGCTCGGACGTGTAAATGCATGAATGTATTTATACGAATGGGGAAGATTATGGTGATTTGGGGCCATGCCTTCTCCTGTCCCGACTTTTCTAGTCCGCTCTTTGTACCGGGTTTGAAACCCGATTCTATGGAGCGGAGCGGCTTCCATCCTTTGGCCTGCGTCCCTGCGCTCGGCTCCATGCTTCGCTTTGCACACTAAGGGGTCGGCAAAAAAAACGAGTGCTCCATTTACTTTTACGCGCGCGCTAAGGTACTTTTGAGGAAAATATCTCAAATGGCTACTTTGCAGAAAAAATGGTCCTCTTGCTTTCTTGGTTGCTGCCTGATTTTGATGTTTGCAGCGTGCCAGCCGGAAAACGCTGACCAGGAAAGCCACACGCTAGCAACAACTACGACGAATGACCCAGCGGCGGGCACTCGCCAAATGCGGGACAGTATCAATAACATTATTGCTCGGATTGATTTCTCCAAACACCCCTACGAAACTGCGCGAAAGTTGGCCGTTATGGAACCTCAGATCCTGGCAGCACAACAACAGGGCCAACTCACCATCCCCGCTTATATTGCTTACGGAGAGACACTACTGGAGGCAGGCCGTTCACAAGACGCGATCAACGTTTTCGAAAATCTGTTGGAACGCTTCCCTGAGAACAAAACCATCGCCACTCAAAACAAAGGGCTGCACGAGGCACTGGCCTTGTGTTATCTGCGGCTGGGCGAACAACGCAATTGTATCGAAAATCACTCCAGCCAGTCGTGCATTTTTCCTATTGCAGGAGATGGCATCCACACCAATACCACGGGATCGGCCAAAGCCATCACTATTTAATGTGAGGTTGGTGCATAAAGCTCTTGAAACTAGAGGAATCCCGTCACCCAACCTCACTGTATTAAGTACCTAGTACTAGGTACTCAGATAGAACAACTTTTTTAATCCAAGTACACAGTACCCAACACCAAGTACGGTGAGCTTAGGGAGCATAATTAATTGTTGATCAGGTTTTTACCCCCAAATCTCACGTTAAACAATCGGTGATATGCTTGCTACTGGCACGATCAAAATGTGTCCTGCTGGAGGGACCGATCCACAGGGGCGAGGCTTGCCTGCCAGCGGCACGTCAGGCAGGGAGGGTAGCCCTTGCGGCCAGGGCGCTACTCTCCGAGGGGGATATGGAAATTCCTTTGATTTGGCACAAACTTGAGCGTATTGAGCAACACCCCCCTGCTGCGCTAGGGGTGGGAGCCAGCACCGCTACGCGGGGCGCCCGCAGGGCCACGTGGCGGACGACCCAACCCCGACCTTCGGGAGGGGGAGCGCCCAAAAAATACTACTTTAACTTCTCGTTATTGGCGTGGCGATCCTTGTCGCGACTCGTTTTCTTTTCCAGGTTACGTTGGAGGGCTTCCGTGAGGTCGATACCCGTTTGATTGGCCAGACAGATCAGGACGAAGAGGACATCCGCCATCTCGTCGGCCAGTTGAGCGGGCGCGCGCTTGGCATCTTCAGGGCGTTTGAACGACTGCTCGCCATAGAGCCGCGACATCAGTCGGGCCACCTCTCCTACTTCCTCCGTGAGGATAGCCATATTGGTGAGTTCACTGTAATAACGGACACCAATGGTGTTAATCCACTCGTCGACGGTTTGTTGGGCGGTTTTTAAGGTCATTTTTTATTGGTTGATGGTTGGTGATTTGGTTGGAATGGTGTAAAAGTGTAAGGGTTTGATATTGAAGTCGGAAGTCGGAAGTAACGAGATACACGAAGAGAAAAGGAGCGGATTCTACCAGGTGTTTCAAATACTTCCGACTTCCCACTTCCGAACTCCGATTTTGGTGCGGGGTGCGGTTATACTTCCGACTTCCTATTTCCCACTTCCGACTTTTAGTGCGGGGTGTGAGGTCAGCGGGTGCGGGGATTTCTTCCTACATTCAGTCGCCTAACCTTTACACTGTTCCAACCCTTACACCTTTACACCACCTAAACTCCGACTTTAAAACACGAGTCCAAATTTGGGGTTATTTTGCGAGATAATGTAAGGTGGCAAAACTAAAACAATAGACCTGCTAAATGCTTGGTTGTTAGGAAACAAAAGGTTACCTTTGCGCCGCAATTTAATTTATTCACAAGGGTTAATGGTGAAAAAACTTATAAGATTTTCATTACGAAGGACTTATTTGCCCCATTCCTAACTTAAAGCATTCTATTAGATGCTAGATGACAAGAACCTGGAAGAACAGGACAACCAGCAGGAAGAAACCACTCCGGTAGAGGAGGTGGTGGAAGCTGCAAGTGATGCGGCGGAAGCCGTTGTTGAAAAAGTGGAAGAAGTAGCAGAAGCTGTTGCGGAAGCTGCAGAAGAAGTAGCGGAAGCCGCTGCGGAAACTGTAGAAGAAGCTGTAGCTGCGCCAAAAGCAGAGGACAACGAAGCGGAAGCCTCTGACGATGACAGCGACAGTGATGAGGACGAAGACGAAGACGCGGAGATTGACGTAGAGTTGCCAACCGGCGCTACGGGTGAAGCTCACGACGACTTTGACTGGACCATCGACAAGCGTGCTGACAACAGCTACTCTGAAGCCGAGCGTGAAACCATGTTGGCTCAGTTTGACGAGTCGATGTCTGCTATTCAGGAAATGGAAATCGTTTCTGGTTTAGTAACAGCGATCAACGATGGTGATGTTGTATTGGACATCAACTTCAAGTCTGACGGTCTGATTCCTTTGTCGGAATTCCGTGACACACCGGACCTTAAGGTGGGTGATCACGTACGTGTTTACGTTGAGCAGCAAGAAGATGCTCGTGGCCAGTTGGTACTTTCTCGCCGTAAAGCGAAATTGTTGCTGGCTTGGGAGTCTATCAAAGACAGCTACGAGAACGGTACCGTTATCAAGGGTACAGTTATCAGCAAGACCAAAGGTGGTCTGATCGCCGATTGTGGTGGTTTGGAAACCTTCTTGCCTGGTTCACAAATTGATATCAAGCCTATCATCGATTATGATAGCTACGTGGGTAAGACCATGGAGTTCAAGGTAGTGAAGATCAACGAAGCGATCAAAAACGCAGTTGTATCTCACAAAGCCCTTATCGAAAGCGATTTGGCCGAGCAGCGTGAAGCTATCATTGCCAGCCTTGAGCGTGGTCAGGTACTGGAAGGTTTGGTTAAAAACCTTACCGACTTCGGTGCATTCCTTGACCTTGGTGGTGTAGATGGTCTGTTGTACATCACAGACATCAGCTGGGGACGGATTTCTCACCCAAGTGAGAAACTGGAACTGAACCAGAAGATCAACGTTGTTGTACTCGACTTTGACGAGAACAAGAAGCGTATTTCTTTGGGTCTTAAGCAACTACAACCCCACCCATGGGAAGTATTGGCAGAAGACATCAGCGAAGGCTCTACCGTTACTGGTAAGATCGTTAACATCGAGGACTACGGTGCATTCCTGGAAATCCAGCCTGGTGTAGAAGGTTTGATCCACGTTTCAGAAGTAAGCTGGAGCAATCAACCGATCAACGCCCGCGAACACTTCAAGCTGGGACAAGAGTACCAAGCCAAAGTGGTTACTATCGACCGCGAAGATCGCAAGATGTCGCTTTCGGTGAAGCAACTACAGGATGATCCATGGGATAACATTGAAGAAAGATTCCCTGAAAACAGCCGCCACAGCGGTGAGGTCAAGAACCTTACTCCTTACGGTGTGTTCGTGGAATTGGAGAATGGTATCGGTGGTATGATCCACATTTCTGACCTTTCTTGGACCAAGCGCTACGGCCACCCAAGTGAGTTCACGAAAGTTGGTGAGAAGATCGATGTGATGATTCTTGAAATTGACAAGAACAATCGCAAATTGTCACTGGGTCACAAGCAACTGGAAGAAAATCCATGGGATACGTTCGAAACCGTATTCCCACAAGGATCTTACCACGAAGCTACTATCCTGCGCAAGGACGACCGCGGTGCAATCGTACAATTGCCTTATGGCCTGGAAGCTTATGCTCCCCTCAAGCACATCCGTAAGGATGACGGCACTTACGCCGAAGCTGATGAGGTACTGACCGTGAAGGTGATCGAATTCAACCGTGATGACAAGCGCATCATGGTGAGCCACATGCGTTACCTGGATGATATTCGCCGTGAAGCGGACGAGCAAGTTCGTAAAGAGCGTGACGATGAGCGCCAGGAAACTCGTAAAGCCGTTAAGAAAACACAATCAAGTGTTGAGCGTGATACGCTTGGTGACTTGGACGTGTTCAGCCAACTCAAAGAGCAGTTGTCTGACGACGGTGGTGATGATGAATAAATAGTAATACGCCACTTAGACGTGTTTCTTAAATAGCAACACCCGAATCACTTGTAGTGGTTCGGGTGTTTTTTTTTTGAGACTATAATCAGACGTGGGATAAGATAGACGATTACACGTTCCTTATCGCTTCCTTGTTGCTCAGTAGCATATAATTGCCGCCGACATCAAGGCAATACCCCTGAGGGAAGACTTTCAGGAAAGTAGTTTCAAAAAACGCCTTGCTCTCTTGCTCATCTCTGGGGTTGGCCGCAAGGCGGTTGAAAAGCAGCACACCGCCGGGGCGCAGCAATGCTTTTGCATCTTCCAGGAAGGCGATGGTCTCAAAGACTTCCGGAACAAGGTCATCATCAAAGATATCTACACAGAGCAGATCGTAGTTTTCCTCTGGCAACTGCTGGACAGCAATGGACGCATCTGCGACGATCATTTGCTGCGGGTTTTTCAAGTCATTGAGAACGTAACGCTGGGCCAAATCCAACACTACTTCATCAATTTCTACAGCCGTAAACTGGCACGCTTGCTGGTGGTGGGTTTGCGCTAGAATGACGGGGATACTCCCCAGGCCCAAGCCTAGTATGAGCACTTCATCGATGGGATACTGCTCCCAGTTCCAGCGCGCAAAGGTACGGGCAAAATTGGTATAGAGATCGCCGTAGGAATACACCGCATTGGCGGTGCTGAGTTGGTAGCGGCCACGGCGAAGGCTTACGTAGAGATAGGGATTGTAATCACTTTCAGCACTCTCCACGTGGAGTTCCAGCAGGTAGCTTAACCAGATTTTCCAGCGTGGTAGTTGCTTCATTTTAGTCTTTCTTTTCCCAGCGGCGGTACTTGGCGGTGTCTTCGTAAATACGCAGTAAGATCAGCCGATCCTGTACAGTCAGCTCTAACCCTCTACGTTCGAGCACGCGTTCCATCATCTCAAACGCCTTGCTGGTGCGGTAAGTTGAATAGCCACTGGCACCGCCCCAAGCGAAGGAAGGGACGAAATTACGCGGAAACCCGTCGCCAAAAATGTTGGCAGCCACCCCCACTACGGTACCCGTATTGAACATGGTGTTGATGCCTACTTTGGTATGGTCTCCCATGACGAGGCCACAAAACTGTAGGCCTGTTTTCACGAATCGCTCTTCGGGATAATTCCAAAGTTTTACTTCTTCGTAGGTATTTTTGAGGTTGGAGCAGTTGGTATCCGCTCCGATGTTGCACCATTCCCCAATGACCGAATTGCCCAGGTAACCATCGTGTCCTTTGTTCGCATTGGCTTGAAAGACTACGTTATTTACTTCGCCACCTACCTTACAACCGGGCCCCAGTGTAGTAGCACCGTAGATCTTTGCGCCCATTTTCAGCACAGCCCCCTCTCCCATCGCGAAGGCTCCCCGGATGAGGCTCCCTTCCATCACCAAGGCGTTGCGGCCAATGTAGATGGGTCCTTGTTGGGTATTAAACGTAGCACACTCTACCGTAGCTCCTTTTTCAATAAAAAGCTGATCGGCGGGCCCAACCACCCGGTTGGTTTCCGACAAAGGAGCCGAAGTTCGGCCTTCGGTCAAAAGCGCAAAATCAGCCTCTATCGCAGCCTGGTTCAGATGAAAGATGTCATAGACGCCACGTAATTTAAGAATATCGGTATTTTTGGCTTCGTAGCCGGAAAGTTCACCAAAATCTTCATCCTTAATGAGCTGTTCAATCTGCTCTCCCCGCAGTTTGGTAGCCAGCAGTTCCCCATCAAGCAAAATGGCTTCGCTGTAATCCAGCTGCCGAATGAGACGTATGATTTGTGGAGTAGGCAACAAAGCACCGTTGACCAGGTAGTTTTCTTCACCATAGTCCATCTCAAACTTCTCGCTGAGGTAATCCTGGGTTAGAAAAGATACGGGACAAGCCATTACCCGTTCCCATTTTTCACGAATCGTAAGCACCCCAACACGTAATGCACCGACTGGGCGTGTGTACGTCAGCGGCAAGAGATGTTCGCGGGTTTCATTATCAAACAAGATGAGATGTGCCATAGGGAGGAGATGTTGGTATTGCGCAAAAATAAAAAAGTCCTAATCAGCACAATGGCTGATCAGGACTTTTTCTTTCAAGCCAGATAATTATCGAAGAATTACTTCTTAGAAAATTTGGCAAATTTCTTATTGAACTTGTCGATACGACCAGCCGTATCTACAAACTTCATCTTACCCGTAAAAAACGGATGAGACTCACTAGAAATTTCCACTTTTACCAATGGGTATTCTTTGCCATCTTCCCACTCTACAGTATCTCTAGTAGGAGCGCAAGAGTGCGACAACCAAGATTTGTCAACCGAGATGTCACGGAAAACAACGAGGCGGTAATTATCGGGATGGATATCTTTCTTCATGGCGGTAATATTTCCTATTCAAATTCGGACGGCAAAGATAGCTTTATTTTTCGTAAAACCAATTACTAATCAATTATTTCCGTCTCGTTTTTTATTTTATGGTCTCACAAGCACCACCACTAATGGTAGAACCAAAGAAAATAGCGTTGGCCAGTAGCTTACTCGTTCCAAACCAAAAGGCGCGGAAGGCGGGCTCTTGCATCATAGAGATCGTTCGTCCACGACCTTTACCACTCACCAACACCGCCGCTGAACTTTCCAAAGCATCAAGGCTCTCGGGGTGTACATAACCACTCAAAAGTGGTTGCTTGGTAAACCGTACGGGGGTAGCGTAAGGATTGCTGCTCACTTCGTAAAACAAATTCCCCCGCTGAAAGACTGGGAAATCGGTTCGGGTAAAGCCGTAGAGCAAAGGATGCGTAAGATCTACTTCGGTATTAAAGATAGCCCCTCCCAACACCCGGCCACCTTCATCGCGGTCGAGTTTCCCATAAGGGCGTTGATCTCTTTTATCTCCCTCCACTTTGACGGGATTCAGCTGCGCCAGTCTGTTGGCAGCACACCAACGGTTGGCTGCTTTTTGAGCGATGAGCGTTCCTCCGGCGCTTACCCAATCCTGTAGTTTAGTGGTCTCGTTGCCACCAAATCGATAATTCCCGTTGGGGAGAATAATCACGTTGTAACGGCTCAAGTCGGCCCGCCCTAAATCTTCAGTCGTCAGTTTGGTTACCGGTATGTGGTAGCGCTGGTCCAACAAATGCCAATTGGTGCCTGCTTCGTAACTGGTGACACCATCGCCAACCAAAATGGCTACTTTGGGCATCTCCAGGGTATGGTATTCCCGGCTACCCAAGTCTGGCCCCGTTGAACTCAGGCCGGTATTTACAGGTACCATGCCCACGCCAGTGATGGCTACCCCCTCTTTCACGATACGATGAATTTCCTCCTCCGAGAGGTCCCCCTGGTTTACAACCGGTAGAATAACCGTTCCAGCTGGGTAGACATCCCCTCCTACGGTGGAAGCTGCTGTCGTAACTTTCAAGCGCAAGCCATGGTCCATCAAGTAGTAAGCTAAACGAGGGGCATAAAAATCATTCCAGGGCAGCATATAGGCGTAAGTACTACGAGCTGGTGCAGCGGGTGCTACTGAAGGCACCACAGTGAGGGCGTCACCTACCGAAGGCGTGCTATTGAGGCTGGCATAAGGCAGGTTGCAAGCCATGGGCAGTGTCCAGGTAGAAATATCGTAGAAGAGGCTGTCTTCAAACTCCAGGATAGGGTCAAAAACAGCTTTGATGAAGCGGTACTGATCCTGCTTTAAGGGCACTACATAAGCTTCACCTGCCCGAAAAGTCTTTCCATCAGCCGTAGCGTCTTTTTTTAACGGATGTACATCAATCTGGTGTGTCAGCAACATATCAATCAGGTGATTGGCCCGTCCGGGGTCGCCGTCGGTGCCAAAAACATACCCGTAGCGGCTCTCGGCCTGGGCTTCCTTGCGAGCACTTTGGTAGAAATCACGTTGGTAGGTAAGGATCTCCTTTTTCAGGCCCACCGTGGCCGCGTGGGTACTAAGTGCCGTGCGCACCTGATTGCGAATCGTGAAGGCGAAAGTGAGCAAGCCATTGTCACTTTCCTGCACGTGCCCTCGTGAGCTCGCTTGCTCAAAGAGGATACCAATACAGCCATTCACATCGGGGTAGGTCGAGCCCTTGCCGATGTAGTAATCATCGTAGCCTTCTTCCGAATAATAGAGCGATCCAATATCGTCCAGTGCTTTGGCGTGGTAGTTGCCGATAGCTCCCGTCAGCTGTTGATTCATTCCAGGGGTAAGTGGGTGTACCCGACTCGGTTCACCAGGCATGAAGAAGAAGGTAGAATTGGTGCCCATTTCGTGGTGGTCGGTCAGTACGTTAGGCTTCCATTCGTGGAAAGCCACCACTCGGCCGCGACCTTCCGGGTGCTGTACAGGTAGCCAGTCGCGGTTCAGATCAAACCAGTAGTGGTTGGTACGGCCACCGGGCCAGCTCTCATCGTATTCGCGATCGGCAGGGTCAGCCGTCAGGTTCAGGTTCTTGTGCATATTGGCCCAGGTACTGAAACGGGTAAATCCGTCGGGATTGTAGCAAGGGTCAAAAAGAATGATTGTATTGTCCAGTAGTGCTTCAATTTCCGGACCTTGGCCAGCAGCCAGATAGTAGGCGACCAAGGGCGCGGCATTGCCTCCGCTGGGTTCATTTCCATGAATGCTAAACCCTTGATACAAGACCAGGGGCGTCTGCTCGATATCCACCTTAGCAGAAAGGTCAGGATCACTCAGCGCAACATGCCGTTCTTTAAGCGTGGGCAACTGAGCGTGATTGGAGGCACTGGTAATCGTCAGGTACACCAAAGGCCGCTGCTCGTGCGTGCGTGCATATTCCGTAAGGGTAATCCGGGGCGAAGCCGCTGCCAACATCCGCATGTAAGCCAACTGCTGGTCGTGGCTGATGTGCCATTCTCCAATTTGCCAACCCAGAAACTCTTCTGGCGTCGGGATCGCAGGATCATAGGCAATATCCGGCAAGTAATAGGTCAGCGCTTGCTTTTGTGCCTGAGCACCAATAAACAATAAGCTACAAAATAAGAGTAGAAATAAGCGATTAGTCATATTAGTCTGATTCGTGTTTCCTGTAAAAATAACAAGAAACCCAGACTATCAGCCCTTGGTGGTTCAAAAACCGCACTAGTTAGAAAAATGCCGCAAAATCTAATCTAACACCTTTTCCAATACCTCCACTTCAAACGCCAGTAGCTGATACGGCGGCACGATCACCCGCCCCTTGCTCGTATTCAAGCCTTCGGCACCATAGCCCAGGTGGCTAGGCACCAACATCAATAGTTTACCCCCCACTTTTATATAGGGTAATCCCTCATTCCAGGCCGGAATCATATTTCCTACATAGAACGCCAGCGGCCGATCCTGCTTCCTCGAGTCGGCAAACACGGTGCCATCCAGCAAGTAGCCTTTGTAATGTACTTTCAGGTAATCGCCCCAGGCAATGGCCTCTCCATCCCCTTCTGCTTCGATATGGTAAAACAAGCCCGAGTCACTCACGCGTACATCCAGCAGGTTTTCAATGGCATAATCCACAATCTCATTTTGCTCCCGGGCGGTTCGGCTGGTATCCGTACTCAGGTAGGCCGACAAGCGTAGCAATAAGTCATCTTCATTGACGGGCGGGGGTGGCGGTGCTTGCTCCGTAGTGGGTGCCGGTTGGCCACAGCTTACCAATACACCCAGCAGTAGCAACATGATTAAACCTTTCATTTTCTATTTTTCTATAACAACCAGGCCATTCAGCAAGGCATCGCACTGCTCACGGTAGCTTTCGATCAAACTTTGCGAGGTAAATGTAACGTACTGTACAGTGCCCGCTACATCAGAGTAATAGTAACCGTAGTACGAAAACTTAATACCCTGTATCGTTCCGTTCATTTGCAGGTGCAGCATTTTTAGTCCATTCACTATTCGGTATTCTTCCTTTACCACCTGTAGGTCCGGTGCTGCTGCTTTGGCTTTACTCACTGCTATTTCGCGTAGATTTTCCAGGGGAATTTCCCATTGTTCGGAGATAATCATCGCGTAGAGATCACCCGATTTGAGGTGCAGCTCATACTCTGCCGCCGGATTTTCCCCCTCTTTCGAAAAAGTCCATTCCTTCGGATTCAGATAAAAGCCAAAATTGTTCTTGCTGCTCTTTAGCAAAAAAGTAGCCTTATCACTTTTTTCAAAAGTCGCAGGATTCATCAATATTTCTGCTTCGTCGGTCATCTCCAGATCATCATAACTCCAGGTACCGTCATCGTAGAGAGTCACTTCGTCACCGTTTTCTGTGACTGCTTTAATTTGCGCGTGGCTTAGGGTCAGTGAAAACATCAATAGCAGGGGTAAGAACAAATTCTTTATCATCGCTTAGGTATTTAATTTTCGTAAAAATACAGTAGTTTCTATTTTATTCTCTATCCTCAGCAGTCATCTTTCATTTTTTGGGCGCATCCCTCTCTTCTAGGCATCATTGTATTGATTCTGCTTTTTCACCAAAAGAACTCTACCTCCGAATGCCAAATTCAGGTAGTATCACCTAAGCAATCGGTGTTATTCTTGCTACTAGCACCATCAAAATGTGTCCCGCTGGAGGGACCGATCCACAGGATCGAGGGAGGAGAATCCCTTTGATTTAGTGCGGAACTAAACGCATTTAGAACCAATACAACGCTACCTAATACTTCTCCCCAGTAACGTCAGTAAAGTGAATCCTACCGAATTCAACACCCCATGGGTAGCATACATCCAGGGGATCGTCAGCCAAGGCCACTGCTGTGCAAAACGCCAGCCATAGAGCAGCGCCAACAGCAAGCCGCAAAAAAGTGCCACACTCCCCATCATTAACAGCAAACTCCTTGTTGTGAACTGCACCCTTCGGGCCTCCTGCCACTGTAGAAAAGCAACTCCCCAGCCTATCAATACCATGAGGGTCACAGCTGTCACCTCCAACCAGGCCGGACCTTCCAGCTGTGTGCTAGTGATCCCTACCGCCACACCTCCTACGCCAATAATGAGCCCTTTACTCAGTAAGCTTTGCCAGCGACTCTGGGGCAAAAAAGCCGTCATCAAGGCCAGTGCAAAACCCGCATAATGAAAATGAATAGCAGTGAGCAACACAATCAATGGATCAAAACCCAGCGGTTGCCATCCCAACCGTTCGGCAAACGCCCAGGCAGACGCTACTCCCAGAAAAACAATAGCCAGCAGTACCGCGAACGGCAATTTCTGATAATGCCTACCTAGCCACAATCCCAGGCCAGCCACCACCAACATCCACAGGCCAGCTAATGTAGCCGCTAGTGGGCCGGCAGGGAGGCAAAAAGCAGCTACCAGCGTCATTGCCGCAAAGGGCACAAACCGTATCAACAACAAGGGCTGTGCCAACCACTGCTTCGTCAGCAAGGCCAAGCCCCAAGGCACAAACAACACGGGGCCCGCCAGAAGTATCCAATACAAGTAAGCCGGTGCCCACTGTGCTTGAATAGGCAACAAAAGGATGCTACTGACAAACAGCACCAAGGCTGTCCAGGGCAGTTTTGGCCAGGTGCTTTTTGCCATCTTCACTTAGTTTTGATACGTTTTTGCATGACTACTAGCGTTGTTCTGCTGATCTCCTTGGCAAGCAAGCTGCATGCTCTTAGCCGCAGCACGCACAAACCGTCCTTGTTGCCAGCGTAAAAACCAGGGAAACAACCGTGCCCCCCAATAGTCGGGCTGACTGTAAGCCTTGAGTACAAACCAGCATTTGCCGTCCTCATCGCGTTCTACGCCAAAGTACTCCTCTCCACGCCCTACGTGGCCAGGTAGCGTACCATAAGCAAAACCATACGTGCTGTTGGTATTTAGAACATAGACAATTCGGCAAACATTCTTCCACCAAACGCCAAAAATACGAAAGCAAACCACCACCGAATTATCTACCTCAATGGGTGCCGCTACCGGAAATACGCTTGCCCAACCATTGTTGAATGGTTGCCACTGATCAATCGCCGTTTTGGCCAGTTGCCAACATGTAGCACCTTCCCCTAAGTAGAAACGATTGCGATGCTGGTGATAGCCTGGAGGAAAAACACCAGTACTGGCCCCTACTTCCTGATAAGAAAATGGCTGATGCTGAACGGCTGTCAGATAGGCCTGCAACTGGGTACTGCTTGGTTGACGAAGGTGGACACGCATAGGGTGCTGGAATTGATTTGGTGATAAAACACCTAATCTTTCAATTTGTTTTGAAACAAATGAAAGCACTTGTGGTTACCCCTGATCGTACTAGTGCGATCGTACGATCAGCACACCCCAATCGTACCAATACGATCATACGATCAAGCTCCCCCCTACCGCTTCACCACTTTCCGTACCACACGCTCACCACTCGGCAATTCTATCTCCAGCACATATAGCCCGGCCGACCACTTGCTGCTATCCAAGTGCTGCCCCGTGAAAACGCTCGGAATTACTTGTCCGTAACCATTATAGACCACTATTGTGCTTCCTGCGGGCAGTCCGTTCACTTGTAGTTGGGTGCTTACTGGATTGGGAAACACTTTTATTGCCTCAGCTTGTGCAGGAATATCGGTACTGGTAATTCCAGCGCCACAAAGATCGGTATCCGTACCGGCGGGATAATAAATAACCGCTTCGTGCGAAGCGTGGCAAAGACTTTGCGCTACACCATTTTCTGCAATAGCATTACGAAAGATGGGAAAAATCAAACTGGCACTAGGTCCCACCCCTTCGATAAAGGTGAGGGTTTCACAAATCAGGTCATTGCCTATTTGGCGATCAAAAACTACTTCGCGCAAGCCCACTGTTTCGGTTACACTCACCACCGTAGCTACATCGCCCGCTACCCCATCACACCAACGGGCATTCAAAATGATACTCTCCCCTACTTCCAGGCTAATATCATAAACCAAAAACTCTTGAGGATTAGTGGTGGTGCGGAAATAAATCTCCCCCGCTCCTGGGTCCTCCCGCAAGTAACCGATGAACATATCTGCTTCCAGGTTGCGCTTAAAAAACACCCGATTGTAGAGCTGGCCATTAATTTTCTCAAAGTTGGCGATCGTAACTTCTGCCGGGACGATTCCCTCAGAAGTTTCCAGTTCCGTTTTAAAAAACACTTCCCCATTGATCACCACCGGCAAGTAGTTTTGTGTAAAGGCTGGTGAGAAAATGAACAGCGCGGACAGAATAACAATGATGCGTTTCATAATTTGGGATTATTGACATTGAATTGAAATGACAAATTTACGACCAATGTCCACACAAACCATCCTTTCCAAGTAAAATATCCGACAATCCAACTTCCTTTATCCAAGAAAATTGTAGAAAAAAATACCTTTGCCCAACAGCTCATAGTGGCCAAATTATTGCATAAAAATACCATCTATGTTTACCCCTGCACACTTTCTCATCCGCTGCAAACTCCCCTTTATGCTTCCTTATGAGTCGGGCACAGAACTGGCTACCGCCCAAGCACTCGCTGTGGATCGTTTGCTATTGAGCGGAGCGATTTTACAGTACGCTGTCGCCGAAGAAGAAGGCTTGTGGTGGGCTATCCTGCCCGCTCAAACCGAATGGCATGCGCGCGAAC
Source organism: Lewinella sp. LCG006 (assembly GCF_040784935.1). GTDB lineage: Bacteria > Bacteroidota > Bacteroidia > Chitinophagales > Saprospiraceae > Lewinella. Next base: position 3,315,079 of record NZ_CP160680.1, on the reverse strand, counting down.
TGGTGGCTAGCTTACCTTGGTGTGAAAGAGAGGAGCTGAAGGTTATTGAACTTAGTTTTTTCGCCTGCAACGAAACACAGGGGTTTTCGCTGAACTAAAGGTAGCGAAGCAGCTCGAATCCATCTACAGGCTTGGGACAAGGTCAACCTAAGTACTCTCATTAAGAAATTTTATATAAAAATCTATTTTTCATACAGAGGTGCATCGTTTTGCCTACATTTGAAGTTCACAACTGAGCGAGCGTGTTAAGTATTTTCCGAACCAATCAGCTCCTGGCTGGTATTCTGATTTTAGGGTATGTCCTCTTTTTGCATTTGCCTGATTTCTGGCAGAGTGCTACTCCCGTCCAAGCCATGCCGGGCCTGGGCAATACCTGGGTGACTTCCTGGTTAGACGGAGCTACGATGTTTACGCTTCCGCTGGTCATTGCGCTACTCTTTGTTCAAGCTTTGTTGGCGAACGGCATCATTTTCGCACACCGTATCACCAGTCCTCCCAACCTCTTCCCCGGGGTCTTTGTGGTGCTTTTGGGGTCCCTGCTTCCTGCTTTTCATGAGTATTCTGGCTACCTCTTCGCCAATGTTTTCCTCTTTTTATCCCTTCGATCCTACCTAAAAGCCTTTCGCATCAACAACGCTGCTGATCACATTTTCAATACGGGGTTCTGGATGGGAGTAGCAGCACTTTTTGTACCAACTTACCTCATTTTCCTTTTGGCCTATAGTGCCATGCTGCCTATTCTAAAATCAGGGAAGTTCAGAGACCAATTGATCTTATTCATCGGTGCACTCTTGCCTCTTTACCTCATTGGTATAGCCTATTACTGGTACGATATGCTTCCTGTTTTCTGGGAGCAACAATGGCGTGCTGCCTTTTCCTTGCCACAAACGATCACTTGGAGCAAAATCCCTTTTGTGACAAATGTGGTCATGATTGCACTGCTCGTCATCCTACTGTCGAGTCGCCGTCATTACCTCGCCAAAACCAAAATGGATGTTCAAATCAAGATAGACATTCTATATTGGCTACTTCTTGGTGCTGGTCTATCTATATGGTGGCTGATGCCTTGGAATATGCAGCAATGGCAGGCCTTGGTTCCTATAGCAGGTATACTACTGAGCTTCAATTTCACGAAAGCAAAATCTCAAACAGCAGAAGCCTGGCATCTGGTACTACTCATCCTTCTTTTTTATCTGAATTTTGCGTCCGTGCTTAAGCTGCCTTTATGGTAGATTTTATCTACTCTTGCGTCTCTTATTCAATTCACACGATAGATTGTAAGTATTATAAAATTTGGCGTAGTCGTTTTCCCAAGGTCCAATTGTGATGATGATGACATGATTCATGTGCTCGGTGAAATGGCCTTGATCTATTCAACAGCTTGCTTGCCAGCGCTGGTGTAGCTGTAGCTGTATAATAGCGTGTAATCAGGGTTTCTTAAAGCGATAGAACAACACCACACCAATACCTAGCACCAACAATCCGGCAATCGCCTGAACGGGACGTTCAACTAGGGTATTCAACAAAAACAGGGTGGTGATTAAAAGGTAAATACCTGGAATAACAGGGTACCCCCACGCCCGGTAGGGTCTACTCACGTCTGGAAGTCGTTTCCGAAAGATAAAAATACCTGCGGCAGCCAGTGCCATAAAGGCGATATCAATAAAGGTCACATAGGTAATCAGATCGTGAAACTGTCCCCAAAACAAGAGCAATAAAACCGCCCAAATAGCCTGTGCCAGCATCGCATTGGCGGGTGTTTGAAAACGCGGATGGACCTTGCCCAGTTCTTTAAAAAACACACCGTCGCGTGCCATAGCAAAATAGATTCGGGGGGCCGACATGGTGTAAATAGCGATTGTCCCAAACACAGAAACACCAATCAATAAAGCTACTGCTTTACCTCCGCCATCCATCACCGCTTCTAATGCATCACCGGCAACACGTTCGCTGCCAGCCAATTGTTCAATCGGCAATAGCCATAGATAAGCCAGGTTAGCCAAAACGTACATCAGTGTGACGATGCTGGCCCCGAACAACATGGCTAGCGGTACATTGCGCTGTGGATGCCTGGTTTCGCCCGCCAAATAAGTAGCGTGATGCCAACCCCCAAAAGACCACAAAACACCAATTAACGCCGTCAGTAATAGTTTCCCCCAATCATCAGGTAAGTTATGCTGCAAGGACCAAATAGGCTGGTGCGTCGTTTGATCGCGAAAAAGCGTCGCAATCAAAACGATCAGCAGCAAGGCCAGCAATTTTGTTGTCGTGAAAATGTTGATGATCCATTGACTGGTGTTGATTCCCCGAATATTCAGCAAGGTGAGCCCTAAAATGGTGCCCGCTGCAATAAAAATTTGCGCGGCCTCGCTTAAAGGCACAAAAAAAGTAAGGTATTTGGCAAAGATTAGTGCTAATGCCGCCAATGACCCCGTATTCACCACCAGTAAAGTCACCCAACCATAGAGAAAAGCGGTAAGCTCTCCATAGGCTTCGCGTAGATAAACATAAATACCTCCCGCTTTCGGGAAAATCCCTCCAAGTTCAGCAAAAGTCAGCGCCCCTGTTAGTGTCACCAGGCCTCCAACAACCCAGATGACAACCACCCAACCCGCGTGCGGAAAATCAGCAGCAATCTTACCAGGTGTGGCAAAAATACCAGCCCCGATACAACTGCCGACGGCAATCATCGTAAGGCCGTAGAGGGTTAGGCGGCGTTGCAACTGACTCATAGCTAGATATGTGGTGATTTTCCAGCTAGTAAGATAACTTTTTTTACGAATATTCTCCCCCGTTATACTTTCACCACTTTCAAGTAATGAACTTGTAGATCATTGATTTTTAATGCAACGAAATAATGCCCACTAGGCAAGGCACTATCTGGCTGCCAGGTAGCATAATACTTTTCCGGCAGCTTCTCACTATCTTCCAGTACCGCTACTTGTCGGCCTACCAAATCAAAGACAACCAGACCTACCTTGGCTCTTTTGAAGACACCGTAATGAATCGTCAACTCCGACGTAAAGGGGTTGGGCGACACTTGGTAAACCATCCCCTTGCTCAGGTGCAAATCGTTGGTGCCCACTGCTATGCCCTCGCCATTGATCACAATATCAAAGGTTCCTTCCAGTACCCCATTGGCATTTTCTGTCAAGGAGATGATCCGATTACTCGCATCATAAGTACCTGAGGTGATCGAAGCCGCAGCGTCGCCAGGGATACTATCATCCCCCGCAAAGTAAAGTTGGGTGATCAATTGAGGAAAGCCTGGAGGGGTAATCTTGTAGTGAATATGTGAAGGGCGAAAGCTGTTCCCGTTGAGGTATTTACCTGGCTTAATGGTTTCAAACAGGTAAAAGCCCTGCTCGTTGGTAAGGGTAAATCCTCTTAGTTTATAACCATTGTTATCATAAGCGCCATCGTTATCCGCATGCCAAACATCCACCACCGTATTGGGAATAAACTCCGAGCAACTCAGATTGAGCACTCGCCCGCTGATGATCATCCGCTCGCCTGGTTCATCACTTTCGGCCAGCTGATTGCCCTCCAACATGGGCGGATTCTCGGTGTAAAAAGGGCCTTCACCATAATAGTCAAGTGTCGTCCGATCACAGGTAATTAAGGAAGTAGGCTGCCCTGCGGCTGCTTCGGCCTTGGCCGAGCTTCCTAAACCCAAACCTAGGGTTGCCAGAGCAGTATTCTTGAGGAAGGTTCTTCTGTCTTTGGTCATGTTGATGCGTATTGCTAATGTTTAAAATTGATAACTCAAGCCCAGTTGCACTCGTCGCCGCAAAGGCCAGCGAAAAGTACCACTACGATCTAGCGAAAAGTATTGTTGAAAACCACCGTGCAGGCGGTAAGTATTGGTCAAAGGATAGCTTAAGTCTGCTCCTAAGGTAAAGTCCGACAAGGCCAACTTGGTATCCGGGAGTACCGCAATTACCGTCACTGGCTGGTAGATACCCTCATAGTCATAAACAGCATTGATCTTGCTGTCTTTGTTCCATTGTAAGCCCGTATTGAGCGAAAGCCCTATTTTTTTCAGCTGGGGCAAATGGTAAGCGACCTGAACATCCAGGCTTTGGTTGCGATAACGAAGCTGCGTGGCCGTCGGAAGATCCCCCTCCTGAGGTGCATCAATAATTGGAACACGGTAGGTGCGGGGGTCGCCCATGATTGTCCTTTCGGCATTTCCTACACCATACTCCAGGCTGGCTTGCCAATGAGGCAAAAAAATCATTGCAAGCATTCCATAATAAGGCAAATTTGGATAATCGACCATCACCTTTCCTGAATTGATAAAATCCCGTTGTATGCCAAGGCCTAGTATCCATCTTGAAGCGGAAGCTACCTCAACCTGTAGCGGCTGCTCATAATGAACTTCCATCAAAACAGGTGTACTTTTTTTCGTAATACTGGTCAGCTCCTCTAAAGGCAACATGGCTATATTCCTGACAACAAGAACCTTGCGAGCTTCCAAAACAGAAAACACAGGCATTTCCTTCCGATCAACACCAGTGGATGAAGGTGAAGACTCCACGTCTTCGTCTTCCGCTACAACAGTGGCACCTACCTGCTTGTACTGAACGTCCCTCGTGGTCTTTGCTCCGGCCTGTGGCGCAGTGATAGGCGCTACCGGAAGACTTGTAGCCGAAGGCTGTAGCTTCCTTGCTGGCTCAATTAGTTCTATGGTTCCTTTAGCAACATCCGAGCGCACTTCCGGCGCTAGAGCAGCGCCCGAGCGGGTAGTGGCAATCGGAATTTTAAACGCGCCGATAGCTGGTTGCGAGCCAATATTCTTTGGTAAAAACAACAGGCACAACAGAACAACACCTATGCCCGCCCCTAAAAACCACCACCATACTGGCTTACGCCTGGTAGGCCGCGCCAAGCGTGCAGCAACAACCTCCCACTGTTCTTCTGCAGTGCTGTAGGCCGCCGTTTTTTCAAGCCCCGTTTTAAATAAGTGATCTAATTCTCTATTTTCCATATTCGGTGACTTGACGATTATGCAATGCAACCAGTGCCTGAAGTTTCTTCCTGGCTTTCGCCAAATTAGACTTGGAGGTACCACGACTGATCCCCAACTGTTCGGCAATTTCTTCGTGATTGTAGCCTTCGATCACGTGTAGTACAAAAACCATGCGGTATTGAGGAGGCAGCTGCCGGACGAGCTGAAGCAGGTATTCCCGATCCAGCTCGTCGGCGCCAGCGTTGCGAATATCCCCCTGAACGGGTGGCGCAGTTTGTAGTCTTTGGCGAGTTTGCTGCTTGCGGTAATAATCAATGCCACAGTTGATGATGATGCGCCGCAACCACAATTGAAACGGTACTTCCGGCCGGTAGCGGTGAATATTTTCCAGCATCTTATAAAACCCGTCGTTCGCAATCTCTTCCGTCTCCTGTAGATGCTGACCATAACGCGCAGCCACTGACATCCCGAAATGGTACATTTGCAGGAACAGCCGTTTTTGGCATTGAGCATCACCCTGGCGGCAACCCTCAATCAGCAATGCGAGTTCTTGGTCATTCAAACTAACGAGGCCTCTTTGTTATTGAATAAGTCCGCGGAATGAAGCCTGCTGCACAGCATAGAAAGAATAAAAGCCACAACTCATGACTTTCAGCTCTACCGCAAAAGTTCCTCCTACCACAATGGCATCCTCTTCAGCAAGATAGCTAACCTCTGTGAGATCAAGGTTTTCGTAAGGAAAATAGAAACCATTACTGGAAAGCACCATTTCTCCCCAGCCATTAAGAAGCTCCTGAGGCTGAGGCAGCGTGAGCAACATCTGGCTGACGTTGTAGCCGCCAAATAAGCTATTATTGCCAAAATTTTCCGTTGCGAGTCGATGGGCCAAGACTTCCTTATCGAGGTAAGTATAAGTACCATCAGCATTTTGCTCCAAATTGTCCCGAGCTTCCGTAAGGACAAACTCAAGATCAAAAAGATCTTCCGGGAAAGTAGAATTAGGCGACTGAACGAAGCGAATATTCCCTACGATAGCGATAGAGTCGGAAGAAAGACCATAGGTATTGGCAAAATAGAGGTAGCGATCTTCCAGCGCCAAGTCTTTGAACGTAAAGGCGAAATCCAAATCCTGGTCGGCATTGACATGCGTGGTATCTTGCTCATCGGGATTTGTGTAAAGGATATCGCTGATATCCAGCTCCAGGTAGTAGTTGGCCAATTGGACCTCTTCAACATCCTGCGCTTCGTGGAGGATGGAATTCTGGCAGGCCGTAGCCGTGCAAAGGAGTAAGGCAAAGCATACTATTCTATTCATGATTTTGCTTTTACTTACTACACGGAGGCGGAGGCCGAGGGGTTGCCTGAGGGGCTAATTTATTTCATTTCTTTTGTCAATAATTTTGGCCAAAGCCGGTATTTCCTCTCCTAATCAATCCTGCAATTTTGCTCCATAACTCAAATCTCCCGCATCTCCCAGACCGGGTACGATGTAGCTTTTTGCGGTAAGCTCTTCATCGAGCGCAGCCATCCAAATGTGAGCATCGGGAAATTTGCGCTGGAGGTACTCTAATCCCAGGCGCGCGCCAATAGCGACAACAAAATGGATGGCACTGGGCTTGCCGTAAGTCAGCAAAGCCTGGGTAGCCAACACCATACTAGCCCCGGTAGCCAGCATCGGGTCACAGATGATCAGCACTTTGTTTTCCAGATCAGGGCAACTGAGGTATTCTACTTCAATCTCGAAGGTGCCATCTTTATGATGTTTACGATAGGCCGAAACGAAAGCATTTCCAGCATCATCAAAGACATTGAGTAAGCCCTGGTGCAAAGGCAGGCCGGCACGCAAAATCGTTGCCAGTACGAGTTCTTCTGCTGGCATTTCTACAGGGGCTTGCCCCAGCGGCGTCTCCACTGAATATTCTACATAATTGAGCTCCTTGCTCAGTTCGTATCCGATACATTCCCCCAACCTTTCCATGTTCCGGCGAAAGCGCATACGGTCTGCTTGCACATGGATGTCTCTCAATTGGGCAACGTACTGATTGGCAATAGAAGGAGTATCACTCAGTAGGTGGAGCATATCGTTTATTTGTTTTGGTTAAAGATAATAGCTTGTGGGGATATTCAGACCAAGCGGAGCATCTTTTGTCTCACTCCCCTTTTCTAAAAAGACCTTCATAAACTTCCCACCAGCCCTCCCAGCCGTGGAGCGCCGAAAAACTGCTGTTGTGCCATAGGGTACAAAAAGGCTGTTCTTCCTTTTGGCAATAGGATTGCAAACGGTCCAATTCGGTAGTCGCTTCCTGGGCAGTAAGGCCTTGATATTGTTTCAGCGTTACATCCATCACGGCAAAGGGATGTATCCACAACTCCGTTACTTCTTCACGCTCCAGATCGTACCAGCGAAAAGGTACCGCCGTGCCAGCCCGGTAGCCGGGTGCAGCAGCAAACCCCATAGAATAATCATGCCGAATACCCGCCGCCAGTAAGGCCCGGTAAGTATCAGGCAGGCGGAGGCGCAGAAAATGCTGTCTGCTGTGTGTTATAGCTGAACCAACAATCTCTTCCAGTCGATTTTTATTTTGCTCAATGATGTCAGCCGACACCCAACTGTGATAAGAGGGATGGATACCAAGTTCGCTCCACTCACTCACCTCCTGGATGAGCTTTTGGTATGGTGCTAATTTCCAGGAGGGGTTGGTATCTTCGCGCGTGCTATCGGCAAGTAGCCAGAAAATACAGGGTCTAACGCCTGTTGCTGCGTGTAATTTCCGCAAAGGTGAAAAGATAAAAAAAGGATCCTCCTGACCTTGAAATTGTACCCGCCAGCGTGCTTGCACCTGAGGCCAATCCCTGTTAATCACATCCAATCCCAATCTGCCCCAACCTCGGAGGCCGCGATGGCGATAGGCCCACGGCAGGTCGATATCGTAGGTTGGCGCAAAGGTATACCCCGAAGGACGGGGTTGCCAGCGTGGATATTTGCGCTGGATGGCCGCTCCCAACAATTTCGCCCATTCCCAAAGGATAGGGTATTGAAGGCAACCATTGCGATGCGCCCAGGATATTTGGGCGAGATAGCGACCGTGCTGGTCTGGTTCAAAAGGAAGGTATTCTTCGTACCGGCTAAGGATATAAAAAGCAGCCGAAAAAACATCGAAAGGCAGATCATACCCCGGCCCCGCAGCAAAAAAAGCGGGCAAATCACCTGCCAAAAAAGAGGCCACAAGCTGCTCCTTCACCCCCTGCTCGTAGAGAAGCCCATGAGGCTTCATCCGCACTTCTCCAGCAACGATCTCCTTTGTAGAATAGCAACAGCGGATGCCATTAAAATTTTTATATTCAGATACCTCAGAGGTTACCCTTACTTTTACCCCCAGTAGTTCGGTAAAAAGATAATCCACAATATAACCCAGCCTAGGAGTAGGCTTCTCACAATAGCATATTGCCTCCATATCGTCTAGTATTGCGCCAAAAATGCCATCGACATCCCTGTGGGTAAGTTGAGCTGTCTTTGAAGTTTTTCAACAGTAAGCCCAATTTTAAGCATTTACCCCCCAAAAGAGAAGGCGTTGGATTTAATTTTATAAAAATTGTTTACATTAGAGCCTGTAGGATTTGTAGTACTCGCTTACGCATAAAATACATTTTGCTTAACGGTACGCCCTATTCCATCCCCGTTTAACAGATTTTGCAAAATTACTGCGCATGGCAACTAAACCTCCCACCTCCCTTTCTGAATTGATGACCATAAGGGATATTCTGATGGGTGAGATCATACACGAATACAACGAACGCTTTGAAAAAGTGGAAGCGGATCTGCAGGCACAACGTGAAGCACTGAGTGCCAAGGAAGCCGCACTCGACGAACGAATCAAAGCGCTTGATGCATTGCTACAGCAAAAAAGTACCGACCTGGCCACTCATTTCAAAGACAAAATGGAGGAAGACCGTCAGTCGTTGAGCGCGCTGTTCCTCTCTCTTGGACAGGAACTCAAACGCTAATCAGCATATCGCATAATGGGTACAGCAGGATCAACTCAGGACAGTATTCTTTTGGATCGCCTTCGGGATGCGCTCCTCCGCAAAGACCGTGAGTCGGTAGCGGAAGTAAAGCACATTGTGGAGAGCCAGGAAGAATTGTCTAAGCGGATCAACCCCATCATTGCGGAGCACATGAAAGAACTGGAAGAAAATTTTCCAGATGCTTACGTGGAGGTGGTACAAAAGATAATCGACCAGCGCATGCGGCAAAAGCAGGATGAACTCATCAACATCTTGTATCCGCGCCTGGGTTTATTGATCAAAAAGTACATCAACAACGAGTTACGCTTATTGCGTGAGCGCATTGATCAGATGCGCAAGGAGTCCTTTTCCTATTTACGTTTTTGGAAGCGCAAAACCACGGATGAGCTCATCGTTGCCCTGCAGCCCTCCATCGTTGAAGAAGTCTACATCATCAGCCATGAGTCGGGGCTCTTACTCGGTAGCGCTTCTTCTACCGAGACGGCGGACAAAGATATGATCGCAGGTATGCTAACAGCGATCAAAGCTTTTGTGGAAGATGCCTTCAATCGGACCGACGAAGAACTTCGGGGGATTCAATATGGTAGTTACGAAATAATGATTCATAATTTTTTTAATTACTACATTGCGCTGGCCATCGCAGGCACAATCAGCGAACAAGAACGCGATGAGTTGGCAGAAAAAATACTAGTATTTGCGGCCCGTGAATTGAACCACGATCTGCAACAACCCGAACCTGCTTTTTACGCCCGAATACAAAAAGAATTAGATGCATATTTTATTAAACCCTACAAAGCACTACCGCAATGATCACTAAAAAAATTGTCATTACCGGGCATTTTGGGGTAGGCAAAACCTCTCTCTTTAACCGCTTTATCACCAATACTTTTAACGAAAAGTACCTCACAACCATTGGTGTTCGGGTAGATAAAAAAAGTGTTACCATTGATGGTGAGGAAGTCTCTTTAGTTATCTGGGATTTGGCCGGAGAAGTGTCCCAGGAAAAAGTGCCTCGCTCTTACTTTTTAGGGTCTAGTGCTATCATTTATGTTTTTGATCTGAGCCGACCCGCTACTTTTAGTCGCTTGGAAGATGACCTCGTTTACATCAACTCGGTTTTGCCCAATGTTTTGATCCGGAAGGTTGGTAACAAGAAAGACCTTGTTTCCGACCAGACTCTCAAGGAAATCTATTCCCAAACCCAGCCCCATATTTTCACCAGCGCCAGAACGGGGGAAAATGTCGAAGATCTTTTCGAAGGCATTGCTCGTGCTTTACTGAGCCCTTTTAGCAAGTAGTGGTAAAACAAGGGCCCCCAAAGCGTCCAATTTCCGTCATTTATTGCAAGTTCTGCACAACAGCAAGAACAATTCGTTAGTAAGACTCATTATTTTAATGTAAATTACTTTGGAATTTGTTGGATTTAGAAACAGCTGTTGGTCAATATGAAATATTTCTTCTCCTTACTCTTCAGCCTCAGTGCGTGCTATGTCATTGCTCAGCAATCTTTACCTGCCGGGCAAAACTACTACAATGATGGCAACGCCGGAATTGTCTACAACAAGGAGTTGAGCTTCGACTTCCGTCTGATTACGCCCCGTTCTTTTGGTTTCGGGGTAAATATAGGTCAGCTCAAAAGTTACGACCGTACCCGTTTCTATAATTTCGAATTCGGTGATATTCGCCATCCGCAGGAGGATCGCCAGAGTTTTGATTTCCAATTCGGTCCCTCCAACCGCGTTTCTCGTTCCTTCATTTACGCCAAACAGAATAGTGCTTTCGTACTAAGAGCAGGCATGGGCGAAAAACGTTATTTTTCAGAAAAAGCCAAAACCCGTGGTCTCGCTGTTGGAATGAGCTACCAGTTGGGAGCTAATCTTGCCTTGATCAAACCCTACTACCTGGAAGTACTCCGTTCCCGCGACCCTGGCTCGGGATCAAACCAATTCTACGTCAACGAAGAACGCTACAGCCCCGACAACGACAATATTTTTCTAGACCTTAGCCGCATTGTGGGCGCAGCCTCCTTTTCTAAAGGATTGAATGAATTAACGATTATGCCTGGCATCCACGCCAAGGCAGCTGCACACTTCGACTGGGGGGCATTCGATGAGCTCGTGAAAGCTTTTGAAGCAGGTATACAACTGGATGTCTATTTTAAGGACGTACCCATCATGGTAGAAAGCCCTACCGTGCCTCATCTTGAGAACAGTCCAATTTTCCTGAATCTTTACCTGAATCTACAACTCGGCAAACGTTGGTAAGTGAGCGCATAAACATAAGATCATCCAATTTAGGTTTAACACAGGTGTAAAGTGTCATAAACTTCCGACCTGCGTCGACACAAAACGGGCCAAAGCATCAACTATTTGCCGCTTCCTGCGTATTTAAGAACAGATATACTAGCATCAGGTGCTATTTGGTAATTCTTACCTAACTTTGCACCTCGCACTCAAAAGTTGTAAGCGTTGGAAAGGTGTAAAGGTGTAAAAGTTCGCAGTCCTCACCAAAACACCACTGATAAACGCTGATAAATAGCATCATTGATGATAGAATTACCAATAGTAGACGCAAAGGAGACTCGCCGTAAAAAGCCAGATTGGCTACGCGTAAAACTCCCGATTGGTCCTAATTATAAAAAGGTACGCTCCCTCGTTGATGAGTACCAACTCCACACCATCTGCCAAAGCGGAAGCTGCCCTAACATGGGCGAATGCTGGGGAGCAGGTACGGCTACCTTTATGATCTTGGGCAATACTTGTACCCGCTCTTGTAGCTTCTGTGCAGTAAAAACCGGTCGGCCACCAGAATATGATGAAGACGAGCCACGCCGCGTAGCCGAAGCCATCGACCTTATGGGCGTAAAACACGCCGTGATCACCTCCGTCAATCGTGACGAACGCCGTGATCGGGGAGCTGAAGTTTGGTACCAAACGGTGGTTCAGGTCAAAGAACGCACGCCGCACGTAACCATCGAAACCCTCATCCCCGATGTCCGCGCCACCTGGGATGCCCTCGAGCGCATGATCAGCGGTGGCCAGGAGGTCGTTTCTCACAACATGGAAACGGTGGAAGAACTCTACCGCAAGGTACGTCCCCAAGCCAAATATGCACGCAGTCTGGAACAGATCAAGCGCACCAAAGATTTTGGCAAACGCACCAAAAGCGGCATCATGGTAGGTCTGGGTGAAACCAAAGAACAGGTCTTCAAAGTCATGGACGACCTGGTGGCTCACGGCTGCGATGTCCTTACCATCGGCCAGTATCTCCAGCCCACCAAAATGCACCTTGAAGTAGCCGAGTATATCCACCCCGACATCTTCAAAATGTACGAAGAGGTAGGGCTTGAGAAAGGCTTTGACATGGTGGAAAGCGGACCTTTGGTTCGGTCGAGCTACCACGCAGAAAAGCATCTTTAAGCCGAGGATCTTATTCCTATCGCTTTGAAAACGGAGGCGTAATGACCAAATGGTTGTTACGCCTTCGCTTTATACCAGCAATGGATGGCAATCACTTCACTTTTTCTTTGCAACTGTACGCTACGAAATTGTTGAGATTGGGGTCATGCCTTCTCCCAACTAATGCAGTAGGAAGGCACTGGGCTGTCCTCCGCTCCGTACTCCGTAGTCGGGTATAAAACCCGACGCTACGGAGTAGTTAGTTTTAACAGAATTGATGATGCAGAGAAAACACCCAGTAATTTGGACATATTGGAAAGGGTCAATTTTTTGTACGAATTACTTGGGAAGAAATAACAAAAAATACTGCCTATAATCGAAAGGGATAATTAGGAGCTATTTGCTGCTCATTATACCACTAGCACACGACCTATCCGTAGAAAATATAGGACAGACCAAACTAAGCGGTTTGTGAATCGTGGATTTTTCATAATCCCCATTTAACTCCTCTTTCTCTAAAAGCATTAACGCCTCTGCCAAGGTGACCTTATTCTTTGTCATATTCATCATCTTGATTGGTCAAACTATTTGCAGTATAATTTTCTCGTTCTTCCTCTCACAAAAAGAGGCTTACCTCCCCGAAACATCACAATAATGTCCTCGAAAAGGTAAGCCTCTCATTTTTTATCCTAGGCACAAGCGTTTACCGCATCAGCACCACATCTCCTTTGTAGATCAGCGTTTCCCCATCTGAGAAAAGAATCTCTGCCATGTAAATGTATACGCCAGCGTTGACCATCTCTCCGCGGTGGCGGCCATCCCAGCCTTGCGCGGGGTCGTTGGGCAAAAAGCCAAAGCCTTCGTACATCGATTCGCCCCAGCGGTTGAACACGTAGAAAGATTTGATCTCTACCACATCGTTATCGGTGTAGATCATGAATACATCATTGGTGCCATCTTCATCAGGGGAGAAGGCATTGGGAATGTACACACCACGGTCTTTGCGGACATAGATAATGACACGATCCGTAGCAGTACAACCGTTCTCATCCGTGACCGTTACTTCGTAAGCCACCGATTCTAGTGGCCGAATGAAAGGTCGGTCACAATCTGAACAGTCTATCGGACCACCAGACCACTTATAATCTGCCACGGGATAAGAAGTCTGTGCAAACAGCTCCGTGCTATCACCGTAGGTTAATTCACCGTCGTTGTCTACCAGAATAGTCACCGTTAGTTCCGGAGCCTGCTCTACCGTAGCAATGGTTTCATAAGTACAGCCATTGATGTCTTGAACACTTATCACATGATCTCCGATTGCTACATTGCCAAAGAAAGAGGCCGTAGTGTAGGCTGCACCATCAATGGAATACAGGTAAGGGCCGTTGCCCCCTTCTACCTGCGGTACACTCACAATTCCGCCCAAGTCATCGAAACAGGGAGGGGATTCGACCACCAGACTAGCCGTTAGTGGTGCTGGTGCTTCCAGTGCTTCCCCAGCGGTAATGGTACAACCATTGGCATCTGTCACCAACAAGTTGTAGGCCCCCTCGGCCAGGTTCTCTGCAGTGGGCGTCGTAGCGCCATTGCTCCAGGTGTAGCTGTAAGGGGGCGTACCTCCACTTACGGTTGCCGCCAGGCTACCATCGGCAGCACCCGGACAACTAAGCTCGTATATACCGTAGCTGCTCGCTTCCAATTGCAGTGCGAGTGCTGCAGGCTCTCCTACGCTGGCGTTGATGATTGCAAAAACATCATTGGCATCAGTGACCTCAATTTGGTAAGCTCCTGCCGGTAATCCCGGAATCTCAATAGCAACACCGTTGCCATCTACAACTCCCATGCCCGTCAGCGGGCCGGCAACGGCACTCCAGGTGTAGCTATAAGGAGGTGTTCCAATGACCATACTGAACGTAAGCGATCCCGTTGAACCTCCATTACAATCATTATCCGTAAAGCTGGTTTCGTAAGTAAGCGCACAAGGCGCTACCGTCAAATTCAGAATCACCGTACTGTCACAACCAGCCACCGTACTAAGGTCGGCCTGGTAGGTACCTGTCTGGTTATAATCTACCCCACCAACGGTAAAGACGTCGTCGGAACAAATATTTTCATTGAGGGTCGTCACAAAAGTAGGATTTACCGTAAGGGCTAGATAAACGGTACTGTCACAGCCCGTACTCGGTGAAGTCAGCACAACAGTATAATCACCAGTAGCCGTAAAGACCTCCGTGCCAACGGTATAATCACCATCATCACAAATTTCCTCGACCAGGAAGGTTTCGATGGGTGCCAAGACCGTCAAATCCAGCGTAACGATAGAGTCACAACCGAAAGAAGAGGTAAGTACATCCGTAAAGACGCCCGTATTGGTGTAAGTGTTGTTTCCGACCATATAAGTCTCACCTGCACACAGTGTCTCCGTCAAATCAGTCGTAAGTATCGGTAATACCGTCAGCTCCAGCGTCACCAAAGAATCACAACCGTTTATCGTGCTCATCAAGGTCGGCCAGGTGCCTGTAGTGGTGTAGGTACTATCCCCTACCATGACAAACTCCCCTTCACAGATCGTATCGCTGATCATCTGGTCGTAAACGGGGTTTACCGTAAGGTCCAAAATAATCGTCGAATCACAGCCCGTAACCACCGAAGCAACAATCTCCTGGTGGACACCGGTGGTACTGTAATCTACACCACCGATATTAAAGACTTCGCCTTCACAAATAACTTCCGTCAATTGGGTCTCTGGTAAGGGGTTTACTGTGAGATCAAGATACACAATCGAGTCACAGCCACTTACGACCGAGGTGAGTATATCGGTATATTGGCCAGTAGTCGTGTAGGTATTCATACCCACTGTGATCGACTCTCCATCACAGATAACTTCTACTAGCGGTGTTTCCGGAATAGGAATCACATTCAGGTTGAGTGTAACAATCGAATCACAGCCCTCTACCGTAGTGAGCGGCGTAATAAAGCTACCTGTTGTCGTGTAAGTACTATCGCCTACCATGACCATATCGCCATCACAAATCGTTTCTGCAATCGTCACATTCTGGTTGGGGTGTACCGTCAGGAAGAGGGTGATCACCGAATCACAGCCGGTCACTTGTGAGGCAATGGTCTCTACATGCTCTCCGGTCGTATTATAGGGGACACCACCAATGGTATAATTTTCACCCTGGCAAAGCTCAACGAAAAAGGTATCCCGCAAAATAGGATTCACCGTAAGGTTTAGATTAACTACCGAATCACAACCATCCTGCGAGGTAAAGGTATTTTGGTACATACCCGTCATCGTATAGGTATTGTTACCGACGGTATAGGAACCGCCTTCACAGCGATTGATATTGAGGTTGGTTTCATAAAAATCCGTCACCACCAGATCCAGTACAATAGTACTGTCACAACCATCTACCGACACTAGATCTACCATATATTGCCCGGCTACTGTGAAGGTACTATCACCAACGGTGTAGGAACCACTGTCACAAATAGAAGCATTGACTGGCGTAACTGGAATATTCACTACCGTCAAATTCAGTGTAATGACCGAATCACATCCCGAGGCTGCTGGGATAGTATTGGTGTAAATACCGGTCTGACTATAATCTGTTCCGCCAGCATTGAAGACCTCTCCGGCACAGATGCGGGCACTGATATTGCTAAAGACTGTTGGGATAACCGTAAGACTCAGCTGAACAATACTGTCACAACCCTCGGGAGTAACAAAGGCATTTTCATAATCGCCAGTCATCGTGTAATTGCTACCACCAACCGTATAAGACTCCCCTTCACAAATGGTCTCATCAAGGAGGGTATAGATGGCATCTTCTACTTGTAGGTTGACCGTCACTACGGAGTCACAACCTGCGGCCGATGGGAACACATACTCATAGGTACCAGCAACGGTAAGTTCATCACCACCAATATCGAAACTGGTGCCAGTACAGATGGTAGGATCTATAACGGTTTCAATAATTGCCGTGACGGTCAATTCCAGATTCGCAATACTGTCACACCCTAGCGGAGTCACCAATGCACTGGTATAAGTACCGGAGGTGGTGAGCACTTGGGCGTTGAAATTATAAGTTTCCCCTTCACAAATCGTCACTTGCGTGAGACTTACAGGGGGATCGGTCACCGTCAAGTTGAGGTTTACCGTAGAGTCACAACCATCTGATGCAGTAAGGACAACGGTGTACATGCCCGTCATATCGAAGCTTTCCGTTCCCACGGCATAGGATTGCCCCTGACAGATGGTTTCGTCTAAATTCGTAACAATGGGGTCTCCAACAGTAAGGTTGATGGTTGCTAAACTATCACATCCTCCTGCGGAAGTAAAATTGAAGTCATAAGTACCCGTTGTATTGAGGTTCGTACCGTCCACGGTGATCGATTCTCCATTACAGAGCACAATGTTTTCGGTACTCGTAATCTGGTCACTCACCGTCAGGTTGATGGTGGTGATAGAATCACAACCATTTGATCCCGGCAAGGTGACGACGTAGGTGTCCGTGGTAGAAAAATCATTTCCGCCAAAGCTAAATACCTGCCCGGCACAAATGCTGGGGTTGAGCGTTTGGGTAAACACGGGTAAGACGGTCAGTGTTAGTCGGAAGATAGAATCACAGCCATTGGAAGCCGTGTAGGGCAGGTCGTAAGTTCCGCTGGCCGTAAAATCGTTGCCATCAACAGTATAAGTTTCTCCTGCACAGATGGAGGCACTGGCCGTCTCGACGACAACGCCTATTACGGTAAGGTTAAGATTGACGATAGAGTCACACCCATTGTTCGCCGTCAAGGGTATCGAATAACTACCGCTAGTGTTGAAACTACTATTACCAACGGTAAAGGACTCTCCGTTACAGATGGTTTCGTTGAGGGTTTCTGAAACACTCGTTACTACCGACAGTTGTAGATTCGCCACACTATCACAACCCGTAGGCAAAGAAAATATGGCTTGATAGTTGCCCGCAGCCGTATAGTTGGTACCATTGAAAAGATAGCTCTCTCCCGTACAAATAGTAGCGGTAGTAAGACTGCTAGGGCGAGGAAATACTTCGAGGAAAAGATCCACCAAAGAGTCACAACCTACTTCATCAATAAGTTCATAGAAATAGCTCCCTC
This sequence comes from Lewinella sp. LCG006, assembly GCF_040784935.1. GTDB lineage: Bacteria > Bacteroidota > Bacteroidia > Chitinophagales > Saprospiraceae > Lewinella. The sequence goes on along the minus strand of NZ_CP160680.1, from coordinate 3,297,553 downwards.
CTTGTGTGAGTTGATCGCCACCAATAGCATAAGACTCTCCTTCACAGATAGACTCCACCAGAAGCGTGGTTTCTGGTGTACCAATAACCGCTAAATCCAGATAGACTATAGAATCACAGCCCGTAGCTGGAGATTGAAGTAAGATCTCATAGGAACCTTCCTCCGAAAACTCTTCATTTCCTACCATGAAGAAATCGTAAACACAAATCGTTTCTTCCAAATAGGTTTCAGCAATCGGAATAACATCCAGTGTAAGTTCAATGATACGATCACAATCACCATTTACTTCGATAAAAACATCGTAAACGCCAGGATCAGTAAAATCTTCCCCCGCAAGGCTGTACTCTTCTCCTTCACAAATGACACGACTGATTTGCTCTGGTGTGGGAGGAACCACTTCGACATCCACACAGCCTTCTACGCCTTCACTACAGGGATTGTAGGGAAAAACACACAAGGTATAAGTCCCCAAATCAGAAGGAAACTGGATCGATGATTGCTGATCGGTAGCTACCTGCTCACCATCTAGCGTCCAGATGTAGGCTCCTGCACCAAAGACATCATCCACATCAACGTCCAAACTACCTCCTTGGCACACGGTCAGATCAGCATTGATATTAGGAACATCCTGATCGACATCTGGTGCGGTGGTACTACCATTGGTGACGTTGATGGTAAAACTACAAACATCACCAAAAGCACCATCTAAAACGATAAAATAGATACCTCCGATGGTGAGGTTATTGGCTGTGAAATTTTGGGTGGTATTATCAAACACCTGATCATCACAATTACTGACTAAACTAAAATTGGAACAATCGGTGGTGTTGTAAATTCCGATTTGTAGTCCTTCATTTACCCCATTTCCATCTTGATCCAGCATACAATCAAATACGGAAATCGCCATCGTAATACTCGTCGAGTTGGCCACAAACCCCACCCACTGGGTGTTGTGTAATTGGCCGGCACAGAACCCTGGAGGGGCTTCTCCCAGTCCAGGTAAGGAGTTGGTACCGGTATAACCATTGATGTCACAAATAACACAGGCGTCATCACAAAAACTGGCCAGTGTTATCTCTGATTGGTCAACACATTCCTCAATTTCCAGTTGTGCGTAGGTCGCATTTACAACCATACAAGCAAACAAAAAAAGTAACAGTCTTCTCATTTCTTTAGATTATTCCACAGGTTAAATAGTTGTCTTCAGGCTTTCCATCACAAATGATCGTGAAAAAATTGCCTCCAATTGATCGCTATGCCCTATTCCTGATAAAGGAAAATACGGCAAATGTTACACCTAGACAGCAGTCTAAATGCACCGTTTCATTTTATTGGTTCGCTTTATATTGGGGAAAGAGCTAAATGGAAAATTTGGGTCCGACAAGTAATACCACCCATTTATCCTCACAAATATATAGATTGCTTATGTTTAATTTTTGCTGCCTGGGAAATTTTCTCTGCCAAATGATTTGCAGCCGACAGCGATTATTGTCAATAACTGCTTTTTTATCTGATTTTTTAGCAACTCTCCAATCATTATACTGAAACATTTGATCACAACAAAATATTAAACGAGTAAATTTCTTTATGGTTTCACTCTAAAAAAACATAAACACATATATTTATTCAGCAATTGTTTTTTATTGAAAATCTACTACTTAATTACCGCCTTTGCCTTTAGAAGATGTCTAAAAAGTATTACTGCACTAGAGATGATTGTTCACTACAAGGTGACATCCCCTTGCTTGCTCCATGTCACAAATAAGCTTAAAACCTTAACACATTAACAGTAAACAAATATATTTTTACATCATATTCAGTCTGTAACAATATTGTGCTAAACCTAAAAATCAATGTCATGACTATAATCATGATCTGTTCTCACGTAGAACGACTTCAAGCGGAATATCACATGAAAAGTTGATCGCCTTAAGTACTCCTTAGGGCGATTTTTTTTTGGACAAATTTTGTTTTTCCTGTTTTTAGCCTCCACTTAAGCGTAAATGAGTTGTTCTGCCGGGGGCTGTATATAATCAAGGGGTGCTAATTGATACAGGTAATACCTTCCCATTGAAAAAATGATGCCCCTCTCTTAAAAACCAAGCTACCATCTCCCCCATTTTCTCGCTACTTACTGGCGCTTCGAAGCCTGGAAATGCGGTGGCCAGCATTTCTGTTTGTACGGCTCCTGGAGCCAAGCAATTGCACCGGATATTATCGGCTTTCCACTCTTCAGCCAGACATTCTGTCAAATTGGCCAAGGCAGCTTTACTAGCACTGTAGGCGGCTAAGCCCGGAAATTTGGAGCTACCCTGAAAACCTCCCATGCTACCTATGTTCAGAATATGCGTGTTTTCCATGATGGGATGAAGCCCCTGTAGCAGGCGTACTACAGCAAAGAAATTGACATTAAAGGTCTGCTGCCAGGTTTCCTCGGTAGACTCGAGAAAAGAAGCTTTCAGCAAAAGCCCCGCATTATTGACCACTCCGTGCAGGCGTCCAAAGGGGCTCATCCAATCTACAATTTCAGCAACATCCACTTCCGCCAAATCCACTGAAAGCACTTCTACATTAGCAGTGCCGTATTGACTTTGTACCGTATTGACCAATGCTGTCAAACCAGCAGTATTTCTGCTCAGTGCAAAAATTCGATCCTCTGGGCGGCTTGCCAAAGCTACAGCAGTAGCGAAACCAATTCCCCGGCTAGCACCAGTAACGAGATAATTCATAACAGTTCTTTTTCGGTAAACGAAATTAAGTACGTGGCCGCAGACACACTTCTTCCAAGTGTTCATTTGCTGGTGAAAGAATCATCTGTGTAGCTAAAGCTGCCACCCTATCCGCACTCAACAGCAATGCAGGATCAATGTCTACACCGTCCCAAGAGCTGGTAAAAGTAGCTCCTGGCCGCAGCAAGGAAGTTCTGATATTGGTTCCCGCCAGTTCTTTTGCCAACTGCCGATGCCAAGCTTCCAATGCGTGTTTGCTCAAAGCATAAGCGGCAAGATCCATGGGCCAGTCGGTGCTGGCAACTGATCCAATCGTGAGGATATTCGCCAATGCTGCTTTTTCTAACAAAGGCAAGCAAGCACGGGTCAGATAATGCGCACTCAGCACATTGGTAGCCAGGAAGTGTTCCAATTGGTCAACTGGCCCCTCCAGTAGTGTACCGGGAGCGAAAGCCCCTAAATTATGAACCAAAGCTGCTATTTGAGTACAGTGCTGCTGTAAATACTGGCCCCACTTTGCACAATCTTCAGCTTGACTAAGATCTCCCGAAAAAACCAACAACGGTGGCCATTCATTGGCTTGCCAGTCCTGTTGTAATTGGGCCAGTTCAATCGCTGAGCGGGCCGCAATAGCTACCTGCCAACCCTTTTCAGCCAACTGTTTTGCGATAGCTAAACCAATGCCCCGGCTGCCTCCGCTAATGGCGATCACCTGATGATCAGTGCTCGTATTTGACAAAATTTCCTGTTTTTTAATGACCTATTACAACCTCTACACAAACATTGTTGTTGAGAGGATTGGAACAAAAATAGCCAAGTGCCACTTAGTGACGGAACAAAAATAACTTAGTAATGGCTATCTGGTTAGTTATAAAAGCTAAAACCATGATGATTTCTGTCGCCTATCCGGTTGCTTTTAACTAATTTTGCTGTTCCCCATAAAACTGACCCTCGAAATCTCAGCATGATCATTAATCGTTTTTTAGCTCACGTTGGCAGGTATTTCCAATTAATGGGAACAGCAATCGCCCGCCCTGAGAAAACCTCCATGTATTACAAGGAGACCATGCGCCAGATGAATGATATCGGCGTTGGCTCTTTGGTGATTGTGGCACTTATTGCCGTTTTCATTGGTGCGGTTACAGCCATTCAGTTTGCTTACCAGCTTCAGGATAGTTTTGTTCCTCGCTATTACATTGGCTACATTGTCAGAGATACCACTATCATTGAATTAGCGCCCACGATTACCTGCCTGGTCTTAGCGGGCAAGGTGGGTTCCAATCTCGCTGCCGAAATTGGCGGGATGCGCCAAAAAGAACACATTGACGCCATGGAAATCATGGGGGTCAATACGGCTGCTTATCTGATTATGCCCAAGGTAATTGGAGCCCTGATCATGATCCCCATGCTGGTAGCCATCGCTGCTTTTGTCAGTATTTTGGGTGGTTATTTGGCCACCGTGCCCGTGGGCCTGATCTCTCATGCAGAGTATGAGTTAGGCGTACGCTCCTATTTTGTTTCTTACAACATCACCTTGATGTTTATCAAGTCATTTGTCTTTGCCTTTATCCTTACTTCCGTCCCCTGCTATCAGGGTTACTACGTAAAGGGGGGAAGCATTGAGCTAGGACGCGCCAGTACCAATGCCGTAGTTTTCAGTGATATTCTTATCCTTTTATTTGACTACCTGATTGCCGTAGTTTTCACCTAATAAGTTTAGAAAAAATGATCAGAACCGAAAATTTAATCAAGGCTTTTGGTGATACCACTGTACTTAAAGGCATTACTACCGAATTTCACCCAGGAAAGACCAATCTTATTATTGGCCGCTCCGGAGCAGGTAAAACGGTACTTCTGAAATTATTAGTAGGCCTACACCAACCAACGGAAGGTTCCGTTTGGTACGGAGATACCAATTTCTTTTCGTTAGATAAAAAAGCAGTGCGCTCCATTAGGATGGAGGTAGGCATGCTTTTTCAGGCATCGGCACTGTTTGATTCTATGACGGTAGAAGAAAACGTACGCTTCCCACTCGATATGTTTACCAACATGACCGCCAAAGAGAAATTGACACAAGTCAATCGTTGTCTGGAACGTGTAAGCCTCGAAGGAGCAAACAGTAAATATCCTTCCGAAACCAGCGGTGGAATGCAAAAGCGTGTAGGTATTGCCAGGGCTATCGTCCTTGATCCGAAGTACCTTTTTTGTGATGAACCCAACTCGGGCCTTGATCCCAAGACCTCCATCGTCATCGACGAACTCATCAAGGATATTACGGTTGAGAAAAACATTACTACCGTCATCAACACCCACGACATGAATTCCGTGATGGAGATTGGGGATAATATTATTCTCCTTTACCAGGGTGAAATTACCTGGCGCGGTAGTAAAGATGAGGTATTGGAAAGTGACAATGAATACCTTCAGGACTTTATTTTCGCCAGTCCGTTTTTGCAGCGCTTACGCGCAAGAGCACTGAGTAAGTAGCAGCGATAAAACGAAGTACTTTGACAGAAATCCTAATTATAAGACGATCCTGATCAAAGTTTCCCGTATTGCCACGTTCACGCTATTTTTTTTTCTCCGTTATTTGAAAATTCATTGCTTTTACTATCTTTGCGAAACTTTTGCAAGAGGAAAGAAGTTTCTTCTTCATAAACAAACTGCCCAGGTGGTGAAATTGGTATACACGCCAGCTTGAGGGGCTGGTGCTCGCAAGGGCGTGCAGGTTCAAGTCCTGTTCTGGGCACACCAAATTAAAGCGGCGTTCAACATCAGTTGAGCGCCGCTTTTTTATTGCTGGAATAGTGCTATTGGCTAAAGATCAAACCCTATATCCTTTCGGTAATAAACACCATCAAAATGAATCTTGGCGGCATTGGCCAAGGAGGTATCCAGTGCATCCTGGAAGTTATCACCATAAGAGGTAACCGCCAATACCCGACCTCCATTGGTCAACAACTGTCCCTCTACTTCCCGCACCCCTGCGTGAAAGACCAAGCTGCCCGATACGTTTTCCAATCCGGTGATCACTTTGCCTTTCTCGTAGCTGCCAGGATAACCGCCAGCGACCAATATCACAGAAGCCACAGCGCGTTCATCGATCTCTATCTCAACCTTGGCTAATTCTCCCGCAGCAGTAGCACGGCACAATTCTACCAAATCGGTTTTGAGGCGAGGAAATACCGACTGCGTCTCTGGGTCTCCCATCCGGCAATTGTATTCAATGACGAAAGGCTCGTCTTCAACACTAATCAGCCCAATGAAGATAACACCGCGGTAACCCAATTGCTGTACTTGCAGGCCTTCAATAGTAGGTTTGATAATACGCTCTTCCACTTTCTTCATCATGGCCTCATCCACAAATGGAGGATGTGAAACTGAGCCCATGCCACCGGTATTAAGCCCCGTGTCGCCAGCACCAATCCGTTTGTAGTCTTTAGCTACGGGCAGAACCTTGTAGTCCTTGCCATCCGTAAATACGAAAACAGAGAACTCAATGCCGGTTAGGAATTCTTCTACGACAACCGTTTCCGAAGCTTCCCCAAATTTACCTTCCAGCATTGCTCTCAGTTCTTCCTGCGCCTCTATGACGCTATCGAGAATCAACACGCCCTTACCTGCGGCGAGGCCATCGGCTTTTAATACATAAGGAGCAGGCTGATCTTCCAGGTATTCCAGGCCATCCTCTAATTGATCGACGGTAAATTCCCGGTAAGCTGCCGTAGGAATGTCCTGGTCATCCATAAATGCTTTGGCGAAAGCCTTGCTGCCTTCCAGCTGCGCACCCGCCTGGCTTGGCCCCATGAACAAAACCTGTTTTAGCATGGCATCCGCAGCAAAATAATCCTGAATGCCCAGTACTAGCGGTTCTTCAGGGCCACAGATGACCATATCTACCCCGTATTCCAACACTGCAGCTTTGACCGCTGGAAAATCATTAGGGTTAATTGCCAGATTGGTACCGTGTTGCTGGGTACCAGCGTTGCCAGGAGCTATATAAAGGGCTTCGCAAGCCGGGCTCTGGCTTAGTTTCCAGGCGAAAGCGTGTTCACGACCGCCACTACCCAAAAGAAGAATTCGCATACTGTTATTGCTTGGTATTTGTATTCCCGCGAAGATAAGTGTTGTATAAAAAACAAAAATTTGTTAAAATGTTTTATTTTAAAACAATTTGGTTTAAATTTGTATTATTACTTCAGGTCGCAGACCTAATTAACTTAAAGAAATCAGCCATGAAAAATGAAACACGCCCATTCGTGCTGGGAAAGCTATGGCCATTACTGAGCCAACACTGGTTCAAAATAGGCCTCGTCTTCCTCGCGCTCTATGCTTTTCTCAACAAGGATTTATCTTTCAACATCAACATTCAGGCACCAAACAGCCCCGCTACACAGCCATTGGAAGAGCACCAAAGTAGGAGGCAAGTGCGCAAAGAAACCCTTACGGATAATGGAGACCTTCAGGCCCAGTCCACAAATCGTTTCAACTTCCTTCCCTCTTGGGGGACAGATGATTCCAAGTACCTTATCCTGCAATTGAACCGACTAGAAGAAAAACAAATTGATCAATTTATCCAGCGGTTCGCCCACGTTGCCGAAGCCGAACAAGAGAAATTCGGCATTCCAGCCAGCATTATTCTGGCTCATAGTCTATTGTACAGCCAAGCCGGACAACATCCCTTGATTAGCCACGGCAACAACTATTTTGGGCTCCCTTGCACCGATGATTGGCAAGGCCAAACCCAAGACGGGGAAAAGTCAGTATGCTTGCGACGTTACGATAATGCCTGGATGAGCTTTCGCGATCATAGCCTATATTACACTACCGGCCAGCACGCCAACCTGCGCCAACTCAAAGGCAAAAGCTATCAAGCCTGGGCCAAAGCCCTGGAAGAAAGCCCAAACAATAAAATAAAAAGGCTGGCCGAGCAACTGATCGAGCTCATCGACAAGTTTCAACTTGAGCAGTACGATGTTTAGTAATTTGACGGAAACAAGTGGAACAACTTTCTTTTGAGATTTTTAAAAATTTACACACAATCTACTTACAGTCAATTGTTTAGGAAATTTTAAAAAATCGAAAGCTGTTACACTTATTTTTTCTCCGTCTCTTAATCAATCCCTTCAAACTTATATTTGTAGTACTCTACACCAGCACCATATACCCAACCATCGCGTCCTTTTTCATTGCGAATTTTTATCCACGGTTCTACAGCCGTGACGGTACCCAGCTTGATAGAGTCCCGGGTGAGCGTCACTTCATTGAGGAATTTGACTTCTTCATATAATTTGAGCCGGTCAAGAATTTCAAAATTCACGCCCGGTCCTTTGCGCATGGCCAGATTTTCAATGGTTACGTAAAGTGGCGTTATTCTTTCCCGAATCATCTGCATCTGCCCACCACGCATGGTGTCGCGTTGAACACTGTTGTCTACTGGTGGGCGAGCAGGGGCGTTCCCTTGGGTCGCTTCCAACAAAGCAGCTAAGCTATCCGCACGCGCGTTGGCTTCATTGGTGATTTGTTCTGTCTCAGCATCTGCTGTACTGCGGTTGCAGCTACGACTGGCCCAAACAAAGAATACCAACAAGAGCACTCCGAACAAAATAAACTGAGCTTTAACCAGGCGAGGGGCTTTTTCTTGGGCCATTTTACCAACATTTAGTACACAAATAATAATTATTTATACCAAAATTAGTAATTTTATGCATTAATAAAACGCGCCGAAAGGGATTATCAGCGGTAATTCATCTTTTTCATAGGTTTTCTACCCCATTTCCGGCCATTGACCAACATTTATGGAAAATCTACTTCATCAAGTAGCACTTTCCCTCATTGAGGGGGTAGGTCCTATTACCGCACGTCTATTATTAGCCCATTTCGGAGATGCACCCACCGTTTTCGAGGCTCGCCCTCGTGAATTAGCAGCCCTCCCCGGGATCAACGACACCATCGCCAGAAGCATTTGCCACGGAGAAGCCCTCCGCCTCGCTGAACGTGAAATCCACTGGCTGGAGCGTTATCAAATCAAACCACTTTTCATTCAAGACCAGGCCTATCCCGAGCGACTCCGACGTATTGATCAGGCACCTATCATGTTGTATTACCGCGGGAGTTGCCCACTCAACAATTTACGTACCGTTGGCATTATTGGGACTCGTCAACCTTCCACCGAAGGGCTTGTCCACGTTGAACGCCTCGTTGAAGAGTTGGCCCCCTACCAACCGATGGTAATTTCTGGCTTGGCTTACGGTATTGATGTTGCGGCTCATCGTGCAGCTTTACAAAACCAGCTTCCCACCATCGGCGTATTAGGTCACGGATTACAATACCTCTACCCTACTCGCCACAAAAAAACGGCACAGGCCATGCTGGAAAACGGTGGTCTACTGACCGAGTATCCATTTACCACCAAACCTGATCCCCGCCACTTTCCCATGCGTAACCGCATCGTTGCTGGCCTTTGTGATGCACTCATCGTCGTAGAAACGGCTCGTAAAGGGGGCTCAATCATCACCGTAGAATACGCTAATAATTTCAACCGGGATGTCTTTGCCATTCCCGGTCGGCTCCACGACCGTGCTTCGGCCGGTTGCAACTGGCTCATCAAAACTCACCAGGCAGCCCTCCTGGAATCAGCCAGTGACATAGGCTATGTTATGCGCTGGGACGCCCACAACAAACCGCCAGCAGAACAGCTACAACTCTTTGAGACCTTAAGTGAAGATGAAAAATTAGTTGTAGCTTTGCTTAAAGAGCATGAGAACCTGCCCATTGATCGGCTAAGCATTGACACCCAATTATCAGCGGGTACGCTGGCCACCGTTTTATTAGAAATAGAATGTAAAGGATTAATCCGCACCTTACCCGGGAAACGCTACATGTTGATAAGATGAAGCTTATTATCCTTCTTGATCAACTAAAATTATGGAACATGATTAAATGGACTATCGCTTTTCTTACTGCTATTTGTTGCCTCGCCAGTGCCTGTGAGGCTTCGAAACCAACAACTGTGACGTCGAATTCCACTACTACCGTCAGCAGGGCTCCCATACTTAAACCTGACCAACGCCCCAAAAACATCATTTTGATGGTTGGTGATGGCATGGGCCTTACACAAATCACGGCAGGCTTATACAGCAACGGCAATCAGCTAAATCTGGAAAGATTCCCCGTTATTGGTCTCCACAAATCCTATAGCTCCGATAACCTGGTAACAGACTCGGCCGCAGGAGCAACCGCTTTTAGTACTGGTCAAAAAACTTACAATGGGGCCATTGGCGTAGACAACGACTCTACCGCGCTCTATACCATTCTTGAAGAAGCGGAAGCTAATGGCCTTGCGACAGGTATGGTTTCTACGTCTACGATCGTACATGCTACTCCTGCGTCCTTTATCGCACACCAGGCACAACGTAGCTACTATGAACCCATCGCCGCGGATTTCCTCAAAACGGATATCGACCTATTCATCGGAGGAGGAAAGAAATACTTTGACCGCCGGGCAGACGAACGCAACCTGCTCACAGAACTCAAAGCCAAAGGGTACCAGGTAAGCCATTATTTTGAGCAACCCCTGGACAGGGTCAATATTAACTACCAAACAAACTTCGTTTACCTCACTTCCGACAGCGACCCACTGACGGTAGAGCAAGGGCGCAATTATCTAAAACCTGCCAGTATCATTGCTTGTGATTTTCTGAATAAGCACGTCAAAGACAAGGGCTTCTTCCTCATGATCGAAGGAGCACAAATCGATTGGGGTGGCCACGCCAATAACTCACAGTACATCATTACGGAGATGATTGACTTTGACAACGCAATTGGTGCAGTGCTAGACTTTGCGGCTAGAGACGGAAATACGCTCGTGATTGTTACTGCTGACCACGAAACGGGCGGCTATGCTATCAATCCAGGGTCTACCCACGATTCGATTATCGGAGCCTTCACCAGCGATTACCATACCGCAGCACTGATTCCGGTGTTTGCTTACGGCCCCGGTTCAAAGCTATTTAGTGGTATTTACGAGAATACCGAAATCTACTATAAAATGAGGGAAGCTTTTGGTTTTGGTAATAAAACGGCTAGTGAATAAATAGAACAGTCTTTTAACGTGAAATTTCTACATCCAGAATTTCTCCTCCATTGACCAAGGTCAATGTGCCTTCTTGTTCGCCACTTTTTTCTACACGAATCCCTTGCCAGGTATCCCCACAATCTTGATGAAGATAGCCGCCATCAATGATGAGCTCGCCGCCGGGCTGAATGGTCACCAACCCGCCTGCTGGTAAAGATACCCGGCAGCGGATGGTCAATCTCGCTCCCGAAGCAATCGTAAGGTTTCCGTGAAGATCATGCATACCAGACCAATCGACTTCGTCTCGAATGGTCATATCCATTTCCGGGTTGCGGGTACACCAACGAGGCTCCAGAAATTGTCTTTGCAGATATTTAGGGTTGGCGAAACGGCGGTTCACTTTCGCGATTTGGCAAGGCGTCCAGGCCAGTTGCAGCGAATTGTAATCCATCACATTATTAGAAGCCAAGGTATCACAACCCGGCCCTGAGCCTGTGCTGTAGCAACGATTGTCGTGAACTGGGGTATCATCACACCCATCTCCACGGCTCCAGGCATGGCTGATACCGAGAATATGCCCTACCTCGTGATTGATTACCCCGCGATAACGCCAGTGGGTATTTTTGGGATCGCGAGCAAAATCTTCTTTCCAGGGAGCTGCTACTTTCAGTGCATTGCGCAAAGCTACGCCCACATTATCCGCCTGATAGGTAGGTGAGGCCACACTATCGGGGTGGTGTGGCATCATGAAAAAATTGAGCACCGTATCCAATTGCACCCCGTATTTGTCAAATACCGTTCGATCGTACAAGTTGGAGTCTTTCTTTCTGAAATGCACGTAATAGTACAAGGAGTCGTCATAGTGGTAATAAATCCCATCATCCTCCGGGTCATCTGGCCTCCCGGTCAGAACGTAGCGAAAATTAATGGGATGCACCGGCGTACTGTTCCCAATAGGCAAGAACATTTTCTTGTTATTGGCCAGTGCGTAATTCATAGCATCAACTATTCTTTGAGTGTGTGCTTTTGCTTGCTCTTCGGGAATATTTTGCAGCCCGTCTTCGCTGTTCATCCAGTGGATATTGATCCGGATGTATTGCATGGGGTAGTCCTCCAGACGGGTCGTATCAATAATGTAATTATCCTGATTAAAACAGGCATCGCGTGGGTCATCACGTCGATCTTGAGGCATGGCATCAAAAGCGCGAGGAAGAATCCCCATTTCCTCTGTCGAAAGTAAACGTGATTCTACTTGCGGGGTACAAGTGGATACGGCGAAGACTAGCATGATTGCTAGATAAGGCACCCAATTTATTTTAAATGATGTCATGATCGTACTTTGAGGAAAACATTTTTTACTGAACTAATACATGGTGTTGCCATTCAGGTTCTCCTCAGGAATTTGCTGAATAGCATCCCAATGTTCGACAATCTTACCCTCGGTATCGAATCGAAAGAAGTCCATGGTCACGTACTCGTCATTTCCTGGCCAGACCTGGTGTGTGTGCAAGGCGACAAGATTTCCTTCAGCAATAGCACGTACAAATGATATCGATTTGTCAGGGTACTCCGCCTGCATTTTTTCGAAATAAGCGATAAAGGATTCAGGGCCATTACCCACCAAGGGGTTGTGTTGAATGTATTCAGCACCAACGTAAAGCGCTACCGCTTGGCGAGGATTTCCCTCGTAGGCCATTTGGTAGAAGGCGATTGCTTTTTCTTTATTATTCATCATCTAAATTGATCTTAGTAGTTTGACGGAAATAAATCTATTTTCTTTTTCTGAAGATTTACCTTTTTGCGCACGTCTAGTCCAAGTATTCCTAGTCTTAGCACAAAAAGCGAAATCAAAAGAAAATAAATTTATTTTTCCCCCGTCCCTTACCAACTCCCACCAGCACCACCGCCGCCAAAGCTACCACCACCAAATCCACCGAAGCCGCCACCGCCGAAGCCACCAAAGCCGCCGCCGCCACTACTTCCGCCACCACCGCCGCGTGACCATCCACCGCCGCCAGGAAATATAATCGTCCGTCCACGACGATACCCGCGATCAGGCATATCATAGCGACCACCACGATAGTAGCCACCATCGTCGTCATCGTCGTCATTATGGGTGAGCCAGGAAATGAATACAATCAAGATAATCAGAAAAACAATGACAATCCAGCCGGGGACACTCTCTTTATTATTACTGCCGCTAAGACCATCGCCTTCGTATTCACCGCGGCCCAGGTCCATGATGGCATCGGTGGCACGATCTAGTCCTTGGTAGTAATCGCCCGAACGAAAGGCCGGAACAATGATGTTTTCAATAATTCTTTTGGCTGTAATATCAGGAAGGAAACCTTCGGTACCTTGCCCCGTTTGAATTCGTACCTGCCGATCTTGTTTTGAAACATAGATAAGAATACCGTTGTCGTTGCCCGCACCGCCTATACCCCACTTGGTTGCCAGTCGTTGAGCGTACTGAAACGGATCGTCTCCTTCCAGGGATTCTTCGGTAACGATAACGATCTGGGTAGACGTTTCGCCTACGTAATTACGCAACTTATCACCAAGCGCAACCACCTGCGAACGATCAAGCAAACCCGCGTAATCATTGATCAGGTACTGGGTAGGTTCTGGTACTTGCTTTTGCCCGACAAGGGAAGTCCCTAGTAAAAACACTCCCGCTAGAAGTAGCAAAAACCGCATTTGGAATAACTGTTTGATCTCTTTCACTTTTATTTGATCCTGTTCTATGGACGATAAAATATACGATAGTAACTTATCTCAAAAAAGCCTACTTATCAAATGTTTTCGACGAACTTATAGTTGTGTTAACCTAAATGCTCTTCACCATCTCCATAAGAAATATCATCCGACAGCTCGTTTTCATCCTCACTTTCGTAAGGAAAATAGGCTTTTAATTTTTCTCCAATCAGGTCGATAGCTGCCACAATACCTGCACAAAAAGCGCCTTTTTTGAAGTAATCGGCCAAAAGGTCGCGCTCTCTTTCCCAGAAATCACCTTCCACAACTTTATCAATGCCTTCATCACCAATGATCGCAAATTGCTTTTTCTCAGGAGAAAGTAAAATTAGTACGCCATTACGGTCTTTTGTTTTATGCATCCCCAGTCGAAAAAAAGTACGCTTGGCTTCTTCCAACGCTTCCTTACGGGGGTTCTCCTCCAGGTGTACCCGGATTTCTCCGGAAGTCTGCATCTCTGCCCGGCGAATGGCCGCGATGATGAGGGTTTCTTCCTCGGGCTTAAAGAATTTAATCATAGCTATGAAGTCGATTTATATTCCAAAGATACTACTTTTACAGGCATGAATCTCGAGCAGCTCAAAATCATCTCGGCAGGTGCCGGTAGTGGAAAAACATATCGCCTGACCCAGGAAATGGTCACCTTGCTGCAAGGCGGTCAAGTGCAACCCAGTGGTATCATTGCCACCACCTTTACCCGAAAAGCAGCTTCTGAGTTGCAGGAACGGGTACGCGTCAAGCTACTCAGCAGTGGCCTGACCAAAGAAGCAGACGAGCTTACCAATGCTTTGATCGGTACCGTGCATGGCTTGGGAGTGAAATTGCTCAAGCGCTTTGCCTTTGAGGCCGGCGTCTCTCCTCAGGTCGATATTCTACCCGACGGCGAGCAGCAGCAAATGTTCAACCAAGCACTCGCTGCTACCCTACAGTTGGAACTCATTGAAAAGATGGACGAGCTGTCTGATCGCTTGGGGCTCACCAAACGGACAGGCTTTTTCGATTGGCGTCAAGAGGTCCGCCAGTTGGTAGACGTAGCACGCGCCAACGACTTTTCGATCGCTGATTTGCAAAAAAGTCGCGATCTTTCCTGGACTTCTTTTGCTGAATTTCTCCCTGATGCTGGCACAACAACTAAAGAAGCTGCACATCAGCAACTTGCTACATCGCTAGAAGATACCATCTACGCTTTAGATAGTAGCGAAGATTCCACTAAAACAACCAGTACTGCGACCGACCGTCTGCGCAGTTTCCGCCGGGAATTACAACTGCGCGGCTACCTCTATTGGCACCAGTGGGCCACCATTGGTAAACTGGGGGTAGGTGCCAAAAGCCGTGAGATCGTGGAACCTCTCCAAACCTTTGCCTGGACGCACCAGGCATTGCCCGCTTTCCAGCAAGATATCCGCCAATTTATTGCAGGACTTTTCAACACCGCCGTATCGGCCCTTCAGGAATACGACGAATACAAAAAACGACGCGGCCTGATTGACTACACCGACATGGAAGTCTTGGTTAGTAGACTGCTGGATAACGAACAAGTAAGGGAAGTACTCCGCACCGAGCTGGATCTCTTGATGGTGGACGAGTTTCAGGATACCAACCCCATCCAGCTAGAGATTTTCCTGAAGCTATCCCAGCTGGCCAAGCACTCTGTTTGGGTGGGCGATCCCAAGCAGTCGATCTATGGGTTCCGAGGAGCAGAACCTCGCTTGATGGCCGCCATCATTGACGCTGCAGGAGGAATCAAACAAGAAAATATACAGATCAAGTCCTGGCGCTCACGGGCCGACTTGGTAGACATGGTCAATTCCATTTTCTGTCAGGCTTTCGCCCCAACGCCCCCCGAGCAAGTCGCACTGGAAGCTGTGCGTATCCCTGCCGGAAATTCGAATAGCCCTGCCGAGCCAGCGGAAATGGAAGACGCCATCATTCACTGGCATTTTTCGCCCGAGGAAGGCACTCGTGCGCCGGGCAAACCCTGGCTAGAAGAATGTATCGCCCACACTTTGCAAGAATGGCTGGCCAGCAAAGTCATTATCCAACCCAAAGGCAACAAAGATTTCCGTCCTGCACAACCTGGAGATGTGGCCATCCTTTGCCGCAGCAACCGTGATTGCGCTACCGTAGCCGAGTCTTTACATCGGGCGGGTTTAAAAGCTGCCATTGCTCGGGCAGGCCTGCTGGCTACTGCCGAAATCCGATTGGTACTGGCTTGCCTCAAGTACATCTTAAATGCAGATGACTCGCTCTCCGCTGCGGAAATTCAAGTCTTGGCTGCCCGCTTACCATTGGAAGAGATCGTAGAAGATCGTCTTGAATATTTAAAAACCCATCAGGATACGCCCTACTTCAAACGCCCCAACTGGGCCGAGGAGAACAGGTTTATCAAACAACTCGACAAGCTTCGTCCGGAATTGGCCGAAGCCTCCGGTGCGGAAACACTCCACCAGGTTTTGGAAGAGTTGGACCTACGTCGTTGTATTGTCGTTTGGGGAAACAGTGAGCAGCGTCTCGCCAATGTTGACCAGCTCCGCAAGCTGGCGCTGGAATACGAAAACAACTGCAACAATACCCACACGGCAGCCAGCCTTAGTGGCTTTTTACTTTGGCTCAACCAACTTGCTGCTGATGAGCAAGACTTACAGGGCGCAGGAGAAGACCCACAAGCGGTCAATGTACTCACTTACCACCGCAGCAAAGGACTGGAATGGCCAGTCGTCATCTGCCACAACCTCGAGCAAAACCTCCGGGCTGACCTCTGGGGCGTAGACCTGATAGCCGAGCAGGAAACGGTAGATTTGACACAGGTCCTAAAAGGTCGCTGGCTCCGCTACTGGGTGAATCCCTATGCCGATCAATCGGCTCGGACCCCGCTGTTGGAAGCATTGAGTACCAGCGAAGCACAAAAAAACAAGACGGCGCAGGCCTTAGCCGAAGAAGCCCGCCTCATGTACGTGGGGCTTACCCGCGCGCGCGACTACCTCATCTACCCCACCCAGGAAGGTCGGCCCAGCAAGTGGCTCAACCGAGTGTGGAGCAAAGGAGACGAATCCATTCCCGCCCTGGATGCCACCACCTCAGACACGCCCTGGGAATGGCAGGGGCGCTACCTCGATAAAACCATCCGTGCGCAAAGTTACCCTCGCCAGTTTCCGGTGGCGGAATCAAAACATGACGCGGTTAGGTTTATGCCCGCAGTCTTGGGTCAACAAACGCATCCTTCCGCCAAATTGGAAGCCACAGAAATCCTTGCGCCGCTCCATCTGAGTACCACTTGCGGAGACAGCATTACCTACTTCTCGCTAATGGGAGAAGCGGAGGTCAGGCCCGAGGTGCTCGTCAAAGTACAGGAGCATTTTCTCAAAGCCAGCCCTTACATAAAAGAAGACAACCAACGTCGCCTGCTGGCCCGTGAACTCAGTCTTCGCTTCGGCCTGCCTGACACCTTCGATACGAATCAGCTGGTAGAGCAAGCCGCTGCATGGGAGGCCTGGCTGGCGCAACAGTTTATGCCCTCCTTTAAGGTATTTTCCAGTCAGGCCATACACTGGTTACAGGAGGGGCGCACCTTTCGGACGACCGTGGATATGGTCATCGAAACGCCCACTGAAACGATCTTTATCCAGCACAATCCCTTCACGGGGGGAGATTACCAAAGGCCAGCCTTGGAGACAGGCCACCAGTTGTTGGCTGCCGGGCTGGCTTGGGAGGCTAGTGGCAAAGGGAAAGTCGATCAGTATTGGGTACACTTTGTGGGGAAGGGGGAGGTGGTGGAGGTGGTCATAAAAAAGACCTAACTAAATTACAAACAAGCGTGTAAATAGTCAGCAGTATCATTTAACCCATTGTTTCTCAATCGTTCGAGCACAGCGTACTCGTCCATAGCAGGATTTTTCCTATTCAAGACCATTTTCCTAAAAGCACTCACCGCTAGTTCATTGTTCAGATCTATAATATCAGCCAAGAAATCATCAGCACTTTTTGCAGCAATACCGTAAGGGGCAAGCACTTCATCCGGAAAGTCTTTAAGATTATTGGTGACAATCTGATTTGCATTTGTTTTGATGGCTGCAGCAAGCACATGACGATCCTTTTCATCAGGAAGCGCAACCCACTGATAAGAGATTCGTAGTTTTTAACCATAGCATCAGGAAAAGCTCCATTGGCCCTGGCGACCCTCTTGGCTATCTCAGATTCAGAAACACCCTTCCTTTTCATCACCTCTATCCATTCATCAAAAATGTGTTTACTCCATTTCGGAGTAAATAGTTCTTGATGGGCGAACCAGAACAACAAGTCTCTAATTTCCAGAGGATAAATAACATTCGTATCAAGAACGCAAGTAAACTGTACGCTATGAATCATAAAGTCCAGATTCTTCGTCAGCATCCATCATCTCTATGAGTAGCTGTTCTTGCTTCGCTTTCATAGTAGCCTTGTAATTCAAAAGGTCTTCCAACTTTACTCTGCGATGTCGACCAATTTTAGTAAACGGGATTTCACCAGACTCCAGGAGTTTTACCAAATGAGGGCGAGAGCACCCTAATTGTTCTGCCGCAGCCTGTGTTGTCATTTCAGTAGCAATCGGGACTACCGAAATAACTTTCCCTTCACCCATTGCTTTTAAAACCTTTGCTAAAAGCTTTAGTGCGGGTAATGGAATGACAATCCGATCTTGGATTTCTTCAATCTCTATTTCTGGATTTGCAATTTGTATGTCTTGTAAAACAGCAGCTAGAGCATTATAGGACTCCATTGCTATTTTTCGCTCCCCTTTTGAGGGCATTTTCATTTTTGTCAGTTCTTTCATTGGACTTTTGCATATACAGCACGCAATATAAACGAAATAAACGAAACGATTGTTTCAGTCGCTAATTGTTTTATCCTTATAAGTAAGAACTACTCGCACCCAACAAGTGCTTACCAATGATAAGTCATCGCTATCGCAGCACTCAGCTGCACATCTTTTAAATCCTGAAAAACTTGCCCATTAACGGCTAGACCCAAGGAGAAATTATCCGTAAGTTGGCGGTCAAGCCCAGCGGTAAGCGGAATGCCTATTGCATCTCCACTGAGCCTGGTATACGTCTCCTCTATATTTAAAGGCGTTTTGTCTTCAGCAAAATCGACTTCCAAGCGTTCCCGATAGTAGCGAGAATGAGATGCGTACGATACGCCCGCGCCTAAATAACTATTGATTTTCTTAAATTCTTGGAAATGATAAAGGAGATAAACACCCGTCGTAAACACCCTGAGTTCGTGATTAGCTGGTCTAGAAAATTCTTGGGGAGTAGGATTACTACTGGTTGCACCGAAACGGGTAACATCATTTTTGAACATCTTCCCGTCGTGATATTGGTAGCTCGCAAAAGGTGCTAATGACCAGCGGTTATTGAGCTGATAATCCAGTTTTAGAGCCGTATACAAAGAAGCGGGGCCAGCCGGTAGACTTCCGATACTGGTTCCTTGGCTTCCTCCTATATTGAATATTTGTTTTACTTTAACACCAGACGAGGCGTAACTTCCATAGCCTAATTGTAATTGAGTCGAAAGCCGGGAATCATTTTGAGCGAAAAGGCTAAAACTCGTAATCATCATAAACATGCACGTGAGGGGCAGTAGGCGGTATAGCATAAAAAGGGAGTTTAGATTTGAATTAATGCCCCCAAACATCGTTAAGAAATATTCAATTCGCAACCTGCTTAACCCCGCCTTAACGCCTTTTACCATTCCTATAACTTCAACCGCTTAAACAAGGCCTCCTTGTACGACTTACTCACCCGAAAAGTCTTGCCATCCTTCATTTTGGTGACGACATCGCCAGCGCCGGTATGCTGAATTTCGGAAAGAAAATCGGTGTTGATAATCGTAGACCGGTGGATACGAATGAAATTGGGTTTGCCCAATTGCTCCAGCATATTGGTCATCGACTCGCGCAGCAGCAGGCGCTTACTCTCGCTGGTGTACACCTCTATATAATAGCCGGAAGCTTCAACGTAGCGAATGTCTTCCAGTTGTACCAAGCTGATTTTGCTACCTTGCTTCAGTGCCAACGGTTCGGGTTTTTCTTTTTCTTTTTGCAGGTAACTGACCAACTCTTTCAATTGGTCTACGCGTTGTCCCTGCTCCTCTTGCTGTAGTTGCTGAATGGCTTTATCAAGAGAAAGGTAGAAACGCTCATTTTTAAAAGGCTTAAGTAAATAATCAAAGGCAAAAATATCGAAGGCCTGGATAGCGTATTTGTCGTAGGCAGTAACGAAAATCGTCAAGGGCCAACTTTTTTCGGGCAGTGCCTGTAGCACATCAAAGCCCGTCATGTCTTTCATTTGAATATCCAGAAAAATCAGGTCTGGCTCGTGTTTAGTAATCGCCTCAATGGCCTCTTTACCGTTGCGACATTCCTGCATAATTTCAATATCACTACGGGCTTCCAAGAGCTTACGTACACGTTGGCGTGCCAGTGCTTCATCATCAATGATTAATGTTCGTGTCATGCTTTAATTATTTATCGGTATTGCCACCTCACTCACTACACCAGGGTAAGTATTATACACCTCAAAGCGGAAATCCTGGCCGTACATGGTACGTAATCGTTCGTGGGTATTTTGTAAACCGGTGCCTTGCTCAAAAATCCCTTCTTTTTCTTCCGTTGCAAAACCCTGGCCATCATCGCTTACCTTTAAGATGAGGTGCCCGTTTTCGCGAGAAGCTGATATGGTTATTGCTAGTTCCAGATGGTCTGATGAAAAGCCATGATGAATAGCATTTTCAACCAAAGGTTGCAACAACAAGCCAGGTACTTTCACCTCTTTTACGCTCTCTTCTATTTCCCAATTGACACTCAGGTCTTCACTGAAACGCATCTTTTCGATATCTACATACCGCTGTAATAGCGACAATTCATCGCGCAAGGTTACTTTTTGGGTGTCTTTCCAGTCCAATACTTTACGCAACAAATCGGCAAGGTCAACAATCATGACCTGTGCCTTTTTCACATCAATATCCATTAGGCTATTGACACTGTTCAGGGTGTTGAATAAAAAATGCGGATGCAATTGAGAGCGCAACATTTTCATCCTGGCTTGCAGTACCTTGGTTTCCATTTTTGACTGCTGTAATTGATTCTCGTTGTCCCGGCGTACGTAAAAATAGGTATAAGTTACCGCGACGGCCAATAAGTAAACCATCGTCAGGGTATTCGCATTGAGGAGGTATCCGTACACCAGGTCATCTACATTTTGTTCACAATCCTGAAAAACCTGACAGAACCAGAGGGCAACGCGACCAAAAACAAAATACCAACAAAAGGTAATCGGCACCACCAATAGCATATGCGCAACGATAATTCGGAAACCTGGCCAATTCCATTTCAGAAAGTACCTGGATAAAGTAACGATGCCATAAATAAACGTCAAGCCTACCATTGTAGCGATCAGGCGATCACGGATAATTTCGCTACTGGGGCTATTTAAATTATCCAGGTAGTTAAGGGCATAAACGCGGGTAAGGGTCGTCAATTGAATAAAGGCATACATGATACCAATACCAATGAGCAGGGGTTTACCCGACCATGCCTCTGCCTGTTGATCTTTTTTTGCTTTTCCCAAAATAATGATTGTTCTTAATCATGAACAGATGCTTACAATTTACCTCAAAACTACGTCATTTAACCATGGTGAACTATTTTATCGCTGCGTCTCTCCCTTCTTTTACTGCAAGCCCTTCCTCATTCACAGCATCACCGCCCCACTACTTCCACAAAAGCTTTATGTTTGATGAAGTATTCAAGCGTATTGTTGAAAATACGTTTTGGCGAAAGCCGGAAATCACCTGACAAATTTATGCTAGACTGTTTTAAGTAAATGATTGGCACTTACCTTTTGGTTGGCCAATTTCAATCAAAAAGCAAGCGACTGCAGCTCCCCCCTGCATGTCGCTTGCTTTTTTTGTGCCCCTCTTAGTCTTCTATTGTTGACCATATATAAAGTTCTCTGAGCTTCATCCGACAAAAAGGGCCGTTCATCGAAAGGCATTTCCATTCACTCCTTTTTTGATGCTATTCGTCGCATATTTTGAGCACTTCGGGTAAAATTATTGGGGGTAAGGGGCTTTTCCCTGCATCTTTGTTGCAACCAATGAGGGAATGACCTCGTCTATTGTTTGAACCCGATTATTACTTGGAGGTGTTAAAAAGCACTTCTTAACCCGACTGAAATTATGAAAGCCCGATTGCTGTATCCAGCAGTACTATGCGTACTGTTAGGTGGACTTTTTATGTCTGCCGCACCCGAAACCACTGCTACTGCCAAAAGTCAACAAAGTTTTTTTGACCGCTTGGCGACCCCTAACGACATCACCCGTTTCACATTAACTTTTGACGTAGATGGTCTTGCGGACATGAAGCGTTCAGAAGACTACTTCCCAGCTACTTTTTCTCACCAAGGCGAAAACTGGGATGCAGAAATCAAAGTTCGTGGCCGCTATCGTCGCCGGGTTTGTGACTTTCCTCCCCTGCAATTGAAGTTATCCAAAGACATGTTGGAAGCTGCTGGGCTACAACGTCACAACAAGTTCAAGTTAGTCACCCATTGTTCTGACAACTTCGACAACAGTGATAATGTACTGCGTGAGCAACTCGCTTACGATTTGTACCACCTGATTACCGGCGAAGGTTACCGTACCCAACTGGTACAAGTGACTTACCGCAATGAAAAGACGGGGGAATCCGTAGAGCGTTTCGGCATCTTGATCGAAGACACCGATGAAATGGCCCAGGCCCTGGGTGGTAAAGAATGCGACGATTGCTTTAATGTACCTCAGGAATCTTATGTACCGGGCAACCTTGAGCAAGTCGCTATGTTCCAGTACATGATCGGCAATGCTGACTATGGTGTAAAAATCCCTCGTAACGTAAAACACGTTCAGCAACAAGCTGGTGGACAGTTCAAAATTGTTCCTTACGATTTCGACTTCTCCGGCCTGGTAGATGCTGAATATGCTCGCCCAAACCCCAACCTTGACCAGAGTCACGTCAAGCAAAGGATGTGGATGTGGGAATTTGGACCTAGCAATACGCTTGATACTACTATCCAGCAATTTTTAGCCAAAGAAGGGGCCGTGATGCAGTTGGTAGACAACTATCCTCACTTGAGCAAATCTAGCAAACGGCAGATCACCAAGTACCTTGGCGAATTCTATAGCAGTCTGCAAGATGGCACCTTTTATGCTGGCGTATAGCCCTATTGTTTGTAGCACCGCGATACGCCGCGGTGCTACAAATTTCTAAATCCAACAAAAAAAACGTCTCCTGCTTGTAGCATTCCAAGGGTTGTTCTATCTTTGCGCATGGAAATAATACAAGCTCAGTCCGACAAATTCATAGGTGATGGCCTCACCTTCGACGACGTTCTGCTCGTCCCTGCTTACAGCGAAATTCTACCCCGCGAAGTTGATATTTCTACTCAGCTTACTCGTACCTTACGGCTAAATGCTCCGATCGTATCAGCAGCCATGGATACCGTTACCGACAACAAACTCGCCATTGCGATTGCACGCATGGGAGGGATAGGTATTATCCATAAAAACATGACGATCGAGGAACAAGCCGAAATGGTACGTAGCGTAAAGCGTAGTGAAAGTGGTATGATCGTTGACCCCGTCACCCTCAGGGCTACGGCTACCGTGGGAGACGCCCAAGCACTGATGCGCCGCTTCAAAATTGGCGGAATACCCATCATCGACGACAATCAGCGACTTGTGGGCATCCTTACCAATCGCGACCTGCGTTTCGAAGAAAACATGGACAGTTCCGTAGAGTCACTCATGACCTCGAAGAACTTGATCCTTGCTCCCGTGGGCACAACGCTGGATCAGGCACGCGAAATTCTCCAAAAACACAAGATCGAAAAACTACCCGTGGTAGAAAATGATCGTCTGGTAGGTCTCATCACCTATAAAGACATCATGAAGGTGCAGGATTTCCCCAATGCTTGTAAAGACCCGCTTGGTCGCTTGGTCGTTGGGGCAGCCGTAGGGGTTACCCACGACATGATGGATCGCGTGGAAGCCTTGGTAAAAGTGAATGTTGATGTAATCTGTCTCGACACTGCTCATGGGCATTCTAAAGGCGTGCTTGATGCCGTGCGCCACGTCAAAAACACCTACCCCGACCTCCAGGTCATCGGTGGCAATGTAGCTACCGGAGCTGCAGCTTTGGCTTTGGCCGATGCGGGAGCCGATGGGGTAAAAGTAGGCGTAGGCCCTGGCTCTATTTGTACTACCCGAATTGTAGCAGGTGTTGGTGTACCTCAGCTTACTGCGATCCGCCAAGCTGCACTGGCCCTCGAAGGTAGGGGTATTCCTATTGTGGGTGATGGCGGCATCCGTTATTCGGGCGACATTGTCAAAGCTCTTGCCGCAGGTGCCAGTACCATCATGGCAGGTAGTCTGTTTGCCGGTGTCGAAGAAGCCCCCGGAGAAACCATCCTCTATGATGGTCGCAAATTCAAAGTTTACCGTGGAATGGGCTCTTTGGGCGCCATGAAAAAAGGTTCTAAAGACCGTTACTTCCAAGATGTAGAAGACGACATCAAAAAACTGGTACCCGAAGGAATTGAAGGAAGAGTTCCTTACAAAGGCACCTTAGCGGAAGTTGTCAACCAATACCTTGGTGGTTTACGTGCCGGAATGGGCTACTGCGGAGCACCTACCATTGAGGCCTTAAAAGAGGCACGCTTTGTACGGATTTCCAACGCAGGTATGCTCGAAAGCCATCCGCATAATATTACCATCACCAAAGAATCACCTAACTATTCCAGAAGGTAATTCGTACAGAAAAAAAGAACCCCATAAAACTTGCGTTTTATGGGGTTCTTTTTTTTGTACCAAGCTACTTCTCTACAACCACACTTTGATTGTTTACCAACTTAGTCAACTTTGCACCGCTGCTATTGACGTTAGCAATCGACTGGTGGTTGGCCTGAACATTGATCACGCCAGACTTTAAGTCTTCGGCATTAACAATCGACTGGTTATCTAGCGACAAATCAAAATCATCGGCATTACCACTGAGGGTCAGCACACTTTGGCCTCCAACCTTGACATCCAGATCTTCAGCATCCACTTCGAGGGCTACAATGGATTGTGAACCGACGGTGAGGTCCATATTGCGACTCGCAAAAACACCATTTCCGTTAATAATCACAGAGCCCGTTGTTTCCAGCGCTTCCAGCTGGGTCACAGTCACCCTTATCTCTGGGGTATCCTGGTTTTTCCGATAACGGGCCATGACGACCAACGACGCTCCATTCACTTCCCAGCTCACCTGGTTTTCTCCTTTCAAGACCGTCACACCAGGCTGCTCTCCAGCGACCAACTCAACAATTAACGGGCCGTCAATTTCGATTTCCGTGAAATTGCTCACCTTGCTTTGGGCCATCAAGCCAAACGATACTAGCAGGAGTGTGTTTAAGAACCAAATTTTCATATTCATTGGGTATTATTAATTTTGCATAATATAGGGTTAAAAGACAGCAGTCAAAATTATTAGTTGCAAAAACAAAACAGCATGACTATTCTTTCTGCCGGCTTTTATCGACGTGAAGATACGGTACAAATTGCAAAGGAGCTCCTTGGCAAGGTAATCATCACAGAATTTAACGGTCTACGTACCAGCGCGCGCATCGTCGAAACAGAAGCTTACAAAGCCCCCGAAGACAAAGCCTGCCACGCTTATCTCAATCGTAACACCAAACGTACCAGCACCATGTTTCTCCCCGGCGGCGTAGCTTACATTTACCTGTGTTATGGCATTCACCACCTTTTCAATGTTGTTACCGGCCCCGAAGGAGCGGCCCACGCCGTATTGATCCGGGCAGTAGAACCAATCACTGGCATCGAAACCATGCTACAGCGGCGTGGACTTGAAAAACTTAAGCCACAATTAAGCGCCGGGCCAGGCGTTATGTCAAAGGCCCTTGGTATTGAGAAGCAGTATGACGCGATCTCTTTAACAGCGCCAGCGGGACTCATCCGAATAGCCGATGCACCAGACCTGGCAGATTCCGAAATCATTGCCGGCCCTCGTGTGGGAATCGATTACGCGGAAGAATGCGTAGATTGGCCTTGGCGTTTTTACCAACGTGACTCCAGGTGGGTCAGTAAAACCCGCAAAAAGAAGCTTTAATTTTTGCCCCTTATCAGGGCTGAGAAACTTTACACATGTACAGATACTTCCTTTACTCCAGCATTTTTCTTGTCTTCAGCAGTGCGTCCTTAACGGCTCAAACGGCTAAATTTCAATACACCAACCAGACTTATGTGCCTCACCTAAAGACCATTGTCTTTGGGCCTACCGGCTACCCGCACCTCTTTCCCCTCCTCGATCTCAATAGCGGCGAAACCCTCTCGCTGAGTTTCGATGACCTGGAAAATGACATCAGGAATTATACCTATAAAGTAATCCACTGTGATCGCGACTGGCAGCCTTCCGGTCTGGCACCGCTGGAATACATCAATGGCTTCGAAGAAGAGAATATCCCTACCTACAATTTTTCTTCCCGCACCCTTCAGAACTACATCAACTATTCACTCACTTTCCCGAATAGCAATATGTCGCTCACCAAGTCAGGCAATTACCTGTTGGTGGTTTTTGAAGACGAAGAGGAAAAACGTGCCGTTATTACCCGAAGGTTTGTCGTGGTAGATCGGCAAATGGGGGTCAGTGCCGAATTTGTGCGCCCGGTAGAGGTGAGTAAAATTCACACCCACCAGGAAATCGACTTTATCGTCAATTTTCAGCGCCTCAGTGTCCGCAATGCGATGGCAGAGATGAGTGCCTCCGTACTTCAAAACCAACGGTGGGACAATGCTATCACGGGTATCAAGCCCAAGTTCCTCCAGTCCGATAAAGCCATTTTTGATTTCCAAGGAGAGATTGTTTTTCCCGGCGGCAGTGAGTTCCGGCTCATCGATTTACGGAGCCTCCGGATTCCCCACCGCGATATTGAATACATGGATGTCAACCTCGACAATCAGATGGAAGCCGAACTTCTCCCTGTCATCAATCGATCCAAGGCTCCTCACCTGGCCTTCATCGACTTCAACGGCCGCTTCCTCATCGAGAACCTAGATATGCCGTTGGCTGATGTGCAAAGCGAATACGTCTATACCCTCCTTTCGTTCAAAGTAGATCAGCCGTTCTACGAAGATCATGTTTACCTTTTAGGAGCAATCACCGAATGGCAGCTCAAGCCGGAATTCCAATTCCGCTACAACCCAGCTACCTCCAGCTACGTGGGGCGTTTTCCGCTCAAGCAGGGTTACTACAACTACTACCTTGCTACCGCTCCTTCCAATGCCGACCCCAAGCAGCCTTTGGTGCCGTCGATTATAGATACCGAAGGAAGCCATGCCGATACTGAAAATGATTACCAGATCGTGATTTATTACCGCCCTTTTGGTACCCGCTATGATCAGGTAGTTGGTTATATGCAAGCCAATTCGCAGCAAACTAATTAGGGGCCACCACCAGCTGACGCGGTGGCCAGGTCATCCGTTCTTACCTTCGGTACCACTGCTACCCCTTGTCCTTACCTGCCTGCCAGCGAGGTGCGAATGAGCAGACAGTATCCCTCCGGGCCTCGCCTTGTGCCCCGATATCATCCTGCCAAATCTATCGGGATGAGGAACTATGGGGTCCACGGGGTAGATTTTATGGGGAGGTTTAGACGTTGCGGTGCAAGGTCTCTACGAGCGGAATCGGTTCCAGATGGCTTTGCGACGCCAGATCAATATCCCGGCCAATAACAACAATGGCCAAATGCTCAATATGCCCAAAAACAGGTTCTTTATGATGGCTACACTCATCTCCAGGCTATCGCCTATTTCTCCGCCAAAACGTTGCCACCAGGGGGTAGAAGCCTGTTCTTCCAGCGGTTCGTACAACTCCAACTGGATCGTACTCATAGCGGAGCGCTGACTCAGGTAGCGCAAGCGCCCTTCCTGGGCCTCGATTTCTTCCTGCAAGCGGCGGATTTGTTCTTCAGCCAAAAGAATTTCTTCTACCGTTTTGGCTTTCGTACGCAAAATTTCTTCATACCGGTCGCGAACTGCTTTTTTGGTCTTCAAACGGCTTTGCACATCCACGTATTCCTCGGTCACATCTTGGGTGCTTACTTGCTGGTAATTGACTTCTACGGCCATTTTCATAATGCTGTCCAGCACCCACTGAAAATCCTGGGCGGGCACCCGCAGGTTCATCGACACTTGTTCCTGATGGTGATAATGCTGCCAGTTGAGATCTCCCAGGTAGCCCGCTTTTTGCTCTACCAATCGTTCGATCGTTTTTACCCGCTGGTTGATATCGGCAACCTCCATGCGGCATTCGGCGGTACGTAGCAGTACGCGTTCGGGCATTTCACCAGGCGGTGGAGAGGGGGTCTGTGAAGAGGGGGGAGGTATTTGATCTTCATCATAACTCTTAGCGGCGTACTCCTCCGTTTCTTGCGGAGCTGATTGGGCATCAGAATTGGCAACTTGCGAACAAGCAAACAAGCCTGCGCTCAGTGCCACGACAAAAAGGATGTTTCTTAAATACATAGTGGTGGTGTTTTTTTGATTCCGAGGGGATAGATGCATTTAGCAACAATTTTGCACAAGCAGCATTGTTAATGAGCTGTCAATGCTAGAGCCTGTGTTTCTACCCAAAACATAAATCACCCTCAAAATAAAAACCGAAATCCTTACCTTCGCGTTCTATTAAAGTATCTCAAACCAACCTCCATCTCGTATGCAATTTCGTATTGAACATGATAGTATTGGCCCCGTAGAAGTAGCCGCTGATAAGTACTGGGCAGCACAGACCCAACGCTCGCTCGAAAATTTCCGCATCGGCGGGCAACTGATGCCTATTGAGATCATTCGCGCCTTTGCGATTCTCAAAAAGGCTGCTGCTAAAACCAATACCGAACTAGGCGTACTGGATGCAGCAAAATCAGCACTTATTGGCAAGGTTTGTGACGAAATCCTCGAAGGAAAGCTAGATGACCAGTTCCCCTTAGTAGTTTGGCAGACGGGGTCGGGTACGCAAAGCAATATGAACGCTAACGAGGTGATTGCCAACCGCGGCCACGTGCTCCAGGGCGGCAGCCTTACCGACGAAAACAAAGTGCTTCACCCCAACGACGATGTCAACAAGAGCCAATCGTCTAATGACACGTTCCCCACGGCGATGCACATTGCAGCCTTTACTGTTTTGGTGGAAACGACCATCCCTGGCCTCGAAAAATTACGCAATACCCTCAAAGCCAAATCGGAAGAACTTCAGGATGTCGTAAAAATTGGTCGTACCCACTTTATGGATGCGACACCGTTGACGCTGGGCCAGGAATTCAGCGGCTACGTCAGCCAGATTGATCACGGCATCCGTGCGATCAAAAACACCCTTGCTCACCTGGCTGAACTTGCGCTTGGTGGTACCGCTGTGGGTACAGGCTTGAACACCCCTCCCGGATACTCAGAGTTGGTGGCTAAAAATATTGCCGAACTGACGGGGCTGCCTTTCGTCACGGCGGAGAATAAATTCGAGGCACTCGCGGCGCACGATGCTATCGTGGAGGCTCACGGTGCATTGAAGACCGTAGCTTGCTCCCTCATGAAGATTGGCAACGACATTCGGATGATCTCTTCCGGCCCACGTTCTGGTATTGGCGAAATCATTATTCCCTCCAACGAGCCTGGTTCTTCTATCATGCCTGGCAAGGTAAACCCTACCCAATCGGAGGCACTCACCATGGCCATGGCCCAAGTAGTGGGTAATGATGTTGCCATCAACGTAGGTGGTATGACTGGCCACTTTGAGTTGAACGTCTTCAAACCCATGATGATTTTCAATTTCCTGATGTCGGCTCGCTTGATCGGTGATGCAGCAGTCAGCTTCAATGACAACTGTGCTGTGGGTATTGAGCCTAATCGAAAGCGCATCAAAGAGCACCTCAATAACAGCCTGATGTTGGTGACGGCCTTAAACACCAAAATTGGCTACGACAAAGCGGCCAAAATTGCGAAAAAAGCCTACAGCGAAGACACCACCCTCAAAGCTGCTGCCCTGGAATTGGGCTACCTCACCGCCGAAGAATTCGATGAGTGGGTACGACCAGAGGATATGATTGGAAGTTTGTAAAGTTATCGTCTAATGAGGAAAAATTACGTGTGCTTTGGCTAAACCATTGTACGTTTACTTCGTTCGGTAAGTAATTAAAAATCACGTATGATTCGCTTCCGCGTTCCTATCCTCATTTTGTTTGTAATCCTGGCGGGTGCCAGTGGTTATTTTACGACGCAACTTAAGTTCAGCTTCGATTTTGAGCAATTTTTTCCGGAAGGAGATGAAGACCTTACTTTCTTCCGCGATTTTATTGACAATTTCGAAGCTGACGACAACTTTATGTTGGTCGCCCTGGTACGTAAAGAGGGCGTATTTGATAGTACCTTCCTGAGCAAGGTGCACCGTTTTACGCTGGATGCGCGGGAGATACCTTTCGTAGAAGAGAGCCAGTCTTTGACCAAATTCAGCTATCCGCTGAAGACACCCTTTGCGGTGACCAGTATCCCGGTGATTCACCTGAAAGATCCCACGCGCTACGCTGCCGACCGCGAGCGAATACTGGCCGATGAACGCTTTGCCCACAACTTTATCAATGACGATGCGACGACCCTGATGGTCTATCTCAAGACCGCCAGTAGCATGAGCTTGGCAGACAGCGAAGAACACATGCAAGCACTCAGTGCCTTGGTGGCATCCTTGGACTTCCCAGAAGTTCACTACATGGGGCGCCCCTATTTTCAGCGGGAGCTGGTGAATATGCAGAAGCGGGAGATTACCTTCTCGGCCATCGTCTCGGGCCTGCTGGTGGGGCTGATCATGTTTTTGTTGTTCCGCCGGCCGTGGGGTATTATTGTCTCCCTGGTCTCCATTGGCCTGGGGCTTTTGCTATTCCTTGGTTTTCTGGGGGCCGCAGGGCGCGAGCTCAATGCTATTTCTGCTCTCTACCCTGTCTTGATGATTATCGTGGGCACTTCGGATGTGATCCATATCATGTCTAAATACATTGACGAACTAAAGAAAGGAGCCAGCCGCGAGGATGCTATTCGAACGACGATTCGAGAAATCGGGATGGCTACGCTATTGACTTCGCTGACGACTGCCATTGGTTTTGCAACCTTGCTGACCTCTAAGGTTATCCCCATTCGTGATTTTGGGATCAATGCCGCCATTGGGGTGATCATTGCCTACCTGACCGTCCTTTGTTTTACCACCGCAGTGTTGTCTTTTTTCCGTACCGAGCAGATCATCAAGTTGGGGCGGGGACAAGCCTTTTGGGAGAAGTTCTTGGAAAAAATTTACCAGTTCACGCTCCATCGTTCCCGCGCTATCACCGTGGGGAGTGGCTTACTCGTACTCATTTGTGC
Source organism: Lewinella sp. LCG006 (assembly GCF_040784935.1). Lineage (GTDB taxonomy): Bacteria > Bacteroidota > Bacteroidia > Chitinophagales > Saprospiraceae > Lewinella. The sequence continues at coordinate 3,266,524 of NZ_CP160680.1, read as the reverse complement.
TTGGGGAATCAGTCGGATTACGACCAATTACAACATCATCAACAACATGCCTAATGGCGCGCCCATTACTGCCGACTTTAAGTTTTTCGAAAAGGAACTTTCTGGCTTTCGGCCCCTGGAATTTGCCATTTTCACCCAGGGAGATTACAAGGCGACGGACTACCCAGTGTTGAAGGAGATGGACAAGCTTGAGACCTATCTTCATCAGTTCCCCTACATCCAGGCCATTGGTTCCGTGACGGCGATCTACAAAAGCCTCAATCAGATGCATGCCAACAACCGGGTGGATGCCTATAAACTCCCCGAAACCGAGGCAGAATACCAACGCTATCGCCGCCTAGCCGATCAGGTGCCCAATTTACAACTGAACGTATTGGTCAACGAAACCCAGGACAAAGCCAGAATCACCAGTCGTATCCTCGACATTGGGGCTGACACCATCAAGGCTTTCGGTCAGCGCACCGACGCGTGGATACTCAATAACATCGACCAAGAAGTCATCAACGTCAAACGCACGGGTACCGGCTTGATCATTGACAAAAATGCCGAGTACATTCGTCGGAGCCTCTTGATAGGATTGGGAATGGCCGTTTTAATGGTGAGTGCCCTGATGGCTTTGCTTTTCAAAAATGGACGGATGCTCCTTATTTCTATCGTCCCCAATCTGCTCCCCCTTTTACTGGCAGGCGCCTTGCTTGGCTTCCTCGGCATCGAGCTGGAAGCAGGGGTAAGTATCGTCTTTGCTGTTATTTTCGGAATTGCCGTTGATGACTCTATCCACTTCCTCAGCAAATTTAAACTTGCCCGACTCAAAGGATTACCGGTAGAAGAAGCCATTCACCTTACCTTTCAGGAAACCGGCAAAGCGATCGTCCTTACCAGTATCATCCTGTTCTTCGGTTTTCTGGTTATGCTTTTCAGTGTACATCCACCGAGCGTCACCATTGGTTTACTCATCAGTCTTACCTTGCTGAGCGCCGTGGTGGCAGATTTGTTGCTACTGCCCTTATTGATTCGGTGGTTGATTAAGGATTAGGGGGGAAAAGTGTAAGGGTGTAAAGGTGTAAGGGTTCAATGAGACAGCACAATGACCTTCCATTACACCCACCCAACGCTAATACTTAATTACTTCGGCTTTTGCAAAAGCCTACCCAACCCTTATGTTCACACCTGCGGTCTAGGCATATTGAATCAAAAAACGAAACCATGAAGTTTTCAAATAACCTGTTGCTCTACAGCTTTTCTTTATTGCTCTTTTTAGGATTGAGTGCTTGCGTGAAGGATGACTGTGAACGCGAGGTCACCTACCTTCAGAGTACACCCATCTATATGACCAAGGACGCCATACGCCAAGATGAACCTGTGGTGGAAGCTGCTCGCTCGCTCGAGCATCCGGGGCAGTTTTACTACTACAACCAGTATATCCTCATTGCTGAAAAAGGGGAAGGTATTCACATCATCGACAACCGCGATCCGCACACGCCGCGTACTATTGCCTTCCTCAATATTCCCGGTGCGGATAACATGGCGGTAAAAAACAACATCCTTTACGTCAACAATTTTATCGATTTGCTTGCCATCGATATCAGCAATATTGAGCAAGCTCACCTGATTGGTAGAACTGCGGATGTTTTCCCTCCGCTGTGGGAAGATATAACGACGGGGCAGGTATTGGTACGCTACGATATTAATGAGGTGACGGAGAAAATGGATTGTGCCAGCTATAGCAACCTGCGCAACTGGGGTGGTGTTTTTGTAGACAATGCTACCTTCAACACTTTCGAAGCAGGTGGTGTTGCTACTGGCTCCGACTTCAGCAATGGAGGCGTAGGGATCGGCGGTTCCCTGGCGCGTTTCAGCATCATTGGCGATTACCTCTATTCTGTGAGCGATACGGATTTGGATGTGATCAGCCTACAGCAAGCCGAAGCCCCCCAACGGGTCAACACCATCAACTTGGGCTGGGGCATTGAAACGATTTTCCCTTATCAGGACAAGCTGTTTATCGGCTCCAACAGCGGGATGTTTATTTTTGACAACAGCAACCCTGCCGCACCTACCCAACTGTCGGCCTTTGCCCATGCCCGCGCCTGTGACCCCGTTTTTGTAAAAGACAACTACGCCTACGTAACCCTCCGTGACGGAAGCACTTGTGAAGGTTTTGTCAACCAAATGGACCTGGTGGACATCACTGATCTAACCAACCCTATCTTGGAAAAAAGTTTCCCTATGGCCAACCCCCACGGATTGACCATCCGCGACAACAACCTTATCCTTTGCGAAGGCACCCACGGCTTGAAGGCTTTTGATATCTCCGACCCCAAAATACTCGATCAGCACCTGCTGGACACCTATACCAATGTACACGCCGTTGATGCGATTAGTCTTCCTGGCAACACTCCCATTACGGTCGTCATTGGTGAAGAGGGTTTCTACCAATTTCAGTTGAATCCTACTACTGGATTTGAATTACTGAGCTTAATACCCGTCAAGTAATGCGTGGTATCTACACCTGCTTTTGTCTACTGCTCGGGCTTGCCCTGGCGGGGCAGAAGCAGGTTTTCATAGATCGGATCATCCTTCCCGGCGGTAATCTGCTGGAAGGATCGATTATTGACACCCCAGACACGGCATTCGTACACCTGAGCTTAATGGGAAGCGATAGTACCATCCGCATTCCCGTTGGGTTGATTGAAAAAATCGAGGTAGATGACAAGGGGAAGCGAATGCTCATCAATGGGCACAGCATCCCTGCCCACGGGTGGTACGGCGGCTTAAGCCTGAGTTTGCTCAGCGGACAATCTTACTTCAGCTACGACGAAACCAAACGACAATCTTTGTCTTTGGATTTGGAGGCAGGTTATTATGTCCGGCCATGGCTGACGGTAGGTGCAGGCGTAGCTTTTGATTATTACGATGAATTCATTCTGCCAGTCTACCTCCAATCCAGGGTATTCCTGACGCGCTGGGCCAATACTCCTTTCCTGCACTTGCAAGTCGGTAAAGGCATCGCCGTAGAACGGATGTTCAACAGAGAAGAATTCGACAAGTCGCACGCCAGGTGGATGTGGCAGCCTGGCTTAGGTATCCGGCTGGCGTCGAGACGCAAACAAAATCTATCGGCAGAAATTGGCTACAAATTCCAAGGCTTTACCTACGACTATCAATACCCCGACGACTGGTGGCTCATAAGAGAAGTCGAGCGCATCACTTACAAGCGAGTGATCATGCGTATCGGGCTGACTTTTTAGCTACCTAACCCTTACACCATCAATCATTTCAACAAATACGCCTGATAATCGCGGCATTCGTTGATGATGCGTTGGTAAAACTGGGTGTCTTTGTAGTCTGTTTCGATGATGCCAAAATAGTCGTAGGTTCTGCGTTCCTGCTTGGTGTAGAAGTCGTTGCGTTCGCATTTTGCGGCCATGTAGGCAGCGGCGACTTGTATTTCCTTGCTTTTGGCCGTACGGCGGGCCAGGTCGAAATATCGGCGCGCGCTGTCGGTGTCGAAGTTTTCATGATTGCCTAGAGGAAGGCCTATTTGGGAGAAGACACTTTGCCCTTTGTTGCGATAAGCACGGCTGGCACTGGAGCTACTGCGAAACAGATCGGTAGCTTTCCAAGCTTGCCCGAAATAGGACATATTGTAAAACGCTTCACCAAGATCAAAGTAGATAGATGCTGCTTGGTCGGCAGTTTCCGCAGCGCGGGCATCAAACTCCATTTCCAGCATGCGTTCAATGAGTTCAATACGATTGTAGGTGGTTACAGAATCGGGCAGCAGACAATTGACGCAATCCTTGAAGCGGCGCACAAAGGGATTGAACTGGCCATAATTGTCCTGCTCAGGCAATGGGATTTCCTGCATGGCTTTCAAGGCCGCTTCCAGGAAGCCCTGCCCCAGCAAGTGGGCCGACTTGATATTCAACAACTGGCTTTCGATGGTACTGCCATCTTTCAGCTCTACCAAATCTTTCTCGAAGCGGGTACGTTCTTCTTTGCGGCACAAGGCGATGAGCTCATCTATAATATCCAGGTCGGGGTTGGCTTTGAGTTGAGTGATGCTATACTCCATGAGATAAGCTTTCGCATCGTCTCCCTGTTCGCGGTAGAGCAGTCGAAGTTTGTCGTTGATCAGGCGAGGGAAATCTGGATAGGCTTTGTAAAATTTATATTCACGACCAAGATTTGCCAGGCGTCGTTCTTCTTCATCTCCGATTTCATCAAGCGACAATATTTCTAAAACAAGGCGAAAGACCGCTAGCTGTTCCTTTAGGGGTTTGGCTTCGATCATGTCCTCGGCTTCGGCCAGGGTGCGTTGTGCAAAATAGTAGTTGCCAGCCAACACCTCCAGGTAGCCTTGAGCGAGTTTCCATAAGGGAGGCTGCCTTAGCTTACCTTCTTTCAACCAGCCACGAACCAGATTTTGTAGTTCAATAACCCGCTCACCAGCGTAGACCCGGGGGATGCCGTGTTGGCGGACATTATTGGCCCGAAAGGGATTAATACTCTCTCCCAAGAGGTCTTTTTCCAATTTTTGCAACTCCTTTACCAGCAGCATTTCCAGTGCCTGGTGTTGGGGGTCAAAAGCATAGATATTGCGCATTTCTTCTATCAACAAAGCGTTGCTGCTATTGGCTCGGAGCACGTATAGGTTAGCTCGTTCGTGATCGTTTTTACACAACAACAGACTCTGCTCCCATTCTTCGTTGGTATCAATGCGGAAGCTACGATAGGCACTTTCTCTTTTGCCGGGGCATTTTTCGAAAATCCTGGAGTAGAGGTAGGCAGCCTCTGGTCGTTTGCCAAGTGCCTGGAGGGCACCGGCTTTATGCCCCCATATCCAGTACTCTACGATGGAGGGGTCGTAATCTATTTTCGGAAGGTAGTAATCTACCAACTTGAGGGTTCTTTCGTAATTTTTGCTGTAATGAGCCAGGCGAATGGCTTGAAAAGCGTAGCGCAGCTTGATGTAATCGGATTCGGTTCGGAGAAAGCGGTCGTGAGCTTCATCGATGAGGCCGCTCATGGTTAAGGTATCACGATTGATATCCCTCCAGGTATCGGCGGGTGCTACGACGTGAGGTTCGCAGGTTTTGGCAAACATGAGGTAGTCGACGGTTTCCCGGCAACTATGCTTTACCAGGTACTTTGCCCAGCTGTTATTCGCGAGAGTACCCCCCAATCGGCGAGAGGGGCTGCCCGGCTCACTGTCCATCGCGAGCAGCAAATCCTGTAACTGGAACCGTGAGGCTTTGTATACGATGTAGCTGATGTCTTCAACTTCCGCGTTTTCGCAATACCGTTCCTCCCATTCTTTGGCATTGTCCAATTGGTAAACCTCTTGTTGTGATTTGAAAAAATCCTCATGGATTTGGGTAAAATCCAGAAAAAACGGCGCCAATTCACTATCAAATTTAGTAATCTCCGGATTGATGAAGCTATACCCGTAAAACGGAACATAGCCCGCTCCACAGTCGCTGCTAATGGTCAGCGGGCTGCATAATAAACCAAAAAAAGCAAGCACGTAAAACACGCAATTGTTGCGCATAATTATTCCATTTCATTTTTGAGTACCGCCAGGCAACGCTGCAAATCTTCCACCGAAAACTGGCTCAGCAATGCGCTATCCAGGTGATAAAAACTAAGGTAAGCATCTTTGCTGGTGGCCACAGAACGTAAAAGTCGTGCCGCATCAATCAGTTGTTGAGGGCGGATGGTTTCCAGTCGTAGCTGATCACCGCGATACAAATAATAGCCTTCAAGATACGTACTTTTGGTGATCTCAAAACGCTCTCCATCTTCCCGTATCAATGATTTTGCGCCAATTGCTGCCAATGACTTGGCGGTAAGCCCCGGCAATAATTTGATCATCTTCCCTTCTCGGAACAAAACGCCCCAATTGAAAATAGGCAGTGCCAGGTCCAGCGGTAATGGGTACGGCGTGGTGGTCTTTAAGTAAGGCCGGGCTTTTTCCAGATTGAGGATAGAATTGGGTTCCTGCCAATCCGTAAGATCGCCCATATTGTAAAACATGAGCATAGCCCGGTCGGCAGGCGGCACACCCGTTTTTTCGGGATAACGATACTGGTGCAAGCGCAAGGTCACCGATAATTTCGTAGTGGCTGGCAAACGCTCACGAACCAGCTTTAGTAGTTGAAAATAAGCATCACGCGACCCTTCTGTCCAATCGCAATCCAATTGAATCTCGCGAGGCTCGAGCCCTGGCCAGCGTGAGGCTATTTTCTGGAGGATGCGTTCGGCCAGGTCTTCTCTTTTCGCCGCTGCGAGCTTTACCATGGTTTCATTGGTAATGAAAACAGTGGGAACAATATCGTAATCGGTCCATTCTCCCCGTCTCTCCAGCGTGGCCTGGGGGACTGCTTCATTGTTGCCATCCTGCCAAGCTACATCAAAAAATTTCACGTACAGGCGACGTGCATTTATCTCCTGAAGGTAGTGCTGCTCAATGTTGTCCACCTCCATCTGTGTCTGCCAGTGGTAGAAGGCCGGTTCGATTTGAGTAGGTTCGGGGGTGCAAGCAGAGAGCAAGCAGAGAAGTAAGAGTAGCATCAAAGTGGGAAGTCGGAAGTCGGAAGTCGGAAATGGGAAAGCGGAAGTCGGAAGGAATGGGACACACGAAAAAAAAGAGAAATACTCTCCACTAGGTGACTCCAACACTTCCGACTTCCGATTTCTGACTTCCGATTTTATCTGAGGAGATGCGATACATCCTTTGGTATGTGGAGACGCAATACATCGCGTCTTTACACCTTCGATCAATTCCATCTCCCAGGTTGTTCCATGCTGATCCAGGCGGTTTCGGGGAGGAGTTCCTGCATTTTTTGGAGGAGGACTCTTTCTTCGAAGCGGACATTAGCGGAGAGCGCCCGGCCCAGCAGGTCGAGCTCTTGGGGGAGATCGGCTTCAGGGGTTATGGGTAGTTTTTCAAACGCCTCTCTTAGTGCCTGATGCTCTGCTAATACCTGCGTGACGAGGCGCTGGAGTTTGTCGCCATAACGTTCGGCAAGAGGAAGAAGGACCTTTTCCTCCCAGGCAAAATGAGCTTCGATGAGATCAGTGTAGCGCTCAAGGGCGTATGCCCGTTGCTCGTTGGGGGTAGCAGGCATATTTTTGTAGGCCGGCACATCGTGTTTGAGAACTTGGGCGAGTACCAAGAGCTGGTGGTGTTCGCGAGAGAGGGGCATGAGTGCAGGATGTCGTTTCATAAGTAAGGGCTGTCATAAAAGACAGGCAATATACCCTATAATTGGGAACTAAAGAGCCAGCTAGCTCGTTGTATAAGCAATGTGAGAAAAGAGAAAATATTTTTTTCACAAACTCTTGCATACAGCTATAATTCGTCTTATATTTGCGTCGCTTTAAGAAATTAGAGTTGGTTTTAAAGACCTATGGTGTAATTGGTAACACAGCAGATTTTGGTTCTGTCGTTCTAAGTTCGAGTCTTAGTAGGTCTACAAAAAATTGTTTCATTAGGTGTCATAGTGTTCCAAAATGTTGGAAACAAAACCTAATCGCAGCATTTACGCGGCTTCTCCTGTTTCATAGTGTGTCATAGTATTTCACGGTGTGTCACAGCAGAAGCCTTTTTTTTGTACCCAGGGTTGTACCGATGCCTTTGCTCTTTGGTTCATTTGGTAACTTCTCAATTTGGTACAATGAACTATTTCAGCAAGATTCGCTATTCCCTGCTCTTTAATCGCAAGGGTCGGCTAAACCTCACGGGGGAAGCTTTGATTCAGATTAAAGCCTATCAGGATGGCCGCAATCGCTATTTTTCCACTGGCATAACGATCCGTCCGGAATTTTGGGACAAGCGCAACCGGAAAATAAGTCCTAAGCATCCCAACCACTTCGTTTACAATCAGCGGATAAACCAACAACTCCACGACATGGAAGCGTTCGAAATCCAGATGATAAATCAGCACGGTACTTTCCCGCTGGATCGTCTGGACGAATACGTTAATGCTTCTACCTCCCTACAAATCAGCTCCTTTTTGGCCTTTTTTGATCGGCACCTGGAACAGCACGAAATGAAGCCCGGAGCCTGGAAGATGTACGCCCAGACCCTAAACAAGTGGCGCGAATTCCGCAAAGAGGTTTACTTCCTGGAATTGAATTATAAGCTGGTTAAAGACTTTGATCGTTACCTACGTGACCAGGGGCTTTCTTTGAATACCATCAAAAAGCACCACGACCGCACCACGACGGTTGTCAATTATGCGATTCGGGAAGATTATCTATCTACCGACAACCACCCCTATAAGCGATTTAAAGCCAAAGGCGAAGAGCCAGACCGCCCGTTCCTGACAGAGGAGGAATTGACGGCCATCGAGCAATTAACTTTCTCCCAGGAAGAAGCCTTTTTAAAGCGTGTAAGAGATATTTTTCTATTTGCCTGCTATACGGGTCTAAGGTTTGGCGATGTGAGTAAATTACGGGTTGCTGACGTTACCGAAACCGCCCAGGGCTATGTGCTCAACCTAACCGCCCAAAAGACCAACAAACGGTTGGAACTTCCTCTTAATTTCCTCTTCCGTAATTGTGACCAGGGCAACAGCAAACCGGAAGCGATAATAGGTCGCTACCTGAAAGAAATTACTATTTTGGGGAACAGCGAGCAAACCGCTCATTTGCCCCTGTTTAAGATAAGTAACCAATACCTTAACCGATCACTCAAAACCGTTGCCGAACGAGCCGGAATCCGCAAAAAAATAACCGCACATGTAGGCCGTCGAACCTTCGCCACCATCATGGCCAGGAAGGTAAAAGCGCCAATCCTACAGCGGCTACTTCAGCACTCCCGGCCAGACATGACCAATATATATATTCATTTGAGCAACAAGGATATAGAGAGTGAATTACAAGCGATTGAATGGTAAACGAAAAGAAAGTTTCGATTAAGTACTTCCTGAATAATCGTATAAAGGGAGAGGAATATAATGGTGAAATATATCATCCTCTATATGCAAGAATTAATTTTCTAGGAAACAATACTAAAATACGGGTCTCAGATCGGTATGATAAACTATTATTCATAACTGAGAAAGACTTTGGAAAAATCGAACCTTACTTAGACTCTGATCCAATAGAAAAAGGTTTTTTGAAGCATGGTAAGGGAGGACTAGATATTTTAAACCATGAATTAATAATCAAAAAAGCAATTAAACGACAGTATAAAATTGATGGCGAAAACTTCAGCTTTCCCGTTTTTACAGAAAATCTAAAATTCTGGCAAAAGGACATTTACAGCTATCTAAAAAAAGAATTACTCGAATACTTGAAAGAATTTTCTAGTTCTAACTTAGAACTCAATAAGTACAACTCAATTAATTTTCAGGAGCTAATAACTACTGATGCAGAATTTGTAAAATGGCAGAACTTAACAGCCCACCAAAGTCTACCTAAATGGTTAGAAATCAATATAAAAGCTACAATATCCTATTTAGCGTTCAAAACTCAAATGTTGTATTGGCACAATGCAAAAGCATATAATTCTGTGGGAGAGCCAACTGTAAAGGGAACTGTTTTTTCTTGGTTGTTTGAAGATGAAAAAGATCAATTCAGTAAAGAATTACAGGGGAATCTACTTCCTTTAGAAACCAATTATACTTCATCCGTTTCACGGCATTTGAGTTCAGAATTTGTAAAACAATTCGCTCCACTCAAATCAGAAGCAGAGCTTTATGTAAGAGAGCTGGTAAATATTTTTTCGTGACCAATATTTGACTTTGTGCATTTTTTTACATTACCTTTGTTGCGTCACAAAGAGCAAAGGTGTTTTTTTATGCACAATAAACATGCACAAAAATTAATTCTGGTCACTTAAAACAAAAAATATGCAAACTCCTGAGAATTCTAGCTCATCAATCTTAACTGTAAAGGAAACTGCAGCACTTTGCTGTGTAAGTAGATCAACATTGCTCCGATGGAGACGTGAAGGAAAAATCCGTTGTGTGAAAATTGGTCGACGTGTACTTTTTAATCGAGAAAAAGTTTTAGAAGACTTAGAACAATTCTCCGTCGAAGCTTCAGAAAGCGTCGAAGCTGCTTAAAACAAAAAAGTGGTTTGGGGCACTATCCCAAATCCACTTCAATTATCCAACAGTGCGCAATGCACTACAAAATTATGGTATGGCAAAGTTACGTAAAAACCTCGAAAAGGTCAATATCTCCGACCTTTCTAGTCGCTATCCTAATCTCGCAGCCTGTCTGGCCATTAACGAAGATTTAGACCGGATAGAGGCGATGATCCCTCACCTGGACGGGATCACACTTCAAGCAAAAGATTCACAAGTCCTAAACGATTTAGTTAGTACCGATTTTTGCTCACACGCTGAAGTGTTGGGCCTACTCGGTCCAATGCATTCCGCTTACCTCATGTCAATTTGTGAGCGTATGGATTTTGAGCATAGAGCCGAGATCACGCAAAAATTCATCAGCAGTCTCAACGATCTACTGATTTACCATGAGAAGCGGTTTACAGGCGACGAAATCAAACGATATAAAGCACTACAGGAATTTGCCCTAGTGTAAAGAATCCTCCTGTGGGTCTTGTGAGGGCTTGACCGAACAAAGGAGGGCTGTTAGCGAAGTAGGTGCCGGGTGTGAGCCTGGCACCCTTCCAAAATCTTCGCAGACAGCGAAAAAAAAGCCCTCAGACAACGCCTACCCCCCCCTAACTCCAATTTTCTAACTTGACACGTGCCGCCACGGTAAAAAGTACCGTCTTATGTATATAGATAATCCATTACTTGATACAGTAGAAACATCTGAGACACTTTCCCCGATGATATGGGAAGAGGAAACCGTAGTTATTGGATTGCCCGACGAACGGGGACGTCCTCTCAAAGAAACCGCCGTATTAGATCGAAAAATACGAACCCGGTATAATCGGAGACGAGGTTACAAAACGTATTTAGGCGTTTACGAAAACGCAATCGCCCGGGAAGCTGCCTTAGACTACGTAAGAAAGAGAATCAATCCGCTTACACCCATTGAGTCCGAATGCTTTTCATCATACATCAGGAATATTGGTTTGTGCTGCCACACTTCCTGTATGCGGGAGTATTCAGACAGCACCATCGAATATATCGCCTCCCACACCTGTAAGCACAAACTTTGCGCCGTCTGTAATGCGCAGCGATGTAAAAAGACCAGGCGACTGTATCGCAGCTTTTTCGAGAAGAACCCGGACTTACTAAAAAGCAAAACCTTCCTCCATTTGACACTAACTGTCCCGCACTCTTCCAGTGGTTGGAAAGGGAAGAAATGGTATGGCCAAGATTTAATCCAATTATATAATAAGCTCCGCCAAAACCGAAAGTGGAAAAGGCTAGTCTATGGCGGTGAATTCGGGGTAGAAGTCACCAGGAACGACAACGGCTTTCACATTCACATCCATTCGTTGGTGTTGGTCAAGAAGTTTGACGAGAAGGGCAACTACATTGAGCAATCAAGGAATAAGCTTCACAAAATCATTCTGTTGGAGTGGAACAGATTAACGGCTGGAAGTAGTACCAAATCATCATTTACAGAGGATGAGTTAGAGGGAATCAAGAAGGGAAACAAATTACTCACCGATAGCGATTTAGCGACCTTAGACCCTAGCGGTGCCACCTTCATTGGCCTTGACGGACTGTACGTCACAAGCAAAGAGAAAAGCCCCGGTTATCAGTGGTGTGATCGCTTGCAGACTCATCGCAAGTATATTAATCAACAAGACGGTTTAGACAGTGTAATGTCCGGGATAATGGAGTGCATCAAGTACCACTTTGAGCCGATGGCCATGCTTGAGAACGGGGAGTATGATTTTGAGCTAATTATAGAAATGCTACCAGCTACCAAGGGCAAACGATTTTACGGAAAATTTGGTGCCTTCTATGCCTCATCGAAGAACGCACACTCCGATGCTAAAATGCTAAGTTTCTCCCATAAGAGCGAAGCGGAAGAACTGGTAGACGACCTAAAGGAAACCGGGCGGGAACAAGTAACCCACCCAGAGACCGGAGAGCCTACCGAAAAAACTGATTATCGGTACTTCCTGGTAAGTATGGCAAAAGTTTTCTTTGATTCCGACGATGATTACCGGATCAAAATAAGCCCGGATCATCAGGTGAACTACTTGTACGTAAACTCCTGTATCGAGGCACTTGCCATTATGCAGGAACTAGGGGGAAAAAGCAATTCCAGATCAAGGACACTTGACACCAGGAAAGCTCTTAAAAAGCGAATAATTCAACCCAAAGTCATTAACCATTCAACTAAAACGATATGCTTAAATTAATCATTACGGGCAGGGTAGGTAAAGACGCCGTCATTCGTCGTACTACCGGAAAATCTGTCGTGAGTTTTCCAATTGCCAACAACGAACGCTATACCAGCAAGGACGGCACAAAGCACGAAAAAACCACATGGATAGACTGTGCACTGTGGCAACACGATGAGACTAAAATAGCCTCCTATATCACAAAGGGTCAGTGGCTGTACCTAGAAGGAAACCCCACCGCTAGTGCCTATCTGAAAGAAGATGAGATTATTGCCACACTTAAATTGAATGTGACAAAAATAGAATTTGTAGGAGACAAGAAAGCAGAAGACCCAACAGCCAATTGGTAAAAGTAAAACCCCGTTCGGCAACGCCTGGAAGCAGACCGAAACGGGGCATATCTAACAAAAGTTAAACATGCAAAATTATGAAAACTTTACAGACGCTACCACAGGACAAGTCTTTCTTTGACATCTACGCTGGTTTGGCCAAGTCAATCACGTCGGCGGGCCTATTTGCCCAGGTCGTGAGCGGCCTAACGGAAATCGGTATTATCTACACCGGGACCAAACAAGCCTTGGCACCGCTGCACCTTGGCAACTGGGGGCTATTGCTGGCCGTGATTGTTGCCTTGGTCGCTACGGCCACCATCGAGGGCGGCTTACGCAAGACGTTCCCGAAAGCCGTTGATAGTGTGCTGTATGGCCGTTGGCACGGGCTACACTTACCGATCTCTATTTTTGTGTGGCTCCTGGTGATCGTACTAACGGCCACTTCCGGTATTCTATCATTCCGAAACAGTACCGTGATCGTGGAGGACATGACCCCGGAAGCAACGGAGAAAACGACGGCCACCGCCGACAGTACCTACCGGGAGGCAATGGCCCTGCATCGAGCCACCTTCCAGCAAGACAGCACCATGATCGAAACGACGTACCAAGGCCAAGCGACGGCCACGGCCACCGCTTACGACGGAAAGATCAACGCCAAAACGGAGCAGTTGCGCGGCTACGAAAGCCGGGAGCGCCGAACCGGGAACAGCTACGCCAGCAGCAAGGATCGAGTACGCCAGCAACGGGCGGAACTGGAAGCGGAAAAAGCCGCTGCCCTGGCAACACTGGCCACCAGCAAAGCCGAAGAACTGGCCGCTATTAAAGCTACCTTCCGCAGCAGTACCCAGGAGGCCACCAACACCCGGAACATGGCTACCGCCGAAGTGAAAGAAGAGAACAAGCAAGCCGAAGCCGAGCGGCTGGCCACCGTCAACGGTTACGGTGGTGATTTGGGCTGGTTTACGGTGGTGTGTCTGTTCCTGTTCTCCGTCTCTGTCGTCTTAGATCGTATCTATCAGAAAGGAGCCGGCATTGAGGAAAGCGTACAGATCGAGGCTTACGACTTTCGCCCTGGAGCTTTCCAGGAATGGTGGTCGGCCATTAGTGAGCGGATCAGCTACAGCCTACACAGCAAGATTACCGCCTTTGCCAATAGTACCCCCTCCGCGCCCCTACCCGCCCAACCAGGAGCCGTTTACGATCTCGCGGAAGCCTTGCAGCACGTCACCATAAAACTACAACTGGAACAAGCCGACGAGGAAGAACAACGGATCGTGTACCTGAACGCTAAAGAGCCGGAAGAGAACACCCCGCCCCAACGTCGGCAGATCGGCTTTCAGCAGCACGGAGACGCGGAAAACTCGTGTGACCTTTATAGCACACGAAACACGAACGATGCACACACGAAGCACGAACACGAAACCGTGGATTTACGGGAAGCCAAGCAGCGGCTAAAGATGTACAAAAAGCGACTGGGTAGCCATCAGCAAAAGGCCATCAAGCAAGAAGAGAACAGCGGGAAAGTATGCAGACGAACCGCCGATGCTATCGCCAACAATAAAGGATGGATAAGCCATTACGAAACCCTAATTACTGACCTTCAGAATTCAGCACAATGAACATTATAAAAATAGTCGTTGAACCTTCAGAAGATCAATCGGGCTGGTATCTCTTATCCGTGGCTATCATTTCACGCCCTGGATACTGGAAAGCATACCGTAAATCTATCGGTCACTACCCGACTTTAGCAGATGCGCAGCACGTCGCCAATACTGGTAGTAAGATTCACGAACGGTGGCAAGCTGAGCAAGTATTTGGTATTAAACTAAGCCTTGATTTTGAGGCGTAACCTTTATAAATTGAATTATCATGAACATTCAAAAAATTTATGACAAAGCTATAAGTAGCGATGTAGTACCTGAGTTAATCCTCAATTATAAACGCTCTACTATTTCTAAAAAGCGGCTTGATACTACAGAAAAAAGGGTGGATTTTTTATTGCAAATTTTTGACCCTAACACCTTTGACACGAAAGAGGAAATGGTATTATTGATCTTGGATGACTTGGATCATCCAGTTTGTTTTTATCGCCTGGGAAAAGGAACCGGTGATTCGGTAGAGGTAATGCATAAAGATTTGTTAGCCATCTTGATAACGAATCATACGAGTAAATTTATCATTGCTCATAACCACCCAGATCATAATCCTTTGCCTTCTTACGGAGATATAGAATTTGTTCACAACATTCGTATGAGAACCATAATGTTCGGGATCGAATTCGAGGACAGCATTATCATTAGCAGGTTAGACCCAGAAGCAGAGGAAGGCGAAGAGGAATATGATGTACCACACTATTTTAGTTTAGCAGATAACAATTTACTCTTTGCTTAGCATCCCGTAAGAACATAATTTTGAATTTGGGCGGCTCTTACCTACTTAGGGTAAGGGCCGTACTTTTGCTTGTTCCTCTCGTCCAATCCGAGGTTGTTTTAAAGCCGCTTATTCATTGGTTCCATGCCCAAAAACAGCCACAAAACAGCCAGAAAAAGGGCAAGAAACAGCATGAAAGAGGCCTAGAACAGCCACAAAACAGCCAGAAATCGAACAGGAATGACCGATCGACAATCAAACGACCGGCGCAAAAATACTGTCAAAACAGCCTCACCTAAAACCAGCTGGCATCCATAGAATTAATGAGGGCTCAGGATTTTGCAACAGACTGGAGTATCTCCTTATTTGGGGGTGATCTCCGGTACACTCTTATCTTATCGATCATCCTCTGTTTTGATGATGGTGGCCATGGTAATGAAGTGGAAGATATCGCATCCCTTATTCCATGGGTAAGAGATCCAAAATTCATAGCCTGGCCAATGGATAGACAAGTTTGCTGAAGTATCCTCAATCCTGATGATACCCGCAGTTATAAGGATATGGCCAGGTATGAGAAATTGCTCCGGACAGAATATTTACTTAATTTGCTATTATTTTCTAATAAAATCGTATCACAATGAAACGTAAGTATGTTAAAACTAGCTGTCACGACAGCTATGAAGGTGCAGCAGCAAAAGCACAGGAAATGCGCACTAATGGTCAAACAGCATCTATTCGAGACACAGCAACGGGTACATGTATTTACAGCGCAGGCGAACGTCTGGGGCGTAAATCTAAACCAGTTTCGGGAACTCCCGGCGAGACTATTGGAGCTGGTGAAAAAGCTTCTATAGCTGCCTCTCAAACCTCATAAGCTAGATCAATAAACCGTGGCTCATATATTTTCATCGTTAGCCTGTAATTGTCGTAGTTTGACATTTCAAAAGCGACAAAAAAAGGGGTATCAACTATGTGGTTCGTGGCCACGGTTTATATTTTCCATTTGCTAGTAGTTCCTTATATTCCCGCACTTTTTGTACTCAAATGAATACCAAGGCGGTCTAAATGCACTTAACACCCTGAAAAACAAAGGACTGTAAATTTCTTAGTAGGTCTACAAAAAAGGTTCTTCGCAATACGCGGAGAGCCTTTTTTCATTTCAGCACTGTAAGTTTCTTTACCATTATTTATTCAGCTATAAGCTTTTGCGCCCTCCTATTCTTTGTTAGCCACTGACTAACAGCAGATTAACCCCTCTTAATTCTCCCTACCAGACCGTTTTTTACTATCTTTAATATAATCTTATGATGTAGCGCCTATGTGTTGCCGCCATTGAGAGGTCTTAAAGCAGGCGCTTTTACCCCAAAACACCTCCCGTATGCTCTTGCAGTACGGGCAAAAACCCGGATTCATCGCTGTGGGGCGATTGTTTCGCAGCGTTATTCTTTTATAACCAATATCTAAACGCATGAGTACATCTAAGATTTTAATTGCCGGACTCGTCGGCGGGGTAGTTGCCTTTTTATTGGGGTTCTTGATCTACGGACTGGCCTTGAGTAGCTTCTTTGAGCAACAGGCTGGCTCCGCTACTGGGGTCATGAAGGCTGAAGCCGATTTCAACTGGATCGCCATGATTGTGGGACACCTGTCCTTCGGCTTTCTTATTGCTGTTATCTATGGCCGCTGGGCCAATATCAGCACTTTCCCAACGGGTGCCAAGGCCGGAGCCGTCATTGGGTTTCTGTTCTTTCTCACCACAAACATGATCAACTACGGCTCCACCAACATTATGACCCTTACCGGCGCGCTGGCGGATACGGTCATCGGTGCCGTAATGGCAGCCATTATCGGTGGTGTGGTAGCTTTGATACTCGGTAGGGAGAGTAAGTAAAGTAATGTGAGGTTTGCCTTTATGTATGATCATCTAAAAAGAGAATTTTTATAAGGCAAACCTCACTTTATGAAGCATTTAGTAGAGAGTAAAGGGATTTAATAGACCCCAATTTGAATACGCTCGTAGAAGGTGAACACCCCCACCAAAGTCCAAAAGCAAAAGCCCATCCAAAGCACTATCTGGCAATCTTCGTATCTTGCCCTTGAAACCACACCTAGTCAGACCATGCATGCTCACCCTTCCTCTTGCCGCACTTGGGCTACCTATCTTGCCTACTGTTGTACGTTAATCTTACTGGTAATTAATTCCTCCCTGAAGGCGCAAGATCGCCCCGCTTACTTTGACGGGCCTTATGTTTTTCAGCAAAAAGACAGCCTTAGGATCAAATGGATTGAGCGCGGGTTTCCGCAGGACACCATGATCGCCCGCGCGGATGCTACTGTTTTTGAGCGAGACAGTCTTCCTGTCGTTAATTTACAAGCTTTGGCGTTTCCGAAGGCATCTACCAGCACTTATGCAGGGGTCGAACGGATTGTGGTTATCAGTGATGTACATGGGCAATATGAGCTGATGCGTAAACTACTCTTGGCTAGCGGCGTGATTGATACACTCAACAACTGGAGCTTGGGCCAGGGCCACCTCGTAGTTATTGGCGACAATCTAGACCGGGGCGAGCAGGTATTGCCCATTTTGTGGTTGTTTTTTAAGCTAGAGCAACAGGCCCTTGCCCAGGGTGGTCGTTTGCACCTTCTACTGGGCAACCACGAGCTGATGGTCATGAATGGTGATCTCCGTTACCTCAATAAAAAGTACAACTACACAGCCGGAGCTTTGCGGACGCCTTATCCACAGTTATTTGCGAAGGGGAGTGTGTTGGGCGACTGGATAGCTCAACACCAGGTGGTCGTATCGATCAATGAGCAACTTTTTTTACATGCCGGTCTTTCGCCGGAAGTATTGGCCCTGGAGCTAACGCTGGATGACTTGAATGCCATCTTCCGCGAACGTATCCTGCGGCAACCCAAAGATAGTATTGACGCTGATCCTCTATTGAAGCTCTTGTCGGGTGAAGAGGGGCCACTCTGGTACCGTGGTTATTTTGGGGACAAACCCCTCAAAAAAGGGAAATTCGGACGCCAACTCAAACAATATCATCAGCAAAGAATCATCGTAGGGCATACCAGCCAGAAGGAAATTCAAACCCGCTACAGCGGCCGACTTATTGTGGTCGACTGTAGTATCAAGCTAGGGCAAGAAGGACAAGTGCTGTTGCTAGAAAAAGACGCGTTGTACATCATCGATGAAGATGGGGAACAGTTGCCACTAGCCGTCGTCAATGATCCTCCTTCGTCTAGTCTACAGGAAGTACTAATGGCAAGTACGACGCGTCCTCAGCTTGTCTTACGCACCGACTTTCTGCAACTCTCACGGCGAAGAGCCGATGAAGAATACCAGGCTGCTGAAGTCTCGCTACGTACTGATGACCTCGAGCATACCCTGCCAGCACGGGTACGGGTGCGTGGTAATATGCGCAAGGAGGTTTGCTCATTGCCCCCTATAATGATTGACTTGCGTAAGTCTGATTTGGATTCCCTCGAATATCTCCGCCACGACAAGCTCAAACTGGTGATCCCTTGTCAGCAGCGGACCTTCAGTCAGACCAATATCTACAAGGAGTACCTGGTGTATGAATTGTATCGGCAGATCAATGACCATGGTTTTAAAACCCAGCTCGTAGACCTTGAGATCATTTCCCCGAAGAAGGAATACGAAATGACGGGCTTTCTGATTGAAACGGAGCAGGATTACACTCACCGTACGGGCGCAATGGTTTTGCAGTCGGGCCAGGCCTCGGCTTCGGCTGTTGACCGTCAGCGCTTTTTGCGGACGATGTTTTTCCAATACATGATTGCCAATACGGACTGGTCGGTATGGAACAAACATAATCTCGAGCTTGTCAAGTATCCCGATAATCCACGGACGGAATTCATCGCCTATGATTTCGATTACGCTGGTTTCGTAGGCAACAACTACGCTGTACCGGCAGATATACTCCCCATTAAAAGTATCCACGACCGCCATTTTTTCTCCTACCCTACTACTGATGAAGAAATTGAAGAGGCCATTGTCTATTTTCTGGAGCAGGAAGAGGCCATCTACAACATCTGTGCCGCTGCTGACTATCTCGATGCAGCAACCCGAATAAGTTGCCAGGATTACTTGCGGCCTTTTTTTGATCTATTGCGCGATCCCCAGCGGTTTAAACGAGCGATCGGACGGTAGCAGTCCTAGTTAAATATTCATTAAAGTAGCTACCTCCCCCCACCAGGCACGTCTTAAGACAGTTATTAGGTGTTACTTTTATACCACAAAAAATCAACCAAATGAACTGGAAAAGAACAATGATGCTCCTGATGGTAGTTGCAATGGCGCTACCTGCTTTCGCGCAAGTAAAAGGAGCCCTCGGCAAACTCAAGCAGCAAGCACAAGACGTCATCAGTGGCGAAACGCCCCTCTCGCAAGAAGAAGTAGGTGCAGGACTCAAAGAAGCGCTAGACCTTGGCGTTGGGAAAGCGGTCACCTTCCTTTCGGCCGAAAACGGCTACCTGGGCAGTTCCTACAAAATCCTGGTTCCGGAAGAAGCACAAAGTGTGGTCAGCCGCCTCAAAAGTGTACCTGGATTCGGCGATATCGAGGAAAAGCTGGAGGAAAAAATGAACCGTGCAGCAGAGCTGGCGGTCGCTAAAGCAAAACCGATCTTTGTCGATGCAATCAAGCAACTCACCTTCCAGGATGCCATGAGCTTACTCATGGGCGATAAAGATGCTGCTACCCGCTACCTGGAACGCACCACTACGCAGTCTTTGACGGCAGCTTTTCTGCCCATCATCCAGCAAAGTCTTGATGAAGTCAATGCCCGCGAATACTGGCGCACAGCCGTCACGGCTTACAATCGTATTCCGCTCGTGCAAAAGACAAATCCCGAACTCGACCAGCACGTGACCGACAAGGCACTGGCGGGCCTTTTTCGGTTGGTAGAAGTGAAAGAACTCGAAATTCGTGATAACCCAGCCCTGCGTACCAGTG
The DNA here is from genome assembly GCF_040784935.1 of Lewinella sp. LCG006. GTDB lineage: Bacteria > Bacteroidota > Bacteroidia > Chitinophagales > Saprospiraceae > Lewinella. The sequence goes on along the minus strand of NZ_CP160680.1, from coordinate 3,246,549 downwards.
AATTGCTACGCAAGGTATTTTCGAAGCAGGATTAAATTTTGCTAAACTGGACTTTCGGTAACTTCAGAGGAATAGCTATCCGGAATGCCGAAAGTCCAATTTACATTCTTGTGTTCTGCCTTGGCATTGTACCTTTGTTTTTCATAAACAAGGCTACTTCATGAAAAATACGGGGCATACGATTATCCATACTCTCTGTATAACTATTGAGGATAAGTACTACGATTACGAAGTAATGATTAGTCTTATCGGAGAAGTTCTTGTGGTAAACAGCCTGATTGAGCGTTTGCCTGAAGCGGCCCAAAAACTCACCTTGGGTGCTGATTACAAAAAGCATTTGCAAGAAATTCATCTTTACGGTGAATATCTAAAATACGTTATCCCTGTTGAGTTGAACCCTATAAAGGAAAATGAAACTTATACCTTTTTTGACCAACCGCTAGTCATCAACACGGCCGAGCTTCTTTTTTCTCAGGAAAGCCTGGCAGACATAAAAATAAAGCTAGCGGCGCTACGGGAAGAGCTAGGGATACAGAATAAGCAAGATACCACTACCCTACCTCAGTCGGCATGGATGAAAAGTTATTGCCAACTCCTCCATAAATATGAACAGTCAACACTTAGTAAAGAAGAGTTCCTGGCTATACAAGGCCTAAGGAGATTGTTCTTAAAAGACGTTGACAAATACCATACTGCATTTTTTCACTTAACCCCCTTAGCGCCCGAAAATGCCGACGGATACTTGAAGCTATTTTGGGAACTAATCCCTCGGCTATACGCTCTCCACTCCCCTAAAGGTGATGCTAGTCATCTACGTCGAAAACTCTTTGAGGTGATCATAAAATACGAGGGAAATTCAACGAAAGAATGGTTGTTAAGTATTTTTCAATCTCCCGAACAAAAAAATTTTCACGCCATGGCATTAAACGCCTTGGCCGTGTATCAAGAACCAAAATACTATCAATTAATCATTGATTACTGCAATGAGCATTTCAAGAACAACGCAAAGGGGAGTGGTGTATTGCAGGTCTTAGAAGGCATTTTAAAACTAGCTCCTTTTATTGATCGCTGGGCAATTGAATTAGCTCGGCATTTTATCCGCCAAAAATCGGAGTATGAAATTAGCTATATCGCTTATTGTATCTTACGAAAAGGAGGGCTTAGCGAGGAAACTATTATGGCAGAGGTACTCCCTTCCTTTTTAAGCAAAACAGAAACAAATACTTTGTTTAGTGATATGTGCCTATTTACGTTTGTGATCAAAAATGAAGACTTACTTCCTGATGCAGGCCTATTACTGGACATTATTATTCATCATCTTGAACAAATCAATAACAAGATTACAGCAGCTAGTTTAGCTATAACACACTTTACCCACCTGATCCTTGAGAAAAAATTCACACCTGAGCTATCAGACCGCTTATACCAGCTTACTTTTCACGAGGTTGCTAAAGTTAGGGAGCTGGCGCTTGCATGGCAGGCCTATTTGACAAGAAGCATAAAATGCGACTTTCACCCCCATAAACAACTTAAAAACCGATGCATTGAACTCTTAAAAGATGCAGATGATTATGTCATTACCGAAGCCGTAAAATGGTGTGCTTATTATGGGCTTAAAGAGGAGGATAATACTTATATCACCAAACTACTCCCCTTTGTAAATCACAAATACTGTTGTCTCCAGAAATATTCACTACTAAGCATTAATACGCTCCTCAAAAAAGTGGAATTTGATCCGGTAATTCATGATGCTTATCTTGCTTTAGCCAAAGAAAAATTTGGTTACTGTTATGATGGACAAGCCACCGTTATCCGTGCTTTACAATTGTCTCCTTCGGATAAAATTCAGGATAAGATTAAGGGAATAAAATTTGACCCAGAGGGTCGTTTCCCTATGATTTATCCCAATGAACATAACACAAGTAAAGATGACTTAAAATTCTTACAGGAAATCAGAAAATATGCACAGTACTAATGGTACACTCAAAGATTGAATTCATCTATTTACTCTTTTAAAAAACACGCAGCACTCTTCCTCGTCCAAGCGTTACCCAATCATGCCCACTTTTTCCTTATTCGATGCACTCTTGATCCTTGGCGGAGCACAAGGATTGTTTCTGGCACTGCTGTTGCAACGTCGTAAAGTAGCCAACCAACCAGCGGCTCATTACCTGATGGCACTGGTGCTATTGGTTTCTTTTTTACTTTTTGCAAAACTGGCTTACCGCTCGGAGTGGATGCACACTTATGCAGAGGTGATCTTACTACCCGATGTGATCTTGTTTGTGCTGGGGCCCTGTTTGTGGCTGTTTACGCGTCATCTGCTGCGGATGCCACCTTTGAAGATCAGGCAGTTGTGTTGGCATGCTCTGCCGGGGTTTCTCCACATTGTTATCGCTAATACGGTGCTTGGGCAGCATCTCAATGGCCACTGGCATTTCCTCAGTGGGAGCGGTATTTATATTAGTTTTTTATTCATCGAAGGCCTGGCCATGGTGAGCCTGATGGGATACCTGGTCGCTAGTTTTAAGCTGACGGAACGTACCTTGCAAACGGAGCAATACCAAGGCCACGATGCAGCAAAGCGATTTTTGCCCGCCTTTTTCCGGGTGGGGATGTTACTCGCGCTGTGCTGGGGTATTTCCTTTAGCTACCGTCTTTTTGTCTACGATCCAAGCTATCTTTTCTATCAGGTCTTCTGGTTCCTGGCGGTAGCTTACGTCTTCTGGTTGGCTTATAGTGTAGTCTTGAATACGGAGTTGTTTGATCTCCCTCCCTCTCCGATCGACCGTACCCTAAAAACCGAAGATGAGCAGATCTTAGCTAGGGTTATCACTTTTCTGGAAGTGGAAAAACCTTACCTGGAGCCACAGCTTAAGCTCGCCGATTTGGCTGAAGCGACGAGCACGCCTCGCCACGAGTTGTCACGCATCATCAATGCCGGCACCGGCCAAAGCTTCTTCGACCTGATCAATACTTTGCGTATTAACACTTTTATCGAAGCTTACGAAGCCGCCGCAGAAGACGAGAGGTCCATTCTACAACTGGCCTACCAGTCGGGCTTCAATTCCAAATCCGCTTTCAATCGTGCTTTTCGCAAGGTTATCGGCTGCAGCCCCAGTGAATACTTTAAAGAGGTGGTCGCGTCTTAGTCGGGCTTCCCAAATGTATGCGGAAGGCAAAGCCTGGAGCCGAGGCAGGAGGGATTAAGGACAAGCTGGTTCCGATCTTTCATCGGAATAGTACGCTGCGAAGCAAGCACTAGGAACGTACAAGCGGTAGCTAGCGAAGTGCTGCTACGGCCCCTAATGAATAAAGTCAGGTACTTGATTGAGCATACTTTTTTTACCAAAAAACCGTCCCACTTTGTAAAGCAGGTCGACATTTTGCGGGTTTTGCAGGTATTTGCGGTGATTTTCAATTTTATCACTCGAATTTTAATACCTCCAAAATGCTTACAAAATACTTTTCCCTTTCTCTGCTAATTTGTTTTTCGCTTGCGCTGAACGGGCAGCAAGTCAATACGGTTGTCACTAATTCGGGGATCGACGATGCACTGATCATCGACGAGGCTGGACACCTTTTCGGGGTTCGTTATCAAGGGTCCGCCATTTCGCGCTGGGTGCCTTTTGAAACCAGCACGACCGTCTTTTCTGATGGTTTTAATACCCCCAACGGCATGGCCTTTGGCCCTGACGGTATCCTCTATATGGCCGACAACGAGGGCAACAAGATTTACAAAATTGACACCGAAGGAAATGCCACTATTTTTGTGGACGACTTTAACAATCCTTCTGGTCTGATTTTCGAACTGGATAGCGACACCCTCATTGCCACCAGCTATACCGGCAACCGGATCGCAAAAATTGCCCCCAATGGCGAATGGTTCCCCTGGGTCACTGGTGACCAACTCAACGGTCCCGTAGGACTCTGCTATGATGACGATGGGCGCTTGTACACCGGCAACTTCAACAACCGCAAGATCATCCGCCTGGGAGATAATGGTGAACAAACCCTCATTGGCCAAGCCCCCGGAGGAACCAACCAATGGCTGGGCTTCATCGCCTATGCTCATGGCTACATTTATGGTACGCTTTTTACCCAACACCAAATCTACCGCATGGACCTTGATGGTAACGGCACTGTTATCCTAGGCTCCACCGCCGGCACGGTAGATGGCGATGCAAGTATGGCCAAATTTAATGGCCCCAACGGCATCGTAGCGACCCCTTCTCAAGACACCCTTTTTGTATCCGAATACAACACCAGGGCTTTGCGTATGATTACAGGCCTCGAAGATGGCACTACTGGTGCGCAAACTGCCCTGGCAACCTCGGTCCACTGGTCATTATCTCCTAATCCCGCTACTGATACGAGTGAACTGCGTTTTGAGCTACAACAGCGTAGCCACGTATCCATTCAGGTTTTTGACCAACAGGGGCAGCTAATGTTGCAAGTGTTGGACCAACAAAATCTCCTGGCTGGCACTCATCAGGTAAGCATCCCAACGGCGAAACTGCCGAAGGGGAGTTACGTGATTAAGCTTTCGCTGGATGGGGGAAGACCAGTGAGTACCGGGCTGGTAAAGCAATAAACTGGACCGGAGGGGACTGGCAAAGCTTAAGGAAGCGTTGAAGTCTTGTCTACAAATTCGCATCCAAAAGCACTTGCCAGCCCCCTTTCTCCTGTTCTTGCCAAACCAGCAGATACTTTCCGCCGTAGCTGCCGCTACACTGCCCCAGTTCCATCACCAGGTGCTCCGACACTGGTACCACGTGGATTGGTGTCAGGGTGAGCTGGTAAGAAGGATCTTTCATGTAAGTGTACTCCTTTTCCAGGGCGGCACGTCCCTGCAGCAAGGGACGATGATTGTAGTAACACGTATTTGGCGCATACATTTCCTGGATGAGTTGTTCTACCTCATGGCCATTGCAGTATTCCATCCACCGGGTGCGCGCAGCAAAAATGGCGTTGGTATCAGGCCGTAACTTGTCGTTAGGTGCAATCAATTGAAGGGCGCGTAGGGGTTCGGAGCCTTGGTTGTCCCAAACAATAACTTGCGTAAACGCTTGCTTACTCCCTGTCTTAAAGCGGCTGATTTCATAGCGGTATTCGCCCTCCTTCCCCACGGGAACACTACCGATCACCATCCGGTCTGAAACCTTGCTAGCTGTAAATACCGATCTCCAATACTTGACAATTTCAGCAGGGCCTTCTTGTACGGTGCCATCGGGCAAAATACCTACTGCCGTCGCTGTATATCGCTCCTCGCTCATATCTTGTGGAAGGAGTTGATAACCGCTTGCTACCGTGCCACAACGCCACAGCATACTCGTAGCGGCGAGGAGGATAATGAGATACTTAATCATTAACTCCCGGCTATTGCTGTACCAAAAATGCCCACCGCCAATTCAGCCCAAACCAGCAAGAAGACCAGCCCGATAGTCAAACATAAGAGGATGCGGTTGCGCCGGGTAGTGACCTTCCGCAGCACTAGCTCCACCAATAAACCAGCGACTAGCAAGAGAAATCCAACGACCAAAAAATCCAACGTACTCCATTGGACTTCAGAAGAATATTGCATTGCGATAAGCGGCACAAGCAGCAGTAAAGGGATGCTAATCAAGATGCCAATAAGCCTTTTGTTCGAAGTGATCATCATAATTTATATTTTTAAAAGTACTTTGATATTCAAAGTTAATAGTAATTTTCTTACCCTGCAAGTGGGTCGTGCTATTTGTTCCATTGTTTCACTCCAAAAAAAACTTGTATTTTGTTTATAAGAGTTGTTCTGCTGGGACAAGTTTTGCTGCAAGCGGAAAATTTCATCCTGAACTTCGTTAGATTTTTCGCCGAATTGCCCGCATTCGGCTGCAAAATCTGCCTAATTCAGAATAAAATTTTATCGCTTTCGCTAAAACAGCCCCCAGCAGAACAACTCTATCGTATCCAAAACTCGATTGTCCAGACCTACCCTGTAGTGGCTGTGACGAGATTGACGAACATTGCCTTTACCCATCATTCCCGACTACAATGGAAAAAGTATCCCCTCCTTCCCGCATTGTCCTCATTGATGCTTTGCGGGGTTTTGCCCTCGCAGGTGTTGCCTTGGTTCACGTCACGGAGCAATATTTGGCTGGTCCGCAGCCACCTGGTTTTATGGAAGGCCTTAATAGTTTGCCCGATGAAATTCTCATGGGTTTCATCTCTTTCTTTATCCAGGGGAAATTCTTTGCCTTGTTCTCCATTTTATTTGGGCTCAGTTTTTCCATCCAGATGGACGGAGCAGAGCGTAAAGGAGAAGATTTTTCCTGGCGTTTCCTCTGGCGAGCCATCTTGCTATTGGTCATTGGTTATGTTCATCACCTCTTCTACCGTGGGGATATTCTGACCATTTATGCCGTGCTTGCGCCATTACTCATTCCTTTCCATCGGCTGTCAAAAGCTTGGGTACTTGGTGCGATGGCCATTTGTTTTTTGAGTTTACCGCGTTTCATCACCTATTTTCTGATGGGTAACGAAGCGTTTTTTGGCTTACCCAGTGATTTCCAAAACCCCTTGGAAACTGCTTACTACGAAACCATCAAAGAAGGGTCGCTGCTCCAGGTCTTTGCCGCCAACGCCGATTACGGGATGAAGGCCAAGATGAGTTTTCAGCTTATGCCCATGGGGCGGCTCTACTATACTTTCGGTTACTTCCTGGTAGGATTGTGGCTAGGGCGGATCGGCTTATTTCAAGATGCGGGCAGCAAGCTCAAGACCGTCAAACGAGCCATGCTTTGGTGTTTGGGGCTGTTTGTTGTAGCGGCAGCCCTCACTGGCCTTACCTTTTCTCAGGCACCACAGCCCATAGATTTCAACCATATTCTTCACGTTGTTGGCGTCAACTTTTTTGACTGGACAAACATCGCCCTGACGGGGATCATTCTGGGGGGCTTCATTCTGCTGTATCACAAAGACTGGTGGCTGCCCAAGCTGGCGTTTTTTGCCCCTTACGGGCGGATGGCGTTGACCAATTACGTCTTCCAATCCATCATTGGTACTTTCCTTTTTTTCGGTTGGGGGCTAGGTTGGATTGGTGAGCTGCGCTACCTCTACCTCGGTCTGATTGCCATTATACTCATCGCCTTACAGGTACACTTTAGTAAATACTGGTTGCGGCACTACAAGTATGGCCCACTAGAGTGGCTGTGGAGAAGTGCCACCTATTGGAAGTGGCAGCCGTTTAGAAAGGAATGAGGCGGTGAGGCAAAACCAACCCTCTGATGGGATAGCCTACTTTCAATTCCGCTCCACCCGCTTGTTGTAGCAAGGTGGCATTCCACTACTTTGTTGGGGGTCTTTCTTTACACAAAGGCAAGGCAAACGCCGACCTTTGATGATGTTTGACTCTCGGCCGATGGTCTTCGTTTTGGTATCAAAATAAAAGGTCCAGGCAGTGGCGTCATTGGCTTCGGTACCTGTCCAGAAGTCGATGCGTTGGTTAGGGGCTTGGGCGGGATTCATGAGGTAACATTCTCCGCTGCCCGTCAGCATTTGATAGGCACGACTGGTTTGTCCACGATAGATGTTATCAATCAAGAAATCCACCTCGCCAATACAAGGTAACCGCCAGCCTTTGGCCTGACAGGCATCCAGGGCTTCCTCCCAGGCGTAGGGGCCGCCCGGTAGTGGGTCGGTCATGAACCAAAGTGGGCCTACCTGCTTGAAGTTGGTACCGTTGAATTCCTGACAAGGCGGGTTGCTGCCAGTGCGGCTTACTCCTCCAGTACCCGTTGGCAAGCGCCCACCAGTGGTGTTAAAACCTTCAGGTGTTCCGCTGAAGATGGTATCGTGTACGGGCACCTCTACGGTATCGCGCACCATGGGGCATTGCCACTCTAGGAGGTAGCGTTGCACCTTTTCGGTAGAGACGGCGGTATTGCGGTATTTACGGAAGAAATCCTGGTAAGCACCACAGGTTTTGGTGGTTTGCAGCATTTGGTAATCTTGCCAGAGCGTGCCACACTTTCTGGTAGCTAACAGCTCGCGAAATTCGGACGCACAAGCAGCTTGCTCACCATATTTATTGAGGTAATTGACGAAAGCTTCGCAGGTGTCGGCTTGCTTAGCGATGTAGCAGGGGTCTTGCTTTTTCGACCAGTTGCTGAGCAGCCAATAGGCTCCGGCTCCGAAGAGGAGAGCCAGTAAGGCGACCAGCAACAACCAGCGCAGGTTACGACTGCGGTTGCTGACGGCAGCACCTGCCGCTGCGGCAGCCACCGGTACCACCGCTTTGGTATCTCCACAGCCGCAGCACTGACGGCTCTGCTCCAAGTCATCGATTTGTTGGAGTACTTCCGGGTCGGCGGAGCTATCATCCTCAGGGAGGAGGGCCTCCAGACGAGCTATCTCGCGGTTGACGTAGGCTTCGATCACTTCACGAGCAGACCCCATTTTATCGATCAGGCTGGCATCAAACACGGGCGTTTTTCCTGCTGATTCCGCACAACTCGTTTGGTGCAGTTCCTGCATGTAGATTTGGAGACACTGAAAGGGTACTTCTCCTTTATCGTTGACTAATCCTGCACACAGTTTTTCTGCGACGGCCGCGGGATCATCAACCTCCATCTTGCCCTTGGATTTGAATAAATCCAACAGGTTGATAGACACATCCATCATCGATTTTTTACTCAGGGGCTGCACCCGGTAGCGATGGGTGAGCAGTGAAGGCAGCATCCCCTCGTATTCGGCCAACGGTGCCAAAAAGGTTTCCCGCAAGGATAAGATCACGCGGTAAGGCAGCCCTTCTTCCGAGGTCAGCTGCTGAACAAAGGCAAAAAAATCATTGCGCTCCTCTTCCGTAACGTCTGTTTCAAATAGTTTTTCCAGTTGATCAAAAACCAGAAAAACGGGCTTTTTGACTTGGTCCTGCAATTGAGGCAACAAAACCATCGGGTCTGCTGCTTCGGGAGCTGGTTTTCTGGTGAGGCTGGCGATTTCTGTGCGTAGCGCTTCTATCAGAGAGGGTAGCATCCCCCCTGCGCCACGACGATGCACAAAAAGTTCGCCGGGAACGGCCTCCATCCGATTGGCAAGGCCGCACTGTATAAGGCTGGTTTTGCCCACGCGTGGTTGCCCGTAGAGCAGCAAAAGTCGGTTGTTGCGCGTCATTGCGTAAAGGTCTTCCACCTCCTTCTTGCGCCCCATAAAAAGAGGGAGGTCTGCTGCTACTTGTGGCTGCAAGACATTGAAAAGTGGCTCACAAGGCCCGCCACCAGAAAACGGAGAGACCCCCATCGAAGGCGACAGCCCCAGAGGTATTCCCATCATGGTTACATCACCTCTTTCTTTGGTGCCAATCCGCAAGGTGCCTGTATTCTCCTCCACCCAAGGGTAGGTATCTACCCCCGTCTGCAAACCCAAATCACTAATGGTAGTTATCCCTTCTATGGCTTCGGGGAGTTCAAAGAAAAGCAGAGGAAAACTATCCGCAGAGCTTGCACTAAGTACTTCTTCAAATACTTCAATTGCCGTCATTTTATCGGTAAATGCAGTACTGGGTCGCACTACCGGCGCATTATTACCAAAGAGTTCAATGGAGTACGCTGCGTTGTTTTTAGTAATGGACACCTTGGTCTTCTTGCGATTCCGCAACTTCAAGACCAGTTCTTCCATAGCCAATAAGGCCGTACTTTTATCTGAATAGACAGGACTGTAAAAGGTTGCCCGCTTGGTGTGCAATTCGTAAAAACATGCTGCCGAGATATAATCCGGGCCTAGGGATTTCAGGATGAATCTCATGTGCTGTGTGTGTCTGCGCAAAAAAGCTATTTCGTTTTCTCTCCCCTAAATGTAGGGAATGTTTGGTATTTGGGAGTGGATTATTTTTTGAACCATCAAGAACAGCCAAGGTTTTTGTACCATATTAGAAAATAGAAGGGATTATAAGGATTAGGCTAGCCACGGTAAATTCATGAATTTACCTGGCAGAAAGGAATAGCTACCACTTATCTAACGTAAAGCGCACATTACCCGCCCCCCCTGTTCTCTAGCATTGCTGGTGTTTCGAAATGAGCCAAATGTCCAGAACTTGCTGTCATAATAAAACTTAAAAAAGCATTTATCATGGGAGCTCACCACCATCAGCACGACTTACAGATCACGCTTGACCCAACGCAGTTTAAGCCCTTGTTCAAAACCCAGGCTTACCGCCACGCGCTGGGGATGGCCTTCGACTGGATCGTTATTGCCTTGGTCATTTATGCCTGTCTGCAATTTTTGAACCCCTTGACGTATCTTTTAGCAGTCATCATTATTGGTGCACGGATGCATGCGCTGGCCATCCTGATGCACGATGCTACCCATTTCCGGTTTCTGAAAAATCGTTATTGGAACGATATGGTTTCTAACCTCCTGACGATGTATCCCTTGTTTACCACCATCGCCATTTATCGCCAAAACCACCTGCGCCACCATCAGCACCTCAATACCGAACACGATCCTGATTGGGTAGCTAAGTTTGGCAAGCCAGCGTTTACCTTTCCTAAGACCAAAAGGGAATTTATGGGCACCCTCCTCTCCTATCTGGTATTGTACCAAGGTATCAAAGATGCGGTGTGGTTCTTGCAGCGTTTTCAGGCACCAGATGCCAAAACCCACACGGTAGAAGAAGCGCGCTGGCCCAAGCTGTTGTTTTACGCAGTACTGTTCACTACCCTTACGCTTACGGGCACTTGGTTGTACTATCTGATGTTTTGGTTTGTACCCTACCTTTCGTCCTTTTTCATGTTTCAGTACATTCGCAGTGTAGCCGAGCATTACGGTGAGATGGCCTACGATGATATGCTGACGTCTACCCGCACCGTGAAGACCAATGCCTTTGAGCGCTTCCTGATTGCCCCTCACCAGGTGGCTTATCACCTAGAGCACCATCTTTATCCTGGCGTACCTTATTACAACCTTCCCAAGCTCCACCACCTATTGATGGAACAAGAAGAGTACCGAGCCAAGGCACATATCACGGAAGGGTATTTGAGTGGTTTGCTCAACGAATTAGGCGAAAAAACGGTAGTGAAAGCGTAGCCTATTTTGGGGTCATACCTTCTCCCGACTGCATAAGTCGGGATCGGCACCGGGCAGTCCACTGCTCCATGCTCTATAGCGTCAGGCTTGAAACCCGATGCTATGGAGCTATGATGCGGCGCACTTCAGGCTACGCCTTGCGCACTGATTTCGGATCGAATTCTGACTGCACCTAGGGTTAATCAGCTCGCCACACGAAAGAGCACTAGAAAACTGACACCTTCAGGGGTCGGCGAAGAATAACTTCCCCATTTGATGCTGCCCTCTTATCTATTGAACAACCAGCTTACCATTTGCCAACCAGCCTTGTTCATCGCTGATGGTGAAGAAATACATGCCGGCAGGCAAGTTTCCACGTTGTAGCCAAAAGCCTTCTTTGCTTCCAGGTAACGTTCTCAGCAGCTTGCCGCTGGCGTCAAACAATTGAAGATGCAAGCTCGTGGATTGTAAAGGGAGTCCTTCTATCCATATTCGAGCACCATTTTTCACGGGATTAGGAGCAATGTTGACAGCTAGATAAGGATTAGCCAACACCACGGTTTCATTCACAATGTCAATAAATTCTTTCACTGTATGAAAGACCGTATTGGTAACAATGGGCGCATTAAAGTCAAAGTAAATGCTGGCACTGTTTTCAATACGTGTCTCCGCTGGCAGGCGATCATCTTGATCTATTTTAAAACTTACGAAGCCCTGGGAAGCCGCTAGGTTTGCACTACTATCTGGCAGTTCAATACCAGGGAAACGGAACACCACCGCTTGGTCTTCAAAGTACCATTCGTAAGGGTGGCTGGAAGGCCCAGGCCGAAAGGTCGAAGGATCTAAAAACGGAGAGAGCTCGTCCTTGATTACCACGCGAAATGCGGTATCTGTCCCCGTATTTTGAAAACGGATAGTATAATTAATTGGGGTATTGGCCAAAATGCCGTGGTCCTCACCAAAGCCTGCGGGGATGGCCTGCTTGTCGTTAGGATCATACGAGCCCACCACAATTGGGCAGTAAGTCACAGCGTAAGGATCCCCCGTATATTGCGCAAACTCATGGAGCAGGGAACTACCTTCATTGGGGCAGGCATCCGCACCAATACTGATCAACTCCGCGCCAGGAGCACCAGGTTCTTGCTGTGCAATCAAAGTATAAGTCGAACCATTTTGCGGTACCACATCAGGGAACATATCTTGATCCGGATCTAAATTGTAAGTACCCTCTCTTAGTAACACAGCATCTTCAATAATCACATATTGCAAATCCGCGGCCATACTTTGTGTACCTACATTTTTAATCTCAAATTGGATATTGCCATCAGCACAGGTATAGCGGGCATTCAAAAGAGCCCCCGACCAGTTCTCCCCTGGAATAGGACAAATCGTATCTGGATAAACATGGGCAGTAATGCAAGATGCCTGCCCCAACAGCATCGTATCACAAGCTAATAATGCCGTGATCATCAAGTTTCCACAATCATCAACGGCTAAATCGCCTAGATCAAAAGTGTAAGTATTGCCCATGACCTGGGTAGGTACGGAGGTAGCGGTAATAAAGGTAAGGTCATCATTGAGTTCTACCTCTATGTAGGCATCTTCGGAGCTAATCGTCCCAATATTGCAATAGTCAATCTCAATTTCCGTCGTATCGCAGGGTCGGAAATTGGTACTACTTATGTGTGTTTCTACCAAGGAGCATTCCACCACCGCCTGAAGTGCGAAATCAACAGTCAGCGTATCCAGGTAATTGACCGTAACGGGGATATCATTCACACAAGGCTCCCAGTAACTACTAAGCGGCGTAATGGAAACGGTATAGTCTACAGGATCGCCATTGGTAACAAAGACGGGGATTGCGTAATTTCCTTGTGCATCCGTATTTCCAAAAAAATTGAGGCTATCATTACTGACTTGTACAACCCAGTCTTCTAGGTTCAAATCATCGGCGCCCGCGGTACAATCTAGATCCAGATCATGAAAAACATTACCACGAATATTGCCCCCCTTAATAATTCCGAAAGTGTCGGTCTTTACAAAATAAGCAAAAGTCGTCCCTGGGTTCATTCCTGAAAAGCGTGCGCCACCCATCAGGTAATGCCCTGCGGGGGTCAGGGTAAGATCATTGAACACATCTGCTGCAAAACCCGCTGCGTTGCCGCTACGAGGGTAGTCGCGTTCCCACAGTGGCGTGCCATCGCTTTGTAGCTTTACAATGAAGGCGTTCTTCACGTTATTACTGAAGTAGGTCAAGCTACCAGAAACCACCAGATTTTCTTGTGTATCCTCGATAATGCCTAGTCCCTCAGCGGTGTAGCTATTGGAGGTATAATTTTGTCGCCAGAGCGTATTCCCGGCAGCATCGATTTTGAGCACATAAAGTGATTCGTCAGCGGTTTGTCCGCAAATGGCGAAGCCACCGTCCGCTGTAAGGATCATATCTTGCGCATCATCGCCTTCGGTATCCGCCAACATCGTTTCGGAAACAGTTTCCCCAAACTCATCGGTTTTGACCAACCAGCTTGTTGTTACTGGTACGGGTAAAAACACCGTATTTTCTTTTAATATCCAATAGCCACCGTCCGCTGCTGGAATGGCTTGTACAGCGTTGTCGCCGCCGAGCGTCATCTGGATATTAGACCACAAAATATTGCCTTCGTAATCTACTTTCACCATCAGTAGATCTGTACCATCATCACCTGGTGTCACATCACTGGTGACGGTACCTAAGGCCATGATTTGCCCATCGTTGGTTTTTATCAAAGAAGCACCAAACACATAGTCTGGGAAAAGATCGTAAAGCGGCTTGTGCCAATCCATTACGTAACCAACTGCCCCAGCGACACGTACCATCTTCACTAAATAAAGTGTCTGGGCCGCCGCAAGTTCGTCGTTTCGTTCCACTAACACGTAGACCGTATCAGCGGTGTTGGTGACTCCCGCAATAGGAAAGTAATCCCACTCGTCATCCTCTCCTGTCGGTAGTTGAACAGCCGATTGACCAGACACTAGATTCTCGTCGCCCGCAACCGTATAGAGGGTAAAAGAAGCCTCTGCCACGCCATTTGTAGCTTGAGCCACTACAATCGCCAGGTTATCGGTATAGCCAATAACGTCGACAATATCGTTCTTCGCAATATCGCCACCACTACCAAAATAAAACCACGTTTGCCAACCTTGCGCACTTACTGCCGCTGTAGCTGCAAGAAGTAATAAGCAGGAGAACACAACTTTGGTCAGAGAGAAAAAGGGGAGATTAGTTTTCATCATTATGTTCTGTTTTATCTTTTGGATCTGTTCTTTCGTAATACGTTCCTGACAAAGGTCACCGATGAAGTGCGGAAACACAAGATCAAATAATGCCATTTGTGGAAATTATTTTTCTATATTTAAGACTAAAACCCCATAAAATAGCACCTCATTTTAATTTATTCGTGGAAATAAAAAATGACATCTCCTCCTCTTTTATACCAATTATTGGAAAAACTAAGTAAACCAGAGCTCCGCGAGATCAAAAAACTGGTGCGATCGCCTTACGTAACCCACCGGCAGGATATCCCATTGCTCTTCAACACCCTAGCCGATTTTTGCTACCAGGGCAAACCACTCCCTGGGAAGGAGCTCTTGTTCCAAACTGTTTTTGGCAATCAGCCCTATGATGATCAACTACTAAGAAGCCTGATGAGCGACCTGCACCTCATCATTGAAAAGTACCTGACCTGGAATACAGCGACGGCAGATGAGGTATCCAGCCATCTTGCTCTAGCCGGATTTTATCGTCAACGAAACCTTCCTAAACATTATAGTAGGACTATAAAAAAAGCAGACCGAAAACAAGGCCAGCAGCCCTATCGAAATGCAGACTTCTTTCAAAATCAACTAAAGTTCCAACTGGAAACCAGCAAGTTTCAATCTACCCAACAAAGGACAGGGCACCTTAATCTACAAGAAATTGGTGATACAATGGATGTGCTCTACCTCGCTCAAAAACTCCGTCACGTTTGTTCACAACTATCACATCGGGCCGTCTATCAAACCGACTATCAGTTTGGCTTACTACAGGGCTGGATTGATCAGCTAGAAGATAGCTCTTACCTGGATATTCCTGCAATTGCCTTGTATTATTACTGTTATCGCTTCTTAACCGAAGCTTATAGCCAAGCCTACTTCCGTAAGTTCCGAGAGCACCTTCTCATCCATTACGCTCAATTTCCACAAGCAGAACTCAAAGACCTGTACCGTGCCGCTATTAATTTTTGTATCAGAAAGCTCAATGAAGGCAGTCTTGAATTTACTCGTGAAGGTTGGGAACTATACCAGGAAGGGCTCCTCAAAGGCTTTTTCATTGAAAATCACCAGTTGTCACGATTCACTTTTGACAATATTGTTGGTTTTGGATTGCGGTTGGAGGAGTTTCTCCCCGTGGCGCAATTTATTGAAAGCTATAAAAGCTACCTGCCCGAGGATTACAAAGAAAGCACCGTTTATTTTAACCTGGCCCGATTAGAGTACGGTCAAAAAAACTATGATAAAGCACTGACACACCTCCAAGCAGCCAACCCTAAAGATTTAGTCAATCAACTGATTGCTAAAACTATTCAGCTTAAAATTTATTACGAAGCCGGAGAATTCAATCTTCTAGAATCCCACCTTGACAGCTTCCGGCTATTTATCCGCAGAAGAGAAGTAAGTGACTATCACCGAAAAAATTTTCAGAACATTATTTCCTATACCCGTAAGTTGATTACCAGTAATCCCTACGATAATCAAGAGACGGAAAAAGTGAAAGAGATGATTTTACAAGAAGAAATCCTGTCAGAACGAAAGTGGCTCCTTCGTAAACTGGAAAAAATGTAAGGCTTATTTCGAAACCTCCTTTGTATATTGGGGAGCTATTGCACAAGTAAACCTAAAAGTAAGATGAAAAAGCTCAACAAAAAGGAAGTAAGTCAGGAAGTATTTGACCTCTACGACCAGTACGCACACAACAAAATAGATCGGCGCACTTTTGTTGAGCAATTATCCATCTACGCCGTCGGTGGACTTACCGTTGCGAGCTTGCTGAACTACTTGATGCCTAAGTACGAAAGCAAGCTGCAGGTACCGGCCAATGATCCGCGCTTAAATTCGGAGTATATCCACTACGACTCACCTGAAGGTGGTGGCAGCATCAAAGGTTTACTCAGTCGCCCGGCAGAAAACGCCGAAAAGCTACCGGGCATCATCGTGGTGCATGAGAATCGCGGCCTCAATCCTCATATCGAAGATGTTACCCGCAGGGCGGGGCTAGCAGGCTTCATTGCCTTGGGGCCTGATGCGCTGACGCCGCTGGGCGGCTATCCTGGCAACGATGACGATGGTCGTACCCTCCAACGGCAACGTGATCGCCAGGAGATGCTCGAAGACTTTATCGCTGCTTATCACTATCTCAAAGAACATCCTGAATGTAATGGTAAAGTAGGCGTAGTCGGTTTTTGCTTTGGCGGCTGGATATCCAACATGATGGCAGTCCGCTTACCCGACATGCCCGCAGCAGTCCCCTTCTACGGAAGCCAACCGGATGCGGAAGATGTACCAAAAATACAAGCAGCACTATTGCTTCATTTTGGTGAATTGGATGAGCGCGTCAACGCTGGATGGCCTGCCTACGAGGCTGCCCTTAAAGAACATGGAAAAACATACGAGGGCTATATCTATCCCGGCGTCAATCACGGTTTCCACAACGACACAACCCCTCGCTACGACAAACCCGCAGCAGAATTGGCTTGGACACGGACCATCGATTTCTTTCGGGAGCACCTGCAATAAGCCCCTATGCTAACGATATCTCTCCTGATTGTCACCGTTACTGTCGCTGCTGTGTTTTGGCTCGATCGGCAGACATCTGCTCCGATCAAAAAGCTGTTGGAATGGTTTCCGGCCATCCTTTTTGCCTACGTCATTCCGGCTTCTATTACGCACCTTTTCGACCTGGATCTGGCTAGTGTACAAATACACCAATGGAGCAAGGAGTTTATTATTCCGCTTGCTATTCTTTTTGTCATGAGTGCGCTTTCCTTTCGGCAACTCAAAATCATTGGCTTACGCCCCGTACTCCTCTTTGTAATCGGTTCGTTGGTGATTGCCATACTCGCCCCTTTGTTGGTATTGTTATCCAGCCTTTTTTCTGATCAATGGACCCAACTCGTCCTCACGGAACAGTACTGGAAAGGCCTCGTTCCTATTGTAGGTGGCTGGATTGGGGGAAGCACTAGCCAGTTGGTACTCAAAGAAGTCGTAGAATGTCCCGAAGGCCTCTTCCTCGCTATCCTGGTGCTAGACAATGTACTCGTCAATATCTGGACCATCCTCATGTTTCAGATGATCAAGCGCAGTGATCAATTCAATGTCTTTTTTGGCATAGAAGATCAAATCCAGGATTTTGTCCCTGATGAGGTAGATCTGGGGACAAGTAACCGCAACAGTATTTTAATGACGTCAATGATTTGCCTGTTGGTGATGTTGGCTACCACCTTTCTTGTGAAAGCGTTTCTCTGGAAAATTGTAGTACTATCTGTAGTGGGCCTGCTCTTGGGCAACTTTGTGCGGATATGGAATCACGGCCTTGTTCTGAAAGCAGGTGGCATACTCATCATCCTGATCATGGCCATCCTTGGCTTAAAGCTCAACTTTGGGGGTTTTTCGCTGCCGCTATCAATTATTGGACTGGTGGTCATCTGGCTCCTTTTGCATTATCTTTTTATGATGCTTACCGCAAAAGCCCTCAAGCTCCATATGGCCTGGGTGCCCATTGCCAGCATGGCCAACCTGGGAGGAATTTCTACTGCTCCTGCCGTCACCGCTGCTTACAACGAAGAGTGGATGCCCCACGCCATTGTATTGGCTATTCTCAGCATGGTCAGTGGTACCACCTGGGGCTTGCTCACTATTTTCCTTTTCCGGTGGATGGGAGGGTGATTTTTAACTCAAGTGACTATGTGGTAAAAGCACTCCCCTACTTGAATAGATTGTTCCGCATTACCAAGCCCTGTAATTGAGTATCCGTAGTAATCTGCTCATCAGGAGGCCAACCCATCATTCCGTCTTTTTCCACATAGCTAAAGTAGATGACGTTGCCATTACCGTTTTCTTCAAAGATGTTCCCGTCCAGCAGCAGAGAAGGGCCTTGATAGATGATGCTGTATTCACTATTTTCGTGAATGAAATTATTCAACACACGCAGATTATCTACATTGTAAGAAGCGATACCTACGATGCCACTACCGTTCAGATCACAGCCTTCTACCAATACATCAGAGCTGTTTTCCAGCAACAAAACATTGCCTGTACAACCTACTGGGCCCGATGGCTCAATGTGGGTAGCTTTGAAATTGATCAATCGAATATTACTGCAATTGGCCACATGAATCACATGGTCCGAAAGCGAATTCACGGTAAGCGTCGAACCGTTTCCATCGATGGTAATATCCTGTTTTCCGTTCAGTAATACTGTTTCGTCCAGCAGGTAATTTCCTTGCTTTAGTTTCACCGAAGCACCAGAGCTGAGCGCATTTAAGGACCTGGATAAATCATCCGTCACCAGTAAACCCGCACTTCCACAAGAAGCAGCCAACAAAGAAGCAAGGGCAATGAAAAGAACTATTTTTTTCATAACAATTGGATATTTCCGGCAAGGTAAACTTTTACTTCAAGATCCCCAGATGAATGATTCGCCCGCCCGTCATATTCACCGGATTGGTGCTTTTGCCAATCACAATACCCGCCTCTGGGGCGTAATAGGTATCGATTACATCTCCAAAAGCATTTTTCAGGACACCGATCACTTGCCCTTTTGCTACTTGCTGTTTCAATTCCACGGGAATGTCCAGCAGCCCTCCTTGGGTGGTATAAACCCAGTAGGACTTTTTACACCAAACGGCCGCTTCCGGTAGACGTTTATTAGCAGGAGGAACCATCTCCAACCACTGCAAAGTATTGAACACCCCGACCACTCCTCGCTGTGTCATCTCGGGCTGATAGACTTGGGGATCTCCGTATTCTACGGTGATGGTAGGAATACCATTCAAGACAGCTTCGGCGCGTAAGGTACGAGGGCTACTCGCACTTGCTCCTGCCGACGGAATACCTTTGTTATCCAGAATAATATCAGCATCCTGCAAAACAGCCATCTTGGCCATCTTTTCATCCGCCATGTCTGCGCGAACATACAAGCTGTTGATGCGACCAAAACTGGCGGTGTGCATGTCAATTTGGTAATCGAAGTGCCGGACAATTTTGTCGAAGATGCGAAAAGCATACTGTTCACTACGGTTCCCGTTCTCCTTGCCCGGAAAGGCGCGGTTCAGGTCTTCATCATCCACAAAGCGGCGACTGTCCAGGTTCAGACTGATGACATTGAGACCGGGAACACCAACGACCGTGCCCCGCAAGCTCTCCAAATCCAACTGTTGAAACACCTCCTGGATGATCGGAATGCCATTCAATTCATTGCCGTGAATAGCGGCAGTCAGTCCTAATACCGGCCCTTCTTCCCTACCTTTCGCCACCATAATGGGCACGTACACGGGTTGGCCCAGGCCATTATCTACCAAATGGAGGTAGTATTTGCTAATCTTACCAGCGGGGGCGGCGCTGAGGTCCAGCTCAGTGATGATTTGGATATCGCTTTGGCTGTGTAAAACGCCAAATTGACAAACGACATACAGTAGCAATAACATATACCTTTTCATAATTCTTGGTTTACTTTATGACGGCTCAGCTTGTTTTTTTCAAGTAACACTTACAGATTCATTTCCTGGAATGAAGATAGTCTAGTATCCCTATTTAAAAAAAAGAACACCCCTCCATATTATTGAAATACGGAAGGGGGTGTTATTTGCTTTTCAGCTAAAAACCAGCAAACCCATCATTGCTGTGCCAAGGCTGCCCGTGCATCATTGTCCTGTATCGGTACCGTTTGCAGAAAAGCCCAGATCGCTGCGACCTCATCATCGGTGAGCGAGGTGAAGGGTGGCATGGTTGGGGATAGCATCCGTCCATCGGGCCGGCGTGCTTCCCGGATGGCTTTGCCAAAATCCTCCACGGTCCATGCTCCCAGTCCATGCTCGGGGTGCATGGTCAGGTTGGCGGAGATGGTCAATGCCCCAGCCAAGCCTCCCACGGGGTTACCTCCACCATAATACCCTTGAGAAAGCGAAGGCTCATGGTCATTATTCGTCTCGAAAGACGCCGAGTGACACTGGTAGCAACTGTACACGGCATTTGCCAGGTATTCGCCCTGAGCAACCAGATCGTCCGACGGAGGAGGGGCTACCGGACCAGTGGGCATCGGTGCAGGTTTAAACACCCATCTCGTCAATGCCTTTCCGATAAAGTTCAACTTATTGTCGGGCCAGTACTTCTCTACCGGCTGCACCATGGGGGCATCCGAGCGCAGGTACGCAATCACACGGTAGAGGTCTTCATCTGACATCCTGAAAAACTGAGGCATGATCGGCACCAACTGCGAGCCATTGGGCCGAATCCCCGTGCGGATAATGTGAACCAACTCTTCGTCGGTATACTTTCCCAGTCCCGCCTCCGGGTGGTTGGTCAGATTGGCGATGTAGACGTCTCCGAAATCCTTCTCCGGCAGAGGCCGCCCCGCCAGGTTGCCGTCCTGATTACGATGACAAAGCGTGCAACTCATGGATACGATCCGGGCACCCTCCGCCAGGGCGAGTGAATCACCGTAAGGGATCGTAACGTTTTCGGGTAACCGAACTTCGTGCACCGGAAGAGGGGCCAAAGTATTGTAGGTTGCAACCAGGGCCATAAGCACAGCCACACCACCTACTACCCACAGCAGTATTTTGATTAGCTTAGACATAAAAATGGCATTTGGGTGAAGAGATTACCCCTCGGTGGGCGGGGCAAAAGAAACGATTGGCGTTACCTGAAAAAGATGAATGACCCACTTGTTTCCGCTCTTCTTAAGGGTCGCTGTCGCTACACCTTTAAAAGCACTTACTTCCGTACCCATGGCATTCGTACTGTTGGCATCAACATTTATCGTCACGGTCGCAATGGCAGGACTGAGGTACTGCACCTTTTCTTCCGCAAAAGCGGCGTGTCCCGTTTGGCCTTCCAGACTTTTGAAATAACCACTATGTAGCGTGATCATCTCTGCCCGGCCTTTCATTCGCATGCCGTAGGGGTTAACCAGCTCTCCATCTTCTGCGAAGAAACTCCCGTAAGCCTCGGCATCGTACGCAAAGAAAGTAGTAATAGCTTCGCGAACCGTCGCTACTGCGGGATCGCTCTGCTGTGCGAATAAACCAGTAAAAAGAGAAGTGCAAAAGACGAGCGTAAAAACAATGATGTTCTTCATGATAAATTGATTTTAGGTTAATAAAAAAGAACACCACAAAGATGAGGCAGGCACCAAGGCAAGCGCTAACAGCCTCGTCGCAAATCTTGACTCATTTGTCGCAACAGGCTCTTAAATCACTCACTACCATTTGAGACTGCCCCCATAAGTAGTAGGAAACACTACGGTGCCACCTCACTGGGCAAGACCCCAAAAGCAGCCTTAAAGGTTTTAGAAAAATAAGAGAAGTTCCCAAAGCCCACTGCCAGGGCAATTTCCGAAACGGTACCCCCGCCCTGCTCCAGGAGACTTTTTGCTCTTTGGAGACGAAAATTGCGGATGATCACCGTGGGTGATTGATCCGTGAGGGCTTTCAGCTTGCGGTGTAGTTGGCTGCGGCTAAAAGCGACCGCATCTGCCAGGTCTTCCACCGAAAACTGCTCATTATCGATATTGGCTTCAATGGCAGCTTGAACTTTTTGAATAAATTGCTCATCAGCAGAAGTAACCGCTACTTCGCTGGGTTGTAATACCATGGTTCGGCTATAGCGCTCGCGGAGTTGTGCACGCTGACGGATCAGGTTCTGTACCCGCAGCTGTAGCTCACGTCCATCAAAGGGTTTGGTCAGGTACTCATCAGCACCCGTTTCCAGCCCGGCCAGCTTATGGTCTTGGCCCGCTTTGGCGGTAAGGAGGATAACCGGGATGTGGCTCGTCCGCTCGTCGGACTTCAGGGTTTCACACAATTCAAAGCCATCCATTTTGGGCATCATCACATCGCTCACGATGAGATCTGGGGTGTTTTCGATGGCCAATTCAAGGCCTACCTGCCCATTTTCAGCGGTGATAATGTGGTAACTGGCTCCCAGTTGTTCCGCAATATAATTTCGTAGGTCTACATTGTCTTCTACAATCAAAACAGTGGGCACTTCATCATCTACACCTTCGGCAATAGCGCCACTAGCGGCTGGAGACGGAAACCCAGGAAGTGCTAGCGGCACTGCTTCGGTTGAATCCTCCTCCAGTGCTGCCGTATCCAATTGCGAAAAATGCTCCGGCAGGAAAGGTAATAGCAGGATAAAGGTTGTTCCCTTGCCCTCTTCACTCTCTACTTTTATTTGCCCGTCCAGCATTATGACCAGCTCTTGCACCAGAGCCAATCCGATACCCGTCCCGCGTGCTTCCGTTCCTTCTACCTGATAAAAACGATCAAAAATACGATCAAGATCAGCGGCTTTGATCCCTGGTCCGGAATCAGCAATCCGCATTTGCAAGCCCTCGACTTTGGCTTCCGCCTGAAAGGTTACTCGCCCTCCCTCTGGCGTAAACTTAAAGGCATTGGAGAGCAGGTTGACCAATATTTTCTCCCATTTATCGCGATCAAAAACTGCTTGTGGCAGCTGTTCAGGAAAGCTTATTTCATAATCAATCTGCTGCCTTTCGGCCAAACTTTCAAAAGAATAAACGAGCGCCCGCAGTAGCGGCAACAAGTCCCCCTGCTGCAAATGTAGCTGTAGCTGACCGCCATCAATTCTAGATAAATCCAGCAGCTGATTGACCAGCAACAACAAGCGTTGTGTACTCCGTTCGATCAATTGCAGGTAGCGGGTTTTCATCGTTACTTCCTCTGGCACCTCCACGTCAAGTCGTCTATTAATTCCTTCAAGGGCCTGCTGTACAGGGCCAAGAATGAGCGTCAGCGGCGTGCGAAACTCGTGGCTGATGTTGGCGAAAAAGGTGGATTTCAATTGATCCAAGCTCCTCAATTTATCGGCCTCAGCGCGCTCCAGTTGAGCTTCCAAAGCAGCCTCCCGGACACGGCTTTTCTGCCGACTACGGACGAATTGAAAGATACTCGTCAGCGCCAGCGCGAAAAGCGCAGCTCCCAACAGTGTATAGTTCCGCAAGCGGCTTTGCCGATTCAATTCAAGTGCCTGTTCGGCCAGCTGCGCCTTTTGTTGTTCATTTTGGTACTTCCGTTCCAAGCCAGCAATCACCTCCAGGTTTTGCTCCTGTAGCAGGCTGTCTTGCAGTATTTTTTGCTGTTGCAAATGAAAGTAGGCCTGCTGATAATCATTTTGTTGCTCAAAGAGTCGAGCTAATATTCCATGAGCATCTTGGGCCAGGTTCAGTGGGCCATTTTCGCGCGTCATTTCCAGACTACGATTGAGGTAATCAATAGCTTCTGTATAGCGCCCTAGATTGAGGTAGGTCTCTCCGATAGCATTGTAATTCGGAGCTAGATACTGGATACGGTCT
Source organism: Lewinella sp. LCG006 (assembly GCF_040784935.1). GTDB lineage: Bacteria > Bacteroidota > Bacteroidia > Chitinophagales > Saprospiraceae > Lewinella. The sequence goes on along the minus strand of NZ_CP160680.1, from coordinate 3,222,896 downwards.
GTGTCTTCAAAATACGTATTGGCTTTGAGTAGGTAGGGAACTGCTGCTTCATTTTTTCCGGCAATCAGCAGTGCATTGCCCATGTTCTGATAAGCAATTGCTGCACTTGCATCATCCTCTCCCAACTGCGCACTTTCCAGCGCTAGCTGATGGTAAAACAAGGCACTGTCTAATTGGTCATTGGTAGAAAAAAAATTCCCCAGGTCGGTATAGGCATAATGCCACTCCGAGGGGTCAATATGTTTTTTGCGCAAAGCCAAACCTTCTCTCAAGTAAAAAAGGGCTTGCTCGGGTTGCTCACTCAGGTCAAATGCTTCCCCCAGGTCATTGTACACACGGGCCAGCCAGTCATAACTTTCTTCCGCTTTTAGTACTTCTACGGCCTTCAGCAAATGCACAATCGCTTGGTCCAACTTACGCATCGTCGTGTACGTCGCTCCCATGTTATGATGAATCGCTCCCACAGCAAAGGTATTCCCCAACTGCTGCTGCACTAAAATATGCATACTGTCTTCGATCAAAGACTCCGCCATTCGATCCATATTGTAGTAAGCATAACTCCGGATTTCGTGAGCAAAGGCTTCTCCTTTCAGGAATCCTATAGCTTGGGATTCCGCCATGATCTCATTCGCGATTTGCAACGAAGTGTCGCGCATATCGTACTCACGTGCCAGGCTCAACTTTAACCAAATACGGGTTTCAGCATCCTTCTCCGTCGTCAGCTCTTGCAACAGGCTATCACGATAGTTAGTCTGAGCGATCAGGTCATCCGTCAGAAATAGGTTAAAACTCCCCATTAAAAGTAGCAGGACAGGTGTTTTCATAACGTAAGTGTTCGTCTTCAGCAATGCGCCACCTACTAATTTACGTTAATCCTCAAACTATTCAACAGGTTTAATACCACATAGCCATATGAGTTAAGAAACGATATGACTATGTGGTAAAAAACCGTGCTTACGCAGCTAAAAACCTACACCGGCTCCAGCGCAAATGCGGCCAAGTCTGAAGCATCAAAGCTGTTCAGGATGGAAGTACCGTTGGTATGCAGCCCATCTACATGGAGATGTTCCGCGAAAGCGGCCTTGTCTGGGCAAGTACCCAACAGGGTGGCTACCTTGACTTTATTGCGGTAAATATCATCCGTTCCCAGGGTGTAGTTGCTGGTAGAACCAATAACCATCCCTCCGGTGTCGGCGCTGGCCAGTGGGTCGCTGCTGTTGCCTCGTGCCACATTGAAACTAAAGGTGGCAAAATCATTGGGGTGGCTCGCCCGAATTCGGAAGTTGACATCAGAGCTGGCTTTGTCGTTGTATTTTACAAAACCACACTCGGTAGACGAAGCTCGCCCATCCACCTCTACATTGTAGATCGTAGCGGTACTTTTCTGGTTATCTACCCGCACTTTCATCCGGAAGGGCCGGAAACTGTCCTCTCCAGCGGATAAAAGATAAGTACTACCAGCAGGTTGGGACTGCCCGGTATTCGTCGGATTCGAGATTTGATTCACGGCATCAGCTACATTTTGGCGTACACCGGCTGCGTTGAAGAACTCGAGCTTGAACTCGTAGAGGCCATCGCCCCTCAGCGAGGTGGTATCTACGATCATGGTCACCGTATTTTGGTCCCATTCCGCCGTTGGGTTGTTGGCTACGTTGGCACCTTTCGGTGAAACGGGTGGAATCTTGTAGCCCTGCACACTCCCAATCGGGAATGGCCCAAGTGGGAAGTGCTGCGTTTGGAAAGTCGTAATCACACCGCTGGTCACCTCTATGGTATAAGCCTTACTGATGGCACGGGTATCCAGTGGTGCCCACTGCTGCTCGGAAGCCGAAGCTGCGATGAGCTTGTCGTTGTGCGTCTTGCGGTACGACCAAAGGTAGTGGGTGACGTTACCACTAGGGAAGCCGCTGCCAAACTGCACTACCAAGGCGAGGTTGCTGGCAAATGGGCGTACATGCTTGTTCGCCAATCCGTATCCCAGGCTACTGGTGGCATAACGCGTCAGGCCCGCCGTACGGAAGGTCTTGCCTTGCTGAGAAATACTTGCTCCCAACTGTTGCTCAATGTGGCTCACTTGTGCGCCCCAACCGATGGTCTTCACCCAGGCTATTTCTCCAGCCAGTGGCTCAAAGCAGCCCATGGGTACGCGTGGGTCGGTCACCCGGATATTCACTTCTTTGCCACATTCGTAATTCCAATGTGTATAGCAAGGAATGGGCGGCTTGTAGACGGTGGTGAGCTCGCCGTGGATTTCGTACTCGACCCAGAAGTAGAGGTCGGCTTTTTCTTCCAATATCTGCCGCCAGAAACAGGCCTCAAAGCGACCATTAAAATCGGTGCGCACCGTCGTAATTTCATCACAGCGATAGAACCAGGGCCAAAACATGGGCCACAAGCACAGGTACGGCATGAATACCAAGCGTTGGTCAATGATCAACTTGCGCATTTGTTCAGCACTGGCGTTGTTCAGTTGCAAACGTACTTCTTGTGGCAAGTTAATCGTGGCCAAACTAGCAGCTTGTTGCTGAATGGGCTGCCCTCCGATGGAACGTAATTCCTGCGCAGCCATACGCGCAAACGGACGCGGCGGCAGTGGCAAAGGTTGCTCTCCAAAAATAGGAGGATCAGGAAGGGGGTCTGGAATAGGGATAGGGATGCGTTCTAGCAAAATATCGCGGAAACGATCCAGAATATGGTCGGGCACCAGCGGTACCAGCCGCAGGAAGGGGTCTACCTCACAGATGTGCACGAGGGCATTGCACAGGGGCATATCCTGCCAGCTGCCGTCGATCAGGAAGCGCTTGGTCACGCGACCCTGCGTACAGCAGCGGTACCACCACCAGCGCTGAACCAGCTGATCAGGGATACGCGAAATATCGATTTCGTTCTTTTTACCCAGCCGAATGGTGGGCTCGTAAGCTTGCAGGCGCTCGGCGGCAGCCAAGCTTTTAGGTTCCAGCCCTTTAGGCGGTTCCGGCATCACAAAGACCCGCGCATACCGCAGTTCTTCGGGCTCCAAATTAAAATAAAGTTTATCGCCTTTGGGTTGGGTACGGGCCAGCAAGTGGCCATCCCGGTTATACGCCAACGCGATCAATCCTTCGGGCAACTCTACACGGGAGTCGTCCTTAGCTACAGGTTTCTTAGCCATGGTTTTTGGGTTTTAAGGTGTTGTAGTATTCCTTGGTTTTATTAGCCACAGGGACGCGGAGGCACAGCGTTTTTTAGCCACGAAGGCACTAAAGCACAAAATAGCACGGAATATATTTTTGTGCATTTTGGTGTTCCTGCCTGCCCGTGAGGCACGGAGGATTTTTAAAAAACCGCTACTACTTCTGTGATAACAGCTTATAAACCAGGAGTACTACAGTTGTTAATAGTACCCTTTTATACCCGTGAAGGAGGGAGCGTTACCGATCGGTGTGTTTTTATTTTGCTTTCTTTAAGCACTTGGCTCACTGGCGGATTCTATAGTACCTTTTGCTTTATGGCTTCTCTGATTAAGTCTTCATGTTCTTGGCTTCCATATTTGAATTCTTTTTCCCCAATCTTAATTGTTTTAGCTTTTTTTGGTTCCTTGAAGAAGTTACCCCACCTGCCGCAAAAACCACTCCTTCTCGCCAAAGATTTCGGCGTCTTCGATGCGCTGTCGGAAGGCGGTGCGGGCTGCTTTATCCATCGCTGGGAGTTGGAGCAGTTGGCGGGTAAAAGCCAGCAGGTGATGGTAATGGGCCTTGCGATAGCCCAGGTCTTTGCTGCGCTGGAGATAAACGCGGAGACTTTCGAGTAGGCTTTCCAATGGGTTCAACTCACCTAATTCGTAGTAGATCTTGAGTTGCAGCACGCGAGCCCCCAAGTAGATAAAAGAGGCTTTGGTATCTACCAGTACCAGCTGACGTAGGCTTTCTTCTTGTTCGCCCTGTTCGTAGTAGATTTTGCCGAGGCAAAAATGGTAGAGGGGTACCCTGAATTCAGGCTTAAGGGAGGACTGGTACTCCTTGACAAAACGGATGGCCCACTGGTAGTCGCCAAGTATTGCGGCCAGCACTACGATGTTGACGTAAGTGCTTTCCAGCAATACCCCATCATCGAGGAGGTAGCCCTGGGCCAGGCTGAGGCGATAAAGCGCGAGGGCCTCCTCGGCGTAGACTTTGGCACCGGTGTTGAGTTGGCGAATGTAGACGTTGATGACGAAGGTGTACAGGTCGCGCATCTCGTAGGGTGGAAAATACCGCTGGTAGCTTTCTATAGCTTGCCGAAACTGGCTGAAATAGATTTCTTCCTCCTCGGCATTGATGGCGCGGTAGCAATAGTAATAGATGGCGATGGCTGGCACCTGAAGGTAAGCCGGGTGGTTTTCTACATAAGCCAAGACCTCGGGCAACAGGCCAATGTCGTACTGCTCGGGATTGATCGTTTGCCGGGAGAGGGCGTTGCAGGCCTGTCGGAGTTTGGCGGCCAGAAAGTAGGCATCGAGTTCATTGCTGACTTCCTGTAGGTTGGTTTTGGCTTTGCGATTGCTACTAAGAATGTAATCGTAACGTTCGAAAGAGAAATCGTGCCGATTTTGAAGGTAGGCCGTATCGCGAAAGTCTTGTTTTTCGAGGGCCAAGCCCGCATCCCGGATGGCTTCGGCGAAGTACTTCTCCTGCTGAAGCTTGCGGTAAGCTTTGGCGAGATGAAACTTGGTCTGGGCCTCATCTTTACGGATTTGCTGAAGCGCCAGAAACTCTTCGAGCAGCTTGAACAGGCGAGAGGTCAGCAGGTTCCATTGGGTACGGGAGAACGGTTGATCAGGAAACAAGGCCTGCCAGTGATCTTCGGCTGGGGCAGCGCGGCCTTTTCTTTCCAACCAATAGTCCAACAGCTGTTGGAGATCCTCGCGTTTGTTGAACAACGGAGAATCGACGAAATGCCGAAACTGGGTTTGCTCGCGGGAATGGAGCTGGTGGAGGACTTGGAAGAGTTTCATGCTTTATAGATTATTTGGCCTAGCGATGTGCAGTAGCTGGCCTATAGGGCCAGGCCCGTAAGGGTTGAGCGAACTGCGAAACGCCTGCCTGCTGCAGGCAGGTAGCGCCCGACCGTTAGGGAGGGAGGCCCCGTATAGAAAAGGTGCAAGATGAGGTAATCGCGCAGAGACGCAGAGCCCGTCTGGCCAGCCGGACAGGCCCGCAGAGGTTTTTAACAGCTGATGATCAAGTGGATGCACCCCGGTAATTATTCATTAGGCACTCATTTTATCCAATTATCAAATCGGAATTCAAACATTCAATTAATCTGTACCCAAATATAGCTTATAGACTGTTTTACAGGTAATTAAATTTTACAAAATATGTACTAAACAAAAATAATGTTCTTTTGAAACCCGATAAGAAGAAGCACTTTTGTAGGGTTGGAAAAAGTTTTCAAAAAACAATGGCGATGAGAAAGGTGCTGATTTTGTGTTTACTAGTGGTTGTTGGGGGCTTACAATTGTGGGCGCAAACCTGCCCTACGGGGGATATTGTCTTGACCAGCCAGCAAGAGATTGATGATTTCTCGGCCACCTACCCTGGCTGTACCAGTTTGCAGTATGACCTTAAAATTCGAGAGACTATTCCGGGGGATATTACCAGCTTGGCTGGACTGAGCCAGCTTACCGAAGTAGCCGGGTACGTCTTTATTGATGGAACGGCGAGCCTTACCAGCTTGTCTGGGCTGGACAATTTGACGGCGATCTACGACAACCTGTCGCTGTACGATAATGAAAGTTTGGTAGACCTTAGCGGGTTAGACAACCTGACCTTGATTGGCGGTGATCTGCGCTTGATTTCCAACTTAGCCCTCACTTCTCTTGATGGACTCAACAGCCTAGGCCTTGTGGGTGGCGACGTAAATATTGCTGACCAGCAGCTGCTAAATAGCCTTGCTGGTTTGGAAAGCTTAACCAGCGTTGAGGGAGAATTTAGATTATACACCAACCCCGTTTTGCAAAATCTGGCGGGTTTGGAAAACCTCAGTGCTATTGGCACCGACTTCGAGCTATCCAACAATCCTGCTTTGGAAAGTATTGCGGAACTGACCTCTTTCACCAGCCTGGGAGGAAGCATTATCATTTATGATGCGGCATTGACTACGTTGGAGGGATTAAATAACTTCACCTCCATCACGGGAGACGTCCAACTGACGATCCTGCCTCAGTTGCAAAATCTTGATGACATAGCGGGAATTAGCAGCATAGGAGGGAACTTTACGGTCAACCAACTGCCGATGGTCGAACACTTATTTACTGCCAGCTCAGCGCTTGCATCCATTGGGGGATTACTCAACATCGTCAACAATGAGCAGCTTCTTAACCTGGAAGGTCTGGAAAATCTAAGTATCGTTGGTAGCCTAGCTGCTGTTTCTAACCCGGCGCTGGTTGATTTCACCGGGCTAGAAGGGCTCACGGAGGTTAATTACCTATTTACCATATCAGGTAATGAAAGCCTAACGTCCTTTAATGGCATGGAAAATCTCGCCTCTGTAGGTACAAGATTATTGATTTATAGAAACGATGCCCTAACCAACCTACAAGGGCTCTCCTCTCTTGTTAGCGTAGGGACAGATTTTGAGATTAAAGACAATGATGGGCTACTAAGCCTGAGTGGCATCGAGCAACTTACGACGATTGGAGGCTATGTCATTATTGACAAAAACTATCTACTGGTGACACTGAATGGACTGGAAGGTATTACTGCTATTAACCAAAGATTGGAAATCACGGCGAATAGCCACCTAGAAAGCCTAGATGGACTCAACAACCTGACCAGTATCGCCACCTACTTTATTTTGGAGTACAATGCTTCTCTAACTAGTCTTTCTGCACTCAGCAACCTGAGTCATATTACTGGTCTTTTGCAAATCAATAACAACAACGACTTGACGGATCTTCACGGGTTGGAGGGCCTGACCAACCTGGGCGCTTTGTGGATCATAGGCAACACTGGCCTGTCCAGCCTCTCCGGCCTTGACAACCTGACAAACATTGACGGCAGTCTGCAAATATGGAACCACATCCAATTACCTGACCTCACTGGCCTGGGAGCGCTGGAAAGTATTGGCGGATATTGCTCTATCCTTACCAATTCAAACATGGAATCGCTGGTGGGGTTGGAGTCGCTGACTTCGGTAGGTGATTATCTATGGATCAGTAATTCTTCGCTGGAAAGCCTTTCCGCGCTGAGTAACCTGAGCACCATCGGTGGCTACTTCAAGTTGTCAGGAAACAACGACTTAACCAATTTGCAAGGAACTGAAAATATCGACTTTACGGATACCGATTACCTAGATTTTCTTGACAATCCACTGTTGGCCGTCTGCGGGCAAGAAAATATTTGTGATTATGTCGTGACGGGTGGCAACGTTATCCTATCCGGGAATGCTGAAGGTTGCAATGAAATTGAAGACCTTTTACAAAACTGTTTTGCCGATACGCCCCATAAAAGCCTCGTAGGAAGAGTAATCTCAGATACCGACCTGAGCTGCTCCGAGACCAACGACGAGGAAGGTATAGCTGGCTGGCTGGTCGAAGTGAGCAGTGCTACCCTTAATTATGCGGTCTCTACGGATAGCCAGGGCTACTACTGGTTGCCGGTATTGTTTGGTGATTATACCCTGAATGCCGTCTCCCCCTCTTCTTTTTGGACGTCCTGCTTTACCGATACCCTCTTGCAGGTGACGATGCTGGGAGATTCGATCACGACGGATTTCTTTCTACAACCCCAGGGAAATTGCCCATTTATAGACTGGGATGTCACGATTCCGCCGTTTCGGGTTTGTCAGACACGGACGATCACGGTTGACTACTGTAACAATGGTGCACTGCCTGCCGAAGATGTGATTTTCACGGTCGCCTTGGATCCTGATTTGACGATAGACACTGCATCTATACCTTATACGGAAGATGCCAACGGCCTGCTTTATTTCGATTTGGAAACGCTTGCGCTGTTTGAGTGTGGGCAGTTTACCTTTGACGTTTTCCTCGCTTGCCAAGGGGTAGAAATTGGCGACTTTCCCTGTGTGGAAGTTTCGCTCCTTTCAGAAGAACTCTGTGCGCCCGATCCGTTGTGGGATGGTTCATTGATCACGGCTAGTGGCTACTGTGAGAATGATAGCATTTATTTTCAGTTGGAAAACATTGGTACTGGCGGCATGTCGGCACCGGCCCAGCTGCGGGTAGAAATTGTGATTGATGATATCATCCTGATGCTGGAGGTAGATGAGTACCAACTGCCCGCTGGCGCCACCCAGGTGCTCCAATATGAAGTACAAGGAGAAGGTCTGAGGCTAGAGGCCGACCAGACGCCTGGCCACCCGGTGTACACCGAAGTATCGGCAGTGGTAGCGAATTGTAACAGCACGTCGGACGGCAGCTTTGTGATGCAACTTCCGATGAATGATGGCGACCCTTTTTCTGGTGTCTTTTGCGCCCCGGCTGTTAATTCTTACGACCCTAACATTAAGACCGCACTGCCAGCCGGGGTGGGGCCGGAGCATTTGATCGACAAAGACTGGACGCTGAATTATATGATTCAGTTTCAGAATACGGGCAATGATGTTGCCTACGAGGTGGTCATTGCCGACACGCTATCGGAGGCGCTGGACTTGAGTACCCTGGACGTAAAAGGAGCCTCTCACCCCTTTACCTGGGCACTTACCCCGGAGCGGGCCCTGACATTTACTTTCGCTAACATTCTGCTGCCCGACAGTACAAGTAATGAGCCGGGGTCGCATGGCTTTGTGGCGTTTTCGATCGCTCCTAAAACGAGTATTTTGCCTGGTGCAATCATTGAAAACACTGCTCATATTTACTTTGACTTCAACGAAGCGATTGTTACTAATACGGTTGATCATACCATCCGTAAGCCGGTCGTAGTCAGTAGCGAACGGTTGGCCTGGTGCGCGGGTGAACAATACAATGGCCTGCCTATTTTACAAGATACCAGCTTACAGCTCCTACTATCCTTTGCGGAGTACGACAGCATTCACTTTGTACACTTCAACGTTTCAGAAACGGCCTTCTCCGTTGATCTGGAAATTCCGTTGGGCGAATATTTTCAGGACATTCTGATCACCAACGACACCAGCATCACCATCGGCTACGTTGCCGTAAATGGCTGTGACAGCCTGGTGACCTACACTATTGATGTACTCACGCGCACCAATAGCCCTGACGCTTTTGCGGATACGCAAATATACCCCAACCCTGTGAGCACAAACCTCCAGGTCATCCACCAACAAAGCAGCAGCTCCCAAACCTGGACCCTTCTCAATAGCATGGGGCAAGTATGCTGGCAGGAGCAGCTACAGCCTTACCAAACACTGAACCCAATAGCCATGGACGAGTACCCAGCAGGTATCTATTGCTTGCAGGTAAAGACCGCGTATGGCACACGAAGCTGGAAGGTGTTAAGGGTTGGTGGTTGATGGTTTTTCTAGGGCAAATTCATGAATTCACCCTAGAAAAACCAACAAAGCATTAAGCTCCCTCATTGTGCTGCTTCACTGTTTCAAGCACAATCGCGATATCGGCCTTGGTGGCCCAGCTAAAATCCAGCTTGGGGCTTGTCCATAATTCACCATTAGAAGGCTGGATAAAAAATTGCAACTTCCTCTGCCAGGGTAGAGCCTTATAAGTACCGATCACCTTTTATTTGGGTATCTTTAGCAATGGTAATGGTTCTTTTTTTCTTGGGGTTGTAGAAAAACAAGAAGCGTGCGTCGGGGATGTAGAGGTCGATGGCTAACTGGCCTTCCCCTTTTCGCAATTCAAAAAGAGAGGGTTGTTGGAGGTAATCAAAAACCAGGAGGGTTAATAGTACCGGAAGCCCGACATAGCTGGCAAGCTGCTTAATGAACAAGGGAGCACTTTCGAAAAAGGTCCCGTAACCTACAATCAATAACAATATCAGTAAAAAAATATTCCGGAGATTCGTATAGCGACTGAACCACTTTTCGTTGGAGGTGATGATTTTCATAAAGAGAGAAGAACTTTGATGAAATCAAAGCACGAGAAAAAGAATTGGTAAAAGCAGAACGATATATTGACAATGCCAGTGGAGGGCTAGATGCCGTCAAGAAAAAGACCTTCCTTAATCGAAAAACAAAAGACACAAGAATAGACATTGAGATATTAAGTGGAACTGCATTCATTTCTTTGTTGTTGATTAGTGCTCTTATTGCTTGGATAATTTTAAAATAAAATGGGCCAGATATTATTCGCAAAATTTTTAGAAGATAAAAGAGTTTACCACCTGGCTAGGCTTTTTTTGCAGCGCCATGTCAAAAATATAGCGGAACAGGAGGGTTTAGAATTTCAATCTTATCTGAATACAGAAAGTGAATTTGATGGCAATCCTCTCTTTAATGCCTACTTTCCTAGTATTAACAAAGCCATCCGTATTATCCAGGTCGATCCCGCTGAAGCAAGTGAAGACGTAGACTTGAAAGCATGGCTTGACAAAATAGAGATTGGCAAAAATGGTAAAAGCCAAACGACAGAACTAGTCATAGACACTGTTCTATCAGAAGGTTCAAAATTCCCTGGCAAACAACTTATCACCCACTGGATAGAAGGAAAAATTACTTCTGATCAAGATATTGAAATGCTCCTCGCAGATAGCATCTAGCGCTTAATCCGAAAGGAATCACCTCTACGAAGGCCACATCGTTTTCAATATCTGAAAAACAACCTCCTAAGAGCCCTTCTCCCAACAGCAAGCGATCGGACGTATAAACACCCCACGTTCAGGCGTAGCTAAGATCAATATTCTAATCATTTATATTCATAATAGTAGATCCATATTTCTTTGTCCGTTTCTGTCCTGCTCATAATAAGCCTATCCGTGGAATCATATTCTTTTCTCTCCTCCCAAGTGACCACCTGACCATATGAAACTGCATTAAATATTGTCAATAATCCCGCAAGTGATAAAATTAGAGAGAGAACTTTCATTTCTGTATCTATTATTATTTGAACTTAATTCCCACTATGCGCATCAAACACATAAAAATAATTTAAAAAAAATTACGCCTCACTTTATTAACACAAAACACTAAAAATCAATTTATTAGATAAAAAATAACCGTTTATAAACGTTTACAAACGGATACAAACGACAGTATACGTTTATTATACGAGTAATACTTTCCCCCTCCCTCATCTTTGCAGTGTCACCGGTTGAAAGCGCTCAACCAATACTTTTACAACCAGCACGTATTGCACATCAGGCCTGATATTAATACTGCGCTCAATCATCGTATAACACTAAAATCAGCGATTATGAATTCTATTAGTAACCACGTACAACTCATTGGCAACCTTGGCCGCGATGTCGAATACCGCGCTCTTAACAATGGCAACTCCATGGCTCGGGTAAGTATCGCCACCAAAGAAATTTTCCGCGACCAGGAAGGCGGTAAGCGCATTGAAACAACCTGGCACCAGCTCATTGGCTGGGGCAAAGTGGCCGAGATGATGCAGGTATTTTTGAAGAAGGGTTCTTCCGTGGTCGTCCAGGGAAAAATACAACACCAGACCACCGGGGAAGGCGAACAGAGAAAAACCCGCACGGAAATCGTCGTCAACGAGTTTCGTCTTATGCAGTAACTGATTCCATTCCTGTCTGCGTACCGCAGGTAGACAGGTTTGATTCCGTCACTAATCAATATTTTTCTTCATCCATTTTTTAATTATTCTTTTAACATTCCGGGAACTAGCGCGCTGTCTGCGTCATCGAACAACTGGTCATCTGCCAGTAAGGTCACGCCTCACTCTCCGCTAAAGACTAAACACCCGGTCCAAATTTTTTCTATTATGAATCAAGTACAAAATTCCGTTACCCTCATTGGCAACTTAGGCAAGGATCCAGAAAAGAAAGGCTCCAAGCAAAACTCCATCGCCAGCTTTAGCCTCGCTACCAACGAAAGCTATAACAACAAGGACGGTGAGAAAGTCACCATTACCCAATGGCACCGCTGCGTCGCTTTTGGCAAAAAAGCCGACACCCTGGTACAGTACGCCAAGAAAGGGAACAAGCTCGCCGTACAAGGCAAGATCAAGTACAATCGCTACACCGATAAGGATGGCATCGAACGCCTGTCCATTGACATTGTCGTCAACGACTTTGTCCTACTGGATCAGAAGTCGGAAAAGCAGGCGGCTTAAGTTTATTCTCAAGCCACCTGAAGAGTTAGCGTTTTACAGCAGGATATTTTTGTGATATTCATTATTCCGTTTCCCCCGATCTGTGAACAGCAGGTCGGGGGTTTTCTTTTAACGCAGTATCTTCGCCTGATGCCGCACGACTATTCTCCATCCCGTAGTTTTTCTTTGCACTGGCCAGCCAGCTGGCCGGAGGGTTTACCCACTACCGGGTGTAGTGATTTTCGTAGCGGCAGAGAGGCCCTATTTGCCCTCACCCAGCACTTGCAACGCGAAGAACCATGCACGGTACTCCTACCAGCATGGGTACCAGAGGGCGTGCACCTGCCTTTTCATTTAGCGGGTTGGGATATTCGCTACTACAATCTCGATCAAAACGCCGATCCTCACTGGGCAGAAGTCGAAAGCTTGATCGAGAACCAGCATTTTGATTTGGTCGTATTGATCCATTATTTTGGGCAAGCAAGAGATTCCTCTAAACTGCTACAGTTACTTCCTCCAGGTACGAGTTTGGTGGAGGATTGGGCGCACAGCTATCCGCATCCTCATTGGACACTGCCTCCAGACGGCCATTGGGCCCTCTTTTCGCCCACCAAAATCATAGGTACAACGGATGGTGCATGGCTGATTGGCCCGGCTAGTATCACGCCGCCTCGTGCTGCCAACAAACAGCATCTTGCCTACCTTCTTTGGCAATTGCTCTACCTCGCTGGTAGCACTGCACAACACCTGAACCTCCCTGGCAAGCAGTGGTGGAGACGACTGAGCGGTGGTGCCTACGCCCGTGCCTATCAGCATTTGATCAAAGGAACCTCTAGCCCAAAGGCTATGAGCAAGATCGGGAAATGGCTCACATTACACACCTCTCACAAGAAGATGATTCAAAAAAGGAAGGCGCAGGTGGCGTACTATTTTTGGCACTTGAAGCAAGTACATATTCGTTTCCTCACGAGCGAGCACAACAAACAACATCCACAGATTGGGTTCCCGGTATGGGTGGAGGATGCCAAGCACTTTTCTGCCTATTTGCAGACGCACGGCATTCGTGGCCAGGCTTTCACTGATCGCTGGTGGTTTATCCGCGAGTCAGACACCAACCAATATGAAAACAGTCTGGACTTACTTAAGCATCACTTCCTCTTACCCATCCATGATCGATATACGGAAAAGGACTTAGCTTATATCGTAGCCATCGTCAATCAGTATCAACTGTAAAGATTTTTGTGCATTTGGCCTTAGTAGACTGTAGCTAATGCCCAATTCTGGAATATGGATCATTGCTCATCCGGTAGAGGCCACCACGCTGGGTGCCAATCCAAATTTCTCCCATTTCCACATCCTCGAGAAGGGTAGAGATACCTTGCCCACGGATACCCGATTCCCGGCCAAAGACGCGTAATTCATTACGGGTAATATTGAAACGCAGAAGCTGATTCGCTGCCACCCAGAGATCTCCATTAAAATCTACCAGTAGTTGTTGAATATTGGTCAATGGCTCTGGCAGGCGCTCATGCAGATCGTATTCATAAACCAGCGCCAGCGAGTCTGGGCGGGTAGGTATCCGATAGAGTGCTTCTGCACCAGCAAAGACGATGCTATCGCCCCATTCGGCAATGGCATTTACCGGACCATTATACAAAGGAGGTGGGCCTTCTATACCCCAAAAACGCTGCCACCAATTTTGCTTTACCGGAGGAGCAATCCCCAAGTTGTAGATGGTGTCGTTGGTCAGGGTAGCAAGACCACGGTCAGTACCGATCCAGATCACCCCACGTTGGTCTTCATAAATGGTGTGGACGATATTGGAGGGCAACTGCTGGCCCGCCGTAGAAAAACGTTTAGGAACATTGGCATAACCGCCATATTCGTCGGGCTCAAAGACAAATAATCCGTCTTCAAGACTGCCTACGATTATCCGCCCATCATCGGCGTAATGGATGGAAGTAGGGTTTACGGTCTTGGCAAAGAAGGAACTGGTGAAATCCACCGAAGCGTCTTCTTTGTGTACTAAAGGACGCAAGGATTGATAATTAACCAAGAGATGGACTTCCTTGTCCTTCTTGATCAGACAATTAAATTTTTCGCGACGATCAGTCGGTTGTACCAATAATTGGTGTTGCTGGTTGGCGTTGCTAGACAACAAATAGCAGCCGTCGTTATCCGTTAAAACGTAAAGGCCTTCAGGGCGTTGAACCAAATTAGTAATGGAAGATCTTTGCTGGATACCAGCGGTCTGTCCGTTGGGAAGGGTAAGGGAAAAAGCTACACTTTCCAATGATTGACTTTGCCCACTTGAGACAAATGCAACCAGTAACACAAGGGTTAGCAGCTTTGTTCCCCACATTGATGTATGGAAGAACATGTTTTTGGAATTATTAAGGTATTACACAGTTTAATTCAGGGTCGTAGTTTCCTTAATAGTTGGAATATTCTTCTGGGTTAGACTCACTTATTCATGTAAAGATAATAGGATTTTTCAACTACACAAACATGGGGTAACACAGCCTTGTTCTTTACCGCTCAATCTTATAATCTACCCCTAGCTTGGTCAAAGCTGCGATAAAATCATTGTCCGCCTTCACTTTTCTGTTTTTTGCAGCCAATGGGAGTTTCACCCTGTTTTGCCGGTCCAGTAATACCATCCTGAGCTGGTGTTGTCCTTCGTGTTTTTGGCACAAGCGATCAAGCCCTACGACTATTTCACTCGTCAAGCGATCCAGCGGCAAAGTCAAACGAATACCTTTGGTCATGGTATCGCCTACACTCTCGAGTAAGGAGACATCCTTGATTTTCAACTCCATGGTATCGTCCCTCCACCCACGCTGAAAACCAGCGGTAATGAAGATAGCTTTTCCTGGTTCCAGCAGGTGCTTGAATTTTTGGTAATCTTCGCCAAAAAGGCGGAATTCCAGTTCACCATCAAAATCAGAGACCGTAAAAATACCCCAGCCGTTCCCATTCTTGGAGATCATGTGCCGGGCTCCTGTCACAGACCCCGCCAACTGCAATTGGTTACGTTGCTTATGATTGTCTACCTCGTTGAGGGTACAAGTGACAAAATTAGCCACCTCCATGCGATAATCATCCAGTGGGTGACCTGAAATAAAAATCCCGGTAACTTCTTTTTCCCTTTCCAGTTTCTCAATCAAGCTCCACTCTCGGCAATTGGGTGGTGGTGGCTCCTGGACCATCACCTCTTCTTGGAGGGCACCAAACAAAGATGTAGCAGCACTGATCTTGTTTTTCAGATAGGCATTGCCGTACTTCACCAGGTGTTCAATATAGGTATCGTATTTATCTGAGGGAGCAAAATACTGCGCCCGGTGAATATCATCAAAACAATCAAAAGCGCCTCCAAGGGAGAGACTTTCTAATACCCGCTTGTTGATCGCACCTTGATCCAATCGGGTGAGCAAATCAAAAACACTGGTATAACGCCCGTTCTGATCACGCTCCTCCAGAATTGCCGTTACGGGCCCTTCTCCTACCCCTTTCAACGCGGACATACCGAAACGCACCTGCCCTTTCACGTTGACCGAAAAGTCAGACACCGATTCATTGATATCTGGGCCGAGTACATCCAATCCCATTCGCTTACATTCCTGGAGGAAGAAGGTGATTTTGGAGATATCGTTCTTGTTGGTCGTCAGTACCGCCGCCATAAATTCGGCGGGATAATGGGCTTTGAGGTAAGCCGTTTGGAACGCTACGAAAGCATAACAAGTAGAGTGCGATTTATTGAAGGCATAAGACGCAAATGCTTCCCAATCTTTCCAAACCTTTTCTAGTTTATCCTTGGGGTGACCACGCTCTTCGCCACCCGCCACAAATTTAGGGAGCATTTTATCCAGCAGGTCCTTCTTTTTCTTACCCATCGCCTTACGCAACATATCGGCCTCTCCCTTGGTAAAGCCCGCCAATTTTTGCGAAAGCAACATGATCTGCTCCTGGTATACATTGATACCGTAGGTCTCTTCCAGGTATTCCTCCATTGCTGGCAGATCGTAAACGACCGGTTCGCGCCCGTGCTTACGTGCAATGAAATTGGGGATATATTCCAGCGGACCAGGACGATACAGCGCGTTCATTGCGATAAGGTCCTCAAAAGCAGAAGGCACCAACTCTTTCATGTACTTCTGCATCCCGGCACTCTCATACTGGAAAATGCCCACTGTTTCTCCACGCTGGAAAAGCTCGTAGGTCTTTTGATCATCCAGCGGAATCAAGTCCATATCCAGCTTTACGCCATGGTTTTCTTCCACCATGGTGACCGCATTCTTGATGATGGTGAGGGTCTTCAGACCCAAAAAGTCCATCTTCAGGAGGCCAGCTTCTTCGGCAACGCTGTTATCAAATTGAGAGACCAGCATCCCCGTCTCTTTATCTGCCGTCACCGGAACGTACTTGGTGATATCGTCTGGTGTGATCACGACCCCACAGGCGTGGATGCCCGTATTGCGCACCGACCCTTCCAGCTTTTTAGCGGTTTGGATCATGCGGCCGATCTTATCATCATTTTCGGCCAACTGCCGAAACTGGTAAGCTTTTTCGCGCTCTTCGCTATTGAGTGACCCTTTCAACTTGGGATCAATATCACCATCGGCGAGGACATTAGCGAGGCTGGCTTTCAGGTGAGCAGGGAATGTTTTGGCCACCCGATCTACTTCCGAAAGAGGGACATCCATCACCCGGCCAACATCTCGCAAACTCGATTTCGCAGCCATCGTACCATAAGTTACGATCTGGGCCACCTGGCTTTGTCCGTATTTGTCAATCACATAATCGATCACCTTCTGGCGACCTTCATCATCAAAATCAATATCAATATCGGGCATGCTCACCCGCTCAGGATTGAGGAATCTCTCAAACAGCAAGTCGTACTTAATGGGATCTACATTGGTGATCCCCACGCAATAAGCAACGGCCGATCCTGCTGCCGACCCCCGGCCAGGCCCAACACTTACGTTCATTTCACGGGCGGTAGTGGTAAAGTCCTGAACAATAAGAAAGTAGCCAGGATAGCCGGAATTCTCGATCACCTTCAACTCAAAATCGAGTCGTTCACTGATATCGGGTGTGATGGTTCCGTAGCGGCGTTTGGCTCCTTCGTAGGTGAGGTGACGCAGGTATTCATCCTGGGTTTTAAAGCCCTTAGGCATGGGAAAGTTGGGCAAGAGAATGTCCCGCGTCAGGGTCAGCTTTTCTATCTTGTCGTAGATTTCCATGGTGTTGGCCACCGCTGCTTCCTGATCACTGAACAGCTTACTCATTTGCTGCTGCGTCTTGAAGTAGAAATCCGAGCTAGAAAATTTGAAGCGGGAATCGTCTTCCAGCAAGCTGTTGGTATTGATACAAAGGAGGATATCGTGTGGCTCCCAGTCTTCTTCTTCTACGTAGTGAGAATCATTCGTACAAATAACCTTGACATTGTGCTTTTTTGCCAGTAGCAAGAGTTTTTGGTTGACGTCTTCCTGGCTCATCCCCGTATAAATGGGGTTGCCGTTGCGATCTTTACCAATGTCAATATTTTCAAGCCCACGGTGGCGCTGGAGTTCGATGTAGTAATCTTCACCAAAGATATTGAGCCACCATTTGAGCTCTTTTTCGGCTTCTTCGTCTTTGCCTTGTAGCAAGAGTTGGGGAATGATGGCACCAATACAGCACGAAGTGACTACCAGCCCCTCGTGGTATTTTTCCACCAACTCCTTGTCAATTCGCGGGTACTTGCCATAAAGGCCTTCGATAAACCCTAGCGAACAAAGTTTACTCAAGTTTTCGTAACCCTGCGCATTTTTGGCGAGCATGAGCTGGTGATAGCGCTTGTCTTTTTCGCCATTGGCCCTAGAAAACGCCTGTACATGACGGTCTTCTACCAGGTAAAATTCACAGCCGACAATGGGCTTAAGATTGCGTTTTTCTGCTTCCGCAACAAATTTAAACGCACCAAACATGTTGCCGTGATCTGTCAATGCAACACCTTTCTGGCCATCGGCTAAAGCCTTGTCCATCATGGTACTGATTTCGGCAGCTCCGTCCAGCAGGGAGTATTGGGTATGGCAATGAAGGTGGCAGTAATCCGGCATAGTTCTCTCTAATCTTTCGCTCTGATGATAAGAACACTAAATTAGCCAAAAAAGATGGAGGGCAGAGGATACCTTAACGGAAAGTTTTCCACAGTGTCTAAAAAAGACAGGAGTCAATCGCATCTCGTCTTAAAGATGAAGTGACTCCTGCCCTGTAAATACTAACACAATAATTTCCTAAGCCATCTTAGGAAGACTTTTTGGGGATATTAGCGATCGAAAAAGAAGATGGCAGCAACAGGCCGTCCCCACGTCTGAAGCTGACCATCTTCTAAAAGCAAACTAACATACTTCCCCCGAAGGGGAAGCAGGCTAAATAGGGTATATGAACTAGGTGTCCATTTCAGGACATGGTGTTTAATCAAGCATTTGAAACATTGTACCACAGATGATGAACGAATTCTGACGGATTAGTTATCGTTTCAATTTTAATAGTAACAGGATCAACTGAAATCCCTCCACTTGCAGTCAGAGACATCGTAATATCTTCAATGATTAGCTTACACTTCTCCGTCTGATCTTTAATATCTACATACTCACTAAAGCTATAGAGTTGGCCCTCTGCTGAAGCTAACTTAGCATAATGAAGGTAGGTACCAGGCGCACTTAAACGATCAGAAACTGTAACCGAATAACCTTGATTCGTTAAATCTTCCACCACCTTCAAATCAGTGTATACGTCTGAGAGCACATGAAAAAAAATGGCAACTTGCTGAGTTGTTTGGTCAATTGTCACTATTTTCAACACCCATTCTTTTTCTCCCTTACCACTGGCTTTGGGGCGTAAAAAAATTGAGATGTCGCTTAAGTTTGTAATAAAAAGGGTAGTACTCATACATAAAAATTTGGGAAATATATTCCCTCTATCAAGAACCCTCCTGCATCAATTGCATGGGCAGATAATGTTTGAAGCGATCCTGTATTTCGGGTTTATACATCCAATTGTATTGATAAAATATTGTTTGAACTTTTTTTGACTGTAGCCAATCAACGGCCTGTGTCAACTGTTCATCTCTTAAAGCGAGATCATTACCTACCAAATGTGCCGTAAGTAGATACCTCCTGCCACCTGAATTATTCGGCCCAACCAGAGGATCAAATAAACCTCCCAATAAAGCAGTGACTTCTTCCTGGCATTGCGTCGTGGTAAAGCGTTCAAATTGGCGTTGGGCAAGGACCTTTCCTAAAAAAAACTGTCCACATCGATCTATAGCAGATCCAATAAAGCCAATCCTACAGGCATGCCCGAAGGATGTGTTCATTTGTGGCACTCGATTCCCTAAAGCAGCTAGTCGGGCGTTTTGTATAGTTGGATTTAAAGCACTCATTTGGTTTCTTGGTTTGTAAAAAGTAAAAGCGTAGTGTTTTGGGTGTTTGCACCAATCAAATAATTTGCGGTAATTAGCTTCCTTATTTGTTGGTACATTACAAAGATCACTCACCTATGAATTAGACCTTGCCAGATTTTCCTCCATTCTGCAACAAGCAGGTTGCAAACCCGAACAGACAATGTATGACTACCATTAGCTTTACCCCTATCGCATAGTACTCAAGCTTTCAACGCTCAATCCAAAACAGCATGAACTTCACACAACTCCACCATTTAATTCAGAACTTAAATTCCGCTGAACATCGACAAGTTGACAACTCCTTTGAGGATAAGGAAAGTAAATACTATCAACTATACGACCACTTAGTAGGTCAACCACTCCCTTTTTCAGAAAAGTTACTTAAAGCATTTTGTCTAAAAATCAATATATCTGAAGGTAGTCTCCGCACCTACCGAGGACGATTATCTAAACAGATTAGCAGACAACTACTTCTTTTAGATGCGAAGGACAATGCCTTTTTTCAAATGCAAGAGCACCTGACTATTGCACGAATTTATATCCGTAAGGAAGCTTATGAACTAGCGGATGAAGAGCTAAAAAAAGCAGAAAAGCTAGAAAAGGAAATTGTTCACCCCGGCAGCAGATGGGAAATCAATAGCTTGAGAGCCCGACAACTATTCCAAGAGGATGAAAGAAGTATAGAAAAGGAATTAGATCGTTTCCATCGCGTTATGCAAAAAGCCGCAAATGACTTTCAGCAACAGGTCGACATTAACCTCATCTATCAAAAATTATTCAGTCATGGTATGCGCCAAAAAAAGAAAGCGCAGAAATGGCAGGAAATCATTGAAGGAATCAAAAAAATCGAGTTTCCAAGCAATGCTAGTATAGAAACCAAAGTGGATTATATTGCTATTCAAAACAGGGTTCATTTATACCACAAACAACCCGCAGAAGCATTAAAGTACTCTCAGCTTGGATTCGAAATATTTGAAAAAAATCCACACCTTAAATCAAATTTCCCTCGCTACTATATCACTCTCTTAGATCACTATATTTCATCAGCTGCTCAAATGGAGCTTTTTGATCTAATGAGAGATCTTCTCGGCAAACTAGACGAAATAATCACCGATGATCCACTAGTCGCATCAAAAAAACAGGCTGCATTTATCTTTCATTCTTTAACACTCATCTGTTATGACACTTCAACCCGTGATACCTTGTCGATTGGTACATTAGAACAGTTGAAAACACTTTACGAGCAGTATGCCAGTCGGTTTCTGCCGTCACGGCGGTTATCAATCAATTATTTGTTTTGTCATATCTATCTCGTTCGTCTCGATTATGGTGCAGCCGAGTACTTCGCTGATTTCTTCGACATCCATGTTCGCAACACCAAGCGGCCTGATCTGCAACGCATCATTATTCTAGTGAAGAATTTTTTGGATGTTGTCGTAAATGAATACGAGAACCCAGAAAGCATTTTCCAACGGGATCGAAACAAATTATACGACTGGGGAAAAGAGTCTGATTACGAAGTAGTTGTCTTAAGAAATATCCAGAATATACTCGAGTGTCCTCCAATCAGAGCCGCTAAAAAAGAGGTCTATGACAAATTCAAGGAAGAACTTTTGGCAACTGCCGACCCACACACAAAAAAAATGCATAGCGGTGCTATACTTTTTGATCAACTACTAACAGCATTAAAGAAAAGGTTGAAATAATGGGGCTTTCCTAAAACGCTGGAAATACAAATTCAAAGCATCAGCCCTCGGTAAACTTCCATCCCTTTGTGGTAAAATTCGTTGATTTTTGTAGGGGATAGTAGTTTGCCGTGTTTGTACAATACCAGGTAGAACCCTAAACCTTCCATGGTCCACCCTTTCTCGATGGCAAAAAAGCGCAGGATTTCTTCCTTAAAGTTGTGGCGAATAAAGTCTTCATCTTCTCCGGTAAGGCGATAATTATTGGAAAAATCAAGATGCTGCTCAAAGTCAATATCTTCCGTTATCCCTAGCATTTCTCCAACCCGGTGGAAGAAATATTCAGGGCGCATATAAAACTCCGCAAGCCCCAGTTTTCGCGATTCCAGGAAAAAAACCGTCTGTGATACCCTTTTGGAATGCTTGCCCGCAAACTTGAGATAGTGATAATCGAAGACATGTACCCGTGATTCCAACAAGCCATCTTCGTAGCTCATCACGTGATAAAAACGCCCTCGAAATCCACGCCTGAACAAGCGAAAATCCTGAAGTTGCTGACCAATCCCCCACTGGTCGGTAGGGTGATATTCAAGCTTCAAGTGACTGGCCACTTGTTTGAGATGATCTGCTCGGCTACGTTTATTCAGCATAATGCTTCGTTATTGCTTGATCAATTTTCCAGTTTTTTCGCCCGTAGTGGTACGGATTCGATAAGCATACACCCCGGCGGGGAGGTCGCTTATATCCAATGTTTGCAAGCCGGCATTGACCGTAAGGGAGCGCAGCAGTTTCCCTTCCGTAGAAAATATTTCCAGCTGTGCTGCTTCTTCCAATAGAGGTAAATTAATCCATACTTGTCCTTGCGTAGGGTTGGGAAAAATCCGCCATTCTTCCAGATAAGCCTCTTCATTGGCAACCACTTGCATCGCTCGCTCTACTGCGGCAAGGACATCAATTCGGCCATAGCCGTAAGTGGCATTAGGAATAGCCATGCCCGGAAACGGACTACAGTCCTGGTCGCTCAACATCGGCACTGCTGTTTCTTGCAGGATGGCTTCAATGGTATCCACTTCACCCGCTAGCTGAGGTGCTGCAGAAATCATCAGCGCCACAGCCCCCGCCACGTGAGGCCCCGCCATACTGGTACCATTCCAGGTAGCGTAGCCATTGTTGCGAACCGCCGAACGTACTCCTACCCCCGGAGCCACCACATTGGGCTTGAGCCGAAAGCTGCTGTCTACAGCCACCGATCCCCGGCTACTAAAATTGGCGATGGTATCATTGTTACGACTGGCCCCCACACTGAAAGCGCCTGCAAAAATAGCTGCTGGTGCCCGTACGGTGTTGCAATTGGGACCACTATTCCCTGCCGATACGACGACTACGACTCCCGCAGCACGCAAGGCCTCAACAGCCGTTTCCATTAAAGCAAAATTCAGCGGATTACAGCCCTCCACTTCCGGACAGCTCCACGAATTATTGATCACATGTGGTGCTTGTGCAGGATCGGCATTTTCACCATTAAGGTCAGTCGGAGCCAGAAACCAGTCGAAGCACTCAATGTAACTTGCTGGGCTGCCCCAACCTCGCTCCATATTCCGGCAACCCATCCAGTTGGCAGCGGGTGCTACCCCGATCTGATTGTCTCCGCCATCATCGCCCACCATAGTGCCCATGGTATGGGTACCGTGATTGTTATCATCGCAAGGCACGTTGACATCCAGCCCGCACGGGTTGTTATCCGGGCTTACAATGCTATCGTTATGTAAAAGATTAATTTCCCGAATCGCATCATGCCAATTATAATTATGGTCAGCATTGACACCATCATAGCCACGGTATTGTTGGATGATGGTAGGATGCTCCCATTCGTAACCTGTATCTTGCCCACCAACGGTTATCCCTTCTCCGCGAAAGCCTAAAGCCCATACGTCATCGGCATTGATCCGCTCAACGCCCCATTCCACGACGCCACGCCCGCCGGATGCTGGCGTAAGATCCAACATCGGACGATCCAACGCCGTCCAGGGATTGGGCTGCAGGTTAGCGACCTCCTCCATCTCTGCTATCGCTTTGGCCAAAGGCAAATCCACCTCCGTCATCAGCGCATTCACGATTGCAAAAGAACGAAACGCCTGTCTTTTCATAAACAATAGCGCCTTTACCCGTTCTTGTGTACGGCTGGCTACGGCTTTTACCTGCTGGTAAACAAATTGGCCTTTCGCCGCTTTGCCGCGCAAACGGTAAGCCAGACTAAGGTCTGCTTGCTCTTGAAAGGCAACGATCACTTCTACCCTGGCTCCGGCTTCTAGTTCGGCAAGCACTTGGGGATCAATTTTTGTTCGCCAATCTCCAGCACTGAGCGTCAGTGAACTTAGTAAGATCGTCGCTAAAAAAAACAGTTTTCCGTAACGCATAAGATGTTGATTGAGCATAGACAAAGTGCTAAAAATACGCATAGTAATTTGACGGAAATAACTGATTCCATTTTTTTTAACGATTCGCGAATATTTTCACGCAAGTTCCTTTTAGTCACTTGCTTAGAAAATTTTAGCGAATCAAAAATGGAATCAGTTATTTTTGTTCCGTCACATACCTTGCCTGCTACCCCAAAAGTTTTGATAAATTTATAGCCAGTAACAAGACAAATAGTGTAAGCCAGGTTTTCGGCATTTTGCCGAAAGCCCAGCTAAAGCAAAAATACATGGCAAAAACAAATCATGGTGCTAAACATCATCTCCGGCAAGACCCCGTGCTTGCACCTCTCGTTGATAGCATCTACCTGGAGCCCCTCGACCTGACCAACGATATTTATCTCCGGCTATTGAGAGCCATCGTTTACCAACAGTTGTCGGGCAAGGCTGCCAATACCATTTACCAACGTTTTATCAGCTTGTTTCCCGAAGCTTACCCTCATCCCGACCAACTCCTTCTTTTCCAGGAAGACGAGTTGAGGGCCGCAGGACTTTCTCGGCAAAAAGCACATTATATACAAAATGTCGCGCGCCACTTTTCAGAACAGGAACTGCACCGACAGGATTGGTCAAAAGTTGCTGACGAGCACATCATGGAACAACTTACCGCTATCAAAGGCGTAGGCAACTGGACGGCGCAAATCATTCTCATGTTCAGCCTGGGTCGCAAAGACATCTTTCCCAAAGGCGATCTTGCTATCCAGCAAAGTATGCAACACCTTTATCAGCTTTCAGGAACAGGTAAACAGCTTGAAAAAGAGATGGAAAAAATAGCACAGGCTTGGCGCCCTTACCGCACTGTGGCTTGCCGGTACCTCTGGCAATGGAAGGATACGGCACTTTAGTCACTGGCCACTTATTCATCTTAAGTTTTATTACGCTCATCTAAAAAATAAAATGGGACCAGTGAATTCGTATACTTTCAGAAAGCAAAAATCGCAACACCATAAATTATCGCACTATGCACCCTCGTATTCAAAACCAGCCTTACCTACTTAGTTTCCTCCTATTCTTTGCTACCCTAGTTACTGGGTTTACCCAAACGACGGAAGACTGGCAAGGCAAATGGGACGGAGCCATTGAGCTCCCTTCTACGCCACTGGCTTTGCAGATAAAGCTCATCAATACCGACGGTACCTGGGAAGGCTTGATGGATATCCCCTCTCAGCGAATCAATGACATGGCCTTGGCGGATTTGAAAATCGAAGGGGATCAACTTTCCTTCAAGCTCCCCGAGGTACCCGGCACCGCTAGTTTTACAGGTAGTTGGAGCCCCGGCACGGTAACGGGAACCTTCAGCCAAATGGGGCAAAGCTTCCCTCTGGTGCTCAAACAACAGGATGCAGCCGCCGCCGCTGCTCTTCAGGCAAAAATTACACGTATCAAAAACCTGGTGGATTCTTTCCGTATCGGTGCTGAAGTTCCAGGCCTAGGCCTAGGCATCATCTACAAAGGAGAGGTCATCATTGCCGATGGCTTTGGCTTACGCAATGTAGAGGATGGTATTGCCGTAAACGCTGACACGCGCTTTGCCATTGGCTCCAGTAGTAAAGCATTTACGACCATGGGCCTGGCCTTACTAGCCGACGAAGACAAACTCGACTGGGAAACTCCCCTGAAAAAGTACCTGCCCGACTTTAAACTCTACGACAATTTCGCAACTGAGGAAATGAACGCTATCGATCTTACCTGTCATCGTTCGGGCTTGCCGCGCCATGATTTGATGTGGTATGCCACCGACTTTTCCCGCGAAGAACTTTACCAAAGGTTACAATACCTGGAACCATCCGCCTCTTTCCGAAGTAAATGGCAGTACCAAAACCTAATGTATATGACGGCAGGTATTCTTACCGAACGGCTCAGTGGGCAGACTTGGGAGGCTTATATCCAGGAAAAGATCTTCCAACCATTAGGAATGTCCAGCACCAGCTTTTCGGTAACCGAAATGGAACAAACCGACAATTTCGCTTACGGTTACGGCAAGAAAGAAGAAGCAATCACACGCCTACCCTTCCATCAACTCGATGCTATCGGGCCGGCTGGATCGATCAACGCCTCCGCAACCGATATGCTCAAGTGGGTAGAGCTCCAACTAGGTGACGGGCAGTACAAGGGCCAGCATTTTGTAAGTAGTGGTCAGTTGGAATTGATGCACAAACCCCAGATGCTGATGTCACAACCACTGATTGCCAATCCCGCAGTCTCTCACCCTGCCTACGGTCTGGGCTGGTTTACCTATGATTATGGAGGACTTACCGTGGTAGAGCATGGTGGAAACATCGATGGCTTTTCGGCACTCGTATTCATGGTTCCCGACGAAAGCCTGGGGCTGGTAGCCCTGACCAACAAGAATGGTACCCCATTAAATTATGTACTCGCTTACACCATTACTGACATCCTTTTAGAGCGCGACGAGCAGGATTGGTACGAACTGGTTTTTGGCGACAAAGAAGAAGATGAACAAGAAGACGACAACAAAGACAACAAGGAAGAAGCCAAAACGACGCCTCCCCTCCATCCTTTAGAAGATTATGTAGGCACTTATCAGCACCCCGGCTATGGCGATATCATCATCAGCCAACAAGACAAGCAACTGGTGGCAACTTATTACCACTTCAGTGGAAAAATGGAACACCAGCAATACGACACCTTCAAAGGAAAGACCGAAGGAGAGGACATTGTATTGGATGTGCGTTTTGTAACCGACCGCAATGGGCAGATTGAAGCCCTCTATTCCTTTCTCGACGCGAGCGTTCCTGAAATTCGTTTTGCCAAACAACCCGGAGAAAAGCTGAGCGATCCCGATTTTCTGGAAACCCTTACCGGTACTTACGTTCTCGACAACAGCATTGAAATCAAGATTAGCCTGGAAGGAACCAAACTAAAAGCAGACATTGTGGGCCAACCCACATACACGCTGGAGCCACACCAGGGCACCTCCTTCAAGCTGAATTCGCTACAGGGCTTTACCATGGAATTCATCATGGAAGGCGATAAAGCTACCGCATTGGTATCGCACCAGCCGAATGGTGATTTTCGGGCGAAGAAGGAGTAGGATGAAGGTTGGAAAAGTGTAAGGGTAGGGCTGTTCAATCTGATGCTTTTCCGATGCGACGGATTTTAGCACTTTCTTGATAGGCTAAATTGCTACGTAAAGGTGCACTTAGCAATGTGGCGTTTTTATCGGAGCGTTCAGCAAGGAAATTAATAAGACAGCACTTTTGCAAATAGGTGCAGAGCCCCAAAGCCAAGCTTCCCCAGAAAAGGTTGGCTTTGGGTTAACCATGTGAGAATTGGATTGTTAGCTAACAATAAACTATTTTTGCCCGAACATCTATTCTGGTATGGTCAAGTCTTTGCGAACAATTCAGGCTCCTATAGTGGAGGAACTACAAGAATTCGAACAGCGGTTTCGAGATTCGATGCGTAGCCCAGTCCCTTTACTTGACCGCATTACTTTTTATATTGTTCGCCGCAAGGGAAAGCAGGTGCGGCCCATGTTTATCTTCCTTACCGCCAAACTTTGTGAAGGAATCACTGACGCCACCTACACCGCAGCCTCTCTGGTGGAGCTGCTTCACACGGCCTCCCTTGTGCACGATGACGTTGTGGATGATGCCAACGAACGGCGGGGCTTCTTCTCTATCAATGCCCTGTGGAAAAACAAAGCGGCGGTTCTCGTCGGTGATTTTTTGCTCACCCGCGGCTTGGCACTGGCTCTTAAGAAAAAGCAATACCAGCTTCTTCAGATTGTCTCCAACGCCTTCGAAGCTATCACGGAGGGAGAACTGCTCCAGCTGGAAAAAGCTCGCCGACTGGATATTGACGAAGAAGTTTACTACGAGGTGATCCGAAAAAAGACGGCCAGTCTCATTGCCTCGGCCTGTGCTGCCGGAGCAGCCTCTACCACTACCGACGAAGAAGTCATTGAAAAGATGCGTCTCTTTGGTGAAACCATCGGTATGGCCTTCCAAATCCGAGACGATCTTTTCGATTTTGGTGCCAGTGACGTGGGCAAGCCACTAGGGATCGACATCAAGGAAAAGAAAATGACGCTGCCGCTGATCTACGCACTACAGCAGACCGACAAACAAAACAGAAAAAGCATTATCCGCAAAATCAAGCGGCACAGTGAAGAACCTGCAACCATCCGCGAAGTCATCGAATTTGTTCGCCAGAGTGGTGGCCTGGAATATGCTCGCAAGGTGATGTTCCAATTCCGGGACGATGCTTTTGAAATCCTGCATACCTTTCCGACCTCTCCCGCCCGGGAGTCGCTCGAAGATTTGGTGAATTTCGTGGTGGAGCGTGAGAAGTAGACTTGTTCTGCTGGGGCAGTTTAGTAATTACAGCCGGTGAATAACTTCCAGACTGGCTTGCCAATAGCCACCTTTGATCAGTTGAGCATTGTTGCTATCGGGCTGAAGAAGATTAAGCGGTTCAGGAAGCTGCCAGGAAGCAAATTGAAAATGCTCCCCCAAACACGCTTTGATTCGGAGCTGGATTTTTTCGGTAAAGACGCTT
Source organism: Lewinella sp. LCG006 (assembly GCF_040784935.1). Taxonomy (GTDB): domain Bacteria; phylum Bacteroidota; class Bacteroidia; order Chitinophagales; family Saprospiraceae; genus Lewinella. The sequence goes on along the minus strand of NZ_CP160680.1, from coordinate 3,194,594 downwards.
TCTAGTCCTGCAAAAACCTGCGCCCCACTGTATAAGCCTGCCCCTCCTTTTACCTCGTAAATGATAGGTAGTGGATTTACGAGCAATAGGCTCGTACCGATATTATCGAAACTATACTCCGAGTTTACGGAAAAACCCAAAAAAGCCTGTCCCCCCAATAAGGGATGGTATTTGCCCCCGTTGTTCAGTTTCAGCTCCAAACCAGGCCCCATCAGAATATTGTCAATTCGTAAGGTTTCTTCCAAACCATAGATGCGATCAACAATTACATCCTCGCCTTCGGCCCTTAGTTGCTGAAAACCCGCGTGCAGAAAACAGGTCATGGTTAATTTAGGTAGGATCAGCACATATTCAAGATTGCCCCCATAATGAAATGACTCAAGTGGTTGGGCGGCATATGAAATTGTCTTCCTCCCCTGTGCATATTGGGCACCAATACTGATTTGCCAATAACGAGAAAAGGGTGGGTTCGATTGAGCGCATAAAGCAACAGTCAAAGCTACCATTAAGCAAGAAAGTGCTAAACGAGTTGTGAAAATCATACGGTCCAAGATGATCATGAGCTTAATATTTTACCACCGGTGAACGACCTCTAAGCTCGCTTGCCAATAACCCCCTTTAGCCAGTTGTGCCTTCGAGTAAGTTTCAAAAAGGAAAGGAAGCTCCCAAGATGCATATTGGTAGTGCTGGCCTAAAGCAGCCTTTAACCGGAGCTGCGTTTTTGCGCCAAGCTCTCTTTCTAAGCCAGCAAAGAAATGCCCACTATTGTACAGACCTGCACCACCCTTTGCGGAATAAAATGCAGGCAGGTTATACTGTTCATCCATTCCGACATTTCGGAAAGTATATTCGGAATTAACCGGAAATCCCAGATAAGCTTGTGCCCCCAGTAAAGGATGATACTTCCCCTTGTTATTCAACTTTAACGATAAACCTGCGCCCGTACGGATGTTATCTATACGCAGGTTTTCATCCAAGCCAAAATCGTTACTGTACAAAACCTTATCGCCTTCCCCCCTTATTTGTTGGAAGCCCAAATGCGCAGCATAGATTATTTTAATACGAGGAAGCGTAACTACGTATTCGAGATTGGCTCCGAAACAGAATGCATCAACCGCCGAAGCGGAATAGGTAAGGGTATTTACACTTTGAGCATATTGAGCACCAGCGCTAATTTGCCAATTACGAGTACCAGCAGAGGGTGATTGCGCGCACAAAGAAAACCCCAAGGTCACCAGTAAACAAAAGAGTAGAAAGCGAGTCGTTGATATCATAATAGCATATTTTGAGCGTCGTGTTTCTTAGGCCCGTTGAGGCTCGTTTGAGATATGAACGCCCATTTCAGCTAAAATCGGCAAGCATTAACTATTGTTAAATGTTAGAAAAAAATGCTTTCTTTGGTGAAACCTTAAGCTATGGAGCAGTTCTTACCCTTCTTGGGTATTCCCCTCGTTTTTATTGTCTTTTTTGTCCTCTTTCGGTATGTCTTTCCCCGACTGGGAGGTTGGCGGACTTTGGCTGAACGCTACAGCACATCCTTGAAGCCTTCGCAAATAGATGGCGAACGCATCCATTTTGGGGAAATCAATGTCGGTGGGCTCAATATGAAGAACATGGTCAAAGGCTATAAAACCAAAGAAGGATTATTCCTCACGCAGTACCTGTTTTTCCTGGGCAACACCCCCAACCTGCTGATTCCCTGGAAGGTTTTCCAAACACCTGAACGCCGAGACTTCCTTTTCATGAAACGCGTACGCTTGTACATAGGGTTTCCAAGTACTACCTACCTGGAGATACCACAAAAGAAGTACCTGGAGATTGAAGATCACCTGCCCAAAAAATTGCGGGAAGGGTAAAGTCGTAGAGGGATTAGGGCTTGCTCCGCGCCCTCAGGGTAGAAGGTAGAGGGATAGCAAACGATTAGAGCATGTTTAGGACTTGTTGCTATTGCGTTCTTAAAACGCTGAGGAGGAACGACAACTCCGAGGAACGAAGTGACAACTCTGAGGAGCTTGCGACGATCAGCGAAGCTAATCACCGAAGGTCATCACCGTAAGGTAAAAAGAAGATTCAACACTCATGCTCGCTACAAAAAACGCTACTTAAACAGCTACTTTTCGCGAGAGGACACGCCCATTCTAAACGTGCTATAATGCCTTCGGCAGGAAATAAGCGTCTTTGAAGGTTTGACCGTAGCTTGGGCTTCAGCCCTACGGTTGGGACACATCTCGACCATAATCAGGAGTGGGATCAAGAAAAAACACCTCGGAGAGGTGGAATATTGGTAGAAAAGAACGAATAAACAAGGAAACGACCTCGGATGAGCCCGTCTGGCCAAGGCTTGCCGGACAGGGTCGAACAATCGAAAATATCGACCTCCTCATTGATTTATGTTGAATTTAAGACAATTGGAATTAATGTTCGACCTCATCCGAGGTCGCATTAACGCTGATCAATAAGGTTCTACCAATAGATGACCTCTACCGAGGTCAACAAAGACACAAATGTGTCCCAACCGTAGGGCTTCAGCCCGAGCGTAATCTTCACGCTCGGGCTGAAGCCCAAGCTACGGTTAGTACGGACACTTAGTGCTGAAGGCACTAGTTTATTTGCACGTAAAGATATGCGGATTCCCTAGCCCTCCGGGGCTACTCAAAGTGGCGATGCCATCGTCTTGAATCTCTTGGTATCTGCTGCCTAAAAATCGTCATCATCCATACCACCACCACCTTCGCGCTCACCACGGTTGCGTTGGCGCTTATCCTGGCGTAGACTGTAGTTGAAGCCCAGGTAAACAATCCGGCTTTCGCGCTGGTAGGTTGCATCGGAGGTAATACCATCAGCGATGGTCAGGAAGCTAAACTTGCGGGTTTTAAACAAATCCGAGGCTCGCAAAGTGATGGTTCCTTTGCCTTTCAACACTGGCTTACGAAATCCAAGGTCAATAGAACCAAACGCTCTCATCTCTCCCTGCGGACGCACGCCAGCAGAACGATAGAAACCAGTAAGCTGTACACCAAGGTCTTTGAACAGGGTATAACTCGCTTGCATTCTTCCCGAGAACTGGTAGCCAGCAGCATTCAAATCCGACTCCAGGTTGTTGTCATCTACTTCGGTACGGTAGCCATTGCCACTGATCACCAACTGCAACTTATCGACCGGGCGGATCGTGCCGATGATCTCAACCCCATAATTTCTTCCGCTGGCCAAGTTGGCCGTGGTTCTAAGATTCACGCCGGTGACGGGGTCGGGAATAGTGATGCGGGTAATCATATCGGTTGTCTCCCGCCAATAAGCACCCAAGGTAAGCGATCCTTTCTCTGCACTTCGCAAGTAATTGAACTCATAACTATTCGTGTACTCAGGCAATAAGAAAGGATTGCCCCCACGTGGATTCAGCGGGTCATCAAAATCAATAAAAGGATTTAACGACCTAAAGCTGGGGCGATTGATCCGGCGACTGTAATTGAATTGCAGCCCTGAACGGTCGCTCATCTGGTACGTCAAAAAAGCACTGGGGAAAAGGCTAAAATAATCATTGGGATAGGCCTCTTTAGTGGGCTCAATCAGCTCTGCCGTGGTATAAGTTTGCTCTGCTCTTAAACCAGCTTGCCACTCCCACTTTTCGGCAAAACTCCCTTTCAAGATGCCGTATGCTGCGTAGACATCTTCCTGATAGCTAAACAAATTACTGAAGCTCTGCAGGAAGACAAAATCGTTGATATCTGGGTCAAAATCGAACAGTTGGTTGTCAATAGATACCCCGCGTAGGGTTACCCGACTACCCGTTTCAAGGGTGGTTTTTTCACTCAGCGGATGGGTGTAATCGCCTTGAAACAACCATACATCATTTTGCTGAGGCTGGGGATTCAACTGACGGTCCATCGCAAAAATGGAACCATCTTCGGCGAAGAAATCTTCGAAGAAATTCTCATTCTCCATCTCGTCCTGCTCCGAATGCTGGGCACTGAGGGTAAGCTCCCGTCCTTTTTCACGGAAACGCTGGCGGTAATCCAGGTTGAGCTCCCATGAATCGCTGGTTTCTTCACCAACTTCCCGGCGTAAGCTGCGATAGAGAAAATCATCATTGCCGTCTAAAAAGAGATTATTCCGGTTGGAGGTATTGCTCCCGGAACGATCAGAATAGTTTCCCCGTAAGGAAATACTACCACGTGAGCTCACAAAATATTCCACCCCTCCCTGGAAAGTGTGGCTCAGTCGATTGCGATCCCCGTTGATATCCTGGTCCTGCACCCAGGAGGTATCTGCCGTCATGGTGGTCCGGTAAAGCGCACCCCGAAACCAGCGGTCATCATTGTTATAACTGTAGCCCGTTTGGAAGTTGAACTTACCCACCCGGTAGTTCAGGTTCAGGTTGCCATTGTATTTATCGTTGGTACCGATATTTATGGAACTCTGGATATTGAAACCCTGCTTATTTTGTTGCTTGGTGATAATATTGATGATCCCTCCCATTCCTTCGGGGTCATATTTTGCGGAAGGATTGGTCAGTACTTCAATACTTTCAATGGTTCCTGCAGCCAACTGCTGCAAAAAGCCCTGCCGGTCGAGCCCTGTCAGTGCCGAGGGCTTTCCGTTGATGAGGATACGGATATTGGCACTGCCTCGCAAGCTGATGTTACCATCCAAATCGACGGTAACGGAAGGGATATTTCGCAGGAGGTCTTCTGCCGTTCCTCCGCTGCTGGCCATATCCTGTTCAACATTGAACACCTTACGGTCCAGGCCAAACTCTACGGCTGCTCGTTCAGCTGTTACTTCAATTTCATCGAGGTTGTTGGCGCCTACCCCCAGTAAAACCTGGCCCAGTCTACCCATTCGCTGTTCCGCACTCAGGAGGATACCAGTTTGCTTGAAGCTCTCGTAACCCAAGTAACTGATTTCTATATCATAATCACCGTAAGGCAAATCTTTGACGACAAACAAACCACGTTCATTGGTGGTCGTTCCGGTCAGCAAATCCGTTGTTCCTGCTTGATAAACCAGCACATTGGCCAAAAGAATAGCTTCTTCCGTTTGTCCATCGGCAACCCTACCAAGGAGGGCTCCCGTACCATCCGCTAGCTCTAGCTGAGGGCCTCCGCCTGGTCGGCCGCCACCTGGGGGTTGAGCAAAAACAAACAAAGGGAAAAAGAGCAAGCTTGTTAGCCAGAAAGTAAGTGTTTTCATTATCTAGTCTTCGAGTGATTAAGATTGGTATCAGGATTAGACTTTCGTCAGCCAGCAATTTTTCCCGATGAATAAAATTTTCGCTTTTTTCAGCGCAATCAATGAAAAACCCCCTTTCCGTAGTTTTGTTTGCTACCAAAAGGGGGTTAACAGATTATTAGGAACTAATCTGAAATTACTCCAACAACAGCGTTTTACGAATATAACGACCGTACTTACGGCGGTATACGCGGTAAACCCGCTTCATGTGATGGTAACTATATGGATTGACATCCTCTCCTTGTGGAGAAAGAAAGCCCTGTTGCTTCATCCATTCATCGTTGAATATTTTCCCCAGGTAGCGGCTACCATGGTCAGGGAAAAGCACCACAACGACATCGGAAGGCTTTAGCTGATGGCGGAGCTTGAAGACCGCATCCATGGCTGATCCGCTGGAATAGCCTACCATCAGACCTTCTTTGCGAGCCAGGGCGCGTGCGCGTAATGCACTGTTGCGGTCGGTGACTTTGATAAAGTCATCAATGACATCAAAATCAACATTATCAGGGATAATCGTCTTCCCGAGCCCTTCGACCTTGTAGGAATAGATTTCATTTTTATCAAAAACACCCGTCTCCCAGTACTTTTTGAGGACGGAGCCGTAAGCATCTACCCCAACAATTTTGATATCGGGGTTCATTTCTTTGAGGTATTGGGCCGTTCCCGAAAGGGTTCCACCGGTACCCGCACAACAAATGTAGTGGGTAATCTTTCCTTCGGTCTGTTCCCAAATTTCAGGGCCGGTAGAGTGGTAGTGAGCGAGCTGGTTGTTTTTATTCCAGTTCTGGCGTAAATAAACCGAATTGGGAATATCTTTCTCCAGTTGCTCCGCCCGCGAGTAGTAGGAACGAGGATCTTCTGGCTCTACATCTGCCGGGCAGATCACTACTTCTGCCCCCAGGCTACGAAGGAGGGATAGTTTCTCTTGGCCAGCTTTACTGGTCACTGTAAGCACACAACGATAGCCTTTCAAGGCGGAGACCATTGCGAGACTGTAGCCCGTGTTGCCACTGGTAGCTTCAATTACGGTACCACCAGGTTTCAAAATACCTTTGATCTCTGCTTGTTCGATCATGTATCTTGCGACCCGATCTTTAGCAGATTGGCCAGGATTAAAGGCCTCGACCTTAGCATAAACCTGGGCGGGAATTATTCCTTGAGTGATGTTGGACAACTTAATCAAAGGAGTATTTCCAATAGTTGCTACTACATTTTCGTGATGCATAGGCGCTTTATTTAATCAAGCAATAGGCCGTTTAACCAGCCCTTGGGCAAAAAAAACAAAAAAAAGAACAAGATTCTTACTGGCATTGTTCTTTTTAGACAAGAATGCCTAACAGACAAAAACCATGTCTCTCAGTAATCTTTAGCGAAAGATAATAGAATTTGCTTGAATCATTCCAGAAAATAAATCGATATTGCTTCGTTATTCCGAATACTCATCCTTATTTCTACTGCAAAATTAAAAAGCTCGGCGAAAATTAGCCCGATCACAAACTTTATTTTCCATGCCCACTGTAAATACTGTTATTAAGGCAAGAGTTATTCTCTATGATCACGGCCGCATTTTGTTACTAAAACAAACCAAACCTAACGGAGGTAACTACACCCTGGTAGGAGGCACAGTTGAAGCAGAAGAGTTTGCTATTCAGTCACTTATCAGGGAAAGTAAGGAAGAGGCAGGCATCACATTAGAGCAAAAAGACTTGACCCTTGTACACGTCATGCACAAGCGCTCCAAGACCGAACACCGCATCGGTTTGTTTTTCAAAGCATCGCGCTGGGAAGGTAAATTAAGGGCTCGTGAGAAAGAAAAATTCAAAGCTGCTCACTGGTATGACCTGGATCGGCTACCCACCAACATCACCCCTACCATTCAGCAGGTACTGAAATGCTATCGTAAAGGCATCTTTTACTCTGAAATGAGCAGTAAAACTACCTAGTAATATGACGGAAATAACTTATTCCATTTTTTCCAACGATTCGCGAATATTTTCACACAAGCTCCTTTTAGTTGCTTGCTTAGAAAATTTTAGCGAATCAAACCTGCCTACCTGCGGTACGCAGGCAGGAATGGAATAAGTTATTTTTGATCCGTCATCTAAAATCAGCAGCTAGCTTAACCCTTGATGACCGACGAGGCTGCTTGTTAGAAGGTGCTGATTGGTCAGGTAACAGCTTGCGCTGCTGGAGGTTGGTGCTATCACTCTGCTCCTGGCAACTGGGTGTTCTGCTTCCTTTATCTTCCTCCTGGTCGCCGTGTGCGGCGTAGTCCTCACGCTCTACAAACTGCTCTGATTTTGGGTCAAATGTCAAAACGTGGTAGCCTTTTTCACCACTCCAGGGACTTGTGTACGGGCGAACGTAGTAAATTTCACCAGTCTTGCGATCAATCCGTTCTTCGATGGTTTCATCAGCAGCAGCAATCATGGCCGCTTTCGCGGAAGGATCCTGACGAAAGAAAGCTGGATTAGAAAGTGCTTTTTTTGAATTGCACTGCGCAGCCAGAGAACTCGAAAACAGGGTCAGTAACAATACGGTAAGTACAAATAGCTTTTCCATAATACTGATTTGTGAGATAGCTCATTACGCATCATGAAAACTGATGCGTAAGCAACGATCTATTTTTTTTACAAAAATCGGGTATCTTAAAGGTATACATTTTGATCTTCTCTACCCTCTTTTACCCATTTTTAATGATACAACTGGCTCAACTTTAACAATCTGTTTAGAACTTTCTATAAAAAAAGAGGAGCGACACTAGCCTTAGTATTCGAGCTAAAATAAGATGATCCAATTTGTTTCAAGGCTTAGTAAGAAAAAGAACGCAACTTCATTTCACTCAGTTGCTTATCTTTTTTTACTAAACCCAAATTGGATCACCTTATTTTTATACGCTCACTTATGCTGTGCCGCTCCCCTTTTTACGATTAAATACTTTTCTTTAAAACTTCAAGCCAACGCTTAAGCTGAGGATATTGTTTTTACCTTCTCCGTTCTCGAAGAAATTGGTCAGCCCTTTCTCGTAAGTCAGGTCAGCCGTGAAGAACAGCAGGTCGATACCTACTCCCATATTAGCGCCCCAGGTAAGGCGATTGAGCTCATCAATAGAAAAGTCAAAATTATCCACTTCTTTCACTCCCATGACATAAGTAGGAACGATACCTCCCTTGAGGTGAAGGCCCAATAAACCATTATCGCCAATCACTCGAAGACCTACATTGAGCGGTACTTTGAGGCTTTGAATAGTGGTCTCTTCCGAAAAATTCACCTCCGTATTCTGATTGATATCCTGCATCAAGCGCGCGGTATAGCTTTGGTATTGAACGCCGGGATTGAGGAACAAGACTCCATCGCCCATCCGGAAATCAAGGCCGGCGTGCCAGCCCGTACGTGCTTCGGCGTCAAAATCATTCAACTTAGCGTCCAGTGCAGATAAGTTGACCCCCACTTTGGGTGATACACGAACCTGAGCCATCAGGGTCTGGGTGGTAAAAAACAAACTCAGGGCCAGGGCTGCGAACTTCAATGTTTTCATTTTTTGGTTGTTTTGGTGTGGAGAACAAAAGGTGCAAGAATAGTTTTGGCCATTCTTGTATTGGTTCTCAATTGGTTTCAAATAGATGATGTGGGAAGTAAACGTGCCCCCTTGCTCAAGTCTTGTAAAGGAAACGTTAAAGTTGAAGTGAGCTAGTGGAGCGCCCTGAGCGTGGCTTCGAAAGAGTGAGTTCAGCGTGGGCTGTGCTTACTTCACCTGAATTTCCACAATCGGAATCATAATTTCGACGCGGGTACCAGTAGCTAGGCCGGTCTTTTCATCGTAGAGGTCGATGGTACGTACTGATACTTCTTGCTTTTTGGTTCTTCGCAGCAACTCTAGCCTTTTTTCGGTAATCTGTGTCCCGCGGGAGCGGTAATTCTGGCGATTGGGATCGTTATGCTGCTGAGCCAGGGCTTTTTTCCGCCCAATGCCATTGTCTTCTACTATGCAGCAGATAGTATCATCATCCCATAGTTTAAACTGTACGGTGATCAAGCCATCTTTACGGGAACGCAGGCCATGCTCCAGGGCATTCTCCACGTAAGGTTGCACAATCATGGTAGGCACGCCGAGGATATCCTCCTCCAGGTCGTCATCCACCACTACGCGATACGACAACCGATCTTCAAAGCGCAGTTTTTCATTGATATAAAGGTAATCCTGAAGAAACTCTATCTCCTTTTCCAGGGAAATACTTTCTTCATCGGAATAATCAAGGCTCTGGCGCATCAGTTTAGCAAATTTGGCCAGGTAACGCGAGGCAATGGCTCCCTTATTAGAGGTGATAAAATGCTGGATGGAATTCAGGGCATTGTAGATAAAGTGTGGGTTCATCTGCGCCCTGAGTGCTTTCAACTGTAAGCGGGTCGCCTTGAGTTCCAACAACTCTGTCTCCTGTTGTTTACGCGCAGCCTGGTATTTCATTTCCAGTTCCTGCTGCTGCCGACGATCCTGGTCTTCGAGATAAATCTCCAGGAAACGATCGTGCTCAAGTTGGTACTCGTAAGCCAGTTGGTAATTTTCGATTTCTGCGTAAAGAGCAGCAAAATCACTGTGCACCTCCGCCAGCATTTTGTAATCCTCTTCAGCTTCGGCATAGCGTAAAGCTTCCGTAAACGAGGCTTGTGCTGCTTCGTAATTCTCTTGTTCCGTTTGGATACGTCCCCGCCAGGAGGCGATGACACAGAGGTTGCTAAAATCATTAGGATTCAGCTCCTGATGGAGGTGTTCGGCCCGGTGCAGCAGTTCCAATGCTGCGGTAAAATCGCCTTCTTCAAAGGTACAGAATCCCAGATTGGCGTAAGCACTGGCCCGTGCTTCCAGGCTAAGATCATCACGGGTATCGATCACTTTCTGGAGAAAGTCCTTTGCGGATGCCACATCTCCTAGTCCAATGTAGGCCCGACCGACGTTGAGATAATGCCAGGCCAGCCGGTTGGACATGCCCAGGCGTTCGCACAGGTCGACTACCCGCAGAAAGGCCCGAACGCTTTTTTCGTATTCTTCGTTGTGTTCATAAACTTGTCCAAGCCCCGCAAATGCCAGCGAACGGAAGTATTCGTCGCGCAGTGGCAGCGACTCCTCCTTCACTTCCAGCATAGAAATGGCATTGAGAAATTGCTCCGTAGCAATCGAGTGGTTGCCGGCATGCAGGTACAAGTAACCTTTTCGACAAGCAATCCGAGAATGAAGCTGCTGGTCAGGAAAATTCTTTAATACCTTCAGTGCTTTTTGCAAAAAGCGCTCTGCTGCCTCCAGGTCACCAAGGTTGATGGAGATGCCCGCATATTCGATTTGTAGCTCAGTGAGTTGCTTGATGGAGCCGGCAGCCTCCAGATAATCTATCCCTTGCCGGGCTGTTTCCGCTGCTCCTGTGAAATCATACAATTGGTTCTGAACGACCATTTTGTTGAGAAAATACCTGAACATGAAGTCTTCCACCTCGTGTTGCGCCAGGAGCTTCCACTGTTCGAGCAACAATTGCTGGGCGCGCAAAACATTGGTATAGGCGTAGTGGCCAGCCAGCTGATCAATGATCGCCAATCGCTGGAGAGGGTCTTGCTGCTGGGCGAGTTTCTGCTCCCACAGCCCTGGTTGGATTACAATTCTTTCAGATGCCGCGAACATAGTTGTCACAGAGTTTGGTGGACAGAAAGTATGGGTTTTTACTACATAGGGGTCGGCTTTTGCCTAAACTACTTTGAGTGGCATATCCGTTGACAGACTATAAAAAGGGATGAAGAGATAATCTACCGATCTTAAAGTGTTTTGGTCGATAGATCAGACTAAGTTATTTGTGTTCCGTCACTAAGGTACAAAGAATGGTGAAATAAAAAACAGGACTACCATGCGGTTAGGCAAGTAATCCTGTTATTTGATTTTTGTAGCTGCTGGTGATAAGTACAGCAAAGTTAAGGGAGACCACTTCGGTAAAACTACTGAGGCAAAATGCCGCCACAACCTTTGTTCCAACGCCGCTTTTTACGGCCGCCTTTGAACTGGGTCATTTCTTTTTTTGGCAATGGTTTTAAATCCTTATCTTTTTTGAGTTTATCAATGCCAGAGTTTTTGTCTTTGGCCATGGTTCTCGATTTAAGGAAAAACGTTTTCAATGTATGCAAGTGCCTCTCAATGCACTAAGCGGGAATAAAGATAGTTAAAATAATCGACTTAACCTACCTCTTCCTGCTTCTTAACTACCGGATCATCAACGGATTCGAAGATAAATAATTAGCATACCAATATTAACACAACCGTAATTCAGCTTTAGCCAACCGCTTACAAGCCATTTTGCAGCCTTTTCATCTGCTCCATAAACGCAGGGCGGCGCCGACGGGAAACTTCAATTTTAATATCATCATCCATGATTAAATATCCTCCGTCCCCTTTGACAAATTTCCGCATATAGTTGAGGTTGATCACATGCCTTTTATGTACCCGATAGAAGTTGAAAGGAGCCAGCATATCCTCGTAAGCTTTGATGGTTTTCGAGGCGGTTATCCGCTCTCCTCCTTCGAGAAAAATATGGGTATAATTATCTTCTGCTTCAAAGCGCACGACATCTTTGATGTTGACAAAATAGATGCCATCCAGTGCCGAAATGCTCATCTTGGTAAAAGCATTCGGGTTATTCATGTAGTTCTGGAAGATATCCAGACGCTTGTCGATCTCATTTTGTTTATCAGGCTGAATACGTTCCACGGCTTCTACCAAAGTATCAGGATCAATGGGTTTCATCACGTAACCGATAGAACTGTACTCACAAGCTTTAATGGCGTAGTCTTCGTAGGCTGTCACAAAAATGACGTCAAAATCTACGGGTTTTAAGCGATTCAGGAGCTGAAAGACCAAGCCGTCTGGCAGACTAATATCCAAAAAGGCTACATCGGGGGTAATCCGTGGATTAGAAAGGAGCTTATAGCCTTCATCCACCGATCCGGCAGTACCTATGATTTCTACGTCTTCACAGTGTTCTGCCAAGAGACTCTTAAGATTATTTAATCCATTAATCTCATCTTCAATGATAACAGCTTTAATCACGTTTACTAGTTTTTGGTTTCCTCTTACCCGCCAACACGGTTACGGTGCTGAACGCGCAGGAAAAGATAAGTAGGTAAGTATACAGTGGTAGTTTCTCGTGGTATGCTTGGTATGCTTGGTATGCTTGGCCTAATCACTTAAATTGAGCGATTTAGCCACTGAACTATTTGACGGAAATAAGTAAAACAACTTTCTTTTGAAATTTTTAAAAATCGAAAGCTGTTACACTTATTTTTTCTCCGTCACTAAAGCAAATGTAAGTATTATTTTTGGCTTCGAAAACACTTAGTGTATGAGCAAACCGCAGAATAAACCAAAGCGCAAAGCAGCGCATCCCCCACACTTCAATCCTACGCGGGATAAACTACATGAAATCATTTTCGAAGCAGATACGCCCATAGGGAAGGCTTTTGATATCGTTTTGTTGGTCCTGATTGTGCTCAGTATCCTGCTGGTGATGCTGGAGAGTATTGACAGCTTTCAAGCTAGTCACCGCAAAGTTCTCGTTATTATCGAATGGGTACTAACGGTCATTTTCTCGATAGAATATATCCTACGCTTGTGGTCGGTCTATCATCCATGGAAGTACGCCCGGAGTTTTTTTGGAATCATCGACTTACTGGCTATTTTGCCTACTTATATCGCGTTTTTCTTTGGTGGTGCCCAGGCTTTTTTGGTCATTCGCGCCTTACGGCTGATGCGTATCTTCAGGATTCTCAAGTTGGGTCATTTCCTTTCGGAAGGGCAATACATTGCTTCCGCACTACGGGCCAGCTTCACGAAAATCACTGTTTTTCTGTTTTTTATTTCCATCCTGGTGACCATTTTGGGGGCCTTCATGTACTTGATTGAAGGCGGTACCAATTCAGGGTTTTCCAACATTCCCAGTTCTATTTACTGGGCCATTGTAACCCTCACCACGGTAGGTTATGGCGACATTACTCCTGCTACTGCTATAGGGAAGATGCTTTCTGCCGTCGTGATGGTTTTGGGTTACGCGATCATTGCCGTACCTACCGGCATTGTTACTGGCGAGTTGATCAAGCAAGCGCGTGATACCCGCAACAATACCCAGGCTTGCCGCTATTGTGGCGAAGAAGGGCATGATGATGATGCTGCCTACTGCAAATATTGTGGCAACCTCCTGAATTTGCCCACCATTGATAATGATGATGAAGAATCTTCGGTGTTGTAAATTTCCGTAGAATACGGTGTATCTTCCGCCTTTTAAAAAAAGACCACACCTTATCATGGAACCCAATTCTTTTGATGCCGAAGCTGTATTCCAGCGCGCGATGACCGCTTACCAGGCCGGGCAGCTGGTGGAAGCTGAACAACTGCTGAGAATTATTCTGGTAGAAATCCCCACCCATGATGGCATTATGACCACACTAGGGGGCGTACTACTGGCCAGTGGTCAGATTGCGACAAGCATTGAACTACTTCAGGAAGCCATACAGCTGAATGCTGCCAATCCCGATGCCTATCTTAATTTGGGTATTGCCTTTCAACAAAGTGGAAATACACCACAAGCCATTGCGGCTATCCAACAGGCCAGTCAACTTGCGCCACAGCGGCCCGATATTGCTTACAACCTCGCCAATGTACTGCTGGAAACACAACAGTTTACTGAAGCCATTCAGGTTTTACACGCGATCATCGAACAACAGCCTGATTTTCTACAAGCTTACGATACCTTGGGGGCCGTCTACCATTACCTCCAAAAGACAGATATCGCCCAACAAACCTATGAACAAGCACTGCTCATTGAGCCCAATGACCTCAAGTTGCTGACCACCCTGGGTAACCTCCTGGCAGATACCGGACAGACGGCTGCTGCTACCACCATGTTCCAACGCACCATTGAGGCTCATCCTGATCATTTTTTGGGGTACGCCCTAATGGGGAAATTCTATCTCGATCTTGGAAAAAACAACGAAGGGCTAGCTACGCTGGAAAAAGCTTATTCCCTTCATCCCGGGGATCTCAACGTAAATATCCTACTGGGTAATGCCAACAATGAACTCGGCCGCACTGACCAGGCCGAACAGTTTTACCGACAAGCTTTAGACATCAGCCCCGACGATCCTGGCGCACTCAGCAATTTCCGGCGTTTGATGAGTAGTAAAATACCCTATTGGCATTTTGAGATGCTGGCCGACAGCGAGCGCAACAATGCCTATCAAGCCGCCATTGAAAAGGCCGTGACTCCAGCTACCCGCGTATTGGATATTGGCACGGGATCGGGTTTGCTGTCCATGATGGCCGCCCGCGCAGGCGCCGAACGCATCGTCGCCTGCGAGATGAATGAGCGACTGGCAGCTACCGCCGATGAAATCATTGCCCTTAATGGCTACGACCAACAAATCGATCTTTTCTCAAAAAAGTCGACCCAACTGAAAGTAGGGAAAGAAGTAAAAGAGAAAGTGGATTTGATCATTTCAGAAATCCTGGATGTGGGTGCCTTCGGAGAAGGGGTCTTGCCTTCGATCCGGCACGCCGTGCAAAACCTGGCGAAGCCGGAAGTGAAGCTTATTCCAGCAGGATTGCAGTTGTTCGGGCAGCTGATTGAAATTCCGTTCCGCAGCAGGATTGCGCCCGTAAAGGAGATCGCAGGTTTTGATCTTTCTCCTTTTGAGCAGTTTCGAATATCCGATGAATATTTTAGAATCATCCTCAAAGCAGAAAATTACCAGGTGCTTTCTCCCGTCATTCCTCTGATGAAGGTAGATTTCTACAAGCTCCCGCCCGCGTATCCAGATGATCGCCCCATGGAAACTTTCCACGAGTTCTCCATCGAGCACAATGGCAGCTTACAAGCCCTCGTCTTTTGGTTTGATCTCCAATTGGATGATGACATCATCGTCTCCTCTCGCCCCGAGGGGGAGTTGGAACACTGGGGCCAGGCTCTTTTTTGCTTCCCTCAACACCCTGAAGTCAAGAAAGGCGACAAGGTGAGGGTCAAGATGTTGCAGAGTGATATGATGATTAGGTTTAGGTTGATGGTTTGATGGTTTGATGGTTGATTGTTGATTGTTAGTTGGTGACTATCCCTGAAATACGTTGACAACAAATTTAGTTAAAAATGAAGTCAACGAATAAGGTTAATCGGCCCAAAAGGCGTCGTAATTACAGTGAAACCTTTAAAAAAGCGCGAGTTAAGGACTATGAAGAAGGTACCTTTAGCGTGGCCCAGATAGGTCGTTTATACAGCATCCATGTAAATATTCTGTACCGCTGGATAAGTAAGTACAGCTCGTACGATCAACAAAAAGCGATAATAGTGGAAGTACCAAATTCCCAGACGGAGAAGGTTAAATTGCTGGAAAAGCGGGTGGCTGAACTAGAACGTTCTCTAGGTCAAAAACAAATTAAATTGGACTACTATGAGAGCTTTATAGAGGAGCTTCGTGAAGCAGGAATAGATGTTGAAAAAAAAAGTGGTTTTACGACTCCCTTGTCCGGCTCTTGTCGAAATACAGATCAGAAATGAAGAGTCCAAGTAATGAACAAGTATATGCTGCACTAGGTACTTCGCGTCAATCGCTGTCGCAATATTTACGTCGGCGAGCGGATTATCAGGACGGGGTGTATTCAGCGGAAGCAATGCTGTTGACACACCGTGCAGATCACGGAGGTTTGGGTCTTGAAAAGGCCTACTATATGATCCAGCCAGAAGGACTAGGTCGCGATGCATTTATTCGAGAGATGACTCTATTGGGTCATTCGCTGGAACGAAAAAGGAGCTATGTTAGAACTACGAAGAGTGGTGGTTTACGGTATCCTAATTTAGTTAAGTTACTTACTATCATAGGTTTAAACCGAGTTTGGCAATCGGATACGACTTACTATCGCCTAGAGGACAAGTATTACTATCTGACGTTTATCATAGATGTGTATTCCCGGCTTATAGTGGGCTATAGCGTAAGTGATAACCTCCGAGCTAGAGCAAACATAGAGGCTCTGAAAATGGCCTTGCGGTTGCGTCGTGGTATGGATTTGAGTGAACTGATCTTCCACAGTGACGGGGGCTCCCAGTATCGCAGCAATGACTTTATAGAAGTATTGAGGTCACGAGGAATCAGCTCTAGCATGTGCATTACAGCATTGGACAATGCGTACGCAGAGAAGCTCAATGATGTGATCAAGAATGAATACCTTGAGCACTGGCCAATCAGAGATTATAGAGCACTGAGAAGGTACGTGAAGAGGGCTGTAGAGAACTACAACAAAGTGCGTCACCATAGTCAGTTACCGCTGCGAATTGCACCTTTGGGATTTGAATGTTATCTTGAGGAGAGTAAGGGGCAAAGACCACCATCGTTGTTGATACGAGACGGCGAAGCAAAAGAGTTGGAATACCAGCCAATGGCGGCTCAGAATCTGACTTATCCCAGTAGCGGAGCTTTTGATGGGACAAGTCAGATTCTGCCCGCATTTGTTAAGCTTGGTTTGCCAAAAGAAGATGGACAACTAGCACTTAGCTTTTAAGTAGAATGATTGATAAACCTGTCAACGTTATTTAGGGAAGGTCATGGAAGGGTGTAAGGGTGTAAAGGTAGACAGCATCAGATGGTACAACCTACCCTTACACTTATCCAACTTTTACCCCAAAAAACCAGCCTTCTAACTCTTACTCGCGTTAAACAAACTCCGGGCCGAATACTTCCTCTACCTGGGTGCGGAGCATTTTTATTTCTTGCTCGCGGGATTTTGGGCAGATCAATAAGACATCGCCTTCATCGACAATGATGTAGTCATCCAGGCCGGCAATGACGGCCAATTTGTTGCCGGTAATGCGTACCAGGGTATTGTGGGTATCGTGCAAAAGGATGCTTTTGCCCTGGACGGCGTTGCCATCTTCGTCCTGCTTCATTTCCTGGTGCAGACTAACCCAAGCGCCGAGGTCACTCCAGCCAAATTGGGCGGGGATGGTGAAGACGTTGGTTGCCTTTTCCATGATCGCGTAATCAACCGATATTTTTGGCGTCTGCGGATAGACTTCGTCGATGAAGGCCTGTTCATCAGCCGTGTTGTAACAAGCCAGATTTTGCCCCAAGAGCGCCGTAATTTCCGGTGCGTGGGTATTGAAAGCGGCCAAGACCGTAGCAGCACGCCAAACAAAAATACCCGCATTCCAGAGGTAATCACCGCTGGCAAGAAACTCGCGAGCCACCTGCAATTCGGGTTTTTCAGTAAATCGTTTTACGGGGTAAACACCATCGCCACCATCGCCAAATTGGATATAGCCATAGCCGGTATGTGGGCTATCGGGCGCAATCCCGAGCGTCACCAAGGCATCGTTCGCAGCGGTAAAAGACAGTGCTTTGCGGATGTTATCAACGAAAAGTGGCTCGTTGTTGATGAGCGCATCACTTGGCGCAATCACCAGGTTAGCCTCGGGATCAAGCTGCTGAAGCTTGAAAGCCGTATAAGCAATGCAAGGGGCGGTATTGTTGCGGGAAGGCTCGCACAAGATCTGATTTTCCGTCAGCTCCGGGAGGTGTTCCAGCACCTGCGCTTTGTACTGTGCGTTGGTGACAATGAAAATTCGATCTGCAGAGGTGAGGCGTAAAAAACGTTCGAAAGTCAGTCTTAGCAGGCTCTTGCCCGTACCGAGAATATCTAAAAATTGCTTAGGGCGTTCCTCCCGGCTGGCAGGCCAGAAACGGGAACCGACCCCACCCGCCATGATGGCTACGTAAGTGTGTTGATCTTGCATGAAGCTAATAAATACGTTGATAAAAATTAACCACTAAGGTAAGGAGGTTTTTTTGAAGTCGGAAAAAAGGGGGGTAAGGGGGTGTAAGGGTGTAAAAGTGTAAGGGTGTAAAGGTAGGTTGTACAATCTGATGGTAAATTAGGTTGCGCGTGGCTTTAGCCCGCAACGAGTTCTCTCCTTTCTATGAGTGCGGACTGAAGCCGCGCAACCTGCCTAAGTGCACCTTTACGTAGCAATTTAGCTTGTCAAGAAAATGCTAAAATCCGTCGCATCAGAAAAGCATCAGATTGTATAGCCTAAGTGTAAAGGTGTCAGGGGGAGTCATCAGAAGTAGTTGGTGCTACTAGCGTCAATCACCCAACTCTTACACCCTTACACTTTTCAAACTTTTACACTTTCCAAAGTCGGAAGTGGGAAAGCGGAAGTCGGAAATAGTTGATGCTACTAGCGTCAATCACCCAACTCTTACACCCTTATACTTTTCAAACTTTTACACTTTCCAAAGTCGGAAGTGGGAAAGCGGAGGTCGGAAATAGTTGATGCTACTAGCGTCAATCATATAGGCAATAAAGATTACGCCATCTCTGGTGTAGTCACTTTAATGTTGATGCGACAATCGATTTCCAGCAAATACTCCTCGTTGTCGAGTGCTTTGAGCTGGCGTGTCAATTGGTCTCTTTCTGCTTTGATCTCTTCCAGGCGTCTTTCCAGGTGAGAGGTATCGCTTCCGAACCTTTCGAAGGTGCTCAAAATCTGATGGTTCAAAAATTTGATCTTGTCGTTGAGCAAAGAACACAATACCTCACGTGCCTGTTGAGGAGCGTAAGTACTGTTGATTAATGTAAGTTGTTGATCTTGCATGGCTATTGTTTTTAATAACAACGCAAAGATGGGGGAAATGACCCATATCTTTTTATTTATAGTATTTACCGATACTATAACAAAAAACTATGAATCTTGTAGTTGGTTTAGAAGAAACTCTACTTGTTTCTCCCAAGTATAAGCTTGAAGCTGGGGAGGATCAATTCGCCAGGGGAGGGCACCGGAGAAAGCCCAGGTGCGGTAGGCGTGAAGGAGGAAGGTACGTAGCTGTTGGTTACTTTGTGGGTCTTCGCTAGCGTAGACAAAACCCGCGCCAGTCTGTTGTACCACTTGGCTGAGTTCGGGGTCGGATGGTCCGTGTAGGAGGGCAATGATGGGGCGGCCTGCTGAAAGGTAACTGCCTAGTTTGGCGGTCATGATGCCCCCATAATCTTTGGCCGACCAGGAGAGTAGTAAGTTGAGCTGGCTATTGCTTTGCATTGCTTGCGCCCGGGCTAGAGGCACCATGCCGTGATCGATGCTCAGGTAGCTGAGGGTATGGCGCGCTGTCCATTCCTGCCAAAGGGCACCGTCTTTGCCCGCGTAGTGCAGCTCGAGGTGGGCGGGATTGAGCTCACCTTCGTTAATAAGCTCCCGCAACAGCTGTAGTAAGGGCTCTGCCGATTGCCAACCAGGATATAAGGAACCCGTATAAGTGATGGTAAAATGCGCAGATGCCGGAGCGGTAAGGAAGCCATTGGGCAAACTAGCTAAGCCATTTCTTACCACAACCACCTTCTGATGATCCCGGCCTAAGCGCTTGGCCAGCCCGTCAGAAACGGTCGTTACGATGTTGGCCCGTTTGAGTAAGCGTTTTTGCCACCAGCTTTGCAAACCAGGCCACCATACATCGCGCCGGACGGGATCTACGGGCAAGTCGCGAAAATCAGCGATCCAGACGAGGTGAGGGTGTTTTTTCTTCAGGCGATAGGCCACCAGATGGTCGGCCCAGGGGCGGAAAGAACTGAAGAGATGGGTGATTTTTTCCTCCTCAATAAGCTTTACAGCGGCGCGATAGCTTTCCCTAATATAAGTATAACCGCCGTCGCCAGTAAACAGGACAAAGGGATAGGCGTGGTAGAGGGAGCGGAAGAAGGTATGCACCTTGCCGCTTTTTTCGCTGATTGGCAAGTGAGCGGCCTCTTCCTTGCGGCCTGCTCGCCAGCTGCGTAGATCGTTGGTGGGGATTCGTTGGATGGGTGCAGAAGCATCTGGGCTCAACGCTGCGTCCTGAGGAAAAATGGACTGATTCGCGGAAGTCTGTACCGAATAAGGTATGCCTCTTTTGGCCAATTGCCTGGAAATATGGTACCACCGCAAGCTACCGGGATGGCTGACGGGAGGGTACTTATAGGCTAGGAGGAGGAAGTGCATGGTTATTAAAGTACGGTGATATGTCTTTCCTTAGAAACCACTGACCTGGCTTACTGCTTGCTGAATAGCGGTCTTCACCTCTAAAAATGCCAAAAGCTTGGATGAGACGGTTTCCCTATATAGCATCTAAAATCTTTCTTTTTTAAATCCAAGACCATGGTTTAGCCCCCTATAAATCCGCCATATCAGGTACGCTCTTCATTGCTTCTTCTGCCATATTCCAAAAATATGATTTTTTAAGCAACGAGCGGTTCAATAAATTGGACTTACTCCATTTGGCAAAAGTTGTAGAGCCCGCCTGGTTAGTCGGACAGGAGCCTTCCGCTTTTTTCCATCTCTATCTATTGTCATTATAATCTCTTCGGGGTAGCCCGTGGCAAAGCCGTGGAAAACTTGCACACATCATGGCAAATACAGGGAGGAATATTCGACCTCGCCGAGGTCGTTTTGGTATTTCAACGTCGTTTTTCTACCAATAGGGCATCTCTCCGAGATGCTTTCGGGTGACCTCGGAGAGTCCGTCTGGCCAAGGCTTGCCGGACAGGGTCGAATATTGGTAGAAAAATGATGCAAATTCTTTGCCTGACCTCGGAGAGGTCGAATATTGTATTGTCTATATTTGGTAATCAATTGATAGCGAATATTTAACAATTCAAAGGATGTGCTTGATAAAGTCGTGTAGGGAGATTAACTCCAGCGGAGGACAGAAGGAGATGGCGCATGCCTATTCTTTTTTATAAACAGCTCTTGTCCCTGGGCGCAGCGACCAATAATAATTCATCCCACTTTCTCCCTTGTTCCACATCCGGTCATAAAGAGGATCATAACCGACAAAGGCAGTAACCGACAAAGGCTTGACCTCACAAGTATCCGTTTGGCAAGTCAGTAATTGTTGTTGAATACCCTGCATTTCGCTGGCGTATTTTTGTGGAATCCCCTGTAGGAGTTGCAAATAAGCCCTACCTATATTTGCTTCCACTTTGACAAGTTCCAGATAAGTACCAGCTCTTTTCTCAAGATTTCGATCTAAGCTTAGCCCCCCAAGGAAAAAATTCAGCCCAACGAAAATAGCAAGTGCAAGCCCTAAAGCGACACCTAAACCCGTCGGTATCCCGCCTTTTCCTTTGGAAAGGTGAGATTGGTACAAAGCAAATAACCAACCGATAACAGAAATACAAAAAATCAAGAACAATAAATCTACCACTCTTTCAGGCAGCGAAGTACCTGCCGTACCGTACATCAGCGGAAAGAGCGACAAGGGGATAAGCCCCACGCTGGCTAACCAAAGCCAAGGCTTGGTAAAAATGGTAAAATATTGATCCTTGAACAAAAAATGATGAATGACTAGCAAGCAGATTCCTACAGGCATTAGCATGCTGTTGGTTAACCATTCAATGATTAAAAAAACACTTACGCCTGCGCTTAATCCGCCTGCACGTAAGAATGATTTCCCAGCAGGATAGAGCTCCATACGAGCATAGTTACCTGGAGCAGCAAGTGCTAAAAAGCACCCTACTAAAGTCACCAAAAGTACGAAAACTACTCCTGCTGAAATCCGGCCATGCTTTCGATAACAGAAAAAACTTATGCTGCTGATTAAGACCAACAAATGTACCATGGTGATTTCGTTGGTTCCCACCGCCAGGAATGTTAAACATGCAAGTATAAAATAGGATTTTCGTCCTTTAAAATCTTCGTTGATCACTCGCCACCAGACCGTTGCAAGCAAAAGGCTTAATGCAAAGCCCAAGTGATAAATAGGGAGACAAGTAAAACGAAGTAAGCTGTCGTAAGTATTGGTAATTTGATCGAGAAATAGTAACCAACAGCTTCCACCTAAGAAAAAACCCGGTAGTGGCCGGGTGATTTTTACAAAGAAGTAGATAAGGCTTAAAGGAATCAGCAATAGAAAAATCAACACTACTAACCGAAAAGCGGCTAAATTATACCAATAGGGAAGGCTGCTTAATATCGCTGTACTGGTGTATCGGCCGCCTGTATTTTGGCACCAAAACCATTGGGTCTCCTGATAATTCAGCCCCGAGGTCATCGAGGGAAAATTCCCCAACCAATCCCATTCATGAATGCCCAGTGGATAAAGGAATTGCGTAATCCAAGCAAAAGGAAACGCCCCTAAAAACAGCAGCGTAGCGAAGGTGACCGTAACTATTCGCAGATACTTTCGGTTCACCTTAATAGCTCTTTAATAATCTCCAAATACTGCTGCGTGACAATTGCTTCACTGTATCCTTCGCAGACCAATTTGCGGCCATTGTTTCCCAGTTGGGTCAATTCTTCGGGTTTGCTGCGGTAGGCTTGTAGCATGGCTTCTGCCAGTGCGGCTGAAGAGCGGGAAGGAACCCGCCAGCCAGTTTTGCGGGGGAGGGCCAGCTCGCGGCAGCCCGGAACATCGGTAGCTATGATGGGTTTGCCCATTGACATGGATTCGAGCAGACTCCGAGGTATTCCTTCGCGGTAGCTCGCCAAGAGGACGACCTGGCTACGATCAATATAAGTGCGCACATCTTCCTGATAATCGTGGTAAACCACCCGGGGCAAGGCGATCCCTGCTTGCCAAATTTTCTCGGGAATACAGCGCGGATGCTGCGGGTCAAGTTCTCCTACCAAGAGCAAATGAGCATCGGGCAGAAGATGGTGAATTTGGTGCCAGGCATTGAACAACTCTTCGAGCCCTTTATCAATCAGCATGCGACCTAAAAAAAGGAATTGCTTGGCGGAAGCGGCTACAACTGGAGCGGTTGGCGCAAACTCGTTGACATCAATACCCGAGCCCGGGATCAATTGCCACTCGTTGGCTTTCACACCGATTTTTTGCAGGGATTCCAGGTCATGTGCATTCTGCCCGACAATGACGTTAGAGGCCGGCAAGCTATAACGATAAAGCATTTGGGTGATCTTCCTGAGCAGAACGCCATTGAGCCAGGTAGTCCCCAGCCCTGTGATGGTTGCAATAGAAGGTATGCCTACTTTTTTGGCGGCTACACTGCCGTAAATATTGGGCTTGATGGTAAAATGAAGAATGAGGTCGGGCTGTAATTCCTGGTACTTACTCACCAGGGTTCGGTACAGCAGCACATCACTCACGGGGCCATTGCCATATTGCTGCAAACTGGGTAGATCAACAAAGCGGAGCCCTGCATCTTTTAGCCCCTGTTCCTTGCCGTCGGCGGGTGCCAGTGCAATCACCTCATACCCTTCCTTTAAGAGCATTTTCCATAGACTCTTCCGAAAGTGGAAGATGTTAAATGCAGAATTAGAGACGAGGAGGATGGAGGCTTGGATGGTCGTTTCTTTAAGCGTCTGGCGAAGACAACGTTTTTTCTAAATAGTAGAGATATCTGGGGTTCAATTTCAAATTTAATAATTGACCATTAGAAAAACAACCTATCTCAAAACTCTCCGAACTTATTCTTAAATCTTGCATCGTCGCTTTCGTCGTACATCGATAAACCACTATCAGGACATCCACCTGATGGTTCATCCTGGCGGTAAACACCTCCAGCAGCTCTTCCACTTTCACTTCGATGCCCAGCTCTTCTTTGATTTCGCGCTTCAGGGCTGCTTTTACGGTTTCTCTGCGGCCAATTTTCCCGCCGGGCAGGTCCCACTCGTTGCGCTCATTTTTCAAGAGGATCACCTTGCCGTCAATAAAACATATTCCCTTTACGGAAACGGGCATCCGGTAGGCAAACAGGTCAGAGGTCAGCCAACGGCCGATGGTTCTGAGGTACAACTTTTTTAAAGGAAGCTGCATGCGAAGGACACCTTTTTTAGTTTATTTCGCTGTTGTCAAGAACAGAAAATTTCGAAT
Source organism: Lewinella sp. LCG006 (assembly GCF_040784935.1). Taxonomy (GTDB): domain Bacteria; phylum Bacteroidota; class Bacteroidia; order Chitinophagales; family Saprospiraceae; genus Lewinella. Next base: position 3,170,495 of record NZ_CP160680.1, on the reverse strand, counting down.
TGCGACTGGTAAACTCTGGTACAATATCCTTCATCTTGCTTACCAGCTGCAACACATCTTTTTGATCCATCAGCTTCACAAGGGCCTCCATTTCTGCTTTTACTTCCTCGTAATCATTGGCCCTTACTGCTGCTTTTTGAATCTTGGGATGGTGGGTAGCAATCACCCCCTCACCATCATCGAGCAACTCTTCGTAGAGCTTTTCGCCGGGGCGCAGTCCGGTAAAGCGAATTTCGATGTCCTGCCCCGGAACCAGCCCGGCCATCTGGATCATCTTACGGGCAAGGTCCACAATTTTGACCGACTCGCCCATGTCAAAGATAAAAATTTCACTGCCTTTGCCCATCGCGCCCGCTTCCAGTACCAACTGGCATGCTTCAGGGATGGTCATAAAGAAACGGGTGACCTCCGGATGCGTAACGGTTACGGCCTGGCCTTGTTCTATTTGCCTCTTAAAAATAGGAATCACCGAACCATTAGAGCCCAGAACATTCCCAAAACGGGTCGTAATAAACTGGGTCTGATGATCGCCTCTGCTGCTGAGTGCCTGGACATAGATTTCGGCAATCCGCTTCGAAGCGCCCATGACGTTGCTGGGATTGACGGCTTTATCGGTCGATATCATGACAAACTTTTGCACCTTGTAGGCTACTGCCAAATCCGCCAGGTGCATCGTCCCTACGACATTGGTGCGGATGGCCTCGGCAGGAAAATGCTCCATGATCGGGACGTGCTTATAGGCTGCCGCGTGGAAAACGTATTCCGGCTGGTAGGTCGCAAACAATTGCTCCAACATCGCTTGGTTGCGTACATCGCCAATAACGGGCAAGAACAATTTATTCTTTACTGCTTTTTTCAAACTCAGCTCCAGTTGTGCCAGCGGCGTTTCCGCCTGGTCCAAGCCCACTAGCAAACGGGGTCCGTAAGGCAGCAATTGCCGCACGATTTCACTACCAATCGACCCTGCACAACCGGTCACCAAAACGACTTTTCCTTTGATACTCTGACTGATACCTTCCTGATCCAAAATGATCGGAGGCCGGCTCAGCAAGTCTTCAAAACGAATTTTACGCAATTGGCCCAAGTTCAGCGTACTGTTCAACCAGTTTTCCGTAGGGGGTACCTTTAGCACTTTCACCTGGTGCTCCAGACACTCATTGATAAAGGCTACTCTACGCGCTTCCGGCAACTGATTGATACCAATGATCGCGTACTTGATGTTGTACTTTTTGACAACCGAAGCAAAGGATTTTTCAGCATTATAAATCCGAACGCCATTGAGGTACTTTTTATGAACCCTGGGATTGTCATCAAAAAAGGCCATGACCCGATAATTGTGGGTCGTATTCTGTTTGAGCACATTGTAGAGCATGGCCCCCAGCTCTCCTGCACCAAAAATGACCGTATTCAAACGATTGGCGCCCTGCAAGCGAAGACGGTCAAACAGCAAGCGCAGGACAATGCGCGAGCCGCCCGCCAGAAGTAGCAGCACGAAATAGTCGACCAGAACAATGGGTAAAACCTCCTTAGGCTTAAAGGGGGTAGCCAGAAATTTGAGCAACAAAAAGAAGACCGCCGAGGAAAGACTGACGGCGTAAAAGACGTTTTTGTAATCTTTCTCCCCTACGTAGCGAACGATCAGGAGATAAGTGCGAAAGACGATAAAGGAAATGGCTCGGAAGATCAACAACAAGACGGGCCCCCAGGTGAGTAAAAGATTCAGCCGCTCGAACTCAAAATTCCCCGTCAGTAAAAGGGCAATGGTGATGGCAATGAGCGCATACACCATATCCACGCCAAAGATAAACAGCTTGGTGACGTAACCGGCCATGGGGCTAGCGCCTAAGATTGATTTTTGGGAATTGAATTTCATGGGGGGATACTGATCACTAATAGTCCTGATACAATTCATACATATTGGTACGCAGGCCAAAGTAGATGTGCTGGCTATTGGGTAAGCCCAAAGCAGGTACATCCTCGGTACGGCTTTGTATACCTAGTTGCAAGCGTAGGTTGTAAACAGGGTTGGCAAGGTACGCAATTTCTGCTCGCCAGTAAAGGAGCTTGCTCTCTACCCCACTGCCAGGAAATAGCCCGGTATCTGCGGAGCGTACATCAAAAGACTTGTAAATATTTCCACCCCAGTTGGCTTCCTTGTTTTCATCACGCCCCAGCAAAGCAGTATGCACGGCAGCCTGGCCTTGCCAGCGACCTTTGCGGTAATTGGTTTGTACTAAAATTTCCCGGAAGTTGGCCCCCAAGGGGTGCGCCAATGGCTGGTTGTAGTGCCCCCAATTGGTGATCACATCACGGTGACTGTAGGTATGTGGGCGAGCAGCGTTGTATTCGGCCCGCAAAAAGAGGTTGCGGATGCCCAGGGCATCGCCCCATTTTACCCCCAGCTGCCAGGCCAGCATATTCTGCCAAGGTCCCTTGCTCCAGTCACGGATTTCAGAAAAGGTAAACTCATCAATGGCCACCTGTCCGTAGGCTTTGATGCCGCGGCTAAACTGGTAGCTGGTATTGATGCCCATGAGGGTATTGCCACCATTGGCACCTACCGAAAATTCCACCGGACGGTACAGTATGACCGGGTTGAGAAAATTAACATCAAAACCGTAGCGATTCAACTCATCGCCCCACATGATGCCTTCAAATACGCCCATGTTCCAACGTTGGCCAATGTTTACACTCAAGTAGTGCATGGAAAGGTACTTGCGGGCAAACACTTCGTCGGCCAGCTCTACCTCCGGGCGAATATCATTCATGACGGCCCACAGGTTGACGTATTTGAGCTTACCCACCGTCGTCTCCATCCGAAAGAAAGGATAGTTGACACTGTTGTCCGACATCAACATGGAACGGTAGCCTTCCCCCAGAAACTGCTTGCCACGCCCCAGCCGTAGGTGGAAAAACTTTGCGGGCGTATAGGCGATTTCTCCCGATGCATAAGCAAAATCGGAAGCAAAATCACGGAAGCCTTTTCTAAGCCAGTAACCGGGCACCACCCTGGAGGTACCTGCTTGTCGGTTGACGTGCGCCGCAAAGCGAGCCTGGCTTTCTACCAGCGACGTATAAAAGGTAAAACGCTTGCCCAGCTGCCCTTCCACACGCAGGCCACGGCTGTTGCGGTAGGTGGTTTCGTAATCCGGGGATTCGCTTTCCTGCCCATATTCAAAATAGACGGCGGGATTGATGGTGAGCCAGTAGTCTTCGCCCTGAAAAGAAAGCAGGTTTTCCTGAAAAGCTTTGCGGTCAAACCAGTTGTTGAAGCCAGGTGCCTTGGCGATGGTATCGGCAAGCAATTCCACCTTACGGCTGTAGGGGCTCACCTCGGAGCTGCGCCAGGGCAAGATGGCGGTATGGATATTGTGCTCGCTGCGCAAGAGATCGTTCTCGTACCAGGCCCGTTCTGCCTGATTGAGCTGGATGGTGGAAAATTGGGCAGAGAGGGGGAGCTGCAGGCAGGCTGCCAATATAAACAGCGTAACCACGCGCATAGATTTACGCAGGGGATGAGCTCCGTGAGCGTGTTTTTTTGATTTCATGATTTTATTTAGATTTTTAATGGATCGCTCGGGCCACGGCCCGCTCATGTCCCCGTTCGCAGGGGTCGCCGAAGGTCGGGAGTGGACAGCCCTCGCCCAAACAAGCATATATCCGCAAACACGATAACACCAGCTAGTAGCGATCTCTCTCCTCTCTCGATCCTCTGGATCGGTCCATCCAGAGGGACACTTTTGATCGCACTAGAGGAAACAAAAACCTATCCGCAAACAGCACATCCCTAAACGATGTCCTCCTCTAGAGGAGGTGCCCGCAGGGCGGAGGTGGACAGCCCTCGCCCAAACAAGCATATATCCGCAAACACGATAACACCAGCTAGTAGCGATCTCTCTCCTCCCTCAATCCTCTGGATCGGTCCATCCAGAGGGACACTTTTGATCGCACTAGAGGAAACAAAAACCTATCCGCAAACAGGACAACATCCCTAAACGATCTCCTCCTCTAGAGGAGGTGCCCGCAGGGCGGAGGTGGACAGCCCTCGCCCAAACAAGCATATATCCGCAAACACGATAACACCAGCTAGTAGCGATCTCTCTCCTCCCTCGATCCTCTGGATCGGTCCATCCAGAGGGACACATTTGATCACACTAGAGGAAACAAAAACCTTAACCGCAAACAGCACAACATCCCTAAACGATATCCTCCTCTAGAGGAGGTGCCCGCAGGGCGGAGGTGGACAGCCCTCGCCCAAACAAGCATATATCCGCAAACACGATAACACCAGCTAGTAGCGATCTCTCTCCTCCCTCAATCCTCTGGATCGGTCCATCCAGAGGGACACTTTTGATCGCACTAGAGGAAACAAAAACCTATCCGCAAACAGGACAACATCCCTAAACGATCTCCTCCTCTAGAGGAGGTGCCCGCAGGGCGGAGGTGGACAGCCCTCGCCCAAACAAGCATATATCCGCAAACACGATAACACCAGCTAGTAGCGATCTCTCTCTTCCCTCAATCCTCTGGATCGGTCCCTCCAGAGGGACACTTTTGATCACACTAGAGGAAACAAAAACCTTAACCGCAAACAGCACAACATCTCTAAACGATGTCCTCCTCGGGAGGGACACATTTGGTAACCGCTAGTGGTCAGAATACCACTTTATTACTACACTAACCTACCCTCCAACACCCTCCCCAAACTCGCAAAGATGCGCTCAAAATCATCCTCCGTGAGGTTGGAGCCGCTGGGGAGGCAGAGACCGATATCGAAGAGGTGCTCAGCGGTGGTGCCACCGTAGTAGGCGCAATCCTGAAAGACGGGCTGGAGGTGCATGGGCTTCCACAGGGGGCGGGCTTCGATGTTGTCGGCCTCCAGGGTGAGGCGGATGGTTTCGCGGGTGAGCCCTTTGTTTTTCTCGGGATCTACGAGAATGCAGCTTAGCCAGCGGTTGCTGAACATGCCTTCTTGTTCTTCCTGAAACTGGATGTGGAAGCCTTGCTCGTTCCATTGCTGGAAGTAGGCGCGGTAACGCTCGAAATTAGCGCGACGTTGGGCGATACGTTCGTCGAGCACCTCCATTTGGCCGCGACCAATACCGGCCAGTACATTGCTGAGGCGATAATTGTAGCCCACGTGCGAATGCTGATAGTGGGGAGCCTGATCACGCGCCTGGGTAGCCAGGAAGCGGGATTGGGCGATGAGGGTTTTGTCGTTGCCCACCAGGGCTCCTCCCCCGCTGGTGGTAATGATCTTGTTGCCATTGAAACTGAGGATGCCCAGTTTCCCGAAGCTGCCACAGGGGCGACCATCCAAGCTGGCCCCCAGTGCTTCGGCAGCATCTTCGACGACGGGGATGCTGTACTTTTCGGCAATGGCCATGATCTCTTTCATCTTGGCGGAAAGGCCGTAGAGGTGTACCGGAATGATCGCTTTGATCTGCTTGCCCTGGGCCCTTTGGTCGATGATCGCTGCTTCCAGGGCCTGAGGGTCCATGTTGAAGGTGTCCGCTTCGGAGTCGATGAAAACAGGTTCGGCACCCTGGTACTTGATGGGGTTGGCAGAAGCCGAGAAGGTCATGCTCTGGCACAAGACGACATCACCCGGTCCTACCTCCAACAAGATAAGTGCCAGGTGAATCGCCGCCGTACCACTACTTAGCACAGCAGCATGGGCCACGCCTACGCGTTGGGCAAGTACTTCTTCAAAAGCATTGACGTGAGGGCCCAGCGGCGCTATCCAATTGGTAGCAAAAGCTTCGGCCACGTAGACCTCCTCGCGGCCCGACATGTGGGGGGAGGAAAGCCAGATTTTTGGTTGATGCATGGTTAGGAAGTTGGTGGAAGGGTGGAAAAGTGTAAGGGTGTAAGAGTGTAAGGGTGTTCAATCTGGTGGCAAATTAGGTTGCGCGTGGCTTTAGCCCGCCACGAGTTTTCTCCGTTCAATAAGTGCGTACTGAAGCCCGTGTAACCTGGCTAAGTAGACCTTATTCATAGCAATTTAGCCTGCCAAGAAAGCGCTAAATCCGTCGCGTCAGAAAAGCACCAGATTGTACAGCCTAGGTGTAAGGGTTAAATCATTAATTGAATGGAGGAAACGCTCCCGCACCTCGCACTCCGCACCAAATAGGGGGTTTCTTTCTGTCCTGGCGGACGTCTCCCTCACGATGGAGATTTTTTGGGATCATTACAGCTGGTATTCCTCAAGTTTATGAGCCTATTTCAATACTTCACTAGGCAAGGACGACCCTGGAAATACCAGCACATAAAAGGGTCTCCACCATCATCGCGCCGATCATAAAGCGGATCATAAAGCGGAAAGGGGAGCTTACCTGGCTTAGCTACTTGACAGGTATCACTTCTGCACTGCGCCACGGCAATATAATGCTGCTGCATATCGGATGAATAAGCACTTGCATCACCTCCTAACAAACTCAGCCAGGCGTTTCCTATGTTGGAAGATAGCTGGATACGTGACCAGTGGGATTTAGACGGGTCCCTATTAGTCTTATCGAAATAAACATCCCCGGCAAAAAGCCTGATTAAGAGGTAAGCTCCTACGAGGATGGATAATAATGGCATGGCTTTCGTTTCCGTATGCAATTGCCATTTTTTTAACAACATAAAACTTGTCAGGGTAGCGAAAAAGCAAAATTGGAAGGCGAAGTAAAGCATATCCACGATGTACTCGGGGAATAAGGTAAGGCCGGACCCATAAAACACCGGTAACCACACCATTGGCAACAACAGCAGAAGTACCCCAAGCCAAAGCCAGGGACGGCCAAAAAGACGCGTGGCAGCCAATTCCGCTTGGTAGCTCCTAACAAAAGGAAGCAGCAGGATTGCCGAAGGAATCAACAAGGTGCTACCAAGCCACTGCGCCCACAGAAAACCGCTGGCTCCTGTTGTGGCGATCAGTGTCTTTCCTAAGTCTCGAACTACTCCGGTGGCCTCTGCCCGCAGCACATTTCCTGGTGATGCGACGATCACCCAAGCACAAACGGCCAAAAAAACAGTCAGCCCCCAGATAAAAAGCGGCACCTTTTTTTGGTCTGCCCACTGTGCGACGATGTAGGCACCTAATGACAAGATCAAAAAAACAAGACTTATTTCGTTCAGCCCAGCTGTAAACCCGAAAAGAACGAATAATAGAAAGATGCCCATCTTCGAAAGCGAACCTTGTTGTCGCAATCGAATAAGTAAAGCTGCCGCCAACAAGTTACCCGCCAACCCAAACTGGTAGATGACTACTACGGTGAAACGGTAAATATCTTCGTACACACTAGTGGAAGCCTCGAAGTATAGGCTCCAAGACAAAGCTGCCAATCCAACCAATGTACCCACGTGCAAAAATGGGAACACCTGACGAAACAGATAGACCGTGGAACCCAACAACAATAGTAGGTTGCCCACAAAAAGCCAACGAAACGCCGCAAGACTATACCAACTACTGGTCAGCGAAAGCAAAAAATTACTGCTGTAACGCCCACCTAAAGTATCATACAAATGCTGTTGAATAGCGAAGTAGTCCCATCCGTCGTACACTCCTCCCCAATTACTGATCCAATCCCACTCGTGCGTGCCCAAAGGATGTACAAACAGGCAAAGAAGCAAAAATGGTAGCCACGACAATAATGAGGTAAATACGACAAGTCTTTGTCCAATCATGGCAACTGTTTTTCAGTTACATCCAAATGGTGTTGTAGTGCCGATCGTCTGACCTCAATGGTTTTCTCTAACAATTTTCTTCGATGATGACGATAAACAAGAAGAGCTCCTATTGAAAACAAGCTCCCTGTAAGACAGAAGAGCCAGCCATAAGTACGCAGAGACACACCTAACAATATAAGTACCAAAGACCAAAAGAGCAGCGTACTTCCTGGAATAGGCTGCCCATCAGGTAACATACGCCGAGTAAGCACATCTCGCATGATTCGAAGAGCACGCCACCAAGCATTATCTTTCTGCATAGAATAGGCCGAATAGGTAATATTTACGGGTACTTCCTGCCATCGCAATGTTGATTGTTTGATTTGCCAAATTAGCTCTGTAGCATGCGCCATCCGATTTTCTCGCAGACGTATTTGCTGCATGGCATGCAAGTTGAGGCCACGCAAGCCGTTGTGAGCATCACTCATCCTTACACCACAGAGAAGATGATTGAATACTATACCCATTCGCAAGAGTATTCGCCGCTTTAAGGGTACTGATGAATGGTAAGCTTCATTTAGGAAACGGCTACCCAAAACGACATCTGCATGGCCCTCCTGTAGAGGACATAATATCTTTTTTATATCGCAAACATCGTGCTGCCCATCGGCATCAAAGGTTACGATTATAGCTTCTTTTCTGAAAGTAGCTAAAGTGATGGCTGTTTGTAAAGCGGCCCCCTGACCTAAATTGATACTATGCCGTACCACTGTAAGGCACTGGTGAATGAAGCCATCCAGTGCAGGTGCATCAGAACCATCATCAATGACAAGCACCCGATAACCGAGGGCTAGTACCTCCGTAACCGTGCTAAGGAGTATGGCCGGTGCCTCATTGTAGGAAGGTATAACAATAAGAGGAGTAGAAGAATTGGTAATCGATGTATTCAAGCACCCTGTTTCTTAGCTTTTACTGTCAAATAGCGATTTTGAAAACCATGTGACAGCAAGGATGTAATTCGAAGCCAAAACTTGTCGGGATGACGCCAGTACCATCTTAATAATCCAGACCTGATATTTTTCCCTCGTTGTTCCTTGCCCCTCCATAATTTGAATGGATTATAGGATTGGATTTGCAGGTACTGATCTTCAATCACAAAGCCTGCGTATTCCAGACACTGGATAAATAATTTAGCACTAAAATCAGTAAGATGATGAGGGTTAGCATCCATCGAAGGAGTGATAGGAACGGAAGCAATGAGCATACCGCCAGGCCGAAGTAGCTTGTAAAAATGCCTAATGCACCCCTCAGGATCGGGCAGATGTTCTATAGTTTCTAGTGACACAATGCAATCAAAAAATACTGTAGGCTTGTACAAATAAACATCGGTAGCCAAATAGGAGATATTCGGTGCGTTGTACTTTTCTTTTGCATAAGCGATTGCTCTTTCCTCCATGTCAATCCCAACAACGGTATCAATACGGGCAGCTTTAGCCAACAATGCACTACCATAGCCAACACCACATGCGGCATCTAGTACGTAACCATAAGCAAACTTAGCAGCGTATTCATACCGCGCAACATGCAGCGCCAAAGTATCCCGACCTGTAGTTTCACCCGTAGCTAATAGGTCGGGGATGATGCGTTCTAGGGTATTTTGGGGGAGAGGGTGCAATGATTAATTTTAGTAGACCTTTTGCTTTCCCTCCACTTGTTCTTACTGCTTGGAAGAAAAAAGGGGGAATTTATACAGTAGATTACGAAGAGGAGGTGAAAAGCACTTAAAATACTAATTGAGCCTTATCAACATAGCTAAATGCTTCACCATGCCCAGGCCAAATCAACATTTTGGGTTGTAATACGTCAAGTATTTTATCAATGGACGCTTTGTAGGCTTTTCGACTACTGTGAGGAAATGTAACAGGGGATTTGATTCCATTTAAAATAGTATCACCCGTAAATATTAGGTCTTGGGTATAAAAACAGCATCCACCCGGACTATGACCTGGTGTCTTTAACACCTTTAGCTCAAATCCTCCAATACTTAACGATTGATTATCCTCAACATATTTAACTGGTAAATCGATTTCAAAAGTAGTGATCTCATCTATGTAAAATGACATATTTTGCTTGCTAATACCAATATTCTTAGCACATTCTGGTGTGCAATAAATATCACATTTATGCTGATGGTAAAACTGTGGCAGCCCTAAGCAATGATCCGCATGTTCATGCGTAAGTAATATTGCAACCAGTTGTTTATTGTTATTTTCTAACCATGTATTAACGACATCTACGTCAGGGCCTCCTGCATCTATCATAATGGCATTATCCGTATCATTTGATAGAATGTAGGTATTAGAACTACGATAAGCGTTAACGAATTTCTTGATTTTATACATCAAAAAAGGTGCTCAAGTGAAAACTAATACATTATTTTCCCTGCTTCGTTTCTTAAAATTGTCTCCTCATAAACAACTTCAAAAGCTTGATGATACAGCTGCGTTTTATCGGCAATGTATTTACTTACTTCCTTAATGATATCTTCCTCAGTTATCCTAACTATCATTTTCTGATCATCCCCTGAACAAGCACAATCAACCTTGAAGTTGGATTTTATCATTTGTTCAATTTCGTCTAAACTTATTCTCAAACCGTATAACTTAAGAAACCTGTTTTTTCTCCCTATGATATAGTAAGCATCATCTTCATCTCGTTTCACTATATCTCCGGTATATAAAACCCCGTGGTTTTCGTCTCCTTTGCTCAAATCTACTCCTTCTGTAGCGTATCCCATTGTGACATTAGGCCCTTCGTATACCATCTCTCCTACCTGTTCTCTATCTAGTAGTTCTTCTCCTTTGTCATTTACCACGTACAATCTCCCTTCAGGAATAGCATACCCTATACTCCCCGTCTTTTGGGTGGCTAGATGTGCGGGTAGGTAAGCCATTCTCGCGGTGCCTTCTGTTTGTCCATACGTAGCAATAAACTTTTTACCGGTTCGATCCGCAAAGTCTGCAAAGTCTTTAAACAACTGCTCCGAAAGCTTTCCTCCTCCTTGGGTAAGTAAGGTTAAGGATGGCAAATCCATCCTGAAAAACCTCAACTTGTGCAGTAATTCGAAGTTGTAAGGAACTCCCGTAAAACTGGTTGCTTTTTGTTCTTTAAGAAATTGCCAAAATGCTGGATCAAGTAGGCCTCTCTTTGTCAAAAGAATAGTGGCACCTGCATAGAGGTGGCTCACAACGACAGAAAGCCCCATTGTATAGTGTATTGGCAAAGCAGCAATTGGGCGATCTTCTGTTGATAATTCAAAAAATCGGGCTACATTTTCCGCGTTACGTTCTACGTTTTTGTAGCTATGCCGTACCAATTTAGGACTTCCCGTACTACCAGAGGTAGATAACAACATTGACAGGTCTTCATGCAAACTATAAGGAGTCAGACCTGTTGTTAAAAGCTCATATCCATAAGCGCTAAATATAGGCTCCGACTTAAAATCAAATTCGGTATCACTACTTTGCCAGAAGTAGGTAGGATGGTATTTTTCTATAAGCTGATCGAGTAATACTTTATCTATTTTACTACTCAGCAACAAAGGAACAACAGCATTGGAAAGGCTTGCAATAAATCCGGCAATAGCTCCAATTTCATTATCACAAAGAATGAACGCCAGTGTCCTTTTTTTTACAAAAGAAGAAAAGGTTTGTGAAAACGTACATAATTCACCATATGTCACACTCGCCTTACTGTCATCAATAATGGCCGTTGATGTACTGTTTTTTTCGTTTAGTCCTAAAAACATTTATTCAGCGTATTGATCAGATAATTGTGCCTCCGTCTACCTTGATTATCTGGCCTGTGACATACTTTGAAAGATCGCACCCCAGATAGACACAAGTATCAGCAACTTCAGACGGCTCACCTAAACGCCCCATGCCGATGCTATTCACACGATCACTGAATTTTTCGGTCAAGACTTGACTTAATCGTTCTGTATTAATCATCCCCGGAGCAACGGCATTGACACGAATGTTATTAACTGCCAGTTCCTTTGCGGCAGATTTGGTAAGCGAAATTACCGCTCCTTTTGTAGCTGAATAAGCCAATTGTCCACTCACTCCTTCTACACCAACAATACTGGAAATATTGATGATGGATCCGCTTTTTTGCCTTTGCATTAATCGGGAAACGAGTTGAATAAGCTGAATAACCGCTACTACATTAACTTCAAACATTTCTCGAAAATGATTAGCATTAATCATAGCCAACATCTCGTAGCTTACAACTCCTGCGTTATTCACGAGAATATCAATACCTCCGCTTTGCTTTTTAATCTTCATAATGTTCTCACGAATCGCTTTTTCGTCACGAACATCAAAATAAAGAGGGTTTACGGGTACACCATGGTTTTCACTAAGCACTTTCGCCCACTCATCTATGCCTCCTTCTTCTCTTGCATTAGCGTATACCGTAGCTCCTTCTTCGGCGTAACGTTCAGCTATAGCCTTACCTATACCTTTACTTGCTCCGGTTATTAATGCGACTTTATTCGTAAGTAGTCTTCTATCGTCCTTTTCCATTAATTAGATACTTACTTCATATTTTCCAAGAATTACTTTCCCTTCCTCGTACGACCGGAGATTTAAAAGATCTTCTGAATCCAGCATAATATCAAAGGTGTCTTCCAACTCCGTCACTAAGCTCAACTGGGTGATAGAATCCCACTTATCTAAGCTGTCCGCATTAAAGTCCTCGTTTAGCAAATGCTCATCCACTTCGAAGACTTTTGTAAAGGCTTGATTGTATTTTTCCAGATTACTCATATTTGTCTTTTGATTATATTTTTAGTTAGCAGGCTTCCTGCGGCCTACCGCTTCTTTTCTTCTCTTCCTTTAGACTGGAGAAAAGAACTTATCTGTAAAAATAATTGGATGAATCACCTTTGTTGATAAATGAATATCACAGCAAGCCCAAGAAAGTCCAGCACCAAAACCGCTCATCATAATTCTTTTCTCACCTTGATTTTGACCACCAAAATGATCCGCCAAGACCAGAGGAATAGAGTTGCTACTATTATTTCCGAAGCGATCAAGCGCAATCGGAATCTTCTCCATGGACATCTTAAGTTTTCTAGCGATTTGTTTTAAAATATAAACATTAGCCTGATGCAAAGCAAAGCAGTCATAATCATCAGGAGTTGTGTCTAGTGATGCCATAAAATCCTTCAGTAGCCGAGGTACATCTGTAATGGAAAAACTAAAGACATCCATTCCTTTCATATGGGTATCATAATCAGAACGTTCAATGCCATCGTTCCATTCTACCCTCTCAACGGGAGCATTTCTATTGCGGTAAGCGCCTGATGGCGTAATGATACTCTTGAATTTTTCTCCATTCGTCCTGAGGGCAAAATGCATTTGTTCAGAGGCAGGATCATTACCAATGAGTGTTGCAGTACCACTATCGCCAAATAACATTATCAGCGTTCGGTCAACAGGCGAAAAGGTCCGGTGCGAAGTATCTCCGGTAATTAATAGTGCCTTGCCCTTCCCTGCGTTCTGTAAAAGTGATGATACGACCTGTAGGCCATAGACAAACCCGGAACAGGCTAAGTTTAGATCGAAGCACAGGCAATCTTCCTTCAATTTTAACCGCTGGTGTAAATGAAAAGCAGTAGATGGTACTCGAAAATCAGGTTTCTGGGTAACAAATACCAGGTATTTTATCTCATCGGTATCAACATCACTTTTACTAATTAAGTCCAAAGCGGCCTCAAATCCTAAATCTGCAGCCGTTTGTTGAGGAATAGAACGATGGTAGCTGTTTACGCCTGTAACATCTGAAAATTTATCAACGACATCCTCTCCAAAGAGTGGATAAAAGCTTGATACAGGTACACGCTGAGTAGGTAGTGCTACTGAAACACCCTCTATCGAAACACTATCAATCAAACTATGAACGATCATTATTCCTATTTTAAATTTCGCGAGCTACACTCCCTTCTGCAAAAACCTCAGCAGTAATAATTATTGGCAATATTGCTGATGCCGTCACTGAAAATAGCGTCAATCCCCAGGACATTCCCTCTCCTAAGGCTGTTCCTACAACTTCCAGCTCCTTATCGCTTGTATCTTTTCCATATAAATGTGCAAGAACCAAAGGGATTGTTGCTCCCCTGGTATTCGCGAAAAGATCAAAAACACGCGGGACATTGCTAAACCGGCTTTCAACTCCCTCTACAAAAGCAACATTTGTCCTATTTCCCATTTGAGGCAATATTAATACTGACTCCTTCGAAAAAGCGTGCTTATTGCTGCTCAAAAAATGATTAAGATGGCGCGTGAATTGATTATTCAAAAAGCTCCACCAATGCTCTTCTGAGAATTGTAAATATCCCTGATTATTCTTTCGCGCATCATCTCGAAACCCTCCTTCTGCTAACATGAAAGCATCATAACCCGTTGACTCAACTCCTGTCTCAACTATAATCTCCTCCCTAGCCCCCAAATCTTTCTTTAATAATACTGCGCTTGCTGCATCTCCAAAAAACAAGGAAGAATCTTTCGAATAATCCAATTGCATACTCGTCGTATCGCCTGTAATTAGAAGTGCATACTGCTTGTTCGTCGTTGCTAAAATGGAGCTTGCCGTCTGTAATCCAATAACAAATCCGCAATCTCCTAAATTAAGATCGAAGGCAATGCAATCGATAGACAATCCTAAACGGCCGTGTAAAACGCAAGCGGTGGCCGGACCTCTGTAATCTGGTGTACTCGTAGCGACGATGATTACTCCAATTTCTTCCTTATCGATCTGTTTATCTGCTAGAATAGCATTAGCTGCAACAAATCCTAAGTCACTAGCGGTTTGCTCTTCGCTTGAAAGATATCTGCTTGAAATCCCATTGGTATCTTCCCACAAGCTCACCTTTTCTTTACCTAAACTCTCCGCGTAAGAACTAGTAGCGGCTTGGCGATCGGGAACAGCCGCCGCCATAGCTTCAATATGGATATTTTTAATTTTTACTTGTGGCATTAGATTAAGTATTGCGCAGAGAATAAACTAGATTACAGCTGCTTATGACGGAATTACTCTTGCTGGATTTCCAAAAACTGTAGTCCCTGCTTTCACTCGCTTTAAGACGACACTACCTACACCAACTACCGCACCTTCCTCTACTTTGACATTTTGTATTAATCTGGCACCTGCATTAACTACGCCCAAATTCTCAACCCGGGCATATCCGGCAAAAAAGGCAAATGAATTGACATGACAAAACCTACCGATGCTAACATCATGCCCCATAATTACAGAGCTCTGTAGAAAAGAAAAGTCTCCAATCGAGACATCACTGGCAAGCACCGAAAAAGCTTTTATTCCAACCCCCTTTCCAATTTTTACACTGGGAGAAATCATTGCAGTAGGATGAATCAAATTAATGAACGCTCCACCTTTTTCAAGAATAATTTCAACCGTTTTCTTACGGTCGTTCACATTCCCAATGCCACAAAAAAACACATCACCTTCTTCAAGTTGGTAGTTACTTACTGTACCAAGAACAGGAGGGTACCCCATTGACTGGATAGTAGATGGGCCATCACTAAGAAAGCCTTTCACCTTAAATGTGGAATCATCCTGAAAACAAAAATTCGCTAAGTCATAAATCTCCCTAGCGAATCCACCAGCACCAATAATTACTAAATTCTTCATCAATATTTATCTTAAAGAAAAGCCTCCGTCCAAAGTCAACAAACTTCCTGTCATCCAGGAAGAAGCATCCGACAATAGATAAACTCCTAGATAGGCAACATCCTGGGGCGTCCCAAACCGCCCAATGGGGTATTTTCCTTCGTGCACGGCAAGTTCTTCTGCAGTAACATGGCTATCACTCAGCAGGTTCGTATTGACGAACCCTGGAAGAATCGCGTTTACCCTGATTTGCTTACTGGATAGCTCAAGGGCAAGCGCTTTGGTGTAAGAGTTCACAGCACCCTTTGAAGCACTATAAATAGTGTTACCGACCGAAACATACTGAGAGGCTACCGATGAAATTAAACAAATGGATGCACCTGTGTTAAGCTTTCGACCTTTCAAGAGCCTTTGCACCAAAAGAGCAGTACTGTAAAAATTAACATTGAATATTTGATCAATGTGCTCTCGTTTGGTGAATTTAGCAGGCATTGACTTGATTAAACCAGCATTTAGAATTAGCCCATCCAGGCGTGAGAGACTATCTGCCAAGGCATAGACCTCTTCATCGACATCCAAATCAGCGATAAAACACTGGTGATCAGGGCCCTTGAACAACAATTCCAAGGTTTCGGCTAGTCGATCACTATTTCTGCCAGAAATGGTCACTGCCGCCCCTTGTAGCGAACACTCAATAGCCAGTGCTCTTCCTATTCCGGAAGAGGCTCCTGTCACCAAAATGTTTTTACCAGCTAAACTAAATGGACTATTCATGATTTAGTTAGCCTTTCCTCTTTTCTATTTCCGCAATTAATTCTCCTATGGTCGCAATGTTCTTGAATTCATCATTTGGAATGATGATTCCATATTCTTCATCCAACATGGCTATTAACGACAGGTTCGCAAGAGAGTCCCACTCTTCATAATCCCTGAAGGTGTCCGATTTGTTAAATTCCTTTTCTTCAACATCAAGGACATCTCTAAACGCTTCATAGAATTGTTCTTCCATTTTTAGTTATTTTTAGTGAGTTGATTTTGTTCTTTTGTTCCTGTAAAAACAGTCATGGTGGCTCCAGGTTGAGCATTGATACCTTCTTGTTTCCAAATCTTACCTACGGTTTTGAAGAGAATAACAAGATCTAAACGAAAGGAGATATGATTTACGTACCAAACATCCAGCTCAAACCGCTCTTCCCAAGATACCGCATTACGGCCATTGATCTGTGCCCAACCCGTTATTCCGGGCCGAACCAAGTGCCGTTGGTGCTGAAAATCATTGTACAACTCAAGGTACTGGACCAATAGGGGCCTAGGGCCTACAATACTCATATCTCCCTTGACGACATTAACAAGTTGGGGCAATTCATCCAGCGATGTCTTTCTCACCAATCCCCCAATTTTTGTAATTCTATCCTTATCAGGCAGAAGCTGACCAGTAGCATTTTTTTTATCCGTCATGGTTTTAAACTTGACCAGACGAAATAGCTTGCCATCTTTACCAGGACGCTGTTGAAAAAACAACGGGCTTCCTCCGTTTGCTACGGCCAACATAATCCCTACTACTAGCATTACTGGAGATAATAAAATCAAGGCAATAATGCCTATCATCATATCCAACGCTGGTTTAACTAAGTTCTTATACATTTTGTTCCTCGTATAATTCGCGCATCCCCTCCCAAATAGTCGTATTTTTGAAATGCTTCGACCAGGCCACCCCATTCTCACCCAGCTGCTCTCTTAGTGATTCATTCTGATACAAATGCTTCATGGCCTCTACTAATGCTTGTGTATCTTTTGGAGGGACTAATATCCCATTGTAATTATCATTTACCGCGTCTCTGCTTCCTGTACCCGTGGTACTAATTACGGGGACTCCCATAGCCGCTGCTTGCACCAGTACGTTGCCAAATCCCTCCCACCAAGCGGGTAAAACAAAGACATCCATTAATGATAAATATAGTGGTACGTCTGCTTGTTTGCCCACCATCAAGATGTTACTATGCTCCTCTAATTTTTCTAAAATGGTCAAATCTGAAATTTGACTTTTTTCGACAGGGCCCACAACAACCAATTTAATATTAGGGAGCACCAGAGATAATCGTTCAAAAGCATCATACAACTCCTTGATCCCTTTACGATCAATGAGTCTTCCTACAAAACCATAAACGAAATCCGTATCATTGATACCAAGTGCTTCCCGCAAACTAGCAGTAGCTGCTTTGGGCACCTGGTTCGCAGAAAACTGATCCAGCTCTATCCCATTACTGCTACCTTTATTTATTACTTTGCTTTTTTCTCTGGAAAATATAGCATGCTGCACTCCTAGTTCCTGTACAGATAAACTTATGCAAATTACCCTATGAGCCGCCCAAGAGGTCAATTTTTCCATAGCGATAAGAACCTTCCGCATAGCTCCTTTCTCGTGCTCAAAACGATAACCTCTACACGTGTAGATTCTTGTCTTTACTCCTGTCATCTTACCCGCTAAACTTCCCAAGAGCCCCATTTTGGGCGTGCCTACATTAACAATATCAGGTTGGATGCGGTAAAAATGCTTAATGATTACCCATAAAGACTTTAGATCATTGAAAATAGAAATCTCTCGATGGATCGCGACGGGTAAAAGTATCGCTCCCTCTTCCTGACAATAATTTCTGGTACGCTCGTCATCGGGGGCTATTAAATAACATTTGTACCCCAAATCTGTAAAGTACTTTAATTGTCCTTTGATGAGGACAACACTGCTTGGAGCAGTGATCCCGATGATTAGTTTTTTCTTTCTGATGAGCCTGACGTGTTTAGCTTTGTTAGATCAAAGTTGTAGTATTCTAAAACATTAGATAACTGGGTGTCATTACCTCCCCCTATGACGTTTGTATTTACTAATTTTTCGTCTTGAGAATTCCGTATGGTAAAAAAATCTTTGTTATAGGTACTGTTGGTACTGACGAGTGTTCCATTCATCAGAGACATCACTTTTAGCCACAGATCATCAGCGTATTTGCAGACGTCCATAAAAACCTTTTCATTCAATACTTCCGGGTGCATACTTCCCGGTGGGTATAAGGTACCCGCACCTCCCGTAGGTACAATCAGGTAAGATGGCTCCTTATCTGAAATGTTATGTTTCCATTTCCTGTAAGGCAGTATTTCCCCTGTTTTCTTATCAAAAACAATTCGATGAGCTCTATTCGTAACGATATTTTCAGGATAACGTTGGTGCAGATTTACTAAGTTAGCAATAGCATTATCATCATAATAGAGGTCATCATCGAATGTAATGATATTGGCATTTGGATATTCTTGAAAAACAAAGAAATATTTTTTGTGCGATCTCAGATCCCTGCAAAATTTTATTTCTAAACCTCTCTCTTTCAATGCTAGTAAACTAGTCGGCAATTTTTTATCAGGAAACTGCTCTTCTGCTAACCAAAGTATAATTTTATCAGGCTTGAAAGATTGCCTCAATAAACATTCTATGGTAATCCAGATATTATCAATGCGCGCAGGAAAAGATGTCAGAGAGACAATATATCTTTTAGATCTTTCACTGGTGTTCAAACCGGGACCTGCTGAATCCTTTGTTTTTTCGAAATAGCGAGGTACAAAAGCATCAAAAACATGTTTTAATACAATACTCATTGCCCTGTTAAGTCCTTTTCCAAATTTGCCCATAAAGTCAAAATTTGGAAGGAAAAAATATAACCTATATAATGTGTTCATTACTTACGATCTAAAATAAAATCTAACATTTTTTCGCCAACATTTTCCAGTCTAAAGCACTGACTAGCTATTCTAGCATTCCTTCCAAGTCGCTCTCTTTCTTCTGGCTTGTTCATCAATCGAGCTATTGCTAGAGTCAATGCTTCTGTATTAGCATCTTCAACAACAATACCGCTCTCTCCATTCTCCAGTATAGCCTCGTAAGGTATTGTCTCAAAACAAATACAAGCTAAGCCAGCCGTCATAGCTTCGCATAAAGCGTTAGGAAAACCCTCTAATACCGAAGGAAGAACATAGATAGAAGCTTCACAGTAGAGTTGCTGAACATCAGAGACTTGGCCCAAAAAATCAATCCTATCGCTACAACTTAGTTGCTCTGCTAACGCCTTAACTTCCGCTAGCAGTGGCCCTGTTCCAGCCATCTTCAGCCGCCAGTCTCCTTTTTCTTCGATAGCGGCAAAGGCTTTTACCAATCTCTCTGGTGCTTTTTCCCAGGCAAACCGGCCTACGTATAAAATGGTATTGGTTTTGTTAGTTTCCTTGCAAGCAAAGTGCTTAATGGCATTCGGAATAATTTCGATATTCAATCGGTTTCCAAATCTTTCCTTCTTGTAATTCGCAGCTTTAACGGTTTGAGCGATAAATCCACTGGAAGTCGGATACAAGCACTTCTTCAAAATTGGGATGGGAAACTTAAATTTATAATCGGGACTGGTTCTATCTGAGATATAAACAGGATATTCTGTTTTATAAAGCGCCAATAAAACAAGGGGACAGAACCAATCTCCAAAAGCAAGTACTACCTCGGGATTCTCTTTTTTGATTGTTTGCCTCAAGTACAATAATAATCGCGGGTAAAACTTCAGTGCACTTATCAGACCTCCTCGATGTGTAAAGGAGGGTTCAAGCAATCGTATGTCCTCATTCAATTTATAAAAATAGTCACCTGATAGACAAGAGATAAAAGTAACTACATGACCTTGCTCAGAAAAATAATTAGCAAAAGTAACTAAGGCTCTTTCTATACCTCCAATTTTTAATGAAGGAGAAATGATGCATATCTCAGACATCTCTAATTATTTCTGCCAATTGAGCTGAATTTATGAATTCTATTTCTGGCCATTTCTTCAATACTTTTGCCAACAATTCATCAAGCTGCTCAAGACTACTGGTGCTATTATCTTTACTTAAGCCTGATACATAGTTTATGCGATGCGAAGACAAAATCGCAGGTTTGCCCCAAAAAAAAGCGATACGAATACTTTCTATCGCCTTATCAACCCAATTGATTTCAGGGTTAAAAGCTGGTTCAAATACTACATTTCGAATGCTGTAGGTTTGTCCTAAATCATTGACCTGCCCCATAATCCGCCATTTAGAAACCAAGGTCTTTTGAGTTGGTCTACTGTATTGCTGAAATTTAGAGCTTTGAAAATGTTTAACTCCCAAGTCGTTGAAAATAGACTCGATATGCTCATTCCAAACGTAACAAGGAGCAATGGTTGTCTGTGACTGAAAGCCAAATTCTTTTTCAAAAAGGGTAAGCCCCTCCTGAATACTTTTTTTGATGAATAATAATTCCTGCTGGCTTTGGTAATCATAAGTGGCCATTAAATTTGACCTGTCATTATCAATACTATCATCCTTTATTGCAAAACACTTGTAGTTAAAGGCCGACAAATATGCTTTATCCTCATTTTGCAGTCTATTTAACCACCTATTTACATTCAAATGCTCCCGCGCATGAAACTGTGGATAAATAAGGCCTAGATTGATGCCTTCCTTAAACGCCCCAAGTACATTCTGATTGGGGAAATACTGCACATAGGTCTGGGCAAAATCTTCATAGCAATAAGTTTGGAAATTAGTTTTTGCTATTTTCTCAAAATCCGGATTGGCCATTACCGTATTAGCGGTAATTACAGGAGGCTTGCCTACAGCGTCTTTATGCGACTTTAGAACAGAAGTAAGAGCTTCAAGATCATCTCTACTCTCAAGGGTATCATAATGAGAAAAAGGATCATTGGCATTAATTAGATCCTTATTAAGAAGCGCCTCTCTTGTTTTTTTGTCCGGTATCCTTATCGCTCCCCAATCGTCCGACTCTACAACTAAATATTTCTTCTTAACCGATATACCTCTTAAGTTGATGATATGTTTTTTCACATACTCTTTCACATTTTCCGACTTCTAATAAATTTAGCAGGATTGCCGCCAATAATACTATAGGCTGGAAAAGACTTAGTTACGACAGCACCCGCTCCTATAATTGTTCCTTTTTTAATGACTAGGCCGGGCATAATAATAACGTTGCTTCCTATCCACACATCATCTTCAATCTCCACTGGTGGATATGTCTTCATCCCTTGTTTACGCATGGGGATATCCGTTCTTGAAAACTCATGATTAGCACCAAATATTGTCACATTAGGTCCCATCATCACATCCTCTCCAATTTGAATGTTATTTGGCACTTTTGCGTTCATACCAATCCCAGAGTTATTTCCTATTCTTATATATTTTCCATTACCAAAGCGGGCCCCTTTTCCTATATTCACATTGGTACCGCAATAACTAAACATTCGTTTTGCAAAAAATTCTTTTAATCTTTCACATGGTAAACCGATTAAAGGTACCGATGAGTGTGGAAGTTTATTAAGGATTAAATAGTATAGAAACAACGAAAATTTCCTCATTATTCTAAATAGTTTATTCTACCTCGGAAGGCAACATAAGCTCCCCAAGTCTATGAGTACTAATAAATTCTGTTTTTGGCCATTTCTTTTGTACTTCAACTAATAAGACCGATAGCTTTTTTAAGGATTGTTCTCTATTAGAGTCAAAGATGGTTCCAATAAAGTTCTCTCTGTGCGAACTGATAACAGCTGGCTTACCCCAACGGAAAGCGACTTCTATTTCTTGTAAACATTTACTAACCCAATCAAAATTCTGATTCCTAGCAGGTTCGAACATACAATTTCTACGCCAATGTAATTGTCCCCATTGGTTTTTTTGACCCCAATAGCGATTAACAAATTTATGCTGGGAACCTATTACAGGGTGAAACTGACGACCACCAATGAGTCTTACACCATTTTTAGAAAAAGTTTCTAATAAATGATCTCCCCAAAAACTCCCTTGACTTGTAAAAGATAATGATTTGTAGCCAAAAATTTCTTCAAAAAGTTTTAATCCATCAGCATGAATACTTTCAATTTCACTAAATTCATCTACACTAGAATAATCCTGACCTGCAAAATAGTTTTTGGCATAAGGCTTATTACAGCTTGATGATTTAGAAGAAATAATAGCCCTGTTTTCAAAAGCTATTTGCTCTTTTTCTGAATCAGAATTGATGGCCTCCATCCAACGTTTCACATGGATATGCTCTCGGCCGTGAGATTGTGGAATATATATTCCTTTGTCTATACCTTCTCTTATTAGCTGAAATACCCCTTCGGTATGTTTAAAGCGACTATAAGTTTCGAGTACGGTTTCATAATGATATTCTTTTCTTCCTGAGACTTCTATCTTATCAAAATTCGGGTTTGCTACGAGATGGTACGCCGTTAGAACAGGATGATTACCGTTAAAGTCCTGGAACTTTTCAAGTGTTTGAAAAAGTGCTTCTAAATCCTCAGTCGACTCTAAAGAATCAAATTTATCAAAATGAAATTTATCTACGGGGATACCAGAGTCTAATAGCATTTCGTAGACTTCCCTGGAAGATATTCTTATACTGCCCCAGTCATCACTTTCTATAAGTAAGAGTTTTCTATTGCTCCGCCATCCGCGTGCATTTATGTAGTTTTTAGTTAGCTTTTCTTTGAATGATAGCATCTAATTGTATTTAACAGGGTAGCTTTTCTCTACTCCAAGATATATTTTCTGTTATTATTTTAGCCGGTAAACCAGTTAGTAGCATATTACTAAGATATTTCTTTTCGTCTACCAATGTCCTTGAGGCTACAATAGTATTTGGGCCCAAAGAAGTCCCTTTATTAATAGTAGTCTTAAAACCCAACAAAACATGATCGCCTAACTTTATGCTTTGAGGCGGGTTTATTCTTTGATTAGTTGATTGATCAATTATTGAATGAAAGTCACTCGTATTTATAAATACTTTTCTACTCAACATGCAGTCTTCGCCAATAACAATAGAACTGTCACTTTCACCACAAAATATATGAGCACTACCGATAGTTGTTCTTTCATCAATAATCAGGGTGCAATTATTACCTTCAATTCAGAAGTTACAGCTTTCATAAATCCGAACTCCTTTGGCTAGAATAAGTCGGTTATGGTTACCATTTATTTCAATTTTAGTCTTTTGTAAACTGGCACCATCTTGAATATGAATCGAATTAGCAGTTCCTCGAACCTTGATTTTTGAGAACCAAAACAAGACGCTTTTCCCTATTATAAGCTTATTACCATTAAACAATTTTATTTGCAATAGTAGATAATGAACCAGTAAAATGAATACCATGAGGATCCTCTTAAATATCATTTCGAGACATCTTTACGAGAGGTACCAATTTTCCATAATATTCGTCCCAAGAATTGGGCATAAAATGTTCAAAACCTCCTCCATGATGAAAAGTAAGTTCACCAAAATAAATCCGATCCTCTAGTAAGTAAAAGTCTACTCGAACATAAGGAAAAGGCGCTGCTAGTTTTTTCCCCAATTGAATTAATTGCTTAAGATTACGCGGTCTGCTTACTTCTTTTCCATTTGGCCAAAGTACACAACCTTCCTTATCTAATTTGCTCCAGTTGAATGGTAATAAATTCCAGTTTTCATCATAGAGGTTTCTGCGCCGATCCCCAAATCGATCAATATCGACTTGAGTAAAACCAAATTCTCCATTAAAGAAATGAAGTTTATAATCAAAAGGAATTTTACCTTCCTTGTCTAACAAAAGCTGCTCTACCACAATTCTTGGCTCAATTTGAGCATATTGCCATTCCTTCTCGAAAAGCGCATAGTTTAAAGACAACCACCATCTACAATCAACTCTTATTTTGTGCCAATTTACTTTACTCTTATTTCTAACAATATGATTAGTACCCGCTGTATGGTTGGCTTTAATGATAAAGGGATGATCTGGAAATTTATCTTTAGTTATTTCAGCAGGTTCTTGGGTATGAAATATTAGTGGCACTAAATATTCTTCCCCTATAGTTTTTCCCACATATTCTCGCACGGCATATTTATCAGAACATTTGACCATTAAAGGGTTTTTACCTTTTGTTTTGTACCACTGAATTTTTTCGTTTAATGATGAGGGATTCTGTGTGTCTAATTTCCTGTTAAAAGTGCTTTTATATTTCTTAACAATACTATACTCATCAGGAACTAGTTGATACCGAACGAGAAGATAAGCTTTATAGATAAATATGGCTACGGAAAAACAGATAGATCCTTTATAGCGAATATTTTTAAAAGCACTATGCATTATTTGATCCGAGAATAAATTCAATGAAAAAATTAGAGAAAATACTAATGTCTACTGTCTGAATGTCAACCCTAAGCAATGAAAATATAGTAATAAATGCTACAGGAAAATATATTAACGCTAAGTTCCTAAATAAACTGATCCCTTTATTTTGTCCAGTTAAATAAAATAGGCTCGCCAATGTAGAGAAACTTACAATATGAATATATCTATTTGTAGCAATATCCAGAACTCCCCCAGCTAGAAATGAGAAAATGAGTGTAATTAATGAAAATATAACTAAGCGCTGAGCAGTGGGATCTATATTAATTTTTTTTCGATAAAGCGATAGCATAAATAATGAAAAAATGGAAAAATAGTAATTCCCATATCGAACAATAGGTACATAAAAATTCCAACTCGCCTGACGCGATGCACGTTTTTCCAGATAACCGTCTGAAGTATAGTTGCCAAGCTTACTTTCATAAACTCCACCAATTTCCGTAGCACTACTAAAAACATAATTACTCACGAATTGCCCCCCAAAAAAAGCAAGCAATAACAAAACGTACATTATCCTTACATTTTTTAACGCAGGGATAAATACTAGTAAGCCAAAGACGATAACAGCTGGTAAAAAGGAAAAATGTATAAATATTGAAAGCCCAGCTAATAAAAAATACTTAAACTTAGTCTTTACATTATATTTCAAGCTTCCATATAAAAAAACAACAAACGCTAATGGCCAGCGCACTCCATTAAGACCTGCAGAGATACTTATGACAAAAATACCTCCTAACAAGAAAAGCTTGGCGACATTACTCATGCGAGATCTAGACAAATCGTACAACTGCCCAATTAATTTCACCAAAAACGAAAAGTATATTAAACCCAATAATACTCTAAAACCACGTGGACTTAAATCAAATACTTTAGATAAAGAATAGACAGTATAAATATATAAATCAGGTTTTTTCCCCCTGTCATTATAGATACTAGTTATATCAGTAAAATAATCACTTAAATCATAAGCCTCATAGGAGCTGATAATTCTTGTAGCATCTGAGCCAGGTATGGGGATAAAAACAAAGGCATAAAACAAGCCGAATAAAACAATAAATTTCCTAAGAGGTTTCTTATTAAAGTTTAAAATAGCAATTATGAACCCTATAGCAGGTGTTACCAAAAACAGCAACCAATAATACTTTTCTGTGCTAGGCTTATAGCTCATGGTAAAATCTTTCTAAAAGATTTTTCATTTTTTTCAAACCCGTTTTTTTTATATTTCCTAAAAGACTATTTATGAATAAATAATAGGGCGAAATATTGTAACTTTTAGCTTGCTTTAAACGCAGCCCTTTAAGCCCTTCTAATTCCAACGTATTAAAGCCATTTTCGGATAAAGATCTAATTAGTAGTGGCATAGAAACTAGGCGTTTCTTAGCTGCGAAAAGCGTAATAGGTAGTGTTACAAATTTAGCAATAACGTTATTAACAATACTAGCTTGCGCAGGCGAAAGACTTAAGCTGCATTTAAATGCATGTAAGTTTTTTGCACATTTCAAGTATCCTTCAACAGCAGGCCAAGTAAGCCCTACACCAGATGTTACTAAAGACGATTCCCTTAAATCATAGTTATAAAAATATAAATCCTTATAAGCTGCTTTATCCACTGTGGCAAAGACTCGTGCGCTCCATTCAGCATCTTCTAAATATACAGCCTCTTCAAAAAAATATAGATTATTGATTTTAATAAAATCAGTTTGTAATAAATATTTGCAGGCACTGTCGCTTGTACGTCCAAAATACATATCTGAACCAGTTAAAATTCTATTTTCTGGCAATTGAGGATTCCCCCTTTGTAGTCTTTCCCCGTTTTTTATCAAATTTTGATTGAACATACCAAGTTCTATACCTAGATTATCCATATATGATAACATCTTCGATAGACAATTAGGCTCAATATAGTCATCAGGATCTAAAAACAGTAGGTATTTCCCCTTTGCATTTCTGATTCCTGTATTTCTTGCACCGGCTAAGCCTTTGTTCTTTTGGCTAATGATTTTGATTTCTTTAAAAGATTTTGATAATTCATTGACTATAGTGATGCTATTATCTGGAGATTCATCATCTACTACTATTACTTCAAAGCTGCCGGACACTAATTTTTGTATAAATATACTTTTGATACACCGCTCAATGTACTTTTCTACATTATAAGTAGGTAAAATTATTGAAAGTTGCATGATTAGAAAGTAATTTCGTTGATATCGGTTACTACTTTTATGTACTTAGCGGGAACTGCTTTGAAGTTTAGCTTTTTTAATCTTGCAATTTTTCCAATAAGATACTGATATACGTAGTAGGACTTTAAAGTAGGATATTCAATCAGCTGGGAAGTAGAATTTACTGATAACACTACAGAATCTGACAAGTTTAATAGAAACAATTCCGCAGGAATACTCGAATCAATGACATTAAAACGGCTATCTGATTGGTATCGCTCTAAAAGTTTTTTGTTTGTGAGGGGATGAGGCTTAATATAAAGTGTATTACTGTATCTGGATGCTATATCTGTGAGCATTTCGTATTCAGCATTTCCATCATTATGCAAAGGTTGAGTCATATAAAAGATGACATTCTGGCTGACAGGTAGAATTCGACTATCCCAATTAAAAATATTTTGCAACGCCACCCTTAAGTCATCCAAATTAGTAAACTTAATTTTGTAGATTTGTTTATTATTCCAGTTATCATACATTTCTGGATTTGTTAAAAATATGGCATCAATAAAATCATAATTAGCATACCTGTAATAGTTAAAATAGTCGTAGATTTTGAATTTTATCACTTTATTCATCAATAAAAACATTCTCCTCCTAAAATTGTCTTTAAACAAGCCAAAAGAAAATTTCTTTAATTCAAAATAAGCTTTTGTTCCATCTTGGAATAAAAAAACTTTACTTCCTTTTTCTTTTAATTTCGAAGAAATAATCACGCTTAACAAGTTCATTTCTTGAAAAAAAATAAATATGTCTGGCTTTTCGTGAGTTATTTTTACAACAAACTCCTCTTCAGCCGGAGTAATATAAATTGCCTTACTTAAAGGAGGTAGATAACCAATACATAGGTTTTTCAGCTCCTCGAAATTTAGCTCTTGTTTAAACCTTCTATCTTCTGGTTGAAGCAAATAAAGTGTGTACTCTAAATCGGGATTTTGAAGATAGTAATTAATAAAAAGTAACAGGTGGTACTCCGTATGAACAATTGCACTTATTTTAGTACTCATATTAGTAACTGGAATTAAGCTAAATATTACTTAGTGCTTTTTAAAATCATTTCAGCGAATTCTCTCACAGCACCTTCACCTCCTTTTGCACTTAGAACAATATCAACACCTTTTTTTATTTCATCAACCGCATTATTTGGACAAGCACTTAATCCCACAGCTTTAATTATTTTAATATCATTTAGATCATCGCCGATATAGGCGACTTGATGCGTTTTTAGCCCCGTTTCAGTCAATATTTTTTCCAGCGTAATTGCTTTATCTTGTTTGCCCTGGTAGAGAAAATCTACCCCTAGTTTTTGAGCGCGCCTTTCGACCAATTTGGTATTTTCGGAAGTGATAATGCCAATTCGTATCCCCTGCTTCTGCAACATTGCCATACCCATCCCGTCTCTGGTGTTGAATTTTTTCAATTCGTCCCCGTTTTCGGTGTAGTACATTCCTGCATCGGTCAGCACTCCGTCCACATCGGTCAGTAAAAGTCGAATATCTCCAGCACGGGCAGCCAGTTCACCGGGGGCTTTGCTCAATCGGTGTAAAAGTATCTGTTCTACAATAAACCAATCCTCTGGTTCATCTAACTCATAGTAAGTCTCAGCAGGCATCTCCCAAGTGAGTACTGGGGAAGAAATCCTACAGCGAGACTGTAAGAGGGCTTCACGTGAGGTCAGGTAAAAAGCGCCGTTTTCTACCAAAAAACCGCTAAAATCTTGGCGCCGCGGGCGGTATTGATATTCATAATTCAGCGGATGAGCATTGCCTGCACTTTCTTCCCATAGAAAACGCTTCTGCCGCACGACCGAAAGCAAGCCGCGCGCTTTGCCAGTCAGATACTTGTTGATACCTCCCGTCAAGTCTTTTGCTTCGAGCAATGGGGAGGTAGCTTGGATAAGGACGAGATGCTCAAAAGTATGGCACTCAGCATATTCCAGCACCACTGCTTCCGTCGGTGCAGTATCGGTAGCGGTATCCGGCGAGCGATCAAATATTTCGACTTGCTGCCCATAATGCTGACGTACAACATCCTTAATTTTCTCCGAATCTGTGGCTATGACTATAGTACTAATTAGCTCGCACCTTAGAGCTGCGTCTACTACGTGACAAAGTAAGGGCTTGTTAGCTAAATCCTTTATGTTTTTATCAGGAATACTCTTGCTTCCGCCGCGGAGGGGAATAAGCGCTGTTATTATTGGTTTATTGCTGATCATGTTGTCTTCTAGACTAGTTTTTAAAACCCCTTTATTGCAACTCTAAAGTCGAAAAGATAAAAGATGTCTACTTATTAAATGTAGTACTGAATTGTTGACCTGCCCATGATAGCTGTAAGCAGGGATGGGAGGTAAGTCTTACTTAGTGTAGTAGCCGACTTCACGGAGAATGCTCAATTTATTTTATTGATTCTTCCACTTTAGTTTTTCACGCTGAACTGCTTCAATGGGCAGAATTTCTGAGCTTTTGTAGCGCAGCGCTTTATACACATTCTTGATATCGCGGCACAAGCGGCGCATGCCGTCTGGCTCTAGGGAAGCAGCGTGATCAGTTCCCTTCCAGGTGCGGTCGAGAGTAAAGTGGCGCTCAATCCATTCGGCCCCCAGCGTCATGGCAGCAACATCAGCAGCGATTCCTAGGTGGTGACCAGAAAAACCGATTGCTCCCACCCGCTGCCCGTATGCTTCTTTCATACGCACAATTTCAAGCAAGCAAATATCTTCAAAAGGGACTGGATAGCCTGAAGTACAACTGTAAAGCAGTAAGTCCTTGGCCCGCCCTCTTTCTTCAAAAAAACAGACAATGGCTTCTTCTTCTTCCTTCGTAGTCATACCGAAAGACAGTTGTACCTGCCCAGTGAAATACTCGCAAAGATAACCAAGCATCTCGAAGTGCAGATTGGATGCAGAAGGGATTTTGATGAATTGCGGGTTCAAACTGCTAATCTCTTTGGCTGATGTTACGTCCCAGACAGAAGTGCTATAAACAATACCTAGAGATTCACAGTAGGCTTTCAGCTCTCGGTGCTGTTCCAAATCAAATTCTAGGAATTCTCTATGCTCTCCGTAAGTTTTACCATATGAATTCGCAGGGTTTGGATGAGGTTTGTTATAACCTTCATTTCCCAACAACTCACGATTGTTCCGTTTCTGGAATTTGACCGCATCAGCTCCGATATTGGCGGCCACTTTGATCATTTCTTTGGCGATTTCAAAATCGCCTTTGTGGTTGCAGCCAATTTCGGCAACTACTTTGGGTTTTTCTATAAACATTTGCATGTGTTTCCAGTTTATATGTTCGATAAAATGATGGTAAAAGCGAAAGATTCTCTGACAATTTTTGCGGACTAATACATCCAGCATAGAACCCTGAGGCGCAAGTACTCAAAATTTGGGATGCCAAATGAGATTCGCTTGAGGTGCCGGATGATATTGTTAAGCCCTTCGGTTGCAGCATTAGTCAAGCCTGTATTGACATAATTGAGGATGTTGCCCTTCCAATTTATCAAGGTATTGAGGAAGGAATCCCAAAATTTGCTAGCGGCTGATTGCTACACTCGTTTGATCCACTCGTTGAGTTTTAATAATGCTGACCAGTGTTCGGTTTGTTCGTCGAATATTTGGTGAAAGGCATTACGTAAATCTTCAGCAATTCTCACTTTGGCTCATTCTAACTGAATTTGATACATTTCAACGATGTGTAAATGGAGTTGTTTCATGCTTTTACAGGGCACTATTTTAAAGACGGCCCTAATCGCTTCCCAGAATTAATCTGGTTTTCAGATCCGCCAAAATTTTCTGGAACAAGGTACTAACAAACTGTTGAATCTGGTCTACACAGAAGGCCAACATCATCAGATACGCAAAATTAGTGCAGAGATTTTTTTGCCCGTGACCAAAGTTGTGCTCAAACTGATAGCCTTGATTCTTGAGGGTATTAAAAACTTCATTTTCGATCTTCCAGCGGCTGCGCCCCATTTGCATTACCTTCATCACATTACGTTTGCTCAAAGCGATATTTGTGACCCAGGTAAATACCTTTTCTTCTCCTTTCTTATTTCGCCATATACAGTAGAGCATACTGCTCTTGATGTCTTCATTGCTCTCATTGAGTTTTAGGTCATTAACGTAGGCATAAGTATATTGACCATCATCCGCTTTGACACTATGCCAGTGTACTTTATTAGCTTCATCTAACTCATCAAATTGCTGGAATAAAGAGGTATGTCCATCTGGTGTAACACCTATTATGTAGCGCCATTTTTTGTTCTCTGAAAGCTGTCTAATGATCGGGCCACAAGAATACAAAGCATCCATTACAAAGACGATATTCGTCTCACTATCAGACTGTTGAAGGCTAGACAATAGTCGTTTTGCGGCATTGCGTTCACAATCATTCTTCTGCGCACCATCCTGTTTAACAATTGGTTCGTTGTCCAAAATAAACACCTCTCGATGATCTGGATTAACTACTGCCGCACTCAACATAGAGTGATAGTAAGATGTGTTACCTCCACGATGGTTACGAACCATACAATGTGAGCAACTGATCTCCTTAGAACAGAAATGTTCCACACCATCAATACTTACGACCAAGTGCCCCGACCAGTAACGATAATGTGACAAGTAATTCTTCTTCTTGAGCAGGTTGTGAAGTTGGCCAAAACCCGCTCTCAAAGCGTTACTGTCGACTTGATCTAAAATCTTGCGCAAACCATTGTCTGAGGGGATTTTTTGAATCTCGAATATGCTTTTCAAGTTGCTATCCTCGGCTTGACTACGCTTGCGAAACGAATACAGTGATGGACTCTTTAAGGAATACATAGCAAAACCGCTACGCAAAACATCTGCCTGTGAATAGCTCAAGTAGCTCCCTCTACCATCGGGGAGATTCGTAAATAATGGATTCAACACCTCTGCTCATAAACTATCAAAATTGCAGGGAGAAATGGACTTTTGAGTTTTCAACCCAAAAGATAACATTCATTGGCTTTTCCAAACTATTTTAGCCAAAGTGAGAATTGCTGGTAAATCTTCCATCTGACGCAATTCATCACTACTGATCAAAGCCTGTTCTAAGGACTGTCGTTCAACCTTTGATAAGTTTTCCGGTCGCTTGAAAAGTTGCCATTTGATATGTTTGAAAACGTCCTCTTTACGTGCTGTTTTACGTAGGTAGCGTCGAATGATCTCAATCAATATGTAAGTCATATCCATTACCTTCCTTAGCCTCAAATCGAATAGATTTAATGCACCAAGGAATTCTCAAATTTAATGCTGTTGTGAAGAGGTCTATTTGTGTCATCTTTCAAAGATCGGCAAACCCACTCTAATCCGGCCAAGAACTACTTTTTTTATTATTCTAAATTAGCAAGACTAAGTCTCTACTTAAGTATTAAAGACTATATCCAAATATTTTGAGGCAATTAATGACGGTTCAAAATGTTTTTCTGCAAATTTCCTAGCCTGATTTCCTAAAATACCCACTTTTACAGGCTCTCGAATCAATGACTCTAATTCATGAAGTATTTGTTCAACACTAGGTTTTATATCAATTACTGGTATTGAATCTAATTCAAATACATTGATATTTTTTTCACTATTCCCTCCCAAAACAACTTTCCCGAAGGACATTGCCATAACCGCATTTACACCTAAACCATGAGAGAAGCATTGGTCGAGTACTATATTTGATGATTGAAGCTGCTTCATATATTCATTAAAAGGAAGATTCGTAACTACTCTTACTTCAACAGAATTTGGAAATCTTTTTTGGATGATATCCAAAGCTTCTAAGATATAGTTACTCCCTTTTAATCTTTTTTTATTGTTCGCACGAGGGACTCCATAAAACACTATAATTTTTTTCAGAGGACTGTCATAGTTCATCTCAGAATCTAGATGAGGCAGACTAAATGGCAAAAATACTGGCTTTGTTACCGGAGTGTTATATTTATACTCTTTGACAAAACTACAGGATGGAGCATAATAATCATACATAATAGGTACAATTAAGTCTGAATGCTTAACAGTCCAATGGTAAAGACTTGCATAATCTTTATTTTCTACATAAGGTAAATAGTTTGCTTGATTATTAGCGTATGGGTTAAACTTCATATGGCTAGGAAATTCATAAAACGCTGTATCATCGCCGCAAGCTGATAGGATCATTTTCCCTTTATCTTTCAACAGGAGATTAAGAATTCTGAAATATACTCCAACTTTCCTATACATCTTAACAGTTAAAAACTCGCAGTTTATAACAATAATCAATTTGTACCTCTTGAACCTAAAAATCAATCTTAAATTCAATACTAAATTACTACAAAAAGCAACAATGTTCAACAATAAAGGAATTGGGCTTTTATTAATATAAAATGTTTTTTCTTTTCTAAATTTGATGTCATCTCGATCAAAAGGAATTTCCTTATACCCGTCGCCTGAAGTCACAATACAAGCTCGATGATTAAGCGTATCAAACCCTTTTTTTAATTCTTTTGCGAAACCACTGTATTCTCCAATTATTAGAATATCCACTACTGAAAGTTTTGATTTTCTTTAAAAAATTCAAAAAAATGTGCAAAATCTTCACACCCAACCCTATCTGAGACGCATACCCTAATAAAGTCAGATCAATTAGAGCCTGTTTAAAAATTTCATATTGCACTGAAGTCGATCCGCCACAGAACCATTGAGATATTGGCAAGATAGACGAATGTTTCAGCACTTTTGGGGATTCTTTCGTAGTCTACAACAAGCCTGCGGAAGAAATTTAACCAGGCAAAGGTTCTTTCGACCACCCAGCGTTTGGCCTCCACCGCAAATTCTTTTGTTCCTTCTGGCCTGATTGGTGTTTCAAAATTCATCTCGCAGTATTCTATAACATCACAGAAGGTTCCGCGGTAGCTGTTATCTCCCATTATGGTTTCCAATCGGTCACCAAAATCCAGACAGTGGTCAAATAGATGTACCCCTTGAGGGCTGTCATGAAGGTTAGCCGCGTGCACATGGCAGGCATAGACTCGTCCCAATACATCTACCAATATGTGACGTTTGCGACCGTTGACTTTCTTATTGCCATCTAAACCTCGACTCTCAAAAAACGTCGGCAGGAGTTTGATGCTTTGCGAATCTACCAAACCCAAGCTGGGCAAGGCTTCTCGCTTATTTTGTAGGCGCTCCAATTGGTTGAGCGTAATATTTATCATTCGCCAGGTATTATCATTTTTCCACTTGCGGAAATAGTAGTAGACAATCCGCCAATCCGGAAAATCAGTCTGCTCCAGATTACGCCATTGAAGGCCGGTGCGAGTTATAAATAGGATGGCATCGAAGATTGCCCGCAGATCAACTTTGCGTTTTCTTTGCCAATTGACGAACTGTTTCATAACTTCCCACTGGTCATCAGTGAGCCGCTCATATTTGGGCTGCATATCTCCAAGTTTTGGTCAACTCAAAGATAAGCTGATGACCACCTTTTTGACTTCAATACCCAAAAGGCAAAAATTTTAAACAGGCTCTTAATAATTTTTTTATCGAAAAACATTAACAAATCTTAAAATAAGTAGTCAATTCTTACATAAATTACCATCAACTTATATTGCTTTACTTAAAATTTCAGCATAAGAATAATCAAAGGGTTTTAAAACTTCACTCTCAATATTGACATCTAAAGGCTTGACATGGTTTAACTTCATTCTTGGTAAATAGTTATATATTTTCCTATTCAGAGCACTCGGAAGGATAGATCCAAAACATTTCAACATTTTACTTCTCAATATCATTCGCAAATCAGCGTTATTTGCATAATAAGTTTGATTTTTTCTTTTTGATTGATTACTTAGATTAAGTCTAAGTGGAATATCAACAGGCACGTTAAATATCTCTTCTAAAGAATAAATATTGTTGATTAATTTCATATAATCTAAAATCTTGATGTTTTCGAAGCCTAATTCTTCTAGTTTATCTACAAAGAGGTCATACATATAAATTTCAGAATGAACACTTTTTGCAAAAGTGTTGATATCATTAATACCTGAGTCTTGGACTCGAAAGAATATTTCTTGATACAGAGACCGAATAGCATCTTCAGGATTTCTAATCACGATTAGAATTTCATATTGTACATTCTCTAAAACAGGTCGTAGCTGTTTTAATTTATCGACCCATGTCAACCCACGCGATCCTACTAAAAACATTTCTTCAGAAAATAAATGAATACAGTTATCATCAAAACTCAATCGCTCAATCCGGTTTTTTAATTGTTCATCATCTCTAATGATAGAAGTAGTGAAATTATAAATTTCGGCACATAAACTAGTATCACTTGTTACCCTTGGCTGGTGAACACCATGATAAATGATGCCATTTATTTTGTTTGTAGAAAAAAACCGTTGGAAGGAGGTCGTAGCTGTTTTAGGAGGACCTAAATGTATGACTAACTTACCCATAAACTTAATTTTTGTTTTCAAAAAAATTTTTAATTGCTGAAGATACATGGACAACCGTCTCCTCATCCATGCCAACCCAAAGAGGCAAACTTAAACAAGTTTCTGCTAGGTTCTCTGCAATGCTAAAGCTTCCAGCAAGTTTTAACGATTTATAAATTGGTTGTAAATGTGGTGGGATTGGGTAATGTATTAGGGTTTCGATACCAAGGCTTTTTAGATGTTTTTGGAGTAAATCCCGTCTATTTGTACGAACGACATATAAATGGTAGACATGACCTGCATCATAATGACAATACGGTAAGATTAAATTGGGAATATCTTGAAGGTGTTTAGTATACCATTGGGCTATCTGACAACGTGCTAGCGTCCATTCTGGCAGGTATTTCAGCTTTACTTGAAGAAAAGCAGCCTGAAGCTCATCTAATCGCATATTGTAACCATTTAATTCATTTAAGTACTTCATCTTGGAACCATAATTACGAAGAGTTTTAACCTGTTCTGCTGTATCATCTCTGTTGGTTACAACCATACCTCCATCACCAAGCGCACCGAGATTTTTACCAGGATAAAAACTAATACCTGCTACATCTCCAAATGTACCAGTAGCTTGTCCTTTAAAGTGAGAGCCATGGGCTTGAGCGTTATCCTCTATCACCAGAAGATCATGCCTCCGAGCAACCTGCATAATACGATCCATTTCACAGGCTTGCCCGTACAAGTGTACTGGCATGATGGCTTTGGTACGTGGCGTAATGACCTGCTCTACCGCCTCCGGGTCTAGGTTGTACGTTTTAGGGTCTGGCTCTGCAAATATCGGGTTAGCACCAACATGAGATACCGCGAGGACAGAAGCAATGAAAGTATGAGCGGGTACAATAACTTCATCCCCTTCGCCCACCCCCAAGGCTTTAAGTCCCAGTACCAAGGCATCCAAGCCATTACTCACACCTATGGCGTGTCTGGTTCCGTTGTACTGCGCATAAGCCGTTTCAAAAGCTTCCAGGTGTTTACCCATTATGAACCAGTTGCTGTCGTAGACTGATTCAAAAGCAGCCTGCATTTCAGCCCGTATGGCGCTGTGCATAGGCGCGAAGTTGAGGAAGGAGATATTCATAAACGTTTTATCTGGCTATCGATTAATTTCCAGGTATTTCCCTGATTATCTTGGAATAAATCTACGTCTAAAGATTCCATAGGGCTGCCATCCTCATTAATCCACCCTACAATGCGTGCAGGCTGTCCGAGAACGAGGCTACGGGGGGGAATATCCTTAGTGACCAAGCTGTTAGCCCCTACAATAGCATATTCTCCAATTGTAACACCACCTAAAACAGTAGCTCCAGCTCCTATAGAAGCATGGTGCCTTATGATCGTTTTCTGGAATGTTGATGGATATTGTTTGGAGCGAGGGCGTTTGTCATTAGTAAAAGTCGCATTAGGGCCGATAAAAACATTATCTTCTACCTGTAGCCCATCCCAAAGATAGACCCCAGATTTCACTGTGACATAATTGCCGATAGTGACCTTGTTTTCAATAAACGTATGGCAGTTAATATTACAATGATTGCCTATTTGAGCTCCTTCTAAAATGATACTAAACTGCCAGACAGTTGTATCCGGACCAATATGCTGGGTTTGTACATCAGCCAGTTGGTGAATCATAATTGTTTAAAGGCTTTAAATTCATCGTATGTTCTTAGATAGTCTTCTGCTGAATAAGCATCAGAAGCCATAACGAGGCAAATTGATCCACTCGAAAAATTATCGAGTTCTCGCCATAACCCTGGTGGTAGGTATAACCCATAATTGGGTCGGTTGAGCTGAAAAGTCCGGCGGATACCCCCATCATCTACGGTGATGTCAAAGCTGCCACTAACGGCCAATATCAGTTGATGTAGGTCTTTGTGCCCATGCCCTCCTCGGCTTTCACCTCCCGGTACGTCGTACAGATAATAAACCCTTTGCACATTAAAGGGGATTTCTTGTGAGTTGTTGATGGCGGTAATATTCCCAGCTTCGCTATGTACCACCGGCAGTAGTATGATAGTGCAGTCGTAAACCGTAGTTTGATGTCTATCACGCATTACAATAGGCGTTAAAGTCGCGGATATAGTCCTTCGCATCAAAAGGCTGGCTACTCAAATGCAAGCTCAGCGAATTGGTAGAGAAGTTTTCCATATGCCGCCACGTTAATGGAGGAAGATAGAGCCCGTAGTAAGACCGGTTCAAGGTGTAGGATTGCTTTTCGCCGGACGGTGTAGTTATCACCACATCAAAACTACCACTCAGCGCAATGATGAACTCTTCTTGTTGGTAATAGGCATGTCCACCACGCCGTTCACCACCCGGCACATCATAGGTCCAAAATACCCTTTGGATATCGAACGGTACATGTTCCTGATTTTGCAGAAAGGTGAGATTGCCACGGGGATCCTGGATACGGGGTAAATTGAGTATTTTTGTTTTCTTCACTGGTCTTTATAACTCTTGTAACTCCACCATCCGCTTA
Source organism: Lewinella sp. LCG006 (assembly GCF_040784935.1). GTDB lineage: Bacteria > Bacteroidota > Bacteroidia > Chitinophagales > Saprospiraceae > Lewinella. Next base: position 3,132,750 of record NZ_CP160680.1, on the reverse strand, counting down.
AACGAAACGGACTTCTCAATTAATTCTTCGTAGCGGCCAACATGTTCAATGCGCCCTTGCTTCAGTACTATCACCCGATCAGCGTTTTTGATGGTGCTCAGACGGTGGGCAATAATTAGCATAGTGTACTGCCCTTTAAGCAGATCGATATTCTCCTGGATAGCCCGCTCCGTCTCAGAGTCTAGGGCAGAAGTTGCTTCGTCCATAAACAGGAAGTCTACATCCTTGTAAAGCTCCCGTGCAATGGAAATTCGCTGTTTTTGCCCCCCACTGAGGTTGATGCCGTTATTGCCAAGGCCAGCGTTCTCTGCGGCCGACTGTTCCAGTACAAAGTCGAGGATGCTGGCTCTGCGCAGGGCTTCCCGGAAGCGTTCCAAGTTTTCGGGCGTCTTTTCCGCCCAGAAGGTTACGTTGTTAAATATCGTATCGTCGAAGATAACCACTTCCTGTGTAATGTAACCGATGCGCTGCTGCAAAGATCGAATATCGACCTCACTACTATCCAAACCATCGATGTACATACAGCCTTTGCTCGGCTGTAGCAGTCCGCTTAGCAGGTTCATCAGCGTAGTCTTACCCGAGCCGCTCTCACCAACCAAGGCCAGGGTCTCATACCGGTGCAGACTCAGCTCGATGTCCTGAAGTATCCAATCGCCCGGCTGATAGCCAAAGCTGACGTTTTCCAAAGTAATAGCCTCAGCAAAGCTGGGCACCTTGGTTTGTCCATTCGGCTCCTGCTGTGCGCGTAGCTCTGCTACAAAGTCGGTCATGTTGGTCAGGGAACCGGAGAAGCTTAGGAAAGCATTATATGAGGTTTGTAGTTGCGTGACCGAACTGAGTGCGCGGTAAAAAAAGAGTAGGCTTAAGATGATGGTCGCTAGGCTACCGCCCATTAAGTGTACCTGAACTAGAATGGTGCATACAACAATAGTCATCATCAAAGGTTCACGCACACCCGCCATAATGCTATTTAATACACCCATCTTCCGCACCGAGTCCTCAATCTCGTAAACCTTTTCCTTTAAGTTCTCGGCGTAGCTGCGTATACTCCCAGTAGACTTCAAGTACTTAAAGAAGGCGACCTCTTGGATGAGTAAGCCTTGAAAACTATGGCTACTTTTGACTAGGCGCTGCGAAAGCACTTTAGTCTTTTTGTATAGAATGCTAAATAAAAAATTGGAGAGTACACCACCCACTAGGACCAGCAGCGCAAACTCCGGGTTGGCCAGGAAAGCTATGCCCGCGTAGGTCAGTACGAGTACGCCCTGTTGAAGCATTCGACTGTATGTCTTGTAGGCCTGTGCAACCCGCTCCACTTCTCCGCTCAACGTATTTTGGATGGCGCCAGCGTCGGCGTTCACAAAGGCTTGGTAACGGTACTCTGTCAAAGCATCGATGGTATCCACCCGTATTTTACGTATAAAGAACTGTAGGTAGATAACGTTGAGGTAGCTGGATAGATAATTAGCGATTCCTTTAAAGATAAAGAAGGCTAGCATGGTCAGCAGCACTACGGTCAGGGTAAGTTTTAGACCGAAGTTTTGGATTCCATCTAGGATAAAAGCCAGATTACCCATAGCGGCACTAGAAGCTTGGGTTTCTTGGTCAGCGACCAGCTCTAATAGGGGTAGAAACATGGCTAGACCTAGCCCGTCTAGTAGTCCGACCACTATGCTTACTACCAGTAGCAATAGCAGCCGGTAGCGCAGATGACTGTAGAAGTACGCTAGAGAAGAGAAGTGATTTTTTAGGATTTTTTTCACGTTGGTCATAACTGTGTGATAAGGCAGGCAGGCTCAATATTTTTCACCTTCCGACTGTAGAATTTCTGTACTTTTAGCCTGTTCTGGTATGCTTAGGCATTTACTTTGCCTTTAAGGCGAAACGAGCACTTTTTCTATAGTAAGTAGACGCAGAGTCTAAAGAATCGTAAATAACACGTTCCATCATAAAACAAGGCTTCCCCGTAGGAGGGGTTACCAAAGCCATTTCTTTTTCTTTTTGTCTTCTTCGTAATACCCATAGCCATACCCATACCCATACCCTTTACCCTCCTTCACCCCATTCAAGACAATGGCCGGCTTCTTCAACTTCCCAGCATTCCTCATCTCATCCAGCCCAGTCAGCATTTCCCGTTCCGTTTTTCCGTAGCGCACTGCAAACAGGGAAATATCGGTGTAAGGGGCCAGTAAAAAAGCATCTGCCACCAGGCCAATGGGTGCGGTATCGATGATGATGTAATCAAAATGCTGCTTGAGGTAGGTCATCAACTCCCCTATTTTGGGTCCACTTAGCAACTCTGCCGGATTGGGCGGGATAGGGCCGCTAGGGATCAAAAACAGCTTGTCGTGCACCTGAGACGACAGGATCACCTCTTCTATGGTCGCTTCGCCGATCAGGAAGTTGGTCACCCCCAGGCTTTCGTGGTCCAGCTTGGCGGTCAGGTACTCCGACAGCTTAGGTTTGCGCAAATCCATCCCTACCACCACCACCCGCTTGTTCGTCAGGGCCAGGCTTAAGCTCAGGTTCACGGCAATAAAGGTTTTTCCATCGCCGCTTACCCCGGAGGTAATTAATATAGTTTGCCTGGTGTCGCCCGTAGACAAGTAGGTCAGGTTGGTTCTCAGCAAGCGAAACATCTCCGCAATGGCCGTCCGGCTGTTGGCTTTTACCACCAGGCGATCAGTTGCCTGGTTTTTTGCCACCTTGCCCAATACGGGCACCGTGGTGTATTTGTTGATGTCTTCTTCACTGTACACCTTGTTGTCCAGCAGCTCCCGAATAAAAATGGCACCTACAGGTAGGATAAATCCGAGTACGAGAAATATTGCATAAATCTGCAAGGGTTTGGGGGCGATGGGAGCTGGGCTGGTAACCGCCCGATCAATCACCCGCGCATTGGGTACCGTAATGGCAGCGGACAGGGCCGTCTCTTCCTTTTTTTGCAGTAAGAACAGGTAAAGCGCTTCCTTGATGTTTTGCTGGCGCTTGATCTCCAGCAATTCCCGTTCCTGCCGGGGAATTTGGTTGATGCGCTTTTGCAGTTCGTTGAGTTTCCCCTGGGTTTCCCGAATCGAAAGTTGCAGGTTTTGGCGCAGGGCCAGCACACTTTGGGTGATGTTGTTGCGCATCTCGCCCAGCTCCTGGTTCAGACTTTGTAGTTGGGGGTTCTCCGAGGCGGCGGAGCGTTGCAGGCGCTCCCGGGTAAGGAGCAGGTTGTTGTACGCCGTGATTTGCTCGTCCAGCCCACCGGCATCTTCCAAAACAATGTTGGCCGGAATCAGGTCAAAGCTGTTCGGGTTGGCCGTAAACATCTTCTCCACCGAATTCAGCAGCTCCAGCTTTATTTCCTGGCGGGTGAGTTCGTTATCATACTGACTGATTTCACTCAATATAAAGTCCACAGCGGTGATGGCTTCACCGGGGATGCTGTTGTTTTCTTTGTAGGTTTCCAGGCCACCTTCCACACTGCTCAGTTCGGCGGTGAGCAAGCGTAGCCTTTCATCGATAAAATCGAGCGTTTTTTTGGCCACCTGGTTTTTATCGTCAATGGCCGCCTGGTTGTACACCTCAATGAGGGTATTGATGATATCGGAGGCTTTTTCCGGCACCGGGTCTTCCATTTGAATCCGCAAGACACTGGAATAATCCCCTACTGTTTTCACATCTAGTTTCAATAAATACTTCCTGGGGCTTCCACCAACTCGAATATTGACAATACCGTTACTGCTCGCGCCAAGCTCGTTGTAACTCAGCCATAAAGTATCTTTTTTGACGATCAGGGGTTGATCAAAAGAATGGACATCGGCCTCCCCTTCCTCATTATAGAGGCGGTAGGATTGCTCGTCTAACGCCTGCACTTCCAATTGCATACCTCTTTTTCCAGCATACCAGGCAATGGAATCCACTAAAATCGGCGACGTCTGTCCGTAGTACTCCGTGTCTTTGATTCTACCTACGCCCGTGTACTGTATCTCCAGGTTGAGGGTATCCATCACCTCCTGCATGAGGCTGCTGGATTTCAGGATTTGAATCTCATTGTTGATGTTATTGCCCGGTTTTAGTATCCCGATTTCCTGCAGCACCGCCTCTTCAGAGAGCCCTCCGATATCGCCTCCCCCTTCTTTGTCTTTGATCAGAATGGTACCGGAAGCCTGATAAATGGGAACACTGTAGCGCAAATTCAAGCGGGCCAAAAAGAAGGCCAGGATGACACAGAGGGCAATCCAATACCAGTTGCGCAAAATACTCAGTACGAGTTCTTTTACGTCGATAGGATCTACTTCTTGCGAAGCAGTGGTAGGGTTAGAAGAAGGTTGAGCGTTATCCAAAATAATAAGCGTCGAGGGTTATTAATACAAAGAAAAACGATTACAGCCTGCTCAAGGTGATTGCCAAGGTGGTCAGGGCCGTTATGGCCGACAACCAAGGTAACAACCTTTGCGATTGATCGCGAATAGAAGCTGTTTTTACTTTCAAAGGTTCTACATACACCACATCGTTTTGTTGCAGGTAGAAAAATGGTGAGGCAAAGATATCCCTATCTTGGAGATTCAGGCGGGCCGTTTGTCGTTGGCCATTTTGTTCGCGAATCACCAGTACATTGGTCCGGTTGCCGTAGGAGGTGATGTCTCCCGCTTGCCCGAGGGCATCCAGGATGGTCATCCGTTCGTTGCCCACAAAGAAGGTATTGGGGGAAGCTACCTCTCCGAGTACCGTGATCCGAAAATTCAGGAAACGGACCATCACTACCGGATCGTTGAGGAAAGGCACCAATTTTGCTTTCAAGGTATCGCGCAGTTCGTCGGTAGTAAGGCCAAGTACATTTATAGTTCCCAGCATAGGGAAATCAATGGTTCCTTCCCTGGTCACCAAATAACCAAGCAAAGGGCGCATTCCGCTACCTGCATTAAGGTTATTCATCCCCGGCGGATCCACATTAAACGGCTCTACGGCCGAAAGCTCCAGCGCTTTCACGCGAATCGACAGCAGGTCATCCGGCTGGATCTGCAATTGCGGCAAGTTGGTAATATCCACCGGTGTTGCCGAAAAGGCTTCTCCCTGGTTGAAGTTCAGCAGCTCCTCGTGGGTTACGCAGGAGGTGAGTAGTAAGACCAAGAGGAGGAGGTATAGGTTTTTCATAGATTTTGAAGGGTTCAAAAAGTCGGAAATCGGAAGTGGGAAGTCGGAATTAATGGCGCACGCGTAGGTTGTTTTGGGTAGTTTTTGAAAGGAGTTTCCTGACAAGCCTTTAGGCTGTAAGAATAAAAGCTACTAGCAACTCCAAAATACTTCCGACTTCCTACTTCCGACCTCCGACTTCGTAAAATAGCTTATACCAATCAATAAACGCCTTGATCCCGTCCTTAATTGGTGTTTCGGGCTTATAGCCCAAATCATCCATCAAGTCCTGCACATCGGCGTAGGTGGCGGGGACATCGCCGGGCTGCAAGTCCATCATGATTTTTTTGGCTTCGATGCCTAGTTCCTCCTCAATGGCCGAGATAAAGTCCATCAAGGTTACGGGGTCATTGTTGCCGATGTTGTAGACTTTGTAGGGGGCTTTCGAGGTGGAGGGATCGGGGTGAGCGCCCGTCCAGGCCGGGTTGCCCTGGGGGGGGTGCTGGATGACGCGCACGATGCCTTCCACTATATCGTCGATGTACGTAAAATCGCGAACCATCTTGCCGTGATTGAAGACCTTGATGGGTTCGCCTTTCAGCATGGCATCCGTGAAGAGGAAGAGGGCCATATCTGGTCGCCCCCAGGGACCGTAGACGGTGAAGAAACGCAGGCCGGTGGTGGCCAGTCCGAACAGGTGGCTGTAGGTGTGGGCCATCAGTTCGTTGCTTTTCTTGCTGGCGGCATAGAGGGAAATCGGGTGATCGACATTATCGCTGGTCGACAGGGGCATTTTCTCGTTCAAACCATACACGCTGGAGCTGGAGGCATAAGCCAGGTGCTTGACACCGTTGTGGCGACAACATTCCAGGATGTTGGTAAAACCAATGATATTGCTATCGATGTATGCTTGTGGATTGATCAGGCTGTAGCGCACGCCCGCCTGGGCCGCCAGGTTCACGACTGCCTCGAACTGCTCGGCGGCAAAGAGCTGGTCCATTCCCGCGCGGTCTACCAGATCCAGTTGGATAAAGCGGTAGTTGGGGTGGGTGGTACTTTGCACTAGCTGGCCAGGTTGAATGCTTGCTTTCGCAATACCCGCCCGCTCTAACCGGCCGTACTTGACGTTGACGTCGTAGTAATCATTGATGATATCCAGTCCTACAATCTGGTGGCCATCAGCAATCAGGCGGTTCGCTAGGTGGGAGCCGATGAAGCCGGCGGTTCCGGTGATGAGGATTTTTATTTTCATTTTTTTATTTTGCCGCGGAGACGCTGAGGTACGGAGGTTTTTGTTTTTTTTATTTTGCCGCAGGGACGCTGAGACACGGAGGTTTTGTTTAGAATAGATGACCTATCTCCATTTATTTACCATCCTTATTACTCCATTTTTCAGCAATGGTGCGTTAAAATTTATTAGGTATCCCAAGCTATTGTTAGTCAATCTTAAATGACTTAAGAGTTGAGCTTTCCAGACCGGATTGATTTCATCTACTGCTTTCAACTCACAGATTATCTTATTCTCAACCAGCAAATCTAAGCGTAGACCTTCATCGAATTCTATTCCGTCATAAATAATAGGTAGATATTTTTGGCGCTCTACTTGAAGACCAAGCTTTTCCAGTTCATGACAGAGACAGACTTCATAAATTCTCTCTAGCAATCCTGGGCCAAGCTTTCGATGGACCTTTATAGCTGCCCCAATAATTTGAGTACCTAGATTATTTAATTCATCCGGTATATCATCATGCATGACTCAAAACATGGTATTATTTTACAATAAAACTCCGTACCTCGGCGGCTATTCTTAAAAATCTCCGTGTCTCCGTGTCTCCGCGGCAAAACACTCACTCCCTCGTAAATGGATGCCGCACCAGCGGCAACTTCGCCAGCGGATGATAATCCCCTTGCAAGCCGAGGGCTTGCTGGTGGCGGATAGCGTGTACCACCTCAATGGCCGGGCGGGCAGCCTCCAGGGGGAAGCCCTCGCCGGCCAGGATGGCTTCGTAGCTGAGGGTATGCAAATCTTCGAAGCCGCCACTGAACTCAAACTCCTCGCCGCCAATGGTCAGGGAGCGGTAGGTGCGGGCACCGGTAGCTTTGATGGCTTCCGGAATCGTATCGTAATTGATGCTGAGGAACCAGCGTACACGAGCTTGCGCCAACTCCAGGTAGCCGGCAGCACGGTCGTGGGTATGCACATGCACTTTACTTTCCTGAACATCGCCAAAAATCCACTGCAGCATGTCAAAAAAATGGACGCCGATGTTGGTAGCGATTCCGCCAGATTTTTCCTCATCGCCTTTCCAGCTGGTGTAGTACCAATGGCCACGGGAGGTGAGGTAGGTAAGGTCCACATCAAACTTATGGCCTTTCGGCGAATTTTGTACGCGTTCTTTCAGTGCAATCACGCTGGGGTGTAACCTTAGCTGCAATATATTGTAAACCTCTCGACCTGTTTCGCGGCAGATTTCCTGTAGTGCATCCACATTCCAGGGGTTCAGCACCAATGGTTTTTCACAAATGGCATCTGCTCCTTGCCGTAAGGCGAAGCGGATATGTGCATCGTGCAAATAATTCGGCGAACACACACTGACGTAATCCACGGGCATCCCCTCCCGCCTGAGTTTATCCAGGTGCCGGTCGAACCGCTCAAACTCCACAAAGAAGTCTGCCTGCGGAAAATAACGATCCATCACCCCTACGGAGTCACTCTTATCATAAGCCGCCAGCAGCACGTTGCCCGTCGCGTGGATTGCCTCCAGGTGGCGTGGTGCTACGTAGCCTGCGGCGCCGATGAGGGCGAATTTGTTGGTTGTTGGTTGTTGGTTGATGGTTGTTGGTGTAAGGGTTACGGAAGTCGGAAAGCGGAAGTCGGAAGTCGGAAGTAACGGGGGCACACGTAGGTTGTTTAGGGGAGTTTTTGATAAAATTTATATTTCTAATAAGCCTTTGGGCTGTAAGAATAACCGCAACTAGCAACTCCAAAATACTTCCGACTTCCGACCTCCCACTTCCGACTTTCAAAAGGGGGTAAGGGGGTAAGGGGGTAATTTCAGATCCTTATAATCCCTTTTATGTACTTATATGGTTCAAAAAAACTTATGTGCCCTCAAGTGCCTTATATGGTTCAAAAAACCTAAATCACCGCATTTTTCATCCCTGCCAGGTATTTCCCCAGCAGGCGGTTCAGTTTGCGGTCGGCAAGCAGGCGTTCGAGGTTATCGGCGTGGCGCTCATGGTGGAGGTCGGTGCCGAGGTAGTCGATCATGCCTGCTTTGAGGAGGGCGCGGGCATTGTCTTGGGTAGGTTTGCCGTAGTAGCCCACCAGCGACAAAAGGTTGAGTTGGAATTCAACCCCGCGATCTTTCATCTCCTTGTATCTTTTAAAATCTTCTCTAAAGAAGAGGTAGCGTTCCGGGTGTGCCAGCAGCACCTTATACCCTTTGGTTTGCAGTTGAAAAATATACTGCCCCAAATTCGGCGGTGCAGAAACGAACGACATTTCTACCAGCACCCGGTTGCCCGGCAAAGTCAGCAAACCACCTGCTTTGAGCTTTTCTCCAAACCCCTCATCCATCAAATATTCCGCGGCAGCGTCAATGGGAATATTCAGCCCCACTTCTTTCATCGCCGCCCGTACCTCCGCCAATTTCCCCTGGATAATCTCCGGCGTATTGGGGTACATATCCGCCATGATGTGTGGCGTAGTGTACAAGCGCGTAAACCCCATCCCCTGCAAGCGCCGGATCAAAGCCAGGCTATGCCCCAGGTCCTTGGCTCCATCATCAATCCCGGGGAGGAGGTGGGAGTGGAGGTCTAGTTTTAGGTCTCCGAAGGTGGAGACTACAGGGGATTTGCGAAAAAACATTTATTGAGGAAGATATTTTAAAGTCGGAAGTATTTTAAAGTCGGAAATCGGAAGTGGGAAGTCGGAAGTATTTTTTGGAGTTGCTAGCAGTATTCGACACCATGGTCTGCAAAATTATCAGAAAATATATTGAACACTACCCTAAAACAACCTACGCTTATCCAGTTAATTCCGATTTCCAATTTCAAAGTCGGAAGTGGGAGGTCGGAAGTCGGAAGTAAGTGTAATACACGAAAATCATTAAGCGAGTACTTCGAAAATTAATCTCTTAGCGCGACCTTTAAACTGAAGGGAAAAAGAAATGTTTAACACTACCCCAAACAACCTACGCGTGCCCCTATAATTCCGACTTCCCACTTCCGACTTCCGACTTTAAAACTGCGTGCCCCCGTTACTTCCGACGTCTCACTTCCGATTTCCGACTTCCCAAAAACGGCTTCGCCCTCCATAAGTCGCAAGGGCTTGTGGTCTGAAGGAGCTATGAGCGTGATCGCGCTGCATAATAACATTGGTGCTTTTGACGTCACCCCAAGGGCAAGTCACAGGGAACACCAGCCCTGTTTATCTGGTCGCTGCTAGCAGCGAATATTTCTAACGCAGGCTACCTGGCTGAAGTTTGCGCAGGTGGCCAGGGCTGACCTCCATCATCAGATCATAGCCCAGTGTTTTGAGGGCGATGACCAGTTTTTGGCGGCCACGTTTTTCTACCAGTACCCCACGTAAGCCCGTCAGTTGGCCAGCGATGACTTCTACCTCGTCTCCCTGGTTGAGGCCCGTGGCTTCTACCTCAATATCGGTGAGTTCTCCTACAATACGGCGGAGCAAATCGATCTCTGCCGCTGGAATAGCGAGGAGATTCCGACGAATCTTTAGAAAACGTTGTACAAACTGGGTTTCCAAAACGGGGACGTACTGCGGTTGTGTTATGTTGACAAACACGTAGCAGCTGATGAGTGGGAGCTCTACCTGCCGGGTTTTACGCGTATAATGACGGGTCAGGCGCTGGAGAGGAACATAGGCGGTGATCCCTTTCTTTGTGAGTAGTTCAACGACCTTTTTCTCGCGCTTATATCCCGTATACACTGCAAACCAACGCGCCTCCGTGAGGTGCAGATGGCTCTCGTATTCCTGTTCAGCAGGCAGTTTTATAGTTTTCAAGCTCTTAGTCATGGGGTTAACTGGATTGTTCCGATTAACTGCCCAAAGGTATTGTTTATTTGGTTTTTGACCTACTTTACACTAACTAATCTAGTGTTCTCGACATCTCTTAACAATCAATTGATGTTGATGCGACAAGCTCAAACAGCAAAGTTAGAGCCGCCAATAAGTAAGGGGAGAACCAGCGACAGGATAAGTGTAGAGGGATTTGAGGTCGAAGAGAATGGGTTCTTCCTTCATCATTTTGATAAAATGATCCTCATCCAGCTCCAGGTATTCCTGGTGGGCAACCGCCACGATGATGGCATCGTAGTCATCCGAAATTTGGTCCACCAAAGTCATCTTGTATTCGTGGGCCAGCTCGTTGGGCGAAGCGTGAGGATCGCTTAAGTGAACGTGTATGGAGTACTCCATCAATTCCCGCGCGACCTCAATCACTTTGGAGTTGCGAATGTCGGCAACATTTTCCTTGAAGGTCGCACCCATGATCAGCACCTTGGTGTTTTTCGGGTTTTTGCCTTTCTGAATCAGCAGCTGCACCATCTTTTTAGCAATAAAGCCCGGCATGGCATCATTCACCCTACGCCCACTGAGGATCACCTGTGGGTCGTAGCCCAACTCCTTGCTTTTGTGCAACAAGTAGTAGGGGTCTACACTGATGCAGTGCCCTCCTACCAATCCCGGCGTAAAGCGGAGGAAATTCCACTTGGTACCCGCCGCCGCCAGCACTTCGGTGGTATCAATATCCATCTTATCGAAGATCATCGACAGCTCGTTCATGAAGCTGATATTGATATCCCTTTGGGTATTTTCAATCACTTTGGCAGCCTCGGCCACTTTGATCGAGGAGGCTTTGTAGATACCGGCGGTGATCACAGCACCGTACACCTGGGCAATCTCCTCCAGCGCTTCGGCATCCGAGCCACTGACAATTTTGAGGATTTTATCAACCGTATGCTCCTTGTCTCCCGGATTGATGCGCTCGGGCGAATAGCCCAATTTGAAATCACCCGCAGCAAAGCTCAATCCGCTTTCTTTTTCGAGAATAGGGAGACAATCTTCCTCCGTAGCACCAGGGTAGACGGTTGATTCATAAATGACATAATCGCCCTTTTTGAGCGCCCGCCCCACCGTGGTAGACGACTTGACCAGCGCCGTAAGATCAGGTACCCGATGCTCATCTACCGGCGTAGGTACGGCCACTATATGGAAATGGGCATCTTTGAGGTCGGCAGGATCACAGGTAAAGAGGATGTCCTTGCCTTCAAAAGCAGCAGCCTCCAATTCCTCCGAAGGGTCTACCTTATTTTGCATCATCGCTACCCGGTCGGCACTGATATCAAAGCCTATCACCCGGAATTTCTTGGCCAGCTCCAGGGCCAGCGGGAGGCCCACATAACCCAGGCCAATCACAGAAATGCTTTTCTCTTTGCGCGCTAATGCTGCGTACATGTTTCATCGGTATTGAGGAGCGGCAAAGATAGAAATTTGCTTCAGGAAATAACAAGTATTAGCCAGACTTTGCCGTAGGCACTAAGCCGTGGAGTTAAGCGCACAATGTTTTGGCATCCTCGCCACCTACGGGGCGGCCGGGCTATCCGGCACCCTGGCCGCAAACAGGACAACACCATGAAACAAAAACCTATCCCCCGCTGGCAGGGGTGGCCAAAGGCCGGGGGTGAACTGCCTTCGCCCAAACAAAAAACATCCCGCAAGCCCAGCTTAAATTTTGATCACAAACCCGCCGTAAGGGACAAGCTCCAATTGTACGTGCCCGGCGGCAACTTGCTTTTGAGCCGGGATACCACTAGCGTCATCATAAAACAGTAAACCTTCCTGATGTTTTACAAAGGAAAGATCCAACTCAAAAGTCTTGGCGCTTGCTTCGCCATTAATGCCTACGATGTACCAGGTATCGCCTTTTCGTCTGGCCATGATTACTTCTTTTCCGGGGTAGCCCGCCAGTAGTTTCGACTCCTCCCAGCGAGTTGGGATATCTTTCAGGTACGCCTGGATGTAGGCGGGCATTTTCTCCATTCCCATAGGAATTTCGGCAATATGCTGAATCCCTGAGGTAAATAGTACGGGCAAAGCCAGCTCAAAAGTCGTGGAGGTACGACGAACAATATTCGGGATAGTATCCAGCACCATGGGCGTAAAATCCATGGGGTCATAAACATTGCGGGTAAAGGGGATCACCGCACAATGACTGGGTTGTAAATCAGCATTGGCTTGTTCAAAGGTGATAAATTCCTGGCCTTTGATGGCTTCTACCGTCATCAAATTAGGGTAGGTACGGTGCCAGCCGCGCGGCAGGGTGGCCCCATGAAAATTGAGCATCAACCTGGCAGCGGCGGCGTCTTTCAATAGATCATGGTAATACGCAATCATCGACTGGCCGTCGCCGCCAAAAAAGTCTATTTTCAGACCAGCGACGCCCATGTTCTTGAGGCGAGCGAATTCGGATTTCCGCTCATCTGCATCAACCAACTTGCTTTTGGGGGTGTAGACGGTACTGTTCCAATCGCCGGAAGAATTGTACCACAATAAGATTTTCACGTTTTTGCCCGCCGCATAATCAATCAATTCCTGCATTCTTTCGTAGCCGATCTTCCAATCCCAATCGGCATCAATCAAACAGTAAGGCCAGCCCATCTCCGCTGCGTAATCAATAAACTGATGAGAGGTTTCGTAATTCGTAAAATCATCCTTTAGCAAGACCCAACTCCAGGAGGCCAAGCCGCTTTGGATAAAATCGGTATCAACCGCAATGGCCGGAGCCGCCAAGTCGGTGACCAGGGTATTCGCCACTACCTCCGCAAGGTCTCCGATAGCTATTGTTCGCCAGGGACTGTGGAAGGGGGCCACACCACGGGGGAGTAAGCCTCCACCCGGAAACACCTCTGCCGCTTGTGGAAAAGTCAGCCGTAATGCTGCGTAGTCCTCGTCGTACTTTAGTTTACCACCACAGTAATCACGGTGCACATTCGTCTCACTCAGCAAGAGCCAGGTATCCTCTGCAGTCTGAAAGAGGGCGGGAAAAACGTAGCCTTCCCCCAGCGGAGATTTTTCGTCGACGGGAATGCCTTGCGAGTAGTGTTCCTCATAAGAGGGGTTGGTCTCTTTCCAACCAGACTTGGCCTTCGACATAGGCTGCATCCAGGCTTTGGCGGAAGCGGCAAAACCATACGTCGATATTTCTTCCAAAATGGTCAAGGAATCCTCGGGAAGCTCCGTTAATTCATACCGAAAAGCCATTCCGTGGTTCGACAGATGGAAATAACAGGTTAGCGGCATGCCGTCAGCGTGTTCGTAGACGACCTCATATTGTAATGCTTCGTAGGAAATCAGCCGTTGCTTACCGTGCTGCATTTCATAGGTGTCCGTTATAGCTTTGGCGGGCTTCACTTCTACTAAAGTCAGATCGCGGCTGAGGTCTAGCCCAGCCAGTTTTAGCCCCAGATAGGAAGTATCCAGCACCATTTTATCCTGGTAGTACAATTGGTAAAAGGGCTGGCCTTGCTCCGTCATCCCCAGCTTCACCTGGATCTGCTGATTTTCATCCGTCATTGCGACTTCTCCCTGACCAGGATTACAGCTGTATACCAGCTGGCAACACAGGACTAAACAGCCCCATACGATCTTATTCATCATCATTGTTTTTAATTTATTTTGGGGCCATGCCGTACTGGCGTTGCTATGAAACGCCAGTACGGCACCGGGCTGTCGGTCGCTATCGCTCCTGCCCATCCCTTGTCCTGCGCTCCCGGTGGAAGACCGAGATGCGCCGGGCTACAGGCTTCGCCTTGCGCCTTGAATAACTTACGGGCCACGGCCCGCCCATATCCTCCGCTCGGGCGGAGGTGACCCACAGGGTCGGAGGTGGGATACCCCGCTGGCAGAGTCGATTCGCAGAATCGGAAGTGGATTCCCTCCGTCAAAATTTAATCCAAAATCTTCCCCCAGTCCACCTCACAGGAAGGTGGGGTTGAGTCTTTAACTACCGCGTAGTATCGCCTACGCTCGGGCTGAAGCCCTACGACACTATAGGCCCGCAACAAATAGCCATCATCCAGGGCAAATTCATGAATTTGCTTTACATGAATTTGCCCTGGATACAACCGTACCCTCCCCCACATTTCACATTTCTTACGCTCGGGCTGAAGCCCAAGCTACAGTAGCCGCTATCACCCTGTGAAATAGAGGTACGCCGCCAAAATCAAGACCACCACCACGGCCGACATTATCACATCAAGCCTTGAGTAACTGCCTTTTACGATCGTTTTTTCTTCTGCCGAAACAGTACTCAGGGTGAGGTTGGCAATCTTCTCCAATGGCGGAGGTTCTGTGGCATAGCTAACGCCCACCATCACCATGGCCGAAATCAGGAAGATGACCAGGCTGTAGTACTGGAAGAAGGTATTGTTGATGATCCAGAAAAAGGATCCTTCTTCGTAGGCAAAGCCTTCCGTCAGCATCACGGGGGTATCGATCATCAGGCGGAAAAGCCCTAGCACGAAGCCGACAACCAGGGCCGCTATTGCCCCTTTGGCGTTGAGGCGTTTGTTGAAGACCCCAAAGAAGAAGACCACAAAAATTGGCGGCGCCAGATAACCCTGTACGCTCTGTAGATAATCATAAAGTCCTCGACTACCCTGTATGACTGGTATCCATAAAAGCCCAATGATGATCATAGCGGCGGTAGCAATTCGGCCAACGCGCACCAGCTGTACTTCTGAGGCTTTGGGCTTGAATTTAGAATACAAGTCCATGGTAAAGAGCGTTGAACAAGCGTTGAATACGCCCGCCAAAGAACTCATCAATGCTGCTAAAAGCCCGGCAACAACAATACCCCGAATACCCGGAGGCAGCACTGTTGCTACCAAAAGCGGAAATACCTGTTGTGCTTTCGCATTGATGATTTCGCCATTACTGTCCAGTAATGCTTGGCTCAAAGCGTCGATCTTGCCGCTGGATGCTAAGGCAAAAGTGATGATACCAGGAATAATAAAAATGAAAACTGGCAACAACTTCAACAGGGCCGCTGCAATGGTTCCGCGACGGGCCTGCGTCAGGTTCGCGGCACTCAAAATTCGCTGTACAATGTACTGGTCGGTACACCAATACCACAGCCCTACAATGGGTGCACAAAACAGCATCCCCAGCCAGGGATAGTTGCTGTTGAAGTACCAGGCCATTTCGGTTTCTGTTCTGATCGGCGACCAGGTACCCGTCATGCCTTCCGGCACCAGTGGCTTCCAGAGGTTAAACATCTCTGAGCCGGCGATGCGCTTCAGTTCGCTCCAGCCGCCGAGTGCGTCCAGTCCGTAATAGGTGACCAGAATAGCTCCAAAAATCAGGATGACGGTTTGGATGGCTTCCGTGTAGGCCACGGCTCGCAGTCCGCCCAACATGGTGTAAAGCCCTGTGAGGAGAATCATCAGAATAGACCCTACCCAGAAGCTGTTAAAACCAAAGAGGCTCACCTCGGGCAGCAGTACGCCAAAAACAATGCCGCCGGCAAAAATACCTACCGCCACTTTCGTCAGCACGTAGGCCACCAGCGAGATGATCGACAATATCCAGCGTGAAGTAGCGGAGAAGCGTCGCTCCAGAAACTCAGGCATGGTGAATACGTTGGAACGTATGTAAAAGGGTGCCAGCAGCCAACCCAGGATCAGCAAACACCAGGCATGTAGTTCGTAGTGCGCCAGGGCCACACCATCGGTTGCTCCAGATCCCGCCAGGCCGACGAGGTGCTCAGAGCCAATATTAGAAGCAAAAATGGAAGCTCCCACGACGTACCAGCCCAAGTTGCGGCCCGCCAGGAAGTATTCATCGGAGGTTTCCGACTTTCTTCGAATTACCCACCAGGCAATACCCAGGATAATAACGAAATACAGCAGGATAACGATCCAGTCTAGAGTAGCCAATACAGACATGAGTTAGTTGGTTTTCGTGGATAATTTGAACGTTGTTTTTGATGCATATTTTTCTCCCGGTTGCAAGCTTACGGCAGGGAAAGTCGGTTGATTCGGAGAATCGGGATAGTGCTGGGTTTCCAGGCATAAGCCCGTACGTTGGCCGTAAGTGCCGCCGCCTGGTGCAGGTAGTGTACCATCCAGGAAGTTTCCGCTGTAGAACTGGATGCCCGGCTCATCGGTCAGGATTTCCAAATACCTTCCAGAGGCAGGATGCAGGAGTGTAGCAGCCTCTCGGTAGGTCCCCTGCTTGTTGAGTACCCAACAGTGGTCAAAACCTTTCCCTCTGGCCAATTGCTCGTTCTCCACTTCGATATCTTGCCCAATAGCTTTTGCTTTTGTGAAATCAAAAGGTGTCCCGGCTACTGCGCGAAGCTCTCCGGTAGGAATCAGCGTTTCGTCTACCGGAAGGTAAGTGGCGGCATCGATGGTGAGCACATGATCCGTTATCTTTTGGGAGAAATCCCCCGAAAGGTTGAAGTAGGAATGCTGGGTAAGGTTGACAATCGTAGGCTTATCAGTCGTTGCCTCATAGGTCACTTCCAGGGTATTGTCTGCGGTAAGTTGGTACACCACCGTTGAGGTCAACTCCCCGGGGTAGCCTCCTTCCATATCTTTGCTCACGTACGTCAGTGCCAGGCTGCCATCAGGGTTTTCGGTGGCTGACCATACGACTTTATCAAAACCTTTTACACCGCCGTGCAAATGATTGGGGCCGTCATTGGTTTCCAGTTGGTACGTCTTCCCATCCAACGTGAATTGCCCTTTGGCAATACGGTTGCCATAGCGGCCGATGATTGCGCCAAAATAGGGATTGCTCTCCACATACTGGGAGAGCTTATCGTAGCCCAAGACAATATTTTGGTAGTTGCCTTCGCGATCAGGCGCCGTCCAGGAAGTGATGATGCCACCGTAGGTGATGACCTCAATGGTCATACCCTGTTCGTTTTTCAGCACATACTTATCCACCTCTTGGCCTTCGGGCGTGGTGCCAAAAGCACTTTTAGTGATCGTCACCGCAGGGGCCGCTACTTCCTCGGGTGTTGCTGGTGGGGGTGCTGCTTCATTTTTGCAACTAAAAGCCAACAGGCCTAGCAGTAAAAGTAGAAATGCGGGAAAAGGAGTTGGTTTAAATTTATTCATTGGATTGCGTTGTATTGCGCAGAAAATAAACTGCGATTTTTCTCAAGTTTTCCAAATAGTTAAAACGCTTTAAATGAAGCGCTTATTCAACTATTATGAAAAACAAAATCGCTTTTTATTTTCGTGCTGTTCTCTTGTATTATAAGCCATGTTGAAATAGGTGATAATAAACTTCATTAGCGTTGAGCTCGTGTTTGAAGTTGCGAATCTTGGTATCCTGATCGATCACGACCACTTCTATACCGGCGATGTCTGCGAAATCTTCCATGTATTCCGTCGTCACCGACTGGGAATAGACCGTATGGTGCGCACCACCCGCTAAAATCCAGGCGGTAGCAGCTGTTTCCAGGTTGGGTTTGGCATCCCAAAGCACCCGGGCAACGGGCAGCTTCGGCAATTGGCGCTCTGGGGCAACACTTTCCACTTCGTTGACCAGCAAGCGGAAGCGGTTCCCCATATCAATCAGCGACGCGTTGATCGCAGGGCCGGCCTTGCCATCAAATACGAGACGCACCGGGTCTGCTTTGCCACCAATGCCCAGTGGGTGAATGTGGCATTTCACCTCTCCGGCCGCAATAGAGGGGCAAATTTCCAACATGTGCGCGCCCAGCACCAGTGATTTTTCGGGGGTAAAATGGTAGGTATAATCTTCCATAAAAGAAGTACCTCCTTCCATGCCCTGACCCATCACTTTCATACAACGCAGCAATGCCGCCGTCTTCCAATCGCCTTCCCCACCAAACCCGTAGCCTTGAGCCATCAGGCGTTGCACGGCGATACCGGGCAGCTGCTTGAAAGCACCGAGGTTTTCGAAAGTATCGGTAAAAGCGCCAAACTGCCCTTCTTCCAAGAAGCCTTTGAGGGCCAGCTCAATCCGGGCAGCTTCCAGCAGCGACTCGCGGGCAGCGCCTCCTTTTTGTAAAGATGCCGTGAGGCTATATTGGCTTTCGTATTCTTCAATCAAAGCGTTCAGCGCCCCATCCGTTATTTGCTCCCGGTACTTCAGTACATCGGAAGAATCGTAGCCATTTACCGCGAAGCCGAAGCGAATTTGGGCGGCCACTTTGTCTCCTTCCGTGACGGCCACTTCCCGCATATTGTCTCCAATTCTGGCGACCTTGAGGTGCTGAAACTCAGCCCAGCCCAGCGCTACCCTCGACCAAGCTGCCAGCTTTTGCTGAACCTCCTGCTGCTGCCAATGGCCAACAATGATCTTGCGCTTGCGCCGCATCCTTGACATAATGAACCCAAACTCCCGGTCGCCGTGAGCCGATTGGTTGAGGTTCATAAAATCCATGTCGATGTTGTCCCAGGGGATCTCCGCATTGAATTGCGTATGCAAATGGCAGAGTGGCTTCTTGAGATTAGAAAGCCCTCGTATCCACATTTTAGCGGGGGAAAAAGTATGCATCCAAACGACCAGGCCGATGCACTTTTCGTCGGAATTAGCGGCGATACAAATTTTATAGATCTCGTCCGGCGTTGTTACGACTCCTTTATTAGCGATGGGTGTAATCAGGCCGGGGCTTGCGTTCAAGCCATGAACCATTTCGCTGACGTTGCTGGCGACCTGCTGGAGGGTCTCCGGTCCGTAGAGGTGCTGGCTGCCCGAGACAAACCATATTTCTTTATCTTTAATGCTCATCTTGCAATGCTTGTTTTCAATGATTATTTTTTTTGACCAAAAGACTAAAGCGGCAGGAGGCTACTTCTCCTTACGCCTGTCCGTAATAGGCATTTTTGCCGTGCTTTCGTTCGTAATGTTTTTTGATCAGTGCGTCTTTAAGACGTGGGGCATTGGGATTAATTTGTAATGCCAAGTAAGCCATTCTGGCTACTTCTTCCAGTACTTTACTGTGGTAAACGGCCTTTGCTGCGTTCTTTCCCCAGGTAAAAGGACCGTGGTTGCCCAACAACACCATGGGCACCTCTTCATAATCCAGGTTGCGCTCCCGGAAGCAATCCGTGATTTGGATGCCGGTATTATGCTCATAGTTTCCTTCAATGAGTTCATCACTCATCGGTGCGGCACAGGGAATGTCTTCCGTCAGATGATCGGCATGGGTCGTGCCCATAATCGGGATATCCCTTTGGGCCTGTGCCCAAGCTACAGAATAGGTCGCATGGGTATGCGCGATCCCACCGATGTTTGCCCAATTCTTATAGAGCCAGGCGTGGGTGCGGGTATCCGAAGACGGGCGCATCTTGCCATCAATAAGCTTATTGTCGAAGTCGAGAATCACGATGTCTTCGGGTTTTAAAACCTCATAAGGCACGCCGCTCGGTTTGATGGCAAACACCCCTGCTGCACGATCTACCGCACTAACGTTCCCGAAAGTATAAATCACCAGATTGAGCGCATTCAGCTCCATATTGGCCTCGTAACATTCCTCACGTAAAGATTTAAACTGCTCCATGTGATCTATTTTTTTGCCAGCTTTTCAGCAGTGATGGTTTCAACAAATTTAGCCAATGCCTCGTAATCAGCGTTTAGCGGCTTGAATTTTTCCACTTGCTCTGCCTGAGGGTAATATTCTGCTTCTACAGCACTCGCCAATTGGGTGCTGGCCGTTGCTACATCCGGGTAAAGCCCGGCAGCTACTGCCGCGTAGATGGCGGCACCCAGCGCGGGGGCATAATCAGAGCTGGCCACCGCTATGGGGCGGTTCAGCACATTGGCCAGGGTTTGCATGATAAAAGGCGATTTGCGCGCCACTCCTCCGATGCCAATAATCTTTTTGATTGTCACACCTTCTTCCTCAAAACGATCCACAATCTTTTTGGAACCAAAGCAAATGGCATGAACCAAAGCCTTGAAAAGATGCGGCGCTTTGGTGCCCAAGGACAAGTTGGAGAAGGCACTTTTCAGCGCCTGGTTGGCATCCGGTGTTCGCCGACCATTGATCCAATCCAGGGCCGTAGGAAGACTCTCGGATAGCGGAAGGTATTCGGCCTGACGGGCCAATGTGGGGATAAGCTTGCGCTCAGCCTCCGTGAGTAAGGCCTGTTTTTGTGCTTCGTTCAGCAGCTCACTTTCGGCGATCAGGTTATCCAATGGCCACATCAGAATGCTCTTAAACCAGGCCAATACATCGCCAAAAGCGGATTGCCCAGCTTCCAGCCCTACCCACCCGGGCAGGACCGAGCCATTGACCTGACCACAAATACCTGCCACCGTTTTGCTGCCGATTACTGCGTTCGGAGCCACCATGATGTCACAGGTAGAAGTGCCCATTACCCGCACGAGGCTGTACTCTTCGATCCCTGCTCCTACTGCTCCGGCATGGGCATCAAAAGTGCCGACCGCAACAACGGTAGCTGTCGTCAGTCCCAGTTTTTCGGCCCAGGCAGCACTTAGCGTACCAGCAACCTGGTCGGAAGTGTAAGTATCCTGGTACAAACGATCCCGCACCTCCGCGAGATAAGGATGTAGTTTTTCGAGGAAAGCTTTAGGAGGCAAGCCGTCCCAATCTTCGTGCCACATGGCCTTGTGGCCCGCCGCACAACGGCTTCTCTTAAAGGCAGGCAGGTTCTCTCCTCCAACCAGCATGTAAGTCATCAGGTCGCAATGCTCTACCCAGGAGTAGGCGTGCGCTCGTACGGCAGCATCGGTTCTGACGATGTGCAATATTTTCGCCCAAAACCATTCCGAGGAGTAGATGCCCCCCTCGTATTTGGTGTAATCTTCTCCGCCCCAATTGGCTGCTAACTCGTTGATTTCTTCGGCTTCCTTGATGGCGGTGTGGTCTTTCCAAAGCACCATCATCGCGTTGGGGTTTTCGGCAAATGCGGGCAACAAAGCCAAAGGTGTCCCGTGCTTATCTACCGGCACGGGTGAGCTGCCCGTTGTGTCTACACAAATCCCCTTCACGCTGGCGGCAGCAACTCCTGAAGACTTGACGACTTCGCGGATCGTGCTTTCCAAGCCTTCAATATGGTCCAGGGGATGCTGGCGAAATTGATTGTGATCTGGTTCACAATACGCCCCTGCTTTCCAGCGGGGGTACCAGTAAACACTGCTGCTCAGTTCCTTCCCGTTATCGGCATCGATCAATACGGCCCGAACAGAGTCACTACCATAGTCCAGCCCAATTACATAATTTTTCATTGGTCTTTATTTTAGCGCAAACCGATTTTGTAAACGACGAATGCGTGCGCAGGAATTTTTACCTCTAAGCTGCTTTTTTTCAACATTGCAGTACTGGCCTGCGGGCTTATCTTCATAGGCTCCTCGAAGGAGTTCACGGCTTCGAGTTCATCGGTAGCCATGGTCCATACTTCTGCTTCTTTGCCTACTTTTGCTCCGTTGAATACCAGCTTTAGGGACTGTGCTTCCGCACCGGTATTGGCTACTTTTACGATCACCTGATTGGTGTTTTCGTCCATCACGGAAGAAGCATACAGTTGGTGCTGGCCCGTCACTGGTTGCCCGTCCAGGGTCACCTGTAGCAGATCGGTTCCCGCATTGTTGGCATACATTTTTTGCACATAATAATTGGCGGTACCGTAAGCTTGGAGGTTATTGAACCAGATCATATCCGGTGTCCATTGCCAGCCTTCTGCGTGGGCCATCAGTGGCGCGTAGGAGGTCATCACTACCAGGTCAGCATTGCGCTCCAAGCCGGTCATGTAAGCCGCTTCAGACAGTGCACAATTCCAGTTATTTTTGTTATCCGGGCTCGCGATGGCCACACTCTGGGCAGCGTACTCTCCTGCAAATATTTTGGGACCATTGCGGTCGTAACTATCATAGCGGGTCGCATTTTCGCGAAACCATTCCGGTGAACGGTAATAATGCTCATCCACAATCGCGGCGTTAAGCTTGGTAAGTTCCTCCATGCCGTATTCGAAGTACTCACCATCGGGGAAGGGGCCGCTGCCGGAAATAATGACGATGTCGGGGTACTTGGCTTTGATGGCCTCCTCAAACACCAGGTAGCGCTTGATGTATTCTGGTCCCCATTGTTCATTACCGATGCCAATGTAGGTCATATTGAAAGGCTCGGGGTGCCCCATCTCACTTCTTACTTTTCCCCAAGGCGTGGATACATCACCGTTGGCAAACTCGATCAGATCGAGGGCATCCTGCACGTAGGGCCCCAGTTCGTCCATGGGTACCAGCTCTCCGGTGTTGAATTGGCAGGCCATCCCACAACCGAGGATAGGCATGGCTTCTGCGCCAATATCTTCCGCTAACTGGAAGTATTCAAAAAAGCCCAAGCCAAAACTTTGATAATAGTCGGGCGTTAAGCGATGGTTGAATTCTGTGTTCCAGCGATTGACCAAGGCTTCTCTTTCTTCAATCGGACCAACGGTTTTCTTCCATTGGTAACGTTGGGCCAGCGTCCGCCCTTCCACGATACAACCTCCGGGAAAGCGCAGGAAGCCAGGGTCCATATCGTACAAAAGTTGCACCAGGTCCTTGCGGAGTCCGTACTTACGGCCTTTCCAGGTATCCTGTGGAAACAAGGAAATCATATCCAGATCAATCAGTCCGGTGCCTTGGAAGGTGATCTTTAAACGGGCTTTTTCGGCAGTTGCATCAGCTTTGATGACCGAAGTGTAAACTTGCCAATTGGCGCTGGTTGGCGCGACGGAGGTTTCACCAATAACTTTACCGTTTTCACCAATGAGTTGGAAGTTGATTTGAGAAATACGCCCCTCTCCTTTTGCCGCCTGGAAGGAAAGGTCGTATGCCTGCCCTTCCTTGATGCCCATCCCGCGAAAGCCTTCATTGATCAGTTCGTAGCCCTGGTCGTTATTCACCATTACGCGCAAGATGTTGCGGTTAGCAGGCTGGTTTTCGGTTTTAATGATGGTGCCCATTCCCGAGGCGGTATTAAGCGAATGGCGGTCACTGTTGGGTTCCAACCAGCCCATCTTTGGAAGGGGAAATTCGAAACCGCGGTTCTTTACCAATTCTGCATAAAGGCCTCCATCGGCCGCAAAATTGATGTCTTCAAAGAAGATGCCGTACATCGTCGGCTGTATTTTTGCTTTTGATGTGCTGGCGTCAATGGTCAGCTGGTAAGCGTCTGACTGAGCTACCAGCACTTTTAGACTGCAAATGCTTAAGACGAGTATCAGGGCGAGCCCTTTCCACAATGATTTCATAAGTATATGATTGAAACTTTTTAATTATTTTTTACTGCTGTCTAACCAGACTTTCATTTTTCCTATCCCCCGGTTCGACCAGGCGTAATAGGGAATGGCCGTGAGTTTTTCATTGGTTAATATCCGAATACCCCCGAGCAAGTCTTGCTTTTCCTGTACCGCAAAGGTGTCGGTTTCCGCGAGCGTTATTCCTGCAAAACCGGTAGGATTGTCAATGCCTTCTACAGCGTATACCAATGGGCCTCTCTCCAGGGCGGCCTTACCTTGATCCTCTGTTACTTCTGCCCGAGCTTCGACCATGCGTACTGGCATCGGGAAATCCAGGCTAACTTCATCACCCTGCTCCCAGGTTCTGTTGATGGTAAAATAACCGCCTTCCATACTGGCCTCAAAGGGTTTTCCGTTGAGCGCAATGGTGGGTATCGTCGTTTCTTTTTGCTGGTAATGATAGAGACCACCCGGAGCAGGGCTGTTTCTTGCCCAGGAAGGAATCCGAAATTTGAAGGTCGCAGCCGTCGCTTTTTCCGGATTGATAGTCATCTTCACCCTGCCTTCCCAAGGGTAGGCGGTGGTCTGCTTGAGGGTAAAAGTGCCGTTTTCCAAGCTTACTTTACTGGTGCTGCCAGCGTAAAGATTGGTGTAAATGGTCTGCGCTTCTTTTGAATAGAGCAAGCCTGGCAAAGCAGGCAGGAAGCGAATGATATTGGTAGGGCAACAGGAACAATCAAACCAACTCTGACGCGTGCATGCTCCCCGATTGAAAGTGTAAACACCATCAGCTTCAAGGGCATTGGGGTAGAAAAACTGGGTACCATCCAGCGATAAGCCCGCAATGAGACCATTGTAGAGGGTACGTTCGATGATATCGAAATAATCCACCTTCCCGCTCTGACGGTGAAGGCGATGGTTCCAGTAAACACTGCCAATCGCTGCACAGGTTTCGCTGTAAGCGGTAAGGTTGGGCAACTCGTAATTGTCACCAAAAGACTCTCCTTCGTGGCGGGCGCCAATACCTCCGGTGAGGTACATTTTCTTACCCACCATGTTTTCCCAGAGTTTATCAACGGCATTTTGGTAGGCCGAGTCTTGCAATAGCACCGCTATATCCGTCATCGCCGCGTACATATACACCGCGCGCACAGCGTGCCCAACTACCTCGTCCTGGTCTACTACTGGAAGATGATCCTGGGAGTAAGGGCCATAAAGCGGATGATTTGCGGCATTCCCCCGATTATCCAGAAAGTATTTGGCTAAAGTGAGGTAAGCTTGGTTTTCGGTCAGCTGATAAAGTTTAATCAAGCCGGTTTCGACAATCTGATGGCCGGGGACGTTGTGGATTTTCCCTTCTGCTTCGCCAAAAGTAGCTACCAGGAGGTCCGCATTTTTCAATGCGATATCCAAGAAGTTTCTTTTTCCGGTAGCCAGATAATGGGTGTAGGCGGCCTCGTACATGTGCCCCGCATTGTAGAGTTCGTGGCTGGCACCGAGCGATTCCCAGCGTACTCCTTCCTCTACGGGCACCCAGGGAGCTGGAGGAGCTGCAGGGTTGATGGTCCGCCAGGTAGTGAGGTAACCATCTTCTTCCTGCCCTACGGCGATGATCTCAATTAAGGTATCAAGCAGGGCCTCCAATGCTGGATTTGGAGCACTGATCAAGGAGTTGGAAGCACCTTCAATAATTTTGTAAACATCGGTATCGTCAAAAGGCATTTGCCCTCTCACTTCACCTGGAAGTTGTTTTCCCGCAATCAGAAAATTTTCCAGGCGGCCTTCTTCCTGGCATTTTTTGAGGGCGTATTCGATGGTTTTTTCTTGTACCCGCTTGATGATAGGCAGCCAAAAATCATCTTCTAAATGTACATTACGAATGTCTACCGGAGTGAGAGCATAGTCGGGTTGGGCTGCTTCCGTTGAGGCCGGAGCCGGAGCTGATTGGCATCCTAGCAATAAGCAACAGCCCAAGTAGGTCATGCTGCGCCCGACTAATGTTTTCAAGGTGGTCAAATTCGTTTGCATCATGCTTATTTCAAAGGTTCTACGAATGGCCAACCATCGGCACTCCAACGGATCGTTCTGACTTTCAACTTGGAGCGCCCCTCGTCTTTGGCATCATAAGCATGCAAAAAGAGGTAGTCTTCTTCCCCAAAAGTGTAAACACTGCAATGGCCCGCACCATACCAGTTCTCGTTGCCCTTGACAACCAGGCTACCGCCGCCGTGGAAGAGGTTTTTCTGATCCCGATCAAAATAAGGCCCCTCTACCGAACGTGATCGCCCGACCACCACCTTATAAGTGCTGTCTTCCCCACGGCAACACAAGTCCCAGGAGAGAAACAGGTAATACCAGCCGTCTTTCTGGAAGATAAAAGGAGCTTCCAGCGCAGCATCACCAGGATTGGTATCGCTCAGCTCAAAGCTGCGTTCACGGCGAGCAATGGTGTGCCACTCCTGAGGCTGGGCGATACTCAAGAGGGAATCATCCAATTTCACCAGCTTGAGACCATTCCAAAAGGAGCCGAACGACATCCAGGGTGTTCCCTTTTCGTCAAAGACAATATTGGGGTCAATGGCATTCCACAAATCGCGATTGGGATGCGACTGGATAACGATTCCGTGGTCTACCCACCCGAAGTCAGCGCTCTTCTCGTTGAGGGTTTTGTTGGTCACCACACCGATGGCCGAGGTGTTTTTGCCAAAAGCAGAAATGGAGTAATACAGATAGTATTGTCCGTTGCGGAAGATGATATCCGGTGCCCAGATGTGGTTCCGAAAGTCGGGTACGACCTCGTCAGTCCAGCTGGGTTTTTCTGTAAATACAGGAGCAGCCTCTGACCAGTTTTCCAGATCGGAAGAAGTAAAATGGGCAATACCTCTGCCTGTGCAAAACAGATGGTAGGTGCCTGCCTCCTGAATGACTACGGGGTCATGTACCCTAATATCCGTTGTTTGCGCATAGGCCATTGTGCCCAGGCATGTCCAAAACAAACAGATGCTTGCGAAGTAAATTTGCTTTTTCATAATTCCTGGTTTCCAATGCCCTCAGATGTCATCACTACGCGGCGCAGGGTCTCATCGGGATTGTAGTAAAGGCGATCAATACAAACCGAGCGGCGGAAACTGCCACCGTGTGGCTGAATGCCTCCTGTGTGGTAAATAAAATAGGGTACGCCCTGGTACTCAATGATGGCCTGATGGTTGGTGTTACAATTGCCGGCCAGTTCGTTCAAGATTCCCTTGTACTCCCAGGGACCATGAATAGATTTCGACATGGCGTAAGCCGTTTTTTCCGGAAACTGCTGGGCGTAAGAGAGGTAATACCAGTCGCCCCGCTGATGAATCCAGGGAGCTTCGGTAAATTCCTCCAGGCCTTCTACCACTTTTATTTCCCCGGCCAGCTCGGTCATGTTTTCTTTCAGGGGGGCATAATAACACTTGGTATTCCCCCAGAAGAGATAAGCCTGCCCGTCGTGATCAATAAAAACGGTAGGGTCGATATCATCCCAACGAATGTCGGTTGCCGTCGTCATATCATTGGTCACCAATGCCGTGCCGCGAGCATCCTTGAAGGGGCCACGAGGACTGTCGGCCACTGCTACACCGATGGCCTTGCCGGTAATGGTGGCGTGTTCTACCGACACGTACCAGTAAAACTTACCGTTTCTTTCAATGACCTGCGCGGCCCAGGCATCTGACATTGCCCACGAAAAATCACTGACCTGTAATGGCACAGGATAGCTCTGCCAATCCACCATATTGACGGAGGAAAAGACCAGCCATTCCTTCATTTTATAAAAATTAAAATCGAGTTCGGCCTCATCATGCCCGGTGTAAAGCCAGACCGTATCATCGTGTACCAGTGCAGCAGGGTCAGCGGTGTACACCTCCTTGATAATCGGATTGTTAAACGCGGCCTCGGCTACCTCAGCAGGCGGAGGTTCTTCCGCTGCGGGCGCGGATTCAGGAGGCGTGGTACAGGCCCAGGAGGACAACAATACCAAGCACCCTACCAAAGGAAATGGGTACTTCATTTTACTTTGTTCCAGTTAAGACAATGACGGAAAAAGGAGGAACTTCTAATTGGATTTTTCCTGCTTTGAACGTTGTTTTCGTGAAAGCCTTCGGCATTATTTTATCGGGATGCTCGAACGTATTATGGTCCTGCAAAGCGGCCGAAGTGAGTATTTCGCCGGAGACTTTGCTCAGGTTGAGGGCCGCAACATCCAACTCAATGGTATGTACTTTTTCGGCATCAATATTTACCAGGGAAAAATGTACAGCTCCTTCTTCATCGACAGAAGCCGACGCCGAAACGGCGGGCAATGACTCTCCATTGAAGGTGTACACCGGCGATTCGAAAGCCAGCGGAAGTAGGGTTGCATCCTGGTGAACACTGTACATACGCATGACGTGGTAGGTTGGCGTCAGGAGCATCTTTTCTTCTTCCGTAAGGATGACCGCTTGCAAGACATTCACCGCCTGCGCCAGATTGGCCATCTTCACCCGGTCTGCATGGTTATTGAAGATATTGAGCGTTGCTCCGGCAACCATGGCATCCCGCATCGTATTTTGTTGGTACAAAAAGCCAGGGTTGGTGCCGGGCTCAACATCGTACCAGCCCCCCCATTCATCGACAAAGAGTGCTACTTTTTTGTTTTCATCGTACTTGTCCATGATTGCTACGTGCCTCTGAATAAGGTCTTCCATACGCAGTGCTTGCTGCATGATGCGGAAGTACTGTTCTGTAGAAAATTCCGTGGAGGGCCCTTTGTTTCCCCAATCGATCACCGAATAATGATGCAAAGCAATGGCTTCGATCAACTGGTGAGGAATGTTTTTCATCAAGACTTCCGTCCAATTATAGTCGGAGCTGCTCGCTCCGGAAGCGATTCTCACCAGGCCATCGGAGTTGTTCCAATCGGTGGCGAAGGTGGCGAAACGACGGTAGAGATCGGCGTAATATTCAGGTCGCATGTTCCCTCCGCAGCCCCAGGCTTCGTTGCCAACTCCCCAGAATTTCACCTTCCAGGGTTCTTCTCTGCCATTTTCTTCTCGGAGGTCAGGCATGGGGCTGCTCCCCGCAGGGTGATTGGTGTACTTGATCCAATCCGTAAATTCCTGAGGAGTACCACTTCCTACATTCGCAGAAAGGTAGGGCTCGGTGCCGAGCAACTCACACATATTGAGAAACTCGTGGGTCCCAAAGCTGTTGTCTTCTTTGACGTTGCCCCACCAGATATTCAGGATTGATGGGCGATCTTCTTTGGGGCCAATACCGTCTTTCCAGTGGTAGGTATCGGCAAAGCACCCACCAGGCCAGCGTAGATTGGGAATCTGAAGCTCCTTTAGTGCCGTGACAACATCGTTTCTTACCCCGGCAGTGTTAGGAATTTCACTGTCTTCTCCCACGTAGAACCCACCGTAAATACAACGGCCCAGGTGTTCGGCAAAATGCCCGTAAATATGGCGGCTAATCTGAGGTGCATCCGTTTGTGGCGCAACACGAATCGCTACTTTCTGAGCGGCAACCGACGTGGCTCCAAAGCATACAACCAGTAAAACACCTATTAAATATGATCTCATAGCTTGGATTGTTTTTATTTTTTAAAGAAGAAATTCATCCTCCCATATCGACAAAGCCTTCCTGGTTATGGAAGCTTTTTACCCCATACGGCAACGTGCTGATCATCAAGCCCCGTGAACAGAATGGTACTGGCCTCCTCGTTTTCCCAATCGCGGCCTCTTTCCACCCTAAGTTGTTGGGTGCGACCGCCCTGATTGATGGTCAGCCAGGGTTGAGTGTAAGACCAACTACCACCTAAGCCGCCCGAAATCGTGCCTCCTTCCTCCAGGGTAATTATGTCTGAATCGTTGAAATTTGGAGAGACCTGCTCATCTGCATATCCTGGTACGACTTGATAGTCCATGATGATTTGCTCCCATTCACCGATGAGTTCAGCTTCGGCAACGGCTGACTCTTCTTCGGTGGCATACCGTTGACAGCTTACCAATGGCCATCCATCTGGCGTCCAGAACAACTGCCGCAGGTGCATCACCATATAAAACTGATTGACGCCAGGGCGGCCTTGATGACCGATATAAAAATCACCATCTCTTTCAAATACCCCGGGATGCGACACCCCCTGCCAGCCACCATGCCCCGCAAAACGGTAAGGCGCCAGGATCATGGGCAGATCATCGACCGCTTCGTTCATGTTGTTGCCCGCCATGTCAAAGAAAGGCCCCGTAGGGCTATCTGATCGCCCTACCCTGACATTGTATTTGGTTGCTAGCCAATCGTAAGCGATGAAGAGGTAGTACTTATTGAACTGGGGATTGTAGATAATTTCTGGCCCTTCGATATTCCCGTTGATGCTGTTTCCCGTAAACCCTCGCTGGGCAACTCTTACTCCTTTCTCGTCGTTTCTTTTGGCCAACCCGGTCTCCGCGTCAAGCTCCAGCTTATAGATACCGTCCCAGGCGGAGCCGTAATACATCCAGTGGGTGCCATCGTCGGCAATGATTACCGTAGGATCTATGGCGTTGGTCTGTACGCTATTGTTGGCTAGCGAGGTCACGACCAGCCCCTCCTCCCGGAAAGGACCACGCGGATTGGTGGCCGTCGCCAGACCAATGACACTCAGACGCGGCGTTGGAGAGGACAAAGAATAATACAACCTGTATTCAGCTCCTACTTTGACTATATAAGGTGCCCACAGGCCTTCGAAGGGTTCCCCGCCGTTTTGACGGATAAAGTTGGCACCTCTTGTGGGTAAACCTGGAAAAACCCAGCCCACAAACTCCCATTCTACCAGATTGATACTCCTGCGAATCTGGAGGCCAGGCCGAATTTCGTTACCAAACGCAACGTCGGTGCTGTAGGCGTAAACAAAATCATCTTCTACCAAATAAGCGGGGTCGTGCACATTGTAATGCGCCCACTGGCTGGTCATACTAGGGGATGCAATCTCTCCGTAGGTATCATTCAACTTGGAAAAATCCACCGGGCCATCATCAAGCGTGGTGGTATCTACCGGCGTTGGCGTAGGGCCGGGCCCAACGACCACGACGTCATCATCTTTTTTACAAGCAAGGGCTCCCATCAGCATCACCGCCAAAAAGAAGTACATTATCTTATCGCAACTAGATTTCATCATGTTCTTAAATATTTTCTTTTGGTAGATTCACCTCCATCTCGCGGGTAAGCCCTCCCTGGCTGTTCCAAAAGGACACCTTGTTCGTATTCGGCGGCAGCCAAAATTTTCGCGTCTGCTGAGACAGATAGCCACTCCCGATGGGGCATTCCAGTTTAATCGTCGCTCCGTTTGAAGTCGAGATGGTCGCACTCACCTCTCCAGGACGGAAATTGTACCACGGTTGATCCGATTTACTTTCCAGCAGGTAATTTTCGAGGGCACCACTATTTTTACTCACCAAAATCAACAGTTGTTGATCATTCGAGAGGGCCAACTTCACGGCCGAGCGCGTGTCTCCGTGGGTATTTACCCCCGATGCTTTTGCCGTAAGAGTGGTAAACTTGAGTTGTCCGGTATTGAGCAGAACGGTACCCCGCGAGGCATCATAATTCCCATTGACGACTTCTGTATTGTAATCATTGCCCACCAGCATAATATCTAAGCGGCCATCTTGATTGAAGTCTTCCGTGACAATTCCTTTCGTCGGTGCTACCTGGGCCATAAGGGGTAAGCTGTGCATAACAAAATGTTTCCCTCCCTGATTTTCCAAAAGGATGGAAACCCCGTTTTCGCAGTAGAGTGTCTCCATGGAGGAGGTTCCCAAAAGGGCCAATATCGATTCGGTGGTAGAGGCGGCGTAATCGCGGTAATGAAGGAATTTCTTTTTCAGCAACGGCAGTTGTGCCGTCAGCAAATCCAAGGATGGCAGAGGGTGGTAATCTCCTTCTTCAAAGGAAGAATAAATAGGGTCGATGGTGCCGTTTTGGTCAAAATCAGCAAAATGAAGGGACAAAGGATGCTCCGAACTGATGGTGAACGGAAGATTGCTGCCAATATTCCCCAAAACATAATCCGTGTCGCCGTCATTGTCAAAATCTCCTGGCGCAATGCTGTTCCACAGGCCAGTAGCATGGGCCAGTCCCGCCTGTGCGGAAATGTTTTTCAATCGCCCAGCCTGGTTTTCAAAGAGCGAAATATTCATCATCTCTCCTACGACAATCAAGTCTTGCTGATGGTCATTGTTGAAATCCGTCCAAACGGCAGCCGTCACCATCCCCACTGATGTTAAGGCTGGACAAACTTGCTCCGTAACATCCATGAATTTTCCCGCTCGGTTTTCCAGCAAATAGCTTGGTGGGCTCAGTGGGTAGCTGCCAGGTACGACACGGCCTCCGACAAAGAGATCCACATCTCCGTCTTGGTCATAATCGCCGCCTACGACGGTGGCCGTGCTCGTTAACATCTCGGGAAGTGCCGCTTCATTGAGCGTAAAGTTGCCCTTTCCGTCGTTTAGATAAATTCGGTCTTGGTAATACTGGTGTCCCTGGTACCTTTCGGAGCCGCCACTGACCACATATAGGTCTAAGTCACCATCCTCATCTACGTCAAAGAACAAGGCCCCTAAGTCTTCGTAATTTTCAGTAGGAAAGACTTGCGTTACAAACGTAGCCTGGGCTGTTTGTAGATACAGGTGAGCTGGTTGCCCATAAGGCCCGCCGATAAATAAGTCGTCGTGCCCATCGTTATTGACATCACCAACCGCTAAGCCAGGCCCTTGATGGGTAAAACCGTGTAAGAGCAAGGGTTGAACCTGAAAATAATTACCGGGAGCAGGCTCTTGATGAATATAGTTGATCTTGTCAATTTTAGCTAATAAGCTAGCAGCATCAACAACCGGCTGATTTTCCTTTGTTTCCGCATCCGCTTCGTTGATAACAATACATTGATTAGCGGCGACAGCTTTCAACAAGGTGCTTTTGCCGCTGGGCCAGGTCACTTCCACCTCATCAATTGTTGTGTGCTCGCCTACCCCGAAGTGGAGCACCTCCGTCACAGAACTCTGAAAGCCGCGAACGGGCTGCTGGTAGCGGAGTTGTTTTTCAGTTCCTACCCGCACACTTACCCTTGCTCCTACTCCCTTGGAATTGCTGCTTCCGTTGAGTTTAACCGCTAAAAAACGGGCTTTGGAGGAGTCGGTTTCTACGAGGGTATTTTTGTAGATAAAAACCTTCTGATCGATGTTGTTCGTGATCAACTCCAGGTCACCATCCTGGTCGAGGTCTGCGTAAGCGGCGCCATTAGAAATAGACGACTGGCTGATGCCCCACGCTGTGCCTTTGTTTTCGAAACGACTATTTCCCTGGTTTCGGTAGAGGTAGTTGGGTAGTGTGATAGAAGGGAGATCATCAAGGCTAGCGATCATTTTCTTGCGAACTTCTTCCTGGCTCGTGTACCGAGAAACGGCATCTTTACGAAACTTCACGAAATCGAGATCGGTGATGTCCTTGCCATAGCCATTGGTAATATAAAGGTCTTGCCAACCATCATTATCGAAATCGGCCATCAAAGGGCACCAGCTCCAGTCGGTACGATCCAGGCCAGCCAATTGGCCAATTTCGCTAAAGCGGTGATCTTGCTGCCCCACCTGAAGCATGTTGCGCATATATTGGTAACCATATCCATAGTCGACGGCCTGATAAAACTTATCGTATTGGTTGGGACCAAACATCAACTTGCGGCGTTGATGGCTTTCGGGCAACATGTCCAGCGTCATGATATCTGGCAGGCCATCATTATTTATATCACCGATATCATTGCCCATCGAAAAGTGGCTCAGGTGATCGAAGTACGCCATCGCTTCCTCGCTGAAGGTACCATCTTGCTGATTGACGTACAAATAGTCACGTGATAAGTAATCATTGGAAACGTAGATGTCCGGCCACTGGTCATCATTCACATCAATGATCCCCACGCCTAATCCGAAGCCCTCAAAGCGGATGCCTGCTTCCTTGGAGACATCCATAAAGACGGGATGGCCCAGGGTTTCATCAAAATTATTCTGATAGAGTTTGTCGGTATTGCGGCTCGACCCGTCGGTGATGATGGGTCGGATAGTCACCGCCGATTTTTCAAAGCCCCCACCGTTGAGCAGGTACATGTCTAAATCACCGTCTTGGTCATAATCGAAGAAAACGGCTTGGTTGGACTCATTGGGGTCAGCCAAGCCATAATCAGCAGCAGCTTCCCTAAAGGTGAGGTCTCCTTGGTTGAGGAAAAGTAAATTGGGGTAAATACTTTGCTTGCCCGGGCCGCCTACGGATAGGTAGATATCATCATATCCATCCCTATTGATATCAACGATTGCCACACCGGTACACCATTTTCCTGCGGTAGTGAAGCCGGCTGCCTCGGTAATATCTTTGAATTGTAGTTTACCTTGGTTGAGGTAGATTTTGCTAGCCACCATATTTCCAGTAAAGACCAGATCAGGCAACCCATTGTTATCAAAATCCGCGACGCCTACGCCGCCGCCATTGTAGAGATATTCAAAATCCAGGAGATTGAATACCTCGTCGGGAGTAATGGTATTTTGAAAATCAACGCCCGTCGCTGAAGCATCCATTAATTGAAATAGCGTATCCGCATCAGCACCGGATGCCTGACGCTGGCATTGGCACAGCGTTGAAAGTGCCAGCAACCAAAACAGCGGATATGTATTTCTGGAAATCATCTTACGATAACAGGCTTGTTTTGCTTAAAAAAGAATGGGTAAGGGTATCTCCGACGGAAGTGGCCATTGATACCCTTACTCCTTCAAAAGTGCTAGTTCGCCGTATTCCCAACCAGGTTAGGATTGCGATCTAATTCCGTTTGTGCGATAGGAATCAACTCGTCCTCGCCTGGCGTGAAAGTGTTAAACTCCGTGTCGTTGGCCTTCAGTTCTTCGAGTTTTGCACCACTCAGGTAGCCCCAACGCCGAAGATCGTACCAGCGCTTACCCTCTACCGCCAGTTCCATGATCCGCTCGTGTTCGATTTGAGCCATGAACTGTTGGAGGTTGTAACCCGCAAATTCTGCTTCGCGATCCGGCAAATTGGCCCGGTTTCTCACCACCTGTACCTGCTGCGCTGCGGCAGGAATATTGCCCGTATTGGCCAAGCACTCTGCGTACATCAACAGCACATCCGCATAGCGAATGATATGGTAATCATAGCCCGCTGTAAATGCATCGGCACCATCAGTGGCATTGGTGTACTTCTTGATGAAATAATCGTTTTCACCGTAACCTCTGGCAAACCAGTCTTGCCCATAGGCCGTGGTGTAACCTTCTTCGGGCTCGTAAGAAAGGATGGTCGCATGGTAACGAGGGTCCAAGGTACCATCGACCGTCAGCTCTTCACGCATTTCATTGTACAAAAATGCAGATGGGAAAAAGTCGAAGAAATCACCCACAGAGTAGGTTGGCGTCAAGGCTAAAAACTGGCGCCAGTTGACGTTGGGGTCACCACCCCAGTTGAATTCTGCATTGGCACTGGTGGTAAAGTCTGCCCAGAAGATTTTTCCAGGATTAGCACTCTCTACCGAAGGATCCTGTGAAAACAGATCGGCATAATTTGCAGCAAGTGAATACTGGCCAGCATTGACGACACTTTCAAAGAAAGGCAGAGCCGCTGCGTAATCGCCCTGGTAGAGGTGAACGGTACCCATGAGGGATTCGGCAGCACCTTTGGTCGCTCTTCCTACTTGCCCCTGGTCAGGCCCTGAAACATCGTTGTAGTTGAGTGGCAACCGTGAAATAGCATTGGCCAAATCTGATTCAACTTGCTCATAAACCTTTTCTGCGGTTACTTCAGCGTTGCTAGGATAGAAAGACTCCGATCCTTTAGGTGTCTCCAAAATAATGGGAACATTACCGTGAACATTGGCCAGGTTGAAGTAAGCCAAAGCTCTCAGGAAGTATGCCTGCCCCAGCAAGCGCTCGCGCAAGGTAGCGTCGACGCCTTCCACCAATGGAATGTTTTCCAAGGCTTGATTCGCCCGGTTGACCATGATGTAATGTCCCGCCCAAAAGATTTCCAAAGCACCATCCGTAGCAGGTAAGGTGAAAGAGCTGAACCCCGTAAGGAAAGTCCATGGACTACGGCATTTCAATTCATCGCCACGACCGTCGTTGTAGACAGGCGTAATTCGCTGATACATCCCATCAATGATCAAAGCATTGTAGATGGCATCAACGGCAGCAACAGCCTCCGCTTCCGTAGCATAATACTGTTCTGAAGACAAACGGTTGGGATCAACAATCTCCAGCTCGTTCGTACACGCACCCAACCCGATGAGGGCAGCTGCAAGAAAAAATAGTTTATATTGGATGTTTTTCATCTTTCTTAGAATTTAACTTGTAGACCAATCATTGAAGTTCTTGGCCGAGGGAAGGTACCGAAATCAAATCCAGGGCTCAGGATATTCGCCTGGAAATCAGGGTTATACCCTTTGTAAGCAGCAAACGTATAGACATTCTGCATGGTGACGTAAATCCGGGCGCTTTGCAGCCTGATTTTGTCCAGTGCCCTTGCGTTTAAGGAATAACCAACAGAGATGGTGCTGATCCGGAAGTAGTCTCCGTCTTGCAACCATCCCGGGCGGTTAGAATCCCGTTGGTTGTTATTGGGATCATTCCAGACTACCCGAGGAATATCCGTATTGGTATTGGTTGGTGTCCAGCGGTTGAGGATGTCTTCGTGCCAGTTGGTGTAGCCCGAAGTTGGCATCAAACCTTTGTAGAGGTTGCTGTTGATGAGGTTGCCACCACTTCCTTGTCCGAAAATGGTGAAATCAAAGCTCTTGTATTGCGCGGCAATATTGATACCGTAGTAGTAAGTAGGCATCCCTTGCCCAAGGAATTGGCGATCTTCTTCATTGATGATGCCATCGTCGTTGAGGTCCGCAAATTTGATGTCCCCTGGTGCCGTGCCGGCGTTCTGGAATGCGGAGGCAGCAATTTCATCCTGGCTCTGGAAAATACCTTCGTATACCCATCCGTATTGCTGACCGACCGCTTGGCCTACTTCGGTACGTGCTCCGGCACCAGAGATAAATTCTAGGTTACCGATGTCCAGTACTTCGTTTTTAACGGTGTAAAAGTTGGGTGAAATATTAAAAACGATATCACCAACACGTGGCCGCCAATTTGCGGATAGCTCGATGCCTGAGTTCTGGATAGAGCCGGCATTGGTCGTAAGTCCTGCCAAAGAGCCATTGGACAATGGAATAGGCAGATCAATCAGTACATCTTCAGAAGTATTGGAGTAGTATTCAGCGGTAAACTCCAGCTTACCGTCCCACATTTCAAGATCCAAACCTACATTTCTGGTAATACGGGTCTCCCAGGTAATCGAAGGATCCACCAGGATGGTCGTCGCTGCGCCAAACACTCTACCCGTACCAAATTCGTAAGGAATAGCACGATTGATGGTACTTTGGTAACGGAAGTTTCCAATTTCCTGGTTACCCAATTGCCCGTAACCGCCACGCAGCTTCATTGCGGTAATCGCGCGGGGCAAATTAAGGTCATTGTGGATTTTCCAACCTAAACCAATGGAAGGGAAGAACGCAAAACGATCTTCTTTGCGGAAACGGGAAGAACCATCATTCCGGATATTGAAGGTAAGTAAGTAAGTGTCATCCAATGCGTAGTTTACCCGCCCCAAATAAGACGCTAATGCAGCAGGCTGCTGATTGTCAATTACACTAAACGTAGAAGCATTCGACAAGCTAAGTACATATGGCTTTTCGAGACCAGAACCAACCGCTGAGATTTGGCGGTAGTTGAAGTTTTGGAAACTTTGCCCGGCTAGTACCGTCAGATTATGACGACCGACAGCCTTAGTGTAGGTTAGGGTATTCTCTACCAGAAAAGAGTTGGAAGAACGGTCTCCTACCTGTAGTTCCGCAATTGGTCGTGGGAAAAAGTATCCCAAATCATACTCCGGTGCAAACAACTGATCGGAAATATCCGTATTGTCGTACTGCAAATTCAGCTTATAGGTAAGCCCTTCCAATAAGTCCAGCTCACCGTATACATTGGCAAGTAAGCGATTGACTTGTGTAGCGTTGCGAACCAGGGTATTGAATCCAGGCACATTCAGGGTGATAGATTGGTGGATAACGGCATCTGCACCACCGAAGCCTCCCTCACGGTTCTCGTCGTAAACAGGAATCGTAGGAATGGCCTGTAGTAAGTCATTGACCAAGGTCGGGCGGCCACCAGGCAAGAACAAGGTAAATATGCCGTTGTAAAACAAGGGGTTTTCGTCAGAGCGCATCAGGTATACGTTCTCGCCAAAGCGAACCTTGCCTAAGTCTGTTTCAGAGTTTACCCGCATTGAGTAACGGGTATAATCCGGGCCAGACCCCACCAAAGTGCCTTTATTATCGAGGTAATCCATAGAGATGAAGTAGCTCGTCTTGTCCGTTCCTCCACTCATGCCCAGGTTATAATTCTGGATAGAACCATCTTTATAACCTTCGTTCTGCCAATCCGTATCGATATTACTAATGTAATCAGCAGAAGTAGGATCATTACCAGGAACAGGAGCCTGACCAGCATTGGCCAACAGCTCACTATTGATGGTTTGGTACCCTACTCGGTCTAAAAGAGGAATGCGCTGTGGTACCGTCTGGATACCCGCGTAAGAAGAAAAGTTGACACTGAATTTCTCGTTTCTTTTTCCGCCTTTGGTTGTAATAATTACAACGCCATTGGCTGCCCGGTTGCCGTAGATGGCTCCTGAAGTGGCATCCTTTAGTACCTGAATAGACTCAATATCGTTGGGGTTGATGTCTCTGATTCCTCCAACGAGGGGGAAACCGTCTACGACGTATAAGGGTTCTGCACCTGCGCCCAAACCGAAGGTACTTACGCCCCTTACGCGCACAGATGGAGCTGCACCAGGCTGCCCATCGGTAGTGATGGAAACCCCAGCGACCCGTCCCTGCATCATCTGGGTCACATCATTGGATGCCTGTTTGCGCATTTCCTCGGTATTTACCACGCTCACGGCGCCAGTAAGATCTTCTTTACGTTGGGTACCGTACCCTACTACCACGACTTCGTCGAGTAATTCCGCATTTTGGCTCATCACCAAATCGATCGTCGTTTGGTTACCCACCGTAAGTTCGGTAGGAAGATAGCCGGTGTAAGAAAAAATCAGTACATCTTCTGGCATCGCCTGCAAGGAGTATGCCCCATCAATATCCGATACCGTCCCGGTGGATTTACCTTTCACCAGGATATTCACACCAATCAGCGGCTCTCCTTCATCCGAAGTTACCACCCCTGAAACGGTTTTGTTCTGTGCTGATACCACAGCAATTAGTAGAAAGAAAAAGGCTAGGGTAGCCCACCACTTCTTCTGGTGCGGCACCTTTATTCCGACACAGTGGCTTTGTATATGTCTTTTCATAAAGTTAAGAGTTGAAAATAATAAGTGTGAAATCCACACTTGCAAAAATAGTTTTTCCTTTCTTCAGAAGCAAATTATTTTTTGATTATTTTTACACCCATACATTTTTATGCGCCTATATGGATTATATAAGAATATAATTTTTTGTGTGTTTTTCACATTTATCTTTTTGAAACTCTAGGATAATCCTCTTAGGTTTGCGTAATAAAAATCTTCCTACTAACTTTTAATAAAGAACTAACCTTGATCCACAATTACGACAAAGAAGACAAGGTCCTACTAGCCGTGGATTGCATCATCTTTGGTTTCGACGACGAAGACTTGAAAGTACTTTTGATCAAACGTGACTTTGAGCCGGAAAAGGGGAAATGGTCGCTGGAAGGAGGATTCCTCAAGCACTCGGAAACATTAGAAGAAGCTGCCCGGCGAATTCTCAACCTTTATACCGGACTGGATAATATTTACATGGAACAGGTCGCTACTTTCAGTAAGATTGATCGGGACCCTGTAGATCGAACCGTTTCTACAGCTTACTATGCATTGATCAATATTCAGCAGCACAGCGAAAAATTAATCAAACAATTTTCGGCGAATTGGTTTAGTGTATCCAAAGCACCAAAGCTTATCTTTGATCATGATCAAATGATTGATACCGCGATCAAAAAGCTGAGAACCCGAGCCAAAACCAAACCCATTGGATTTGAGCTTCTGCCGGAGAAATTTACCATGCGGCAACTGCAAAAGCTCTACGAAGCAATTTTTGACATCAAACTGGATAAACGAAATTTCATCAATAAAATTCGTTCGCTGGACGTCATAGATCGCTTGGACGAAAAGGACATGAGCTCCTCCAGGAAGGGGTCTTATCTGTACCAGTTTAATGCTGAAAAATATGAGAAAAGAGACGACAATCAGTTTGTCTTGAACCTTATTTAGCTCCTAAATAGAGAATGGAAATGATTGCACCGGCGGCAACCATTTCCATTCTAACTTAACGCAAGTCCAGGACTTAAGAACCTGACCTCCAGGCAATTACCCCGATCTAACTGTACTTAGCATTGGGTACGGTGTACTTGAATAAATGAGGTGTTCTATCTGAGTACCTAGTACTAACTCAATACCGTGAAGTTGGAGGAGGGGCTTCTTCTACTTACAAGAGCTTGTGCACCAACCTCACGTTAACTTCATTTCACCAAAGACCGTAGCGTATCCCTCAGGGACGGAAAAATCTCTAGTGAAAGTTGAGCATTTCCGTTATAATACTTAGCGCTAATATCCTCTGATCTCCCCAGCTAAGTTACTGCGTGTATACTTTTCTTGAGGATCGCCGGAATATTGGATACGCCCACCCGTGTTTGCTACGGCATCCAGGTGTTCGTTGGCGACTACGCGGGCTAAACCACCGGTATTGGATTTCACCTCGGTATGATCCGAAGCTAGGCGAGACGCATCGTATTCTCCACCTGTGTTGGCGGTGGCATACTGGTTTTTAACTTTTCCCGACAGTTCTACACTGGCGCCTTCGGTAGCAGAAGACTCAAGGGTATGCACTTCTAACTCCAATTCTACTTCCGCGCCACTTCCGGCTTTGAGCTCCAACCGATCAGCCGTAATCACTTCCCGGCTACTTAGGGCAGCACCCGCAAGCACCCGAATTTCGTCAAGACTACGGTACTGCACACGCAAACGCAGACGGCGGTCGCCTTTGATCCAACCGTCTACCAAACTCAACTTGAGGGTACTGCCTTTGAGGCTGATATTGAGTTCTCCTTCGGGATAGTCTGTGCTTTCAATAATTACCTGATCGGTTTCGCCTTGCTCCAGGTAAACTTCCAGTTTTCCACTCACTATCAACCCACTGAAAGGCCCAATCTGGCGCGT
This sequence comes from Lewinella sp. LCG006, assembly GCF_040784935.1. GTDB lineage: Bacteria > Bacteroidota > Bacteroidia > Chitinophagales > Saprospiraceae > Lewinella. The sequence continues at coordinate 3,092,046 of NZ_CP160680.1, read as the reverse complement.
TTCTTGTGCGTAAGTAATTTGGGTTGCCAACAGAAAAACAAACAGTAGGTATTTCATCTTTTTGGTTTTTTATGGTTCTCCGTACTTAACAACGGTGTTAAGACAAAGGGTAATCTTTGTTACATTGAATAGATGTAACTACTAGAGAAAGCCCCCTATTGTGTGTAGGTGAAAAATGTGGAAGGGTGGAAGGTGTAAGGGTTACAGAAGTCGGAAGTGGGACGGTCTTTTCGCGTAAGACGAAAGTGAGTTCGCAAAGCGTTTTATAAGAAAACTGTATGCTGATCAAAGCAGAGCCTGTAGGCGATCTACCGGCGATTAGTCGCCTACTCCAATCGACCGGTTTGTCCCAGCGCGTGGACAAGCACTATCCTACTCATCATTTGTGGCAGGGAACCAGTATTGGCAAGACATTGGAGGCTTTTCTGGTCTATATTCTGAGCGAGAACGATCATCGACTGTACAACGTAGAAGACTGGGCTTTGGGCTTGGAGCGCACGTTGAGTTGGCTTTTGGATGAAGCTGATTTTCAGGCTGCTTATCTCAGTGATGACCGTTTGGGTAGTCTGCTGGACTACCTGTCTAAGGACGATGAGCGCTGGATGTCCTTTCAGCGCGATCATAACCAATCGCTAATTCGGTTTTACGATCTGGACAACGGTACTGATCAAGGTCCCCTTGATACGGTGCGTATCGACAGTACCACGGCTCAAAGTCATCGAGAAACAGAAGGCATTTTTCAGTTGGGGCATAATGCCACGGGTTTGGCCCTACCTCAGGTAAAATTGATGCTACTGGCTATAGACAAAGCCAACCTGCCACTGGCTCTGAACGTGGTAGCAGGGCAAAACAGTGACGACAAGCTTTACGTGCCAGCCTTGGAACAGGCCTGGGAACAAGGTCTCAAGTCCAAAGGAGTACTGGTAGTGGGAGACCGCAAGCTGTGTAATCAGTACAATATGTGTTTCATTGCTGACAGCGGCAACTACTACTTGGGCCCATTGGCTCAACGACAATACTCACGAGAGGAATTAATGCAAGCCCGTGAGTGGATTGAGCAACAACAAGAGCCCGCCGAACGCGTAATGCGTCAGGCGGCGGGAAGTAAGGATTCACAAGCCATCGCGCTGGTTAAAGAGCTGCCCGCACGTGAAATCATCTCCGCTGACGGCACGATTCACACCCAAAGGCTATTCGGGGTATGTAGCTTGAATCTACGCAAGCGCCAAGTTGCCCAACTAGAGCAACGCTGCCAGACCGCTTGCCAGGAGGTCAGACTGCGCTTCACGCGCAACCGAGGTCGTAAAACGATCAAGTCGGTAGAGGAAGCTGAACGAACCATCAACAAGATACTGGACAAGCACAAAGTCGCTCACCTATACAGCTGGAAGATCACACTATCTCAGGACCCGGCCGAACCTTGCAGTGTGGAACTTACACTGGACGAGCAGCAAAACAACATCGAACAGCAACTGGCCGGATGGCGCGTGATGGCCACTAACGCTCCTTCGGATAGACTCTCGGCTTGCGAGGTGGTACTTTGTTACTGGGAGGAGTATCGTATCGAGCAGCATTTTCATTTGCTGTTGACCAAATGCACCTCGCTTACGCCAATCTTCCTGAAAAAAGAAAATCGCATCCAAGCCATGTTGCGCATACTAATGCTGGCTCTACAGTACTATAATCTGTGGCAATACACCATCCGCCAAACACTGAAAAGCGAACAAAACAGCTATCTTACCAATCTGGTGCCCGGCAATCCCGGCCGCAAAGTTGAGCGACCTACCACATCGCTGGTCTTAAGCGCGTTCCGAAGCGTCCAGATGATCTACATAATGACTGATGATCACAAAGCCAGCGTACACTTGCAGGGCATCGAAGAACATCACCTGAGGTTGCTTAAGATGATGCGATTGCCAACAGATATTTATCGTCATCCATGGGAGGCGTGAACTCACTTTCGTCTTACGCGAAAAGACCGTGGGAAATCGGAAGTCGGAATTAACGGGGCACACGTAGGTTGTTTGGGGTAGTCAGTGCTACTAGGAAAATCAAAACAACGCTTACACGCTTACACCTACCCAACTTTTACACCAACCTTACTCCGCCTTAATGATCGCAGATACCCGGCGCGCTCTTAGTGCGGGTAAAATGGAAGCCAAGGCACCAATGGTACCAACGGTAAGTGCCACGAGGGGGAAATCAAACCAACGCAAGCTCACGGGGTAAGCATCGATGAGCATACCTCCGGGCAGGGTGATAATACCTACCGTCACTTGCAGGATGTAAATGACCGTAGCGAGGATAAAACCGATGAGAATGCCGGCACCACACATGAGCAGGCCTTCGTAGAGGAAGAGGCGGTAAACTCCTTGTTCGGTCATACCCATGGATTTCAGGATAGCAATATCGGGCTGTTTTTCGAGCACAATCATCCACAGTGCGCCGATCAGGTTGAAACTTACCAAGAGCATCATCAAGCCAACGATGGCAAAGCTGAGCCACTTTTCTACCCGCATCAGCCGCAGGAAGGAGGCTTCCTGTTCGTAGCGGTTTTTGACTTCCATCTCCGGGCCTACGATGGTACGAATGGCATCGTAAATGCTGGCAATTTCAAAACCGTCTTTGAGGTCTATCTCTAGCGAGGTACAGGCATCGGGCCGTTCCAGCAATTCCCGCGCCAGCTTGATGGAAGTAAGTACGTACTGGTTTTCAAAATCTTGCTGTACCAAAAAAGTACCGACTGGCTGCACCTGAACCGACTTGAATGGGCGGGTATCGAAAGGGCCAGCCTTCTTGCGTTTGGGCCAGTAGATGGTGAGTGGGTTGAAAGGATCATCGACATCAATGCCCAGCCGGTTGCGGATACCTTGCCCGATGACGGCCTTATTGCCGCCTTCTTCTTCCAGGTCATAAAACCCTTCCCTCACGGTGGAGTCGATGCCCGTGACCTGCTTGTAGAATTCGTCGACCCCTTTGAGCAGGCCAAAATCGCGGTTGTCTTTGTACTCAAAGAGGGCTTTTTCTTCCAGGGTTTGCGAGATCACGGCTACGCCTTCGAGCGCATAGAGTTGCTCCAGCATCACGGTATCGGCAGCGAAGGTTTTGCCCTTGGCGGGCGTGACCGTCACATCAGGGTTGAAGCTGTTGTAGAGGGTTAGGAACAAGTCTTCAAACCCATTAAAAACCGAGAGGATAAGAATCAGGGCCGCCGTACCAACAGCTACGCCAAAAACCGCAATACCAGTAATGATATTGATCGCATTGGTGGAACGCCGAGCAAAAAGATAACGGCGCGCTATTTTGAGGGGTAAATTCATGGAGAGCAAAGGTACAATTTGTGTGGAGGTTTTTGGAGTGTTTTTTTTGGGGGTGTTCGTTCCGATAACTCGGAACGAGCACCCCTACTCCAAACCCTGCAAGGCTACCAACTTCCGGTATTCCCCATCTTGCTCTAATAAACCCAGGTGGGTACCTCGTTCGACGATCCGGCCTTCGCGCATGACGATGATCTCATCGGCGTGCTGGATGGTGCTCAGGCGGTGGGCGATCACTACCGCCGTACGGCCCTGCATCAGTTTTGTCAGGGCATCCTGTACCAGTCGCTCACTTTCGGAGTCGAGTGCAGAAGTTGCTTCGTCGAGGATCAGGATGGGCGGGTTGCGTAATATAGCTCGCGCGATGGTGAGGCGCTGCCGCTGACCACCGGAGAGCTTGTTGCCCCGGTCGCCGATATTGGTACCGTAGCCATTTTCGGTAGCTATGATAAACTCGTGGGCATTGGCAATACGGGCGGCTTCTTCCACCGCTTGTTGGCTCACTCCCTCCAGACCAAAAACGATATTATTGTAAATAGTGTCATTGAAGAGGATGGCCTCCTGGCTAACGATGCCCAGTAGTCTGCGTAGTTCACGCCGACGCAACTGGCGCACATCGATCCCGTCGATGAAAATACCGCCTTCGGTAACGTCGTAGAAGCGCGGGAGCAGATCTACCAGGGTACTCTTGCCTGCACCGGAGGCTCCAACCAGTGCAATAACCTTGCCTTTGTCGATGTCCAGGTTGATATTTTGCAGGACGGGGCCTTCTACATCGCGGTAACGAAAACCTACTTGCCGGTAGCTGATTCCTTCGTTGAAGGTGCTGATCGACTTGGCGTCGGGTGCTTCGGGTAGGTTGTTCACGGCATCCAGCAGCCTTTCAATGCGCTCAAAAGCACCAATGCCGCGTTGGATATTGGAAGTGGCTTTGGCGATATTTTTAGCGGGGTCGATAACATTGTAGAACGCAAAAATGAAGGTGATAAAGGTTTCCGCATCCAATACGCCACTGAACACCTGCCGGGAACCGTACCAAAGCAAGGCGGCTACAGTAGCAATGCCCAAAAATTCTGACAGTGGCGAGGCGAGGTCTCTCCGACGCAACAGCTTGGTCAGTAGGTTGCGGTAGTCATTATTGGCGTTAGAAAATTTCTTGCGTTGGTAATCTTCCGCCGCAAAACCTTTGATAATTCGCAATCCCCCCAGACCTTCTTCCACCAAGCTCAGTAGATGGCCTAAACGATCCTGCACCTGCGTAGAGGTGCGCTTGAGGCGCTTACCCAGGCCACCAATCACCACCCCTGTGAAGATGATCAAAAGAAATACAAACACCGTCAATCCGGGACTTACGTAGATCATAAAGGCCAGCGCCCCCGTAATGATGAGCGGCTCTCGGAAAACCACTTCCAGCATATTCAAAATCGATGATTCTACTTCTTGCACATCACTGGTAAGGCGCGACAGCAGATCCCCCTTGCGTTCTTCGCCAAAGTAAGACAGCGGTAAAGTCAGCACTTGCTCAAACATTTCATCGCGGAGGTCACGAATCACACCATTGCGAACGGGTGCCATAAAATACAGTGCCAAATACCTGAAGAGATTGCGAAGAAGATAGACCACCACAATGGCTACACAGACGTAAGCCAGCGCAGTCTCCTGCCCCTGGGTATTGATCAATTGAGTAAACTGATAATTGAGATGTTCGGTGACATTGCTAAAACCCAGCGGCCTGGATGGTGCCGCTACGGCCATCTCCGTCCGGTCGAACAAGATCTGAAAAAAGGGAATCAGCATCGGGATGCTAATGACCGTAAAAACTGCGGTAAGGATATTGCACCCAATGGCAGCTACCACCAAAGATTGGTAGCGCCCTAAATAACGAATTAAACGCCAGAAACTTTTCATGTCGCAAAGGTAGTAATTGTCAGGACGCAAGGTGTTACGTCGGAAAGGAAAACCAATTGCTCCCACGATAAGTTGTGGTCGGCTACTTTTAAAGCACCTTACTTCGCAGGATATAGATTGATGGTACGAATTTGTTCCAACATCACGTAGCCTAGCTATTTATTTACATTGACTGGTACACGCGTATGATAGCCTTTATTCTGGCTGGAATAAAGCATTTATTTAGGGATTTGCAAGGGAATAAGCTAACTTAGATATTCACGATCCTTACGCCTCTAAACCTTCCTTTACTCATGCCAATGTTCTGGAAACTTTGCCCAAATGGAGTGTTGTTGCAATGCCTTGTAGTGTTTACATTTTTTTTCAGTTGCGAAGCTTCGGTTACAGACCGTACTACTCCCTTGTCATACGACTCAAGCCCCATTTGCCTTGAGGCAGATCAACTGCTGGCGGCACAAAACTACACAGCAGCCATCCAGGTTTACTCAAAGTGTCTGAACCAGCAGCATCAACCACTTGATCAGTTATATACACTCAACCAAAGTGCCTATGCTCACCTGATGCTATACCAACAAAAAGAAGCAGCTGTATGCTTGGAACAGGCCATGGGAATTGCCCACCAGTTGGAGGATATGCCTATCGCTGCTCGGGCTGACCTGGCTTTCCTGCGTGGACGTACTCTCTTTCTGGATCACCAATTTCCAGCTGCCCTGACCCAACTACATCAAGCACAACAACTTTACCAAGAAGCGGCTCCATCCGGGCACCTGCGCCAGGGACAAGTACTGGCAACAATCGCCCTACTTCATTTTGAATACCACCCAACAGTGGATTCTCTCAATTATGCCAACAAGGCCTTTCAATTCCTCCAACAGGACACCATTTCCCTTCCTTTCCTGGCCGAAGTTTACTTTGCTAAAGCCGCCGCCAGTTTATATGATAGAGCACACGAGCGGGGTGACGACTACTGTAAAGCACTGATTTCAACCCTCGCTGCTCTCCCTGAAGCCCCCTTGGTGCTAAGTGGCCGCAATCTGGCTCTCTACGGCAACATGCTTAAAAAACAAGGAGATATCGAAGGTATCAGCAGTAACCCTGACACCGCAAAAATCAGGAGACTCTATACCCAAGCCGACTCCTTGATGGAAAAAGCCTACACCTTACTTAAAAATACATCTTCTGATTACTGGCAGGAAGCCCTCCGCGACTGGGTAGTGATGGCCCGCCGCTTCCGCGATCAGCCCCAGCTCATCCAGACAAGAATAGCACTGGCTAAAACACAACTCAAAGCTCAGGAAGATCATTACCTCTTTCCTGACCGCCTAACTGCTTACGCTACCTTGGGCACAGCTCCCGCGCTAACCATTACCGGATACGAAAAATTCCTAGCCGGTCACCTCCTCTTACCGCAGTGCAACTGGCAACTCCTGGATGAAAGCTATTTTATGTTACGCGAGTATTATCGTAAACAAAAAGCCTATGCACAAGCCCTGCATTACCAACGAGAGGGTCAAGTACTCTTTGGCTGTTTTGACACCAACACGCCTGAAGCGCAAGAACAGGCACTTGGTCATCTCGCTTCCTGGTCGACCAGTTGCCTAAATGGTTTTGCCGCCTTGGTCAACATTAAACTTGACCAATATGAAGATACTGGCGATCTACAGTTACTAAAAACGGCAACCTCTTACCTGGATAGCCTCGACAAATATTGGCTCAAAAGCATTGTTAGGAGTGATGAAGATGCCGTACTCAGCTATTTTTCTGAAGTAGGCGAAGGCATCTATTCTTCGGCCCTCCGTAATTATGAACAATTGTGGCAAGGCACTGGTGACTCGCTCTACCTAGACTACTGCTTTCATTACGCTGAACGTATGAAATCTTTTCTCACCTACCGGGAATCCGTTGGCGCGCTAGCGGGGCACCCCTCATTACGCACCCTTCAAGCCAATATTCAAGGTCGCGCAGCACAATTTGAACAAAACAACTTGACTGCACAAGAACAGCTACAACTCTTCCGTTGGCAGGACGAGTTGGAACAAATCCTGCTACAATGGCGGCGAGACTCGGTAAGTTATCAACTGGCGCATCAGCAACCTACGCCGCCACTACGAGAGATCAGTCAACAGCTCCTCAACGATCAGGGAATGCTCCACTTTACGGAACTATCTGAGGCTTTTTACGTGTCCTACACCGACCGGGAAACGCACCGTTTGTTTACAGTCGACAAAACGCCAGTGCTGCTGGCCAATATTAGAACTTACCAAACAGCGTTACGAACACAGAAGGAGTTACGGGTAGAAACGGTGGCGAATTACCAACAATCTGCGCGAGTACTTTACCAGGCGTTTATCCAGCCTATTGCTGAACGCCTTGCTGCTCGTCGACGATTACTGGTTGTAGCTGATGGAGCATTGCAACAAATGCCTTTTGGAGCCTTAATTCCTCCTGGCCCAAGCTATTCGTTAGACGAGTTAGCGGATGCGCCCTATCTTTTTCGCCATCTGGATATTCGGTATGCTGCCAGTTGGAAAGCTTACCATCAACGTAGCACCTTAGTGCCTGTATCACTAGCTGGTGCTACCACTGTATGGTCGGACAGTACCTTGGCAACCAAAAAGTACTTTAATGATTTGCACCAGACGATACAAACGTTAAGTACCGGCCCCTTTCTTTTTGAGACCCAAGCAATGGCCAATAACTTTCTAAACCAAGGTCCAGCAGAAATCACCCACCTAACCTTACACGCCTTATCGTCGGCCAGTGAGCGCCACAAAAACCAGGTTTACTTCCCGAATGACACCTTGTATGGTTATGACATTGCGCGGTCGAGCTTGCCCACTCGCCTGCTGGTACTGGCAGCCTGCGAAACCGCCCTTGGTGACTATCGGCTCGGCGAGGGAACTTTCCACCTCGTTCGCTCCTTCCAGCAGGCGGGTGCCCAGGAAGTGGTAGCTACCCTCTGGCAAGTGCAGCAGCAGAGTACCGCCCACTTGCTAAAACTCTTCTATCAGGCACTGGCCGAAGGTATGGCCCCCGCCCCCGCCCTGCGCCAGGCCAAGCTACAGTTTTTGGCCAAACCGCTGAACCGGAGGACTGTGTTTCCAGGGTATTGGGCGGGGGTGGTAGTGTGGTGAGGGGGATCGTATTATCTAAACCAATATCCTACAATTGCACCTATTATAGTACTTGCTATTTCACTGTAATTATTCTCTAAATCACTCGATTTAAAGAGATACAATGCAATAAAAAGCAGTAGAATAGTTATTCCGATCCTAGCTAATGCTTCATATTTCGTAATCGAAATATCTTCTTCATTTATTGACCTAAATCCTACATCTTTAGGTTGCTTTAAAGCATTGATAGTTTGCGATGCAGTAAGAAAAAATGACTTCATATTTAACGCATTTAGAAAACTTATTTAATTGAGAGAAATAGAGGTAACAAAATTCAACATTAGTCTTTCAGAAAAAACCGCATCAGTCCTGTTTTTCGTCAAGTCTGATAATTGAATCTGAATACCTCCTGCGACCTCTAGTGGAGATTCATCTTTTGTAAGGTATATTCCAAAACCTAGGTTATGAATAGGTTTTAGATTTTCATCAAAATTGACTCCTCCTTGTAAAAGCCAAATCAATCGATCCGTAAATAGATTGTTTCCAACATCAAAATTTGCTCGAAAAAAATTATTCCCTGAGGAGTAAGCCAGCATATCGTATGCACTCCTTTCAGTAACGGCGTAAACTGTTGTATTGGCTCCCGTAGTTGAGTGTTGAATGGTTTGAATACTTAAAATTTCAATTAATGTTGAGTTATCCATCAATCCTCCCCTACAAGAAATTCCCAAAATGAAATTATGGAAATCCTCATCATTGTACCCAATAGCCAACGAAGTCCCTAATTCATTATTGGCGACAACTTGCTCTCCAATCTCCGCGGCTGCATTGTAAATACTAGGCCTCGAAAAATCAACAGATGGAATTAAATAAGCGTATGATCGGCCCTTAGTCATAGGAATACTTAATGGAAAAGCTAACTTTATATCAAGCTTCAATTCATTTGAACTGAATAAATTGGAAATACCTCCCTTTGCTTTCGTCTTCAAATTAATAGCCCAATTCAACTTAGCATCTTCATTGTATTCTGTAGGAGCATAAGCAAAACCAAATGAAGCTTCTTTAGCATTCAATACTAAAGCATTGTGATCGATCACCTGTATTGATGATTCCCCTTCTGCATTTCCAAAAACACTTATCTGTGCAACGACATATTGGCAGTTCATACACGATAGTAGCGCGAGATAAAAGCTTATGGTATTTTTCATGCGATTACATTTATTACTGGACGAGTCCTTACGGATTCATGTTTTTGATTAATTTTTGATAATTCCCAAATTACGGGAGGGATAGGTTTCCCAACTTCTTCCAATCTTCCTTCCCAGCCAGTTCCTCGTCTTGCATATACAATCAACTTATAGGAAAATTCGCTTCCTGCACACACGAATTCTTCACTTACCCATTTCTTACGATCTGATGAATATTTGAACTTAATATTCTTATCTACATCTTTTCCAATTAGAAAATCGACATCCCACAATTTGCCTTTCCCTGTAATGACAACTTTAAATTTCCTCATGACTTACTTGTTTTAATACAATAAAGATTTATGCCCTGTATAGAGCAAAACATACTTCGAGCTCTCTAGCTCGTCGTACTATTCTTCTATGTTTAGAAAATTATTATGCAACCACTTTTTAAACTATTTCTTAGCTGGTATAGCCTGTTTTTTTTTGCACATTTCTAAATACACTAGGACAAAGATACTCGCCAGTTGTGCACTAAAGTGGCTAGCCAAATTGTGTTATTTGGAGCATATCAATCAGGATAACACTCTCAGAAACAGTTAAAAGTTGGAGGTCAACTAGAGAATTAATGAGTTATTTCCTCTGTCAAAAAGGTGTGTAATTCTTCGAACGGATGAACTTCGAACTTCTTTACACTAATTACCGTAGTTTTGTCTAAACTTAACCAACTGTTGACTTTCTTCTTAACATCTACACCCTGAGCATTAGGATAGAAATAATAAAGAATACTAAGATCGGGGCACAACATTGGCATAAAAAAATATCCACTATCAAGATCATTACTACTGACCTTACTAAGATCACTCAATCTTTTAGAAGGTTCCTCATTAAGCCCTCTGGCTTTGGGGATATTAGATTTTTTTAAAAAAAATATTATTCGATCAAAGCCGATCTCTCCTACTTGTAATAATTGTCCTAGAACTTTAGTACAAATTCCATTCCCTCCCCCAAAAAAAGGATGATTAGTTGGAGGAGGGCAAAACTCAAAATCAAACCCACTCATACTTGTAACAGAATCAACGATATCCAGACAAATAGGAATAATCTTGTTTTTAGCAATATTCCCTAGGCTATTTGTACTGACCTTTGACATGTCGACAGGAGTAGAATTACCTGTAGTTACCTCTGACCAAACATCTATCGAGTTAGCAAAAACAAGACCAGCAGACACTACTAGATTTGTCCGAACGAAAGCTTTATTAGCAATATAATCTTCCGTCAATGAGCCAAAGTAATAGTAATATTCAGGAATGGGATGCTTAATAGTTATTCTACCAAATCCTTTAATCCCATCGAAATCATTTTCTGTTTCCAACAATCCGGCTTCGGGAAAACTTGGCAGATAATATTTCTCAAAATCAGGTAGACTTGAATTAGATGGCATAGATTACTTTTTTTAGAATTTAATACTGACCGTCATTAATTACATCAAAAACTTTAGCCAATGCAACCACCCTACCTCAAAAAACTACGAACTTCCTTTAAATTTCGTCCAATAACAGGCGTGCTGAGGTCTGGTAAGTGCCTTCTTTAACAGCAAGAGACGTCAATAATACCCTGGCTTTTTCGAGCTCTTTGTTTTCCAAATAAGCCAAAGCCAAAAACCACTGAATTTCTTCCTGGTAGAAAACAAAGGTCGGAGTGACCACTAAAGGTTCCAGGAAACCAATTGCTCTTCGGGCTTGCTGATCCCCAAGTGCTGCTACGCCAGCATACAATAGTAGGAGGCTATCCTTGGTCGCCGTCACTTGTTCGGCCAGCAGGGGCCAGGCCGCCGAATACTCCTGTGCATCGTAGCGCGCGAGTGCTTCCTCGGTGGCACTTCCCAGGTTGGCGTTCTCCCGAGGGAGGTGATCAAAAAAGTGATCATCAAAGGCTTGGAACCGGGGGCGCAGGATGGTTTCTTCTGTAGTGTTATTTTCGTTTGAGGGTGGATACTTCTTCTCTTGCCCACGAGACATTATCCACCAAACCAAAAGTGGTACTAAAATGAGTAGCAACAACCACAGCCACCTGTGTCGGGTAGGCGGCGGCAACACCGGAGGCAATTGCTGCTCCAGCTCACCGAGGAAGGCCTTCTGTCGGGTCCTTTCTTCCTGTTCAGCCTTGGTGGCTTGCGTTCCGACCATCCAGACGGTCTCCCATTTTTCTACTGCTTGGCGAAAAGCCTTATCGTCTTTCAGACGTTGGCGCAACTCCTCCTCAGCAGCGGCATCAAGCTCCCCGGCATGGTAGGCCTCCAGCAATTCGCGGTCTTTGGTAGTTAATGCCATAGTTTTATTCTTCTTCGGTTAAACCATCCAAATCAGCAATGGCTATATCTTCGTTAGGCTGGTAAGGCAAATCAGGTTCCTTTTTATAGGAGTTCCGCAGTTTCTTGCGGCAGCGCACAATTACATTCCTGATGGCATCCGCGCTGGTATAATCAGTGAGCGTGACGATCGACTCATAAGATAGTTTATCGAAATAGCGAAAAGTGAGCAAACCTCTACACTTTTCGTCGATTTTACTTAGGGCTCTGCGCACCTTTTGTCGGATCAAATCTGCATGATCTTCATCATCAATCTCCGGGGGAGCCGTGAGTAAAGGCCTGGTAAGTTGTCGCTGTTGTTTCAGCCATAAATTACGCATCACTTGAATCAGGTAGGTAGCTGGCTGCACCCATAACTCAACTAGCCGCCCACTTTTTACATTCTCCCACAAGATAAGAATAGCCTCCTGATAAAGATCTGTAGCCTCCGTTTGGGGTGCATCCGTACGGAGGTTTTTGTAAGCATACCTCAAGCATTTCTCCCGACAACGCTCATAGAGCACTTTAAGTCCTTCCTGATTTCCTGCTTTCATAGCGTCAAAAGCTTCGGCATCGGTCATGGGTAGGATTGTATTTAATGTAAGCAGGCTATTGTATTGCAACCAAGTAAAATCAAATTTAACATTTTTTAGATTTTTTTTGAGGGTTTTGGTTGCAAATGGTCTTCCCTGCCATTAAAGGGCAACGATCAATTAAAAACTTAAATGATGAAAAACATTTTCCTTGGACTTAGTTTGATTTTGTCAGGTCTTCTAATAGGATCGACTCCTGTGAACGGCTCACCGCAAACGGCTGAATACAGTACTACTGAAGACTATTGCGCTCGCTGGCGCTCCTGGAATTATAATGCTTGTGAGCACGAAGTGAGAGTAGATAACAACTGCTACAACCGTGTCAGCTTTCGAATTACCGCTTCAGATGGGCGCTATTCCGATTACTTCGTCAATGCTGGTGCCTGGATGACTGTACCCATTAGTTATTGTGGACAGTGGTACTTCCGGTGGTTGTAATAATAATTTTTAATTCTAAAACAGAAATAATAATAAACTATGACCAACTTAAATTATCAAAGCCTTCTACTTGTACTGCTACTCTTTCTTCTATTATTGAGCTGTGAAGAAGAGGGTTGTACAGATTCAAAAGCACTCAATACAGACTATGCTGCGACCGTAGATGATGGCTCCTGTATTTATTCTGATGTCGTTTTTTATGGTAGTCAGTTTTCACCCTGCCCCCCGGTGGTCGTCCAGGTAAATGGTTCTTCAATTGAAAACATTACAGCTTCCTATCCTGGTGGCCCAGGCAATTGTTCCGTACCAGGTGTAGCCTATTACACTTTTTCAAGTGGCGAAAAAATTGATTACGTAGCACTCGACGATTGTGGGAGAATCTTTAGTGGCACCGTTACACCGAGTAGTGTCAATGATTGTATCAAAATCAGGGTGTTTTGATCAAGTAACAAGCTCCTGAACACCCAAGACAAGAGTAATAATATTGAATAAAATCGTCATCATTACGAAAGACCAAGCTGATTACCAGTGGAAGCTGATCAACGCTGCGGGGCAAACCCTTCGTGAAAGTGGCGCTCCACAGGCTCTTTCCAACACCTCTATTTCTCTGGCGGCCTATCCAAATGGAGTTTAATTTCCAGCCAGGTCGACCTGCAAAACACGAACACCTTTATCATCGTAAAATCCTAAACTTATTATGAGAACCTTTATCCTCTACTTCACCGCCTTGTGCCTCTGTGCTTTCTCGTTGACGGCACAACAAACACCTAAATTCTTTTCCTTTCGTCGTACGTCACCGCTCCAGTTCTGAGCCTTCTGAAGAAGTATCTAATAATACTAACTAAGAATGAAAAACTGAAGCCCCCTTAACAGATTCAAGCCTCACCAAGGTCAATGAAACATTTCTCACTTTAACCATTAATCCTTTAACAATGAGAATCTTAACTTTCACCCTATCCCTTTTAGGATGTGTTTTATTTTTTTCCACTACTAATCTTAACAACAGTAGTGTGATTTTCAAAAACACCAGCAGTAATCAAAAAAGTGCTGCTTTAAGTAATCTTGCCAATGAATTTAATAATGCTGATCAGCCAGAATGGAGTAACTGGACACAATTAGACGATTGCTTTCAAGGTATTGACTTCAGGGTACAAAAAGGAGCTTATAATGAGTACGCCAAAAAGTATAACTGGAGAGTTCAATTCAGAAATCGCTATCAACAGAAAGTATACTTCAGTTACGAAGTTGTCCCTTACAGCGAGCGGAACCAAATAAGACAGAGCGGAAAAACAACTAACAGAACAAGTGTGGAAGCCAATGCTACCCAATCGGGTGCCCATTGGGGACTAATAGCTGAATCTTCCAGGCTCTACGTATTGGTGAACAGCGTTCGTTTTGGTCAGGATGGTCTACAGCCCTACGCTAAATGCGACATGTAAAACAAAAAGAGGAGTTTGCCGCCACTGCTGCAAACTCCCCTTTTACTTCTGAATCTTACCCTTCCCAACCTACCGATCTTCCAAATCAAAATCATTCAAAAAGCCGGTATTGAAATCTCCTTCACGGAATTTAGGGTCTTTCATCAGGCGCTGATGGAAGGGTACTGTCGTCTTGATGCCTTCGATGATAAATTCATCCAGGGCACGTTCCATTTTGGTGATACACTCTTCGCGGGTACGCGCCCGGCAGATGAGTTTCGCAATCATGGAGTCGTAAAAAGGCGGGATGGTATAACCTGCATAAACGGCAGTATCTACCCGTACACCGTGCCCTTTCGAGCTGTGGAAAGATTTGATCTTCCCTGGGCTAGGACGAAAGTTATTGAAGGGATCTTCTGCATTGATGCGGCATTCGATGGCATGCCCGACGGGGAGGTAATTCCCTCCAATGATCGGTTCACCTGCAGCAATCTTGATTTGTTCTTTGATCAAATCATGGTCGATGACTTCTTCCGTTACGGGGTGTTCTACCTGGATACGGGTATTCATCTCCATGAAGTAGAAGTTGCGATACTTGTCTACCAGAAACTCTACGGTACCAACACCTTCGTATTTGATGAACTCGCCCGCACGAACAGCGGCAGCACCCATCTTTTCGCGCAGCTCATCGGTCATGAAGGGAGAAGGACATTCTTCTACCAGCTTCTGGTGACGACGCTGAATAGAGCAGTCGCGTTCCGAAAGGTGAACAACTTTACCAAACTGATCTCCTACAATCTGGAACTCAATGTGGCGGGGTTCTTCGACAAACTTTTCGATGTAGATCCCATCGTTGCCAAAAGAAGCTTTAGCTTCCTGGCGGGCAGAATTCCAGTTCTTCTCAAAATCTTCGGCTTTGGGTACAATCCGCATCCCTTTTCCACCACCACCAGCGGTGGCTTTGATCATGACCGGGAAGCCAATTTCAGAGGCGATTCGCTGGCCGTCGGCCAAATCTTTGACGAGGCCATCAGATCCTGGAACAACCGGTACACCGGCTTTGATCATGGTCTCCTTAGCGGTCACCTTGTCTCCCATCTTGCGAATGTGTTCCGGTTGGGGCCCAATAAACTTGATCCCGTATTCTTTACACACTTCTGCAAAATCGGCGTTCTCAGACAAGAAGCCATATCCTGGATGGATGGCATCAGCATTGGTAATCTCTACCGCTGCCATGATCTTGGGGATACTGAGATAGGACTCTGACGAGGCGGGTGGCCCAATACAGACTGCTTCATCGGCAAAGCGCACGTGCAGGCTTTCGCGGTCTGCGGTAGAATAGACGGCAACCGTCTTGATATTCATTTCCCGACAGGTACGAATAATACGCAGCGCAATCTCTCCCCGATTAGCTATGAGGATTTTCTTAAACATAGTCGCATAAGCTTAACTTAGGAAAAAGGCAGTAAAACATTTGCTAGTTTACCCTTTAGGGTCTACCAGAAAGAGTACTTGATCGTACTCTACAGGCTGCGCATCTTCCACCAATACTTTCACAATCTTCCCACTTACTTCAGACTCCACTTCATTGAAGAGTTTCATTGCTTCGATGATACATACGGTATCACCACTTGCAATAGTATCGCCTATTTTGACATAAACAGGTTTATCTGGCGAGGGTGAGCGGTAGAAGGTTCCTACCATCGGAGATTTTACTGCCAGGTAGTTGGATTCGTCTACATCAGCTTGGTCGTCTTCGGCGTTGGCCGAAGCAGGCGCAGCAGATGGGGCAGCAGATGGTGCTGGAGCAGCCGATGGCGGCGCATAAACCGGTGCTGTCGGCATAGACATTACCGGTGCAGGAGATCCAATGGTGATGGGTCCGTTTTCTCCGGAAACAAAATGCTTGGTACGAATAGAAAGAGAAAACTCTCCGTCCTTCATTTTGAATTCCGACAGTTCCAGCTTACTGACCAGCTTAAGGAGATCTTGTATTTCTTTGGTTGACATATAGTCAGGAATTGGTTAGTTTGCTGCCTAAGATAATGAAAAATTTATCCCGGCCCGCAATGGCAATTACAGAAATAATCAAAAACAATGGATGGCACCCATAGGTGCCACCCTGTAAACTATGACTTTACACGCTCCACGTAAGAACCAGAACGCGTATCAATTTTAATTCTATCCCCCTGGTTGACAAAGAGAGGTACTCTCACTTCCGCACCACTTTCTACCGTTGCTGGCTTAAGGGTATTGGTAGCCGTATCTCCTTTTACACCTGGTTCGGTGTAGGTGATTTCCATCTCAACATATTGAGGCATCTCCATCGTCAAAGGAACTTCGTTGTTGGTGTCGTACAAAACATCAACCTCCATGCCTTCTTTCAACAAATCTTTACGATCGATGAGAGATTCTGGCAAGGCCAACTGTTCAAAAGTTTCTGCATTCATGAAATGCACGCCCATATCGTCCTCGTAGAGGTACTGAAATTTGCGACGCTCCACACGAATTTCGTCCACTTTGTGTCCAGCGGAAAAAGTGTGATCAAGGACCCGACCACTGGTCAGGCTTTTGATTTTGGTACGTACAAAAGCGGCGCCTTTGCCCGGCTTCACATGCTGAAATTCAACGATTGTATACTTATCATTGTTCAGCTCTAAGCACATTCCGTTGCGGATATCCGAGGTACTAGCCATCGTAGAATATTATTTTTTCTTTAAAAAGCGGGGCAAAGATAGGCATATCCTGCACATTGCCGGGCTTTGATTCCGCAAAAATTTAAGCAACGGCTGTTTGTCGACGTTGCATGTAAAAATACAAGCCGCCAAAAAGCACAATTAATACCGCCGGAAAAAGTACCAAGGAGCCCAGTGTCATCTGCCCTGCAGCCAGTTCTGCCGCATCTCCCGTCAGGCCATCCGCAATGGCTTTAGCCCGGTTGGTATCCAGCCAACCACCGATGATGGGGTTCCAGATCGACATGGCAAACATCCCAGCGCCACCAACCAAAGATAGGCCCAGTGCGCCGGTTTTGGGGATGTATTCACTGGTAAACCCAAGCATAGTTGGCCAGAAATAGCAAATACCTATCGCAAAAAGGATAGCCGCCACGTAAATCAGCGGCCCTGTCACTATGCTCATCATGTAAATCCCCAGTGCAGCAATGATTGAGGATCCCCACAATACACCCGTAGGATTGAGTCGGTGTACCAAGCCGCCAGCAAAATAACGCCCGATAGCCATCAATCCGGTCACCAAAGCCAGGATCAGCATGGGTTGAGCACCTGCATTACCAAGAATCCGCTCTACCCACTGCGTGGTACCAAACTCGGTAGACGCCGTCAACGTCATACAAATAGCAATGAAAATGAAGAGAGGGTTCGCCAATCCTTTGATGTTTTCTTTCGTCGAAGATTCGATATGCTCTGATTGAGGAAAGGTTTGTCCGAAGATCAGATAAGCGTAAAACAGGGTGGGGATCAACATGACCCCGATTTGAGCTTGCCAACCCATCCCACTCATTACCTGGGCCACCAGGCTACCGATGACGATACCTCCAGGGAACCAGACGTGAAACTTATTGAGCATCGTCGTCTTATTATCGTGGTACATATCCGCGATCATGGGGTTACAGGCCGCCTCTACACAGCCGTTGGCAAAACCAATAAAGAAGGTCGAAATCAGCAATCCCCAAAATCCTCCTGCCATGATGGTCAGTACCAAACCTAACAAATGGCTAAAAAAAGCTGCGTACATCATCCGTTTGGGGCCTACTTCGTTGTAAAGTAATCCACCAATAATCATTGCGACGGGAAAACCCAGAAAAGCCATAGAATTTACCCAGCCCAATTGTTGGTCAGAAAGGGTAAACTGTTCAGACAATTCCGTAAGAATACCTGCACGTATAGCAAAAGTCATCGCCGTCACGACCAGCGCTACACAACAGGCTAGGAATAAGCGATTTTTACTGATTTGTTCCATATTTTCGTTTCGTTTTGATTGATGCGTTGAAAAAAGAGCTTACAACTCTCTGATTTTTATATTCCTAAACCACACCCGATCACCATGATCCTGAAGGGAGATGTGGCCTTTACGAGCCTGTCCAAAGTCTTCCATATCCTTGAACTTACTGCCCGCGATCATCTGCTGCCAGTTGCTGTTGAATAGCTCCGTACTGACTACTTTACGACCATTGAGCCAGTTTTCCAGTTGGCCGTCTTTGATGCGCAGTCGTACCCGGTTCCATTCTCCTGCTGGGCGAACCGTTTCCGGAACGGCAGAAATCAGATCGTACAAATCACCGGCACGGTGCTTAATGATCATCGCATCCGGGTGGCAGGTATTGTCGAGCACCTGTATTTCTGGCCCGGTTTGCCAGGGATAATCGTAATCTTTCGAGTCTACTACATTGAACATGATACCACTGTTGCCGCAAGGAGCAATTTTCCATTCGATCTGGAATTCAAAATTTTCGAATTCACCGGCACTCACGATATCACCGCCATCGGCAGCTTGCCAACCACCATCTTCGCGAGCAACGACATCCAAGGTCAGTGCACCATCTTGTACTTTCCAGCTGCTGCCAATCGATTGTTTGCCAAAAGTATGCCATCCTTTGGTGGTTTCACCATCAAAAAGGAGCTTCCAACCTGCTTCGCGTTCTGCGGCCGTGAGCTGATTAGGTGCGGGAGGTGGTGGTGCTGGGTTATTAAAACCAGGTTCATCAACTGGAATGTTATTCAAGGTGTACCAGGCTTCTGTTGTCCAGAAGGTCTGACCAGCAGTGCTGGTCCAATAGTTGGGTAGACGCAGGTGAATTACGTGTTCTTTTTCCATACCGTCCATGGCCAGGAAGATGCGCTTACGATCCTGGCTGATGTGAACCGACTGCACGGTCAGGCGGCGGTCATCCAACTTGGGACCACCGTACTGATTTGTGGGCAGGTAGTACCATTGGCGTACGTTATAATCCTTAATATCTGCGCCAAAGGCTGGATCTAAGGGTTCGGTCAACTCAATTTCTACACCATTGCTTTTGGCCCGAACGGCCAACATCTCGAATACTGACTTTTCGTTGTATTTCAGCCTTTGTAGGCCGTACCACAGGCCTCCGCTGTGCTGCCAATTGCCCGTAGAGCCGATTCCCCCGATGTAAAGGGCGCCATCAGGGCCCCAAACCATCCGGTTGACCCCTGCTTCCAAGCCTTGGATAAAGCGGAATACACAACCCTGATATTCCCCCGCAACTTTTTCAACAAAGACCCGCTTGACGCCACCGTGAGTGACTTCGCCGTGAATCATCTGGCCTTTGTAGGGTCCGTCGTTGAGGTACATGGGCGTACTCGGTGAGTTGCCAATTTCGTCCTGGGGCAACCACACTACGGGGGGCTTCATCGGCAACTGAGCTACCCGGCTGCTATCTACGGCTCGTGAGCCAAAAAATGCCCCTTGCGAGACGTGCAGGATTTTGCTGGAAGGCAACCAGTCGCCTTGGTTATCGGCAATAAATATTTCGTTGTCTACGCCGATACCTACACCGTTAGGGGTCCGCAAGCCTTCGGCAACAATTTCCAGCTTGCCGGTCGTCTCGTGAATGCGGACGGCCTTGCCGCGAGATTTGGGCTGATTGGGTGCGCTCGCCCCACCGGGAAGAATACCAATGGCCAGGGCGCCATAGAAATAAGGTGATTTGTAGGCCAGACCGAAAGCAAACTCGTGAAAATTGGCAGAAACCAGCCAATCGTTGGATACGGTACGGTACTCGTCGGTTTGTTCATCACCATCATGGTCAACAAGTTCCGTTAGTTCCTGCTTTTGCAGGACAAAGATGGAACCATCCACTACCTTCAATCCCAGTGGCTCGGCCAGGCCACTAGCTATTCTTTTATAGGACATTTGAGCCGGATCACCCGTACTCACGCCTTCTACGATATAGACGCTTCCTTCAGCATCCCAGGTACTGATAACGAGGCGGCCATCGGGCAAAAAGTCCATACCTCCTACTTTAGGCGAAAAGCCGTTGGGCCGTGCCTGGCTGAGGGTATAGGCAGGGTGTACTTCCGTGAGGGCAGAACCATCGCCAGGAATGATGGTATTTTTATTTAAGGCTGAGCTGACCACTTCTGGTTGAGCAGCGCGCGTGTGCATCAGAACGGAAGAAGGTACGGGCTCAAAACGGTTGGTTTCAAAAGAACGCCAGGTCAGACGCAAGGTACGCCCTCCTTTCCCCTGCATATAAAGAATGCGCACAGGGTGGAACCCTTCGGCCAGAACAAGCTCAGCATCTACGGCTTGATCACCGTGAAAACCATCGTTATTGATCACCAACTGATCGTCGATATACATAAAGGAACCATCATCGCTGATCAGTCGGAACGTATAATTATTGGTTTTGGGGATTCGCAGATAGCCTGTCACTTCCAGCGCAAAATCTTCTTCGAGTTCACCGAAATCAGCCGCATAAAACTCCACCTTAGGTAAGATTCCCGCAAAGAGGGGCTCCTGGCGATAGTTGACATCCAGAACCGACGAGACGTTGCCATTGGTGGTAAATGCTTTCACAATACCTCCGGGAAGAAAATCCTGACCATCAACATTAGCGGCAGGTTGGGCAGCAGCCAAGTCAACGCCTTCATCTGTTTCGATAGCTGCCAATGCATTTTCTTCCTCCTCATCCAGCGTCATGATGTACTCCACCATGGCTTGTGCCTGGTGAGGGGGTAGATCGGGATGTGGCGTCATCGCTGCTTCGCCCCAATTGCCGGCACCTCCCTGCATCACTTTATTGACGAGCATGCTTACATTCTCGGGGGTGTTGCGGTAACGACGGGCAACATCGGTATAAGAAGGCCCAATGGTTTGAAGATAGGTATTGTGGCAAGAGCGACAGTCGCTACGAGCAATAAGACGGTAACCTAATGGGCGGCGTTCCTCCTCTTCGGCACCCACTACTTTATTTTCATTTTCGATGGTTGGCTTGCTGGTAAACAGGGCTGTTACGGTAGTCGTAGCATTAGCGTTAAGCTTCAGTGCACCATCAAGGGCTACGCTACTCAGGCGGCTATTGCCTTTTGCAGTTTCCTCTTCTGACACCCACTCACCGTCGGTTTGGAGATTGGCAGCTGTAGGTAAGCTTTCGTAATGCAGCATTAGCAAAACCTGGGCGTCAGCGGGTACGCCTTCGGTCAGGAAGGTACGCTCAAGGCCCGTTTGTCCGTAGTCATTGGTCGTGTACTCCGGTTGTTCCTTGATATTGATAGTGGTACCATCCGCCAGGCGCAATTGGTATTTGATCCAAACCTGCCCATTCTCAAATTGATGCCCGTTGTACTGGATGACCGGACGTTCTTCTTTGCCACCGCGCAAGATGCGCCAAGGCTCTGAATAGGGGTTATTGAACCAAATATTTCCCAGGGAACTGGGCTGCGGGCCATGCACCGTTGTATAAACGGCTCCATCAAAATTGACGCCTCCGCTCCAAGCCTTAGACAAGGCTCCTGTTTGGGCAGAATAGGCAAGCCATAAATTATCGTGCAATGCTACCGTGAGCATCCGAGGCTGGGCATCCAGCACGGAACGAAAGACCCAGGGAGCATGAGGTCGTTCGGGAATATTTTCTTTTTCTGATTGACAAGCAACGAATAACAGGCTTACAATAGCCAGTAATAACAGACGATTAAGGATCATACAGCTTTAATTGGATTTCCGAAAACATTGGCTTCCTTGGGGAGGGTAGCACAAAAAAAGCAAATAATTTGGAGAAAGCTATCTTTTAGAAAGGTTATTCTGTCTGCTACGCAAATAAAGGCTTCCCTGGCGTTGCACAATAACGCCCGGGAAGCTTTGGTGGGGAGGGTTGGAAGGGTTGGGTAGGTGTAAACGTGTAAAGGTTTGTTGATGGTTGTTTGTTGATGGTTGATGGTCAAGCCAAAACAGCCACGCGTATCAAGCCTCCCTTCCCCTGCAAAACAAATCCCGAAACGAAGCCATTTTTGACAATGGGAAGGGCCGGGGATGGGGCTAAGGGTTGGCCCAACCATCTCAAAGTGGGGAGGCCGAAAGTACCGCTTACCAAATAGCGTAAGCGAACCGCAGTGTGGTTTGTTGTAGTGGCTTGATGGAAGAAGGATAATAATAGGGCAGGTAACAATCACAAAGTCCGCCAAATCCACAACAGCCGCCAGGGTAGCCATAGTAGTTCTGTTTTTTGCCTAGTCCCCAGGTTTTTTGGAGGCTCAAGGTTACGCGATCCATGGTGAAGCCAAAGCCGCCAATGAACGAAGTTTGCCAACGCTTGACATCCAACCATTCGGCAGTGAGGTCGAGCTCTTCTGCGTAGCTGTAATCATATGACTCCGATTGGCCGACAGCACCATAATAATTATTCACGGTATTGGTTTGCGCCAGCAGATAGGTCGCTTGTACCCCCGCTTTAAGAAAAAAGCGAGCACGATCGGTGGGCTTCCCGAAGTAGAAATTGGTTTCAAGAGGAATCCGGAACTGACGCTGCTTTTGGTAATAACGATCCCGACTGTAAGCGATCATTAGATCCTCCGTATTGTAGGAGATGCTTTCCGCTTCGGAGAAGTCACGCCACTGGCTGTAGTTCACACCAAGGCGGAGGCCAAAACGTTGACTAAGGAGAAATTCCGTCCAGACACCCCCACTAAAACCCGGCTGCCGACGTACTTCAGATTTGTAATAATAATCACCAAAAGTATCGTCGTAATACGTTTGTTCCTGGAGGTCAGCCTTTCCGCTATACCCAGCTTCTACATCAAGACCAAAAGCCCAGCGGCTTTGCCCTGAGAGCCCGATTGCCAAGACCACAAACGCGGAAAGTAGAATTATTTTTTTCATAACTGGTGCTTTTTTTTCTTACGTCGTAAGACCACCGTCATCAAAAAAAGGGTTGGGTAGATGGCTATTTTATTTGGTAAGCGAAATGCAAAGTGGACGACCGTACATAGCGCAGAGGAACACCTGAAGTAGTAAGGGAACCATCGGGGTTGGGTTCATCACTAATGGTGAGGAAACGCGAGTAATAGGGTACGCCTGTTTTGCGCTCTTGGAAAAAAGCGGTGTTGACCAGGCTCATGGTCCAGCGATCAATGCGCAAGCCCAATTCCACGCGGCCGGCTAGGGCGATGGGGCTACGCTCTATAGCAGGTTCTTGATGGGGGATGTATTTGTTAGTGAACACCAGGCCTTCTACTCCGTAAGCAAAACCAGGCCCGAGACCGGGATCGTAGCGAAAGGTGACTTCGGATTGATAATTATGGCGATAAACGTAGCACCTCTGTATCCCGGCACCTACAAACCAGCGATGACTACCCACGTCCTCTCCAAAGTGATATCTACCGCTTAATGACAATTGAAAATACTGGCTTGCCCAACTTGATTGAACCTGATCGTAACTATACAAATCAGCACCATCATGAACAAACGTTGAATTGGCCAGTACTTTTACCCGCTGAAAGCTGGTGCTTGTGTACAGGCTCCAATGCGGGTTTAAGGAACGTTCCAGCCACAGACCAACTCCGTAAGAAAGTTGTAATGCTTCCTTGCCTAAATGATCATATACTCTTTCATTTACAACTAAAGATTTGGCCTCTTGGCGAATACTACCGCTCAGGCCCATGATGGAATGGGCGCCAAAAGCCCACTTGGGCATTTGTGCATGTAGGTTACTAAGCGTAGTCAATAGCGAAACAATGAAGAGAAGTGTAGCGAGCGTGTTTTTCATAAGGTTTTAACTGGCCAACGATTTACCTCATTTTGCCAGGAGGTTTTTTTAACCAAAAAAGCCTAAGGGATCGGCGAAGAATAACTTCCCCATTTGATGCGGCCCTCTTGCCGCCATACTTCGTTGCTTCGTCGGTTGCGTAGCTGGGCTACGCGCTCCTCCTCGCGCCTCGTCTGGCGGCAAGATGGTTCTCCTGAAAAGGACAACTTATTCTTCGCCGACTCCTAACTCTTCACCTCCTCCAAAAACTGCATCTGGTACAGCTCGCGGTAGCGACCTTCTTCATTTTTGAGTAGCTCGTCGTGGGGGCCGAATTCCACTTTTTTGCCTTTTTCTAATACCAGGATATTGTCCGCGTGGCGGATGGTGCTGAGGCGGTGTGCGATGATGATGGAAGTCCGTTTTTTGATGAGCGTCTCGATGGCGTACTGGATCACCGATTCCGTTTCCGGGTCTACGCTGGAGGTGGCCTCGTCGAGAATCAGGATATCCGGGTTAAATACCAGGGCCCGTACGAAACTGATGAGCTGTCGCTGCCCCATGGCCAAGGTGGCACCGCGCTCCATGACCTGATAATCATAGCCACCGGGGAGTTTTTCGATAAAGGGGTGAGCACCAATCATTTTAGCGGCAGCTATCACCTGCTCGCGGGAGATGTTTTCGTTGCGCAAGGTGATATTTTCGATGACCGAACCTCCAAACAAAAAGACATCCTGCAGAACAATCGCAATACGCTGACGCAAAGATTCGAGATCATACAGCGGGAGTGGCTCACCATCGATACGAATGGCTCCCTTCTGGATTTCGTAGAAGCGGTTGAGAATATTGGTAATGGTTGTTTTTCCAGACCCTGTACTCCCGATGATGGCCATGGTCTGGCCGGGTTCGATCGTAAAGCTGAGGTCTTTGATGATCCAGTCTTCGTCGTTATAGGCAAACCAGACCTGGTCGAATTCCACTTTCCCTTCCAGTTTGTCTTTTTTGAGTTCTCCTTGATCTTCGATCTGCTCGTCGGTATCAATGACGTCAAATACGCGCTCGGCAGCCACCAGCCCCATTTGTAGGGTATTGAATTTATCGGCCAGCATCCGGATCGGGCGGAACAGCATGTTGAGGTAAATAGGGAAAGCAACCAGCGCACCCAGCGTAACGCCCCCCGCACGAATCACATCCTGTGCACCCCACCAAACCATCAGGCCCAGTGATGCCGCAGCAATAATATCTACCACGGGGAAGAAGACGGCATAATACAGAATAGCATCCAGGTTGGCCTTGGTGTATTCCCTGTTGATGGTCCGGAAACGTTCCATCTCATTGCGTTCTGCATTGAAGATTTGGACGACCTTCATGCCGCTGATACGCTCCTGTAAGAAGGCATTCATACGCTGAATCTGCGTCCGAACAGTTTGGAAAGAAAGCTTTACTTTTTCTTTAAAAATATAAGTCGCCAACATCAGGAAAGGCATGGTCGTCAGGCAGATCAGGGTCAGTTTCCAACTGGTATCAAACATAATGGCCAAGACGACCACGATAGAAATCAGATCAGCAATAATGGTCATGATCCCTTCGGAGAAGACCGTATTGATGGTTTCGATATCGTTGATGGTACGCGTGGTAGCGGTACCAATGGCTGTGCGGTCAAAATACTTCAGGCGCAAGCTGGTAAGATGGGTAAAAACGCGCACCCGCAAATCCCGGATCACCGATTGGCCCAACCAACTGGTAGAAAAAATGAATACGTAGCGCAGCACAGATTCTATCAACAGCAGGCCTAAGATCCACAACGCAATACGCGTAAGCCCCGGGATGTCGTTGAAAAAAATGTAGTCATCGACCATTTTCTGAATCAGCTTTGGCCGGGCAACACTCAAAGGGGCCAATACCAATGCTAATATACCAGCCGTAGCAAACACCAAGCGGTAAGGCCTAGCCAGGGAAAGGACTCGACCAAAAAGGGAGAAATCGAACTTTTTTTTGTCTTTGGACATAAGCGTGGCGTCGCAGGGTTTGACGATTGTATTGCGCTACAAAGAATATGCGCTTTTACCTATCAACCATTAAGAATGGCATTTGGGCAAAGATAGTTTAGTGACGGATCAAAAATAACTTATTGTGGGGAGGTATTTTATTTGGTTGATCGTTCATGGTTGATGGTTGATGGTTTTTGACCATCTTTTGTGTAAACCTATTTCAGGACAAGACAATTCGTATAAATGCATTTACACTCCTACAGGGACAAGCAGCTCATCTTAGTGACGGAACAAACCTGCCTACCTGTGGTCGCAGGTAGGAATTACTTAAGACAAAACCACCAAATTAGATCCGCTCCGACCAAAAAAAATAACGCGAGTGGTTATTCGCAAATAATAGCGACTAACTTTGTAAAAAACAAGTCTGCTGATTCCATGAGATATATCGTCCTCTTACTCCTCTTCCTTAATTACGGAATGCTCTCTGCTCAAACCTGTGATGGTAACCTGGGTGATAATATTTTCACGGAAGGAGATTTTGGTGCCGGACCCGCCAATGTACTCGTGCCCAACCCCAATATTGCACCCGATTATTTTTACAATGCTGCGCCGCCTCCCAGCGACGGGCAATACACCATTACCAACAACACTGGCGCCTGGGGTAACCTCTACCCTACCTGGCTTGCTATTGGCGACAACAGCCTGAACCCCAACGGCTACATGATGGTCGTCAACGCAAGTTTTGAGCCCGGCCTCTTCTATGATCGTGAGATCGACGAGCTTTGCGGCAATACGCTGTACGAATTTTCTGTAGACGTTATCAACCTCATTGAAGTGGGGGTCCCCAACCATATTGACCCCAATGTGAGTTTTTTGCTCGACGATGTAGTGCAATTCACCACCGGAGAAATCCCCAAAACCAACAGTTGGCAGACTTATGGCTTCACCTTCACCACTGCCCCCGGGCAAACCAGTATCCGACTATCCCTGCGCAACAATGCCCCTGGAGGGATCGGCAACGATCTGGCCCTCGACAACATAAGTTTCCGCCCTTGCGGCGATGAAGCCTTTATCGAACCAGAAGAACCCGCCAACATTTGCGCCGACGGGCAGCCCTTCCCCCTCTTCGCTACCGTCTCCGGCAACTTGTACGACGATCCCGCTGTGCAGTGGCAAATCAGTCCCAACGGCATCACCGACTGGGTGGATATTACCGGAGCCAATGAGGATACCTATTTGCATAGCATTCTCTCATCGGGCATCTACTACTACCGCTTTCAGATCGCCGACGGCTTTGATAACCTGCAAAATGAAAAATGCCGCATCAACTCCAATGTTAAGGAGGTGATCGTGCTGCCTACCGAATTCTCTATTACAGATACCATTTGTGCAGGCATGTCTTATCCCGTGGGCAATTCAATGTATACCACTAGCGGCCTTTTTGTGGACTCCCTGATCAATAGCTTTGGTTGCGATAGTATTATTTCCACGAATCTCACGGTGCTGCCCCAGCCTAATATCCTCCCGATTTACAACGCCAGTGTCCCCGATTGTTTCAATACCGAAAATGGGCAGATTGAAGTGACCGAGGTCCTCAATGGCTATCCCCCCTATGACTTCCTCTGGACGGAAAGCGGCACCATGTCCAATATTTTAACGGATGTGCCCGGTGGTAACACTTACAACCTGCTGATTACCGATCGCTACGGCTGCCAACTCGACACCAGTATTCTTCTCATCTCTCCTGATGCCATTACGCTGGAGCTTGGTGCTGATCTAAACATCGAACTAGGCGACCAGGTCAGCCTTACGGCCAACACCAATTTCCCCGTCAGCCAATACATTTGGAATTCGGACAATGCTAACGAGGTGCTGCCTTGTGCCGTCTCCCCGGACTGTCCGGAAATCAACTGGCAACCCACCCAGAGTCAAACCGTCTTTCTTACGACCGAAGATGCTAACGGCTGCGCTGTGACTGACTCGGTGTTCATCTCCGTCACGCCTATTTATGACCTGTACATCCCCAATGCCTTCAGTCCCAACCTGGATGGCGTTAATGATTACTTCACTGTTTACGGTAAACTCAGCCGGATACAAAGCATAAAATCCTTCCGGGTATTCAACCGCTGGGGGCAGCTGGTCTACGAAGAGGCGGACCTGACGCCCGGTGTTCCTGGCCAAGGCTGGGACGGCCGCGCCAAGGGTAAAATTGTTGATCAAGGGGTGTACGTGTACGCCTTAGAGGTTGTCTTTCTGGATGGGGTCGTTCGGGAATTTAGTGGGGATGTGGTCCTGGTGCGGTAAATTAGCCACAATGTTCTTATATGGTTCTAATTAGTTTAAACGAGAAAGCTCTAAATAATACGTTACAATGATACGTCCTTCTCTCTTTCTGGCCCTCTCTTTGATGGTCATCAACGGCTTGCTGGCCCAGCAAGAAGACCCTTTTTCTTACGGGCTCTACCTGACGCCCAAAACGTCTTTTGTGTTTTTTGAAGACAATGATCTCGGAGAACACAGCAATAAGCTTGGACTAAATATACAGTTTGCGGTCAACTACCGATTGAGCGATAAATTTGCGGTAAGCACTGGTTTAAAATACATCATAGACAAGTTCTCCACCATCGACTATTCCGCCAGGCTTGGTTGCGATTTCGATGGCATTAGCTTTGACCCTTACAACTCCTGGTATAGCAACGAATTTACGATTCAATACCTCGGCGTTCCGCTGGAAGGCAGGTACTATTTTAAGCGACAAGGCAATCGGCTCTACGTGAAACTGGGCTACGAGTATTTTTTCAAAACGGGGGAATCCCGCGATGCTGCCCTGGTCGAATGTGGCACCAACGAGCTTCCTGTACCCAATCAGATCGGCGACGAAGCGAAAAATTACGGCACAAAAATCAACTTGGGCCTTGGCTGGGAAGTCGGAAGTAGCGGCAAGTCTATCCTTACGCTAGAACCCGAAGCGGCCTATTCGACACTCCCCGTTTACGAAGAAGCGGGCATAATATCTGACATTACCAATAATGTAAGGTTGCTTGATTTGGGGCTGCGGTTGGGGCTTACTTTTTAAAAGGTTACCACCTCACCCCTGTTTCCAGCCCACCACTGAGCATCTTGAACGAATTATTGTCCGTCAAGAAGTAGCGAAATATCGGCTGCACATAAAACTGTGCTTCTTTGCTAATTGACCACTCCCAACCGGCACTCGCTTGCAATACCGACATCAGCTTATTGGCAGAGCTGGAGATGCTCCAATAAGTATGCTCTCCGTAGTGCTCCTTACTACGAAAATAGGTCTTCAGATAAAAGTACGCAGCCATACCTCCTTCTACATAAAAATGGTCAGATTTTTCAGGTTGATAACGAAAGACTAATGGTATTTCAAGATAAAAATCTGTTGTTTTAAAATACCATCCCGCTGAAGTCTCAGGATCCAAAAAAGTACTAAGCCCAGCATTAATTTGGAAGGGATCGCTGACTTCACCCACCAATTGCTGAATGCCTGAATCATACCTCAATGCCGTCAGGCGCGCACCCGTCCGTAAGTGGAGAAAAGAAGTCAGCTCCCGCGAATAATCCCCTCCTATCCGCAAATGCAGGTTGGGGGATTCTGCATAAGAACGAGGACCTAAGTCATCAGAACGGTACAAATAATCCACGCCTACGACTACGCTAAAATGTTGAGGTGTCTGAGCTCCCAGTATCGGCAGTCCAATGATTAGTCCAAACAGAGAGAGTAGTGTACGCATTGTTTTTAGTTTTAGCTCTAGCCTAAGTTTAGCTATATTGAAGGTCAGATGTTTTTTTCGCACCTCGCACCTCACAAAGTCGGAAAGCGGAAAGCGGAAGTCGGAATTATTTTCGCACCTCACAGCAAAAAGGTGTAAGGGTTGGAAAAGTGTAAGGGTGTAAATGTTGTTTGACTTTCGCTAGTGGCATTTTCCGCACCTCGCACTACCCTCCCAACACCCGCAAAATATCCGAAGCGGCCTTGGCAATCTTAGTCCCCGGCCCAAAGATTCCCGCAACGCCTTGTTCATAAAGGAAGTCATAATCCTGATGAGGAATCACGCCACCTACGACCACATAAATGTCATCGCGGCCCAGCTTGGCCAGCTCGGCGATGGTTTCAGGTACAAGGGTTTTGTGCCCCGCGGCCAGCGAGGAGATCCCCAAAATGTGTACATCGTTTTCGGTCGCCTGCCGGGCAGCCTCGGCGGGGGTTTGAAACAGCGGGCCAATGTCCACGTCGAAGCCCAGGTCAGCAAAGCTGGTGGCAATCACTTTAGCGCCCCGGTCGTGGCCATCTTGCCCTAGCTTGGCAATCATAATCCGGGGGCGGCGACCTTCCTCTTTGGCGAAGGCATCAGCCAGCTCGCGGGCGGCCTTAAAATCTGCGTCTTGGTTCGTCACTTCTCCGGCATATACGCCGCTGATGGTCCGGTGAGTGGCCTGATAGCGACCATAGTGCCGTTCCAGTGCAGCGCTGATTTCGCCCAGGGTAGCCCGCACGCGCGCGGCGGCTACCGCCAGGTCCAATAGGTTTCCTGTCTCGTTTTTGGCTGCCTGGTACAAGGCTTCCAGTGCTGCGTCTACAGCGACCTGATCACGGTTGGCTTTCAACGCATTCAGTCGCTGCACCTGCGATTCCCGCACGGCGGTATTGTCTACTTCCAGGATATCAATCTGTGAAGCTTCCGTGGTTTGGAAAACATTGACGCCCACAATTTTCTCGCGGCCACTATCAATACGGGCCTGCTTGCGAGCCGCGGCTTCTTCAATGCGCAGCTTGGGCAAGCCTTCCTCAATGGCTTTCGCCATGCCGCCCAGTTCTTCTACCTCCTGCATCAGTTCCCAGGCGCGACGGACCAACTCCCCCGTCAGGTACTCCACATAATGGCTACCGCCCCAGGGGTCAACCGCGCGAGTGATATCCGTTTCTTTTTGCAGATAAAGCTGCGTGTCCCGTGCCACTTTCGCCGAAAAATCGGTAGGCAAAGCAATGGCCTCATCCAGCGCATTGGTGTGCAAAGATTGCGTCCCGCCCAAGGTTGCCGCCAGGGCTTCTATTGCTGTACGCGCTACATTATTGTAGGGATCTTGCTCCGTGAGGCTGTAGCCCGAGGTCTGGCAGTGTGTACGCA
The DNA here is from genome assembly GCF_040784935.1 of Lewinella sp. LCG006. Classification (GTDB taxonomy): domain Bacteria; phylum Bacteroidota; class Bacteroidia; order Chitinophagales; family Saprospiraceae; genus Lewinella. The sequence continues at coordinate 3,060,857 of NZ_CP160680.1, read as the reverse complement.
AGGCCATACTCTTGGCATTCTGCGGCCCAAATTCCTTGACGATCTTGGCCCACAACAGGCGTCCCGCTCGCAGTTTGGCGATCTCCATAAAGTGGTTCATCCCAATTCCCCAGAAGAAGGACAGCCTGGGGGCAAAATCATCAATCTTCAGGCCCGCTGCCAAACCGGTACGGATGTATTCCAGTCCATCGGCCAGGGTATAAGCCAGCTCCAAGTCGGCTGGTGCCCCTGCTTCGTGCATGTGGTACCCACTGATACTGATGCTGTTGAACCGGGGCATATGGGCCGCCGTATAAGCAAAAATATCGCCAATGATCCGCATACTTGGCAGCGGCGGATAGATGTAGGTATTGCGCACCATAAACTCCTTGAGGATGTCATTCTGGATGGTGCCGCTCAGTTGTTCAGGCTTCACACCCTGCTCTTCCGCCGCGACAATGTAGAACGCCATGATGGGAATCACCGCCCCGTTCATCGTCATCGACACCGACATTTTATCCAGTGGAATCTGGTCAAAAAGCACCTTCATATCCTCCACGGTATCTATCGCCACACCCGCTTTTCCTACATCGCCGCGCACCCGTTCGTGATCGCTATCGTAGCCCCGGTGGGTCGCCAGATCAAAAGCCACACTCAGTCCTTTTTGGCCTTGCGCCAGGTTGCGGCGGTAAAAAGCATTGCTCTCCTCGGCCGTCGAAAATCCTGCGTACTGACGGATCGTCCAAGGCCGCACCGCGTACATGCTACTGTAGGGGCCACGCAAGTAAGGCGGTAGTCCCGCTACAAACCCCAAGTGGTCGTACGCCGCCGTATCCTCCGCCCCAAAGCTGTTCTTGAGCCTTATCTGCTCGGGCGTCACCATGGGTGTAGACTCCCCCTGAGCAAGGTTCCGCAGGTTGGGCAAATCGTAAACTAAAGCTTGTTGGGTAAAATCTGGTCGGGCCATGCAAAGGTTTTTTCTTCAAAGGGTAAAATACGCCTTCTGCGGGATTTGTCGTAGTGGGAGGAGTAAAAAACGACGTGCCTGGTCGCTTTCTGATACCAAAAGACCAGTTAACCAATCTTTTGGTGTGAGACAGCCAAATTCTCTAATATAAAGACCAGTTAACCAATCTTTTGGTTTTTTAGTTGGGGCCGTAGCTGCGCTGCGCTAGCTACCGCCTGTTTCGCTGGAGGGACCGACACAGGATCGAGGCCTGCCTGCCAGCAGCACGTCAGGCAGGGAGGACAGCCCTATCCGCAAAAGGTTGACCTACTCCCCTCTCATCTGCAGCCCGCAACCACTGCAAAACTTAGGGTTACTTTCTCGTATAAGCGATTGGCTACACTGAGGGCAACGCCAGTCAAAAAGCAACCAAACAACTCCACCTACTAATGGGATCAACACCACCTCTACCATTTTCTCTGGCCACTGCAACAAAGCTAAGCCAATGATACTAATAGTGGCAGCGATTACCATTGTAACTATGACGATAATATACCGTTGACGCTTCTTTTTGTAAACAGCTCGATATTCTTCCCCTAACATGGAATAAATTTTTCCAAATACTTAAATGACCTTATATACCTTAATATGGTTCAAATCAACTTCCGTATCTTTGCGCCCTCAAATTTAAGTACTAAGATGAGTAAGTTTCTCGAAGAACTGGCCAAGCGCCGCACTTTTGGTATTGTTGCCCACCCGGATGCCGGTAAAACCACCCTCACGGAGAAGTTACTCCTCTTTGGGGGTGCCATCCAATCGGCCGGTGCGGTGAAGAGCAATAAGATCAAAAAAAGTACGACGTCTGACTTTATGGAGATCGAACGCCAACGGGGGATTTCTGTAGCGACCTCCGTCATGGCCTTCGAATACCGCGACTTGCAAATCAACATTCTGGACACCCCTGGTCACAAAGATTTTGCGGAAGATACCTACCGTACCCTCACCGCCGTCGACTCCGTTATCGTAGTGATCGACGTTGCCAAAGGGGTCGAGGAACAAACCGAGAAGCTGGTGGAAGTGTGCCGCATGCGCAAAACGCCCGTCATCGTGTTCGTCAACAAGATGGACCGCCCCGGTAAAGAGGCTTTCGACTTGATTGATGAAATCGAACAGAAACTACAGCTCAATGCTCGCCCGCTGAGCTGGCCCATCGGTATGGGCGACCGTTTCCAGGGCGTTTACAATCTGTTCGAACAACAACTCGTCCTCTTCCGCCCCGACAACAAGCAGGGCCGCCCGGAGGAGACCATCAAGTTCAAAGACCTCAATGATCCTGAACTGGTAAAAATGGTCGGCGAGGCTGCCGCTAAAGAACTACGCACCGAAGTCAACATGATCAACGAAGTATATCCTCCCTTCGAGAAAGAGGAATACCTGAGCGGTGATCTTAGTCCGGTTTTCTTTGGTTCGGCGGTGAATAACTTTGGTGTCAAAGAGTTGCTGGATTGTTTTGTGGAGATTGCTCCTACCCCACGGCCGCGCGCCACGGAGGAGCGGATTGTGAAGCCTACCGAAGAAGAATTTTCCGGCTTCGTGTTCAAGATTCACGCCAATATGGACCCCCGCCACCGCGACCGGATCGCCTTTATGCGCATCTGCTCGGGCACCTTCGAGCGCAACACCAACTACCTCCACGTTCGCCAGGGCAAGAAGATGAAATTCAGCAACCCTACCAGCTTCATGGCCTCCAAAAAAACGGTAGTCGACGAGGCTTATCCCGGCGATGTGGTGGGTCTCTACGATTCGGGCAACTTCAAAATCGGCGACACCCTCACCGGCGGCGAGGAGCTGCGTTTCAAGGGCATTCCCCGCTTTAGTCCCGAGCAATTCCGTTTGGTACTCAACGCTGATCCACTCAAGACCAAGCAACTCAACAAAGGCCTGGACCAGTTGATGGATGAGGGCGTTGCTCAGCTGTTTATCCGTGATTACGACCAGGCCAAAATCATCGGCACGGTAGGAGCCCTCCAGTTTGATGTCATCCAGTACCGCCTCGAACACGAATACGGCGCCATGTGCCGCTACGAGCCCCTCAACCTCTACAAAGCTTGCTGGATCACCAGCGACGACGAGGCTGCCATGAAGGAATTCCTCCAACGCCGCAAACGCGACCTAGGCACGGACAAAGACGGCGAAATCGTCTACCTCGCCGAAAGCGCCTGGAGCCTCAAAATGGCGCAGGACAATCACCCGAAGATTCAGTTTCATTTTTTGAGTGAGAATTGATACAGGGCGACATTAACATTTTAAACGAAAAGGGAGTTGCTTTGGTGAGCACTGCCCCACCTCCGATTTCTGCGAAATCACCTCCGCCCTGCGAAGGACAGTAGATTTGTGATCGGCGAGGTAGTTGTCTTTACGACTTGGAAAAATATTGACTCGGGTTTTCTCGGGCCACGGCCCGCCCATATCCTCCGCTCGGGCGGAGGTGGCCCGAAGGGTCGGAGGTGGGAGAATTTTGCCCCTACATAAAAACCGCATTTTGCGGGCACACAATAAGTAGTCTATATCGTAGGCTCGCTTGTTTCCTCTTCCACTACTGGCTCCTCGTCTTCGGGATCTTTTTTGAAGGCGAAGGGGAGCATGATGGCCAGCCCGACCATGATGGAGACGTCGGCAAAATTGAAGATGCCGGTGCGGATACCGAAGAGGCCCATGTTCATGAAGTCGGTGACGGCGGAGTAGATAATGCGGTCGTAGACATTGCTGATGCCGCCGCCAATGATGAAACTCATGCCGATAACTTGCCACTTATTGAGAGCCTTGGAAAACATGGCGTAAAGCGTAAGTGCCCCCAAGAGAATGGCAGGAAAGAGGTGTAGTACCAGGGTGCGTATCCAATCGGAAAGGTCAGAACCGAGGCTGAGGAAGGCCCCAGTGTTTTCGACGTAGATGAGCCGAAAAAAATCACCCCAGTACGATTCCATAGGGCGAAACTGCAGGGTGTTGCGCGCCCATACTTTGGTCCATTGATCCAGGCCGATATTGGCGGCTATGATGCCCAGCACGAGGAGGATACGTGTCCATTTCTTATTCATGGCGTAAAGATAGGAAAAGAGAATTTAGTGATACTGCTAGTTTTGATGCTGTTTTTCAGACCAATTGCTCTAGCAAAAGATTTCGCCACCGAGGGAAACCATCCACAAAGTTGGAGCCTGCATGCCGGTGGTTGATGGGCTGAAAAGTAAAATACGCTGATTGGTGATGGTTGTTGCGGTATTCCTGGCGGCCGTGTACTTTGATGAAATTAAGGATTTTATCCAGTTCGGAGAACCGCTGCCGGGCAGACAATTCCTCGGGATCAAAGCTCCATACATAGGTGGCGTGGCTGTTGAGGAGCTCCCAGATAAAATGCTGCTGCCGCTCGCCTTTGGCCAGAAAGATAAACCCGAAGAGGGGTGTGAGCGTAAACCGCAACTTTTCGGTCGGCGCGTGTACTTTGCCCGCCAGGAACTGGAGCTGCTTGGCGTTGCGTACTTTCTTGAGCGATAAAATTTGGGCCAGAATTTCTTCGCCAGGACTGCGCAAGGCATCTCCCCAGGAGCCGTCTTCGGTGTATTGGTCGTACATCTCGTCTGCGGTAAACAAGCTTTTGTCTACATTACTTTCAAATTTTGGCTTCTTCAGGAGCCGCTCGGCGGCTTGGGTACGGACCAGTTCCAGCAGACGCTCGTCGATGTTTTGCAAGACGGGGCTACGAGCAGTGACAGCTTTGCCGATGGCATCCGCTAGGGTGGTTTTTATTTCAATGGGTACCTGCCGTTGCTTGAGGGCTTTTGCGACGTAGCTTTTGACGTAATCAAACTCCGGGATGATAAAGTCATTGGCGATTTCGTAATCAATGGCGATGCCCCATTCTTCTACGAAGTGGGTGCCCTTGATCAGGCCCAGCGAGAAGCTCAAATCCTGAATGCGTTCCTGGAAATGGAGGTGAATGCTGGCGGGTTTTTCTAGCGGCGGAGGGGAGAAACCTGTTGGTTGCCAGTCCATTTCAATTTGCCATTCCTCGCGCGGCTTGGTCCAAATCACCTTTGGTGCTGGTGGTTCAGACTCAGGATTAGCCAGTATCGTCGTCAGGAGGAGACCATCATAATAAGAGAGATTGGCCTTGAAGGCCTCGGGGATAAAAGGACGAAACTGCAAGGCACTGATCGGTTGCTTGGGGCTTTGTTGTGCAAAGCCTTTTTCAAAAACGGCTTGAAAATCAAGCACCTCCAGTTCCAGTAGCTGTCTATCTTTTTGGTAAGCGCACATGCGGGCACGCCAGTAGATAGGCTCGTGTTCGCGAAAGCGGAAAGCACCCACGGGTAAATTCGTTGATGCCCATGCCAATCTTTCGGTAGGATTGTAATACACTCCCTCATTATCGACCTTGAGCAATATCGTTTTCATTTCACAGCGCCTTGTTACCGGTTTTTCAGCTGCCTTTCCAATGCTTGGCGTTCCTCTTCATTCATGTTATAAAGTTGTACCAACTCGGCAAGTTGGGGTCTAAAATACAGAAAAGCGGCCATTCCTACACAAAAATAGAGGATGGGCGTGAGGCTACCTTCCAACAAGGCTAAAATGAGGCAGAAGAGATTGCCGGCTTCGACCATCGCTGCGCGCATGATGACCGTAGTGCGATAGTGCAGCAACTTCCCCTCGTAGTTGAAATGGAGTTTGGGCAACTGATCTTTGCGGAGTTTATTGATCAACCAGGCGGCTCCGGCAGCTAAGAAGATAACCAAAATCCCCAGAAAGGGATAATCTGATCCTTCCTTCAGATCGCGGTCGGGTTGGGTAATCAGAAAGACGGTAAACAGGCTAAAAACCACCTGTCCCAGTACCAGGGCCACATAAATGAGAAATGTAGAGCGGAAAAGGGCGCGGGAGGAACGATGATCTTGTAGCATATTGAAGGATTTTAAAAGCCGTTTTAATCCGTCTGATCCGTTAGATCAGTGTTCTATCCTGGTTAGACAGAGCTTCTCATCAGCAACTTACTTCCCACCGAAAATACGAAAAAGCAGGCTGGCCTGCGCCGTAAATCCTTGGCTATTGGAAAAGATAAATCTATTATCCGAAGAAGAAAAGATACCTCCCAGGGCGGAACGATAACGCCCGTCTAATTGCAAGGTGAGATTCCCCAGGTAAATTTCGGCTCCTACACCTCCTGCCAGCCCGTATTGTAGCCGTTCTGGTAGTGGCTCTTCGTAGTAATCGCGGTAAAGGCTGGGGGCCAATCCAGCGGGAATGGTTTCCAACTGCCCGACGGGATAGCTCAAGTAGGAACCAAGCAATATCAGCGGGCGCACACTACGATTGCCAATGCTGATATGCGAAAAGGCGGCAAATTCCAGGTAATCAATCTCCCGGGTATAATTGCTTGCCAGTCCTTCGCGAGGTTCGGCCCAACCGCGTTGGTCATAAGCGACTTCCAGTTGCAATCCCAGGTGGGCCTGTCCTACGTAGCGAAATACGGCACCTACCCGATTGCCCACCAGGGTGGCCTGGTCGATTTGCGGAGAAAACATCACCGTATTCCAATTCATGCCATACTGCACCCCAAGGTAAGTTTGGGGGCGAAAAGCAGTACTGTCTTCTTGTGCGTAAACGACCGTGCTGAGCAAGCAACACGCCGCAAAAAAAATGGCCGTAACACCGTACCAACAAACTGTTTTTAGCATGCGAAAGGATTTATTTTAAGGCAAAGACTAAGTATTCGGTACTGTGAGATTTTATTCAACGTACTCCTGGCGAACAACCAGGGTCAAGTAGCCATTTTCCCGCTCGGTATAGCCCTGGTCGTAAACAAAACGGTACACGGTTCCCTTGCGGGTGACGTACTCGTTGGTAAAATAACGAAAATTGAAGCCGTTTTCCTGAAGTTTGTCTTTATGGCAGGAGGCTTTACCTTCGGGATTGAGGCTGGCAAGAATGCGGCGATTTTTTCGCAATATAGCATTGATATTGCGTACAAAATTGGTCTGGCTGCTATTCTGGCGATTGTGGTGGGTACTACGACAATTATCGGAGCAGAAGCGCTTATCCTGCCGGCCCGTCATTTCATCACCACAAACAATACAGTGTTTTTTTTCAGAGGTGGCCATGCGGATTGATTTTATTGCAATGGTCAAAAATAGACAATCTAGGCGGCTATGTCATAAAAAATCAATGGCGATTTGGATGGTTTCCTTGTGGCTACTCCATTTTATAGTCCTCCAAGGCAGGCTTCTGGTTAGGGGCGTGTGCGCAAAACGGAATTTTGCTTACTCCTCGACGTAGGCCAAGTCAACGCTGAATGAGACCAAATTTACGTAGTGTCACCTAATTAATCGGTGTTATTCTTGCCACTAGCACCATCAAAATGTGTCCTGCAGGAGGGACCGATCCACAGTGACGGTGGTGGGAGAGAAAACCACCTAAAACGAAACAACTTCCCTAGTAGCGACCACTGTCACCCCCGACCTGCGGCCACCCCCGCTAAGCAGGGGACAAAGATTGACTCAGCGGCAAACCCTGTCCTGCTCCCGGGCAGAGGTGTCCAAAGGACGGAGGTGGGAGAGAACTCCCCAAACGAAATAGCTCGCCTAGTAGCGACATCTGTCACCCCCGACCTGCGACCACCACCCGCTAAGCAGGGGACAGAGATTGACCCAGCCGCAAACCCTGTCCTCCGCCCGGGCAGAGGTGTCACGCAGTGACGGAGGTGGGAAAAGAACTCCACAAGCGAAATAGCTCGCCTAGTAGCGACATCTGTCACCCCCGACCTGCGACCACCACCCGCTAAGCAGGGGACAGAGATTGACCCAGCCGCAAACCCTGTCCTCCGCCCGGGCGGAGGTGTCCAAAGGACGGAGGTGGGAAAAGAACTCCACAAACGAAATAGCTCGCCTAGTAGCGACCACTGTCACCCCCGACCTGCGGCCACCCCCGCTAAGCAGGGGACAAAGATTGACCCAGCCGCAAACCCTGTCCTCCGCCCGGGCGGAGGTGTCCAAAGGACGGAGGTGGGAGAGAACATCGCCTAAAACGCAACAGCCTCGCCTAGTAGCGACATCTGTCACCTCCGACCTGCGACCACCCTCGCAAAGCGGGGATAGAGACTGACCTACACCGCAACTACTCCCCCTCTTCTTCTTCCTTGCCGGAGTAGGTCTCGAACCAGGCCAGCGTGTGGGCTATTTTGGTAATGAGGTTGCTGGGGCGAGCAGCAATACCATGACCTGCGCCGGGGATTTCTACCAAAACCGTTGCTATTTTTCTCAATTTCAGGGCGTGGTACAACTGCTTGGCTTCGCTGGGTGGAGTGCGCAAGTCTTCCATTCCGACCATGACCATGGTGGGCGTTTCGATGTTTTCTACCAGCGACAAGGGGGAGAAGCGCCAATAGTCCTCAACGTTCTCCCAGGGTTGGCCCTTGATGCGGTAGTTGGCGTAGCCGTAATAGTTGTCTGCTACCAGGGTTTTGCTGATCCAGTTGACGACGGGTTTGGCGACGACGGCTGCGCGGAAACGATTGTTTTTGCCGATCATCCAGGCTGTCATGATACCACCTGCACTACCGCCAGTGACGTAGAGTTGGTCTTCGTCGACGAGGTTTTCTTTCAGGAGATAATCTACGCCGTCCATCACATCCTGGTAATCTTCACCAGGATAATTGTGAAAAAGCAGGTTCGCAAATTCTTCGCCGTAGCCCGTGCTGCCACGTGGATTGGGATAGAAGACAAGGTAGCCCGCCGCCGCGTAGAGCTGCATCTCGGCCGAGAAGCGAGCACCATAATTGAGGATGGGGCCACCGTGGTTTTCTACCAGCAGCGGGTATTTTTTGGCAGGGTCGTAAGCTGGTGGCTTGACGATCCAACCCTGGATAGTGCGGCCATCAAAGGTAGAGGTGTACTTTACCTCTTCGACCTGCCCCAACTGGCGGTAGGTGAGTAAATCGCTGTTGAGTTGGGTGAGCAACTTGGGCGCCGCCTGTCCTTTAGAGAGAATGGCAATATCGGCTGGCCTGCTGGTGGTGGTATGCGCGTAGGCAATGGTGCCACCGGTAGCTACCGAGAACGAGCCACTGGCATAGGGGCGACCGATGGAAGTACCTCCCATTTGTTTGGCCAGGTCTTTTTGGACGCCACTGGTACTGAGGTAAGCGATTTTGGTGTCGCCCCAGTCGTCGTAAGTGTAGTAAAGGCCTTTGCCGTCGGCGGCCCAGCAGATGTTTTCTATACTGCGGTCGATCTTTGCGGAGATATTCCTTTTGTTCTCCCCGTTGGAGTCCATCAGGTACAAATCGGTCACCTGATAAGCCTGTACTTTATCCTCGAAGCTAAGGTAAGCGATGGTGTTGCCATCAGGCGAAACCAGGGGGCTTTCGTCGGGGCCATTACGCTGGGTAAGGGCGGTAATTTCACCCGTTTTTACGGCCAGCTGGTAAACTTCGCTGTTGTTGAAATCATACTCCCAATCCTCCTTCCGGTTGGCCGAGAAATAGATCAATGCGCCATCGGGCGACCACGACAGGCTGCTGCTATGGTTGAAATCGCCGCTACTCAGCTGGCGAGCGCTCCCTCCTTCGGCGGGGATGGTAAAAATGTGGGTGAAGCCTGGCTTGAGATAGCCGCGCCCATCGGCTTCGTGCTTGAGGCGGTCGGTGATTCGGGGGCTTTCTGCCCACTGTGCGCCTTTGGGTTTGGCGGGCATTTTGGCAATGACGGGCGGCGACTGGTTGACCATCATCGTGAAAGCGATCATGGTGCCATCAGCCGACCAGCTCAGATTGCCCGGGCTGTTCTCTAATTGTGACAAACGAGCGAAACGGCCCGTGTTGACCCAATAAAGATATATTTCGGACCCCTCGTCGGTGCTGCTGACAAAAGCAAGGCGGTCGCCGGTGGGTGACCAACGTGGAGAAGACTCGCTCCCCTCGTGGGTACTTAGTTTCTGATGGTTTGTACCGTCGGCATCCATGATCCAGAGTTGGCCAACAGCACGATCTTTCATGATATCAAAACCCATTCTACGGTAAACGATGTGAGCACCATCGGGTGAGATTTGCGGGTCACTGGCGTATTCCAACTCAAAAACATCGAGGTAAGAGAAGGGAGGAAGTGTGGAGGTCTGTAAGGCTGCTCCCTGGGTAAATAATAAATGGAGAAGCAGTAAAAAAAGGGTACGCGTAAGCATTGGCATATTGTGTTAGCTTGTGAATCTATCGTCTGTCAAGGTGAGATGAATCGCCTAATTTATCAAAAAAAATTCCAGATAATGGACTTTGGTCAAAGGATATACAATGATTGCTGGTCATAATGCAGTAAATCGAGATCAAACTATTCACATTTAATTAACTTAGGCGCCGGATTACCATAAATTACCAATGATCGATCTTTCCCTTTTTCAAACCAACGTGGCCAACCCTACGTTTATCTCCACGGCTTACGCCATGCTCCTGGCCTTTATTCTGGGGTGTTTGCTGGCTTTCACCTACGAAAAGACGACGGCCGAAATCCGGCTTTCTCATCATTTTTTGCAGGCATTAATATTGGGAGCCATCGTAGCAGCGACCGTGATGCACGCTATCGGTGACAGCTTGGCCCGAGGGCTGGGTATGCTGGGCGCGCTGGCCATCATTCGGTTCAGGACCTCCATCAACAATCCCCGCAATATCATCTTCATGTTTGCGGCCCTGGCTACGGGGATTGCCTGTGGGGTATATGGGTTCAACGCCGCCTTTGCGGGGGTGATGTCCTTTTGTGGAGCAGCCTTTATGCTGCGTTATTCTCCTTTCGGAAAAACCCAGGAATTGGGTAGTATTCGCTTCAAGCGCGACCGCGAAAACAGTTTTGATGAACAAGAGATTGAGGCCATCTTGCTGCGTTTTTGCAAGCGTATTGAACTGAGTCAGCTACAGCTTTCGGTAGAGGAATTTACGGAACGGGAGCTTTTTCGCTACGAATACATTATGGTTTTAAAACCAAAAGCGAAAGAGGAGGACTTGATGGAAGCCATCATGGCGACAGGGGTACTTTTCAACGTACGAATCAACCGCAAACAACAAACTGAAGTGCTTTAATTTTATGAAAATCAACCCAGTATACGTCCTGATGTTGATTGGCTTACTCGTCCTTGTTCCACTGGCACGAAAGATCCAACAACGACCTACTGCCTTTTACGGTATTGCCGAAAATCAGGATATTGATCTCAGCCTGGAGCACGCCGTAATGGTCAAGCGCATCCTGGTGAAGGAAGGAGAAGCGGTAAAGGCAGGGCAACTCCTAATGGTTTTGGAACGTACCAATATTCCTTTTTTACGGGCGAGCTTGCTGCAAGAAAAAAAGCAGCTGGACGCCGAACGGCAAGAACTGCTCACTAAAAACAACAATCGCCGTGAGGAACTCAACCAGGCGCAAGCAGCAGCAGCTTTTGAGCTGGAAAATCAACTGACCCAATTACTGGCCCAACAAGCCCAAAATGAGCGACTGCTAGCTGGGCTGGAAAGCGTATCTACCTCCGCCATCGCCAAAGAAACGCCCGAAATCACTGCGCTTAAAGCCGAGCAAGCGACCGTTACGCAACCCTACATTTTGCAAAAAAACAACTTGCAAAAGGAAACAAAAGCTGAGCTCAACAGCCTGACAGCAAGGCTAGAAAAAATAGACTTGGAACTGGCCGAACTGGAGCGGGAGTTCCAGACGCTGGAATTGAAATCGCCCATTGATGGTGTCATCGGAAAAGTCAACTTTGTTCCGGGAGAACAACCCTCCTCGCGCGAAACCCTTCTCAATATCTATCGCCTTCACCCCGATCAAGTGACAACTTATATTCCGGAAGGGCAACTGACCAGCCTGCAGCTGGGTGACAGCTTGGTTGTTCGCTCTATCCAAGATCAGGAATATGTGATCAGTGGGCAAATTATTGGCTTGGGCAACAAAATTCGAGAGCTCCCCATACGGATGCGACGCGACCCCGAAGTGCAGGCCTGGGGCCGCGAGGTGCTCCTGAAAATCCCCGACGAAAACGCGTTGATGCAAGGAGAGCGGGTCTTGATCGAACAAATCATTGACTAAACATGATGCGGAATACTTTGTGCAAGGGATGGATACTTTCTCTCCTGATCATTTGCCACCTCCCAGCTACGGCACAACAACCAGCTACCAGCACCGACATACTCCGTACTGCGCTACAGGATGAGGCTTACCAGCAGCAGGTAGCAAGTCAGGCTTTTTTTCAAAACTCCTCCCTTGATTTGCCTTACCTGGAAGAGTTGGAATTTCGTACCGAAACCCACGAATTCACCCCCAACCTTCAGGAATACGCGCTGCGGTTCAAGTTCAACTCCCGCCGACAAGTAAAAGTGCAAAAAGGGATTAATCAAGAAGAGCAGTCGCTGCGTTATTTCGCCCAACAAGCCTACCTCGAAGAACTCCTTTTCCACCGCTATCAACTGTTGGTAGATGTCTGGTACCACCAAGCGCAACTAGATTTACTGGCCACGCAAGGCCCTTGGTACCGAGATCAGGAACGGCTCATTCAACAGCGTATCGCCGAACGCGGCCAACGCAGCTACGACGATCTACTGAAACTTGAAGATGATCGCCTGGCTTTTCAACAACAGCAAGTAAAAAGCAGCCAACAACTTCAATTACTGACCAGCCTCTGCAATAGCTGGTTGGATGAACCCATAGATACCATTGCCTTTGCGTCCTTACCGCTACCCGCCGATATTGGGGTGTATTGGCAAGGTTGGCAATACGATACGCTGATTTTACCCTGGTCGGTACAAGCACAGCAAACGCAAAAAACACTGGTTTCCCTGGAATTGGCCGCAGAGCAAGCGGAGGAGCGCAACCGGCTCAACTTCTTCCAGATTCGCTACCAGGGAGACAATAACCCCATCCTCAAGGAGCAGCTTACACTTGGCGTGGGAATGACCCTGCCTTTTCGGTCGGCCCGCAGTGTGAAAAACCAATACCTCTTGCTAGAGCAGCAAGAAGAAAGCTGGCAGGAAACAGAAAAAACACGTAGCTGGCTGGAAAAACTACGCACCGCAGAAGCACAGCTCGCCAGTCAGTTGGATAACTATGACCAGGCAAAAACAACGCTCGACAAGTACCTCGCTCAATTTTCACCACAGCAATTGTCGGAACTGGGCGTTACGGAACCAGCACTGTTTATAAGAGCCCAAGGAGGAATCTTTCAACGCCAGCAACTGGTACTGGAAGCGCAGCAGCAGCTTTATCAGGATTATCTGAAGGTGCTCTTACTCTCTGGCCGGCTCAGTCAGGCACCTTACCGGAATTGGTTAAGTGTTGATCAGGAGGAGATTGGTATGTAGGTGCGGGTTTGGTACGGAGTGCGAGGTTAGCTGAACGCAACGTTTACACCCTTACACTTTTCCAACCCTTACACCTTTCAGGAGTGCGGGTTTGAACACGCTCTATGACGCCAATATCCAAACCAGATAAAGTCAATTTTCACCTACCTATCCCTCCACCACTTCAATGCTCGATAAAGCATAGACCGTTGCTGCTGCACGCGGTAATAAGTTGTTTTGGTGGCACCAAATTGTTCGCGAATGGCGGCAATGGCGGGAATCATGCTTCCTTCAAAATCAAAGATGGGGAGTTGCAGATGCTGCTGGGTGAAATCGAGTGCTTGGGCGATGAGCCAGATACCAGAACCACTGTTGCGCAGCTCGGGGTCATCGCCCGAGAGGTGGTAATAGGCCGCTTGTTGATCCCACATCAGGTAGGCAACCGAGTGTATACGCTCCTCGGCATCAATGGCCGTGAAAATTTGCCTTCTGCCCGCTTTAGCCAGGGCTTGATCGTGGCGTTCCAACTGTGCAAATGAATAAGGGAGTGACAGCCCCTGTCGGGTAAAACTCAGCGCATTGATTTGATAAAAAGTAGAAAGATCCAAGTCTGTTTTCAGGGTAAGTGCAGCATCGGCTTTACGAATATTCCGACGCATATTGCGGTTGATCCCAGCGCGCCAATCCTTTCCTTCTCCTAGCTGTAAACGGTGCGTGTGATAGGCAAAGGTTTGAAAACGCTCCGGTAGCAGAGGAACGAACGTATTCGCCAGCGGACTAAATTGCTGATCGATACCTGCCAGCTTCGGCAAGGCACTTAAAAGAAGGTCCACAATTTCCCGGGGAGGATCGCGCCTGATTTCAGGAGCAGGAAGGATGCCCATGTATTTGGTAAACAAAGGCATCGTCACGTAATGCAGCCCCAACTTGTGCTTGTGAAAATAAGGCAAGGCAGCCAGGGCCTTTGTACCTTCCATGACCAGCACGACCGACCATTGCCCACCCTCCGCAACAGCATTCAGGTACCAGGGCTGGCAGCAAAGCGGCAAATCTGCCAGGGTGGCACAAAAAGCCGCATAGTCTTCTTTTGATCGGCTAATTTCCAAATCGTCTATTTGAAAAACCTAAAGAGCAGGCTCAATTTATTTTTATGCTGTTCCTTTATTCCTGTGTGACCGACATTAAAAACTGGATCAACAGCCGGATGCCGTAGCCCGTAGCTGCTTTACCTTTGCCGTAAGGCGTATCCCCAAAAGCGGTACCCGCAATATCGAGGTGCGCCCAGGAAGGGTGGTTGTCGGTAAAAAACTCCAAGAACTTGGCAGCAGTAATCGCTCCAGCTACTGGGCGGCCGCTAAAATTCTTGATGTCGGCAACATCCGATTTCATATCATCGCCGTACTCTTCCCAGATGGGTAAACGCCAGACCCGCTCGCCCGTTTGCCGGCCAGCTTGTTCCAGGTGATGCGCCAATTGGTCATCATTACTGAACAGGGCCGCAGCCAGGTAGCCAAAAGTGCGAACGCTGGATCCCGTGAGGGTAGCCAAATCGATCACCACCTGTGGCGCGTGTTCGCGAATGATGTACGACAAACCGTCGGCCAAAATCAAACGGCCCTCGGCGTCGGTATCGATGACTTCAATGGATTTGCCGCTGTACGAAGAGATGACATCACTTGGCTTCACCGCCAGGGCGTCTACGGAATTATCCGTTGATGGAATTGCAGCGACCAAATGTACTGGCAATTTTAGCCTTGCGGCCGCTTCCATTGTTCCTAATACTGCTGCTGCGCCGCCCATATCACTCTTCATGTAGTGCATATTGGCGGAAGGCTTGATGGACAGGCCTCCGGTATCGAAGGTTACGCCTTTGCCCACCAAACCTACTTTTGGTTGGGTGCCATTGCGATTAGGGCCCTGGTATTCCAAAACGATAAATACGGGTGGCTCAGGACTCCCCAAATTGACCGCCAACAAAGCGTGCATACCAGCTTTGGTGATCTGGTCTTTGTTCCAGATGGTCGCCTTATAGCCATATTTTTCTGCCGAAGCTTTGGCCCAGGCTGCTAAATCCTGGGGTTGCTTAAAGTTGGCGGGAGCATTGACCAATGCCATGACTTCCGTTTGGGCCTGTGCGATGACCAAGCCTCGCTGGCAGTATTCTTTAGCCGCCGTTAATTGCTCCTCGGGGATAATGATGTTGAGTTCAAAATCGTCTTGTTGAACGATATTGGTGTAGCCATTACTGGTTTTGTAGCGCCCCAAATGGTAGCTTCCCTGCCAAAGTCCGTTGACAGCAGCCTCACTCAGCAAGCCAAACAAATCATTGCCTTCGGTAGCCGCCCAGTAGAGGGTTGTTTTGGTCGTAAACAGGTGACTGTGCTTGCTGGCCAGGTGTTGGAAAGCATGCAAGGTTTTGCTAAAATTGACATGATCTCCCAGTCCCAGAAGAACATAAAGTTGGTCGCCATTAGGGATACTCAGCACTTCCTTACTGCCTGCTTTGAAGCTCCGAAAGAGGGTATCTTCCTGTTGTCCAACAAGTTGACTAATGGTCTTTAGCGGAGCATCCGCAACTTGCCCCTGGTCTTGACTGACGGGGATAATGATGGTTTGCTGTGCCTTTGGTTGGAAATCCGTTTGAAATTGTAGCGTCATTTTCAGGTTTTTGGGATCCTAGGTGGTGGTTAATTGATCGTGGAAGAACAGCCAGCTCAGTGCTGCGGGAAACTCTTCTCCCCAACGGGCTTCATTGTGCTCGCCATCAGGATCGATAGCGAGATAAAACGCTGGTTTTTTGCTGGAAGCATGATTCTCCAAAGCTTTCTTTAATCGTTGCAGGTTTGGGATCATGGTACTGCTTTCCTTTTTACCGCCATAGAGATAGACCCTTCCGGAAAAAGGCTGTTTCATGTTCAGCAGTTGAAAAGGAATATTAGGCGTTACCCATAGCGAAGGGGAAAAGACCATCAAGCGGCCGTATACCTCGGGGTACATCATCCCGGCATAGATGCTGATCAGCCCTCCCATGGAACTGCCGCCAATACCCGTATTGTGGCAATCGGCCAGGGTGCGAAATCGTTGATCGATATAGGGCTTGAGCCTTTCGGCTAAAAATTTCACGTAAGAGCGACCTTGTCCTTTTCCAAACTGGGTAGAAGTCGTAGAGGGGGTAAACTCCACGATACGCTTATCCATGGCGTGGTCGATAGCGATAATAATGACATCTCCGCGTCCCTCCTGCTGCAATTGGGCGAGGCGTTTATCCACCGCCCAGTTGCCATAAGGAGCGTAATCATCAAAAAGATTCTGCCCATCCTGTAGGTACAAAACAGGATAGCGACGGTTGGTCTCGTAATAATTGTGAGGAAGAAGGGCCGCGATCCGGCGAGTCTGAACAGAAGCAGGCATGTCAAAATCCTGCTCAATGATTTCAATCTTTGGCAACAAATCCCCAGGATAAGAAAACCGGTCTTTTTTCCATCGCACGACCTCGTCGGTCACTTCGTGACGGGAACGCAAGACTTGCCGATTGGGCCGATCATTGCCGTGTTCATCGAGCTCCACATGGTCCCAGCTCCCGCGAGCATACTTGTATTCTAAAATCTCCGGCAGGCTATCCAGCGGAAGGGTAAGGCGAAAATGCCCGGCAGCCACTTGCTCCATTCGGCAATGGTCGTCGGCTACGCGCCAACGATTGAAGTTGCCTACTACATAAATGGCTTGCTCTTCTTCATTGCTGGTAAGAAGATTAAGGGTAAAAGTAGTCCCGTTGTTAGCCGAAACGCTGCTTGCCATGTTTGGTTTTCGTAAAGTTCACAAAGATAGGGATTTCAAGGATGTGTGCTAATGATTCTTAAAAATCTCCGCTAACTTTACTCGGCTACGGAAAAAATGGTAAGTCCCTTAGTGCCCCTACCCGGGGGTAGTGGGAGGACAAAGCGGAGTTGTCAGGTTGCGCTTTAGGCTACGTATTCGCAATGCGCAATCTGTTACCTATATGCAACGATTTATTTTTGGCGATTGCTTATGCGAAACGGGAATATGCGTATTTTGTCCATGCAGGGGTACATTGTACGCAACAGAGGCGACGGAGATAGGGGGATTTAGTGCAATGCGTTAAAGCTGAGTTGAACTAAACCGCCACAGGCGGTAGCCTCCCCTTCGATCAAAGATTTTCCCTCCCCTTGACTGGTATAGTTATGTGTCATTGATTAAGGTGATTAATTCACCAAACATCAATGTTATGAACACATTTCATGAGTCCTTTCTGACCTGGCTTACTCGTCGTGGTTATGCTGAAGCGACGATCAAGAGTTATTCCTTGGGCGTAAAACAGTTGTCTTTGTACTACGGACGGTGCCCCTCACAAATTAGCAACGCTGAGTTGATGGCTTACTTTGATTACTTGCGAGACGATCGTCGTCTGGCACAGGGAAGTATCAATGGAGCTTATACTGGCATTAAGCTCTTTTGGGAAATCAGCCTTAACAGGGAATGGCCAGCGAAGCATTTGCCGCGCAGCCGTCAGCCCAAGACCTTGCCCGAAGTGCTGTCGCGAGAAGAAGTCCGTTTGTTGATCGACGGGACAAAAAACACCAAACATCGTTGTATTCTACAAACCTTGTACACTACGGGTATCCGCCTGGGTGAGGTCGTAAATTTGAAGCCCTGCCATATTGATTCGAAGCGGATGGTGGTGCGAGTGTGTCAAGGCAAGGGGGCCAAAGACCGGTATACTATTCTGAGTGCAACGCTATTGGAATGCTTGCGGGCTTATTATCGGGAGTGCCGCCCCGAGTGCTATTTGTTCGAAGGGCGTGATGCGGGCCGTCCTATTTCTAAACGAACGGTGCAGGCCGTTTTTCGTCAAGCTTGTGATCGGGTGGGCATAAAACGCAAAGTCAGTGTACATACGCTGCGTCACAGTTTTGCGACTCACCTTTTGGAAGGCGGATTGGATGTGATCACCCTGAAGAACCTGATGGGGCATCGTAACTTGTCGACCACGGGGCGTTATCTGCACGTTGCCATTGACATTCGTGGAGAAGTAGAAGACCTGATCGGTGGCTAGGCTGGAGGTCGCCGATATCCTAAATCGCTACGGGGAGCAGTACGCAAGAAAGCACAAATTGAGTGCTCAGCAGTCCCGTGTCATCGGCGCGTTGACCAAATGCCGTACGGCAGACTTGGGCGGCCACGTCTCGGTGTGCAATGAATGCGGAGTGACCAAAGTGTTTTACAACAGTTGCCGTGATCGTCATTGCCCGAAGTGCCAGTCGCTGGCCCGCGAACAGTGGCTGGATAAGCGGCGGGCGGAGTTGCTGCCAGTCCAGCATTATCATTTGGTCTTTACGGTTCCTCCTGCGCTACACGATTTACTGCGCTACAACGAGCGGGTGGGCTACAGTGAGCTGTTCGGCCAGGCCTGTTCGGCCAGGCCTGGTCGGCCTTGCGAACACTGTGTGCGGAGGAGAAATACCTGGGTGCCCGACCTGGGATGCTAGCGGTATTGCATACTTGGGGTCAGAACCTACATTATCACCCTCACGTACACGCGCTGGTGCCGGCCGGCGGGCTGAGCTTCGATGACCAACGTTGGCGGAGACCCAAATACAAGAACTACCTGGTGCCAGTCAAAGCCTTATCCCGCCTCTTCCGTGGGCGACTGGTGGCGGCTTTGCGCCAACGCTATACCAACAAGGAGTTGGTCTTGCCACCGGGTACCTCGCTGAGGAATATTCTGGATGCAGCGATGGCCAAAGACTGGGTGGTATACACCAAGGAACCGTTTGCGGGACCGGGTAAGCTGTTGAACTACCTAGGTCGTTATATAAAACGCATTGCGATTAGCAACGACCGTCTGATCGACATGAGCAATGACCGCGTACGTTTTCGCTACCGCGACTACGCCGATAATAACCGTAGTAAAGTGATGGATTTAGCAAGCGAAGAGTTCATCCGTCGCTTTTTACAACACGTACTTCCGGCAGGCTTTTGCAAAGTCCGCTATTACGGCTTACTGGCCATCAGGAATCGTAGTCGCCGGCTCCAGCTGTGCCATCGGTTGCTGGGGCGCAGGTATCAACCGTCGGCCAAGAAGAGTTGGATCGAACTACTTATAGAAGTGACGGGCCAGGATCCCCGGCTGTGTCCCGACTGTAAGTCTGGTCACTTACTGGTCGTCGATCACTTGATCCCCAAAGTAGGGTCCCGAGCACCGCCAAGACTCATCCGCAGATCCGATCTTCAACAGCTAAAACCCACGACACCGACTTTGTGATCATCACAGAGCTGGGAGAGTTATGCTCTGGATGAAACCAAATAGTGTTCCACCAAAACGACGACCGGAAAATCCCAAAAAATCCTATATTTAGCCTGGCATCAAGTGAGCAGGAAGCCTGAAAAGGATATGCGGAAAGAATAGAAAGCCCATAGTAAAAGCCGGCGGCATCGTTCAACTTCCCTGCATCCGCCATCCCGGCTTGAGGCCGGAACGGCGGATGCAGGGCTTATCGTTGAACGGCGGATGCAGGGCTTATCGTTGGGCGAAACCTGCGGGTGAAATTTCAAATATTTAGGTACAGTTATGAATAAACAGTAGCATGTTCAGTTCAATTTACACATAGACGAGAAAATAGTATACTAAAATTTAAGTAGGTAAGAAGCAGCTTTTTTTAGCAAGAAAAGTCATGTTTGAATTTGCTGAAAAGCAAAAAATCAGCGCGTTGTTTGATCTGTTTAAACTCAAGGGTTAGTATTTTTGATGTTTTGAGAATTTTTTGATTGTGAATTCTGTGATTACCCTGTGATTTTAAACCTAAGTGAATTAGATTAAATTAATGATGTTTTTGGACAGGAATAACATTAAGTAATTGAAAATTAACGAATTATATGTATGCTTTAATTATCCTACTTCTTATTCTTCTAATGCAATCTGTTTTCATGATTGGTCTTTGGAAAATTTTGAAAAGAAATATTGAGGAAACATCCAGATTTGGACGAATTTTTGTATTGTCATCAATTTTGTTTTTATTAATTAATTTGATTTGGATTGATGTAATTGGTTTAAATCATGATTATTTAGGAGGGTCAATAACCGAAATAATTGGAATATTAATTACATTAATAATTGTTGATAGAGTTTATAATTATTTTCAATTAAGGGAGGAAGCGTTATATCGAAAATTAGCTTATAAAATGTGTAAACAACCAATTAGAGCATATTGTACGTTTTGGTTATATATTTACAATGGTCCCCAAAATGGATATAAAGAAAAAATAGATGAGAATAAATATAATTCATTTAACTCGTTCTTTATGTCAAGAGATTTTTATAATAAGGCCGCTTCATTTAATTTTGCCACCCTTTTAGATGAGAAAACAACAAATGCAGAATACTATGCTAGTAAATTCGAAGAAGTAGCGGGGAAATTTCAAGATGTTATTGCAAAGTATGGTTCTAAGTTGCACATTAAAGATTTAGAATTAATTGAACATTTTGGAGGTAGTTCATTTATGTTTAGTGTTTTTACAATTCAAAAAATGCTTTCTGAAGTAAAAGTATCAAGTTCAATTGATAGCAACTCTGAAAACAAACGCTTTACTTCAATCAACAAAATATCAGATATTGAATATGAAAATTTTAAGAAACACTTCAAAAAATTAATACAACTAATAGATAATTATAATGAAGTAATATCTGATTGTAATCAAGAATGGACAATCTCAAAAATGAATTCGCTTGATACTGTAAAGGGAGCTAATTATAATGAGGCTATCGAATGGTAAAATTGTTATTCGCCCAACAATGCTGCCGCGTCAATGCCGCCACAACGTTGATTCTTCGAGTGAAAAGCCCTAAATTGGTCACGTTAAAACCATGTAGCAACGTTGGTGAAGGCGGACACTGCGCGGCACCGAGACGTTATGCCCAATCAAAAAAAGTAAATCTAGGTAATCCATGATCAAAAAGTTGTTGCAAGCAATCCATCGCGTGGTTGAATACCTTACAAAGGAAACTCATATTCTTTACCTTCTATTGATTGGAGTAACAGTGACAGCATTTCTTTTTTGGTCTAAAAACTTATTAAGCTCACTAAATCCAGGGCCGAATACGAGAGAGGTGCTGATATTAAAAGACAGTGTGTTGATAGATACTGTTCAGATCTATGATTATTCACAGTTTCAATTTGTTGAGAGCGATAGAGGTTTGAACCTAAATAAAGACAATAACTTATTATTGAACCTCAGGCCGAAGTTGTTATTGCTTATTTTCATGCTAGCTTTCGTTTTTTCGATTTCCCTGTCTTTGTCCATTGCCTTAGGAATTAAGCTGTATATGCTCTATAAGAGATACAACATATCCATAGGCACCTTTATGTTATCAATGGTAACAACTGGATTAATGCTTTATGTTTTTATTTATCTTCCATACCAAACAGAGCTTCTAACATCTTTTACCACCTTTATTGACAAGACTAATCTCTTTATTAGGGATTCAAGCGTTGTTTTTGAGTCTATTTATCCCCTGTATGCATTGATTATAATAGGGGGAATAAGCTTATTAAGTTACTATGCAATTCTACGACCTGGTAAAACTAATGACCTTGACCATACAGGCTTAATTTCCCTCTATATGGAAGCTAGAAGAAACACATTAGTACTACTCGGAGTAATGGGAATATTTGTTTCATCTTCGGTAGTTTTTACATCTTGGGTGTTTGGTGAAGCATTTAGGGAGTCAATTATAGGTGAATTACCTGCAATGTTTGATATTTTCCCGTATGATATGATGTTGATTCAAGCAATTGTCTTGACAATATTTATCGTGTTGATGTACATACCAATTCTCTTTTTCCAACATAGTATTCGTGTGAAAATATTTTCATTTTTATCATATGAAATAGGAGACGGAGAAAAATGGCTTCAATCTTATACTGCGTTAAATAGTAAACTTCGATCCGAAGAATCTTTTTTACACGATATGAGTACTAGCATAGCCTTAATATCACCACTTCTCGCTTATTTCTTGACTAAGATTTTTGTGTAGTTTATAGTGATATACTATTGACTCTGCATCAGAGTGATGAAAAAATGATAGTGTATAAAAAAGGTAACTGGGCATAATCGAGTAGGGTAATGAGCAGCGATTTGCTGCTCATTATCCCTCTCACACCACTTAGCGTACGGACCTCGTACTAAGCGGTTCGTGAATCATGGAAAATTTGTTCGTAATACTTGGTAAAGGATTGGTAACCCCGCTTAGCAAGGCGTTCCACCGTTACCGTGGTACGCATGATGGGCGATTGGGCGATAGCCCAGCCTCCCATTCGGGAGCGTGACCAGGAGTAGGCGATTCCTGATTCTACACCAAGCTGCCGGAATGCGCGCATTCGGCGGTTGGGCTTCTTCCAGGCCTTCCAAATGCAATAGCGCAGTCGATTCCTGACCCAGGCATCAAGTTCGCGCAATTTGCCCCAGATTTTGCCCATTTGAAAATATCCCACCCAGCCATACATTAGGGAGTTGAGACGCTCAATGCGTTCTTCCAGACTCGCCGGAGTCGTCTTACGAGTAATGGCTTTGATTTTCATCTTTAGCCGTTGCCAGGATTTCCGGGCTACTCGCAGGTCGTACTTTCCCCGTTCTCCCTTCTTATAAGTGGATACGAAGGCGTACCCAAGTAGTTCGAAGTGAACGGGACGGCAAATCGTCGTTTTCTCCCCGTTGACACGCAATCGGAGCGCCCCCTCAATAAAACGGGTGATCGAGTGGAGCACTCGTCGTGCTGCACGTGGCGATTTCAGAAAAATACTGCAATCGTCGGCATAGCGCACGAATCGGTGCCCGCGTCGACTCAGTTCCCGGTCGAGTTCGTCGAGCAGAATATTGGACAACAAAGGGCTAAGTGGCCCGCCCTGCGGCGTGCCTTTGTCCCTTGTTGAGATCAAACCACCCAATAACAAACCCGCTTTGAGGAAGCTGTGAATCAGTCCCAGTAATACCGGGTCCTTCCACTGATCGCGGCCGTATCTACTACTCAGGGTTTGTTGGCTACGGCCTTTGATCCCGAATTCACTTCGGGATGCTGCCTCGACCACCCTGAACAGCCTCTTATACGATTCCGTTCGTCCGTACCAGTATTTGCAGTCCCGCTTACCTGCCTGCTCGGCCGCGAGGCACGAGCGGGCAGGCAGGCTTTAGACCCAGAGTCGCCTCACGCGCCCTTGCGACTTGCTAGGGAGCTTCACCAACTCGCTACCAGTGGACTTTCACCACTTGGAAATCTTCGCTACCTTTAGCGAACATGAGTGCATTCAGGGCACACACAAAGCTTGTGCGATAAGCCTCGTGCCTCGGCCTGCGCCCAAGCCCGAGTTAGGCACAACTTGAAAAAATATTACTTACCCAAAACTGGCTTAGACCAATGATAGAAAGGCTGAGAGAAGATCTATTGAGAAGTAAAGGTGTTGAGGGACTTAAAACGCTTGATTTTCTTGGTTATATGATAGGTCGCGATTTAAATGAATGTCAAAGCTCTACAAGTGACGAATTGATTAAAGGAACTAGTAAAAAAGTATTTCTTTCAAAGAATGGACTGAGATTGACAATAAAGAGTGAAGAAACCCCAATAATTATCGGAATTTTTCTGACAAGAGTGCTACTAGATAATTTGGGTATATGTACAGTATCTGACCTTGAGCGATTCTTCGCCCCCCCCATTCAAAAGAAAAGCGAATGGGAACTGAGTTTTACTTTTATAATGAGCCGGGAATCTATTGTGAAAGGGATTATCGAAAAAACTTATTTATTGGTGTTGGTGTAGGTGATTTAGGGATTTTCCCTCGGAGTTATACGGCTAAATCGTTACTTCACAATTTTCTTAAATGGCAGTCGGATATTACGAGAATAAAAGAATTAGAGGCTTCCGATTATCCGAAGAGTAAGAATTATGACGCGAAGCAGTTAATACTAGAATCATTAATGAAAGCATTGGAACTTGATTGCACAATAGAAGAATTAAGGTCCGGTGGATTTGTCAATAATCGAGCTGACTATTCTAATGAGAAATTATCAGAAATAATCAAGGAGGATATAGATATTATTTGTGGAAATAACGAACGATTCACTGCTGCTCTCCGTAGATTTACTGATCAAAAAGGAGTAAAACCAGGAGATCTAAGAATGATTTATCGTTTTTTGTTTGGTTTTTATGTAAGCCTGAAGGCGATCTTAAGTTACAATTCGGGTTGGCAAGAGGCAGGATCTGTTGGTTCTCAATACTGTATCCATAAAGTAAGCCAAGTGTTGTCAGGTTTTGATAGAGACCAATTCGTCGCATTAGAAAATCTTCTTTGTGACTTTCTAGACCCATTTAATCGAACATTTACTCATAAAGAATTAGTGGAAAAATTTGACTACCCTGACGTTGATATTGCATTGATAGAAATGAATGAGTGGTAGAAAAATAAATGCTGTGCCTAATCAAGTAGGGTAATGAGCAGCGATTTGCTGCTCATTATCCCTCTCACACCAGAAAGTGCGGGACAGGCTGAACTAAGCGGTTCGTGAACCATGGAAAATCTGTTCGTAATACTTGGCAATGGATTGGTAGCACTGTGTAGCAAGGTGTTTCGCCGCACCGTTGTACGCATGATAGGCACTTATGCGATAGTCCAGCCTCCCTTACGAAAGCGTAACCAGGAATCGGTATCTGGTCTAGCACATTTTGCACACGAATAGATGTTCTCGCCATCGGTGGACTTGCACTACCAAGATAAATCGCTATCTTTAAAGCAATGCACGAGCATTCCAGGCACACACTTTGCCTAGGACATCCATTCTCCGCTACGCACGTCGCCTTGGTTCGAGTAGGGCTTCATTACAACAAATTAAACAATGATGACTATTTTTTACCAAAGAATGAAACAAGTCCCCCGTATCACATCATTTGTTGTTGTTTTTACTTTCCTATTAAATATGACTCACGGTCAGACCAATCAAAATCAACTATTGGAAAGATGGGAGTTTTCCGAAAGCGAATTGAATTCCGCAGAATCGGACTATGCCAGAGGGAAAGGAATCAAGTACTACCATTTCACATTTTTGAGCAATACTAAAAAAGTTAACGGTTATCTGGCCGTTCCGGAAAATCTGACCAATAATCCGACAATATTGTGGAATGATGGAGGCAGCGCGAAATACTATCCATTCAACGCAGAGCAAGTACCACGGAAATTTGGCAAGTTGGTGGAAAGCGGATATGCAGTTATAGCCTGTAATTATAAAGACGAAAGCAACGGCGAAGTGAAAGATGAATTTGGAGGGGAGGACGTGGACCACGTCGTTAACCTAATCAGTATACTCCATAGCTTTCCCGAAATCGATACCTCCTCGGTAGGAATGTTCGGCTGGAGCCGGGGGGGAATGATGTCTTATATGACC
Organism: Lewinella sp. LCG006; assembly: GCF_040784935.1. Classification (GTDB taxonomy): domain Bacteria; phylum Bacteroidota; class Bacteroidia; order Chitinophagales; family Saprospiraceae; genus Lewinella. Next base: position 3,035,133 of record NZ_CP160680.1, on the reverse strand, counting down.
TTGATCAGGACCGACAAGGTCAAGGCGGTTGTAGTGGGCGGAGCGCCTTCCGATCTGTTTTTGAACGGTCAGAACCGGCCGGAAATGGAATTGGAAGTATATGCGGATTTAATGCCGGACTATAAGATTAGCCGTACGGCGGCACTTAACAAAAGGTCTGCCATTAAATGGGCTGACCGGTTCCCCAAGGATGTCCCAATACTGATCTTGCATGGAACATCAGATTGGCGGGTAAGAGCCGAAAACTCTCTGTTACTGGCCATGGAACTCAGCAAATACCGGGTCCCTTACCGGCTGATTCTATACGAAGGTGGGGATCATAGCATTTCAGAATACCGTGAAGAACGGCAAATGGAAACCATTGAATGGTTCAATCGCTTCCTGATCAGAAAAGAAAAATTACCAAATATGGAATATCACGGAGGATAGTGCATGGCCTCCTATCGTCAGCCAAGACACCATGATACAGGACGTTAGCTATAATTTGGAAAACATGAAAAAGCTATTTTACTTTTTACTGTGTCTCGTATTTATATGCGGCTGCACTCAAAATAAGCCAACAGATGTGCTGGTATTAAAAAATGCTACCATTTATAATGGAAAAGGTGACGTAATAAAAAACGGAATAATTATTATCCAAGGTAGTACAATATTAGAGATTGGCGATAAAACGGTAACCATTCCAAAAGGAGCTGAAATAATTGATATTACTGGGCAATTTGTAACACCTGGACTGATAGATGCTCATATTCATTTTGCTCAAACTGGATTTTTTGATGCAAGACCAAACGTTGTAGATTTAAGAGACTATTTTGATTTTGACGAACTTCAAGATGATTTAAAAAACAATCCTCAATCCTATTATGATGCCTATTTACGTTCTGGAGTTACGGGCGTTTATGACGTAGGTGGGTTTTTATGGAGCATTACACGACAAGAAGAGGCTGAAAACAATGAAAATGCACCTCATGTAGCGGCATCAGGACCATTACTTTCTGGTGTTGATCAAAACCGACTTGACTACTTTAATACTTCAGACGCAAAACAAATGGTGTATTTGTCATCGCCAGAAATGGGAAGAGAGACCGTGCGACAATATAGTAACCTAGGTTCTACAGGGATTAAAATTTGGGGTGTTATGCTTAAGGACTCCTCTTTTATGAAAAGCCTACGAGCAGTTGCGGATGAAACCCATAACCAAAATAATAAACTCATTGTTCATGCCACAAGCTTAGACCAAGCAAAAGAAGCCTTAAGACTTGGTGCTAAGATTCTGGTGCATAGTGTTGAGGATAAAGAGGTAGATGAAGAATTTATACAGCTAGCCCTAAAGAATGATATTATCTACCTACCAACAATAACGGTGACACGAGGTTATTTAGAAGCATTTAAATCCTTTAAGGAAAAATGGGATTTTGATGATGCTCATAATGCAATGGATGTTCGTGCAAAAACTTTTTTAGAAACAAGCACTGACTATTTAGATAAGCTACCCGTGGATTTTAACCTTGAAGAGCGCATAAAGCGGTTTGAGAATTATGTGAGTCAGGATGAACCAATAATACTGCAAAACTTAAAAAAAGTACATGATGCAGGAATTAAAGTTGCAGTAGCCACTGATGCTGGCAACCCAGGAACTTTTCATGGAGTATCTATTTATTATGAAATGGAAATGATGCAAAAAGCCGGAATAGAACCTAAAGAAATCATTGTAATGGCTACCCAAAATGGTGCCATAGCAATGGATAGAGCTGATGATTTTGGAACCTTGGAAAAAGGAAAGTTCGCTAACCTTATCATTCTAGAAAAAGACCCCGCGATTGATATTACCAACTTTCGCTCCATAACCCACGTCATGAGAACTGGAGTTATGAATTCGATATACAATGAATAAACTACCTACCTACTGTTTTATTTTAATTCTTATGGTTGCCTGTCAACCGAAGGCCAAAGAAAAATTTGATTTACTAATCATCAACGCTTCGGTTATTGACGTAGCGGGTGGTAAGGTTCTACCTGGGAAGTTGATCGGTATCAACAAAGACACTATTCAATTGGTAGCCAATATGGCATCCGCGGATAGGTATGCGTCTGACCAAATTATCGATGCCAAAGAAAAGTTTGTCATGCCCGGCTTGTGGGACAATCATGTCCATTTTAGAGGAGGTGATTCCCTGACCGACGAAAATAAAAACTTGTTGCCGCTATTTATCGCCCACGGAGTGACCACCATCAGGGATATGGGAGGTGATATTTCACAAAGCGTACTGCAATGGAGAAATAAAATAAGGGAAGGCCAACTGGCCGGACCCAACATTTTCACCTCCGGCCCGAAGCTTGATGGTGCTGATCCGTTTTGGGCCGGATCAATTGCAATCGGCAAGTTAGAAGATATACCACCGGCCTTGGAGGTACTGGAAGGCCTGAAAGTAGACTTTGTAAAAATCTATGCTAGCTCACTATCTCCGGAACTGTATTACCGTATTATAGAAGCGTGCGAAAAGCGTGGACTAAAAGTAACAGGACATATACCATTGTCCGCAGATCATTTTGAAGCTGTTGAATTCGGCCTTGATGGTGTTGAACATCTTTTTTCTTTTCTAAGCCTGGCTTCTCCTATCGGGGATAGTTTAAGACAACTAAACCTAGGTTTTGGTATGTTTCCACAGGTTCTTGAAACCTATGATGAAGATCTCGCAAAAGATGCTATTGCTAAACTGTCATCAGAGGATTTCTACGTCACTCCGACTTTATATGTATCACAGGTGATCATGCAGTTGGCGGATATGGATCCCACTGTGGATAGCCTTTTACCACTGATAGGACCTGGCATTCAAAAAACTTATGAAAGAAGGCTAAAGCAAGCGCAAAACCGGAGTCCTGAAGGAAAGCAATTGATGCTCGATATGGACATTCGGGAACGCAGCCTGGTGTTACCGATGTTTCAAGCTGGTATAACTATTCTGGCCGGATCAGATTGTGGTCCATCTAATTCGTATGTTTATCCAGGGGCCGCTTTACATAGCGAATTGGCATTACTAGTCGAGACGGGACTCACTCCTCAGCAGGCTTTATCAACGTCAGTGATAAGCGGCCCAAAATTCTTTGGGCTTGACAAATATTATGGTGGTATTGAAGTCGGGAAGATGGCGCATCTAATTGTGCTCACCAGGAATCCGCTTGAGGATATTGAAAATATTGGAAGTATAAATATGGTCGTAAAAGGAGAGAATATTTACGATAAAAGTAAACTTATGTCATTGAAAGCATCAAGGAAAACTCAATAAAAGCCAGAATTTTTATGGTACACTATTGAAAAAGGCGGTTTGATTCGTGTTTGTTACTGTTTTGGTGTATTATACGTAATATAGTGTGGATAAGACTCCACACTTCATAACATTATCAACATGAGGAGGTTTATAGTTCTATTTTCGTTTATCCTATCTATCACAAGTTTAAACGCGCAGCAAAAGATCAGCTATTTGCTTGACAATAAAGCAGATTTAAATAAAGTAACTATTGAAATCACATTTGATGCGCTATCTGCCACTGATGCCAAATTAGTGATTCCAAGAAGTGCACCGGGAACCTATATTCTGACCAACTACCTGGCATTTGTTGATGATGTAGTTGGTTATACCGCTACAGGTAAGCAGTTGCCAGGAATGATAGGGGACGGAAGCTTCTTTACGTTTGGAGAAAGTAATGAGCTTCTAAATAAAGTGAGTTATACGGTCGACATTCAAAAAATGGAAATTGATTTATTGGATGCCTCCACAAGTTCCAAAGCCCGCGAAGACTATCTTGGACTGTTTGGGTATTCCGTGTTCGGATTTGTTGAAGGTCTTGAAAACGAAGCGATCCATCTAACCATCAAAACCGACCCCTCATGGCCTGTTTTCAGTACCTTAAGGCCTGATATCAACCGAAAAAATGGAACAGATAGTTATGAGGCTGAAAACTATGCCGTACTGGTTGATGCTCAGTATCTCTTAGGTAAGGGCGTTCAGGTGATTCGTGTGGAAGAAGCGCAAATTCCTTTATTTGTAGCGACCTATGCGGAAACAAGCATTGATTTGGAAGGGATCGGGAAGAGAGGCTTATTAGCGCTGCAGCAACTTGCTGATTATTTTGAATACATTCCCATGCCTCATTATACCTTAGTTTATGAGTTTCTGAATCCTATATCAGAAAGACATGACTACGGCTTTAATATGGAACACTTGAATAGTATGACGGCCCACCGAGATATTTCCAAGGAATATGATACCAATAGAGATCTAGGAAGTATCATACATCATATCGGACATTCATGGGTTCCACTAAGGTCCTGGGGGGAAGGATATCATCCTTTTGCCTGGCAAGTAGCACCGCTAATCGAAACAATCTGGCTGAATGAAGGATTTATCTGGTATGTTTCTTACTATGAAATCCTTAAAAACGAGGAAATATTAAACTGGTGGCAATCAAACATGGATAATGCTCCGGATTTTATCAAAAACAAATCCTTAAAGGAATTATCTCTTCTGGGCTCAACCCAATATGCCTCCGATTTCAGGATAGGAAAAAACCTTTTCTCCAGAGGAGCACTCATGGCTCATGATTTAGATAACTACATTCAACAACAAACCAACGGGATCAAATCTTTTAAAGAGGCTATTCTTGGCTTGTTGAGTTGGTCAAAAGACAATAAAAGGGCATTCAAATACAATGAAATTGAGCCGATTATGTCCAAAGCAACGGGTGTGGATTTAAGTCCAGTATGGGATAAATGGCAAAATGCACCGGAATAATTAATCAGGTTAATTAAGGTTAGAAAGCACCTATGGACCTAACTGAGACTGTTCATAATAGCTAATCAAACAAAACACCTATGCTACGCTATTTCTCTACACTCGCTATTCTATGCTGGCTCTTGCTCACCGGTTTGTTTTTTCTGCTTTGTTTCCACGAATGGCAGGGCCAAAACAGCACTGGGAATTTTTACTGTGGAACAGTATCGCCTACGGAAAAATGGGCTAACGATCCAAAATACCAACAACTGGATTTAGCGTTAGGAAAAAGCATTTTCCGCAACAACTGTGCTGCCTGCCATGCTGGCGATATGAAGACCAACCTGACGGGGCCAGCGCTCGGAGGCACGGAGAGGCGTTGGGAAAACCACGGTGGAAAGGAAGCATTATACGCCTGGATAAGAAACTCCCAAAAAATGATTGCTGAAGGCGAAAATCAGCGCGCACAAGAGCTTTGGCAGGAATGGAGGCCAACCGTTATGAATAGCTTTGAAAACCTGACAGACGAAGAGATTGATGCGGTGATCGGATATATTGAAGTGAATTATGGGGGCATTTATAGCTATGACCTCAGCCTACAGGACAGCAAAATGTTCTAAAAAACAGTAATAAACCTTATCCTTGCGTTACTAAGTAATTTGACGGAAATAACTTATTCCATTTTTGATCCGTCACTAATTAGCCAAAAAATCAAGACCACCAACGCATGTATCCTGATCTTTCCTACGTATTCCACGATCTTTTCGGCACTGCCGCCGACAACTGGCTGAGCATTTTTAAGACCTTTGGTCTGCTCGTTGCTTTGGCGGTATTGACGGCAGCATTTTTATTAAAAAAAGAACTCCAGCGGCGTGCGGAAATTGGCCAATTCCAGGGAGTGGCGGCCAAGATTGTCAGCAATGCGCCACTGAGTTTGCAGGATTATGTGCTCAATGCTTTTTTTGGTTTTATCGTTGGCTTCAAGCTGGTGTTTGTTGCCCAAAATCTGGAGACTATGCAGGCCGACCCTGCCAGTATCATTATTTCCGGCAAGGGGAGTTGGCTTGGTGGTATTATTGGTGCGGTGATCCTTACGGCTTACTATTTCTACCTCGATGCGCAGCGCAAAAAGCAAGGTACCAAGGAAGAACTCAAGACGCTTTATCCGCACGACAGGATCATGGACATCTCTACCGTGGCGGTTATTTCTGGCATCATTGGTGCCAAACTGTTTACCGTTGTCGAGCAACCACAGGCTTTTCTGGCCGACCCCATGGGACAACTCTTCTCCGGGGATGGCTGGACGATTTACGGTGGTTTAATTGGTGGTTTTGTAGGCGTGTATATCTTGCTTCGTCGCAAGGCTATCCCGGTTTTGCCCGTGATGGATGCGGTCGCTCCGGCGCTGATTGTCTCCTATGGCGTTGGACGTATGGGGTGCCACCTGGCTGGTGATGGCGACTGGGGGATTCCGGCAGCAGCCCAGCCCGACTGGTGGTTTTTGCCCGACTGGCTATGGGCCCAGGACTATCCTCGCAATGTGCTCAATCGCGGTGTGGAGATGGCAGATTGTGTTGGAAAATATTGCAGTCATTTGCCGGAAGGTGTTTATCCTACTTCCGTTTATGAAACCACGATGGCGTTTAGCATTGGTCTCATTCTGTGGAGCTTACGCAAAAAGACAACACCCTGGCCGGGGCTGCTCTTTGCCATTTACCTGATGTTCAACGGTGCTGAACGATTCCTCATCGAAGGCATCCGTGTCAATGACCGCCACGAAGGTTTAGGAGGTTTTACGCAGGCAGAATTTATTGCACTGATCCTCTTGGGCATTGGCGTTGTATGGGCCGGATGGCTGCTATTGGCTAAAAAGCGGGTTACCCAATAACAAGCTCCCATGTCGGTTACGAATAAAATATTGCTGGTAGACGATGATCGCGTCCTTAGCCCTTTGGTAGTAGAATACCTGGGCACAAAAAACATAGAAGTAACATGGTGCAGCAATGCAACACTTGGCGCAAAAGTCCTTGCGGAGACTTCCTTTGATTGCGGCATTTTAGATGTAAGAATGCCTATTGTCGATGGTTATGAATTTGCCAAAAACCTGCGGTTACTACAACCCAATCTGCCCTTTATTTTCCTTACCAGTATGGCCGCTACCGAAGACCGAATAAAGGGACTACTGCTAGGAGCAGACGACTATATCGCTAAGCCTTTTAGTTTGGAGGAACTGCACCTCCGTATTCAGGTAGTGCTGCGCAGGCACGAAGGAGCCTCATCCATTGCTCACCAAACCAAGAGTGCTGCCACTATTGAGATAGGAAAATATAGCTTTAATGTGCGTTTGCGTGAATTGTATTTTGAAGGAAACACGAAAAAGCTAAGCAACCTGGAAGCTCAGCTCTTGGCCCTTTTTTGTGAACGCTCAGATGGCTTCATACAACGTACGACAGCACTGCACCGCCTCTGGCAAGATGAGGACCAACTCCACGGAAGAAGTTTGAATGTCTACGTAAGTAAATTAAGAAGTCTACTAGCCAGAGACCCCGCTATTTCCATCCTCAATATCCATGGTGTTGGTTATCGGTTGGTGATTAGGCCTGCTGAATTATAACTGCTGGATTTGTGTTTGCACAACTCTCATCAATTGCGTGACCAACTGCCTAATTCTTCGTTCGTCGGGTGTATCCTGCCCACAAAGTGACTCCAGCTGTTGTGCCAAACGAACGGCAGCCTCTAAATCAAGGTATTGCAACTGACTCTTCAATGCGTGAGCGACGACTCCTGCTTCCTGCCATTTTTTCTTTTGGATCAACACATTCAGGTTGCTTAATTCGCCAGGTGCATTGGTTTTGAAAAGCTGAAGGTATTTTTCGATCATGGCAGGGTTGTTGCCAAGTAACCGAACCAGCGATTTAGGGTAGCTTTTCATAGATGGTTGATTGTTGATTGTTGATGGTTATGATGGTTTTGGTTGTCAACCATCAACCATTCGCCCGACTTTAAGAATGACTATTTGTTTAGGAGTAAGAGAATTTTCTGCAAAAGCTCTGCTGCATCAATAGGTTTCGTGACTACATCATTCATCCCGCTCTGTTTGCATTTTGCTACTTCTTCGGGAATAACGTTGGCCGTCAATCCAAGAATTGGGATATTTGGTGCCACTTTTCGGATGCTGCGGCTGGCTTCAAAACCGTCCATGATTGGCATTCTTACATCCATCAAAATCAGATCATAAGTTTTACTTGCCTGCATTTCAACAGCTACTTGCCCATTCTCTGCCAGATCGATGGTAACGCCCTGAAGTTTATTCTTTAATATTTCGATGGTCAACAAACGATTAAATTCATTGTCTTCTACCAACAACAAAGTCATCCCGTGAAAATCGACACTAGCATCGTCAGATGATTGCTTGGGAATACTATCAATGTGAGACCTCCAACCATACGGGAGGGCAAAGCAGAAAGTCGTCCCTTGGCCTACGGTACTCTCCAACTGGATCGCTCCGCCTTGTTGCTCAATCAGTTCTTTGCTGATACTCAGGCCAAGGCCCGTGCCCGTATCTGTGTAATCAATGATTTCTTCTAGTTGGTGAAAAGGTTCAAAGATAGCCCCCTGTTGATCTTTGGGGATACCGATGCCTGTATCCCTAACACAAAACTGAAGTGATAATTTTTCTTCCTCCCGCTTTATATCCAATAAATTTACGGACAACTCAATGGTGCCCTTTTCCGTAAATTTTAAAGCATTGCCCAGTAAATTGGTCAGTATCTGATAAAGACGAATAGGGTCTCCGATCAGGGTTTGAGGGATTTCCCGTTGCCGATGGATAGAAAAGACCAAGCCTTTTTCCTGTGCACGATAAAAGAAGGTGTTGTGCAATTGTTGGAGGACGGTTTCTAGCTCAAAAGGTCGTTGCACAAAACGGTAACGTCCTCGTTCAATTTTTTCCTGATCGAGAATATCATTCACGATAACCAACAAATTGCTGGAAGATTCCTGGATCGCACTGGCAAACTGCTGTTGCCGTTCGTTTAGTTTTGTACCTAAAAGGAGTTGGTTTAAGCCCATGATGGCATTCAGTGGCGTACGGATTTCGTGGCTCATATTGGCCAAAAATTTAGACTTGTAGCGGCTATTGGTCTCCGCAATAACTTTCTCTTCCCGGAGCTTACGTTTTTGCTGCAAATTGCGCATAAAGAGAAAAAGCACCAACGAAACAAGTAAGATGATAAACGCTCGAAAATAAATGGTCTGCCAATAGTTAGGTAAAACGTTTACCGCAATTTCCAACCACTGGTCATCCGCCCAGACGCCATCGTAATTGGTAGCTTTTATTTGCAGCGTGTATGCTCCAGGGGGAAGACGGGTATAGGTAATGCGCCTTTCATTGCCATTGTCAATCCACTCTTTGTCGTACCCTAGCATGCGATAAGCATACAGATTACGCGCTGGCGCAATGTATTCCAACACTTGTACTTCCAAGGTCAGCACACTGCTTTGTGCAGGAAGCTCCAAACTCGAAATATAGGCTGCCTGTGTAGCTGCCGCTAAACGATGATTATCGATCCATACATCCTTCAATACCAATGCCGGACGATTATTATTGGGCTGTATACTATCTGGATGAAAAGCGACAAGACCATTGGTTCCCCCAAATAAAAGGCTCCCATCTTGGGCCGAGAGATAGGATAAACGGTTAAATCCCGTATTCACCCCATCAGGTATAGAATAATACTGAAAGGATGCTTGCTCCGGGTCAAAACAGATGATATTAGAACGTGTACATAACCAGATTTTCCCGTCCTTAGCAGGTAGCAGTGCGTAGATCAATGCTCCTTTTTCCAGTCCTTCCTGCTTGCCGTAATTTTGAAACAAGCCCGTCTTCATGTCATAGCTTGAGAACCCCTGGTTTAAGGCTATCCATAACTTACCCTCAGGGTATTCAATCACTTCTCGCACATGATCCCCTACAGGACCAGCATGTGGGATGTCTGATGGAGGAAAGTAAGTTAAGCGAAAATCACTTTTATCCATTTTAGCCAACATATACCCTGCCAACAACCACATATTTCCGTCGCTGGTCTGGGTAAATCCTCTAATATGCCCTTTCACATCACCGTTAGGAAGAACAGGATGCACCCACATGGTATCACCAGTTATAGCATGGTAACGACACAACCCTTCACTGGTTCCTATCCAAAGCACATTCGGGTTATCAATATCCTCTTCGAGATCGAAACAATTCTGTTGATCAAAATACCCCTTTAAAGGTACCTTTACCAGTCTGTTTTTTTCTGGTTCATAACGATAAATGCCCTTACCGGGGGCTGAATACGCCAACCACAGTTCTCCATTAGATCGTTCTAAAAAACGCTCCATATAATAGGGAAAAGGAATGTCATTCAGTTCTTCCAGAGGAGCTCCCAGATACGCTGAGCGATAAATCGTATACCTGGTAAAAAAGAGAAAACTACCATCCGGTCGTTGGTGCAGTCGCTGGAAATGGTTGTTCAGGTTATTATAAGAAAGCGAGGCATCCGTCTGGTAAAGCGCGAATTTTTTTTGTTGAGGGTTAATCTTGCTCAGACCCAGCGCATGACCAATCCAAATGTTACCATTGTTGTCTTCGTACAAACTTTGGATAAAATCAGAGCCAATGGTTGTTTGTAAATTTTCATCGTGCCGATGCCAGCCAATTCGGTGTTGGCTCCGTAGCCACTGGATGGCTCCTTTAGTGGTACCCAACCAGAGATCGTTATTCCGATCTTCTAAAATAGCTCTGACAGACACCTCCAGCTGATTTCCAGGCCAATCTTCCGGGCGTTTTAATTCATGAGTAACGACATCCAACCACCAAAGTCCATGGGAAGTACCCACCCATAGTTGGCCATTACGTCCCTGGTAGACTTGATAAATGGTCATACCCGAGGGATAGGCAGGGCTTCCAACAGGTACGATAACGCTGTAACCTAAAGGTGCGCTATGTAATTGAATCAAGCCCTGATCTGATGCCGCGTAAAGCACCTCATTGCGTTTGTCTAAACAATAATCGGTGACAATAACCTTCTCGGCAAGCTGTGCGAATTCTTCTTTATCAGGGTTTATTACACTTACGCCAGCCTGGGTAGCACACCACAAAAAGCCATGCTGGTCTTCTATCAACTCCTGAATATGTGCATCTGAAAACAAGTTTGGCCGCTCAGAAGTATTGAGAAATTGCCGACAAGTACCTGTTCTTAAATCTATGTAATTCAACCCTTTGTAGGTAGCCACCCAAAGCCCGTTGGAATCCGTTGGCTCCAAATCTGTAATCCGTTCGTTCGTCAATTCCACACCATTGCTGCTCGTAAAGCCTTTGGCATTTTGCCCATCATACCGAAAGAGGCCTTCGTAGGAAGCTATCCACAAGTATCCTATTTGATCTTGAACGATGTCAAAAGCATGCCCTTCCGGTAGGCCCTCCGGCACTCCTATTTGATCGAATTGGGTCACTCGGGTCTGGGCACCAAGAGAACAGCAACAACTGAAAACCATCAGCGCCACAAGCGGGCCAGCCTTGTGGAGCAACGCATCAACAGCCACTGCTACTATCCATAAATATTTCAAGCCAGACTCATGCATAGACAGAAGATTACCTCCAGCGGTATTGATATTGTATACCACCAAACAACTCAGTATAGGTAGTAAATTTTTCTGATTTATTATGATTTAAACTGCTATAAAGGCTCAGCTGGTGGCGTTTAGCTGGTACGAAACTAAGGTTCAAGCTGCTGCTTAATAGCCAACCATCGGCCTCGCTGTCGAGGTAGTTTTTGAATACCGAATTGTGCAGCGATACACTCCAACGACCATCCTTGGTAGATTTATTGACCCCAAAACTGCCGCCAAAACGATTGGTACGCAAGGGGTAAACATCTATGCGTTGTGCCTGCAAAGAGAAGTTGAAAGACCACTGGCTCAGGAGTATTCCTAAGTTGTAGGAAAGCATCGCCAGCCAGGTTTCCATGTTTGTGAATTCGCGAGTAAAAGGGTTGCGATCATTGAGGGCCTGAAATTGCCCAAGCACAAAAATTTGTTGCGACCGCAGGCTGTCTTGCCATTGCCAGTGCGGACTGACGCTATAGTTGGTCGTCACCATCGCAACCCGCACCGAGTCGATATTATCCAAGCGGCTGTCGAGCTGATCAATACTGTAATTGGTGAAATTAATATCGGCGCCAAAACGCGGGCCGGGGTTGATGTTTAACACAGCGTTGCCTACAACCCGCCGTGTCGTTTCCAAACGGTATCCCAACAAATTATTACGCTCCAGGCCCAGTGAGCCTGACAGGTTTACCTTTCGTTGCGCAAAGGAGATTTTAGGTGCAATCAGCCATCGCTGTAAATCATTGGCAAAGAAATAACTCCCGAGGCTACTAAACTCAGGCATGATCCGCTCAAAGGTGGTACGCAGCAATACGGGCGAAAAATCAAACTCCAGGCCTCCCCTAACGGCATAATTGAGCTGCGTAGAGGTGCGTACCTCCAAGGGTGTAGGAATGCTGGCAGAAAAGTATTCTTCGGCGAGGTTAGACTGGCGATCCCGGTTGAGCATATTGCCCGCCAACTCACCGGTGAAATTCACCTTCTTCCCCAAAGGCAAGCGCCAGGTACAAGCCATGATCGCATTTTCTGCCGCTTTCAGGGTACTGTCAATCATCCCGGAGGGGAGTGAATTGGGGTCGTCTTTTGCCTGAAAATAAACAAGATCAATGAACTCATTGTCCTCTCCAATCCCCAGCTTGAAGGCCATCCCGTTGCGTTGGTACCGAGCAGGCAACTGTCCTCCGGCGACACTAGTGGTCGCCATACGTGCCGAACGCAAACGTCCGTACATGGCACCAATACGCCAAATACCAGGATCCATCTCTAGGCCTACACCCAGAAAAGAGTGTCCCGCCAGCGAGTAATTCGAGAAGTTGAGGTTGCGCCATCCCGCATGGACTTTCAACCAGCGATAGGTCGGGCTCATTCCAAACTGCGCAAACCGTGGATAATTGAGCTGCTGAGCTTGCTGCCCTAAGGTGAAAGAAAAAGGCAAGGACACCTCGTACAATTGCAGGTTGGCACTGCCGCTCATGTTCCAATTAGGAGAGGTTGATCTCCCGTCGATGCCACTGGCCTGATAAAACTGCGTGCCTAGTGCCAAGTTTCCGCTGAGTTGCACCGTAGGTTGCTGACCCAGATTCTCCAGGTTCTGGGTAGCAACCGTTGAAGAGAGCAACAGCAAGGTGATGAAGACCAAAAAGGAAGACTGCCAATAATTCATAAACAGGGATTTAGCTTGGTAGAGGGATGCCGGACGGCTACACCGCCCTTGAGGTAAAGGGTAGAGCGTATCAGAGCATCCTAAAAGAAACAGTTTTACTAAAACTGGAAAAACTCGCTTTCGGTCAGCAAAGATTCACCACCATAATCATAGATAACTTGTAAGCCGTACTGGTACCGATCCCCGTTATTGGTCGTCAAGTCCTGATAGGAAGTCGACTCGGCAGGCAAAGATTTTAGTAAGCGCAGCGGCCCTTCATTGACGGAGCGATACAACTGTAACCGATAACCGGATGGTACTACAGGATTCTGCCAGGAAAGCTCAATGCCATTCCGGGTGTTGGTTATTTGTAACTGAATAGCGGTAATGCCTGCTGGGTTAGCAGCCTGCGTCATTTGAACCTGCATGACTGCCGAAGAAGCAGACCACAGCGTGGCATCATCATGGCAGCGAATGCTGTATTGGTAGGTTTTCCCGGCAAGGGCCGTCCGATCCTGGTAAATCGTTGGTTTACCCTCCAACAAGACGAGTCTTTCCCAGTCGTTTTGTCCTGATTCCCGGCGACGGATCTCCGTGTGGGTCACATCTTTGCTGGGGCTGGGTAGCAGCTCCAGATCGACACTCTTAGCACCGATGCTTACTTGCTTAATCTGGGGAGCTACTGGCGCAATCAGGTCGGGCTTATCCACTTTTAAGACCTGCGAGTAATCACTGGCATTGAAATAGCCATCCATCGCCACTACGCGGTAGTAGATTTCTTCGGTCAGGGTTTTCAATGACAAATGGTGGGTGTAGCTGGGGTTGGTCAAGGGGCTGCTATTCAGCTGGGTGAACAGGTGATCATCCGCATTGGCGAAGAAAACATTGTAGCCCATGAGGTCTTTTTCCTGGTTGGGTGCCCACTCCAAAACGAGTAGTCCGGTGGTATCTATGCTTGCTTTTAGCGCCTGCGGTGGCGCGGGAGGTAGACTATCCACCCAGAAATTGTTGATCGGAAGTGATTGCGCGAAATTCCCTGCGGTGTCAATAGCCGTAACGGTGTAGTAGCGTTTTTCGCCCGGAAGTGCTGGTTTGGTATCCAACCATGCCTTCTGGTTCGGCGCAAGCATTTGTTCATTGATCCAAGAGTAAGGTCCTTCCGCTGTAGGCCCCGAGGCAACAAAGTAGCCCGCCAAATCCGTCGGTTCTTCCAGCATCCGCCAGCTGATCAGCGATCCTTCTGGAAGTTGCTGCACTTGCTGGGGTAGAGGAGTAGGTGGTGGTGTACGATCCCGGCCCATCCCTGCTACCCAACTGATATCTTCGGCCATTCTGCCAAAGGCATCAAAAGGGCGAACCCGGTAATTGGCAGAAACATAGTTTTCGGTGACCGGTACCCGGAAAGTAGCCCATCCGCCTACCAAGGAATCAGAAACACTGTTATTGATGACGATGAACGGGACTGGATTGAGGCGCTCAAAATTGCGACCACCATTCAGGGAGCGCTCTATCCAGTAGCCCGAAGCGGGGAAAGGATTCTCGGCGGGATTCCAGCGGAGTTCTATTTCGAGCTCCTTTTCTACCACCTCCAAAGCTTCTATGCGCGGAAGCGGAAATTCGGAGGAAGGCTCCAAAAAGTACCTCCCTGCGGTAGCAGGAGCATTCTCCGCAACGGCGGGGGCCACTTCGTAAACATAGCTTCTGCCAGCAATGGCCGTCTTGTCTTCCCACCCTAATCCTAATGCGCGAGCCAGTTCCGGGTCAGCATCAGCGGCAAGCATGGCAAAGCCGAAGAGATTTTCTTCCTGCGTGTGGCGAGCCACGATTCCTCCGGCGAGGCCAGCCTCTGGCGTCCTCTCTATTTCGCCGTAAAGGCCCTGAGCAGCAATGGCCGCCAATTGATGATCCCGCCCAAATTGCGCTTTGAGTTCCTCCAGGCTTTTAGCACGCAGCGGTACAGTGGTCAATTGCTCACCGGCCGAAAAATCAGCACCACGCTCCCCCATCGGATACCTATAAACATGGTATCCCTGCTGGCTCAACGCTTTCCAACTCGCATAATTAGCAGGCACCCAGCGCAAGTAATTGACACCTGCCTCCTGATAACCAATGACACTAATGCCAGGCGTGGCAACCGATTGCCCCAACAAAACACCTGCAAATACTGACAGGAACAGGACTAATATTAGATTTTTCATAATTCGTTTTTTAATTCCGATCAGTAAGTGATGTAGGTTTCTTTGCTCTGCTGGCCACTCTTGTGCTGCACGCCCGATGGCAAATTGCGATTGATCTGGTAATACAGTTTCTCCTGCCCCTCCTTGGGGATGAACTGTTGGTCGAAACCATGGTCTACAAAAAACTTCCAGGGGGTGTATTGCACGGGGTCGCCCCAGTTGGGCAAAAGGCCGCCTTGGCTGATCATCTGTTTCAGTTGCTCTTTGGCATAATAGCTGTGGTGCGCGTGGTCGTAGAGGATGTTCATTTTATGAACTACCGGTATGGCCAGTTGTAGCGTATTCATATTCAGAAGATTTCCACCGCCGCCGCCATTATTGACTTGGAGGTTCTGGATATTCACACCGCCGCCACCGCCTTGATTATAGGCGTTTACGACTTCGCTGTTCGTCAGTTTATTGTCCTGACCATTGCCGGTGTAGCGGATGCCGATGGCGTACAAGTCCATGCCATTAGAGATGGGCTTGCCGTGCAGCCAGGTACTGTTTAGCGGGTACTCGCCAGCGCCGGGTACGTTACGGGTGTAAGGTGATGCATTAATCGCACCTCCCAGATTGGTGGCCATCAGGTTTTGCAGCGGTTCTTTATAGTAATGGTGAATCGGCCAGCGCACTCCATTACCCGTACCACCTGTCAGCTGTAATCGGGTAAGGTTGATACTAAGCAATGGCGCAACGGAACCGTAAGCATTGGCACTTGGGTTAAGGTCATAAAAATCCCAAGCTTCATCTCCGGTGTAGCTCGCCGTAATTCTCCGCTTCAAGCTCCCATTACCCGCAGCAACCTGGGTAGCCTGGTTGGTGTAGTCGTTCCATTTGGTAAGGATGTGCGCGTATTTGCTGGTGCGGAAATACAGCGCGTACAATTCGTGTTCGTTTTCGCCAATGGCTGAACTGTTGATCCGCGTATACTGCACGTTGACGGTATTGCCCTGGCCAAGATCAGTGCTCTGGGTTTCGGTCGTCAAAGCGGGCTCATTATTGGCCAACCAGGCACCGGGTTTCTTTTCCAGTAAGGCTAGCAGTTGTACCATGTAGATGGTCTCGTGCTCAAGGTTTGGCACCTCAAAAGTGACTCGCTTTTGGGATGGATCAAGCTGTAAAGGAACCTCTCCTACCAATGTTGCTCCATTCTTTATCTGGTGGAAACGCACCACGAAGCGGTACTGATAATTTTCGGCATCACTGGGCTGGGTGCCGAACAGATAGCCAGGCCAGCTCTTAAAGCGGATCACACCGTTGGCGGCATCTCCCTTGTAGAAATACCGTTGGTAGCGCCGGGGATAGGTGTCGAGGATATTGCTGTTGGTCAATACCTGAGGGCGTGGGCCCGTGGTGAACTCCTGGGTCTTGATTTCGTAAGCCGTTGCCGGATCGTCTTCCGCGACCGTGATGGTTTTCCAAGGGGTTTCCGCTACGCTAAACTTGCGGTGCTCGCCCCATACTTTTGCAGTCAGGCGGTATTTGCTGTAACCAAGCAATGCCTCATCAGGCCGAAACTGCGCCAATTGGGATTGCTTCAGTAAGAAATTTCCGGCTACGGTTTCCGGTTGAGCCAGGTTTACCCACTGGCCATTTTGCCATTTAGCAATCCGCTCCAGCTTTACATCGTCCAGAGAAAAACGGAACTCATGGGTGGTGCTATTGGGATCTTCAGGATTTTCCTGCAACAATATATTTTTACCAATCGGTAAATTAAAGGCGACCTGAGGGGTGACAAAGACATCCTCTCCAGTGCCTGTCGGGCTCATGTCCGCAATGATTTCCAATCCCTGGAAAGCACCTCCAGAGGAAGGCGTGCAAATTTGCCCGGCCTCAAACTTGAAAGTGAAGCTGCCTTCCAGCTTACCGTTGAGTACCTGATAGGCTCCCGTTGCCGCACCCTTTACCCAGGTAGGGTTCGGTAATCCAACTTCAACTGCCGCGTAGAGGTAGGCCGAGAACACTTCTATTTTTGTCTCCAAAAACCAGGTATCAATATCAATGCCGCAGGTAAAATCAAAGCCTGCATAGCCTTTGCCCGTGGCGTAGTAATCATTGAAACCCACCTCATTCATACCTTCACAACTGATCGCGTTTTTAAGTAAGGCCACATCGTAACCCACCGTCAAATCCATATCAGCATAGAAAATCAGGAACTTCAAATCATTCGCAGCAAAATTGATTTGTTGGCCAAAAGCCAGCCCTTCGTACACTTTGTCTCCACCAAGATTACGTACCAGGGAGAAGTTCTCTAGTCCTTCTTTGTTTTGGAAACCAGGTGGCAAATCAGGTGGTGGAGGAATCTGGTTCCCCATCATCACGTAAGTGCCTACTTCGTAAGTGGAGAAAATTTTCATACTCATGCGGTCACTAGGCGTACCTGCCAGGATTTTCCAAACACCAGGGGCGAATTTCGTATAAATACTCCCGTTTCCTACCAGCACAGGGTTCTCTTCCGATCCGTACATGAAATCAACCCCAAAAGTGCCTTCAAAGGTTTTGTCTCCGGGAGTATACATCATGTCTACGGTGGCTAAAACTTTGGGGTCATCGCGTTCCATGATATCGGTCATGAAATACCCCTCGCCCTTCAGGCGGATGAAGTCGAAGCCGCCATTATCATTAATTTGCATACTGAACTCGATGTCCGCATTGAAAGGTGTGGGGTCTGGTGAGATACCGATAACCACCGAGGCCTTCAGACCAAACAGCGTGCTTTCGTCGGGCAGGTAAGTGACGCCGGAAGAGGTTGCGCCCACTTCATTTAGCCCGGCAGCCGTGGTTGTCCCTGGCTTTCCTTTCATGGTATCATAAGAAGGAAATCCGGTAGCTTTCATGTGGTAATAAGCACCACCCCCAAAGCCATAGACCGCAAAACCTGGTGCCACCACAATTCCCGGTTGAATAATGGCTTTAGCATCCACAAACCAGTAGCGGTAACCATCTACTTTACCAAACTGTACCGTGAAGGTTTCAATACTGATACTGGGCTGAACGGTGGCCGAAAAATCACCACGAAAGCCTCGCCCGAAAGTAGGGTCATTGCCATTGTAGAAGTTGACCTCTCCATGCATATCCATGTAGCCGAGATCGGCATCTACGACGATTTTGTCCAGTTGACTACCATCGTATTTCCAGCTCTGGAGATTGCCTTCTTCTACCAGCGAGCCCGCTACGCTCAGTTGCGTGAGCCCTTCAATGGATTTGGTCGCATTGTGGAGTTTGACACTAAAGCCCAATTGCAAGGTAGCCTTACTGTCGTCGATGACCAGCGCAACTCCTTCTCCTTCGTTTTCGGGATTTATACTTACCTCAAAACCATTCAGTGACTTTTGGGGGCTGGCCAAACTGAACAGCTCACAGCTGAGGTAAGGTGCTTTGTTTCGGACAACGAGATGCTCAAAGGCCATGTCTGGAAAATCGAGGGTCATGCCCTCCTGGTCAGGCAAACCTCCCGCCAGGGTAAGCGAACCACTAAGGTCCGCAGCAGTGATAATTTCTTCGTTTTCGACCGTTACAGACAAGGTGGAGCCAGGCAATAAGGTCAGGTTAGCCGCCCACATATCGACGGAAATATCATCGAGGGTGTTGATCATAAAGTCCATGCCTACCTCCTGGTCGGTCTGACTTAGTGAACAGTTATAGCCAATTCCTGCATCGCTAATGGGCAGGCGTATTTCCCCAGCAAAGCCTCCTTCCTGAAGGCTGTTATTGACGAGCGTCACTTGGAATTGATCAATCGAAAATTGCCAGCCGCCGAGGCTGCCTTGATCGAGTACGAGCAAAGGTGCAGCCGATACCTCGCCACTGAAGCCCATTTTATCAATGATCAGATGCTCGGCAGCGATCGTTATCCGGTCATTGTTCTTTTTACGTAAGTAGGTCGGAAGCTGAAGCTGTAATTGCGGAAAGTAAAACCCTTTCCAAATTGCACCTTGGTTACCCTGATAGCCCGCGGGGTATTGGATACCGTCGATTGCACGAATGTCAGAGTAATCCACCATCACTTGGCCTTCCGCAACCTCTAAACCTTCCAGGCCTTTCACCTGGAAAGCAGGCATATTGAGTTCACCAATAAAATCGGCCCAGATACTCGCCAGGAAGAAGAAGTCGGCCGCTAGGGGTTCATTGCCTTCCACAGGGGTAAGCATATTGCCTTTAAAAACAAATGCTCCGGCTACCTGAAGAGATTCATATCCTTGGCAGTCCCACTTCACGCGGGTGGTTTGTTCGCCTTGCCCTGGTTTTACAACCAAATCAATATTGGGTCCAAATGGAAGTACCACTTCTGTACCGAGTAAGGACAACTCTTGCAAACCTTCTGCGGAAAGCCCCGTTGGGTGAAAACAAATCCCTTTGCTCCCAAAAGCTAAAATCTCGTTGATCGCTTCGGGTATTTCTATGGGTAGAAATGCGTTGAGCAAAGCCCCCTCAGGGCCAAAACTCATACCTGTAATATTCAGCAACTGAGTCAGATCTTGCACATTGGTTTTGAGCGCAAAAGGAAGGTTGGTTGCGCCGTCGGGGTTCAACAATTCGGTGTAACGCTGACCTTGCTCTACGTAATTCTTGACTTGCTCTACCTGCGTTTCGGTGATGCCCGCGAGCTGACCGCTGGTAGTACGCATCGCTTCCGTAATCGTTACCCCCGGATCGGTGATGGCAAAGGCCTGACCATTGATCACCTGCCCCTGTGCATTGACCTGGAGGTTGTTGAACTCGACATTGACCCAGGTATTGAACATCGGGATTTCGATTTTTCCCTTGCCGGTAATCTCGTTTCCTCCCCAGGCTACTTCCGTCAGTTCCATATTAAAGTAACCAAGACTAAGCGTAGAACCTACGCCAAAACCGCCACTGACGGCCGGGCCAATGGGGAGTACCGGGCTACAATCCACCGGGGAGCAGGGTGCCTGGTAATTTTGATTGGGATCTGGTTGTTGATTAACGATTTCCGGGTCGTCATCAGCGGGTACGTTATTATCAAGGCCACCATCCTCTGTCTTATAATGGAAAACAGTAACGGGACTATGGCCTTCATTGCGATACTGAATCGTCTGGGAAGGATCGTAAGCAGTGACCCTCACGGCGTAGCTTCGCCCATCAATAAGTGGCGGCATCCCCGCATCGTAGACCAGGTTAGGGGAGAGCAGATTGTCTCTTTGAAAATAAACACCGATGCCCGCATAGGCAAAGACATCATTAGGGTTCGTAATATTTGTCATCGTCAGGTCTACCAGTTCCAGGCGGTAACGTGTATACTGTGGTAGGCCGCTCGGCGTCCAGTTGAAGATCAAAAACTGAGGTTGCAGCGGACTGACGGTTGCTTCGTTTTGGGGTTGAAGGAGGATCGGAGGATCATAATGGGTAATAAACAGGTTGGTACATCCCTGGAATTCATTAGATAAGGGTGCGCCGTTTACCTCATAAGTCATTGCGCGTAAGCAAATAGTATAAACGCCTTCGGGAAGAGCACCACTTTGGATGAGCTGCTCCCGATCAAAACCCCGGTACTGGACATCATTTTCATTGATACCCTGATTGAAATTACGGAGTTGTGCCCCGTTTAGACTTAAAGTCTGAAAAGGCATCAGCGTAATAGGGCTGGCTGGTAAGTAGCTGTTTTTGACCTCTAAGCTGATTTGTCCACCAGCTTCTTCGATGCTTGTAAGTAGCTTAACTTGTACAGTAGTCGCCGAGGTATTGGTAAGCGTAACCAGCGTCTGGCTCCGAAACTCCAACAAGTCCTCAAGGTAAACAGGATACGGAGGACTAATGGTAAGGCTCACATTGACCGACTGGCCAAAACTACGAATCGCTAAAAAGAGAAAAAGCCCAAAAAACAGGGAAGAAATGCGTAAGGGCATGGTGCTTTGTATTTATGTTCAGGTTGAAAAACACCACAAATTTGCCCGCCCTTAGGCAGCTAAAGGTTTATCAAAAAGGTAAAAAGTGTAAAAAAAGGTAAAAATGATTTGGGGGTGTTCCTCCGATTTATCGGAAGAACACTCCCGCGAACACCGTGAGCACAACCGTGAGCGAAGCTAACACTAACGCAAGCGAAGCGCGGATTCTATCACCACCACCGCCCTGTCCCAGCTATACAATTGCACCCTCTGCTGGCCTTTTTCAATCAAAGTATTGCGCAAATCTTCGCTTTCGTACAAACGCTTCATCCCCTCTGCCATGGCAGAAACATCAGTGGGATCCACCAACAGGGCAGCATCTCCGGCAACCTCTGGCAGGGAAGAAACCGATGAAGTCAGCACCGGCACCTGGGCTTGCATCGCCTCTAATAGTGGTACGCCAAAACCTTCGAAGAGGGAAATGTAAGTGAGGGCGAGCGCGCTGGCCACCAGGCGTGGGAGTTCTTCATCGCTGACGTAGCCCAGAAACTGAATATCTTTTTTTACCGGAGAGTTTTCGTAGGCAGCTTTAATCTCACTCGTTTGCCAAGCGAACCGGCCTGCAATAAGTAATTTTAGTGGTGACGATGTTTGTTGTTTAAACAAAGCGAAGGCTTCCAATAGCCGTACTATATTTTTTCTAGGATGGAGCGCACCCAGGTAAAAAAAATAATCTTCTCCCTCTGCGTATGTCTCTTTTACCTTTTCCTTTTCCGAGGCCAGCAGTGGCTGAAAAGTTGGAGAGGGTGCATTGCAGGCAACAGCTATTTTTTCCAGCGGTATTTGGTAATGTTGATGAATATCCTGGCGGCAAAACTCAGAAACGGTCACTACTTTTTCAGCACGGCTTAAATAACGAGGAACATATTTGTCGTAATAACGAAGGGCCCAAGCAGGAACCTGATCCGGGTAATGAACATGCGCAATATCGTGGCTTACCATTACTGTCGGCACCTTACTGCGCAGTGAACAATAACCATCCATACTCAAAAAAGCGTCTGCCTTATACCATTTCAGTGCCGCGGGAATGGTCCATTCAAACCACAGGTACCACAGCCACCCTCGCCGGGCAGGCGGAGGTAACACAATCGGCTTCACATTATCTGCATAGACGAATTCATCACCGTACGGGCGATCAAAAAGGAAGAGAAATTCATGTTGCGGATGCCGCTCAACGAGGCGTCGGGCGACTTCATGCGTGAAACGCCCAATGCCCTCCAGGCGACCAGTCAATAGCAAGCGAGTATTTACAGCAATACGCATGCCGCGAAGATAGGGGTTTTGGATCGGTAATTCTCGTGTTCCTGTATGGCAAAAGTCGTAGAGAGATGCTGGGCGATTGCATCACCCCTTGAGGTAGAGGGTACTTGGTATAATGTCGAATTTAGGGTTATAAAACTCTGAGTAGGAACGACGATCACCGAAGGTAATCCCTAACCCTATACTTAGTACTGTGAGATTTCTCTCTACCTAAAATACCGCTCTAGCCGGGTGAGAAAATCCTGGCGCCGAGTGGAAGAAACGGCCAGGCTGGCGCCACCCTCCAGAATGACGTAGCCGCCTTTGCCCCGTACATAGCGATCCAGGTAATCAATATTGATAAGGTAAGAACGGTGTATTCTCAAAAACTGATAGGGAGCAGCGAGGCGATCCTGCATATCCTGAAGTGTCCGACAGACAAGAAGACGTTCTCCATCTTTAAAATGAAGGAAGGTGTAATTGCCGGCAGCTTCGAGGTAACAGATATTTTTGATGGGTTCAAACCGAAGCCCATCCGTAATAGGGAGGGCTATTTTGGGGTTATTCATGGTTGGCACCAGCACACGTGATGCCTTGGTTAAGGTGGGTTGTTGTCCGGAGATAGCAGTCATAATAGTAGTAATTAATTCTCCTGCATATTAGGCCAATTGCCAAGACGAAACAAACCGAAATCAAGCCAAAAGTCAGGTTTCTATTTTTTAAAGAAATACGGATTTGTCTGGGTTCTTACTTCAATATTCCTTAAATTGATGGCCATGTGATCTGCTTTCAACCGACTTCCAAAAAATGTCAAAAACACCCTCCAAACGCTTGTTTGCGTTGATCAAATCGTTGTCTGGCCCTGAAAAGCGCTACTTCAAAGTGGTCAATCGCGCTGATAGTGGCAGCAAATACTGGTTGCTGTTCCATGCCATTGAAGCCCAGGAAGTATTTGATGACGAACTTCTACAGCAGGAAGTTTATGGCAAAGCTCCTGTACAAAGCCGTAAATATTCAGAATTAAAGGCCTACCTCTATGACTTGCTCCTGAAAAGCCTACAGCAGTACGACGAACAAACTTCGATCGACTACCAGCTCAAGCACTTGCTCATGGGCGTGCGTTCGCTGCACCGACGGTGGTTGTTTGATGATTGTAAATACTTATTAAAACGCGCCAAAAAAATCGCTTTAAAATACGAACGCTTCAGCGTGATATTGGAAGTATTGGACTGGGAAAAGCAACTGGCGTACGCTGGCGGAGACGTCGACTTTCTCAATACCAACCTTACAACGCTTCAGCAGGAAGAGGAAAGTTGTTTGGCCAAGATGGCCAATATCAAAATTTACCAGGGCTTGTTCTATCGCCTGTACCTGATGGTACAAAAGAATACGGTACGCTCCCAGACCGGCAAGCAGGAAGTAGAAACCTTGGCCCAACATCCGCTGTTGGCCGCAGAAAATCAGTGCCTCTCCTTCCGGGCAAAAATTCTATTCTATCGCATTCATTCCATTCTCCACTACCAGTTCCGGGAAACCGAAGCGTTTTACAACTCATGCAAAGCATTGATTGAACTGATGGAAAGTTCGCCTGCCATTCTGAAAGAAGACAGCACCCAGTACATTGCGGCTTTGAGCAATTTTGCGGCCAGTTGTGGCTACCGGGGTGCTTACGAAGAGATGAGAAGTGTTTTAGAGAAATTACGCAAAGTCAAACCACAAACCATTGATGATCAGCTAAAAATACATCGCCAGTACTACAACAACTACTTTGGCTTGTGTATCAATACGGGTAGTTTCGAAGAAGGTCTTAAGGTGCTAAAACGTCATTTACAGGATGTCAAAAAAATAGACAATTCCCTCTTTGAACATCGCAGTTTTTATTTCCAATACTTTTACATCTACTTTGGCGTAGAAGACTATGGTCAAGCCCTCAACTACCTCAACGAGTGGTTGAATCTACCGCGCAGTGTCGACCAGCAAGACCTACAACATCTTGCCCGACTGCTGAATCTCGTCGTACATTTTGAAATGGGAAATACCATTTTGCTTACTTCCTTACTGCGCTCCACACAACGCAATCTTCAGAAGAAAGGCAGGTACAACACTTTTGAGCAGCTGCTCATTCAATGTTTGAAACAAGCCAATCAATTGCCTGCTTACCGCGAACAACAAAAGGTATTTAAAGATTATCTGGAAAAACTGGCTGTACAAACACTCACCGCCCGGGATCGAGCGACCCTGCGTTTCTTTGATTTTGAAAGCTGGCTGGAGGCCAAAGCTTCTCGTACCCTATTCTCAGAAGTGGTTAAAAGAAAAATAAGCCACACTTAAGGCATAATATCCTGTAGCCCACCACCACTTACAGATGAAGAAGGATTGCTTGGACTACTGCCCAACAAACCTTTGATTTGCTTTCCATCCTGCATCCGAATAATGATTTCATCCCAACGCACAGATAAGGAGCTATTAATGGTACCAGGCATTTCGCGGTAGCCACCTTTCACTTGCTTCAACTCCTCATTGCTGAGTGCTTTTGGTTGCTTTTTGTTGGTGTTGTGTCGCTTTTGGTTCATAAGAAGTGTGTTTAATGACGGAGGTAAAATGAAGTCTATTTCACTTTTATGAAAGTACCACGATTTCCTGGTTCAAACAAACCTAATTTCGGGAAAAGTCAGGTTGCTAAAAAGAAAATACAACAAGTATACATTAGTAATTTGACGGTAATAACTGATTCCATTTTTTTCAGCGATTCGCGAATATTTTCACGCAAGCTCCTTTTAGTTGCTTGCTTAGAAAATTTTAGCGAATCAAAAATGGAATCAGTTATTTTTGTTCCGTCACTTAGACAAATTAATCTCTACATTTGCTTGCACAATTTGGGGCTTTGATTTATATTATATATCTCCACTGTTTCTAATTGTAAAAACCATACCCACAAACGAGCGTGGTATTGGTGACTTTTCTCGCTACAACATTCTAACACTGCATTTATGGTCTTAAAGACCCCTTATGGTAACAACCGTAAGGGCTAAAAATCGACTACCTCATTCTTTTGAAAAATCAATTTTATGAAGAGAATTTTACTATTGACAACACTTTTTTTTATGAGCTTACTTTTTGAGATTAATGCTCAGGTATCGTACAACTATGGCTGGGAGCCAACATCACCTAGCTTAGGTGGATGGTCAACATCAGGAGCATCAGGTGCTAGGTTCACAGGAAGTACAGTGTGTAGCGGAAGTGCTAGTGTACGAGCAAATTTATATGGTAGTTTTCCTTCCTGGACTTTCACTTCTCCTTCCCTTGGAACATCACAAGGAGGATTGACAACCATGACTTTTAACTACAAAGTGGCAAACTGGTCAGCCAATACAACTGGTACACCTGCAACATCTTTTAGCATCAACGTTCAATGGGCAACTTCTTCTGCTGGTCCTTGGAATAGCTTAGGAGAGATCAATAGCAGCAATCATGTAGTTGCAGGTACTTGTGCAGCTGGACCAGGCACTTATACCTTTACTCCTAACTCTGGCGATAATGTATTTGTTAGATTTGTGGGAGCAAGAACCGCCGGAGATTTTTACATGAATTTTGATGATGTGGTAGTTAATGAGGCTCTACCTCCTTGCGCCTTACCAACTCCTGGCAACACCATCGCTTCGGCAACTGCCGTATGTTCAGGCGTGTCGTTCAATTTGTCATTACAGAATGCAACCCCTGGTACAGGTGTGAGCTACCAGTGGCAATCCTCTCCCGATAACAGTACCTGGACAAATATAGGTAGTGCTACCAGTGCCACCTTAAGCACTTCTCAGACCGCCGATACCTATTACCGTTGTAATGTTACATGTTCTGGAGAGGGGACAACACCATCCAATGCCGTTCAAGTGACGATGGATGCACCTGCCAACTGTTATTGTACGGGCACACACGCTACTGGTGGTGCTTCGGACAATATAGCAGGTGTCGTGCTGGGAAGCTTGTCTAATACAGGTACAGCAAATAATAATTATACCTACTACAGTGCTTTAACCGTACCGGATTTAATACAAGGAGCTACTGCTACGGTAGCTGTCACTTTTGGTTCTGATGGCACCCAATACTATGCGGTTTATATAGATTGGAACCAGGATGGCGACTTTTATGATACGAATGAAACGATCGTGCAAGTTACGTCTGGCAACCAAGCAGGAGGCAGCGCTACCAGGAATATAAGTATTCCTGTACCAGTGGGGGCTACCCTTGGACAAACCAGGATGCGGGTAAGAGGAGGAGATGATAGCCCGATTACTGATCCATGCGTGTTCACAAATAGTAGCTACGGAGAAACGGAAGATTATCGCGTCAATGTTATAGCACCAGTAGCGTGTACAGGCACGCCAGAGGCGGGAACAATTAGCGGAACACTGATCCGCGAAACCTGTATCGGTGCTGCACCAAGCCCTGCAACCATCACCGCCACAGGAGCCGACAACGCAACTATTGACGTTTTATACCAATGGGAAGAGTCAATTGACAGTGGGTCTTCCTGGGGAAATGTGACCGGCGGTTCAGGTGCGACGTCGGCCATTTATACACCACCAGTATATGCAGGAACGCCTATTCAGTACCGCTTAAAAGTAACATGTACAGCGAGCGGGCTTTTTGACGTGTCAGATGTAGTGGCGGAGATCACCAATAAGACTCCTCCAACGGTACAAGCTTCAGCCATCACGACTTCAAGCGTAGGATTTACCACAGCCACTGTAACATGGGCATCAGGAAACGGTGGAAGAAGATATGTCGTTATCAATACGACTAATTCCTTTACCAATCCCACAGGGACTGGCGATGTGACAGTAGCTGGGACTGTTTACACCGGAAGCGGGGAGCAAATCGTATATGATGGTACAGGTTCTTCCGTAAGTATATCTGGGCTTAGCAACACCACTACCTACTATGTACGCGTGTATGAATATACACGATGTGCAGGTACCCCAAACTATAACTACTACCAGGTAAGTACAGCTACGAATAACCCCGGCACTTTTACTACATTGACACCACCCGATTGCCCCGGTGACCTTGGTGTGGGAACAGTCACCATCAGTAGCCTACCTTATATTGCTACTGGACAGACGAACTGTGGCAATGGCAATAACCTTACTTCTGCTAATGCTACGGTTTGTGGTAGTGGCAATTATTATGGTGGTGAAGATAAGACCTATATTTTCACAGCCCCAACTTCAGGGGGGTATACCATTTCACTTTCTACGTCTTCCTCTTACACAGGCTTGATGCTGTATGAAGGTTGTCCCTTTGCGGGAAGAGGAGGAACATGTGTAACCTTTTCACAAAGTAGTGGCGGGAATAAAACTTTGACACCTACATTAACTGCTGGATTAACGTACTATCTGGTAGTCGACAGTTGGCCTAGCCCTAGCTGCCATCCTTCTTACAATATTAGTATTATTCCTCCCATTACCTGCCCTGCAACCTCAACGCCAACCGTTTCAGCGGTGACCGGTACTGACGCAACTTTAAGCTGGACAGAAAACGGCAGTGCAACGCATTGGGACATCTACTATGCTACAACTAACACACCACCTGTACTGGCTACAATACCAATTATCAATGACCACACCCCTGGTACTACTTATACATTGACGAATTTAATGGGGAGTACGACTTACTATGCCTGGGTAAGGGCCGATTGTGCTATGGACAATACGGACGTCAGCACATGGGCCGGCCCCGTAATATTTACGACAAGCTGTGCCTTGCCAGCGCCAGGCAACACTATCGCTTCTACTACTACCGTATGTTCAGGCGTGTCGTTCAATTTGTCATTACAGAATGCTACCCCTGGTACAGGTGTGAGCTACCAGTGGCAATCCTCTCCCGACAACAGCACCTGGACAAATATAGGTAGTGCCACCAGTGCCACTTTAAGCACTTCGCAGACAGCCGCTACCTATTACCGTTGTAATGTTACTTGCTCTGGAGAAGGGACAACACCTTCCAATGCCGTTCAGGTGACAATGGATACGCCTACCAACTGCTATTGTACAGTATCATATACCAGTGGTGTGGAGCCCATCACGCTGGTTAATTTTGCTAATATCAATAACTCATCTTCTGCTGCACTTGGATCTGGTGGTTCTTTGGAAGATTATACGGCAATCGTTGGCACGGTGTATCAAAACTCATCTTATACCATTAGGCTGAAGGGAAACACGGATGGTAGTTTTACCAATTATTTCCGTGTGTTTATTGATTTCAATCAAGATGGTATTTGGGGTGCTGGCGAATCATTTAACTGTGGCACAATTGTAAGTTCTACAGGTGTTGATGCTAAAGAAACAACAGCTATTATTGCCATTCCTGCTACCGCATTGACCGGAAACACCCGGATGCGTGTCACTAAACTATACAACGCTTACCAAACTACAGCTTGTAGTGGTGGGAGCTATGGACAATCGGAGGATTATACACTGGATATCAACGAACTGGCCTGCGGTGAAAATTCCGTCTACCTCGAAACCGCCAACGGCACCTACACCCTCGACGATCCCTGTGATGATGGTAACGGTTGGACTTACTACAGCGACCCTAACCAAGCTGGCAACTACATGTTCGCGATCCAATGGGATCCCAACAATACTGGAGCAAATGTAGCAGCTAAAGCAAATGCAACTGTAAGCGTTAACGTTCAAGGCATGATCTCAGCCACCAATGGCTCCATTTCTGCCTCCTATGGTATGGGGCGCTATTGGAACGTAAACTTGAATGGCTCGTCAATGAATGGTCTAGTAAACGTTAAATTTTTCTATGATCCTCTAGAAAAAACAGCGGTAGAAACGGCCTCAGCAGCTTTTTCTACGACCAACGGTGTCCCCAATAATGGCTTCTCCTGGTTTAAAACCCAAAGTACAGCGTTTACCCCAGGAGATATTACAGCTGGTGATTTCCAATCGAGCATGGTGCTTTTAACGGAAGATGGATCAGGCGTCGAAAACGGTGTTACCTACGTTCAGTCCAACGATATTTCTTCTTTCTCCGGTGGTACGGGCGCTACGGGTGCAGGTGCAGGTTTCCTTCCTGTTGAGTTGATGGCTTTCCGCGGTAATGTTATGGATGCAGGTAACAAACTATCCTGGGAAACGGCAACCGAACAGAATGCCGCCCGCTTTGTCATCGAACGCTCAGCGGATGGCCATGCTCGCTGGCTAGATTTGGGCAGTGTAGCAGCGACTGGCAATGCTCAAGTGACGCAACAGTACAGCTTTATGGATGACAAGCCATTGGTGAGTGCCTACTATCGTTTGCGGATGATTGATCAGGACAATAGTTTTTCTTATAGCCCGATCATTCAGCTACAGCGGAGCAACAAAGACGCTACCATAACAGTATTCCCGGTTCCTGCACAGGACGAAATTCAGGTGAGTTTCTTTCTGACACAAACAGGGCCAGTTACCCTGAGCTTATTTGATCTAACCGGCAAGCTGGTAAGTAAAACAAGTTCGAATTTTACTGTGGGGCAACAAAAAGAAAGGCTGGATGTCAGCACCTTGGCAAGTGGGGTCTATCTATTGAATGTAGAGATCGACGGGCAGCGATACGTTGAACGTGTGATAAAGCAGTAAAAGCCTTTACAACATTCTATACCTCTTCAACCCGGATTTTACCCATGCGTAGAATCCGGGTTGTTGTTTTAACGTGAGGCTTGAGTCTAATCACCTCATTATTAGCAATCTGAGTACTTCACCGCGAAGCAGCAGCGCTAGCTACCGCGAAGCAGCCACGAAGTAAAACCTCACCGTATATGGTACGATGTACATGGTACTTGGTATAATGTCGAATCTGGGGGTTGTAAAACTCTGAGGAGGAACGACGATCACCGAAGGTAATCCCTATACCCTGTACTAAGTACCTAATACTGTGAGGCAAAGCCTCACTTACCCATTGCTAAAATCGATCTCCGTATTGTCACCAATATTCAAACTCTGGCGCAAGCCCGTGATCGAGGTGTCATTACCGACTACCGAACGCTGGAGGATGACCTCTTTGATACTGGTGTAGTTGCCGATAATAGATTCCTTGAGGATGGCATTGTTGATCATCACATTGGAGCCTACCGTCACATGGGGGCCAATGATGCTGTTGGAGATACGGCAATCCTTACCAATACTGACCGGGTGAATGATGATGGAGTTATCGAGGTTGGGGATATCTTCGGAGGCAAAACCTTCGCGGTCCAGAAAGATGGCATTGGTCTCGAGTAGCACCTCACGTTGGCCACAGTCGAACCAATTATCAACAGGATAAATTTCGAAGTGCACATCCTTTTCCAACATCCGCATCAGGGCATCCGTCAGGGGAAATTGCTCATTGGTTTTTATATCCCTGCTGATGTTGAATGACAATGCATCAATCAACAGTGGTACTTCCTTAATTTTATAGATACCCACCATAGCCAGATCAGATCTGGGGATTTTGGGTTTCTCTACCAGCCGATTTACTTTATTATCTCCTTTCAGCTCCACCACCCCAAACTGCCGAGGGTCGGCGACCTTCTTAACAGCTAGACAGGAGTGTTCGTTATGAACAATTTCTTCAATCTTGGCGTCGATAATGACATCACCGAAAAAGATGATGATCTCGTCTGCATCAGCAAAATGTTCGCGAGCAACCCACAAGGCATGCCCCGAGCCCAGGCGATCCATCTGGGTAACAAAGGTGGCTTTTAAATCCGGATATTTTTCCTGGATATAGGTTTCAATCTTCTCCCCAAGGTAACCGACAATAAAGACAAATTCTTCGACGCCAGCGCCCAACAATTGGTCTACAATAAAAGAAATAATAGGCTTCCCAGCCACCGGAATCAGCGGTTTGGGTTGGGTATAAGTGAGAGGCCTCAGCCGTTTTCCTGCTCCCGCAACGGGAATGACAGCTTTCATAAGGGAACAGATTAAATATTTAGTCAGCTAGCAAGGTAAGCATTATTGCTTTAGAATAAGAGAAATAGAACGCAAGAATCCGCAGCAACACTAAGTATTAGAGCTAAAATAAGGTGCGCCAATTTGTTTTAAGGTTTAGTAAAAAAAGAACACAACCTCCATATTGTCGGTTGCTTATCTTTTTTTACTAAACCCAAATTGGATCATCTTATTTTTATACGCTCACTAACCAACAAACGAACAATCTATCCCCACAACTACCCAACGTTCCCCATCAGGGGCCTCGTAGCGGGCTATTTCTACAAAGCCCACTTTTTCGTGCGCACGCATGGAACGGGTGTTACGTTCTGATATTTCAGTGAGAATAAGGTCAAAATGGGGTGACATTCGCTCTTGCATTTTCCGATAAAGCCCCAGAAAAACGCCTTGGCCACGATAATCCTTGGCCACACAGACCTGCCCCATCAAGATATATCGAAAGTTGGTGACCGGCTGCCCCGCCCATTTTAGTTGCTGGATTCTTTCGAAGAAAGGAACCAACACGGGGATGCGCGTCTTCACTTCTTCCGTCATTGAAAGGGCAAAACCGACGACCTCCTCACCTACTTTCGCAACGGTATGCGGATAGGGACTATTCATATCCTGCAGTAGATCTAAATCGTGCACTACCGTCAGAAAACCTTGTTCTAATGCCTCTTGAGGACTGATACTTCCCGGCAAATTGACCACCTGCAAGGCCAGTATTTTCTTGAGGTCTTCCTCGGTTTTTGCAAAAGTGTAGTCGATCATAAGACTAGAACATTTTAGCCTGCCCATTTTCGTCTAAGTCAAACTCTATGCTATCTCCAGCAGAAAGTTTATCATTCCCCATTTCTTCCTCTTCTTCCTCCTCCTCTTCGTCCTTCACTTTTTTAGGCTTGGCTTTAGGAAGTGGCGGCCCCTGGGTATCCAGCATTTTTTTAGCAATATTGATCTTTACCTCTTCCAATTTATTGCCGACGGCTTTCCAGCCTTTAACATCAATAAATTCGGCCAGGTCCACCGTTTTGTCTTCCTTGCCTTCTTTCGTACGAATGCTGTAAGGAAGTACCGGATGCTGAGCAGCAGTAGCATAAAACAGCTTCGACTGGTTGTGCTCCGTGATGTAAAGGAAACGCTGACCTATGGTGGAGGTCTCTACTTTAAAGCGTTTGGCGACCGTCCATTTGCGTTCTCCTTCGTAGTAAACGGCACTGATGACCATGTCTTCGTGGTATTTACCCAGGAAGAACAAATCTTTGGGTTCGAAGCGCTTGTTGATATCAAGCTCCATCAATTCGTACGAGCCATCCGTATAAAGGGCCAACAGTTGGTCGCCCGTATCGAATGCTCCGAGGTAAAGCCCACGCTCATCGCTATTGAGCCTGCCGCTCACGTCGTCCATCCACATTTTCATGGCTCCAAGCGTCGACTTACCTACCTCTTTGAGCGTGATTTTACGCACGCCGTAGCGGGTCATGATATTGCCCTTCGAGCCACGTCCTTTGATATCAATTTCACCAAAATCAACGTCAAAGTTTTTGATTCTGGCCTTGGCGTTTTGCGTAAGCTGTACATTGATGACCTCGGCTTCGCCATTAGGATTGGCACTGAAGTAGAGGACTTTATTGAGCTTGTGACCCGTCGTGAGGTCATATTCACGGTCGCGAGTGATGGCCGTTACATTGAAACGCTTGATCATGGAACGTCCGGTTTTCGCATCAATATAAACCATGTTATAGGTTGTGCGATCATCTCCTTTTTTCCAGACGTCGACGTGGATCAGGTCTTTGCCAACAAAGGTTTTATCGTCGATTCGGGTAACCATAAACTTACCGTCGCGGCGGAATACGATGACATCATCAATGTCCGAACAATCGGTGATGAAGGTATCTTTTTTGAGGCCCATCCCTACGAATCCTTCCTTCAGATCGGCGTATAACTTGGCGTTGTTGACCACCACCTGCGTAGGTTGTACCTTGTCGAAAGTGGTAATTTCTGTTTTACGGCTTTGGTCTTTACCGTACTTCGCCAGCAGGTGTTCAAAAAAGGCAATGGCGTATTCGGTCAGGTGTTCCAAATCGTATTTGACCTGCTTGAGTTCCTCTTCTAGTTTGGCGATGATTTCATCCGCTTTGAAAGTATTGAACTTGGAAATACGCTTGATTTTGATTTCCGTCAGGCGCACAATATCGTCTTCCGAAATGTCGCGAATCAAGAGCAGACGATCGTCACTGGCGCTGACCTTCTCACCAGGTACACGCACGTATTTGCGTAAGCCTTTGTCGATAATTTCCAGTACAGCCTCCCAGGTTTCCGCCTCTTCGATATCGCGGTAGACGCGCTTCTCGATGAAGATTTTTTCCAAACTGGCAAAGTGTAGCTTTTCCTCCAGTTCCTTTTGGCGAATTTCCAGCTCTCTGCGCAGTAAACCCTTGGTGTTTTCGGTAGAGATATAGAGCATCTCTTCCACCGTCAGAAAGTGGGGTTTATCGTCGATAATGACACATGCATTAGGGGAAATCGACAGCTCACAGTAGCTAAACGCATAAAGTGCATCGATGGTCAGATCAGGTGAAACACCTGGTGCCAATTCAATCGCTATTTCCACGTCAGCAGCCGTATTGTCTACAACCTTTTTGATCTTTATTTTCCCCTTCTCATTGGCTTTGATGATACTATCAATCAGCGAAGTGGTGGTTATCCCAAAAGGTAATTCGCGGATAACCAGGTTGTTTTTATCTACTTTTTCAATGCGGCAGCGCACCTTCACTTTGCCGCCCCGTTTACCGCCTTGGTAGTCGGTAACGTCAATCATACCGCCGGTATCAAAATCGGGATAAATTTTCACACGCTTGCCCTCCAAAATCTTGATCGAGGCCTTGATCAGCTCGTTGAAATTGTGAGGTAAGATTTTGGTACTCAAACCTACCGCAATCCCCTCGGCTCCCTGGCTAAGCACCAAGGGAAACTTAACGGGCAGGTGGACTGGTTCTTTTTTACGACCATCGTAAGAAAGCTGCCATTCGGTGGTTTGTGGATTGAAGACCACCTCCAGCGCAAACTTGGTCAGGCGCGCTTCTATATAACGAGATGCGGCTGCCCGGTCGCCCGTGCGCGAGTCACCCCAGTTCCCTTGCGGATCAATGAGTAGGTCTTTTTGCCCCAGGTTCACGAGTGCATCACCGATGGCTGCATCACCGTGGGGGTGGTACTGCATGGTTTGGCCAATGATGTTGGCCACCTTGTGGTAACGGCCATCATCCATCTGCTTCATCGCGTGCAGGATGCGGCGCTGTACGGGCTTAAGACCATCAAGAACCGCTGGCACCGCCCGCTCAAGAATTACATAGCTGGCATAATCCAGAAAGTAATCCTGATACATTCCTTTTAGGGTAACGATATTGTCTTCATCACCCCCTGGTCTACGTTCGTCGTGGTTGGGGTCCTGCGTTTGGCTCATGCAATTATTTTAGATACGCTGACATTTCAATTTATCCTTCAAATCTCGGAAGATGGTCTAAAAGACCCAGGGAGAACTGATGAAATGCTTAAAAAACTCGAAGATAAATATTCTCTACAAAAGTACGAAAATCTTGTTTTTAAAACAAAAGAATTTATCATCAATAAAAAATAAACTATTTTGATAAAATCATCTCACCCTACCACCCAATTTGTAGCGCTCTCCCTCAAATCAAAGCTTGATCATAGCCTAAGCATTATCCTGTCCTCCCCTCGGGAGGTGTCCGACAGGACGGAGGGGGATAACCGTATCTACTAGCGAATACGCTCATTATCAATAGCCCACCTCCGCCCAAACGGAGGACGAAGCTGGCTTCGAGTTGAGCTCTTCGAAGTGGCAGCTCAAAAATTCATGACAAATTATTTGACTTATTCGCCGTTGGCCTTGCCTACGTCGGGACCTACGCAGTAAAATTAAGCTAAGGGGTTTTGTAACCTTTCTTTTCATTCCTCCCCTACGAAGCCCGCCGCATCCCCTGCTTCATCCTTTGGCCAATCCGGCCGCGCATGAGTTCTGGATATTGAAAAGCGATTCTTTGCTGCCACTGAGGGAAATAGTCTTCCTTGACGAGCATGTTGGCCGTGCTTTGGGCCAGCTGCTGGGTGATTTCCGGACAATAAGGATACTGCGCCAGGCAATCGACCATAAAAGGTAGCAAATCGGGCATCATCCGCTTGCCTTGGTGGTGAATTTGAAGCCAAACAATGCCTCGCGCCAAAGGTAAATGATAACGCAAAAGTGGACAACAATCAGCCGATACCATGTGCCCACTCCGAGAAGTATGCCTCGCCTGAGTGATGACCGTTTGGAGTACATGCCACCAATCATCGAGGATATTGCGGAGGCTTTGATCGTGCTGGGGCCAATGTGCAAACTTCTTGAACTGGTGCCAATCGTCTACAGGGTGAGAGCTGCAGCCCAATTCATAGATCGCTGGCAGCACTGTGTTTAACTCGGAAGAAGGAAATTGTTTTACATAACTGGAAAGCGCTCGCCCAAAGTTGTCACAGGTCTTGATGCCTGAAAAGCGAATAGCGTACGTTTCGCTTCCTTCCTCTTCGGAGGAATCGTTTTCAAAAAGCTTTTTAAGAAAATTGATCATAGGGAGCAGGTATTTTGCGTCAAGCCGCTGTGTGTTTTCTCAAATCGTTTTCAAAATACGTTATTTTTTTGATTATGTCAACTAAAAAATGTTAAAAATACACAATGTAACTTTATTGATTACAATCAAATAAGAACAAAGCAAATGTCACTTTTCTAGAGAGGGGATGTAGGTATTAACAACATAGTCACATGGTTTCTTTTAGGAATCACTGGGGTTTATATGGTAAAAAAGGAACAGCACGAAAATAAAAAGCGATTTTGTTTTTCATAATAGTTGAATAAGCGCTTCATTTCAAGCCCGTCTGGCCAGCCGGACAGGCGTTTTAACTATTTGAAAAACTTTAGAAAAATCGCAGTTTATTTTCTGCGCAATACAAAGACACAAATCTGCCTTATCTTGGAAACAGAAAATTTACCAGCACATCAAAATAACAACGCCATGCAAAAGCCTTATATTATCACCCTAATGATCGCCCTGGCCTTTGGCCATTGGAGTTGTACCAATAACAATACATCTACAGAGCTTAGTTCCCCTACAGTACCCACCTTCGAAATTACCCTGCCTGGAGAGTTGGCCGACCAAGCGCTGGATGGACGCCTCTTAGTGATGCTCTCTACCGCCGAAGAAGGAGAACCCAGGTTTCAAATTTCCGATGGCCCGGAAACCCAACTGGCCTTTGGAATGGATATAGAAGGCTGGAGGCCTGGCAGCACCATCACTTTTGCACCCGATACTCCTGGCTATCCGCTGGCTGACCTGACAGATATTCCAGCAGGAGATTATCGTGTACAGGTATTGCTCCACAAGTACGAAACTTTTACCCGCAGTGATGGCCACACCGTAAAGCTGCCCATGGATCGCGGCGAGGGCCAACAGTGGAACCTGGCTCCTGGCAATCTTTTGAGTACACCCCAGAAGTTGAGCATTACCGCAGGCAAGACTTACCAACTGGCTTTTGATCAGGCCATTGCCGAGATCACACCTCCAGAAGACACCGAATGGATCAAGCACATCAAAATCCGTTCGGAGCTGCTGAGTGAATTCTGGGGGCGTGACATGTACCTCGGCGCCCACGTACTCCTGCCTAAAGGTTGGGCGGAACACCCCGATGTGAAGTACCCGCTGGCGATCATGCACGGGCATTTTCCTGCCGATTTTGGCGGCTGGCGTACCACCCCTCCGGATACGACTACGCCCTGTGAATACAGCGAACGTTTTAAGCTTGATTGTTACAACCACATCGTAGAACAAGAGCAATACGCTTTTTATCAGTCCTGGACAAGCGATTATTTCCCCCGTGTTTTGGCCATCGAAATTCAGCACGCCAACCCTTATTATGACGATAGCTACGCGGTCAATTCCGAAAACCTGGGGCCTTACGGGGATGCAATCACCAAAGAGTTGATACCCTATATAGAGGAGCAATTTCGCGGC
The DNA here is from genome assembly GCF_040784935.1 of Lewinella sp. LCG006. GTDB lineage: Bacteria > Bacteroidota > Bacteroidia > Chitinophagales > Saprospiraceae > Lewinella. The sequence goes on along the minus strand of NZ_CP160680.1, from coordinate 2,997,688 downwards.
ATTGGTGAAGGCTGGGCGCGCTTTCTATACGGCGGATCGACCGGCGGCTGGGAAGCGCTGGCCGCGCAGGTACTCTATCCCGATGATTATGGCACCTGCTACGCTTCCTGTCCGGACCCCATTGATTTCAGGGCTTTTTGTTTGACCAATATCTATGAAGACAAAAACGCTTACTTTCTGGAAAGTAAATACAAGAAGACGGCCGTACCCGCTCACCGTGATTACCTCGGTAATGTGCAGAGTACTATGCCGGAAATGAACCAGCGCGAACTGGTACTAGGCACCCACAGCCGCTCGGGGCAGCAGTTCGACATCTGGGAAGCCGTTTACAGCCCAGTAGGAGAAGACGGTTACCCCCAACGCATCTGGGATAAAGTCACTGGCGAAATCAACCCTAAGGTGGCCGAATTCTGGAAAGAAAACTACGACCTCGCCTACATTATGAAGCGGGATTGGGCAACACTGGGGCCAAAACTCACCGGAAAAATCCACCTCTACTGCGGCGACATGGACAACTACTACCTCAACAATGCGGTGTACCTGGCCGAAGAAATCCTCGAAGAAACCACCGCTCCCTACTACGACGGTGAAGTAGACTACGGCGACCGGGCGGAACACTGCTGGAATGGTGATCACACCCGGCCCAATGCCATCAGTCGCCTACGTTACCACCAGATGTTTATCCCCAAATGGGTGAAGGAAGATTTACCAAAGATTGCGCCACAAGGGGCGGACGTGCGGTCTTGGAGGTATTAGGGCGGTTGGTTAGATGGTTTGTTGGATGGATGGATGGTTGGATGGTGTAAAAATGGTTGATTGTTGTTGGTTGATTGTTGGTTTGTGCGGGGGTGCAAAGACAGTAAAATATCTTGTAAGGAACAAGTGTTCTGCGCCGATATAATTCCCTAACTTTGAGTACTATTACTCACTTCAAAATATCGATATTATGGGCTGGGAAGACGAAGAAGAAGACAACACCATCTACAAAGTCGTGATTAACCACGAAGAGCAGTACTCCATTTGGCCGGCTGACCGAGACAACCCACTCGGTTGGAATAATGTTGGAAAAAGTGGCACAAAACAAGAATGCCTTGACTACATTGAACAGGTTTGGACAGATATGCGGCCTTTGAGTTTGCGGAACAAAATGGAGGAATAAAAAGGGCCGAGTGTAACAACTACACTCGGCCCTTTGCCATCTGTTTGAAGGAATCTCCTAAAGATCCATCAACAGCAAATTAGGATCTTCCAGCAGCTCTTTTACCCGCACGAGGAAGGTCACCGAGGTGCTGCCGTCAATCACGCGGTGATCATAAGACAACGCGAGGTACATCATTGGGCGAATTTTCACTTCTCCGTTGATAGCCATCGGGCGGTTGAAGATGCCGTGCATCCCTAAAATTGCCGACTGAGGTGTATTCAGGATAGGTGTACTTAGCAGCGAACCGAAGACCCCACCATTGGTAATGGCAAAAGTTCCTCCCTGCATTTCTTCCAAAGTCAGCTCACCGTTGCGGGCGCGACCAGCCAGGCGCTTAATTTCGAGTTCGATTTCAGCAAAACTCAGCGACTCTACGTTCTTGATGGGAGGTACTACCAGGCCATTAGGGGTAGAGATGGCGATAGAGATATCGGCATAATCGTGGTATACCAGCTCGTTGTCGTCGATGAAGGCGTTCACGTCAGGTTTTTCCATCAGTGCTTTAGCACAAGCTTTGGCGAACAAGGACATGAAGCCCAATTTTACGCCATACTTCTCCACAAATTTATCTTGTACCTGCTTGCGTAAAGCCATTATATTGGTAAGATCAACCTCATTGAAGGTCGTCAACATAGCCGTTTCATTCTTGGCCTTGGTCAGACGCGTAGCGATGGTGCGCCGCATCCGGCTCATTTTCTTGCGCGACTCCTCGCGGCTAAAATCAGCGCGCGGAGCTGGTGCCGGTGTACTAGCATCAGATGCCGCTTTGGGTGCTGCGGGTGCTGGTGCAGTAGCTTTTTCAGCATCAGCTTTGGTGATTCTGCCGTCGCGACCAGTACCTGAAACGTTTTCAGGGGAGATGTTTTTCTCCGCCAGGATTTTATTTGCGGCGGGGCTGGGATGGCCCTTAGCGTAGGAATTAGAGGCTTCCGCAGGTGCAGGAGCTGCTGCTTTCTTTTCCTCTTTTGCCGCAGGAGCTGCTTCTTCTTTTGCAGGCGCAGCACCGCTATCACCGCCTTCGGGGCTTACACTTGTATCAATACGAGCTACCAGTGCACCGATTTCGAGGTCATCCTCTTCGGCGGCAACGTGGATCAATTTACCAGCAGCTTCCGCTGGAAATTCCAGGGTAGCTTTATCGGATTCGAACTCACAGATGGGTTCGTCAAGTGCAACGTATGCTCCGTCGGCTTTAAGCCATTGAGAGAGGGTTACTTCGGTGATGGACTCCCCAATAACGGGGACTTTCATTTCTACGATACTCATGTGGTGGAAGTCAGTCTAATTAATGCGCAAACTTGCGGCCTTTGGCTGAGAATACAAAATCTAGCCCTGATAAATTTACAGCACTAGGTATCCTGCCCTTATTAACGTTCCGAAGTGCGATTTGGATCGTAAAGATAATAATGAATTACGGGAGGGCTGTCTTTTTTTTGCTCATTGGCAATGTAAAGGTTACCAGCCGCATCAAAACAAAGGCCTTCGGGTTGGCGATGCAGTTCTTTGGGCAACTTATCAATGTGCAAAATTTCTCCCGCATTATTGATCACCAGTAAGAGATTGCCTTTGGAAGAGGTGAGGTAGAAGTTTCCCGTAAGGGGATGAACAGCCAATGCTGCGGGGCTCAAGTCAAAATCCGCTTTTTCTGGATCAAAAATATCACAAAGCTTGTGGTGATCGGGGCCAGGCTTGCATTGCTTCAAATAAGCTCCTACTGCTTCCCGGTCTAGTAGTATCAATGGTTCAGGGGCAAAGGTTTTTGTCGTTAAATCGAAAGCGTAAATGGCTTTGTATCGATTAGGATCCAGCTCTCCTCCTGGTTGTGCTTTGCAAGCTAGCAGAAGTTGGTGCCGTTGTGGCCAATAGCTCAGACCCTCGATATCGTTGTCGCCGGTCAGAAAGCCATTGTATTTTTCTACCGTCTGTTCGTTGGTGCCGGCCTGCGAAACCTCGTAAATCGTTCCTGTATTTTTCACGACATAGATGGTATTGCCCACCTGTTCTATTCCTTCGTAATCCCCTTCTTTCCAGAAAGGGATTTGCTGCACGATCCGCCCATTTGTTTTGTCCAAAACGAAGAGTTCTCCCAACTCATCCTGCACTGCCAACAAGTAATTATCCGTTGGTTCAACAGAAAGACCTGAAATTTCGGCCAACCTTCCATCCAAAGTAAAACTTTGAGCAGGAGTGTTCCAATCATAAGGATCACCATGATTGTGGTGCTCCTGACCGAAGCTGATATTGATGGAAAGATAAAAGACAAAAAGCGTAAAAAAGTACTTGCGGGTCATCTACTCTGGGTATTTTGCAGGAAAGTTTGAGGTTAGCGGCGAACTGTCGCTTAACTTTCAAGCACTTCGTATTAAACGAAAAAAACGATCTATTAGTACGAATTGAATGAGAGAATTAATGTTTGGAAATATAACAATATTCCCACTTTAACGTTTTAAAACGCTAACATTTTAGTGACTTCATACGTTCTATCATCGTCAAACATTTATATATAGTCCTCCAAGGCAGACTATAACATTTTCCCAAGAACAAATTTCTCTTTCTAGCCAGCAAAACATCATGCTTACTATAATAATTATTACACTTATTTATCGCTGGGTAATTACCCGTTTTTTTCGCAATACGCAGTAATAAACCCGTTCTCAGAATTATCTTTGCGCTATGAACCAATGGATAAGCGCAATTCACGAATATTGCCAGCGTCACTCCTCCCCTCCGCCGGCAACACTTCTCGCACTAGAACGAGAAACCAACCTCAAGACCCTGGCCCCCAAAATGCTATCTGGTGCTCTTCAAGGGCGTTTTTTGGCCATGCTGAGCCGTATCATGCAACCTCAACAGATACTTGAAATCGGCACCTTCACCGGCTACGGCGCCCATTGCCTGGCAGAAGGATTACCCGACGGAGGGCATCTGCACACCATTGAAGGTAACCCCGAAATCGTCTATCTTATCCACAAGCACCTCCTGGCAGCAGGCCTGGATAAAAAAGTAACCGTTCATCAAGGCGACGCTAAAGTCATCGTTCCTACGATCCCAGGCAATTTCGACCTGGTTTTCCTCGATGCCAACAAACGGGAGTACGACCATTACTTTGATGCCATCGCTGATCGTATCAACCCAGGTGGTATTATCATGGCCGACAATGTCTTATGGAGTGGCAAAGTGGTAAGTGGAGCGACCGACCAAGACACCCAAACGCTTGACGCCTTCAACAAGAAAGTACTCGCCGACGAGCGATTCCATAATTTGATCCTTCCTTTGCGCGACGGCTTACTGATGGCGCAGCGGAAATGACGCGAAGTGGATCGCATCTTTCTACGCACTTTCATACAATGTCCAGCCTAGTGAATCAGCCAGCAAGTCCTATTACACCCAAGTCGTCGACTTAATGCAACGATACTTACTGGCTGATCCACTAGAACTAAATTTTCCTTCCTAGGAAGTTTGGCTAATTCCAGGAATATCAACTATCTTTCCTTCCTTGTCAAACCCCTTTCGCTATGACCTTTCTTTGTATTTCTTTTTATTTCAAAGGTACCCGCTTTCTGGAAGCCTGCGCTGCTGCCGGAAACACCGTCTACCTGTTGACCAAAAAATCGCTAGAGCACAGCCCCTGGCCAAAAGCATCATTAGCCGACATTTTCTATCTGGAAGATGATGCCAATACGCCAAAGAACTACGAAGAGATGCGTAATGGCGTCGCTTGGCTTTTGCGGGAAAATAAAATTGATCGCATTGTAGCACTGGATGACTTTGATGTTGAAAAAGCAGCTTACTTGCGCGAAGAGTTCCGAATCCCGGGTATGGGACAAACGACTGCTCGCTATTTCCGCGACAAGCTGGCCATGCGTATAAAAGCACGTGATGCGGGTATTCCTGTGCCTCCCTTTTCGGCCTTGTTCAACAACGAAGACATCAACCATTACGCGGCGACGGTAGCACCTCCCTGGGTCGTCAAACCACGCGCGGAAGCCAGTTCCCTGGGCATTAAAAAAGTACATTCCGCGGAAGACCTTTGGAAGGTGGTGAATGAGTTGGGAGAAAAACGAAACAACTACCTCGTAGAGCAATTCCTCCCCGGTGATGTTTACCATGTGGACGTCATCTCCAACGAAGGCGAAATAGCCTTTTGCCAGGTATCTAAATACCTGAACACGCCTTTTGAAGTAGCCCACGGTGGGGGAATTTTTCGCTCCCAAACGGTTCCCTACAAGGGTGTTGAAGACGAAGGTTTGCGCAAACTTACCAGTGAGGTGATGAAAGCTTTCGGTATGAAATTCAGTGCCAGCCATACCGAGTTTATCCGCTCCCACGCGGATGGCCATTTTTACTTTCTGGAGACTTCCTCCCGCGTGGGCGGGGCACACCTTGCCGAAATGGTAGAATACGCCTCCGGCATTAACCTCTGGGCAGAATGGGCCAAATTGGAAACGGCTGTCGCCAAGGAAGAACCTTACCAATTGCCTACGGTACGCAAAGACCACGCTGGTATTCTTATTTCTTTGGCGCGTTATGAGCATCCGGACACGAGTGGTTTTCAAGACCCCGAAATTGTCTGGCGCATCAACAAGCCGCACCACGTTGGTTTTATCGTACAGTCGAGCAGTCGCGAGCGAGTGACTGAACTTTTGGATAGCTACGCCGAGCGGGTTTTCCATGAATTTCACGCCAGTGCGCCACCGCCCGATAAGCCTGCTGATTAAATCTAGTGAGCGTATAAAAATAAGGTGATCCAATTTGGGTTTAGTAAAAAAAGATAAGCAACCGACAAGATGGAGGTTGTGTTCTTTTTCTTACTAAACCTTAAAACAAATTGGCGCACCTTATTTTAGCTCTAATAGCTATTGATGATCTGGGAAATAACCATTCGCGGATTTAAGGCTTTTCTCCGCCTGGAGAAGGCACTATCTCCTCACAGTATTGCGGCTTACGAGCGAGATGTTCGTAAGCTGGTCACCTTTTTGGAATTGCATGGTGACGAAACGCCGCCTCGCAAAATAACCCAGCAACAGCTGGAAAACTTCCTCGAATGGCTCAATGCGCTTGAACTCGGCGTGCGCTCCCAAGCACGGATTCTTTCCGGGATCAAGACCTTTTATACTTATTTGCAAACCGAAGAAATACTGGAAAAAGACCCTACCGAATTGCTTGAAGGTCCGAAATTGGGGCGTTATATCCCTGAAGTGCTTACCTACGAGGAGATCCAGGCGATGTTGTCTACGATTGATTTAAGTACCGACCACGGGTTGCGCAACCGGGCCATGCTGGAAATCCTTTACGCCAGTGGGCTAAGGGTAAGCGAATTGACCCAACTTCCCTTACGACATATCTATTGGGAGATGGGATTTCTGAAAATCATTGGAAAAGGAGACAAGGAACGTCTCGTCCCCGTTGGAGAAGAAGCCCTCAAGCATCTCCGGTTTTACCTGGATGGCGTACGTCGCCACCTCCAGAATATCAAACCCGATGCTCGGCACCTTGTTTTTCTCAACCGCCGGGGAGGCAGCCTTAGCCGCATCATGGTTTTTAATATTGTAAAAAAATGCGCCGAAGAAGCAGGTATCGAAAAAAATGTCAGTCCGCATACCTTTCGCCACTCCTTCGCCACGCATCTTATTGAAGGAGGAGCTGATCTGCGAGCGGTTCAAGATATGCTAGGGCACGAATCAATCCTGACAACTGAAATATATACTCACTTGGACTCCGATTTTTTGCGGGAAACCATCTTGCAGTTTCATCCTCGCAATCGGCCTGTTGATAAATAAAAACAATTTTATGATCAAGAAATATGGATGGCTCATCACCTTGTTGTTAATAGCAGCGTTTTACATTGGCCGCTATTTTTACTTCCAACCCAAGTATACCAATGGCAAACCTGCACCAGCTTTTACGGCCCAGCTTCGCGATGGCAGCGCCTTTGCGCTCAGCGACCTGGCAGGAAAGTATGTTTTACTCGACTTTTGGGGCAGCTGGTGCGGCCCGTGTAGAGCCCAGAACCCTAGTATTGTCGCCTTGTACAATGCTTACCGCGACCGGTCCTTCACGGATGGTGATGGGCTAATCGTCCTTAATATCGGGGTAGAAAAAGACAGCAATCGGTGGGAGCAAGCGATCTTGAGAGATCAACTGAACTGGCCTTACCATATCATGGACCATTCCACCAGTCTGAAGTTTTTCAACGGCACCATTTCCAGCCTGTACGGCATCACCGAAGTTCCTACCTCCTACTTTATTGATCCCAAGGGGCAGATCATCGGGGTAAATATGACTGCCGAACAAATGTCACGTTTACTGGAGCAACGGCTGTCAAAATGACGTACTTACAGGCTTGGCAAAGTAATTGCTACATCTAATATGATGTTTAAAAAACTTCGAAACTCAATGAGTAAGCAACCAGATAAAGAAACGCTTGACGAACAGTTGAACGACGCTAATGCTATGGCCGAAAACACGGACCAGGAACAAGCAGAAACTACTGATAATCAAAGCAATGAGCAAGATAACGAAGCAAAGCTGATGCAAGAGCGAGACGAATTGCGTGACAAGTATTTACGCCTCATGGCGGAATTTGACAACTTCAAGAAGCGCAATATTCGTGAGCGGATGGATTTGATGAATACCGCAGCCCGCGACACCATGACAGCATTACTGCCTGTTTTGGACGATTTTGACAGGGCCCAAAACCTTTCTGATGAGCAAAAAAACTCACCTGCCTTTCAGGAAGGGATCGAATTGGTTTATCACAAACTATTTTCCATCCTCAAGCAACGAGGGCTGGAGCCCATGGAAAGCACCGGGCTTGATTTTGATCCTGAATTGCACTCCGCAATAACAGAAATCCCTGCTCCTACAGAAGACATGAAAGGGAAAGTTGTCGATACTATCGAGCGTGGCTACACCTTGAAAGGGAAGATAATTCGTCATGCAAAAGTAGTTACCGGCAAATAATACATCAAGATGGCAAAGAGAGATTTTTATGAGATTCTGGGGGTAGATAAATCCGCTGATGCTACAGCGATTAAGAAGGCCTACCGCAAGTTGGCTATTCAGTATCACCCCGACAAGAATCCTGATAATAAAGAGGCGGAAGAAAAATTCAAAGAAGCGGCGGAAGCCTACGAAATCCTCAGCGATGAGGACAAGCGTGCCCGTTACGATCGCTTTGGCCATGCCGGAGTCGGCCAGGGTGCTGGTGGCGGCGGTTTTGCTGGTGGCGGGATGACCATGGATGACATTTTCTCTCAGTTCGGTGATATTTTCGGAGAAACAGGAGGACCATTCGGTTCTTTCTTCGGAGGTGGCCGAACGTCTACCCGTGGCCGCGGTGAGGCAGGTAGCAACCTGCGCATCAAGGTTTCTTTGACCTTGGAGGAAATTGCCAAAGGCGTTACCAAAAAAATAAAAGTCAAGAAGCAGGTCGGCTGTGACCAATGTGGTGGCAGTGGCGCTAAAGACAGCTCCTCCGTAGCTACTTGTAACACTTGCCGCGGATCGGGCATGGTACGCCAGGTGCGCTCTACCATTTTGGGGCAGATGCAAACGACCACGACTTGTCCGACCTGTAGCGGTAGTGGGCAAACCATCAAGGACCGTTGTACCAAATGCAAAGGTGACGGCCGGATGTACGCCGAAGAAACCATTGAAATTCCAATTCCCGCAGGTGTAGAAGCTGGGATGCAACTAAGCATGCGCGGCAAAGGTAATGCTGGCCGCATGGGTGGCCCCGCCGGAGATTTGTTGATCAATATCGAGGAGAAACCCCATGATGATCTGCAAAGAGACGGCATGAACCTTATCCATGATCTCTACCTCAACTTTGCCGATGCAGCCTTGGGTACCTCTGTAGAAGTGCCGACAATTGACGGACGAGTAAAGATCAAAATTCCACCAGGCACCCAGTCTGGAAAAATCTTCCGCCTCAAAGGCAAAGGCTTGAGCAATGTTCAAGACTATGGCCAGGGTGACCAACTGATCCACGTGAATGTTTGGACACCCAAAAAACTGACGGAAGAAGAGAAGCAGATGATGGAAAGCCTGCGAAGCAAAGAGAACTTCCATCCTCAGCCAGGTAAAAGCGATCGCGGCTTTTTCGACCGGATGCGTGATTACTTTAAGGGGTAAGTGCTGGTAGAGGGATGCGGGGCGATGGCATCGCCTCTTGAGGTAGAGCGTAGAGGGCCCAATCTAGCTGGTTTTGATTTAATTTGGCTTACATTCATGACCCACCCCAACCCCTCCCTAGTAGGTGAGGGGCTTTCACAAACTACTAAGTCATGGTCTTCAAATTGTTGCAAAATCATCGAGATCAACTTTTTACGTATTCAAAGTCCTCCCTCCATATACCAGGGAGGGAGATAGAGGGTGGGTCATGAATACTAGACTGATGTTGGGAATTAACGAGCATCGGCCTTTCAACCTCTACCCTAAAGACGCGAAGCAGCCTGTATCCCTATACAGACTTTGGCCAGGTCGAAGAAGACCTATCAGCACATAAGTTTTTCACGTTGCTTAGCCAGGTACTTACCTCTCCAAATTTTACGTTCTAGCCCACAACAGTCTCTTAAATCCTAACTTACATGAACCGTCTTACCTATCTGTTGCCTTTTCTTGCGTTACTTGGTTTTTCCGCTTGCGGGCCCAATTATGTATATCAGCAAACGCTAGAAATTCCGGAAGATGGTTGGTCTTACCAAGATAGCTTGTTGGCTACCTTTGAAATTCAAGATACCAATACTATTTACAACCTCCACTTGATCGTAGCACATACGACTTACTTTTCTTACCAAAACTTCTACGCGCAGGTGAGCACTCAGTTTCCTAATGGAGAGCAACTTACGGAACAAGTTTCGCTGGAGTTGGCAGCCAAAGGAGGGATTTGGCTTGGCGATTGCAGCGGAGAAATCTGCACCTTAGACATCCCCATCCAGGAAGGAGCTTATTTTAATCAGGCAGGTACCTACCAATTGAGTATTCATCAATATTCTCGCCGCGATCCACTTCCTGAAATCAAGTCTATTCTTTTTGCGTTGGAGGCTACTGAAGCTACCCGCTAAGCCAGCATTCTTTTTAGCAAACAACTGATTTTACGATCATTACATAGGGGATAATTTCTCAGATCAAAATATGAGGCAAAAAATGTTCTCCATATCTTCTTTTTTTTCTGTCCGCTATCTTACTCAAAAGTAAAATTAGTGTTGGCGAAAACGTCCTAGTAGCGACTAAATATTAACTTTGTCACCTAATATTGAAAATATTCCTTTCATCAATCTAATGTATGATGCGTAAACTTCTACTTCTCGCACTTGCGTGTGCGCCTATCTTTTTAACGGCACAGGTAGCTCGTACCGTTCTTATCGAAGAATGGACCAATGCTTCTTGTGCACCTTGTGCTGCACAAAACCCTGCTTTCAACGCATTGTTGGACGCTAACGAAGAAAATGTTGTTTCTATCAAGTACCAGTGGTACTTCCCTGGCTATGATCCTTTCCAGGAGCAAAACCCGACTGAAATCAACAACCGTGGTGAGTACTACGGCCTTAATGGTGTACCTACTGCATGGATCAACGGTACGGCTCCTGGTGATGCCTACGCTGGTGGTGCTGGCAATTGGGATATCGCTGGTGGTGGTTACGAAGGTGGCCCTTACGGTTACAACCAAGCGGTACTTGATTATGTAGCTGCATTGACTTCTCCGATCAGCATGACGCTGACTCACGAACTCAATGAAGACGCTACGGAAATCACCATTAACGTTACCTTGACCAACGAAAGCCTTGATGATTTCACCATGACTGACGGCCGCTTACATGTGGTGCTTTTGGAAGAAGAAGTTATCTTCCCTGTTTCTCCTGGTTCTAATGGTGAAACAGAATACACCAACGTAATGCGTAAAATGTATCCAGATGAAAATGGTACAGCGGTAATGACCATCCCTTCTGGTGCGTCTGTGGATTTCACCATTACAGATGCAGTTCCTGACTATATCTATGGTTTGAACCAACTGAGCGTTGCTGCTTTTGTACAAGATCACGCTACTACAGAAGTATTCCAAGCTGGGATCACTGTTCCTCAGGAAATTGCTAACGCAATTGATGCTGGTTTTGGCAACAACCTTACTGCTGCCCCACAAGGCTTGTGTGGTGCAACCATTACGCCTTCTGTAGAATTCGTAAACGGTGGTTCTGTTGACATCACCCAGGCTACTGTTGACGCTTTGATCAATGGTTCTGTTGTAGGCACAATTGAGTACACAGAAACTTTGGCACCAGGTGAAACGACTACCCTTACTTTCTCAGAGATTGTTTTGACCGCCTCTAACAACGAACTTACTTTCGATATTTCTCAAGTAAACAATGGTGAAGGTGTTGACATCAATGGTCTGAACAACTCCACTGCTGCGGTTTCTTACGGTTCTTTGTCTGATACGCCTATCGGTACTGAATTGGCGGAAGACAATGAGTCTTACGATGCGATCTACCCAGAAACAGGCCTAGTGACGCCTGGTATTCCTTTGGGAGAATTCGGTGGCAACTCTTTCATCGTCTACAATGCAGGCCAACTACCTGCTGGTGGTGATGGTGGCCCTATCGGTGGCTACGGATTGTCTGATCGTTCTATCTTCATCAACTTCTACCAGTGGAACCCATCTGGTCCTACTGCTGACGATGCTTCTTTGACTTACCAGAAGATTGACTTGACAAACGCTGTTACACCTGCTTTGATGTTCGACCGTGCTAGTGCAAGCTACGCTGGTGATGGTGTATCAGGTGACCGTTTACAAATTTTAGTTTCTACCGACTGTGCTGCTACCTTCGATATCGTTTGGGATGCTGCTGGTAATGATTTGAATACAGCTCCTGCTTCTGAACCATTCTATATCCCATCTGCTAGCCACTGGGTTACTGAAACGATTGACCTGAGCGCTTATGCTGGTCAACAGATCAACGTTCAGTTCAAAGCTATCTCTGCTTGGGGTAACAACTTGTTCCTTGACAATATCAACGTTAGTGACGTTGTTGCTACGGAAGAGTTGACCGAAGTAACCGAAATCAGCCTCTTCCCTAACCCAGTGAAGGACATGATGAAAGTTAACTTTGAGCTTTCTGAAGCTACACAACTACAAGTGGAAGTATTCAACGCTACCGGACAGCGCGTTCAGCAACTGGGTGTTGCTAACTACGGTGCTGGTCGTAATCAGCTTGACATTGATGCAGCTCAATTGAGCAGTGGCATGTACTTCTTGCGCATGTTCAATGCAGACCGTGAATTGAGCCGCCGTTTCATCGTTCAGCACTAATTTTCATTAGTTCTCCAAACGACGGTGTTTAAGACACAAGCCTATCCGTCGCGTCAGCTAGCTGACGCGACGGATTTTTGTTTTTGACAGTCTGGTTTTTTAGACTACTTTTGTAGGAAAGAAAAAATATCTATTCGATGAAGCAAAATATACTCTTACTACTTGCACTCTGTTTCACCAGCTCCATCTTGGTAGCTCAAAACATCGAGTTCAGCGAAAGTCCCGTTATCGTTTCCAATATTGCTGCTAGTGATTTTGAAGGCATAGGTCATTCAACCGTCACCAATACGGCTGATGTTCAGCGTACCTTTGTCTGGACTCGCAATGTAATTGAAAAAACCGAAGAATGGTGGACCGCCGTTTGTGATAAAAATCTTTGCTACGGCCCAGCAACGGGAACCGAAGATTTTATTCTTGCTCCCAACGAAGCAGGCACCATGGACGTACACGCCTATCCTAACGACACTGATGGCAGTGCAGTCATAGAAATCGTCATCACAGACATGGCTGATGATCAATTGACTGCTTCTAATATTTATTATTTCAACGCAGGACCTTCTAGTACTACAGAAGCCAGCCGCCAAACCATCAAAGTTTACCCGAACCCTTCTAACGGACTGTTCTCGGTTAAAGGTGGTAAGCAGATTGCCAGTGTGCAGGTATTCAGCCTTACTGGTCGTCAGGTGAAGTCATTCACTTACAATGATGGACAGTGGTACGATATTTCTGACCTCCCTACCGGTACTTACCTGGTTCGCCTGGTAGACCGTGATGCACAGCAGTTGGTTACGAAACTAATGAACAAGCTGTAAACACGACTTGAATTCACAAAAAGAACGCCGCTTTTGATTGCATCAAAAGCGGCGTTCTTCGTTTATTTCAGCCGTATCCTGACGTACTTGATCGTGAGTCCATCCTGCAGGTGGCGGTTTTCGTAGTAGGTCTTAAAAGCCAGTTCTGGCATAACCAACTCCTTGCTGTAAATATCCTCCTGGTGCAGCTCAAGCGTAGCGTGTTCATAGGTTTCCATGACCGACAAGGTGTATTCATACAACTCAGGAGAATCGGTCTTGAGATGAACCAAGCCTCCATCCGGAAGCATTTTGCGGTAGCTATCCAGAAATCGGGGGCTAGTAAGGCGGCGATTAGCTTTACCATTTTCCAAAAAGGGATCGGGGAAGGTGATCCAAATTTCACTCACTTCGCCAGGATGAAAAAAGTGGTGTAATTGCTCGATCCTGGTTCGCACAAAAGCGGCATTGTGCAACTCGTTTTCGAGCGCATAACGGGCACCTTTCCAGATACGCGCACCTTTGACATCTACGCCAATAAAATTACGTTCAGGGTACATCTCTGCCAAAGCCAGGGTGTACTCTCCCCGGCCGCAAGCTAGCTCCAGGGTAAGTGGTTTATCGTTTTTAAAATGATCACTGGCCCATTTCCCGGCACGTTCTACGGGGGCTCCTCCTTCTCCTAGTAATTGTGGGTTGTCGAAATGAAAATTCTCATAGACATTGGGGAAACGTTGAATATCGGCAAACTTCTGAAGCTTATTTCTCCTGCTCATCTTATGTATTAAATTCCCGGGCAGCAATCACGTTGTAAATCAACCAAAAACTACCTGTGAAGGATTTTTATCAATTGAAGCTACAAAGGTAAGGTGATTTACAAAATTGCGTAGCATTAGACCCGTACATGCCTTTATTAGAGTTGTTCTACTGGGGGCTGTTTTAGCGAAAGCGCTAAAATTTTATTCTGGGCAAGGCAGATTTTGCAGCCGAATGCGGGCAATTCGGCGAAAAATCTAACGCAGCTCAGGATAAAATTTTTCGCTTGCAGCAAAACTTGTCCCAGCAGAACAACTCTATTAATAACAACTAATCCCGCAAAGCCTACGTTTTATTTTTAGATTACTGTATTTTGGTCAATCTCTGCCAGGCTTAAAGTTCAATGACTATGAAAAAAATAATGCTTTTACTTTCCTTTATCGCTTGCGCTTTCTCTACCATGATGAGCCAAGTGCTCACTGTTTCGGAAGAAATCCCCCTGAGTTCAGATGTCTCTTACGAAGTTATTGGCGAATTAGGCAAGCAAATTCTACTTTTTAGGAATCGTAAAACTGAGTTTGAAGTTCAGGCCTTTAATGCTCAAATGAAGCAAAGTTGGTCAAAAGAACTAACCCTGGATCGTCGTCTGCCTACGGTTCTGGGGATTGTGCCTACCCAGGAAGATTTCACTTTGCTTTATTCTTACCGCCAAAAAGGGAATACCCTCATCAAAGCCCATCGCTATGATCCTGCTGCCAACTTGGTAGATTCTTCTATGCTCATCAATCTGGGTTACCTCTTCTTCACACCTCGGTTTGAACTCATACGCTCCGAAGATCGCTCAAAATTATTGGTGTTTTACGTAGAGAATCAGGATATCGTCCATGCTTACTCTTTTGATCTACCGACACAATCATTGCTCTGGGAGCACAAATTTACCCTGGATGATTTTCTGTACAGCAGAGATTTTATTCAGGCTTTGGTAGACAATCGAGGGCAAGCCAACTTTATCTTCCAGAAAGATAACTTTAGGTCTAGACGCAAAGAACACTATTACCAGGTTTATACCTATAACGGAGCAGGAGAACCCATTACCACCAACATCCCAATGGACGAATACCTCTCCTATGATGTGTTTTTTGAAGCGGATAATCTCAACAACCAAATCATTGCTGCCGGATTGTATGCAGACAACAATACGGAGCGTGCCATGGGATTTTTCTATCTGCGCGTTAATCCTAAGTCAGCTAATCAGCCCTTGATAAAATTCACCCCCTTTAGTGAAGATTTTTTACAAAACCTCCTGGGACGTGATTATCGAGAAAGCAAGGGATTGAATGAGGCTTCTGTGCGTGAAATCGTATTGCGTAGAGACGGAGGTGCGCTGCTTATTGCCGAGCGCAATAAGCAACTCCAGCGGCGCACGAGCACAACCAGTCGTGTCTACTACGACCCAAGCGAAAGAAACTTGGTCGATTTTTACTACGAAGAAGTGTTTGTGCTCTCTATCCATCCCGATGGCCAGCTTCATTGGGAAACCATTCTTCACAAAAAGCAATATAGCCAGGATGATAATGGCATGTTTTCCAGTTATTTTCTCTTCGAAACGCCGGGCCGATTACGCTTTCTGTTTAATGATGAGATCAGATACGAGAATACCGTCAGTGAGTATGTCATCAATGGTTTGGGAGAGTATGACCGCAACAGTTTATTCAGCACGACCAAACTGGACCTGAGGCTGCGCTTTAGGGCCGCGACTCAAATAAGCCCTACCGAATTGGTCATTCCTAGTGAACGCAGAAACCGCCTAAAGCTGGTACGTCTGACCTATTAAGCAGACAGCAACTTCCTAACTTCGGGGATAAAAAGCAGAAAAGAAAGGAGAAAATACACTAGCTGTTTTTAGGGCTTTAGTAAACAAAAAAAGATCGGTACAATCGTACCGATCCCAAAATAAACACCTAAAACCCTATTAACATCTTTACAAGCCAAAACTGGCTTTTATTTCTTTACTGAAGATAAACTTCAGTGATTGTTTCTTGAAGATTTGAACGCGTTCGCAAATGTACGGTATAAAAAAATATGTACCAACATTTTTTCTAGAAAACAGCGTTTTTTTCTTTTTGTTTAAGCAGTCATCTTTATTCTGCGTTCAATGTAGAGAAAACGTAGGTATTAAAAGAAAAGATTTACGCAATTCGTCAAGAAAATGTCACATCTATTACTTTTAAACCTAGTTTTTCAGGGTGCTCTCCCTTTTCTCTTGTCCTAAACAAGAAAATTGTCTCGCCTTCAAACAAATTACCGTTTCACTGGTTCGGTTTAAAAGCTTCCGGAAAATTCTCCAACCTCCCCCTTAAAGATCTCTAATGAAAAAGGTTTTCAAGTTTTTAGGACTCGGAATAGTCGTATTGATTATTATAAGTGTTATTGCTGGCTTTATCGCCAACGAACCGATGCCTACCCAACGTAAATCAGGTGCTGCTGCCGACGAACTGGCGCGCAAGATGGAAGCGGCAGTCAATAAAGCAGCCTGGGACCAAACCCGTTTTGTAAGCTGGAAATTCCTTTCTGGCACCAGCTACGTTTGGGATAAAGAGAAGAATGCGGTTGTGGTAACTTGGGGCGACAATAAAGTTTTGCTGAACACCCCCACCAGGACGGGCCTTGCTTACGTTGACGGACAGTTGGTAACAGATGCCGTAACCAAGCAAAAGCTATTGGATAAAGCCTGGTCACAGTTTGCCAATGACAGTTTTTGGTTGTGTGCGCCAATGAAAGCCTTTGATCCGGGTACCCGCAGAGAAATTGCCACGAACAAAGCCGGAGAAGAAGGCCTCCTGGTACACTACAGCTCCGGTGGCGTTACGCCCGGCGATAGCTATTTATGGTTGCTGGATGAGTCGGGAAAACCCAAAGCCTGGCAAATGTGGGTGAATATTATTCCAATTGGCGGATTACAATTCAGCTGGGAAGACTGGAGCGGTGGCCCTAATGGTCCACAAATAGCCCAACAACACGATGGAGTGTTATTGGATGTGCCGATCAAAGACCTTACTTATCCTGTTTTTACAGATGAAACCAGTCCATTGAAAGCCCTTTGGGATTAATCTTCTTCTAGCAGCGTATCAATTTCGCTCTTGATAAATTGCCCCAACCGATGAACGTATCCTTTGGAGAAATCAAAGGATATACCTGCCGTGCGATAGATATCGCGAATATTACGGGTATACCCCAAACGTAGTGCTGTACGGTACTTTTCCACCGTCTGTGCGGGATGTGTACGATATTGCTTCCAAATAGCAATAGCTCCTAATTGAGCAATACCATATTCAATATAATAAAACGGGACTTCAAACAAATGGAGTTGCTTGTGCCAAAGATGGGCAGCGTATTCTTCTAGGCCGTCGTGATCGATATAGGCAGAATTGAATTCCTTGAAGCACTGTAGCCACACCTCCTGACGCTCGGCCCTACTGTGGCCAGGATGCGTATATACCCAGTGTTGGAATTTATCAATGGTAGCAATCCAGGGTAATACCTTTAAGACGGTTTCCAATTGTTGCAATCGGGCTCTTTTTAAAGCTTCTTTTTCAGAAAAGAAAACATCCCAATGGTCCATGGTTAATAGTTCCATACTCATGGCTGCCAACTCGGCTACTTCCGACGGCACCCGGCGGGTAAAGCTGAGTGGAAGATCACGGGTAAGGTAGGAATGTACAGCGTGCCCACACTCGTGGAGCAGCGTCCGCATATCTCCTAGTGAACGACTGGCATTCATAAAAATAAAGGGTACGCCAGTGAGGAGAAGCGGCATGTTATAGCCACCTGGCCGCTTGCCCGGGCGAGAATCCAAATCCAGGTGCCCCAGCTCTCGCATGTGGGTCAGTACTTCACCAAACTGCGGATGCACCCTTTGCAAGCAACTCGTCGCTTTATTTACGAGGTCATCCATATTCTGGAAAGGCCTTAAAGGTTGCTTCCCACTCGGATCAACATGCAAATCCCAAGGACGCAACTGATCAATTTTCAACGTCTTTTTCCGGTGGAGGTAGAGTTGTTCTACCAAAGGGAGAATTTCGTCACGAATGGAATTGTGAAAATCAACACAATCCTCCGACGAATAATCAAAACGGCCCAATTTTCGAAAACGGTAATCCCGGAAGTTATCAAATCCAGCATTCAAAGCGATCTGATGCCGTTTCTCTAACAACTTATCATAGAGCGTTTCCAGATCTTCAGCATTTTCCAGAATACGACGGTTGATCTTGTGGTAGATTTCTTCGCGGTATTCCCGCCGAGGTTCCTCTAGAAGGGCACTGGCCTTTTGTAGGGTCAGTTGCACATCATTGATTCCCACCGTCATTTCGGAAAAAATTTTTCCGTGTACTTTGCTATCCAATTGGACTTCCGTCTCTAGTTCGATGTTTTTTTCTCGGAAAAGATCGACGAGGTTTCTCACAGCACGCAGATAGATGCCGTAACGAGTAGGATCAAGTTGATTAATCAGTGGAGTACTTACCAGCTTTGAATTAAGCTGATGAGAGTAATCAGAGATGCGAGGAGACAACTCCTTGATTGCATACTGGTAGCTCTCCTGAGCGGCAGTATCCGTGCTATCGCTGGAAATGTTGATATATCGCCAAGCAAAGGATTCACTAACAAAAGCATCAAGTTCACTACGATCCAGGAGCCACAGCTCAAGGTCTTCCAAGGTAAATAACTTCCTTTGCAGCAACTCTTCGTAAAATGGCTGCAACCGCTCCCAAACGGTTAATTTGAACCTAGCAGGTAGATAGGCTCGCACTTTGGATCGCGGCAGTGCAGTTGCTCTCATATAGATGACTTGTTGTCCGGGTATGGTGAAAACCACCACTACTCAACTACTGACAACAACGGCACTCCGCGTGAGAAAGTTACTCCTCTTCGTCCGTTTCTGTCAGTAGTCCGTTTTCTTTTAAACTAATGAACCACTTAATAACTTTTTTCACGTCACCAGGGTACACCCGTTCAGGATCGTAATTAGGAAGAATATCCGAAAAATAGTCAAAAAGTTCTTCTGACTTTGCGGTGGGTTCTACCGGTGGACGATCCTCAAATTGATCACGCATATTGCGAAAAACATTCGCAAGCTCAACGGAGTCGCCGTCATCCGTAAAGATGGCAATTGACCCCAGTGGTGTAAACTGGTGCTTACGGGCACTTACAAAGCGCCGCTTACCAGAATCTAGATCTTCAACGATCAATCCGTTACTGCGGTTAGCTGCCATGCGGAACAAGCCCGGCAAGCCACTTACTGCGATCAGATTGTCAAGGTTCATACTTTTGTAATTTGGTATTAAACCACAAAAGTACAAACTAATCGTTCATCTAGATGTACTGCGTAAAAAAGCTGGCAGGTAGAAGGGTACAAAACCTCAAAAAAAGGTCTTGTTTTTATATGTATCTCAAAGCTCTGTCCAAAAGTACACCTTTTTCCTTAAAGGTGAAAAAAATGATATATGAAAATACCTTTAATACCGCTTTCTAAGACAACACCACCTAATAGTCTCTCAAAATCACCATTTGCTCACGCAATCGCTGCTGCGGAAGGAAGGCTTTTTCGAGATTAGCCGCAAAAGGAACCGGCGTATCAAGGCTGGCAACTCTCACAACAGGTGCGTCCAGGTGTTCGAATAAATGCTGACTGATATAAGCCGAAAGTTCTGCCCCTATTCCCCCCATAAGGGTAGCTTCGTGTAAGATGAGGGCTTTGTTGGTCTTCTTGACCGTCGCAGCAATGGCATCGTAATCCAGAGGCAGGAGCGTACGTAAATCCAGAATATCAACATCCATCCCTAATTCCTCCGCAGTTTCCCTTGCCCAGTGTACGCCCATGCCGTAAGTGATGATAGATAAAGTTGTTCCTTCTTCTACCAAATTGGCTTTTCCGATCTCAGTGGTGTAATACCCCGTAGGCACTGGTGCCGTCAGCTTACGGTACAAACCTTTGTGTTCAAAAAACATCACCGGATTCGGATCATCTAAAGCCGCCAGTAGCAAGCCTTTGGCATCTTCAGGAGTAGCAGGGTAAACGATCTTGAGCCCGGGGACATGGAAAAACCAGGCTTCATTCGACTGGCTATGAAAAGGCCCTGCCCCAACACCGCCGCCCGTGGGCATTCGTACCACCACATCGGCCGCTTGCCCCCAACGATAGTGAATTTTGGCCAGGTTGTTCACAATCTGGTTGAAACCTACGCTGACAAAATCTGCAAACTGCATTTCCACCATCGCTTTCCAGCCTTTGATGCTCAAGCCCAACCCAATACCGAGAATAGCACTTTCGCAGAGCGGCGTATTGCGCACGCGATCCTTGCCAAATTCTTCCACAAACCCATCGGTAATTTTAAAGACGCCGCCGTAATCAGCGATGTCCTGCCCCATGAGTACCAGGTTATCATGCCTTTGCATACCTGTTCGCAGACCATCGGTGATGGCATCTACAAAACGAAGCTCTCTACTTTCCGATCCCGCCGGTGCCGGGTCGGGCGTCCAGGGTGCGTACACATCCTCAATTTCCACGGCAATGTCTGCCGTCACTGGAGGTTCTGCAAAAGCGAGTTCCAGACCTGCTTCAATTTCAGCTTTGATCTGTGACCTTAGTTCTTCTATCTTCTGTGTGGATAACACCTTTTCTTCCAACAAGAATTGTTCAAAGTTATCGAGTGGGTCGCGTTGGCCCCATTCATCGAAATACTCCTGCGGAACGTATTTGGTACCAGAAGCTTCCTCGTGGCCACGCATCCGGAAGGTGCGGCATTCAACCAAAACGGGCTCGGGATTTTTCCTCAGCTCTCTGGCGAGTTTATTGAAGGTATCGTAAACTTCCAGGATATTGTTACCATCAATGATCACTGAACGCATGCCATAACCAATGGCCCGATCGGCGAGGTTCTCGCAACGGTATTGCTCGCTGGTGGGCGTAGACAAACCATAGCCATTGTTTTCAATTACAAAAATAACGGGCAACTGCCAGACAGCGGCGGTATTAAGTGCTTCGTGAAAATCACCTTCGCTCGTGCCTCCCTCACCGGTAAAGGCAAGCGACACGCGGCCTTCCTGCCCTAGTTTGTGTGCCAATGCGACGCCGGAAGCCAAGGCAAGTTGAGGCCCCAGATGGCTGATCATGCCCACAATGTTTTGCTCGGGTGCACCAAAGTGGAAAGAACGGTCACGGCCTTTGGTATACCCCTTCATTTTACCTTGCCACTGTGCAAACATGCGATCCAGTGGTAAGCGTCGACTCGTAAATACGCCCAAATTGCGGTGCATCGTGAAGATGTACTCATCCTCCAACAAGGCATTCGTCGCTCCTACACTGATGGCTTCCTGGCCAATACCCGAAAACCACTTGCTGATTCTCCCCTGCCGCAACAAGATGAGCATTTTCTCTTCGATCATGCGGGGGCGCAGCAAGTCTTCGTAAAGCTTTAAAAGCAATTTTTTAGAAAATCCTTTCTTCTCAAAAACCATAGATGGAGTGGTGGTGGCCATTATTTGGTGGCTTTTTATGGTGACTATTGTCTATCTAATAAAACGAATTTGCAAAGGTAACAGACCCTTTTTACAGCGCTAAGGATTATTTCACATTTCTGACGCTATTCGCATTTTTTTCGTATAATTAGTGCCAAAATTATCTAAACACTCACTAACAAAATGAAGCCACCTACCAATTCACGCCGCGAGGCACTCAAAGCATTAGGTTTAGTATCCTTGGGCACTACTTTAGGTGGTGTCGCTTTCGGAAAGCCTGTTGATCAAACTTTTCATCTTGCCCCTGCTGAGCCCACTGCTCCCAAGCTAAATAAAACGGTAAAAGCCATCGTGGTAGGTGCAGGTAATCGAGGAAACGTTTATGGTGGTTACGCTTTGAAATACCCTGATCAACTAGATATCGTGGGAGTCGCAGAGCCCATTCCTCTGCGGCAGCAGCGTTTTGCAGAAAAGCATGAAATAGCACAAGATCGGTGCTTTGTCACTTGGGAACATGTCTTTGAACAACCCAAATTTGCAGACGCTATTATCATTACGACTCCCGACAATCTACACCACGGGCCAGCGATGGCTGCACTGGCAATGGGGTACGACTTGTTGCTGGAAAAACCCATTGCCCAATCGTGGCAGGAATGCAAGGAAATCAGAGACTTGGCCGAAGAGAAGGGGCGTATAGTGGCCGTATGCCATGTTTTGCGTTATTCTCCTTATTATCGAAAAATTAAAGCAGTCATTGACAGTGGCGTATTGGGAGAGCTGGTGAGCATGCAGCACTTTGAGCCGATCCAACATGTGCACATGAGCCATTCTTATGTGCGAGGCAACTGGCGAAAAGAAGCCGATACCAACCCTATTATCCTGGCCAAATCCTGCCATGACCTCGACATCATGCGCTGGTGGATCGATCGCCCATGCGAATATGTTTCTTCCTTTGGATCACTAAAGTGGTTTCGCGAGGAGAACGCACCAGAGGGAAGCACCAAACGCTGCACCGATGGTTGTGCCGTAGAAGCTACCTGCCCCTATTCTGCTAAAAAAATCTACTACGACAATCGTACCTGGCTCCATCATTTTGATTTACCGCTAGAGGAACCTGCACGAGGAGAGGCCATTTTGAAAAACATAACCGAAGGTCCTTATGGACGATGCGTGTATCATTGTGACAATGACGTTGCGGATCACCAAGTCGTTTCGCTCCAGTTTGCAGATCAGATCACTGCTAATTTCAACATGGAAGCCTTTACCCATTACCATGGTCGCCGGACGCGGGTGATGGGTAGCATGGGAGATATGGTAGGTGATGAAACGGATTTATTGATCACTGATTTCCAAACAGGGAAACAGGAGAAATGGAATGTGCACGATAACGCTTCTCTCGATTCCGGTCATGGAGGTGGAGATTGGGGGCTTGTTCGCGACTGGTTACAGGCGGTCGATCAGCAAGACGGTACGCTGTTGACTTCTACCTTGGCGGCCTCAATGGAGAGTCATCAAATGGGATTTTTAGCCGAGAAAAGCCGCCGTAACCTTACCATTGAAAGCATCAGATAAGCGTTTATTATTGATATCCAACTAACTAAAAAATACAACTTTAAGAAGAACGATGAGCAAACGAAAGATACGCATGGGAATGGTCGGTGGAGGCCGAGGAGCATTTATTGGTGGTGTGCATCGGATAGCTGCCGCGCTGGACGGCCAGATCGAACTTGTATGCGGTGCCTTCAGTAGCGACCCCGAACGTTCGCGCCTTTCCGGTGAAGACTTTTATTTACCCGCAGATCGGGTGTACGGCTCTTATGCCGAAATGATCGAAAAGGAAAAACAATTGCCCGAAGGAGAGCGGATGGATTTTGTATCGATTGTCACGCCTAATCATGTTCATTATGGGCCCGCGAAGATGGCACTCGAAAATGGTTTTCACGTCATTTGCGACAAGCCGCTTTGTTTCAACATGGAAGAAGCGGAAGCGTTGGTCGCTCTGGTAGAAGAAACGGGATTGATCTTTGCCCTTACCCACGTTTATACGGGCTACCCCATGGTCAAGCAAGCCCGAGCGATGATTACCAACGATGAGCTAGGCACGATACGCAAAGTCGTCGTTGAATATCCTCAAGGCTGGCTGAGCACCAAACTGGAAGACGATGTACAAAAACAAGCTGACTGGCGCACCGACCCTAGCCGTTCCGGTATTGCTGGTGCTATGGGAGATATAGGTACCCACGCCGAAAATCTTGCTGAATACGTTACCGGACTGGAAATTACAGCGCTTTGCGCCGATCTTACCGCCTTTGTACCTGGTCGGCAATTAGATGATGATGGCAATGTACTCTTGCGTTTCAATAATGGCGCCAAGGGCGTTCTTCACGCCAGCCAGATCAGCGCCGGAGAGGAAAACGATCTCAATATCCGTGTTTACGGCACCAAGGGCGGTTTACAATGGCGCCAAATGGAACCCAATACCCTCCTTGTAAAATGGCTCGATCGGGCGATGGAAGTTCGCCGTACGGGCGTTGGAGCTCTTTCGGCAGAAGCAGTGGCCCACACGCGTGTCCCGGCCGGTCATCCGGAAGGCTACCTGGAGGCGTTTGCCAATATCTACCGCAACTTCGCTCACTGCATTCAGGCAAGACTTGCCGGAGAGTCACCAGACCCCTTGATGATGGACTTCCCGGGGGTAAAAGATGGCTTAAGAGGCATGAAATTCATTGAAAAAGTGGTAGCTTCGAGCAACAGCACCGAAAAGTGGACTAAACTATAAGACTGACATTTGGATTAAAGACGACCATACAAGACCTTGAAAATATATTTTTTTTTGTACACGCTCAGTTCACTAGTATCGAAAAAACGCTTTCCTACCTAGTACTGTTTCCGTGTGCCTTCACTTATTTAATCCAATTTTTATGAAGTTAGTTTACCAAACTTTCTTAAGTCTTAGTATGCTGCTCGTCAGCCTTTCGCTAAGTGCAACCAACATCACGTTCCAAGTAGACATGAGCGCCGAGACCGTAAGTCCTGATGGCGTATCTGTGGCTTATGCCCCACCTACGGTAAGTGGTTTAGGTGACATCACGATCATCGCCCTTGATGATGCCGATGGTGATGGTATCTATACCGGCGTGTCTGATGTTCCTCACGATACCATTGGGTATTTTTTCATCAACGGTATGGCCTCCAATCCCCTCAATTTTGAAATGGTGCCTGAAGAATGCGGCATTAGCGTTTCATTATTAGGGCTTACCGCCGTTATCCGTCCTTATATCATTGACGGAGAGGCGACGCTGGATGTTGTCTGCTTCGCCAGTTGCGGTGCCTGCCCTTTGACTGATTGTGGCAATCCAGCAGTACTCTTCACCGACGATGCCAGTGCCTACGATCTGGGCCCACTAGCACCTACAGGCCCTTGGACCGCCTGGCCCGGTGGTGCTGCAGGCTTTGAAATTGATACCCTTGATGGGGACAATGTGTTCAGTATTATTGGTAATCCAGCTGGGCAAGATGCTTATTTTGATACGGGCGACCTTACCAGTGGGCATTACTTCTTCTCTTGGAGTCAGTATATTCCTGCGGGTAATTCTGCTTACTTCAACGTACAACATCAAGACCCCACCACCACCGCTGGTTTTTGGGCCTTTGATGTCTTTTTCAACGGTGATGGTGTAGGTGTATTGGAGCTCAATGACAATGGGGGTACTGACGATACCACTTACGGGTTCAACTATCCCGAGGACGAATTTTTCTTCGTTGGCTTAATCATTGATCTGGACAACGATCAGGCGCGCCTGATCGTCGATGAGTACACCATTGCTTCCTGGGTGTTCAGCGAAGGAGTCACTAATGGCAATGTAGAATTCGATCTGCTTCAATTCGCTGGTATCAACTTTTACCCTATTGATACCGATCACATTTGGTACCTCGACAATATGTCCTGGCTGGAAATTCCAGCCGCTGGGTCCGACCAGTACTGCTACACCGCTTCGGTTATCGAACCAGGCACCCATACCGTTGGAGACCTTAGCTGTTTTGGAGGCGGTCTCCACCACGATGATGGCGATGGTTTAGCAGCACAATGGTTCCAGTATACCCCTACCGCCGATGGCTGGATCAGCATCAGCAGCTGTGAAGGTGGCGCCGACTCTCGGGGTTGGATCTTGCGGGGCGATTGTAACAGCCTCGAAATCATTGGCGTTAATGATGACCAGTGTGCCATCGAAGAAGGATCAGACAACCTATGGGCGTCCTACCGAGAGGCCGTGGTACAAGCCGGGCAAACCTACTACATCATGTGGGACAATGTTTGGGACGATGCCGGTTTTGACTTTACCCTCACCTTCAATGATACCGAACTCGTAGAGGGTGACTTTTGTGAATCTGCTGCCGTTATTCAACCCGGAACTTTTGATATCAACGAATTTACGGGTAACGCAGCTTATACTGGCCCCATCATTGACAATACCAGCCAGGGACGTTCTCCTACGCCTTACGCGCAGACAGAGTGGTATCAGTATACGCCCACCGTTGACGGCACCATCACCATTTCTTCCTGTGAACTCAGTGCTAGCGACAACCGTGTTTGGGTTTACACCGGTGAGTGTGGTACGTTGAGCAGCCTGACGGTAGTAGCCCTTAGTGATGATGATTGCGAGGAAGGTAGTTTTGCGTCAAGAATTGAAGATTTCCCTGTTACCGCCGGTACCACCTACTACATTGAGTGGGACAACGGCTGGTCGAGCGACGCTTTTGGTTGGGAATTGATCTTCAACGCGCCAGTGGTTACTTCTGACGTTACCTTCCAGGTGGACATGAACCGGGAGGACATCAGTCCTGACGGCGTGTTCATTGCTGGTGGCTTCAGTGATTTCATGAACATAGCAATGGACGATGCCGATGCTGATGGTATCTATACCGTCACTTTAGCACTCGAAGACAACACCATGTACACCTACAAATTCAAGAACGGCCCCGACGGCTGGGAAAACATTAATACCAGCATTGGTGACAATTGTACCACCGGAGACTTCGCTGATCGCTTTGTTAATACTGGCGATACGGATGTAACCCTAGATGTGGTATGCTTTGGCTATTGTGTCACCTGTGATTTGGTAGCAGTTGACGAACTGACGTTTGCGCAAAGCGTAGACCTGTTCCCTAACCCTACCGATGGTCAATTACAAGTGCGAGTCAATCTTCCCGAAGCAGTGGATGGCCTCCGTTTGCGCGTAAGCAGCATTCTTGGCAATACGCTGATGGATCGCCAGTTGGGCAACCTCAGCCAATACAACGAACAGCTTGATCTGAGCGCGTTCCCTGCTGGGACTTACGTGGTAACCCTTACCAACGGAAGCTTACAGGTCAACCGCAAGGTGGTTGTAAAATAGTATTAGGTACTTGGTACGAGGTACTTAGTATTTTAGTAAGCAAGCATTTGACACGCTCGAATCCCGGTGAATGGACATTCATCGGGATTCGTTTTTTTATTCTTGAGGAAGAACATTATCTTAAGGCCTGAAATAATAAAGCCATACTGCTACATGAAGACAATCAAAGGCCCTGCCCTATTTTTAGCCCAGTTTATGGGTGATGAAGCTCCTTTCAACAGCCTCGATACTATTTGCCAGTGGGCCGCCGACCTTGGTTATAAAGGCATCCAGATTCCTACCTGGGAGAGTAGGCTGATCGATTTGGAAAAAGCAGCCACCAGCAAAACCTACGCAAACGAACTAAAAGGTAAAATTGCGAGCTACGGACTGGAGATTACAGAACTGGCCAGCCACTTGCAAGGGCAGCTGGTAGCGGTGCACCCGGCCTATGACAGTATGTTTGATAATTTTGCACCTAAAGAAGTACATGGCAAGCCCAAAGCCCGTACTGAATGGGCGGTACAACAAGTAAAATGGGCCGCCAAAGCCAGCCAAAACCTGGGCCTGAAAGCACACGTCAGTTTCAGCGGTGCGCTGTTGTGGCCGTTCATGTATCCTTGGCCCCAGCGGCCAGCTGGACTCGTAGAGGAAGGGTTTTCAGAGTTGGGCAAGCGTTGGAAACCCATCTTGGATGTATTCGATGAAGCAGGCGTCGACCTCGGTTACGAGCTACATCCCGGTGAAGACTTACACGATGGCATCTCTTTCGAGATGTTTCTTGATGCGGTGGACCAGCACCCACGCGCAGGAATCAATTACGACCCGAGCCACTTCGTTTTACAACACCTCGACTATCTTTCCTTTATTGATAATTACCACGAGCGCATTTTCGCTTTTCATGTAAAAGATGCGGAGTTCAACCCCACCGGCAAGCAAGGCGTCTACGGCGGCTACCAAGGCTGGAAAGAACGCGCTGGTCGCTTTCGCTCCCTCGGCGATGGCCAGGTGGATTTCAAAGGCATCTTCACGCGCCTGTCTCAATACGACTACGACAGCTGGGCCGTCCTCGAATGGGAATGCTGCATCAAAAGCCCCGAACAAGGCGCCCGCGAAGGTGCTCCCTTCATCCAACAACACATCATTGAGGTCACCGAAAAAGCCTTCGATGATTTCGCTGGCGCGGAAACGGATCAGGCGGCGAATCGGCGGATATTGGGGTTAGGGTAATTGGGTACGAGGTATTGGGTATTGGGTACTTGGTATCAGGCTGAGTATGGGTGTTCTACCTATATTTTTCTTTCTTGTTCTACAAGTCTTTTAACGTTTGCATAGCCGCAGGTGGCGCGCATAGTGACACTTGACGAGCTATGCTTTATTTTGTTGGGTGCATCAATATTTCTAATTTCCAAATAGTTTATTCCAAAAACCTTTCTTTTTCTCTTTGGGCTTCTCTGCCTTAATTTCAGTTTGGCTCTCTGCTATGCTTTCCGTATTCTGTTTTTTTTCTTCTTTTAAAGGTACTTCTTTTGTCTGTTCATTTTTCGTCCTTGATTCTTTTTGAACGGTTCCTTTTTTATCTGCATTTAGAAAGAAATCACCTTCTTGGCTCATACCTATTGGAAAAGAGGTTCTTTCAATCCAATCTTTTGATTGTAATTCTTGAAGTGGTTTGGATGAGATAGTTCTTTTGAAAATTTCCTTACCTTTCTCTATCACTTGGTCTTCAATGTTTATTTTCGAATTGGCAAATATAGGAATGCCTTCCTTGGGAATATTTAAAAGTAGAATTTGGGTTTTACCCTTTTCTTTGTGGATGTCTAAAACCTTAAAAAATGCTCCCGATGGAATAACTATGTGTCCGAATTCGGGATTTTGACTGAACATAGATAAGTCTTTTCCTTTCGAGGAAGCGACTAAATATCTACAGTTCTTCGCCAATCCACCGACTTTATGAGTAACATCGGTAAACCCTATTTCCATTAAAATTTGATTAGGCTGATACTTAGAAATTAGGCTTTCGTCCAATTCTAAATCTCGGCAGAAAATTGCTAATCCGCCAAAAGTCGAATTCATCACCGATTGTATTTCTTCGTTTGTCATGTTTTGTTTTTTCTTTTTTTGTTGCACCTAACATCTGCAAATGAACCCACCTTGTTTATAACCTTTTGCACTTAAACCATTCAATAGCTTCAGGTCACCAGTCCATTGATTCAGCCCCTACTACTTTTTCAAGCATCTCTTTGGTCTTCTTGCCAGCAACAGCTATTTCCAGTCTAAAACTTTTGATGTAAAGAAAAACATCTCAGCGAGCTACCACATGGGTAGCCCATCCGCGCAATAATCATCAAAGGCAGACCTCAGCTACTTCGGCAAAAACCGCTCCC
The DNA here is from genome assembly GCF_040784935.1 of Lewinella sp. LCG006. GTDB lineage: Bacteria > Bacteroidota > Bacteroidia > Chitinophagales > Saprospiraceae > Lewinella. The sequence continues at coordinate 2,968,352 of NZ_CP160680.1, read as the reverse complement.
ACGAGCGCCAGTACTTGTCTTTATAAATATCGTATTCCAGGTCTATTTTATCGGCGTATTCCTGGCGGATCTGGTCTATGATCTTGGAGGCTTTTTTGAATCCTTTGCAGGCAAAATAGATCTCGCGGGTATCGTCGCCCGTCTGGCGACCCAGGTTCAGGTAGCCATCCTGGTCTTTCAATTCGGCCAGCAGGCGGTCTTCTATTTCCTGCATCAGGCTACTGGTCTCCTCGTTGGGCAAACCACTATTGGCGTAGCCGTCGTAGGCAAATGAAACCACCAGCATCCACGGGTGCGAAGCTTTGGCGTCCCAGTCTTTCAGATCCGTATCGACCATTACAATCAGAGGACTACCATCTTCCAGCTCGGCTTCAAGCAAGGCAAATTGGTCGTTTTCCGTATCCTTTTTCACCCCTGCGTACTTCTCCACAAACGCTTTTTCGCGCTCCAGCAAAAACTCAAAAAGCTGGTGTACGGGCTGCAGCTCTGCCTCCACCTCTGCACTGCTTTTCACGCTTACATGATCCAGCAAAGTTGCAAAATTCCACTCGCCCAGCAGGTGATCCAAAAAGATATAAGTACCGTGCGTGATCACCTCCACATTGTCCTCGGCCAGCTCTTCGTGTACCAACACGATGCTCACCTCATCCGGATAATCCGCATCCTTTTCCGCATAAAAATGGATATTGTCTTTCGTAAAGGCATGGGCACCAATATTAATCCCTTGGGTCTCCATATCCATCGGCGAACGCAGGACCGTAAATTTCCACCGCGCCAACTCAGGGGCAGCCGCTACGATTTCCTCCATAAACACCATGTTCTTCACGTCGCCATTCGCCGAAAAAGCCAGCTCCGCGGTATCCTCCTCCGGCATGGCCGTCAGCAGATGAAACCCTTCCCTGATCTCCCGCAGGCGCGGCAGCGCTTTGCCCAAAAACTCGCCCGCCACATCACCTTTGGTTTTTACCAGCCGGTAAAATTCGGGCTCATTTTGCACAAACCAGTTCCAGAAATCTTCGTAAGAAGTCATCTTTTGCTCACCTCCCGAAAACAGCTTTTTCCAAAAACTCATCTATTTCTCTTTTTTAGTATCGTGGGCCTACCCTTCCTGCCGTCGGGCCACTGCTCCACATTGCTAGGCCAATGCCTCACCAAGGGAGTGTATTCCCGTGGCTCAAGATAAGTAATAAGAGACAGACAATCCCTGCGCCCGGGGATGTATCTTGTGCAAATACGCAACAGCAAAGGCGAAAGGCTTTTGCCGTAATGTAGCTTGGGCTTTTAGCCCGAGTGTGAAGATTACGCTCGGGCTAAAAACGCAAGCTAATCCGAAGTTGCGCAGCGAATAACCAAGCACGGCATTCAGGTTTTTCATCGGGAGAGCCTGCCTGTCTGATCGCCCAGGTGCCTCTCGGGACGGCATGCAGCAGCGATAGTAGCGGTATGCAATGCGCAGCACTGCATAAGAGCGGATAGCGCGGTGGCGAGCCCCCAGGCGAAGCCAGCTGCCCAAAAAATCAGCAGGCTTGTTATAAAAACCAATCTTTTGGTGCGAGTAACTAAAAGCCTAGTTACGTCATCGAAAAAAATCGATAAAGCTTTTTTTCAGCCAGGTTTTCTTGTAAATGCATGAATGTATTTATACGAATAGTCCACTACCCTACCGCCAAGGCCCCTCCTTCCTCACATTCACAAAATAGCGCCCCTCCAGCCGGAAGAGGCCGCCGGAGAAACCAAACCACAGCCGGCCCGCTTTGTCTTCGAGGATGCTTTGGATGCAGTTGTTGGTAAACCCCGTAAGACCATCGCGCTCCTTAAAATTGGTGAAGGTCTTACCGTTGTAGCGGAAAACACCGTAGTGCATGGAGGCAATCCAGATATTGCCGCTGCGGTCTTCGTAAATAGGTCCGATTATTTTGCCGTGCAGACCGTCGGTATCGAGGAAGGTAGTAAAGGTCTTTCCGTCGAAGTGCGTTAATCCCGCATCGGTCGAATCCACAAAGGAGTTAGGCTTCCCTTCTTCGGGCACTCTCGTATGTCTGGAGCCGAACCAAAGATGGCCCTGGCGATCCTCTAATATACTGAGAATATTGTTGTTGCTGAGCCCGTCCTTGCGGGTATAATGGGTAAACGTCTTTCCGTCATATTTGGCGACGCCAAGGCCATCTCTGCCAAACCAAATATGCCCATTGTGATCTTCGATCATGCACCACACCAGCTCCGGTGAAAACACGTAACCCAAGTTATCTACCTTGGGTTGAGGAATGGAGAAATCAGCAAAAGTGGAACCGTCATACCGACTAACGCCGCCCATGGTACCTACCCAAATAGTGCCTTTGCTATCCGCGAGGATGCTCCAGGTGCTGTTGTCGCGGAGCCCTTGTTCTGTCCTGAAGTTGGTGAAGGATTTTCCATCGTATTTAGACACTCCCGTGGTCGTACTGAACCAGAGGTTGCCTGCCTGGTCTTCGACGATACCATTGATTTGATTACCAGCCAAGCCATCTTGGGTTGTAAAATAAGTGAGCGATGTTCTGTCATAACGCGCGACGCCATAGGCCAGGGTGCCGAACCAGAGGTTCCCATCGCTGTCTTCGAACACCTCCCGTACGTATTCTCCGATTTGGGTAGCAGGATCAGGGGTGGGATTTTGTGAGGTAAAGCCTGCAAAAAGCTGATCAGTTACTTCGTTTTGTCCCCTTTGAGCATCTACCTTGGTTGTAGGAGCTGGGGAATTCTCTTTTTTAGAGCCTGTCGTTTCCTGCCCATTGCAAGCAGTAATGAAACATAAAAGGCCGGGGAGCAGGTATTGGAAAAGGGACTTCATAGCCGGAAGTTTTTTTGATCAATCATCTATAGGAAAGGCAATGATAGGCATCCCTTGTGAGTATTTTAAACGCTTAACAGGCTCGTAACAAGTAGGCAGCCGCCGTTGCCAACGCCTATTTATCCCGACGAGGGGACTTGCTCAAAAAAGATTTACGCAAAACGGAATTTTGCGGATACCCCGATGTAGGCAAAGCCAACGCCGAGCAGCACTTTTTATAAAGACCAGTCTTTTGGTGCGAGTAACTAAGAATCTAGTTGCCGAGGTAGGAAAGAAAGTGCAACCAGCGTGGTGAGAAGCCGTTTTAACCAGTTAACCAATCTTTTGGTGCAATCAACTAAAAACTTAGTCGCCCTGAAAACCTAAACCCTCCCCATCTCCAAATCCAGCAGCCATTGTTTTCTGGCCAATCCACCAGCGTACCCCGTGAGACTGCCGTCGCTACCGATCACCCGATGACAGGGGATGACGATGGCCACCCGATTGTGCCCATTGGCGGAGGCTACTGCTCGCACGGCCTTGGGATTGCCGATGCGGATGGCTTGCTCTTTGTAGCTTCGGGTGGTGCCGTAGGGGATGGTCTGCAGTTCGTTCCAAACTTGTTGTCGAAAGGGTGTGGTGGGGGTATGCAGTGCTACCGAAAACTTTTGTAAGTCTCCCGCAAAATAGGCGGCCAACTCCGCGCGCAACTGCTGCAAATGGGCATTGGTTCCCGGCAGGATGACCGCATCCAGGCGCTTGCGCAAATCCTTGAATTCCGTCTCCAACATGCGCCGGTCGGTGAACTCAAGCAAGCAAATACCCGCCTCGGTGGCGCAGGCGTACATGGGGCCCAGGGGAGTGACGATACGGTCGATATGAATGACCTGCTTGCCCTGTTGATCGGAGGGCTTGCCCTGAAATATTTGCTTGAAACGCTCATTGAACCCACTGAGGGATTCGTAACCATTGCCAAAAGCAGCATCGGTGACCGAATGGCCATTGGTGATGTGGTGGTAGGCACTGTTGAGGCGCATCATGCGCTGGTAGGCCTGGAACGTCATACCGTGCTCTTTGTTGAACCAGCGTCGGATTTGACTAGGCTCGATATTTCGGGCCCGCAGGTCGGCATCGCGGACTTTCAACTCGGGGTCTTCACGCAATTCCTGGAGCAAAGCCTGAATGTAATCAGGCGTCGTACCGGGTTCTTCCAGTGGCTTACAACGCTTGCAGGGGCGGTAACCGTGTAGAATGGCGGTCTTGGCCAAGGGGAAAAACTCTACGTTCTCAGGTTTGGGTTTACGCGCCGTGCAGGTAGGGCGACAAAAGATGCCGGTGGTCTTGACGGCGGTGTAAAACACGCCTTCGTAGGTGACGTCTTTGCGTACAATCGCCTGGTACTGTTCTTCAAAAGTCAAGCTGTTATTCATTGTTCCTTGCGTTTGTACAAAGGTAAAGTAAGGCTTTCCGTCCTGCTACCGAAAACTGGACAGGGAATTTTTGAGTTGGAAAAATGTAGACTGGACTTGGGCATAGCCATTCTTACGGAGCAGTCCTTCCAAAATCATAATCATTTTTTTAGCTCGAATACTAAGTAATTTGACGGAAATAACTAATTCCATTGGGGTTGTGTAAAAAGCCCTCAAGTTGCTTAACAGGCTTTTGATCGGCTGATGGCTGACGTTTCTTGTTTTGTTTGAAAAACACTGCTGGTGAGTCCTCCCTTAGAGTTCTCACTAGCATTTTTTCCTTTTAGGTTCAAAAAAAGAGTTTTTAAGCTCTTTTTTTGTGTTTAGTAGCACTTCTTGCTGCTCTTTGGACATAGTGATCCTCCCAGATCCCTGTCTGAAGGCAATAAACCTTCTTAAGATTGTGAGCTATTGCTAGGAACTGGAACTCAACATTGACTTTGTCGATGCCTCGGAGAAGGAACCGACGATGTCCCATATTGTGTTTTATATTGGCAAAGGGCGTTTCCACATCGATACCACGTTGGGATCGTTTCTCTAAGCCTTTTTCTGATGCCAGTCGTTGTTTGACCTCTTTTTTAAAAGCCTCCAATTTCTCCCTCTTTTTCACCCTTCGATGAGTACCCGGTTTAGCATTTGGGCCTCGGCATTGTTCATAAAAAGGACATTGGGCACAGCTTTCTGATTCATAAACCCGTGTTCTACTTTCATATCCATTGTTGCTCTTACTTGTGAACTCATGGCTGAACAATAGTTTCTTCTCATTGGGGCATTGGTAATAATCCTGATCTGGATCATAATACCAATTGGTGGTATTAAAAAGTTGTTTGTCCAGTTTGCCGGTAACTTCCTGGTACCACAGCGGATACTTCACATAAGCCGTATGGCCTTTTTCTGCTAAAAAACTATAATTCTCTTCACTGCCATAACCGGCATCTGCCGTATAATCCATCTTCCAATCCGATTCTACCAGTCCACTCACCCGTTGTTCTAGTTGTAGGACATGAGGGGGCAAAGTAGGGCTGTCAGAAGCACCCTGATGAACCGTAGCATTGACAATAAATTGATCCGATGTCGTAATCTGTATATTGTACCCAGGCAACAATTGATCATCTTTCATGCGCAGGGCTGTGGCATCTTCGTCCGTCTTAGAATAAGAGTTACGACCCGCCAGGATCAATTCCTGCTCTTCGTATTTATCTAAGTTGACTTGTTCTTTTGACAAATGACGATGGATTCTTTCCAAAGATTGTTTTCGTTTTTTGTCTCCTTGTTCTGCTATAATTTCATTGAGGTAACGAAGCTGCCTCTCTAAGTCTTCACTGTTCAAGACCAGATAAATTTGTTCGGCCTCTTGACGCTGGAGTAAATCCTTAGTCCCATAAATATTATCCTCCGCTTGCTGCAACTCCCGCACCTCTTCTAGCAGGCTATCTATACGCTCTAATACCATGGCCTTATAGCGTTCCGTGTTCTTGCGCCAGACAATTTTATGTTTATTGGCATTTGCAGCCCACTTGCTGCCATCTACATACAAGTCACTCAAGTTGACATAGCCCTGCTCTACCAAATAAAATAACACTTGGCTCAAGACTGTATCTACCAAGTCCTGCATTCGACAGGAGCGAAATTCACTCAGTGTTTTAAAACAAGGACGCTGACCACCAGACAGCCACATGAAAACCAAATCTTCGCCTAACTTCTTCGCTAAGGGACGACTCGTATACACCTTGGTACAATAACCATAAATCCATACCTTAAGTAACATCCGAGGATGATAAGGAGGCCGACCTATACCACTGTAGTAACATTCCAACTCTTTGATCTCTATTTCTTGTATTACCTTATTAATGATCTGCGCCAAAACATTGTCTTTTACCAGCTCTTCGATCCGTAAAGGAAGATCTATTACAATGTCTTGGGTGTAAGCTTTAAAGCGAATATTCTCTCTTTGTGTTATCTTTGTTGACATGAGCAGGGGGCTTTTCTTTTTGGCTTCAACTTAAAGTTAAAACACTCTGCTCATATCTTTTTCTATTTGGCGCTTTTTACACAACCCCAAGGTTTGAATCCGTCACTTAGTAGGACTACCTCATAATATCTTCGAGATAATACCTGCAAACATAGCTATCCCCGTAGGGATAAGCTCATCCGGAAAATCGTAGTTGGCGTGGTGTAGAGCTGGAGAAGTGGTTCCAGCTCCCACGCCAAACATGGCTGTTTTATAGTTTTTGGAAAACCAGCCGAAGTCTTCGCCGAATTTGAAAGGGTAGGCTCTTCTCATAATTTCAAAGCCATTTTCCTCCGCTGCTGCAATGACTAAATCATTGCATTCCTGTTCATTGCTACTAGCGGGAAAATGCTCAAACCAGCTTACATCAAAAGCAAGTTGGTGAGTTGCTGTTACTTGCGTAAAAATCTCTTCCAAACGGGCCTTAAGAAGCTCCATCTGTGCTGTACTCCAAGTCCTTATCGTGTAATGCAACTCCCCCTGCGCAGGTGAGATCCCGTAGGACTTTTGCCCCAGATTGATATAAACGGGTGTCAGCACCGCGAAATTTTCGGCCGCTGGTTCGTTGACATTCAGTTGGGCCAGGGCTTTGATAATTTCCGCCAGCGCTAGCGCTGGATTATTGCCGTTTTCGGGTTCCGCCGCGTGCGCTTCTTTTCCGGTTAAGTAGATGGCAAAACTTTGTACCTCCGCCGAAAAGCCGCTCTTCATGGTGATGATCCGATGCAGCGGCTCTCCCGGAATATTATGCAGGGCAAAAACATAGTCGACATTTAATGCTTTAAAGCGTGGATCTTCTACTACCCGGCAAGCTCCCTGACCAGTTTCCTCTGCGGGTTGAAAAAGTAGGACAACTTTCCCTGTTTTAAAGGTTTGCTCTTGAAGCCAAAAGATGAGCCCAGCCACGATGGCCATGTGTCCGTCGTGCCCACATTTGTGCGAAACACCATCGTTTAGGGAACGATGAGCGAATGTATTTTCTTCCATGATTGGAAGGGCGTCCAGCTCACAGCGTATCACAATGGTTGGGCCCGTATTAGCGTACGCATAAACGACGGCTAGACCAGTACCGCCAATTCCAGTGATGATCTCGGTAGGCTTGCCGTGTGTTGCAACAAATGTGCTTATTCGCTGGGCCGTTGCTACCTCACTACCCGACAACTCGGGGTGCTGGTGCAGGTCTTTTCTTAGTGCTATTAATGCAGGGGTGGACAAAGCTTAGAATTTTAATACTCAGTTATTGTGTATTTTACCAACACTAAACTATTCTTTTTCTCACCATATCCCAGCCCGCCAGCACGAATACAATAGCAGCCAAACCTATACTGCGGTAAACGAACTTCAGCTCGCCGAGCCATTCGTAAGCGGGGTCCTGGTAATTACCAAGGCCCAGCATCGGGAAACCGTAAGGGTGGTATTCTACATACTCCCAGCCTCGTGATAAGATAAGGAAAGAAATCCAGCCTCCGATACCTATTCCCAACGGCAAGAGTAGTGTTTTCCACCGCTGGCTCATCCAAAACTGTAGGGAGGCATAGCCCAAAGTGGCTAAAAACACCTTGATGGCCAACTGAAAAAAGAGGCCCATCCCAAAGGCTTGATCGAAACCCAGGTCGGGCATCGTCATTCGTAGGAAAAGGCCCACCAACACCGAAAACAGGCTAAATAGCAGCAGGCTAAACAACAACATCAACAGAAAAACTACCACTTTGGAGGTGTACACCACCAAACGCGAAAGTGGCTGCGTGTAAATCAGTTTCCAGGTATTGGAATTATGCTCAATGCTACTCACAAACAGGGCTACGATCATCACAAAAAAGGTAAAAAGAAAGTTGCCGGGGTCAATACTCATTTGCACCAATCGATACCAGGGATTTTCGTCCGGACCAAGCAATTCGTGTCCTTTCTTCACAAAAATCATCAGGTTGATGAACGGGACAAAAGCGGGTGCCAGCACCAGGAACCAAAGGATAAAAGTTCTTCGGAATTTGTACAATTCTGCACCAATCCCTCTTTTCAAAGCGGTTACACTGTTCATTGGTCGAGTTTTTTGGTGAGGTGAAGAAAGACAGCTTCCAGGTTTTCCTGGGAAGAGGAGAGTTGGTAAACCTGCACACCGCTGGCCACCAGCAGCTGATTGATTTCGGCGATCTGCTGTTTGGTTTTGATCGCTAGTTGTAGCCCGTTATGATAGGCTTCGCTGATAACAAAACCTTGCTTTTCCAGTACTTTGGTAGCCGTTTCCACATGGTCTAATTCGATCATCAAGACCAGACTTTCGCCATTCTTGAGTCCATCCAATTTCCCTTGGTAGAGAATTTTGCCCTGATCGATGATGGCTACATCCGTGGCCAGTTTTTCTATTTCCGAAAGGATATGGCTGGACAGGAAGATGGTCTTGCCGTGCTCTTTGTTGAGTCGGAGAATCAGCTCCCGCATTTCGATAATACCGCTGGGGTCGAGGCCATTGGTGGGTTCATCAAGGATCAGTAGCTCAGGATCGGTCAGCAGGGCAGCGGCGAGACCCAGGCGTTGACACATGCCCAGGGAGTAGTTTTTGGCTTTTTTATCGGCATTGTCCACGAGGCGGACGATTTTCAGTACCTCGTCTATCCGTTCTTTTTTGCCACCCACCATTTTGCGAATGACCTCCAGGTTCTGCCGTCCCGACAGGTGCTTGTAGATGGAAGGGTTTTCGATCAAGGCCCCGATCTTGCCGAGGATTTCTTCGCGGTGATCCAAAAGTTCTTTACCAAACAAGCTGACCTGCCCCCGCTTGGGGTGAAACAAGTCCAGCAGTACCCGAATCGTGGTCGTCTTCCCCGCGCCATTGGGGCCCAGAAAGCCATAAATGCTCCCCCGCGGCACATTCAGACTGACTTGATCAAGGGCCTTGAAATCTTTGAAGTAGAAATCCAGCCCTTGCGTTTGGATGATTGGTTCCGGCATTTTTCCCGATTTATTGTGGCGATGAAGATGGGAAATATGTGCGTGGTGGAATTTTAAACTATACGAAGGAGGGGGTTTTGTCGATGAAGGTGGGTGTTCGTTCCGAAGCCTCGGGACTCACGGGGGTGCTCGCTACACTCGCGGTGGTGCTCACCCGATAAATCGGGATCGCGGGGGTGTTCGTTCCGAAGTATCGGAACTCACGGTGCTACGGGACAAAGGGATGTTAATAACCCAATTAGAGATAACTAAGCTAACTGCTGCTCCTTTTTCTTTAGCCAATAGTCCGTTACCGACTGTAAGCGGGCTTTGAATTCCGTAAACTCCTCTTCTTCAAAATTCCGGCTATCGATAGTGGCTGTATCTTTGCACTCTGAAAGAACATATATCTTTTTCTCTTCAAAAACGCAGTACCTGAAATCCTCCATCGGGATCGTTTCTTCTTTATTAGGCGCTTCAAATAATAGGAGTTTATCTTCTAGAAGAACTAGTCTAATCTGCGGCCTTTTTTTTGACGAAAGAAGCTCGAAGATCCCCAAAAATAAACCAAAGACACCCATACTCAACAAGAACACTCTATTGTTCAAATGATTAGTTGAATTCCAGAATCCTAGAACAATAAGATAAAGACTTATCAAGGTGCTTCCTAAAAATGACTTTTTCCTGCTATAACTCCCCCCTCTTAATTCAGCTACAATAGCTGCTATTGGTTCCTCTAATCTTACTATAAAATTCTTTTTCATCTCATAGTTCATTATAAGTATCACCCCCATCCAAAGTAACATAAACACAACTACCCACTCCAGAGAAATATCTTCACATATCAAATATAAAGTTACAACGGCTGTTATGTTAAGCACATAAACCAGCCTAATCAACCATTTAGAGCGCGCTTGTTTTTCCATCATGACAAAAAAAAGATCAGTATAACTTTCGCTTTCGTATGAAGCTGTTTTCAATGCTTGTTGCCAATTACACAGTAATATAAGTACTATTTTAGAATCGGAAACTTATATATACTTCCAGTTCCCCTTTAGTACAAACAGTTAACGCCTAATCTCGACTCTATAGTAGCAGTAAGGTTTTTCTATCTCGACCGGGCTGAAGCCCAGCCTACTAAAAAACGGGTTTTTGCCCACCCCTTAAGGCAAACAAAAACCCGCGAGTTCCGAGGCTTCGGGACGAGCACCACCACCGTTTCGATGCAATCGGAATGGTACCCCCGCGAGTTCCGAGGCTTCGGAACGAGCACTACCACGAGTGAAGCGAGTACCCCACCCTACGGCATCACCACCAATTCCTGGCTATACACCTTCCCATCCAGCTGTACCTTTACGATGTACATGCCGGCAGGCAGGCTGCGCGTGTCCAGTTGTTCCAACTGTTCGGAACTGCCGACGATGGTTTGGCCCGTTTGGAAAACCCGGCCAGTCATGTCCATAATTTGCCACGCTACCTGCTCGCCGGAGAAGCCGGTCAACTCCAGGGTAGTGTTTTCACGCGCAGGGTTGGGGTAAAGGCTGAAACGACGTGGATTCTCTAGTTCTTCTTCTGTCCCTACCGCTTGAGGAATGATAAAGTCGTAGTGCAGATCACCCCCGAAATCGGGATTGAAGGTTTTTACGGCGGAGAAAAAGGTCTGGGTCAACTGGCGCCTTAGGCTCAGGGTGCCGGTACCTACGTTTTGGCCTACAGCCGCCCAGTACCAGAAGTCGAGGCCATCACCGCCGTCATCTTCAACCGTAAGCGTGTAACAACCTGGCGGCAGCATGATCTCGTCGCGATAGGTCGTAGATACACTCATATTGTTGCGCTCCAGTACCACCTCACCATTGCTGTCTTTGATGGTGTAACGGTTCTCTGCGGGGCGATTATTGGTTTTTATTTGAATGAAGAGGCTTTCATAATCCATCACATCCGCAGGCGTGAAGGCTGAACGCATCACGTTGTTAGCCGCGTACTCATCCTGGCCACCATTAGGACTAAGGACTTCAACTATAAACTGTGGATTATCATCAGTCGTTTCCCAAAAGAGGTAATCATCTACGGGCAATTCAACCTCTACGGTTTCGCCGAAAGGCAGATTACCCGACCAGTTGTAGGTAGTCGTATTCCCGTTCACGACCCCATAATTAATTTCTAATGAAGTAATGCTCGTCGTACCATTGTTTTTCACCACCACAATGGACTGATTACAGGCTGGATTGAAGCGCTCGTATTCTACTTTCTGACTGGGCCGCATGACATCTTCGACGGCTGCATCGAGGGTAAAATTGGGCGCACCATAGCTGACCAACTGCGCTGCTACCAAGTAATTGGCTTCCGCCATAAAGGCCCCGTTTACCCCATAGTCCACCTCAATGGTTTCGCCGGCATCTTCTGGCACCATAAATTCGTGCACATCCGTCGCCATACCAGGGCACCAACCAGCACGGTCGAAGATCCAGGTACCTCCCTGAGGGTAGATGGGGTTTTCACCACAGGCCTTCCATACGTCGAAACGAAAATCCTGGCCACCGCCGTTCACGTTGAGGTAATGCTCACGAGCAACAAACTCACCATTCTGGCCATGCCCCGTGACACTTGCCCGCAGTTTATAAGCATCGGCTTCCGGGTTGAGGCGCAGGGTACGTGGCTCGAAAACATTGTTGGCCTGGATGGCATCATACCAGCCGCGCGCGAAGGGCCACACATTTTCAATGGACAACACATCACGCGTAGGCGTACCTGTGATAAACAGGAATTCGATATCGATTTCCTCCTGGTTTTCACCGCCCATTTCCATACTCAGAAAGCGTTCTCCTTTCAGGATGGGCCCAAAATCAGTAACATCAAAGGTGAAGGTCTTTCCTTCCGCGCCCAAGTTCAGGCCGTTGCCGTAAGGGGTCACCAATGATAGAATTTCGAATTTTGCGGGGCGTTTGATGTGATAGGTAAGTTCTTCGATACTGATGGTACCCTCTGGGGTCAGCGGGTAGGTTTCGAGGATATTGCCATCTTCATCGTAGAGATAAGTGGCTGTAGCGGGGTAGGTTTCGTAGGTGTTGGCCACCACCAGGTTATTGCTATTATCGACGGCGTATTCCACGACGGTACTAGGGTATACCAGGGTAGAATCTATCGCCATTACCGTTTCATTGATGGTGGTATGCACACCCTGTTCAAAACGGGCAGAAAAGCGATAGTTGATGCTCGTCCAATCGTAGTAGAGTTCTGCGCCCCGGTAGGTTTGCCAATTAGGCCCCACCAAAGTAGCGTTGTAACCGTTGGCAACATCCTGGGCCACCAAGCCCGTTCCTTCATTGAAGGGGTAGTGAGCGATGAGGGACGCGATAGCTGGATGGCTACCGGGGATGTCTTCGGTGTACATGATGGCCTGAATCTCTTCCGCCGTCAGGGCGCGCTGCCACATGCTGAAGTTATCCAGATTGCCAGGGTAATCATTATTGCCATTTACGTCTGAGCCCACTTTCATGCGCGTGGCCATGATGGGGCGGTTCAGGTTGGTGCCACTGTGCCAAAGTTCTCCGTTGAGATAGATGGACATGGTGCCTGCTATCGCATCTTTGGTAAAGGCCCAGTGGTTCCAGCGGCCTTCAAAGTCGGCGGGGTTGGCTTCTTTATCAATACGATCATAGCCACTGCCGTCATTGCCACAATCCCAGTAGACACGGCCGTTGCTCCAGGGCAAATGCACATTCATCTGGCGGCGATTGGCACCATCTACCGCCTCAAAGGCGGTGGTGTTAGCAGGTAGTGCGTCTTCCAAGCCATAGGACCAAAAGGCAATCGTCACCCCTTGGGTCATCCCTAACGCTGCTGATGGTATATCTATTTGTCCTGTGCCTTGTAGGCCCAGATAATGCTGATTGCTGGGTGTTGCCCCCAACCCAGTGAGATAGGTGGTTTCCGTTCCGGCAAAGCGCAGCAGAGGTGCTGAGTTTTGTCCGGTTTGGCTCACATCTAGTAAGATATCACTGGTACCGTCCCATTCAAAAGCTTGATAGAAAGGCAAACTTGCCCACCCCGTTTCTGTAAAAGTGGTCGACTGAAAATACACTTCCGTGAAACCATCAATAGCCGGAGTAGCGGCACTGAGATTGTCCTGATCTACCGCCTTCAAACGCAAGCGCAAAAAGGGCAATGTACCACCTGTTTCTAGCACCTCCAACTGAAGGGCGGTGATAGGACCAGCACTCAATCCGGCGGCTATCAAATCTTCTGCGGCATAGAGGTACTGCGCCCGGGCGCGGTCTTCCAGCGTTCCGATATTGAGCGGAATCTCCCCTTCCCCTATTTGACCAACGGTGAGGCTGGTGGTATCCGTAAAGGTCGTCTGTTGCTGACCATACTGTGTGTAGGTATAAAAAGGCTGGCTCATAAACGGAAAATCAGCCCCAGAAAATCCACTGATCAGGTGAGAAGGATGGCGACTCAAGGAAGAATCTTGGAGGGTAGGATCAGTTATGAAGGTATTACAGCTGTAATCCCACTCGCGGCAGCCCACATTGCCACTGCCTACGGCGTTGTCGTGACAGCGCATATTGTAGCGCATGAGAATTTTCTCGTACGTCTGTGTAGCATCATCGGGAAATTGATAAAACCCGGAGCGAAAATCATCCGCCCAGGTGAGGGTTTGTACCCGAATGGTGTCCTGTGCGTTGAGACTAAACAAGGCGTAAAAGAAAAAGCTAAAGAGTAGAAATTGCTTCATTGATGGTTGTTTTGCTCTAAATATAGGGCTTATCCGTTTTTCCTGTAAATTGTGGCCCAAGTTAGTCCACTCTATGACTGAAAAAACGTATTACCAAGCCCTCTACGAGATTGCTCGCCACTTGAACCAAGAGTTTACCCTGGAGGCTGCGTTGCGTAAAGCATTGGAAAAAACCGTAGAGATACTAGATTTGGAAGGAGGGTGGATTTGGCTGGTACAAGCTGATAAGAAGAATGTTTACCTGGCGGCTTCTCATCAACTTCCCGAAGCCTTGAGCCATCACCCGGAACGCCTTTCCGGATGGTGCTACTGTATCGACAAATACCTTTCCAGTGGCCTGAACCAACCCAGCAACATCAGTGAAATTGCCTGTTCCCGACTTAAAGACCTCGCCGACATAGACGATGGACTCAAATTTCACGCTTCTATCCCCATCAGTTCTAATGCTGAAAAAATTGGTATTCTTAATGTATTGCACCAACAAAGTCGGCAACTGGATGAGGGCCAGTTGGAGTTATTACAAACCATCAGTGAACTTCTTGCAATTGCTGTGCAACGCACCCGAGCACAATCTACAGTTGGCAAAGGCAGCTTACCAATCCATGCGGAACAAAAAGTACTCCAACAATTGGTGCAGCCTGCTTTGGTGAAAATGCAGCGCCAGCTCGCCGACGAAACCAGCTTTGACCTAACACTTCTGCAACAAGACCTGGCTGATTTGCAGCAGCAGCTTGCGACCGTACAAAAGGAGCTCCCAGCGATGGCTACGCCCTCCGTTGAGATTCAATACCCCAATTCTCCGCTTACTCCCCGCGAAAGAGAAGTACTGACATTGGTCAAACAAGGACTTACCAACCCACAAATCGCCAGCCAACTATTTATTAGCGAGCGAACCGTCAAATTTCACCTCAGCGCTATTCTTGCCAAACTGGATGCGCAGACCCGAACAGAGGCTGTTTTGGTGGGTACCCAGCGGGGGTTATTTTAAGATAGTGTCCCAAATAGGGTGTCTCGCGCAGAGCCTGCCTGTAGCAGGCAGGCCGCAAAGATATAGAGGTTTTTATAACAGGTTGCCAAACAGATGCATTTCGACAGTTCAATTGGACACCGTTAAGCGGGCGCGCGCTGTTTTGATTCACCTAGTCTCCAGACTTAGACTGTACCATTGTACAGGCAGCAATCAAGTCGATAGGCCATGGTTGTAGGAGGGTAGTTGCCTGATCTTTGTTCTAACAAAACAAAGATTATGAAAAACAACAAAACGGCACTGATAACTGGTGCTTCTCGCGGATTAGGTTACGCTTTAGCGTTGGCTTTGGCAAAAAAAGGGTGGCAACTCCTCATCAATGGGCGCAACGCGGAGACTTTATTGAAAGCTCGCAACGAGCTGGCCAAACACACTAAAGTAGTTGCTATTTCAGGTGATGTGCGCGACGAAATCCATCTCCTCCAACTGCGTGATGCACTACGCGACCAGCAATGGAGACTCGACCTGGTGGTTAATAATGCTTCGGCTTTAGGCGTCTCTCCGCTGGCTTCTATCCTTGAACATCCGGTGGATAATTTACATGAGGTGTTCCATACCAATCTTATTGCGCCTGTTTCTCTTTTGCAAAAAGTGCAAGCTTTCTTCACCGAACAACCTACAATTATCAACATTAGTAGCGATGCGGCCGTAGCGGCTTACCCAAGCTGGGGGGCTTATAGTAGCAGCAAAGCAGGACTCGATCACCTCAGTGCTATCCTCAAGAAAGAGCAAACCCACTGGAGAATATATGCTTTTGATCCCGGTGATATGCGCACCCAAATGCATCAGGCGGCCTTTCCTGGCGAAGACATTACGGATAGGCCATTACCAGAGGAGACTGCACTACCCGCGCTACTAAAACTGCTACACTCGGGAGTTCCTAGTGGCCGGTATACGATTGATGATGTTTAGAGGGCGGCGAAAAACAACTTCCTCCCATTTAATACTCATCTTTTGACACTGAACTTCGTGGCTCATCCCTGGCTTTTACCCTAGCGCATAAGCAGTATATGTCTGTACGCCATCTATCTAAAAACAAACCTCTTATCATGACAAAGACAACCTCCGATATCCATTTTGAACTACCACAGCAACTTGCCTGCCCTTTACCCACCGAAGAAAGGGGTATTGCACGCGACGAAATGCGCCTACTCGTAAGCAACCATGATGGAGATGATATTCAGCATCGACAATTCAAGAACCTGACGGATTATTTAGAGAAAGGTGACGTACTGGTCGTCAACAACTCAGCCACCCTGGCGGCTGCGTTACCCATTCACTTGGAGAGTGGCCAAGCAGCCCGCCTGCATCTAAGCACCCAACTGGATGATATTTATTGGTTAGCCGAAATTAGAGCCGTTCATGGCAACCAAAGCAAACGCTGGCGGGATGGTGTTGCTGGACAGTCTTTCCAGTTGCAAGCAGAAGGACAAACTACCTTAATCGCCCCCTTCTATCAAAATACCCGACAACTGCATCTTTGGAAAATCAGCTTAAACCTCCCCTTGCCCTGGCAGGAATATTTGCACCAATACGGTGCTCCTATTAAATACCAAAACCTGGATAAGCAGTATCCCTTGGACTATTACCAGACGTTTTTCAGTAGTGTTCCTGGTAGTGCTGAGATGCCCTCTGCGGCAAGAGGGTTTACTTCAGGGATGGTCAAGGAGCTATTACAGAAAGGGATACAGATAGTTCCCATTACCTTACACACTGGCGTCTCAAGTCTCGAAACAGGAGAAATGCCCTACCCTGAGAAAGTAATTATTTCACCCTTGAATGCAGCGCGTATCAACTTGGCTAAAGCAAGAGATAATCGCATTATCGCTGTAGGCACCACAGCAGTCAGAGCGATAGAGACCGCCACGAATGCTAAAGGCAAAGTAGCCCCTTTTGACGGCCAAAGCGAGTTGTATATCCAACCGGGCTATCAAATGAAAATTATCGACGGACTCCTCACCGGATTTCACGAGCCAGACGCCTCTCACTTGTATATGCTACAGGCTTTGGCCAGCAATCAGCATTTACGAAAAGCCTACAAGGCGGCCATTCAGCAAGGATACTTCTGGCACGAGTTTGGTGATTTACACCTCATCCTTAATGATTAAAAAACTTATTACATTTTTTGCAAAGCCGCCATATTTGCCGAAGCAGAGAAAATGGCACTGACGGGGATTTTAAATCCCGGAATAGCATGGCTGGTTATTTCATCCCCCATCTCCTTGCGGCCGTGTAGGTGGTATGCTTCCTCCCCTTCTTCTAAAAGATACTGCTCTACGATGTTTTCTACGGGATCGATGATCCAATATTCAGCCACGCCGTGGAGTGCGTAATCCACTTTCTTGATGCCTCGGTCATAACCGGCAGTGCTGGGAGAAAGCACCTCTACCACAAAATCGGGCGCAGGAAAAAGCATCTGGTCATCGTGAAAATCTTTTGCTTTTTCCTGGTTCCAAAAGGCGATATCCGGCTCAAAGCTGTTGCGGCTCAGATGGATCATGATCTTTTCATCTTGGACTTCGCCTAAGTTATTGGAACGCGTGTAGACATCCAATAGTAAGGACAGGTATTTCCGGGCATTGTTATGCCGACGTTTTACAGGAGAGTGCATAATTACTTCGCCATTAATAAATTCTGCTTTGACCGTTTCATCGATGTCATCATAAAATTGTTCGCGCCGCAATGCCTCCTCCTGGAGATATTGACGGGCCTTCTCTACCAACTGAGGCAGATTAGGGAGATCGAGCAATTCTTTGAGTGCAGTACTCATTTGAATGAGTTTATTTTCCGAACCAGTGATGAAGGTAACTTGGCACCTCCTATAAAGATAACCCAAACAGCCGATTTTTGCAAATGGGTCAGCCTGCTTTACTCTTCCTCTTCTTTCCCCATTTGGTCTTCTGCGTGCAAGCGATTGAAGAGGGTCTCTACGCGGTACATCTCGTCGATGGTTTCGTCTTCGTAGAAGGCGATATCGGGAATACGCCGCACGTGTCGCTTGAGGCGATTGGCCAGTGATGAGCGCAAGCGTGGCTGTTCTTCTTCCAGTTGTAGGAGTACGGCCTGCTTATTGTCTGTATTCCAAATACTCAGATAGATTTTGGCCAGCCCCAAATCTGAAGACATTTTCACTTCCGTAACCGTTACTAGAGGCTCGCTACCGTAGATATAGACGCCAATTTCTTGCAACACTATGCTAAAATTCCGCTTCACGAGTTCGGCAACTTGCCGTTGGCGCTTCGTTTCCATTTTTTCTTGATTTTATAAAGACCTACAACAGGTGGCTAAAATTACTTTTTGCCGCTTACTAATACACAAAGGAACTGAAAAAAGTTCGGTTATTTGCATAAGCTGGACTTTGCCATAGGCATACCGCGCAGCGATACCTGCGGAGCCTTCGGCGTCGGCAAAAGTCCGTAGAGGGGGTA
This sequence comes from Lewinella sp. LCG006, assembly GCF_040784935.1. GTDB lineage: Bacteria > Bacteroidota > Bacteroidia > Chitinophagales > Saprospiraceae > Lewinella. The sequence goes on along the minus strand of NZ_CP160680.1, from coordinate 2,949,948 downwards.
CTCGGGCTGCTTCGCGCCCTGAGGGTAAAGGGATGTTTTATTCTACTTTCTTCAAGATCAAAGTCCTTGATCTCGTTTGGTCTCCAACTTTTACCTGAATTTTTACCTTCATGTAATCGTCTACAAAAACATCAACAATGATCATATAGATCCCTTCTTCGCCGATCAGTTGAATGGTATTTTCGGTGTTCCGCTGTGCGGCATCATCTACAAAAGTTTTTTTCTCTGCCGTCCAACTGGGGTAAGAAACACTTGAGGTTTCACATTCGGCAAATCGTTCTCCGTAGGTAACAATGGCTTCTCCATCCAACTTGAATTCGAAAGTCCTATCAATTTGGCACCGTTCAGGGCTGGCTTTCCTGGAAACAGAAACCCACTTTCCGGCAACTTGCCGAGACGACTGAGCACTTAGTTCATTGGTACTCAACATACAGCCTATCAGACAGGCTAAAAACAAGATTTTATGTAACATGGTCTTGGTTTCTAAAAGTGTAAAGCGCGTTATTCGCAATCATTGTTGTTGTACAAACGGATAGCATCCTTCATCCGTCGCTCATTTCTTTTGTACTCTCCCACCCTGATTTCTGCATACAAGGCTTCGCAGTCGGTAAAATAGGCAGCAAAGGATTTTCGCCAATTCGTAAACGACAGATTGAGCAAGCTCAGTGGCTCTGGCTTCTCCCCTGATTTATGAATGACCAGGGCGGGTTGTGGATCGATTTCAGATTTTTCTCTTACCCGGAAGGGATAGTAGCGGTAAAGACTCAACTTTGTCCCGCCTTCCAGAATTTCCATGATGTTCTTTTTGGTACCCAAGGCAAGCGTTGGCGAGTAGTCCATGGTAATAAATGTCCGCCCCTTGAATCCAGCTTTTGTGATTTCATCAGGATCAAAAAAACGGCTTTGCGTCTTACCCTCCTGTTCGTAGACGAAGAGGGTATTCCCTGACTCGTAAAAACTGGGCTCACCGAATTCTCCATCCGAGAAAACAAAATTCCCAACCAGCGAATCACCACTATTCGTAATCATGTACCCGGTATGTTGAACGGTGCGATCCCGACGGCCGTTGATGGTCATGTACGGTGTGTAGTCTACACCATCCGGGCCCGTGGCATTACTCAAATCGATAGCAAAATGCCTTGACAACCTTTCATTCTCTGCTAAACTGGCTTCAATATTAGCCAAGGTATTGCTTAGCTCTTCCGTCATTCTTTTATCTTCTCCTAGCGCTTCACAAGCAGCGAGATAAGTTCGTGCTTCGTCAAATTGTTCCAAATGTGTGCTTACCAAGGCCAAGTTGTACAAGCAAGCGTAGTGCACTTTCCTCAAGCGCTTATCATCGGTGGAGAGCAAGGGGAGTTGTGCTTCCCAAAAAGCTTTTACGGGCACCATTTCTTCCTGCAAAGGAGCCAATGCTCCCTCGGCAGTCATGCCACTTAGGATACTTACAGCCTTGGCAATATTAGCATCATGCTCCTCTTCATTGGGAATTTTCTTGCCTTTGGGCGACTGCAATTCTATCTTTTCAGTGACTTCACGGATCGCAAAATTTGCTACCAATAGCTCCTCGTATTTTCTAAAGGTTCGAAGAATCAAGTCCGAACGCAGCTTATTCAGCACGTCTTCTTTTTTCTTCTCCCAACTCGCATCCATTTCTTTGACTGTTGGAAAAGTACTGATGTCATTTTGTTTGAATTCGTAGGTTATGCCTTCAGGATCATTGTTGGCTACCTTACGCAACAATACTTGCCCAGAGGTATCGAACACCTGAAGAGTGATAGGATAACGGTAGACCACTTTTTTGTAATAGCTGATCCTTGTTGTCTTTACACTGTCTTTAGTGGTCGTCGTTTTGACTTCTTCATTCGTAATTTGGTCAACCTTCAATTCACCAATCTGAATATTAATATGAAAATGCCCACCTGCGATCAACTGCCGAAAGGATGCTAATTGCAAATACTTTTCAATCAGTGACTGCGGAGAGACTGCTGGTTTCAATTTACTTAAATCCTGATCCCCAAGCACGTTCACCGAGGCAGAATACGTATTGAAGTCTATGGGAAATGGTTGCTCAGGCAATCCGCGATAAGAAATCATTACGGATTCATTGCTGACACGTTGGGCATTAAGATGAAAACCTATCAATAATATTGACAAGCAGAGGAGCGATGTTTTGAAATTCATTAGAAAAGCGCGTTATTTTTTTTAAAAAAAACAAAAGTACTCTTTTTTCTAATTTAAATGTGAATCATCACAAAAAGGGGCGGCCCCGGTACGCTTGCAATTGCAAAGGCGAGCAGGGCCATTACGTTGGGCCTTAAACAACAAGGGCTTAAACTTTGTACCGTGGTGCGAACCATCACAAAAAGGCTGATTTTGGCTCAAGCCACATTGGCAAAACAGGTAGCGTTCTCCTTCCTTTAAATTCACTTTGGTGGGTTCATTCGTGCGGGTATCCTTTTTGGTAAACCCTCGGGATAGTTCCGAACGGGGATCATCCGATGCTACCAGCGGATAAAGGTAAGTGGCAGTCCAGGGTTCCTTGGGGTCATTTTCGAGGCCGTAGTCGGTTGGAAACTCGCGGCTATAGTGAGCAGTTCCGAACAGCTGGTCCCAGATGGAAAACATATTACCAAAGTTCCCATTGGGGTCGCTGATGCCATCCCGTTGGCTTTTGCCATGATGGGCATGATGAAAGGCAGGTGTGATGAAAATACGCTCCCAAACACTCGCCAGAGGTTGTAAAAATTTATTTCGATAAAGCACTTTATCGTAAGGAATAGTGCTGTGCGAACTGATAATGATGAATTGCTTGAGCACCAGCCCCAAAGCCACCGCCTTCGCTCCTCCCAGAAAGGTAAAAAGACCTATCCACCAGATGTTGGGCATGAACAAGTAATAAACGGCGGCATTGCGATAAGAAACGAAAAACCCCATCTCCTCGGCCTGGTGATGTGGGCGGTGGAGCTTCCAGAGAAACTCGTATTCATGCGCAAAACGATGGTACCAGTATTGCAGAAAATCATCAATAAAAAGAAACAACAACAAACTTCCCCAGAACGGCAAGCTTGCTAAAAGGGCCTGTTGAGCTGGGAAAAACTGGTTACCCAGCAACAACACCAACAATACCAACAACGGTTTGGTGAGTAGCGACAACACCAGGAAAGCACCAAACTCCTGTATCCAATCACTGGTCGTCCGTTGCGTTTTTTGCCAATAGCCACCAATGACTTCCAGAATAATAAAAAAGACAAGTATCCCCATCACCAGATAAATATCCATGTTTGGGATTCCAAGTAAAGTATTATTCATAAGACCAAAGTATTTTACCGGTAAAGTTAAGAGCGTGCTATTTGAAAAAAATATACATAAGCTAAGTTCTTTCGTTCTGTTTACGTTTAATGATCCTGGAGAGCGACGTGGGGGTAATCCCCAGAAAATTGGCGATGTACTTCAACTGCGCTTGCTGGAAAATCTCGGGATACGCTTTGAGTAGTATTTCATAACGTTCATGGGGTGTTTTACTGGCCAGAATTTTGACTCTAAAAACCAATACCAGGATATTCTCTTCCAATGCCAGGGTATACAAGCGCGCAATAGAAAGGGATTTGCCAATTATACTCATCAACGCCTGATGGTCAATGGTTAACAATACGCAAGGCTGCAATGCCTCGACGATCAAATCACTAACGGCGTGCTCCTGCAAAACCTCAGGTGGCCCAAAAAACTTGCCCGCAGGTCGGATAAAAAGGGTACGCTCTTCGCCGGATAGTTCCAGAAAATACCCCCTTATTGCTCCATTGACGATGTAGTAGATCTTCTCTGCTCGCTTCCCCGCTTCTCGAATTCGCCCTTTGGCAGGAAATTGCTCCACCTTCACCGCCGTCCATAGTTGTTCAATATCCTCTTCACAGAGAAAATCAAATTGGGTAAGAAACTGCTGTTTCACAAGTTGCTCTTGCTGCTGCATCGCTTGTCTATCCATAATCGGCCCTTAGGAATTATTAATATAGTAATTTTAGAGCCGATTATTAACCCATCCATTAAGCTATTATGAAAAATTGGTCGACTTACCACCACTGGACGCCTGCAGAAATTGCCTATCCTCGCAACGAAGCAGAAGTGCAGCAGCTCATCCGTCGCGCCAATAAAGAGAAGAAAAAAGTACGCATCATTGGTAGCGCCCACTCTTTCATGCCGCTTTGGACCACCGAGCAAATACTGATCAATCTGGATCAATACCAGGGCATTGTTGCCATTGACCAAGACCTCCAACAGGCCACAGTACGCGCAGGTACTAAGCTCTACACCCTGGGAGAGACACTCTTTACCCACGGCCTGGCCATGGAAAACTTGGGGGACATCGACCGCCAATCTCTGGGCGGCACCATCGGTACGGGCACCCATGGCACGGGCTTACAGTTGGGGTCTATCAGCACACAGGTGGTAAAATTGCGCTTGGTAAACGGCCTCGGAGAGCTGGTAGAATGCTCCTCTACGCACAACGCTTCCCTTTTCAAAGCAGCACAGGTATCGCTGGGTGCTTTGGGCATTATTACGGAGATCACGCTACAATGTGTCCCCGCTTACCGGCTGGCTTTGCAAAACCTTAAAGAACCACTGGATACCGTATTGCAGGAATTGGAAGACCGCTATCGGCAGGAGCGCAACTTTGAATTCTACTGGTTTCCTTACACCGCTTCCGCCTGGACCAAAACCTCCAATATCGTTACCGACCAAGTCGATAAGGTCTCCTGGATGAATCACTTCACCGAATACGTGGTGGAAAATTATGCCTTCAAGGTTTTGTGCGAAGCGGCCTACCACTTTCCGATGCTAAACGAAAGGGTGGCCAAAATATCGGCGGCGGCCATAGCGCCGGTGCGTAAGGTTTTTGCCAGCCACAAGGTTTACGCTACGCAACGGCTCGTGAAATTCAACGAGATGGAATACAGCGTTCCTATCGCCGCGCAGCGCGAGGTGCTCCATGATATTCGCAGGCTTTTTGAGCGCAAGCGATTCCCTATTCATTTCCCGATTGAAAACCGGGTGGTGCGGCAGGATGATATTTACCTCAGTCCGGCTCAGGGCCGCGATTCGGCCTATATCGCTTGCCATGCTTACGCGAAAAAAGATCCGCTGCCTTATTTCTCTGCTTTGGAAGAGATTTTTCAGGCCTACGAAGGGCGTCCTCACTGGGGTAAGATGAATACCTTTAGCCAGGAACAAGCAGCAGCAGCTTATCCTTACTTTGAAAATTTTAAACGTCATCAGAAAGAGCAAGACCCCGAAGGTCTTTTCCTTAATGATTACCTCGCTAAGTTGCTGACTTAGTATTTTGACGGAAATAAACCTATTTTCTTTTTCTGAAGATTTACCTTTTTGCGCACGCCTAGTCCAAGTATTCCTAGTCTTAGCACAAAAAGCGAAATCAAAAGAAAATAGATTTATTTTTTTCCCGTCCCTTAGTCGTACTTAGGTTTTTTCGTTCTTTTTTCCGCCTTCTTTTCTTTCGGCGTTTTTACGGGTTCTTTCTTCACTGCCTTTTTTACATCCTTACTCTTTGCCATAATAAATTGATTTTGTGGTTACGAATGTACCCTCTTTCAAGATAGTATTTTTAAAAAAAAATTGCGGCGACTATTGCTTCACTGCCCGCTTTACGCTCCACAACTGTCCATTGTGATACAGGGCAATGGTGTATAAGCCGGCGGGAAGGTCACTGCTATTAATACTCCTACTGTCCTGGCCTCTTGGCCAATCGACGTTTAGCAATCTGCGGCCGAGCCCATCAATAAGAATCAAGGACATTTTCCCGGTGGGAGGAAAATCCAAGGCCCTTATTTCCAATTTCTCACGAAAAGGATTTGGTGCCAATAACCAACTGTTTTCATTTGCAGCAATATCAATCGTACTCACTGGGCAGGAAGTAAAATCAAAGAAGCTGTAGCTTTCACTTTCTGAACCATTGCACAGTGTTTTTACCCGTAAAGTATAAGCGGCACAACTATCGAGACCCGTAATCGTCACCACGTTGTTGGTGACGCTGAGTGGTATCCAGTCTACCCCACTAGCGGAGCGGTAATCTGCTTGATAATCCAATGCTTCAGGAAGGGCTTCCCAAGTGATTTGTACATCACTGGTTCCTACCAATGTTCTTACAAACCCGGTGGGCGTATTACATTCCTCAGTAGCGATGATGTCTACACAGTAATCTTCCACCTCACCAAAGCTCGTCACAAAGGGGCAAGCGCTAGAGTTGGCCAGACTAAACTGCATCATGATTCTCATCCTGGTCACCCCGAGGTTGGTATTGGCAGGAATGGTCAAAAAGCCATTGATCGGCCCGTTGGAAGGATCACCATCAAACACAATTTCGTTGGAAGTGAAGCTGCCATTATGATCTTTATCGAGCCAGATACGCCAATCTTCTGAGGCTGTCTCATCGTCAGGAAATCCGGGAGTCAACAAGATAGGGTAAGTGACCCCAGCCTCCAGCACCGGAGCAGCGAGCTGCTGGCCAAAGTCCGTATAAGCACCGGGCTCTGGCCCCGAGGCATTGGTAAAGAAACCTCCTATTTCCACCTGCGCGATATGCTCGTATTGAGTAGAGAAAACATTTTCTGGCATACAGTATTCCAGGTCCAGACAAGGGCCACAACCCGTTGTAATGAAGGTCTTCAGGGGTGTCCAAGCCGTTGTTTCAGCTGCACAGATAGTGCGGAGTTGATAGTCGTAAAAGGTACAACGTTCCAAACCTGTAACGGTATTCTGAGGCAGGGTCCCTGGTAATACCGTCCAGGTGCTCGTCCCCTGTACCCGGTAACGAAGCTCAAAGCTTTGAGCAGCCGTAACGGGGTTCCAGGTAAAAAACATGATCTCATCGGCCAACGGCATGAGTTCCACATTTTCCGGCGCTGTACAGCAACCATCCGTCGTAAAGAAGCGGCTATTGCCAAAAGGAATCACATCACTTGAGCAATTCGACTGCACCTGGTATTCGTAGTCTCCGCAAGGCATCAGCCCCGTGATCACCAGCGGGCTTTGAGCATTGGTCACCACGTTCCAATTCATCGCACCAACGGCACGCCAGCGCAAGTCAACAGACTGTAAACTATCGTTGGTGTTCCAAGTGATCGTTCCCGTAGAAACACTAAAATCAGCTAATTGTACGGAACTGGCGGGAATACAACCATCACATAAATTAAGCAGATACTGAATGCTATTGAAGACATTCAACCTCCCGCCCGTAAGGGTAATGTCTGCCAGCGAAGCATTAGGGTCTACCCCCGCCAGAATGGCTTCCTTGATGAGTAGTGCCGCTGCGGCCGGATCTGCCTGGGTAAGCGCAGCAAGTGCAGGACAGTCGAGGCTATAAAGCAGTGCCGCCGCACCCGCCACGTGGGGCGTAGCCCCGGAGGTGCCACCAAAGCTGCCATAAGCACCGCCGTTGGTGATGTTGTAAGCACCAGTGCCCGGTGCTCCCAGGTCGATATTGATGGCACCGTAACCCGCCTCAACTTCTTTAATGTCGTTATGATCCGTATTGGTCACGGCGATAAGGTAATCACTAGGACAGGCTGTGGGCAAATCACCAAATTCGTCTACATCTATATCGTCATTGGCTGTAGCGGCACAATTAATAATCCCGGCAGCACCGAGTACATCGTAAAAACTACACCAGATCGGGGCATCAGCTGCCTGCCCACCATCTACCCCCCAGGAGGCATTGGTGGCCACGACGAAAGCTCCTTCAGCTCCACCAGATGCATTGTAACGCTGGCGTTGCTCTAGCGGATAAGAATAAGCTTCGAGAACTTTGGCCTCGGAGGTATTGAAGTTGTTACGGATGTGCATCACTTTCACATGCCAGTTTATCCCCGTTACTCCCAGGTTGTTGTCACCATCGGCACCAATGATACCCGATACGGAAGTGCCATGTGAGCCGCCGGCAATGTTATCGTTATTACTGACAGTGCTCCAACCCCGGTAGTCATCGACGTAACCATTGTTATCATCATCAATACCGTTGCCTGGAATCTCCGCGTGATTGTACCAGCGATTAAGCTGAAAATCGGGGTGGGTGACGTCGATGCCGTTGTCTAATACCGCCACCACGATGGTATCGCCGGTGAGGGTATTGCCGCCGGTGGTCACATCCCAGGCTTCTACAGCGTCGATATCGGCATCAGCGGTACCGCCGCTTTGGCCCGTATTGCTGTATTGCCATTGGCTACCAAAGAGAACATCGTTAGGCACGGCACGCAAGGTGATGCTGTGGTTGCGCTGCACGGCACGTATCCGGCGGTCGGGGTCGATGGCGGCGATGAGTGCTTCGCCAGAAGTGGTGGTCTCATCAAAGCTGACCAACCAGATGTTTACAGGTCGAGATACTTCTTTCACCAGCGCCAACTGTTGCTGATCAGGGTGTGTCCGGTTCCAATCGCGTAACCAGGATGCAAAGCTGTGGTCTGCTTCCATTTGCACCAACAACTCTCCCGCGATATAAGCAGAAGATTGAGCAGTGAGCGAAACTTGAGCGAACTGAAAAATCAGACAGAGTAGCAATACAACGCTAAAACGAGCCATGAGCGTAATTTTATGGGATTAACTTAACTTGCTGAACGTAAAGTTAGCCAATAAGGTACAGGTTAACATGGTTATTTGTTGTTTGTTGATGGTTGATGGCTGATAGGGAAGGTCAACAAACAACTATCAACTACCAACCATCAACCTTGTTACACAAACAACAAAACCAGCGTCAGCACGATCCCGCCTAGCGTAAAATACAAGCCCTTTCGGAATACTTCTGTCTTGGGCATAAACATCCAAAAGGAGGATATCACGAAAAACAAAAGCGACAAACCAAAGAAAATATTGAGGAAAAACAACGGCTCCGATGATTTTGCCTTGTGCAGGTGCGTCATTTTTTCCAATATCGTAGGTAGCTCCTTGAGGGTATAAGCTGCTGCACCAGTGGCACTATCGTAGGTCCCCTCTTTAAAGTAATAAATGCTGCCTTCTGTCTTCTCGACTTTGAGCCGGCGTAGATCAAGAGCTTGCCCCAGGTCTTCTGGACTGATATTGGTGGCCAGTTGCTTTTCGAAGTGATGTTCTTGCTTGAGGAAATCGGTGTCCCGGAAAATGAGGACAATACCGCTCGTTGCGTAAACAGCCATAATGCCCACCAAAAAAAAGCCCAGATAACGGTGAACGAGACGCATGGTCATGGAAGTAGAAGATGGTTTTGCCATGAGGAATTGCTCTTTTGAGTTTAGTTTTTTTTTAGAAAATCGGGGCGAAAATAGTAACATCGCCTCGGCTTAGACCAACGAGTAGCCGTTATTTTTCCGACTTCCTGAACTGCGACGCTACGGAGCAGTGCAGTGCGGTGGACAGTCGGGAGCAGGCATGGTCCCAAATCCATTAGAAATATAGCATTTTGGCCTCGCCAAAGCAGGGTATCCTACCAAGTACCCGTACCTTGTAACCGAACCATCATTAGCTTCAACACATGAAAACCATCGACCTCAACTGCGACATGGGTGAATTGAAGACCGGCCAGGATCGCAACTATGATACGGAGATCATGCCCTTTATTTCCTCCTGCAACATTGCCTGTGGATTCCACAGCGGGACGCCGCAACTTATGACGCAAACGATTCGGGCGGCCATTCAGCATGACGTGAAAATTGGTGCGCATCCTTCGTACCATGATCGAGAAAACTTTGGCAGAAAGTCGCTACAAGTCGACCCAGAGGCACTGATGGCCGATTTGCTTTACCAAATTTACGCCCTCAAAGGTATGGTCGAAAACCACGGCCAACGCCTCCACCACGTGAAACCCCACGGAGCACTCTACAATGATTTATTGGTAAACGATACACTGGCCGAACGCTTCGTAAACACTGTTAAAACCATCGACCCTGCCCTCAAAATTGTAACTTTAGCAAACGCAAACATCGTTGCTTATTGCAGGACTCAGGGAGTCGGTGTTATTCAAGAAGGTTTTGCTGATCGGAGGTACGAGCAGGCAACACAGCTAAGAAGCAGGAAGTACCCAGACGCTGTGCTTCACGATCCGCAAGAAGTATTGGCACAAATAGCAGGATTCATGAAAGGTGAAGTAAGCCTGGCCAATGGCAAAACCGCAAAAATAGCCGTAGATACCATCTGCCTACATAGCGATACCCCGGGAGCCGTAAGCTTAAGCCAAACCATTTATCATTACCTCAAAGAACATGACATCAAAATCATTGCACCTGAATAATTCGGACTTCGAGGTTCAAAATTTCAACAATGACTTTCTGTTGATTCGGGCTATGGAAGAGGGCACATTGGCCACCTTGGGGAAACTCCTGTTTGAAAAACAGTTTGACTTCATCGACGAAGTCATTGTCACCGAACAAGAGATCTGCTTAAAATTAAACGAGCTTTTTGACGACCAAAAACCCGAGCTTTTCACCAAGCTCCAAGCCTCCAACCAGAGCGTAACCAACACCTACCGCCTGCCCATCTATTTTTCCGATCACGACGACTGGCAGAAGGTCTGCGCCAATACGGGCTTTGGCAAAGAAGAAATCATCCAGCAGCTATTGGATACAGACTTTACGGTGGCGATGTTTGGCTTTTTGCCGGGCTTCATCTACCTCAATGGCTTACCCAGCGGCTTACACGTGCCCCGCAAGTCGGTGCCCGCAAAATATGTGAAGGCCAATTCTGTCGCTATTGGTGGCAAATACTTGGGTCTATACGCGCTTGATAGTCCAGGAGGCTGGCACGTTATCGGCAGAGTCCCCCTTTCCATCCTGCAAATACCCCAATTGCCTCCCCTTCCGCTGAATTTAGAAGACCGGATACAATGTGTTCGTATCACCGCAGAGGAGTATGCCCACATCAATGCCCAACAACTCAACCTCATCGCCTACAATGCCTAGCTTCGAGATCATCAAACCAGGCCTGCTTACAACCATCCAGGATGCAGGTCGCCAGGGCCTGGCCTACTACGCCATCCCCCCATCGGGTGCTATGGATAGCAATGCAGCCAGGATTGCCCTCCTCTTATTGAACCAGGCAGGAGATGCTCCACTCATCGAGTGCACCTCCGTAGCGCCGACGATAAAGTTTCATGATGCGACAAAAATCGCCATCAGCGGAGCCGATTTTCAGTGGACACTCAACGATGCCCCGGTAGTGGTGCATACCGTTATCTCGGTACAACCTGGAGATACGCTCAGCGGTAAAATGGCTACGAATGGCCTGCGGGGCTACCTTGCCATCAATGGCACTTTGCTGGTAGATAAAGTTTACAACTCCTATGCTACCTACCTCAATGCCGGGATCGGAGGCTATAAAGGTCGCGTGCTCAAAAAAGGAGACATTATTGAATGGGAAAGCAGCAAGGAGGAAGGCTACCCTGTAAATACCATTCCCCTACTACCGGGTCCAGAGTTTCGCTGGCTAAGCGCAGCTGCCCAGCACCAGCTACAAGACATCACTTACACCATTGGCAGCGATAGCAATCGCATGGGACTGCGCTTGCGTGGTGAACGACTTGAAAGTACGAGTTACCAATTGGAGCACAGCCTGCCAGTCTTGCCGGGGTTTGTCCAATTGCCCCCGAGTGGCTTGCCCCTCATCCTTCTTCAGGATGGGCAGGTTTCCGGTGGCTACCCAAGAATCGCTTATTTGCGGGAGCGGTATTTGGCGGTTTTGAACCAAATCCCGCTGGGGGGAGAAGTGCGGTTTAGGTTAACCTAGGACCCCTTCCAACCACTCTCTTTCCAACATGGGCTTGGTGTGTTGTAAATCATCTTGGAGCTTGGTCCATTTTTTACTTTGCTTGTTGTGCTCGTATTTCAGGACGCGCAATAAGAGGTGGAGAAAATGAATGTAGGCCGATTTGTTGTGAGCAGACAACTTACTTCGCCGCACTTTTTTCTCCAGCGCCGAAATACGGTTATAGATCAGTTCGTCTTGCTGTACATAGTAGATTTTAATCAGCAGTACATCGGCCAGAATACTGTAATTGACATTTTCGAAATTGCAATAGATCAGTTTTTCCTGCGCTGTCTGGTATTCGCCATTTGCGAAAAGCACTTCCGCTTCACAAAGGCTATGGGCTTCCTCAGGGTAGCGAGTGCCCGTGATGTGATCATATGGATACGCTCTCAGGACTTCTTTGGCCCAGCTGATTTCGCCCAGTTTCGTGGCTAGGTTTATCATCGATTTCAACGTAGCGGGCATCAATTTACCATTGACCTGTAAGTACCCTTCTTCCAGGTGTTCCTTAAAAATATTGAATAACTTTTGAAGCAGTTCCACGCCTGTAGCTTCTCTGTGGTATTGCAATGATAGAAAATAACGGTAAAAAGCCATCAAGTTCCGAAACTTACCCGCCTCTATTTCTTCTTTCTTAGCTTTTAGTGCAACCACAAAATCCTCTAAAGCCAAAGGCGTAGGCGGAGCAGATAACCAGGTCAAGATGGTTTTGTAATACCCTGCCAAAAGCGTGTGAAAACTGGGATAATCTTGATAAACATCTACGATTAAGGAAGCGGTCTGCTTTTCATTGACTGTATTATAATCACTCAGCTTTCGCTGAAAAGCTAGAATAGTCGTCGTTTCTAACTTTTGCGTAGCATAAAATTGATCCAGGCAACGATCGGTCTCCGCTATATTAGCATCGTCGGTGTAGGTATTAAAAGTACTGCAAAATGTAGCAACTTCAGCTTCCAGCAAAAAGGAATCCAAATAATAATTGGCATCTCGATTACCTTGGCTGGCGTGGTTTTTCCGGAATTGTTTTACCAATTGCCAAAAACGCTCCTCGTAATTATGGAGCCGGTAGAAACTAGCCAGGGAGATCACCTGTTGTGCAGCAAACTTAGGAGATTGTACATGCTCGAAAAACAAAAAGTCTTTCATCTTCGCAAACAAATCCGACGATAATGCGTCAATGGGATTTTTTTTCTTCTCGACGAAAGGGCGATCTGGATAAAAATGCTGGTTAAGTTTTGCTTTTTCCAAATTAGCTGGAGTATCCTCACTTAACGCACTTTTGACCAGCTCAAAAAGCTCGATGATTTTCTGGGAATTGTATCCGCTGTTGTGGTAGGGGGAATTTAGAAAATCAGCCAGACGATTCAATTGCTCATCCGACAAGTTAGTGACGACTTCAATGATACGGGAACTTATCAAAGTGTAGTGTTTTCAGAAAAATATAAAAATGTGTCCTTTTTTCGGGTATTGATCCCTCCTATCTTCGTGAAAGAGAAAAAAAACAATACTGAACAATGAAACATTTATCCCTAAAATTAATCTTTCTGCCGCTAATCTTATTAACGATTATCAAAGGCCTAAACGCACAATCCAACTGCACCCTGCCCGCTACACCTAACCTATATGTCATTTCGACGTCGACAAATAGTGCAGAAATCGCCTGGACAGAAGTACCGGGAGCTCCTGCTTACGAGGTCGAAACCGTAGAAGTCAGCAGTGGCAACACCGTATCACTTCTAACGGTCACTGACAACACTGTTATTATTACAGGTTTGCAACCGGGTACGGAGTACGATATTTACGTCACCACCCTCTGCGACGATGGTTCACCCGGTGATACTGCTAACCTTCGGTTAACTACCGGTATTGTTGTGGTAGATGTTATTATTCAACTTTCATGTGATCCGGCAAGTATAAATACCTATAATAATAACATCTACAATCCTAACGATGCCATTACTTACAACCTAGACCACAACCAAGTGATCGTGTTTGATGGTGAAATAACCGCTGGCAATAATGCGGGACCTTTCAAACTATTGTTCAAAATGAACAACAGTAACAATAACAACCCTCCCGAGTTATTTGCGAGTACAACAGCAGATTTTGAAACGCGTGTAGAATTTCTCAGCAATAGCCCCAATGGAGGGCTTACAAGAGTAGACTACCGCACATCAGGAAATGGCACCTTCCAGCCCCTGGCTTACTTCTCTCCATCATTTAGTAGCTATTCAACCCTGGAACTCACTTGGCTAGAAAACGTAAATGTCAACTATACCAGATGCAACAACACCGGTGGAAGAGGAAAAATCAATGGTGATCAAGACCGTAGTGAATTAGAAGTAAGCCCAAACCCAACTAACGGCTGGTTGAGTATCCTAACTCACGAAGACACAGCCGTACTTATCACGGATGTCAACGGCCAAATTTGGTACGAGTCGGAACTCTTTGGTGGCGAGCCTCACGAAATTGATGCTACCGACTGGCCGAATGGTACCTACATTATCCGAACCATTGAAAATGACGAGGTCGTAAACACCCTCCTCTTCAAAACGAATTAATCCCTACTACCCGATTGAAGCTGCTCCATAACACCGGAGTGCTTCAAATCGGGCCAGTATCCATCTTTATTTCTGACCATCAAAGCGTAGTGACCTACAAGGCCACTCCCTTAAACACCTATGCCTCCACAGTCCGGTTTTAGGAGGCTACCCTAGTGCTTGAGCAGGTGCGCAATGCTCTCTGTACAGGGTAGAGATTGGCTTAACAACAAGCACGGTCAACAGGACTATTCACCATTTTTTTAACCTTAATTTCATTAATCATGTTTCTCAAAAAACTTTCCCTTCCATTCGTACTGATCGCTTTTTCTTTGCTGATGATCCAATGCACCACCAGCAGCACCCCAGATGATGTGCCAACCATTGATGTCTACAATACGGATTTAATGGGGCTGGATGCCAAGTATACCACAACGGTAGTGGCCAAATTCACACAAGGTGTGCCCACTACCACCCTCAGTATGGAAGAATTCCAAACCATGTTCCAACAAGTTGCTCAAACGACCCAGGAATTAGACGGCTCACTGGTCAACTACTATGTAGAAGCCAAAGAAGGTGGCCCCAATGGTCAAGACTACTTTCTGATTCTTAATGGTGAACTGGCTGATGGTACTTACCTGAAATCCGGCTTTTTGCTCACGTCAACCAGCGGTGGAATGACCATCGCCAGCAGTATCAAAGGCCGCCCGGTGCATCACTTTAGCTGCCGGGGTTCCTTCTGCAACAACTGCACCTATGTTTACAACCTCAACGGGGTGGTTGATTGCGGTTGTGCAACATGGGGAATCAATGATTGCTACAAGTACTACCCTGACCAGGATCCTACGTAGGGCCTGATTGACATCTACTGGCTTTTGCACTTACGCTCTCTAATCACCATCCCAAATTCTTATCCATCTAAAGTTCAGTAAATGTTAGCCTCGATCCTCAGATCTTCTGTTGGATCGAGGCTTTTCAGTATCGGTAAGCCCTCAACCAAAAACAGGCCACCCCGATTATCTCGGAGCAGCCTGTTTTTTCTAGCACCGTTATCTGGAAAAAGCAAGAGGATACGGTCAAATTCACGACCCACAAATCCCTTTACCTTCTACCAAATACCTCGTACCATTCTATCCATTCATGGAAGAGAGGAACTCATCGTTGCTGGAAGTATGGATCATATTTTTGCGCAAGAAATCGAAGGCTTCGTCCGGCTTCATGTCCGAGAGGTGATTGCGCAGGATAAACATCCGTTGTAGGGTGTCTTTGTCCATGAGCAAGTCTTCGCGGCGGGTGCTGGAAGAAGTAAGGTCGATGGCTGGATACATCCGCTTGTTGGCGAGATTGCGGTCCAGTGAAAGCTCCATGTTGCCGGTACCTTTGAATTCTTCGAAGATCACGGTATCCATCTTAGAACCTGTCTCGGTAAGCGCGGTCGCCAAAATGGTGAGGGAGCCACCGTGCTCGATATTACGGGCAGCACCAAAGAATTTCTTAGGCTTTTGTAGGGCATTGGCTTCTACACCACCAGAAAGTACCTTGCCACTGGCAGGAGCCACAGTGTTGTAAGCACGTGCCAAACGAGTGATAGAATCTAGCAGGATCACTACATCGTGACCACATTCTACCATCCGCTTTGCCTTTTCGAGTACTACACCCGCCACACGTACGTGGTTGTCGGCAGGCTCATCAAACGTAGAGGCAATAACTTCTGCTTTCACGCTACGCTTCATGTCCGTTACTTCCTCAGGACGTTCGTCGATGAGTAGGATAATCAGGTATGATTCGGGGTGATTTTTAGAAATAGCGTTCGCAATATCTTTCAGTAAGAAGGTCTTACCAGATTTTGGTTGTGCCACAATTAAGCCACGCTGTCCTTTTCCAAGGGGCGTAAACATATCAATCAGGCGGTTACCGAAATCGCGGCCGGTAGGAGAGGTGGTCAGCTTGAAGCGCTCCGTCGGGAACAAAGGCGTGAGGTAATCAAAAGGTACACGCTCGCTCACATCTCTAGGATCCAGACCATTGATCTTGGATACGCGCAACAAAGCAAAGTACTTCTCTCCTTCTTTCGGAGGGCGTATAGCGCCTTGTACCGTATCCCCTGTGCGCAGACCAAATAATTTGATCTGAGAAGGAGAAACGTAAATATCATCAGGAGAGGTGAGGTAGTTGTAATCAGCAGAACGAAGGAAACCGTAGCCATCAGGCATCATTTCGAGGATACCTTCGCCTTCAATGATACCGTCTAATTCGATATCGAATACATCTTCAGGCTTCTCTTTGGGCTCACGACGAGGCTTTTCCTCTCGTTGTGGCTTATCGTTGCGATCAGCAACATTGTTCTGCTCTTGGCGATCATCGTTTTGATCCTCTTGAACGTCATTTTTTCTGCGACGATCATCTCCATCACGGCGATCATCGCGGTTATCACGACGGTCACGATTGTCACGGCGGTCATCTCCATCACGGCGATCATCACGGTTGTCACGACGGTCACGATTGTCGCGGCGGTCATCTCCATCACGGCGGTCGTCGCGGTTGTCACGACGGTCACGATTGTCACGGCGGTCATCCCCATCACGGCGATCATCGCGGTTGTCACGACGGTCACGATTGTCGCGGCGGTCATCTCCATCACGGCGGTCGTCGCGGTTGTCACGGCGGTCACGATTGTCGCGGCGGTCATCCCCATCACGGCGATCATCGCGATTGTCGCGACGGTCACGCGTATCGCGGCGGTCTTCGTTTCCTTCTTCTCTTTTATCATCGCCTTGCGTACCACGCTTGCGTACGGCTCTAGCACGGCGAGCAGCGCGCTCTTCTTCCGAATCGCGGGGATGGTCAGCTGCTTTTTTATCTTCTTTCTTGTCGGTCTGCTTGTCGTCATCTTTTTGACGAGCGGAGCGATCATTACTTGGCTTTTCAGCCGGAGCTTTGCTTTTGGGTTTATCGTCCTTAGGTGCAGGCGTTGAACCACCAGCGGCGCCAACAACGGCTTGGTGATCCAGAATTTTAAGGATTAGTTCTTGTTTATTGAGGCGCTTGTAGCTGGTCATACCCATTTTCTCAGCCAGATCCTTCAGCTCGGGGACGAGCATGTCATTCAACTGCAAAATATCAAACATATCGAGTAATGTTACTTTTTCTTGTACGGAAAGTTTAGGAGAGTAGATGATTTTGGGAGGTCCCAAAATTGAGGGTGCAATAATGCGTCAAGGGCTTTTCTTACTGACTTGGATTCAACACGAAGCTCCCCGCAGCATTCGGGGAATGAAAAATGACGTCATGTCAACCAGGGAAAAATAAGAATTGCTGTAAAGATGCTCAACCAAGGATTGTAGGGACTACAAAGGTGGACGAGTAGCTTGGCATGTTTGCTCGGCAAAAATAGCGTTATTTTTTTAATCCAAATACTATCTTTGCAAAAAATAGTGATTTTTGGTAATTTTTTCCTGCTTTCTATTGTATTAAACAGGTAAACAAGCAAAAAGTTAGATGCTCAGAACCTCATTTATCCGCGAAAACCTCGACCAGCTCAAAGCTGGCCTCCGCAAACGCAACTTCAAAGAAGAAGATTTGCAGATTGTTGATCAGGTATTGGTCCTCGATGATCAGCGCAAAGCGCTGCAAACGGAACTAGATAGTACCTTGGCTACACGCAATCAGCTATCCGACCAAATCGGCGACCTCTTCAAGTCTGGCCAGAAAGATAAAGCCACCGAGCTTCGCCAGGAAGTTACGGAGCTTAAAGAAAAAGCCAGCACCCTGGAGCAGGAACTAAAAAATACCGTAGAGGAGCTGCAAAATGCCCTTTATACCATTCCCAATATGCCTCACACTTCCGTCCCTGCCGGAAGCACCGACGAGGACAATGAGGTCTACAAAGCCTGGGATGGACCGATGCCTCAATTGCCGGAAAATGCTCGCCCCCACTGGGAGCTCGCCAAAGAACATGATCTATTTGATCTGGAATTGGGCGTCAAAATCACCGGTTCTGGCTTCCCATTGTACCGGGGTAAAGGTGCGCGTTTGCAACGTGCATTGATCAACTTCTTCCTGGACGAAGCTGCGGCTGCCGGCTACGAAGAAATTGTGCCTCCGCATCTCGTTAATGAGGAGACCGCTACCGCCACCGGACAACTTCCCGATAAGGAGGGGCAGATGTATTACGTCAACGAAGATGATCTTTACCTCATCCCTACCGCCGAAGTACCCGTGACCAATGTATACCGTGATGTCATTCTTAATGAAGAAGATTTCCCCATCAAGATGACGGCTTACACGCCTTGTTTCCGCCGGGAGGCTGGTTCTTACGGTGCTCACGTAAGGGGGCTTAATCGCGTACACCAGTTTGACAAAGTAGAAATCGTCCAACTCCAGCACCCTGACAAGTCTTACGAGACCCTCCAGGAGATGCTGAAGCACGTGGAAGGCATCTTGCAAAAGCTCGAACTCCCTTACCGTATTCTGCGTTTGTGTGGAGGAGACCTTGGTTTTACTTCTGCGCTAACTTTTGATTTCGAAGTGTATTCAGCGGCCCAGGAGCGTTGGTTGGAGGTGAGTTCTGTTTCTAACTTTGAAGACTTCCAGGCCAATCGTCTCAAACTGCGTTACCGTACCGAGAAAGGCACCCAGCTGGCCCACACCCTCAACGGTAGTGCCTTGGCGCTAGCTCGTATTTACGCAGCATTGCTGGAAAACAACCAGACGGCAGATGGAATTGTTTTACCCAAGGTCTTGCACAGTTACACGGGTTTCGCTAAAATCTAAGCGTAGCTCCATCAGGTAACTTTTGACCAGGATTTGCGTCTCAAATTTTAAAACCTTAACCAATGGGATATTTTGTCATCGTAGGTATCTTTTCTTTGATCGGTATGGTCGTGAGCAATCGGCTCAAGTCCAAGTTCGCGCGTTACTCCCATGTTCCGCTGGCTAATGGCCGTTCGGGAGCTGAGGTAGCACAGGAGATGCTTGACCACTATGGTATTCACGACGTAAAGATCACACAGGGGCAAGGAATGCTGACGGATCACTACAACCCGGCCACAAAGACGGTAAGCCTTAGTCCAGAAGTATATCACGGTCGCCACGTAGCCGCAGCAGCCGTTGCTGCTCACGAATGCGGGCATGCGGTACAGCATGACACCGCCTATGCGTGGTTGAAGTTTCGCTCGGCCATGGTACCTGCCGTTAGTTTTGCCGCTAAAGCACAGCAATACCTTTTGCTTTTTGCCTTGGGGATGTTTGGCGTAGGAGGCAGCAACTTTTTATTGTACATCACTATTGCAGCTTTTGGGATCACGACCCTTTTCAGCTTGGTGACGCTACCCGTAGAATTTGACGCCAGCAACCGGGCGCTCGCTTGGCTAGATGAAAGCCGCTTTGCTCGTGGCCGTGAATACGACGGTGCAAAAGATGCCCTGTGGTGGGCAGCTACCACTTATGTAGTAGCCGCTTTATCCTCTTTGGTCGTACTGTTGTACCTTATCATGAGTCTAGCGGGCCGCGACTAGTTTTATAAGTATTTTGATATTCTTGCGCTGCTGTTTATCTTTGGGGGCATTTTTATCGGGATACTCCATTTTCCTTTTTTTATTGAATGACTTATGACACAAGAAGATATTGAAGAATACTTTTCCATAGCTAAATCCAGCATGGATGACAGTATTGAACACCTCGAAAAAGAATTGGCAAGAATCAGTACCGGTAAAGCCAACCCCAATCTCGTGGGCGGGCTTATGGTAGATTACTATGGTTCACCAACGCCAATGAGCCAGGTTGCCAACTTATCGGTAGCAGATGCTCGAACAATTACGATCCAGCCTTGGGAAAAAAGCATGATTGGCCCGATCGAAAGAGCCATCTTTGAAGCGAACCTGGGTGTTACGCCACAAAACGACGGTACAATGGTTCGTATTTCCATTCCGCCACTTACGGAAGATCGTCGTAAGCAGCTGGTCAAGGCTGCCAAAGACAAAGGAGAAGATGCCAAAGTAAGTATCCGGAGTGTTAGAAAAGACTTGATGGATGGCATCAAAAAGGCCGTCAAGGATGGCTATCCAGAAGATGCTGGAAAACGCGCAGAAGACGAAGCCCAGAAGCTGGTTAAGTCCTACGAAGCGAAAGTAGATGCCCACATCGAACACAAGGAGGGTGATATTCTCACGATTTAATCACCTGAAGGTTAGGATACTTTGATTATTCCTCTTACCTTTGCGACACTTTTGGAAAAAGCGGCAGTCTTTCGCTGCTAGTAAATATAAAAGCGATGAAAAGAACATTTAATCCTTCCCGCAGACGACGCAGCAACAAGCATGGCTTCCGCTCGCGCATGAGCAGCAAGAACGGGCGCAAGGTACTGGCACGCCGCCGGGCCAAAGGCCGTCACAAACTGACCGTCAGCGATCAGAAACACGTGAAGTAATTTACTTGCACTGTTTTCTAACGCAAAAGCGCTTCCAGCCCACGGCTGAAAGCGCTTTTTGTGTTTGTAGTCCTCCAAGGCAGACTGTTAATTTAAATTATCTCCACGCAAAGCCCGGAATCGCTTCCGTGCTTCTACCGCAAAAGTACTGTCGGAGTAGTCAATGAATAGATTTTCATACAGCGTCATTGCCTTTTCCTTATCTCCCAGGAATTTTTCGTACAACTCTGCCAAGGCAAAAAGGGAATTATCGGCGCGGATATCTTCCGGGAATTTTTCAACAATCTGCTCATAGAGTTCGGCAGCAGCCTGATATTCCCGCTTTTTACGGAATACACTTGCCTTCAGGTACATGATGTCATCCTGTAAAGAATGATCAGGAAAAGCGATTAAAAGGCTATCCATTTTAGCGAAAGCTGCATCAAACTGGTTACGGAAGACCAACAAATCAGCATCGGCATACATTTGCAAAGCTTGAGTGGTTGTATCCAACCCAAGGTTATCCATAATGAAAACCGATAAGTCCAGCGCATCGTTGGCGATAAGCTTCGACGTGGATGCTTTCAGTACATCAAACTGTGCTTGGGCCCACTGAAAATCACCATTGTAATAGGCCAGGCGAGCGTTACGGAACCGGGCTTCGTGGCCCAATATATCTTCCTTGAACGCTTTATCCACCTGTGAGTACAGCAAGGTAGACTCCCAAATATCTCCTTTCATCAAGTAATAATCTGCCAGCGCCAACTTACCGCGCGCCTGCACATTAGGATCTGTTGCGGGGAAATTGGTCATTTCTTCCAGCAATGCAATACTACTATCCAGCTTATTCATATAGATGGCTTGCAATTCCGACAGTTCCAGAATAATTGCAGCGGTTGCTCGGTTGCGACCAAATTCATCTAAGAAAAACAAGTATTCTTGCTCCAACTGGGCAAGCTCTTCCTGTGTGTAGGCATACCCTTCTACCAGCTTGGCCCGACGGGCACGTAAGGCCTGACGTTTGGCGTCGAGGTACAAAGTAGAAGCTTGTCCTTTCTCTTCTACCAGATAATCAAAAGCCTGAATGGCCGCATCATAATCTTTATCTTCCATGGCCACCTCTCCCAATTCGTAGATCCGTAGGCCATTCTCATTCAAACGACGATCAAGCGCTTTTACCTGTCGTAAGGCATTGCGATAATCTTTACGCTGTACAAACACCCAGGCAAGAAGCTCCGGTAAGACCGGATTGTCGTTACCACCCTGAATTTTTTCGTAAAGCTGGGTTTGCAATTCCTGGTAATCTGCTTCTGACAGGTAACGTTGAAAGATAATCTTGAGCTGGCTGATTCGGTCAGGATTGTCATCCATGGCGTTGAGGTAAGCGCCAATCATCGGCTGGCTCTCGCCCATTCTCCGGTAAAGGTCACCAAGGTTATAGGAGAAGATACGTTGGTCTCGTAGTAGCTCAGCGCCTTTCTCGTAAGTTTGAATCGCAAGGTTGTACTTCGTTTGCCGAATAAAAGCATTGGCCAAACGAGTGACCGAGTACTGGTCGGCGGGTAAATTCGCGATAGCTACTGCATATTGTTCATCTCCCTCTTCATAACGCCCCAATCGTTCCAGGAGCGTTCCGTAAGAGACATAAAGCTGGACATTGCCATCATTGCGCCGAATTTGACGTTTGATGACCGTCTCTGCCTCGGAATAATTATCTAAGGCCAGTAAACAATCGAAATACCGATCGAAGAAAAAATCGTTATTGCCATTGCTCTGGTACAGATCGGCATAGAGTTCTGCTGCTTTTTCGTACTCTCCATTTTGGAAATACTGCTGCGCGAGGCGTGCATTTTGAGCACTTCCAATGGTCAAGCTCATTAAGCTGACGATCAGCACTATCAGGTATCGTATCATTGTCTATAATCTTATATTCTTCTCTTACTATACGTTCTGCAAGGTAGAGATCACTGTGCATTAATAAAAACGGTACCCCGTCATAAAAGTTGCTTGGGCAGTAAAAAGACAAATGGCTAAGCTGCCGGAAGCAACTTAGCCATTTTTATCACTTGGAAGTAGAAATAAGTAATTCTTACTTCCTGTTTTTTACTCAAGCTTAAACTTCACCGGCAGGTTGAACTGCACCCGCACTGCGCGACCGCGCTGCTTACCCGGTGTCCATTTAAGACCTTGTTGGTTCATCAGCTGTACTACACGTAGCGCTTCGTCACCACACTGAGCACCGATGTCACGTACTACGCGAGCATCCGTTACGGTACCGTCTTTCTCTACAACGAAGGTAACTACAGCAGTTCCCTCTACACCATTTTCCCGCGCAATCGCTGGGTACTTGATATTTTTGTAGATGAATTTCAGCAACTCCGTTTGAGCACACGCTTTTTTCTCTTCTTCAGAGCCCTTGTCTTCACAACCAGGGAAACGTGGCATCTGCTCTACCACTTTGAAGATTTCCTCCACTGCTGGTGGCGGTGGTGGGGGTGGTGGCGGTGGAGGTGGAGGTGGAGGCCCCTTGTCAATCTTTACAGGTACAACGTCATCGACACTTGTACTTGCATCTGCCTGCGTATCATCCTCCAGGATGGTATCATCAGGTACTTCTTCAATCACCGGTGGCGGTGGAGGGGGCGGTGGAGGGGGTTCTGCCGTACGGGGAGGCTCTTCCATAATGATGTCGTCCTCCATTTCGAGGGCACCTTCCGGAATGTCGATTTTTTCTTCCAGGTTAGACCAGCCGAAAGCCATGACCGAAAGGCCAATAGCTACCACTAATCCGAGGTTGAAAAACGTTCCGCTCATTTTGAAAGCGTCTACCTTCTCGTATTTGGTACGGTTTGCGAAAGGGCTGCCTGACTCTGCCAGATTTCCCGCCAATCCTTTTTCCGTCTGCTGACGGAAATAGGAGCGCATCCAGATTCCCAAACCGACAAGGGCTAAGATCAGTACAACCAGCATCAGCAATAGAGCCGAGCTGTTTGCCCAAAAGCCACCATCGAATCCTGCCTGAATATCAAGCAGAAAAATAGGTAATCCCAAACCACCCTTTGCAAATAATAGCATAGTCATGCGAAAAAGGGTTTATGAATGATAAAATAATTTCAATAACAATAATGCGCCAAAAGCGCCGATAATATTAGCAACAATGTCCCACAATTCAAAATAGCGATCAGGAAAAAAGCCATATTGAATGCATTCCATTGCTACTCCGTAGCTACTAGCCAAGATAAATGGCCAATAATAGACACGATTGGTATTTGGGAAATAAGGCTTTAGGGAAAAAAATAATCCCGTAGCCAATATTCCGTAGACACCTGCATGTCCAAACTTATCTGGTGTCATTAGCCAATCAATCCGGGGTAATTGTGGCCCTGGCATGGTTGACAAATAGAAAATGACCGTTGCCCAAATAAGCGTAAGAAAAAAAGATATTAAAGAACTACGCCGTGCAAGATGCATACCCAAAGATTTTTGGTGGGTAGATCAATAATTTTTTTTTCACTGTAATAAACTAAGGGACGGGAAAAAAATAAGTCAAGCAACTTTCGATTTTTTAAAATTTTCTAAACAACTGACTGAAAGAAAGTTGTGTGAAAAATTTCAAAAATCACTAGAGAATGTTGCTGGATTTATTTCCGTCAAATTACTAAGGCAAAGACGCTGCATAATCTTCTGCGGAAAGCAGTCCATCCAACTCAGTTTTATCACTGATCTTAATCTTCACTATCCAACCTTCCCCGTAAGGGTCACGATTGATCAAGGTAGGGTCATCCCCTTCTGAATCATCAAGCTGCTTGTTGAACTCGAGAATTTCACCACTGATGGGCATGAATAACTCAGAGGTTGTTTTCACCGCCTCTACCGTTCCAAATTCATCGCCAGCACTTAGTGTCTCTCCTACTGTCTCAACTTCTACATAGACCAATTCGTCCAATTCTTTTTGTGCAAAATCGGTAATGCCTACGTAGGCAATATCACCTTCTACCCGAATCCATTCGTGGTCTTCGGTATAACGGAGTTCCTTAGGAATATTCATTGGTAAAAATTATGCGTTTTGTTTTTTCAAAAATGCCTTCACCCAATCTGTCGTGAGTGATTTTGGGCGTTCTAGTGGCATTCCTAATGCACGTGACCAACAACCAGCTGCCAATACACCCAGTGCACGAGAGACACCGAAAAGTACCGTATAGTAGCTGTACTCTGTCAGTCCGTAATGTACCAGGATAGCACCGGAGTGAGCATCCACATTAGGCCAAGGATTTTTCACTTTGCCCAGCTCACCTAGAATACCAGGCACCACATCAAACACTTTCCAAACGACCTGTACGATATCACTATCGGCCAGGTTTTCTTCCGCATAGCGCTTCTGCGCCATAAAGCGGGGATCGGGCTGACGCAATACGGCGTGGCCATAACCAGGAATCACCTTACCTTCAGCGAGGGTTTTGTTTACGTAATCAGCGATCTGCTCTTTGGTTGGCGTACGTGTACCCAGTTCTTCGAGCATTTCGAAGATCCACTTGATCACCTCCTGGTTGGCTAGTCCGTGAAGTGGGCCCGCCAAAGAAGTCATCCCTCCAGCAAAGGACAAATAAGGATCACTCAGGGTAGAACCTACCAGGTGAGCCGTATGCGCCGAAGCGTTACCTCCTTCGTGATCCGCGTGAATCGTGAGGTAAAGACGCATCAAACTCTGAAATCCTTTGTCAGGAATTCCAAGCATGTGGGCATAATTAGCTGCCCAGTCAAGCTGTGGATCAGGTTCGATGTGTTTGCTATCGTGGAAAGAACGACGATAAATATACGCTGCTACTCGTGGTAGTCGGGCGATCATATTCAAAGTATCCTCATAAACAGGATCCCAGTAATCAGCTTTTGATATACCTTCCCCATAACGGCGAGCGAATACGCTGTCCGTTTGCATGGCGGTGATGGCCAGGATAAACTGGGTCATCGGATGGGTATCTACAGGCAGACTGTCCAACATGGTAAACGTGTGCGCTGGCACATGTGCTCGCTCACGCAATTGATCCGTCAACCAATCGACCTGCTCAGCAGTAGGGATTTCTCCTACCAACATCAACCAAAAAAGACCTTCCGGCTTGGGCTCATTGTCTGGGCCCGTAGGTAATAGTTCTTTCAGTTGAGGAATGGAATATCCGCGGAAGCGAATACCTTCGTTGGCATCAAGCTGGGAAGTTTCCCAAATCATCATCTTGATACCACGTGCTCCGCCAAAAGCTTGGCTGAGGGTCACTTCATCAATTTTGGTATTGCCGTGCTCTTTGAGCAATGCTTTCATTTCGGTGGCCAGGGCTGAGGCCTTCTCGTAAAATCTCTGTTTGAGAGGATCCATTTATAATTCTTAGCGTTATTTAGTTCCTAATAATAATAAAGCAACTCTTGATATTGTTCGGCATCTTGTACTACCGGTTACAAGTATTTAGGAGCTACTCTTCTAGCCTCTTTCCAGTAACGTCAACTCTATCTCCTCTTTGGATTTCCCCTCCTGACGCATTTGCTGAATAAGATTGCTTGTTGCCTGACGATAAGCCGCCTGTTCCTGGTCAAGGATAAAGCGTTGGTCTTTGTGTAAAACCTGGCGAATCGTGCCTTCACTGTGCGTACGTATTGACTGCTTCTTTTCCAGATACAGGCGATAGTTGGATTCACGCAAGACTTCTATCTCTTGTAGATTGCGTTCCCGGCGCTCTTCAATCACATACATCTGAGCAACCTGCTCCGCACTTAAGTTGTAACGGGTAGTCTGTTCTTGAACTGCTTGTTCTACGGTGGCAGAGCGTTCTTGGGCACTAACAATTCCTCCTATCAACAGGAAAAAAAGCAACATCTTAATTTTCATAGTTTATCAAACTTTTCTGTAGAATACTAATGGTGGCTAAAGTACGACAATTGTAGGGAACAATGTTTAATTGTTCTGCATATTTGCAGTTGATAAGCAATAATTCCGACAATGATCATTATTCAAGATAAAATCGTCAGTGACGAACTAGTAGAAGAGCAATTTCTCTGTAATCTGGAAGCATGTAAAGGTGCTTGCTGCTGGGAGGGTGATGCTGGTGCTCCGCTCGAAGAAGAGGAACTGGCCATACTGGAAGACATCTACCCTAAGGTAAGCCCTTACCTCAGTCCTGCCGGGCGAGCAGCAATTGCCCAGCAGGGGCTCTACCTGGTTGATGAAGAAGATGGTGAATATCGTACGCCACTCATCGACAACGCCCCCTGTGCTTACATGACCCTCGACCATTCAGGGAAAGCACAATGTGGTATCGAACAAGCCTGGCAGGCTGGTGACATTGCGTTTCGTAAACCCATCTCCTGCCACCTCTACCCCATTCGGATCACAAAAAATCTGTCGACCAACTTCGAAGCACTCAACTACGACCGCTGGGATATCTGTACCGCTGCTTGCGCCAAGGGGAAAGCGGCTCAACTTCCGGTCTATCGTTTTGCAAAAGATGCACTCATTCGCAAGTACGGCAACGACTTTTATGATGAGCTCGACCAGTATGCCAATCACTATTTTACCGAAAACGAATAAAAAACTACCGCTTCCTTGCAAATAATGCACATTTTGTCTAATTTTGCTACCGCACAGCAACATTAGCTCCCCCCTTCCCGCTATAGCGGTAAAATTGATCTAATGCTACTATAGCTTTAAAGACCTAATTGTTTACGCTCTTTTCAGACGAGCGTTTCAACATAAAGATTCGCGAAATCCCCTTTTGAAGTTGGATTTTTATTAGCAGCCATGGTATAACCTACTATGGCTGTTTTCGTTTATTCAGGTGAAGGAATCCGTAAAAAAACTTACTTTTCAGTCTATTTGGATTCAACCACCTTGAAACTTGAGCGAACAGGATCAGCAATGGCGGCTGCTATGCGGCGGAGACCAACAAGCATTGGGTTACTTTTTCAAACACTACTATCGTGATTTGTACCAGTATGCTTTTGCTATGCTCAATGATCACGCTTCAGCGCAAGACCAACTTCAGCTATGTTTTCTTAAACTCTGGGAAAAGCGAGCGACACTACCGCTTTCCGTCAAGGTAAAACCCTATCTTTTTCAGACTTTACGCTACATCGTTATTGATCACTTGAGGCAGCGTAAAACCTACGTTCAAAAACTAAGTAACTTCAAAACCATTGCCTCCTTTGCTCCTGAGGAGCGAGCAGAAGAAACAAAAACACAGTTGGAACAACAGCTACAAGTGGCTATGCAACAACTAAGCCCCGTTCAGAAAGAGATTCTCTATCTCCGCTTCTATAATAAGGTAAGCTACACTGAAATTGCTGAAATAATGGGCATGAAACACCAATCGGTTCGCAATTCCGCACATCGAGCCTTAAAGAAATTACGAGGCCAACTCCTCCCTGCAAAGCAGTAATTCTCAAATAATTTAAAAAAAATCAACCTGCGCTGAGTACAAAACAAGTGATTGCCCGTCATTGGTTATGTAAAGTGCCTGGTAGAAACTTGAACCAGGACACCTCAGCAGCAAATAACATCCCCAAAGGGAGTAAAAGTTATGCTAAGACCGGAAGACTTATTGGTAGATGATCGTTTTGTAGCGTGGAGCATGTCAGAAGGCAAGCTACACAAAGCCTATTGGGAGGAGTGGCTGGCAGCAGCGGAAGAGCACCAGGAAATTGCTCATCAAGCTCAGCTAATGCTCCATCAGTTGCGATTTCAAGACCATGCACCGGAAATCAGTGCAGAAGCTGCCTGGCAACAACTACTAGCACAACTTACCCTGGAAAAACCGACACCTCGGTATTCCTTGCCCAGGTATTGGCAGGCTGTAGCAGCTGTTTTCCTTATCGGACTGGTTACCTGGCTATTATGGCCTGGGGGTACTTCCGACTTTCGTACTGATTTTGCGGAACAGCAACAACTGACACTACCAGATGGTACCATCGTTGACCTAGGTGCCAATTCTCACCTTTGGTGGGAGGAAGCATGGGCCGCCTCTGGCACTCGGGAAGTACACCTCGAAGGAGAAGCTTACTTTGCGGTCACCGCCGCCAGCACCCAGGCCGGAATGCCCTTCGTCGTAAAAGCCAACACGCTCGACATAAAAGTTCTGGGCACGGAATTCAATGTTGTAAATCGCTCAAATCGACGTCAGGTGACCCTCGTTGAAGGAAGTGTCTCTATTGAAGATCAAGGGCAATCTCCTGAGCTACTTCGCCCAGCGCAGCAATATCGCTGGCAAACCGACCAGGCGCCACAAATCATTGAAGTAGCTACCGAAACTTTTACCGATTGGCGCAACAACCGCTGGCATTTCGACCAGATGCCCTTGTCGGAAATAGCTATACGTATTGAAGAACACTACGGCAAAAACGTCATTATCGCAAATGATGAATTGCAACAACATAGTTTAAGTGGAACAGCACCAGCAAAAAATCTTGACATGCTGATCAGTGCTATTTCCGTGTCCTTAGGCATAAATGCCCAGGTAGACGGAGAACGAGTAATATTCTCCACTAAACAACCTCAATAAACCTAAGCAAGCTTCGTGAGTGCTGTTGTCCAGGGAGACACCATCTAAAAGAGCTTCTCCCCTTCTTACCAACAGCTCTGAAAGCAACGGAAACAATAATTGCGCAACAGTTTAAGCACTGTTTTGGGCCAATGGCGATGTGCCATGGAGAAAAGACCTATACCTATAATTAAAATTTGCCAGCAATGATGGCTCGAAAGGTTACAAGGCTACGGTGGATAAAAGTTGGCTTCTTGCTACTCAGCTTGGGCAATACGATACTCCTTTGTGCTCAAAACAGTGAGCCCACCATACTGTCATTAACGGAAGGCTTGGAGCTGTTGGAAGAAAAGTTTGATTGTTCTTTCCTTTACGAAACACAGCTTGTAAGAGGACAGTATTTTGATCCTGCCTGGCCGAACACCTACAAGGAACTGGAAGATATTCTCTATCGCATTAGTGAAGAAACCTCTCTTGTTTTTACACAAATTGACGAAGGATTCTGGGCCATTCAAGTAAGCCATCCTTATGGTCAAATTCGTGGATATGTTTACAATGACGACGGCGAACCATTAATTGGAGCTTCTGTCTTTCACACCAACAGTCAGCGCGGTGCCTCTACTGATCTGAGTGGTTATTTTGAGTTTTGGATTCCTGCCGGGCAAACCCAGCTCAGCATCAGTTACATTGGCTATCAGGCGGTAGATACCCTGATTTGGTTGCCTTTTGGCCAAAAACAACAAATTTCGATCACCTTAAAAAGCAGTGTAAACCTTACGGAGGTCATTGTCCTTGGAGATGCCCCTTACTCACTGGCTTACCTCTCTCCCAATACCGATGCGGAACAGCTAGGTCAGGAGGAAATGAGAAATCTTCCCCTAAGCGATTTGGGCCAGTTGCTACAATACGCGGCCCCTTCGTTCCACTCCGCTTACCAAACCCTTAGTGATGGTACCGATCATATTGATCCGGCTACGCTGCGAGGCCTCGGTTCAGATCAATTGGTGGTGCTGATCAATGGCCAACGGCGGCACAGTTCCGCCCTCGTCAATGTTAACAACACCATTGGCCGGGGCAGTGTAGCGACGGATCTCAATACCATTCCTTTGGCAGCGATTGAACGTGTAGAAATCTTACCCGATGGCGCTACCGCTCAGTACGGCTCCGATGCCATCGCCGGGGTGATCAATATTGTCTTAAAAGACAGTATTGCGCCTTCTGCTATTCAATACATGAATGGCATCACCACTGCCGGCGATGGCTTCCAGACGGGCATCAATGGCCACTGGAAACTCCGGCAAACACCGCAGGGCTACTTCCATCTGAATTGGCGTATCGATACCCGAAGTTCGGTCAACCGTTCTGGCAACTACAATGGTACTATTTTTGGCGACAGCCGCGATCAACGTCCGGATTCCGTAGCGGCTTTCTTTGCCCAGACCGGATTTTCAGGGCAACGGGTCATGGAAGTAGGCAGTGCAGCTATCCGCAATTATGGTTGCTTTGTTCACCAGGAAAGAAAAATCGGACGCCGGGGGCAATTTTATCAATTTGGTGGTGCCAATTTCCGTACCGGAGCTGCTCGTGGGTTTTATCGTTTCCCTTATCAGCAGCACAAACAATCGGGCTTGTACCCTTGGGGGTTCTCACCAGAAATCCATCCGCGGATTCTTGATGCATCCTGGCTCAGTGGCTTGCGGAAAAATTTTGGCCTTTGGCAATTAGACCTCAACCAAAACATTGGTCTCAACAACGTCTCCTTTCTCATCAAGAACTCCAACAACGCTTCCTTGGGCTTACAATCGCCTACAAGCGCGAGGGCTGGGAGCCTGTTGTATAGTCAGTTGATTACCAAATGTGACGCCAGTCGTACCAGCACCGACAAGCAGTCTGCCTGGCAACTAGGCATCCAGTGGCGCAATGAATTTTTCCGCCAAGCTGCGGGAGACGAGTGGAGCTGGAAAAATTACAACACCAATGCTGATGACCAACAAGAAGGAGGCATCCAGGTGTTTCCCGGCTACCGACCGGAGCATACTGCACGGGTCTGGCGCACATCGTGGTCGGCTTACGTGCTCTTTCATCAATACCTCAACCCTCACTGGCATTATGCACTGGCACTACGGGGCGAATCCTGGACAGATAACAGTAGCTTCCTGACGGGAAAAGCAGCATTTACTTATCAGTCTGACCAAGGTTTAAAAATTCGGGCGGCGATGAATACAGGTTTGCGCCCTCCTTCACTGGGGCAAGCTTATTTCAGTAGCCAGAGTTTGCAATTCGTTCCTCAGGAAGACAAACTGGTGGGTGCAGAAATTGCCCAACTTAACAGCAACCATCCTGTGACCCAGGCACTGGTAGGTGGCCCCTTGCGTGCGGAACGTTCGTATAATTCTTCTTTACAAATTTCCTGGCCTTTTCACAAACAGGGTATGGTAAGCCTGACGGGCTATCGCGTTGATATTCAAAATCGAATTGTGCTGGGTAGTCAACTGACGGCACAAGACCATCCGATTTTAGCCACCATGCTCGAAGCCAATAGCCTCGATCGTGTACAGTTTTTTTCTAACGCCATTGCTACCATGACTTATGGTTTGGATTTAGGGCTTGTACACCGCTGGCCCTGGAAAAAGGGTACGCTAAAATTCCGCCTCGCTACTAGCCTGAATCGTACTCGCTTGACCAAAATTGAGTTGCCTCGGGGCTTAATGGGGCTAGAAACCGTACTCTTTAATCGGGAAGATCGTGCTCGGCTTGAACATGGCCAACCAGACAGTAAAATCATTGCCCAAGTCAATTGGCATATCAAAAAATGGCAGTTTAGTCTACAAAACACCCGATTCGGTGAGGTCACCTATCATCATCCAAATGATGGCTCACCAGATCAATGGGTGATTGACCATAATGCCCAACAGTTGGCCAGCCGTGATCAAACTTTCCATGCTAAATGGATCACAGATCTATCAATGCGTTGGCAAGCACGGCCAAATCTTAGCTGTGGATTTCACGCCCGCAACATTTTCAACATTTACCCCGACCGCCATCAGCATAGTGCCAATACCAACAACGGTGTTTTTCAGTATAGCCGCTACGTCCAGCAATTTGGCGTATGGGGTACCCATTGTCTTTTGAGTTGCCAGCTGAGCTGGTGACATTAGCATAAGAGTTTTATCATTCACTAAATCAATTAGTTATGAAATCGTTTTATCTACTTCTTTTACTTATGGCTTTTTCGGTCATAGGTTTCGCCCAACAGGGCACTATCAGCGGTACGATTGTTGATGGAGATGAACCTTTGTATGGTGTTTCTGTCGGAGTTGATGGTACCCTGAAAGGCGCCGTGACGGACCTTGACGGTAAGTACAGTATTAAGATCGACCCTGGCACTTACAAGGTGGTAGCGAGCTACGTGGGCTATTCTACGCAAACCAGGCAAGTGACGGTTGCTGCTGGAGGTACAGCCACCGCAGACTTCAACCTTGCGGGCGGTGTCCTTATCGACGAAGTAGTCGTAACGGGTACCCGGGCGTCCAACCGTACCAATCTTGAATCAGCGGTACCGGTAGACGTGATCAATGTCAGCGAGCTGGCTTCCAAAGCACCGCAAGTAAGCATCAACCAGTTGCTGAGCCAGACGGCGCCTTCCTTCTCCTCTAACACTCAAACCATTTCTGATGGTACCGACCACATCGACCCCGCCTCTTTGCGTGGCTTAGGGCCCGACCAGGTTTTGGTATTGGTGAATGGTAAAAGACGCCACACCACATCTCTGGTAAATGTTAACGGTACTTTTGGTCGTGGTAATGTAGGAACTGACTTGAACGCCATCCCTGCTTCTGCCATTGAGAAGATTGAAATTCTACGTGATGGTGCGGCAGCACAATACGGTACAGATGCCATTGCGGGTGTCATCAACGTAAAATTACGTGAGGATGTGAATCAACTGGCGCTTAGCCTTACGACTGGCGCTAACTTTTCTGACGGTATCGGGCCTTTTGGTGGCGAAACCAAAAGTGCTGACGGTGAGGTAATCAACCTCGGAATGAACTACGGTTTGCCTTTGGGTACAGAAGGTGGTTTTATCAACTTCAGTGGTGAATTCAACTACCGGGGCAAAACCAGTAGAATGCAGGAATTTACCGGTCAAATCTTTAATGCTTACAATGGTGTTGAACGGGTAGCAGCAGCCGATGGTGCAGATATCAGCAACCTGACGCTGGAACAAATTCAGACCTACGCTCAAGATGTAAGCTACCTTGACGGGGAAACCCTTCAGGCACTAAACGACCTTACCGACATCAGTGGCTTGGCCGGTGTGCTAGATTTTGACGCAAGCACCCAGGAGCTGGCAGCCAGAGGTCAGGACCGTACAGACTATAACATGCTCGTAGGCCAATCTGAAGTACGCGGAGGCAATTTCTTTGCAAATATGGAGCTTCCTCTTGGCGAAAACGCCGAGCTATATAGCTTTGCCGGCGTTGGTTACCGCCGCGGTTGTTCGGGCTGTTTTTTCCGTCTTCCTGCGCAAGATCGTACATCAACCTCCATTTATCCTGACGGTACTGTACCAAAGATCAACTCTAATATCGTTGATCGTAGTTTCGGTGTAGGTCTGCGGGGAATGATCGGCGATTGGCATACTGATTTTAGCACCGTTTATGGTTATAATGAATTTCTTTACAATATAACCGACACCCACAATGCTACGCTAGGAAGTAGTTCACCAACGGAGTTCGACGCGGGTGGTCATAGCTTTACCCAGTCTACTTCCAACTTTGACCTTTCGCAGTATTTTGACGGGGTTGCGGGCAAAGGCGTGAACGTCGCATTTGGAGGCGAATACCGCCTGGAGAATTACAATGTAGTGGCGGGATCTGAACTATCTTATGGCAACTACGATCAAAATGGCAACCTGGTAACACCGGCAACGCCAAGTGAATTATTGGTACGTGATTATTTCGGTCGTAACCGTCCTTCTGGTGCCCAGTGTTTTGCGGGCTTCCTGCCTAGCAATGCTGTAGATGCTAACCGTTCGAGTGCAGCACTGTACCTGGACACAGAATTTGATCTGAGCGAAGCCTTTCTCTTGGGTGGTGCTGTACGTTTTGAAAACTACTCAGACTTTGGTTCTACCTTCAATTACAAATTGACGGGGCGCTACAAGGTCAGCGACAATTTTGCTATTCGTGCTGGTACGAGTACTGGCTTCCGGGCACCTTCTTTACACCAGATTCACTTCAGCCGTACGTCTACTATTTTCAATTTGGTTGACGGTGTATCTGTTCCTCAGGAAGTAGGTATTTTTGCCAATACTTCCCGCGCAGCCAAGCTGTTGGGAATTCCTGAACTGAAGGAAGAAACCTCTCAGAGTGTCAGTCTTGGTTTTACCGCTAAGATACCAGCAGCCAGCCTTCGCCTTACGATTGATGCCTACCAAGTAGGGATTGATGACAGAGTAATCCTGACGGGCCAGTTTGGCCCTGGTGGGGATGCAGAGCTTCAGTCTATCTTCAATCAGGCTGGTGCTACCC
Source organism: Lewinella sp. LCG006 (assembly GCF_040784935.1). Classification (GTDB taxonomy): domain Bacteria; phylum Bacteroidota; class Bacteroidia; order Chitinophagales; family Saprospiraceae; genus Lewinella. The sequence goes on along the minus strand of NZ_CP160680.1, from coordinate 2,915,171 downwards.
AAGCGGCTTTCTTTGCCAATGCAATCAATACCACTTCAAGGGGTATTGACATTGTTATTTCTCATTCGGCCAGCCTTGGTACTGGAGGTAAAACACTACGTAGTGATCTTGCCGCGACCTTTTCCAAAACAACCTGGAACCAGGATGAAGGGATTAATGCATCAGACTTGTTGAGAGAGAAAGGATTGGTTGATACGTACTTTGACCAAACCAGTCGCATTTACCTGGAGCAGGCTGTTCCCAGAGCAAAAGTCACCCTGGGTAATACCCTGACGATGAACAAATTGACGATATACCTGCGCAACACTTACTTCGGCGAAACGACCGAAGCAACCAATGCGAACATCTTTGATATGGATCTCAACCAGATCGACAAGAGCATTGACCCTTACAACGCTGGTAAGGTAATCACTGACTTGTCCTTAGGTTTTGAAGTAGCGAGTAATTTGAACCTAACGGTTGGTGCCAATAACCTGTTGGATGTATATCCAGATGAGGCAGACCCTAGTTTCCAATCAGATGGACGCTTTGTGTATTCACGTCGTTCACCTCAGTTTAGCTTTGGTGGCCGCTTCTTGTTTGCACGTGTTGCTTTTACCTTAAAGTAACTTGAGATTGAGGGGGGGGGTAGAAACCTGATCACCAGGCAATTACTACTCCCCAACCTCACCGTACTTGGTATTAGGTACTTGGATTAAAAAGATGTTCTATCTAAGTACCTAGTACTAAGTAATACAGTAAGGAGAATAGGTAGAGGTGCTAAAACAAGCGTCTCTTGTTTTTAGCTAATCAGTGTTTCGCGCGCAACGCGCATGGGGATACCGATACACTTCTTCTCCATATAAGAGAGGACCTCGTCGAGTAGAGCCCGAGAGTTATCGTCCATCTTTTCGATATCTTCTCTGAAAATCTCATTAACGGCCTTAGCTCGCACCGCTTTGATTGCGGTAGGAACTTCGCGCATTGCTATTTCCAACTGACGCTGCTGCAGGTTGAGCGGAAAAGCTTCGATATGCTGCTGCAAACGTTGCTCAGCAGTGGCCAGCTCTTTTTCCCGGAAGGAACGATTCTCATCGGCCAACTGCCGTAAGCCTTCAATCTCGATGTAAATACTATTAGGATAGGTGCGGAAGATTTCCGGGTCGGTATTGTGGGGAATAGCCAAATCAACGATGACTTTACCTGCGGCATCTTCTCCGTTGAGGAGGCTGGTGTAGATAACGTTATTGAGGATGGGTTCTTTAGCTCCGGTACAAACCACCAGGCAATCAAAACCCTCACGATAGTCGATCAATTCTGTCAGTGCGAAAGCTTCTCCGCCAAATTTAACGGCTAACTTTTGGGCTTTTTCTACACTACGGTTAAAAACCACGACATTTTTAAAATCGTGCTTGAGCAAAAACTTACTGACCAAGGTGTTGGTCTGCCCGGCACCAATGACCACTACGCGGGAATCTTTGGTGAGGTGAGAACTTAGCATCTTGCGTACTGCCAGTGAAGCTATAGAGACAGGTTTTTCTCCGATCCTGGTATTTGCGTAGACATCTTTTGATGCTGCTACCATCCGCTGGAAAAGTAGACGCAAATAATCGCCAATATGGCCACGGCCTTGGGCTTGGTCAAAAGCCTCCCGGAGCTGACCTAAAATCTGGCGCTCCCCGACAACTAAAGAATCAATAGAACAGCCAACTTGCTTAAAGTGTTCCACAGCCGGCATCCCTTCCATGGCTTGTACATTCTCCTTGATGTCGGCGATGGAGAGATCGGGATTTACCGTAAGGAAAAAGCTTTGAACAAAATCTTCATTGAGGGGCTTTCCGGTAACAAACAAAAACAATACCCGGTTGCAGGTAGCGACGTAGAGTAACTCTTCTAGTTGGTGCTGCTGTTTCAAGCCCTCCAACAGGCGACCTGTTACCTCTTGGTTATCAGAGGGTAACGAAAAATCACCAATACGACTAAGGTTCGTATGGCGATGAGTTACTGTAAGAATTTTGTATTGTAGTAGCATAAAAAGGGCCTTCAACGACTCGTGCAAAGTTAGAAAAGCAGGCAAGAATACGTGTCACGCATTTGTAACAAAAGTGCCAAATTGTAATGATCTTTACGGCCCCTGCCCGGTAACAAAAATCATTTATGAATATTATCTATTTACATGGTTTCAACAGCGACGGCGAAGGCTGGAAATCGGCAGCACTTCGGCGGCATTTTCCCAAAGCGCAAGTTCAGGCGCCTGATCTTCCTGCCGATCCACAAGCCGTGAAGAAGATTGTTGAAAACTGCATCAACCATTGTGCCACCCCACCACTTTTAGTAGGAAGTTCACTGGGTGGGTTTTACGCTTACTATCACAGCTCACTTCACCATTTACGCGCCATGCTTTTCAACCCCTCTCTATCTCCTCACCTCACGCTTGATGACCGGGGAATTGGCGTGTTTAAAACCTGGACACAGGGGCGACCTTATCATTTCAAAAGAGAATACCTCCCTGTACTTGAACAAATGAAGGCGGATGCTTCTCGCCAACAAGATCAAAAACTGCTGTATTTCTTTCTCGCTACTGACGACGAAGTGCTTAACCATCAATCACTTCCTGCACAATTTCCTGAAGCCCACGTACAATGGTTCCCCCAAGCCGGACATGGATTCAGTAAATTTGAAAAGGTTTTGAAGCTAATGAAAAAGGAATTTTAACAAGTAAGGCCTACTTTTATTTGCTTTTCGTTATTTTCGCCAAACTATTATTCCAACTTTTCCGGTAGTCGTATGTTTCTTTCTAAATTCTAAACAGTGAACATGGAGCCCACTAGATTATTTGACTTTATTCAATACCAAAAAGAACATTTTCCACAAGCACAAGCGATTGGTGGTTGTGATGCCGACGGCAAATGGGTTTATTACAGCACCGATGAAGTCATAGAAAAGGCCAACCAGGTGAGTCGTGGTTTACTTGCTCTAGGGGTCCAGCCTGGTGATAAAATCGCCTTGGTTGTCTACAAAAACCGCCCGGAATGGACCATCATGGACCTTGGTTTGCAACAGATTGGCGCCATCAATGTACCCGTTTACCCAACGATCAGCCCTGAAGAATACGAATATATCTTCAACGATGCGGGGGTGAAACTTTGCTTTGCCGGAATAGGTGATCTTTACGATAAGGTCAATGCTGCCAAAGCTAATGTGCCTACACTGGAAAATATTTACACCCTGGATCGGCAAGAAGGGCGCCCTTATTGGGAGGACATCTTCCAAGCAGAGGGACAGGAAGAAGTAGAACAGCGAAAAGCGGCGATCCAACCTGCCGAAATGGCTACCATCATCTACACCAGTGGCACGACTGGCAATCCCAAGGGGGTAATGCTTTCGCACAACAACATTGTCAGCAATGTCAAAGCAGTAAAAGCTTATTTACCGATCAAAACAGGAGAGATTGCGCTGAGTTTCCTACCGCTGTGCCATATTTTTGAGCGGACAGCCGCTTACTCTTTTATCTACAATGGTATTAACATTGTCTTCACGGGCACCGATAACCTGGGAGGGGAAACCGGGGATTTACAAGCGATCAAGCCTCACTTTTTTACGACGGTCCCTCGCTTGCTGGAAAAAGTGTACGAGAAAATTTACAATAAAGGTCTGGAACTTACCGGGCTTAAAAATAGCCTATTCTTTTGGGCGCTTGGCCTGACGGACAGCTACGATTACGATAAAAAATTCAGTGGACTGACAGCCATCCAATGGGGAATTGCGGATAAACTGATCTTCAGCAAATGGCGTGAAGCATTGGGTGGGCGCGTAAAAGGTATCCTAACGGGTGCAGCCCCCTGCCCAGTAAAAATCATGCGGGTATTTTCAGCGGCCGGCATCCCCATACGGGAAGCTTATGGCCTCACTGAGACGTCTCCTGGCCTGACCTTTAACCGCTACGAGCCCCACGGCGCTTACATGGGAACGGTCGGGATGCCATTTCCAGATGTAGAAATCCGCATCGACACAGCCGGAGATTATCGCGAAGGCGAAGGCGAAATTTTGGCAAAAGGCCCCAATATCATGATGGGCTATTACAATAAGCCCGAAGAAACCGCAAACGTAATTGAAGAAATCGACGGAGAACGATGGTTCCGAACTGGTGATGTAGGTACTTGGGTCACCAATGCCAAAGGCAGTAAGTTTGTAAAAATAACGGACCGCAAAAAAGAACTCCTCAAAACATCCGGAGGAAAATACGTAGCTCCGGCACCGATCGAAAGCCTTTGTAAAGAAGATTTCCTCATCGAACAAATCATGGTGGTAGGTGATAAACGCAAATTTGTTTCTGCCCTAATTGTACCTTCACCAGAAGCTTTAGAAAATTACTGTAAAGGTGCTGGCATTAAATGGACCAACCTTCGGGATGCCGTACAGAACGACCGTGTCATTGCTCATTATCAGCAAATTATCGATGGTCTGAATCCACGGTTCAGCAAGATTGAACAGATCAAGAAGTTTACCTTGCTGCCTACCACCTGGGATGCCACGAAAGAAGATGGTTCTGATGCGGAATTAACGCCCACTATGAAACTTAAGAGACGGGTGATCCTCGAAAAATTCGCCAAGGAAATTGAGTTGATGTACGAGGGGTAAAACCACTTTGGGTCAAACAAATGGGGTCATTGCTGCAAATTGCAACAATGACCCCATTTTTATGCCTGACAAGTAGCAGGCTTTTGGAGCTTAAACTACTGAGGTAGGAACTTAAAGTTGTAGTTGTAAACGCTTACCACAAGAATGATAAAAAGCAAAAATGCGATAAACATGAACAAAAAGAAATAGCCCTTACTCCCTACGTTTTTTATTTCGTCAGACATGGTCGATCTGTTTAGTGGTTAACTTTAGATGGTGCAAAGATCACAAAAAATCTGATTTTTTAGCAATTTTTGCGATTGAAGTCAATCGAAAACCTAAAACATCAACCTCGTCCTTAGACATCTTCTACTGTCGGGGGTGGAGGAGGAACCGGTGTTACTCCCGTCGTGTTTGCATTATCGACAACACCTACCCAATCCTGTGCTTCTGTTTCATCCGCATCGCTGGGGCGTGGTCCGATCAGTTTCTCCAAATCGCTTTTCAGGAGTACTTCTTTATCGAGCAACTCGTGTGCGAGCAATTCCAGTTTCTCACGGTGTTCACGCAACAAATCCTGAGCACGTTCGTACTGGGAATCCAGCAGCTTGCGCACTTCGTCATCAATGAGGGTAGCCGTATCATCGCTGTAAGGGCGCTGGTAGGTATCTTTAGACATCCCATAAAAGCTCACCTGCCCAACTTTAGCATTCATCCCATAGATGGTGGTCATATCGTAGGCCATCTTGGTCACCTTATCCAGGTCATTCTGAGCACCGGTGCTGATTTTACCAAACACTACTTCTTCGGCAGCACGGCCACCAAAAGTCATACACATCTGATCGAGCATTTGCTCAGTGCGGGTGATGTAGCGTTCTTTAGGCAGGTACTGGGCATAACCCAAAGCCGCTACGCCACGAGGCACAATGGTCACTTTTACCAAGGGCATGGCGTGGGGCAAGTACCAACCACAAAGGGCGTGTCCTGCTTCGTGGTAAGCGATGATTTTTTTCTCATCAGGCGGAATGAGCTTGTTCTTCTTCTCCAAGCCTCCGATCACCTTATCCAGCGCATAGTTGAAGTCTTCCAACTCAATCGCCACCTTCTCGTGCCGAGCGGCAATCAAGGCAGCTTCGTTACAAACGTTGGCGATTTCAGCACCCGCAAAACCAGGCGTCATTTCAGCAAGTACGGCGGGGTTGACCTCTGGAGCCGTTTTAATGGTCTTGAGGTGTACCTTAAAGATCGCTTCCCGACCTTTAATATCCGGGCGATCAATACCGATTTGACGATCAAAGCGACCTGGACGCAGCAAAGCAGAGTCGAGTACATCAGGGCGGTTGGTAGCTGCCATTAGGATAACTCCTTTATCGGTACTAAAACCATCCATCTCTACCAGCAACTGGTTGAGCGTATTTTCGCGTTCGTCGTTTCCTCCTTGCATACCTCCGCGTCCGCGGGCACGACCGATGGCATCAATCTCATCGATAAAGACGATACAGGGTGCTTTTTCACGGGCTTGCTTGAACAAATCACGCACCCTGGAAGCACCTACCCCTACAAACATTTCTACGAAGTCCGATCCGGAAATCGAGAAGAAAGGTACGGCAGCTTCCCCGGCAACAGCTTTAGCCAAGAGTGTTTTACCTGTTCCCGGAGGGCCTACGAGTAGTACCCCTTTAGGGATTTTACCTCCTAATACAGTATACTTTTTAGGATTTTTCAAGAAATCAACGATTTCCATCACCTCCTCCTTCGCCTCGTCCAAGCCGGCAACATCCGCAAAAGTGATGTTGACCTTGCTGTTTTGGTCAAACAGGGTAGCTTTTGATTTTCCGATATTGAAAATCTGAGAACCAGGACCGGCTCCGCCTCCACCTACCCGGCGCATAATGAAGATCCAGATGGCAACGATCACTACGATGGGCAGCAGCCAACTAAGAATATTGCCGATATAATCTTGTCTGGTTTCAAAAGTCGGGCGAATCCATTCATCGCGGGGAATTCCTTCCGCTTCCTGGATTTCTTTTAGATCATCCGTGAATTGATCGGTAGATCCAATGACCATACGGTATTGAAAACGATCACGGCTGAAGCTGCCTTGCGCAGCGTCTTTATAACGTTCTTCCGTCAGCTTACTCTCCTTGATATAAATTTGAGCTTGCTTAAGGTTGGTTATCACTATCACTTTATCTACGGCCCGATCTGCGATCATCTCTTCCAAACGATCGTATTGGATGGGCTCACGGTTGCCTTCTGACATCGTGTAAAAATTCAACCCCAACAAGAATATCGCAATCACTGCGTATATCCAGTAAGAGCTAAACTTCGGCCCACCTTCATTTGGATTGCCTTTATTTTCCTTTTCCATTCTTGGCAAATAGTTTTCTTTGATTTCCTACTCCTTACTTTAACGCACAAGCAGGAAAATCGTTAACGTCAATCGACAAAAAGAGCTGTAAACCCGTCACAGGGCTTATTTTGGTAGACTTTAAAGCGTCTCGTACTCGGTAAATTGCGCATCGCTCCACAAATCTTCTAGCTCATAATAAGCACGCGTCTCCCGATAAAAGACGTGGATAACCGTATTGAAATAATCGAGACAGACCCAATTACTAGCACCAGCCCCCTCTATATTACTGGGAAAAACGCCCAGCTCATCTTTGAGCCTTTTAGAAATATTATCTGCGATGGCACTAACTTGGGTATTGGAATCTCCTTCACAAATGATAAAAAAGTCAGTAGGAGCATCCCCCACACGGCGCAAATCCAACTTAACGATATGTTTACCTTTGATATCCTGGATAGCGTCGACTACAGTATCATTCAACTCTTCTTGGGTCCAGCGATATTGCTGGTTTAACTGAACGGCTTGACTCAAATTACTGGATAGTTTGTTTATTTTTGTAATGGCACATTACTTTTGTAATTCGACGGAAATAACTGATTCCTGCCTGCTTACCGCAGGTAGACAGGTTTGTTCCGTCACTTTGCAACAATAAAGCTAGCAAAAAAAATCCCTTTAGTTGAAATTCAACACCCTTTTCGTAGGAAATGTTGTCCGTCATTTTACGGAAGTTTCTTCGACCAATGCCTTAGCACTGGAAGAAGTAGCAAAAACCACACCAAGTGAGGGAACTGTCATATCTGCGGACTATCAGACCGCTGGTAGAGGACAGATTGGCAGTAGTTGGTACGCTAGCCCTGGCAAAAACCTCTTATTGAGTGTTATTTTCCAGCCACGTTGGCTGGCTGCGCGGCAGCAATTTTCCCTATCGCAAGCTGTAGCCTTGGCGGTAGCCGATACCATTAGCCATTTTGCGCAAACGCAAGCATTGGTAAAATGGCCCAATGACGTTTATCTAGCTGACAAAAAACTGGCGGGCATCCTCATCCAGAATAGCCTTACCGGCCAATTCTTACAATCAAGCGTGGTGGGTATCGGGCTGAATGTCAACGAAATGGACTTCCCCAAAGCCCTACCTCGGCCAGGTGCTTTACAACAATTCCTAGGCCGGGAGCTGGACCGACAGGAAGTCCAACACTTGCTCTTCCAGCGCTTGGAAGCCCGTTACTTACAACTCAAGCAAAACCCCAAGGTCATTCGTGCCAATTATTTACAAAACCTTTACCGTTATCAGGAGTGTCATTCTTTTCAGGACACTACTTCTGGACAAATTTTCACCGGACACATCATTGGTGTGCAGGAAACAGGTAAATTGGCCATTCAAATGGAGCAAAACCATGTTCAGTATTTTGATCTCAAAGAAGTCGCATTTTTATAAACTACCCTTATGCCTAAAATTACCATACTGACCATTGGTGATGAACTGTTGATTGGTCAGGTTATCGACACGAATTCTGCTTTCATGGCCCAAGCGCTCAACCGTTATGGTATGGAAGTTTTCCGAAAGGTAGCGATTGCTGATACCCTTCCTGAAATCATCGACAATCTTGAACAAGCTCTGAGCTACAGTGATGTTGTACTCATGACCGGAGGACTGGGGCCTACCAAGGATGATGTAACAAAAAAAGCACTTGCTAAATATTTCGGAGTAGACATGGCCTTCAGTGAGGTCACCTGGGAGCGAATTGAATATTTCTTTCAGCGCCTCGGTCGCAGTACAACCCCTGCTCACCGCGAGCAATGCTACATGCCAGAAAACGCTTTGCTGCTCACCAACAAAATGGGCACTGCCCCTGGCATGTGGATGGAGCAAGAGGATAAAATAGTGGTCTCTATGCCAGGTGTTCCCTACGAAATGGAATACCTGCTAACCCATGAGGTCATTCCGCGTTTACGCAAACGGTTCAAGCTACGCCCCATCGCCCACCGTACCCTGCTCACGATTGGGGAAGGGGAATCACGTTTGGCGGAGCAAATTGAAGACCTTGAAGAGCAGTTGCCGCCGCATCTCAGTCTCGCCTACCTACCCAATCTGGGACAAGTGAGACTCCGCCTCACCGGGCGCGCTGACGACAAAGAAACCTTGAAGCACGACCTCAAAGTCTATGGCGACGCGATCAGAGAACGCATCAAGGATTTTGTTTACGCTGAAGGAGCAACAAACATTGAAGCGGAAGTAGGTCGCTTGCTTCTGGAAAAAGGCCTCACCATGGCTACCGCCGAAAGTTGCACCGGGGGCTATGTTGCACATCGGGTAACTGCCATCTCGGGTGCGTCGGCTTATTTTCAGGGAAGTATCGTTGCTTATGACAATAAAGTCAAAGAAAGCCTTTTGGGCGTTAGCCCTACTACCCTGCACAACCACGGCGCGGTGAGTGAACAAACCGTGAGAGAGATGGTCACAGGAGCATTAAAAGCACTAAATGTAGATGTGGCTCTAGCTGTTTCTGGGATCGCCGGACCAACCGGAGGAACTCCTGAAAAGCCCGTGGGCACCATTTGGCTGGCCGTGGGGAACCATGAAAAAACAGAGACCTTCCTGCTTCTCGGTACCAAGGACCGGGAAAAGAACATCCAATACGCTAGTACGCGGGTGCTGGGAATGCTCTGGCACTTTTTGCAAAAGAAGTAGAGAGATGCGGGACGATTGTATCGCCCCTTGAGGTAGAGCGTACAGGGACTTTACTTCACTAATCGTCATTTAATCCATCAGCCTTGTCCTATCTTAAAGGGCGCGAAGCGGCCTGTCCCCCGTACAGACTTTAGCTAGGCCTAAAATCCTCGAACCACTGAAATTTTTCGTGAATTATTGCTTCTTTTTCATTGCGCAAATACTTTAAAAATGCGGCGGCGGCTGGCGAGAATTTCTTGTTCTTCAGCCACACCAGGTTCCAGGAAGTGACCATGGGCAGGCCTTTGAAAGGAATCACGCGAATACTCCCATTGGCGATCTCGTTTTTTATCCCGATGAGTGGAAGGACCGAATAGCCAAGCCCTGCAATCACAGCTTGTTTTACCGCCTCATTGGACGTCAGCTCCATGCGCTTGGTGACTGGCAGTTCATTTTGGGTAAGAAACTGCTCCATCTGCTGGCGGGTAGCCGAACCTTCTTCGCGATAGATGAGCAGTGATGTTTTCAAAACTTCCTTGTCGATCTTTTTGAGGGCTTCTACCCTGCTGGCACCTCCTACCAGGTAGAGTTTATTACTCATCAACTCAATGCTCTCCAGCTCCAAATCCGTAGGCATTACTGAAACCATTGCGAAATCTACCTCGTTGCTGGTTAGATTTTGGATCACACGGGCTTTGTTGGTTACATCCATGACGATGTCAATGCCTTCATTCCTGCCCAGGAATTCTGACAGCAGATAAGGCATCACATACTTGCCCGTACTCACCACAGCTACCTTCAGCTGCCCCGTCAGGAAACCTTTATAAGCCAAGGTTCGATGTTTCAAAGAATAGACTTCGCCCAAAATGCGATCACAAGCCTCGGCTACTTCTTCTCCGAATTCGGTGATATAAATTTGCCGTCCGATGACTTCCGTCAAAGGAATCTCAAATTGATCCTGTAGCTTTTTTAGTTGGATAGATACTGCTGGCTGGGACAGGTGTAGCGTCTTGGAAGCCTTGGTAACACTACGGGTTTTGACAATTTCCCGGAAGATGCGCAGCTGGTGCAAAGTGTAATCCATAAACAATACGGATGATTAAAATTTAAATTATAAATAAAAGTAAATAAACTATTTGACTTTACTTTGCCTTATCAAATAAATATTTCTTGGCTACAGGCCATCATCAGAACCAAAACAAAACCACTTTATGTCGCTGAATACGATCGTTCAACCTACCGCTGACAAACTCAACAATACACTACCTGCCCGCATTACCATTGCGGAAGGGGATGGTGTAGGCAAGGAGATCATGAAAGCCACGCTTGATATTTTAGAAGCGGCTGGTGCACAGTTGGTCTATGACAAAATAGAGATTGGGGAAAAGATGTACCTCCAAGGCCATACCTCAGGAATTAGTGCCGATGCCTGGGAGAGCCTTCGCCGCAATAAAGCTTTTCTTAAAGGACCTATTACCACTCCACAAGGAGGTGGTTACAAGAGTCTGAACGTGACGATCCGCAAGACCATGGGGCTTTATGCCAACGTGCGGCCATGTCGGGCCTACACACCTTACGTAGAGAGTCATTTTCCTAACATGGATCTGGTTGTTATCCGCGAAAACGAAGAGGACCTCTATGCCGGCATTGAACACCAGCAGACGCCCGAAGTCGTACAATGCCTCAAGCTGGTATCTCGCCCTGGATGTGAGCGTATCGTTCGCTATGCTTTCGAGTATGCGCGCGTAAATGGTCGCAAAAAAGTGACCTGTATGACCAAGGACAACATCATGAAGCACACCGATGGTATGTTTCACGAGGTCTTCCGCGAGGTGGCCAAAGAATACCCACAGATCAAATCAGAGCACTACATCATAGATATCGGCGCTGCTCACCTGGCTGATAATCCGGAGCGTTTTGACGTCATCGTCACCCTGAATCTGTACGGTGATATTATTTCCGACATTACTGCGCAGGTGGCAGGCTCGGTTGGTTTAGGAGGCTCCTCAAACATCGGTGATCATATTGCAATGTTTGAAGCCATACATGGTTCAGCACCAGATATTGCCGGCAAGGACATTGCTAACCCATCTGGATTGCTACACGCAGCCTGTATGATGCTTGAGCATCTGGGACAGAACGCAACGGCAGCCAAGATCATGAACGCCCTGCTTTGTACCTTGGAAGATGGTATCCATACTGCCGATATTGCCAGCGAAAATTACACCCAACAACGCGTAGGCACCCAGGGCTTTGCCAAAGCGGTGATCGAAAGACTCGGCAAGTCTCCCCGTCGCTTCAAAGCCCTTGCTGCGACGGCCAATAATGAACCCATTAGTATTCAACTAAAACCTGCCCTTCCGGTACAAAAAGAACTGATGGGCATGGATGTCTTCCTCGACTGGACGGGCACCGAGCGCGACCCCAAGGTACTGGGCCGCCAGCTGGAAGAACTCGCCGGCACGGAGCTTCAACTGAAAATGATCACCAACCGAGGCGTAAAAGTATACCCCAATGGCATGCCCGAAACCTTCTGTACCGACCATTGGCGTTGCCGGTTTGTGTCTACCCAGTACGTAGACCAAACCCAAAATACCGCCGCTACCCGCACCGCACCCGTCACCTACCTCCAACTGGTGCAGTTACTCAATCGCCTCCACCTAGCTGGCCTCAATTTCATCAAGACGGAGAACTTGTACGATATGAATGGTAAAAGAGCCTATTCGCTGGGGCAAGGGGAGTGATTTTGGTACTTGGTACTGGGTATTGGGTACTTGGTTTGGACTTTGGAAGGCTTTAGCCAGAAAAAAGAATAAAGTTGGTAGTGGGGTGTTAACTTAGAGTATGAAAAAAAGACCCACCCCCTCTACCAACAGCTTATGGCTACAGCCCTACCTAGAAGGAGAGCTTTGGCAAATCTTATACTGAGCCTATCGAGCAATACTCATTATGATAGTATCGCTGAGCTGAGTTTAAATCCTGTTTATCAGCATCAATATGCCAGTCTTTATGACGTATTTGATGAGTTATCCAAAGATGAAGAATCTTTTTCATGTTTGCAAAAACTTGTGAGTCAATTTGTCTTTAAAGAGTTAGGTCAGATAGTAAAAGGAATTGGTGATAGTTCATTGCCCTTGGTCGTAAGTACTGACGTGACGCCGTGTGAATACACTCATGCCCAGAGCTTACCTGATCGTCAGGCCATTGTTCTACCTAATGGAGCCGGCCAATCCCGGACTAATTTAGGTGTGGGCTATAATTTGAGTTCCCTGAACTTGTCTTCCTTTAGTGGTTCATGGAGTTTGCCCTTGGATCTGCGGCGGGTAAGGCTTGATCAGACGGCCTCCCAATGCGCTCAAGAGCAGTTGACTGGACTGTTAAGCGATCATGAGGGCATCATTGATAACACCCGTTTGGTGATCCATTGTGCCGACAGTGCCTATGGGAATAGTGCTTTTCTAGCTCAACCCTATAAGGATCACCCCAATCTAGTGAATATCGTTCGACTAAAGCATGGCTCCAAGGTCTTTAAGCAGTATGAGCGGACAGCTAGTTCAAACCCATTGCAATACTTTGGCGAGCAGAGCTATTTGATTATGGACTCGGATACCAAATCATATAAACAAAAGAATAGTAAGCAATTTTATGACGTAGAACGTAAGGCCATCAGTGAGACGCAAGCCGATGAGTCTATTGTGGTGGAAGAAATCATGGGACGTCAGTCCCGTCCAGTAATGGTTACTATTGAACGGTGGAATAATTACCTGTTACGCTCTAAGAGTGGTCAGTCGATGAAAGAACATCCCATTGATTTGCTACGTATTCGGTGTATTGATAAGAGCACAGGGAAGCCGGTTTTTAAACGAGAACTTTATCTGGCTATCAGTGGTGAGCGTAAAACAGAAGTGAGTAGCATCATGGGCAGACAGTACTACCGCTCGCGTCAAGATATTGAAGCCTTTTTCCGAACGGCAAAACAACACTTTCTACTAACTAGATTTGCCACCTCGGTACAGCAACACTTGGATAACTTTCTTCAAGTTGTTATCTTGGCTAGTTATGTGGCATTTTTGAATGCCGATCAAGTAGACAATCAACCTATTCACCCATGGGAACGATATCAGCCAAAAAAGAAAAAAATAAACGGGCGGGTGACCATGACACAGTCTATCCGCAAAGCCCAAGCCTACTATTGTACTTTGGACTTAAGTGACCTAAGCCCTCCAAAGTCGAAGGGAGGAATAGGAAGACAAAAAGGACATCAACTTACCCCTAAAACAACGTATAAAGTGGCTCGTAAACCCAAAAAATGAGCTTACGAGCCACTTAATCTACATCGCAGGGCAGTTTTAGGAACGATTTTCTGAATCTTGAAACATTCGGAAAGCTAAAGCCTTCCAAAGTCCAAACTTGGTACTGAGTACTCGGTACGGGGATTTTGTTGGTCAGTAAGTATAGGGTTCTGATGGCTATCAGGAGATCAAATCCGAGTACCTAGTACAAAGTACCAAGTATGGTGAGGGTTGCCTTCGATTAATACGCCTTGAGGCAATCGTCAATGGCAAGCCTCACCAAAAGATTAGCTTTCTGTTTCGATTACTCTGCCTCCTTAGTTGTTAGCGACTGAGGAGGTTTTTTATTTCTTCACAAAAAAACCTCAAGTGCTTTTGGTAATTCAAACATCTCCCCCATACCCCACCAAAAGCCGTGCCCGCAGCCCCTCCTTCTCCGCCTCGGGAATAAAAGCATGCCTTATCGCTTCCAGGTTGCACCGCAGAAAATGGGCTTTTTCCCAGCCAAAAATATTTGTCAACTGCTCATATTCATGAGTCAGATCGACATCGACCAGGGCACGACCATCGGTGTTGATACTGAGCGATACGCCCTGACGATACAAGTGATCCACGGGATGGTCAGGGAGGGTATCGACGACGCTGGTAACGACATTACTGCTGGGGCAAATCTCCAGGTGAATGTCTTGGGTGAGTAAGGATTGCAAGACCTCCTTATCCTCTATGCTACGCACACCGTGCCCTATGCGCTGGGGGCGTAAAAATTGCAGGGTTTCACGAACACTTGCTGCGCCACAAGCTTCCCCTGCATGAGCAGTACAGAAAATATAATTGGCGCTGGCGTAGGCAAATGCTGCCTGATGAGCGTTGATGGGATAGCCCGCTTCGTCGGCCGCCAAGTCGAAACCTACGACCCCCTGGTTGCGAAAAGCCTCGGCTAACTTGACGGTAGTCATGCTTTCTTCTTCCGAATAATGGCGCAGGGTACAGAGGATCAAATTGACTTTTATCGCCCCACTTGCGTTGGCTTTGGCCAATGCGTCACAAACCGTGGCGACTACTTCTTCTGGACTTAATCCTTGTTCTAAATGCTGTAGAGGAGCAAACCTTATTTCAGCATAAATCACTTGATCTTCAGCCAACTGTGCGATTAAATCGTTAGTCACCAAAGTCAAGCTTTCCCTGGTTTGCATCAGTTTGATGGCACTGACCGCCAGCTCGATATAGGCTTTTAAATTGGTGCATTTCCCCCCACTAGTAAACTGCTTTTGGTAGCTGGCGAAATCTATGCCAGGGCGCAATTGCTTAACCACCTCAAAGCTGAGCGAACAGTCGAGGTGCACATGAAGCTCAACCTTGGGAAATGCAGCAAGCGCTCTCATAACATATTATAAAAATTTGTGTTGGCATCCTTTTTGGTATAGAAGAGATGAACAGACACTTAAAAGATGTGATATGAAAGAAAACCAACTTCTGGGGGACCTCCGTTTCTGGCTGGTCCTCGGC
Organism: Lewinella sp. LCG006; assembly: GCF_040784935.1. GTDB lineage: Bacteria > Bacteroidota > Bacteroidia > Chitinophagales > Saprospiraceae > Lewinella. The sequence goes on along the minus strand of NZ_CP160680.1, from coordinate 2,899,756 downwards.
TGCCTGCTGGGCTTGATTAGCATTATGCTAAGATGAAAAAAGTCGGAAGTGGGAGGTCGGAAGTGGGAATTACTCCGACTTCCCACTTCCGATTTCCGACTTCCTACAAGCTTCTATTCGCATCAAACGCCTCCAGGTAATCTCCTACTCTGCGGAGGAAGGAGCCTCCTAACATACCATCTACAACACGGTGATCGTAGGACAAGGACAAAAACATCATGTGACGTACCGCGATGAGGTCACCAAATTCTGTTTCTACCACTGCCGGGCGCTTGCGGATGGCTCCCACAGCCATGATCGCTGCCTGAGGCTGGTTGATGATGGGTGTACCCATGACGTTGCCGAAGGTACCTACGTTGGTAACGGTAAAGGTACCATCCTGAATTTCTTCCGGCTTCAGCTTATTGTCCCGTGCCCTTCCGGCGAGGTCATTGACCGCTTTGGTGAGGCCGATAAGGCTGAGGTGATCCGCATTTTTGATCACGGGTACGATGAGGTTGCCCGTAGGCAGGGCCGCAGCCATCCCGATATTGATGTTCTTCTTGCGGATGATATTCTTCCCGTCTACCGAAACATTGATCATTGGGTAATCGTGGATAGCCCGAACGATGGCTTCAATAAACAGAGGGGTGAAAGTTATTTTTTCTCCGAATTTCTTCTGGAAAGCATGCTTATTTTTCTCCCGCCAGTTGACGATATTGGTGACATCCGCCTCTACGAAAGAGGTGACATGAGGAGAAGTATGCTTCGAATTGACCATGTGATCCGCGATCAGGCGGCGCATTCTATCCATTTCGATGATCTCCACATTGCCACTACCGGAAGCATCTGCCATAGGACTACTAGCGATGGGTTGATCGATCGCTGGTGCAGCGGGGCGAGCAGTAGCGGGAGAAGGAGTAACCACCGCTGCTGGGGCCGAAGAACGCTGCTCCAGGTAAGCAAGCATGTCTTTTTTCGTTACCCGACCTTCTTTACCAGAACCAGAAAGGGCATCCAATTCTGCTTGCGCAATACCTTCCTCTTTGGCAATGTTACGCACCAACGGGCTGTAAAAGCGGTCGCCAGCATTTACACTCACCGAAGCCGTCGCTGGCTCAGGCGTAGGTGCGGGGGTATTGACTTTGGCACTCGTGCTGGCACCATTAGAAGAGGCAGGAGCACTGGCTGGAGCAGCTTCTGCAACACTAGGACTGGCCTGAGGCTTAGCACTTTCTCCTTCCGTTTCAATGATTGCGATCACCTTACCGATCTCTACCACATCATCCACCTGGAACATGATCTTACTGATCGTTCCGGCCACCGGACTAGGAACCTCAGAGTCTACTTTATCGGTAGCAATCTCCAGGATCGTCTCGTCCATCTCTACCTGATCGCCTTCTTTTTTGACCCAGTTGAGGATGGTAGCTTCCATGATGCTCTCCCCCATTTTGGGCATTATCAGTTCTACCTGCGCCATAAAACGGTTACTTTGAATTTGGTTACTGGTTAGGATAAGTCAATGAAGACTTTGTCCTTTTAACAATGGTTATCAACTTCAGGTTTTCAAAACCCGAAATTTGGGCACCACAAAAGTAAGGATTTTATCGTTTCAACGATAATAATTAGGCAAGGCATTAATAACTCACCTTTTCCTAAAACTTTGTTTCGTAAACAACGAAAAAGCCTTTAAAAATATGGCCATCTTTGGATTTCTCCGCCAATTCTAAACCTGTTATACAATAGCAAGATTGGTGTGATCACTAAGGGAGCTGCGCCTTCATGCAGGGTACAAAACCCTGCTCTACAGAGTGGTTCCCATCCTGGTGCCGAAAAAAACCAGCCTTGCCCTACTCCCATTCAACCACCGGAGAAGGATAATAATCTACTTTCAACTGCTTTAGATGGCCCGCGTAGCGTTTGAGTCGATCTGCAAAATGAGCCCAATTGCGGGCTTCGATTGGCGACCAACCCAGCTCGGCGTGGGCCAATAAGCGGGGGAAGACCATATACTCGATCTCATCCATTGTGGTGATCGTCTCTGTCCAGAGGGGCGATTCTATACCGAGGATATTTTCTTTGCCAATACCCGGCACCAAGGTTTCTGGTGACCACAAATAGGCACTATCCAGCTCGATATATGCCGCCCAATGGAGGCCCAGTTGGGTGGTAGAATCGTACTGCATATCCAGGTACACCTTATGAGCCGGAGACAATAAAACTTTCTTGTCTTGTGCTACCCCACGGAGCGCATTTTCGGTGCGCGCCCAGTATTGAACTACGCCATCGTCACGCAGTTGCGCGTGGGAGATTTCATCCCAACCAATGACTTTTTTCTTGTATTTGATGACAATGTCCTGCACCCGTTCGATGAAAGGGATATAATCTTCGAGGGCAGTCACGTGCGATTCGTCGCCACCAATGTGAAAGTAAGGGCCAGGTGTGATGGCGGCTATTTCGCGCACCACATCATCTACAAATTGATAAACGATTTCTTTGTCGGTACAAAGTGTGCTGAACCCTACTTTGGTACCCGTATACAACTCGGGAGCAAGGCCATTGCAATTCAACTCCGGATAAGAGGCTAATGCGGCATTGGTATGGCCTGGCATGTCGATTTCTGGCACTATGGTAATGTAACGGCTTTCCGCATAACGCACTATTTCCCGATAATCTTCTTGGGTATAGTAGCCACCCGGTCCGCCACCCACCTGGGTACTGCCTCCGTGGGTAGTGAGGTTGGGCCAGGACTTGATTTCAATACGCCACCCCTGATCGTCGGCCAAGTGCAGGTGGAGGTAATTGATTTTGCACAAAGCGATAAGGTCGATAAAACGCTTGACATCAGCTAAACCAAAGAAATGACGCGACACATCGAGCATGGCCCCACGGTAATCATAGAGCGGCGCATCGTCAATAACACCCGAGGCAATGACCCAATGGTTATCCTCGGTAGCACTTGTAGGTAGTAGTTGTAACAGGGTTTGGATGCCCCAAAAAACGCCCGCAGGGGACTTACTCATTAAGTGAACCTTCTTATTTTTGATACTCAGTTCGTAAAACGCTGGACCTTCTTCATTGATATAATCATCCATCAATTCCAGATAGATATGGCCAGTCCCCCTGGTGACATCCCCTTTTTCCACGATGATGTCCAGCTGGGTCGTCGCTTCAAGCATCTCTTCCAGGTATTCCGCTAAGGGCATCATATCGTCCTCCCATACGTGAATGACGGTACCCTTTTGCAGACAAAACCGTTCGTGGGTAGGAAAAATGCTTTTAGGAAAGGGAATCAGTGCAGCTTTGCTTAAATCGGTCGGTGCTGGCTTTTTGCAGGACGTCAAAACGAGCAAGGTGGCAAATAGTAAGAAAGGCAGGTTTTTAAGATGGTTATAAGTTGGAAGGCACTTCGAAAGTGCCTTCCAACTGCGCGCAATTGTGATCAGCAATAAAGTCTGGTTTCTCATGGTTGGGCAAATGACTTTGATGAACTCAGTCAAAGATAACCAAACGCCCCATTTGCGTGGTATTTTCTAATCGCCAGAAGTAGGTACCCGATGGTACCTTTCAACTCACCCCTCCCTATTCCAAACCGGATTAGCATAAATCCCTAGCAAATATTTCCGACCCTCTTCCAGTTGATCTGTGGGGAGCAGGGCCAATTGTTTTTCAAAAAAAACGGTGATTGCTCGCAGCTCCTCTGGGTTGTAATAGGACTGGTACTTTTGGGTGCCTCGCAACAAATCACAAGCGATGTAATTGATGGGGTGTAAACGGTAATTGGTATGGATGGATTTATCCAACATGGCAACCAATTCCTCCAGTTGTTTCTTTCCATTATCGAGTGCGCGAAGGGGTTGTAGGCGGGAATTTATCGGTTGACCGAAATGGAAATGAACGTGCCCTTTTTGGCCTTTGATACCAAGCAGAATGTGCTGAATATCTTCCGTGAAGGATTTTTTAAACTCAGGGTTCTTCAGTTTGCGCAGGTAGCTGAGGGTTTTCACCAAACCCGTTGGGTCGTATTCGTAGGAAATAGAGACGGGTACAATGTTTAAGGCTTCAAAATGATCGATGAGATCGCCTTGATTACTGAGGCTTAGCATCTTTAGTATCCCGATTTGGGTACGATCATTGCCGTCTTTGGAGCGGCCTTCCCGTTGGGCGATCCAGACAGAATCCTTGCCGGTGTGAATCATTTCGTGGATGTAAGCAGACATTCTCATGGAGTGCTGATACAACTCCCGAGGGCCTCCTGAGCGGATAACCGCAAAGCTTTTATTGACACGAAAAATCAACTCTGCGAGGCGATGGGTCATCAAATTATCGCCGATAGCAATTTGGGTAGTCGTAAATCCAGCTTCGAAAAGTGCTTTATTCAGAAAGGCTGAATCCAGACCAATATCTCGGTGGTTGGAAATAAACAGGTATTTTTTTGAGGGATCCAATCGCTCAAGGCCACTGTTTGTGAGCTCACTGATGCTCAACTCTCGCACAAACCGCAGAAAGACCAGCATCATTTTCTCCTGAAAATCGCGGGTGCTTTTCACCTCATCCTTGGCACTCAACAACTTTTCGTAAAGCTCCGCAGGCATAAAAGTCTTCATGCTTGCCAACAGGCTTGCACTACCAAAAAGCTCCTGAACGGCAGCCTCTACCTCATGATCTTCCAACACACTCAAGCGAATAGGTGGCTTCTGCTCCATCGTGTTTTTTGCTTATTTAAAAGGCAAAGGTAGCGATATTAGCACTTAATACACCTGTCGTAACGCCGCCAAGTGGCAAAACAACACCACCGGTACCACATAAGTAGGCAACCAACTGAAAGGGAAATACAACACGGCAACATTGGGCTGGTCAAATGCCAACTGCTGCAATGGAAAAGGTGCTGCCAGCAATGCATGTATAACAATATTGAGCAACAACATTAAGCTGAGCACATTCCAGACGAGCAATAAATTTCGCCGAAAGGCAGGAGGACGCCAAACCCAATAAACCATTAAAGGAGCCGTAAGCCCCGCAAGAATATCAAAATTCCGACCGGCGAAGGTCATCAACTCAGGGATGGTACCAGCAAGAAACAAGCCGTACAGCACCAACTCTACAGGTATCCTGATGACGTGCAACATGGTCAGCGACGGCAGCGTAAGACTATCCATAAAGCGTTTGCCGCTGGGTAGTAAAAACAAAGCGACAATAACAACCAGCGGAGGAATCAATCCCAACACCGCAATACGGGGCGGAAGCGCATTCAAGTGTTTATAATAGGCACCCTGAAAAGACAAAAACGCTTGTAGCCCCAACCAAAGGAAGCTCCCTCCTAAAAACAGACGGCTCCACTTTGGCTGTTGCTCAGCGTTTTTGCTCACTTTCAATACCCACCAAAACAAGGCTGTGGTTGTAAAAGTGATTAACACAAAGAATACTGTCAGATAAATAGGTACTTGCAGCATTCTTTTGTATTATTTATCCTTGTACTTTTTCTAAAAGCTGTCTTCTACCTGGCCCGGTAGACACCATGGTCACTGGCACCTTTAGTCGTTCTTCCAGTTCGGTGATATAAGCCTGCGCAGCATCAGGAAGCATCCCGTAGGTCGCTGCACGCTCTAAATCACCCTCCCAGCCCGGGAAAGATTCATACACCGGTTGGCAGGTATCATCACAAAGATCAAAAGGCAATTGATCCGTCTCTTTATCATTAATGGTGTAAGCAGTAGCGGCTTTAATTTCGGGTAGTTTGTTGAGTACATCAATTTTTGTTACCACCAATTGGGTCACGCCATTGAGCATAATGGTGTAGCGCAGTTGGGGCAAATCGATCCAACCACAACGACGTGGCCGACCAGTAGTAGCACCAAACTCGGCACCTTCCGCACGCAGAAACTCGCCCATCTCGTCAAACAACTCGGTAGGAAATGGCCCGGAACCAACGCGCGTACAATAGGCTTTCGTGATCCCAATCACTTCGCCAATTTTCTGAGGGCTTACGCCCAAACCGGTACAAACACCAGCAGTAATGGTATTGGAAGAGGTGACAAAAGGATAGGTACCATAGTCGATATCCAGCATGGAACCTTGCGCACCTTCGGCCAGGACACGCTTGCCTGCTTTGAGGGCATTATTGAGGTAATACTCCCCATCGACCAACTGTAATTTGCGTAAGCGCTCGATGGCCGTCAGCCACTTTGCTTCTTCCCCCTCCAGGTCGAATTCTACTTCGGGGTAAATCTTCAACAACTCCAGGTGCTTGGCCTTCAGTACAGCATACCGATCCGCGAAATCCGGAGCTTCCAAATCGCCGACGCGCAGTCCGTTACGTCCGGTTTTATCCATATAGGTAGGTCCGATACCCTTGAGGGTTGAGCCAATCTTGGCTTTTCCTTTAGCTGCTTCGCTGGCTTTATCCAGGTAGCGGTGTGAAGGGAGGATCAAATGAGCTTTGCGCGCGACCAGCAGGCGATGTTTGTAGGTCACGCCAGCTTCCGTCAGCTCGTCCAGTTCGCGTTCCAGCGTGATGGGGTCGATGACCACACCATTCCCAATAAGATTGAGCTGAGCTTCGCGAAAAATACCGGAAGGAACGGTATGAAGTACGTGCTTCTTTCCTTCAAAAACCAGCGTATGCCCGGCATTGGGTCCGCCCTGAAAGCGAGCAATGATATCGTAACGTGGCGCCAGGTAATCAACAATTTTGCCTTTCCCTTCATCGCCCCATTGGAGGCCAAGTAGTACATCTACCGTCATGCGGTGCATTCAATTTTGCGGGTACAAACCAAGAGCATGTTGGGGAATGTGCTATCCGGCTCATACCTCATCCAGCAACCGAAGTGCTTCGTCTACTGAATCTGTTAAGTGAAATAAAGGTTGGAGCTTGGTAATCTCCAACAACTGGATTATTTTTTTGGAAGCGTTGACAATCACAACGGAACCGCTCTGGTCCTGACAACGCGACTGAAGGGAAATCAAAAAGTTGAGCCCGACACTATTGGTATAAGGCATCCCTTCCAAATCAACGACAAATCTATTGAATCCTTCCTCAATACAAGCTTGGGCGATGCTAAGAATTTCCCGATTGGCAAATTCACTCAACAGGTTACGTACCCGTAGCACTTTAATGCTTCCCGACTGACTGAGTTCATAGACTTGGTCCATGCCGCAAAATTAGCGAACTTCTTCCACTTTATTCGCAGTATTTTCCAGTTGCTGGGTCTTTTCACAAGCCCCTTGGCACTCGCCGTACAGGTTGAGGGAGTGATGGGTAATATTAAATTGCAGCAGATCACCCATCATTGTTTTGATTTGCTGAATCCGTGGGTCACAAAACTCCAGTACTTTGCCACAGTCTACACAAATCAGATGGTCGTGTTGCTTGAAGCCATAAGACTTCTCGTATTGGGCCAAATTTTTACCAAACTGGTGTTTGGTCACCAGATCACAATTCACCAACAATTCGAGGGTATTATAAACGGTAGCCCTGCTCACCCGGTAGTTTTGCGTCTTCATGTGAATGTAGAGCGCCTCAGCGTCGAAGTGGTCCGTACGTTTATAAATTTCTTCCAGAATGGCGTAGCGTTCTGGTGTTTTGCGTAAACCATTCTTTTCCAGGTGGGAGGAAAAAATATTTTTTACTGCTTCGATGATATCCCTTCTATCGTTCTCTTTCGTCATAATTCTTCTACTCTGTTCTTGAAACAGTTGAAATGTTCGACAAGTTTTTCAAAGCGCGGGTTGCTTGGTTCAATTGATCCGTATTGGCGACAATAAGACTCAGATCGGCCTCAAAAAAGCCTTCTGTACCCGCAATATTGAGGGAGCGGATGTTCAATCCCATCAAGGAAATTTGGTGGGTAAGCCGCTCAATCACTCCGGGGCCGTCGTCGATACCTGTAATTTTCAGTTTTGTTACAAAGTTCGTCTGCGGCATATCACTCGACCAATCTGCTTTCATGATCCGGTAGCCATAATTAACCATGAGGTTGGTCGCATTAGGGCAGTTGATCCGATGTACTTTGAGCCCCGCAGTGGCCGTAAGGTACGCAAATATCTTATCCCCCTGCACGGGGTTGCAGCAGGTGGCCAAGGTATAGTCATACTGGTCTCCCGGCTCTCCATTGATGGTGAGTCGTGGATGGTTAGCACTATCTTTGCGTGGGCGCTTAACTAAAGCGGCATCTTTTTTAGGCACCTCCGCTGGTGGCAATTCTACCTGCTTAAGCTTCCCTTGTTCTGCTTTGAACTTTTTGAAAATCTCCGTAACCGTAATACTGTTCATCGCAATTGCGAAATAGAGGTCTACGTGGCTGTTCATCTTATAATGCTTCACCAAGGTCTCCATAGCATCATCGAAGGATTGGATACGCAGATTTTTAAACTTACGCTCCAATGCCTCACGGCCAAGTTCGCCTTTGCGGCGTCGCTCTTCCTTCATGGCAGAGCGTATCTTGGCTTTAGCTTTCCCGGTAGTGACCAGCTTGAGCCAGCTCTCTGAAGGCTTTTGGTTACTGCTTGTAATGACTTCAATCCGATCGCCATTTTTCAGCAATCGCCCCATTGGCACAATCTGATTGTCGATCTTGATGGCCGTACAATGATAACCAACATCCGAGTGGATACTAAAAGCAAAATCAAGCGCGGTAGCTCCTTTCGGCAACACCCTGGGGTCGCCCTTGGGCGTATACACATACACTTCCTCGTTGAAGAGGCTGTTTGATTTGAAGCTATCCAAAAACTCAACGGGCGAACCTTCGGGGTCTTCCAGGATTTCCCGCACACTGTCTAGCCAACGTTCGAAAACATCATCCGAATTATTTACCCCCTTGTACTTCCAGTGCGCAGCAAAGCCTCGTTCGGCAATTTCATCCATCCGTTCAGAACGTATCTGTACTTCTACAAAACGTCCACCGGGGCCTACAACGGTGGTGTGCAATGACTCATAACCGTTGGCCTTCGGGGTTGTGATCCAGTCTTTCAGGCGCTCAGTAATGGGTTTGTGTACATCCGTAACGATGCTGTAAGTCTGCCAGCAGTATAATTTTTCTTTCTTCGGCGGCACATCGAGAATAATCCTTACCGCAAAAAGATCATAGATTTCTTCAAAAGCGACATCCTTGCTCTTGAGTTTGTTCCAAATTGAATAAATGGATTTAGCTCGGCCGAAAACCCGGTACTTGATCCCGATTTCATCCAATTGCTCTTTGAGCGGCGCGATGAAAGAGGCAATATAGGCCTCGCGGCTTTTTTTGGTCTCGTGTAATTTTGTAGCAATAGAAAAATAATCATCCGGATCCGTGATCTTCATACACAGATCAAGGAATTCGGTACGGAAGGCATACAAGCCCAGGCGGTGCGCCAGCGGTGCGTAGATGTAGCTGGTTTCTGCGGCGATCTTCAGCTGCTTATGCGGAGGCATAGAACCGAGGGTACGCATGTTGTGCAGACGGTCGGCCATTTTGATCAGCACTATCCGCACATCTTCAACCAAGGTACTGAGTACTTTCTTGAAGTTTTCAGCTTGTGGGCTATCAGAGTTATAAGCACCATCCAGCTTGGTGAGTCCGTCTACCATTCTGGCGATCTGTGGACCAAACTGCTGCTGCAAATCCCCCAGAGTGATGTCGGTATCTTCGACAACATCGTGCAACAAAGCTGCTACAACAGCAGTAGGCCCCAAGCCGATCTCCTCGGCACAAATTCGTGCTACAGCGATCGGATGAAGGATATAAGGCTCACCCGACTTACGTCGTTGAGCAGCATGCGCCTCTACGGCCAATTCGTAAGCACCCCGGATATTCTTCTGGTCCGTTTCGTCCATTTCGGACTTGATGGAACGCAGCAGTTGCCGGTACGCATTTTGAATCAGTTTTTTTTCTTCCTCGTCTGTTGTTGTTATTTCTTCTATCATCCGTATCCCGCTACTTATTCAATAGCCCGTTCTCTGTTCTTTTGAATTCTTGGTTTAAAAAATAGAATAGGTTTGGCTCAAGAGAACCAAACCTATTCTAACAAATATAACACTTGAAAAGATTAAAAGCTAGTTTTTCTACTTTTGCCGCTGATACTTGGTTTGAAAACGGCGATAAAGTTGGTCTTGTTTATTATCAAGGTTCACCTTGCGGCCATCGATAAAAGCTTGCTCTACCACACTGGTGCGCATGTCCAGTACGTCACCGGAGGTAATGATCAAAGACGCATCCTTACCTACTTCCAGCGAACCAATACGATCTGCAACGCCTAGAATAGTAGCGGCATCTAAGGTAATTGCCTGGATAGCCTTCTCGTAAGGCAAGCCATAAGCAACAGCCGTTCCGGCCTGAAAAGGAAGGTTGCGCTGTTGCCAAAAGCCTTCGTTGCTTAAACAAAACTTCACACCAGCTTCGTACAAAGCGGCAGGGGTTTTGAAAGGTTGATCGACATCACTGTCCAAGGTACCCGGCAAAGCGTGGGTTGGCCCCAAAATAACCGGCACCTCGTATTCCTTCAATAATCCCGTCACGAGGTAGCTTTCTTCTCCGCCAACGATCACCAAATCGAGGTCGAACTTTTTGCCCAACAGTATCGCCTGTTCGATGTCTTTCGCTAAATTGACGTGCACAAACAAACGCTGCTTCCCATCAAACAAACCACAAGCTGAAGCCAGCCGCAAATTGGGCTCCCGATCCGCGCCAGCGCAGTAAGCCTGGGCTTGACGAAGAAAGTCTTCTATGCTTTGAACTTGTTCGACGTATTGCTCATTTTTTGTCCACTCACCCTGGCGCCAATTGTAGCTACGGCGGCGGGGCCAATTCAAATGATGGCCATCGTCTGCCAAAACAGCGGCATCCTCCCAATTCCAGGCATCTAATTGCACGATGCTCGACTGGCCCGATAATGCTCCACCTTCCGGTGTAACCTGAGCAAAAAGTACGCCGCGCGCACGTACGGTGGGCGTCACTTGCGAATCAGTGTTGTAAGCCACCAGCGAACGTGCATTGGGGTTGAGATAACCCGTTTCTGCATTATCACGGGTAGCGCTTACGGCCGCAATCTCTACAATACCCAGCTGGGTATTTGGAGCAATCAGGCCGGGAAAGACGTGCTTGCCCATTCCATCAACGACTTCATGGTCACTTAAATCCACCTTCGCGGTAGCGCGATCTACGCGCGTAATCTTGCCTTTATCAAAGGTAATGAGGGCATTCTCTATAACCGTACCATTGCCCAGATGGGCCGTGCCGCCAACAATGGCAATAGGTTTTGCTTGTACTGCTCCCGGAACAGGAGGCTGACCCATAAGCAGGCTGCTCAACAGCGTGGTGAACAGCAAAAACATATATTTTAATTGCATGATTTTTATTTTAAACAACAATAGTTGATGTCTTTTATGCAGACGTTGCGGTGCAACGTCTCTACCGTCCTTCGTCATCTTCGGTATCGCAATGGTAGTGGCGCTGCCCCCGACCTTTGGCGGGTTGTGTTTTGGCACCTCCTGCTTTTGCATCCAGCATTTTCTGGATGAGTGCATTGCGCTCGTCCTGTAATGCGGCCCGGCGGCTGACGTCTTCGTCCATGTCGTAAAATTTGATACCATCAACATAGGTGTGCTTAGCACGGGCATAAACAGATAACGGATGGTCTGTCCAGATGACAACATCAGCGTCTTTACCTACTTTCAAGCTACCCACCTTATCATCAATGTGCAGCAGTTTAGCGGGATTGAGGGTCACAAATTTCAGGGCATCCTCTTCGGATACACCACCAAAGAGTACGGCTTTTGCTGCTTCCTGGTTCAGGCGACGCGCCATTTCGGCATCATCTGAATTGAAGGCTACGGTCACTCCTTGTTCGTGCATGATCGCACCATTGTAGGGGATAGCATCCACCACCTCAAACTTGTACGCCCACCAATCGGAGAAGGAAGAACCACCGGCACCGTGCTCCGCCATCTTGTCGGCTACTTTGTACCCTTCCAGAATGTGGGTAAACGTATTCACGCGGAAGCCAAAACGGTCGGCTACCTTAAGGAGCATATTGATTTCGCCTTGTTGATAGGAATGGCAGGTGATGAAACGCTCACCTTTCAAAATTTCCAGCAGGGTTTCCAACTCCAGATCAGGGCGAACTTTCTCGCCCCGTGCCAATGCTTCACCGTAGGCGCGTGCTTCGGTAAAGTAGTTTTCAAAAACCTGCTCTACTCCCATTCGGGTTTGTGGGTAACGTACTCCGTAGGAGTCACTGCGGTTGGACTGTTTTACATTCTCGCCCAGCGCAAACTTGATGAAGCCCGGTGCACCAGCAAATTTCATCTCTTCTGGGGTATAGCCCCAACGCAACTTAATCAAGGCCGACTGTCCGCCGATGGGGTTTGCTGAACCATGGAGCAGTTGAGAAGTGGTAACCCCACCCGACAATTGGCGATAAATGTCAATATCGGTAGCGTCTACAACATCGCCGATACTTACTTCCGCGGTACTTTCTTGTGAGCTTTCGTTGACGCCACGGCTGATGGCAATATGGCTGTGCTCATCAATGATACCAGGTGTGACGTGCATGCCGGTGCCATCGATTTCAACAGCTCCGCGTGGGCCGCGAATACTACCGCCGACTTGCGCAATTTTGCCGTTTTGCAGCATGATATCTGCTTTTTCCAAAACACCACTCGCTTCGTTGGTCCAGAGTGTGGCATTACGGATGATTACCGTTTCGGCCTGCGGCCGGTCAGCCCAACCAAAAGCACCATAAGGATAGGTTTGGCGACTTACCATCTTCATGGCTTCGGCTTCCTTTTCGGCTTTTTCTTCAGCGGCAACTGCCCCAGCAGTCTTTTCGGCTTCCCAATTGATCCAGGCACCGGTGGGATCCTGACCCCGGCCGCGCCAGGTGGTTCCATCCACAACGCCACTCAGACGCATCAAGCCCGCATCTTTATCCTGAGGAAAAGAAAGGGTGATCAATCCACCTTCCTCGCTGTATTTCACGTCGAGCTCGGTTTCTTCGTCTATCTTTATTTTGGCTCCTTTGGCCTCTACGGTGAGGTTATAGGCACGAGCCCCTGCTTTCAGGTTGTAGCTACCCGTGAGATCATTTGTGGGTAGCGCATCAATCACATAAGGCTTTCCTTGCACCCAATTGTGGTGAATTTTAGTGCCTTTAGCAAACAACGGAGCAGAAGTGATCAGGAAGTTGGCCCACTTTCCAGTAGCCAGTGTACCTGTTTCTTCGGCTACCCCCAGCAAGCTTGCGGGTGTTTCGGTAAGGGCACGTAAGGCAGCTTCTTCGGAAAGACCGTTTTCAATAGCTTTGCGCAAAGCTTCAAAAAAGTCACTGCTCTTCTTGTGTCCGTCGGCGGTGAGGGTAAATTTGATACCTGCCTCCGCCATTTTCGCAGGGTTGGCCGCTGCCATTTCCCAGTGGCGAAGTTGCGTAAGGCTAAGTTGGTGAGCATCGTAAGGGTCGGTCACATCATAAGCATCAGGAAAAACCAGTGGCAGAATAAAAATAGCACCTGACGCCTTCATCTCCGCTACGCGCTGGTATTCGTCACCGGCGCCTTTGATGATGTATTCTTTTCCAAACTCTTTGGCCAGGACTTGCGCCCTCAGTGCTTCTTGCCAATCAGCAACAGCAAAAATTTGCGGAAGATACTGTAGGTCATTCCAAGCCTCCAACGACAGGTTGGTACCCTCTTCATCGGTATTCTTGTACCATTCGGCATCCATATAAGTTTGTCGCAGCAGCGCCATTACGCCCATCAGGGAATTGGGGTAAGACTGGGTCGAAACGCCTTTGCTGAACGACAGATAATGAGCCCCTTCAGGCTTGATGATTACTTCGTTGGCCCGATCATCACCGAGGCTCACCACTACGGATGATCCTCTACTGATACCATCCTGCTGATGAGAGGAAACCACCCCGAATCCGTAAGCGCGCAGATTTTTGGCGGCTTTACCATCCGGTGTGAAGTACTCATGGGCTCGAAACTCGGGTTTCAGCGCTTCGTTCCAACCATAAGCTCCCTCTTTATTGGACAGCATCTGAGGTTGCTGGCGCGGGCGATCACCGGCAGGTTTAGCTTCCGGTAAACCGTACTCCGCGTACATATCAATAAGGGAGGGGTAAATGTATTTATCTGTAGCATCTACGACAACAGCACCCTCGGGGACACTGCCATTGGGGGTGATACTAACAATGCGCCCCTCCTTGATCACCAAGGTTGCATTTTTTACTTCAGACCCCGCTTTGGGGATTACGGTAGCATTGGTAAAAGCGTACCAACCATCTCGCTGGTCTTTTACGCCATTGTAAGGGAAGGTAGCTTGTGCCAGCATGGTACCGAAGCACCAAAGCACCAAGACCACCAGGATTGTGGTTTGTTTTTTCATACTAGAACTTTAGAATTAGGCTTTTTCTTAAAATTTTATCGCATTAAGTTAAGTCCGACTTCGCGAAAAAGTTGCTATATTCCGCCATTATTAGCATAATAATTTGAATTCTCTCTTACTTTCTTAATTTTTGCGCGCTGATAGGATACTGTACCGTTCTCTCTTCGTGGACACGCAGGCGTCGGAACGCAAAATCTCTCTAACGATTAAAAGATGCAAAACTCAGGCCTCTCTTTTTCCTACGAGCATTTTCATGCTCAACTTATCCACCAATTCTCAGGTACTAATTTCTTTGAGCGACGAGCTGGCATAATCTCCCTAAGGTTCGTGATTGGAATCCTCTCGTTTTTTTATGTTTTCGCGCTTTGTGCGCAAACAGCAGATTACAAACCCTTGGAATGGGGCGTTGTTCCTGACGAGGATTTGCAAATGACTACTTACCTTTTAGATACCACTGCCGCTGCCTTGGTGCTTGGAGACGAAGGCTACATGAACGTGGGCAAAAACAATAGTGGTCAGTACGAATGGCTGCTTCGTCGGCACAAACGTTTAAAAATTCTTACCGAAGCAGCATTAGACAAATATTCAGATGTGGTCATTTACTACGCCCACAAGGACGGTACTGACCATGTACGGCAGATTGCAGCCCAAAGCATTGCTGTCGACGGAACGATTAGCGAAGTAAAAAAGGGCGATATTTTTCACGAGAAGATCAACGAATACTGGTCTAAAGCCACCTTTGCCTTTCCCGAAGCAAAAGTGGGCAGTGTGTTGGAGTACCGTTATGAACACTTTAGCCATCGTGTATTAACGCCTCAATCGTGGACTTTCCGAGGCTCTTTACCGGTGCGATCTTCCTATTTCCAATTTGGCTGTTCGGTGCCAGTCACCTACACTTACCTCTTGCAGGGAGCAGAATATATGGCAATAGAAAAAAATGCCCTGGGAGAGGATATGCTTCAACTGGGTGATACGCATATCTATGTTAACGGCACTCGGTTTTGGATGCAAAATGGCGGCGCGGTAAAAGAAGAACCTTTTATGACATCTTTGGATGATTATTACATCAATATCCGTTTTCAGGCCAGTGCAACTACCAGTCTTGCCACCGGGATCACAACCCCCGTTTACGGCACCTGGGAGTCGACGAGTAAAGAGCTCTTGGAAGATGTAGATATTGGACAAAACTATCGAAAAAACAAGCGGTACAAAAACTTGCTGCAAGCTGCCGAAGCGGTCATCGAGAAGCAACTCCCCCAGGAAGAACTCCTTTTCGCGATTAACCGTTTTATCACTAAGGAAATCCCGTGGTCAGGAAAGTATGGCATGAACGCCATTCAATCACCCGACGAGGCTTTTGCCAAACACGAAGGATCCATCGCCGAAATTCAGTATGCTGCTGTAGCATTATTAAGGGAGTATGGTATCAAAGCTTATCCGGTGCTGTTATCCACCCGCGACAATGGGTCGATGATTACTTCCTTTCCTTTCTTAAATCAATTCAACTATGTAATCACCATTGTTGAGATCAATGATGTTGCCCTCCTCGCCGATTTCAGTGACCCTTTACTGAAACCGGGCCTTATTCGAGAAGAAGCCCTCAATGGTTTAGGTTTCATGGTACACGAAGACTCACCAGCCTGGATCACAATAGGCCTACCGGTTGTGCAGGATATTTTTGCCTGGAACGGAAAAATAACGGAGGAAGGCACTTTAAGTGGCGAAATGAAAGCCACAATGAATACCCTGAGTGCCAAATCTGATCGTCAACGGATGCAAGCCCAGTCGCTAGACGAAATCTGGGATAGTCGTCTTCCTAATGGAGGAAGCTGGAGTGAATTAACCGCCAGTAACGAAGAAGACATCCGAGAAGACTTGAGTATCCAAGGCAAGTTTGAAGTTGCGGAAGCTGGCTTCGCTAACGGCGACTACCTCTACGTATCACCAATCATTCATACCAATTTTTCGGAGAATCCTTTCCAACGTGAACAAAGGAATTACCCCGTCGATTTCCCTTATGCTTTCGAAGAAAAATCGGTCTACCAGTACGAACTACCTTCCGGTTATGTCGTCGAATCGCTGCCAGACAACATCAACGTTATCCTCCCCAACAACGATGCATCCTTCCAATATTTGATCCGCGAGAAAAATCAAAAAATAAGCCTCATTGCCACGCTAAAAATATCCAAAACCGTCTATCCTCCAGAAGAATATGAAGCCCTGCGTGAGCTGTTCGCCAGCGCGGTGCAGAAGATGCAGGAGCAGATTGTGTTGAAGAAAACGGAGTAACATAAAGACCTTGCACTACAACATCTCTCTAAAAAAATAAACATGAGAATTATACCTTTCCTTGTCCTGGTATTCACCCAATTATCATTACTTGTCCAATTGGACAACAAAGCCCTTTTATTACACGCTAACGAAATCGTTGAGTCTGAAGGGCAGCTGGAAATTATCAGTGCGTCGGAGGCGATCTATTCCGAAAAGAAGCGGATTGTTATCCTTAACAAAGAGAGCAAAGCCAATGGTTTTGCTGTTTTCTACGATCCAGACAATAAGATTCTCAGCCTTGATGCTGACATTTATGACCTTAGCGGTACGCCCATCCGGAAAGTTCGCAAATCGGAAATCCGGGACGTTGCGGCGGTAGATGGGGTGAGTATTTATTCCGAAAATCGTGTCCAATACATTGAGCTTAACCACTCTGAGTATCCGTACATTTTGGAATTTAGCTACCGCCAGAAGTTAAAAGGACTCAGTTTTGCTGTGGGGGAAAACTGGTATTTTCAGGATCGACCTTCTTCCGCCGTAACGACTTCTACTTACGAAATTTCCGTGCCTGATGATTTAGACATCCAGTACCAACTGTACAACATGGAGCTGGAACCGAAAATAACCCATACGGACGCGGAGAAGGTTTATCGTTGGGAAGCCAAAAATATTCCGGCCATCAAATTCGAACCTTACGATGTACCGGTGCATCGCCAGCTACCCATCTTGCGGATCAGTCCCAATAAGTTTGAGATCGATAAATTCAGTGGTAGTATGCAAAGCTGGCAAGATTATGGCAGCTTTCTGCAACAGCTGTGGGTGGGGCGTGATCAATTGCCTGGCGAATTAAAAACACAAATTCGTGAGCTTACCGCTGACACAGAAGATACCAAAGAAAAAATCAGTCGCCTCTACCGTTTTATGCAAGAAAATAAGCGGTATGTAAGCGTACAGTTGGGTATCGGCGGCTGGCAACCCTTCACCGCTGAATACGTAGAAGAACGTGGCTACGGCGATTGCAAAGCACTGAGCAACTACATGAAAGCCATGCTCCAGGAAATAGGGGTTGAAAGTTACCCCGTGATTGTTTATGCTGGCGAACATCACCCTTACGAGGTAGAGGATGATTTTGTCGATCCCGCCTTCAACCACGCCATTCTCTACGTACCCAGCGAGGATATGTGGTTGGAATGTACCAGTCCGATCAACCCTCCTGGTTATTTAGGAGAGTTCACCAACGACCGAAAAGTCCTTCTCGTCACTCCTCAAGGAGGACAGCTGGCCCGTACGCCAAAACTAGGCACCACAGAAAACAACGCCAACGAACAATTCACCATTGACCTTGCTGCCGACGGAAGTGCAAGCCTCCAGTACGAAGCACAGCTGCAAGGTATCCCTCATGAAGATTGGCGCCATTATCAATATGCTTATTCCCCCAAAGACATTGAAGATAAAATTCGCAATATGGGCAAACTGCCGACCCTGAGCCTCAGCGAAGTGAATATCGCCAACGACCCGAAGCTTCCGCAAAACACCCTGACTTTTAGTGCTACTGCCGACCGTTACGCTTCCCGCGCAGGGAAACGCCTTTTTGTCCCTCTGAACCTCATCTGCCCACGTACTTATGTACCCGACGCCGTAGAAAATCGCCAGTATCCGGTAATGATCCCCTATGGCTATACCGAAGAAGCCACCATCACTTTCCTCCTTCCTGAAGGTTATAAAACAGAAAGCTTACCACAGTCGGAATTACTGGAAACGCCTTTCGGACGATACGAGACCATCGTGACGGAAGCGGAAGGAAGTGTTACACTACAGCGCAACTACCAAATGTACGATCAGGAACACCCCGCAGAGGATTACGAAGCTTTTCGTGATTTCTTAATGACGGTTGCCAAGCATGATGCGAGCAAGATGGTCTTGGTTAGTGAGTAGATTCTGCTATATTTGCTAAGTGACGGAACAATAATAACGGATTCCATTTTTGATTCGCTAAAATTTTCTAAGCAAGCAACTAAAAGGAGCTTGCGTGAAAATATTTGCGAATCGTTGAAAAAAATGGAATCCGTTATTTCCGTCAAATTACTAAGTGCTTGTGCAGCGTGATCTTTACAAGCATAAAAGAGCTTAAAATCTACATACAAGGCTAATCTATGATCTACCCATCCCTTCTTGATGCTCGCCTTAAGGGTGAGAAGCAATTAGCCGTGCTAATCGACCCCGACAAAACTGACCGCAAGTTGATCACACGGCTGTGTGAACTGGCTGCGCAAGGGGGAGTCAATTATTTCCTCTGGGGAGGAAGCCTCGTCAATGAAACACAAGCTGAATATTATCTTTCGTTTCTAAGGGCGCACACCAAGCTTCCGATTATCCTCTTTCCGGGAAGTATTTACCAATTATCCGCACAAGCGGATGCACTTTTATTTTTGTCCATGATTTCGGGTCGCAACCCTGAATTACTCATTGGGCAGCACGTATTGGCGGCACCGCGAATTAAGCGCCTCAACCTGGAGGTAATCCCCACTGGTTACCTGTATATCGACGGTGGTACAACCAGCTCCGTAGGCTACATGAGCAATACCCAGCCTATACCCGCCAACAAACCTGAAATAGCCCAGGCCACTGCACTCGCCGGAAAGTATCTGGGGCATCGCTTGATCTATCTGGACGCTGGCAGCGGTGCGAAAAACCCCGTCAGCCCCACCATGATTAAAGCCGTGCGCAAAGAAATTGATGACCTGCCCCTCGTTGTTGGTGGAGGTATTCGCCATCCTGAACAAGCTGAGAAGGCTTTTGGCGCAGGTGCCGACTGTATTGTGGTAGGCAATAGCCTGGAAGAAAGCCCAGAATTGCTACCCGAACTGGCAGCCGTCGTTAAAGGGCTGACCGTGCAATCTTGATGAGTACACCTGACGAACATTTGCAAAAATGGCGACTCATTCTGGGTGCCAAAGCGGACCCCGACGGAGAGGTAGAAATGGGCGAGAAGCTCCAGGGGATGAGTAATACCCTGGATGCACTTTACGATAGTGAAAAAAAAGGCGGATTGGGAAATTCCGTACCTAACGTCAACCGCTGGCTGGGCGATATTCGTCGCTACTTCCCAAGATCAGTGGTACAAATTATGCAAAGGGATGCCCTCGAACGACTGGGCCTCAACAGAATGCTGTTGGAACCAGAATTGCTAGCCGCGGTAGAGCCCGATGTACACCTGGTAGGCACCTTGCTGAGCCTGGCTAAAATACTCCCCGACCGTAGCCGGGAGACCGCTCGCCAATTGGTTCGGCAAGTAACCCAAGAATTGGAAAAGCGGCTCCGACAGCCACTACTACAAGCCATTCGTGGCAGCCTCCACCGTGCTGCCCGTACCCGACGCCCAAGGCCAGGAGACATCGACTGGAGGCAAACTATCCTCAAGAATCTCAAGCATTATCAACCCAAATACAAGAGCATTATTCCTGCAGAGTTGCGCGGCTACGCTCGCCGGCAACAACAATTACGACACCTTATTTTATTGATCGACCAGAGTGGTTCCATGGCCGAAAGTGTAGTTCATGCAGGCGTACTGAGTTGCATCATGGCCAGCCTCCGCAGTATCCAAACCCAGGTGATCGCCTTCGACACCAACGTCGTTGACCTTACGGAGCACTTGACCGACCCTGTCGATCTGCTTTTCGCAACTCAATTGGGCGGAGGTACCGACATTAACCGTGCCCTGACTTACGTAGAGCCACTCGTCAGTCGGCCACGAGACACCATCATCGTCTTGCTCAGTGATTTATTTGAAGGCGGGAATATCAGCGAAATGTTTCGGCGGATTGCGCGGCTACAAGCGACCGGGCTACAATTTATCTGCCTGCTCGCGTTGAGCGACGAAGGAGCGGGAGCTTATGATCATGGGCACGCGCAACAACTCGGCCAGATGGGCATCCCTACTTTTGCGGCTACGCCCGATCAGTTTCCGGAAATTATGGCGGCGGCTATTCAGCGGGAGAGTTTGGGGAGGTTTTTGAAGTAGCGCTACAAGGGGTCTCAGGAGTGGAGCTCGGGGTTAGGCACCGCAATCATTTTTTATTTCTCCAAATTCCCGAGAGCGCTCAAAATAGTGTATATCGCGCAGAGCCGCAGAGGCCGCAGAGGTTTTTTATTGCTGTATATAAAGTAGATACATTTTGACTTTTTTAGTCAGATACACATTAGTGAACAGTCTCAAATTTCCCGTTTTATTATTGATCTATTCTAATAGCCTCAATAAAACCAGCTTTGTCTAGAAGAGGTATCATTCCTTGATCTTCTCTGATTTCAGACGGGAGTGAATTGAAATCCTTGATTGAAAAATATGCTGTACCTATTCCTTTCCATTTGATGGATAAAATTTTGTATTCCCGAGGATCAATTCTCTCTACGGTTTTTCCAAACACTATCTTTTCTCCACCATACAATTTTCCTGTTTCAAATGAATATATACCATTTATCCTTTGAACTTGTAAGGGTACTTTGCTCCATGGAGTAGAAACAAAAATATCTTGAAAGTCAACTCCTTCTCCTACAATGTCAAATTGAACAACTTGAGAATGTAGAATCGACTCGGAGTGCATAGTATTGGAGCCTATGTACAAAAAAACGCAAAATAGTAGACAAAGACTAATTAGAACAAAAGCTAAAATTCTCATATTTTACTGGCTTCTTTTGTAAACCTCTCTACACACTCTGCCCCCCATCAATCGGTAAAGCTAGCCCAGTAATGAAACTAGAGGACGGATCACACAACCAGGTAATTGCGTTGACGATATCTTCTACTTCGCCAAAACGCCGTAAGGGGATGGTCCGCAACAATTTTTGATCGATGCCTTCCACACTGGCAAAAAGTTTGTCGACCAGTGGTGTTTGAGTGAAGACCGGGCAGATGGCGTTCACGCGGATGCCGTAGCGCGCACCTTCCAGGGCAGCGGTTTTCGTCATGCCAATGACGGCGTGCTTGCTGGCGGTATAAGCCAGTTGATTGGGCAAGCCACGCATCCCTGCGATTGAGCTTACGTTGACAATGCAGCCACTTTTTTGTGCTTCCATCAAGCGGAATTGCTCCTTCATACAGTAAAAAACGCCACTTTGATTAACGGCCAAGACTTTGTCCCAGTCGGCGAGTTCCAGCTGGCGGGTGCTAGCCATTGGGCCGCCGATGCCTGCATTGTTGAGACCAATATCTATCCGTCCAAAGTGCTTTTCGGCCAGAGCTACAGCTTGTTGAACCGAAGCGTAATTCGCAACATCACAATGTGTAAATAGGGCATCGGTGCCTGCATTACGAAGGGTTTCGGCCAAGGCTTTGCCTTCTTCCACTTGGATGTCGGCCAGTAATAATTTTGCGCCTTCTTTGGCAAACTCCTGGGCAGCCGCTTTACCGATACCCGAAGCAGCACCAGTGATGAATAAAACTTGATCTTGAAAACGCATGTGGTAAGTTTTTTTTTGGTGCAGCGCATCGTTCTACCTATAGCAAATAATATTGTCCCATAAAAAAGGTGCAGCGCACCGTGCTATATTTTCCAACCTTTAATAAAACCATTGAAGGTAGACAATCCTGCTGAATATAGTACGGTGCGCTGCACCTCGTCATACAAACCTAAAAGACTGCTATAGAGACAAGCGGTACGCTGTACCTTTCCTGCTTAGGGTCACCGCCACCTATCTCCTGTTTGGCAAGCAGACAGGCAGGCCCTACAACTCCGCCACCAGGCGAGCGGCCTGATCTATCGCGAATTTAGCGTCCAGCTCTTTGGCTTCAAAAGCACCGCCGATGAGGTGAACTTTCATGCCGCCTTGCTCCAGCTGGGCCTGTAGTTCCCGCAGCGGTTCTTGGCCTGCACAGATGACCACATGATCAACGGGCAACACCTGAGGTACTTCATTGACTAAAATATGCAAGCCCTCATCGTCAACTTTTTGGTAGCTGACCTGGGAAATCATTGTCACATCTTTCATTTTCAGGCTGGCGCGGTGTGCCCAACCAGTGGTTTTGCCCAGGTTTTTGCCGTGCTTACCGGGAGATCGCTTCAGGAGGTAAATTTCTCGGGGAGAAGGTTCTGGCTGGGCAGCCATTAGGGCACCGCCTGTCTTCATCGCCATATCCACGCCCCATTCTTCCATGTATTTTTCGGTATCCAGGCTCGGTGATTTACCTTCGTGAGAGAGGTATTCGGCCATATCAAAACCAATACCGCCAGCACCGATGATCGCCACTTTTTCACCTACCTCATGCTGGCGATAAAGCACATCAATGTAGCTCAACACCTTGGGGTGATCTTGGCCCGGCAAGGCAATATCGCGTGGTGTAACCCCCGTAGCAAGAATAACCTCATCATAGCCACCAGCCAACAACTGTTCGGCGGTAGCGCGGGTATTCAAATGCAAGTTGACGCCCGTCAATTCGATCTGACGACCAAAATAGCGAAGTGTTTCTTCAAACTCCTCCTTTCCAGGGATGCGCTTAGCCATATTGAACTGACCACCAATCTGGCCTTCACTTTCAAACAAGTCAACCGTATGACCGCGTTCGGCAGCAATGGTAGAGGCTGCTAAACCGGCAGGACCGGCACCAATGACCGCGATTTTTTTCTTCTCAACTGCTGGCAGATAGTTAAGCTCCGTTTCGTGACAGGCCCGGGGATTCACCAAGCAGGAGCAGATTTTCATCTCAAACGTATGATCCAAGCAGGCTTGGTTACAACCAATACAAGTGTTGATCTCATCTACCCGACCTTCCATCGTTTTCTTTACCAATTCGGCATCCGCCAGGAAAGGTCTGGCCATGGAGACCATGTCGGCATCTCCTTTCGCGAGAATCTCTTCGGCGATGCCCGGCATATTGATTCGATTGACGGCCACCAGAGGTACGTTTACTTCGCCCTTCAGTTTGCCCGTCACCCAACTGAACCCACCACGGGGCACTCGGGTAGCGATGGTAGGTACACGTGCTTCGTGCCAGCCGATCCCGGTATTGATAATGGTTGCACCGGCGGCTTCAATCGCTTTGGCGAGCTGTACTACTTCTTCCCAAGTACTACCTCCTTCCACCAAATCCAACATAGACAGGCGGTAGATGATGATGAAATTTTCGCCCACCGCAGCCCTGACACGGCGGACAATCTCTAGTGGAAAGCGCATCCGGTTTTCGTAGGCGCCGCCCCATTCATCTTCCCGATGATTGGTACGCTTGACGATAAACTGATTGATCAGGTAACCTTCCGAGCCCATTACTTCTACGCCGTGATAGCCAGCCTCCTGGGCCAGTACTGCACACTTGGCGTAATCATTGATGGTCCGCTCAATATCTTCGCCCGTCATTTCGCGAGGTTTGAAGAAATTGATGGGAGCCTGTAAAGCCGAAGGGGCCACAATTTTGGGGTGATAACCATAACGGCCGGAGTGTAAAATCTGCATACAGATTGTTCCTCCTTCCGCCCGAACGGCATCCGTAATAAGTTTATGCTTAGCTACCTCCTCTGCATTGGTCAACATAGCAGAATGTGGTCCGACACAACCTTCCTCATTAGGAGAAATACCGCCCGTGACAATTAGACCAACCTTGCCTCTTGCTCGTTCGGCATAAAAAGCAGCGGCGCGCGGAAAACCTCCGGGAGCTTCTTCCAGCATGGTGTGCATGGACCCCATGAGTACCCGGTTCTTCAGTTGTGTAAAACCAAGGTCGAGAGGAGCCAAAAGGTGAGAATAAGCAGTAGACATAATTTAGATATTTCTTCCGTTTGAGGATGCGAAAGATAACATATTTCCACCGAGGTGGCGAATTTTCGCTATAGTTAATTAGGATCAGATTTGCTTGAAAACACCTGAAAATAATTGATTTGATCAGCAAATCTTCCGTAAAAAGCATGAAGTACAGGGTGAATGGATTGACGCTTGCAAAATCTAGTCCATGTACGCTCTACCAACTACCTAATACAGGAAGGTTTGATGTGATTATCAATCGGTTAATAGCTGTACTCCCTCAAACCTGACCTTACTGGTCCCACCACGTTTTCAGATTGGTAGAAACCGTTTTATGAGATTGGTACAAACCTACTTTTACTTCAGAAAATTTAGGGAGTCGCCATTTGGAAGATATGGGGCGTGAAAACGCAAATGGCTCCTCTGGAACACCAAGCCAATTGACATCCAGTTCGCCATTGTTATTGAGATCATGGAACAAGGCTACGGCATAATCACCATAATCCAGATCATTGAGGTAAATCCGCTTCTCTTTGAAATCTTTCACCTTGATGGCTTCCAGATGGGCTTGATCTTTATCCAAAAAAGCTTCCTCCGAGGCGTACAGCCCGATCCAGAGGGTACCGTAATTGTGCTCAATGTCATTAATGGCCAACTCCATACTCCCTGCCGCAGGACGATTCATCCCCAAAAACAGCAGCGTACTGGCCAACAGCAATAAGTAGTGTCGCATTTGATTTGATTTTGTCTTCTTTAGCAAGGGCTATTTAAAAGACAAAAATCAAACCTAAGTAGTTGCTACTTCGTCTGTCCGACAATTGACAAGTTAGCGTGTTTGTAATTCCTAAAAATGTGCTTTTTCTTTCAGCAAGGTCAGTTCCTCCTCGTTACGCATGATCTCTACCAGACCGTTCATTTTAGGAACTTCGTAGGTAAAGTAAAAGCGCATCGTATGCAGAATACCCTCCAGGTAATCATCGGTGAAGTTACCGGCACCAGTGATGCTGAGTTGTTTCGCCGTAACGCCCATTTGCAGCCATTGCCAAGCTACAACAAGGGTACTGAAGTACTCCATAAAAATGTTGGCATCGGCCAGGAAGCGTTCGTATTCGCCCTTAGCCGCGTAAGGCAAGAGGAAGCCCAATACTTCCTGGGTTTCTTTGATTTTACCTCCTAAAGCAGCTGCGTATTTTTGCAATTCAGGCTGTTGGAGTGCGGCCTGAATAGTTGTTTTCATTTCCCCGGCCAGTAGTTCCAGGGCTTTACCATTGTGCATGGTAACTTTCCGACTTAGTAAATCCAGCGACTGGATACCCGTGGTGCCTTCGTAGATGGCAAAAATCCTGATATCGCGGTAGTACTGTTGCAAAACAAAATCACTGCAGAAACCATAACCTCCTAAAATCTGTAGCCCGTTGTCAACTGCTTCCCGGCCCTTTTCGGCAGGAAACGTCTTGGTGATGGGCGTCAGAATATCCAGTAGCATCTTGTATTTCTCCCGCTCCTCTTCTGGTCCGTAAAGCGATAGATCCAGGTACTTGGAAGACTGTAGTACCAAGCTTAAGCCACCTTCGTAGATAGCTTTTTGTAAAAACAACATCCGACGTACATCGGCATGTTCTATGATCAGCGTAGGACTTTCATTAGGATCTTTACGGCCATTATCTAAAATACGACGTCCTTGTGGGCGCTCCTGCGCATATTGCAAAGAAGCATGGTAAGCAGCACTAGCGATGGCTACACCTCCACGACCAACACCAATCCGAGCGCCATTCATCATCAAAAACATGTACCCCAATCCTCGGTGAGGCTGACCGACCAAAAAACCGGTACAATTGTCTTCTTCACCAAAAGAAAGGTGCGTCGTACAGTAGCCCCGCTGGCCCATTTTTTGAAAATCACCCGCAGTAATGACATCATTGTGCACTAAGCCAGCATCCGTAGGTCGGTATTTTGGCACCACAAATAAGGAGATCCCCTTTGTGCCCGCTGGTGCGCCTTCGATACGTGCCAGCACCAGATGGACAAAGTTTTCACAATGCTCGTGGTCACCGCCGGAGATGAAAATTTTCTGTCCCTTTATCTTGTAAGTGCCATCAGCTTGAGGATAAGCGGTGGTGGTAATGTCGGACAAAGAACTACCGGCCTGAGGTTCGGTCAGACACATCGTTCCTCCCCATTCACCACTGATCATGTGAGGCACGTAAGTTGCTTTCAATTCCTCACTGCCAAAATGCAGGATGAGCTCGGCAGACCCCATCGTCAGACCCGTGTAGCCGGGGACATTGTTGTTGGCAGCATCCATGATAAAATAGGTAGCCGTACCTACCGTATTCGGTAATTGTAGCCCCCCATCCTCGTAATCAAAGGTCCCTCCAATAACGCCCAACTCTGCCGACTGGCGTAAGATTTTGCCCAGTGCAGGGTGCGTAATGATCTTACCATCAGCGTAATGCACCGGCTGCTCGTCCATCTCCCGAAAAACAGGATACAGCTCCTGGTCCGAGAAATCCTTGATGGCATCAAGCATAATATTGATGCTATCCATATCATGATCTTCAAATCTTGGCAAGGTTAAGATTTGTTCCAGGTCGTGTGTATGCTGCAGGAGAAAACGCAGCGTATCCATATTTAAGTAAGCAGCCATCGGTTGGAGGGTTTTGAACACGTTCTAATTTGATAATAAAACTACAGGGATTAGTTGACTTTTGCAAATAAATTTGAACGCGTTCTAGAAAAAAGCACTACTTTCATTGTCTGAAATGACATTACTATGAAACGGGAAGCACACAAGGCCGCAGTCAGGGGCAAAATCATCAGCGTTGCCCGCAAGCTTTTCCTGGCGCAAGGTTACCAAAAAACCAAGATGCGCCAGATCAAGGAGGCGGCAGGTGTAGAGATCGGAACGATCTATCATTTCTATCAGAGTAAAGAAGATATTTTCGAAAAAATCGTACTTGAAGCCTTTTTTCGGGTACTTGAACGTACCTCTCGTTTTGCGGAAGGTAATAAACTGCTTCACCTGGCTTGTGAGCTTTCCTGGCACGTACATACCATGGCACAACACGCGCCCTCCGCGGAGCTGTACTTGATGTCGTACAATTCACCTGATATTGCGGCCAAATTGCTCATCAACCAAATCGAGCGCAGTAAAGCTATTTTTGGTGAGCGGTTTCCCGAGAAAGCGAGCGAAGACTATAAAATTTACGCCATGTGTGCCCGTGGTCTGATGCAAAGCATCTCGCTTCAAGCCGTAAGTGGCACCCTCACAGCACCTGACCTTATCGCTCGTGAAAGTATTCAGTTGTTACTAAAAATGATGGATACGCCAGCGGCGGAAACTGAGGAAGTCTTGGAGGCTTTGGCTCAATTGGATATCCCAGAAAAAGTAGCGGGGGTTTTGGGGTAAGCCTCTTTTATGCATTCGCGAGCGCTAACGTCTGTACTCGTTCAGATGTATCAGAATCCCGACGGCGTCGGCGGTAGAGCGACAGTATTTTTTCTGCGACTCAATCAATTGAATATTCACTGTACAGCATTCAATAAGAATCCTAGCTTGAAGATTTATTCCTTAGATTACCAATGAGAACAAGAACGATTAGTATATTAGGTACAAGCTGAAAGATAGCAAAGTAGCAAGTACCTTCAAATGAAATGACATAATGTTTATACAATATTTCTTCTATTTTATTTTCATGCAGCCAATTAACGATTTCTGCAGAAATGGACTGAATATAAAACAGCCCAATCACATAAAAAATATAACTAGCTGCTAGTAAAAGAATCACATATTTAAGTAGATACGCATTTTTATTTAAAAAAGCTCTCGCATCATTAGAGGTTAAAATCCATCCGAGAATTAGCAAATAAATTCCCATTGTTGAATATGCTCCAGTCACAAATCGCTCCTGAAATGTACTCAAAGTAGAAATTAAATGTGTGACCTTATCATCCATCATAATTTATATTTCTATAATATAAGACAAAATTTAAGACTGAAAATACAAATTCGTATTCCTTATTACAAGCTTTTATCGCTAAAACCACTAAGCTCAACTTTTAGTCATAAAAAACACTTAGGGGTCGGAGAAGAATAACTTCCTCCTTTAAACGCTGCTCTTTTCGTGCCGAGGCACGAAGGCATTGCCTATAGCGTTATAAAAAAAATCCTCCCGAACTTTACCGCAGTAAAATCCGGGAGGATAATATGGTTTAAATCAAGCGTCGTATTCCGATCTTTCATCGGAACAAACACAAGATTTTCTATAGTTGACTTACACCCTGTACCAGGAGGGAAATCTCATTGTTCAGTACTTCAATAAAACCACCTTCAATTTGGAAGGTCATTTTTTTGCCGGTTTCGTCGCCTGACTGCTTGGCACTTGCTTCGAGGTTGAAGAAAGTGTAGCCACCAGCGGCAGTTACGATTTCGACTTTACCTTCCGCCAATGCCGAAACAATGGGGGCGTGGTTATTCAGCACCTGAAATTCACCCTTCACACCCGGCACTTTCACCGAGCTGATGGTACCGTGAAAAATTTCACGTTCTGGTGTTAATACTGCAATATTCATGCTCAATCAGTTATGATAAAACTTAAGCTTAAGCTTCTACTTCGGCCAACATCTTCTTACCTGTCTCGATAACATCTTCGATGTTACCTTTCAAGTTGAAGGCTGCTTCTGGATACTCGTCTACTTCACCATCCATGATCATGTTGAATCCTTTGATGGTTTCTTCGATCGGTACGAGTACTCCTTTCAGACCTGTAAACTGCTCGGCTACGTGGAAAGGCTGTGACAAGAAACGCTGTACACGACGTGCGCGGCTTACGATCAGCTTATCTTCGTCAGACAATTCTTCCATACCAAGGATGGCGATGATATCCTGCAATTCGTTGTAACGCTGCAAGATGTTCATTACGCGCTGAGCACAGGCGTAGTGCTCGTCACCAAGTATCGAAGGATCAAGAATCCGGCTAGAAGAATCCAACGGATCCACCGCAGGGTAGATACCCAAAGAAGCGATCTTACGGCTTAGTACGGTCGTTGCGTCCAAGTGAGCAAATGTCGTTGCAGGAGCAGGGTCCGTCAAGTCATCCGCAGGTACATATACCGCCTGTACAGAGGTAATAGAACCACGCTTGGTAGAAGTAATCCGTTCCTGCATCAGACCCATCTCGGTAGCCAGCGTTGGCTGGTAACCTACTGCTGAAGGCATACGTCCCAGAAGGGCAGATACCTCAGAACCGGCCTGGGTGAAACGGAAGATGTTATCAATAAAGAAGAGGATATCACGACCACCGGTAGGATCACTCAAGTCACCATCACGGTAGTACTCAGCAATGGTCAAACCAGATAATGCTACCCGGGCACGTGCACCAGGAGGCTCGTTCATCTGACCAAATACGAAAGTAGCTTTTGAAGTCTCGAGTGCTTTCATGTCTACCTTGCTCAGATCCCAACCGCCTTCTTCCATGCTGTGCATGAAATCTTTGCCGTAGTTGATGATCCCTGCTTCCAACATTTCGCGCATCAAGTCATTCCCTTCACGGGTACGCTCTCCTACTCCGGCAAATACCGAAATACCGTCGTAACCTTTGGCAATGTTGTTGATCAATTCCTGGATAAGTACCGTCTTACCTACACCAGCACCACCGAACAGACCGATCTTACCCCCTTTGGTATAAGGTGCGATCAGGTCAATTACTTTGATACCTGTGAAGAGTACTTCCTTCTCAGTCGACAGATCCTCGTAAGCGGGTGGCTTACGGTGAATAGGTGCAGAGCTAGCTTTGGAAACAGCACCGATACCATCGATGGCTTCTCCAATTACGTTAAACAGGCGGCCCTTGATTACATTGCCGGTAGGCATTGCAATAGGAGCACCCGTATCGGTTACTTCCGTACCGCGGGTCAAACCGTCGGTAGCATCCATAGCGATCGTACGTACGCTGTCTTCACCAAGGTGCTTCTGTACTTCTAGTACCAGTAATTCACCGTTCTGGCGCTTAATTTCTAATGCATTCAGAATTTCGGGCAGCTTAGCACCTTCCGCGGAGAAACTTACGTCTACAACCGGGCCGATAACTTGCTTTACTAGACCGATATTTGCCATAATCTGTCGTTCTGTGAATAGTCAACAATAGTTTTTCGGATCGCCGCCAAGGCTTATGCTTACTGCATTTCCTGACCAGCCCCCTAAAATCGGCAGCAAAAATAGGCTTTTGTCTTGATAATCAAAAGGCAAGCTTTACTTTCTTGCGTAAGTATTTTACAAAAAAGAAGATTAGCTCCCATCAAGCAGCTATTAAAAATAAGGCAGACCGCCCCCGTTAAAATGCCATTTATCGGCCACGAGTAAATGTTGGCAAATTTTATTCGCCATCTTAGCATAGCTGGCTTATTATTCGTGGTGGGGAGATCGGGGTGATTTCTTGTTTTATTGCACCAAAATAATTGCGCTATATGCTGAGGTAATCTTTTCCTGTCACCTTTAGGGGCAAAGCCACTTTCAAGTCATCGGTAGGGCAAAAACAAATTATGAAAGCCAGAACACTTGCCATTACTGCTGGGGGTAGTTACCTCGTGATCTTCTTTACCGCCATTTTTGCTAATTTCCTGATGTTGGAATCTCTACTACAGGCTCCTCTGGAAACGATTCAGCAGCAGCCTATGTTGGTTCGTTGGGGAACGCTCGCCTTTATGATCACGGTCGTTTTTGATGTGGTTGTGGCCTGGGCACTCTACGAGCTGTACCCGACAAATCGCTGGTCTCAACTGAGCACTCTCTTCCGGATGATGCACGCGGCTATTATGGGCGTTGCCATCTTCGCCCTGCCTCTGGCCCTAAAGGCCACTACGGCGGCGGAGGTACTGCAACAGGTAGACATCTTCAATACCATCTGGCTCATCGGCCTGTTCTTTTTTGGTATACACCTCATCTTGCTGGGCAGAATTATCGGCCAGCCTCGGATCATTGCCTTCTTTCTGGTAATAGCCGGCATCATGTACATGATCGACACCGGCGCACACTTCCTGATGGCCGATTACCAGGACTACGCCTCTATCTTCCTGGCCCTGGTGGCCATTCCCAGCATTGTGGGCGAGATGTCTTTTTCTATTTGGTTGTTGCTAAGAGGAGGAAAACTGCGCAAAAACCAAGCTTAACTCCAAACCTCCCCTTACCTTTAGGGGGACCATAAAACCACACGGTGAAAACAGCTGATCAGCAAAATTGGGAAGAACTCGTACGGCGGCTCCTGCTTGGAGCCGACCAACTGCCTGCAGAGGAGCTGGTGCTCGCCGATGACACTCCTGCTGACGAAGATCACGAAGACCACCAGCAACTGCTGGAGGCCATCGGCATCACCCAGATTTTACGCCAGGGCGCCCGGCAATTGCCCCTTCTGGAGGAAGCATTGCCCAGCCCGGCACCGGAAGCCGCCCAAGCTCCCTGCTCGTGGCGCAGCGTGCAGCACCTGAATGCCATCCTCGACGGTCACCACCAGCCCGCCCTGCCCGAGTTTGCGCAGCTGCTGCAAAAACACCAGAAGCAATTGCCCCACGAGGCCCTCCCCGACCTGCTGGAACAATGCCGCGAAAAGCCCGAGCTATGGTTGCTCATTGAGCCGATCCTGGGTACACGTGGCCGCTGGTTGTTGCAGCAACACCCCCACTGGTCGGCCTTGCTCCCAACGAGCACTGCGCTAGAAAGCTGGCCGCTGGCCGCCACAAAAGACCAACTCGCGCTGCTCACTGCTTTCCGTCGGGAAGACCCCGAAGCGGCGCTGCAAAGCCTGACGGATCATTGGCTGGAAATGGATCATCAAACCCAGGCCCGCGTCTTGCCCGCGCTGGCGGAAGGACTGAGCGAGCAGGACGAAGCTTTTCTAGAGCATTGTCGCCTCGCCAAGCGAAAAAACGTTCGCCTCGCCGCTACCGAGCTGCTGGCCAGCCTGCCCGCAAGTAGGCTGCAAGATCGCCTCTGGGAACACGCGCAGGAATGTCTGCCACTCAAGGCCAACAAGCTGGAACTGAACCTGCCGGAAGACCTTCCAAAAGCCACCGAGGAAGACGGCATCTACCTCACCGGCAGCAAAACGCCCGGTGGCTTACGCCTCAACTGGCTGCAGCAATTATTGGAACGTATCCCCTTCGCGCGTTGGGAAAACCACTGGCAAAAAGCGCCTTTAGATATCATTCAAATGGTGGCCAAGGTGAGCTACGGCAACCAACTGCTGCAAGCATTCACCAAAAGTCTGCTGCGTCACCCTGACCTGGGAGGTACCGAAGCCATGATCAAATGGTGGCTCCTCACCGACCAGCAAAGTCTGTGGAACAACACCGACGCCAAGCAACTCTTGCAGCAAGCTACCCCCGGCTTCTTCAACGCCAGTTTGCTCACCTGGCTGCAGCAGTTTGGCCCCTTGGTGCCCAACGAAACACTGCCCGCCTACTGGCTGCTCCACAGCCCCCATGCCTGGCAGCCAGCCCTGAGCAAGATGATCGTCCTCGGCTTCCAGGACGTCATCCAGGGGCGCAGCACGGCCAACTTGGACCTCTGGCATTACCGCTCCCTGCTCGAGAAAGCCGCCTACCATAGTGATCCGCAACTCTTACCGCTGTTCAAGAGCGGCTGGTCGTTTCGCTCGGGTGAATTTGGTCGCTGGCACGCCGATTTGGAGAAGATGTTGCAGATCCTCCACTTTCGGGGGGAGATGGTGCGCGAGTTGGGGGCTTGAGTGTAAATACGTGAATGTGTGAATGTATTTATACGAATGGGGTGGAGATTCCTCTTCTTTCCCAGAGTCCGCGGCTCACTACTGCTCTGCTCCATAGCGTCGGGTTTGAAACCGACCCTACGGAGCAGAGCGGTGCCCATCCTTCTCCCTTAGGCCTCCGGCATGTGCGTCTGAGAGTGTCCATTGAATAAGCTATCTTTGCTACTACGATTTAACGCTCCAGCAAGTAATACAAACTCCCCTGCTATGCTAGCTCACTACTTATCCCCTCAACAACTCTCGCCATTGCTGGCAGTGCTACTTTCCCTCCTTACCGGGCCGTTTTTACACGCACAGGGCTTTGCCTACATCCCTAGTTTCAATGACGGCGAAGTGGCCGTGATAGACCTCTCTACCAACACGGTGGCGACTACGATTGCGGTAGAAAATACGCCCCTGGGAATAGCTATTAATGAGCTGACCGGCAAGATTTACCTGACGCACCAGACACCCAATACCGTCAGTGTGATTGACGCTACTACGCTGGCAGTAGAGTCCGTCATCCCTGTAGGCGATGCCCCCACCGGAATAGCTGTCAGCGAAGCGGGCAACAAGGTGTACGTAGCCAACCAGAACGACCATACGCTGAGCATCATTGAGGCCGGATCAAACATGGTAACTGCAACGGTAGCTGTGGGGGAAGGCCCGTTTGGTGTTTTTACCAGCCCAGATCAGAGCAGGGTTTACGTCACCAACCAATTAGAGGGCACAGTGAGCGTCATTGCTACCGCTACCGACCTGGTGACGGCGACCATTCCGGTAGGCATTGGGCCCATCGGGATGGCCTTCCATCCAACGACGAACAAAGCCTACGTGGCCAACTTTGGTTCCGATGATATCAGCGTCATTGACATGACCAGTGATACTGTCGAGAGCACCATTACGGCAGGAGATGGTACCTACGCACTGGTCATCAACCTCCTGACGCAGCAGCTCTACGCTACGAATAGCTTGGACAATACCCTGAGTGTGATAGACCTGGCAACGAGCACGCTGGAGACCTCCATAGCCATGCCAGGAGGCCCCGTGGGGATGTCGATAGCGGATGACGAACTGAATCTTTATGTAGTCAATTACTACGGAGACCAGGTAACGGTCGTTGATCTTCTAACCTATACGGCTACCCATACTGTCGGGGTAGGCATCAGCCCCATTGCCTTGGGCGATTTTGTGGTGGGCAGTCCGCTGGTGAGGGTGGAGGATTTGCAAAATACAGCCCTTCGGGTATATCCCAACCCTACCCGCGGGTGGGTGCAGGTGAATGGCTTGAGCGCCAACCGCACCATTGTACTTGACCAGTGGGGGCGTACGGTTCGCGTAATTAATGAGACAGTCAATCGGTATGATTTGAGCGGGCTGCCTACCGGCGTGTATTTCCTCTGGATGGAAGATATTGATGGCCAGTGGTACGCTGTTCGGGTAGTGAAGGCCTAAAGGATACGGGGCGATTCACCCACTTTAGGTAGGGGATAAGAACTCGGGACTACCCGCCGTACTGGAGCGAAGCGGAAGTATAGAGTCGGGTAGGTAAAGTTCTTGGCAGTTTAATTTATTAATGAGAGTGTTCAACTATCTACCACTTCGTAGAACATTACCAACAATCATAATATAACTTCACTGGCCTAACGAAGGGATCTGTATTAATATGTGAATGTGTGGTAAGAACAAATTCCGAAACCTTCTCATTATCCCAAGTAAATGAGTAAGATACTTCGCCTGTCCAAGCACCAACAACATTACGACGAGTCTCAAGTGTTACATTATTTGTTGAAAACCAATATGGAACACCCCATAAACTGAAATCAATTATTAAACTTAAGGGAACAAATGTTAAATGTTTTCTAAAATTTTCATGAGAATCAAATTGAAATTCTCTTATTGTGACAAGGGAATCCCCATTATCTTCATAAAAAGTAACTTCCGTCTCTACAATATTTCCATTTTCATATTTAAAGTCGAATCTGTTTTCATTCCATATTGTTTCACCATTCACCTTCAAAGAGTATATCAAAAAACCTGACTTAAGTTTTCCATTATCCCAATAAAAATCTTCTTCTCTTGATAGTATTCCTTCTCTAGAATATCCCTTTCTATTTATCAAATTTTGACCTTCGTAGAAAAAAGAGTCTCTGACATACCAAGCCCCTTGAGAATAACTTCTTGTAGTAGCTAACAAACCATCTCCATTGTATGTAAACTCTTCATATACACCATTGTCTTTTAATCTCTCTATTACGAAACCATTCTCAATTATATGGGTAAATGTATCCGATGAAATATAAGCAATGCTATCATCAATAACGAGATATGGAGAAGTTATCAACTCTTGAATAATACAATTATCATTCTCTGTAGTAATAATATCGTCATCATTACATTGAAAAAGTAATAAAACTATTATCATTAAGCCAAACCCTTTCATAATCACAGGTATCTGTACTTTCATTTTCTCAGAGATTTAAATATTTTAAAAAACAGTCCATCCGTAAAAGAGATAGCCACATAGCGTTTTATAAATCACAATATAGCTAATTTCCAGCCTCTACTTAACGTAAGTTATTCTTGTGATTTAAGACCACCGCTCCAACGATCATTCCTACCTTCGTCAAGATTCCATTTCCCCTATACGCATTTAATGGAATTTCTCATACTTGTATGTCAATCCCGAAATTTGATTTTGTTTAACTACTTGATTAGAAACATTAGTTAAGCCGCAAGTTTCTCAAATTTTGACCTCCCTAAATGCGACACCATACCAGGCACCATATAAAGTGAGACTTGATGCAGCTCATCAGATTCCTGAGAATAAAACACCTGCCCTCACCTCGAAGTAGCCTCAAAATGACCGCGTCAGCCCGCCTGCTGCGCCAGCATGGCCGACAGGCAGTACCCAAACCTTACATCCCTCCACCACAACCAATAGGCGAACCATCTGGCAAGTCTGGAGCCGATGGCACTTTGAACTGCTCTGGTGCTCTCCGAAACTGCTGAATCTGCTCACGCAGGTAGCGCAAATGTGCCTGATCGGGGCTATTGCTGGCTGAAGCAGTGAGGCGTTCAGGAATAACACCTTCGATATCAATCAGCGTAGAAAGTGCGGCGGCGGCAACTTGGGGTTGAATATCATTGCGAGCAGCTAGTGTCATCAGATGATAAACGAAACGTTGTTCCACCACCCTGGCCAAAGCATGCTGGTAATTGCCCGCACCACTAGCTACCTCTTCCTGTAATTGCTTACGCGTAGTGGCCATCACTTCGGTAGCCGACAGATAATAAGGCTTGCGGGCAGATTGCTCGACCAAGCGCGCCAAACGCGCTGGATGGAGCAAAAACTGAAAGGTATAATCGGCTGAAGCCTCGGCAGCAGCCAGGGGGTCCAGTGTCAATCCCGTATGAATTTTAAATTGCTCGCGCCCGCGCTCATAGCCATAAGCTTGCGGTGGAATGAGGGCCAGGATATGCTCAGGGATCATCAAAAA
This sequence comes from Lewinella sp. LCG006, assembly GCF_040784935.1. Lineage (GTDB taxonomy): Bacteria > Bacteroidota > Bacteroidia > Chitinophagales > Saprospiraceae > Lewinella. Next base: position 2,863,162 of record NZ_CP160680.1, on the reverse strand, counting down.
ATCAGGGCGCAGCGTTTCCAACATGCCTTTGAATGCGTTGCGTTGTTCTTGGTTGGAAACGATCTCTACCGTTTCTACCTTACCCTCTCCACGTACAGCATAGGAATAATCTACACCCCCGATTAACTTGGCAACGGCCTCGGTCTGGTAGCGGTGCATAAAGTAGATAGGCACCAGCACATCTTCCAGGGTAGACATGGGTGCTCCGACCGCAATATTCTGCTCACTGAAATTAATCATTGATCGTTTTCTCAACAAACTCAACCGGCGCAGCTCCTCTGTAGCCGACTGTCCGTTATCCCAAAGATGGGAATACGGATGTGCTCCGGCTACCGGGCGGGAGTCGGGATCGGAAATATACTTCAAGCCCAGTTGGCTGTTTTCAGACAGAATAGCTTGCAAGCCGTCTTCAACATTTTGTCCTTCCGGAAAATCCTGGTAACCGTACATAATGGTCCGCTTGTCCCAGGCACCTATGCCCGTATCGTAAGCCTGATCGTAGGCAATGTTGCCATCGGCATCAATACGGATGTAAGGGTGAGGATAATCCATCACAGATGCACGATCATTGTAGCTCGAAGCAAAATTGTGGGCCAGCCCCAAGGTATGTCCAATCTCGTGTGCTGAAAGCTGGCGTAGCCGCGCCAGAGCCATTTCCAGCAATCGGGGATCGGCTTCCTTACCATTTTCGTAAGCAGCAACCAAGCCTTGCGCAATGAGAAAATCCTGGCGTACGCGCAAGCTTCCCAGCAGTACGTGGCCTTTAATAATCTCACCAGTGCGAGGATCGACAACGGAGCTACCATAGCTCCAGCCTCGGGTGCTCCGATGGGTCCAATTGATAACATTGTAGCGTACATCCATGGGGTCAGCGTCCGGAGGAAGCACCTCCACACGGAAAGCGTTGCGGTAACCCGCAGCCGTGAAAGCTTCATTCCACCAGCGGCCACCCTCCAGCAGGGCCGATCGAATGGGTTCCGGTGTGCCCCGATCCAGGTAATAAATGATGGGTTCAACGGGGTCACTGATTGCCGCAGTAGGGTCTTTCTTGGCCAGCCTATGACGGGTAATCAGACGCTTGACCAAGGGCTGATCGATGGGCGTCGCATAATCGTAAAAACTAAAGGGGAAATATCCCGAACGAGGGTCATACACCCGTGGTTCGTAACCAGCATCCGGCAACTCCACGAAACTATGGTGTTGGTTCACAGAAACGGCATCAGCATTGGGCGTCACGGAACGAATCTCGCGCCCCGTAGCATCCCCCACAAAAGTAACCAGCGCATCAAATTCACTGTTCTTGGGGAAGCTCTTACAACGTTCCAGATTGATCATGCTGCGGTCGGCATCGGTCTTGTAGGTCCCTTGCTTGTTGGTCTTGAATTTACCAATGACATCGTGCGCGTCTCGCAAAAGAAAAGGCGTCAAATCCACCAACAAGCGCTCGCCTTCTATAGCTACCGCTTTGAAACCAAACAAAACCGACTGTGCAAAAGCATCTTTCACCGATTGTTGCTCTTCAGGATTATCGCTCACTGCGCGGTACGCGTAGTTGGGTTGAACCATGAGTACCTTGGGGCCAGAACGAACGAACTTGACAATCCGGTCAGATCCTAGTTGATTGCGATCCAAGCCAATGTCATTTGAACCTACACCACCCGTAAGGCTGTTAACGTAAAGAAACTCCTCGTTCCAGCGCGAGATTTCCAAAAAAAGCTTACCACTGCTTTCCTGCCAGAAAAAATTGAAATAGCCCGGATAAGCGACGCAATCTTTGGTATATTCCGTAATGGTTGGAGGGGCTTTGTCCTTGTCCTGACCAAAGACAGGAAAAGCAAACATCAGCAACAAAAAAATGAGTAGTAAATAGTTCTTCATAATAAACATCAGCTTGATAGCAGGAAAGATAGGGAATTCTTGCTATCCAATAAGTTTTTCATTCTCCCGTTCCATCAGGAACTTTACAAAAATAAATGATTAGAAGACCGCTACTTCATGGGTACCTATTGATCATAGGTCTTGTCCTGGCGCTAACCGGACAGGCCCAGGAAGGGAGCTGGAATAATCAACGCTACCAATGGGTTACTCCTACGGGAAGTTTTGTACTAGACAGCTTGACGGTCGTTCCCTTCAGTATTCAGGCTTTTCAGCCTTCGGGCACGCTTTACGACAGCAGTTTTTACGTTTTTACCCAACAAGAATTCCGTTGGCTCAAACCCGTTTCGGAAGACAGCATTTTACTCCGTTACCGCGTACTACCTTACCAACTGACGGCACCTTTCGCCTTACTAGATACCACCCAGCGGGAAGACAATCCTACGGGCCTCATCATCGGCAACTACAATCCCTACGCCAGTGACGGCAGCTTGCTTGATGGTCAACGCCTCAACTACAGTGGTAGCTTCAGCCGTGGTTTTTCCTTTGGCAACCGCCAGGATTTGGTGCTCAACTCCAGCTTCAACCTCCAACTAGCGGGCGAAATTGGGGATGGCATCCTGGTGACGGCAGCCATCACCGATGAGAACCTCCCCATCCAACCAGAGGGTAATACGCGACAGTTGCGCGATTTCGACCGTATTTTTATTCGTTTAGAAAAAGACCGCACCCAACTTACCGCAGGCGATTACGAGCTGCGCAGCCCAGACAGTTATTTCCTCCAATATTTCAAGAAGCTGGAAGGAGCTACTTTTAGCACCAGCCGCCTGGACGACCGAGGAGGACGCTGGAGCAATTCCGCGAGTGTGGCGATTGCTCGTGGGCAATTTCGGCGGCAGCAGTTGGTTACCCAAGAAGGCAACCAGGGGCCTTACAAATTGCAGGGAGGTAGTGGGGAGCGTTTTATCATCGTCCTGGCGGGCACCGAAAAAGTTATCCTCGATGGACAAACCCTCCAACGAGGCCGTGATGCGGATTATACCATCGACTACAACCAGGGAGAGGTGACCTTTACAGCCCGCCGATTGGTCACCAAAGACAGCCGTATTGCCGTAGAGTTTGAGTATGCCGATCAACGTTACTTGCGTTCCCTCTACGCGGGGAGTTCCCATTACCAAAATGACCGCTGGAAAGCTTACGTAAACATTTACAGCCAGCAAGACAGCAAAACAGCTACCGGCGATCTGGAACTCAGCGACGAAGAGCGACAACGCCTCCAAGATGCCGGTGATCAGTTGACCAATGCCTTTGTCTCGACCATCAACAGCCTGGATGCTCCCGACAGCCAACGCGCGACCTATTCGGCCGTTGACAGTCTGATCAATTGTAATGGCGTAGACAGTCTTTACCAGTTTTTGCGCTTTGACCCCGAGGGTCTTCTCGTCGCCAGCTTTGCTTTCGTGGGCGAGGGCCAGGGCGACTATGTGCTTGATCCCGCTCTTACGGCCAACGAAAGAGCCTACCGCTGGGTAGCTCCCGACCCTAATGATTGTCGTCCGCAGGGCAACTACTCCCCCATTCGCCAATTGACAGCACCCAAATTACAGCGGCTCCTCACCACGGGAGGTAGTTATCAGATAGGCAAAAGCGGAGAAATCCGTGGCGAATTGGGCTACAGCCAGGAAGACCTCAATCGCTTCAGCCGTTTGGATGCCAATAACGATAAGGGCATCGCTACCCGCCTCGACTGGGACCAAAAATGGCAACTTGGGCCCGACTCTTCCGGCTGGCAACTTTTGGGTGGTGCTGAATACGAATGGGTACAAGAAAATTTTCGTGCCATCAACCCCTACCGTTCGCCGGAATTCTTGCGTGACTGGAGCCTCGCTACGGTCAACGGCATTGGCAATACCAGCCCAGCCGCCGAACAACTTGCCGGAGCGACCCTGGCCCTGGGGCATCCAGACAAAGGCCAGCTGCGGTACCGCTGGTCGAGTTTTTTACGTGATTCTTTGTACGAAGGGCAACGCCACGCTGCTGAATTGCGCTGGCAAATAAAAGGCTGGCAAATCAATGGCAGCAACAGCTGGCTCAACAGTACCACCCCCATTCTCGATACACGCTTCACCCGCCCTGGTTTACAAATTCAAAAGAAGTTTGCCCGCTGGAACAATTGGCAACTCAACCTAAGTGCACAGGAAGAAAAAAACCAACGAACGCCCACCGGAACCGACGAACTGGAACTCAGCAGCTTCTTCTTTCAACGCTACACGGCCAGCCTTCAAAGCCCGGAAAGCGAACAATGGCAGTGGGGCACCAGCTTCAGAGATCGTCTTGACTACCAACCTCAGGGCAGCGATTTCCGAGCAGCAAGCCGCGCCCAGGAAGGAGAGATCAACGGACGTTGGCAACCCAACAAATTCTTCAATACCAGTGGCAACCTGACCTACCGAGCACTAAAAATTCTCAACGCAGAACTGACTAATCTGGAACCCGCAGAAACCTTGCTTGGCAGAATCGACGCTACCGCCAACCTCCTCAAGGGCGGCATCAGGAGCAATACAACCTACGAAATTGGTTCAGGGCAAGAGCCAAGGGTCGAATTTATTTACCTTTTTGTAGGTGCTGGGCAAGGGCAGTACATTTGGCTTGATAGTCTTTACAACAACGACGGTAAAATTCAGCCCAACGAGATGGAAATCGCCCCCTTTCCCGATATTGCCGACCACATCCGGGTAAGTATTTTTACGGACGACTTTATCCGCACTGACAACGTCACGCTCAACCAAAGCCTACAGCTAGACCCTAGCCGATGGTGGGCCAAAACCGACAAACCTTGGCAAAAATTCGCCAATCGCTTTTCCTGGCAATCCAGCTTATCCATCAACCGTAAGGTACGGGCTTTTCCAGGCGTTCAGAGCTGGAATCCTTTTCAGTTGTCCCTTCCAGACAGTGCACTCGTAGCTGTGAGCGCCAATCAGCGTCACCTCTTGTTTTTCAATCGGCGCTCCACGAAATACGATCTTCAATTGGAGTATAATCTTCAGCCCCGTAGGCAAGTTCCTACCACTGGATTTGAGAGCCGCTTGTTGCGCAGTTCTATTATGAGGGCCCGCTGGAACATCAACAGTGCTACCACGCTCAGAATGGAAGGTGCCCGCACGGAACGCAGCGCAGATTCGGAGTTTTTCAACAACAAAGATTATCAGCTACTAGGTTATCGTTTGCAACCAGCACTCAGTTACCAGCCGGGGCAAGATTACCGAGTGACCCTTACTTATCTTTTGCAAGAAGAAGAAAACAACCTGGAGAACACAGGACAACGTTTGCAGCGCAACGAATTTCAGCTCGAAGGGAATTACCAACAATGGCTGCGTGCGAGTGCGCGTTATGTACAACTTGAGCTGGATGGTGATCCGAGGTCTCCGATTGGTTTTGTGCTCCTGAACGGCCTACAACCCGGGCACAATTGGATTTGGAATGCCAGTCTTACCCGCCAACTGGGCCGCTACCTGCAAGTGACGCTCACCTACGAGGGGCGCCAAACAGGCCAGGCCAATACTGTACACGTAGGCCGGGCACAGGTAACTGCAATTTTTTAAAGAACAGCACGAAAATAAATGGGCAAAAAAAGCAGAGGCGGGAGCCTCTGCTTGGGATAACTTTTGGGCCTTTTGTCAAACAAAGGCACTCAGGAAAAATGTTCGTGGGATTATGCCTGCCAAAACATGGGGTAAAACTTAGCAGGCTTCGTTGTTGGGATATTTGTGTAGTTTCCCCTTGGGATGTTATTAAAAACACTAAAAGTGAAAATATCACTTGGTTGTCTTGGGTGTTTAATCTCTTTTTAGACGGCAGATGATTAGAAAGTCACTATTATTATGGAAATTATTTTTTTAGGAACAGGTACCTCGCAAGGAATCCCGGTAATTGGGTGCCCCTGCGCCGTTTGCCAATCAACAGACCCCAGGGACCAACGATTGCGAGTAGCGATCCTGTTACGAAAAGGTGAACAGCAAATTGTGATTGATGCCGGGCCTGACTTTAGACAACAAATGCTGCGCGCTAACGTCACTGAACTCAACGCAGTTTTGCTGACGCACGAACACAATGACCATATTATTGGGCTTGATGATGTGCGGCCATTTATTTTTCGGCAACTCACTCCGATGCCTATCTATTGCGACAAGCGAGTAGCGGGAGAGTTGCGAGCGAGGTTTGCATACGCATTTGCTGAAAATCCCTACCCCGGTGCTCCCCGTTTTGAGCTGCACCTTACCAATGAAAAAGAGCATATTCAGATCGGCCATTTTAACATCCAAATTATCCGCTACCTGCACGGCCTTCTACCCATTCAGGGATACCGGATTGGAAATTTCGCCTACCTTACCGACATCAAAAGCATTGCGGAGGAAGAATTGAAAAAACTGGACAATTTAGACCTTCTGGTTATCAGCGCACTGCATCGTGAAGAACACCACAGCCATCTAAGTTTAACCCAAGCTATTGGCTTAATTGAACGTATTAAGCCTAAGCGGGCCTATCTCACTCACCTTAGTCATCAAATGGGCAATCATCAGGAAGTAGAGCAACAATTACCCCCAAATATCCGTATTGCATATGATCAATTGACTTTATCGCTAGATCATTGAGTAAACCTTTGATCCAACAACGATTCCAACTTTGGCAATTATTTTGGTGTTAAATATTTGCAAAAATCACCCAAACACGAGAACCTCTTTTATCTTTCTTCGTCTTAGAAAAAGAGAAGTATTTAGCGACTATGAAAAGAATTCTGGCCGTCCTCCTATTGAGCATTTTAAGTTGTTCTCCCCGTTTCCAAGGGATGCGTGCCCTGCTTGACGATCCCGAGAACATCATCATCTCCTTTGATTCCACCTACTTGGGTTATGTCCCGGTCATGGAAAAATTCCACGCCCAGGATGCTCATCTTGATGACAGTACTGGTATTATTGTTTTCACGGGCAGTTCCAGTATTCGAATGTGGAAAACCATAGCCACAGACCTCGACACCCTTCCCTACCAAATTCTTAATCATGGCTTTGGAGGCTCTACGCTCCCTCAGGTCAACTACTTCTTCGACGATCTCATCACGCCCTACCAGCCGGAGATTGTAGTGCTTTACTGTGGTGAAAACGACATTACCGACGGCTTCAAAGCCAAAGACGTCCTGTCCTCTTTTCGGACTTTCTTACGATTACTTTTGATCAAGTCCCCGTCTAGCAAAGTGCTCTATGTGAGCATGAAACCCTCTCCTGCCCGCTGGGCATTATGGCCAGAGTTTGAGAAAGGCAACCAAATGATTGAACGGTTTATTAGAAAGCTTAATAATCCTGATATTCAATACTTTGACATTGGCCCCAGTATGCTTGACCCCATTACCCAGTATCCCATAGGCAGCATCTTCACGCAAGACAGCCTTCACATGAATGAAAAGGGATATGCCATTTGGCAACAGGAAATCATTCCAAAAATCAATGAATTGGATTGTAATTAAGAATCCGAACAGGTTTTATTTTATTATAAATACGAAAAAACCTTATATTTACTCGTCTGATTTGCCTTGATTGAACAAACACATTGCTTCACAGCCCAAACATGCTTACAATTGGTCCCAAATACGGAGCATTTGTAGGTACTTATTTTTATGACCCCGGTAAATATTATAAAAAAGATCTCTAAGGCATTAGAGGGTTTATCCCAGTTGGGTACTAACAAAAACTTCTCCCCTTGGGACAATAATAAAACTCGCTATTTAAACCTCCTCCTGCTAGTTTCTAGCTTTGCATCGTTTTGTTTTTTGGTGGGCAATTTTCTGCTAGACAATCCACTATTGACCCTGCTAGGTGGACTGCTATTGATTTACAGTTTTCTTCTTCTTTTACTTCAGCATTTTCAACGACAATATCTTGCACGTACGCTCGCGTACCTGTGTTACCCTCTTTTGTTTTTTGCCTTAATCATCATGAGTGAAGGAGAAGTACACGGTGAGTATGCTTTTTTCTTGATGATCCTGCTCAGTGTAATATTCTTCCGGACACGCTGGCGGCAGTTCTCCATGATGTTTTACGTACTTATTCTCTTTATTACTGCTCAGGTTATCAATTATTACCAATTTTCGACGACTCCTTCTCTTGCTACTGTTTTCAACGATACGCTGATCTTCATTGCGATTAGCATTGGCTTGATCTACATTACCGATAGTTTCATTATCCAGATTGTTGAGGCTCGGCGCAAAAACAAAAAGTTACTGCAAGATCTCTCTACCTCTAACGAAGAACTTCGCCGTCTGAATTATATGGTTTCCCATGATTTAAGAACACCGCTGCGGCAAATTGTTTCTTTCTCAGATTTGGCACTTATTGCCAATCAGGAAAAGGATAGTGCTGCTGTTCAGGATTTCATGGAACAGGTAGGATTATCGGCGCGGACCTTGTACACCCTCACTGACGACTTGCTCTCGCTCGCTCATTTGGACAGCAAGCAGCTACCAACGGAAGAACTCTCCGTTGCAGAGGTTTTTGCAAAAGCAAAACAACCTTTTACCGGCATTGAAGAAACGATCACTATTGATACGGAAGACAAGGGTCATAAATTTATCGGAAACCCTACTCTCCTTGGGATGGTACTGCAAAATCTAATCGAAAACGGCCTAAAATACAACGAACAGTCGGCTAAACACATCCAACTCCGCGCCAGTAGTCATCCGGAAGGGCTTCAAATTTCAGTTCAGGATAATGGCATTGGTATTGCGCCGCAGTATCAACAAAAAATCTACGAGCCCTTTCTGCGGATACCTACCAAAGAAAACTACCAAGGGACGGGTTTAGGGCTGGCTATTGCCAAAAAAATAATGGACATCCACGGCGGAAAAATAAGTCTGGAGTCATCAGGTAAGGGGACTAAATTCATCCTCACCTTCCCTCATCGTCTTGCAGACAAACAGCTTCAACAGCCAACGGACGCTAAGAACAATCGCTTTAAAATCTGGCGGACGTTCAAGGAGCGCAGGGCTATTTTTTAGGCTTTGATGCCAATCACCGCAATCATCCTCCCGGTCAGTCCTCGTTCAGCCCGGTGCGAGAAGTAACGATCCGTATTGGCCACTGTAGAAAAAGGAGATACTTCCATCTGGTTGGGAGCAACACCTAAACGTAAGAACTGATCGCCGTTGGCTTTTTTCAAATCCACCAGAAACTTACCTCTTTGGGGATTCCATTTCTTGTATTCATCGGAGAAATGATCAGCAACATCGGCATCAACTTCAAAGTCGTTTTCACCGATACAAGTGCCAATATAGACCCAACAGTCTTGCGGGCGGCTTCCGTACGCATCACGCATCAAGAGCATGGTTTTAGTTGCTATTTGGTTAGCCGTACCTCGCCAGCCAGCGTGGGCTGCTCCTATTGCTTGGGTGGTCGGATCATAGATCAAAACAGGGGTGCAATCCGCAATGGTTACACTCAGCAAAATACCGGGCCGGTTGGTGACCATCGCATCGTATCCTTCCCACTGACCGGGGGCATTTACTCTTATAACTTGATCACCATGCACTTGGAAAGATCCTGCCATCCGGTCTACTGACCAGCCTAAGTCGCGGCAAAACCTTTCTCGATTTTGTTTTACGTGTGCAGCATTATCGTCGGTAAACAAACCCAAATTCAAGGACGCAAAAGGAGGAAGACTAACGCCCCCCAGGCGGGTACTCTCCGCAACGGTTAGCGCCGAAAAAAAAGCAGCCCAGGAAGGCTGGTAATTCGTTTCAGTTTGCATGTGATGGCTTGGGTAATTTCGTAGATGCCTGATCATAGATCACTTCCCAACCGATACTTTGTGCCATAAAGGCAATCGCTTCCAGCATCGCATTGCCATCTTCTCGGGCCTTGTCCAACAAATTGCTTTCTTCCGCTTTACGGCGTAAAACTTCTTTAGCGTTTCGGTTGAGCTGCGTATAATCTTCGGGTGTAAAACTATTGAAGAAACTCTCCTCCAAATTGCGGTAGCTAATCTCATGGTCAATGGCCAGGATGGAAGGTTCGGGCAGATTATTCAATACAATCTGACGCGACATACTGTCTACCTTGATGCTGACCTGTTCCATATCATAGCCAACCAGGACCCTTCCTTTCACTTCTAAAAGTGCTTTTTTGGAAAACTCCCAGTAGGTAGGGATGGGTAAGTAAAGGGTAACCTCTTTGAGGTTGGTCTCGGTATACAATTCACTAAATTGCCCTTCTACCGTTACAAGCTGGCAAACCTCCCTAATGCGCTCGAGAAGAACCGTAGATTCTACTTGCTTCGATTCCCGTGATTTTGAACCAAACCACTGGTAACTTATCCAGAGTCCAGCAAAAAAAACTACTGTTAACAATATTCCCAGCCCCAATTTGGATCGCATAATGCTTAATTTACTTTAGCGGTAAAATCATACTTCAAACCTTTATAACTCTTCAAAACTACTTTTACCGATCCAACTGAAACGGGTGATTCGATCAATACTGGAATCTTATTTTTATCACGGGAGACAAAAACAGACATTTCATCTCCTTCTTTAAAGACTTCACCAGCAATCAGCTGCGGGCTGAATTTATAGGTATTGTAGCGGCCCATCCCTTTTACCTTTGTCCCATCTTCAGTACCAAGGTATTTTACTTTCAAGGGGTAGGTTTCCCGATCAAAGAAAATTTTCACGGGTACTTCTTGTCCAGTACGCAAAGAAGTAACTTCCACGTTACGCAAATAGTACATGATGGAAAGAATATCGTGCATACAACCATCAAGGTTAAAGCTTTCAGAGGTGGCTTCCTGCCGATTGCGCCCTTTGTGTGATACCGCCCGTTTGCTGCGCTGATCGAAGGTTACTTTATCGTAACGCTCATAATTCCCTTCCTGGATATCGCGGATCGACAAACGTGGTAGCAGGGTCTCTTTGTTAATATAGCTATCATAATTGTCTCTTACTTTGAAAAACCATTCGTAAGAAGAATAGGTACGTCCTCGGGCAGAAAGATGATAATCTTCATCGTCATCATAAACGCGAAAAACAACTTCTCCGGCCGATAGCCAAACAAAGTTCCAGTTATAATAAACTTTATAGACCAACTCTTCCCCTACTTCAAAGACGTCATTGTCTGTATCGCAAGGTTCTATTACGGGCGAGGAATAGGAATTTATTCTTGGGCTAGAAGCCAGCAAGAAAGGTAGAAAGATCGCAAAAAACCAAGGTTTAGCCATTCTGTTTTTCATCATTCGCTAGGGTTTTAAAAGCTACTATTAATAATTATATCAGCCTTAGAAAAGTTCAAAATTGCAGCTTTACTTAATAGATAATCCTTTACTTCTATTATTCATGATCAACAAAGCCCCCACTAAAGCGGGAATAACCAAGTTAATCACATAAAGGCTAAAAGTAGCACTTACGATGCTCAATGGCAACAGGTTGGCCTGCTCCCACACCAGCAAAGCCAGCTCACTACGAGTAATAACGCTAAATCCTGGCGGCAGTGGTATACCCGCTTGTATTAAATAGATGCTAAAAATACCTTGCATCCCCTGCCAAAAACTTAGCGGTAGTCCAAAAAACCACAATAAAAGCAGATACTGAAAAGAGTATATCCAAAAGCGAATTAAAGCTAAGAATAATGCCTGTAAAAGTCGGCGATAAGCAAGGGGTTGATGTGCCTTTATTTTCCTTCTCAACCATCGCCACCATTTATGTTGCGTACTCCACTGTTTTAGTCCAAGTACAAACCACGGCTGATTCACTAGCACTAAGAGCAAAACCAATAATAGTGGGATACTCCAACTGACTAACCATAATAACCATTTGGGCCACACGTAATGGGTACCCAAAATTAGCCATAACGCAGGCCAGCCGCATCCTAAAAAGACGACCCACTGGCAGAGACTTCCAAGCAAAGAACTAAAAATAACATTGCCTGTTTCAGCTGCTGGAGCTAAAATTGCACGGCCGCCATATTCTCCAATTCGATTTGGGGTAACAATAGAAATACTGATACCAGCGAGTACCGCTTTGAAGGCATACAGCCAGCTAGGGCGCCAATCCGTAAGCAAGAGCTGGCGCCATTTAGCGGTTTCCAGCAACCAATTAATGGGCATCAATAGGAGCGCATAGAACAAATAGCTGAGGCGTTTACCATCTTCTCGCGCAGATTGCAGATCTTGCCACCAATGTTCAACTCGCCCTTCTGTACTAATCTGCCAAAACAATACCACCAACAACCCCACACCTAACAACTGACGCAACCATCGGCGACGTGACGGCGTAAAAAAAGTCGCAATGGTATTCATCAATTCTTTGGTGGTCAATGTGATTTATTTTCAACATTTTGTTTAACTTGCCACATCTTAGTATTGCGCAGAAAATAAAACACGATTTTTCTTAAGTTTTTCAAATAGTTAAAACACTTTAAATGAACCGTTTATTTAACTATTTGAAAAACAAAATCGTGTTTTATTTTCGTGCTGTTCCTTAAACATTCCGTACCCAACTTATGGCCAAGTCTCCAGCAGCAAAAATAGCACCTTATCGCTTATTAGGCGTTGATCCTGGTACGACATTATTGGGTTTTGCCATCATTGAGGTAGACGGCACAAAGCTTCGGATGTTGGAAATGGGGGTCATCCACCTAAGTAAGCTACCTACCCATGAAGAGCGCCTCCAGCGGATTTTTGAACGCCTTAAGCAGGTCATTTTCACCCACAAGCCACGAGAAATGGCTATTGAAGCTCCTTTTTATGGTAAAAACGCCCAGTCTATGTTAAAACTTGGCCGGGCACAGGGAGTGGCGATTGCCGCCGCAATGACCAGCGGGCTCACCATCCAGGAATATGCTCCCCGTAAAATAAAGCAATCCATCACTGGCAATGGTAATGCCTCTAAAGAGCAAGTAGCCGCCATGCTGGAACAGGAATTAAAAATTGATCTTAGCGACCAACTCCTTGATGCTACTGATGCATTAGGTGCAGCACTGTGTCATTATTTTCAAACAAAAAACAGCCTTGGTTCCGGTAAACGTCACCAAGGCTGGGAGGCCTTTATTAAAGACAATCCTGGCAAAGTTAAATCTTAACTGCTGCCGCTATTTTTTCTGCCAACGCCACTTGGCGTTCCTCTTCAACAACAACCGGAGGGCGCTCAAAATTGATATCTCCAACCTTATTGATCGGAATCAGATGGATATGTGTATGTGGTACTTCCAAACCAATTACAGCAATACCTATCCGCTCACAAGGAACAACCGCCTCTACACCCGCTGCTACCTTCCTGGCAAAATCCCATAATGCCGTATAAGTAGAAGGTGCCAGGTTGAAAATATAATCAACTTCCGCTTTCGGAATCACCAAAGTGTGACCTTCTGCACGTGGACGAACATCCAAAAAAGCTAGAAAATCTGCTGATTCTGCTACTTTGTGGCACGGAATTTCACCACTGATAATCTTACTGAAGATGCTCGGCATGTGCAGGAACTTATTAGATGGTGATCGATAAAATTTCAAATTCAATATTTCCACGGGGTGTTTCCACCTGGGCAATTTCTCCTACTTTTTTACCCAGCAATCCTTTCCCAATAGGAGAGCTTACTGATATTTTACCAGTCTTTAAATCGGCCTCGCTTTCAGAAACAAGGTGATAAGTCATTTCTTTTTTCAGCTTCAAGTTTTTGATGGTCACTTTCGACAGCACCGTTACTTGAGAAGTATCCAATTGGCTACTATCCAAAACGCGGGCAGTGGCCATCACTTTATCTAATTCATTGATCTTCATTTCCAGAAGGCCTTGCGCTTCCTTGGCGGCATCATATTCTGCATTTTCAGACAAATCGCCCTTCTCGCGCGCCTCAGCAATTGCTGCTGCAACTTCTGAACGACCAGTTGTTTTCAGTTCTTCCAACTCGGCTTTCAATTTCTCATACCCCTCGGGGGTTAGATAACTAACTTTTGACATAAACATCCATTTTTAATCCCTAATCCTACTAGTCGACAGATGTCCTTTCCTAGTGATCAGCGTATTTTTTTATAGTATCCAAAGCCCTTTACTACCAGTGAAAGAGCTTCACTCGCAGTTCGCAGACCTCGTCTTAACGATTTAATAGTATCTCTATCTATCCCTCACCCTACTTAGCTGTTGGGGGTGCTTTTCTACCAAGCAAAAAGATAGCAGAGGAATTCGATGTCTGTAGCTACAGACAAAAAAACAAGAACGCTTTCACAGACAGGGTGAAAACGTTCTTGTCTTTTACAAAGTCAAAGTTACGAAAAAAGGCGTTGCCGCGCAAGAGGTAAACGATGACAATAAAAACAGCATTCAGAATGCTCGCTTCTACAAATTGATCCGAATTCCAAAATTATGGGTACCATCCCAAACTTTAGTTGTCCGGTAAGCATAATCAATAGAAAGCGTATTGCTCTTGCGTTCTTTACTCAAAGGAACACTGATCGTGGCACCTGCACTAGGGCCAGTGTAAACAGACTCTTGTGTTACATCAGCATCAGCTTCTACCTTGTAAGCACCACGCAACATGAAACGCTCCTTTAATGCATACTCTACCCCTACGCCAATCTGGTCACGAGAGAATGAGTTAGCCGTAAAATTACCCAAAGCTGTTATCCGATGCGTACCGCCGCCGATCAAGAAATCGTAGCTACCACCAATGTTCAACATAGAAGGCAATTCGAAACCAGCAGAACGCTGTGAAAGGGTCAAGTTGTAAGCATCGCCATCCGCCGCCTGGGCACTGGTAGCCAAACCTTGCCCACTGAAGGACATCCGAGAACCTACATTACGCAGAGCGATCCCGAACTTGAAGTTATCATTTTCTCCCGTTACGTACTGTACACCAGCGTCAACCGCAAAGCCGAAAGAGGATACGTCTGCAGTTGATTCTGAAATACCCCGCAAGGTTACACCAACCGATACTTTGTTCTCGAAAACGTGAGCGAAAGAAAGGCCAATGTTAAAGAAATTGATATTAAACGTTGGGCCGTCTGGATCTGGATCTGGAAGTTCTGTAGTTGTTACCAAAATGTCTCCAAAATCAACAGACATAAGACTGAATCCAAAAGCACTATTCTCACCAATTTTCTGAGAAAGCCCCAGTGCATTGAGTCGAATATCAGCTCCCTGCAAATAATTGGCACTACCAAGTGCAAATTCAGTCTTGTTTACACGAACCAATCCCGCAGGGTTGATTCTAAGTGCCTCTACCCCACTTACAAACGATGTACTCATCGAATGAAGGCCAGCACTGCTTGCCCAAGGATTGAGCAGCAACTGCACAGCTCCGGCTTCACCCTGACGATCAGGGTTACCCGCCCAAAGGGAGGCAGTTAGGAAAAGGCAAAGATGAAATAGGTATAATGATCTTTTCATTACCGTAGATTAATGAAGTGCCGCTTATAAAACAGCACTTTGTTTTTGGATGTAGCCTCAAATTCCCGTCAGGGAAAAGTTGCTTTATCTTTTATTATATGTTCCGATCAAAAGCAGTTAATGGTGTCCGGCCATCAAAGACAACCGGACACCAACTGATCTTTTTTATAAACCGGAAGGGTCAAACTGACGGTTCACGCCGAACCACTTGAGGGTTCGCTCTCCTAATCCAGGAGCATTAACATGAATCAGGTAGACACCACTGGCAATCGGAATACCACGGAAGTTTTTAAGATCCCACTCCAGGTCAGGATTGACTTGAGCCGATTCAATCGCCCGGTTAGGGCTATCAGAACGGGCACCAACTTCGTCGCGATCATACTTACGAATGAACTTGCCATCAAGCGAGTAAATCGTAACGGTACACTTGCTAGGAAGATTAGAGATCTTAATAATATTCTCAAACTGAGAATCCTCATACTGAGAGAATCCGTAGTAAGGGTTAGGAACCACATTGATCGACTGAAGTGCTTCATTCAATCCAACCTGGTCTAATGCAGAAGCTTCTTTGCCTTCCAGTTTGAAACGGTAAGTAGGGTAACCATTGAATTCACCCGTACCTACTTCTACCTGGTAAGGATTGTCTACCCGTAGTTTAACAATCACATCACTTGGAATCAACCCATCTGCATAAGAAGTCATCGGAGCACCTCCTGGTGCGCCTACGATCATCCCAGCCCAAGTAACATCACGCAAAGGCGCTACTTTACGAAGTGGGCTACCGTCTCCTAAACGGTCAAGTAGTTCTGCACAACGATCATAAGGCTGGTTGGTAACATAAATAAAGTGTTGACCACCAACCGGGTAATTGAATGGCGAAACGCCACCACCAGGTGTTGGGAAGAAGAAATTATCATCAGGGTTGAACATCATGTCTCCACCATTTGATGGACCTAATTCGATGCTACCGTTATACACGGAGTTCTCTCCCCAGAAAATATTCAATCGCTGCCCGGTTTCTACATCAATAGCATAGCCAGGGAACCAACCCATACCTTCTTCTTCACCAGCAGGCGGGTTAGGATCAACCAACGGCATACCATCGGTACCTTCTTCTTTGCTTACCGAAGGTTTCGCACGCAAGTCAAACATATTACGCTCTCCTTCCGCAAAGAAACCAGCATCCTCGTAGGCGGGGTTCATCGTTTCAATGATCACACAACGGCTCCAAAGTGATTTATCACTGGTGAAGACGATGTCAACGTTGTTCAAATCAGCCAGACTTGTCTGGTTGCGAACAATGTTGTTGGTGTTACCCGAAACAACCCAAGCTGGTGTCAAGTAAGGAATACCATTTTCATTATCTCTCCAGTTCGCCAACAGGTAAGGAACAATGAATCCGTTACCAAGATCAGACAACGACTGGTTTGGATCAAGTTCAAAGTCAACATCAGTAGAGTTCGTCGTCGCCAGGAAGTCGAAAATCGTAGCATCTACAACTGGGTTACCAGTAGAGATTGGCAGATTGTCGCTGATACCAAACAACCAGGGGCGAGCATCAGGATTGACATATTCTTCGGCATAACCACGCGCACCATTGGATGTAATAGTGAAAGGTGATGACCCTGGTTCTACAACCTGAGCAATGGTCACTGAGAAGCCAAACTGGCGGATAATCTGCTCATTGACATCTTCAATGGATTTTTCTGCCGTAATCACTGGTGCAGCAGCATCCGTGAGGCTGCGAAGCGTCCAGAAAGCAGGTGCGTCCAGAGTAGCGTTAGCAAGATTATCATCCGTGAAGGTCAATTCATATTCACCATCAATCACATCTAGTGGATTGAAAATCTGCACATTGATCGGGCCAAAGCCACCCTTGTAGGTTACTTCTCCAGAGAAGCTATCAGCATTATCTTCCTGGATAAGCTTTTCGATTTCTGTACGTGTTTCGTCATTGATATCCAAGAAATTGGTACCTGTTCCTACCCCATCAATACGGGTGATGACAGGGCCATCTCCATACTGTGATTGGAGGTTGCGATCCAAAATTTTGCGGGGGATTACAGTGTAAAAACCATTATCACCATCACCAATATTACGGTCACCTTCCAGATAAGGGGTTTCCTGTCCACGGTCTCCCTGACCATTAGGATCAAATTCGAGGTAGTTGTTGTAGGCGTAAGCCACCGCAGCGAAGTAGTACTTCTTGTGGTTGATCAGACGACGATCTCCTTCTGCAAATTGATCTTCTGTAATTTTGAAGGTATGGCGAATACCTTGGTTTTCACCATTTACTTTCAATTCAGGAACAAAGTAAACCTCTTCCGTAGGCGTTTCATTATCATCTGGGTTCAAAGTCTCCCAGTTGAAAATCTTACCAATACCATTTTGCTTATCGACCTGGTAAACCAAGCGCACTTTTTCAGGATCATCAACATCCGCAAGAGATACGTTAGGACCAGAGAACTGGAACAACTTATAACCCTCGAAACGGTAAAGGCTATCAAAACCTTCGCCAATACCTAAACCTTGCTCCTGGTACAATTCGAAAGCGTTGTTAGAGCTCAGCGTATCATTGGTAAATACGGCAATGATTTCGCGGTCAAGCTCTACCCAATCTACATCAGGTGCATCAGGGCCACGCGTAATCTCAAAACAAGCATCGAATAAATCCTGGGCAACATCATCTGCTTTTTGCAGACGAGAAAGGCTTGGACATGGGTAAGCCTGGTCTGGTACCCAAACCACTCCCACGATCAACTCGTTAACCGCACCAGGGAATAGTGTAAACTGACCAGAAGCCTGAATCGTACGACGGTCACCTACAGGCAGACCTTCTTCACACATTGACCAACCTCCGTTTACATTGGGAGGATCGACGAAAGCGTAAGGAATAGCAGGGCCACCTTCCTGGTAAGCATCGCCACCAAAAGTGAAGGGGGTACCATCACGCCAGCGGCCTGACAAATAGTTGTAGTATTCCTGTGGTGTGTTAGGATCGGTAGTACCTGGAGGAGGTGCAGGCGTCAATCCACCGTTATTATAGTAGGTGAAAGAAGACATGCCCAATTCGTTGCCCATCTCATCCAATGGCCCACGGAAATAGTCAACTCCTAAAATCGGCACTTCATCACAGTAGGTATTGATACCCTGGTCACAAGTACAACCATTGGTACCATCTAATTGGTCAGCATTGTAAACGTAAGCCAAACTACGGCCTACATCACAACCTACATAATCATCCGTATAACAACCCAAATCGGGGTCTACCCACATAGCGAAATAAGTACTGTCAATCTGCTCAATGGCACGGTTGATCAGCTTATAGCGCTGGAAGGTCATACTGTTGATATCATCATTCGTTTGGTAAGCAAAGGCTTGCACCTGTACCTCCATCTGAATTTTGTTTGGAGAACTGGTCTGACGGTGATCGTTACCAGCATCATTGTAAATCCAGAAGATCATCTCATCCGGATTTGACTGTGGCTCTTTGTCCAAACAGCCACGGATCTCAATAATTGGATAATCACCTTCGTCTGGCTGGTATTCACCGTCACCGTTGATATCCCAGAAACCTGCCAATCCCTGTAGGGTGTTAGGTAATTGAAACTGGTGAATATCTTCGAAGAAACGGTTACCACGGGCAGGCCATCCAAGGATATCCTGAGGGATGGTAGCTGGATCAAGGGAAGTTTCTCCCAATGCTTCCGCTTTACGCCATTCGCGTACGTGGGCTTCAATGTTTGCACCACTTACCACAAAGAACTTGTCCCACTGGGCACAAGTATCACGACCGATCGTACCACGACGAGGGTCTGCCAACGGACCACCTGGGTAGTCCTCTGCACCTGGGTTAAGTGGTCCAGGGTAGAAGTCAAAGTTACCACTGCTACGACCATACGTCTGAGCAGCTACTTTGAGGTTACCACCAGGGTCTTTACCACCTAGCCAAACGGCACCAGCAAAAATCGAAGAAATTTCGGGTACTCCCGGAGGAGGCTTAGGAACCACGTAACGCCCGTCGTTACCATCCCACCAAACATCGCCACCAGTAGTCAAACGCGCCCGCACATTATTGATCTGCTGGTCGACCTGGGTTACTGCATTGTCACAGTTATTCCGGAACGACACCTGATCGGAGGGCGTATTTACTGGTCGGCCGTCCCGAGAGGGACCAATATGTGCCTGTAGCGCTAGTGTCATACACAAGCCTAGCAGGGTCATTAGCCATGAGTTAGAAATACGCATAATAAAATTTATTTAGCATTTTATAAGAGCGCTCCTGTAGGAACGCACAATGTTCCCGAAAGCCAGTAACCGTCGATTGCTGGCTTTCGGAAATTTGGTTTAGAAGTCCATGATAGCCCCAACAAAGAGACGACGTGGTAAGCTGTAGAAATCAGAGTTCAACAGACGCCACTGGTAAGAAGCAAGGTAAGCTTCTACTTGACGCTGTGATCCTGAAATCGACTCGATCTGATTTTCACCAAAGGCAGAACGAAGGAAGCCATCGTCTTCTGGGTCACCCGTCACAGAGTATACGTTGATGATATTGCGAGTATCCAACAAGTTGGAAATACGCAGATAAACATTCAAGCCCAGCTTGTCGCCGATACTGAAGTTCTTATCAATACGAATATTCAGTGTGGTATTCCAAGGCTTGCGAGAACCATTGATTGCACCAATGGTACCTACACCACCCAATTCCTGAGCTACTTGCTTGGCCGTATAAGGGCGACCAGAAACAGCTATCGCCTGGAAGTTGACACCAGCATTTGCCAAAATATAAGCTCCGGCTACGCGAGGACCGCTTTCCCGTGGGAAACGGTAATCCGCTACCAGATTCAAACGGTGACGTTCGTCAAAGTTCAACGGGAACAAGGTCCGAAGGTTACCACGGTTAGTCAATCCACGCTGTGACTCTGTATCAGAACCCGTACCATCAGCAAACTGTAAAGTATAGTTGGCGTTCAACGAAAGGTTACGCGTACGACGCAAGTCATAACCAAAAGAGAATCCTTTTACCGTACCAAAATCCTGGTTGTCAAAGGTCGTGTACTGACCTACCACAGGAACAGGGAAGAAAGTACGCAACTGAATCATGTCACGCATCTCCTTATAGTAAGCAGAAATTTTGATCGCTGATGACTGTGTAAGTGCTTGCTGGAAACCTACTTCGTAATCCACCGTACGCTCAGGGCGCAAGCTGGCATTGCTGAACGTCTGGCTACCCGTACGCTCAACAAAGTAGAAGTAATCCAGGGCAGTAGCAATGGTGCTACTGTTAGGGCGCTGTACCAATACATCGTAATGCGCAAAGAAGTTGGCTTTATCAGAGATCGGGAAAGAGAAGGCCAAACGTGGCATCACGTTGAACTGTACTTCGTAATCTTTGAATGAAGACTCAGGGTTGTATCCTTCGCTCTTGATGTAGTTAGATTGGTGTGCATTAGGATCCTGGTACTTTGGGAATACCAAGCCCGTACGGATACCATCAATTTCCTGAGGTCCATTTACAGGAGTACCATCTGCCTTGTACCAGCTATCACCATCGCGGTAAGCCTGTACGGTCTCTCCATTGTCATTCTCCGTGTAGACACGGAAATCAGATCCGATGTTACCCGGTGCTTGACCTCCAAAGTTATTGTGGAAATCTTCTGCTCCCTGAATCGCATACAGCGAGTAAGGGTCTTGCAGTACTTTCGTATTGGCATCATAACGATCAATACGTACCCCTAAACGGAAGATGATATCCCGGAAAGTAAACTTGTCCTGAATATAAGCTGATGTATACAACGGACGAGCAGCTGCAACGGGGAAGGTACGGATACCCTCCGCATCAACAGTGGTGAAGAACTCTTCAAAAGTACCGTCAAATTCGTTACCGAGATAATCGTAACCGTAGTAGTCAAGAATGAACTGATCGTTCAATTCTTTGGCAGAGAACATAGAAAGGCTCAACTGATCTGGTGTAAGCCCGTCAACATTCACATATTCATCCAAACCTACCCCCAGTGACTCGCGAACGGCGCGGTAAAAACGAGCATCATCAGGATCTTGAAGCGTAAGGCTCAGGATGGGTGCATCAAAGAAAGGATCAATGATGCCAGCTGGATCATACAACTGAGAATAGAAGCCTAAGGTATCTGCATTCTCACGGTCGATACCCTGGATGTGTGCATTCGCATTCTGGCGAGCAGCCGTCCACAGACGACGAGGATCGCGTACATCGTAAGAACGATTGACACGGCCTTCGTACACAATACCCAACTGGATGTTGTGACGGCCTTTTTCAGAACCACCAGGAACCAAGTCAAAAGAAGCACTGGCATTGAAAATGCTAATGTCGTTGTCTTGCTTGATCGCACGGTTGTAGATAGAGCCTACGTTAGCGTGGAAGTTCCAAGAGTTGTTAAAGATCGTATTTACCCGGCCATTGATGGCGTAAAGGTTGTCGATATTTACGTTGTTGTTCTCTCCAAAAATCCCCTGAACCGCATAGCCAGGCTGGCCTGGGTTCAATGCTTCCCCTGTGCTCAATTCTAACGGGTTGTTGTAATTGGCCAGTACGGGGTTAGAGCTGCTGCTCACATCATAACCACGCAGTACCTCCCGGTAATCCACATGGTTAAGAAACACGTTTCCAACCGAGTCAAAATCCGCAGCAAATACAGGAATGTAGTCTACATCAAAAGTACCAATGTGACCATAGGCAAAATAATTATCCCCGTGATTAGGGTCTTTGATATTGAACGTTTCGTTCTCAAAACTTCCCTGCAAAGTATACATCGCATTTTGTACAGTAGATACTTTGCGGTCATCACCTTGTCCGCTGGTAGCCCCACCTAAGCGGTGACGGAAGCGGAAGTTAACCCGGTAGTCCGTATCAACACGGGTAGGGTTGTTGTGAGAATTGAAGGTCCGCCAGCTATTAGCAGAAGAGCTATTTTCGTTTGGCGTCTGCATATCCTCGCCATTAAAGTAGGTACCACTCAACGTTACGTCGATGGCATCACTGAAACGGGCATCAATCTTGGCGTTGAAGTTGGCCTGCTTCAGTTCTTCGAAAGGACGAACTTTCAAGGCATCAACGTCCTCGTTGGTTAGGAAGTCGGCAGCTACGAAAGGTGCCCCTCCTTTAATAATTACTGGATTTGCTTCCAACTCAGCAAGGACATCATCTTTTACCCGGTATACAGGCACCGCTGAGGGGTCATCATCCAGGCGGTAAGTATAACGACCTGCTACCCGAAAGCCCAGTACCGATACGCCTTTCTTGTTGCGTAGAATTGGACCAGATAGGTTAATCCCTACCAGACTGTTGTCGTAAGGATCAAGGTATTGGGACGTTTCCGCTTCAATACCACCAGAGAATTTATCTGATGGCCCCTTGGTCGTAATAGAAATGATACCACCCGTTACGTCACCATAACGTGCTTCCACACCACCGGTAATTACCTGTAGTTGGTCAATTTCTGATTCCGCCAACAGGTTACCCTGCACACGCACACCATCCACGTAGTAGTTGGTCGCATCATTACGCGAACCACGAACGTTCACGGCGTCCCCTTCATCTGCGGTAGAAAGACCAGCAGTGGTTGCCGCTAAGGCGTTGATGTTACGGGTAGGAAGGCTACGGATTTGTTCCGACGTAAGCGTACCACCCTGGGTGGTATTATCTTGCTCTACGAGAGGAACTTTGTAGCTTTTTACGACCACTTCTTCTAGCAGGATTCCTGTAGAAGATTCCATTTCTGCATCCAGTTTGATTGCCTTTCCGGCAAAGACCTGGACGCCTTCAATCCGCTGGCTTTGAAGTCCCAAATAAGAGAATTCTACCGCGTAAGTACCGGGATCTAAATTTGCGAAATTGTAGTTCCCATCGAAGTCCGTTTCCGTTCCGGACTTAAGCACACCATTCTGATAAAGTGCGACCGACCCGAAAAGGACCGGATCTCCATTCTCCTTCTCTGTTACCTTTCCGCTTAAGGAAGCGGATTGGGCAGCGAGGAAAGATACACTAAACAGCAATAGTGTAAAAAACAGTAAAGAACGTTTCATATAATCCTGTTTTTGACATTTGCTAATTCCTGACGAACCGATCAGCGGTTCGAAAAAGTGCACAATGTTAAGAAATTAAGCACGTACAAAAAAGCATTGTTGCCATAGCAACCTTACTTTAAAGCCTGCTTCCCCATTATTTTCAAGCAAAAGTAAGGCATAAATAGATAGGATTGAAGATGTAATTTAACAAAAGTCAGGTTTCTGATTAAAAATCTTATGTTGCTAACAGCTTGTAAAAAACGCACTTAGCCTAGTCACAGGGACAACTTTAATGATCGCCGACAAAAAAATGCTCCCTGCATTCAAAAAAGGAAGTGAGAGATTCGTCTCTTAGCTGACAGAGTAAGATCCACTTGTCCATTATTGTTCGAATTCCGGCTATCCTGTTTTCAACTATCTATCAGAAAACAAAAGGTTATTTGACAACCTATCCTTTTTTCTATCTTTGCCCCCTTGAATCCATCCCTTTTAGGAACTTTCAGGAAAACAAAGGGATTGTAATACAGCAACATAGACTTTAGGTAAAGATGAACGTATCCCTCAGCTGGCTGCGCCAGTATATAGACACGAAAGACCTCAGCCCCGAAACCATTGGCGATATCTTAACGAGTACCGGCCTGGAGGTGGAAGGCATGGAAGAAGTAGAAACCATCCCCGGCGGCCTACGTGGCTTAGTAATTGGTGAAGTAAAGGAGTGCGGTAAACACCCCGACGCCGATCGTTTATCCCTTACCAAAGTAGATGTGGGTGGTGAAGCATTGCTTTCCATCGTTTGTGGCGCGCCCAATGTAGCAGCTGGACAAAAAGTAGTTGTCGCTACGGTAGGTGCTGAACTTCACCCCGTAGAGGGTGATCCCTTTACCATCAAAAAAGGAAAAATCCGTGGTGAGGTTTCGGAAGGCATGATTTGTGCCGAAGACGAAATTGGTATCGGCCATAGCCATGCTGGTATCATTGTTCTTCCTGCTGAAGCTAAAGTTGGCCAGGCTGCTCGTGACTACTACGGTGTGGAAACGGACTACGTTTATGAAATAGGTCTGACCCCCAACCGCTCGGATGCCACCAACCACCTGGGAGTAGCTTATGATTTAGCCGCTGCTTTACGCGTCAATCATCATCACCAAGGTGAAGTTCAACCGCCTGATGTAGCTGCATTTAAGGTAGCAAACACCAGTTTACAAATTCCGGTAGAAGTTCGCAATACCGAAGCCTGTCCCCGCTATTCTGGTGTAACCATTAGCAACCTTACGATCAAAGAATCTCCAGATTGGCTTAAGGCCCGCTTGAATGCCGTAGGTGTTCGACCCATCAATAATGTAGTAGACATCACCAACTTCGTTTTGCACGAACTTGGCCAACCGCTACATGCTTTCGACCTGGACGAAATCAAGGGCAAAAAAATCATCGTGGAAACCTTACCCGCCAAAACCAAATTCCTGGCCCTGGACGAGGTGGAACGTGAACTCCACGAAGAAGACCTCATGATTTGTGATGGAGAAGAGCACCCCATGTGTATGGGTGGTGTATTCGGCGGAATCAAATCCGGCGTAAAGGAAAGCACAACGGCCATCTTCCTGGAATCTGCTCACTTCGATCCTGAGTTCATCCGCCGCACCAGTATGCGCCATAACCTGCGGACTGATGCCGCCAAGGTTTACGAGAAAGGCAGTGACCCAAACATTACGGTTTTTGCGCTCAAAAGAGCGGCCTTGCTGCTGCAAGAACTGGCTGGTGGCGTCGTTTCTTCTGAGGTGATTGATATTTACCCTAAAGTAAAAGCACCAGCACGTATTGAAGTGCGCTACCAGCGGGTCAATGAGCTGATTGGGGTAAACATTCCTCCGGCCAAAGTTCACAGTATTTTGGAGGCAATGGGTATGGCCATCATTGAGACCAACGATACTGCTTTTACCGCTGAGGTTCCCACCAATAAATCCGACGTTCTCCGGGAGGTGGATATGATTGAAGAAATTCTGCGTATTTACGGTTTCAACAATGTGCCCATTCCGTCAAAAGTAACGACCAGTATGGCCATTGCGCCAAGCCCTAGTCTTAGTGAAATAAGGAATAAAATTGGCGATTTACTCGCAGCACAGGGTTTCAATGAAATGATGGCCTTGAGCCTTTCTGAGTCCAGGTATTACCGGGCCAAGGAAACCATGGTACCCGCCGAGGATTTGGTCTATGTCAACAATACCTCCAATGTACATTTGGACATCATGCGTCCACACATGGTGTACAGCGGACTAGAAGCCATCATCCGCAACCAAAACCGTCAGGAAAGCGATTTGCGTTTGTTTGAATTCGGCCGTACCTACCGTAAAGAAGGAGAAGGTTTTGAAGAAATCAATCGCCTTACCTTGTTCATGACCGGCCGTCGCCAACCGGAAAGCTGGCTAGGCGATGATCAGGCCATGGTCAGCTATTATGGCCTAAAAGCCTATGTAGACGGTATCCTGACTCGCCTGGGTATACAAGGTTACCAACAGGAAGAAGTGACCGAAAAAGGCGTCATCACCTACGGCACTCGCTATTTCCGTGGCGCTAAAGAACTGGTTCGCTTTGGTCGCCTCCAGCGTAGCCTTCTCACAGGCATGGACATCAAGGGAGAGGTTTTCTACGCTGATTTTAACTGGGACAACGTTTTTCAGGCCTTGCCTAAAAAGCGGGTGCAGTTTACGGAACTTAACAAGTACCCCAGTATGCGCAGGGACTTGGCCTTAGTGGTAGATCACGCGGTGAAGTTCAGTGACATTGCTGCCATTGCTGGAAAAACTGCTAAAAAACTACTCCGCGAAACCAACCTCTTCGACTTGTATATCAACGAAGAGCAGTTGGGCGCCGGGAAAAAATCTTATGCAGTAAGCTTCATTTTTGAAGACCCCAGTCGTACCCTGAAGGTGCAGGAAATCGACAAAGTGATGGAAAAAATCATTGCTACTTGTGAATCACAGCTTGGTGCCCAAATTCGGCGGTAACTTACAGTACGTCTTCCGATTACAGGGAACTTGGTTTCATAAATAGTAGCTTAATTCCTTTGGATCAGCACGCAAATAGGCGGAGCTGTTCCTTAGCAAAGTATAGAAAATTCGACATTGTTGATAATTCGATGAAATTTAGTGATATTGTGCCCTGTACTGCAAAGGCAGCACAAAAGCTCAGTAATGCAGACGCCTGATGAGGATTATTTACTTTTGCGCACCCACAGACGCAACTGTAGAGAAAAAATCTGCGTTTACTAAGAAGCAAATGAATGGCCCAAGTATGGAATTGAATACGCGACTGCAACAAATCATCCAGAAGCTGGAAAGCTTGCAAGACAAGTTAAAAGTACAGGAAGCAGAAAATGACCGACTTCGGGCAGCAAACCAAACATTGAAGCAACAGCTGGAAGCACAGCAGGAAGCTGTGAAAAAAGCTGGACATAATATTTCGGAGCACGCACCAGTGAGTAAGGAAAAGCAGCAGGAAGGAGTGCGAGCAGCATTAGATCAGGATATTCGTCAACAGATAGATCACTACCTCAAGGAAATCGATAAGTGTATCGAATGGCTGGGGCAGCAATAAGCGATGGCGGAGGAGAATATGATAAAAATAACGGTCATTATTGCCGGTCGGCCTTATCCTTTACGGATCAAAGCCGCCGACGAACCGGCTGTACGTAAAATCGTCAAAGAGGTGAATGAAAAAATCACCACTTTTCAGTCGGCTTACCAAGGCCGGGACAAGCAAGACGGCTTGTCCATGACCATCCTCACTTACGCTTTTGATCTTTATAAACTACGCCAGGACAAACCACTCATTAACGAGCCCGGTATTGACACCCAACTGGATCGTATTGACGAACTACTCGAACAGCTGCTCTAACACTTTGGTCTTTCTTCTCCCTTCCTTTTTCTCCTGACTGTTTAACTCCGGTCTGCGACAGGATGCTGTTGCAGTTAACATTTTTTAAATCCAAGCCATTATGGAGATAGGAATAGGACTAGGAATAGGTCTGGTGGTGGGTTTGATCGTCGGTTTTCTTATTGTGATGATGCGCAACAAAAGCGCCATCAATGCAAAACTGGAAGAGATCAATGCTCGCTCTGATCAGGAGATCAAAGAAGCACGCCTGAGCGCTAAGCGCCTGATCGACGAAGCAGAAACCAAGGCCGAAAAGATCATCGGTACTGCTGATCTGAAGAACGAAAAAATCAAGCAGCAGAAGATTCAGGAAGCTAAAGAGAAATTCAACCGCTACCGTGCCGATTTTGACAAATACAAAGCCGAACAGAAAGTTGAGCTGAAAGAAGCTCAAATAGAAACCAAGGCCTTACTTAAGGAATTGGAACAAAAGCAGGATACCTTCAAAGAACGGGAACAAAAGCTCGATGAACTTCGTCTCGAAATTGAATCGCGTGGTACCGAAATTGATTCCATCAAGGAGAATCTGGAAAAACAACTGAAGATCGTTGCAAAGAAGAAGGAAGAGCTGGAAAACGCCAGCGAACGCCATATTCGTGAACTGGAAAAAGTAGCTAACCTGTCTCAGGCGGAAGCCAAGGAACAACTCTTACAAGCAGTAAGAGCAAAGGCAGAAACTGATGCGATGTCCATCATCAAAAACTCCGTCGAAGAAGCCAAGGCTACAGCTGCTAAAGACGCCAAAAAAATCGTTATCCAGACCATTCAGCGGATGTGTGCGGAGTATACGATTGAAAATACCGTTTCTGTCTTCAACCTTGACAGTGACGATCTTAAAGGACAAATCATTGGCCGGGAAGGACGAAATATCCGCGCACTGGAAGCAGCTACCGGAGCAGAGATCATCGTGGACGATACCCCCGAAGCCATCGTTATTTCCAGCTTCGATCCTATCCGTCGCGAAGTGTGTCGCCTTTCGCTGAAGCGCCTTGTCGCAGACGGACGTATCCACCCTGCTCGTATTGAGGAGGTGGTTGCCAAAGTACGCAAGCAAATCGATGAGCAGATCCAGGAAATTGGAGAACGCACCGTCATTGACCTGGATATCCACGGACTACACCCCTACCTCGTGAAGATGGTAGGCCGGATGCGTTTCCGTTCTTCCTACGGACAAAACCTCCTCAAGCACTCCATTGAAACCGCCAACTTATGTGCAACCATGGCGGCAGAACTTGGCTTGAGCAGCAAACAAATTAAGCTGGCCAAGCGTGCTGGACTCTTGCACGATATTGGTAAAGTAGCGGAGGAACAGAGTGAACTTTCGCACGCATTGCTTGGCATGGAAATATGCCAGAAACACAATGAGCACGCTGCCGTGGTCAACGCCGTAGGTGCGCACCACGACGAGATCGAGATGAACAACATCCTTTCTCCCGTCATCCAGGCTTGTGATGCCATCTCTGGTGCCCGCCCTGGTGCTCGCCGTGAAATCCTGGAAAGCTACCTCAAGCGAATTACCGAACTCGAAGAACTGGCCATGAGCCACGAGGGTGTACAAAAAGCCTTCGCGATGCAGGCTGGTCGTGAACTGCGCGTCATCGTCGAATCAGAGAAAGTTTCTGATCAACACGCTGATGATTTATCCTTTATGATTTCTCAGAAAATCCAGGACGAAATGCAATATCCTGGCCAAATCAAAGTGACGGTCATTCGGGAAAAACGTGCGGTAAATTACGCAAGGTAAGGTATTTGGTTAGATGGTTGGATGGTTAGGTGGTTCGTTTGAATACTTCAAACAGCTATCTAACCATCAAACCATACTAAACTATTTCCCATCAATCACACCCATCTGGTGTAATATCGGAAGTTGCCCGCTGTAGGTCTTGGCAATATTCTCTTCCGTAAAGGTTTGTTCCATTGGTCCGTAGGCAATCATACGCTGATTGAGTAGGATAACCTGGTCAAAATAAGTGGTGACGGTAGACAAATCATGATGAACAACCAGGAGTGTTTTCCCCTCGCTGGCCAATCGCTTTAATACCTGTACAATCTTGTCTTCCGTTGTAATATCCACGCCGACAAAGGGTTCGTCTAGCAAAAAGATGTCTGCTTCCTGGCATAATGCTCGTGCCAAAAATACCCGCTGCTGCTGTCCTCCTGATAATTCTCCAATCTGCCGTTTTGCAAGTGCAGTGATGCCCAATTCTTCCATAGCAGCCTTGGCCTTGGCCCGATCTACTGAAGAAAGTCGGCTAAAAACTTTTTTGTGGGGATAGCGCCCCATCAAGACCACATCTAATACCGTTGCCGGAAAACTCCAATCCACCTCCGTCTTCTGGGGTACGTAAACTACTTCTTTGCGCTGGGATTCAATCGGCAGTTTATTGACTTTTACTTCTCCTGCCGACACTTCGATCAAGCCTAGAATAGCTTTGAAAAGGGTCGATTTACCGGCGCCATTGGGGCCTAAAATACCATAAACATGCCCGCTTTCGATTCTTAAGTAAATATTGCTAAGGACCCGCTTGCGTTCGTAGGAAACAGAAAGGTCTTCAATGGTCATTACGGTCGATCTGCTCATGTTCATGTGTTTAACTTAGCCACCATAAAGAAAAAACTCCCCGCCATAATTAACAAGATGAAGCCAAAGAGCAGATAGTTCTGCGTCGTATTCTCTTCCTCTTCCTGGTGATTAAGGGTTTGCTTGTCCAAGCTCAATCCTTCCGCAATCGTGTGCGCATTGTGGCGTAGCATATCCAGGTAGGTTCCGGCTGGCCCATCTTTTTCACCTAAAGAATCCGCGTACAGGCTACCGCCAATAATGACGTTGTTGTCCTTTGCCAATACCTTAAGCAGCTTGGGGTTGATCGTGCTTTCAATAAACAAGGCCGGCACCTCTGATTCTTGTAAAACCCGGGTGAGTCGGCGGATGTCTGAGGTCTGCACATCGGCATCGGTAGATGTACCCAGGACGGCTTCTACCTGCACTCCATACCGTCGGCCAAAATAACGAAAGGCGTCATGGGAGGTGATTAATATCCGTTTATGACGAGGAATGGCACTAAGGATTTCTTCGATCTCCTGGTCCAGATCCTCCAATTGCTGCCGATAAATCTGGTAATTAAAATTAAATTCGGCCTCGTATTCTGGAGCCAACGTAACCAAAGCATCCCGAATATTTTGGATATAAATAAGTCCGTTACGAGCCGACATCCAGGCGTGTGGATCAGAGGAGTTTTCGTGTAAGTCACTTTCAATGACATTAATCCCTTTGGTGATGGTCGTAATTTGCCCCGTAAAACCTGAATTGACGACCAACTCATCGATCCAACCCTCAAAAGTAAGCCCGTTGCGCAAAACCAAATCCGCCTGGGTCACCAGTTGTACATCGGAAGGCGTCGGTTCATAAATATGAGGATCGCCACCAACCGGTACTATCATTTTCACATCGATCAAATTACCCCCAATCACTTCCGCCATGTCCGCAAACATGGAGGCCGAGGCAACTACCAAAAGGCGATCTTCCGTTTGCCCATTCAGGGTCCAACCCGCGCACAATAGGACCAGAAATATTAATCTTCGAAGCATATTTCTATTTCTTTTGTACAAACAAATTTTGCCCCACCTTCTGAGAAACAAGGAGCTTCTGCTGGTCGACCACTTCCAACTGAAGCGAATTATCATAAGCAAAACGCTCACCGATCACCAGCTCAGCACCTAGCAACAATCCCGTTCGTTCGAGGTACTGTAAAAACGGCGTGCTATGATCTTTTACCCCAACCACTACAGCTTTCTGCCCTACGGGTAGCTGGCTAAGCAACACCTGCTGGCGCTCAGCTATTCTTCCGTTTCTATCAGGTATTGGATCACCGTGAGGATCATATTTCGGAAAGTCGAGAAATTCATCCAGGCGGTTGATCAGTTCCCGGGATTGGATGTGCTCTAATTGCTCGGCCAATTCATGGACCTCGTCCCAGGTGAAATTGAGTTTCTCAACGAGGAAAGTTTCCCACAGACGATGCTTACGCACCAAATGAGTTGCGGTAATCTTCCCTAGGTCGGTCAGTCGTACCCCTTTCCTTTTTTGATAATGAATCAACTCTTTTTGCGATAATCGGTTAATCATATCCGTTACCGAGGCCGCAGAGGTATTCATCTCTACCGAAATAGCATTATTTCCAACCAGGGAACCCGTCTGCTGGCTAACCTTATAAATAGCCTTTAGGTAATTCTCCTCTGCTTGTGACAGTTGATCCTGCATAGAATAGCGTAAACTCATTTAGACTCGCCTAAAAAAATCATTAGACACCACAAGTTACAAGAAATCTCTAACACAAGCAAATTAGAGAATAAGGAGATCAAAGTAAAAAAGTGTAAGGATTGTACAACCCTTACACTTTTACACTCTTCCAACGTTTACACCTTACCTAAGGCTTCACCCCAACATCCACTTTGATTCTCTCTTCGCGATTGGCCAATTCCCAGGCGGTGTAGAAGACCAATTTGCCAATGCGGGCCATTTTTTCGAAGTTGATTTTATCAACGGTATCCGTGTCTTGGTGGTAATCAGCGTGTGTGCCATTGAAGTAGAAAACGGCAGGGATACCACGCTCGGCAAAATTATAATGATCAGAACGATAGTAGTAACGATTCGGATCATCTTCTGCATTGTAAGTATAATCCAGTTCGAGCTGAGTGTACTTTTCGTTGACTGCTTCGTTGATTTCGTGCAGGGTAGTACTCAGGCGATCAGAACCTATGACATAGATATAATTGGGGTCTGCGGCGTGTTTTTCATCGACACGACCTACCATATCTACATTGATATTGGCGATTGTATTTTCCAATGGGAAAATGGGATGGTTGACGTAAAATTCCGATCCCAAGAGCCCTTTTTCCTCTCCCGACACCAACATAAACAAGACGCTACGACGAGGGCCCACACCAGCCTCTTTTGCAAGGGTAAATGCTTGGGCGAGTTCGAGAACTGTTGAAGTACCGGAGCCGTTATCATCCGCACCATTGAAGATAGCATTCCCCCGACGACCAATATGATCATAATGAGCGGTGACAACGAGTACTTCGTCTTTTAAAACCGGATCTATTCCTTCTACGAAAGCGAGCATGTTTTCTCCTAATAGCTCTTTGACTTTCTTTTGCTGGGTCAGGCTCAGATCAACGGGAATACTCACAGACTTGGGCTTACCTTTCTTTTCTATGCGCTTACGAGCTTTTACGACCTTTCCATAAGAGGATCCGAGAATAGCCTTCGCAGTTTCCGAAGAGATATAGATGCTGTTGCTGTAATTATCTTCAGGCTTTTCACTAAAGCCCATGTGCATACGGCTATCGAGCGAAATCTTCCGGGCACTACTCAAGTTTTTCTGGAAATTAGGGTCCAGAATGATCACGGTTTCTACGCCGTGTTGGCGAGCGGCTTTGAGCTTGAGTGTAATGTCCTCCGACCATACCGAAGCTGTTGCCGTACCAGAAACATAAGAAATACCATTCTCGTCTTTGGGCTCACCATCCATAATCAAGATAGTTTTACCTTCCAGACGTTGATTATCATAATCATTGTAGGTATCACTTTCGATACCATACCCTAAAAAGACCACTTCGTCGGCCATTATTTTTGGGCGGTCGGCATTTTGTGAAGGATAGGCGTAGTAGTCCCACAAATTCCTTTTGCTACTCCCATTGATCACAAAATCGATTTCTTCCCAACGTTCAGAGATAAAAGAGATGGGTTGAGAATAAGATTGTTCTGGCCCAACGCCAGGCAAACCATAGCCTTTGATAATTTCTTCCAGATAACGAGCGGCTTTGTATTGGCCAGGCTGCCCGGTCTCGCGGCCTTCCATTTCATCATCCGCCAAAACGGTGAGATGGCGGGTAAGGTCTTCTACAGTGATCGTATTGGCATAAGTTACTGCCGGATCTTCTACCAGCCTTTCTTGAGCAAATACATTCAAGCCCAGCAGGGCGAAGAACAAAACAAAACTTGTCTTTATCATTTGTTACGCTTTTTCAGAAAGTGAATTTAGCAATAATCGCAGAGATCGTTGGCCAATAAACCGTCAGCCACTAGCATAATGATTCAAATGCGGCCGTTTTTGCGATAAAACGTAGCCACTGCACTCTAATCTGCACCAAGACGTTGCTTAATTAATGGATACTGATTCAAAGGGAATACGTTTTCCACAGGTACTTCTAATTTCCCCATACCAGACGCAGAAAGGATGGCATATTGCTGTTGGGCAAAATCGGTAACATCTATAATTTCCAATATCCATTCTTCATTGAAGCGCTGCACCCACTCTCCTTTAAGGCCTATTTGAATAGCCCTCCGATCAAGTTTCTGCCCGTATGGATCATGATCTGGATCCCACTGCAATCTAACTCCCGAATTACTCAATGCCGCCTGCCAGTTTTCTTGATCCTGATAGACAGCTTGCTGAAAGCTGGAATGTACAGCTGCTTCCAGGATTGCTAAAAAGCCCTCCAACTTAAAACGAATAGCAAGAATGCGTTCCTGGTTGGGTTTAGTGGCCCATCCAGCCCGGTACATCATCCACATAAACCCAGGTTTGATCCAGGTCATACGAGAAAACGAATAATGCGGTCCGCCAAAAGATTGTTCGCGTACCGCAAAATCAGCAATTGCCGGACGATAGGCTTGGTAAACGATAATATCATCCGCCGTAAATTGGGCACAAAGATGTTGTCCACTATTGGGCAAGCGGGCTTGTTGTTCTTGGTAGTTTTCTAGTAATAATGAGTTCATGTTAAAAATAAAAAAGCGTGAACAGTAAAATTACTGCTCACGCTGGTTGACTGATTCTTCGCGCTGGAAAACTTTTCCTTACGCAATATTTTCGTTAATAAGCCTTAGCAAATAAGACTCTCCTGCTGGAGGGTTTTCCAGTGAGCACGCATTTTCCCTCTTCTTCGGGCGCATCGTTGGGAATACAACGGATCGTAGCTTGGGTTAGTTCCTTGATCTTTTGTTCCGTTTCGTTGGTACCGTCCCAGTGAGCAGCAATAAACCCAGGAATATCCTGATCCAATACTGCTTTGAATTCCTCGAAAGTATCAACGCTGGTGGTTTTTTCTTCGCGGAACTTCAGCGCACGATTAAACAGGTTGTTCTGAATGTCTTCCAACAATTGCTCAATGTGATCTACGACTCCTTCCAGCGCTTGAGTTGATTTTTCCTTGGTGTCGCGGCGGGCGATTTCTACGACACCGTTTTCCAAATCACGCATACCAATTCCTACGCGTACAGGCACGCCACGTAGTTCGTGTTCAGCAAACTTGAAGCCAGGACGCTTTTTAGCATCCGTATCATACTGTACGCGAATTCCTTTGGCTTTTAATTCTTTCATCAGTTTTTCAGCGACCTCATCAATCTCTTCCCCTGGTTTTGGGATAGGAATGATCACCACTTGTACAGGAGCCAATTTAGGCGGTAGTACCAAACCTTCATTATCAGAATGCGTCATGATGAGCCCCCCAATCAACCGGGTAGATACCCCCCAGGAGGTTGCCCAAACATATTCTTCCTGGTTGTTTTCATTCGAGAATTTCACCTCAAAGGCTTTTGCGAAATTCTGACCTAAAAAGTGGGATGTGCCTGCTTGCAGTGCTTTACCATCTTGCATCAGCGCTTCAATGGTGTAGGTGTCATCCGCACCAGCGAAGCGCTCGCTTTCGGATTTGGTTCCGCGAACAACAGGCATGGCCATGTATTCTTCCGCAAACTGGGCGTAGACGTCTTGCATACGCCGGGCCTCTTCAATCGCTTCTTCTTTGGTAGCGTGAGCAGTGTGGCCTTCCTGCCACAGAAATTCGGCCGTACGCAAAAACAGCCGTGTCCGCATTTCCCAGCGCACAACATTGGCCCACTGGTTGATCAGCAAAGGCAGATCGCGGTAAGAGGTAATCCAATCACGATAAGTATTCCAAATGATGGCTTCACTGGTTGGGCGAACCACCAATTCTTCTTCCAACTTGGCCTCTGGATCCACCATTAATTTGCCTGGCTCATCCGGATTGTTTTTGAGGCGATAATGGGTAACGACTGCGCATTCCTTCGCAAATCCTTCGGCATTTTTTTCTTCCGCTTCAAACAAGCTCTTTGGTACAAAAAGTGGAAAATAAGCGTTTACGTGTCCCGTTTCTTTGAACATTTTGTCCAATTGATCACGCATATTTTCCCAAAGTGCGTAACCATAAGGCTTAATGACCATACATCCCCGCACCGCGGAATTGTCGGCAAGGTTCGCTTTCTTTACAATATCAATGTACCATTGAGAATAATTCTCTTCCCGGTTTGCAATTGCTTTAGCCATAATCGTATTGTCCTTTTACTTTAGCTGGGGTAGGCCAACTTCTAAGTGGTATAAGCTGTTGTATTAATAAAGACCTCTGAATGTCAAGTTGTTAGGACAAACGTTTTCAGGTGACAAAATCGTTCCCTAATCGTCTTAACAGTAGTTAAATCGCCTTGTTAATACTATTTAACACCCTCCAAAAGGGCTTTTAATAAGGTCTTAACTAAAAATCAGGCACAAAAGTAATAATTTAGTGTTTGATAAGTACAAAAATGAGTGTTGCAGTAATTACGCCAAATAAAATGAATATGAAAAATAGAAACCTGACGGCCTGGATGTTACTACCCGCCCTGTTGCTGGTAGCTTCCGCGCTATCGGCTCAGTACGACGATGTCTACTATGATCCGGCTACCGATTCTGACTACTATAACAATAGTGGTAACTACTACAACAATCCTCCTGCGAATACGAATTACAATGATGAGTACTACGAGGAAGATTATGGCTACGATGATGACGATTATGATCACTATGATGATTATGACTACAATTATTCCTCACGGATTCGTCGTTTCCACCGCCCTTATTATGGCTTTGGCTACTTTGACCCAGTCTATATTGATGCCTTCTATTATGATCCCTTCGCGTTTGGTGGTACAACCGTATTGATTTACGACTCTCCCTGGGGTTTCAACCGCTGGAATCGTTGGAATCGGTACAATCGCTGGAACAGCTGGAATCGGTACAATGCCTGGAATTTCGGCTATAATCCTTATGCGTTTGGACCAAGTTTCGGTGTAGGATTTGGCTGGAACAGCTGGGGCAACAATTGGGGCTGGAATAATGGTTGGAACAACGGCTGGAATCGCTGGGGCGGAGGTTACTCCAATTTCTACTGCCCACCAGCATGGGGTAATAACTTTGTCTACAACACCGTCAATGTTTACAACGACAATAATGTCACTCCCATCACTTACGGTCCTCGCAGACTTGGTTCTACCGTAGCGGCAAGAACGAATAACCGTACCATTCCATTGCAAGCTGGTAATCCTGTAGATGTAACAAGCAATCGTCCTGCACCTACCGTATCATTGGCAGAGCGTGAGCGCAGTCGCAACAACGACACGCCCGTGGTACGCACCGATCGCCCAACCGACAGTGCTGCCGGGCGCACACGTGACTATACGCAACCACAACCATCAACGCAGCCTTCTACTAGCCCAAGTACGACTCGTCAGCCAGCTTCAACAACGCGTTCTACGCCAACGACGACCCGTACGACGCCAAGTAACAACTACAATCCGAGTACTGCACCAAGTAGCACCACGCGGGAAATTGCACCTCCTCGTGATACGCGCCCAAGCACCAGTAATTCGACCCCTAA
Organism: Lewinella sp. LCG006; assembly: GCF_040784935.1. GTDB lineage: Bacteria > Bacteroidota > Bacteroidia > Chitinophagales > Saprospiraceae > Lewinella. The sequence continues at coordinate 2,826,183 of NZ_CP160680.1, read as the reverse complement.
TTCTGGTCGGACACAGCCTTCGACACGCCCAACGACCAGGCCCTCGACTCAGCCATCAAGCCGTACTTACCCAAATAGCAGACCGTCTAGTACACGGCCTTCAACTCAACCGAGCAGCCCTCGGCCATCAACCAGTACGCGTCCTTCTACTCGCCCTAGCAGCTCACGCAGTGGGGGTAGCAGCCGACCAAGCACCTCAACAGGTAGTAGCCGGCCATCGAGTTCAAGCCGCAGCGGTGGATATAGCCCAAGCAGCTCATCGAGCCGGCCATCGAGCGCTAGTCCAAGTCGTAGTAGCTCATCGAGCAGACCGAGCACCTCTTCTAGCAGGCCCAGCAGTAGCAGCCGTAGCGGTGGTGGATCTAGCTCCAGTTCTTCTCGCAGCTCATCAGGCAGCAGTCGGGGAGGTGGTAGCTCAAGTTCTAGCTCCAGCTCTCGCCGTGGTGGATAAGCAGCACTGAAAAATATGGTTTCTATAAGATAAGATAAGATGGGTGGAGGTGGCAGCATTTCCACCCATTTTATGTTAAGCGCGTACTAGGGACTTATTGCTACGGTGAAATCGTCTCAGCCGCGCTATTTTTAACGCCCTCTACTAACCCCCAAATTTATTTTACAATGAACGTATTCAAACCTCTTGTTTTTATCCTGGCATTTTCCTTTACGAGTATACTCACTGCTCAAAATTTTGGGGATGCCTTACGTTATTCGGATTTTGACCCGATCGGTAGTGCTCGTTTCACGGGTGCGGGTGGGGCCATGGGCCCTTTGGGTGCCGACTTTTCGGTGATCAGCACCAACCCTGCAGGTTTAGGGTGGATCAGGAAATCTGAGTTCATGATCAGTCCCGGATTGTATATCAATTCCGCTAATGCTCAGCTACTGAATGGCGACAATCAATTGGATTTTGACGATGCCGCTGTACAATTCAACATCCCTAATGTAGGCATCGTTACCAGCTCTCGTGGAGCAAATGGTATGGAGACCTTCAACTTTGCTCTTGGTGTTAATCGCCTGGCCGATTTCAACCAGCAGTTCTATTATAAAGGGGTTTCAAAAGGAAGCTTGGTGCAACGGTTTGCAGAATTGGCCAATGACCGAGGGCTTGATGATTTTGAGGCCGGAGTAGCTTTTGATGCAGAAGCATTAATTGAAGACAATGGTTTTTACTTTAGTGATTTTGATGGCCAAGAAGATGCCGTCGTAGAGCGCGAGGAAACGGTCATTCGTAGTGGATCAATATCTGAATTGGCTTTTGGTTTTGCCGGTAATGTGCAAAACAAGTTGCTTTGGGGATTCTCTCTCGGTGTTCCTTTCCTTAATTACCAGGAGCAGAAAGAGTATTCGGAAACCGACCCTACCGACGAGGTTTTTGTTTTCAATAATCTCCGTTATACCCAAAATCTAACCACAGCTGGTGTGGGTATTAATTTAAAACTGGGTTTCATTTATCGCGCACACCAAGCATTACGGCTAAGTATGGCAATTCATACACCTACCTATTATCAAATAGACGAAACCTTCACCACTGCCATGGACTACAGTTATACCTTGCCAGAAAGCCCAACCAGCAATGGTTCGGCCAACTCTCCAGAAGGACAATTCAACTATGGCTTGCGTACCCCCTGGCGTTTATTGGGAGGTGTAGGTACTGTTTTTGGAAAAAATGGCTTCCTTACCGGAGAAGTGGAATACGTCAATTACAGCAAAAATCGCTTCCTTTTCGATGGCTTCTCTACCGATGAAGCAGAAATCAACGATGAAACAGCGGCTAATCTTTCTAGTGCCGTCAAGATTCGAACAGGTGCAGAATACGCGATGGGTAATTTCCGCCTACGAGGAGGTGTTGGGTTACAACAAGCACCTATCGTGGGAGATAACACCTTTTATACGACGGGCAGCTTTGGCTTAGGCCTCCGACAAAAGACTTACTATTTAGACTTTGCTTATCGTCGTACAGGCCTAAAGACCACCTACACGCCTTATCTGGCCACCGATGCTCCCCAGCAGTTTGTAAACAACGATACAGTAAGAGAGAATTTTCTTTTCACCATTGGCTTTAGGTGGTAAAAGCTTAGGGAAGCGATGCGTGTCGATTGCATCGTCATTGGAGTAGAGGGTAGAGCGACTTTAATAATGCTAGAGGGAACGACTAATATAATTTTTCAACCTCGGATTTATTAACCGAGGTTGAAAATTGATTCCTAATCGCTCGTTATCCCTCTACCCTCTACCTCAAAGGGTCCGGTGCAGCCTGAACGCTGAAGACTGAAAGGACGATCACTGGAAGGAGTCCTTGCTATTGACTTTTGAAGAAAGTCCAGCTAAGCGACTGTTGAATAATTTCATCTTGTAAGTTCAGTCATCGCTTCCTCCCAGGACGTGAAGTCAAATTGATGCATTACCATCTCCTTTTTGGCTTTTATTTGCGGCAAGCAAAGATTCCCGAGACTACCCTCATGCGTGTGTTTTAAATCTCGGGGCGGATCGAAGGTGCCAGCGGCAATTTGTGCGCCTATTTTTTGGTAGGCATCGCGAAACGGCAAGCCATCCAGTACTGCAGCATTGACCGCTTCCACGCTATACAGCAAGCGGTACTTTTCGTCTTCCAAAAGATGATCCTTAACCTCCAAGTGAGCAATGGCATAAGTCGTCATTTCCAACACCTGTTTCATTTGAGAAATCGCGGGAAAGAGTACCTCCTTTAACAATTGAAAATCGCGGTGGTAACCGGAAGGTAAATTACCATTAAGCTGCGCCATTTGCGCTGGCAAAGTGAGCAGTTGATTGCAGCGCCCGCGGAGCAACTCGAATACATCTGGATTCTTTTTATGCGGCATAATGCTGGAGCCCGTAGTCAAGTCATCGGGAAGCTTTAGAAAACCAAAATTCTGGGAGTTGTATAAACAAACGTCCATCGCTAATTTACCCAAAGTTTGAGCCGTCCCCGCCAAGGCAAAGCTAAAGTGCAGTTCCGTTTTACCCCTACCCATTTGGGCGTGTACCACATTATAGGCCAGTTCTCGAAAACCTAGTAATTCGGTCGTCCGCTGACGGTTCAAGGGGAAAGACGAACCGTAGCCCGCCGCAGATCCCAAAGGATTTTGGTTGATAATATGGTGCGTAGCACGCCATAGCTCCAAGTCATCCACCAAGCTTTCGGCATAAGCGCTGAACCACAGGCCAAAGCTGGAAACCATAGCAACCTGTAAATGCGTATACCCTGGCAGCAAAACATCTTTATTGGCTTCCGCTTTTTCCAATAAAAGGCTACTCAAAGTAGATATCTGACGAACGATTGTAGCCAGCTCTGCCCGAAAAAAAAGTCGCAAATCCACCAATACCTGATCATTACGGGAACGGCCACTGTGGATTTTTTTACCAATGTCCCCCAAGGCCGAAGTAAGCAACATCTCTACCTGAGAGTGGACATCCTCAACCCCTTCCTCAATGACAAACTCCCCTTCCAGTGCTTTGTGATAAAGCTGGCGTAATTGCTCGGCCAGCAATTCGTATTCTTCTGGCGGCAACAAGCCTACTTCACTCAACATTTTCCCGTGAGCCAGAGAACCAGCGATATCAAAAGGAGCCAATTGAAGATCCAACTCACGGTCGCGGCCTACGGTGAAAGCTTCAATTTTGGCATCTAGGCCGTATGCTTTTTGCCAAAGTTTGTTTTTGGGAGTATTACTCATTGTCTTGGGGAAGGTTTACTTGTACGTTATATTGGGAAAGCATTTCCAGTGATTCAGGCGTACTCACATCGAGGGCCTGATAATCTTCGCGGTGAGCTTTTTTCATTTCTATTCTACGTATGCTTTTGACAAAACGGCGGAGATCAATTTCGCTGTTCAAAATCAAGCCCGGCACCGTCGTCGTATTGCCTGTTTCATCTTTGGCGACCATCGTAAAGTAGGAGGAATTGCAATGTTTGACAAAACCATTCTGGATATTTTCGGATTCTACCCGAATACCGACTACCATTGAAGAGCGGCCTACGTAATTGATCGATGCTTTCATCGTGACCAGTTCGCCGATTTCAATAGGATTTCTAAAATCAACGGTATCCACCGAAGCCGTTACACAATATGCTCCTGAAAATTTGGAAGCACAAGCAAAGGCAATCTGATCCATGAGGGAGAGGATATAACCACCGTGAATCTTACCGCCAAAATTGGAGTGAGAGGGCTGCATCAGCACTGAAATAAAAACCTCGGAATCCTTTACACTTTTGAAATCCATGTTTCGTCAAATTTTAGTTGCTCGAGGACGCTAAGGTAAGTTTTGATCCCGGCAATGATCTCCGTTCGCCGAATGAATTCATCGGCAGTATGCGAGCGGGCACTGTCCCCGGGACCTAGCTTAATGGTCGGAAAAGGCATCAATGCTTGATCGCTCAAGGTTGGTGAACCGTAGGTAGACCATCCAAGTGACGCCACAGCTTTAGCCAGGGGATGATCTTCTGCGATGCCAGAGGATTGCAACCGAAGCGAGCGTGGTGTCAGTATCGATTTGCACTCGGCCTGTAGCGCAGCCACTACTTCTTCGTTGGTATAATGCTCATTTACCCTCACATCCATCACAAAACGGCAACGATCGGGCACTACGTTGTGCTGGCTACCTGCATTAATTTGCGTTACCGAAACCTTCACACCTCCCAGTAAAGGCGATACTTTTGGAAACGTAAAATTGCGTAAACGCGCAATATCCTCCAGTGCCAGGTACAAAGCATTGGTTCCTTCTTCACGAGCGGCATGCCCCGAAACGCCCTGTGCTTCCCCATCAATGACAATCAGGCCGCGTTCGGCGATGGCTACGTCGCCTGAAGTAGGTTCGCCAACAATCCCTCCGGCTATCGGACCTAGTTGTGGTAAAACATGAGCAATTCCACCAGAACCACTGATCTCCTCCTCGGCAGTAGCTGCCATGATGAGGTTGAAGGGTAAGTCTTGCCGGTCTTTGAGCAACAAAAAAGCAGCAATCAAGCTTATGAGCGGCCCGCCAGCATCATTGCTCCCAAGGCCAAAAAGCTGGTCACCTTCCCACTGTGCGACGAAGGGATCGCGCTGCCAGCTCGCAGCCGGTTTGACGGTATCATGGTGGGAGTTTAATAAGATGACCGGCAAGCCGGCGCGCCAATGAGGATGCTTTACCCATACATTGTTCTTCTCCCGCATGGCTTTTAGGCCCTTATCGGCAAAAAATGCTGCAAGTAAACCCGCTGTATCTTTTTCTTCCCGCGAAAAAGAGGGCGTTCCGATCAGTTGTTCCAGTAATTTGATAACCTGGACACAGACAGGATGATTTGGGGTGATAGCAATGAGCTCCAATTTTTCCTTTTTTACGAAAGTAAGGACTTCGGCAAAAAATGACTATAGAATAGCTCACGATTAAAAGGATTTCCTACAACGGCTAAGCTGAGCTTTGGACAAAATACAGCTCTAGGTGTCGGCGAAGAATTGTATGTTTGTCCTTCATTGAAAAGTAAACTTGTCAAAATACAAGTAGCAGGTATGCCAAAATTTGCTGTCATTGACTGTGGAACCAACACTTTCCATTTGCTCATCGCCGAGCCAAAGCCAGAAGGAGGCTTCACGACGGTTTATCGCGAAAGGCGGTTTGTCAAGCTCGCTGAGGAGGGCATACAACGGATTGGCGACAAGGCCTATTTGCGTGCTTTGAATACCTTGGAAGCTTACGCTCAAAAAATCAACGAGCACCAGGTAGTGGCGACCCGGGTGTCGGGTACCGCCGCCCTGCGAACGGCTGATAATGGTCCACAATTCGTCGCAGAAATAAAGGCTAAAACCGGGCTCGAAATCGCTATTATTCCCGGTAAAGAAGAAGCCCAACTGATCTACGAAGGCGTACGCCAGGCAATCGGACCACAGGAAGGGCCATGGATGGTGATGGATATTGGTGGAGGCAGCGTAGAGTTTATCATCGTTGACCAAGGGGGCGTCAAATGGTTTGAGAGCTTTCCGGTGGGGGTAGCTGTTCTTTATAAAAAGCTTCACCAGAGCGAACCGATCAGTCCGCTAGAGATAGAACAAACCCGATTATTTTTAAAAAGCAAATTGGTTGATCTGGAACTGGCACTTAGCCGTTACCCCACACATCATCTGGTAGGTGCTGCTGGTACTTTTGATGTCGTAGCCAGTATCCTTGGAACAGCCAAACCCACTCCCCATTGCGATGTCGTGGCCTTAGAGGGCTTTGAGCAACTTTACCAGCAAATTACCTCCGCCAATCGAGAAGAACGCCAAGCGATGACAGAAATTCCGGATGACCGGGTAGATATGATCGTGGTAGCCATGATTTTGATCAAACTGGTGCTAGAGATCGCTAAAGTGGAACAAATGACGGTCTCCAGTTTTGCGATGAAAGAAGGGATGCTCGCCAGAATGCTGGCCGACCAATTAAAGGATTAGTCGTGCGACAACTATAAAAATACCAATTACTCCTTATCTTAACAAGCTCAAAACAAAACCCATCGCTAATGTCCAATCAGAAAAAGCCATACATTAGTCCAGAAACTATTCTTCCCGAGACGACGGGAAAGGCCCTTATTCTAGGTGCTTTGTTGTCCATCATTCTTTCAGCAGCCAATACTTATCTGGGGCTCTTTGCGGGCCTTACGGTTTCGGCAAGTATCCCCGCTGCGGTTATTTCCATGGCCGTATTGAGAATGTTCAAGGAACACAATATCCTGGAAAACAACATCGTACAAACAGCCGCCTCGGCGGGTGAGTCGCTAGCGGCGGGGGTGATTTTCACCTTTCCTGCTCTGGTTTTGATGGGTTTCTGGGAAAATTTCAATTACCTGGAAACCGTACTGGTAGCACTTTGCGGTGGTGTCTTAGGCGTATTGTTTACCGTACCGCTCCGTTCGGCTTTGATCATTCAGCAAAACTTGCAGTTCCCCGAAGGTGTAGCGACCGCAGAAGTACTAAAATCAGGGGAAGAGGGTGGTCGTTCCATCCGTTTCCTGGCCTGGGGTGCTTTGGTTGGCGCGCTGGTGAAGCTCTGTGAAGCAGGGTTTAAGCTATGGAACGGCGTTGCGGAAGGGGCCGCGCTGGCCGGTAAGAAAGCCTACCTCTATTTTGGGATCAACTTGTCTCCGGCCTTAATTGCCGTAGGCTACATTGTGGGCATCCGAATTGCTATCCTGGTATTTATCGGCGGCGCCATCAGTTGGTGGATCGCTATCCCTGCTTACATTGCCATGAACGGAGCACCGGAAGGCGCTGGTTCCGTGGATATGGGCTACGGAATCTGGAGTACCCAAATCCGTTATCTAGGCGTCGGCGCCATGGTTGTTGGCGGACTTTGGGCACTGATCGACTTACGCAGTTCGATCGTTTATGCTGTCAAGAGCGGGATTAAAGCCATTCGGGAAAAAGTAGACATCAGTACTGTATTGCGGACGGAACAGGACGCGCCCATGTCGTGGGTCATCTTGGCGATTGGGGTGATGATTGTTCCCATTTTCATTATTTACCTTCGCATGGTTGGTGATGTTCCCATCTCGGCGTTGATGGCGATCTTGATGGTCGTTGCGGGTTTTCTTTTCTCTGCCGTAGCTGGATACATGGCGGGATTGGTAGGAAGCTCCAACAACCCGATTTCGGGAGTTACGATTGCGACGATTCTTACTTCCGCGCTCATCTTACTGGCTTTGATGGGATCGGGTGCCGAGCGTGGGCCGGCGGCGGCCATTATGATTGGTGCGGTGGTATGTTGTGCAGCGGCCATTGCTGGCGACAATATGCAGGACTTAAAAGCCGGGCATATCCTTGGGGCTACTCCGCGCAAGCAGCAAATCATGCAAATGGTCGGCGTTGTTTCGGCGGCATTGGTTTTGCCTTTAGTCCTGCAATTACTCCTGACGGGGTACGGATTTGGTCCCGCTACAGCGGAAAATCCTGATGCATTGGCAGCTCCACAAGCCACGCTAATGGCCAGTGTTGCCGAAGGCGTATTCAAAGGTGGCTTACCCTGGACGATGGTCTACATCGGCATGGGAATTGGTGTACTGATCATTTTGGTGGACAAATATCTGGAAAAAGCAGGCATCGACTTCAGGGTTCCAATCCTGGCGGTGGCTGTTGGTCTTTATCTCCCCTTTGAGCTGGACAGCGCAATCATGTTGGGTGGTCTCATTTCCTGGATGGTGAGTCGTTACCAAAACAAACACAAAGCCAGCAAGGGTGAAGCCCACGCCGCCGCAGAGAAGTCTAGTGAACGCACGGGCCTATTGATCGCCTCTGGTTTGATCACGGGCGAAGCCTTAATTGGAATTCTTTTGGCGCTACCCGTAGCTATTTATGGCAGCTCAGAAGTGTTATCACTAGGTATTGAACTCGGCACGATTGCCGGAGTGGTGGTCATTTTGGCCATCTGCTACTGGATTTACCAGCAAGCGGCCAAGGCTTACGCTGAAGAGAAAGGGTAGACCGTAGAGGGATTAGGGCTGCTTCGCAGCCCTAAGGGTAGAAAGTAGAGAGATAATATTTTCAATAAGGTGACGATTTCTTATTTCGTAGCCTTGGTCTCTCTACTTTCTACCTCAAGGAAGCGAAGCGATCCGAATCTCTCTACCTCGCATCTAAATCATTGAGACCATTCCTACAAAGTACCTCTCAACTCTTGCTCCCGCTCGATGGCTTCGAAGAGGGCTTTGAAATTGCCTTTGCCGAAGGAGCGTGCTCCTTTGCGTTGAATAATTTCGAAAAACATGGTCGGACGAGGCTGGATGGGCTTAGTGAAAATTTGCAGCAAATAGCCTTCGTCATCGCGGTCTACCAGGATGCCCAACTCGCGAAGTGGAGCGAGGTCTTCTTCTATTTCGCCCACCCGGTCCAGGAGGGTGTCATAATAGGTGCCCGGAACTTGTAGGAACTCAATCCCACGGCTTTGCAGCTCTTTCACCGTCCCGATGATATCATCTGTGGCGACAGCCAGGTGCTGAACGCCCGCCCCTTCGTAGAAATCCAGGTATTCTTCAATTTGCGATTTACGCAGGCCGGCAGCAGGCTCATTTATGGGGAATTTGATCCGGCCGTTACCGTTGCTCATCACCTTACTCATGAGGGCCGTGTATTCGGTAGAGATGTCCTTGTCATCGAAAGAAACGATCTGGGTAAAGCCCATGACATTGGCATAGAAATCCACCCATTTGTTCATACCTCCGAGCTCTACATTGCCCACCATGTGGTCGATGTACTGAAGGCCGATTGGTGAGGGTTGATAGCTAGACTTCCATGGCTGGTAACCGGGTAAGAATACGCCCTGATAATCCTTGCGTTCCACAAAAATGTGAACGGTTTCTCCGTAGGTATGAATTCCTGAACGCACTACTTTGCCGTGCTGATCTTCTTCGGTTACTGGTTCCAAGTAAGATTTTGCGCCGCGGCTGGTGGCCTCCTGATAAGCTGTTGTGGCATCCTCTACCCACAGCGCAACCACTTTGACCCCATCGCCATGCAGGTCAATATGCTTTCCAATAGCAGTTCCACTTTTTAATGGAGAAGTGAGCACCAGACGAATTTTTTCTTGCTGTAAAACGTAGGATTCCCGATCACGTAGACCCGTTTGTAGACCCGCGTAAGCCAAAGGCTGAAAACCCATCGCCGTTTGGTAAAAATGAGCTGCTTGCTTCGCATTACTTACGTACAACTCCACGTAATCGGTACCGAGTAGAGGCATGAAATCGGCAGCTTCCTGGTAAATCTTTTCGGGAGCGGTGGTAGTGCTAGACATAGTTGATGATTTTGGTTGGTTAGGACTGAAGTAGCAGCAAAATTAGTTGCCATGGCAAATATATTACTTTTCAAGAAGCTCTCCAACAGCAGCCTTTGAAAAAAAGCCCAACCTGCCTTAGTAATTTAGCTTCGCTGATCGTCGCAAGCTCCTCAAAGTTGACGGAAATAACTGATTCCATTTTTTCCAACGATTCGCGAATATTTTCACGCAAGCTCCTTTTAGTTGCTTGCTTAGAAAATTTTAGCGAATCAAAAATGGAATAAGTTATTTTTGATCCGTCACTTAAACAAGCAAATTCAAGGCGATACGCTATACTTTTTCCTCAGGGATATTACCTTTGAAGTCGGTGGCAATATCGGCACCAAAAAATATTCCAGTATGCTGGCTTCCTTTTTAAGCGAACACCTGATCGAAGCGGGCTGTGATGAAGCCGGGCGTGGCTGTCTTGCCGGGCCAGTATTTGCAGCAGCCGTCATTTTACCCAAAGATTTTACCCACCCCCTCCTGAATGACTCGAAGCAGCTGAGTGAAAAGAAACGTTACGCGGCTCGGGAAGTCGTAGAGAAAGAAGCCCTGGCTTGGGCCGTAGCCCAGGTAGACCCCGCTGAGATTGACGAAATCAATATCCTGCGTGCCTCTTTTGTAGCCATGCACCGGGCACTGGACCAGTTGACGATCCGCCCCGAGCAGCTCCTGATTGACGGAAATCGATTCCACCCTTATCGGGAGACGCCTCACCATACCATCATCAAGGGAGACGGTAAATACTTATCCATCGCAGCGGCCAGTATTCTGGCCAAGACCTACCGCGACGACTACATGCTGCGCATCCACGAAGACTTTCCCCATTATCGCTGGGATAGCAACAAAGGTTACCCCGCCAAAGTACACCGGGAAGCCATTGCCAAACACGGACCCAGCCCCTACCACCGGATGTCGTTTCGGCTTTTGCCGGATAGTAGCCAGGGGAGTTTGTTTTGAGGAGCGTAAGCAAGCGAAGCAATGCTACAGCCCTAAATTATCCTCAAGTTTGTACGGTGACTCCGGGAGGATAAGGGTGTTCCTGACTAGCAACTTTGACCTTCACTTGCAGGCCCATGCTGATTTGAAGGTGTTGCTGCAACTTTTCTTCATAGGCTTGGTCTTCGCTTTCTGTTTCCAACCATAACAAGAGGGTGTGCTTCGCTGGCTGGCGAATGAACTCATAAGCGCGTGTCCAGAAAACGGGATCATATTGCGCATATCGGCTATTTTGAATCAGGCGATTTAGCAATCGGTACCACCACTTCCGTTGATAATACAGATGAACGGCCCGGATGGCCCTTAGGGTATGCTCATACTTGCTCACCACGGTTGCAGCCAATTCCTCCGCTGATTTCAGCGGAGCTTCGTAGATGCCGCCTGCTCGAACACGAGTGCGATAGTTTTTTACTTCCATCAGGTAAAGGTGACCTCCTCCCTCGGGGTTGAGGACTAAAAAATCGAGTCCTTTCAAGCCGAGTCCACTCAGGTTTTTATAGAAACGGTGGTTATCGTATTCCTTTACCACCCAGTGCTCTGGGAAGTAGAACAGGAGATCACTTTCTATAAAAGGCTGTTGACGCATAATTTAAGGACGGAAAAAACCGACGCTGCCACCTACCCATACTTTGCCCTGGTTGTAGCGGACACCCACCATCTCTCCCTTACTGAGGCGAACGAGGTTATTGACCAGCTGCGGGCGTTCAGCTCCCCGTTCCCAGAGCAGCATCATTCGTACTTCGGCTTTTGCGGGTACATCCGGGGTGGGTACTACCGGAGCATATTCGACCTTGCGCTGGAGGATATAATTTTGGGGATCCTTGATCGCTTCCAGGTCAAAGCGGTTGATGTTGATAATGACGCCTTTACCGGCAAAGGAGTAGAGCGGTTTGAGGACATAATTATGCAAATCCTGAGGATATTCCTCCAGCTCACTGAGCAAAAAAGCTTTGGGTGAATAAGGACTATCGATCAGCGGCAGGGTGTGCTTGCTGATGCGAAAAAACCAGTTGGGGTGCCCTACCCACTCTACCTCCGCGTCATCGGTAAGGTAAAACTGGCGAGGAAGGTCATCACGAAGGATGAGCTCATCAAAGATGACACGATTGAAGATGCGCTCAATCCGAATTCTGCGGCCCTCTTTTTCATAATAAAGCTTGGTCCCTTCTTTTATGACTTTACTGACACAAACCGCTTCAATACCGATCCATTTTTTGGCGACATAAAAGTCGATAGCCGTTACCTGTTTTTCTGGTTCTATTTCGAGAAGGATCACATTCTCCGGGTCGTGATCCCCAACGATAATCTCCCGCAATTTTTCGCGATACCCCTCGGCATCCAGTCCGCCAAAGCGGTGCGCAAATTCATCGGAAATACCAAAGTACTTGCGGTAGCGCTCAGCAACTGCCTCCTGAAAGAAATACAAGGAAGGAAAGCCCTGCGCTTCGATCAATTGAGGGACAATGCTTCCATCCTCTGCTCGGCACAAACCAAAATCCATCTGTAAGAAGGTGGTATGCGGCGTTTCGTTAGGAACAACTTGTCCTGCCAACAGTGCCGAAGCCGATAGATCGCGGAAATTAGGCTGTACAATGACATCCGTGATGTCTTCACAAGCTTGGATCAGGTGGTTTTTCAACGCACGGTCGATAAAGATGGGCGTTTCGGCGATGCGAAAGGGCGGCCGATGGCCAAAGGTTTCGGCTACATCGTCTACCAGTGCCTGGTATTTTTCTTGGGTAAAATCACGATTGTATTGTTCTCTAATGCTAGGGATCATATCTTTTTCTGCTTCTTTGCTCTGAAATATTGGAATAAGCTCTCAAGTAGTAAGAATAAGAAAAATTAAGCATCTTCGTAACAGAATCGAAAAAATTAAATCATTTTCATGGAAACGCCCGAGGCCAACCGCCAACTGGCCACACTGCTCAGCCAGGATTTCGACATTACCCAAGAAGGAGAAGCATCGGAAGAAGATCTCCTCCGAATGCTCGTTGACCATCTCGACTTCCTCATCGACAATCGCATGGAATGGCTGCTGAGCCTAATGTACCGAATGGATATTGACGAAGCAAAAGTGCAAGCCGCCCTGCTTCCTACAGCTATCGAACCCGCCAATATTGGCCTGGCACGGCTGATTCTGGAGCGCCAAAAGCGCAGGGTCTTCACCAAACAACATTACCGCCCGGAGGACTTGGGAGAAGAATGGGAGTGGTGAGTAGAGCCTTTGGTAGAGGAGATTTCTGGTAGAGGGTAGAGGGATACTGATGGCAAAGTCTAGCTAACCGTTTCACGGAGAATAGAAATGAAAACATTACGACTGCTATTAACATTTTACCGATCGTTTGTAATCTTTAGCTTAATTATAACTATCGCTTGTTCAAGCATCATGTACCGATGGGGTATTGAGACCTTCACTGCTTTATTTTGGTTCAAAATAGCCACTTTAGCAATAACCTATTATTTTGTAAATGACTCAAAAAACGCTGAATTCACCTATTACCAGAACTTGGGATTGTCGAGACGGTATTTGTGGCTAGGTACAATTACTTTTGATTTCCTATTCTTTTTGACCACAATAATGATAACCCTCAAGATCAGATGAAAAACCTACTAGAAGTTGATGGTGTTATCTTGGAATTTGGTACTAAACGAATTCTACAAGATGTATACTTGAAGTGTGAAACAGGCGAAATCACTGGGCTATTAGGTAGGAATGGAACAGGTAAATCAAGTCTCTTCAAGATTTTATTCGGAGCATTAACCGCAAATTCTCAATCAGTGAGAATAAATAAAAACACACTGATTAGTTCAAACCGTTCCCCTAAGTACATTAGGTACTTACCTCAACATCATTTTGCACCTGACTTCTTCACCGTAAAAAGACTTTGCAAAGACTTTGAAGTTGACTTCTCTGATTTAACAAGCACCTTCCCTGAATTCGAGAAAGATTACAAATCAAAATTAGCAACCTTATCATCGGGCCAAAGACGGATTATTGAAATCTTTATCATACTGACATCATCTACAAAATTCTGTCTATTGGATGAACCGTTCTCGCAAGTAATGCCCATTCATGTAAATTCGATAAAGCAACTAATCTTACGTGAAAAAACGAATAAAGGAATAATAATAACGGACCACCTGTATGAGCATATTATTGACTCATGTGACCGTCTGTACGTCATTAGTGATGGAAAGACCTATTTGACAAACAGTGCTAATGATTTAGCAACCCTGGGTTATACCCGAAGTTGGTATAGACCGCCTGGCTAGTCGGACAGGGGTTGAGAGCAGGGGTCCAGGTGATAGAGCTGTGTTTGCGGATAAAGTGTTGTTTTGGGGAGGGTTGTCCTCCTCCGGCCTTCGGCCACCTCCTCCGAAGGAGGACATGGGCACTTGTTAGCTGGTGGTATCGTGTTTGCGGATAAAGTGTTGTTTTGGGAAGGACATAAGTCCCGCCTATAGCTTATTCAGATACCAGTCTTCCTGGTTGGCATTGAAAGGAGAGAGGACCAGCTCATCCATTTGGAGGTACTTAATCAAGAATGCCTGAACGTCTCCTTTCGCGCTGTGCAAGATCAATGTATTGCCCATCAGCGACCAACGCCCCGTATGTAGGTCGTAGCGATCATTGGTAACTTCCGTGATCAGGTAAGTACCATTGGTCTTGAAGGCTAAAAAAGGTTCTTCTCCGTAAAATCCTTTCTGCCAATCGCCGGTCAGTGAACGGGTAAGCGTGGCATCATAGCGCAAAGGCACCATGACCAACTCACCGGTGGCAAAATCCTTCAGGACAATACGTTCCTGATCACAATGAGGTGTGAGGGTATAGTGCTTGACCTCAGGGCCAACCATTACTTTGAGGATAAGTTCTTTTTCCGTCGTTTGGAGATCCCAGCCGCCTTGCTGAAGTAATTGAGCGGTCTCGTCAAAGACCAACAAGGTTCCGTCGGAGGCAAATTCCCATTGCTCGCCCGTGGTGACGGACCAGGCGGAAGCCGTCAGCTGCTCTTCGAGGCAACGGCTTAGGTCAGCTAATTCGGAATTATTGGCAAATAGCAGAGAGGTCGAGCACGTAAAAATCAGGATACAACAGGTGATGTAAGTTTTCATAGTCTTATTGGGTGATTCAAACTAAAGACGAGTTGAAATAGTGCTTGGTTGCAATTTTTGCTCATCTTTCGCCGCAAAGATGGGGCTATTCGCCGCAATATTCCCCCTTCTGAAAAGTGAAATGTTTGTTAACTTTGATGCCCATTTTGCGCTTTAGTGCAAAGACAAAAATAAAGTTAGGTAAAGCATTCAGCCCCCTTCTTTATCCTTGCACCTACGGGGTGCTTAGCAATATAATTTTGGCTTTTTTTCACTAGGTTTTTCGGAAACTTTATAAGATGTTGGTAAAAACCCGCGGTATTGTCTTTCGTACCCACAAATACGGCGAATCCAGCCTGATTGTGGAGATGTACACCGAGCAGAAGGGTTTGCGCAAGTACATCATCAGTGGGGTCCGTTCCGCCAAGGCTCGTACCCAAGCCAGTTTGCTGCAAGTCATGACCTTGTTGGAAATTGTCGCCTACGAACGGGATGATCGTGACCTAAACCGCCTTAAAGAAATCCAACCTGCTTACATCTACGACTCGATTCCGTTTGACGTCCGCAAAGGTGCAGTGGGCTTGTTCATGGTAGAAGTAGCACGTAAAGCCATCCGGGAGCGCGAAGAGAACCAGCCATTATTTCGGTTTTTATTTGAGCGTTTTGCGGGCTTGGATGCTACACAGGAAGGCGTGGCCAATTACCATCTGGCTTTTCTTTTAGAATTGTCGTCTTATCTAGGCTTCTCACCGGCCGGGGAATACAATACAGCTACTCCTTTTTTTGATCTTGAAGCCGGCGAATTTGTAGCACTCCCCCCAGCCCATACTCGGTATTTGGTGGATGAAACGGCGCTGGCTTTTTACGAAATGCTGCATCATTCCGCGCCAAAATCGCATCTACTCCGCCTGGATCGAGAAGTGCGCCAAAAGTTACTCAACGAACTCATTCGCTATTTCCAGCTTCATCTGGAAGGGATGGGCGAGGTGAATGCCCACCTTATTTTGCGAGAGGTTTTTTAGTGCGAGTCCCGTAATTCTGAACCATATAAGCCCTTATAAGATCATTTAAGCTACTGGATCAAGAAAGAACAATTTATATGAACTTATATAGTTCAAAAAACCTAGTGCGCCTCCAACCAATTTTCGCCGGTGCCAATTTCTACCAGAATAGGGACTTTCAGGCCGGGCAGAGCGTTCTTCATGTTTTCTTCAATGACGGGTTTGATGCGCTCCAGCTCATCGCGGCGGACATCGAAGACGAGTTCATCGTGTACCTGGAGGATCATTTTCGACTGGAATCCCTGTGCCTTCAAGGCCGCCTGAACGTTTAGCATCGCCAGCTTGATCATATCGGCGGCCGTACCCTGAATGGGAGTGTTGATCGCCATCCGCTCGGCATTACTGCGGGCGAGGGAGCTCTTGCTGTTGATGTCCCGCAACTGACGGCGGCGACCGAGAAGGGTCGTCACAAAGCCGTTTTCGCGGGCAAACTTCACGGTGTCTTCCATGTAGCGTTTCAGACCGGGGTAGCGGTCAAAATAGGTGTCGATCAACTCCTTGGCTTCACCTCGGCTGATGCCCAGTTGCTGGCTAAGATTCTGCGAACCCGCACCGTAAATGATGGCAAAATTGACCGTCTTGGCTTTCCCGCGCTGCTCGCGATCGACTTCCTCGTAAGGGGTATCAAAGACGCGGGCGGCAGTAGCCCGGTGAATATCGCGCCCGCTCTGGAAGGCCTCCAGCATGGCTTCGTCGCCACTGATTTCGGCGATCAGCCGCAATTCTATCTGACTGTAATCCGCCGCTACCAGAATGTGGTCTTTATCGCGGGGCACAAAAGCCTTGCGGACTTTGCGGCCCTCTTCTGTTCGGATAGGGATATTCTGTAGGTTGGGATCTTTGGAGCTTAAACGGCCCGTAGCGGCTACGGTTTGGTTGAACGAGCTGTGGATACGGCCCGTTTTAGGGTTGATCAATTTAGGCAGCGAATCCAGGTAAGTCGAGCGTAATTTCGTCAGGCCTCGGTGCCGCAGGATATCCGCCGCAATCGGGTAGTTCTCTGCTATTTCGCTCATCTTCTCCTCGTCGGTAGAGTGCTGCCCCGATTTGGTTTTCTTCCAGCGGTAAGGTATTTTCATGTGCTCAAAAAGCACTTCACCCACCTGCTTTGGCGAGGCCAGATTAAAGGGTACGCCTGCTTCTTTTTGGATCTGGTCTTCGAGCGCTACAATTTCGTGTGCCAGTTCTTCTGAGTAGGCCGCCAAAAAATCGGCGTCGACTTTAATGCCTTCAAACTCTATTTCCGCCAAGGTTCTCACCAATGGCCCTTCGATTTTATGGTAAAGCTCTTCAATCTTGGGTTCTTCGGCCAGTTGCGGTGCCAATGCCTGGTGTAGCTGCAAGGTTATATCAGCATCTTCGCAAGCATAGTCCACTACCTGCTCTACCGGCACACTGCGCATGGTTTTTTGGTTCTTCCCGGCCTTACCGATCAGTTCCGTTATAGACACCGGTTTGTATTCCAACATCGTTTCCGCCAGGTAGTCCATGTTGTGGCGGCGTTCGGGTTCCAGCAAATAGTGCATCACCATGGTGTCCAGCAATGCCCCCTTTACCTCCACTTGGTACCAGCGGAGAATGAGCATATCGTACTTGATATTCTGCCCGATTTTGGCGATGTTTTCTGCTTCAAACAAAGGGCGGAAGCGTTCCACAATCTCCTGGGCCTTCTTTTGGTCAGCAGGCACGGGCACATACCAGGCGGTACCTACCTCTACCGCGAAAGACATTCCTACCAGTTCGGCTTCGTTGGCATTCACGCTGGTCGTTTCGGTATCAAAACAGACGGTCGCTGCCTTGAGTAATTTGGCCAACAGCCCCTCCTGTTCCGCTACCGTTGCTACCAGATGGTAATGGTGCTCGGTGGTGGCGATGTTTTTGGTGGCAATGTCGTGCTTTGCCAATCCAGAATCCGGACTCACAAAGGCTTCCGTAGCAAAAAGACTGCCCTGCTGCCCTGCCATGGGCTTTTCTTCCTCCTGCCCCAGGATGCTATTAGCGAGCCCTCGAAACTCCAGTTCTTTAAAAATCTCCGATAGCCATTCACGATCGAAGGGATCCAGAACATAATCGTCGGCATTGAACTGGATAGGTACATCCAGCTTGATGCGTGCGAGTTGCTTACTCAGGATAGCCAAGTCGCGGTTTTCTTCTACTTTCTCTTTCTGCTTACCTTTCAGTTGATCGGTGTTTTCCAGCAGGTTCTCCAACGATCCAAAGGTCTTCAATAGTTTGGCGGCTGTTTTGGGACCGATCCCCGGGATTCCGGGAATATTGTCCACCGCATCACCCTGCATACCCAGCATATCGATCACCTGGTCCACACTGTCGATGTCCCACTTCTCACAGATCTCCGGCACCCCAAGGATCTCTATCCCATCGCCCTGTCGCGAGGGTTTGTACATGAATATATTTTCGGATACCAGCTGTCCGTAATCCTTATCTGGCGTCACCATATACACCTGATAGCCTTCTTTTTCGGCCTGCTTGGCCAAGGTACCGATCACGTCATCCGCCTCGTAGTTATCCACCACAATAATCGGAATCTTGAAGGCCTGCAAAATCTGGTGGATATAGGGAAACGAAGCGCGAATATCATCGGGCTGCTCCTCGCGATTGGCCTTGTAGCTTTCCATCATCTCGTGGCGGAAGGTCGGCCCAGAAGGGTCAAACGCTACCGCCAGGTGCGTCGGTTGTTGGTTCTTCATCAAATCCCACAGGGTACGAGTAAAACCAGTAATTGCGGAAGTATTAAAACCCTTGGAATTGATCAGCGGCCGATTGATGAACGCAAAGTGTGCGCGGTAAACCAGCGCGTGACCATCGAGAAGAAACAAACGTTTATCAGACATGTAAGCTTGAATTGTGAGTGGTAAAGATAAAAGAAATGAGGCGAAAAGTATACCGATCTTGAAGTGGTTTCACTTCGTTTTCAGGATAAGGCCGCCGCATTGAACCAGCCGGATGTTTTAGGGTTAGAACAGTAAAGAAAACTATGACCCTCGAAATATTGGTTCGTTACCTGCACTTTATCGGCATCTTCACCTGGGTCAGTGCGCTGGTCTTGCAGTGGTTCCTCGTCCGGCCGGTTTTGCGCCGCCAGCAGATCCAGCAGCTCGCCAGGATCGATGCCGTCTATGGGCTCAGCGCCATTGTGGTGGTAGGTATGGGGCTTACCTTATGGTTCGGTTTAGGCAAGCCGGCCGAGTACTATTCCCTCAATCCGGTCTTTCACGCCAAGGTGGGGCTGGCCGTCATCGTAGGGCTCCTCTCCATCTACCCTACCGTCTTCTTTGCCCGCCACCGCAAGGGCGACGATCCTATCGCCGAAATCGCTGTACCCGCCCGTATCCGTCAGGTGATTACACTAGAGTTGTTGATTATGTTGGTGATTCCCTTTCTGGCTACGCTGATGGCGGCGGGGGTGGGGAGGTGACTTCGGGTGTCGCGCAGACCTGCCTGCCAGCAAGCTGGCCTTGCAGGCAGGGATGCGGAGACGCGGAGATTTTTTTAATAAGTACTTCCAGGAAGGTGCATCTTGAACATTCCTTAGCACTCTTATTCAGCCTACCCTCCATGTGGTCTCAGAGTTGATTGGTTCTGCATTTCCCCCAAAAGAACTACCTCCGAATGCCAGATTCACGTAGCATCACCTAAGTAATCGGTGTTATTCTTGCTACTAGCACCATCAAAATGTGTCCCGCTGGAGGGACCGATCCACAGGATCGAGGGAGGGCTGCCCTCGCTATTTGGGCTCACCACCCTGCCTGCCGTACCGTCGGCAGGCAGGCCCCGTCACTGCGTGACACCCCCTACAAAGGGGGACAGTAGAGATCCTTTTAATTTGACACGAACTTGAACGCATTTAGAACCAATCATTTCTGCGCTTGTTGTCGGGCTGGCTCCCACCCCTGGCTGATGGGGGTCCCAAAATTTAACAGTTCTCCTACCTAATCGTATGATCGCAATGGTACGATTGGCCCAGCAGGGGACTCCACTCCGAATATCAATTTATCATGCGAAATTTCATTTTGATTGACTTCCTCAGGGTTATAGAAGTTGATATACCTAACTCATCTACCACTGCTCCATTCAAACTTGATGGCGAATAGGCTGTCCAACCAATCGCATTATTAAGATTCCAGTTAGATGGTAAAACACTTCTTATTCCATCCACATTTTCAGATATTTCAATCAACTCTCCTAAACGATTTCCTGCTAATAAGGATATCCCCTTGGCTTTCCTTTCACCTTGTTCTAACAGCTTTTTTGTAAGAACATATTCGTAATCAATACTTTCATCCTGCCTAACTTCTAACAATGTTCCTTGTACATTATAAAATTGCCTAAGCGCTAAAACAAATTCCTTGAGCAAATTTTCAGTGTAGAATTTTACAAAAACCACCTCTTCGTTGAAAGAATCACCGGCTATGCTAATCGATAAATTATTATCACTAAACGCTGAAGAGACCTCTCCTCCTTGGTCAGCAATCAAACGCTCCAAAGCATCCTTCTGAATGCTTTTCATTCCCTCATTAATTTCTTCTGCCAGATATATTTCGCTCAAATACGTCTCGTCTAAAATTCTGACCATATAGGTAAATTCTGACCCTTCAATAACAAGTGTATCAGTTACAACAACCTCAATCGTTTTATCAGTTTGAGCGCCGATGGTAGAGGATATTAAACTGAACAAACAGAGATAAAATAACCACCTCATATGGATTTGTTTTTTATGATTTATTAATAGCGGGCTGAAGCCCGCGCAACCTGTTTTAACTCTCAAATCGCCACCACCCCCCAATCCTGCAAGGCTTCCTGCGTCTTTTGCCAATCGCGGCTCAGGCCCAGGCAGTAGCCTCCGCCGCCAGCGCCGCAGATCTTAAGAAGGTAGTGATCGCTGGCCAGGCCTTCTTGCCAGATGTCGCTGACAGTGGGTAGTACCATCGGCGGAAGATGATCGATTTGAAACTGGCTGATCTGGCCAAAATGTTGCCACAATTCAATGAACTGACCTTTGAGCAAGGCGTCGATAGCGGCATCATTGGGTGCTATCCACTCTGCGCAGACCGCAGCACGGAAATCCGTTTCGGCATCAAAACGCTGCGTGAAATAGGCTACCAATGGAGCTGTTTCTCGTGCTTTGCCAGTATCGAGTAAGAACAGTTGCCACCCCAGCGGCAAAGATGGAATCGTCTCGCGTTGGAAATCACCATCGGGGAATAGCTGTAGCGCTTGTTGCAAATAGATAATTAAAGGATCGGTTCCAGAACTGGTGCCATGGAAGAAAGCCTCCATTCTGGCGAAGAAAACCTTCGCTCCTTCCTTAGCCAATTGTGCTTCGCCCTGTGGTGTAGCGTAGGTAGTGTACACCGCCACACACACCGCGCCGGAGCTTCCCAGGCCATACCCCACCGGAATATCGGAAGCCAGATAACGGCCAGCAGCCAGGTCTTGTCGAAATCGGACTATCTCAAATGCTCCCGGAAATTGTTCCTCTAGGTAGGTAGCCATTTCCGCCAAGCCAGTTTGCTGTTCGGGTGTTCCGCCAGCTTTCCATTCACTGTGTCGCGCCCAGAGCGGTGCCGCCAGGGCACGGGAGCCCCGCAGTATGGTCTGCTCTCCAAAAAGCAGCACTTTGGCTGGGATTTTCTTGTGCATCATCAATTTATTTGGAGCAACCAGGGGGATAGCGGTGCTACCTATGTGTTATGCACCCCATTCAGTGTGGTACACCTCGCCGTTGCCTTCTAATCGCTCGTAGGTGTGGGCGCCAAAATAATCGCGTTGGGCTTGAACCAGGTTCAGGGGCAGGCGTGGCGCTCGCAATGATTCAAAATAATGCAACGCACTGCTGAGCGCGAGCAGCGGAATACCGTTTTGGGTAGCCGTTTCTACCACTGCCCGCACAGAAGGGAGCAATGTTTTTAGGCGCCCCCGAAATACCGAAGAGGCGATCAGGTTTTCTAATGCTGGCTGGG
The DNA here is from genome assembly GCF_040784935.1 of Lewinella sp. LCG006. Classification (GTDB taxonomy): domain Bacteria; phylum Bacteroidota; class Bacteroidia; order Chitinophagales; family Saprospiraceae; genus Lewinella. The sequence goes on along the minus strand of NZ_CP160680.1, from coordinate 2,804,261 downwards.
CTGCAAAGGCCTGACGAATATCCTCCAGGATCTCCGCCCGGATGATACAACCACCCCGCCAGATTTTAGCCGTTTCGGAGAGGTTGAGTTCAAGCTTCATTTCTTTGCTGGCTACAGCCAAAAGATGGAGGCCTTGTGCGTAGGTGAGAATAAAACTAAAGAGCAGTGCGTGCTCCAATTGGATAGCGAAAGTGGTTTTGTTCGCAATACGCTCGGTAGGGAAAGACCCGTATTTATTTGCCGCTTCCTGACGAAACTCCCAAAAAGAAGAAAGTCCCCGCATGGTGACGGCCGCATCTATCGTGGGCACAGGCACGCCCAAATCCATCGCCGACTGGGAAGTCCACTTACCCGTTCCTTTTTGTTTGGCCTTGTCCAAGATGGCATCTATCAGGTCGCCTTCGGATTTATCATCTTTTTGTCCGAAAATTGTGGCGGTTATTTCGATGAGGAAAGACTGCAAAGGCCCTTGGTTCCACTGCGTAAAAGTCTCGTGGATTTCCTCGTTAGAAAAACCTCCGATTCGGCGCAGGAGGTCGTAAGTTTCAGCAATCAGCTGCATCATGCCGTACTCAATGCCGTTGTGCACCATCTTCACGTAGTGTCCAGCGGCGCCTTTACCCATGTAGGCTACGCAAGGTTCGCGGTCTACCTTTGCGGATACCGCTTCGAGGATGGGCTGTACCTCTTCCCAAGCCGAAAAATCGCCACCAGGCATAATACTGGGCCCGCGGCGAGCACCTTCTTCACCTCCCGAAACACCTACCCCCAAGAATCTTATCCCCTTAGCGTTGAGGCTTTCGGCTCGTCGGGCCGTATCGTTGTAGTGCGAATTTCCACCATCAATAATCAGGTCGCCCTGATCGAGATGAGGTAATAGACCTTCAATAACTTTATCCACAATGTTTCCTGCTGGAACGAGCAACATGATTCGTCGGGGTGTTTTCAGCATTTCTAAAAATTCCGCTTGACTTGTAGTTGCTTTCATTTTGCGAGAACTGGCGGCCTCGTTTAAGGAGGCTACTTTTTCGGCGTCAAGGTCAAGTCCTGCGGCCGAAAAGCCTTTATCAGCAACGTTCAATAAAAAATTACGGCCCATCGTGCCCAGGCCAATCATTCCGAAATCGTATTGCATGGATGTTATTGTTAGGTCCATCCCAACTTTTATTAAAGTTGAGCGGTTTGAAAAAGAGTGTGCTTACATTTGTTTCTTTACGTCTCTTTGACAAAAGTAAGGGAATATTTCTGCGATTTATCGCTACCCCAACTGAAAAACGATCCCTGGCCTCAACAAGTTTAGGCGCGGATAAAAAATAAGTATTTCAATTACTTGATCGAACTTCCGGGAAAAACGCCATTTTTGCACCATCCTTAATCATCCTTATTGTATGACTCCTCATATCTTCGTTATTTTTGGCGCCTCTGGTGATCTTACTGCCAGAAAATTAATCCCGGCTTTTTATCATCTGTATGAAGGTGGCTACTTGCCCGAAAATTTCGCCCTTCTGGGGGTAAGCAGAACAGAACTGTCGGATGAAGATTTTCGTAACAAAGTTGTTTACGAAAGTAGCTATCTCCCCAAAGACTTAGCCCAGGAGAAAAAAAATATTTTCGCTAAAATGCTTTTTTATCAAGCTATTGACACTTCTGAGGAAGCAGAATATGGCAAGGTAAAAGCACGGCTAACAGAACTGGATGAGGCGGTTGGAACCAAAGGGGATTACATCTTTTATCTTTCTACTCCACCAAAGCTATACACCACCATTCCGGCCTATTTGGCTACTCATGGTTTAAATAAAGGAGGCGATCGTTTTCGTCGTCTAGTGATTGAAAAACCATTTGGGTACGATGCTAAATCGGCGAGCGAGCTGAACAACCACCTTTTGCAGTTTTTTCCCGAAGATCAAATCTATCGTATTGATCACTACCTGGGCAAAGAGACGGTACAAAACCTCTTGGTTACCCGCTTTGCCAACGGCATTTTCGAACCCCTCTGGAACCGTAATTACATTGAGAACGTACAAATCACCTCCGCCGAGCCCATGGGTGTAGGTAGCCGGGGTGGCTACTACGATGATTCCGGGGCCTTGCGGGATATGATCCAGAACCACCTCTTGCAAGTCGTTGCGCATATCGCCATGGAGCCACCTGTTTCGGCAGCAGCCTTTGCTATTCGCAACGAAAAACTCAAGCTGTTTCAATCACTCCGTCCGATTGCTCCCGAGGAGGTTGAGCGTTACGTAGTGCGTGGCCAGTATACAGCCTCTGAAATCAAAGGAAATACCACCGTAGGCTACCGGGAAGAAGAGGGCGTACCCAGTGATTCTCGCACCGAGACCTTTGTGGCGATGAAGTTTTTTATCGACAACTGGCGTTGGGCCGATGTGCCGTTTTATGTGCGCACGGGCAAGTGTCTGCCAACCAAAGTTTCGGAAGTAGTGATCACCTTCAAACAATCGCCACAGCGACTATTCCGCAGTGAAGAGACCTTTAGTGATCCTTACAACCAGCTTATTATCCGCATCCAACCTCACGAAGGATTGGCCCTGAAATTCGGAATGAAAATCCCTGGGCAAGGCTTCCGCGTGAAGGACGTCAATATGGATTTTCACTACGCTGACCTGACGGATGCCGACGTGCCCGAAGCTTACGAGCGCCTCATCCTGGATTGTATCCGCGGTGATGCTACGCTCTATTCTTTAGGTGAAAGCGTAGAAGCCGCCTGGACTTTTGTCGACCCCATTTTGAAAGCCTGGGAAGCTAATGAAAGCAAGCTCTTTGGTTATCCGGCTGGTACCTGGGGGCCTAAAGAAGCCGATAATCTTTTTGACAATGGCACTCGTTGGCGAAACCCCTGCAAAAACCTGACGGACATGGGGGATTTTTGTGAGCTGTAGGGGGGGCAAGCTCCGTAGTCGGGTGTAAAACCCGACGCTGAGGAGCAACAACCAACCATGCAGTCGAGTGTAAAACCCGACGCTATGGAGCGCAACAACCAACCCAACGGCTTGGAATGCTGTCATTGTTGATGCGCAGACAGCTTCTGTGTAAGCATGAAAAATGTCAGCAAAGGTCTTATCTTTGTCGTCTTATTTCGCAAAAAAAACAAATGGAACATTCTCCCAGGTTTTTAAAATGAGCGTTCCATTTGTTTTTGTGCTGTTCTTTCATATAATCTTGCTCGCTCATGCGTAATTCAAAGCTCTTCCTCTTCGGCCTTATTTTCCTGGTATTGGGGAGTCTTATCTACTCTTCTTGTAAGCCTGATGTACCAACAACAGGTAACCCACCGCCTCGCCCGAAGGGCCCTGTGCAGGTGCCGACTTTTGATGCTGATGCGGCGTACAACGACATTGCGAAGCAGGTAAGTTTTGGCCCCAGAGTAATGGGTAGTGAAGGCCACGAAGCTACCAAGAACTGGCTGGTAGCAGAACTGAAAGCAACGGGCGCCAAGGTCATCGAGCAGAATTTCCAGGCCACCGTCTACACGGGCGAAAAATACCCGGCAACGAATATCATCGCTCAGTTCAATCCCGAGGTATCAGACCGAATTATGCTGGCGGCTCACTGGGATACGCGCCACATTGCCGATAGTCCATTGAGCACCGAGCGCGAAGGAGAGCCCATTCTGGGTGCCGATGATGGCGGTAGTGGTGTGGGCGTACTATTGCAAATTGCGCGCACTTTGGCGGCACAAAAAGTAGGCATCGGCGTAGACCTGGTGCTTTTCGATGCGGAAGATTACGGCGAGGCGGGTGGAGAACCTACGACCTACTGCCTGGGTAGCCAATACTGGTCGACCAACCGCCCGACCCCCATCAAGCCACGCTACGGCATTTTGCTAGATATGGTAGGTGCTAAAGATGCGGAATTCAAGATTGAAGGGAATAGCTGGCAGTACGCACAACCCATCGTCGAGAAAGTTTGGATACTGGCCAAGCAAATGGGCCGTAGCAACTACTTCCTCAACGAAGGCGGCCCCGGCATCACCGACGATCACTTCTTTGTGAATACCATTGCCGGCATCCCAATGATTGACATCATCAATTTGAAAGGCACAGAAGAAACCGCTTTTGGCCCTCACTGGCACACCCACAACGACGATGTAGCCATCATCGACAAAAATACCTTAAGGGCAGTAGGACAGGTGTTGCTTGCCGTTATCTACCGGGAAGACGCAGGGCAGTTGTAGTGGTGTTGACTTTCGTCAGAAAAATTAGCGGTCTCTTTTGGGGGATTATTTTTTGTGTCGCAATTCCCTCGCTACTTTTTGCACAACAAGGACAAGTGGAGGTTTGGCAAGAAGCACTCCTCCGCCTGGAAGCACTACACGAGCAAGCAGTAGATAGTGGCATTGGCAATGCTTCCGAAGAGGCCATTGCTGGCGTGGAAGAAATGCTGACTGCACCACTAGCTCCGGGGCAGCAGGCCGATATTTTCCGCTCCCAGGCTTTCCTGTTGGCCTCCAGGGTTTACCAACACCAGCATCAGCTAACAGCAGCTTTTCGTACGATCGACAGCAGCATGCAGTTGGTTCGGCGACACTTCCCTGACTACGGCCTTGCGGTTGCACCGCAAATGGATCAGTATGCCTTTTTACTCGATCTCTACACTGGCCAGTATGAGGAAGCCATTGCCTTGCGGGAACAAATTCAGCAATATTTCCAGTTGCTCCCCGTAACGGAACGGATAACTCTCCACCAAGAACTGCTCATCAACAACCTGATACGACTCGCCGACTTGAAAGACCGTACAGGGGATAAAATAGCAGCAGAAGAATTGATTCGGACAACGGCCCACATCGTCAATCACCCCGCCGTTGATCGCGAGCATTATTACCGATTTCAATTATTTCGCCTTCACTACCTCTATCATCATGGTGCTTTGAATAGTGCCCGCCAGGAGGCGGAGTATTTGCTCGGCGAAACTTCCCCGCGAAGCATCCACCCAGCACAATTGGCCGCTCTCCGTGCCTTGTACGGTAATATTCTCTATGGTCTTGGCGAACTGGAACGCGCCGAAAACTATTATTTACAAGCCCTGGCGGATTACCAACAATTAGCGGCTAGCCCATCTTTTGTCAAGGAAGAATTGTTGCGCGACTTAGCGCTTTGCTACCAGGCTCAGGGAAAATACGAAGAAGGGAAAGCACTATTAGAAGAACAGATTGCTGCGGTAAGCCCTGATGACCCCAACCGAGATTGGCGGCTTGCGGATCTTTATGCGAGCCTTTCAGGCAACTTCCTGAGCCACTTTTTAGCCGAGTCAGGTCAGCAAAGTTTATTACAGCAAGCACTTCAGGCAGATCGCCAGGCACGCCAGCATCATTATGCTTACCGCGATGGACTGCGCCATCTCCGTGATATCCAGACCAGTGCAGGACTGGAAGATTTTAGTCAAGATCTTTCGCTATCCATTTTATACGAAGCTTTTCGGCACACCCAAGAAATGACTTATTTTTTTGAAGCGCTGGAAGTCCTGGAGCAGAACAAAAACATCCAACTCCGGGCCCAGCTTCGTTCAGATCAACCCCAGGAAACACTATGGAAAAGAGTAGCGATCGACCACGAGTTGTTGCCCTCCAAGCTCCGCCAAAACCATCAAACGCTCGTTGTATTTCACCCTACAGAAGAAGCAATGTTTTTATTAGCCATAAGTGAAAAAGGCACTATTTTTAACAAAGTACCGATTACAGGAGGGCGTTTGGTAAAGTTGATAGCGGGTTTACGAAAGAAAGTCCACCAGCACCCGAGTCAGGCTGATAACCAGGACCTCCAAGCCTTCGCAAGGTTCAGTGAGGAATTGTATCAACTGCTGCTGCAACCCATTGAAGGTATTGCTACATCGCGCTTGTTGTTATTGCCGGATGGCCCTTTGGCGTACCTGCCTTTTTCGCTGCTGCTCTGCGAAAGCATTGGCGATGACAGCCCTCTGAATGACTGGCCATTTGCGGTACACCGCTACAGTTTCAATTACCAGTATACCCTGGAAAGTTACCTTCATCATAGTGCTCGCAAGTCGAGGGCTTCGCAGCAAGGCATCCTGGCTTTTGCACCAAAATTCAAAGCCGGCCAACTACGAGGAGACGGCACCCGCTCTGCTGGGACTTTGCATAAAAATGCGGAAGAAGTTAATTACCTGATGGGAAAATTCCCTTGCAATGCCTTTGTAGGTGAAGCGGCGCAGTTGGAAGCATTTAAAGCTCAGGCAGCTGATTATGCCATCCTCCATTTGGCGACCCACGCTGTAGCCAATAGCACCCGTGGCGATGATAGTTTTCTTGCTTTCGCAGAAACAGAAGCACCCGCCGATTACCAACTCCGGGTAAGCGACATTTACGAACTTCCCATTTCGGCCGACTTGGTGGTACTCAGTGCTTGCGAAACGGGCCTGGGCGAGTGGCAGATCGGCGAGGGGATAGTGGGTCTGGAACGCGCCTTCACCGCCGCTGGAGCACAGAGTCTGGTGACTACCCACTGGAAAGTAAGCGACCGGGCCTCTGCTCAACTCATGCAATATTTTTATGACTACCTCGCCGAGGGACTACCCAAAGACCAAGCCCTACAACAAGCCCAGCTACATTTTATGCGCACCAACGAAAGCTGGCTGAGTCACCCTTTCTTTTGGGCGGGTTTTGTGCAAAAAGGAAACACCTCCCCCCTGGATTTCGGGCGGAAGCAATTCTTCTGGCCGTGGGCCTGTTTTTTGCTTTTGGGCCTGGGCATAGTAAGCTATCTTTGGCAGAAATACCAGTAGCGCCATTATGCATTTAAACATAGAGATCAAAGCCCGTTGTCAGCACCAGGAAACGATTCGCCAGTTATTACAGGAAAGAGATGCCGATTTTCGGGGCACCGATCATCAGATCGACACCTATTTTATAGTTCCCAACGGGAGGCTGAAACTACGGGAAGGCAATATTGAAAACAACCTTATTCATTATCAACGTCCGGACCAAGCGGGCCCCAAAGCATCAGAAGTACATTTGTACCAACCTACTGAAAGCGAATCATTGAAGGCCCTACTACAAGCCTCTTTAGGCATCAAAGTAGTGGTAGACAAGCAGCGAGAGATCTACTTCATTGACAATGTAAAATTTCATCTCGACACCGTAAAAAGCCTGGGTACTTTTGTGGAGATAGAAGCCATCGACGAAGACGGCAGCATTGGCGCCGAACGCCTCTACGAGCAATGCCAGTTTTACCTCCGCTTATTTGCCATACAGGAAGAAGACCTCTTGCAAAACTCTTACAGCGATATGCTGCTGGAGCAATAATTATAATTCTTTTTACGCACCCACCTTCTCCAATTCCCGGTTCATCACCACCAACCAAAGTGGGGGCACCAGTGCCATGAGGATAGATGCCGGATAGCCTAATGGCAATACGGGAGCTTGTTCGTGATGATCGAGAATCTGGTATTTTTTGTTGGCCAAATAGTGGTGATCTGAATGACGGGTAAGCTCATAGAGCATGATTCGCCCCAAGTGGTAGTTGGCGTTCCAGGAGTGATGAGGTTGTACCCGCTCGTAGCGGCCATTGTCCAGGAGACGGCGCTGGAGGCCATAGTGCTCTACGTAATTGATGGATTCTAGCAATAGTACGCCGATGAGTCCTGAGGTCAATACCGCCAGGGCCAATTGCCACGAAGGCGTCAAGACAAGCACCAAAGCGATATAAATCAGTTGTTGGATGCTAAAGCGGATCATTTCGTTTTGAAAACTCCAAAAAGCAAGTTTACCTCGCTCCAGACGTTCTTTTTCCAAGTGCCAGGCACTCCCATAGGAGCCCCATAAAGAACGCAACCAGAAGGTATACACAATCTCTCCCTTACGCGCCGTAGCAGGGTCAAGAGGGGTGGCTACGTGCTTGTGATGACCACGATTGTGCTCAATGAAAAAATGTTGGTACAAGGTGGGTAAAAGTAAAATTTTCGAAAGCGCTTGCTCCATTTTATTGCTGCGGTGCCCCAATTCATGCGCTACATTGATCCCACATACCCCCAGCACGATCCCTACCGAAAGCACTTGCCCCACCAACTCGCTGGTGGTGTAGTACTGGGTGTTTAATTGGTAGATAAAAAGACCAAGAATCCCAAAAACCAGCGGCACATTAAAATACAGTAGCCAATCAAACACCTTCCTCGCCAGGCGATCATCGCGTTCCTCCTCTTGGAGATTGGACGTATCCTTAGGCAGGAATTGCTCCAACAAAGGAATCAGGCCAAAAGAAAAAATAACCGTCGCGTAAGCAGCAGATCCCCCTTTTAGCAAGCCTAAAATACAGAGCGCGGGGATGATATAAGCGGTAAGGTACTTGGCACTTTTCATGGCAAAAGATTTTAGCTGGACTCGCCCAGCAGAACATCGCTACCTTATAAAGATACAAGAAAAATTATTTTTTCAAGCGATCCAAACCTTCCCGTGCCTGCACATAATCGGGTGCTAGCCTGACAGTATGCTCGTAATCTTGAATAGCCTGTTGGGTGTTTCCCATTACCTCCGAGGCATACCCCCGATAGTAGTAAGCCGCTGCGTAAAGGGGAGCATTTTCGATGGCCATGGTAAAATGTTGGTAAGCTTGCGGAATAGAGTCCAGCTCAAGCAAAACGAGCCCTGCATTGTAATAGCTTTTCTCGTCCATTGGTGCCTTGCGAATGGCTATTTTGTACAATTCGAGTGCCGCCTGTGGATTGTCTTGATCCCAGAGGTATTCTGCTTTTGCGCTTAGCGCAATGGTACTGCTACTGTCGACCTCAATGGCATTGTCAAAGAAAGCTTCGGCCAGGTTGCCGTCAATACTAGCGTGCAATTGTCCGAGCTTGATCCAGGTATCCAGCATTTCGGGATCAATTTCTGAAGATTCCTGAAAAGCGTTGATCGCCCGATTGATGTCGCCCATTTCTTCAAAATTCTTCCCCATGAAGAAAAAGGCAAGGGCGTTCTGCGGATCAATCCGCAACACCTTATCGATGGACGCTAAGGAGGCCTGGTTCATTTTTAGAAAAAGCTGAATCTCACTGAGTTTCAACCAGGAATCAATATCTTCCGGCGCGATGGCTACCGCCCGTTCCATGGTTTGCAGTGCCAGGCGAGAACGGAAATAATCGAGATAGATATCCGTCAACAGATGGTGGTAATCAATATTGACGGAGTCTAGGGAAAGCGCTGCGGTCATATCCGCGATGGCTTGATCATAGCTGTTTTTTTCGTAAAAAATCTCAGCCCTCAAAGCATACAGCTCGGCGTTGTTGGGATCTTGCGCCAAGCGCTGGCTTACCTGATCGATTTCATCATCGCCAGAAAGCACCGGACCGTCGGCGTCCTGGTCAGCAGGATGATCGTTGCCGCAGGCCGTCAAAAAAAATATTGTCGTAAGGATGCTCGTCGCGAACAGTAGGAATGTTATCTTTCTCATGCCACAAATTTACAGCTTAATGCTTGCTTATACTTGCCAAACCAAGCATAAAAACCTTCTTTTGTGTGTATTAATAAATAAAGTGTCTCTGCCATTGTGTGAGACCGTACTTTTTTAGGGTAAGCTGTCATTATCTACTCAAAATTCATCCTCCATGAACCTGATTGGCCATCTTTTGAAAATCATTATCCTTTTCCCTTTCTGGGTGATGACTACTGGCTGCACCTCACCCAGCATAGACGCCGCAACAGAAGAACAAACGGCAGCTGCCGAACCCACTGATGCGACGACGACTTCTGCCGCGACAAATACGCCCCAGGAAAGAACAGCCGCTCCCGTAGCCACACCAGATACCGTCGTCTTACCTGCTACCCTTCAGAAAATCGCGCAAGCCGAAGGCGACCTCAACAAAGATGGCCAACCAGAGCTCATGCTCGTGGTAGACGATTTACAATCGGCTGGCGACTTTGGTACTTCTCGAAGGATACAAATTTACCGTCTGGAAAATGGCCAGTGGCAACGCTGGGACGAATTCCGCGGCGGCATCCTCAGCAGTGAGTCTGGCGGCATGATGGGCGATCCCTTCGAAGCCATTACCATCGAACGCGGGACGATTGTTATCGAGCATTTTGGCGGCAGTCGTTATAAGTGGCGTTACACCCACCGATTCCGTTACCAAAACGGTCGTTGGGAGCTGATTGGGGCAACCACCCTTTACGGCACACCATGCGAATATTGGAAAACCTACGATTATAATTTATCCACCGGCACAGTGGAAGTAACCGAAGTCTTGGAAGACTGCGATACGGAAAAAGAAACCACCAATAAATTTTCTTTCAAGCATTCGATCAAGCCGCTACCCGAATTGCACGGATTCGAACCCGGCGCAACCGCCGTCCCTATGCCGAAAGGAAAGGAAGATTTTTATTTTTAAGAATCCCCGGCCATACGGACAATTTTTGGGTAAAATTCACCGATGACATCCACCAGGTCACGCTGATTGGCCATGACGGTATGGATGTCCTTGTAGGCCATTGGTGCTTCATCCAGGCCACCACCGATGAGGGTGACGCCTTGCTGCTCCAGGTACTTTTTGACCTCACTGCCCGTGAGGCTGCGCTTTGCCTGAGAGCGCGACATCAATCGACCTGCGCCGTGAGAAGCGGATTGCAATGACTGGAAATTGCCTTTGCCACGCACGATAAACCCTGGGGCCGTCATGGAACCCGGAATGATGCCCAGCACGCCTTTTCCGGCAGGTGTAGCTCCTTTGCGATGCACAATGACTTCCTGTCCATTGGCCAATTTTTCCTTCCACGCAAAGTTGTGGTGGTTCTCAACGCGGGCCAGTGGTTTTTCACCGAGGGCTTTTGCCAAACGGCGGTGAATATGATCGTGGCAAGCAGAGGCATAGTCACCGGCCAGGTTCATGGCCGCCCAGTATTCGTGCCCTGCTTCGGAGTCGAGCGTCAGCCAGGCGAGATGACGGGCTTCTTTTGGCAGCCGACATTTTTGCATCGCGATCTTGGTGTAGTGCTGCGCAATTTTTGCCCCCATCCCGCGGGAACCAGAATGCGAAAGTACGGCCAGGTACTCCCCTATCGGTAAGCCAAACTCGTTGTTTTCATCCGTGAGGCGGGCGACACCAAATTCTACGAAGTGGTTGCCTCCCCCGGAAGAACCGATCTGTTGGTAAGCCTTGTCCCGATTTTCGCGGGCAATTTTCACATACTTGAATTCATCGCGGCTGAAGATAGGATCATCCATCGGATGTTCGAACGTTTCCAAACCAAAGCGAGAATGCTCTCCCAGCAGGTTTTTGAATTTATCTCTTTCTCCTTCCAGACGCTGTGTTGGAATATCATAGAGACTCAGACACATGCGGCAACCAATATCTACGCCAACACCGTAAGGGATCACGCTGTTTTCGGTAGCCAATACGCCGCCGATAGGCAGGCCATACCCCTGATGAGCATCAGGCATCAAGGCGCCCTGTACCGTCACGGGCAGACGCATGGCGGTAAACATTTGATCCTTGGCACCGATCTCGATGTGGTCTTCTCCGAACACGGGAAAGTCCTGAGCGTTTTGCGCCAGCTTGTATTGCCCACCTTCGGCAGTAACTTCCTGTTCCTGGAGGAATTCCTTGGCAATGCGTCCCCAACCTTCTACTTCGCGGAAAGCTTCAGGGCGAAGCCGTACCTGCTCCAACATCTTGAGGGCCCACTCGTGCGGCTCGCGACGAAAATGCTCGTAGACCACGTTGATCGCCAGACCAATGATCTTTCCTTCTTCGTATCCAATCTTGCGCAGTTCTTTACCGCGTAACTTCAACTTTGCCATGAGTATAATAATAATTCGACCTAAGATACAGTCTCGGCGTTAAACAAGTTCCCCTCCTTTTTATTTATAAATAAACTTCTCAAGTTTCGTATGAAACAACATAGTAAACAACCGGGTATTGGTGTAGACGGCTGTAAGGCGGGCTGGCTGCGGGTTGTTTTTGATGGACAAACGGCAGCCATGACCTTGTGCCAGAAGCTGGAAGAGGTTGCTTCGCAAACGGCAGAGGCGGCTATTTTTATTGATATGCCCATTGGGTTTGTCAAGGCGGGCGCAGCGGGGCGAGCGTGTGACCAAGCTGCTCGTCGCTACCTAAGTCCACTGCGCCACAGCAGTGTTTTTACGCCACCTTGCCGGGCGGCGGTATACGCCGAAAAGGAGACCGCCAGCGAACTAAATTTCCGTCACACAGGTAAAAAGCTTTCGCAACAATCACTCAATATCATTCCTAAAATGCGGGCCTTGGATGATTTTTTGCAAACACAAAACCCAAAGGAACAAGGCCGCTGGTACGAAGCTCATCCGGAAATTATCTTTGCTACTTTCAACGAGGAGCAACCCTTGATACACAAAAAAAAGACCCGTGACGGGGAAGCACAGCGCTTGGCATTGCTGCAACCTTACTTCCCCAGCCTTATGGATTGGTACGCCACTGCGCGCAATCGTTATCTCCGTAAGGAAGTCTTGCCCGACGATATTATTGATGCGCTAGGCTTGGCCGTAGCAGCCTTTTTGGCGAACCAGCAACAGGCTGAAATGATTTTCTTTCCTGCGGAAGCGGAATACGATGAGACGGGCTTGCGGATGCAGATGGTGGGAGTGAGGGTGGAAGGGTGTAAAAGTGTAAGGGTAGGCTACAATCTGGCGTGATATACATGTTACGGTTTTCAGTTTGAATTCACGCCCCCTGCGGCAAGCCTATGGCGAACGAAGGGAAGTCATAAAAAGGAATTCAGTTAGTTTATTACAAATGATGCAATCATAAGGGTAAATTTGGTGTAATGACTAAGAAAACATACTCCAAACAACTATGCATAAATCAATAAACATAATAGCTCTGATAGGTCTACTACTGACAACAATGAGCTTATCTGTAAATGCTCAAAGTGAAGTTGATCCTATTTATGAGAGAACGAATGAAGCATTAAATCTCTATCAAGAAAGTGGAGATATCGATATACTCTTCGCAATTGGCTACTCTCTTCCTGAAGGAATATATATTACAAATTCTTCCCGAACAGGGCACCTCGACTATGATCTAATACGTCCACCTCGGACAGAATTATACATAAGATGGATCAGTGAATTACTTCTACTCGGAAGAAAGATCAACTACAGCCCATTAAGTTATGATCCCAATGATCCTCGAAATCTTTGTCAGGATACCAATAGTGCGATATTTGTCGATCCTCCTCCTGGGTATTTAGAGCAAGTAGAGCTCTACAAGAAGAATTGCCGAATTAAAAATTATCATACAAGGTATTTTTCTACAATGGAGCTTTTCAATTGTTTCTACAAAAGAGCCTTCTCAAAACAGGGAAAAAAGCGTGCTGACTTACTCGCAATAGCTCAAGCTTGGTGTGAGAAAAATATTGATGACCCGACATTACAGGCAGATATTTTAGAAATTGTTCGACGGGAAGTAAGAAGTAGAAAATGTCCGCGATAATAAATTGGCAAGCTTAATGGTGTTAAACAACGCTGGGATATGATCGAATCGGAGACTTGTTCTGTTCGAGTCAAAACCACTGTATTCCTGGCGGGTGTAAGGGTGGTTGCTGTTAATTCCGACTTCCGATGGCCTTTTCGCGTAAGACAAACACGAGTTCACTGGCAATACGGGCGGAATTGGGGACGTAGGCACAGCCAACGCCGAACGCCGGAGAGCACCGTTGGTACTGCAAGGCCAGACGACAAAAGAGCGGTAGCCAATGAGCGAGAATATATTATCTTGGGGAGACAACCAACCCAATCACTTGTGGCAAAGCTTATGTCTAAAAATTTCCGCTCCCTTCTTTTATGGTCCATTATAGCAGCGGCGTTTATCGGTCCGGGTACGGTCACGACGGCAGCTCGCGTGGGGCAGGGGTATGGTTTGAGCTTGTTGTGGGCCTTGGTTTTTTCTGTTTTGGCGACGATGGTGCTGCAAGAAGCGGCGGCCCGCCTGACATTGGGTGCGGGTAGACCGCTGGGGGAGATTATTGGTGCGGAAAACCGTAAGTGGAATATTTTTCTTTTTGGTGCGGTTGCACTGGGTTGTGGTGCTTATCAGGCAGGTAATCTGCTGGGGGCCTTGGCAGGATTGCAATTATTGGGAGAGGTAAGCAAATGGTGGCTAGTGTTGCTGGGCGTATTTGCCGGAGGGCTGCTCTGGTCGGGAAGTACCAAAGTGATTACCCGCAGTCTGGCTTTTATTGTGGCCTTGATGGGGATCGTCTTTGTCTGGGTCGCTTTTGGTGCAGAAACGTTGCCACAGGCATGGTTGAGTGGGCTAATTCCTCAGATAGAAGAAGGCTCTTCGCTATTGGTCGTAGGCTTGATCGGTACCACCATTGTACCTTACAATCTCTTCCTGGCATCCGGGTTGAGCCAGGGACAGGATTTGAAGGAAATGCGTACAGGCTTACTCCTGGCCATCATCATTGGAGGAGGAATTACCCTGGCGATACTCCTCAGTGGAAGCTTGGTAAAAGGAGCCTTTGGTTTCCCCGAGTTAGCGGCCGCGCTTGATGAACGATTGGCCGGTAGGGGCAGTCTCCTGTTGGGTATTGGCTTATTTACAGCAGGGCTCAGTAGTGCGATTACGGCTCCATTGGCCGCGGCTATAGCTGGACAAAGCCTGGTAGGTAAAAACCGACCTGAATGGGGCTATCGCGGACGGTATTTTCGCTATACCTGGGGAATTATATTGCTAGCTGGTCTGCTTTTTGCCCTTACGGATGTGCAACCCGTTCCAGCGATCATTGCTGCACAGGCGCTCAATGGCTTGATTTTGCCGTTGGTAGCCGTGTTTCTTCTCTTGAAAATTAATGACCCCAATGTACTTTCCGGTGCTTATCGCAATTCCGCCTGGCTCAATCTCCTGACCGTGCTGATCGTAGGCGTGACGGTATTTCTGGGATTACACAATATTTGGTCGGCTGCGACCAAGGTGTTTCCCGCACTCAGTAACGTAGTGGATGGCACCCGTTTTGTGATCAACTTTGTGATAACGGGCGTGGCTTGTGTAGTCCTGTTCTTACACATCCTTAGAACAAGTAACCGCTTGTCTTGAAATTGAACCATATAAGTCCATAAAAAGAAAATATAAGTACTTTTTCACCACCACTTATATGGTTCTTATATGCCTTACATGGTTCAAATTGACCTCTTTCGATGCTTATTGCTTAAACACCATCGTACGGGAAGCAGCCGTTCCATTGCTGATTTCCACGGTGTATTGTCCGGCCACCAGCTTACTAAGGTCGTAAGACAAATTATTGGTACCAGGAGCCAAAACGATTTTCTCCTGTTGAACGGGCTGACCAAGCATATTGTAAATGCGAACCATCGCATCACTTGTTGCTTCTACCTCCACCTGCAGATTCAACTGATCGATTACAGGGTTAGGAAAAGCATTTAAGCGAGTGGCCAGTGCTGGCAGTTCGCGGGTATTTACCGTCAGATCGGATAAAACAGTAGGAGAGGTCAGGAATACCGCTCCATCGCCGCCGCTACCGTTGGCATTGTTTGCCGCTACAGTCGCTGCGTAAAACTTCACTTCACCAGCGCTCGTGCTGGGTGCTGTCCATGGAATTTCAAATACGTTGCTATTGCTACGTTGTGAATGTTCGATGTAATCGCGGCCGTTCAAGGTCGTTAGCTGGGTTCCGGCAACTGGCGAAAAACTGCCTGCTTGGTCATTACCAGCACCCGCCAAAGCTACCGCCTGGAAGCCATAAACCTGAGCACCACTCTGTGCATTAACGGTGACCCGCATCGTATAGCTTTGACCTGCCTCGTAGCCATTTACGACCGTCCCGTTTTGGAGCAACTCCAAAGTCATGGTTGGGCTAAAAGCCCCCGCAGCGTGGCAATTGCCACAAAAACCTTCCGCCAAAGGACCTCCCGTTCGGTCTTTGCCTTGTACAGCACCTGGGCCGCTGGAATTTCCTAAAAATAGTATTCCACAAGAGAGTACGAAAAACAGCATGTAGATAGCTCGCATAATTGTATTTTGATTGAAAATGAATAACTCAGAGATGATAGCTTAAATCTCTAAACCAAACGAATTTACAATGATTATCATGGTTCTTTATTCTAAACCAAGGCAATTGTCGCAAAGGCGTTACTGTTTAGTGACGGAACACGAATAACTTAGTAGCACTAGCTAAATGATAGACGAAGAAAAGGGGAAATTGTTTAAAGAAAACAACAGTTTAGCAATGAGGGAGCTATGAGATGTCTTTAGGCACGAAACTTTTCTTGGGATGAAACCCTTTGGCATCGCCGTAATACTCGTAGAAATACTTGAAGTCGGCGTCTTTATCGCCCGTTGGGGTGAATGGTTTATCAAATCGGACGATCCCCCTGCCCCAATCAAAAACACACAACACAATGGGCACTTTAGCCTCAATGGCAATGTAGTAAAAACCAGACTTCAGCTTGTCAACTTTTGAGCGTGTCCCCTCGGGAGCAACGGTGAGGTGAAAGTATTTTCGTTTTTCAAAAATTTGGGCGACAGCCTGCACAAAGTTGTTGTTCTTACTGCGATCTACCGGTACGCCGCCCAGTTTGCGGAAGATCCCGCCAAAAGGCCAGCGAAAAAGGGAATCTTTCGCTACAAAATGAATTTTTTCATCCAGGAGCAGGCGTACACACAAGCCAATAGGAAAATCCCAGTTTGAAGTATGAGGCACTACTGCTATTACACACTTATCGGGCAAAGGATAAGGATATTCAATCCGCATTCCCATCAAGCGCATCCAGAAACCGGCTATCTTTTTTGCTAAACTCAATTTCGTTTTTTTTAATTCAAGCTAAAATACAACTTTACCGCTACTTCGCTCGTAAAATACCGAAGTCAAGAATATTTGCGTTTTTTGTAGTCGCTTAATTCCTATTCTCCAACAAGCCGTAAAAGCAGGAAAAGATTTGCGTTTCCACATCGTCATCGCCTTATTGTTTATTACCAGCACGCTTGGTGCACAGTCTACGGGAGCTGTTTCTCCGGCAGATTCACTCGCTGTTTATTTTGAGCCGGCTGGTGGGTTTTATCCTTACCAACAACAGATTACCATCCAGGCACCGGGCGCCAGCGAGATCTTTTACACCCTGGACGGTTCCCAACCAAATCATAATTCACAACGCTATTTTCAGCCTATTATGCTCGACGAAACGGCCGTCGTGAGGGTGGTTGCGTACCTCGACAAAGAGGCTGGACGGCCAGTGGGGCAGACCTATTTTATCAACGAGCCCAAGACCAATTTTCCGGTGGTCTCTATTGCGCTACCTCCCTATGTGCTTTTTAACCCGGAGACCGGAATTTTTGTCCAGGGCGGAGGTGCTGTCGATTCTTTATGGCACAAACCCGGTGCTAACTTTTGGACTCGAAAAGAATATCCCATCCATTTGGAGTTTTTTGAAGCTGATGGTAGTCAGGTTTACAGCAGTCTTTCCGGGATGCGGTTATTTGGCGGAATGAGTCGTCTGTTTCCTCAAAAATCACTGGCCCTGATCGCCAGAAAGCAATACGGTGAGCCACGTTTTCGAATGCCCATTTTTGGAGAAGAGGGAAAAAATTCTTTCAAATTCCTGGTCCTGCGCAACAGTGGTAGCGATTACGGTAAAAGCCATTTTAGAGATGCTTTTATGACCTCGCTGGTGAAGGATTGGGATTTAGAATCCCAAGATTTTCGGCCCAGCCATGTTTATATCAATGGTACCTATTGGGGTATTTACAATATCCGAGAAAAAGTAAACCGGTATTTCATTGAAGCTCATAGTGAGGGGGTGGATCGCGATAGTATTGATTTTTTAGAACATTTTCTGGTGCGTAAACAAGGCTCCAGGCGGCATTATCAGGAATTGCTTGACTTTTTGGACCGCTACGATTTAAACCTTCAAGCTAATTTTGACCACGTTGCTACCTACATGGAGACCGACAACTTCATGGAACATCAGATTGCTCAAATTTACTTTGACAACCAGGACGCTGGGGGCAATATCAAATACTGGCGGCCCGCAACCCCTGGAGGGCGGTGGCGGTGGATTCTTTACGATACCGACTGGGGCTATGGCCTACACGATGCTAAAGCCTACCGAAACAATAGCCTCACCTTTCACACCACCCCCAATGGACCTCACTGGCCCAATCCGCCGTGGAGCACCTATCTACTTAGAAAGCTCCTACAGAACGAGCAATTTCGTCACCGTTTTATCAATCGCTTTGCTGATCATTTGAATACCAGTTTCAGCGAACAGCGTGCAACTTCATTGCTGGATTCCTTTTATTTCCTCTACCGTCAGGAAATCCCCCGTCATCTGAAACGTTGGCGATTAAGTGAAAAAACGTGGGAAAGCCAGGTTGATATCATGCGCGAGTTTGCCGCCAAAAGGCCCGAATATATTCGGGATGAGTTGATGGATGTACTCCATGTAGGCCCTGAAAGAGAACTCCGCCTCAACTGTAATGGAGGAGGTAAGATATTACTTAATGACTACCTGGAAGTCTCAAATTTCCGGGGCACTTACTTTGCCAACCACCCCATTAAAATCCGTGCGGTACCGGCCTATGGGCATCGTTTCGTTGGCTGGGAGCACGACGCCAAGGCCGACCGAGAACTCACTATAGATCTAAAAAAAGATCGTAACTATCGTTTTCGGGCACGCTTTGAGCCTTTCCAACATCCCTTGCAAGACCAGGTGATGATCAATGAGGTTTGCCCAAAAAGCAAAAAAACCGATGACTGGATTGAAATTTACAACCACTCGGAAGCAACCGTAGCCCTGAAAGGATGGATACTGACCGACCAGCGCAACGAGTTTGTCTTTCCGGCTGTTGACTTATTGCCCAACGACTACCTTGTCATTTGTAAAGACGCCAACAAGTTTCGGGAAACCTTCCCAGAAGCTTATAATGTTATCGGTGGATTGGGTTTTGGACTAAACAAACGCCAGGAAGTACTGGGGCTTTATGCCGAAGGCGGAGCGGTGGTCGATAGTTTTGCCTATACGCTCCCTCCCCTTGATTCTGCTTTTACCCTTAACCTACTGCTACCGAATCTGGACAACGCTGATGTAGAAAACTGGGAGTTGCGTATGGGCCTGGGTTCCCCCAACCGAGCCAACCCTTACCTTATAGAAACCAATGTACGGCTGGCGCAATCTCAATGGATGCAAATTGGCTTGGCGGCGGGAGTGTTTGTGCTGTCCTTACTCTTGTTGTATTTACGCAACCGGGGGGTGTTTTAGTACCACTAGTAAATCATCAGATAATCGTAATGGACCAGGGCTTTCTGTCCTTTTTGCCCCATCAAATTCCTGGCTTTTTCAGCACTGTACTGTGCTACCCCGATGCCTATCGACTCCTTATCCGGGCCAATAATACTCAACAAATCCCCTTTTTTAAAATCACCATCGACGCTGATGATGCCTACTGGTAGTAGACTGCTTACGGAAGCACCATCGGTCAGCACCATTTTGGCACCCTCGTTCACTTGCACACTACCATTGGTGGTAGGATGTTGGGCCAACCATTTTTTCAGGTTCGATGGTTGTGCCTGAGCGGGAATTCTCGTACAAAGCCCCTTGCCCGACAAGACCTCTACCAGGCTGTCGCGGCGTTTTCCGTTGGCTAGAATGACTTCAGCACCTAAGCGAGCGGTATGCTGGGCCATCCTCACCTTGGTGGCCATTCCCCCGCGGCCGAAGCTTGATTTCACGGGAGCAATGTACGACCAGACGCTTTCATCAGTAGCACTCAGGGTAGGTATCAATGTTGCCGTCGGGTCGTCGGGGGCTGCCGTCAAGAGGCCATCTACCGTACTGAGAATCACGAGGGTATCAGCGTTCAACATCGCGGTAACAAGGCTGGCCAACTCATCATTATCCGTAAACATAAGCTCCGTGACAGAGACGACATCATTTTCATTGACTACAGGAATCACCCGGTCATGCAAAAGTGCTTCGAGGCAATTGCGCATATTCAGGTAATGGCGGCGATCGCGAAAATCTTCTTTCGTAGCCAATACCTGCCCACAAAGCAATTGGTGACCAGCAAAAAGCTGCCGATAAAGTTCCATCAGCCGAATTTGCCCGATCGAGGAAAGCATCTGTCGGCGAACAACGGGGTCCATCTCATCCGCTGCGGGCAACAGCTCCCGACCAGCACCAACCGCCCCCGAAGAAACCAAGACGACCTGGTGACCTTCTTTCTTCAGCATCGCCAACTGGTCCACCAGGTGGCTGATGTTCGTAACATCCAGACTACCATCCGAGCGGGTAAGTACATTGGTGCCTACCTTTACAACAATCTTCGCATTACTCTTGCGCATAATATTACAAGCTTGTTTGGCAAAGTTAAGGAAGCTTCTTACATTGTTACTATTCTGATAAACCGCGTCTTAGTTTCGAAGCGGTTTTACCCAAACAATTTTCTACCAACTTACTATTTCTATTTTAAGGCCTCTTTACAGAGCAATAACTTTTTTTCAACAAAACAAAACGAAAATGTGGTCAGAATTTAAAGCTTTTATCCTTCGTGGCAATGTATTGGAACTAGCCGTTGCAGTAATTGTTGCTGGCGCATTTGGTGCTATCGTCACTTCCTTTACCAATGATATTATCATGCCTCCAATTGGCATACTGTTGGGAGGTGTGGATTTTTCTGATTTAGCTATGACCCTTCAGGGTGCAGAGATGAATGACGCTGGAGAGGTCGTCAAAGAAGCCGTTCAAATTCGCTACGGTGCCTTTATCCAGACCATTATCAACTTCCTGATCATCGCCTTTGCGATCTTCATGCTATTGAAGGCTTACAAAAGCACTCAGGCACCTGAGCCAGAAGCAGCCCCTGCTCCTGATCCAGGCCCAAGCGCAGAAGATTTGCTCGCAGAAATTCGCGATCTACTCAAGAAGCAGTAGTAATACTTTTTCAACCACCTATTTAATGACCTCCTGGAAGTAAGCCTTTCAGGAGGTTTTCTTTTTTGGCACGGTTTTTTCTTTTAGTGCAATAGATGCCCGAAAACAAAATCAGGGCGATTAGTAAATCAAACTATAGTGCTACGCTGAAAAGCCTTGTTGCTACTGAACTGCTCAGTGGCGGCCCGCTATCAGTATGTCCCTTAGTGAGATCTCTAACCCTAATATTGCACGAAAGATGAAACACAGTATTCCATTTCCCACCGTATTTTTGAGCCGCGTAAGCAGGCTCTTCCTCCTTTTTTGCTTCAGCTGGTTCAGCAGTATGCTCACTGCTCAGGATTGCGACCTGGCCTGTATCGGTTCACCCGATCAGCCGCTTCAGGTCGTTATTGACGGTCAATGCCAGGTAATACTCACCAATTCGATGTTGTTGCCGGATATAACCTCCTGCCCTGGTGATAAGCGACTAACCGTGAGGGATTCTCTCAACAATCTCATTACCGATGGTTTTAACCTGGTACAGTTTACGGCGAATGCCTTCGTAGGCAACCGCCTGAGCGTAACTATTACCGACCAAGCCACAGGCACCATTTGTGTAGGGACGATTCGGATAGTCGACAATAGCGCACCGACGATCACCAACTGCCCAGCAGTGAGTGTAAGCTGCCTGGACAGCACCTCACCTGATGAAATAGGGGAACCAACTATTGGTGATAATTGTGACACGGAATTGGAATTAACCTTTATCGACAACGTTTCCTTTGGGGACTGTTTGTCGAATACAGCTGCAACAATTGCTCGCGTCTGGACAGTCACAGACAACAGCGGACTAACAGCCAGTTGTACGCAGCAAATTACCGTTACGCGGGCTTCTTTCATGGATGTTACTTTCCCTGCCGACATCACGCTGCCTTGCGATGATCCTGGTGCGCATCCTGACCGTACAGGTGTCCCGATGTTGAATGGTAATCCACTGATGCACGGAGACATGTGTGGTCTGGTGGTTACCTATACCGATGATACGACTTTGATTTGCAACACTTATATGTACCAAATCAATCGTACCTGGACCGTGGTAGAGAATTGTACCGATTTTTTTGGTGAAGATGTTCAGACCATCCTGGTGAGTGATGACGAAGGGCCGACCCTCAACTGCCCAACCCCCAATCAATTGACCTTTACCAGTGATCCGGGAGCATGTAGTGCTACGATAGCGCTGCCCATCATTACGGGGACCGATAACTGTGGGACGAACATTACCTACTCGGTAAACTCTTCTTACGGAGCTACCAACTTTAGTCCCGTAAGTGGAGTAGCACCAGGCACCCATACCGTGGTCTACCAAGGGCTTGACGAATGTGGCAATAGCAGTACTTGTACGGTACAACTTACCGTAACGGATGATGTTTCACCCATCGCTGCCTGTGATGATCAAATACTAGCTTCGATCGCTTCTAGTGGATACGGCATCATCAATGCCTCTACCTTCGACGAAGGCAGCTCTGACAACTGTGGTCCGGTCTACCTGAAGGCCAAAAGAGTTATTGGCGCATCGTGCAACCTCGCCAATGGCGATGACAGTCCCTTACCTGGCTACCAGGAATGGTTTGACGATCGGGTCATTTTCTGTTGCGAAGATATCGCCAACAACCCCGTGACGGTGACCTTACGCGTCTATGAAATCAACCCTGGTACTGGCCCCGTAGATCCTTCCCGGGAAACCGGCAGTGGTGATCTGGTGGGTCATTTCACCGATTGTCAGTCTATCGTTACGCTACAGGATGCCACTGCACCGATATTTGAGCAGTGCCCTCCTCCAGTAACGATCAACTGCTCTGACGAGCAAGAAAACCTGGGTATCTACGGTAGCCCGGTTGTAAGAGACAACTGTGGTTTCACCCTTGACAGTACCTTCGTGACCAGCTTCAATGAATGTGGTGTAGGAACCATTACCCGCACCTGGACAGCGACCGATAATTACGAACACCAATCGAGCTGTTCTCAGGTCATCAACGTGATCAACAATCAGGCTTTAACTGAAAATAATATCGTTTGGCCCATCAACGTAGAGCTAGCAGAATGTGGTGCCAGCACGGCCGACGAAGACCTGCCAGAGGCTGCTCGCATGCCTATTATCAATTGGTCGGGATGTGGTTCGGTAGCCATCAATAGTACGGAGGCCGTCTTCAATACGGTACCTGGTGCCTGTTTCAAAATTTTGCGCACCTGGGTCGTCATTGACTGGTGTAACTACGACCCTGCCAACCCTGGTGCTGGTGGCCGATTTACCCACACCCAGCAGATTAAAGTAGTGGATCATGATGACCCTGTTATCACTTGTCCGCCACCCGTGACCGTCAATGTTAGTAGCAACTGTACCACGGCTTATGCTACCCTGGAATTGCCTACTACCGAGGATTGTTCCACTCAGATTACCTACACCAACAACTCTCCTTACGCTGCCAATGGTGGTGCCAATGCGAGCGGTAATTACCCCGTCGGAACAACCACCATACAGTTTATTGCCAATGACAATTGTCTCAATAATTCTGCCTGTACCACCACTGTCACGGTAGCGGATACGCAGGCTCCCAGCGTCGCTTGTATTGTAGGTCTTACGACCAACCTAATGCCCATGGGCAACGGTGTCATGGGGAGCATCAGTGCCAGTGCATTGGTAGGCTCGGTGAGTGACAACTGTGACCCGACGAATTTATTGAAATTCACCATCTCTCGCCCTGGCGACGGCACCAACGGTGTACCTACCGCTACGAGTGTAGAGTTTGACTGTTACGATGCCAACCAGGCTGCCGAAGTTATCCTTTGGGCTTCAGACAGCCACAATAACGTATCGACCTGCACCACCGTCGTCAGCGTACAAGACCCCAACAACCACTGTCTTGGCCAAACCGGTGAAGGGATGATTGCTGGTGGCGTATTGACGGAAGATGGCAACGAGGTAGAAAATGTGATGATCATGGTTTCAGGCAACACGCCCTCCATGATGTACACCCATCTCGATGGTAGCTTCATGTTTGAAGACCTAACACTGGGTCAGGATTACAGTGTGATCGCACAAAACAACGAGAACCTCCTCAACGGTGTTACCACCTTTGACTTGATCTTGATTGGCAAGCACGTTTTGGGTACTCAACTACTCAATTCACCTTACAAAATGATTGCTGCAGATGTGGATCGTTCCGGGCATATTTCTACCCTGGACATCATTAAGCTACGGAAGTTGATTTTGAATATTAGCAACGAATTACCTAACAACAACACATCCTGGCGATTTATTGATGCCTCTTACGTCTTTGCTGATCCGACGAATCCTTTCATGGGTTATTTCCCAGAGTTGCACAACATCAATGACCTGGCTGGTTCGGAAATGCACGCCGATTTTGTAGCGATCAAAGTAGGCGATGTCAATGGCTCGGCAGTCCCCAACAGCATGATGGCCGAAGGAGATGATCGTTCCAGCAGTAACCCGCTTGAGCTAAAAGTAGCCACTGCCATGGTTGAGGCCAACGAAACGGTAGACATTCCCTTCCAGGCACGCTACATGAATGAGTGGATGGGCTACCAGTTTACACTGGAATATGACCCTAGTGCCTTGGAGGTATTGGAAATCATTCCTGGCGACTTACCCAACCTATATCCTGAAGAGAACTTCCACTTCTACGATGATCGCGCTGGTTTGATCACCACGGTTTGGAACGAGTACGGCGAATCGGCTGACAGTAAAGAGGCGACCCTGTTCACCTTGCGCTGTACCGCCAAGCAAGCAGGCAACATCAAAGAATGGCTCTACCTCAGCTCACGGGTTACCAAAGCAGAAGCCTACACCCAGGAAGGAGAAGCAGAAGACATCAACCTGTCCTTCTTCACGGAAAGTGGCGCAGCGGAGGTCAGCACCAACTTTGAACTTTTCCAGAATCGTCCAAATCCTTGGAATAACTCTACCATTATTCCTTTCCAACTGGATCCTGGAGGAGATGCCAGCCTAAGTGTTTACGACATGGCCGGTAAGCTGGTGTACCAAGTAACAGAATACTTCTCAGAGGGCTACCATGAAATCAGTATCCGCCGAAGTGACCTTCCTGCGATCGGGTTATTCTACTACACGCTCGAAGCTGGTGACCAACGCGCTACTCGCAAGATGGTCCTGACGGACTAAGACTAATACTCTTCTGCCAACCACCGGGCCAGTTTGTCGTTGACAGGCTGGCCCGTATTTTTTTGTATTTTTATCAGACTCTATGTACAGAAGATTTGTTCTATATTCACTTTTAGTGACGGATTAAAAATAACTGCCCCCGTTTTTGATTCGCTAAAATTTTCTAAGCAAGCGACTAAAAGGAGCTTGCGTGAAAATATTCGCGAATCGGTAGAAAAAACGGGGGCAGTTATTTCCGTCTTTTTACTTATGGCCAAGAATAAAAAATCACTACTCGTTCAGGGAGATGAGATTACGCTCCTGCCTCAAAAAGGACAGGAGGACTATATTTCACTAACCGATATCATGAAGCGTTTCGATGATGAATTTTCGATCTACAGTTGGATGCGAAACAGTAACACCGTAGAATTTCTAGGCGTGTGGGAGCAACTACACAACCCGGTTTTTAAAGGTAACGAATTCGTTACCTTTAAAAACCAAGCAGGCTCAAACAATTTTAATCTCACTCCTAAGAAGTGGATCGACATTAAACGTAGCTCTCTTTGGTAAAACCGCTAGAATCTGGCGGTTAGAAAACCCCGATGTAAAAGGCAACATTAGAGACCATGCGACAACAGAGCAGCTTCTTGTCTTGGCAAACCTAGAAGCGATTAATGCAGAGTTGATCCGGCAAGGTATGAATGAAAACGAGAGAGTGTTGATTCTAAATAAGGCTGCTATCAAGCAAATGCATTCGATACTGGATTCACCAAGTCGTCCTAATTTGCCCTCTTCTGAAATTTAAAAAACCTAAAAAACCACTCATGGCCTCGCACAACGAACTCGGAAAATTAGGCGAAACCCTCGCCGCCAATTTTTTGCAGGCCAATGGTTACACCATTCTCGTGCGTAACTGGCGTGTGAACAGAATAGAAGTTGATTTGATTGCCCGCTTAGACGATACCCTTATTTTTGTAGAAGTAAAAACCCGTAGTAGTGATTATTTCGGAGCCCCTGAAGCTTTTGTCACCAAACGCAAAAAGCGACTGATGGCCAGTGCAGCCACTGCCTACATGCAGGAAACAGGCCACGAATGGGCCATCCGCTTTGACGTCATCAGCATCGTCATGGGAAATGGAGAAGCTCCAGTATTAGAACATTTTGAGGATGCGTTTTTTCCGGGATTGCATTAGTGCTCTCACGATTTCATCGGGATCGCGGGAGTGCTCATCCCGCTTCGCGGGATTTGCGGTTGTGCTCTTCCGATAAATCGGAATCTCGGGGGGGCTCGCTGCGCTCGCGGTTTTTTGATCTTGTAAATAATTGGTCTCTCTCCTCCGAGGTCGGCTCAGCCGTGAGCGAAGCGAGCACTAACCGCGAATTACGCAAAGCGGAATGAGCACCCTACTTCACAAACAACCAATCCGTCTCCGTAGAGCCTTCTTCCTGGTAGACATAATCATCGGCGACCAATTCTTTGAGCAGCTCTGGGTTCGTAATTTGCTCCCGGACGATGAGTTGGGCCATTTTCCCACGGGCTTTTTTGGCGTTGAAGGAGATGACCTTTAGCTTCCCGTCGCGGTCTTCTTTGAAATGGATATTGATCAAACGGCCCTTGAGTTGATCGGTCTTTACAGCTTGAAAATATTCCTGCGAGGCCAGGTTCAACACAGTATCTCCTTCGGCCTTTTCCAGATCCTGGCGGATCAATTCCGTAATTTGATCTCCCCAGAAATCGTAGAGGTTTTTCTTGCGGCCCAATTTAAGTGAAGTACCCATTTCCAGACGGTAGGGCTGAATGAGGTCTAGCGGACGGAGCAAGCCATACAAGCCAGAAAGTATGCGGATGTGTTTTTGGGCGAAAGCCATTTCTTTTTCATCAAAAGTCTCTGCCTCAAGCCCTGTGTACACATCACCTTTGAACATCAGGGCTGCTGGCTTGGCATTTTCCTCGGTGAAGGGTTCCGAATAGGTCTTGTAGCGTTCCTTGTTGAGCACCGCCAATTTTTCGCTGATATTCATCAGTCCCTGCAAATCAGCAATGGATTTCCGGCGAAGATTTTTGATCAACTGGGTACTTTGGGGTAGCAAGCGAGGCGCCGTATGCGGGATACCATGCACAGGTGTTTCGTCCAATGTTTTGGCGGGAGAAAGAAGAATTATCATGCTGTCAATTTTCTGGAATATACTGCTAGTGGTCTGTCAAACTTAAACTTTCCGGTTGCCCGATGCGTCTTTCGGCACTGCTCTTCGTTGGAGAACCCCTTACGTAGCGCTGCTATGCGCGGGAACCTCCGCCTCAATCAGCACCAAAATCCGCGTTCGCTCAACCGGAACTTTAAATATTGACAGACCACTAGTGAAACACAAAAAACAGTCAACGGTTGACTAAAATAACGTTTTCTCTACAAATCCAGCTTTCCTAATGGTCATTATACATCTTCTCAAAAAAGAAATAAAAAACTCATTATCAACACAATAAACAAAGTTTTGCCTTTTAAGAAATCGTAATTACGCAGTGCTAGTAATGGGCATTTGTGAACTCTCACGACTTCTTTTTGTTCGGTTCCTGTTAATTTTGGTTTTTATCAGGATAATTGTCCATCATGGAAAAGCAAATGCACATTCCCGCAGGTATTGATGACTTGGCGGTTTATATTCCCCAACTGTATCTTCCCATTGCCACCTTGGCCGAAGCTCGGGGGATTGAGTATGCCAAGTTGAACAAAGGCTTGGGCCTTACCGCAATGGCCGTACCAGACGTGGGAGAAGATGCCGCTACGATGATGGCCAATGCCGTCCGTGAACTCATAGAGAAGAACGAGCTCCATCCCAGTCAGATTGGCCGCTTGTACCTTGGTACCGAAAGTGCCATTGACGGTGCCAAACCTACAGCGACCTACGCCTTGCAAATGTTGCAGGAATATTTTGCGCCTACCTACGGACGCGATTGTTTCATCAACTGCGATGTGGTTGATCTTACTTTTGCCTGTATCGGAGCGGTAGATGCATTGCAAAACACCCTCGACTGGGTGCGGGCTAAAGACGGGCGAATGGGCATCATTGTAGCTTCTGATAATGCCAAATACGAGCTGGCTTCTACCGGCGAATACACCCAGGGTGCCGGAGCGATTGCTACTTTGGTGAAACGCCATCCTCGACTGCTGGCCATTGATCCGGACTGGGGCGTGAGTACCCAGGCGGTTTACGATTTTTACAAGCCCCTGCGCCACGTTAAGAAAAGCGACATCATCACCGAAGTCCTTCAACTAGCGAATCGTAACCACGTGGATGTGGACCAACTTACGCGACAACTCCAGCAAGGTGTGGAAGTTAACGGCGTACTTGATAGCAACGAGCAACTGCTGACCCTCCACAAGGACACACCGGTTTTTGATGGCCCTTACTCCAACGATTGCTACCAGGAGCGTATTAAAGACGCACTGCTTCACTACCGCTACGAAACCAATACTCCCGACAATGAACCGACTGCCATCCAGTGGGATCGACTCATTTTTCACCTGCCCTACGCTTTCCAGGCAAGACGCATGTTCGGAGAAATTTTCTGGCGGGAAACGCAACAAACACCACAGGCCACGCTATTAGCTGAGCAGATTGGTCTGCCTCTACCGCAAGCAACAGATTTTGACGACGACAAAACTTATCAGAAGGCCCTCACTGGCTTTTGGCGTGCTGTCACCAAAACACCGCTTTACAACAAGTTTGTCGAGGAGCGTATCGCTCCCAGCGAGGCGGCATCAGGCCTGGTGGGCAACATGTACGCTGGCTCCATTTTCTTGGCACTTCTAGGCACTATCGAGGCTGGCTTCACCCAAAAGAATTTAGCGACGGACGCTACGTTCGGCTTCTTTGCCTATGGTAGCGGCTCCAAGAGCAAGGTCTTCCAGGCCCATTTGCAACCGGGTTGGGAGCAAGTTGCCCAAGGTTTTCACCTCAACGATCGCCTCCAACAACGGAAGGCCATCGACTACCCTACTTACGAGCAATTGCACCGCCAGGCACTGGATCAGCCGGTGGAGAAAAATGACCTGATCTTCCGCCAAACGGCGATTACAGAAGATGGCAAACGAACGTACTTCATCCCCGTGAGTAAGAAAGCACTGAGTATATCATAGCGGGTGATGCGAAGTAATTTCGGAACCGATGCCTTTACTGGCAGTCGGCATTGTATCGTGTATCGCTCCTACTACTACTATCAATAATAGACTGGTAAGCCTCTTCCAGGCTCAACCCTTCATCCGTGTTCTTTTTTAATAAAAACTCAAAAGTGGGGCCATCAGGATTACCGTATCGTTCTGTATCCCGGGCTTGTAAAACGGCTACTTCCTCCTTGTTTTGCATCATAAAACGCGCATTCACTCGGGCCTCGTGCCGCATGTCATATGCCCGGTGCGCACGGGTTGCCAGGTCAACACCGTCTTGCTTCCACTTTTCATTGATGACGCCAATTGCCACAATTTGAAAGTTATACCAAAGGCGTATTTCGCAGTTGGTTTTTGGAACACCGGTTAAATTATTTGGAGCGGGTAACTCAGGAATCCAGATTTTTTGTCCTATCCGAATATCATTGGCACTTGAGATTCTAGTAAAATCCGTATCCGTTGCTACTTTTTTATTGGTTCCCTCAATGATGCGATAATACAGGTGAGGATTGTCGTAAGCACGTTGAGCAACCTTACTCAACCAATCGCCTTGCTGAATGACATAAGCGCTATTTGGTGTTTGTGCGATGGATGGCAGGGTAAAACAGCAGACCAAAAGAACGCTTGCGAATAATTTGTGGATTGATTTCATAGTCGCCATTTTCCGTTCCAAAAAGTAAGTATTAACAACTCTAATCGTAAAGGATATTTATAAAACCCTTACATTACAAATGTATTGCTTCTCTCTGATATAGAGAATGTGCTTTCTAAATTCAAAAAAACACATATGAAATCCATTAACTATTTTATCCTATTATTTTCTTGCATTTTTCCAGTTATGATAAATGCACAATCAGGTGGGGAGATCAAGAAAAACGAAATAGGTACAGATATTACTTCTCTGATAGAGAGAATTCTGAGCTTTAATCAGTCAGAATTTTCTACTCCATACTCCGCTACTTATCAGGTAACTTACAAGAGACACTTCAATAAGATGAGTTTAAGGACAGGAATAGGGGGCAATACAAGTTCAGCAGATGTAGACAACAATTTCTCTGAAGAGGTAATTAAAAGAACAAGTCAGAAAATAGACTACCGAATAGGAATAGAAAAAGGGATAGAGTTAAATCGGAGATGGGGTTTTTATTATGGCGTAGATTTCAGGCATTCGATTTCCAATACGCGAAACGATTCTTGGTTCAGCAACGGAGGATGGAGACATGGTTATGATAGAAAGGGTTCTGTACTTGGATTTTCACCACTATTTGGATTAGAGTTTAAAATTGGCGACAGAATAGCATTACAAACAGAAGCAAATTTCATTGCTTATTTTTCCAGAATTGAAAGCCAGCCTATAATCACACAAATTTCTGAAAACCCATCTTTTGAGAGGCCTTCATCGGATTTAGAAATCGCCAAAAGTAGCGGAACAACATTTAACGTCCCAAACTTCCTGGTCCTCACAGTAAAATTGTAGAGGTAGGGGTATTAATGATCAATTTCTACTGCGGGTATATCTCCTAACCTCCACCAAAAATCCCTCTACGGGCTTGAGTGTCGGCTGCATCCGCGCAAGGCATACTTATAGCAAAGTACAGCTTGGCTTGTATCACTATGCACACACAAAGCAAAAGCCGGAGTTATTCTCAGGAACCTAAGCTTGTGTTTATCCGAATGCCACAGAAAGCCTTACTTTTGGGCATGGAGTGCAAACAACTTTTTTCTACCGAGAAATTGCTGATTTTATGGAGCCTTGTTTTGCTCGTAGGTTGTGGTAAGCAGTCGACGGAGAAGCTGCATATCGCCACCGCTGCGAATATGCAGTTTGCTATGGAAGCACTGACCCAGGCATTTACTGAAAACACAGGTGTGGCTTGCGAAACGGTGCTCAGTTCTTCTGGAAAGCTGACGGCACAAATCCGGGAAGGTGCTCCTTTCGAGGTATTTGTTTCGGCGGATTTAAAATATCCTCAAGCTTTGGTGGATGCCCAAATGACGGAGGGACCAGTAAGTGTTTACGCTTATGGGCAGTTGGTTCTCTGGACACAAGTTCCTAATCTCGAACCTTCAATGTCCGTACTGACGCAGCCGGAAGTCCGCCATATCGCGATGGCAAATCCGAAGACAGCACCTTATGGAATTGCTGCGGAGCAGGTGCTCGCTTACTACCAGCTTACGGATAGCATAAAGCCCAAACTGGTGTTTGGCGAAAGCATCGCACAAACGAACCAGTTTATCATTTCCCAGGCCGCAGAAATTGGCTTTACCGCGCGGTCGGTGGTAGAAGCACCTGTTTTAAACGACAAAGGTCGATGGCTGGCCTTGCCTGAAGAAAGTTACGCGCCCATTGCGCAAGGCGCTGTGGTGTTGCACAACAACGGAAAGAACCTGGCACAAGCCCGCCAGTTTGTCGATTTTTTGCTTACAGAGCAAGCGCAAACTATTTTGCTTAAGTTTGGCTATTTAGTCCCTAACAGCAAACCAGAGCAATGATAGATTGGACGCCATTACTCCTCACTTTCAGGTTGGCCTTGATAACTACGCTACTCTTGCTTGTAGTGTCGATTCCTTTGGCGTACTGGTTGGCCTATTCCCGCAACCGTATCAAACCGGTTATTGAGGCCTTGGTGAGCATGCCCTTGGTGCTGCCACCTACCGTATTGGGGTTTTACTTGCTGGTAGCCTTTAGTCCAGCCAATGGGTTTGGCAGTTGGCTGGATGAACACCTGGGCTTACGACTGGTCTTTTCCTTTGAAGGTTTGGTACTCGCATCCATGCTTTACAGCCTGCCATTTATGGTACACCCTATTCAATCGGGACTGAGCAATTTGTCGCCTTCCTTAAAAGAGGCGGCCTACGTTTTGGGAAAATCACGCTGGACGACCCTCCGGCGCGTGCTTTTGCCCAACATCAAGCCCTCTTTATTAACCGGTATCGTGCTCGCTTTTGCGCATACGATTGGGGAATTTGGCGTTGTGCTGATGATTGGCGGCAACATTCCCGGGGTTACAAAAGTGGCCGCTATTGCTGTTTACGATGAGGTTGAATCCATGAATTACGCAGCAGCCAACAGCTATTCGTTGGTGCTTTTCCTCCTAACATTTCTTATTCTTTTACTGGTTTACCTGTTCAACGATGGGCACTTTAAACGTTTTTGGCTATGACCGAAATCCAGGTAAAGAAAAAACTCAATGGTGCCACTGGCGAGATGATCCTGGAGATCAACCTCCAGCTTGCTCCTCAGCAATTAATCGGCTTGTACGGCAAGTCTGGCGCAGGTAAAACCTCGCTGCTGAGAATATTAGCCGGCCTCTTTTCGCCCGACGAGGCTAAGGTTATTGTTAATGGCACGACCTGGATGGATACTAAAAACGGCGTTTTACTGCCTCCGCAAAAAAGGAAAGTAGGCCTGGTCTTTCAGGATTATGCGCTCTTCCCAAACATGACCGTACGCGAAAACCTCCTTTTCGCCCTTGAGAAAGGCCAGCCCCACAGGATGGTAGAAGAACTGATCGACCTCAGCGAACTAGGTGATCTTCAGCACCAACGTCCACTTAAACTATCAGGAGGTCAACAACAGCGGGTAGCCTTGGCACGCGCACTGGTACAACGCCCCGAACTACTGCTACTAGACGAGCCACTTTCGGCCCTGGATCAGGAGATGCGCGAAAAGCTGCAACAATACCTACTGAAGGTGCACCAGGCTTACGGCCTCACCACCATATTAATCAGCCATAACCAGGAGGAGATAGAAAAAATGGCTGACTGGGTGGTGGTCCTGGATGCGGGCAAAATAGTACAGCAAGGAAAAGCGGAAGATGTTTTTCAAAATGCTGAAGCACCAACTTCGATCACGCTAAAGGGCACAATCGTAAATATTGAGCCCTCTGTGAATGGCCACTGGCTGACCATTGAAAATGGCGATAACCGTTGGCGCATCCCTGCTGACGATCGACATGGTAATTATCGTATTGGCGAGGAAGTGACTTTGGATGTGGTGGCTACAAAAATGAACCATAGCAGTAAGCGGGAATAGTAGACTTGTTCTGATAGATCAGAGAAATCTCGTATCGGAGCGCAAAGCGTAGCCTGGAGCGCGACGCCAGGATGGCGTAAGGACGAGGAAGCAACAGCGACCGAATAGCCTGGTGCCGTAATGGTGTTTGCACAGCAAGACCAATACCGGCATGGCCCCAGATAACCTAAAAGAAAAGGAAATGTAACCTATGTACACAGCACCCTCAAGTGGGAGGGACCCAACCCACCGCCTGACGACCGGGGCGGCCTCCGTCCCATCTGAGACTAAAGGACGTGCGAAACACCTGCTCTGAAGGTTCAGAACAGCCTAACAACACGCAAAAAAACACATAAAATTTATCTTACTGCCTTCCAGAAATGTTTCGGGAAGGAGATTTTTAAAAAACCTTATTTTGTGGGCATCCAGAAGCAGTAAGTATTAGAGCTAATACGCTCACTAACCTTCTAAAACAGACCATCATGAAAACGTACTCTTCCGCTCTTTTGCTCCTCCTTTTTTGTCTTGCCTGTGGAAATAGTTCTTCCAAAGATTCGCAAGGTACCGCAACAGAAGAACCTACTCCAGAGGCAGTCACCGTTGCGGAAAAGAACGTGGCGATACCTGTAGACTCAACACTGGACATTGATTATCTCCGCGGGCGATTCGATCCTGCTACTCATCCCGATTTTACCAAGGTAGCACCAGCGCTGACGGATGGCGATGGCACTTATTATTTGCGTAAGGATACCTACACGGCGTTCCAGGCTATGCACGCGGCGGCGGCCAAGGAGGGTGTAAAACTGGTGATCATTTCCGCCACCCGCAACTTCGACCGCCAAAAAAGCATCTGGGAAGCCAAATGGAACGGCAACCGCCTGCTAGAAGGCCGCGAGAAGGCTCCTGAAGCTTATCCTATCCCCAAAGATCGTGCGCTCGCCATCTTGCGTTGGAGCTCTATGCCAGGCACCAGTCGCCACCACTGGGGAACCGACATGGATATCAACCAGCTTACCAACAGCTACTTTGAAAAAGGGGAAGGCCTGAAAGTGTACGAGTGGCTCACAGCTCACGCTCATGAGTTTGGTTTTTGTCAGCCCTATTCCCCAAAAGGGGCTGAACGACCAGATGGTTACAACGAAGAAAAGTGGCACTGGAGCTACGAACCCATCGCCCGACAACTCACAGACTTGGCAAGCACAGCACTGCAAGATGAGCAAATTGATGGCTTCGATGGTGCTGCTACCGCGGTAGAAATTGGAGTGGTAGAGAAATACGTTTTGGGCGTTAGCCAACAATGTAAAGAATAGCATTGTAAGAATTATCCAGATTTTTGTCAGAATTATCCAGATTCCACCGGGCTTTTATACGCACCTTTAGTGTGTGGAAAACTTCCAAGCTTATAGGAAAGCGTACGGATATTTGAGTAAGCATAAAATTTTATTCCCGTAAATACCCCCTAAAAAGTGCTTTACCACTTATCCAAGCAAAAGTACTTCCTGCCACTTGTAAAGTTCCACTTACCCCGATAGGCTTGAAAACGCCTGTTTACTCCCCTTAAATTGCTGGTATTCCGGTTGAGATACCGGGGCAAGTCTCCAGCATCAAACAACTATTGAGCGACTTATGCCCAAGTGTACCTGCTTGGCGCTGGTTGTGTTTTGCCCAAAATAAGCATTGATCCAATTTACTGACAAACCCGTATTACCATGCGTTATGAGAAAACCTTCCTTCACCGTTATCCGAAAAAAATCATCACTGATATTCCTGAAATCTGAGCTAGACTTTCGGCCAAGTCAGTAGTGGGACATGGCTTGCTTCGCACGCCTATGGTATAGGGTAAAGAGATAAGGAAAGACACCGGCGTCAACCCCCAAATAAGAGCGTGAAAGACCTAAGAGCATGTTTGGAGCTTGCTTCTAATCCCCCAAAAGATGGAGCAACCAGCTCTTGTTGTACAAGGTGTTGCGTTGCTCCATTTCTTTTCTTAGCTCGGGCTGGAGTTGAATAAACGAAGGTTCAAGTCGTGATTTCGCGATTCTTCTGGTGTAAAGCGCAAAATTTAGCAAGGCTTCTTTTTGCGCTTTACCTACCTTGTCATTGCGCCGTAGGTAACGCTCAAAAGCATCGATTTGTGCCAACACAAGATCGGTATGATCATTTCCCGCTCGGTCTGCCTCCACGAAAATCTTGATCAACAGTACCCTGGCTTGAATTTGATAATAGATGTTCAAAAAATTGACTTCTTGCAATAAGGTCGTAGCCTCCTCAGGTTGCTGGTTGGCGTAATGCCAAAGTGCCGTAGCTAGTGCCCTGGCATCTTTGCGGGTATGCATCGGTAGGTAATGCGCGTAATCTTCAATAAACTTTTGGCACCAGTCTCTTTCCTCTGCACGTAGCGCAATATTCACAATACTGATGTAAGTCATATCATTGAGGCGTTGGTGTTCCAAAAACAGCGCATGGGTAAGCCCCAATTGATACAGCTGTAGGTTTTCTAAAACAAAAGCCTGCTCGCCGCTATTGCCCTGCTTGATCGCATAGTTGATCAGGCTCTGAAGCAGGTATTGTTGCTGCTGACGATGAAAAGAGGAAAGGTTGTTTTCGAACAGTTTTTTTAGTTGATAATAAGCCGTTCTGTTCCCGGATTCCAGCAGATCAAGCATGGCTAGATAAGCTCCGGTCATCGGGTTATCCACTGGATAATCGGCAATACCCGCCCGAATTTCCGGCAACAGCCAAATGTTGTATTGCTCGTCGAGGGGTTTCTCCCGGGCCTTTACTTCACAGCTGAAAGATAGCTTATCCAACAGAAAACTGCGGTCGAGCTGTTGCATCGCTTCCTCGTATTCTGCTTTACTGAGGTTGAATTGATCGGTCTCAGGGTGGTTGAAATAAAGGCGATTCAGTTGAAATTTTTGGTAATAAAAATTAGCATTCCGGTAAGGCAGTCCATCCAGTGTCTGGTGTGCGTGAGCTATTTCTTTGGTAAAGACGGGGTAAGCAGAGGGGCGTTCGGCTAAAGCCCGCAGCAGTAATTGATCCTGCGTATGTTCCTCCTTTTCCAGCTGTAGGTATTGTAAATACTGCCTGAGCAAAGCCGTAAAAGCAGACATCAGATTGAGCAGTTTTTGGTGATCGTAGGAGCGATTGGGAAAAAGCTGCTGGAAGACTTTTTCTTTCTCCAATTTGGGGTGCTGGTAATCGGGGTGCCACTTGCGTAACAATAAATAAAGGTCTACAATCCTTGGATTGGCATTGTATATGGGAGATTTTAAAAAAGGTAGCAAGCGCTTGAGTTCTGCCTCATTCAAGAGCTGAAGGTGCTGAATAAGTTTGCTTTTGTGCATTTTTCACCCTTAATGGGAACTGATTTCGCAGGTAAATTTAATTTTTTATCCTTATTTATTTTAAAATAATTACCTGTTTATCAATTTATTGAACCCACATACTTTATTTATAAACATTATTATCCAGGAAAAATGTCTTCCTATTTTATGGTTTAGAATTCCTATTTTTATTACACCCGTTTTCCTAAAACCCTTAAACTATCCCGTATTCAAACCCTTTGCGATTACTTATGGCAACAATTCACATACCTCGTATTTTTGCGCTGTTGGTTGGTATCAATGACTATGCTGCCCCGATTCCTCGCCTGAAGGGTTGCCTTAACGATATTCGCAATGTGGAGAAATACCTCCGCAGCTATGTCCCTTCTGGCGCCCAAGTCGCAAAAGATGTCCACCATACGCCTTCCAACCTGGCGGTCACCCAAGAGGGGCCTTTGCACCTTTGTGTACTTGAAAACCAAGCTGCAACCTATAACAATATTATCAACGCTTTTCGAGAGCATTTGCATCACGCTGGCGCTGATGATGTCGTTTGGTTCCACTTCAGTGGCCACGGAACGGAAGACTATACCGCAAAAGAATTCAGGGATACCCTGGAACCCAATGGCAAAGACCAAAACCTGGTGTGCTATGCCAAAAATCCTGAGCAAGAACGTTTTTTACTGGCGGATAAAGAGTTGGCCGTCCTGTTGCACGAAGTTGCTCATCATGATACGAAGGCCAGTCCGCCTCACATGGTCGTCTCGTTGGATTGCTGTCATGCTGGATCAGGCACCAGGGATTCCACTTGGGAACTTACCGAAATCACCGAAAGAACCGTTAGCCTCCAGCGTTTTGGCACCTGGGAAGAAGCCGAGGCTACCGGTGCGCTACGAGAACTGAGCAGCTATCTGGATGGTCATTTTGAGAAAAACCCCATCACCCTTCCCTTATCGCAGCACATCCTTTTTTCCGCTTGCACCAGTATCCAGACGGCAGGTGATACTCCCACCGGAGGGATTTTCACCCAAAGCCTGATAGAAGCCCTAACTACTGCCAATGGGCCATTGAACTACGCTGACCTTTTCGTGCGCACGCGCGCTACCGTACAGCGAGCTCGCAAAGAACAGTTGCCTCAATTTGAAACCATCGGCGGATTTGATCCTTACCGCCAGTTTTTGAATGGGAAACCATACGGCACACCTGATCTTTTCGAATTCTTCCAGGAAGGGGATCACTGGATGATCAAGTGTGGCGCTATTCATGGCATCCCCGTACGGCCTAAAGCGCCCATCACGGTAGAGATAAAATCCTTCGGGCCCGAAGGCAAAATTCTGGGTACGGGGCAGCTAACTTCCGTTGGTGCCCAAAAAAGCCAAGTAGCCTTGTCTGCCTCGCTGGCCTTGGACGCTGAAACGCTCTACCAGGCAAAAATCACTTATCTACCTTTGCCGGCTTTACAGGTCGGCCTCACGGGGGAAGCGCAACCCATTGAAGAAATCATCCAACACTGGCAATCCTCTCTGGGGATTCAATGGGTAACAGCAACAGATGCGGTAAAAGAAGCTGACTTAGTGGTAAAGGTCAATCCTGAGCATTATCAAATCACTGACCAGCGAACTCAAAAACAAGTGTATTCGTTGGAACGAACCGTAGATAACGCTCCTCAACTGGTAGTAAGCAGTTTAGGCAAAATAGTCCGCTGGGAACGGATACTGGCTTTGACTAACGAAAAATCGCGGATTCGCAATCGGGTTGCCCTGGAAATGGAGGTGCTGCTCAATCAAAACAAAAAACAGAAAATCGTTGGAAACACAGTAGTACTTGATACCGCCAGCACCGATTTTATCAAACACCAAAATGCCCAAGTTGCTGGTTTCTTACCACAGGTCGTGATCAAAAACACCAAGCAGCAACTGTATTGTTATCTCTTACATTTGCGCAGTGACTACAGCATTTCTGCCTACGAGGGAGGAGCTGTTTTTCGTCCCGATGAATATCCAGGTCAACAAGAAGTCGTCTTCCCTCTGCTGAAAGAACCCAAAGGCTGGGGCTTGGGTCCTGAAGACAAAACCGCCTGCTCTTACTTTAAACTCTTCGTGACCACCGAAGAGCTGGATTACCAGCAATTGCTCCAAAGTGGGCTCGGTGGTGATCGTGCTGCCAACTGGAACTGGAAACCGATTGGTGTGAGCGATGAATGGTGTACCCACACCATGGAAATCCTATTGACCACAGGCATTTAAAACTGGAATAATTTAAAAAATCATTATGTCCACCGAACCCCCTATCCAACTTCCCTTCAGCACCAGTCACGCCTTCATCGTGGGCATCAATGATTACCAGCACCTCAGTCCGCTGAGTACGGCGGTGAATGATGCCAGGGTACTCGCTGAGCGACTCGCCGACCAGCATAACTTCACCGTGCATACGCCTTTGCTTAATGCTACCCATCAGTCGTTGCGCAAGCTACTGACAGAAGATATCCCCAAGCTGGTGGGGCCTGACGACCGCGTCCTCTTCTACTTTGCCGGCCACGGCATCGCGCTGGATGGCGAAGAAGGCCCCAACGGCTACCTCGTGGCGGCCGATACCCGCCCCGGGCAAGAGAATACCCTGATTCCTATGCAGGTGCTGCACGATGCACTCACGGGATTGCCCTGTCGGCATGGCTTGCTGATCCTGGATTGTTGTTTCTCCGGTGCCTTCAAGTGGTCCTCCGGTTTTCGGGATGTGATCTTTGATTTGCCCAAAGTCATCTATGAAGAACGCTTCTGGCGCTATTGTAAAGACCCGGCCTGGCAGGTGATCACCTCCTCGGCGCACGATCAGAAAGCCGTGGATATTCTTACCAACCAGAGCCTGGGGCTGCGCGAAGAAGGTAAAAGCAAGCATTCTCCCTTTGCAGCATCGTTGCTCAAAGCACTGGCTGGCGATGCCGACATCATCCCTGCCGGCACTGGCGATGGGATCATTACCGCAACGGAGTTGTACGCTTATTTACGGAACACCGTAGAAAACGCTACCACCGAAAACGCTAAGCGGCAAAGCCCTGCTATCTTCAACCTCAAGCGGCACGACAAGGGGGAGTTTATTTTTCTCCACCCCAATCACCGTTTCAACCTACCTCCTACGCCGGATCGCAACCCTTTTATGGGTTTGGCTTCTTACAATGAGGAAGATGCCAATCTCTTTTACGGCCGCGACCGGGTGGTGGCAGCACTCCTGGAAAAGGTGAAAGCGAATTCCTTCACCGTGGTCAGTGGTGCTTCTGGCACCGGCAAAAGTTCCGTCATCAAGGCTGGGGTTCTCCCTCAATTGCGTAAAGCTGGGCGTACGATTCTCCCAATTATCCGTCCCGGCAAGGAACCCATGCAGACCATTGCCACCGAGCTGCCCGATATGGAGCAGCAGCTCAAAAATGGTGCCCCTGTATTGGTCATCGACCAGTATGAAGAGCTGATCACACAATGCTTGAATAAGGAAGAACGCGTGGCCTTTGAGAAACAAATCGCCCAGTGGTTGCAACAATACCCAGCGTTGGATATCATCCTGAGTGTCCGTTCAGATTTTGAACCCCAGTTCGAGAGTGAAGTGCTGGCTCCCTGGTGGGCCAAGGGGCGTTATGTGGTTCCCGTTTTTAGTTTGGAAGAAATACGGGAGGTTATTACCCGGCCGGCCGCCCAAGCCGTACTTTTTTACGAACCGGAAGATCTGGTGGAGCAGCTTAGCGAAGAGGTAAGCCAGGCTCCTGGGGCTTTGCCCTTGCTTTCTTTCACCTTGAGTGAATTGTACCATGCCTACCTGAAAAGTGGCCGGGTAGATCGCGCATTGGCCCAAGAAGATTATCTCAAGCTAGGTGGCGTTATCGGTGCCTTGCGTACCCGTGCTGATGCCGAGTACGAATCGCTCAACCCCGATGAGCAAAGCAGTATGCGCAAGCTGATGCTGAGGATGGTATCGCTGGAAGGTGGCGAGCTGGCCGGCAAGCGGGTGTACAGCGAGGAGCTTCAGTTTAATGACACTAATGAAACCGCTCGCCTGCAAACGATTGCCCGGCGCTTAGTGGACGCACGCCTACTGCTACAAGGCACCGATGGGCAAGGGCGCGCTTACATTGAGCCCGCCCACGATGCCCTGGTACGCGCCTGGGGGCGGTTGTGGGAGTGGGTGAAAACTACCGGTGAGGAAAACATCACCCTCCAATATAAGCTCAGTCAGGCCGTCAACGACTATAAGGAACTCGCGGCTAAGGAACCTAAAAAAGCACGCAATCTGCTCTGGACAAACAATCCTCGCCTGGATTTACTCAAAGCAGCATTGAGTACTAAAAACCATAACCTAAATGCGCAAGAAGAAATATTCGTCCGCGACAGTATCAAAAGACGAACAGCCCGCCAGCGGACGAGTTGGGGTATTGCGATAGGTGTGATGGCTGGATTACTGATACTGTTTTTGTTTGCCAATAATCAGCGCCAAGAAGCAATTAGAAATGAAGGCATCGCCAAAGATCAAACTAAATTAGCCGAAGCAAAAACCAAAGAAGTCCAAGACAGTGCAAAAGTAGCAGCCAGACAACGACTACGAGCCAATGAAGAGGCAGCCAAAGCTATTTCGAACAGTTTGGCTAGCCGTTCCATCTTGGCGGAACAAACAGATCCTACAGCCGCGCTTCGTATCGCTGAATTGGCTTTGAAGTACGACTCCACCAACACCAACGCGCTTGGGGCTTTGTTGACCGCTTATTACCGGGAAGATTTCCCTTCAACGGAGTATTTCTACACTATGAATACTCCTCTTACACCAGATAACTCAAGCGTGGAGAATAATCGAGAAATACTAGCAACGAACGCTGGTGAGCTTGCCAATCTTATTAGAGGTTTTTCTAAAATACCTCAAGAGCAAAACCCCAGTACCATTTCTCCCGATGCGAAGTATCTATTAATGGGTATGCCTCCAAATATAGAAGGATACAATGAATATACTATTTCAATTCTAGGCCAAGGGTGCCCAATCGATAATATAGAAAACCACTTATATTTTAATAGCTATGTTTTGGATCATCGTGGAGACCGGAATAAGGGGATGAGGTTTTATCCACGTGCTTTTTCACACAACAGCCGCCAAGTATTGGTGCCCAATGATAATCGGGTAGAGCTACTAAATGTCCTAAAAGATTGCAAGCTAAAGTTCGCTCGTGCCTTGTCAGGCCCAGCCTCAATACGTTGGGCGGTTTTCCAAGGAAATGACAATCGTATCATAGGGCAATCCCTGAGTGGGGAATATTACTCCTGGAACCTGGATAATAAAATAACGACGATAGCTGACGACAGCGGTAATATCTTCGACAAGATCATTCACCGGATATATGCCAACCCACAAGGGAGTGAATTTATCTTTATTTGGGCAGAATACGGTGCTTCTCTTGATGATACGCGTATAGATATTACTGCTGAAAGAAGAGACAATAAAGGGAACCCAATTGATCCTGAAGGAAATCGATCCTGGGTATTCTCACAA
Organism: Lewinella sp. LCG006; assembly: GCF_040784935.1. GTDB lineage: Bacteria > Bacteroidota > Bacteroidia > Chitinophagales > Saprospiraceae > Lewinella. The sequence goes on along the minus strand of NZ_CP160680.1, from coordinate 2,762,193 downwards.
AAAGACCACATCATTAAGTCTAACCAAGGGACCATCATTGATTTAAACAATTACCTCGAATTTTTCAAAACGGACGAATACACTTTCCCTACAGAAAGCGGAGAAGAAAAGTATAAAGTCACATTTGAAAAAAGCAATAACGATATTCATGTTATCAGTTTGGTCAGTGGCAAAAAGCTGGTTTTAAAAGGCCATCTGGAAAAACCCTACAGTGTATCCTTTGATCCTAATCGGAGGTTTATCGTCAGTTCTTCTTTAGGCGAAATTAAATTTTGGGATTGGCGAGGTTATAATTTTTACAGCACAAATTTTGGCGGCAAAACGCAGATCTTAGCCGATGGAAAAACCCTTTGCCTTTGGGAAGAAGACAGGGAAAAAGAACAAACCTTTCCCTTCCATGCAGTCAGGCTCTTAGATATTGACCCCGTAAGCATTTTGAACAAAGTAAATGCTGAGGGTATACATCAACTTAATGGAATGGACAGATTAAAATACGGTGTTGGTTATTAACTATTAAACCCATTATGAAAGCGAGCACCATCCAGCTACCCTTCACCACCAGTCATGCCTTCATTGTGGGCATCAATGACTACCAGCACCTCAGCCCGCTGAGTACGGCGGTGAATGATGCCAGGGTACTCGCTGAGCGACTCGCCGACCAGCATAACTTCACCGTGCATACGCCTTTGCTTAATGCTACCCATCAGTCGTTGCGCAAGCTACTGACAGAAGATATTCCCAAGCTGGTGGGGCCTGACGACCGCGTCCTCTTTTACTTTGCCGGCCACGGCATCGCGCTGGATGGCGAAGAAGGCCCCAATGGCTACCTCGTGGCGGCCGATACCCGCCCCGGGCAAGAGAATACCCTGATTCCTATGCAGGTGTTGCACGATGCACTCACGGGATTGCTCTGTCGGCATGGCTTGCTGATCCTGGATTGTTGTTTCTCCGGTGCCTTCAAGTGGTCCTCCGGTTTTCGGGATGTGATCTTTGATCTACCCAAAGTCATCTACGAAGAACGCTTCTGGCGCTATTGTAAAGACCCGGCCTGGCAGGTGATCACCTCCTCGGCGCACGATCAGAAGGCCGTGGATATTCTTACCAACCAGAGCCTGGGGCTGCGCGAAGAAGGTAAAAGCAAGCATTCTCCCTTTGCAGCATCGTTGCTCAAAGCACTGGCTGGCGATGCCGACATCATCCCTGCCGGCACTGGCGATGGGATCATTACCGCAACGGAGTTGTACGCTTATTTACGGAACACCGTAGAAAACGCTACCACCGAGAACGCTAAGCGGCAAAGCCCTGCTATCTTCAACTTAAAGCGGCACGACAAGGGGGAGTTTATTTTTCTCCACCCCAATCACCGTTTCAACCTACCTCCTACGCCCGATCGCAACCCTTTCATGGGTTTGGCTTCTTACAATGAGGAAGATGCCAATCTCTTTTACGGCCGCGACCGTGCCATAGAGGCACTACTGCAAAAAGTAGAACGGAACGCCTTAACAGTTGTGAGTGGAGCTTCAGGAACAGGCAAATCCTCCGTGATCAAAGCGGGCGTTTTACCGCAGTTGCGTAACCAAGGCTATATCGTCTTGCCCATTATCAGGCCCGGTAAAGAACCGATGCAAACCCTGGCCAACGAACTCTCTGATCCTGTCCAGCAATTAGCCAATGGCCCTACCGTTGTGGTCATTGATCAATACGAAGAATTGATTACCCAGTGCTTAAAGCAGGAAGATAGGCAGACCTTTGAACAACAGCTAGCCAGTTGGCTCAGGCAGTATCCTGAATTACGAATCATACTCAGTATCCGCTCCGATTTTGAGCCCCAATTCGAAAGCGAAGTACTGGTTACTTGGTGGCAAGAGGGGCGGTATATTGTTCCAGCTTTCAGCCTGGAAGAGATCCGGGAAATCATCACCAAACCTGCTGCGCAAGCGGTCCTTTTCTACGAACCGGAAGATTTGGTCGAACAGTTGAGCGAGGAAGTAAGCCAGGCACCAGGTGCTTTACCGCTGCTTTCTTTTACGCTTAGTGAATTGTACCATGCTTACCTGAAAAGTGGCCGACAGGATCGCTCTTTAGCAGAGGAAGATTATCAGCAACTCGGTGGTGTTATCGGTGCCCTACGTACCCGTGCCGATGCCGAATACAAGGCATTAAACACTGATGAGCAGAGCAGTATGCGCAAGCTGATGCTGAGGATGGTGTCGCTGGAAGGTGGTGAACTGGCCGGCAAGCGGGTGTACACTGAAGAGCTGCAATTTAGTAATACGAAAGAAAGCCAGCGACTGGCCACGATTGCTGATCAATTGGTCAATGCGCGGTTATTGTCAAAAGGCACTGACCCACAAGGCAGGCCTTACATTGAACCCGCCCATGATGCCCTCGTGCGTGCCTGGGCCCGCTTGTGGGAGTGGATAAAAACCATTGGAGAAGAAAAAATAACACTGCAATACAAACTGAGTCAGGCGGTGAATGATTACTACAGTCTATTAAAAACACAACCCCATAAAGCCAAGAACTTACTTTGGAATAGTAATCCGAGATTAGATTTATTGCGGGTAGAACTGGCAGAAAAAGACAACGGCCTGAATGCCCGAGAGGAAAGTTTTGTTCGTAATAGCGTACAGCGACAGACCAGACGCAAACGGATTAGCTGGACTATCGCTATTGCAGTAATAATAGGTTTGGCAAGCTTGACAAGCTATGCTTTTACACAACAAAAAGAAGCTATTCTTCAAGCCGAAAGAGCCACTAAAGAAGCTCGGCGAGCAGAGAAGAAAACCCAGGAAGCACAAGACAGTGCTAAAGTAGCAAAAGAGCAGCGAGAAATTGCCAATTTTAATGCACAAGCAGCAAGAGATAGTGCTCAAGTGGCCAGGGAACAACGAGCGTTTGCTGAATTTCAACTGAGCTTATCCGAAGCCAACCGAATGGGCTTAGAAGCAAAAATAGCTTATGATGGAGCCTACTATGCAAAGGCTTTACAGTTGGGATTCTTAAGTTATTCCCGGTTTCCCGGCCCTGTATCAAATAACACACAACAAGTTATCGGACAAAGTTTTCAGCAACTTTGGGCGAAACCTAATTATTTCCCTTTCCGTGAAATGGTCCACCAAGGTGTTGTTGAAAATATGTTTGTATCCGATAGTGAAGACCTGTTAATTACTTATACCTCTATTGGGAAAATATATCTTTGGGAGCTAAATCAACGAGATAATACTTCACCTGTGCATACCCTAAAAACACCTGCGCCGCTAATCGATGCAGTTTTTAGTAGGCATGGACAACATATCTTGCTAATACTAGAAGGTGGTACTGTTTTGTTATGGAATTTGGAAACTTTTGATACCATCAAATTAGGAAGTAGCCCGGTTAGAAAAGCTCAGTTTATAAGCCAAGATACTATAATGATTTATCGAGGTATTGATTACACTTCCAATAGTACAGGACACGTAATAGAATACTGGAGTTTGGGTGGACAACTCGAACGACGAGCTCCCTATGAATGGGTAGTGTTTGCAACAAAAGAACCCGTTATGCTTACTTATGCTAATGACCTTCTTGCACTTAGAGGTCTAGCGGGAGCTGTTTATGAAGAGAAGCGTATCAAAAATGTCCAGAGCGGTCAAATCAGTGCTTTTGCAAACCAATACCTGATCCATTTGCAGCAGACCCCTGAAGCGCAATCGACTAACCAACAAAATGTGATTTGGTTTCAGCGCTTTGGCAAACAAAGGGAGCTCGTACTTCCACAAAATGCATCCTTATCATTTACTCCCAATGAACAGCAATTGATTTGTACTACGATGGAAGAAGTGCTGTTATATAAAGATTTAAACAGTGATCCTGTCGTATTGAATTCTACTCGCCGACTCGGAAACGTTGCTGACTTTTCGCCGGATGGCCAAAAAGCGGTAACATTTATGGATGTAGGAGGAGCAGGTCAATCCCTTTCCGGGCCAGTAATTTATAAATTACATCCCGATGATCACAACGACCTTAAGTATGGGGATACCGGTGTAGGAGAAGACCATTGCCATGCTACGTTCCTCTCTAATCATGAGGTTTATGTAAATAGTTCAGATTCTTATGGTGGTTATATTGATATGGTCAATGATCGGGGGCAATCTTTTCGACTGGACTCCAGGATCACAGACCCCATTCCTGAAAGGGAAATTGCTATTCATAAGCGCTTGAGACAAATCGTAAATTCAAAAGGAGTAATCTATGATTTTGAAGGGAAAGTCATAATGCAGTTGGATCCGCAAGAACGCAGCTATTATTGGAACCAGTTTTTGAAAGGTGACCGTTTACTAACGATAAGTAAAAACCAGCAGCATGTTGTCAAAATTTGGGCAACTTTAACCAACCTGGAAAAACAGCGCAAAAAAGTGGTCTATCGACCAAGTCCTTATGTCCTGTCAAGTGAATATCGTAATCTGGTATTTGAAGATTCGGTAATTGCTATGAAGCCGTCACCTGACGGAGCATCCATCGCCTATTATTTTCAGGATAAACTCATTATTAAAAATGAGTTACGGAAAAAAAGCACCGTTTTTTACAGGCAAAAGGCCATTAGTCAAAATGATACTTATCATCATTATTGGGGAGAAGCTAAACTTTTAAACGGCACATTTTCTTCCGATGGATTGCTTTATAAGGTGTTTGATTTAAACACTCAGAAGTGGATAATTATGAGTCTCATAGCAGACGACCACCAGTTTTATGGCACTGCTCAGGAGGTTTTGTTTTCACCGACTAAGCAGGAGGTAAGTATTCATTACAACAATGGTGAGGTAGACAACTACACCTGGGGCCAGGAAGGTCTCTTGAAAAGAAATTGGTTGAGGAAAATACCGGAAAACTTCGATAAGATGAAATACTCGCCAGATGGAACCAAGCTAGTTTTTTGGGGAAGTAGTTACCGTTCAGACAAAGGCTTATGGATAGCAACGGAATCCGGCAGGGTGACGTATCTTGATCAACACATCAAAGCTTTCAATAATCAACATTTACTCCTCGTAGCATATTATCCTAATAGCATTAATGAAGTACAAACAATAGCAACTTGGAGCGGTAAAGAAGTTGGGCATATTCAACCCTATTCTGTTGGCTATTTATCAACGAACCAGCCCTATATCAAGCAAGGTTTGAATCTTCCTACCTTTACATCAAAAGGGACCATCCTCGACGTTTCGGATGGTATAGAATATGCAATTAATGGAACCCCATTAAAAGAAACAGTTCTTCAAATATCTACAACGGGAGCTGTTTTTAAATGGCTTTCTCCTGAATTGTTTTACACGGAAGAACAAAGAAATATTTACCATTATTCTGAGGAGTGGTCAACTATTTTTGACTATAAAGAGAATCGATCTCTTCTTTACCAAAAAAAGAAACCTCAAGGTATATCCGTAAGCAGCAGGGATCATAATTATCTTTTGATCGCCTACGACGAAAAAGCTAATTTATTAGATGTCAGAAAAAAAGACTTTATTCAATCCTATTCACACGAAGACAAAATCAGCCTTGTTTCCATCTCGCCAACTGCTAGGCTGATACTCACTGCTGATGACAAACGGAAAATCAGACTTTGGAATAGAAAAGGAGAATTATTGTGGGAATTGACAATGGACCACCCTGTAAAGGCTTTGGCTTTTCATCCTGACGAAAAGAGTTTCCTAACTTTGACGAATGCAGGTGTACTACAACATTGGCTTACCCCTTCGAATATATTTGATCGGTATTTTTTGGGCGCGTCTGGAAAGCTTAAATACGAATGACATATCCAGTTGTAATCAATAGACAAGCTGGACAAAACAGAAAAAACATCCTTATTAAAATGACCACAAAACACTATTAATCAATACATAACACCCCCAAAACCTTTTATCCCCTCTTATTTTATTAAAAATTTGTCTTTGCTCCCTTCCCGCTGCTTCCCTAAATTTACAAGTACAGTAATTCACTATCTTTAATCCCAATAGACTTTACAGATCCAATTAATGAAATGAGTGAATCTTCAGCATCACTTATTTCTAAACCGCAGGCCGCATGTTGAAAACCCTTTTTTCATCAAAACCCTTTTTAGGGATACTATTGCTGTTGTTGCTCTACAGTTGCGGGCAGTACCGGGGTGGTGATTTTGAGCCTCAGCGACTGCGGCAGCTGACGGAAAAGGAATTAAAAGCTTATGCGGATACCAGTACGGTGCTGCACCGGATCATGGCGATGGAAAGCCCAAGCCAGCAAGTGGATAGTCTCCTGCATTTTGCCGAATGGGTGAAAAACTACGACGAAGAGGCCACCTTGTTTTATGCGCAGTTGGCCTACGATATTTCTACCGAAAACAATTGGAATATTCAACGTGGCATCAGCGCCAACAGGCTCGCCTGGAGCAAAGGAAAACGCGCCCAATTTGGAGAAGACATCGAGGATGCTATGGTAGATGCCTTGATCAGTAAACGCTTATTGGCCAATCAAGAGGGATCTTATTGGGAGGCTGATATTAATAATTTACTTGGCTATTTGTACATCCGACAGGGAGAACAAGACTCGGCTCGCGTTTATCTTTTGAAGGCTTTGGAGATGGTAGATCAGCTAGCACTGGACCCAGCCTTGGTCAAGAAGAATCATGCGATGATCCTTAACAATCTCGCTATTACTTGTTCTTGGGCAGACTCCCTGCAGGAAGCAGCTTATTATCAACAAAGCGACAGTCTTTTTCAGGAGCTGGGAAACTGGGAAAACCGCACCCGATTATGGCTAGACTGGGGGGTCTTTTATACCCATCTAGGACAATATGCAAAAGCAGATACGCTACTGTCATTTTGTGTAGATTATGGAGAGCGGAATAATGACTTAAGACTTTTGGTAAAAGCATATCAAAAAAAGGCTTACTTGTACATCAAGAAATTTGCTAAAGACCAAAGCACGGAATACTTCAACCAGGCGCGAAATCTTTTGCAAAAGAGCCTTACCCTGCCAGACGACAACACTTACCGATCATACGACTTACTGGGCACTTTGTTCCAACATAGTTGGTACTCACTGGATATAGAAAACCATGCCGATTCTTCTATTCATTATTTTAGCTTGGCGATGGAACGGGCACAGCGAGAAGGGGCAATTGGCGTAATGAACAATATCTGTGCGAACATCTCTACGATGTACGATTACGGTGATGGCATTCATCACGCCGCCCTGAAGGAATCCTACTCAGAATTTGTCAACAAACACTACCAAGGGGTCGTAGATACCCTGACCGCCAACGCCAAGGCAGCTTATCAGCGAATTAATAAGGTGGAACAACGTGACCTCACCATCCAGGAGAACATCAAGCAAAGAAACCAAAGAAACATAGGTCTGGCTATTTTGCTCCTGGTAGGCATACTCTTTATCCTCTTCCTTCAGCGTTTACAAAACCGTAGGTTGAGAGCCGAAATGTCAGCTTTTCGTGCACAGATCAATCCTCATTTCATCTCTAACAGCCTGAATGCAATCGAGCATTTGGTCAACCAGGGTGAAAGGCGTCAAGCTTCTAAATATCTCGTTCATTTCTCTCGGCTTACGCGACAAATTTTGAATAGTGCCGTCGATAGTATCGTGAGTTTAGAGCAGGAGTTGAAAACACTCAAGCATTTTCTGATGCTGGAGCAGCTAAGGTTCAGCGACAAACTTAGCTTCTCCATTGAATGTGAAGAAACGCTCGATAAAAGTACCATTGCCATACCTGCCATGATTTTACAACCTTACGTAGAAAATGCAATATGGCACGGGATCAAACCTAAGGAAGAAGGAGGCACCATCAGCATCCTGATTACCAAAGAGCAAAACGTACTGGTGTGCATCATCGAGGACAATGGGATCGGAAGAGAAGCTGCTCAGCTCCGAAAAGTCAACGCTCATTTGCAACAAAAATCGAGGGGAATGGACATTACCCGGCAGCGACTGAAGGCATTGGGAAGCGTCAAAGGTCCCGCTTTACAAATAGAAGACAAGAAAGACCACCAAGGACACGCATGTGGAACGAAGATAACCCTTCGCTTGCCCTTGAAATCGATATAATTAACCATACAAACCTATATCATGGCTGACGGCGAAAAAAAACCACCACAAACGAACGAAGAACCCAAAGAGGGCAACCCAAGACCATTCCCCACCACCCCACGCAGTAAAAACGGCGCACAAGCCCGCATTTTCGCCCTTCTCGTAGGGATCAACGATTACCAGGGCACCGTCACCAAGCTGGGAGGCTGTGTCAATGATGTCAACCTCACGGCCAACTATCTGCGCGAAAAATTCGGCAAAAAGAAGGCCATCAAACTGATCGAAGCCAAAGCATCGGTCGATACCAGCGAAAACCACGGTCGCCTTCACCTTCGTATGCTCACCAATGCCAAGGCTACCTACGCCAATATTATCAGTGCGTTCGATGATCACCTCATCAATGGCGGCGGCACGGCCGATGATACTTTCTGGTTCCACTTTAGTGGCCACGGCACCGAGCAGTTTACCGCAGCCGAATTTGCCAAACCCGTCGATACGAATGGCAATGCCTTGCCTTCGCTGGAACCCAATGGTAAAGACCAAAGCCTGGTATGCTATAACCCCGGAGGCACCCAAAATGGCATCTTCCTGGCCGATAAGGAACTGGCAGCCATGATTGATACGCTTTACAAGAGCGTACCTACCAAGGAGGGGGCTATTCCTCATATCGTCGTCTCGTTGGATTGCTGCCACTCCGGCTCGGGTACGCGCGATTTTCAGGAACCTGCCGGATTCAAGTCGCGCCATTTTGATTTCCTGCGGGGCGATGGCGTCACCAGCCAGAGCGTCCGCCCGCTAGACACTTATTACAACAATTACTACAGCAAGCAAAAAGCGCAAAATGGGATATTACGTATTCCTCAATCCCGGCACGTCTTGCTCTCTGCTTGCTCCAATGTAGAGAAAGCCGGCGATTTACCAGGCGGCGGTGTGTTCAGCAGCAGCCTGGTCAGTGCATTGGCAACAGCCGCTACCGCCGATGAAGTAGGCACCCTGAATTATGCAGATTTATACAAACAAACCCGCTCCCTGGCACGCTCCAAGCGCAATGCGCAGAGCCCACAGTTTGAGCCCATTGCCGGCTTCAATCCGCATACGGCCTTCCTCGAAGGTTGGTCGCTGGGCAATGCTCGCGAATACGAAGTGGTACCCAACAAAGACAAGTGGCTGATTCGCTGCGGAGCCATCCATGGCTTACCGACCAAGGTGGATGCCTCGGAATTGCCCGAAGGTGCTCCCCAGGAGATCATCGTAAAAGTGTACAAGAAAAACGGCAAGGAATTTCTCGGCTTCGCCTTGGTCAAAAAAGTAGGCGTACAAGCAAGTGAGCTGGAACTACTGGAAGATCTAGACGGCAAATTAGAGACCATCAAGGCGGCCTCCAACAAGCAAGACGACCTGGCCAAGGAGCCCTACATTGCGGAAATTTTTCAGTTACCTGAAGAACCTTTCTACGTTCATCTCGATGGCACTCCGGAGGCGACGGCCCCTTTGCGAAAAAATTGGACGGAAGTCATGCACGAACGAGATCAGGATCTTACGAAAACCAATATCCTTATTGCGGCCCGTCCTGAAGAAATACAACTCGCCAGCGTTCGCATTGTGATCAATGACCAGGGATACCAAATCTGGGACCTCGCACAAAATCGTGCCTGGACACCTGCTCCCCTCTCCATCAGTCAGGAGGTGACCGAACAAACCATCGTAGAAATGATGAAGGCCCACCTTCGCAAAATCGCGCGTTGGACCAGGCTTTTAGCCCTCAAAAATGAAGCCTCAAAAATAAAAGAGGACTTCAAGCTGGAGTTGTTTGTCCTGGACTACGCCCAATGGGTAGCAACTGGCAAGGTTGATATTTTTGAAGGTGATGGTTTGAACATGACCGAGATATACAAAAACGCGAAGAAGTTTGAGGAGTTTCCAGTACGCCTTCAGTTACCTCCTGAAAGCTTCATCACACCGGACAATGCAGAAGAAATGGGCTTGGAGGTAGATAGCGATACGGTTCTTTTTGGCCTACGCCTTTACAGCAACAAAGAAAACCGTTTTTATTATCTCTACGATTTTAAAAACAATGCCGCCATTGACTTCGTACTTGATAAAGAACTGAGTAAGAAAACCGATGAGCAAGGAACGGATCTTCTTGAACTGACCCCCTTCTCCATGGAAGGAACCGAAGCAGAGGGCATCCTGCAACTGAAACTTTTGGTGACCCAAAAACAGCTTTTCGACAAAGAGCTGCTCGTACAATCCGGCCTTGATGCCGACAAAAGTATGGGCCGACTGAAACGCGCCGGTTCCACCGATGATTGGGATGCACGGACGCTCAAGCTGACGGTTGTGCGGCAGTAAGTTGGATTTTTGCCACGCGCATCCCTTCGGCGTCGGCATTAGTCGAGAGCCATAGAAGTAGGCTGATCAATCTGGCGTGTTATACACGTTACGGTTTTCAGCTTGAGTTCACGACCCACCCCAACCCCTCCCTAGCAGGCGAGGGGCTTTCGTGTATGACTGAAATTATTTCATAATCAATATTTTAGGTACGTCAAGTCCTCCCTCCATCACTAGGGCAGGGAGTTAGAGGGTGGGTCGTGAACACAGGCCTATAAGCGTCTCACTCCTTTACCATCAGATTGTACAGCCTAACCATAGAAGTATAAAAATATTTCTCCCGAAGCATCTATCTTTGTACCATGAAATTTTCTGACTACCCCCTTTCTCCCGAGATTAAAAAGAATATCGAAGCGCTGGCTTATAAGCGACCAACCGATATTCAGTTCAAGGCCATTCCGCTCATCCTCAAGGGGGCGGATGTGTTGGCTGTGGCCCAAACGGGTACCGGAAAGACCGCTGCTTTTGCGATCCCCGTTTTGCAGAAATTGCAGAGCCTCAAGGAACGCCAACGCCGGAAAGATGGTATAAAGTGCCTGGTCATGGTGCCTACGCGAGAACTGGCTTTACAGATCACCAAAGTATTTGAAGAGCTGGGCAAACATACCGGCGTAAAGACCTACGGCTTACTCGGTGGCGTGGAACAAGATCCCCAGATTGCTACCCTTATCAAAGGCGTAGACGTGTTGATCACTACCCCAGGGCGGATGTTTGACCTTAGCCACCAGGGAGCATTGCGCCTGGAACGCGTGGAGATACTCATCATCGACGAAGCCGACCAAATGCTGGGCCTGGGCTTCCTTAAAGATGTACGGGATGTGATGAGGCTGTTGCCTAAACGCCGACAGACCCTCTTCTTTTCAGCCACCATCGACGAAGATATCAAGTCCTTGGCCCACTCGTTGACCCAACAAGCCATTCGTATCCAAATTTCGCCCAAAGACCCTGTTTCCAAAAACGTTGACCACTCGGTACTCTTCGTAGAAATGGATGACAAACGCTTTTTCCTGGAGCGCATCCTCAAAGAAAACCCCGACGGAAAAATGCTCGTCTTTGTTCGCACGAAAGTGCGTGCAGAACGCGTACAAAAAGCCATGGAGCGGGTAGGAATCTCTAGCTTGATCCTGCACGGCGATGTCGAACAATCAGAACGTACGGCCACCCTGGCCGCCTTTAATGCTGATGAAGAGCGCCTGCTGATTGCCACCGATGTGAGTGCCCGCGGTATCGACATTTCCAACATTACCCACGTCATCAACTACGATTTGCCCACGGAAGCCGACCAGTACGTTCATCGCATTGGCCGTACTGGGCGGGCTAAACAGCGAGGCATCGCCTACGCCTTTTGCGCACCAGAAGAAAAAGAGCTACTACGGGCTATCCATGCCTACACTGGTTACGAAATCAGGATCCTTGACCTCGACCGGGCCGATTATCGCGAAACGCTAAAGATGGCAGAAGAAGACCAGTACGGTATAAAAGAGCTCCTGCAAGCAACGGAGGAAACATTAGCCCTAAACAAGAAAGGCAAATCAAAGCGTAGGAAGGGGAAGAAGCACTGAGTTGGGCTTTTTGCAAAAGCCTGTACAGGGATACGGCTCGCTTCGCGCGCCTATGGTACTGGGTACAGGGATTAGAGGGGAGTGGCCGAAGGCCGGTAGTGAGCAGCCCGCATCTCTCTCAGACTTTTACAGAACGTCTAGCTATGAGCTTGTTGCGAAAGCACTATCTTGTGGTTGAACGAAACACCTCGTATAGATGCCCATTCAAAAAATAACCCGTACCAAACTTCCCGGTGCCATCAAGGCCCACGCCATCATCGTTGCGATCAATCGCTATGATAAGATTGGTGCTCATCTGCAAACACCCAAGGCGGATGCCGAAGCACTCAAGGAAACGTTAATCAATTACCAGGGATTCGCGGAGGAAAATGTACACACCTGCTACGATCCCACCAAGACCGCATTGGAGACTTTCCTGAAGAACATTCAGCAAGGGGGCAGTATCCAACCCAAAGACGGCCTCCTGTTTTACTACGCCGGCCATGGCCTGGCGGGCGATATCGACGGTGCAGGCGCAGCGGGCTATCTGATGCCGAGTGATGTCAGTTTCTCCATCGCCGAGCTCTCCAAAAATGAGACACTGATCAAGATGGAGTGGTTGTTTGAGCAGCTGGAAGCCTTTGAATGCCACCACACTTTGGCGATCATGGACTGCTGTTTTGCGGGGGCTTTTCGGCGCATCAGTCGTACCCGCGCCACCATGGGACTGGGCTTGCGGCCGATGAGCAAGGAGCGCTTCAACCGCTACCAGGAGAAGCGTGCCTGGCAGGTACTGGCCAGTGCTGGCCCCGCCGAAAAAGCAGCAGACCTGATTAGTGAAAGAGGAGAAGCCACCAGTAAAAATTCTCCTTTTGCCGAGGCATTGGTGGCTGCCCTCAGTGGTCAGGCCCGCCCCGACTTCAAACCCGCCGGTAAAAACCTTGGCGATGGCATCCTCACCACTCATGAGTTATTCATCTACTTGCACGATGAAGTGGAACAACGCACTCGTAAAGCGGAGGCCTTCAAGCCCCAAAATCCGGACCTGTTCCCGATGGGCAAACACGATGGTGGGCAATTTATTTTCTGCGACCCCAGGCACCCCAAAAACAGCCCCGACTGGGACGAACGCAAGCGCAAGAACCCCTACAAGGGGCTGGAGCAATACGACCTTGAAGATGCCGATTACTACTTCGGTCGTACCAGCGATGTCGAAAATTTGCGGTCAATCATGGGGCTTGCTGCCCAAAACGAAGAGGACGAAAAGCAAAAAAGCCCCACCCTCCTGGTGCTTTCCGGGCCATCGGGCAGTGGCAAATCTTCTTTGGTCAAGGCGGGGCTATTGCCCGCTTACCAACGGGCAGGCTACGAAATTTTTCAATTCCGACCTGGAGATCGCCCCTGGTCATTGAAGAAGTACCAACATCAGCAATGGGAAGAAGTGATGAGCGATGAGACCAATCCCTTTCGGTTTGTTCCGCCAAAGTCATTGGATCAAATTCCGTCTTCTTCCTTCTTTGGTGAGCGTCTTTTTTATCTGAACGCAGCCAAACCCCAGGTGCTTTATATTGATCAGTTTGAAGAGCTCTTTAACACTTGTAGCACGGAAGAACAGGCCACTCTCAACAGCTACCTCAAAGAACTCCTGGAGGCGGCCCTTGCCGGTCAGTTACACATCATCATCTCCATGCGCTCTGATTTTGAATGGCAGTTGGAGGTTTCTGAATTTGGGAAACAATTTTGGGACAAGGAACAAGCCTACTATCGTTTTTTCAAATTGTACCGCCTTGCTACATTGGGATTGGATGATTTGAGATCCGCGCTCGTGAATCCAGCTACTTTGTTTGCTTATGAATTTGCACAAGATGAAGAAGGGGACTTGACCGACGCCATTCTTGAAGATCTGAATTACCTGCCTAGTGCGCTGCCGTTGCTGTCGTACACCATGCAAGAGATGGTAACGCATACGACTTCCAGCGAACGCCTTTTCAAACGCGCCTCCTATAGCGATGAACTGGGTGGCGTGAGCGGTGCCCTCAGCAAGCGGATGCAACTCATTTACGATGGTTTCGGCGCTAAGCCAGCATCAGAAGAAACATCACCTACGGATACCCCTCCCACCGCAAAGCAAGAACTGTTGCGCCATGTCTTTCTGCGCATGGTAAGCCTCAGTGATGGTGAATACACCCGCCGCAGGGTATACCGCGACCAGCAGTTTGATGAGCTGCGCTTCGCGGAAGACAACCACGCCGTCAAAGAAATTCTGGATGCCTTGCGCGCTGCCAACCTGATCTCTACCGGCGGTGAGGCAGGTATTCGCTATGAAGAACTCATCCACGATTCCCTCATCAATACCTGGACGACAGGTAAGCAGTGGATCAACGATTTTGGTAAAGAAAACCTCAGTTTACAACGCGAACTGTGGAAAGCGGTCATGGACAGTGCACGTGCCCCGGAAATCAGTCCGAGAGGCTACGAAAAAGAACAGAGCGACCAGGAACGCTCATTGGTAGATTTGAACACCAGCTTTAGCCGACTCTGGGACAGTAACCCCAAGTTGCTACAAATCATCAAGCAAGTCGCCGATGCTTCACTGTTTCTACTGGAGGACAAAGACAACGTTTTCGTCAACGAGATGCTGGCAGAAACGCCCGAGGAAGACAAAGCCGCCTTTTTGGATTTTTGGCACGAGTGTCATAGCCAGCAAACCTTTCCCGACCTCAATTCCCTGATCCTTTCGGGAAATTCTGGCAAAGTCTTAACCGTTTTACTGGAACAAGGTAAGCATGGCCTCAACCTCGCCGAAGTGAACTTTATCCAGCAAAGCTGGACCGCTAGGATAGAAGACGTGATGAAAATGAAGCGCGAACGGGATGAAGCCAAAGCAGCTTTTGAACGCACCACCACGGAAATGATTGAAGCCAGTTGGAAAACGGGGGTTTACCTGGAAGCCAACCCGGAGAGAAACAAAATAGGCACCGATTGGAACACCTTGTCGGGCTTGGAAGGTGTAAGAAGCATGTATGCCCAACTAAAAATGATCATGAGCCTGGAAAAGGTGAAGTCATTATCTCCGATTCCCGTTTTTCTCAAAGGGCCCCATATTGAGGATTACAATATTCAATCAGACGAGTTCGGTTACTACAATCCAGCATTCCTGGCCTGGGCCAAAACGAGGGTTATTCCCGCGAAAAATAATCCTGTCTTGCGCCAACTCACCCAGCCTTTTTACAATACCTATATGCGAGACATGGCGCGATCGTACTATATCGCACTTTTGCATTTGCAAAAACATCCAGCACTATTCGAAGCACGGGTGAAATTCTACGCTAACGGAGGAACCCTTTCCACAGGAGACCGGCCCGAGAATTTTCACACACCAGACGGCACATACGCTCCTCCTGTATGGTATGATATCCAAAAATTACTGGGCGCTAGCGCCGGTCATTATTTCTATACTGGCATCGATTTCTGGGCCCGCCGAAATATTGACACCACCGACAAAGCCTTTGCCGAAATCCTCTATGACTTGTTGACGACCTACGACCAGGATTGGCTGAACACCGGACCTGATGGAGACTGGGTGTATGCCCCTCCGAGCTAAGTCATAACCTTTTACCCCCGCAACACCTTAAACTCCCGGAACCATCTGGCCAAACTTTCATCGTAATGATGAGCGGCAAAGCCTGAACCATTATAATACCGTGCTACCGCTTGAAAATCAGCCGCACCAGGGTTTGATTTCTGTACTGCTGGCCGCACGCGTGAACTCAGTGTAAGGAAGCGAGCGATAGCAGCAATTTGCTTGTCCAATGGCAAAGTATACAGGTCTCTGGCGGAGTTGGCACCTACCTGAGCAAAATTAAAGCCCATCACCTGACCCAGGCCAAAACTCATCGCTTGGTAGCGCAGTTCCACCAAGTCTGTATCGGCATGTTTTTTAGCAAGTTTCGACAGCCAATGTTGTTCGAACCGGGGGCGCACTACACCAGCAGTTTCCTGGCGAATAATGGCCAAAATCCACTCGGGCAGAACGATGCGCCCATTCTCGGCTTGCACCTCCTTGGCCGCCTTCTCGGCAGCAGCACCGTAGCGATCATTGATCTCGCGGCAGGTGAGCCCTTTTTTGTCATGGAGGGCGTTCAACTGGAAGATAGCTTCATCAAAATCACCACAATTGACCCTGTTGGTATCAATGGCTTCTTTTGCCAGCACCAGCATTTTTTCCAGCGTCTTGATATTCAGTAATACATCGGGTATGCTCTTGATGAGTTTGCTAGCGGTCTGCCAGGAACAATCATAGGTAAGCGTTTTACGAGTGATTGCCGAGCCCTCCAATTGGTTATCAAACTCAAACTGGGCCAGGGCTCGGTTCGTGCCGCGACCAAAATCGCCGTCAATAGAAAACGCCCCCGTAGAAGAGGTAGAATACCCCAGAAAAATCAGTAAGCGCTGAAAGGCGCGAATAGAATCTTCTCCCGCCGAACGGCGATTGAGCGTCACATCCCCCTGTACCAACCGATCAAGGTCTTTCTCCCAGTGGGGAGAAGCATTAGGCGGGCTGAGGACTTGTTGAATCTTTGGGTCATTTACTAAGGTGAGCATGGTTTTGGTATTTTTTTTATAATTTAAATGGTGTTATAGGATGGATGCGACCAGTTGGAAGGCACTTTTGAATTGCCTTCCAACGCTCCATTAAAACCTTTGCTAGCTACAAAATCACCGCTGTACCACCAACTCTACCGCCCGAAAACCTTTTCCATTACTGATGTGGAGGACATAAGCACCGTTGGGCAGGTCTACCGTTGGCCAGTCCACCAGTAAGTTGGGTGTAGGGGGGTAATTGGCTTGCCGCAACAGTTGCCCATTAAGGTTGTAAAGCTGCAATTGGTAATCTTGCTGTGCCTCAGGGAAATCTACCTGAATACGAGCCAGCTGATCACTAGGGTTGGGAGAAACCGTAATTTGCGCGGCTTCCATGATATTGGTCGTAGCCACATCTACGTAGACGTTTGCGAAAGCATAATCACCCGGTAAGAAGGGATCCAAACGAGCCAATCCACCCGAACCAAAGGGGGTGATGTTGGCGTAGGGGTATTCCTCCCACTCTGTATCGATGGTAGGGCGATACATCAGACGAACAGTCTCATTTCCTCCCTGTACCAGATCGTAATCCAAGTCGTTGGCTCCTCCGTTGTAGCGGATAATGGCCCGCATGGTCAGCTCACCTGGAGAAATGCTTTGTACTGACCAGTAGTGGGTGTTTGACATGACCACTTCCTGAGGATTCGCCGCCTCGTCGGGCGCGGTCCAGTGATGGACAATATTGAGCAAAGCAGAATCCGTCACCGCGTCAACTGACAAGGAGAAAAATTCCGTTCCCGCCGTATTCTGATTGCCCGTTTCTGTAAGGCGATAAGTACGATTAAAGCGTCCGAGGTTTAGTCCATGATCGTGGTTGATGACCGTCATCGCAGGCGCAAACGGCACTGTAAAGCTGGCGGAGCTAAACTCGCCCGAAGCCATAAAATACTGGGTAAATTCTTGCCAATTGTTATCAAAAAAAGTTACCGACAAGGGTACATTGGTATGTAATTGACTGGCTCCGCGCAAGCGCTGCTGTACGCTCAAATCTACAGTATAGTCCTCGTCAGCCCCCGTTACGTCTAGTGTCTCCAGTTCGAAATTGGAAAAACCGGGGCTAAAAATCCAATCCTGAAAAAAGGAGGTCATATCCACACCACTCACCAAGCTGAGGTGATCGCGGTACTGTTCCGCATCTACTGCCGACAGGGCAAAATCTTGCAAAACGGCCGTTTGCGCTACCCGAAACAAGCTATCGCCCAGATAGGTGCGCATGTTGTGAATCATGGAGGCCCCTTTGTTATAGGTGTGGGTACCGTAAGTTTGCTCGTAAGGAATACCCGACAGCGGCTGAAAACCATTGTCGTCGATATGCGCCGTTTTTAAGACCAGAAGGTGATTGTCTTTGACCTGATCAATAAAGGCTTCTCTACCAAAAACGTATTCGGTAAACAGGTGAGCACCATACTCTGCATTGCCCTCTTTTATCCACATGTTGGCCGGAGAACTCAGCGTAGTTACATTGCCCCACCACTGGTGCGCCAGCTCGTGCGCCATCAGTCGGTTCATATCAAAAGTAGGCCCGCTCACCCCCGTACCGCGTGGAAAAGCAATGTTGTGCACATGCTCCATAGCGCCAACTGGCGTAAGCACAAAACCTACCCGCCCCCAAATGTAAGGCCCGTACCAACTTTCAAAAGCATCAATGGCATCACCGAGGTATTCAAAAGAATTGTCCATATTGCCTAAGTCACCAGGGTTGGCCACCAACTGAATGGGATACTCGCCGTAAACACCCGTATGCGAAGACTCGACAGTGCTGAAGTCCGAAACGGCAACACCCACCAGGTAGGTTGTCATCGGCTGATCGATACGGTAAGAGCGGCGAATTTGGTCGTTTTCCAACTCTACTTGCTCCTGAAAATGGCCGCTGCAAAAAGCGCGCCGCCCATTGGCAGAAATGATATTGAGGTCAAAAGTCGCTCGTTCCACAAAGTTATCAAAACAGGGAAACCAGCTACGCCCGAAGTTGTAGGGGCTTTCTCCCAACCCGATACCCAAATTGTAAGCAATGCCTGCGGAAAAGGCCAATCCGCCAAAATTGGACGCTGCTACCGTAGGCGTGCCTCCGTAGTAAACCCGCACCGAGTGCATGGCCTCCGTATCGAACCCTCCCGGAAAGGGGATCGTAATTAAATCGCCATCGTAATTGTAAGTGGTACTCACACCATCCAGTTGGATAGAATCAATGGTGAGTTGCAATAAATCCAGTACCATCTCAGCGGTGTTTTCTTCCAGCAAGACAAAGTCAATGGCACAGCTCCCCTTGATTTTACGGCCTCCAAAATCAATGATTTCCAGGTCGATGGTATAGTTCAACAAATCAATACTATCACTCCGGCCCTGCGATGCCAGCAGCAGTTGCTCATCTTCCGGCGTGAGCGTTTTCAGTGGAAACTGTGTTTTGGTAAAATGGCATCCCTGCACCACGGTTTCCGGCTGAGCCGATAAGACCAGCGCACCACAAAAGAAGAACAACAGCATTAAGACAATCGAATATCGCATAGCTCGCATGATTTTACTAACTTTCCATAAAGTTACCAAAATGAAAAACCTCTTTATCCTTTTTCTTGTGCTAATTGCAAGCCAGCTTACTGCACAGACGACCTACCTCCACTGCGGACAGCTGTTTGATGCGACCAGCAAAGAGCTGCAAGCCAAGATGACCATCGTTGTGGAAGGCAATCGCATCACCAATGTCGCCAAGGGCTACTTGCGAGCAGAGGACAGTATTACCGTCATTGACCTGAAAGACCAGACCGTCATGCCCGGCCTCATGGACATGCACGTACACATCGAGGGCCAATCGAGCCCGACCCGCTACGTAGAGCAATTCCGGATGAACCCGGAAGACGTGGCGCTGCGTGCCACCATCTACACCAAACGCACCCTGGATGCTGGTTTTACCACTGTTCGCGATTTGGGTGGTACGGGGGTGAATGTGAGCTTGCGCAATGCTATCGACCAGGGCTATATCGTAGGCCCTCGCATCGTGACCGCCGAAAAAGCAATTGGCACAACGGGCGGTCATGCCGATCCCACCAACGGCGTCAACCACGTCCTACAAGGTGATCCCGGCCCGGCGGAAGGCGTGATCAACGGCGTAGAAGATGCCCGCAAAGCCGTACGCCAACGCTACAAAAATGGCGCCGACTGTATCAAAATCACCGCTACCGGTGGGGTACTGAGCGTAGCCAAAGACGGCAGCAGCCCCCAATTTGTCGACGAAGAGCTGGAAGCCATTGTGGCTACCGCTAAAGATTACGGCATGCACACCGCTGCGCACGCCCACGGCAACGAAGGGATCATCCGTGCCGTCAACGCCGGCATCACCTCCATCGAACACGGCACCCTGATGGAGGAAGAAACGATGGCCCTGATGGCCGAAAAAGGTACCTACTACGTGCCCACCATCAGTGCGGGTAAGTTTGTTGCGGAGAAAGCCAAACAGGAAGGCTATTTCCCAGCTATCATTCGCCCCAAGGCACTGTCGATCGGCCCACAATTACAAGCCACTTTTGGGCAGGCCTACCGGGCCGGGGTACGCATCGCTTTCGGCACCGACAGTGGCGTCTCGCCCCACGGCGACAATGGCAAAGAATTCGGCTATATGGTAGAAGCGGGTATGCCCGCCGCCGAAACCCTGCTGTCTGCCACCGTCGTGAGCGCCGAACTCATCGGTCGCGCTGATGAGTTGGGCACCATCGAGAAAGGCAAGTTGGCGGATATCGTAGCCGTGCCCGGCAATCCCTTGGAAGACATCAATGTGATGACCAAGGTATCTTTTGTGATGAAGGATGGGGTGGTGTATAAAAACCATGAATAGCCCCAGCGGAATCACCAACCTCGCCGAACTCATCAAGCAGATGGAACCGGTACTCAATGAAGGCGAGTACGTCTTTGCCTCGGTGACGGATTTGAAGTCCATCCCCAGGGAAATCACTATTTGTGAGGTGAAAGAAAAGGAAGGAACCACCGTGGTGCTGCCCAAAGAAGAGGCGCTTCGCCTGGGCATAGCTTTTGATTTCGTCGCCGCCTGGATCACCCTAAACGTCCACTCGGCCCTGGAGGCGGTGGGTCTGACGGCGGCTTTCGCCACGGCTTTAGGCAGTGCGGGAATCAGCTGCAATGTCATCGCGGGTTACTATCACGACCATATTTTTGTAGATCACCACAGTGCGGAAAAAGCGATGGAGGTGCTGTGGGGAATGACGGGAGAGGTAGGAGATGGGAGACTGTAAGTAGCGTCACATTCTATCTCTTCCCCAGGGTAATAATGGCGAACAAGAACTTATTTGATTGTAGATAACGTTATATTTACAAAAAAATAGAATTATGATTAATTGGACCGATTATATTGATTCTGATCCTGATATTCTAGTTGGAAAACCGAAAATAATAGGTACCAGGCTATCTGTCGAGTTTATCATGGAGAGGTTGGCTCAAGGGTGGTCAGAATCTGATATTTTAGAAAACTATCCATCTCTTTCAAAGAAATCTATCCAAGCTGTGTATGCTTATACTTACGAGGCCATAAAAGACGCTTTGTTATTTCCGGTGCAAACCAAAAGAGCTTAAAGATGATTCTATTTTTAGCCGATGAAAACTTTCCTCTTGCGAGCCATCGGTTTTTGAAAAACAAAGGGTTTGATATCAAACACATCTCTTTGGAAAACCTATCCTCAATAAAGGATACAGAGGTGATAGAGTTTGCTCTCAAAGAAAATCGAATAATTATCACTTTTGATAGTGATTTCGGCGAATTAATCTTTAAGCTCAATTACAAGCCTCAAGGTGTGGTATTTTTTCGCTGGCCTGATTTTTCTCCAACTGAGCCCGGCGAATATATTTCAGAATTGATCGATTCTGGGGAAATAATAATAAATGGATATTTAACAGTAATTGATAGAAGTAGAGTTAGGCAGAAAAAAATATTGTAATGCGAGCAATCGAAGAGTTTACCTCAAATTTTGCTATGTGAGAACTACCTCAAAAACTGCGCGGAGAATAGCACTCGCCCTTTGGGCCGGAGTTGTCCTTTTTCTGATCCATGGCTACTTTGTAAATAACACCATAGATATCCAGATGCATGACACCTACTGGGTTGTCGATACGTTGATTGTAAAATTTTTATTCGGCATTCCGGTGGCGCTGATCGGGGTGTTGTTTTGGGTGGTGATTGGGGATGACTGACCAGCTTTATTTTGTATCGCTTGGAGACGGGTCTGGTGATTTATTTTAGGATATCTAGCCTAAAGAATAATAACAGCGACGCTAAAAACTTATTTGATCGTAGATTACAACAATTTCTGATTTCATTGAAGCTATTGCTATGGAATCACTTGCCTGTGAAGACTGTAAATCCTAAATAGAAGTATTTCATAAAAAGCATGTAATTAGGAAAAGTGTATTTCATTACGCTGATGATCACTTTTATTTTCACGCCCATGGAATCACCATCAGGGATGTTTTTGATGACCATGTCACAGCTTTCAAGACCTTACTTGAACTTGAAAAAGATGCTTATACGACAATAGACCTTGCCAAATCGAACCATTCCCGGACTGTTCGGATAACGTTGATAGCCAAAAAATGATTCGATTAAAGTATTTTAGAAGTGGAATTAGGTCTGCAAAATATCTTAGTATTCGAGCTAAAATAAGATGATCCAATTTGTTTCAAGGCTTAGTAAGAAAAAGAACGCAACCTGCCTGCTCGCCGCAAGGCAGACAGGCTTCATTTCAGTCAGTTGCTTATCTTTTTTCACTAAACCCAAATTGGATCACCTTATTTTTATACGCTCACTTATCTGGATTGAAGTTTACGACTATATTACTTTTCAAGGAATACCACAGTTCTTTTTTTGGGGAAACATCACCAAAGGGCTGCCCGTCGTTCTTTTGCTTTTACTCTTTCAATGCCTCGTTTTCTAAAATTTGCAAGTAATCCCTGGCAACATCAACACCATTGGCCTGGGCTGTTTTGGCATCTTGTAATGCTTTTGCGGATAAGCCCAGATTATGATAGGCAATTGACCGAAAGAACCTTGTCTGGTGGTATCCAGGATTTAACCGAAGGCCTTCTGTAAAATCTGCGATGGCACGCTCGTTATTGCCTGAGTTCAGATACAGCGCACCTCTCTCCACGTAGTTACTGAAGTTGTCAGGAACCAAGGCGATCAATTTGGTATACATTTCAATAGCTGCTTCCACCTGATTGCTTTGCTTCAGTTGCTCCGCTTGTTTTTTATACATCAGGTAATTCTGGTCAGATACACTTCGGGGTTGGTTCATGCCGCTTGCGGGTAGAGTGCCTCCGTTTTCTTTAGCTGCGATAACGGTATTTCTGGTAGCTATTCCTTTGGTAAAACCAGGATCCAGCAGTAGACATTGATTCACCGCTTCAAGTGCTTCATCTAAGCTGCCGAGTTTAAAGAGCAAAACACTCTTGTTGTTGAACAGGAGTGGCTCCTTGGGATTGATAGCGATAGCACGTTCGATATCCTGTAATGCTCCTGGAAGGTCATCCCGCATCTCGTCGATCAATGCACGCTTCTGGTAGGCAGGCCAATAATCAGGAGACAACTCAAGACTTTTATCAATATTCGCCAGTGCCTCGTCCAGCCGTTTGGCTTTTAGCAAAATATCAGCCTTGGTAACGTAAAGGGAGGGATCTTCTGAATTCACCTTGATCACCTCATCAATGTCTTTCAGAGCCAGGTCTGTCTGCTGGAGTTTCGAATAGATATAAGAACGTTTTTGCAGTGCTGCGGAATTACCAGGTTTTAGCTCAATAAATTGGTTGATACTGATGAGGGCTTCTGCAAAATCTTCAGTTTGAATCATCAGTTGAGCCCGGTTATAGTGAGAAAGCGATAGCCGCGGAGCGTTGATGATGGCCTGGTCAAGGTCTGCAAGTGCTTTATCGTACTCCCCATTATCGAGGTAGTACTTGCCTCTTCCATTGTAAGCAGTACCACTTTTATCAAACTTATTGATGACGTTGGTCCAGAGCGTTTCGGAATTTTCCCAAACCTTAACTGCCCGGTATGCTCCTATAGACAGGAGCAAAACAGGGATGAAGCACACGATGAGGGCCACCCGTTGGCTATTGATCGCCCGCAGCTTTAACAATGTTGGCAGTAGCATGAAAAACAGCCCCAGCATTGGGATGTAGGTATAGCGGTCAGACAGAAAGATACCGATGCCACTTTTTACGGAAACTACCAGGGTTGGAACGAGCGTTCCCAAGAAAAATAAAAGCCCAAAGAGCAGCTCCTTACGCCCTTTGCGGAAGCTGTAGGCCAGTATCAACAGGCCCGCCAGGAGAAAAGGAGCCAGCATTTTTAATGGCCCAATCGCTTTAATGATTACCTCACCAGGGTAGATGACTGAGAGGTGAAAGGGGAAAATCAGATGTAGTATCCACAACAGGTACTTTGAAGATTGAATCTGTATTGTTTCAAAAAAAGACAATTGTAAATTGGCTACTGATTCAGAAGATTCCTCGGCCATTGCCAGGGGTGCGCCAAGCTCTGAGAGGTTTCCGAACAAACCAAACAAATAAGCTCCTACCAGAAGACTGATGACTACGGGGGCTTTTTCCAGAATGATCTTCTTAAGGTCTTTTCTTCCGAATACGTAGTCGGTGAGTAGTAAAACGGGCAATAGCGTGATACCCATAGACTTTGACAGCATGGAAGCCAGGTACAGCATGGCCACAGCCACGAGCAATAGTGATTTTCCGTTTTTCAGGTATTGAAGATAGACCAGCCAACCTGCTAGAAAAAAGAAGGAAAACAAGACATCCTTGCGCTCTACAGCCCAGGCAACAGACTCAACGTGCAGAGGGTGGATAGCGAAAATCGTAGCAAGAAGGATGGCTCCAAACTGGATTTTCTCCTGGTCCACACGAAACTGCCCCATTAAGACCAGCCCGATAAAGTAGACTAAAACAACATTAAGCACATGAAGCAGAAGGTTGTTAAAGTGAAATACCGTAGGATTTGGGCCAAAAACCTGGTACTCTGTCCACCAACTTAAGAAGACAAGCGGTTTGTAGTAGCCATCAAAAAGCCCCCAGGTGAACATTGCTTTCAGTGGAAGGTTCGGCTGGGTGACTATGGGGTTGTTGTAGATCAGGTTGCTGTCATCAAAATTCACGAAATCATGGCTAAGCACTTGATGGTATACCAGAAATGTGACGCCCGCTAACCAGGCAAATATAAACCATTTATGCTGACTGATCACTTGATGGAATGCGTAGAACCAGCTTGTATGCTGCTTTTCTTTCTTAGTCATGTAGATATGATTTTCAGCCTGCGGTTCCGCGACTAATGATTATCAGGTACAACCTATTACAACTGGACTCTAAAGTATAAAAAACAATGGACAAAATATCACTTATATCCCGATTGTAGATGGGTCGCTCCGAAGGAGCAGCAAACTGATGTTTCCCCAAAAAACTCCATGCTATTCCGTGTTGCAGCCTGCAAGGCCAGCTTGCTGGCAGGCAGGTTAGAGCTTTAGTGGCTAAAACAAACCTGCGTGGCTAAAAATTAGCCCCCGCAAGAATGTTGGTATCTTTGCTGCTCAATCCTTCACACCCTGCGCAGTACATGAATTATCTACAACTTCTCAAAACCTATCCCCGCTATTTGGGGTACGGTTTTTTGCACTATTTTTTCAGCTTTGTCGGACAAACCTTCTTCATCAGTCTCTTTGTGGCGGGCATCAGTGAAGACCGGGGCTGGGGCACGGAGACCTTCTCTGGTATCTATTCCGGTGTGACACTTTGTGCTGCTTTTCTACTGCCGATGATTGGACAGCAAATTGATCGGCTGCGGGTGCGGTACGTATCCACGACTACGGCACTCATCATGCTCGTGGGGTGTTTGATCCTGGCCTTCACCTACCATTGGGTGTGGTTGGCTATTGGGGTACTGGCCATACGCTTGGGAGGGCAAGGGGTTTTAACCCTGACGGCTTCTACCACTATCGGGCGGTTTTTCACCGTGGCGCGCGGCAAGTCGCTTTCTCTTTCTATCCTGGGGATAAGCGCGGCAGAAATTATCATACCACCGTTCGCAACAGCCTTTATCCTCACCAACGGCTACCGACAAATGTGGTTGGTGGCGGCGGCCATGCTGGCTTTTATCTTTATTCCGCTGGTTTGGTTATTGATCCGGCGTCACGATCTCTTTCAACGTGCGGACACGGTTGCAGCCGCCGCCGAAGAAACGGATCAGGTATCCTGGACACGAGCCCAAGTGCTACGTGATCGACGCTTTCAGCTCATTGTACCGACCATTCTTTTTATTCCCTTCGTCTTTACCGGGATCGTTTTCAACCAGAGTGATATAGCTTTGCTACGTAGCTATACCCCCGCCAATATGGCCTTGGGCTTGAGTATTTATGGCTTCACACGAGCCATTATGCTGTTTACCGTAGGTAGTTTGATTGATCGCTACAGTGCCAGACGACTACTACTCTACGTCCTGCTACCAGCAATGGCAGGTTTAACAATTTTTATTCTGGTTGATGCCAACTGGGCCGTACCTGCGCTGTTCGGCCTGATGGCCATCAGCGGCGGAGGTATTACCGTTACGGCACCAGCACTCTGGGCAGAGCGTTACGGGCCCCGCTTTTTGGGGAGTATTAAAAGTACGGTAACGCTGCTAGTGGTTCTTTCTTCCGCCGCCGCACCCATTCTATTTACCTGGGGCTTGAATTGGGGAATCACCTCTTGCTTGCTGGTGATTATTGGCTACGGACTGCTCTGTGTATTGCTGGCTGGGTTGGAGTTGAGAACGATGCCGAAATAAGGTGAGGTTGAGTATTAAAAACTTGATCATCAGTCAGTTACCCCAACCTCACCGTACTTGGTATTGGGTACTGTGTACTTAAATTAAAAAGGGTTTTGCGCTTGACGCAAAACCCTTTTTATCAGTTACCGGTTGATGACGTTTTTGAAGCGTGGTCGCTTCGGCGTCACATCGCCCAGTTTTTCTTTCTTCATTTCCTCGTACTGCGAGTAGTTGCCTTCGAAGAAAACGACTTCGGCTTCGTCCTCAAAAGAGAGGATGTGGGTCGCGAGGCGGTCAATAAACCACCGGTCGTGCGAGATCACCAGTACGCAACCGGCGAAGCTGTCGAGGGCGTCTTCAAGTGCCCGCAGGGTGTTGATGTCAATATCGTTGGTCGGCTCATCGAGGAGGAGGACGTTGCCACCTTCGCGAAGCGTCATGGCCAGATGGAGGCGGTTGCGTTCTCCACCGGAGAGCACGCCCACTTTCTTCTGCTGGTCGCTACCAGCAAAATTGAAGCGACTCAGGTAGGCACGAGCGTTGACGCTGGTGGTGCCAATTTCAATAAAGTCATTGCCGCCAGAAATAACATCATAAACGGTTTGGTTGCCGTTTTGGAGTTCTTCGTGGCTCTGATCTACGTACGATATTTGTACCGTATCGCCTTTGACAATTTTGCCCGTATCTGGTGTTTCCTGGCCCATCATCATCCGGAAGAGCGTACTCTTACCCACCCCGTTGGGCCCAATGATGCCGACGATGGCATTTTTGGGAATGCTGAAGCTGAGGTGCTCAAAGAGTATGCGGTCGCCAAAACCTTTGCTGACGTCTTCCACATTGATGACCACATCACCGAGACGCTGCCCAGGTGGAATGTAAATCTCCAGCTTAGACTCCCGTTCTTTGGCTTCTTCACCCGCCAATTTCTCATAGGCATTCAAACGGGCCTTACCTTTAGACTGCTTGGCTTTAGGGGCCATCCGAATCCATTCCAGCTCTCGCTCCAGGGTCTTGCGGCGCTTGCTGGCCACCTTTTCTTCCTGCTCCATCCGCTGGGCTTTTTGCTCCAACCAGGAAGAATAGTTGCCTTCCCAGGGGATACCTTCGCCTCGGTCGAGTTCCAGAATCCAACCCGCTACATTATCCAGGAAGTAACGGTCGTGTGTCACGGCAATCACCGTCCCCGGAAAGCTCTGCAAATATTGCTCCAACCAGTGCACCGATTCCGCGTCCAGGTGGTTGGTAGGTTCGTCGAGGAGTAGAATATCCGGATTACTCAGCAGCAGGCGCGCCAGGGCTACCCGGCGGCGTTCTCCTCCCGAGAGTACCTTCACCGAGGCATCATCCGGTGGACAGCGCAGGCTCTCCAATGCCGTATTCAGGCGATTGTCCAGCTCCCAGGCGTTGAGGTGATCCAGCTTTTCGGTTAGCACGCCTTGCTTTTCGATGAGTTTGTTCATCTCATCGTCGCTCATGGGTTCGGCAAACTTGTTGTTGATATCTTCGTATGCCTTCAGCAAATCGACAATATCCTGCACCCCTTCTTCGACGACCTCGCGGACGGTTTTATTTTCGTCCAGCTCAGGTTCCTGCTGGAGCATCCCAATCTTGTAGGTACCGTCAAAGACAATGTTGCCCTGGTAGTTGGCATCCAATCCTGCAATGATCTTGAGGAGGGTAGATTTACCAGAACCATTAAGACCTAAAACACCAATTTTAGCTCCGTAGAAAAAACTCAGCCAGATATTGTTGAGTACTTTCTTGCCGGAACCGAAGGACTTGGAAACGCCCTCCATTGAAAAAATAATCTTGTGATCTGCCATAAAAATTTACTGGGTATTACTTGTTGCCGAAAGCTCGGTCGACGATACTTTGTTGTTCTTGATCATGCACTTTCTTGAAGCCTGTTGCTGGTGAAGCACTCGTCTTACGCGCCACAAAATTCAAGTTATCAGGTAATGCAACGCCATCATTGTAGCGCATGGAGTTGACGTACTGCCAAGCTCCCATGTTCGCAGGCTCTTCCTGCACCCATAGGGTATGTTCGGCTTTGCTGTATTTCTTAAACAGTTTATTGAGCTGCTCAGAAGGGAACGGGTAGAGCTGTTCCAGGCGAACCACTGCTACATCATCGCGTTGGTTTTCCTCCTTATGACTGCTCAAGTCAAAGTAGATTTTTCCGGAACAAAGCAGCAAACGCTTCACTTTGTTGGCTGCTTTAGCAGTAGTGATATTCGGGTCGTCCAGGGTTTCCTGGAAGCGAGTGCCTTCGTAAAAATCTTCCACCCCACTCACCGCCTGAGGGTGACGCAATCCACTCTTAGGCGACATCACGATCAAGGGCTTGCGGAAAGGCCGGGCCATCTGACGGCGCAACAAGTGGAAAAAGTTGGCAGGCAACGTAACGTTGGCCACCGTCATATTGAATTCGGCACACATTTGCAGGAAGCGTTCCAAACGAGCACTGGAGTGTTCCGGGCCCTGACCTTCGTAACCGTGAGGCAACAAGGTCACGATACCACTCATCCGCTGCCACTTCGATTCAGAAGAAGAGATAAACTGGTCATACATCGTTTGTGCACCATTGGCAAAATCACCAAACTGTGCTTCCCACACCACCAAATCCTCTGGTGTAGCCAAGGAATAACCATATTCGAAACCGAGTACCGCAAACTCTGATAACAAGGAGTTGTAAATACGGAAGACGCCCTGATTTTCTCCCAGGGTACTCAAGCGATTGTAGGTGCTATAATTTTTCTCGTCGCGCAGTACAGCGTGGCGGTGGCTGAAAGTACCCCGCTTTACATCCTGTCCGCTGATACGGATATTACGTCCTTCCAGCAGCATGGTTCCATAGGCCATCAATTCGGCCATGCCCCAATCAAGCTGGTTGCTTTCGCGCGCTTTTTCGATGTTTTTGAACAAACGCTGCACCTTACGCAAAGGCGTGAAACCTTCAGGAATATCGGTAAGCTTATCCAGCAAGTGCTGAATCGTATCCTTGGCTACTCCCGTTTCCGGAGATTGAGTAAAGTCTTTGGGATCGCTTGTTTTGCGAAGTTTGCGCCAAGCTTCTTCTGGCTCCTGATAAGTATAAGGAAGTGGTTTTTCCCGCACCTCGTCTAAACGATCCTGCAGTAAACCCCAGAAAGATTGTTCCAGTTCATCGGCCAACTGGGCATCGACATCTCCTCGCTCAATCAACTGCTGAGAATACACTTCCCGCGGATTTTTGTGGTCCTTGATGAAGGAGTACATTTCCGGCTGGGTAAACTCTGGATCATCTCCTTCGTTGTGCCCATGACGGCGGTAACACACCATATCAATGAAAACATCAGAATTGAATTCCTGGCGGTACTGCACGGCCATTTCAGCCACAAAAAGAACAGCTTCCGGATCATCGCCATTGACGTGAAATACGGGTGCGCCAACCACGGCTGCGGCTCCGGTAGAATACACCGAAGAACGAGCGTCATCAAAATCGGTCGTAAACCCTACCTGGTTGTTGATCACCAAATGGATACTCCCTCCGGTTTTATAACCTTCCAGCTGACTCATCTGGATAGTTTCAAAAACAATACCCTGACCAGCAACCGCAGCATCGCCGTGAATCAGGATGGGCAGGATAGCATCGTATTCGCTGTTGTAGAGGATGTCGGCTTTCGCACGAGCAAAACCTTCTACCACCGGATTTACTGCCTCCAAGTGGCTGGGGTTAGGCGCCAGCTTCAGGTGAACAGTCTTGCCTGTAGGTGTCTCCACCTGGCTACTGAAGCCAAGATGGTATTTTACATCACCATCCCCAAAGCTCAGGTCAGGAACCGCAGTACCTTCAAATTCGTTGAAAATCTGGGAATAGGTTTTTCCCATAATATTGGCCAATACATTGAGGCGGCCACGGTGCGCCATACCAATGACGATCTCTTTGGCATTGCCTTGAGCCGCTTCGTTGATGATGGCATCCAAGGCTACAATGGCACTTTCACCACCTTCCAGTGAGAAGCGTTTTTGCCCAACATATTTGGTGTGCAGAAACTTTTCGAACATCACCGATCCGTTCAACTTCTCCAGGATGCGGCGTTTTTTCTCGATACTCAGTCCAAAAGATTGCCCTGGTTGCGTTTGCTCTATTCTGGTGCGAATCCAGCGGCGCTTGATCCGATCGGCGATACTGTGGTATTCATAACCGATATTGCCCGCATAAACTTCGCGCAACCGCGCGATAATCTGGCGCAGTGTTGCATTTTCAAGACCAATCTCTTTACCCGCAAAAAAGACATTGTCTAAATCGCTATCGCTGAGATCAAAATCTTCCAGATTAACCGTCGGATGGCGATCACGGCGATTACGGATAGGGTTGGTCGTAGAGAGCAAATGCCCCCGATCACGATAAGCTTTGATCAGCGAAAGCAAGCGTAGTTCTTTGGTCAGTTGTGCATCACTGGTGCTACCGCCACTGGTATGTACGGCGCCATTGCCGTTGCTTTCCTGAGCGAATTGAAATCCCTTAAAAAAAGCCGCCCAGCTACTGTCAACGGCTAATGGATCAGTCTGATACTGCTCATACAAATTTTCAATATAACTTGGGTGAGCATTGGCAATAAATGAAAAATCGGTCATGCTATTTCTTTTGTCTCCTTTGGTTATTTTGGGAGCTTCATAGTCCTTTAGAACGATTGGGAAAACGCTTAGTTTCCCAGCGTACTTGAAAATTCATGCAAAATGAGGATTTTTTGAGCAATGAGGAAAAAATGAGGGCTATAAATATGTTTTTGCTGTTGAAGACAAGAAAATAAGAAACAGAATGCCTTGTGATGTGTTTAGATGGGAGTGTCAAAGTCTATTCTAAGCCTGACCTTGGGGAATGATAAAACCCTCTTTCATCCCTCTACTACTTTAGGATATTTTCTTTTATTACTGAATAAAAATGCCCGATAAAAAGCCACTTACCCCCACAGATGCTGACCCCTTGCACTTGCGTGCTATTCGTTTAGCACTCAACGGTTCGTATCATTTTTCGAAGCGGCTGGCGGGACTATGGTGTTATCGGGTGTTGGCAAGGCCTCCACGCAAGGCCCTACTTCCTTCCGAGAAAAACTTCCTGATGACCGCTCAGCAAAAGGTTTTTCCAGTGGGAATCATGAATATTCAAATGTACCACTGGCCAGGAACTGGCCCCAAAATACTCCTGGCCCACGGCTGGAACAGTCACAGCGGCCGCTGGCAAGCATTAGCAAGCCAGTTGATTACTTTAGGGTATGATGTCTACGCACTTGACGCTCCTGCTCACGGTGCCAGTTTTGGAGGAAGTTTTGCGGTCATCCATTACGGAGAAGCTTTGGCAAAATTAGCTGATACCATAGCCCCTAACATTATCATCGGCCATTCTGCCGGCGGGATGGCAACGGCCTATTATCTACGCCACTTCCCGAAAATTCACCACCCCGACAAACTTGTTTTACTCTCCACGCCTGCTGAGCTCAACCATTTTATGGAAAGCTTCCGCAAGGGGATTGGTATCAAAAAAGCCGTAATAGAAGCCATGGAAAATTCCTTTACCCGGCGTTTCGGCAAGTCTTTCGAC
Organism: Lewinella sp. LCG006; assembly: GCF_040784935.1. Lineage (GTDB taxonomy): Bacteria > Bacteroidota > Bacteroidia > Chitinophagales > Saprospiraceae > Lewinella. The sequence continues at coordinate 2,730,173 of NZ_CP160680.1, read as the reverse complement.
TATTTTTCCATAGCCAACTTCGTACAAAATCTCCGGATACCAGGCTTGATTATTCACGATCAAGAAGATGATATCGCTCCGGTAGAGGGTGCCTATGCACTTGCAGAAAACTGGGCAACGAGTGAGCTGGTCATTACCACTGGTCTTGGGCATAGTGTTCAAGACGAACAAGTAAGGAAGCGAATCCTCGACTGGTTAACTTAATCACTCGCTGAACCATTAGCCAGGCCTGCTGTTTTGGCTTTGTTTACAATGATTAGCTCAAGTTAACTAACTTTGCATGTCAAGCATACCTTCAGGCGTGGATAAGGATAAACAACAAGCTGGACTACCCGATAATGACCCGACCGCTGCGGAACGGAAAAAAGACCATATCGAGCTGGCTTTTCAAAGCCAAATCACGGCTGCTACCCTCGACCCACGTTTCTACTACGAACCCATCATTGCGGCCCACCCTGATGACAAGCCCGACGAAGGCTTCTCTTTTCTCGGGAAGACAATGCGCTTGCCCTTGTGGGTTTCCAGTATGACGGGGGGAACCGAAAAAGCCCAGCGTATCAACCATAACCTGGCGCGAGCTTGTCGCGAATTTGGCATGGGCATGGGCCTTGGTTCTTGTCGCCCATTGCTCTACAGCGATGAACGGCTGAGTGATTTTGCGGTACGGCCCCTGATCGGCAAGGAACAATTGTTGTTTGCCAATTTGGGCATTGCTCAACTGGAACAGCTGGTGGCAGACGAAGAATTATGGCGTATCAACACCATGCTGGAAAAACTGGAGGCCGATGGGCTCATCATCCACGTCAACCCTCTACAGGAGTGGTTACAACCTGAGGGCGACCGTTTCCTTCACGCTCCGCTGGTGACCATCAAGGCCATCATAGAAGGCTTACCTGACCTCCCCATTATCGTAAAAGAAGTGGGCCAGGGCATGGGCAAAGAAAGCTTACGGGCATTGCTGCAACTGCCATTAGCGGCCATTGATTTTGCGGCGAGTGGTGGTACCAATTTTGCCAAATTGGAATTACTGCGTAGCGACCCGCTCCAACACCAAGTTTTTGAACCCCTCGCCCGAATCGGCCACGGTGCCAATGAAATGGTGGAAATGGTGAACACGCTAAAGCAAGAGCTAGGCCCACAAGTAAAATGCGACCACATTATCATTTCTGGGGGCGTACAAAATTTCCTCGATGGTTATTACCTTACGGAGAAGATACAGTTCAAGAGCATCTACGGGCAAGCTTCGGCCTTCCTGCGGCACGCTCAGGAAGATTATGAGCAATTGCAAACTTATGTACAAGCACAAGCTCGCGGACTGAAGGTGGCCAAAACGTTCCTTCGCTTAAAATAGACCTCCTTCTTTACTACTATCTATCAGGACTACTATGCAGGATAAAAAAATAGCTGGTTTTTCGAAAATGGACAAACGAGCCAAGATCGATTGGCTTAGCACTCATTTTCTCGAAGAACCGACTGCTGCTGCCAGCGAATTGGCCAGCTTCTGGCACCAGGATGAAGATTTGCAACGCATCCTGGATGGCTTCAGCGAAAATACGATCAGTAATTTTCCGCTCCCTTTTGGGATTGCCCCAAATTTTATGATCAACGGCAAAGTGTACGCCGTGCCCATGGTCATAGAAGAAAGTTCGGTGGTCGCGGCAGCAGCTTCAGCTGCCAAGTTTTGGCTCCCCTTAGGAGGTTTTCATACGGAAGTAGTGGACACTGTAAAGCTAGGTCAACTTCATTTCCGCTGGAGCGGAACGACGGAACGCTGGCAAGCCTTGTTTCCCGAATTGGAGAAAAGGCTGCGCCTGGAAGCCACCCACCTTACCGCTAACATGGAAAAACGCGGCGGCGGTATCCTCCGGATTGATTGGTTGCGAAAAGCAGAAATTGCGCCTGATTACTACCAGCTAAGGGTAAGTTTTGAGACCTGCGACAGCATGGGGGCCAACTTCATCAACTCGGTACTGGAGCAGTTTGGCAGTACTTTGCAAGAATGGGCCGCCACTGCTCCGGAGCTAAAGCCACAAGAGCGGGCCTTGCAAATACTGATGGCCATTCTGAGCAATTACACCCCCGACTGTGTCGTCAAAGCCTGGGTAGAATGCAGCATGGAAGACATGCAGAAGACGCTAAAAACGGGCGATGATGTCCGTCATTTCTGCCACAAGTTTGAAACGGCGGTAAACATAGCCATCCACGATCCTTACCGCGCGGTTACCCACAACAAAGGAATCTTCAACGGGATCGACGCGGTAGTGCTAGCCACCGCCAATGATTTTCGGGCCATTGAAGCTTGTGGCCATGCCTACGCTGCGCGTGATGGCCAGTACCGAAGCCTTAGCCGCTGTATCATCAAAGACGATACCTTCCGGTTTGAGTTAGAAATACCACTGGCGCTAGGTACGATTGGAGGATTAACCAAGTTACATCCTTTGGCTAAGATGAGTCTGCAAATTCTGGGGCAACCTTCTGCCCGGGAACTGATGCAAGTGATTGCAGCGACGGGGCTTGCACAAAATTTTGGCGCCCTGCGTTCTCTGGTAACAACGGGCATTCAGGCCGGCCACATGAAGATGCACCTGCAAAATATCCTCATCCACTTCAACGCGACCCCGGCCCAAATCGAAGAGGCAAAATTGTATTTCGCTGATCGTACGGTCTCGTTCACTGCGGTGCGAGAATTTATGGCACAGTACAATACCGTTCAATAGGACTAATATGTACGCACACGGCAAATTGTTACTTACGGGAGAGTATTTTGTATTGGATGGAGCCCTGGCCCTGGCAATGCCCACGCGTTTCGGACAACGGCTGGCCATTGATCCCCAACCCGCTTTCCCTTTCCAACTCCTTTGGCGCAGCCTCACCAAAGAGGGCGAAGAATGGTTCAACGGCACCTGGACCCTGGAAGAAGGCTTACCCATCATGGGAAAACACACCGATCTGGCGGTCGCAGAACGGCTACAACAGCTGTTTCTCGCCATTCAAAAGCAAGACCCTAGAGGCCTGACCAAACTCTTCCAGGCAGATGTGCGCGTACGCCTGGAGTTTGATCGCGAATGGGGACTTGGAAGTAGCTCTACCCTGGTAAGCTTACTCGCACAAACTTCCAAAACCGACCCCTACCAACTGCTGGCCGACACCTTCGGCGGATCGGGCTACGACATCGCCTGCGCAACGGCTGATGGCCCTATTTTTTACCAACGCCTTGGTGGCCAGCCACACAGTGAACCCGCCCTCTGGGAGCCCGCGTATCACGAGCAACTTTACTTCGTTTATTTAGGACAAAAACAAAACAGCCGCGAAGGTATCCGCTACTACCGTGAACTGGGCGGTACCCAGGCTTCCCTAGTTGATGAAGTGAGCGAACTTACCCGAGCTTTTCATCAGGCCAGCACCCTTACGGAGGCTCAACAAGCCGCTGCGGCCCACGAAGATTTTATCAGCCAGGTATTGCAAATGGACAAGGTGCAAGACCTGCGTTTTCCTGATTTTCCCGGCACCATCAAATCGCTCGGTGCCTGGGGCGGCGATTTTGTGATGGTGCTGTCCGATTGGGAGGAAGAGCAGCTCAAGGCTTATTTTGCGAAGAAGGGGTGTCTTGCGGTGTTGGGGTTTGGGGAGATGAGGTTGTAGATGGGGTATCACCCCTTCTTATCCAGCACCAAAACAGCAGGGTATTCTCCTTCCGACACCATGAACAATTTGTAATCAACAATTTCGGCTTTCACCTTCATGAGCATATACTCCGCTTGTTTGAAGGTGATCATTTTCGTTTGTTGGTCGTAATACCACTCTCCGATTCCTGCTTCGCGCAAACGAAAAATCCAATCACTCCCCTCCTCTACAATTTCCGGATCTTTTTCCCGGAGCTGATCTGTACTGAAGATGCCTGTTGTGGGTAAGTTTGATCTACCAAAAGTGAGTTCAATATTGTAGCTACCGCTAGACCATTTCCCCACCAAATCTGGCACTGCATTCTCAGAGCTTGCGCTGGGTAGGTCATCTCCTTCATAGTAATACACATTTTGGGTTTGCATCCGCTGTACCCCTAGTTCAGGTTGGTTTACTGGTGTTATCTGACTGGTGGCAACCGTTACATTTCCGTAAGTATCGTACTGAAAACGCTGCGCTACCAAAAAAGTATCCTTTGTACCACGCACTTCACGACTAGCAATAATATGGCGCAAGGTGATGATCGAATCTCCAATCCTACTGATCCGCTGAATGTAGACACCGGTATCTTTTCCAACCGATTCGATATGCAGCACCTCCCCCCATTGATCTGATTCAATATAATAATGCCCTTGGGGCGTAGTGTAATCCGGCTTGTACATGGTCATCCGTAGGATTTCGTTGCCGTTGTCCGCTACGCTTTGCGAATAAAGGAGGGTGGCCATGAGTTTGTCCTTATTGTCGAGGATGTTTTCTGCCACCAATACCCCCTGATCGTCATAAAAGGGGACGTTACGCTCCGTCAGGCGCTTTTTACCCTCATCATAGCTACTGTATTCCCGCACCATCATCAGCCGATCACCGTCCCAATCCATTTCAGTATAGCTGGACATGCTATAGGTGCCAATGCTCATCTCGTCTATCCGTGCAACGTAGTGCCCATTTTTCACCTTTATCGTCGTCTCATTACGTGGTGCTTCCTCTATCTCCCCATTTTCATTTGTAAAATTGAGTATGTTGGTCATCACTATTTCTCGCACCGGCCCTTTGACTTCCAGATCCCAGTATTCTTTGCCAATTTGGGCCTTAGCCTCGTTGGCAAAACTCATGAGAAAACACAGCATGATTAATGGTATAGCTTTTAGCATTATCCTCTTTTTATACTAATTGAACGAGATGGACAAAGGTAACCGGGGATCGGGCTTTAGGTACTGCTTTACGCACCAGCGTTGAGACGAATGACTTATTCCACCGTGCCCAAACTTTCCAGCAGACGCCGCATACTTTCCTGGTTAGCAGGCAAGCTTAATGCTTCCAGGACATCTTGCTTCTCTTGCTGCGTGAGATGGAAAGAAACGGAAGCTTCCAGCTTTTTATCATTCGTTGGGCGATAAATAAAGCGGATCAGTTCAAAATGATCGGGACCAAGCAAATCATTGATAAAACTAAGGGTATTGTCGTGTTGGAGCTCCTGAACTTCCAGCACTTTGCCCGCAATCCCCAGCGGGTTGAACAAAGATTCTACGATACCATGGGCGTCGCTGGCGGGGATACTTTCAAATCTTTCCGAACTCGTTATCTGTACCAAAATTACGCCGCTGGTGTTTTTTTTGATCCAATCCTGGTACACTTGGATAAAGCGGGTGGCACTTTGTATCCCGTAATTATCACGAAAACCAGCATCCACTAAAGCAATTGTTGGCTGCGTGGGCAGATGTACCGTTGGCAGCACGTAAGGGTAGGTAGCATTCATGCGCAGGGCCGTCAAAAACCGGAGGCTGTCGGCGCCTTGTTTACCCAGCAACCAACGAAAATCTACTGCGTCGATCTCATAGGCTTTTGGCTGTTCAAAACCTACGGGTGGAAGCATCATGAAGGATACGCCTTGCGGCGAAATGATCATCTGTCGGCCATCATTTACAATAGCAGGGCTCAGGTACAGCAAGGGTACTTCGCCACTTATTTCTTCCTGCCGGTAGGCCGCTAAAGGGCGGTCCAAGATACCTTCCGTATTCTCGTTCAATTGCTCTTCCAGCACATAACCTCGGTCACGGAAATAATGATGCCCACCGTATTCGAAACGGCGCCAGGGTACGAAAAGATCGTTGGCCACCAATGTAAAAGCGATAGAATTCAACAAGTCCAAACTGATACGATCCCGGTATTCTTGCCGATAGACCTCGTTGCGATTTTCTTTATTCAAACGGTAAAGTTCCCGCTGGTAGGCCAAGCCCAGCATACCGCCCGAGGCACCCGTCATGAGCACCGTATGGTCAAACAAGCGTCCCTGACTAAGGCTATCTGCACTTTGCAAAACGTGGGTACTCCAGGTAGCAGCCTTCAGCCCTCCACCGCTGGCACAGAGGAATACGATCTTGGGTTTGCTATTTCCACTACTCATTTGACCAATCCGAGTCGCCAATATTTCTTGTGTGGCCGCCAAATCTTTGTCCAACTGATCTTCATAACAGATTTGCTGAAGGCGATCATAGCTGTATTCGGCGCGTTCTCCCTCGTAATTTAAACCATAGGCTGCATTGGGGTGGTTGAAAATCCCGAAAGAGGTGATATAGTTAATACCAAACAATAACAATAGAATCACAAAAGCCCGCCAGGCCGCAAACCAGTAAGTAAGCGCCCCAATAAAGGCAATCAATAAACTGAAAAGAATGATAATACTGGCTCCGGCGGGTATCCGGAAGATCTCCCAATCGACCAAATAGCCCAACAGCAGCAATAACATCATGCTGATTAGCTGTAAGGCAAGCGCATTGAGGTGGTTTTGCTTAAAGATATTTAAGAGCATGCGCGATTCGTAGTGAGCTACACTACGTACCAAACGGGGGCGAAGGTTTTCCCCCAGATAAGTCCAGACTTTGAGCCGATTGCGATCCTGTTTCAGATAGTCCAAATCAGCTCGGCGATGGCCCGGAGGGATGTGCAGATTTACCTGATTGGGAGGAAATTGCTTGCGCTGGTAATAAGAAATATCGCGGTTTGTGAAATTAAAATAGACAGAGTACCCCACGACGAGGGTTAAACTACCCAGCACCAGCGCCAGTAAATGCCAGGCATTTTGCGCCAGCGATAATTCCTGATAGTGATTCTGAAAATAGCCGATCAACAAAAGATAAAACCCGCCAAAAGCCAGCGGTAGTAGTAAATTGTTGATACTAAATTTGGAAAATGGACGCGTAAGGCTGGCCAAAAAGGGAAAATATTGCGCCGTAAGCAAATACGTCGTCAGGTTCCAACTCATAAAAAAACCACCTAGCGCCATGCCCACAATGTAAAAACTCAGAAAATTGACTTCTCCTAAATATTCTGGGTCCAGGAAAAGGTACTGCAAGCCCAACCGGCGCCCCAGGCTTCCCGACATCATCAACAGCAAAACTACCCACAGCGAAAGCAGCAGTAAATTGCTCCTCAGGTGCAGTAGCAGTAACTGAATAGGAAAGGAATGAAAAAGCTGTTGAAAAAATCGGCGCATATACACCTGGTGTCTTTATAGATAATTTTACGTCTGAAGAACGGCGCTGCTCAAGCGTATAATAAGCCCTAACAATTATTTACCTTTGCGGCCAGATACATCATTAAACGAAATATACCCAAAAAACGGAATAAAACATGAACATCGCAGTAGTTGGTACCGGTTATGTAGGTTTAGTGTCCGGTACATGCTTTGCCGAAACGGGCAATAATGTTATCTGTGTAGATATTGACGCCAAAAAGGTAGCCCGCATGCAAGCCGGGGAGGTTCCAATTTACGAGCCAGGTCTCGAGTTACTTTTCGAGCGCAATACCCGTCAAGGGCGGCTCTCATTTACCACCGATTTGGCCAAAGCCGTGGAAAACGCCGAGATCATTTTCCTGGCCCTTCCTACTCCTCCAGGTGAAGATGGCTCTGCCGATCTTTCTTACATCTTGGGCGTAGCCGACCAACTTAGCCATATCATTACTTCGTATAAAACGATTGTTGATAAAAGTACCGTACCCGTAGGCACAGCCGAACGCGTACACGATACCCTGGCCAAACACCTGCCAACGGACTTGTTTGACGTGGTCTCCAATCCCGAATTTTTGCGGGAAGGCGTAGCTGTCGAAGATTTTTTAAAACCCGATCGCGTCGTCATTGGCACCAACTCCGAACGGGCGAGAAAAAATATGCGCCAACTGTACGAACCATTCGTGCGCCAGGGCAATCCGATCATCTTTATGGACGAACGCTCGGCGGAAATGACCAAGTACGCGGCCAACTCCTACCTGGCCACTCGCATTACCTTCATGAACGAAATTGCCAACCTTTGCGAGAAGGTAGGTGCCAATGTCGACATGGTTCGCCATGGTATGGGCAGTGATACCCGCATCGGCAAACGCTTCCTCTTTCCTGGTGTAGGGTACGGCGGCAGTTGTTTCCCCAAAGATGTACAGGCACTGGCGAAAACATCGGACATGTACGATTACGATTTTCGTATTCTCAAGTCCGTCATGTCCGTCAATCACCAACAACGGATGCGCCTGGTCGACAAGATCAAAGCTCGCTACGGTGATAACCTGGAAGGCAAAACCATCGGCCTGTGGGGCTTGGCCTTTAAACCCAACACCGATGATATTCGGGAAGCACCCGCCATTTATACCATCGAAGCATTATTAGCCGCAGGTGCTAACATCCGTGCCTTTGATCCAGAAGCTATGGAAAATGTAAAAGCCATTTTCGGCGACAAAGTCCACTTCTGCGAAGACCAATACGAGGCGCTCATCGGTGCTGATGCGCTTGCTATCGCTACAGAATGGAGTGTATTCCGCACCCCCAGCTTTCAGGTGATGAAAGAACTGCTCAAGGAGCCTATCATTTTCGATGGTCGTAACCTCTACCCATTGGAATTGATGGAAGAAAAAGGGTTTATCTACGAAAGTATCGGGCGAACCATCGTGCAATAGACTAAAAGACGACATTTTTAGTCTTCCCACAGGTGTTAACGCGAACAATCTGCCTCAAGGCTTGTCGTTATTCAATTGTGCTGGCTATTTTTACGTAGTATTGCGCAGAAAATAAACTGCGATTTTTCTCAAGTTTTCCAAATAGTTAAAACGCCTGTCCGGCTGGCCAGACGGGCTTGAAATGAAGTGCTTATTTAACTATTTGGAAAACAAAATCGCTTTTTATTTTCGTGCTGTTCTGTAGAGGGATGCAGGACGATGTTATCGCCCCTTGAGGTAAAGGGTAGAAGGATTTTGTAAATCCAGGAGAAGAGATGCTGGATCAACAAGTACTCCCTCCTTTCTACGCTATACCCAAAGGGCGCAAAGCGGCCAAACCCTATACAGCCTTTGGCATCATTGTTAATTAAACAATATACACCTTGGACAGATGGTTCGCGTTTCTAGTTGGCTTTACAGTAGCCCTTTTTCTCTTTCCTTCCTGCGGAAGCAATATCGAAGAAGTTACGGAACAAGATGAATTCGGTAATTCCATTCGTTTTGAACGCCGCAAAACTGACTTTGCCCGGGAGGGCTGGGCCTATACCACCTCCGCCGACGGCGTATTGGTAGAAGTGGCCCACTACCAATCAGATACCCTTGACGGTCAACGTATCCTCTTTACGTCCAGCGGAGATACCAGCATTATCGAAAATTACCGCGCTGGCATTTTCGATGGCCCCTACCGCCTTTACCATGAAAATGGTATGCTGAAACAGGAAGGCCAATACGTGAACAACGAGATGACAGGTACTTGGAAAACGTATTATGACAATGGCCAACTCAAGGAATCTGTCGCTTTTTCAGAAAACCTGGAAAACGGTCCTTTTGTCGAGTATCACCGCAATGGTAAACTCGCCGCAGAAGGTACCTACCTCAACGGAGATTTTGAACACGGCGAATTAAAAATTTATGACGAGCAGGGAGCGCTTATCCGCACGATGGAATGCGTTAGCGGACGATGCACTACTACCTGGTCAGCAGAAGAAAAGCAGGATTAAATATGCGTTTACTACTACTCTCCCTAGCCATTTGTTTTTCCTCTCTGCTTGCCGCTCAGGTGGGTGGATTGTTTACTTATGAATTCCTCAATTTTGCGCCTTCTGCCAGGATTTCGGCCCTTGGGGGAACACATATTGCGGTACTCGATGATGATATCAACCTGGGCGCTACCAACCCGGCAGTGCTCAACCCACTGATGCACCAACAGCTTTCTTTTAGCCATGCTTTTCATCCGGGTGATGTGCAATACGGCTATGCGACGGGAGGCTACTACCATCAAAAGTGGCAAACTACCTTTTCTGGCGGGATTCGCTACGCCAACTATGGCACTTTCGACCTGACCAACAACCTGGGCCTGGTCGAAGGAGATTTCAAAGCGGCGGAGTATGGCATCAGCATCGGTGCTGGCAGGCAACTGGCCGAACGGCTAAGAGGAGGCATCAACCTGCGTTTCGTCACGTCTCGACTGGAAAGTTATACCTCCACAGGGATTGTCGCCGATCTCAGCCTACTGTACCAGGATACCGCTAAAAACCTGGTTCTCACCATGGTCGCCCGCAATGCTGGCCGCCAACTGAGTACTTACCGGGAAGGCAATGTAGAGCCACTCCCCTTTGAGTTGCAAGCCGGCATCAGCAAACGACTAAGATACTTACCCTTCCAATTTTCCCTCGTCTACCGTTACCTCGATCGCTGGAACATCCTCTACGATGATCCCAACTCCACAGAGACAACGCTCCTTTTTGGCGATGTAGATACGGAGCAGAGCGATACAGAGATTTGGTTCGACAACTTTGCCCGCCACTTCGTTTTCAATGGGGAACTCTTTATGGGTAAGAAAGACAATTTCCGACTACGTTTTGGCTATAGCCACCTGATGCGCAAAGAACTTAGCATCAACGAATACCGTAGTCTGGCAGGATTTACCTTTGGCGCCGGGGTAAAAATCAACCGTTTCCGCCTGGACTATGGCCGAACCAACTTCCATCTCGGTGGCGGCGTCAATCATTTGACCATCGGAACGAATATCAAAGAGTTTCGGTAAATCTTTTGTGTCTTTTAAAACCTAGCCTTCGATGAAACAACACCTCACAATTATCCTCTTGACAATATGGAGTACCATTTCCTATGCTCAAATAGCAGGCAACCAGGTTTACCAAAACAACAACCGGAACCAGACGCCTGTCTCCGTCAACAAGAGCAGCTTTGTTTCAACAGACTCTACCTTAATTATCAACGCAAATGTGCTGCTGAATAAAGAAGCCGACTATTACTTGATGACGGTTGGCGTAAAAGGAGAGGCAAAAACAGTTGTTGCTTGTAACCAAGATCTAAACAACAGGATAGATTTGTTTCTGACAGACCTCGGAAAAATTGGCATTAAAGAAGAAGACGTTTACGCTGATTTTATTTCGCAAACCAAGGTGTATGATCACAGTATCGAAGGCAACGTGATCACCGAGTTTTTTGATGGCTTTGAAATCAGAAAAAACCTTATCATAAAGCTACGAAAGCTGGCCGTCATCGACGAAATCATTGAGCTGGCCTCCAAACAAGAAATTTATGACATCATCAAAGTTGAATATTTCAATGATGATCTCGATAAAATATACGACGGGCTATTTGACGAAGCCATGAAAGTGATCGAAGATAGAAAGGGGAAATTCTCAAAACACAGCTCTATCAGGATTTCAGACACCTACAGAATTGTGCAGGATAATTTTGGCGTACATAACCCTCAAAGCATGTACAAGCAATACGATGAAGCATTTGAAAGCTCGGTGGTCAATACTAATTACTCAGGAAACTACGTCAAAAAAACAGTGCGCAAGGACAAGACCTTTTACTATGAGGGAGCGCAAAATAGGTTAGGCGTAGACAAGGCAATGGATGAAATAGCTCCAGTTATTGGCATTCAATACAACTTAGGTTTGAGTGTAATTTATGATCTGGTGAGGTAAATAAAAAAGCCTGAACCAGTTTCCTGGCTCAGGCAACGACAATAATACTACACTATCTAGTAATAATTTTTTTTAGAAGAATCCGGTCATCAACAGGAGGACCGCAGCACTGACTCCAAAAACAAGGATCAATAGAAGGCCGGTGATCATTTCCGTCCGCTGACGGTCGCTCTCCATTTGCGCCTTAAACCGCTGAGCGATAATTGGCGATACAGGCTCCAAGATTTCGTCGCTTATTTTTGCCAAAGGCAAGCCGGTATTCCGAAATCCTACATTGCGCTTGCGCTGCAAACGACGATTGCTATTAATCATCTGGCTGGCTGAAATCATGAAGCTCATAATGGGTAGATTTAGTGGTGATTGAATAGGTGTTCTCTATTGAATACATCACTAAACTACTGTAAATCTGAGCACTACAACAGTTCTTTCGGCGAGAAGATTGAAATTATCGACGAGTTATTAAATTTTACAAAAACGGCACCTCCTTCCTCAGCAACAACTCCCGAAACGCCTCTTCCTCCCCAGGACCAAAAGCAGCTTTAGGAATAATCATGGCCTGGTTGGTACCAATATACAAGAAGTAGCACTTATCCGAAGCCCCGTAATGCAGCAAGCCTTCATAATCAAAGGTAGACTCAGAATTGGCGGTCTTGATCAGCATTTCTTCCTCCTCGAAGATCATCTCCCGAGCAGTACCCAATTTGCTTTGCTGATCGGCACGCTGAAGTTGCTTCTTCAAGCTGGCGGGTATCAACCACAACCAGATGACCAGAATCATCCCGATGGGCATCAGGATTTTCAATGCTTCCTCGCCGCTGCCGTCTCTCACGAAGGTGATCACCAGCTGTACCAACAGCACTACCACAATGGCTCCGAAAATGAGTTTTAGCAAACGCTTCGATTTCCAATAGTGAATGGCAAAATCATAGGCCAATTCGGGAGTATGTTCGTACTTGAGGTGAATCTTCATGATCTTTCTTTTTTATAAAATAAAATTCCCCACCAATCTCTTGACTGGACGTTCGACGAAAATCAGTAGCTGGTACGGGCTAATTCGCGCCCTTGATGTAGAGGGTAGAGGGATGGCTGTTCAGAAAGGCTCGACCATTAGCAAATACCAAAGGCCAGCTTAACCAATTCCTTACTTTATACGTTCTATTAAGAATCGTTAAAACTCCTACCATCACAAAACTAAGTTAACTTATGAAGAATTTTGCCCCACTACTGTTAATTATGCTCATGGGAATTGCTCCTAGCCTGATGGCACAAGAGTTTCCAGACCTGGACAAAAGCCCCATGGACATGTCCTACTATCCTCAACGAGCAGCTTTCCGCAATTTTGCCAAAACCCCCGAAGAGAAACTCGCTGGTGAACCCATCATGCGGGTCATTTACTCTCGCCCACAGAAAAAAGAGCGCATCGTCTTCGGTGAACTCATCAAATATGGTGAAATGTGGCGTATTGGTGCCAATGAGGCGACAGAAATCACCTTCATGCGGGATGTAAAAATTGGCGACCAACCTGTCCGTGCTGGTCGTTATACCGTCTACGCTATGGTCAACGAAAAAGAATGGACCATCTACTTCAGTCTCGATCTCGACGGGTGGGGACATTATGTGTTTAAGCCCGAAGACAGTAGTGTAGCGGAGATCACCGTACCTACCAGCACCGTCAAAAACACGATCGAAGCCATGGGAATCATCTTCGAAGAAGCCGAAGATGGGGCGCACATGGTCATTGGCTGGGACAACACAGTCGTACGCGTGCCGATCAAGTTCTAGTAAGCTGCCTCCTTGGCTTTTCAGACAGGCCCGCCTGGCCAGCGGACAGGCCTGCCTGGCAGCGGACAGGAGATGCGGAGCGATTGCATCGCCCTTGAGGTAGAGGGTAAAGGGACTTGGTCTTTCCATCTCCATACCCTCTACCCAAAAGGGAGCGAAGCGACCTGTATCCTTATACGTACTTTGGCGAAAGCTCTGTTTATTAGAGTTGTTCTGCTGGGACAAGTTTTGCTGCAAGCGGAAAATTTCATCCTGAGCTTCGTTAGATTTTTCGCCGAATTCGCTTCGCGGCTACTACGTGGTGCCCGCACCTGCCTGCCAGCAAGCTGGCCTTGCAGGCAGGTTCGGCTGCAAAATCTGCCTCGTTCAGAATAAAATTTTATCGCTTTCGCTAAAACAGCCCCCAGCAGAACAACTCTATTCAGCACTGATCTTTGCCTCAGGAGAACTTACCTCCAACTTGGCAATTTTACTCATTACAATTGCGCCGGTTACGGATACCAGGATGGTACCTCCTACCACGCCTACCAGCGGGATCAACATCAACAGATAAAGGACAATACCCAAAGCCAGCGAAACTCCCATGTAGGATTTACTGAAGGCCATACTCTCTTTGATGGTCATGCCAAATTGTTCGTTGTAATTATCGAGGATCACCAGCCCGAAGAAATAGCATTGCACGAAAAACAAAACAGGGCTTTCCAGCCAGTCCATAAAACCAAAAATCCCGAACACTACAGATACCAGTGCAGAAACAATAATTTCCATCACCCACGACCGAATGGCCACCTTGATCATCCGTACCTGAGCATTGAAAAAAGCGGTAAAATCGGTACGAACCGGGTGCCCTTGTATCTCCTCTAGTGCACGTTGCATGAAGTGAAAAACCACTACCTCTGAAAGTACCAGGATCACGTACTTCAACAAACCAGAAGTAAAGGATTCGTATCCTTCCGTTGCAATGTTGCTGATCATCGTCCCCATTGCGGCGAAGGCGTTAACCGAGGTATCGCCCACAAAAAGACTACTAATCCAGCCCCCTACTTCCATGAGAAAGGATAATCCGACCAGGATACCAACAATAAAGAGGGCTTTGAACACCCAGCTGTAGCGATTAATGCCTCGCCATAATTCTCGCTCACGAATAAGCTCTACAGCAGCACGCAAGCTGCCAAGTGTAATAAATAACTGGCTGATGAAAGTTCGATAGGTCACAGTCCGTTGGGTTGGGTTTCGTTTATCCCTCAATTTAAGTGATTTGCCAATCGTGCCCAAAAAAAATTCCCTAACCCCGGGATTTTTTCGACGGTATAAGTTGTTTTTTCTATGAAAAAAGATTTTATATTTGCCCCACTTTAGTGCCATCCTAGCTCAGCTGGTAGAGCAACGCATTCGTAATGCGTAGGTCGGCGGTTCGAGTCCGCTGGATGGCTCAATAAAAAAGATTTGTTACTTAACTGTAGCAGGTCTTTTTTCGTAATGGAAAACCTCTACCAGCGGAGGAGAAGTTTATCCCGCTTTCTAGAGACCACATATTGCGCAGAAAATAAAATGCGATTTTCTTCAAGGTTTTCAAATAGTAAACCGCTTTAAATGAACCGCTTGGCTTACTATTATGAAAACCAAACCACGTAGTAGCGGCGTAGCCAATCGCATTTTATTTTCGTGCTGTCCCAAGAGAGGCACGACCGTAGAAAGCAGCAAAGAGTAACTTCCCCATTTCAGGCTAGCAATTATTGGTATTGAACAAAGTGCTCAGAACGATATACTCTTCCAAGGCAGGATTTACGCCGGTGCTACTAGCGTGTTCGCTCACCTGGCTTCGCCGAGCCCGTCTGGCCACCGGACAGGTAGACAGGTTCACGGCTTATTTAATGTGAGGTTGGAGGTATTATATGCGACCTCTCCGAGGTCGGGTGAGTTATATCGTTTGTATTTACTACCAATATGGCATCTCTCCGAGATGTTATGTATGACCTCGGAGAGGTCAAAAATTGGTAGAATGGTCGTTCATGCCTTATTTCGACCTCAGAGAGGTCGCACATGGTGTATTGCTATTGAAAATCAAGCGATTAATGCCCAACCTTACGTTATTTAGAGGTGTGGTTTCTGGCTTGGTCGACGATAAATTTTGGTGCAGCGCACCGCCGTATCTATAGCAAATGATATTTTCTCATGAAAAAGGTGTAGCGCACCGTGCTCTATTTCCCAATTAATAAAACCATGGAATGTAGACCATCCTGCTGAATAGCGTACGGTGCGCTGCACCTCACATAAAAACCTAAAAGATTCCTACAGAGATAGGCGGTACGCTGTACCTTTCATGCTAAGGGGTCGGCGAATAAGTTCCATCAGCGGGAAGTCCGCTGGAAGCACTTATTCCGCTAGCCGTATTTCTACAAGATCGTAATGCGTAGCTACGGAGATGAGCCCTCCCGAAATAAACTGTAGCGTTGCTGTTTCCCCGGCAGGAATGACCATACTTCCTTCCGCTTCATAAGCTTGCCACTCGGGGGTAGTGATTTCTATTGACAAGTATTGTGAGGGGTCATTCAATAGGTACAAAATCAAGGAACCACTCCTATCTTCCATTGTTTTTCCCCAAGTAGACAGCTTCACTTCTATTTCTTGCGAGAAGGGACCAATCCCGACTTCATAATGAGGAACAATGCACCCTCCATTGATCAGGAGCGAATAATCGCCACCTCCCGCAGGGGCATCCTTATCGTAGGTAGCTTCAAAAGTCCCGGAATCGTTGCCATCCTCAAAAGAATTGAAGTAGAGGAAGTCTCCTGCCGATAATGGAATGTTATCGGTTTCACAACCCAAACAAAGGAAAGCTAAAATAGAGGTGATCAATAGATACTTCATTGGATCCTGTTTTTTTTTAGAAAAAACTGTTCTTCTTTACAGACGTCATTTGCGTGTGAAAGCGTTGGGGCAGTAGCTTGTGATTATGTACTAGCAGCTAGGGTTCGTTCACCGTCTGTAAAATTATTCCTAAAAAGACGGGCACATCCCTTACTATTTTCTACTTTGGCATAAGATCAACAATTTAAAGCAAGCATGCCTTCACCTCACCTTTACGATACCATCCAGGATGCCGTCAGTTACCTCAAAAGCCAAAGTACGCTAAGCCCTCGCTTTGGCCTCATTTTGGGCACGGGTCTCAGCGATTTAGCCGACGAGATAACAGATGCTACGGAAATTGCCTATGGTGATATTCCTCATTTTCCTGTGTCTACGGTACAAAGCCATCGTGGTAAACTTATTTTCGGTAAGCTGGCTGGCATTCCCATTGTCGCCATGGCCGGCAGGTTCCATTACTATGAAGGTTATAGTATGGAGCAGGTTACGTTCCCCGTAAGGGTGATGAAGTTCCTGGGTATAGAACGCTTGATTATTTCCAATGCTTCAGGCAGTGTCAACCCGGCTATCGAGGCGGGCGATATCGTTTTTGTCCGCGACCATATTAATTTCATGGCCGACAACCCGCTGCGCGGCCACAACGACGAACGCCTGGGGCCGCGTTTCCCGGATATGCTGGGCACCTACGATCGCCAACTAAATGCGCAGGCACTACAAATGGCTCGAAAAATGGGTATCCCTGCTCACGAAGGGATCTACTTAGGTTTGCAAGGCCCTAATCTGGAAACACCTGCCGAATACCAGTTTTTCCACCGCATCGGTGCCGATCTGGTCGGCATGTCTACCGTGCCGGAAGTGTTGGTAGCCAAACACATGGAACTCCCCATTTTCGTGGTTTCCGTGGTTTCTAATAAATGCTACCCTCTGGAAGATATTAAGGAAACCAGTGTAGAAGATGTCATCGCAAAAGTTGGAGAAACTTCGCCTCGCTTGCAAGCACTGGTGAAAGCGTTGATTGTAGCATGGTAGAGAGGCCCTCTATCCAAGAGAATTGAACCATATAAGGCATAAAAGAAATACTTATATGTGCCTTATATGGTTCAATCACTTCTAAAACCTAAAACCTACCGAAGCCTGGATAGAAACATTGCGATCCTCGTCATTTCTGGTCTGATAACGATTGCCCACGGCTAAGCTGACGGGAGAGATATCCTGCCCTTCATTCGTAATATCCGACAAGCCATAATTGGCACGCACACCTACGTAAAGCCCATCGTTTAGAAAGAATGCTACACCAGCATTCAATCCAAAATCAAGGGTTTTAAATTTCTTTTCATCATTATCTGCTGCCTCGTAATAGGCATCAATAGAGCCGGGAAGAAAAGCTTGCAGTGTGTTCAAGGTAATCGGCGTTGATCCCTGAATGGCATTCACCCCTCTTTCTCCGTTGATGTAACCAAAGTCAACGCCTGTGGTAAATTCAGCAACGGGGCTACCGGCCTGGGTCATCCCCGAAAAAGTAATTCCACCACTACCGCTACTTCCTATTAATAATCCGGCGTTAACACCTGCTTCAAATTCCAGGCGACCAACTTTATAATAAAGCAGTACCGGAATATCAATGTAAGAGTTAGAAACACTAATGTCACTACGCCGGTTGCCGGTGGCGAAAATGGGCGTACCTGTATTGGTGGTATAAAACGTAAAGTACGAAGGCCCATCGTAAGTGTACTGGGTGCCTTTTTGGCTGTACATCAACTCTGCTTTCACCCCAAACAAATCAGTGATTGAGTAGACAAATGAAGCACCAATATGGAATCCTGTGTTGGAACCGAAAACCTCATCTTCTGTTTCCGTCGGTCCGTCGATATTATTAAAATTCAATCCCGCTTTGAAGCCGCCGGAAAACTCTCCCTGAGCAAAGGTGGCACCAGTGACCAGCAGGATAGCTAAACCAAGGAAAATTGATCTCATAACAATGGTATTTGGTTTGCGGGCAGTAAATAGTAGCCCATTCAACTGAGTTTAGCTGCCAACTTTGTTTCGATTTATTTCCCAACAAACATTGTCAGCGCTTATTTTAAAAAACGAGGCACAAGATACACTACTTGCACTTTTCGTTACTAGAGAACCTTCTGTAAGAGGATACGGTTGGTCAACACATCTCCTTTTTCTTTGAATCCGATAATATTGAAGCCCCGCCGCAAGGCAAACAAGAGCATACTCTTATGCTGGTTACGTGTCTTGAAGGTGACGCTTTTGTAACCGTTCCCCAGTGCCCAGGCTTCCTGCTTTTCTGCCAACCGACGCGCAATACTTCGGCGTCGGTAACTGGGCAAAACACCGCCCATCCAGGAGTAAAAGGCACCATTCCGCTCATAGCCGACCTTGAATCCGACCGGGCGATCCTGGTCAAAAGCTACCAATATAAGATGAGGTACATCCTTTAGTCGCCTTTTATACTCCTCCTTGGAAGGTGGATCAATAAACTCGGGAATACTGTTGGATATGGCCACCGCAGTAGCAATATCCGAAACCTTAATAATAGGATTAGCCATGGTGTCTGTGTAGTTACCTCAAAGGTAGAACTTATTGTGCTAAACAGCGCGTTAGAAAAGCACGGATATCTGCCGCCAGTTGTTTTAATTCGTCGTGTTGGGTGTACATCATGTGGCCTCCTTCGTAATACCTCATCTCCACACGATCCGAAAGGATGCCATGGCGTTGAAAAGTGTACTCCGCATCGAAGAAGGGGGTTACCAGATCGTAATAGCCATTAGCCACCATGACCTCCAGTTGCTGGTTGGCCCGCATCGCCCAACTTAACTGGGGGGCAACGTTCACATAGGCGGGTTCCCACGACTGCTCGGGGGAAACAGGCCGCCAATTCCACTTGGGGTAGATACGCCGATTGGATGTCATGTAAGGCAATTCCATATCAATGGCCAGATTATTGGCAAAGTGGGTATGCAGAGCAGCCGTATAAGCACTGCTGATGGCCGTACTTGCAGCGTCGCTATGGGTAGGCGTAGCAGCTGTTTGATCGTATTCTTCCAAGGTGTATCTGCTGTCAAGCCCCCCAATGGTGAGCCCCTGGTTACGGAGGAGTTCTTTCCGAAAACGCGTAGCAGTTACCCGCAGATCAGCGCGAAGGATATAGGCTTTATCCAATCCGGTAAAATAGACCAGTCGCTGGGCAATATGTTCTTTAGCCTCCGCCGTCAAGGTATTCCCCCTCAAAAGTGCAGGCGCATATTCATCGTAGGTAAATTTGCGCGCCTCTTCCACAAAGTCGGCGAGGGTGTGTTCCTGGCCTGCTTGTTTGTGGTACCAAGCCGTAGCAGCCATCGTAGGAAGGTAGGTCAGAAAAGCAATAAGGTTATCGGGCTCCGGTGTTGATCCCGTGTAATCGAGCGCCTGAGAGATCAATACCAGTCCATTTAGAGCCATATCCTGCCCATCCTGGTGAAGTGCCCTTACGACCCCAGCTGCACGCGTGGTGCCAAAGCTTTCTCCGGCGATAAATTTTGGTGCATTCCAGCGCTTGTATTGATTAATCCACTTACGGATGAAGGTAGCAATAGAGGTCGCATCCTCATTCAGCCCCCAATAATTACTTTCTTTACCATTATTGACAACCCTGCTGTAGCCCGTGCCCACGGGGTCGATAAAAACCAGGTCGACCAGATCGAGCAAACTGTAGGGGTTCTCGACCATGACAAAAGGGGCAGCGCCGTCATCCGCCTTGGCATCACTGGCTACCTGTGCCAGCTGAGGGCCAAACAAGCCCATGTGCAACCAAACGGAAGCAGAACCCGGACCACCATTAAAAACAAACATGACCGGGCGGGCAGTTGATTGCTCAACATCTTTGCGTAAATAGCTCACCGACCAAATGATGGCCTCTGCCTGCCCTTCTTTATCAAGCATTGCCATCTCTTCCCCTATTGCGGTGTAGCGACCAAAATGATCCTGGTGTTCCGTGACGAATTTACGCAGCTCTTCCTTTTGCGCTTGTAGAAAAATGGTCGTTGTAGCGAGTAGCAGTACTAGTAGTAATCGGTGCATGACAAGAGTTATAAAGGTTGGCATTGCTGGCGTAGCCAGGTTCGTTCTTCGTCTTCTTTCAACAGCGGTAATATCCCTGCCAAAACCTGTTGGTGGTAATCATTGAGCCATTTGCGCTCTTCTTCCGAAAGCATGTCCAACTGTAGTAGACGACGGTCAATCGGGAAAAGCGTCAGGGTTTCAAAACGGAGGAAATTGCCGTAGTCTGTACTGCGGTCTTCTACACACAAGATGAGGTTTTCAATACGAATACCATAATGCCCCGTGCGATAGAACCCTGGCTCATTACTGGTCACCATTCCTGGCTGTAAAGCGGTGCGCCCGCGACTGGTGACCGCACTGGTGGCAAACCCCTGTGGTCCTTCGTGAACATTGAGAAAAAACCCAACACCGTGCCCGGTACCATGTCCATAGTCCAAGCCTTCCTGCCAAAGAAACTGGCGAGCCATCGTATCGAGCTGTGCGCCTCCCGTCCCTTTGGGAAACCGGGCCTTACTCAGTGCTATCATGCCTTTGAGGACCAGCGTAAAGTGTCGCCGCTGCTCCATGGTGGTGCTTCCTAGTGCTACGGTTCGGGTTATATCTGTGGTTCCATCCAGGTATTGCCCGCCGCTATCCAGCAGTAAGATTCCCGAAGCATTCAAGCTGGCGCATGTTGCAGGCTCAGCGTGGTAGTGAACAATCGCGCCATTACCATTATACCCTACAATCGCTGGAAAACTTTCTCCTTTGTAAAGATTTTGCTGGCTGCGAAATTCTGCCAGCCGCTCACTAATCTCAACTTCGGTAACAGTGGTGGTCTTCAAGGTCTTTTCTAACCAACGGAATAAACGCAACAAGGCTACTCCGTCTTTGCACATTACATTGCGAAAATGCTGGATTTCCGTCTTGTTCTTAATGGCCTTCATCATCACCACCGGGCTACCTGACTCTTTGAGGTCTTTACCCGCCAGTAGCTCGTAAAAACGATAGCTTAGCGTCGTGGGATCAATGGCCAATTGCTGAGAGGCGGGGAAATTTTGCAAGGCCGTTTCAATCTTCGAATAATCTGCCACTTCTACGCCATCTTCTTTGAGAGCAGTGCTTAATTTTTGGTCAATACGCTCTTTGCCAACAAACCATTGTGCATCGTTTTTAGTAACCAAAAGATAGCTCAAACAGACGGGATTAAAAGCTACGTCTGCCGCTCGGATGTTTAAAGTCCAGGCAATTTCATCCAGGGCCACCAGCAGCACAGCATCTACCCCCACCTTGGTCAACCAGGTACGAATTTCAGTCAGCTTTTCGGCGCGGCTTTGCCCGGCATAGGCCGTATCAAAAGCATACACCTCACTGGTTGGAACCTTAGGGCGATCTTCCCAGAAATTCGCAGCCAAGTCGTATTTTGCATTTAGCTTGATCCCTTTAGTACTAAGTTTTTCTTCCAGGAATCGAGCCTGGCTCAAGGATACCACCCGGCCGTCAAAGCCCAGTTGTTGGCCCGCGCGCAGGTTTTCCACCAACCAGTCTACGTGCTCAGGTGCGTGAGGCACTTGTTGCCGTTCCAGTGTGATGCCACTGCCTGCCAATTGCGCTTCGCCCTGAATAAAATAACGGGAGTCTGTCCAAACGCCCGCGCCCTCGGCCGTAACGATCAAGGTACCGGCAGAGCCTGTAAACCCTGACAACCATGCACGTGTCTGCCAGCGTGGCGCAACGTATTCACTCTGGTGAGGATCGCTACTCGGCACTAAGTAGGCCGTGATATTATGATGAGCCATCTCGGCTCGTAAATGTTCTATACGAGAAGGAATATTCATTGCGTAGCTAGTAGTTAAAATGTCGGCCTTAAAAGTAGGGAACTTTTAGCAGAAGGTAGGCAAATCAATGACGGTTATGAATATTCAGAATGATACTCAACAAAAATCGTTCCATTTAATAAACAAAAGTTGCGCACAGACGTAAACAAGTGTAAATTACGCTTTCCTTAATAACCATACCCAAGCACAGCAACGTCATGCTCAAGCAGACGATAAGTCAGAAAATGCTCCAAAAGCTGTCGCCACAGCAGATTCAGTTGATGAAGCTGTTGCAGGTGCCAACTGTCAATTTAGAGCAGCGCATCAAGGAGGAACTAGAGGCTAACCCTGCTTTGGAAGAAGGCTTGGAAAGGGAAGACCGTTTGGTGGAAGAACAGGAAAATCGGGACGAAGCCACTGAGGATAATTTCGAATTAGACGAATACCTGCAGGACTACATCGACGACGACCCTTCCTCCTATAAATTATCGGCCAACAACTATAGCCAAGACGAAGAAGACCGAACCATCCCTATCTCTGTTCAACAAAGTTTCCACGAGCACCTGGAAGAACAATTAGGCCTGTTACGTCTCAATAATGAGCAAGAAGAAACGATTGCTTTACAAATTATTGGCAGTATCGACGAAGATGGCTATCTCAGACGTAGCCCTACCGCCATTCTGGACGATCTGATGTTCTCGCAAAACATCTTCACGGATGAAGCTACGGTAAAGAAAATCCTGCAAATGATCCAGCGCTTTGAGCCTCCCGGCATCGGCGCACAAGACTTGCAAGAGTGCCTGCTACTGCAACTCGACCTTAAACTTGAAGACAACTTTGAGCTCGACGACGAAGATCTGATCAACTTAAAGCGGGCAAAGTTGATTATCCGAAAATACTTTGATGCCTTCACCAAAAAGCATTACGAAAAGCTCCAAAAGCAACTGGAGATTAGTCAAGATGAATTGCGCGACGCAATCGGCGAAATTCTAAAACTCAATCCCAAACCTGCCAGCGGTTTTAGCACCGCCAACCAGCGAACGGCACAATACGTAACCCCTGACTTCTTTATCTTCACCCGTGATGGAGAACTAGAACTGGAACTCAATAGCCGCAACGCGCCCGACCTGAGGGTCAGCGACCAATACCGCGACATGCTACGTTCCTACCGCAATAATCGCCGCAATGGCACCAGCAACCGGGAGCAGAAAGAAGCTGTCGTTTTTATCAAACAAAAGATAGACTCGGCCAAATGGTTCATTGACGCCATCGTCCAACGCCAGCAGACCATGTACAATACCATGTACACCATCATGCAATACCAGTACGACTTTTTCCTTACGGGAGATAAAAAGCGCTTGCGGCCGATGATCTTGAAAGATATTGCAGAAATTACCAACCTCGACATTTCTACGATCTCCCGAGTAGCCAACAGTAAATTTGTACAAACGGAATTTGGCACCTTCCGCCTGAAGGAATTTTTCTCCGAAAGCCTCAGTACTACCGATGGCGAAGACGTCTCCACCACTGAAGTAAAAAATGTCCTCAAAGACATCATCGACGCCGAAAACAAATCCAAACCCCTCAGCGACCAAAAACTCATGGACCTCCTCCGAGAAAAAGGTTATGACATTGCCCGCCGCACCGTCGCTAAATACCGGGAACAATTGGGGGTGCCGGTGGCACGGTTGAGGAAGGAGTTGTAGGGGGAGGCTTGGGGATAAATATACCGTTATAAAATTCCCTCTTCGCCCCGCTTGCCCAGCGTAGCCACCTGCTCCGTCTGGCTAGCTTCCAGAAAACGAAACAACTCCTTAGGGAGTTTTCTGTCAAGATTTCCAGTCTGCGTTCTGAAGTGTCGATTATTTTTATGCTTGTTTTTTTAACTCAATGACTTAATCAATTTTACCGTGTGGTACCAATAGAAAAAAGCCTCCGGATTAGATTTTTTCAATTTATTAAGCTTGGTTTCAAAAGGTTGCTCAATGCTCCAATCGGTTATTTCCATTGGGTCAGTAAACCGTTTTATCTCATTTTTGCTAGCCTTAATTAATGCTGTCAAATAGCTAGCTTTGGCAGCTGACACCATAGCTTTTTCCAAATAAAAGCTTTCTGAGAAGATGAAGTTTCTTATATTTTTAATTCCCCTTTGCAATTCATCAAATGCTCCTTCTCCCGATTGTCCTCTGGTGCAAATAACTGTCCCCGTCTGCAAGATATCTTCTAACACTTCATTGCGGGTCTGTTTCAATGCTCGATAGGCCAATTCTGTCTGGGCAAAGCGGTCAAATACAGAGGCCACAATTTCCAAGTCTTCGGTCATATCAAAGAGATGACCGACATCGAAAAGTTGTTTAATAATTTCTACTTCCTTACCCACTCCATAAGGAATTCCAGTAGTTTTTGGTGCATAAGCCGTTAGCTTATCCCCTAGTATCGCTTCCGGTACGGGAACAGTAACACTGATGTCCACTCCTTCAGAAATCAAGAACGGAGATGAGATGACTATGTCTTGTACGTAATCTCCATAGTGACTCATTTCATAGAGTATATCCAATAAGATATATTCGGATTCGGCTCTTGCATTAGAGATAGGCTTGTAATAGAATTTGTAATGTGCCTTTTCAATCTTGGAGTTAGTTTTCCTTTCATCCTCTTTATATTCGAGAAAGTCTGAGTTTTCAATAAGCTGGTCAAATAGGTGCGTAACATGATCAGGTTTGTCGGAAACGACAATGTCAATATCAATGGAAAACCGCTTGGGCTCGGATAGCAGTAACATGAGAGCAGTACCGCCTTTGAAGATAAAAGGGAGTTTGCTTTGTTGTAGTAACTCCAACAGGTAGAGTGCTCTGATTACTTTTTCTACCAGAATAGGGTCTGATTTTCGCTTTCCAGCGACCGCTTTGATCCACTCCCCTCCCAGTGATTCTTTTTTTATCATTATCCTATGATTTGGCAAATTTTATAATTTATTGCCGTTTCTTTGTACGTCCCGGTATAAAGTTTCTACTTCTTCTTTTTTATTTCTCCTACTGGCATACCGCAATAATTTAGTTTCACTTATGGCATATTTCTCATGGGCGGACCTAAAAATACGTTTTAGTTCTACACCTTGTTGAGCGGCAAAGAGGGTTTCATTACAAACCAAGTCTACGAGCATCTTTTCTAGTGTTACCGTGTTAATGCCGTTTACTTTTTGAATGGGTGCCTCTGACACCAGACTTATTATGATCAGAGGGGCTTTTTTGCTAGAAACATATTTGTCAAGCACTTCTTCAGAAGGATTTAAATAAATTTCTTTACCCAATTCTTTCAATCCATAAAAGACCGCTTCCATAAAATCCTTTTCTACTTCCAGTATAGTATAAAACCGACCTACTTGATGAAGCATAAATTCGTTGATCCACATCGTATGCCAAAGGCAGCCCTCTACAAAGGGGAATTGGTTCTTAAAGGAGGTGTATAAAAGTTTGTTCGAACGGGTAATTTCCGGAATGTAATGACGCACTTCATGTAGGGAGTACACCCCCCTTGAAACGCGGTGCAGAATGCCTTCGTTTTTTAGCTCATAAATTCTCCAGTCTACAGTAGACCTTTTGATGTCCTTTTCTAATCCTTGGTAAAACTGGATAATATCAGTCACCGAAATTTCTTGGGCTTCCCCAAAGTGCATTACGAATTCCTTGATATGTAAAGATTGCTTTGCGATAATATATGTTTTAACCAAAGATACATTTTTCCTAAGATTTGGCAAAAAAATAATAAATTGCCATATCTTAGTTCAAATACTTACGCGCATTTTGTGATCTTTGAAGTGAAAAAATGGGGAAGCACAACTGTTTTTGATCCTCGGGTAACCAGTCGCACGAATCTATCTTTCCTGTGACGGCTTCGGTGATGAGGGGGGTGTATTCTTGGACGAGAGATGCTTTTCAACGCTGTTCAAAGTATTACCTATCATTCATGTCTATGTTCAAATAAATGTTTTAATGCCTTATTTTTTCAGGTGTGCCGTAAAAGCTTTAAACAGGTAGTTGCAATCTTTCTGCTTCTCAATACTTAATTCCTTCTGAAGGACACGTAATAAAAAGCCATTTCCCTCTTAGGTTATCTAAATCCCTTTACTTTCTACCTCAAGAGGTGATGCAATCGCCCCGCATCCCCTCTACGTCTTTCTACAGTTGGTAAAAACCAGGCTAATTATCGGCACCAGGACACAACCTCCCTGCCTTTCTTATACTCTTTAGCTTGCATCAGCAATTATTTCTACCCTAATAGTGGCTAATTCCTTGAAAATCCGTAATTTTGCGCTTCTATGAAAAATAGCTTGTTAATAAGTTTATCCGTTGTTCTGCTCTTTATGCTTAGCACCGCTTGTAAAAGCGAGTTTGAGCGTATTCGTACGAGTGGTGACCCTAGTGAAATCCTCGCAAAAGCAGACGCCTATTACGAGGCGGAAGAGTACCTCAAGGCACAAACCTTGTACGAACTAGTCATTAGTAGTTTCCGCGGACGCCCAGAGGCCGAAGGCATTTCTTACCGCTATGCTTACACCTACTACAACCTGGAGCAATATATTCTGGCCGCTTATTATTTCAAGAATTTTTCAGCGACTTACGGCGCCAGTCAATACCAGGAGGAAGCTGAGTTTATGCACGCTTACAGCAATTATAAGCTATCTCCTACGTTTAGACTAGATCAGAGTTATTCCTTGACGGCCATTGAGGCTTTTGAGGAGTTTGCCAATCAGCACCCCGCAAGTGAGCGCGTAGCTGAATGCAACCGGCTGATTGACGAGATGCGGGCAAAGTTGGAAGTAAAAGACTACGAAGCTGCAGTATTGTACTTCGACCTTCAACAATACCAGGCCGCTATACGTTCTTTTGAAAATCTATTGATCGAATTCCCCGACACTAAAAAAGCCGAGGACATTCGTTATAAAATTGTTCGTTCTGCCTATCTACTGGCGCAAAATAGTTTTGTAGAAAAGCAGGAAGAGCGTTACAATGATATGTTAAAGCGAGCGGAAATCTATATGAACCGTTACCGTAGCAGCGAAAACGCGGTAGAGGTGCAGAAAATGATCACCGAAGCTCAAAATCGATTAACACAATTGGAATATGTCAGATATTAAGAACAAAGTGCAGGGGCTTGATCCCAACGTTCGCGCACGCGACGTACACGGAATGGCAAGCAAAACCGAGAACATCTACGAAACGCTCAACATCATTTCGAAGCGTGCTCGTCAGTTGGCTGTTGATCTGAAGCACGAGCTCAATACCAAACTCGAAGAGTTTGCGGTTTCTTCTGATACCATTGAAGAAATTACCGAAAACAAAGAGCAGATCGAAATTTCTAAATTCTACGAGCGTTTACCTAATCCGGTAATCATCGCTACCGAAGAATACCTCAACGATGAGTTGTACTACCGGTACAACGAAAAAAAGCGTCTGGAAGATTAATTTCCCAGGTTTTATCAAGCTTTAAATCAGTGCAGTCGACAGGGTAACATCTTCCTTGTCGACTGTTCTTGCTTAGGAACAGCACGAAAATAAAAAGCGATTTTGTTTTTCATAATAGTTAAAACGTCTGGCCAGCCGGACAGGCGTTTTAACTATTTGAAAAACTTTAGAAAAATCGCAGTTTATTTTCTGCGCAATACTTACATGAAAGAGTTGAAAGGAAAAAAAATCGTATTGGGCATTAGTGGAAGTATTGCGGCCTACAAAGCGGTAGTACTTACGCGTCTATTGGTAAAAGCAGGTGCAGAGGTACAGGTACTTATGACCCCCGCAGCTACCAAATTCGTGCAGCCACTCACCTTCGCTACACTTAGTAAAAGACCCGTTTTTACGGAAGTCACCGCTGGTGAAGCCTGGAACAATCACGTTGAACTTGGCCTTTGGGCCGATGCCATGCTGGTTGCTCCCGCTACAGCCAATACGCTCGCTCGACTGGCCAATGGGATTTGTGACAACATCATTGCCGCCGTCTATCTTTCTGCGCGATGCCCCGTATTTGTAGCTCCCGCAATGGATGTCGACATGTGGCATCACCCCAGCACTCAGCGCAATATCCACCTTTTAAAGTCTTACGGCAATCATCTGATCCCCGTAGAAAATGGCGAACTCGCCAGTGGCCTCGTTGGTGAAGGGCGTCTTGCCGAACCAGAGCATATCGTTCACTACCTGGGGCGCTTTTTTGGCCAAAGCCAACCACTTAAAGGCCAGAAAATACTCATCACTGCGGGTCCCACTTATGAAGGTATAGATCCCGTACGCTTTATCGGCAACCGTTCTTCGGGTAAAATGGGGGTTGCTATCGCGCAGGTTATTCTAGCACTTGGGGGAGAGGTCGTTTTGGTACTTGGTCCTTCGGCTTTGAAGCCCGCAGGAGAAGGCCTGGAGGTGATCCGCGTAGAATCTGCACAAGAAATGTACGATGCTGCTGTAGCGGTTTTCCCCGACTGTCATGCTGGTATTATGGCAGCAGCGGTAGCAGATTATCGTCCGGCCAATATGGCCACCGAGAAAATTAAAAAATCCGATGACCGGATGACCATCGAACTGGTCAAAAACCCGGATATCGCCGCCCAGCTAGGGCGACAAAAACAGGCGCACCAACGCCTCATTGGCTTTGCGCTTGAAACAACCCAGGAAGAAGCCAATGCCAAAAGTAAATTGGCTCGCAAAAATCTCGACTTTATCGTCCTCAATTCCTTACAAGATTCTGGCGCAGGATTTGGCGTGGACACCAACAAGGTTAGTATCTTCGGAGCAGACAATAAAGTTTACCATTTTGAGTTAAAATCCAAGGAGGAAGTTGCGCACGATATCGTAGCAACCACCTTACTAGATAATAAGTCTAAAGACTAAAAATACAACATGAGAAATTGGATACTACTGGCCTTTCTTCTGGGCTTTATGGGCCTCGGGCAGGCACAAGAATTGAATGTTACTGTAAAAGTTAATTACCAGCAAGTACAATTGGTGGACCCCAGCGTTTTTGCTACCCTGGAACAAGCCATCACGGAGTTTTTAAACCAGAAATGGACCAATGATATTTACGAAATTGAAGAACGCATCGATTGCAATTTCATCTTAACGCTGCAAAAAGAACTTTCTGCTACCAGTTTCGAAATGAATCTAGCGGTGCAATCTTCCCGCCCTATCTTTGGTACCGACCAAAGTACACCACTACTCAATACCATCGATGGCTACGTCACGTTCGATTATCAGCAGTTTCAACCGCTACAGTTCAGCGAAAACCGCTTTGACAACAACCTGACTTCGGTGCTCGCCTTTTACGTCAACATTATCCTTGGAATGGATTACGACTCTTTCTCTCCCTCCGGCGGGGAGCCTTTCTTCCAGAAGGCGCAGGAAATTGTTAACAATGTTCCTTCCGGGCTCTACGGTACTTACCTCGGCTGGTCATCTACCGACGCCAGTAACAGTCGTGGCAGCCGCAACCGTTATTGGATCATGGAAAATTTCCTTTCGCCACGAATGAAGCCTTTCCGTTTAGGGATGTACCAATACCATCGCCTTGGTTTGGACATGATGACGCAGGATGTGAACCAGGCCCGTGCCTCCATCGCTGAAGTGATCTCTACCATTGGGCAAGTAGATCAGTCTTATCCTAATGCTATTCTTACCCAACTTTTTCTCAATGCCAAGCGACTGGAAGTCATCGAACTCTTCAAGCGCGGCACCAATACCGAACGCACAACGGTACGCCAAGTCATGACAAGGGTTGACCCATCGAATGGTGCAGAATACCGCAACCTCTAAACAAAGCCTTAGGATATGTTTTTTCGCCGGGCACCAATACACTTTCTCGTATTCCTACTAACAATAGGTATTGGCCCGTTTACCCAGCAACTCAATGCGCAAATGCGCGACATCCAGACGGAGTTGCAGTGGGGAAGCCTGGAAAAAGGCCCCGGCGGAAGCTACATCACCAAAGTCATTGCCGCCGGAGAATGGGGCGCTCACTTGCTCCGTTACCGACCCGCCCGTGGCTTCCAGAAAGAACAGTATTGGCTGGAAGAATTCGATGACAGGTTTGGTCTACGTGCCAGAAATGAGTTGAATCTTTCTAACGAAGGTGCTGCCTTTGAAGACATCATCAGTTTACGGGGCCAACTGTACCTGATCACCAGCCGAACCATCGCAGAAGCCACCCAGGTATTTGCCCGGTCAATCAGTCCCCGAGGACAGGTGACAGGCTCCGAAAAGCTACTGGCGGATATGGAAAAAGAACAGAAATTCCGTCGCCAGCAATTTGACCTTGTATACAGCCGAGACAGTAGTCACCTCCTACTTTACAACCAACTCCCTCCTGAAAAAGACGGTCCCGAGCGTTTTACGCTCAGGGTTTTCTCCGATGATTTTTCGCTCCTTTGGTCGCGGGATGTAACCCTCCCTTACCGCGACCAGGGACTAAGTATTCGTTCTTATCAATTAGACACGGAAGGGAATGTCTACCTTCTGTGTCGCCAGGTCACGGGTAGTAAGGAAGATCGTGTCCCTCCCCAATACATTGTTTATGCCTACCGACGTAATGGAAAAGAAGAAGTGGCTTACCAACTGAATATTGAAGGCATTAGTTTTCTCAACTTACGATTGGAACTGGCTGCTAACGGCGACCTCGTTTGCGCAGGCTTCTATGGCCTGGGTGGGCAAGTAGGGAGTAAAGGCATCGGCCATATCAGGATAAACCCGCTCACCAAAGAAGCCTCTCAGGTAGACTTGCTTCCTTTTCCTGACAACTTTATGGCGCAAGCCGGGCAAGCACTCCAACGCGGAGCTGAGCCCGTACTCATTCGTTACCAACTCCGCGACCTCACCCTCCGCTCCGACGGAGGAATTGTCTTGGTCGCCGAACAGTTTTTCCGGCAAAACCGGACGGAGATGAGCCCAATTACTGGCCCCCAGTTTACGAGTTTCGACAACTACAATGATATCCTGATCGCCAATATTGCTCCCGACGGTACCTACACCTGGTTGAAGCGTATCCCAAAGCGCCAGGAAACGCCTAATGACAATGGCGCTATCTCCTCTTTTGCCCAAGTCACAGTGCAAGATCGCTTCGTTTTTCTCTACAACGATAATCCCGACAATTTCAGTCCCGAAGATAATCGCCGCTACGAAATGGATGGCCGCGATGCAGTGCTCGCACTTAGTGAGATTCGCCGTGACGGAGAATTGAATACCATCCCGCTTTATGTTAGCAAAGATGCAGGTGTAGTTGCTTACCCTCGGCGATGCCGGCAGATAGGTGCACACCTCGTACTTATTTATGGCGAAGATGGTCGGGAATACCGCCTGGGCTTACTTAGGCTTTAAGATTCATCTGTATCGAAAACTAGGCCTTTCGTCTAATTTAAGGCTGTATATCTGGCATTATTCTTTTATATTAGAGCCCTTAAAGACTACCTATTTGTTAAACACAATCCCCTATTAATGTTCTTCAGACTTTTATGGCTCGTTCTCATCTGTGCCGTAGCCTATTACCTTTTCAACCTGATTGTAGGCCTCTTCAATGCCAATAAGTGCAGCTATTGCGATGGCTATGGTTATTGGAAAGGAACACGCGGAGAAAAGAATTTTTGCAAAACCTGCAATGGAACGGGGAAAGCTAAATAACGTAGCTACTTCCTTGTTCATCTAAGTTAAAAAATGTAAACCTATTCCTCTTATTAAGAAATAAGTTTACATTTGACCCACATATCACACGCACTTTCACTACTTTTTGTTTTTATATTCAAAAGCCTGTATAGCAAATAAACTGTACTCTAGTATTCAACAGTGACAGTACCACTGTTTTTTGTGTTTTATTACAACTTTTCTGCCCCCCCTTTTTCAATGAACGTGAGTGAACTCACGCTTCACAGCTATACCAACTAGCGTCGTTTGGGTCTATTGCCCAAGCGATGCCTGGATTCTTATTAACTCATCCTTAAAAACCAATTTTAATGAAAACGAGAATTTTCACACTAGTGTTTTGGATGGCACTATTTGGCTCTTATGCTTTTGGGCAGGATTGCACAACGGCTACACCACCAGTGGTGGGTAATGTTTGTACGTTTAATTCCAGCGGTAATTTTACCGTCCCTGCGGGATATTCCGTCACGGTATCTGTCCAGGTTTGGGGCGGCGGCGGAGGCGGCGGTGATGACATCGCAGGTGGTACTAGCTCAGCCCCCGGTGGTGGCGGTGGCGGCTATTCTACAGGTACATTTACTATTTCAGGAACCACTTTAGTTACAGTTGGCGCAGGTGGCGTTCCTGACAATACCGTCGCTAATGGACACAATGGAGGTGCCTCTAGCTTTGGTGGATTGGTATCTGCTGGTGGTGGATTGGGCCCTACTACAAGTGGAAACAATGCTGCGGGTGCTAGCGGAGGCACAGGCACCATACCTGGAGGAACTGGAGGAAATAGTAATAGCAATGGCAAAACAGGCGGCGGTGGCGGTGGCTCAGGCACAGGGGCATCCAATGGTCAACCTGGAAGTACTGGACCAAACCCTTTGGGGGGTATTGGAGGTACACCAGGAGGTGGAAGTGGTGGTGCCGAAAATTTTAGTGGCAACAATGGAACTGCTCCCGGTGGTGGTGGTGGAGGCAGAGGGGCCTCAGGGGCCACGTCAGGGGCTGGTGCCCCAGGTCAGGTAATCGTAACTGTAACAGCCGTATTTCCCGTAGAACTCCTCTCTTTCACCGGTAAAGCCACCCCAAGTGCTGTCCAACTCAATTGGGAAACCAGCACGGAGCTGAACAACGAAAAATTTGTGGTTGAACGCAGCAACGATGGCCGTACCTTCCAAATGATCGGAGAAGAACTTGGCCAAGGTACGACTCAGCAAACAGTGTCTTACGAATTTATGGACAAAGCCCCCGTAGTGGGCATCAATTATTACCGCCTCAAGCAAATGGACTACGATGGGCAGTTTGCTTACAGCCCCGTAACGGCTATCACCTTTACCCGCAAGGGGGGTATCAGCATTTATCCTACCGCTACCAACGACATGGTAAATATCGTAACCGAAGATGAGGGCAATGCGTTGGTAAAAGTATTCCACATCAATGGTAGCCTGATGAAACAGCAGCGCTTTGATGGCAATACCCTGCCACTGGATCTTTCTTCCCTACCCAATGGAACGTACTTAATCGCAGTAGAAACAAGTACCCAAATACACCAGGAAAGGATCTTTAAGTACTAGTGCCCTGGGCCGTAAATATTCGTGTTTTAAACGGTAGTTGGGCTTCAGCCCGAGCGTATAACTCACGCTCGGGCTTGAAGCCCAAGCTACTTATGCTGTGAATAACAAAGAAGAGGTGTTTTTCTAATTATACCCGGTAATTACGTAACTTGACTACTAAGATCAAAACCACCTCACTATGCACTTAGGAGCATTTTCTATCAGTCTGGCCGTAAAAGACCTTCAAACCTCTAGGGACTTCTACGAAAAACTTGGATTCACAGTCTACGCAGGGCAGCAAGAGAAGAACTACTTGATTATGAAAAACGGGAATGCCCTCGTTGGGTTGTTCCAGGGAATGTTCGAAAAAAACATCCTCACCTTCAATCCAGGCTGGGATGAAAACGCCAGCCCTTTAGCGTCTTTTGACGATGTCAGGGTCATCCAGAAAGACCTTAAAAGCAAAGGCGTAGCACTGGCTACCGAGGCCGACGAAACCACTAGCGGCCCCGCCAGCTTTGTGGTCATCGACCCCGATGGTAATCCGGTTTTGATTGATCAGCATGTTTAGTCAAAACACTGTCTTGCTTTCCTAAAAAACATCCCCTATGAGCTTCCTCACTGCCGAATGGCGAAAACTGGCGTTCGCAAATTACATCATCGACCCCAAAGTGCTAGCGCCTTATGTTCCCTTTGGTACTGAACTGGACTTGTGGCAAGGCAAGTGCTACGTCAGTCTGGTCGGGTTTATGTTTGTCAATGTACGCGTATTGGGGATCAAGGTGCCTTTCCACGTCAACTTTGAGGAAGTTAATCTGCGGTTTTATGTACGCCGACTCGAAGCGGGGGAGTGGAAACGCGGGGTTGTTTTCATTAAAGAGATTGTCCCCAAACACGCGATAACTTTTGTAGCTAATACCATCTACCAGGAAAATTACCAGACCCTGAAAATGCGTCACCGCTGGGAAGCAAGCGACACTGACCGGCTCGTGGAGTATCAATGGAAAATGAAGCAGAACTGGTATACTTTTCAAGTCACCGCCGACCGTCAGCCGCAAAAAATAGCACTCGGCGGTGAGATTGAATTCATCACCGAACACTACTGGGGCTACGCGCACGCAGGGCCACAAAAGAGTAACGAATACGAGGTCACCCACCCCAAATGGGAGCATTACCCCGTACAAAACTATAAGATTGACGTTGATTACGGCAAAGTGTACGGGCCAGCCTTTGCTTTTTTAAACCAGGAACAACCTTCTACCGTCATGCTCGCCGAGGGTTCGGCCATCACCGTAGAGGGAAAACGCAAAATCTCTTAAATTATGAGTGGTTGATTATGCTCGGATTTCTAAGAAACCAGAGACCTTATTTGCTTCACTGACTTTTTTCTTTAGATCTGTTCTTATTTGAAACTCAAGTTCTCTTGAGTGCATACGCCACCAATAATGCGCAGGCAACTCCCCGTCACTATGCTTTTCTAAACGATACATCAACTCCACATTGGGGTTCTCTCTTTCGTTTAGTATTCTGCTTAATTTGGTAGGATGTATACCTAGGTTTTCAGCGAAAAGCTAAAATAGCAAGAAAATGAAACACCAAGAAAAATTAAATCCTCATCTCTATTTAAACAGAAGCAAGATGAAAAGAGTGTTTTATATTTTATTAATTATTACATGTTCGTGTGCGGAGCAAAGCAAGTTCGATAATGAACAGGAGGATACTCCTAATATTTATAGCCAGATTATTTTAGTGGACACCTTTCAGAGTCCATTAACTTTAGATACCGCAAGTACAATTTCCGAGTCAAGTTTCCATCCTCTATTTATTGGCCACCTCAGTGATTCTATTCCTTTAAACTATTCAACATGGAAGGTAGTACATCAGACAACCGAATGGGATACCTATCCAATGCCTGATTCTTTAGGACTAGCTCTTTTTGTTGATACATCAAAAATAGTTGGGTCTGGGATTCGTTACTTGCCTCCACTTCAACTCGACAGAGAAGGTATATTAGAGTGGGAATTAATCGATGTTAGAGGAGGAATCAAATCCTACCCTGTATTTGTAACTAACCTAACATCGGATACCTTAAATATTGGTTATGGAGCGTTTTTGCCAATTATCATTCAAGCAGTGGATAGCGCGGGAAACTGGAAGCCTATTCAAAATCACTATAGATATTTTTGTGGCACAGGCCTAACTCATTTTTATCTTCCTGTAGGTGAAATCTTGATCACTTCTTGCCCGCTTTACGAGGGGGCATACAGAACTAGATTACGACTGGCATTTGGTTGGGATAGAATAAATTATTCCAATGAATTTTTCGGAACGATAGACTATAGGCAATTTGTAAAACCAAAGCAGCAGTATTATTAAGAGCATGCTGACAAAGCCATTTTACATTTAACCCTTTAAACCATGACCATCCCACAAACAACCCCAATCATACAGGAACTGGAGAACAACCAGCTAGTCTTCGCAGGTCTTTTACAAAACGCCAATCCAGAGATGATTCTTTGGCGACCTGCGCCCGACCATTGGTGCCTACTCAAAATCGTTTGCATCTCTACAATGAAGAACGGGAAGACTTCCGGCAGCGGGTAAAACTTATCCTGGAAGATCCTACTCAACCGCTTCCTGCTATTGATGCTGCAAACTGGGTACTGGAACGCGCTTATCTTCAACACAACACTGGCTTGGATTTGAATTACGCAGGTAATTGGTAAAGGTTTTTGTTTAGAGCTTGTTTGGCAGGGCTTTAGCGAATTTTCGCTAAATTAGCGATCCTAACCGAATAGATTTATCCTGCTATGGAAACATACGCCGACGTACTTGCCTATGCCATCCCTGGTTTTATGATTTTGATCCTGATTGAATCACTGGTTGCTCGCTGGCGAGGGGTTCAAGTCAACCATCCTGCTGATACGATATCCAGTCTCAGTTCCGGTATGACCAATACCCTGAAAACCCTCATGGGCTTGGCTGTTGTCATCCTGAGTTACGAATGGATGGTTGAACATTGGGCATTGTTTGATCTCCCCGCTGCGGGTTGGGTCTATGCACTGGCTTTCATTGGTCTTGACTTCAAGGGGTATTGGTCGCATCGCTGGAATCACAAGATCAACCTGTTCTGGAACCGCCACGTTATTCACCACAGCAGCGAAGAGTTCAACCTTTCTTGCGCCTTGCGGCAAAGTGTATCTGCCATTATCGGTGTTTACTTTTTTCTCTACATCCCGATGGCCCTGCTGGGCGTACCTACGGAGGTCGTGGCTTTCATTGCCCCCATCCATTTCTTTAGTCAATTCTGGTACCACACCCGCCTGATTGATCGGATGGGGCCATTGGAATACATCATCGTCACGCCTTCGCATCATCGGGTACACCACGCTATCAATGATGAATACCTGGACAAGAATTTTTCCGAAATTTTCATCATCTGGGACAAGCTATTCGGCACCTTTCAGGAAGAGCTCAAAGAAGTACCGCCCGTATACGGCACCAAGCGTCCAGCCGGTACCTGGAACCCCATTTTGATCAACTTCATGCATCTTTGGAGCATTATTCAGGATGCCTGGCGCACGCGCTCGTGGTGGGACAAAGCCCGCATCTGGTTTATGCCTACAGGCTGGCGCCCCGCCGATGTGCTCCAAAAGTATCCGATTCCTTACTACAAAACGGCTAGCGAACAGAAAAAATACGACAGCCACATTTCTCGCCCATTACAGCTTTGGTCATGGACCCAGCTGGTCATTAATCTCGTATTGATGTACTACCTCATGTTTGAGATTGGCACGCTTACCTTTATTGAGATCTTATGCTACGGCGGCTTTTTGATGCTCTCTGTTTTTGCTTACACCACACTCATGGATCGTCATCGGCTATCTCTTCCGCTGGAAGGGCTGAAATTCATCTACGGTTTGGGGATGGTCTACCTTTTCCAAGGATGGTTTGGTTTAGAAACGGTGGGAAGCTCAATGATGGTAGCCTACCTTTTTATCTCCTTGGCTTGTTGTTTCTACTTTGTCCGGTCAGAGGTCTGGCTGGTTCGTAATCGTAAATTAGTTTAACCAAATACTTCAAATATTATCAAAACTCCTTTTTCTATTGAGATAAGTGTGCTGGATGATCAAACGCAGCACTATAAGATCAGCGATCAAAACGGACAACTGTCCTTTGCTAGTGTCATTAAATATTGGCAAACATCAACGGCGTTTCGGCAATACTATAACCGCGCGTTGGCAGAAAGCCCCTTCCCTGCTTACTTCTGGGAACATCCTCCTTTATCAATTGAGCTTCTGGATCAGGATTACGAATTTGTCCTTGTCAACAGCCCTTCCTTAGCGAAGGTCAAAGCAGATACGGCGTCTTTTTCGGTTTTTTTTGATCCTCAAAAAACGGTGGTTGATTTTCCAAACTTAAGAGCGGATGCTCATTTATTGGTACCCTGCCCGATTCAAGGTGCCCAATTTTCCCATCTGGCCGCGTTTTGCCGTACGGCTACCGAAGCACATTCAGATCAGTATTGGCAAGCCCTTGGTCATCTACTCGCCGCGCAAATCAGTCGCGAAAAACGGTGGCTGAGTACTTCCGGATTGGGCGTCTACTGGCTGCATATCCGCTGGGATAAGCGCCCAAAGTATTACACGTTCAGAAAATACATCGTTTAGTTTAGCGGTCCAAGATTCCGGCTAGTTCCTGCACGGTATTGATCGTGAAATCAGGCAAAATATCCGTGTTGTTGTCCCGCTGATGGCTGACCCAGCAAGTTGGACAGCCGTAATCGTTCCCTCCTTTTATGTCTGATTGGAGGTTATCGCCAATGACTAAAATGTCTTCCTTCGCTGCCGGGTGCGGAAGATTTTGATAAGCATACTCAAAGAAGGCAGCATCTGGTTTGGCAACCCCAATTTCATCCGAAACGACAATACTTTTGAAATGACTGCGTAACTTTAATAAATCCAGGCGGGGGCGTTGTACTTCCTTCAGGCCGTTGGTGATGATCCCAAGGTGATAATGCTGTCCTAGGTTTTGCAGGAGCTGTGGCACGCCTTCATAAGCCTCGCTTAATTGAACCAGATTATCCAGAAATCTTTTGCTAAAAACCTGGGGTTCGGCAGGAGCAATATCTAAGGCTGCAAACAGCAATTCGAAACGTTCAATCCGCAGCCTTTCGGCCGACATCTCCCCTTTTTCAAAAGCCGTCCATACTTGATGATTGACCGTTTTGTAGACTTCATAAATAGCTTCTGTACAAGTCGTATCGAAGTCTCGGAAGCTTTGCCACAAAGCCTGCTTACTGGTATTCGTAAAGTCTACCAAGGTATTATCAAAATCAAAAAGCAACCACTGAAACTGGGGCATAAGCATATATTTATCTCAATTTTACCGGTGTAACACCAGGAAAATTTTCTTCTACCCATTTAATGGGTGCAGGATTTTTATCCCCGGTCTGGGTATCGCACTTGAAGAAAAGGTAATAGAGCTGGTTATGTCCTTTGATGCGATTCAGCAATCGCTCCATTCGCTGCATCCCACGCTTTTGCTCTTTAAAGAGAACAATGTCTCGCCAGATATAGTAGACCTCATCGTGGTTCTGGATAATATTTAACAGGACTTCCTCTTCAACAAATTGCTCTAGAAATCGGCGGGCCAATACAGCGTGATGCCGATGCCAATTGCGGGGCTCCCGTTTGTCTTCCTGAAACTTAAAAGTATCGTGTACCAAGGCTATGATTCGGAGCCACTCGCGCTCTTTTGGTGTTAGCTCCAAACAATCAATGTTGGCTAATACTTCCTTAACGTGCTTGTAAACCTCTCCTTCAGGGTGGCCATAGCGAGGAATTCCCCAATGCATTCCCTCGATCATCAGAGGATGCTCAATGAGCACTCTTTCCAACGCCGTTTCTACGCCGAGTTCCTCGGCTAAGTCGATTGTTTCCGCTGATGTTTTATTGCGCATGAAGCTAAAGCCTGTTCTTGACCAAGTGCGATCGCCAAAATACAACATTACTCAACGAGTAACACTATGGGTATAAAACAAAAAATCACTATCAAGTCTATTAATAACGACCGTACAGATAGATTAGTTGCCTACCAAATAAACGCCAATTCTAACCATCACATCTACCGAAAAAACCCAAAAACCAACACTTTAAAATCACCAAAACAAAGTATTATGAAATAATATTTTTATAAAATCGAATTATTACCTAATTTAATTCCGACTTAACATCCTTTACTGGTTTTATTGTTTCTCCACCGTATAAAATCAATCGCACATGGGTTATGACACCAATAATATTCGCAATGTAGTCTTGTTGGGCCATCCTGGCTCAGGAAAAACGACGCTAGCAGAATGTATGCTATTCGAAGCCAAGGCTATTCCTCGACGTGGCTCTTCTACCGCTGGAAGTACGGTTTCTGATTACACCAATCTGGAAAAGGAAAGGGGTAATTCTGTTTTCTCTTCTTTGCTACATGCTATTTGGAAAGACAGTAAAATAAATATCATTGACACACCGGGCTACGATGACTTTGTGGGCGAAGTAATCTCCGCCTTAAAAGTAGCAGACACGGGCATTATGCTCCTCAATGCCCGTAGTGGTGTTGAGGTGGGTACAGAACTTATCTGGGAATATATTGAAAGTTTCAAGACCCCTGCTTTTTTTGTCATCAACCATCTCGACCACGACAAAGCCGATTACGAAAGCACCCTGGAGCAGGCCACTGCTCGCTTTGGCAACAAGGTGATCCAGGTACAATACCCGCTTAATCCCGGCAGTGATTTTAATACCATCGTTGATGCCCTGCGCATGACGCTCTACGTTTTTCCTAAAGATGGCGGAAAACCCAACAAAGAAGCAATTCCTCCCGAAGAGATGGAGCGCGCAATGGAACTTCACAATGCCCTCGTAGAAGCCGCTGCCGAGAATGACGAAGGCTTAATGGAGAAGTTTTTTGAGGCAGGCACTCTCACCGAAGAAGAACTGGCCAAGGGGCTCCGGATTGCCATCGCCAAACAGGAGATTTTCCCTGTCTTTTGCTGTGCCGCCGAACACAACATGGGCAGTGGTAGAATTATGGGATTTATCAATGATGTTTGCCCCAGCCCGGCAGAACGCCCCCCCGCCCTTCTTGATGATGGAGGAGAACTTGTTTGTTCCACAGATAATGATACCACCATTTTTATCTACAAAACCATTTCGGAGCCCCAAGTGGGCAATGTTTCTTACTTCAAAGTATACAGTGGTGTCCTTGCTGCCGGCGACGAACTCCACAACGCGGTTACGGGACAAACAGAACGCTTTACCCAGCTGTTTTTAGCCAATGGTAAAGAAAGGACTGGCACCAAAGAAGTGCGGGCAGGCGATTTAGGCGTCACCTTGAAACTTAAAGACTCCCACTCTAACCAAACCCTATATGGGAATGGCCCGAAACATAATATCGAGCCTATGCACTTTCCGGAGTCACGTATTCGGGTAGCCATTGAGCCACCAGGGAAGGCAGAAATGGAAAAGCTCATGAAGGCACTTCACATCATTGAAGAAGAAGATCCTACACTACGCGTTGAACAATCACAGGCGCTCAAACAAACCCTCCTTCATGGCCAAGGCCAACTACACCTTGATCTGATTCGTTACCGCATCGAAAAGGTTAATGGTATCCACATGAACTTTATTCGCCCCCGTATCTCCTACCGCGAGACAGTCACCGCGTCAACAGACACCACTTACCGTCATAAAAAGCAAAGCGGTGGCTCGGGCCAGTTTGCCGAAATCCACCTCCGCTTAGAACCTTATCATGAAGGAATGTCTGATCCAGAAGGATTGACCGTGCGCAAAAAAGAAACAGAAGAGCTCCCTTGGGGCGGTTCCCTCGCTTTCTATTGGTGTATCGTAGGAGGAAGCATCGACGCAAAGTATGCCAACGCCATCAAAAAAGGCATCCTTCAACGTATGGAGGAAGGGCCATTGACGGGTTCTCCTTGCCAGGATATTAGGGTCTCGGTCTACGATGGCAAAATGCACTCCGTTGACTCCAACGACACCGCCTTCATGATTGCCGCCAGGATGGCTATCAGGAATGCCTTCAAAGATGCTGGCCCTCAAATACTGGAACCCATCTACGACTTGGAGGTGCTCTGTGATGCCGACGTCCTGGGCGATGTTATGGGCGACCTCCAAACCCGGCGAGCAATGATCTCCGGAATGGATGCAGAAGGCCACTACCAAAAAATCATCGCCAAAGTACCACAAGCAGAAATGTACCAATACTCCTCCACGCTACGGTCATTGACCCAGGGACGGGCCAAATTCAATCGCCGTTTTGCCGAATACAGCCCGTTGCCTTACGAGATTCAGGAAAAGTTAATGGCCAGCTACGAGGAAGAGGAAGTAGAGGCGTAATCCTGCGTGGTAAATACATAAATGTATTTATACAAATAGGGTCGTAGTCTCCCGACTACGCCCCTATTGATTAATGGTCTTCCACCAGGTAGTACTGGGGTAGACACAAATCTTGTTTCTTAAAACTCCGCCGTACGCGGCGCTCGCGGGAATGGAATTACATCACGGATATTCGTTATTCCTGTAATAAATTGTACCATACGCTCAAAGCCAAGGCCGAATCCAGCGTGTGGAGCTCCGCCAAAACGGCGCAAGTCCATGTACCACCAAAGTTCTTCTTCGGGGATGTTCATTTCGTGCATCCGCTTACGTAGCATACTCTCCCGTTCTTCCCGCTGTGATCCACCAATGACTTCACCAATATAGGGGAAAAGCACATCCATGGCGGCAACGGTATTATTGTCGTCGTTCATGCGCATGTAGAAGGCCTTAATGTCTTTGGGATAATCCCGAACGATAACGGGCTTTTTAAATTCCTTCTCCACCAAAAAGCGCTCGTGCTCAGCTTGTAAGTCTGCTCCCCAAACAGGCTCAAA
Organism: Lewinella sp. LCG006; assembly: GCF_040784935.1. Lineage (GTDB taxonomy): Bacteria > Bacteroidota > Bacteroidia > Chitinophagales > Saprospiraceae > Lewinella. The sequence continues at coordinate 2,687,897 of NZ_CP160680.1, read as the reverse complement.
CTCAAATTTTCCTTTTTTGAAAGGCTTGCTATTGCGAAGCATATTTACCGCTTCGGTATAAGTGATCCGGGCAAAATCATTGTCTACCACGAAACGCAGCATTTCGATCAATCCCATCGGGCGACGATCCGCTTGCGGCAGGTTTTTCTCAGCCTCTTGGATGCGCTTATCCAACAATTGAAGATCACCATCGAAGTTATCCAGTACGTAGTTGATCAGGTACTTGACAAAGTCTTCTGCCAAGTCCATATCGTTCTCCAAATCGAAGAATGCAGCTTCTGGCTCAATCATCCAAAATTCCGACAAATGGCGGGTCGTATTGGAGTTTTCCGCACGGAAAGTAGGTCCAAAAGTGTAGACCTTACCCAACGACATGGCGCCAATCTCCGCCTGTAGCTGGCCCGAAACGGTCAGGTTGGTAGGTTTACCAAAAAAATCTTTGCTATAGTCAATCGCCCCGTCTTCCGTACGTGGCAAGTTTTCAGGATCAAGGGTGCTCACCCGAAACATCTCACCAGCACCTTCGGCATCGCTGCCCGTGATGATTGGCGTATGCAGGTAGTAGTAGCCACGATCGTTGAAATATTTGTTTACGGCGTAAGCCACGGCGTGCCGAATACGAAACACAGAACTAAACGTAGCCGTACGCATCCGCAGGTGCGCTTGTTCCCGCAGAAACTCTACCGTTTGCTTCTTTGCTTGCAGGGGGTATTCTTCCAGATTATTCTCGCCCAAGATTTCTACTTCTTTGGCTACAATTTCTACGGCCTGCCCACTTCCCTGGCTTTCGACCACAGTTCCCGTAACACTGATACAGGCGTGAAATTTGATCTTATTGATTAAATCTTCCGGGAAACTTTCAAAGTCCACAACGATCTGTAAAGTTTCTGAAGTAGAACCATCGTACAACGCAATAAAGCGCCGGCCCCGGTAAGCACGTACCCAACCCATGACCGTTACGTCGGAATCAATCGGGGGGTTCTGTAAGATTTTTGCGATTTCTGTTCTGGTAATCATTCCCGCTTATCTTTTTTATAGCAGACACTAACGTACTGAGATCGGATACCGTTCCCGTTACTACGCTGGAGGCTATTCAAAATAAAGCGCGAAGATAGAAAGAAGCGGGGAAATGAGTAAGGAACAGCACGAAAATAAAAAGCGATTCGCTTCACGGCTACTTCGTGGTTTGTTTTTCAAATAGTTGAATAAGCACTTCATTTAAAGCCCGTCTGGCCAGCCGGACAGGCGTTTTAACTATTTGGAAAACCTTAGAAACCTCGAAGAAGCAGCGTAGCTAAATCGCAGTTTATTTTCTGCGCAATACTAAGGAATAAAGGGGCTTACCTTTTGTAAAAAGTCGCTAATTCATAGCTTTCTGGCAATGGACGCTCCTGCACGGTAGCAGTTTGGGGCAAATTGCCGTACAAAGCAAAATCAATTATCGCCTTCGTCACCCGCGGTGTCCCCAGGTGATGCTTGGCGCCTAGCGGTAAGTACAGGGCACTCCCTGGCCAATAAGCATGAAAACCTAGAGCCTGGTTGCCAGAGGTAACCTTATCTTGAGGGTCGTGAACAATCAGCGCGGAAATATGCCCCAAAGCTGCCGTCCCGCGGCCAATATCAAAAGAACGAAAGCGATTTCCCGCCGCTGTTTGAATACAGTTTTCAAACACTTGGTATACCGACGCGGTCAAACCTAAACCGTTTTTCAACGATCGAAAAACGCTGGTCTGAGCATTGCTAAAAGCCCCCATGACCACCATCCGTTGTGGGTGAAGTGACTGGGGCAACACCGCCATAGCTTGCACACTACTCGATCCACCAAAGGAATGGCCAATCATTATTTCCGGCCGACCGTAATGGCGAATCAAAGCTGCAATAATGTCAACATTGTTTACAAAATCCAACTGCTCCCTAACAGCCTGCCCATGCCCCGGTGGGTCGTACGCAATCACCCGATATCCCGCTTCCACCAAAGGCCCCACAAAGTAGCGCCAACGCCCCGAATTATACCCCCATCCGTAACTCAGCAAAATGTAAGGGCTCCCCTCTACTCCCCAATGGTACTCTACAATTTTCCGCCCTCCACGCTCCGAATTAAAGCGCGTGGCTGTGGCTAGAAAATCGAGCTCCTTCTCCCGCAATTGCGGTTTGGGTGGCGTGGTGAAAAGTTGGTAAACCTTCTTTCCTGCTCGCTTTTTGCTGAATAAAGCGTAGAAGTTGATACCCAACCCCATTGTTTTGAAGATAAGTTGTTGATAATTCATAAGCTTAAGATTTGCACATAGCGATCTACAAATGACTCCAAGTGCATTTCATCGCCGGTGAGCTTGTAAAGCGTGATCGCACCTTCGTATTGTAACAGCATTAGGTAAGCCTGTTCTTTCGCCTTTTCCTCAGGCAAAACGTTCCCTAACAGGCGAGCAAAAGTTTGCTTCCACTCGTCGTAAAAAGCCATCAGCAATTCATTGTGAATCCCTTCCTGGCCCATCTCCATAATTACATTGGTAAAAAAACAGCCGCGTTGGTCTATTTTTGCCAAACGGTTCTGACGACGGAGCATTTTCTCTAAGCGCTGCTCCAAAGGCAGCGGCTCCTCATCTGCGACAGCCAGCACGTAACTACGGAAAAAATCCATAGAAAATTCTAAAACCTCATGCATCAGGTCTTCTTTAGAACCAAAATGATGGAGTAGACCAGCCTTACCCAGGCCCGCAGCCTTGGCCAGCATACTGATAGAAGAACCTTTGTAACCATGCAAATTGATCACTTCCCAGCAGCGCTGAAGGATATCTTCTCTTGTTGTTTTTTGTACAGGCATAACTTTACTAACCGTTCGGTCGGTAAGTTAATGATTTTAGAAATTCAATGCAAGTACAACCCAACCTATTTTAGCACAAGCCCTGTCTTTAAAAGAAAAATACCGATGAAGTCAATATATTTCCTCCTGGGGTTTTCATTCATCCTACTTTCAACAGGATTTACAGCCTGTGATCAGGCCAAAGACGCAGCCATTTTCGATACTGAATTATTGTTGAATTGCTGGACACACGTTCACGAAGAGCTACTGGAAGAAGGGCGTTATTTCCAACCTTGTGATTTTTCTGATCTGCCTATCAGCAGGTTCCGAGCCACTTACGAATTCCAGGAAGGAGGCGTCTGTACCTACATGGTATTAGCTCCCAATGATGCCCACTATTCCCTTACCGGAACCTGGGAATACGATGCGGGAAATGCTCACCTGAAAATTTACGACACTGACCAAGTGATAGTTGCCGATTTGGAGATTTTGGAGTTGACGAAAAACAGGTTGATTGTCAGCCCTTAAAGAATTACTTCCCCGCTACCACCAATACAATCTCGCCTTTGACCTTGTCCTTGTCCCGGTAGTAATCCGCGAGTTCTTGTAGGGTAGCCGTTTTTACTTCTTCGAACATTTTTGTGAGTTCGCGTGCCACGCAGGCCGTTCTCTCGGGCCCGCATTGCTCAATCAATTGATCCAGGCACTTGACCAGGCGATAGGGTGATTCGTACATCACAAAAGTCACCGGCAACTCCGCCAGGTATTGCAACCGTGTCTGGCGGCCTTTCTTATGGGGCAAAAATCCTTCAAAATGAAACTTATCGGCGGGTAAACCCGAGGCGGTCAGCGCCGGGATGAGTGCCGTAGCTCCGGGCAATGCTTCCACCCGTACCCCAGCTTCTACACAAGCGCGCACCAACAAAAATCCAGGATCACTGATCCCCGGGCTTCCGGCATCGGTGACCAGCGCCCACTCCGCTCCTGCTTGTAGCTCTGCCACCAGTCGGTCGGTCACTTTGTGCTCGTTATGGGCGTGAAAAGCCCTTAGCGGCGTCTCTATCTCATAATGCTGCAAGAGGCGTTTGCTGGTGCGGGTGTCCTCCGCCAATATCAGCGCGACTTCCTTCAAGATACGTAATGCCCGCAAGGTCATATCCTCAAGGTTGCCGATGGGCGTAGGAACGAGATAGAGTTTACCGGACATAGTTTACTAAAATTAGAAGCTGTTTTTAAATCACCGGATCACTCTGCCGATTGGCCTTATAGCGGCCTTTCCCAAACTTCGTCCCGTTGAAGCTCATCGTTGGGCGCAGGCGTTCCTGTTCTTCTTCGGGCAGCGCGGCGAAATCGGTGCATTCTTTCGAACAACAGCCCTGGTGCTTTTCTGCACATTCTTCGCACTGAATGAAAAGAATATGGCAAGCCGTATTCACGCAGTTGGTGTGGGTATCGCTGGGTTTGCCACACTGGTGGCACTTGGAAACGATTTCACCGGAAATACGCTCGCCCAGTCGCTCATCAAAGACGAAATTTTTGCCTAGAAACTGGTTCTCCAGACCTTCTTCTTCGCACTGGCGGGCGTATTCTATGATGCCGCCATCAATCATGTGTACCGCTTCGAAACCTTTATGTAGGTAGTAGGCACTGGCTTTTTCACAGCGAATCCCTCCCGTACAGTACATGATAATGGGTTTATCCTTGGCGTCTTGTAGCATGTCTTCCACCAGGGGAAGGGCTTCTCGGAAGGTCTCCACGTCTGGACGGATAGCATCCTTGAAGTAGCCCACTTCGCTTTCGTAGTGATTACGCATGTCCACGACAATGGCATCTTCCCTCGCCATCAATTCGTTCACCTCGCGTGCCGAAAGATGCTTGCCGCGCTTGGTCACGTCGAAAGTTTCATCATCAAGTCCATCCGCAACAATCTTGTCGCGGACTTTTATTTTCAGCTTGTAAAAAGACTTCCCATCGTCGTCAATCGCGATATTCAGGCGGATACCATTTAAAAATGGAATACGGAACATCTCCGCCTTGAACGCTTCAAAACCAGCAGTGGGTACTGAAATCTGACCATTGATGCCCTCTTTGGCGACGTAGATACGGCCAAAAACACCAAGCTTAGACCAATCTCTGAAGAGTTGATCGCGAAAAGCCTGGGGATTATCGATTTGGTGATACTGATAGAAAGAAAGGGTGGTTCGCGCCTCCTCGGAGGTTTCCATACGGCGCTTGAGCTCGTCGTTATTGACGAGGTTGTGTAAACGTCTTGACATGTTATTTTTACTGTAGTTAAGCTAATGATCCTGCTTTCGCAGAATGGGCAAGTTGCAAGCTTGCTGCCCAATTACAGGAGCAAAGATAGGCAGAGTTCGTCAAATAAGCGTTAAAATTGAGCTTTGGCATGGTTTTGGAAAACCATTTAACAACAGATAAGGTATTCATTGTGGTAAATGAATAAGTCGACGAGTGTAACATTCGATGCAAATCAGCTATTTTTGACATCAATCGTTACAGCAAAGTACTTATTTGCACAATTTTTAAGATACATATTTGTTAATTACAAAAGATTTCAGCAGTATCTTTTTACGCTGCTTATCGTCTTAAGTCTAGATCCGACAAAATACAGTTATATGAACTTCAAAAAATCAATTTTCTTTTCGCTGGTTGCTGTATTAATGCTTGCAGCATTCATGTACCCACAGTTAAGCGACGAGCAAAAGGAAGCCGTTCTCTTACAGACCCTCGTCAAAGGCATGGAGCGCTACCACTATAGCCCCCAGGATATTGACGATAACTTTTCCGAAAAAATTTACGACCTCTATCTAGATGGTATTGATGGCGGCAAACGTTTCCTCACCGCTAAGGAAGTAGCCCAGTTGGAGAAATACCGCCACGACATTGATGATCAAATCAATGATAGTAAGTTTACCTTCTTCAACCTTACCCAAGAGTTGATGGACAAAGCACTGGTACGGGCTCAAGGGTACTACAAAGATATCCTTGCGACGCCCTTCGATTTCTCCACCGGAGAGTCGGTAGAGCTTGACGGAGAAAAGCGTGCCTACGCCAGCGATGAAAAAGAGCTGTGGCAATACTGGCAAAAATACCTCAAGTACGAAACGCTTGACCGGTACGCCGAAGCCATTGATAAAAGAGAAAAAGGCGAAGAAGATTTTGCCGGAAAAACAAATGAGGAATTAGAAGCAAAGGCACGTGCCGACGTAATGACGATGTTTGATCGTTGGTTTGATCGCCTGATCAAGCTGGATCGCGAGGATCGGATGAGCCAGTACCTCAACGCTTTCACCAGTGTCTTTGACCCACACACCAGCTACTACAAGCCGATCGATAAAGAAAACTTCGACATCCGCTTTAGTGGTAAGTTGGAAGGTATTGGTGCTCGTCTTCTTACCGAAGGCGACTATACCAAGGTTACGGAAATCGTAGTCGGTGGCCCCGCCTGGAAAGGCAAGGAATTGGAAGCCAACGACATTATCACTAAAGTAGCCCAAGAGGGCGAGGCCCCTGTAGATATCAAAGGCATGGTCATTGACGATGTGGTTTCTCAAATTCGCGGGAGCAAGGACACTAAAGTTATCCTTACCGTTAAGAAAGTTGATGGCAGCGAAAAAGAAATTACTATCACGCGTGATATTGTGATTTTAGACGAAAGCTTTGCCAAATCACTCATCATCGATGGTCAGGCACCCGGCGAGAAAATTGGTTATATTTCCCTGCCCAGCTTCTATGCTGATTTCCAGGATCGTGACGGTCGCCACTGCGCCGACGATGTGGAAAAGGAGCTTAGTAAACTCAAAAATGCTGGCGTTGATGGTATCATCCTCGACCTACGTAATAATGGTGGTGGTAGCCTCCGCGACGTAGTGAAAATGTCGGGTTTCTTCATCGAGCGTGGTCCTATTGTTCAGGTAAAATCACGTGATTACGAGCCTGAAGTACTAATGGATGTTGATCCACAAGTACAATACGACGGCCCACTGGTAGTGATGGTCAATAACTTTAGCGCCAGTGCAAGTGAGATTCTTGCCGCAGCTTTACAAGACTATGGCCGTGCGGTCATTGTGGGTAGCAATTCTACCTTTGGTAAGGGTACCGTACAACGTTTTATCGACCTTGATCGCACCTTGCGTGGTTTTGAAAACGTGAAGCCACTCGGACAAGTGAAATTGACGACACAGAAATTCTACCGTATCGATGGTGGTTCTACCCAATTGCGTGGTGTAACCCCCGATATCATCCTGCCTGACAGCTACGCTTACATTGAAACAGGGGAAAAAGAAGAGGAGTACGCTATGCCGTGGACCGAAATTGCGGCCGTGGATTATGAGCAGAAGGTGTTGAGCATGTCGCACCTGGAGCAAATTGAAGCCCGTAGCAAAGCTCGCGTTGCTAAAAACGAGGTATTTGGCAAGATACAAGCCAACGCTGCTCGTTTGCAAAAACTACGCGATCTGACAGATTACCCGCTCAACCTACAGGACTACCAAAGCCTCGAAGCTGCGCGTACTGCAGATGCTGATCGCTTCAAGAACCTCTTCGACGAGGTCATTATCCCAAGCGCTCGCAACCTGGAGGTAGACCTGCCGACTTTTGCTGCGGATGAAAGCAAAAAGGCGCGTAACGAAGATTTCCTCAAAGGCGTTTCCAAAGATCTTTACATCTACGAAGTACTCTCCATCATGCACGATATCATCGAGCTGGAGCGTATCGCCATTGAAGATTAAGCACTGATCTGGTGTAAAAAAAGCTCCCTACTGACATGTTCACAGTAGGGAGCTTTTTTATTAGACTTGTTCGGCCGGGAACATTTGGGGGCTGACTTGCTCTCTCCCGCTCCCACTTCGCGAGCAAAGTGGTCACGTAGCTAAGCAGGGTGACCGGGAATAGGATTAGTTTAAGGCATAGAAAAATGTTATCATGTGTAACTATGGCGAAATTTAAGAATTATGAAATCGGGTCTGATCACTCAGTGATGATTGATTTAAGCCAACATCTTCCTTCCGAGCACCTAAGCAAGCAGATGGAGAGGATAATATCCAGCTTAGATACAAGTGCCATTGAGGCAACATATAGTGGTCTTGGACAAAATGCTTTGCATCCTAAATTACTGCTCAGTATCATTTTTTATGGATATGCCGTAGGCATTCGGAGCGGTCGGAAGTTAGCCAAAGCCTGTGAGGAAAACCTTGGCTTCATTTATTTGAGTAAAAACTATGGTCCTCAAAAGAGTTGCATCAATGATTTTCGTAGAGATAACTATCTGCATTTTGGAGATCTTTTCGTCCAAGTACTAAAAAAGTGTCAGGAATTTGGTTTGGGGGATGCCACTTTTAGTATTGTGGATGGTAGCAAAGAGGAATCCAATAGCTCCAAGGGTCGGACAAAAACGGCAGCACAATATGAAAAATGGCAACAGGTACTCTTGGATGATATTGCCTCATTAGAAAAAGAGCCTTCTGATGAGGGATCTCAAAAAAAAAATAGTAGCGAACAAACGCCTGTACAAAAAAATCAGTGATGCCATTGAGGTCATGAAAACCGATGAGTCCAAAAAGACGATGAACTTAACCGATCCGGATGCCCCGATCATGAAAGGTAAAAAAGGAAACTTTGATACGAATTATAATATCCAGGTAGCCTGTAGTGAAGATCAAATTATCTCCTATAATAATGTGGTCTTAGATGGCAATGATAAAGCACAACTGATCCCTGCTCTTCAAGGCATTCAAGCCAACACTGGTCAACAGGTCCAGGTTGTCCTAGCCGATGCTGACTTTGGCACTTTCGACAGTTTTGAATACATGGACACCAACAACATCTGTGGATACGTCCCTTACCGAGACATGAATGCCACTTTTGAAAATCAACCTTTTAATAGTGTTCATTTTGACTATGACGATCAACGAGATGTATACACTTGCCCGGCTAAGCACACCCTATCGTTCAAAAGCATTAAAATAGACCGGACTCGTAATAAAGAATATCGCCAATATCGCACGACGGCGTGTAAAAACTGCCCTTTCAAAGATGAATGTACTCCTAAGAGGTCTCCTTATCGTACGATCTTAAGAGAAGTAAGACAAGCATTAAGAGACCAAATGAAGCAGCGATTAAATATCCCAGAAGGCAAAAAGATGTATAACCGACGACTACACCCCATTGAAGCCATTTTTGGCCATTTGAAATACAATCTGGGATATACTCGGTTTTTACTCCGGGGCCTGGAAAAAGTAAAAGCGGAATTTACGTTGATGTGCTTGGCCAATAACTTACGTAAATTGGCCAAGTACCTCCTTTTTCCATCAATTTGGACAGTAAAGGCCATATTTTGGCTTCTCAAGGCACAAAACATCTTGTTTAACCCGATTTTTCAAAGAACTTGGCCGGAACCAATGGATCAATTCGCAGGAGTTACACTTGCTTATTTATCCTCATGTATTCCCAAATCCTATTCCCGGTCACCCTGTAAGGCTATGTTCCCACTTTGCTCGCTTGCGGGAACAAAAGATAGCGGCGTCTTCCCTCCAACTCCGAGCGAAGCGATCACCGAAGGTAAAGCCCCCCGGACGAACAAGTCTATTGCTATGTATTTAACCAATACGTCACCTTTGCTACGATCGACCGGTTTTTCACATTCCAATCCAGTGAATTGTAATTATCGGTATACACCAAAAAGAAATCAGAGACTGGAGCAAAACGCCATTGCATACGTGCATTGACATTGAAATTGTCGATTTGGCTATTGTACTGAAAAAAGGTGGTGAGGAAAATATTTTTCGTAAAGGTCAGGTCAATACGAGGACCAATCAAAAATAAGCTGGCGCTGGCGTAGGGATCAGGAAGGTCGATGTAACTGTAATTCGTCGTCAGGGAGATCTGCCCCAGCGGCTGGTAACGCCAGGTGATATTGGTTTGCAAGCCGTAGCGATAGCCATTGAAAAACTGGCCTGCTGTGGGCTCTAGTCGATACGAGAAGGTTTTACGGCTGTCAGAATTGTATTCCATCGACAACCGGTTATAGGTGTAGCCGGTAGCTCCTGGCAGGGGTGTAGCATCGGTATTGGTAGGATCAAAATCCTCCAACAGATATACATACTCATTCCCAAAATCGAAACTCAGCCGGCTATTATTTGTAAAGCTAATATCCCAGGATAAAAACATAAACCTATCGGTATTACCCTCTTCGGGGGTCCACAAAAAACGTGATCGGAAGCGGGGGCCATGCCGGTTGATGGGGCCTTTTTCAGGATAAAAAAACAGCTCCCCTCTAGGGTTAATTTGCCAATAGTTTTTACGGGGAACAAAGCCCACTTCAGCATCGTATTCTTCACCTACATACCGCTGCTCCATTCCAAACGCATACCGCCGTTCAAGGTAATCGACCCGAGCGCCATGCGAGAAAGGATTTTTTCCTTGCGTCGGTGAAAAAGAGTGATGAAAGTAAAACTTGCCATTCCATCGATTATCCGCCGATGCCAGGTTGTAGTCTAATCCTGCCACACGGTTGTAGGCATTATTGAGGGTATCTCCAGCGAGATCGGCGAAGGTTTGCTTGTTTACAAAAATGAAGCCTAGATTGGAGCGTGAAAACATTTTCCTTTGCAAAGCTGCTACGGTGTAATTGTAGCTGGGCAGCCCATTTTCGTCATCCTTAGCCGTTTGCATATTCAAAAGGCCTAGCCGCCAGTTATTGTCCAGCTTGCCACTGAGGCGAGCACCATAATAGATGGGATTGGAAATGGCAGCACCAGTGCTGGTATCTTGTGAAACGCCAATTCTGCGGGAGAAAAAAGGATTGACCTGATCATCGCCAAAGGTGCCAAAAAGATCAGCGTTCTCCAGAAAGAACTGTCGCCGTTCCGGAAAGAAAACTTCAAACCGACTAAGATTGATCACTTGCTGATCTACTTCTACCTGACTAAAATCGGGGTTGACCGTCAGGTCGAGATTAAGGCCGGAGGTCACGGCTATTTTGGCGTCTCCACCCACGCCAAAAGTACTTGTAGACGGTAAGCCCTCTTCATAATCACGTTGGGTAGCTCCACTAAGGTAAGGAATGAGCGAGATACTACTATTGTTTGTGGTAGGTGCTTCTTCCCACTGCATATTGCCCATATAGGCCAAGCTCATAATGATCTGATTCTGGGGAATCGGCTGCCAGGTAGAGCGGGTATTACTTTGCGTATCAAAACGGTAACTATTGAAATACCAGTCTACTTGCCCTTCCGGGAAACGTATGGTACTAAAAGGGATGGCGATTTCACAAGACCAGTAATCATCAAAAATGGCTGATTCGCCCTGCCACTTATTGTCCCATTCTCCCAGCCAGTCGTCGTTACTTCTTCCTCCATTAGAAATCAGTGCTTCCCGCATAACACCGTAAGGGTTCATCCCAAAAACGAAAGCATTGGTACGATCGCGAAAAGGATCAAGTAGAAATGTGATATTATCACTACCGCCCGCCCGATAATCCCGGCGCAAGCTCGGGGTCACATATTTATTACCCGGAGCATAGCATTTGGCACCGATGTAGAGGTTGTTTTCATCGAAGGTCATGTAAATTTCTGTCTTCCACGCACACCGAGAAGTGTCGGAAGGGAAGTTCTCCCAAAAATCAACTGCAGGTCTTCCCGTAAACCAGGCGGCCTCATCGAGCTGACCATCGATAGTGATTTTCTCTTGAGATTTTCGCAGATAGAGCCCCTCTTCTTGCTCCTCGCTTGCCATTTGCAAGGCCATCTGGGAAAAAGACGGTATAAGGCTACTGCAAAGCAGTAACAATAGCAAAAGTTGCTTTGTCATGATAATAAGCGTTTTCCTACTAGTAAACTGTCCTTCACAACGATTAACACCGGTGAGGGTTCATTCAAAGGTACGTTAGTACGAAATACTTATTTAAGATCAAATTTAAAAGCAGTGAAAGACCTATCTATTGCGGTCAAATTTCGCCATCTCCCCTTTCCACCACTTTCATTATAGAGCGAAAAGCAACGTATTTTTCCTGGTAGCGTTCGTGATGTTTACGTTGCAAGTCGGCGGCGTATTTTTCCTGGTACTCTTGATAAGCACCAAAATCGTGGGCCAAATACTGGATGCTATACGTAAAACCTTCGGTCTCGTCGGTACCGAGTAAGCGAGAGATGGTGTATTCTAAAAACATTCCGGTTTGCATCATTTCCGGAAGGTGAACGACCTTCATCCATGCCAACCAATCATTGTGGCTGGCATGATCTATCTTTATCGTGACGTTATATAATATCATAAGCTTTTTTTATTCCTCCAGTCTGGTAATTTTTGCACCCAGTGCTACCAAGCGTTCGTCAATACGTTCGTATCCACGATCAATTTGGTGGATGTTGCGAATAGTGCTCTTGCCTTTTGCCGACAAGGCAGCAATCAGTAATGCCACACCCGCACGAATATCCGGAGAAGTCATTTCTATTCCTCTCAACTGAAAGCGTCGATTAAGACCAATCACGGTGGCCCGATGAGGATCGCAGAGGATGATTTGCGCACCCATATCAATAAGTTTATCCACAAAAAAGAGGCGGCTTTCAAACATTTTCTGGTGGACCAAAACACTGCCCTTCGCTTGCGTAGCAATCACTAAAATCACACTCATCAGGTCGGGTGTAAACCCAGGCCAAGGAGCATCATAAACGGTAAGAATGGAACCATCAATAAAGCTCTGGATTTCATATTCTTCCTGCGCGGGGATATGAAGATCATCTCCTACAACATCAATCTGGATACCCATCCGTCGGAAGGTATGGGGGATGATGCCCAACTCGTCTACGCGGCAATCTTTGATGGTAATCTCTGATTTGGTCATCGCGGCCAAACCAATAAAACTACCAATTTCAATCATATCGGGGAGTAAGCGATGCTCCGTCCCTTGCAACTGATCTACCCCTTCGATATGTAAGCGATTGGAGCCAACCCCATTGATTTTAGCCCCCATAGCTTGCAACATCCGACAAAGTTGCTGCACATAAGGTTCACATGCGGCGTTGTAGATCGTTGTTTCTCCTTCTGCCAACACGGCAGCCATTACTACATTGGCCGTACCCGTAACGGAAATCTCTTCCATGTGCAGGTAGCAACCTTGCAAACGGCCTTCCGCTTTAAAAGCATACAGGTTACGCTCATTATCGAAGGAAAAGTGCCCACCTAGTTGCTCCAACCCTAGCAGGTGGGTATCCAGGCGGCGGCGGCCAATTTTATCACCTCCTGGTTTAGGCAATGAAGCCCGTCCGAAGCGCGCCAGAAGTGGCCCAATCAACATGACCGAGCCGCGAATACGACTGGCATCACGGGTAAAATCCTGGGTAAGTACGTAATCGAGGTCTACATTTGCTGCGACAAAACGGTAAGTATCGCTGCTCAGTTGAGTCACCTCTACCCCTAAGCCTTTTAGTAATTCTATCAATTTATCGACATCACGGATAGCCGGCAAATTGCTAATAACGACGGGTTCGCTGGTAAGTAATACGGCACAAAGCACCTGTAGTGCTTCGTTCTTTGCTCCCTGTGGGACGATCTCTCCCTTCAAAACGTGACCACCTTCTACCACGAAGGTTCCAGATGCATGCATGAGTTGACAACTTGTGATGATCAATAAAGTTCAAAGCAGTGTACGTAAAGGATACGGCACACTGCTTTGCATTAATTTAAAAGAACGAATAGTACTGGCCTACTTGCGCGATCCACGCCGGCCGTTCCCACTGCTTTTGCGGCGACCACCGCTGCTACTGCCGCGGTTGCTGTAGCCACCAGAAGAACGCTTACCTCCTTTGCTGCCTCCACTGCTGGTGGGCCGACGGCGCTGGGTGGTCTTGTTGACCAAATTGTCCAGTGACTGCTCTTCGGGTATTTCCAACAAGCCTTTTGACAAGGACTTGAGGTCTGCCTTGATGATTTCGTCACTTACGTAATGCTCGCGGTTCCAGGTTTTGTAGGCCAGTTTCATGTAAGCCGCGATGGCCGCAACATAGCCTTCTTTTTTCGGACCGTCCTCCATAGCGATGGCCTTCTTGATCATCGTCTGAACATTATGGCCATAATGACGGTACTGCGCTTCCGTTTCGGGATAAGGCACCGTGTCTGGAAACAAACGACCACTGACATCTTCTGGCATGTCTACCCCTTCTGGTGGGCTGACCCTTAAATCATTCTCGGCAATCCGAAACAAGTGGCGCCACAGTTTACCTTTATAATCTTCGATATTACGGTTCTGGGGTACCATCTGCATCATTAACTTAATGATGCGTTCGGCAAATCGCTGGCGTAGCGCATCATCTTCGATGGTACGAGCGTGGTCTACCATAAGCTGCACGTGTCTTCCGTATTCAGGAATCGTGAGATTATCTTTGGCAGAGTTGTAGGTCATATTCCAATCTATCATACTCTTTTCTTTATTCTACTGTTACTGATTTCGCCAGATTACGGGGCTGATCTACATTACAGCCACGCATGAGGGCTATATGGTAAGACAATAACTGTAGTGGGATAACCGACAATAAAGGGGTAAATGGTTCCTCTGTATTGGGGATTTCAATAACATGATCAGCCATTTTGCTAATCACTGTATCTCCTTCGTTTACAATTGCAATAACAAGGCCTTTGCGCGCTTTGACTTCTTGAATATTGCTTACGATTTTATCATAAGCACTCCGGTTTGTCGTAATCACAATCACCGGCATATTCTCGTCGATCAAAGCGATTGGCCCGTGCTTCATCTCGGCTGCTGGATATCCTTCAGCGTGGATGTAGGAAATTTCTTTTAATTTCAGCGCGCCTTCCAGCGCAACGGGAAAATTATAACCCCGCCCTAGATAAAGGGCGTTAGAGTGGTCTTTGATTTCGCCCGCAATATAACGTATTTGCTCGTCCTTTTCCAGTACCCGCCGAATCTTATCGGGAATATTCGCCAATTCACTGACCAATTGACGAAAATAAGAATTGGAAATCGTCCCACGCTTGTGCGCCAGGCTCAGGGCCATCATCGTGAGCAGGCTCACTTGCCCCGTAAAGGCTTTGGTAGAGGCGACCCCAATTTCGGGGCCAGCGTGAATATAAGAACCGGCGTCCGTAATCCTAGCGATAGAAGAACCTACCGAGTTGACGATTCCAAAAAGCATGGCTCCCTTTTGTTTCGCCATTTCTAAAGCAGCTAGCGTATCGGCGGTTTCTCCCGACTGAGAGATCGCAATCACCAGGTCTTTTTCCCGAATAATCGGGTTGCGGTAACGCAATTCAGAGGCGTACTCCACTTCGACCGGAATCCGGGCGAGATCTTCAAACAAGTATTCCGCAATTAATCCAGCGTGCCAGGAAGTACCACAGGCGGCTATAATAAAGCGATCTGCCTGCATTACTCTGTTGGCAAATTCTTCTAGTCCTCCTAATCTAATCCATCCTTCTTCTGCGTTCAAGCGGCCCCGCATACAATCGGCTACCGTTTGCGGTTGTTCGTGAATTTCTTTAAGCATGAAGTGATCATAGCCTCCTTTCTCCAGTGCTTCGATTTTCATGTCCAGCTCGTGCACAAAAGGCGTCTGCTCTTCATTCCCGATAGAGCGCAATTGGAGGCCATCTTCCAGGCTCACCACCGCGATTTGCTCATCATCGAGATAAACAACCCGGTTGGTGTACTCGATAATTGGCGTAGCATCTGAAGCCAGAAAAAATTCGTTTTTGCCCAAACCCACTACCAGCGGGCTCGCTTTACGAGCCGCTACAATTTTTCCGGGGTCATCTTGGTCGATCACAACAATCGCATAAGCACCGATCACCCTTGTGAGTGCTACCCGTACGGCTTCTTCTAAAGGAAGATTGTCTCGCTCCTGAACCGCTTCAATCAAATGGGTAAGTACTTCGGTATCCGTCTCACTTTTAAAAACGTGTCCGTCTTTTTCTAAAGCGGTCTTTAGCAAAGCATAGTTTTCAATGATGCCATTGTGCACCAAAGCAATTCGCCCATTTCCTGATTGGTGAGGGTGCGCATTGACGTGGTCGGGAACCCCGTGCGTAGCCCAACGAGTGTGGCCAATACCCAAAGAGCCAGAAAGATCTTTTTCAGCTGCAAAGTCCAGTAGATCCTGAACCTTCCCTTTTCTTTTGTAGATGTGGAGACCTCCGTTCAGTAATGCAACCCCAGAGCTATCATATCCACGGTATTCCAGGCGCTGAAGGCCTTTAATGAGTATTGGATACGCTTGGCGCGGGCCTAAATAGGCAACAATTCCACACATGTCTTTTTGTTTTTGGTCCAGGATTACAGTAGTATACCTAGTATTGCGCAGAAAATAAAACACGATTTTTCTTAAGCTTTTTCAAATAGTTAAAACACTTTAAATGAAGCGCTTATTCAACTATTTGAAAAACAAAATCGTGTTTTCTTTTCGTGCTGTTCCTACGCGAAAAGAATGTCCTGATTGGATCAGGACATTCTTTAAACTAATGTCACACTGCTGTTATTTGTTCTATAAATCCGTAAAAGACACCTTAAGAACAGGAGGATTAACTACTGCTCCAGGTCCTTTAAATATAACTTGACGCGCATTCCCTTGCCGGGGAAATACGGCTAAATATATCGTTTCCATCTCTGAGCCGTCAATAACATACTGGGTATGTATGGACATATTCAGTTTATACAAAATATCTCCTCCTGTTTGCTCCTCGGGTTGTCCACCAAAATAAACGGATAAATCATTGGGCAAAACCGAAACATCACTGATCACCAGGTACTCTCCTTCGTCGGTTCTCCTCAACGCGACGATCTGTGTCGGTACAGGATTAAAGAGGATATCATAATCGGCAGGTATGGCTACCGTCAGTTCCAGCTCTGCCTTATTGATCACTTTCTGGCTAAAGTTATCCAAGCCAGGAATATCAAAAGCGATCTGTAAGCCTTGCAAGCCTTGCAGGAACATGAGACTATCCTGCGTATCAGGATTGGCCATAAAATCACCGACAACATAGCCTTCGTAGTCGTGTTTATAAGTACTGATCCGACGACCAATACTGCCTGCTTCCAGGCTATAAGTAAGGGTATCTGTACCCGCACGGTAGTAGAAATAAACACCTGACCAGCTGCGATTTAGGCTAAAATTGAGCAATCCTGGAGATACTCCGGTGGGTTTTACGTACAAACCTTTGAAAAACTCCAACAAGGTGCTATCGTTGGCAAATACGGAAGTATCCTGCTGAAAGAAGGTTTCGCCAAAAGCATTATCCAAACGTACGCGAACGTGAGGCGATTTCAGGTCAACCGTATCCAGAGTACTAAAGCTAATGTCTTTTTTCACAAAGACGCTATCGTCGTAATTGGGACGAAACATCGTCGAAGCCAAGGGCATCGGATCGGTATCGTAAAAAATGTTGCTAAAGAAAGAGACATTGCCATCTTCATCATAAACAACGGGCTCAAGCTGCTCGGTTACCCGGTATACCTCTACCCCAAATTCGCCGTTTACATCACCATAAATTCCGGCGGAATCCAATGGAAGCACAAGCACAATAGAATCAAGAATGACGGTATTGGGGTTGAACGTCGAAAGAAAGTCGATTGGATTACCTCCCAAATCGCGGGAAAGCAGCGGTTCCAGATAAAACCCTGCTTCGGTAATGCCGAAATAGGGATTCTCGGTTCGCCCAAAGAGGAAGGTAGAAATTGCGCCTACACCAGGAGAAAAAGCACTCACGGAGTCCGCTATTTCGGTTCTTACTTTCAGCTGTAGGGTATCTGTAAACCCAACCCTTGCCCGGTCTTCATCCAATAAATTGGCCCCTACTTCGAGAGGGTCAGTACAGCTAGCAAGTACAAAAGAAAGTGCGCAACAAACGACCAAAAGTTTGGTCCAGAAACTATTCTTCATAAAAATGTTGATGCTTTTCGCATATCATCCCCCATACAGTTGCTACTGTACAGTAAGAAGGACACACGCCACAAAGAGGTACAACGAGAGGTTTTCAACAGTAGTATTTATAAGGTCAAAAACCTGCTACCGAAAACCCTAACTTTCAACCTCTTCCGTCAAAAGTGATTGATAAAATTCAATAAGGTTAGCCCGGAAATTTTCTTCATCATAAGCCAGTACCGGTTTATCGGTTTTAGCTAATGCTGTAACAGCTTCCTGCGAAAGCTCCTCCGAAGCGCGGACGATGGCGTCAGCGTAGTGGATCGCTCCTGCTTCCAACTGCACATGGTCACCATCCTGGTAATTGTGCAAATCTTCTTCTGACAGATTATTGATCGACGCTTTGGTAGCGAAGTTTTCACTAAAATGAGCAGAAAAATTATCGGACGCGTAGGTAGAGTAAACAATTTTGGCCGGCTCAAAAAGAGGTTCGTTCTTATAAGCTGTTTTGAGATACAACGGAATAAGACTCGTCATCCAACCATGACAGTGGATAATATCAGGAGCCCAACCAAATTTCTTTACCGTTTCTAAAACTCCTTTACAGAAAAAGACGGTGCGATCGGCATTGTCTTCAAAAGGCTTGCCTTTATCGCTCTGGAAGATTTGCTTCCGCTTGAAGAAATCATCATTGTCAAGGAAGTAAACCTGCATCCGGGCCTCTGGCAAAGAAGCCACTTTAATAATCAAAGGATAATCATCGTCATCAACAATGATATTCATGCCAGAAAGCCGTACTACCTCATGTAGACGATGACGACGTTCGTTGATAGTGCCAAACCGAGGCATAAGTACCCTGATCTCCATGTTTTTCTCTTGCACATACGGGGCCAGTTGACGAACAGTCTCGGAAACTTGCGAGAGGGTTGTATATGGCTCCATTTCCTGGGTAACTATCAATACCTTCTTTTTGCTCATACGCCTGCTATCTCTATTTTCAAAAAAGAATCAAAGATCGTTTATATCAGAATTGCTAATCGATTAAGAAGATAAATCTTCCGCCCAACTATTCAATTCAGGCTGCAAAGATAGTAAAAATCAGGCATTTGCCTTTTAAACAGGTTCTTTAAAAAGGTCTCTTTCTGAAAAACGGCTATATTTGCTTCCCGCTTTCGGGAAGAAAATTCATTATTTCATGCAATTGTTTAAACGCGTTGATCAGCTCCAGGCTTTTCTGAATGCTGAAAGGGTCAATAATCGCTCCGTTGGTTTTATCCCAACGATGGGTGCTTTGCATGCTGGACATTTGACTTTGGTTAAGCGGTCGTTGGCCGAAAATCAAATTACAGTTGCCAGCATCTTTGTGAATCCTACCCAATTCAACGAAGCAAACGACCTGGACAGGTATCCCCGAACTCCGGGTAAAGACCTGCAAGCACTAGCAAAGGTTGGTTGTAATGTCGCTTTTTTACCGGAAGTAGATGACGTTTACCCTCCAGGACTGGATACCCGCTTGCAGATCGACTTATCGGGACTGGACGCCCGGATGGAAGGCGCACAACGCCCCGGGCACTTCGACGGTGTTGCACAAGTTGTGAAACGTTTTTTGGATATCATCCAGCCGGAAAACCTTTACATGGGTCAAAAGGATTACCAACAGCAACTGATCATAAAACAAATGGTTCGGGTACTCGACCTTCCCTACCGGGTTATCACTGTTCCTACGGTGCGCGAAGAAGATGGCCTGGCCTTGAGTTCCAGAAACGTCCTATTAGATCCAGAAATTCGTCAGCGATCGGTTATCCTGTACCAAACCCTTCTAGAAGCCAAAAAACGTCTGATCAAAGGTGAGCTTCCTAAAGATATCGAAACCTGGGCCATGGAAGCACTCAGCCAACCGGGGTTCCGTCCGGAATATTTCTCCATCGTTGATGGGCATAGCCTTCAACCACTCCCCGACCAAGAAGAACTTGCAGAGCTAATTGTTGCCTGTACAGCCGTCTGGGCCGGAGAGGTGAGGCTGATTGATAATCTCCCACTGAGAGGCAACCTGTAACTTTCTCCTTGTTTCTGCGTCAAAAAAGCGACAGACTAAACAAACTGATCCTAATTTTGTTTTGTTTGTGTCTTACAAACGAACTTTCATTAAAAGGAAGAGGAGTTTAAGCCAATGTTTAGCAAATTTTATACTTTTGCGATTCTTCTCCTTGCGTAGAAAGCAAATTGAATCTTCTCTTTAGTAACTTGATGGAAACAAGCTTATGCTAATTCAACGCTTTAAATCAAAAATTCACCGCGCCGTAGTCACCGAGGCCAACCTCAACTACGTGGGCAGTATCACCATTGATGAAGATTTATTGGATGCCGCCAACCTACAGGAAGGAGAACGCGTGCAAATTGTGAATAACAACAATGGCGAACGCTTTGAGACCTACACCATCAAAGGGGAGCGAGGCTCCGGGATGATCTGCCTGAATGGTGCCGCCGCACGCCGGGTACAAGTAGGAGATGTGGTCATCATTATCGCCTATGGCTGGATGACGCCCGAGGAAGCAAAGACCTACCAGCCAGATGTGGTTTTCCCGGGAGAGGGAAATAAGCTGATCTAAATGGGTAGATAGATGGCAGGCCGCTTCGCGCGCCTTTTTGTAGAGGGTAGAGGGATTGAAATGCCGCTACTCTTTGATTTCGTATATCGCCATGGTTCAAAATAGTCAGTGCATCCCTTCACGATGCCCAAAGTCCCTCTATCTTCTACCCTTAGGGGTGATGCAATCGCCCCGCCCCCTCTACAAGTTCGCCTTCTTGATCCGATCCAAATCCCGCTTCATGTCTTTTTGTTTGATGGAGTCGCGTTTGTCGTAAGTCTTTTTACCCTGCGCCAGGGCTATTTCCATCTTGGCAAAGCCCCGCTCATTGATATAAAACTTGTGCGGAACAATGGTAAAACCTTTCTCTTTGACCTTCTTTTCCAACTTCCGAAGCTCGGCCCGCTTGAGCAATAATTTTCGGACTCTCCTTTCTTCGTGGTTGAACTGGTTGCCGTAAGTATAAGGCGCGATAAACATGCTGTAGATGAACAGCTCTCCATTTTTGAACAAGCAGTAGGCATCTCTCAGATTGACGTTGCCAGCACGTACAGACTTGATCTCCGTACCCAATAACAGGATACCCGCTTCAACAACATCAATAAACTCAAATTCAAAAGTCGCGCGTCGGTTGACGATCTCGATCAGTGGTTTTTGCTTTTTCGTAGCCATTTTGCTTGTTCTATTCTCTTCGTGGTGGTAAGTGAGCGTATAAAAATAAGGTGATCTATTACTAAAGTTGCTGCTTCAAGAACAACACCATAAACCAAAAGTTCCCTAAAAAGCAACTACGCATTTCTTATGCCTGATGCAATTGAGCGTTGGAAGGCACTTTTGAAGTGCCTTCCAACTGGTCGCACACAAGAAGTAACTACGGCTTTTTTCTGCCTGATGCACTAGTTATGGCTACTATTGTTCTTCTGTACCGGCTCTGCCCGTAACAAACCCGCAGGGCGGGCCGCTTCTTGACGGGGGCGCACTTTCAATTTTTCGTTCAGAAAGTTCGTCATCTTAGTGTATAAATGCAAGCGAGTAGGGCCACCGTAAATACCGTGATTGCGGTTGGGGTAAAAATAAGTCTCGAATTGCTTATTCTCCATGATGAGGGCATTGGCCATTTCTGCCGTGTGTTGAAAATGGACATTATCGTCGCCCATGCCGTGGATCAGCAGGTATTCTCCCTCCAACTGATCGGCGAAATAGACGGGAGAATTTTCCTGATAACCCTCTTCGTTTTCCTCTATGGTACGCATGTAGCGCTCGGTGTAGATGCTATCGTACCATTTCCAGTTGGTGACGGGAGCCACAGCAATGGCAGCTCTGAATACGTCATTGCTCTTCAAGATACAAGAGCTGGCCATGTAGCCACCATAGCTCCAGCCAAAGATTCCGATCCGTTTTGCATCAATGTAGGGGAGGTTTCCGAGGTAACGGGCAGCTTCCGTCTGGTCAATCGTTTCATAGTGACCGAGGCGCTGGTAAGTCATTTTCTTAAACTGTTCTCCCCGAGCACCGGTACCACGGTTATCCACACTCACCACAATGTACCCTTGCGATGCCAGCATTTGGAACCACCAATAATTTTGGCCACCCCAGCTATCCGTTGCCGTCTGGCTGCCAGGGCCTCCATACACGTACATCAATACGGGGTGCAAGCGCTTTTCGCTGAAGTTGGGCGGCTTGATCATGTAGCCATTCAAGGTCACATCGTCAGCGGTATTGAATTGGAAAAACTCCACATTCGATACGCCGTAGGTCTTCTGCAATCCTTGCAGGCGGGCATTGTCCTCAATGACCCGCACTTGCTTGCCTGCACGATCCATCACCGTGTAAGTAGCGGGTGTATTTTGGGAAGAATAAGTCAATACGAAGTAATCAAAAGTGCTGCTAAACTGCGCACTGTTGGTCCCTGCTACGCCAGCCAGAAGGGTGGTATTGCCCTTGCCTTTGATCAACTGACCATACACTTCCCGTTGCATTGGGTTCTTCTTGGCGGCCTGGTAGTAGATCATTCCATTGGCTTCATCCAGGCCGTAGAAGTTGGTCACTTCCCAGTTGCCCATGGTGAGCTGTTGTGCGAGGCTACCGTCCATGTTGTAAAGATAGACGTGGTTCCAGCCATCCTTTTCACTCGTCCAGACAAACTGGTCGCTGTTCTCCAGGAAGGCAAGGTTATCATGGATATCGATGTAATAATCACTTTTTTCCTGCAAAAGTGTTTTGCTATTTCCCGCAAAATCCAACAGGCGCAGCTCCAGCTTACTCTGATGGCGATTCATAAAGAACACACACAACTCTCCGGCTTTACGCGTCCACTTGATGCGTGGGAAATACTCCCATTCTGCACCTGTTTTTGCTACTTCTTTGGTCTTGCCTGAGTTCAGGTCATAGATATGGATGCTGACATCACTGTTCTTCTCGCCTACTTTGGGGTACTTGAAGGTGACATACTCCGGGTATAAGTCATCATTGTAGTTGGTCATGGTAAACTCTTTCACCGCTGATTCATCAAATCGGTAGAAACCAATTTGCTGACCATCAGGCGACCAGAAAAACCCATTGTCATCGCCAAATTCTTCTTCGTAAACCCAATCGGTGGCACCGTTGATGATTTTATTGACTTCTCCATCCGCGGTGATTTGGGTTACTTTTCGGTTGAGGAGATCCTGGACGTAAAGGTTGTTTTCGTAAACGAAAGCCACTTTATCGCCTTGTGGATTCAAGGCCGCCAGGCGTACTTGCTTGCCTTCTTCAAATACCCGCTCTACGCTTTTCGTGGAACGATTGTAAATAAAAAAGTCAGCAGCATAAGAGTGGCGGAAAATCGGCCGGTGGTTATTGCTGAGAATGATCCGCGCTTCATCGTCCGTAAACTGGTAGCTAGTAATATTATCTACCTGGGCAATGGTGGTGACATTGAGCAAGGTAGCTACCTGTTTGCCAGTGCGCAGATCGTATTGCTCAATTTTATTGTTTTCCAAACGGGTATAATGCTGGCCGTCATTCATGAAGGTAAAACCAGGTACCTGCTTGGGCGTAAAGAGGTAATCTTCCCAGATTCTTTCCAGCGAAATTTGCGCTTGGCTAAATCCTACTGTCTGTAGGCCAAGGCTCAAAACTAAAAGGAGAATAAGTCTATTCATGATAAGTTTCTTTTTCGGTCGACAAAAATACGGAAAAGCACTGCATTACACAGCACCAACAAATCAAGGCACCTTAAAAAGCAGCAGATACCTTGTTTCCGATAATATGCTGGAGCTCCTGCCGCAATACCGAACTAAAGATTGCTCCTCTGTGTCCTTTTCCTTCCAGGCTTACCAACTCGGCTGTTTGTGGCAATAGTTTTTGTAAAAAAACCGAGTGCTCAAAGGGAATCAATTCATCTCTTGTACCGTGAAACAGGGTAACGGGGACTTTGACTTCCGCCAACCGCCGATCATTCCGCAAGGGGTATTTGACTAAAAAGGAGGGAACGATAGGAAGGATCAGATTTTTCATTTCCACCATCGAGCGATAAGGTGCTACCAGGCAGAGATGCTGAGGTTGGTTCATGGTGGCTAAATAAGTAGCCACGCCACTGCCGAGGGAATAGCCCAGCACTATGATCTGATTTTCGGCGTAATGTTTTTTTAGCCAATCGTATACCTCCTGAGCATCGGCAAACAACTGTTTTTCGGAAGAAATATGACCGTCACTTTTCCCGTAGCCACGATAATCAGGCATGAAAACATCATAGCCTAAACCCGCCAGATTTTCTGCCTGACGCAGACAACGGCGATTGGAACCGCGGTTGCCGTGCCAGTAGAGGACAACCCCGCGTGTGTCTGGCTGCTTTAGCCATAGCGCGTGAAGCCTAACTTGATCTTCTACTGGCACGTAAACTTCCTCTCCCTCCCAAAATTGGAAGGAAGCTTCCAGAATGGTTGGATTAAAAATGATTCGCTCCTGTTGAAAGTAAAGCACCAGACACACCAGTGCGTAGAGAATGCCAAAAAAGTAAGCTAATCGTTTCATCCATTTCATAAATCATACTATTCCAGCCAAAGAATTTTTCCGGTGTAAGCCTTGGCTGCGGAAGTTTGTAGTTGGTACCAATACATTCCAGCTGGCCAGGCACCACGCTCCACAAGGAAACGGGTTCCGCTGACAGATTGTTGCCAGATTTGTCTCCCCGTAGCGTCAAAAAGCACAAAGGTGCCCTCCTGGATATAATCCGGGCTTTGCACCTGCACCCAGTCGCTGGCAGGGCTCGGGCTTAGCTTGAGTACATCTCGCTCCGTAGTGATTTCCTCCGTAGGAACCACCTGCACTCCCGTAGAATCTTCGGTGTACATGACGACCATCACCATCATTTCATCGTCGCTAGTAGGGCCAAAGTTCACAGGGGCAGGGCCATCATTTACCCATTGTGCTTCGTGTACCAGACCATTGGCGAAGTTCATGGTCAGGGGTTCCAGTGGCTCAAAATAACGGAACGGAATGTGACGATAGTCAAAATAAGGAGATACACAACCGGGCTCTCCCCGTGGGCAAGCGGCATCATAGAGTAGCTCCGTTGGCTGCAAGCTTTCTCGCCGCCAGGCTTTGTAGCTGGTGCCATATTTGTGAGTATGCCCCATGAGGCCCCATAGATAGATCTCGCCCCAACCAGGATTGACGATCTGGGTATGGGTAATTGTGCTTTCGTTATTAGGAATCGGAATATTGCCTTTTACGAGCAGGTCGGTGAACATTTCCTGAGCAGCCGTCCCAGTGGGTTGGGTATATACATTGACGTAAACTTCTGCCTGGTACACCAATGTTGCGGAATAATTGATGTAATGAGAGTTGAGGTCGGCAACCAATCCTTCCCTCCAGCGAAAAGCTGTATTCTGGGGCAAATTGAGATCAGTGGTTTCCTGGATTGCTGCAACCAGATTGATGTTGTTATGAAAAGGGTCGGTACGGAAACCATCGGCAATACCTGCATCACCTCCTTGCCCAAAATTGTACATAATAAAGTGGTGGGAATAAGTGCCGATTTTCATATCCAATCGGTTCACCTCCAGCTCTTCGGGCAATTCCAATTCATATTTTTGAAAATACTCCAGCTCATCGCCTGGTGCAAGGTAAAACGGGCCCATTTTTATTTGGAAGCCTTCTTCTGGAGCAGGAGCTGGTGGTGGTCCGTCGGGAAACGATGCTTGTGCCATGCCACTGTAGTAGTCTTCGATAATCGTGCGATCAACAACAGTTCCGGCAGCAGGTGCGCCATAGAGAATCCATTGCCGGATCATTTCTTTTTCTACATCCGTGAGCAGGGGTTGTCCATAAGGAGGCATGCTTTGCCCTTCGTCGCCACTGGCGTCCAAATGCACGGTTGGCTCAAGGCCTCTGTTCAGTTTCCTAAAAAGGAAGCTACGGTCGACCCGGCCTGGATAAATGTAGGCATCGCCTTTGGCGGCAGCTGTAGCGTTGGCCGGTGTTTGGTTATAAAGGGTGGTATACACATCCTGCATACGCGCGAGCAAAGTACCACCAGTACCTTCCAGGTCTAAGCCCTGCGGAGCATCGGGCCCACTGTGGCAAGTAGCACATTTTGCTTGCAGAATATTGTAAACTTCAATACTGGTAGCCTCCTGGGCGGAAAGGCCCGAAAGCAGTACATAAAAGGACAACAGAAGGGTAAAATAACGCATAGGTGATTAATTTTAAGCGTGGAATACAATAAGGATAGTGGGACCAGGCTGTTCCCCCTATTGCACACAATGGCTTAAAGATCGTGAAAAATAAAGGAAAGTTGTCCGATCATCTGGTAAAAGGAGAAATGCCAAAAAAATTACTAAAAATCATCTTCCTGTTTTTTATCCTTTCCCAACCTTGCATTTTACCTGATCTTTTACCTATCTTTGAAAAACATAATATGTTATCCTGAATTTAGGGTTCCCCATGAGCCTGTCTTGAGAAAGCTTCACAAAAACTCACACCCTTATTTTCCCTGGTTAAGTGAGTAAACATTGACTATTTAATTTTGCGATAGTACGTAGGTATTGTCCCGTAAGGGAACATACTGCTTCAGGTTTTGTGTCACCACAAATCCACAGGTAGTTTTATTGCTGGCGTGCGATAGCTTTTTCAGTGCGATAGCCAACTGAAGGGAGCAGGTCTACCAGAGACTAAGCCCTTGAGCTGTGCTGGCGTACGTCCCAAAAACAACTTCAACATGGTACCCTTCTTTCGCGGGCTGCTTCGTGCAGCTGCCGTGGCCACATGCTGGCTGCTACTCCAATCTCCAAGCCTTTGGGCCCAGGATTTTATCTTTTCCCAGTTCTTCAATACGCCTTTGCATCTCAATCCGGCCTATGTAGGCATCAACGGAGGCCTGACGGGCACGGTCACCTACCGGCGCCAATGGAACCAGATTCCCAGCGGCTTCAATTCTTTTTACGCTTCCGTAGAGAGTTTTGAGCCCTGTCTGCCAGGAGCTATCGGCCTTAGTATAGCTCGTGACATCGAAGGAGAAGGCCTCCTTACGACCACCGCCGCTAAATTACAACTTGGCTTTGTGGCACGTATCGACGGGCGGCGATCGGTACATAATTTCCGCTTGGGCATCAGCCCTTACTGGATGGAAAAACGGATTGATTGGGATCGACTCGTTTTTTCGGATCAGCTCGATCCCCGGTTTGGGAATGTCAACGCCACGGCTTTTGATCCGGGAAGCCGCGTACCGGTACAGTTTGGTGGCGTTGATTTTGGGTTTATCCATCGGGTAGATGTTCGCAAACGCGGAAAGGAAGACCTGCAATTCGATTACGGTATTGCCCTGAACAATTTGCTCAACGTCAGCTTTAACACGGGGCCTATCGAATCATTACAGGGTTTAGACACCCCGCTCCCGCTGCGTTGGGCGGCACACGGGAGTCTCTATCTGCCTTTCCTGAGTGTAGGCAACGGCCAGATCAATCGTTTCCGGCTGGTACCCCAATTTCGACTGGAAGGACAGGGCGGCATCAACGCTACCACCCTTGGCCTGACGGGCCTCTACCAGGGAGGTTCACTGGGTTTGTTTTATCACAATAGCCATCCTTTTGCGGGCTTCCAAAATACAGATGCCTTGATTGCCTATTTAGGTCTCGCTTTTGATTTGGATAAACGGCAAGCCTTGGAAATTGGCCTTAGCTACGATATGAATATTGGTGGCCTGCGCTCTGCTTCTGGTGGCGTGGTGGAAGTTAACATTCGCTACTATCTCCAAAGTGGTGGCTTGTTCTGTAGCGTACTCAGTCCTGGCGGCGCGGGCAAAGGGCGACCCGGTGGCCGAAGCCGCAAAGGCAGCGTACAATGCCCTCCTGTAGGCCGTAGTCATCACCGCCGTTGGAACAATAGCTGGTACCGTTAACTCCCCCAAAATCCGTCTGAATACTATGCAACTATTAATACGTCTGTCGCTTCTGACCTTTTTCGGAAGCCTAAGCCTTTCCTTAAATGCCCAATGTATCACCGATGAATGTGGTGATATTTTTGCCGACTGGGCCCTGCTCAGCGAAGAAATTACCGTGTGCGAAGGAGCCACCTTCGAAGTGATCAACCAAACAATCATGCCTGACATCGACTTCTACGTCTGGGATTGGGGCAATGGTGATCGGGATACCGTTTACGAAGTTTCCAATTATTTCTACACTTACCTCTTTGAAGAAGGGACTGCCTGCTCGTCGGGCAATAGTTTCGTCGTCTACAATATAAGCCTGGAAATTTACCGTTTTTGCGCGGAGGGGCAGAGCTGTCATACACAGATTGCTCCCGTGGCGATTCGTTTTAAGCCACGAGCTAATTTTAGTGCCCCTCCGATCGTTTGCGCCGGAGACTCCATCACGCTAACCAACGGTAGCTGCCACGGCACCGAATTCCTTTGGTCTTTTGGCGACGGTACCACTTCCACCGATCCTAATCCTGATCACGTCTTCGACTCCGCCGGCGTCTACGATGTGACGCTTTTAGTGACCAACCAGTGTGGCGTAGATAGTCTCACGCTGCCCGTAGAGGTACTTGACAAACCCTTAGCGGGCAGTACCGCCAACGGCAGTGATGCCGCTATTGGCTGCGTACCACTGACCGTCACTTTTGGCAACAACTCGTCTTTTGCCGATGATTATCTCTGGACTTTTCCCGATAGTGCAGGCGTCATCTTCCTGGATACTTTCAACGCCCAGAGCGCAACCCCAACGGTTGAGTTTACCGTGCCCGGAACCTACACAGTCAGCCTACAAGCCAACAACCTTTGCGGGAGCAGTGAATGGACCACCACCGTCACCGTACTTGCTCCTCCTCTTGCTGATTTAGAAGAAATACCTCCATTCTGTGACAGTGCCAGCCTACAACTGGGAGATTACTTAGTCACGGAAGGAGATATCAGTACGTACAACTGGTCCGTCAATGGGCCTTCCGTACCGATGATCCCAAACGAAGCAAATCCGCTGGTCAATTTCAACCAGGTTGGTGATTACACCATTGACCTCGTGGTCAGTAATGGTTATTGCCCGGATACAAGTGCTAATACCGTGCTTTCTATTCAGGGATCCGAGGTGGTGTTGCTGGAGTTATCACCCCTCGGTCCCATTTGTGATGCTTCCGATCCAGTTTCCTTGACTGCATCCCCCGCAGGAGGATTCTGGTCGGGGCTTGGGATTGACTCTAGTGGTGTTTTCGACCCTTCTGTGACTGGTTTGGGTGCCTTTAATGTGCAGTACCAAATTCTGGACGATGCCTGCGTTTACGGCGACAGCATGAGCATAGAGGTGTTGTTGGGTGAAAGTGTTTCGATTGCTTCAGCACTTACTTTTTGCGAAAACGAGCCGCCGGTACAGTTGGAGTTCAGTCCTACGGGCGGCACTTGGTCAGGAATGGGTATTATCGACGAACAGCAAGGCATCTTTGATCCTGCCCTTAATGGCGCCGGTGCTTTTGATCTTGTTTACAGTTTGCTGGACAGTAGCAACTGTTTACTCCGCAAGGAGACCCTGGTGGATGTACAAGCACTACCTACCTTGGCCGCGCCCGACACCTCGGCTTTTTGTGTGGATGCAGGTACCCTGGTTTTACAAGACGAACTCAACCCCACCGCTATGCCTGGCGGTGGAACATTGAACTGGTCGGGGGATTTTGTTACCGATAGCACCAACGGTACTTTTACCAGCCCTGGCGAAGGCATATATCCAATACAATTGACCTACTCGCTAGCAGCCTGTGCTACAACCATCGATGTCGTTATCACCATTATCGACCCAGAAGAAGCGGTCGTGGGGCCGGATCAAAGCGTTTGCATCAGCGAAGGCCTGATAACACTGACGGGCACTCCGGCAGGAGGCCAATGGGCTGGCCCCGGCATCATGGATCCCTTCTCTGGCCAAGTAGATTTAACCGCAGCGGGACCGGGTGTTTTTGATTACACCTATACCATCGCCGAGGGCAGTAGTTGTGAAGTCAGCGATGCGCTAGTGCTAGATATCCAGGGACCGGGCAACCTCGACGCAGGTACCAATCTGGCTTTTTGCGTAGGAAGTGGGGTGCAAAATTTGCCGACCCCCACCCCGGCAGGCGGTACTTGGTCGGGCCCGGCGTTGACCGATCCCAACCAAGGGCTCATCAACACCGATCAACTCTTGCTGGACACGGTGCATTGGTACCAATACTCGATCACCAACGCCAGTACCGGCTGTAGCTTTGCCGACAGTGTGAGCGTGGAAATTCAAGCCATTCCGCAGGCGTCTTTCAGTGTACCTGACTACGTGTGCACTTCGGCGGATATTCGTTTGGGCGCAAGCCCTCAAGACGGTGTGAACTACACTTGGTTGATTGACGGAATGGAAATGCTAAACGGTGACAGTATAAGTTTTTCCATGACGAATACAGGCACTATTCCGGTGGCACTCACGGCTACCAATACAGCCGGTTGTAGTAGTTCGGCGGATGGAGAGCTGCTCGTAGCGAGCTTGCCAGCCCCCGCCTTCACGCTAGATACGCCAAGGGGCTGTGGCCCCCTCAGTGTCAACTTCACGGATGCCAGTAGCGGTATTGATTTGCAGTACGAGTGGACTTTGGGCAACGGAGAAAGCAGTACCCTAGCCAATCCTCAGGAGGTGTTGTTCGCGGCAGGGCTTTTTGACACGACTTACCATGTGATGGTAGAAGTGAGTAATGCTTGTGGAATTTCGACGGCGATGGATACGGTGACGGTATTGTCGCGACCAGTAGCCGGGTTTGGCATTCCCGTCGATGATGGCTGCGGGCCATTGGAAATCAGCTTTGCCAATACCAGCTTAGGAAACGCCGATAGCTATTTCTGGAACTTCGGTAACGGCTTTACTTCTCAGGATTCTTTACCGGGTATGCAGGTGTACACAACGCCAGATACCGCTGCGACCACCTACCTGATAGAGCTGATTGCCACTAACAGCTGTGGCAGTGACACCAGTTTTCAGGAGCTTTTGGTCAACCCCAGTAATGTCACCCCATTCTTTGGCGTAGACACCACCCAAGGCTGTGTACCATTGAGCGTGAATTTCACCAACTATTCTTCTTTCGGATCATCTGTGAGCTGGAATTTTGGTGACGGGACCACTTCTGACCAAACGAATCCCGTTCATACTTTTGAAGCACCAGGGTATTATACCGTCTATCAGTATGCGCTCACGGCTTGTAGCGAAGATTCGACTTCGATAAATATTGAAGTGCTGCCTAGTCCGGAGGCCCTGTTTAGCCATCCTCCCGTCATTTGCCCGGACCAGGACGTTGCCTTCACCAATGCATCCTCAGATTTCCAGACTGTATTTTGGGATTTTGGGGATGGCAACAATAGTACTGCGATTGATCCAGTCCATCATTATGAGGCACCGGGCACCTACCTGGTAACGATGATTATCAGCAACACGGCATATTCCTGTCAATCGAGTTTTACCAGTACCGTTACGGTCAGGAATAGGCCCGAGAGTATGGTGCTCACGGAGGGTGCCAGTGGCTGTCCGCCATTAGAGGTATGCTTCGATGCCACCGCTACGAACGCTGATTTCTACGAATGGAATTTTGGCGACAGCAACAGCTCTACCAACTTGAACCCTTGCCATACGTTTACCGCATCGGGCTTGTATACCGTAAGTTTTCGAGCTGCAGATGCACAGGGCTGTTTTTCTACCTACGACACCGTCAGCATTGTCGTTTTCGAGGAACCGGAAGCGAATTTTGTCCTCCCTGAAAACGTCTATTGTGGCGAACAGCAAGTGATTGACTTTGTGAACACCAGCACCGGAGCGACTTCCTACAACTGGACCTTTAGCAACGGTATCAGCAGCAGCCTGACCTCTCCCAGCGTCACCTTTTCGGAACAGGGAGAATACAATGTGCAGTTGCAAGTCAGCAACACCTTCGGCTGTGAGGATATTCTTCAACACGACTTCCGTATCATCCCACAGCCGTTAGCGGATTTTGCGCCGATTTTGATTGATGACTGCGCCCCTCAAACCGTCGTTTTTGACAATGCGACGCTCAACGCCACCGACTACTATTGGGACTTTGGCAATGGAGCAATTTCTACGGATGCCAATCCTGTCATCGAATACAATGAAGCGGGCAGCTATGATGTGAGCCTGGTCGCTACCTATGATGGCCTTTGCTTTGATTCCTTACAGCTCAGCGGCAGCGTCAATCTGCTCCCCCGACCAGTAGCAGCGTTTAGCTGGGAGCTGCCTACGGAGGTCTATCGGGGAATTGTGCTTTTCAACAACGAAAGTACGGGTGCCGATAACTATTTCTGGGATTTTGGCAATGGTGCCAGCAGTACGGAAACGAATCCTGTACACGATTACGAACAAAACGGTAGTTGGCAAGTAAGCCTTTTAGCCACCTCGCTGAATGGTTGTGCCGATACTGCTCGGGTAGACGTGGAGCCCGATTTCATGTACGATATTTTCTTTCCCAATGCCCTTTCGCCGGAAAGCGGCAGTGGTGATGTGCGCGTATTTAAACCCGCCGGCATCGGCCTGGCTTCGTGGACATTGGAGATCTTTTCGCCTTGGGGTCAGCGGGTTTTCGTTTCCGAAGAACTCAACGAAGATCAACCCGCCGCGGCCTGGGATGGTCGCTACAAAAACGAAATCCTCCCCCAGGGCGCTTATGCTTACAAAGCCAAAGTGAATTACCTGAACGGGGTACAGCGGATTTACACGGGGAGTGTGACTTTGTTGAGGTGATTTGAGGTCGGAAGTGGGAGGTGGGAAGTGTAAAAGTTGGGCGAGTGTAAGGGTGTAAGCGTTGACTAATTGCCCCTAGTAGCATCAACTACTTCCGACTTCCCACTTCCGACTTTAAAGACGATTACTTCGAAGAAATCGCGTAAGACAAACCTAAGATCCAGTAAGTCTGTAGTGGATTGTCGGTTTTTTCGGCGGCCAGAGCTTCCTGCTTATTGTTGCGAAGACCGAGGTCCAGGCCGATCCCGATACCTTTTACGGCAGTTGAGAAACCGTTGATCCATGTCCAGTTAGACAGATCGCTGCCTTCGTAGCTGGCGAAAGCCGAAAGGTTGGATTTCCAAGCGATACTTTTGGTAAGCTGGCGGGTATAGTCCGCTACCACTTTGGCACCAAGCGAAGACTGGTAATCGAATTCGGCATCTGAGAAAACGAAGTTGTAGTTCAATGGGTGTACCACTACTACAAGGTCTTTGATGGGTGTCCAGGTTGCTCCTACACCAATATCAAGGTAGCCAGGGTTATTGAAACGACCATCGAGAATAGACGTACGGTATTCGCCCAAAGTAGAGATGGCAATTTTGCTAGACAATTTGTAGCCGTATAAAGAGGTAATATTGAAGGCATCAGCCGAAACCTGGAAATCACTATTGTCATCCGGATTATCGCGGTTATCAAACTTCAACCAACCCAGCGTCAGGTTAAGGCTGTTTCTCCAGAAGGCTTTTTCAAAATCAGCGTTAGCAATGCCGGTAGTGGAAAAACCAATGTTTACAGCACTGGTATTGGGTTGATCACGCAATAACCAGTCGTTGAAGGTTGAAAAATTGAGTCCAACGTTGCCCAACAGGCCAGTATCCCAACGTGGGTAAGGCGTCAGCTGGTCCGTCAAACCAGCCACTTCGCTTTTTAGCGCATCTACCTTTCCGGTAAGTTCTTCTAGCTCTCCTTTTAGGGTAGCCAGTTCAGCTGCTTTTTCATCTTTCATTGCTTGTAGCTCTTCGGTTGTTTGAGCTGCAATAGGTTGCCAAGCCACTAGGAGTACAATGGCAAAAAAGGTACATAATCCTTTCATTTCAAAAAATGGTTTAATTAAGAGGTTTCGGAAGTCTAGTCTTCCGTTTCTTCCTTATCCTTCAGCGACATGAACCGCGCGCGTCGGTGAATGATGTATTGATTATCTGACAATTTGCTGAGCGGCACGATCAACTCGCCTTCATTCATCCGCAAGGTCAGCGTAGTTGTATCTATATTGATTACTTCTCCGCGTTGGCCCTCTACAGTAAGTTCGTCTCCCACCACAAAACGGCCTTTGTTATAAAACGCGGCCAACATATTCGACATCAGTGGGCGGGAAGCCAAGCCGTAACCGATGGAAAAAGCGAAAATTACTCCTCCCAAAATAATGGAAATGTTGTTCTCCATAAAGGAGGTTTGCAACTCCGCTTGCTTCAAGGTAATCAAGGCCACATTGAGAAATAAAAAGTAGAACACTACATTGGCCAACAATTTTGCCGAGCTAATCCCCAACGACTCACAGGCTCCTTGTACCATTTTTTTGATCAGATCACAGAAAAGTATTCCGATGAGGAAGACAAAAAATGCGGATATCGCTTTGGGAATATAATTGATAATATCCGTCATCAGATCTGAAATCGCCTCCATGCCCAACACATCTACGGAGGCCATGATAAAGACAAAAAGGATCAAGTAATACACGATCCCGGAAATCATCGAACTGGGCTTGATGTTGATCTCCGTATTGGCGATCAAATCAATATCATTAAGCTTGTCCGCTAGTTTATCAATACCGCTTTTGGCTAATAATTTACCAATTATTCTGCGTAATGCTTTAGCTAGGATTAAACCCACTAAAAACACAACCATGGCTGTCAGCAAGCTTGGAATAACTTCCAACATGGCCATTAATTGTCCCTTAATCGTATTATAAATTTGATCCATAAGCAGTCTAATCTGGGTAGCGGTTTTTACAAAATAATATTACAGGTTCGGATACTTCTTATCGCGTTCTGGTGCAGGGCCAGGATCCAGTCTTCCGCTAGAAGTCGTAGACTCTTCATCGCGCTGGCTATTTGCGCTAGCCATGCCTACTACAGTATCCACGAAATGTGTCAAGTAAACATCGGCGATGCTCCCCAGAAACCTGAAAGTACCAAGGGTGCCGTCCAGGCCGGATTTTATTTTTCTGTCTGTTGGTCCTTCGAAGAAATTACGAATCTGATGATCCTCCATCTCTTCAAAAGGATTGCGCCCCTTTTCATCCATCATTTTTAGGATTTACGATTCCGTGGCAAAGCTTTCTTCCCGAATTTTCCTGGCTCTTTCCTTTGCCCGCTTAATCTGCATTTTAATAGCACTCTCTGATTTTCCAAACTGCTCTGCGATGTCTTTAATCTGCTCTCCATCCTGGTATTTCATCAGAAGAATGGCTCGGTCGCCAGCTTTGAGGCTGTTCATTACCTTCTCCAACTGGACCAGGTTGAGCTCCAGCATCTCTTTATCCGGAATATTGTCTTCTGCCATATCTGGAGCTTTTTCCATCTCGTCAGAAAACACGGCTTTTTCTTTCTTTTTCCTCCTGATGTAATCAATACAGAAATTGTAAGTGATTGAATACAACCAAGTGGAAAATTTCGACTGCTCGTTGAAGCGGCCCAGGTTGAGAAAGATTTTTGTAAAAATCTCTTGGGTAGCATCTTCGGCCAAGGCAGTGTCTCCTAAGAGCGTCAAGCACTTGGCGTAAACTTTTCCGGAATAGCGCTGGTACAGCAAATTAAAACAACGTGATGCCTGGGAGTCCAAGTAGTTATGGATCACCTCAAGGTCTTTCATCTGTGCATTACAAGCGGACATGCATTACTTACTTTTATCAGCGCCTTCTGCACAAATGAATTTGGACTTTAGACGCGAATTGATGCAAAAGATACAGGTAAAGGTTAATTTTTTTTAGACCTAGGCACGGAAATGTTAAGAACTACTTAAAACAATGCTCAATTTTGCTACAAAAGTAACAACATTATTCAATATCTGACGCTAAAGACTTTTACTGCCTCCATACTACTCCAAGGCCCCATTGAAATGCATTTCCCCAGACTGCTTTTGCTTGCAAATTCCACGTTTGATGAAGCGCTGGTTGCCACTCCCCTTGCACCTCCCATTGCCAACCCAGTGCAGTGTCCGCCAAGTACGCTGGGCCGGTGCTCCAACGCCATGTGCCCGCGCCGTTCTGCCTTTCTTGACCGTAGTAAAAACCAGTGTACAGAACGGGCATTAGCTTTTCCTCCATTGAATACCGGTGTGCTTCCGTAAGGTTGAATTGGTAGAAATGGTCCTTATGAGAATAAACCAGCTGCAAGACTGGTCGCCAACGCGGTTGGAGAATAGGCGATCTATTGCTGCTAGCAGGTTCCATTTCTTTGGTAGCAAAGAACAATGCCGAAGGTTGCCAGCCGATGCGGATTTGGAGGTTACTCACCAACTCTACAGTAATGGTATTCGAAGTACAGCCATTGGCATCAGTGACAAAAATGGTATACATTCCAGCACCTAAATTTTCGGCAGTGTAGGGCGCTCCACTGGAAACCCCTACTTCCATGCCATTGATATTTACCTGATAAGGGCCTGTACTGAGCTGGTCAAAGCTGAAGCTAATGCTACCATCCATCGCCCCACCTCCCGAAGGCTGGGTGATGCCGCTCAGATTAATCAATGGCAAACTCGGATCAGGCACTACCGCCATAATGGATTCGGTGCAATCCACCCCAATATTTTGGTTGTAAGCACTGATGGTATAGGTACCACTACTGATGACCATGTAGTCACTAATTGACATCAAGCCCATCGTTATGTTACTGAGTTCCGTTACTCCTCCGCCGGGAGCAGTGATCGTAACCGCGTAGAGCCCCGGGGCATTTCCGCTGAGTAAAAACTGAACATCCCCGTCTTGATTACAATCTGGCGGAGTCACGAGTAATTCGCTGATGTAGTCCGCAGGACTTTCTGTGATATTAAAGGTGAAAGATAAAGGACAACCATCCGTTGTGTCGGTGATGGTGAGGGTATGCTCTCCTGCGGGCAAATTGAGCACTTGGCTGGTATCTACCCCATTCGACCAGGCGTAGGTGTAATTATCTCCAGCAGGACTGACGGTCGCAGTCACACTACCATCGTTGTAACCACAGCTGGCTTCTGTTTGGGAGAATGTAGCCGTAAAATCACAATTAGGAGGCCCAATCTCAATGGTGACGATGCCCTGCTGCACTTCGTTGCAAGCATCGGCCGCCGAATACACAAAACTGGCAGCACCTGTGGCACCATCACTGGGCGTAAAAAGAAAATCACCGTTGCTACTTAAGTCCACTGTTCCGCCTGTCACTTCCAACACTTCCAATACCTCAATTAGCAACCCTTCATCATTGAGTAAAACGTTGTTGATAAATGGCGTTTGAAACGGCGTGGTATAACTATCGTCATTCACCACAAAAGGCGGGGAATTGTCTTCTACTTCCGCAAACGTCTGCTCATTACACGAAAAACCTACCGAGACCGGATACACCAGTAAGTCGTACACACCGCTGGGGAGGTTTACCAAATCACCAAGATTTGAAAATCCGGAAGGGATCGTCACCTCACTGCTCCCACTGGGGCCATTGATAATTACCACAAGGTTACCATTGTCAGGTGCCGTGACCTCTATGATAATGGAGCCATTTCCTGCACAATCGCCAGGAGCAGTACTAAGACTATCTACAAACAAAGGCGCTGCTTGCATAACCGTAGCGGACAGTTCTTGCGTACAAAACCCTCCGTTGCTAGTAACCGTGAGGGAATAATCAGCGGCGGGCAGGTTGCTAATCGAGGCACTGGTAGCACCGTTCGACCAGTTGTAAGTATACATTCCGGGAGGATCAATACTACTGCTGATGCTTCCCGAATTCAAGTCACAAGTAGCAGGAGTCACCTCCAGCGTCACCTCAAAATCGCAGCTGGGTGCCTGCACCAGGATCATGACTTCGGCTTGAGCCGTCGCGCCGCAGGCATCCTGGATGGTATAAATGAAACTTGCCATCCCGGTAAACCCTGCTGAAGGCGTAAAAGTGAAGGTCCCGTCTGCCGCAAAAACAACACTCCCTCCAGAGGCTTCTTCGGTACTGATCATTGTGGGAACTAAGCCACTATCGTTGGTGATTACGTTGCCATCGACGGGTGTTTGCCAGGCCGTCGTGTAGCTGTCATTATTGGCAGACAAGGCCGGGGTGTTATCGGGAATCAGCAAGCTGATGGTTTGACTACAAGAAGGGCCAGCCGTTTGAGAAAAAAGAGTGATAGAATAACTGCCCGAACGCAAATTGAAGAGCTCATTCAAATTGCTTACGCCCGAAGGCAAGCTGATCGTCTGGTTGATACTTGGCCCATTGAGTACCCCGTTCAGCAGGCCTCCATCTGGGGCGTTGAGGTCGAGTTGGATATTCCCACCACCGAGGCAAGTGCCAGCTGTGGTAGTAGTATTATTGAAGTAATTGATGGGCAACTGAGATACAAATACACTGTAAGACTGGTTGCACAAACCACTGTTACTCGTGACCGTGAGAGAATAAAAACCAGCCGTTATGCCATTGAGTGAACTGTTGCTACTTCCATCGGACCAAGAGTAAGTGTAGGCTTCATCTGAAGGGGTGACCAGTGTTGTGATGGCGCCGTTGTCAAACCCACAATTTGCCGGCTGGGTATTCAGGCTAACCGAAAAATCACAGCTGGGTGCCCCCACCGTGATCACCACACTCGCGCTGGTCGTTTCTCCACAGCTATCCAGGATGAGATACGAAAAACCGCCCATCCCCGTAAATGTCTCATCGGGCGTAAAGGTGAAGCCCCCACCAGCCGTAAACACTACTTCTCCTCCTGTAATTTCAGTTACATTGATCACCTCAATTTCCAGACCTTGGTCATTGATCAAAAGGTTACCCCCGATAGCCGTCTGGAAAGGAGTGGTGTAGAAGTCGTTGTTTGCCACGATGAGGGGTGTATTGTCTTGCACCGCAACGCTGACAAGTTGGCTACAAGCACTACCTGCCATTTCTGGATACACCCCGAGGGAATAATTACCGGCTGGTAAATTGGTCAGCGTATTCACGGCAATGGTTCCGGTGCCTACACTGAAGGTTTCTGTTCCTAAGGCACCAGTCAGCTCTAAGGTCAGGGGGCCAGGGGCAGGAGAAGTCAGCGTCAAGGTAATGTTGCCTCCCCCCAGGCAATTGCCGGGAGTCGTACTCACATTACTGATATAGCTCCCCACCATTTCCGCAACCGTGGCGGCATAGGTATACTGACAGAGTCCGCCATTGCTAGTGACGGTAAGCTGGTAATCTCCGGGAGGCAGCTGCTCAATATTCGCGGCTTCGGCACCATTGGACCAGCTGTAAGTATAGGCCCCTTCCGGGGAAACACTGGTGCTGATGCTTCCATTGGACAGTCCACAATCGGCAGAACTGGCTTGCAGTACGACATTAAAATCGCAATCTGGAGGGCCTACTTCAATACTCACTGTTCCGCTCAGGCTGACCCCACAAAGGTCAGTGATGGTGTAGGTAAAGCTGATGGTTCCCGTAAAATTAGCAGGCGGGGTGTAGGTGAAGCTTCCATTTTCGTCGTAAGTGAGCGTTCCGTCTCCAGGTGTTTGTAATGCCGTAATGGCAATCGACATACCGCTGTCGTTGTTCAAGATATTCCCACTGACGGGCGTTTGAAAAGGCGTGGAATAACTGTCGTTCATCAACATCGGCAACACGCTGGTATCGGCGATATTGATAGCCGTTTGCAATACACAACCTTCTCCGGCATTTTGCGGGTACACGGCAATGGTATAATCACCAGGAAAAAGATTGGTTGAGTCACTGAGCATGGTTACGCCCACGGGCAAGACAAATTGTTGCTGACCGCCAGGCCCGATGATCGTCGTCACCAAAGGCGCTGATCCAGGGGCGTCTAAATCAAGGGTGATCTCTCCTCCGCCAGTGCAATCACCGGGAGCGCTGGTTACGGAATTGATATAAACAAAGGTTGCTTCGGCAATAGTGCTTGTAAAGGTAGCTACGCACAGCCCACTGTTGCTGGTAATGGTCACGGAATAATCTCCCGGCAATAACCCTTCCAGATTTTGACTTTCCGCTCCATTGGACCAACTGAAGACGTAGTCATCCGCGGGGCTCATGTTGGTCGTAATAGTGCCATTGGCCAAACCACAATCGGCGGGCGAGGGCGTCAGGGTGGCAGAAAAATCGCAATCAGGTGCGGCGATGATGATGGTTATCGTGGCGGAGGCTTGTTGCCCACAATCATCTTCAATGGTGTAAGGAATCGTTATTGTACCAAAGAAATCGGCCGCGGGTATAAAGCTTAATAATCCATCTTCGCCAAGCTCAAAAGCACCGCCAGTCACGGGTGGTGTAAAATCAATAATTCTGAGATTATCCCCCTGGTCATTGGCCAGTACATTGCCCGAAATCGGGCTACCAAATGTTGCATTAAAGCTATCGTCTTCCGCTGAAATAGTGGGCCGCTCAATGGTAATGGAAATATTATTGACGGCTGAATTACCCAAAGAATCGCTGACTGTGATGGAAAAAACAAACATCTCCTCGTCGCCATAGTCGGTAATCACCAAGGCATTCGTACCAGACAACACGACGGTGGCTGTACCGGTGACGCCAATAGCACTGATCAGTATCCCGCTTCCTTCGTCATTCAACAAGGGCTGGATCGTAAAAGGCGGCAGGCAAGGCAAGGTAAATGCATCGTCCCTAACAACTAGTGAATCAGGCATTGGGCCAGGATCAGGTCCCGGCCCCGGAACGGTATCTTGTGGTGGTGCTTCTTCTTCCTGCAAAAGGAGATAAGTAACTACACTTCCCCCCAGGATACCACCTCCGAGAGGAATCCAAAAAGGCACTTTCTTCTTAAGGCTGCTGGCTTGAGCTGGCTGCAAAAGGCCTGGCTTCATGCGCGAGCCGGTGAGTTCGATGCTGGCCCAGGGGTCTTGCTCATAAGCATTGACGTTGCTACTGTCGACAGGAGTATCAACAACTTGAGCAACCAACGGAGTGCCACTGAACAAAAGCAATATAAAAAAAGCGAGGTAGTTGTATGTTTTCATAGGGTACGTATCAAAGAAAAAAAGGAAAACCGTTCTTAGAAATTGCTTATTTCCATACCTGGGCAGCAGCACCTGTAGCTAAGAATGCGGCCCAGAAATTATCCATCCCGGTTGTGAATTTAGCTTGCTGCGCTGGCGGCAAACTACTGGCCAAAGTGCCCGTGCGCTCCTGGTATTCCTGCAGTACCTTGGCCTCGAAGTCATCCCGTGTATAAGCAGAACCGGTTAAGTGGGCCATAAAAATCCACACGCTCTGCTGAATGATGGCTTCCCGTTCTTTCAATGCATCTCCCTGAAAAGGGGTTGGATAGCTTTCCTGAATAGCAGGCGTGGCCGCCTCAATACGTTCCACCATCGCTACCAACATCGGGGCAATTCTTGCCATATCTACAGATTTATCTACCGTGCCACCGATAGGTGTTGTAGTACCCGGATAGGTGATCTGGAGGCTTGCTTTCCTGTCGGGCTGCTGCGCATTGAAGCCAGGCAAATTCTTCAAAAAACCTATATAGGCAGCATTAAATGCGGGGAGAACTGTGCCGGGTAAGATGGCCGTCGTCTCTTCTGGAATTGTCTTACCATTCACAACGGGCAACCATTCCTTCACGGGCAGCAAGGCGCGCCCTAAAGGAACAGGCGGACGGTGTACATCAATACAAAAACCCGTAATCGCGATCTCTACGGATGCTCCGGCCTCGATACGAATACCTGCGGGAATACGCCCAACGTAGCTTTGGTACGTTTGCAGGGCAGGAAGCAAAAAGGACTGCTCCCTCACCGTCACTTCGTTGGCGGTGTTGTTTTTAACGGTCAGTGTAGCAATGTGGCCCGTCGTTTGACCGGTACCAAAAGCTACCAGCGAAAATTTTTCAGCAGGAGATGCTTGTGGCAAAGTTTCCGTCGTTTGTGCCGACAAAAGACCATTCGATAGTAAGAATAATAAATAAATAAGAACGATTGCAGCTCTCATTGACAGACGATTTTACGATATTGGCAAACTAGTACAAAACAACTAGTTATGCAGATTGTATGTTAAATTAGATTACGATAAGAAAGGAAGATAGTTTCATCTCCGGCAAATACCTTGTCGTCTGTAAAGGAGTCTAAAATTACTAAATTTACCTCAACCATCATGAACATTCCAGGGTTCAACCGCAAATCCGGCTCCAAGGGAGGTCCTGAGCTTCAGGATCCTGGCTTTGGCACCCAGATTACGCATTCTGCCGATCGGTTGATTAATAAAGATGGTTCTTACAATATCATCCGCGAGGGGCAGCAGGTCTGGACGGCTTACCAGAGTT
Organism: Lewinella sp. LCG006; assembly: GCF_040784935.1. GTDB lineage: Bacteria > Bacteroidota > Bacteroidia > Chitinophagales > Saprospiraceae > Lewinella. The sequence goes on along the minus strand of NZ_CP160680.1, from coordinate 2,645,926 downwards.
TGATAGAGATGAGCTGGTCACACTTTTTCCTCTATGTTGTCCTTTATTACCTTGCGGTAAATTTTTTGTTTGGCATTGGGTTTGTGCTGATTGGTGTAGAAAAATTATCCGGCGTCATCGCCAACCACTGGGTGGATGACCTCGCCGAGGCTTTCTTTTTTAGTGTGCAAACGTTTACGACGGTAGGCTACGGGGCCGTCAACCCTCAGGGAATCGCCGCCAATTTACTAGCATCAGCCGATGCTTTGGTGGGGCTCATCTCTACTGCACTCGCTACCGGGCTTTTCTTTGCCCGTTTCTCCAAAGCACAGTCACAGTTGATTTTTAGTAAGGACGCGCTGATCTCCCCCTACCGCGACAGTGAACACCTGAGTTTTCAGTTCAGAATTGCCAACTTACGCAATAGCCGGATTATCAATTTGCGCGCCAGCGTCATTCTTTCCTGGGTGGAAGACGACGAGATGGGCAACGCTACGCGGCGATTTTTCACGCTACCTCTCGAACGAGATCAGGTAAGCCTCCTCCCTTTGAATTGGACAATCGTTCATGTGATCGACAAAAAAAGTCCCATTTTGAATTGGGAACCCCAGGATTTTACTCGCCAACAAGCCGAGGTGATCATTTTCATCGAAGGTTTCGACGAATCGTTCGGACAACGCATCCACGTCAGTAGTTCCTATACTTGTCGCGAAATTCGCTGGAATGCCCGCTATCTGCCCATGTACTACCCTCGCTCGGGAAAGACCGTCTTGAACCTTGATGCCATCCACGAATTTGAATTTTTACCATAATTGGATTTACCTTTCGCATAAAAGTAGTGTTCACCTAAAAAATACGCCACCATGACCAACAAAGTAGATCAGTACATTTTAAAATTCCCAGCGGAAACACAAGAAATTCTACAGCAAGTCCGGCAGCTCATCAAAACTACTGCACCTGATGCCGTCGAAAGCATTGCGTATGGGATGCCTGCCTACAAAACCCACGGTAAGCCCTTGGTGTACTTTGCCGGCTACAAAAACCACCTTGGCTTTTATGCTACGCCTACGGGGCACGAAGCTTTCGCCGAAGATTTATCGGCTTACAAGCAAGGCAAAGGCTCTGTACAGTTTCCCCTTGACCAAGCTATTCCCTATGCCTTAATCAAGCGGATCGTCGCATTTCGGGTAGCGGAGAATTTGGAAAAAAGTACACGGTAGTGGAAAACGTCAAGACTTCCATAAAGCCCACCTGTGGTACCAGCATATCCGGCAGGTAGCTACCAAGTGAAACTTTACGAAGCAACTAGTCTCCTACTACCTAAGTTTCTTCCAAAACACCACCCCATCTTCCCCAGCCTTATAGAAATCCCGAATTCGAGCTTCTTCTGTATAGCCGACCTGGTGATAAAACGAGCGGGTACGCTCAAACTCCGGCAAGCCTGAAGTTTCGACGAGGAGTATTCTTGCGCCTTGCCCACAGAAGGGTCCTCCATAAACAAAGTGAGCCGCCCGAATGGGGCGGCTCCTACAACAAATCATAATCTCATGAAAAAAAGACGACCTAAAAATCTTTGGTCACACCTGTTAGACGTACTCTTTAAAGCTTTGTCACACAGGGTGTTTATATTTAAATAATTACCTTCTCGTTGGGTTGGTTCCCCGCCTTAGCGGGGAACCGTTTCAAAAACTTTTGGGATTATGCCTACTAGACCGCTACTGGACTAGTAACTTACCTGTCTGAAGAATCTGCTTATCGGTATATATTTCTATGAAATACAGGCCGGCTGGCAAATTGTTCCTTTGTAAAGTGAAGCTGGTTCCGCTGAATTTCTCCCGGCGTAGTTGGCGCCCGGCGGCATCACGAATAACCATCTCCAGCTGGTTGCATTCACAGTCATCGATAGTGATGATGGCTGATGAATGGAAGGGGTTCGGTTGAACCCGTATGTTGAGTCCTTCTCTTACCGGCGGTTCCGTCAGTTCGACTGCTAAACATCCTTCAACGAGGAAGTCTTCGCAAGCCAATGAATAACGGATGCTGTTGGTAATATCCGGAGCAACGTAATCAAAGTAGACAGCAGCACGATTTTCAATAACCGTTCCAATGGGTAAATTTGGTTTTTGGGATAAAGTAAACTTTACGTAACCCCTGGAATCAGTCTCCGATCCGCTGCTATCTGCGGGAATCAAGTTTAAATCGTTGAAGGTGATCTTAAGAACGCCGCTGTTGTAAATTTCAAAAGTATAGGGATGACTTGCGGGTCCTACAGCCAAAGTGGCTAAATCCAATTCCTCGGGAAGTGTATCCCGAATCACCAGGCGATTTAAAGTATCACTTTCGGTATTGGCGAATAAAACGGTGTATTCAATATCGGTGTTCGTCGTAATGATCGAATCTTGGTAGCCTTTGGGATGGCCTATTAAAACGTTCGCCGTACCGAGCGTGCTTAAAATTTCTTGCACATTTATGTCAACATAAGGATCCTGATCGTTTTCAGGAAACTGGGTCACCTGACCCGTTGTGTATTCTTCTTGGCCTTCCTGGGTACAACCTTCGACCACTACTGTGGGATAATTGTTGCCTGGGTGGCCTTGAACTTGCTGTACAATGAAGCGGTAAGTAGAACCTATTGGATTAGGCTGTATACCACCTATTGGAACTTCCATTTCTTCTCCCGGGTTCAAAATATCAACCCCGGTATCATCCTGGCCTTCCAGAAAGAGTACTTGATCTTCAACAATGACGAAGCCAAGTCTTTCACTGGTAGGAGCTGTTCCTACATTCTTTGCGGTGAAGATGATATTGTTATCCTCACAGCGCCCGGTCACCTGGATGCTCGACATATCCCAGTTGGGATCAATCGGGCCGCAGTATCCGTTGGGGTAGATGTTGGTACTTACGATCACTGATTGTAAGTCTTGAACATCTCCGCAAGCAACATCTACCGTGATGGTAAAGCTTCCACAAGTAAGCGGAGCGAGATCGCCCAAGCGTACAATGATGGAGTTGCTTGTTTCCAGGGAAGTATCTACACTGGCCGTCACGTAAGTGAGTTCGTCGTCCAGAAAGATTTCTACGTAAGCATCGGTAGCTGTCGCTGAACCATCGTTGCAATATTCTACCAGGTAATCTACCTGGGTACAAGCTCGCAAGGGCCCAACTCCTGTTTCAACACTGAGAACAGGACAAGCTTCCGGAATGCTCCGTACCGGAAAATTGTAAACCAAAGAGTCATAAGTGGCCGTGAAATTGACTGGAAAACTTGCTGGTGAGCAGATATTCCAGGCGTCGTTCTTAAGCAACAGGCTTACTGTGTAGTTGCCGATGTCTACCGGGATACTGTAATGTCCATCTTCATCAGTGGTTCCGATGAAACGACCATTGTCTCCCTCCACTGCTACCAGCCAATCCTTTAGCGGAATGTCACCATCCTCAAAAGGATTACAACCATCCTGCGACCAGAATACTTTGCCTTGTAGCAAGTTGGTAAAGTAGTTGCCTTCGCCATCCACCCTGATAATGCTCAGGTCATTGATGAAACCTTGGCTGAGACTGTTATAACCGGCAATGATAAAGCCATGATCAATAGTCTCTACTACATCTACACCAAAGCGCCAATCGGAAAATTCTTCGCTCAGATTACGTTGCCAGATTAAATCTCCGGTTGGAGACATTTTTAGCAACAAAATCTCTGGTGTACTTTCGTTGAGTTCAGAATAACCAGTAGCAACAATGCTACCATCTTCCAACTCTGTTACACCGTACAATTCCTCTCCGAAGAGGCTAACCTCAAGTTCACGTGTCCAAAGTGTATCTCCGTTGAGATCACTCTTTATAATATAAGTGTTGTTGAAGTTATTCGAAGAACCAACCAGTAAAAGGTTACCATCTTGGGTCTTGATTAAATCATTAACATCTTCATTATTTTCCTGTCCATCTCCGTAAAAACGTGCGGCGATTTGATTACCCGCAGCATCTATGCGATAGATGGCAACATCATTGTCCGGAAAATTTCCGCCATTCTTTACGTTCGCTGCAAAAGCATAACCACCAGCAATTTCCACGATGCCTTGACCAGCATCAGGATAGGGTGTACCGTAGATACGGCGCCACTCTTCCTCGGCATTGGCATCCAGCTTGATGACCAAAATATCTGACTGATCAATGGCTGGGTTTGCACTTACTCCGATGATCGCATAACCACCATCACTGGTGCGAATGATTTCCCGGCCACTTTGAAAGAAACCGTCATTCTCGAAACGAGAAGATGATATTACATTGCCTAAAGGATCAACCCGCAACAGATACACTTCGCTGGGTGTTCCTGACAAATTACCATCTGCTTCGTTGATATCACCTAGGATCAGTAAGTCTCCGTCATCCAGTAAAATAATATCGTAAGCATGCTCGATGTAACCTTCGTCGTAGATTCTTTCCCACAGTGGGGTACCATCTACATCGGTGCGAACTAAATAAATGTCAAAATCATTGTCGCTGCCAAACGACTCACTATAGCCAACTGCAACATAGCCTTCGTCGATCGTTTGGAGAATAGCGGTACCGTAGTCTTCGTTATCACCTCCAAACGTTGCTTCCCATCCTTGCGCTAAAGCCGACTGACCGCATAAAACAAGTACCAAAGCTATGGTGAAGCTTTGCACTATGTTAAGTAGTCGATGAGCCTTTGCTCGTTTCATTAGCGCTTGAATTAGGTCGTTTGCTTCTGTTGACATTACAAAAGTGCCCCATTGACTAAACGAAAACAAGGACAAAAAAGCTGTTTTGTTGAAAAAAAACTTATTTTTACAGTTCATAAAATGAAATAATAACCTGATAAACAGTCATTTACTATAAATTTAATTGTTGACTATTTTTAGCCATTTTTTTATGAAAAATTCTACAATTATTCCGGTTTTAAAAACCCTCGACAAAAAAGAATGCCGAGAATTCACTAAATGGCTGGCGTCTCCCTTCTTTAATCAACGTCAGGATGTCATAGATTTGTTCCAATATCTGACCTCAGGCCAGCATCTTGATGAAGAAAAGTTCTTGCTCAAAGAACGAATTTACCGAAAACTCTTCCCAAAGGAAAGCTATGATGATGCTAAGTTCCGACAAACCGTACACTTCCTTTATAAGCAGCTGGAACAGTTTATTGCATACAAAGAGATTGAAAGCGATGAATATGCCTATCCTGTTGCCTATCTAAAAGCCCTCCGAAAACGCAAGGTGCCGCGGGTTTTCCTCAATAAATACAACGCGATGAAACGACAAGGGCTCGGCAGTAAATCTTTAGACAGCACTGGCCTCAAACATTCTTTTGCCCTTTACGATGAATATTCCTCCCTACTCGTTGAGATTGATCGCACCAAGGATATCCATCTTCAAGAAAGTATTAGCGCCTTCGATACGCTCTTTATTGCGGAAAAACTTAAACATGCTTGTCTGGCACTCTCGCACCAGCAGGTTTTTAAGACCGAATACGAGAGCAAGTTTCTCGAAGAAGTCATCACTACGGTTGAAGCCGATCCCCAGTTGCAAACCTATCCTGCTATTGCCGTCTACTATTATGGTTACCTGATTCAGCGCAAGGATCAAGACAGCGATGAACATTATTTCTCTCTCAAAACAACTTTACAGCAACACGCGGAGGTGTTTTCAGAATCAGAATTACGCGACATCTACCTCATGTCTCTCAATTATTGTATTCAGCGGATGAACAAAGGTGCGGCTCCTTTTGTGCGCGAAGCATTTGAAATCTATCAAGATACCTTTCAACAAGCTATCCTATTAGAAAACGGTGTGCTCTCCCGACGCACCTACCTCAATGCCATTTTGATTGCTATTCGCCTCAAGGAATACGATTGGGTAGAAAAAGCGATCGAAGAATACACCCACTATGTAGAAACCGATTATCAAGCGTCCTTTCGCGATTACTGTGAGGCTCGCCTCGCCTTTGAGCGCCAAAACTATTCACAAGCTCGTAAGCTCCTCATCTATTTCGACTCCAACGACATTCTCATCAGCTTAATGGGTAAAACCATGCTTTTGAAAATCTATTACGAAGAAGACGAGTACGATGCGCTGGAATCATTATTAGAAAGCATGAAAACTTATTTAAAACGTAAGAAAGTTATTGGCTACCACAAAGATGTTTTTCAAAACATGCTCAAATACACCCAAAAGCTGGTACGAATCAACCCTTTTGACAAAGACAAAAGAGTAGCCCTACGCCAGGAAATCGAAGGAGCTAGCCCCCTTACCGAAAGACCATGGTTATTGGAGCAAATTGATAAAATGGGGTGATGGGGGATGGTTGGATGGGTTTAAAAGTGTAAGGGTGTAAAAGTTAAAGCCTCAAATACTTCCGCTTTCCGACTTTATAAATCGTCGGGAGGCTAATGGTTAGTCACCTAAACCCTTACACTTTTCCAACCTTTAAACTATTCCAACCTTGACGCAGCATCCGTCATCTTATCATACCTGGCCAGGGCAGCCTTGAGGAGCAGCTTCATCCTATCCTGTATCCTTTTGGGGGAGAGTACACACAGGCCAGGGCCGAAACCAAGCAGTAGGCGTTCCAGTTCAAAATTGGGGATCACCCGAATACTGACGACGACACTACCGTTTTCATGTTCTTCTTCTATTTCTTGTGAAGGATGCAAGGGTTTGGTGAGGACATAGGGTGCATTTTTCGCGTCGAGCGAAAGGCGAATTTTAGTGATCCGGTGGGCGTTTACGGTTACACCTACTACGTTTTTGTAATAGGCTTCCGGATCAAAATTAGGCAAGGGATAAAATGGCAAATCCGGAAAAGTGACCCCCTGAATACGATCAAGCGCAAAGCTGAGAATCCGCGTTTCCCGCTCTTTGGTAGCCAACAGAAACCAACGATTATTGAATTCCCGTAAGAGCAAGGGGTTAACAACTACCAGACTTGGTTGCTTGGCCTTGAAGGACTGGTAGGTTAGGCGTACTACCCGTTGTTGTCGAACGGCGCGATATAGCTCTTCCAGGTATTCCAATCCACGCAGACCTTCATTGCTTTCCAACATGATACCAATAGGCTGTTGTGAATCAGCGGCACTGACCTTGTCCTCCAGCTTTTGTACCAGTCCTCCCAACTCTTGCAAGTGCCCAAACCCTTGGAATTGCTTGAGCACCGCCACGGCTTCCCCTAGTTGTTCTAAATCTGCGGTACTTAAAGGCCCTTGTAGGATGCCATAATCTGGATCAGCGTACGTATAATACTTGCGCTGCTCTACCACAATGGGGGCTTCGTAGCCGAGCTTATCCGAGCGCATCATCTGCAAATCGTACTGAATAGTACGGCGACTCACGGGCCGATCAGTGCCTTCGTACTCGTAGAGCATCTCCGAACACGCCTCCACTAAATCATCCAAGGTCCAACGCCGTGATCGGTTCCGCAAGCATTTGTCAATCGTACGATAACGAATAAGGGCTAATCGGTTGAGCGCCATTTTTTTTCTTAAAAATCGCAAAAAACTTTTTACTACGCAAGACCTCTGCGTAGTAGGCTTGCAATTTTGCCTCAGAACAAAAGATAAAGTCAAAAAATGTTACTCAACCTTACCGTTAAAGGACCTGAAGCTACTCGACTAGGCTACCTCCTGGGAAAACACCCTGACAAATACCAAACCAAGGAACTCAGCTTTGGCCTGGCCCACGTCTTCTTCCCTGAGGCAAAAACCACAAGCTGCACCGCTACCCTGCTACTAGACATCGACACCACGCAGGAAATGCGCCACAGTCGTCGTGATCATTTCGGCCGCAATGCCAATACCAAAGCTGGTCTGGACCAGTACGTCAACGATCGTGGCTACGTTACCTCTTCGCTTTTTACCACTGCCATTTCTAAAGTCTATTCCAGTGCCCTCAATGGAACCTGCAAATTTGCGCCTCAACTGATTGAACAGCCTTGGGATATTGAGGTAGAGCTTGCTGCCGTCTGTGTAAGAGGAGATGCTGCCTTGCTTCACCGCTTGTTTGCCCCGCTGGGTTACGCGTGTGATTACGAACAAGTACTCCTGGACGAAAATTTTCCTGACTGGGGCACGAGCCCTTATTACCATCTACGTCTGCGTACACAAAAAACCGTCCAGCAGGTCCTACAACACCTTTATATTCTGCTTCCTGTGCTTGACAACCAAAAGCATTACTATTTCAAAGAAGACGAGCTTAGCAAGTTGCTGAGCAAAGCGAGTGACTGGCTAGATAGCCACCCTGAAAGCAGTTTGATTACCCGGCGGTATTTCGGCTACAAAAGCAGCTACCTGAAAGCTGCCCAAAAAGCACTGCAAGCACCATCAGAAGAAATGGAGAAAGCAGCTACAAACGCCGAAGAAGAAGAGCCACTGACCTTGCACCAGGTACGCCACGAGCGCGTCACGGAAATACTTTTGGAAAAAAGAGCAAAAACAATACTTGACCTGGGGTGCAGCTCCGGCAAGTTGCTCCAAAGGCTTCAACAAGAGGATTCGTTTACCCGCTTGACGGGTGCCGATGTTGCGGCAGAAGCTTTGCAGGTAGCCGCCCGACGTTTGCACCTGGATCACCGTCAAAAACAAACCCCTGATCCCCGAACAGAACTTATTCAGGCAGCCCTTACGTACGAAGACGACCGTTTTAAAGATTATGACGCCGCCTTATTGGTGGAGGTCATAGAACACCTGGAACCGGAGCGACTTCCCGCCTTGGAAGAGGTAGTATTTGGTGCAGCCCAGCCTGGGCTCGTCATCGTGACAACGCCAAACGTTGAGTACAACGCCCTTTTTCCAAACCTCCCCGCTGGAGCTTTCCGGCATGCCGACCACCGTTTTGAATGGGACCGAAAAACCTTTTGCAATTGGGCGGAGCAAACAGCTCAACAGTATGGCTATCACTTCGAATTTCACAACCTGGGCGAAGAACACCCTGTACATGGAGCACCCTCCCAAATGGCCGTTTTTTCACGGCTAGCAGTTTAGTAAACGATTTCATTTTATCAATTAGCTTTATTTTTCAACAATGAATACTCCTATCAACATCCAATTCCCTCAAAAGTGCCTCGCGCTGTTAATTGGTGCCAGCTCTGCCGGAAAATCCACTTTTGCCAAAACCCACTTCCTGCCAGCAGCAGTCCTTTCTTCTGACCAATGCCGCACAATGGTGGCCAACCACGAAGACGTGTTGGACGCCAATGAAGCAACTTTTGCCGTCTTATTTCTGATTGTTCGTAAACGGCTGGAAAGGGGCTTGTTTACCATCGTAGATGCTACCAACCTTGATGCTGAAAGCAGAAAGGCACTGGTACAAATAGCTCATGAATACCACCTGCACAGCTACGCCATTGTTCTGCAACCTGATTTAAAAATCCTTAAAACCCGCAATCAACAACGCCCAGACCGGCAATTACCTGATCGGGTAATTGTCCACCAGCACCGCCGAGCTCAGCAAGCCATCCGGCAATTGCGCAGAGAAGGCTTTCGCCAGCACTGGGTACTCAAGAATGATGCAGAGGCAAATATCACTTATCGGCCAATGCCCAGCGATTATACAAATTGCACAGGCCCATTTGATATTATCGGCGACGTGCATGGTTGTTTCGAGGAACTGCTTGGTTTATTAAACAAACTTGGTTATCAGATTCAGGAAACAACCACTGGCGTGTTCGACATAAGTACGCCTCCAGGCAGAAAAATCATCTTTGTAGGAGACCTGGTAGACCGTGGACCGGCAAGCCACAAAGTGCTAAAATTAGCCATGCAAATGGTCGCGCAAGAACAAGCATTTTGCGTAGCAGGTAACCATGATGACAAACTGAGGAGATATCTCGAAGGCCGCCAAGTGAAAGTAGCCCATGGTTTGGAAATGACCATTGAACAGCTATCTTCTACTGGGCCAGCTTTCCAACAGGAAGTACTCCATTTTTTGCAACAACTCCCCTTGCACCTGGAGCTAGATGGCGGTAAACTCTTGGTGGCTCACGCAGGCTTAGAGGAGTCGATGCACGGAAGAGTGGGGAGTGAGGTACGTTCTTTCTGCCTTTACGGCAAAACCACTGGCAAAACCGACGAACACGGCCTACCGGAACGCTACCCCTGGGCACAAGACTACCAGGGAAGGGCAAAAATCGTTTACGGGCATACGCCGGTGAGTCAGCCACAGTGGTTCAACCAAACCCTTTGCCTGGATACGGGCTGTGTATTTGGTGGTACACTCAGTGCGTTGCGTTATCCGGAAAACGAGATGGTAGAGGTTGCGGCCTTGCAAACTTACGCCATTAGCAGTCGGCCTTTCCAGTCGCCCCCTGCCTCCAGCAGCACGACACTAAAGGCCGCCGATATACTGGGTAGAAAAACCGTTGAAACACGTTTGTGTCCTAAGATACTGATCCCGGAAAGGCAAGCCCTTCAGGCATTGGAGACGATGAGTCGCTTCGCTGTTGACCCTCGCCAATTGATCTACCTGCCACCGACCATGTCGCCCGTAAAGACCAGTAAGCTACCTGACTTTTTGGAGCACCCCAAAGAAGCCTTTGATTACTACCGCGAACAAGGCATAGAACGCGTCGTTTGCCAGGAAAAACACATGGGCTCCAGGGCGGTCATCACGGTTGGGAAAACAGCCACCGCACTTACTGAGCGGTTTGGTGTAGAGAAAGGCCTGGGCTGGATCATCACCCGTACAGGCAGAAAATTCTTTAACGACACTGCGACCGAACAGGCCTTGTTGGCACGTATCTCAGCGCAGCTTACGCGCAGTGGTTTTTGGGAACGCCACCAAACCGATTGGGTCTTGCTGGATGCCGAGCTAATGCCCTGGTCTGCCAAAGCCAGCCAACTGCTCAAAACCCAGTACGCCGCCACCGCCACCGCCGGAGATATTGCCTTGGCTTTGGCCCAAGTCACAGTAAACGATGCCTTGCAGAGATTACCAGCATTGGGGCCATTACAAGAACGGATTGCGCAACGCCAGGAGAACATCCAAAAATTTCGTCACGCTTATCGCCAATACTGCTGGGATGCCGTAGGGCCAGAGGGTTTGCGCATCGCGCCTTTTCACTTGCTGGCCACCGAAGGTAGTGTACACACGGATAAAGACCATGCCTGGCACCTGAAGGAGTTGGATCGCTTCTGCAACCAGGAGGAGCCTTGCCTGGTAGCTACGAATCGCCGCTGGGTAGACCTTAGCAATGAAAAAGAGGTCGAGACGGCTACCGAATGGTGGCTGGATCTCACTAGCAAGGGCGGCGAAGGGATGGTAGTCAAGCCTGCCTCTTTTGTAGCAAAACAGGACAACACCCTGATACAACCCGCGCTTAAAGTTCGAGGCCGCGAGTACTTACGGATCATTTATGGACCAGATTACACCCTGCCCCACAATAGCGAACGTCTGCGCCAACGGCACCTCAAGAAAAAGAGAAGTTTGGCCGAACGAGAATTTGCACTGGGGATGGAAGCACTGGAACGCTTCGTCGCTCGCCAGGCACTGAACAATGTACACCAATGTGTGTTTTCTATCCTCGCACTGGAAAGCGAAGAGGTGGATGTGAGTTTGTAAACACGCGCATCTCTTACCTAAGCCGTATAAGGATGCGGCCTACTTCGTGCCCTTAAGGTAAAGGGTAGAGGGATAAGTGAACGATTAGGAATTAATTCCAACTTCGGCAAAAAGTCGTTATTGGTGAATTTCAAGCTTGTTTCTATTAGCGTCATTACATTTCTCTGCCCTCATTCAATTACCGCGAATACCCCGAAATAAAATACACGCCATGTCCTCAGATCCCCGCTTAGCCATACGACCACAGATTGAGAGCTTACCCGCCAACAATCCCGTGGAAGACTTTTTGCACCAGACACTGCGCCCTGTTTTAAAACTACAGAACGAGCTGTTTCTGGCCATTACCCGCCATTTCTTTGTCAAGCGCAAAGTTCGCTTTGCCAACATGAACCTTGCCCAGCAAAAGCAGCAAGTGCAACACAGCATCGGCAAAGACAATCGCCTTAGGGGGCTGCTCTTTGGCCTTGTGGTGGGGCAATTTACGGAAGAAGAACTTGGCTTTTATCTGGAGAACGAGGCCGAAGTTAATCGAAGAATTACACAATTGCTGGTGCAGCGGCTGCACACGCAGTTGGAGCGGCTACGCTAGATTTTGGATCGTCCAGTGATTGCTTCCCAAAAGAAAGCATAAAAGAGTCGTTTACATCCTGTAATACTTGATAGACGCTTTTGATCCGACCAACGCTCGAATAAGCCTCAGATATGCGTTCTCTCCTACATTATGCTTAGCTTTGCCGCTTAATTCAAGATGACTATGGCACGCCGCAAGAAAAGATATCCAGAAATATTGTACAACGTAACCTTCACCAGCATGGCCGATAAAGGCCGCTGTGTTGGCCGCGACCCTGAAGGCAAGGTAGTATTTGCTGAAGATGCCGCTCCTGGTGATGTAGCCGATGTGCAGATTTTCAAAAAACGCAAAGGTGTTCTATGGGGTAAGCCCAGTCATTTTCATAAAAAATCGGAAGCGCGGGTTGAACCCTTCTGTGCCCACTTTGGGGTCTGTGGTGGTTGCAAATGGCAGCACGTAGATTACGCCGCCCAGCTGCGCAACAAAGAAGAAGGCGTTTACAACACCATCCAGCGAATTGGTAAAGTAGACGTCGTTGAAAAGCAGCCAATTCTGGGAGGGGAAAAAACGACCTACTATCGCAATAAGCTGGAATTTGGCTGTGCCAACCGACGCTGGCTCACCGACGAGGAAGTCAAGGATGAAAGCATCTCTCAGATGTCGGAAGTTGTGGGTTTCCACCGCCCCGGGGCTTACGATAAGCTTATCCAGATTGACCACTGCTACCTACAAGATGAGCCCTCCAACGCTATCCGCAATGGCATTCGGGAACTGGCGATAGAGATGAGCTTCCCGTTTTTTGACATGCGGGAACGCACTGGCTCTTTGCGCCAATTGATGATCAGAACCAGCAGCCTGGGCCAAACCATGGTGCTGATCGCTTTTTTCGCCAACGATCAGAAGAAAATCCAGCCTTTCCTCGCTGCGGTGCAGGCAAAATTCCCGGAAATCACCAGCCTCTTTTACTGCATCAACCCCAAGGTCAACGAGTACCTCATGGATCTCGATATGCACCTTTTCCATGGCACGCCTTATATCGAGGAAGCACTGGGGCATATCCGATACCGGATTGGCGCGAAATCTTTTTTTCAAACCAACACCAATCAAGCCATTCGCCTGTACGATATCGCTGCTGAATTTGCGGGGCTTACCGGCGAGGAGAATGTTTATGACCTCTATACAGGTATTGGTAGCATTGCACTTTACCTCGCCGACAAATGCCGACAAGTAGTAGGCATCGAAGAAATTGCGGCAGCGATTGATGATGCAAAAATCAATGCTGAACTTAATGGTATTGAAAATGCCCGTTTTTACGCCGGTGATGTGAAAGACATTCTCACCGACGAGTTTGCCAAAGAACACGGCGCACCGGATGTGCTCATTACCGACCCCCCACGGGCCGGCATGCACCCCAAAGTCGTTCAGATGCTCCTACAACTGGCAGCTCCCCGCTTGGTATATGTGAGCTGCAACCCAGCCACCCAAGCACGCGATTTGCAATTGCTAGACGAGATGTACCGCGTGGAGAAAATGCGGCCTGTGGATATGTTCCCTCATACCTCACACGTGGAGAATGTAGCCTTGTTGGTAAAGCGTTAGAAAGGGAAATAGTCTGTATCTTGCGGCTAGTGGTCTGTCAGCATTTAAAGTTCCGGTTGAGCGAACGCGGATTTTGGTGCTGATCGAGGCGGAGGTTCCCTTGCATAGCAGCGCTACGCAAGGGGTTCTCCAACGAAGAGCAGTGCCGAAAGACGCATCGGGCAACCGGAAAGTTTAAGTTTGACAGACCACTAGGGCATCAAATCCAGAGACACCGCTTATGTTGAGTGAAAAAGGTTTACACGGGTTGGAAAAGCAGTTGCAACCCTTTTTGCTACTGCTAGTAAAGGCTGCCAATGCGGTCAAGGATCAGGATATTTCCAATTATCCCGTTTTTGTTGTTTATCAGGAAGAAGAAGCTGCGGGTTTGGGTTTGCCCGTGGTTGCTGCGGAAGCTACGCCCGACAAGTGGTCGATCAATGCTTCCACCTTGGAAGAATTAGCTGCAAAAAAAGTGGTCGCGATGGAGAACGTTGACCGCTTTACTTCCGTATACAAGACCAACGAAGGGACTATTTGTTGCCTGGTGCTACACGAAGGCAACGCCCAATTCGTATTTATCCCAGCTACTGATGCAGGGCCTGCTGAAGTCGCAGAAGATTAAGCATTATGAACCGAAAGTTGACACAACGCCCTCTCCGGCAGCCATTGCTCGACAAACGCGCAGTGGTACAAGTGTTACTGATCGAAGATGAAGCCAGCTATGCGGGCTTGGTCAGCCTGTTGCTTAAAAACAATCCCGAGCAAGAATACGAAATTACGATTGCCGACATGCTCGCCAGTGGCCTGGAGCAGCTGGGTAGTGAAAAGGACTTTGATGCCGTTTTATTGGATCTCAGCCTTCCCGACAGCAAGGGCATCGATACCCTCTTAAGGCTCATTGACGCCTTTCCCAATACCAACGTTATTGTCCTTACGGGAACCAGTGACCGCGACCAGGGCGTAAGAGCCGTAGGGGCTGGCGCACAGGACTATCTCGTGAAAGGCGAATTTGAGCCCAATCAGCTCTACCGTGTCTTACGTTTCTCTATGGAACGGAAGCAGATTTTGATGCGACTCGAAGAAGCCCAGCAAATTGCTCGCATTGGTAACTGGGAATTTCGACCTTCCGAAAACTTTTTCTTTGCCAGCAAGGAAGTCTACCGAATACTGGGAGTGCCTCACGGTGAACAATTTTTTACCTACCAGGATATCCAGCAAGCCGAGTCTCCTTTCTATTTATTACGAGCACAGGAAGATTGTCCTCCCGAGCAGCGAGCCTTTCAGCAGGACCTAAAAATACAAAGGCAAAATAACCAGGCTGTACACGTTCTTCTCAACAGCAGGCGGGTAGAGCGAATAAATCAAGAAAGCTATTTCGTAGGTACGCTTCAGGATATTACTTTACAAAAAAGAACCGAAGAGCTCCAACGAGCGCAGCAATTATCAGAAGAAACGGCCAGAGTCCGGGAACAGGTGATCGCCACGGTGAGCCATGAGCTGCGTACCCCAATGAATGCCATCGTCGGCATGAGCAACCTCCTCACGCAAACACCGCTGAATAAGGAACAAGAAGAGTACGTTTATTCCGTACAAGAAGCTTCCCACCTGTTGCTGGGGATCATCAATGATATCTTGCTTACCTCCAGCTTACAAAACGATGCGCTCAATATCGAAGAAAGTGCTTTTGACCTGCCCCTAACGGTACGTCGAATCATTGATGTCCTCAAACCTAAAGCGCTGGCCAAAGGGCTGTTGCTAACGTACGCATTATCTCCTCCCTTACCCCAGCGGGTCAGAGGTGACAAACAACGCATTAGCCAGGTACTTTATAATATCCTCGGCAACGCCGTAAAATTCACAGAGCAAGGTCAGGTTGTTCTCCAGGTCAATTGGAAGGAGCAAAGTTCAGACCTCATTCAGGTCCAATTTGAAATCCAGGATACGGGGCCAGGTATTCCCAAAGACCAGCAAGACAGCATTTTCCAAGCCTTCAACCGTATCCACACGCCGGGCAAACAACAGGAAGGAACAGGCCTTGGGCTGAGTATCGCCAAACAACTCGCGGAACGGATGAATGGCCATATCCACCTGACCTCCGAAGTAGGTAAAGGTGCAAAATTCACGATTCATTTACCACTCAAGCTAGAAACGGAACAAACAAAAACAACACCCTCACCTACTACACCCAGCCTAAAAAACACTACTCCCCCCCGCAGGATACTTATCGTGGAAGACCATCCAATGAACCAGATTGTCTTACGTAAAACCCTGGAAAAAGAATGGTCAGAAATAGATATTGTCATCGCCAACAGTGGTACACAAGCTCGACAAGTACTTGAAAATTCGTTGTTTGACCTTATCTTGATGGACGTCCAGCTACCTGACGAAGATGGCTTCAGCATCACCCGCTACCTACGAACCGTTTTAAGCCACCGCCACGCCACCACGCCAGTGCTTGCAATGACCGCCCAAACCCAAATTGCCGAAGACGAACGCTACCTGGAAGCAGGCATGAACGATTACATATTAAAGCCTTTTAACCCAGAGGAACTTTTTGAAAAAATAGCCCAATACGTAAAATAAAACACAATGACGATTAAAAGCAAATTGGACCTTTCCTACCTCGAAACCATGTCGACAGGAGATGCCAATACCATGAAAACCTTACTGGAGGCCTTGTTACAGGAACTCAAAACCAACCAACGTACCGCCAGAAAGCTGTGTGAACAAAAAGATTGGGTAGGTCTTGAAAGATTCTGCCATCATTACAAGTCTACGCTCAGTTTTTCTGGTGACAAAGCACTGATCAATGCCAACCTCAAACTTTGGGAAATAGCACTAGAGGAAGGCCGCGACCCAAAAGGTATTCAAGAACAACTAATGCTGTTGGAACGCAACAGCCAAAAAGTAGCACTGGAAGTCAGTCGTATTCTTAAAAACTTATAACCACCCCATGAAAGGAATCATTTTAGCCGGAGGCTTAGGTACTCGTCTTTATCCACTAACGCTTGCCGTGAGTAAGCAATTGATGCCGGTATACGACAAACCGATGATCTATTACCCTCTTTCGACGCTCATGTCGGCGGGCATCAAGGATATTTTGATCATCTCCACCCCGGAAGATTTACCCAATTTCGAAAAATTACTGGGAGATGGGTCGGCCATTGGCTGTAATTTCAGTTATGTCGCCCAACATGAACCCAACGGACTCGCTCAGGCTTTTGTCCTGGGAGAAGACTTTATTGATGGCGATGCCGCAGCACTGGTACTGGGCGACAATATCTTCTACGGTGTAGGCTTAGACGAACAGTTGAAAAACTGTGCTCAACCCGATGGCGGCATTGTCTTCGCCTACTGGGTAGCTGACCCCGAACGCTATGGCGTTGTTTCTTTCGACGATGAATTCAAGGCCATTTCCATTGAAGAAAAACCCAGCAAGCCGAAGAGCAATTATGCGGTACCAGGGCTCTACTTCTACGACAACCAGGTGGTAGATATCGCCAAAAACCTTAAGCCCAGCTCACGGGGAGAATACGAGATCACCGATGTCAACAAATACTACCTTGAACGAGGAAACCTACAGGTCAACGTTCTGGGCCGGGGAGTCGCCTGGCTCGATACCGGCACCCACAAATCACTGATCCAGGCCGGACAATTTATTGAAGTAATTGAAGATCGTCAGGGCTTGAAAATTGGTTGTATTGAAGAGGTCGCCTTCCGCCAGGGCTTTATTGATCAAGAACAATTGGAGAGACTAGGGCAGAAATACCTCAAAAGTGGCTACGGTGAATACTTGCTGCAATTGCTCCGGCGTAGCGAGTGACAAAAATCATCCTCCCTCACTGACGAACCTGGTCACTAAAAGTCTTGTTTCCCTATTAATTTGCTCCTGTAAAGATCAAATTACTAAGACGCAAAGCAATGACTGCCATCAAAAAAATAATCTGTTCCCTCGATTTTTCACCCTCCGCTGAGAATGCGCTGATTTATGCGCTGCAATTAGCTGATGTGTACCAGGCCGAGGTAAAACTGCTCCACGTTTTAGAACCCGTTTCTGACGCGATGCTGGAGATTCCTCAAACGGTACCTACCATCAATCGTAAGCTATTGGACGAAGCACGTGCCAACCTTCAGAAGATGGCAGAAGATACCCTCACCAAGATAAGTGACCAATTGAAAAACCAGGTGACCATCACTACTGATGTGGAAATTGGGCCTGTCGGAATTACCATCAACGAACTGGCCGAAGAGGAAGCTGATTTGATCGTAGTGGGCACCCGAGGAGCAGCAGGAAAACCCTGGTGGATGAGCAGTGTATCAAAAGATATCATTGACCACCCTACCGTACCCGTACTGGTTGTTCCCGCAGCGGCGAGCTATCAACCTTTGGAAAGAATCAGTTTTGCGACCGACCTCTATCGAGCGGATGTAGTACACCTCCTTAAACTGGTCGATTTTCTTAAACCTCAGCAACCAGATCTTCGCTGCCTCCACATTGTCACTGACGATAACGAACGCACCGAAATGGATTTGGACGAACTGATGGACGTCTTCAAAAACCAGCTCAAGGGGATCAACATTACCTTCCACCAGTCTGAAGAAGAAGATACTACGGAAGCACTGGAAGCTTTCAACCTGATGTACCACATTGATTTGCAAGTGCTCGTTCGCCCACGTAGAAATTTTTTCCAGGAACTCTTTCACCGCAGTCAGAGTAAAAAAACGGCAGAATACACCCATGTGCCATTGTTGATTTGGCCGGGATAGGTACTCGTCCCGAGGGTTAGGACTCGTGTTGGTGCTCATCCCGAATACCTGGGATTTGCGAGAGTGTTCGTCCCGAGGGTCGGGACTCGCGGTAATGCCGATTTCGGAAAGTGGAGACAGATTATTTACACGATCAAAGAACCACGAGCGCAGCGAGTACTCCCGTAAATCCCGAAAATCGGGATGAACACCACCGCTCGCGCAGCGAGCACCACTGCGAATCCCGAGCATCGGGATGAGCACCCTTACTCTACAAAACGGGGATTTTGGGCATACTGTGCGGCTCTTTCTTTGGTATACCCAAAAACAGTGTTTGGCAAGGCTCTTGAAAGCACTTTACTGATCAATTTTATCTTTTCCGGAGGCAAATAGACCGATTGCTCATCACCGTCTGAAAACTTGAAGTAGAGAATCCCTCTTTGGTTGATCTGTAAGCCGAAAGGATGGTGCTGCTGAACAATGCCATAAACCCATACGACCGAAGCGGGTTGATCGTAAAGCCGATCCTGTAGTCGTTCTAAGGCAGTTGGTTGCCGAAAATGCATCCAGCACAGGTATCCGCCTGCGACGACCAACATAATGGCTAGCGACAATACCAACGGAGAGGCCTGCATTCCCCACAACACCAGCGCAAACCCTACACAAAGCAGCAACAATATGGCACAAAGCTGTAAAAACCAATCGCGCTCCAAGCTCTTCCAAAGAGGAAGCAGCGCTGGATGATTCAATTGGTTTTTGTGTCGCATACCGCAAAAAATTAGATCAATGAATATTTTTTAACAAATTGTTTTCAATAATAAAGCCAAATTTGTTAAATTTGTAGTTCTCATAAAACGGCTTTCAAGCCAAAAATCAGGTACTATCTCGTTTATTAATATTAATAAACTACGCCTTTTTTTGTTTGCCCAATGGGCATATTAATCCTTGAAAACCTACTTTGTTTTTAACAGACTCAAAAAGCTGCTGACAATCCCCACTATGGCACAAGAAGTATCCTATACCGAAGATAATATTCGTTCGTTAGACTGGAAAGAACATATTCGCCTCCGCCCCGGTATGTATATCGGTAAACTTGGTGATGGATCCTCTGCCGATGATGGTATCTACATCTTGCTCAAAGAGGTGATTGACAACTGTATCGACGAATACGTCATGGGCCACGGCAAGGTTATTGAAGTAGGTATCGAAGACGGTCAGGTAAGCATCCGGGATTACGGTCGTGGCATCCCATTAGGTAAGGTGATCGACTGTGTTTCGAAAATCAACACGGGTGGTAAATACGACTCTAAGGCCTTCAAAAAATCAGTAGGGCTTAATGGGGTAGGTACCAAAGCAGTCAATGCGCTTTCCAGCCATTTCCTGGCGCAAGCTGTCAGAGACGGCAAGACCAAGGTGGCAGAGTTTGATCAGGGTGTACTCACGAAGGACCATAAAATCACCAAAACTACCGACGAAAATGGTACACTCATCGTCTTCCGTCCCGATGAAGAGATCTTCAAGAAGTACAAGTTTCGCATGGATTTCGTGGAAAACCAGCTATGGAACTATGCTTACCTGAATGCAGGGCTGAAAATTTTATTCAACGGTAAAACACTCGTCAGTAAAAATGGTCTTTTGGATTTGCTGGAGCGCAAAACCAATGTAGACACCTTGCGCTACCCCATCATTCACCTGCAAGGAGAGGATGTAGAAGTAGCCCTCAGCCACAGTGGCCAGTACGGGGAAGTCTATTACTCCTTTGTCAATGGGCAGCACACCACACAAGGAGGTACCCACCTGAATGCTTTCAAAGAAGCAGTGGTAGACACTATTCAGAAGCACTTCAACAAAAGCTATGATCGGCGCGATATTTTGGGCTCAATCACCGCCGCAGTAAGTATCAAGGTAGAAGACCCTATTTTTGAGTCACAAACCAAGACCAAATTGGGTTCTACCGACATGGGCCCCGACAGTCCTACGGTACGAACGTTCTTGAAGAATTTCCTCAACGAAAAACTGGACAACTTTCTTCACCGAAATACGGAAACGGCGAAAGCACTGGAAAAACGTATCCTTCAATCCAAGCGGGAGCGGGAAGAAATTGCGGGCATCAAAAAACTGGCCAACTCGCGCGCCAAAAAAGCCAACCTGCACAATAAAAAATTACGGGATTGCCGTATCCACTTTAATGATGGTACCCGCAAAACGCCTGAGGAGCTCCGTTTAGCCAGTACGATCTTTCTTACCGAGGGAGACTCGGCCAGTGGCTCCATCACCAAGGCCAGGGATGTACAGTCTCAAGCCGTCTTCAGCTTGCGTGGTAAGCCATTGAATACTTTCAACCTCACCAAAAAAGTCGTTTACGAAAACGAAGAATTCAACCTCCTCCAACACGCGCTCAACATTGAGGACGGACTGGATGACCTGCGCTACAACCGCGTAGTGATCGCTACTGATGCCGATGTGGATGGCATGCACATTCGTCTGTTGTTACTGACCTTTTTCCTTCAGTTTTTTCCCGACCTGGTCTACCAGGGCCACTTGTACATTCTGGATACGCCTCTGTTCCGCGTACGTGATAAGCAAAAGACCTTCTACTGCTACAGCGAAAAGGAAAAGCAAGATGCCATTGAGCAACTACGCGGTAAAGCCGAAGTCACCCGCTTTAAGGGACTAGGAGAGATCTCCCCAGGAGAATTTAAAGACTTTATCAACGAAAATATCCGTCTGGACCCCGTGGTCATTGATCAAAATACCGATTTAGAACAGGTCCTTTCCTACTACATGGGCAAGAATACCCCCCAGCGCCAAGAGTTTATCATCGACAACCTGCGGGTAGAAAAAGATGACGTAACGGAAGGAGATGAAGTAGCTGCTGCTGCTGCGGAAGTAGTGGAAGAGGTGGCCTAAAACAAAAAAATGGGTACGGAAGTCAAATTCCGTACCCAAAGCAGGTAATAACTACTTTTATTTTTAAGGGGGAAAACGCGACCTATCGGATGCGGAAGTTTGCAGACCCCAACAAACCAATGTCCGTATAAACGCTGACACGGTAGTAGCCCTCATCCAGCTTGTTTTCCAGGTTGTGGGTAAACTCTATGCGTTGGCTGGCACCGATGTTTTCCTCACGCGTTTCTACAGCCTGAATAGATTGTGGCTTGTTGTTTAAGCTAACCGTTGTGGAGATATAATCTGTACGAGGAATTGGTGTTCCTTTTTCATCCGTAATCACCAGGTAAATCGGACGAACGCCCTGGTACTGCGCAGGCACGTTGGCCACATCAAAGCTTACTGCGATCTGACGTGCACGACCAGACTTTGAAGTAGGGTTACCGTTTTTGATCTGTGGCGTGATCTGGAAAGCGGTCGCCTTAAAGTTTTCGTAAGTCAACTTTTTGATCTCTCCTTCCATGGAGGTAGCCATATTGGTCAGTTCATCATTTTGCTGACGAGAAGTGGCTAAGTCTGTTTCCAGGATACCCATCTGCTGACGCAAGTTGGCATTTTCGTTTTCCAAGGCCGTGATAGAGCCTTGCAACTCGCCACGAGCGGCCGTCAATTGCTCAATCTGAGCACGTAGTTCGTTAATTTCGGCAGCAGAGTTACGCTTCGCACGGCTTAGGGCAGACTGAGCGCCAGACAATTCGTCGCGTACTCCAGCCAATTGACCGTTCAACTCTACGTTTTCAGAAGCCAGGAGATCATACTCCCCAGCCAGGCTATCTACCTCACGGGCAAGGTTATCGCGCAAGGCTGTCATGGCATCCAGCGCTTCGTTTACTTCTGTATTGTCAGCCTGAAGTTCTTTGGCATCAGAATTTTTGCCAAAGCCCCAGATCAAGGAGCCGATTAGGGCAAGCGCCAGAATCACGACTACCGCGGTTAAAATTTTCTTTGAATCCATAATAGTGTTAAGCAGTTTGAAAAAGTTGATGATGTTCTCGCACCCAAAACGTTAACATTTTAACAGAATTGTGTAAGAATGAAGAAATTTTATCAATTTAGAGGAAGGTAAACAACTTATTCTCAGGTTTTAGGCAAACCCGTCATTGAACACCAAGTACTGCCAGCCTTTCTTTGTTTTCACTTAAAATACTACGCTCTTGTTCAAGAACCAACTTCACCCCATTGTTATTTTCAGTTGTTTTGTTTTGACACTCGGTATTTTCAGTTTAGGAATCGCCGGACAACTTTTTGCTGACCGAGCCAACAGTTACGATTACCTTTTAGAAGAAGCTATTTTCTCCTTTCAGGACTGGTCTCGGGAAGATTTTGTGGTATTCTGTATTTTTCTTGGCATTGGTGCATTTTTACTGACCGGCGCACTGGGCCTCATATTTCACAAAAGCTGGGCGCGCTATCTTTTACAGTTTGGCTTCATCATAGCCGGAATGTCTTGGTTGTTTTTTCTTTCCTTCAATACTTCCCAAATTAAAAGTGCCCCCATCATATTCTCGGGGATTACGGCCACGGTATTAGGCTTTGTGGTAGGGTCATTGCTTTTTCTCAATAATACACAGTGGGTACTGCCCTATTTTCGCAGCTATGCGCAAGAAGAAGCAGGGCAGACTATTTTAGACCAAGAGTTCACGACCCCAAAAGATCAGTACAATGCTTAAACATCATATCCCTTCCCAAGTCATTGCGGCTATTTTTTGCTTCTGTATTGCGGGGATTTTTCTTGGAATCAATCTCCAAATATTTAAGCAAGCTACTTACTTCGGAACCGTCGATCACAGTACCGAAGACCTTCTGATGATGGCTGCTTTTAGTGTGATTGCGCTTGCTTCTATTTGCGGAGGAATAGGGTTTCTAAATAAAAGGCGCTGGGCAGCTATTTTAATGACTATTCTATTTATCCTCGGTTTAGCATTCACTATTATTAGTGGGTTGGGCATGATTAGCAACTTCATGAGTGACCCGGCAGATGGGCTGATCTATTCATTTGCAGCCATTGGTTTACCACTGGTTGCTTTATTGTTTTTCAGCAGTGCCGCTATTTTTCCCTGGACCGCCAAAGAGGAAGAGGAAATTCACCAGGATATTATTGATCATTTTTGAGATTGGTTTTATCTCGGGCGTCTTTTGTGTTTATTAGGGGCCATGCTATCGTGAATCTGCTACGGAGCAGAGCGGTAGACAGCCCGGCCCCAAAACAACCAGTAGACAAAAAAATCCCGAACACCACTTCTGTAGCATCCGGGATATTTTGTTCAAGTGAAGCAAGCGGGATTAATCCACGATCTTCACCTCTAGCATTTTGTCGCCAGCGCGGATAGCATCGATAACCTCCAGGCCTTCGAAAACGCGGCCAAAACAAGTATGATTGCGATCAAGATGCGCTGTATTTCTGCGGCTGTGGCAGATAAAGAACTGCGAGCCTCCGGTGTTGCGACCAGCGTGCGCCATAGAAAGAACACCACGGTCGTGGAACTGATTGTCACCATCTAGCTCACAATCGATTTGGTATCCTGGTCCGCCAGAGCCACGCCCATTGGGGCAACCTCCCTGGATCACAAAATCAGGAATAACGCGGTGGAACGTCAGGCCATCGTAAAAGCCATCTTTGGCCAATTTTACGAAGTTTGCTACCGTATTGGGAGCATCATTTTCGTAAAACTCTACTTTCATCAGGCCTTTTTCCGTATGAATTTCAGCAGTCATATTCGACAATTGTTTATCTATAGTAATTGTTTGCGGCCGCAAAGATACGTGCTCTAAAACAAATTACTTGCCCGCCAACTCTTTTAGTTTATCGCCCAGATCATACTCATCACCGGCAGAATAGCCAGAGTGGTTGTAGAGAATGTTTCCTTCGCTATCAACAACATAGGTCTGAGGAATAGCCTGGAAACCCAACTGGTTTTTCAACACATTATTGGCATCAGAGTAGACATTGTATTCCCACCCCTTGGTGCTCAGAATGCCCGGCACCTTGCTCAACTGACGCTGGGTATCGATGGTAATAGCTACCAATTGAACATCCAGGTCTTCCTGCCATTCAGGGTACAAGTCGGCGATAGCATCCAGCTCGGCCTGACAAGGTTTGCACCAGGTAGCCCAGAAGCTGATCACCGTGAGGTCTTTTTCTTTGATAATGTCCGCCAGATCAACGGTTTCCCCCTGAAGGGTTTTAATATCGGCAGAAGCAATCTTTTGCTGTCCGAAAAGCAGGTTGGTGCAACCAAAAGCTAAAACCAACGTAAGGAAGGTCAATAAACGCATCGGTGGTATTTTTTTGTTGTTGGATGAAAGACTAACTTGAAGAAAATTTTGGCCAGACGGATTCTAGTCCGGATTATTGCCTGAAATTTACGATTTCGACGCAAATATAGCCGATTTGTAACGCCAAAGTTCTATCCTGAGGTGCTATTAAACCGTATTTTGGCTGACTTTAAAGCTACTTTAACAGAAAGCAACAAAACGAAACCACTGCTAAACATGAAATGCTACGCCTACATTATCATTATTCTAGGAAGTCTCTGGGCGTCCTGCTCCCTATCCGCGCAGGATCAGGGTGGTCGATTATCGGGTAGTTTGGAAACCAATGCTAACTTTTTCATGCGCGACTCCCTGATCGGAGCGGCAAATACGCCACAATATGATCGTCAATTGTTTGGCAGCGAAGGTTGGTTGAACCTCAATTACAGCAACTGGGGTTTTGATATCGGCTTGCGTTATGATTATTTCAACAACTCCAACTTGCTCAATCCTACGGGTTCTTATACCGATCAAGGTATCGGGATGTGGTACGTCCGTAAGAGCATTAAAAAACTTGGCTTTGAAGCTGGTTACATCTACGATCAGGTAGGTAGTGGAATTATTTTCCGCTCTTTTGAGCAGCGCCCACTGCTTATTGACAATGCGCTTTATGGCTTAAAGCTAGATTACCAACTCACTGACAACTGGAACATCAAAGGTTTTACCGGACGGCAAAAGCAGCAGTTCGATACTTATGCCTCTGTGATTCGAGGCCTCAATATTGAGGGCTACGTTCAGGGCGACTCCCTGAGCAACTGGTCTATTGCTCCCGGTTTTGGCGTAGTGGCCCGTACACTGGATGATGCCAGCATGAATAACCTGGTAGCTACCCTCAATACTTATCCTACCGAGGATTTGTTTATCCCCAACTACAACTCCTACGCTTTTACGCTTTACAATACCCTTTCCACGGGCATCTTTTCCTGGTACGTAGAAGGTGCTTACAAGACCGAGGATGCGATGAATGATCCTTTCGGAGAAATTCAGCGTGGCGACAATATCACCATTGGTGATAAATTCATCAACGAAGCCGGTACTGTACTTTACAGCAGCCTGAGTATTGCTCCTCCGAAATGGGGCATCACCCTGGAGGCCAAGCGCACTGAAAACTTCAGCTTCCGCACACGCCCGCAGTCTCAACTCAACCGGGGCCTCGTCAACTTTTTGCCACCAATGGCACGCATCAACACCTACCGCCTGACGGCACGCTACAATGCTGCTACGCAAGACTTGGCCGAATTGGCGTACCAGGTAGATGTCAGCTACGCCCCCAACCGCAAGGTGAGCTTCAACGCCAACTACTCTCATATTGACGATCTGGACGGCGTTAAGCTTTACCGCGAAGTATTTACAGAAGTACAATACAAACACAAAAAATTGTGGAAACTCACCAGTGGGGTACAAGTTCAAAACTACAACCAGGAGCGCTACGAGTTTAAACCACAGGCACCGATTGTAGAAACGCTCATTCCTTATTTTGACTTCCTCTACAAGTTGGATCGCAACCACAATTTCCGCATCGAGGCACAGTATATGTTTACGGGTGACGATGAAAAAGCAGGTGCCAAGCAAGATTACGGCGACTGGGTATTTGGCCTCCTGGAGGTCTCCCTGGGACGTAGCTGGACCCTGGTGGCGTCAGACATGTTCAACGTTGATCCCGGCAAGAACTCCCCGGTAGATGATAGTGGGGAAAAGCAGTCTTTGCATTATCCTCGTTTTGATGTTTACTATACTACTGGCCCAACCCGCTTGGCGCTCAGTTACGTCAAACAAGTAGAAGGTGTCGTTTGTACAGGAGGCATTTGCCGACTGGAGCCCGCGTTCAGTGGGGTTAAATTTTCTGCTAATACCAGTTTTTAAAAAATAAACCCAGCCATCATGCTTAAAAAATATTTTTCTCTTACGGTTCTAGCGCTATTTATCTTACTTAGCTTCTCCTGTGAAGAAGTGCCCCCAGTCCTGAACCCTGGTGGTAATGGCCCTGGGGTAGACGTACCGGTAGAAAACCAAATGCGGCAGGTATTGATCGAAGAGTTTACTGGCGTACGCTGTGTCAACTGCCCTGCGGGTAGTGAAGCCATTGAGGTTTTACTCAACACTTATGGCCAGCAATTGGTAGCGGTTTCTATCCATGCCGGATTTTTCGCACAACCCTATCCTGAAAGTGATGCCGAGTTGGAAAACGCTGTTGGAAGCTCGCTGCTTTCGTTGCTTGGAGAGCCTCTCGGTTATCCAACCGCAGTGGTTAATCGCAAACGCTTCGACGGCGAAGAAAATCGCCAGATTGGGCAGTCCTCCTGGCCAGGATACATCGCACAAGAACTGGCTGGAGACCCCGAAGTAAAAATCGACATCATTCCTACTTACAATGAGGCTACCCGGGAATTGGCCGTTGATGTGGATTTGTACGTAGAGGAAGATGTAGTAGCCGATGACATCCGCCTCACTATTTTCATTACCGAAAGTAATATTAAAGACCCTCAGCTAACACCCGCAGGTACCGACTATGAATACACCCACAAGCATGCCCTCCGGGGTGCTATCACAGCTTTCGACGGCAATATACTCAGCGAAGCCTTCACTGCTGGTGCTGTCGTCAGTCGCAGCTATACGACGACCCTGCCAACGTTGTGGAACGCCAACGAGTGTCACATTGTAGCCTTTGTCCATCAAGGAGGTAGTACTCTGGATGTGATCCAGGCGCATCAGGTGGATGTGGTGGAGTAAGACCACGCTTATTTGAGCTAAAAAAAACGCCCCAGCGCATTGAGTGTGCTGGGGCGTTTTTTAAGAAGGGGGGAAGCGTACAGCTTTATTTTTGCTCTTTTCTAATCAACTTGTCGATTTTCTGCTTCTTATATTTTAAGTCCAATTTTTCTATAAGTGTGTTTATTTCGTCTACCCTGGTATATGGGCTACTCATTTGCAGTCTTTCTTTATGAATGAACTCGTAAGTTCTACCAAGGTACATTGCAAACGCAGTTTCATCAATGTCCTCCCTCAGGTAGGCTCGGTACAAATCCTCGAAATATTCATTCCTTACACCTATGTCAGTTGAGTGGTGTACGACCACCCAAGGGGTCATTGCTGCAATCTCGCCCAATTCATTTTTATCTGGATATCCATAGGTTTTCAAGTACCACTGTATATTGCTCAGGTTTTTAGCATCTTGCTCCCACTGTGCCTCAACATGCGCCATTGCCTCTTTGGAATCCTTACCGTATCTCAATACTAATTCAGCGTCTCGCTTACCATCTCTCACACCTTGATCCTTTTCAAAGATCGTTTCTAAAAACAGCTGCTTTTCGGCGGTGCTCTCCAGTTGGATATCTTTTGCTGGCTCTTGGAAACAACCTGATAAAATGGATAGCAGTAACAGAAGAGCTAGTGTGCTAATTTTTCTCATTTATGATTTCTGTTATTTTCCCCCAACGCTTATTTATTATACTTACGCTGATCTATATATTTCAAGGCAATATAATCTGGACTCAGATGGTTAAAATCCTTATCCGTTGTAACTAATACTAGGCCGTAAACACTACTTGTAGCTGCGATAAATAGATCATTTTTACCCATGTTCCGAGCTGTGAAATTTCCTTTCTTATATTTTAATTTACCTTGGCTGTAGCTATCTATTTCCGCATATCTACTTAGAACTTCATCGATGTTGATATCGATTACCCGAAACTTTTTGAGCAATTTTTCTAATGCCTCTACTTTTTTTTCTCCGTAATCTCGCTGTAATACAAATGATCGAAGTTCAGCGATGGTCACTACGGAGATATACAGGTCGTTTTCCTTACTGAATAGCTCGTAATCTTCGTCAATCAGCTTTGCAAGAGCTCCTCCCCTTGTATAAATCAAGACAATATTGGTATCAAGTAAATACTTCATCAGCTATTAATCTCCCAATGCCTCTAATAGCTCCTCAATAGGTTCTTCCAAGCCCACTTCATCAGCTAATGTTCTAAATTCTTGATAATCAAAAGGAATATAATCTTGTTCCTGGTCAATATCTTCTAGCGTAACATTACTACGGATTGGCTGAACAGCCTCTTCTAAATCAGGAAAGACAGAACGCTGATCCAGGTTCTTCTCATTAATTCGATTAATCTCTCTTTCTATAGCGTCCAATACACTACTGTCTTCGACGCTCATGATAAGTTCGATTAAACTAAATTTTTTATCTCTGATATCTATTGTCATGGTATTTAAATCAATTACTAAAGTCTATGAGCGAATCTTAATAAAGATAAGCTCAATTAATTGCTTTTGCAACAATTGCTTAAACTACTCCAATGCAGCAAGCTCTTTTCCAGGCGTGCTATTCCACCACCACCACCAACTGACTAAACACCCGCTCTCCAGCACGCAATTGCACCAAGTAACTCCCCGAGGCCAAACCAGCCAAATCTAACTGGCGCTGCCCAGGCCCGGTGACCGCAGACCACTGGTTTTGCTGAACAATACGGCCCGCTAAGTCACTGATTTGAAGTTGCAAATTGGCCGCTGCCGTCAGCTCCCAGGCGAGGGTGATCTGGCCTTTGCTTACCGTAGGAAATGCTTGCGCCCATGCGTCCTGCGAAACAGGATCGAGGGTTTGTACCAACTGTCTTTGGCCATTGGCAAACCAGGTGCCCCAACGTGCACCAGCGAAACCATTTTCAATAAAAATAAAGGCTCCGCCAGCGGGCGTTATTTTGTCGCTGTTAAGGTCAGCAATACCAATGATGGCATCACCAAAAGTATCTTCTTCCGCATCAAAGATGATCTGATCATCCTGATTGCTGTAGTTGGGGTAATTCAGACGACCATTCTCGAAAATGGTCCCCACATCACCCGTTTCAATATTGGCGGCCGCGAGGAAATAGCTGTTCGCATCGTAATCAATAAAGTCTAAGGCAATGATGTACGGTGAATTTTTAGCGAAGGTCGGATTCCCTACGCTGGTGTTTTCCGGTAAAGAGCTAAACAATTTACTGATAAAACCATCGCCAAAGTTGTTGGTATTCCGGTTCCAGGCACGCAGAAAGCCAATGTCCCAGTAGTCGATCGACGTACCGTTTTGGTTGGGAATGATATTGTAGGCATCGTACATCACGTACTCTCCGGAGTGGTCCCACTCGAGTACATCGGCGTATTGTACATCTCCGGTCGCGACACCTTCCGCCGTGGTAGGGTTATTAAGGAAGAATTCTTGAGAAGGAGCACCAGTCGTTGCCAGATCAAAAACGAGTACCCGATTATCATTGTCGTCGGTTATTGCCGCCAGGCGATTTCCATCGCGAGAGATGGCGACGTTGCGCCAGATGGGGTTGTTACTTAACACGAAAGTCTCCACCATGCTCGTCCCCCAGTTAATTGTTATAGCCTGAATCGTCTTGTTTTGCGCGACAAAAACGATCACACTACCATCGTCGGTGATCGTTGGTTTACTAAAAGGATCCAGGTTCGACAATGGATCAGCAATGGAATTGCCCTCCGGTGTCTCGATGTAGAGGTTGTTGTTATTCCCTTCGGTATAAAGAATATATTCATTGCCGGGATTAACGGCCAAATCCGACTGGGTGTTGGTAGGGGTACCACCACTGCTACCACTGCCGATACCTACGGTATTGAAAGCACTGATGGCGGCGTTGGCTTCGGTGCTACCGTAAAGATCATTCGCCGCCTGCACCACGGATGCCCGCAAGTCGAGAAACTGGGAGGAGCGGGTAAGGTAGGTAGTGAGGGCACGGTAATAAATTTGTTCGGCCTTGCTCTTGCCAACATTACTGGCAAGTAGGAAAAACGCCCGATTAGGGATACCGCTATTGATGTGTACGCCGCCATTGTCCTGGCTACCAGTATATTGCTGGTTGGTATGAGCTGGCTGCCAACCTGGATCACCTAGGCTATTTCCACCATTGTTGGGGTTCGATAAATCGCGAAGCGCTCCGGTGGGAAAAACACTAGGATTGACAACTTCTTCCCCCATTTGCCAATCGTCGCGATCGATCATAGCACCGAAGATGTCAGCAAAAGATTCATTGAGGGCGCCCGACTCTCCTTCGTATTCAAGGTTGGCCGTATTTTGTACAACGCCGTGTGAAATTTCGTGCCCAGCTACGTCCAGTGCTTTGGCCAATGGAGAGGTAAAGGCGGTGTTTCCGTTACCGTAAAACATGGCCTGCCCATTCCAGAAAGCGTTGTCCATATCCGAACCATCATCTTCGGAAATATTAATCAGCGAAACGATGTTGCCGCCCTGTCCATTGATAGAGTTACGGTTAAAGGTTTCCTGAAAATAACGGTAAGCTTCCCCGGCATTGTAGTGTGCGGATACCGCTAATGGATCGTTCCAAAAGTTTCCCGCAGAGACATTGTGGGTAGTGGTAAAATTATCATTTGCCGGAGAAGTATTGTTGCCGTTGATGGTCCAAATCGCGCCATCGGGTTCATTAGGCATACTCGATCCGGCAGCGTTAAACATTGCCCGCGAAGCATCAATCAGGTAGTTGTTGTTATTAAACTCGTAGGAATGTATGGTTCTACTGACGCCCTGCAAATCAGTAGCAGTGGTCACTTCGGGGCCATTAGGTGGCAAAAAGTGGCATACATGGTTGTGCTCATTGAGTAATTCCCCCGTATGCGCGTCGATCATCAATTGCCAACGATCTGCCAGGTGGGGAACAATAATGACCGACCATACCAGATGAGGGTCTTGCCATTGCTGATTGGGGTAGTAAATCACCAATTCCTGGGTCACTGCTTCTCCGCCCAACAAGGCCTGTTCCTCTGCACTTAATTCCTTGATACGGGTGTGACGTTTCACCGCAGTGCGCGCTTGTTCCAGCGCAGCAGCAGCGTCCAGCGTAGGCACCGTACTGATCTGAGGCGCAGGCAATACCCGACCATGGAGCAAGACCAATCGACCATCCGTAAAATGCGCTCTCAGTTCGTTGCCGTAAATCGGCACTCCACCCTGTTCTTGCTGGTAGACCAAGTGGCGTTTCCCGTCTTCCTCTGTGAATGTATTTTGCAAAACAAAAGCTTCTTCGGGCTTATCCAGCTTCCAGCTAGGGGCCAGAGCGGTCAACCAGGTAAGGAGCTGTTCTTCCGGGGTACCAGTATTCAATTGAGGGCCCCAGAGTTGAATCCAGTCGGGCAGGCCCGTTTGAGCGTTGGGCTGTGCCCGCCAGCGTTCAATCAGTGGGCTGGGTGCAAGTAGACTGATTCCTGCAAGCGGTAAGGAAAAGGCCTCGCTTTCCCTTTGGGAACGATCACCACTAGGGATCGCTTCAAAATTAAACCCATTACGGATGCTTTCCATGCTGTGCCGCTCGCTCGCCGGACGCGGGCTCAGCACCGGCTTTTGGGCCAGTAAAACGGTAGCTGACAGGAGCAGAAAAATAGTAATTGCAGGGGTATATAGCTTATTAAGCATAGCTAACTAATTTTTATCGTTATTGGGAGTAGACTTCCACTTAGTAATTTGACGGAAATAAATGAAACAACTTTCATTTATTTTTTCTCCGTCTCCTACTTGGTCTTGTTGTGACTTATTCTTGCGGTAAGAGTAACTGTAAATCCTGGAAAAACAGTAACAATGATTCAGGAACATCCTTACCGGCACGTCCCCATTGTTGCTCGTAAGTTGTATCTGCCGCAACATATTCTAGAAAAGTGTACAGGTTGCCCGGTTCCTGAAAGTCTACTGGTTTGATTTCTTCTTGGTAGCGTTTGAGCATCTTTTTTGCTTTTCCTCTAGCGATCTCTCCCCCGGAAAGCTTGGCCCCTTCAATTCCCTCGCTAACAAACAGCTGCCCATTGGGTAAGAGGTAATGGGTAGTCAGGCTACCGGCATATCCACCACCTTGGCCAAAAGCCAGATAATCTTCCTCCGGGAACGTCTCGGCCGTGTAGGTGATACGATTGCACTGCCAACACAAGGAGGCCAGCAATAAGAGCAGGGGAAATTTTAGCATAATTTTCATACCAGTAGGATTGGTGAAAGATAGACCCACAAAATACGTCTTTTGCTTTCGACCAGGGGGTATTTAACGACGAGATTTTCAGGCAACGCTTCAGACGTTTGCAAAGATCTCCTTAAATCCAATTACCGCTCGCCCCAGGCCAGTAGTTTCAACGAGAGGGAGCCATTCACTTCATTAGGTACAAAAGCAATTTCGCTAAAGGTAGGCGCTTGCCACTTCGCAGAGGGGTTGTTGGAAAAAGCGTAAGGTTCTTTGGGTATCCCCAAGCCATTGCGGTCGAGCTTTCCATTGTTGTTGATATCGTGATATACAGCAAGCCCATAAGTTGAGCGCCCATTGAGCGGGAGCCGACGACGAATCGTAGCCGTAGAGGACAGTGGAATCACTTCATCATAAACCGCATTTTTTTCCTGGTCGAAATCTTCGGCATTGGTAAAAACTGCCGCCCGGATCGTTCCTTTGGCTTCTTTGATATTGGTAATATTTACCTCTACCGTATCCGTAGCAAACAAGAGGCTGGCCAAGAGAAAGCAGCCCTGTAATAGTGAAACCATGAATCGTTATTTTCCCAAAAAACGTCCAACCAAGCCCTTTTGTTGTAAAAGCCCCATAGCCGCCAACTTAACACAGGATACATTCCAAAACACCCTAAACGATATTGGCTAAGTGAAAAAACACCTCCTGAAAATGTCACGAAACGCCTTTTTCAATCTTATACAGATAGTAAAGTATATAAGAATTGATAATTAGAAAATTTATTAGATCATGCGAACGCTCAAAATTCACTTAGCCAGTGCGCTCTTTTTAGTAGGCTTGATGATGGCTCTTTTTTCTTGTGAGAAAGATGTTATTCCCTTACCCGAAGGGGATGACTCCATCTTAGCCTTTTCTGCTGACACTGGTATTGATATTGACCCACCATCGGGGGCAGATGCGACGATTTTAGGGGGAGAATTATTGAATCCTTATGATTTAACCATGATGAATGATGCCTACGATTTATTGATGGGTGAGCCGGGGAATCTGCAAGCTACCCATTACTACTTGAGGTTGCTACCCCAGACAGGCGAGCAGGTCATGGCGATAGCTGACTATGAAGACGAATATGGCTATGAATTTGAGACCCAACCCATTCACTTTGCCGTAGCCTATCAGGGGGAGGAAGATTATCGTGATCCTACCCTTGCCGAGGGTGTATGGTCGCCGGAATACGGTGCCATCACCGCCGACCATTTCACCGGAGGAAAACTTCCAGAGGGTGTCCCTTATGAAGTTATCCAACCTATGCATATACCTATCTATGAATCTCGATTAACATTTACGGCCTTTGTCATTTCTGGAAACGAAAGGTATTATGAGGCCGTAGATGGTTTGTGTCATCCCGATTGCCCGACCTGGCCTGCTTGCCTGGATGATGCTGATTTGACTTGTGTAAGCTTACCTTCTCCGAATGGGCAGGCAGTAACGTTAAGAACAATTAATCCCTATAGCGATGATGATCGGATCAACTTCCCGGACTACATCAAGGACACCAAATTGGGCTACCTGGGAGAAGTAGATTTCGTACCCAATCGCTTACATAATACTACCTCCGGAACTTTTCCAGGTAGTGGACCTGGTGATACATCAAGTTTTGACGAAGTGCCAGACTGTGGTACTGGATGTATCCCGATCCTGGTTGCTGTTAACAACCCCTTCCCCGATTTTGAGTGGATCTGCGACTGCGGCCCTCCACCGGGAGAGGGTGATGGTGGCACCCCTACCAATGATCCTCCTGCGGGACAGGTGGAACGTTGTGATTGTTTTGTTTATGCGGATTCGCGCAAGCCAGGAGGCCGTATTATATTAAATGATACACAATTGGGAGAAGAAGGTGTAAGGCGCGTAAAAGTAAAAACCACCAAGCACCACTGGGGCTTTATCTGGAAAAATACCGACACAGATGATAACGGTTGTTGGAAAATTGATCACCGCTACAATGTAAAAAGGGCTAAAACCAAAGTAGTTTTTAAAGATCGCGTAAGTGATCGTATTACCATTCGTTCTTTCAGAGGGATACGTTTCTGGAATGCTACGATAAAGCCTGCAAAGTATAATTGGCGCCTACGACGAAATAATCGCGTTTGGAATGAGCAGTGTCTGGTTATTGACAATGACTCGGACAATACCAGCAGGAAAGAACAGACCTTTATCGCAGCGACCACCAACAATGCCTACCACGAGTTCTTTGACGACCACTCTTCCCTGGCAGCGCCGTCTGGCAGAGTTCGCATCCTTATTCATACGCTTGGAGAACGTCTGGCAGCAGCGCCAATGTTCCACCGGATGGATGCCGATCAGATAAATATTGCTGATCTTGGACAATGGGCGATTGCTTACGCAAATCCGGTAACAGCCGCCGTCTTAACCTATCTTGATTTGACCAAGCCAGATATGTTTATTCCCTTTGGGGAAGATGATCTTTCAGATGCCATCAAGCGATTGATCTACCACGAGACCGCTCATGTTGCCCAATACGTCCGATTTGGACCACAATGGTGGGATGGGTATGTAGATTATCTGGTAACTACTTCCTTTACCGGGCAAGCAAAACCTTATGGTGATGGTTCCTCTCCCAATGCTGGCAGAGCGGAATTGACGGAAGGTATGGCTGAGTCGATAGAGCATTATATGGCTGATTTGCAATATGGAACAAATCATTCTAATGG
This sequence comes from Lewinella sp. LCG006, assembly GCF_040784935.1. Lineage (GTDB taxonomy): Bacteria > Bacteroidota > Bacteroidia > Chitinophagales > Saprospiraceae > Lewinella. The sequence goes on along the minus strand of NZ_CP160680.1, from coordinate 2,610,536 downwards.
CGGGCTAAATTCACAAACTTTTCGATATATCAACCGTGGAGAAAGCCTGCTCTTCTGGAGGAATGAAGATTTACCCCCAAATGCTGATTTTATCCCCGAAGGACTGTATTTTGATCTTTGGGATATCAACCAGCAATTTCCTATCACAAGACCTGAACAGAATAACATTACAGACAATGTGACTGGCTTTAGCTACGAACAGTTATACGAGGCTTTTAACCCATTTGTCTTTGATGTTGATCAATACCGTGATGTTTTATGGGGATTACACGGAATAAACAACCCCCTAACTACGGAACAAGATTATCTCAATTTATTTAATTCTTATGGACACTAAATTTTTTCATTTGAGCCTCTTCTTTATTGGGACATTCATCTTTACAGGTTGTAAAGAATGCGAAGGAGATACTTTCGGCGAACAACTGGATTTGATGGTACCAATCAATACCACCCCTTCGGAAGATGTTTTTTCTATTGGAGATACCTTATGGGTTGTTGCCAATATAGATAAGGAGGTGATGGTTAAAGACAGTGAACATCTTATCCGATTGGATAACTTCAATTTCTTTACTGAAATGGTGATTTCGGAAATATCAGATACTGTAGAGTACTTTGATATAGATATTGAAATCATTGAAACAATCGGAGAAGTTAGTGTACTTCCATTGACAACAGCAATTAGTTATCCTTTGCAGTATGAAGAAGAAGCAAATGCTTATAGACTTAGAGCAGGGATCATTTTCAATGAGCCGGGTCTTTATCTCATAGGTTTTCAGACTTTTTTTGGACTTTTTGAAGAATACGAGCATCCTGCTATGTACTATTGCGAAGATCAAAGAAGAACTAAGACTACGGTTACCTATCAAAATACCAGCACGTCGTTAAATAATTTCGATAATATTTTTGGACAAACGCAAGTGAGCTACCATCTTGAACAAATTGACTATGAGCGCTTTGCACAAGGAGGCGCACACGCAATTCTAGTTCAATAGGGACTGCTTGTCATACACACGAATCGTAATGAACACTAAGTTTTTCCTTGTTAGCTTATTCCTCATTGGGGCATTAACCCTTAATGGCTGTAAAAACTGCGAGAGCGATGAATACGGCGATGAGCTTGAGCTTATTGTCCCCATTGAAACGGCTCCCTCTTCGGAAACAATACGCGTAGGGGACACCTTGTGGATCACTGCAAATTTTGATAAAGAGGTGATGCTCAAGGACCGGCCTTTATCCATTCGGTTAGATGATTTTAACTTCTTTACAGAAATAGTAGTTTCTGAAATTACGGATACAAGCGAGCATTTTTCAGTTGAAATTGAGACCATTGAGGACGTAGGCCAAATAAGTTTTTTGCCCTTACAAACTGCTTTGACCTACCCCGTATTCTATGAGGAACGCGAAGATGCTTACCATTTTAGAGGCGGTATCGTGTTTAATCAAGAAGGGCTTTTCTTTGTAAATCTAAATACCCAGCCGCTCCTGTACGAAAGCTACGAACATCCCGCTATGTATCAGTGCGAGGATAAACGGAGAAGGTCAGTAAGGGTCTGTTACGCTAATGCCAGTACCAGTGTAGAGAACTATGAAAATGTCTTTCTACAAACCAATGTTGATTATTTGCTTGAACTAATGGATTATGAGCGGTATGCGAGTATTGGGGCTTTCACCTTACGTGTAGTGCCGTAATGCTTCTCTGACCTTCGCTACAGTCATGTCTCTTTATGAGATATTTGTAGATGGGTGAGCACACGCAATTCTAGTACAATAGCGCGTGCTCACCCCTTTTCTTCCACAACCAGCTCCGGCGTGTGCAGCAGCGGTAATTCTACGCTGAACCATCCATCTTCGGTGTTCACTTCTACCTGGGCGGTGGTGTAAAAAGCGTAGCGCCGACGAATATTGTCCAAGCCCACTTTCGTGGAAACCTGGGTCTGTTGCTTGGGTTGGAGTTGGTTGCGGATCAAGAGCGTCTCCTTTGGGGTACCTACGATGACTTCAATCGTAAGCGGGTGCTGGCTACTCACGATATTATGCTTGATCGCATTCTCCAGCAGCAACTGCATGGAGAGCGGAATCATGTGCAGCTGCTTGACGGCAGGATCTATTTGTAAGTGCAATTGCAGGTTATCCCCGAAACGCTCTTTGAGCAAAAACTGGTAGGCATCCAGGAAATCGAGCTCTTCGGCCACGGTAATCAGTGATCGGTCTCGAATTTCCAGAATATAGCGATACACTTTAGATAATTGCTGCACAAAACGCACGGCCCTATTCTCGTCTTCGGGGATCAGATAAGTGAGGGTATTCAAGCTATTGAATAAAAAATGCGGATTGACCTGGCTCTTGAGCGCATCCAGTTGGGAGCTGATATTCTCCTGTCGCAAGCGCTCGGTTTCGATCAGACTCAGCCGCCAACGATGGTAGAAATAGATGCCCTCATAGATCGAAAGGATAAAAAAGACGACCATGAAGGTGCTCTTGGCGTAATCAAATTTACTCATATCCTTCTGGTACCCTTCGGGTAAAAGCACATCATGGATATCGTAGCAAAAATTATTCAGCAATAAGACCATCACGATAGTGGTGATCATCATGAACAGTATCCGTTTCTGCGTATCCTTGTATTCCGGCCAACGGGACCGAAAGAAGAGCACCGCCTGGCGCATGACCACCCAGTAAAAGATCGTAAAGAAAAGAGACACCTTCCACTTGGGCCAAAAGGCCCAAATCCCGTTTTCCAAGGTTCCATTGAAAAACAAAAGGGGCATCACAAAAGCTACCAATGGCACGCCCACCAAGGCGATGGGCAAGTCGTTGAAGCCTAATAGGGCCCGGTTATGCGCCAGTCTTTGTTTTATCTTTATCATCCCTCCAAAACTAGGCATTTTTCGTTTGTCTCGCTACCATTTACTTTCCGATGGCCTGAACATCCATCTGAGTAGTCGTTTTGCGTCATTGAATGGCTACAGCATTTTGGTGCGCCCACCATCTACCGTGATATTCGTGCCCGTAATGTAAGCCGCAGCGGGGCTGGCCAGAAATGCAATGACGCCGCCAATTTCCCTAGGCTGGCCAAAGCGCCCCAGTGGAATACTCTTCTTCATCTGACTAGCCATGGCGTCGTTCGTGATATTTTTCTGGCTCGACCAGGTATCTAAAAGGCCGTGCAAGCGTTCGGTTTCGGTAGCACCAGGCAGGAGGTTATTGACGGTAATGGCATCTGGGCCTACCTCATTGGCCAGGGTTTTGGCCCAATTGGCCACTGCCGCTCTAGTGGTATTGGATACCCCGAGGTTGTCGATCGGAGATTTTACTGACGTAGAAATGACGTTGATAATGCGCCCGTAGCCTGCTGCTCGCATCCCCGGCACGACCGCCTGCGCCAGCACTTGGTTGCAAAACAAATGATTATTGAGTGCCTGGCTAAAAGCGGCAAGATCGGCCGCTAAAATCGGGCCTCCCGGAGGGCCGCCAGTGTTGTTCACCAGAATATGAACCGTCTTTTGTTCTACCAGCGCCTTGGCCTTGGCCTGTAAGTCGGCGATATCGGAAAAATCAACGGTGATAAAATCGTGCTTTTGCCCTTGCGAGGTATCCAGCTCTTTCAGCACTTCTTCCAACAGTGTTGCCGAACGCGCCATCAAGGTGACGTTGGCACCCAGTTCTGCCAATTCCTGCGCCGCAGCCTTGCCAATACCTTTGCTGCTGCCTCCAACCAAGGCATTTTTATTTCGTAAATCGAGGTTCATTATTATTACTTAGGTCAGTGCAAAGATACCGTATAGAACACGGAATTAACAGGATTCAACAGATTACCTTCGGTGATCGTCGCAAGCTCCTCTGGGTTTTCACGGTTTCATCAGCTTGCAGTCACTGGATTTGTATGATCGCACTGGTACGATTAGCCCATTTTCACCAATATCGTACTTGTTTCGTAATTTCGCGGGCTAAACAGTACTACTTCCTTTTGGGTAAAACATATTTTGCGTCGGATTTTCACCTTGGGGTCGACGGTCGGCTGAGCAGTGCCGAACGTGAGCGACAACTGGTTCGCTGGTTGGATACCATTCGCCACGATGCCGATGCGATCTATCTGGTAGGAGATATTTTCGATTTCTGGTTTGAGTACAAAACGGCTGTCCCTCGTGGTTATGTGCGTTTGTTGGGCAAGTTGGCAGAACTACGCGACGCCGGGATCGTACTCCACCTCTTCACCGGCAACCACGACATGTGGATGTTTGACTATTTGCAAAAAGAACTCGATGCGCCCATCTATCGCGAACCCGTCATTCACAAAATTGGCGGCAAAACTTTTTTCATTGGCCACGGTGATGGGCTAGGGCCAGGAGACCATGGCTACAAATTGCTCAAAAAAGTCTTCGCCAATCGCTTCTGTCAGTGGTTGTTTGCCCGCCTGCACCCTAACTTTGGTATAGGGCTTGCCAATTTTTTTTCGGGCAAAAGTCGCGAAGCCAACCACAGTGAAGATGTCTTTCTCGGGCCCGACAAAGAGTGGCTCCTTCAATACAGCACCCGCAAATCGGCGCAATTACCCGATGTCGATTACTTCGTTTTTGGGCACCGCCATCTGCCGATCAACTACCTGCTTCCCAATGGCCACACGCGCTACATCAACCTTGGAGAATGGGTACACTTCAACTCTTACGCGGTATTTGACGGCCAAGAACTGAAGCTGGCATTTTTTGAACATCCGGAGGGGCGGGCAGTGGAGGGGTAAATACTGGTCATTTACACCATTTCCTGTTTTCAAACGTTTCTTTGATGTGAATACGAAGTCTCCTCCATCCTTACGCTGCCTTTGGTCAATAACTGCTCTGCTGTGGTTGAGCTTTCTGCTTGTTGGCAAGGCCCAACCAGCGGATAGCCTTTGGCAAATCACCTTCCAAAAAGACAGCATTGTTACCTTCGCCGTTGATCCACTGCAGCAGCTGCTGGCGGTTGATCACCAAGGGGTGTTGACCCAGTATTCGCCGCAAGGCAAAGCTCTTTTTCAGTTTCACAATACAACCCTGGGCGAAGACTTCACCATCGACGCTACCGACCCTTTCAATATTTTGCTTTTCTACCAGGAGCAGCAAACCATTGTTTTACTCGACCGCACGCTGAGTGAACGCGCCACCCTCGACTTGCGCGATACGCCCGTTCAGTACGCCACGGCCGTCGCTCGCAGCCATGACAACAACCTGTGGGTCTACGATGAATGGGCCGGGCGACTTTACCGCCTGAGTGCCCGGGGTGAGCTCCTTTTCACCTCCAATGACTTTCGGCTGAGTGAAGACCTGACCGATGGGCCTACCCAAATCCTGCGCTGGGGTGATCGGCTGGCACTGAATTTCCCGCAAAGGGGAATTGCCTTGTTTTCCATTCTTGGCCAGCTCGAAGCCTGGTGGGAGATAACGGAGGTGGAAGACTGCTTTTTTCAACAGCAGCAGCTCTATTTTCGCCAGAACGGTGATTACTACCGCTATTTTCCTCAGCAACAGGTAACTCAAATATTGGAATGGCCCGAGCCGACTAAGCAACCCACTTTTTACCGGGAACAGTTGGATCGTCGCTACCTGCTTTTTGCTGATGGGACGCTTGTTGTGGAAAGTAGGGTCGGATTTTAAACCCGCCCTGTCCGTGCAAAACCGTGCTGCTCCGTAGGATCGGATTTTAAACCCGCCCCTACGGAGCAGTCGTGACGGGAGATGGCATGGCCCCTGATGAGCATCATGGAACACAACTGGTGATCAAATTCATCTTCCTTAATTGGTACACTTGCCCGAAGCGGTTTAACTTTGTGCGCAATTCTACGGCGAACAACGGTACAAAAGCAATGTACCCAACAGGAGGGACTCAACCTTCGGGCTTGTTCCCTGTTTAAGAGTTTATTGAAAAATTAATGCCTACGCATGAGTGATACAAAGTTTTACCCGCTTACGATAAGCAAGGTAAAAACAGAGACCGAAGATACCGTGAGTCTTTATTTTCAGGTTCCTGCTGAACTGGCGGAAACATTTGCCTACAAGCAAGGGCAGTACCTGACCCTCCGCTTTTCGATCAATGGAACGGAAGAAAGACGGGCCTACTCGATGAGCTCTTCTCCGCTGGAACCTGAATTGGCCGTATCTGTAAAGCGAGTAAGTGGCGGCAAGGTGTCCAATCACATTCACGATGCTGTAAAAGCAGGCGATACGGTTGAGGTGATGCCTCCGCAAGGACGTTTTTATACCGCATTAGACCCCGATCAGCGGAAGAGTTATTACCTTTTTGGTGCAGGTTCCGGCATTACGCCGTTGATGTCGATCCTTAAGACGATCCTTGAGGAAGAACCGCAAAGTAGCGTTTACCTCCTTTATGGCAGTCGGGAGGATGACCAGATTATCTTTTACGATGAGCTACAAACCCTGAGCAAACGCTACGCTGGACAGCTGAAAGTGGAGTACATTATCAGCCAACCCAAGAAAGAAAAAGGGGGCTGGTTTAAAAAATCGACGACGAACTGGGATGGCCTTACCGGGCGTATCAGTCCTTTGGTTATTGATACTTTCTTAAGAGAATGTCCGGTACAAGGTAAAGCTGCCGAATACTTTATCTGTGGCCCCGGAGCCATGATCGATGTAGTTGAAACCAGCCTTACAGAGCAAGGGATCAGCAAGAAAAACATCCATTCTGAACGCTTTGTCAACGCTGCCGAAGTGGCCGCAGGAAAGGTAATGACTGCCGGAGGAGCAGGCACCGTGAAAGTGCAGCTGCGTGGCGAGAGCATCACTATAAACGTACCTGAGAAGAAGACGATTCTGGAAGCACTGCTGGATGCCAAGCACGATGCGCCCTACTCCTGTATGGCCGGCGCTTGCTCCACCTGCATGGCCAAGGTAAAAAGCGGCTCCGTGAAGATGGATGTTTGCTACGCGCTCGACGACGACGAAGTGGCTGATGGCTATGTCCTCGCTTGCCAGGCACATCCTGATGGTAAGGATGTGGAGATCAGCTTTGATGTTTAGAAATGGTCGCCCCACCCTCCTGAAATCCTTGATCAGGAGGGTGGGGCGTAAACTTATTCCTCGCCCAGGTATTTTCCGTTCATCTGACGGATTTTGATCTGAAAAGCGGCAAAAATGAGGGTCATAAAGGGGCTGAGGTAGTTGAAGATAGCATAGATAAAATAATCGGCTACGGATACCCCAAGCACGCCCGACTGGTAGGCACCACAAGTGTTCCAGGGTACTAATACCGAGGTTACCGTCCCTGAATCTTCGAGGGTACGGCTGAGGTTTTCCGGCGCGAGGCCGCGATCTTCGTAAGCTTTGGCAAACATTTTCCCAGGCACCACAATGGCCAGGTACTGATCGGAAGCAGTAACATTGAGGGCCAGACAGCTGGCAACAGTGCTCGCAAACAAGCTAAAGGTACTCTGGGCCATATCCAACAAAGAGCGACTGATGCGTGCCAGTGCGCCGATGGCATCCATGATGCCACCAAAGACCATGGCACATAAGATCAACCAGATCGTACCCAACATGCCCGCCATACCGCCGGAAGAGAAAAGATCGTTAAGGAGCGCATTGTCCGTTTCAACGGCAACGTCTACCGTCATGGCTTTCATTACGCCAAGGTAGGCACTCGTGAAGCTGAGTGTCTCCGTTTCTGCAATAGCCGCTACTACATCGGGTTGGAACACTACGGCAAAAACACCTCCCAGAAGGGTTCCGGCCAGCAATGCAATGAGGGGCTTGGTTTTGCGAACGATGAGAAAAATAACCACTGCCGGCACTAAAAACAAGATGGGGCTGATGTAAAACTGCTGTTCCATAGCCCCCAGCAAGGTTTTGGTATCTGCTACCCCAGTGGGCTCAATGGTGAGGCCAATGATGATGAAAGCGATAAGGGTCACCGTGATGGTGGGAACGGTAGTGTAAGCCATATAGCGAATGTGCGTAAACAGTTCGCCGCCAGCCATGGCAGGTGCCAGGTTAGTGGTATCAGACAATGGCGACATTTTATCGCCGAAATACGCACCGGAAAGTACCGCACCTGCAACCATGCCCAGGGGAATGCCAATAGCTTGCCCGATACCAATGAGGGCGATACCAACTGTAGCCGAGGTAGTCCAGGAACTTCCGGTGGCAATGGAAATGATCGAACAGATCACCACCGTAGCCGGAAGGAAGATGGTAGGATTCAGAATTTTTAGTCCGTAAAAAATCATCGACGGGATCACGCCACTGATGAGCCAGGTGCCAGCCAATGCACCCACAAACAGTAAGATGAGGATGGCCTCGGTGGTAGATTTGATGTTGTTGGCGACCTCTTCGATCATCCTTTCGTAGGAGACCTTATTCATAAAACCAACGATGGCCGCTACGGCTCCTCCGAGGAGGAGGATAAACTGGTTGGAGCCACTGAGGGCATCATCACCAAAAACACTCACGTTGAAACTTAGGAGAATGACCAGGACAATGACGGGAATGAGTGCTTCCCAAATATTCAATTCCTTGTTCTCGATAATTGGCTGTTCTTCCATGGGTGTTTTTATTCTTCTTTGTTGATTGTTTCAATTTTGACCGTCTCGATCCGGGTATTGCTTACCAGTTCGATGGTAAAACGATAATCACCGAGATCTAAAACGACGCCTTGCTCCGGGATATCTTCGGTGGTGGTGACGAGATAACCCGAAAGCGTATGGTATTCTCCTTCCGGCAAAAAGAGGCCATATTTTTCGTTGAGAAAATCAATTTCCAAACGTCCTGAAAACAAAAAGGAGCCGTTGCCCAATTCCTCTTCGATATGATCGCCCTGATCGTGTTCGTCCTCAATTTCACCAAAAATTTCTTCCAGAATATCTTCCAGTGTGATGATACCGGAAACTCCGCCAAACTCGTCAAAAACACAGGCGATGCTCATGTTTTCTTTGATAAGTTTGTTCATCAACTCCGTTACGTACATGGTTTCGGGTACGAAAGGGATGGGAAGGGTAAGTTCTTTGATGCTTTTGGATTCCTCAAACAATTGTTGGTGGTGCACATATCCAAGCACATTGTCCACATCTTCATTGATGACCAATAGTCGGGAAAAACGCGTTTGTTGAAAAAGATCTACCAACTCCTCAAGGCTGGCATTGACATCAATACTTTCGATCTCGGTGCGCGGAACCATACTCTCCCTTACACGAACTTCCCGTAGGTTTAATGCTTTACCGAAAAGGTCTTTGTCAATTTCTTCCTGCGCATCGGAGCGCGACTCACGTACGAAGTTTTCCAGATCCAGGCGCGTGAGGATTTGCTCTGTTGGAGCTACTTTCTTTTTGAAAAGTACGCGCAAGACCAGGTCCGATGCCTTGGTCATGCCCCAAGCAAAGGGAAACAACAAAAACTGAAGCGATCGCAGAGGGATGGCCAATTGGTAAAGAAAATCGTCGGCAAACAAGCGAAACAGGGTCTTGGGTAGAAACTCCCCAAAGACGAGAACGACGATGGTAATCAGTACTGTTTGGAGTAGCACCTGCGAGATGCTTTCTTCGGAAATCCCCAGTAATTGCGAAAGAAAAGGGGAAAGCAACTGCCCCATCAAGTAAGTAAAGACGACCAGCGCAATGTTGTTGCCTACCAACATCGTGCTGATGAAGTTGTTGGGACCGTCATACCAACCCGACAAGACCAGGCTCCGGTACGAGCCTTTCTTTTTCTTGAGTTCAATCTTCAGCTTATTGGCAGATACAAAAGCCATTTCTGAACCTGAAAAAAGCGCCGAAAAAGCAAGTGCTACAATGATCCCAATAAAAAGCCCCATAGGTTACTTTGGTTAAAAGACAAGTCTGAAGGGATGAAGATAGTAGTTTTTGGGGAATGGTGCTGCTGTTTTGATTCGGCAAGCAACAGCACCACCCTCCTTACTGACCTCCACTAGGCGTAGTAACCGTCTTGATGAGGGTACCTTTCTTGAGACGTACGGTCAGCTCCATGCCGTTCAGGATGGCCAATTCCTCCATTCTGTCGCTAGGTTGGCGATAATTGGAGAAGGCCTCCCGCAAGGTCATGTCGCGGGGAAGGGTTTCAATTTTGATCCGCTCAGCCTGACGGTTTAGTTTATCAGGGTCGTTGAGGGTATTGAAGCTGGTCATTGTGGTCAGCATTCTACCCCGATAGGAGGCAAAATCCTGCTCGGTAGACAGTCCCAGAAAATGGTAGATCAGCTCGCCGTACTGGATGTAGTACGAGAGGGTCTTGAGTACCTGCTGTGCGGGTTGGCCATTGGCGTCTTGTCCTTCCTGCACGAGATCGGCGTACACTTCGAGTGCGGAAAGGCCGTTGACGGTACGGCGCTGACTGCCCGTGGTGCGCAGTTGGTATTTTTCAGCTGTTGCTTGTGCGGCAGCTTCCAGCGAAGTCCCCTGCCCCAATTGGAGTATCATCACCGCTTTGCCATCTTCGGGCGCCATCTGTACTTGTTGCGGCGTATTGGCGGTCTGCCAGCCACTAGGGATCGCGTACTGGAATTTTAAATCAGGGTGATAGAAGTTACTGTTCTCTACAAATCCCTGGCGAGGATCTTCGCCGTACATGAGTCCGTCGATCATGCGTAGATAAGTATCGCGACCTACTTCATAGGGGCCACCGTTGTTTTTGCGTTGCCATTGGTCGGCCAGTTGTCCTACTTTTACATTGCGATCGGAAGGATCGGGGTGCGTAGACAAAAACGTAGGCAGGCGCCCTTCCGGGCCACCGCTTAGGCGATCGAGTGTAGCGAAGAAACCGGCCATCTCGTGGGCATCGTAGCCGATTTCCGATGAATATTCTACACCTAGTTTATCGGATTCACTTTCGGCATCACGGCCGTATTTGAGGAGCATGAGCTGCATGGCCTGACTGGCTTCGTTGCCAAATTGTGCAAATTCTGGCGAGAGGATCATCCCCGCAATGAGACCCACCTGCGCCAGTATGGTACGACTGTATTGACGGGCCGAGTGACGGGCGGTAACGTGACCGATCTCGTGGCCTAGTACCCCAGCAAACTGCGCTTCGTTGTTGAAATGCGCCATAATACCACGCGTAAAATAGACATAGCCTCCTGGCAAAGCAAAGGCGTTGACGACCGGAGAGTCTAGCAACTTGAAATCAAACTTGAGGTCGGCACGGTGAGAAACAGCAGCCATCTCCTGCCCCTTGCTGTTGAGAAATTGCTGCATTTCGTCGTTTTGGTACAAACCAAACTGCGCCACGATGGCCGGATCACTCTGGTCGCCCATGGCCTGCTCTTGCCCGGCAGACATCAGCATAAGTTGGTTCTTACCGGTCACCGGGTTGCGTGCACAACTGTCCCAGGAAAAGGAAAGCAGTAGCACTAAAACGGTGAGTAGCAAGCTGCGATAAGGTATACGGAGGTGGATCATGGTTAATAGTATTTTTTAGTACAGGTAAGGGTTCCTTGTTGTTAAATATTTAGCTCTTGAAAACCAAGTTAAGTGTATTCTCCAGTTCTGGCAACTCTTCCTTAAAACGCTGAGGGAAAAGGAAGTAAAAGGCGATACCCATGGCCACCAAGTCCAGTTCAGGAAGACCAATCCATCGCACCAGTGCTTCATGAGTGAAACCACTGATGCGTTGCAGATGTTCCCAGCTTACCGACGACCAATCGCCATAATCATAAGCCGGGTAAGTAAGCTGAAAAATTCGCGCATACTCGTACCAAGCTGGGTTGAGGTACTGTTTAACATCAACGAAACCCCGCAGTACGTGTTCCAGGCAGAACATGATTACGCCATCCGGCTCGTAGATTTCCGAACTGTGAAAATGCTCCTGGTACTGAGGCGAAGGAAAAGGATGCGGATAAATGATGATGTTTTCAAAGTGAGGAAACAAAAACTCCTGATGACGAAAAGTCATGGTCACCGGCACGCTCGCAATGATGACCTTGATATCTAGCGGGATGCTCTCCAATACCTGCGGCATATAGTTGGTGCCCTCATTGAAGAGAAATACGCGCCGCCGAAACTCCCGCTGTTCTGCTTCCGTCAACTGCTGGTAAAAGGGGGACTTTGCTGCCAAAAACTGCGCCATCTCGGCAGGTAAGTCTGGTGGGCTACGCTGCCACCACCACCAGTTGATCTGAGGTGAAAGCACATAGAACGATACCAATATGACCACCATGGCCATCATTAGCAAAGACCAACTGGTATCTACCTCGATGGTAAGGTAAATGCCTAATCCCAGCAGCAAAATAAAAGGTATGGCCAATCTAAAAGCGGGCATATGCTTGATTTTTGTCTAAAAGTACGCGAAGATTTTGACGGAAGTAAGTTTTTTTGTCACTAGACTTGTTCTGCTGGGTCAGTTTGATGGTTGGTTGTAAACTTGAGATGGACCGTCTCTATGCATTTGATAGCGCGACCAAATGAAGGAGGTATAGTGTTCGACCTGCGCAGCCGGTGCTTGACCAGAAGCAAATGTGGTGCAGGCATACCGAAAAAAGCTTAAATTGGCTGGTATTATGATACACCTCCCCTTCTTATCCCCATAGGATAGCGTTGAAAACTTCTCGCTAATCGTATTTGCGCTTTTGGGGAAGCGTACACCATTGGTCATCAAATTCCGTAAGGCCAGCTCCTAAATCACCTTCAATACCAATTTTCCCAATTTTTCGCCTGAAAACAAGCGCTGAAAGGTCTCATAGAAGTTTTCGATCCCTTCGTAGATGTCTTCGCGGGAATGGAGTTTACCAGCCGCCATCCATTGGCCCATTTCCTGGGCGGCGCGGCCGTAGTCTTTGGCGTAATCCATCACTACCATACCTTGCATCGTAGCGCGATTCACCAATAGCGAAAGGTAATTACTAGGGCCTTTTACCGCTTCTTTGTTATTGTACTGAGAGATTGCTCCGCAAATCACCACCCTTGCGTTGCGGCGCAAGCGAGCCAGGGCTAGATCCAGAATTTCGCCCCCTACATTATCAAAATACACATCAATCCCTTTAGGGCAAGCTTCTTTCAGGGCTCGGGGAAAACCTTCGACCTTGTAGTCCAGTGCGCTATCAAAGCCGAGGGTTTCGGTCAGGTACTTGCATTTTTCCGGACCACCGGCAATACCTACTACTGTACAACCTTTGATCTTGGCTATTTGCCCGACCACACTCCCCACTGCACCAGCAGCACCAGACACGAGCACGATGTCTCCTTCTTTGATCTTGCCTACTTCCAGAATACCAAAGTAAGCCGTCATTCCAGGCATTCCCAGGGTGCCGATGTAGGTAGGCATGGGTGCCAGGCGGGTGTCTACCTTGTACCAGTTATCACCATTGGTCAGGCAGTATTCCTGCACACCACCCCAACCCGTGATGATATCTCCTACGGCAAATTTAGGGTGCTTACTGGCCACCACTTCGCCAATAGAGCCCGCACGCATCACTTCGCCCAACTGTACTGGCGGAATGTAAGAACGGGCATCATTCATCCAGCCGCGCATCGCTGGGTCCAACGATATATAATGGTGACGTACCACCAGTTGCCCATCAGCGGGTTCGGGTACCGCCGTTTCGTCCAGGCTCCAGGTGTCTTTGGTCGGCATGCCCACAGGGCGTTCGCGTAGAATAAGTTGCTTATTGATCATTGGTGTAGTATATCTAATTTATAGTGCTTCAACAACAGTGGCACTGCTCTAGTTGGCAAGGTACTCATTTTGTTTTTTACCGCGTTTTTCAGGGGCTGTAAGCGATCTTCATAAAAAAGAAAACCATATAAGAGGTGATAAGGACATCGTAAGCGCTCTTTTAAACACTCAAATGACCTTATACTTCTTATATGGTTAAAACCTTTTCACTAGGTCAAATTTTTGAATTCGACCTAGACAACGCACCTTACTCTACCTCCACTTCCCGCCGCTGCGTCACCCGATCGGGGTGCTTGGGCAAGGTGACGGTGAGGATGCCTCCTTCATACGTGGCGCGAATGTCCTCCTGATTGATTTTATCACTCAGCTGGAAGCTGCGCTCAAAAGCCCGGAAACGAAACTCGCGCCGTTGCCACTGCCCTTCGGCTTCGTGGGCTGGAGCAGCTACGTGGATGGTGAGCAAATCGTCGGCGATTTCCATCCGGAAATCTTCCCGTTTACGACCAGCCGCAATGAGATAGATTTCGTAGCGGTCGTCCATTTCCTGGATGTTCACTTGTGCGCCCTGACGCTGCATTGGGCCGCGCCCGTGCCCTTGATGATGACGGCCATAATGCCCCTGATGATATTTCATTCCTTTACACATAATTTGTTGTTGTTGTTTAATTTTGATTGAATGTAACGGCAAACGATCGATGGTTAAATCCACCTTTCCTGTACGAAGGAGTTAGGTTAAGGAAGGAAGACTCGCTTTTACTGAGCTCCATCCAAGTATCCCGTACCCAGTACCTGATACCATTTACTGAACAGTGATGGTCTGAAAACGGAATGACCCGTTGTCCTGCCATCCAGCTTGGGTGTGCACCGCGGGATAGCGATAGGCTTGATGGTTGTCAGAGAAACTACCGAAGTAGTCTGACCTTGAGTAGCCGTAGCGCGCCAGCCGCAACTTGTGCACGAAAAAGGCAAAGGCTGCCAGACCGAGGGCAAAAAGAAGCCCAGCGATCAAAAGCTTTGCGAAAAGAAAAAGCAGTACCACCCCTGCCACAAAGGACAGAGCTCCGAATAGGATACGCATGATGATTAGATTTTTTTGAAGACCAGAGTTTACCAGTCGTTCGTCGGGTTAAGAATGTTAGGCTATGGCATTGTACCGTAGCGCTTTCATTTAGGTAGACGGATAAGAGACAGGATTACTTTAAAAGAGGATGAAATAATTTCAAAAAAATCTTTTTGCGGTAAGGAGCGTATCTTTGTACTTTGAAAAAAGTTCTTGCCAAGAAAATAGCACGATGAAAGCCATAGGATTCAAACAGTCTTTACCCATCACTGCCGAGCAAAGTTTTATTGAATTTGAAGCAGAGAAACCTACGGCCACAGGTTATGATATTTTAGTAAAAATAGCGGCTATTTCGGTGAATCCCGTCGATTTTAAAATCCGGCAAAATGCAGCTAAGGACATCACGCTTGATACGCCCAAAATCATTGGCTGGGATGCCGTAGGAACAGTAGAAGCAGTAGGCGAAAAAACGTCCCGCTTCAAAGTAGGCGACGAAGTATACTACGCCGGAGACCTTACCCGTAGTGGTAGCAATGCCGAATACCAGGTGGTTGATGAACGCATCGTAGGCTTCAAACCCAAGCACCTGACTATCGCAGAAGCAGCAGCAATTCCACTCACGGGGTTGACGGCCTGGGAGTCACTTTTTGATCGGATCAAAATTAATCCAGAAACGGATAAAGGGAAAACAATCTTGATCCTCGCCGGTGCTGGTGGGGTGGGCTCGATTGCCATACAAATTGCCAAAAAAGTAGCAGGGCTGACCGTCATCGCTACCGCATCACGACCTGAATCTGCCGACTGGTGTACGGCATTGGGAGCCGATTTCGTGGTAAATCACTACGACCTACAAGCAGAATTGGCAAAAATAGGCCACCAGGAGGTAGACTACGTTCTTGATTTTGTGGATTTAGGAGCGTACTGGGAAACCGCAGTGGAAGTTACCAAACCACAGGGGCACATTGTTTCGATTACCGGCAGCAGCAAGCCACTGAACCTGAATTTGCTCAAAAACAAAAGTATCTCCTTTTCCTTGGAATTCATGTACACCCGCTCAATGTTTACGACGGAGGATATCGCCCGGCAGCACGAAATTCTAAACGAAATAAGCCGATTGTTGGATGATGGCACCTTAAAAACAACTTTGACGACTACCCTGAAAAGCTTTACGGTGGAGCAACTCAAAAAAGCACACCAAATGCAGGAGTCAGGAAAAACGATTGGGAAAACGGTGATTGAGTTTTAGGCTTGACTTTTTTGTATCCGTGACCGTTTTCAATTGCCCTCCTCTCTCTTCCCACACCGCTCTTTCCAGCGGGCTTTAAAGGCGGCCCGTTCTTCCTCGCTCATGTTACCCCATTTTTCTTTCCAGGCGGCTCGGCCTTTTCCACCTTGGTGCTGGCGATAGGCCGGCGGTGAGCCCAGGCGTCCAAAGAGCAAGCGACATAAGGCAAAAAGGGCCAGTGCTTGCCAAAACTTGATCTCTGGCAAGTCAAAGAGGGGGCTGATGGTGGCATTCCACAGTAGCATCACCACGCCAGCCAGGAGAGCGATGACAGCCACGGCCAAAGGAACAAATATAAAAGGCGACCAGCGTTTGCGATATTTATGTTGACGGTGCATAGCTCGTAAAATTCTTGCGAGGTTAATAATTAAGGAGTTCGTCGTAAAGATCGGCCAGGCGTTGGCGCAGATATTTGACGGCGTAGCCCTTACGGGAAATGAGCGTTTTTATATTGATCCCCGTACGATCAGCGATGGATTGAAAGGTTTCGTCTTCTAGTTCATTCCACACAAATACATCTCTTTGGTTAGCGGGCAATTCATCTAGCGCATCATAAAGCGTTTCCCAAACTAGCTGGCGAAAATAAGCTTCTTCCGGGCCATCATCCGAAGCGGGAAGCCAGTCTTCCAGGAAAAACTCATTTTCTTCGTCGTTGTAGCCCAAGTCTTCCAACGCTGCTGGCTCCTTTTTACGGTAACGATCCGTCAGGCGGTTGCGCGCTACCCGGTGCAGCCAGGCGTTGATATTTTCAATACTGCTCAGATCGACAATCCGACTGAGTTGGTACCAAACATCCTGCAAAACGTCCTCCGCATCGGCATCCGAAGAGACCCGTCCACGAATAAAACGGAACAACCTGTCACCGTAATTGCGGATAGTTACGGTTATGTTATTATCTCTCGGTACTGGCATAGAATGAGTTAGCAAAATAATTCTTTTTCTATGGAGACGTGCAAATAGAGGAATTACTTTAAAGTTTTTACTTTTTTTTGAATAATAATTCTATCTTTGCACCCGCTTTTAAAAAATTTATTCACTAATTAGTGTCTGATCTATGCGAAATTACGAAGTAACATTCATCGTAGACCCAGTGCTGTCGGGGGAAGAAATCAAAACGACGGCTCAGACCTATAGCGATATGTTGAAAACGGCTAATGCCAACATCGTACACATCGACGAGATGGGTTTACGAACGTTAGCTTACCCGATCAACAAACGCAATAGCGGGGTTTACTACTGTATTGAATTCCAAATGGATACTGTCGATCTTATCGACGATTTGGAACTGGCGCTGCGCCGCGATGAGCGCATCATGCGTTTCCTTACTTACAAACTGGACAAGTTTGGTATCAAGTACAACGAAGACAAGCGCAACGGCTTGATCGGGAAAGCAAAGCGTCCTAAGTCTAAAGAGAAGAAGGAAGGCCGTGAGCGCAATGACCGTAACGATCGCAACAACGATCGTCGTGGCAATGCACCACAAAAGCCAGCTTCTAAGCCAGCCCCTGCGGCAGCAAAGCAGGAGGAAGAGTAAACCACTATTGTCCACAAAAAAATCTTGATAAGCTATGGCTAATCGCGATGATATTAAGTTTTTAAGCAATCCTAAGATTGGTGGCAAGCGTCAGAAGTACTGTCGTTTCCGCAAGTACGGTATCAAGTATATCGACTACAAGGATGCTGATTTCCTGCTGTCTTTCGTTAACGAGCAGGGTAAAATTTTACCACGCCGTATCACCGGTAATTCTCTAAAATACCAGCGTAAAGTTTCTGCTGCAGTCAAGCGTGCTCGCCACCTGGCTTTGCTGCCTTACTTGACGGACTTGCTCAAATAGCAGGTTCCGGTATTTTAAATTACTAATTTTAAAAACGATTTGACATGGATATCATTCTGTTGCAAGACGTTGAACACGTCGGATATAAGCACGAGCTGGTGACCGTTAAGAATGGCTACGGTCGCAACTACCTGATTCCTCAGGGATTTGCACTGATCGCCAACAGCGCTAACCGTGCTCGTTTAAAAGAATTACAGCGTCGTGAAGATGCTACTGAAGCCAAACGCCTGGGTGAATACCAGGATATTGCCAAGAAATTGGAGGGCCAGGTACTACGTATTGGTGCTAAAGCCGGTACGAGTGGTAAGATCTTTGGTAGCGTTACCAACATTCAGATCATCAATGCCCTTAAGGAGCAATTCGATCTTGAAATTGAGCGCCGCAAGGTACAGTTGCCTGAGAATGTGAAAGATTTGGGTACCTATTCTTTGGTACTGAACTTGCACAAAGAGGTACAACCTGAAGTGAAATTCGAAGTAGTAGCGGAGTAAATCCTCTATCAACGCTCGATATAGAAAAAGCCCAATTTGCGATATTGCAAATTGGGCTTTTCTTTTTTTGGCATTTTTAGAGATGAGGGAAGGATACAGTCTCCTGGATTAACTCTACCGTATCAAGGTAACGTCTCCTTTGAAAATTTCTATCCGGCCATCAGCAAACTCTATTTTGGCGAAATAGACGAACACTGCGGGATTCATCGTCACCCCTGCTTTGGTACCATCCCAACCGTAGCGTGGGTCATTGGGCGCAAAATCCTCAACGGTATAAATGGCGTTCCCCCAGCGATCAAAAATATCAAACTGGTGAATTTTGTTGACACTCCCCAATCCAGCAAACGGGTAGAAGATGTCATTGTCTCCATCCCCATTAGGCGAAAAGATATTCGGGAAATAAACAGGAAATTGCCGGTTGACAAAAACCCTCACCAGTGCCTTATCGCTACAACCATTCTCCGAGATCACGCTGATTTGGTACACACTCGTCTCGGTGGGCAGCGCATAAGGTGCCAGGCAGTCGGCACAACTCAGCGTCGCAGCATCCTCCCAGATGATTTGGGCCAACGACGCTTCCGGGAAGTTGGTTTGGGCCACCAACCTCACACTGTCACCATAATCTATCTCTATCTCCGGCTGGGTGATCAGCACGTAAAGCGAATCTGGCTGAATGATTTCAATGGTTTCCGAGAAGGTACAACCATTGCTATCTTCAACAAGTGCCTCGTATACGCCCGCCGAAAGATTGGTAAACAAAGGTTGTGATTGCAGGCTATTTCCACTGTTGACGCTGTACAAGTAAGGCGGCGTCCCTCCTTGAACATTGCTGAAGTTGATCCAGCCAAGATCTCCGTAACATAGGGGCTGCACGGATGCTAATGTGGCGGTAGGAATATCTTCCGTCACCGTCACAAGGTCCGTAGCGGTACAACCATTACTGGTATTGGTCACCAACAACTGGTAAGTTCCCGGAGCGGAAATGGTCGGCAACAAGGTATTCTCATTGAGAAGAATGGTACCACTATTGGAAGTCCACAGGTAAGTAAAATTACCGCCCTGAGAAGAATTACTGCCATCCAGGTTATCTTGCTCTTCAGTACAATCCAGCACAAAATCACTCCCCGCCGAGGCTTGAGGTGGCGTAATATCTTGCGTTACCACCACATTGGCCGTATTGCTACAATCATTGCTGGTATCTTCAATGGTAAGGATATAAGTGCCTGGTGCTCCTACTTGGGGCGTCAGCCCGTCGGCACCAGATAAGACAATTCCATCTGCGGTGGCCCAACTGTAGAGGAGGCTGGCTCCCATGCTCGAAGCAGTAGCATCCAGCGAGGTCGTCAGTACCAGACAATTGAGTTCTTCCGGCGTGGCAAAAACAATAAGGGGCACGTCATCATCCTGCAACACTTCGATATTCGCAGTAGCGGAACAGGTATTCGCGGTGTTTACAATCTCCAGGGTGTAGGTGCCGGGTTGGCTGATGATCGGCTGCAAGCTATTACCGCCAGCATCAATTTGTCCGTTGATCGTCGACCAGTTGATCGTAATATCAGCACCGCTGCTGGAGGCACTACCATCCAGCACCAAGCTTGGTGTTCCACAATCCAAAATCCCCGGCATTGCAATCATCGCCACCGGTTCAAGGATATCCTGAACAACTGTTACGCCCAGGCTATCGGTACAACCATTGGTGGTATTGGTCAGCAGCAAACCATAGCTTCCCGGCGCATCCACGGTAATATTGGCCGCATCTGCGGGGGTGAGGATATTACCGTCAGGGCTTTCCCAGGCGTAGGTCAAAGGACCCATTCCTGTACTGTTTTCCCCTACGATCTCCAATGAAAGCACCGTACAATTGAGGGTATCCAAGGGTGCTATCACTGCGACCGGGCGCTCTAAATCCTCCCTGACAAAAATGGTTCTACTGCCCACACAACCATTGTCTGTGTTGGTGACCATCAATGTATAATTCCCTTCTTGATCCACGGTGGGGGTAAGGGTGGTAGTACCTTGCACAATATTGCCATCGGCAGTAGTCCAGCTATACACCGGGGCATCGCCGCTGTTACTGGCGATGTTGCCTTGTAATTGAATACTCGGGTTGTTACAGTCTACTGCAATAGGTGGAGAAATAGCTACCAGTGGCACGTCCGTATATTCTTCAACAAAGACCGTAGCCATCGCGGTACAACCATTGCTGTTGTCGGTGAGGAGTAAGTCATAGTTGCCCGACTGGCTCACCATCGGTGTAGCGGTAGCACCATTGGTAATGGTATTGCCCTCCAGGTTTGACCACAAGTAAGAGAGTGCATTGCCCATGCTTCCTGTAGCATCCAAGCCCACCTCCAGGGTGATACAATCCAAGGTATCTGGCTCCAAAATCATGGGTGCCGGAGGCACCAGGTCGTCCTGTACGGATACGGTCGCCGTTTGGCTACAACCATTCTCTGTATTCGTAAGCAACAATTGATAATCACCAGCCTGGGTAATCGTTGCTACGGCTTGGTCTTCATCGGTGATGGGCAGCCCCTGGGTATTGGTCCAACTGTAAAGCGGCGTATTCCCAGCCGTACTGGTACCCGCGTCAAGACTAACGGAGGTGGTGGCGCAGGTCAGGATCGCAGGTGGCAAAATCTGAATGACTGGGCTCAGCGTATCCTGGCTTACCATCACTTCGTCGGTAGCAACGCAATCATTGTTCGTATTGGTAATTTCCAACAGGTAGGTACCCGCAGCGTCAACCAGGGGGTTGGCGGTGGAGGCCCCGTTTAAGATATTGCCATCGAGCGTACTCCAGGCGTAGGTCACATCAGCCCCTTGGGCATCGGCCGTGCCGGCTAGCTGTAGCTGTGTCCGGGTGCAATTTAGCAAGGTGTCCAGTCCGGCATCTACGACAGGAGGCGTATTGTCCAGCAGCACCTGGATTTCGGCCTGTGCCCGGCAGTTGTTGTTATTGTCTTGTACGGTGAGGGTATAGGTGCCCGGGCTATCCACCAGCGGCTGGAGGGTATTGGCATCTTGTACGATATTACCATTTGCCGTCGTCCAGGTAAAGGTAGTATTGCCACTGTTACTATTCGCGGTTCCCGCCAGATTGACGCTAAGCCGCCCACAGGTCAGCGACAAGGGCATGGCGATACTGGCTTGAGGAAAATTATCGTCCTGGGTCACCATGGTGGTGATTGTGTCGGTACAACCATTGACCGTATTTGTGACCACCAATTGATAGCTCCCTGCTTGGCCTGCGTTGACCTGAGGTGCACTTGGATCGCCCACCAAACTTCCGTTGGAAGTGGTCCAGGAATAAAGCAGCGTAGAGGTACCTGTAGAGGCGCTACCATCCAGCAAGGAAAGGCTATCGGTACAAGTAAGCTGCGCGGGCACAACCACCATTGCTATAGGCTGCTGTATATCCTGGGTAACCAGCACCGTATCTGTCGCAAAACAACCATTGTTTTCATCCAGTACTTCCAGCACATAGGTACCGGGGCTATTGATTTCTAAAGTGGGCGTACTGTCTACCGCTGGAACGACAGCATTGGGGCTGGACCAGGTGTAAACGATACCATTGCCACTACTGCTATTCCCGCCAAGGGTGAGCGAGGTAAGGACGCAGTCGAGGTTGGCATCAGTTCCCGCAGCAGCGATCGGTACTACTGTGTTTTCTGCCAATTGCACACTGGCAGTACTGCTACATTGGTTGGCCGGGTTCACGACGGTCACACTATACGTTCCAGCACTGGTTGCCAGCATCTGGGCGGTGCTGTCACTTCCTGAAATGGTACCACTGGTGGTGGTCCATTGGAAATCGGGGTTAGGGAACGAGGTGCCCAAGCTGGCAGTAATGATCATATCTTCCTGCACACAAGTCAGTTCACCAATGGGCAGGATGGATAGGTCGGGTAAGGCTATATCTTGAGCAACGGTTACGGTAGCAGTCGCAAAACAACTATTATTCGTGTTGGTCACTAACAACTGATAATCACCTGGGGCTGCTATCGTCACCAAGGAGGTGTTAGTCCCTGAGGTGATTTGACCGTTGGCGGTCGACCAAAGGTATTGAAAATCACTCCCCTGGCTACTCCCTGTACCATCTAATACCAGACTGGTCGTTTGGCAATTCAGCATACCCGGAGGGAGAATCGCGGCCGTAGGGACGAGGGTGTTCTCTACCACAGTTACCGAAGCGCTATTGCTACAACCATTGGTCGTATCGGTGATGGTGAGGGTATAAGTGCCGGGCTGATCGACAACCGGCTGAAGGCCATCCGTTCCACTTACAAATTGCCCATTGGTGGTCGACCAGACTTGACTGTAATCCATCCCTGAGGTCGACCCAGCGGCGTTTAGCACCAGGGAACTGGTAGTACAATCCAAGGTGTCGTTCAATATGATTTGAACTACAGGTGTATCGTCATCTCCAACCACGATAACTTGATCGGTAGCCGTACAGCCATTCAAAGTATTGGTGACTTGTAAAACATAAGTACCTGCAGATCCTATCAGCGGTGTCAGCGTGGTGCCGCCGCTGATGATCGTACCATTTGTGGTGCTCCAGAGGTAAGTAACGTTATTGGTGGAGGAGCCACTGCCGTTGAGTTGTTGACTTGGATCTCCACAACCTAAAGGGATGGCCGTTCCTGCTTCTGCGATAGGTGGGGTGGTATTGGAGCTGACACTCACCGTCGCCATGTTGGTACAACCGCTGGCTGTTTCCGTGATAACCAAGGTGTAATTCCCTGCCGCAGTAGCGGTGGCTGTAGGTTGATCCGTGGGGCCAGAGAGTTGGCCGTTGGTCGTGGTCCAGCTGTAGGTCACTCCACTGGTGGGGCTACTGCCCGAACCGTCGAGTGTAACACTGTTTGTCACACAGTCCAGATCAGCAGGTGCGGCAATATTGACAACAACGGGATTGTTACCTCCCATCACCGTTACGGTTGTTTCATCGGTGCAGCCGTTTTCTGTATTGGTCACGAGCAAGGTATAATCACCAGGTTGATTTACTTCCGGAGATTGTTCGGTTGCGCCATCTACGATATTGCCGTTGGTCGTCGTCCATTGGTAGGAAAATTCATCACCAAAAGAAGAAAGACTTCCATCGATGACCAGACTTGAACTTCCGCACCCCAGCTCATCATCCACAATGGCAATGGCGTCGGGAATATCTTGGTTGGCATCAACATAAACACTGTACTCATCTGTACACCCTGAAATGCTGTTGATGACCGTTAAGGTATAAAATCCTTCGGCGCCCACCAGCGGAAAGAGGGTATTACCTCCCGCCAGGATAAGGCCGTCGGTGGTGGTCCACTCGTAGTCAAAGACACTGCTTTCCGAAGAGCCCGTGCCATCCAATTCCACACTGGGAGGATCGCAAGTGAGGATCGCATCCAGCGCAAATGCCACTGGCACGTCAGGATTGTCTTCGACGATGACGCTGGTTTCTTCCGTACAATACCCCCCTTGCCCATCATCATAAATAACGGTAAGGATGTATTCTCCGGGTTCGTTGACGGTGGCTTGGTTGCCATTGGTACTTACGATATAGCCATTGCTGGTAGCCCAATCGTAAGAGATATTATTACCTGAAGTAGAATTGCTGCCATCCAGTGTTATTTCTCCCGAAATACAATCGAGGTAGGGAGGAATATCGATATCGGCCTCCAATTCATTCACAACGACAATAACTTCGTCCATGCTTTCGCACAAAGTGATGTTGTTGTAAACCGTGAGGGTATAGGTCCCTTCGGCGTCGACAGTGGGCATGTCGGTGAATTCACCGGAAACTATATTGCCATCGCTGGTCGTCCATTCGTACTCAAACTCGGGGCCGGAATCCGAACCGGTTCCATCGAGGGTGACCAAGGCACCAAGGCAAGGAATTTCTACCATATTTCCCGCATCTGCAATTACTTCCGGAGGTAGTCCAGGGCAGACGGTATGCTCATTGGTTTCACCACCGGTAGAAGAGGTATACCCCCAAAAGGCCATATCTGAGCCACCAAAGCAATTGTTGATGATGTCAAAAACGCCAGACAATATCAGGATGCCATCAAAATAGACTTCGTAACTATTGGAGGCAGGGTCCCAGCTGAAAGTCACATCGTGGTCATTGCCATCTTCGATATTTCCCAAATCAATAGGCCCATCAATGGTGTTGGTGAAATCACCATTGATGTTGATGGCGGCGTGGTCATTGAAGGGGTCGCCTAAGTTGCCGTTTTGGTAGGTATCAAATTCAACGATAAAAGAGTTAGGAATACCTTGTGCACCGATTCCTTCTCCACTAATGCCACAGGTAGAAGAGCTGTTGGCTTGATAAACCAGACAGATTCCGTCCGCACCGCTGTTGCTGTTGCCAAAGTTAACCGTCATCGAATGCGTAAATGGTTGGGAGAAGTCTGTTTCTTCATTGAACCAGGCACAACCTTGCTGAGTGGTTGCATTGGACGTGAGGCGGATACATTCTCCTATCAGGGTCGCGTTTCCGGTAAGGATAAATTCATCCTCACAAGTTAGCTGGGCAGCAAGTGGTAAGGAGATAAATAGGCAGAAGTAGAAAAATAGATGCAATCTCATAGTAGCTGTTCCTTAGTCAGTAACCCAAATTATTGGCTGCTGCAAGCTGGCTGGGTGAGTCCAGTGCAACGTGATTCCTTCACTTAGTGCAACTAAGTGTGGCCAGGTATAATTTGGTTCTGTTGAGGTCAGCAAAGCCGTGCTATAAAAAGAAAACAGGGACTTTAGCGAAGGCTAAAAATAGTGACTTTGTCGGGTTTAATGTTCTATTTCCAGTAAAAGGTCTTCTAGATGATGTCTTTCGATACCAAACTGAGATTTTAGTTGATGGATTTCTTCCTGGGCTGCGGGTCTGGGTTCGCTTTTTATAGCGGTTATCATCACATTTTTAGGTGTGTGCTCGGTGCCAATAAACTCAAATACTTTGGTTTTATAGCCGTGTGCTTCCAGGAGTAAGCTACGAATAGCATCTGTCAACATTTCGGCCTGGCGCTCGAGCAGAATACCGTGCTGCAACATGGGCAACAGGCCTGCGGGCGGATGCATGGCTTTACGCACTTGTTTGTGACAACATGGTGCTACGATGATGAGCTGGGCCTCTGCTCGGATACCTTTGGCGATGGCCTCGTCGGTAGCCGTATCACAGGCGTGCAGGGCGATGAGCATATCAATACCACCCTCGGGTTCGTATTGATGAATATCACCCGCTAAGAATTCTAAACCCGTAAATTTATTTTCCTGAGCTATGGTGGTGCAGGTTTGCACCAAATCGGGCCGCAGTTCCACCCCCGTCATTTTGATGGGCAAGTGGGTTTCATTGACGAGGTAATCGTACAAGCCAAAAGTGAGGTACCCTTTCCCTGAACCCATATCCACAATGCGGGCATCTTTGGCGAGTGGCTGCTCGCGTAAAAGATGACTGATCAGCTCGATGTATTTATTGATTTGGCGAAATTTGCGCCGGCCATTTTGCAAAATCTGCCCATCCTGCCCAGCAATCCCCAACGAGGTGAGATAGGCTCTTGGCCGATCCGCTAATGGCCGCTGTTTTTGCTGATTATGCTCCAGGGAAACGGGTTCGCGGTTGGTGATGGTACGGGTGCGCAATAAACCCTTGCCTTTTTTGCTGATCATCAAACTGAACTGCTCCGTGACGGTAAACAACTCCGCCTGGCGAAAATCCTCCGTGAGCCATTTTTCAATAGCCGCAGTCGCTTCCGTAAGCGAGAAGTTTTTGGTTTCGTCGCGCGTCGCAAAACGTAGTGTACAAGAAAGATGAGCTTCGTCTTTAATCAATACCAAACGCCCGTAGACATTTTTCAAATCCGACTGAGCACTGCGGTTTTTACTCAAGGTCAGTTTGCTCAACTGTTGGTCGTTGAACGCCTGGGAAAGATGGTTCAAAAAAGTGGCGGTTGCTTCCATTGGGCAAAGATACGGAATCGCAAAAGGAATTAAGGAAGGGCCTAGAATTTCAATTGCTTTGCTTGTTGTACATGCGCCAAGTGGTGTCGGCAGTGCCATTGGTAATTGTCCAAGGCCAATGTCAAACTAAATGGAATACCGTGTTGCGGATGAAAGAAGGAACGTTGGTATTGCTCCGTATGCATGTGCTCTAACAACGTGACCCAACGGTGGTGCAACCCTTCCAGAATAGCGAGCGAAATTTCAATGGGCAATTGATAATCGTCCATTTCGGCCCAAGCGGCCTCCTTGTAAGGATTGATGGTAGGATGCTCTTCCGTAAGTGCCAGCTTGAAGCGGACGAGTGCATTCATGTGGCTGTCTGCGCAGTGATGAACAACTTGTTGGATCGTCCAGCCGCCAGGGCGGTAACGGAAGGCCAATGCTTCGGTTGTTAAATCACTGGTTTCGGCACGCAACCGGGCGGGAAAATCAGCAATAATTTGCCGCCACTGGGTGAGGGTGTCAATGGATGGAGACGAAGTCGGCACAAATTTCCCGACAGGGTAACTGAGTTGTTCTTGTGATTCCATAAGTTTTTTTTTAGCAAACACCGTATCTGGGCATACGGCCTATTCAATCGTTATTTTTTCACCTAAAAACTTAGGCGTTTTGCCAAACAATAAATCTAACTGCATTTTCATCCGTGCCAGGTATTCCCGAAGTATCACGCTGTAACCGTAGGAAAGCGTAACTTCCTTTGCGGCATAGCCGTTTATATCAAGTCCCTGGTGTCGACCGAGGTAGATAGCTCTTGCAAGGTGAAAAGGCTGCGAAATACAAGTCAATGATTGCTGCCCAAAAATTTCCCGGGCCCGCACCACCGAGTCTAAGGTACGAAAGCCAGCATAGTCTAAGTAAATGCGTTCTGCTGGAACACCGAGCTTCACCAAATCTTCTCTCATCTGCGCAGGTTCATTGTATGCTTTGGTCCCGTTGTCTCCGCTAAGTAAGAGAAATTTTACTTTTCCTGCGGCGAATAGTTCGTAAGCTGCCGCAATTCGGTAGCGGTAATAAAGGTTGATTTGCCCATTGGCTAAATACTTTGAGGTACCTAGCACCAGACCTACTTTACGCACGGGAATATCCTCTGTATCCACAAATACATAAGGAGCCGTCTGCTTTTCTACATAATGATAGTTAAGGATCGTTGCAGCAGCGATCAAAAGGAGGAGGAGCATTGCTATTTTGAGCCCTTTCATCATGGTACAAAGATATTAGCGTTGTTTATCTAGCGCGGCAGCTGCACCAGAAATGTGCTGCCTTCTCCTTCTTCACTTTCGATGCTAATTTCGCCTCCTAGTCGGCGGATTATCTTTTTGCATATCGCTAAGCCCATGCCCGTTCCTTCAAACTCCTGTCGTGTATGCAAGCGTTTGAACATCTGGAAGATTTGATCCTGGAACTCCTTAGCGATACCAATACCATTGTCACTTATCGCAATTTCGTAATTGTTTTCGGTTGCGGTTGCCTTCACGATGACCTCGGGTACCTCTGATCGATTGTACTTGAGGCCATTTTCAATGATATTTTTCAAGACCAACTGTAGAACTTCCGGGGCAGTATGAATGATATTAAGGTCACCCGTCAGGGTTATAAGGCCACCTTTTTCCTGTAAAAGGGCCGATAAGCTGGTACGGGTATCTTCCATCATATCGGAAAGATTTATTGCTTCCATCTCCAATTCATGCTGGCCTTGAGGGTCGAGTGTAGAATAAAATTTGATCCCTTCGATCAGGCGGTGCATTTGTTGTGCGTTGGCGCGAATCAGCTCCATAAACTCAAGGGTTTCATCGGTAAGTGAAGCCGCCATTCTTCGTTCAAGCAGACTGGTAAATCCAGAAATGTTGCGTAATGGTTCTTTGAGATCATGACTGGTTACGTGAGTGAAATTTTGTAATTCTCCGATGTAATCTCTTAGCTGCTCATTACTATTTTTGAGGTCTGCGGTTCTTGCGGCCACTTCAGCTGCCAACCGCTTATTGTGGTTGGTTTTTTCTCGATTAGCAGCATATAAATACCAAACAGCTCCAATGACAACAAGGAGTAATAAAGCCGCGATGAGCAAAAGGTAGGTTCTGAGTTGTGATTTTAGCTGCTCTTTTTCTTTTTCGCTTTTTATTACAGCAAGTTCAGCTTCTGTATCCGTAAGACGATACTCAACTTCCAAGGTAGCAAGCTGTTGGAGGAGGATATTACGGTGAATGGTATCTTTTAAATCATTGTATTTGCGTAGAAACTTAATGGCGTTGTCCGAATCACCCAGTTGCTCATAAGCATTGGCAATTACCTTAGCACTCACAGCCAGGTAGGGTCGTGCATGCAGGGGATGATTGATGACATCGGCCTCTTTAGCAAGGCGAAGAGCTTCGTCGAATTTTCCTTGGCGAAATTTCAAATCTGCCAGATAAGGGAGCAATGAACCCAGGTTTTGCTTGTACCCATAGGTCACAAAAATTTCTTTAGCCTCATTCAAGGCTTCTTCTGCCCGCTCAATCTGGCCTGTTTCCAAGAACAGTAAGCCCTCATAAGTAAGGACATTTCCCAGGCTTTCTTTAAATTCAGATGCTATTGCATAGGTGTGGGCTTCTGCTAGATAATAGGCCGCCGAATCGTACAGTGCTTGCTCCAAATAGGAATAGCCTAAGTTGAGGAGCGTAAAGCTTAGCAAATAGTCGTTCTCGATTATTTTTGAGTTCGTGTTGGATTTCCACAAGTAAGATCTAGCACGATCATATAGCTCAATGTTAAGATAAATGACGCCAATGTTATTATAAATACTCGCCTCCATATAGGTGTCTTTTGGAGAAGTATTTAAGGCTAATGCTTTCTGATAATAAAAAAGGCCAGAGTCTGGTCGCTCAACATAATCCTGTAGAACGGCTTTGGTCTGGTACAAAAACTGCATTCCCGTGGTATCCTTGGCTTCTTCTACCAAGGTCTGTAATTTAGGGAGGTATATTGCCACCTGCTCGAATTCTCCTTGGTAATACAAAATATCAATGAGAGCCTGGTACGGCAGTATTTTTAAAAATCTAGGGCCTGTTTTTTCAGCGAGATCCAGGGCTTCTTCGGCGTAAGGAAGTGCCTTATCAAAATTTTCATCCCACCAATATTCATAGGCAATTTCTGTCAAAATGCGCACCCTTACAGAATCTTCTGTGATTTCCAGCAGCATCTGTTGCAAACTATCCACAAAGGCTGCTTTTTGGCCAATAGCAGGTAAGATCGCAAACAACACCAAGAAGAGACTAAGGGTTATTCTATTCATTTCGAGCTTGATCGTGCATAACGGAAGCTTTCTAAATATTAGAGCAATGTGATGCTAAAAAACAAAGATAAATATTTGTAAAGCATTAATTCAGGTCATTTGCGAATCAACCTAACTCCCCAAAAAACAAATAACGCTATTAGTAAGGCTATGAATAGCAGTGGTTTGCCCCAAAAAGTTGGTTTAACCATTTGAATTTCCAGCGGTACGCGCGAATGGCTCCAAGCAATAAAAGCATCTGCAATGGGTAGCTGCCCCAACAAGTAACGCTTTTTTCCGAACCACGAAGTGGCCATTGCAAAACCTTCGATACTGTTTCTCAATCCTTGGTAGGGTTTGGTTGCAGAGTGCTGGCCCATCGTCCCCATCCCAACCACCGAAGCAGCGCCACCGATTTCCCAGATGACTGGTCCAGCATCAATATCGCCCCAACCATTGACGCCGTGGGGGTATTCCCTAATGCCAGGCAAGCTTGTAGTGCCTCCGCTCGTAGTTGAGGGTCTTTGGTTTCAGCCACCAGATTAGCCCAACTCAATGCGTACAGTGCATGTAAAAAGACCGTACCTTCCGGATAAATGGCCTGCATATCTTCTCCCGCACCCTGCTGTATTTCATCTTTCAAAAACTGCAACTGCTGGTACAAGTCTTTACTGTACTTTCCATACCCATTTTCCACAATCGTTGGTCGAAAAAACATTCGCCCCCCTAACTGTAGTAAGTAACCCAAAACCAGGAGCACAAACAATAAGCCTACTTTTTTCATAAACCTTATTTTTGAGAAAAATTTCAAGCACCGAATCAGTGACCGATCAGCAAAAATGGGGTCTTAATAGAACATTGTATTTTGCCTTGGGCTACTCCCCAAAATTAAGATTTGTATTTTC
The DNA here is from genome assembly GCF_040784935.1 of Lewinella sp. LCG006. Taxonomy (GTDB): domain Bacteria; phylum Bacteroidota; class Bacteroidia; order Chitinophagales; family Saprospiraceae; genus Lewinella. The sequence goes on along the minus strand of NZ_CP160680.1, from coordinate 2,580,114 downwards.
AAACCCATAAAGTAGTGTAACATGAGTGAATTTCAACAAGTTGTTAAAGAAGGTGCCGAGTCAGTAGGCCGTAAAATCAAGCGCTTATTTCTAATGTTACTAGGAATAGCATTCATCGTCGGATTACTTTTTGTCTGGGTAGCTGGCTGGACTTTCAGTGATGGTACACGGGCAGGAGAGCTAATAAAGGTATCTAAAAAAGGAGTGATTTTTAAAACCTACGAAGGCCAAATCAACCTTGGTGGTTTTCAAGGTGATAGTGGTTCCGGTATAACCGGCAACATCTGGGAGTTTAGTACCACGGATAAAGAGGTATACCAGCAACTACAGGAGATGGAAGGCAAAAAAGTAAAACTCCACTACAAGCAGCGCTACAAGCCTATGCCCTGGCAGGGAAAGACCGAATATTTTGTAGACGAGGTTAATGTTATTCAATAATCACAGTCGTTGCAGGGCAGCCAAAACGCCCTCTGCGGCTCGTCGGCCCGTTCGCATCGCTGCATCCAGCGAACCAAAGAGCAACTGATCGCCAGCAAGAAAAACTTGCTCCGTCAGGCGTGCTTCGGTGGGTGTATAATCGTAGCTCAGATGATCTAAGTGGGGGAGTGCTTTGGGCAGGTCGTAACGCTTTAGTGGCCTTAACTGCCAGTTTGGTTGATGACAAATATCACGTATCTCTTGGGCCACTTTTTCTTCTGCGTTGGCCATCGTAGGGATATCCTTAAGCGTTACCGAGAGCAAGTGCTGGCCTGAGGGTGCATACTCCGTCGCGACTTGATCTACCAAGCAGAAATTATTGACGATCGCGCCTTTGTCCGCCATCAACCCGATCAAGCGATCCGGTAGTTGACCACCAGTACTTGCATAATACAGCGTACTGGTAGCATGATAAGGAGTTGGCGCTCCAGCCAAACGAGGCATTATCTTCTTTGGGTCTGTGGCTATAATAAGTATGTCAAAGGGGATTTCCTCACCTTCCGTGGTCACCAGCGTTTGGTCTTTGACCGCTGCTACCTCTGTATGAAAGCGGAAAAGCGTTTGGGTCAGTTGTGCTTTCAATTGGCGTGGAATTTCTTCCATCCCCTGAGCGGGTAAAGCAGCGTGTCCCCTTGCAAACATCTTAAAGACAAAACGCAGCATAGGTGCCGGGGTCTTTAGCTCATTTTCGAGGAATATTCCGCCGAAGAAAGGAACAAAAAAGGCATCAATAAAAGTTTGTGAAAAACCATACTCTTGTAAAAACGCCAGACTACTTTGCTGGTTTTTAGCTGCGAAAAGTTCCTCCGAAGCAGTTCCTTTTAGCTCCCGCTGAAGTTTCCAAACCAGTAATTTATCCTTGATGCTCCCCACCGAAGAAAAGATGGCACGGAAAATTTCGGAAGGCTCCCGAAGAGGGTCAACAACCGATGCGATGGTGTTATTGCGGTAAACTACGGCTCCTGGCCGAAAATGAGTAAGACTAAGTGCCTCGTAATCTAAATAGTGTTTTGCTTCCCGGTATTCCGTCAACAAAACCTGGAAACCATGATCAAGCAAAAAGCCGTCTACCTGGTCGGTTTTTATTCGCCCGCCGACCCGATCGGTCGCTTCTATCACAAGGGGACGAACGCCAGCGGCTTCCAAATGTTGGGCAGCCACCAAACCAGCTACACCTGCTCCAATAATTACTACACGTGCTCCTTCCATCTTGAGGGTCATCATTTTGTATTGCCAACAAAAGAATACGACGAATGTTCAAGCCTCAAATACTTGGTTAGAAAGGTCTGGCTGTGTAACTTTGCGCAAAATTAACGCAATGAGTACATCAAGTAGCGAAAACGAAAGCACCCGCATGGATTGGATCCTGTTTCTGGTGTCTACCGCAGTCATGATTTTTATGTTGATCTTCGTCAACGAATGGTTCTGGCTAGCATTGCCTTTCTCCCTCACTTACCTGGTGAAGGCTTTACGGGTAATGTAAAGAGAAGATTGCTGGCAGTGATCACATTAAAACAATGACTTACCAAGCAATCTTCACTGTATCAGGTATTGAGTAGAAAGTATAGGGACTTTGATAAACTTTGGCTTAACGCCAGAAAAGGTACCCTATATTTTTGTGACGTCAACTGAGATGCTAACTTAGTATCTCAGATAATGTAAGTACTACGGCGTCAGCTATTTGGTGAGCCATCATACATCGCTGCCTCATCCATAAACCAGTGCAGTGCCCCCGTCACAGGCTGCACGTGTGCTGCTGGGTAAGATGGGTAGCCCTCCTCCCGCTGAAATATCGCGTTCACCTTATCATTCTTATTAGCTCCGGTCACCAGGAATGCTACCCGTTGGGCACTGTTGATGATTGGCCCCGTGATGCTCACCCTCTTTTGCCCACTGGTAGGGTGCGTTGCGACTACACAAAATCGCTCTTCTTTGAACAAGGCGATTTCGTGGGGAAAGATCGAAGCCGTATGACCATCATCTCCCATTCCCAGTATCACCAAGTCAAAAGAAGGAAAACCATTGAACTGTTCCGTATTGTCAGCAATTTCGGCTGCATAACGACGCGCTTCTATTTCGGGCTCCTCTTCTCCATGCACTCGATGAATATTTTCCTCCGGCACATTGACCTTATCAAACAAAAGTGCTTTGGTCATACCAAAGTTGCTCTCATCATCGCCAGGAGGCACACAGCGCTCGTCTCCCCAGAAGAAATGAATCGCCGACCAGTCGATCACGTCGCGGTACTCGGCAGCCCACAAGCGGAACAATAGCTTAGGGGTACTCCCCCCTGAAAGCGCAATGGTGAAATGCTTTTTATCACGTAACTGCTCCAGTAGATAACGGGTAAAATCCCTGGCTACTGCTTCGGGGTCAGCACTGATATGAAGTTGAGTGGGCATAACAGGCTTAATTATTTTTCCGTGGCTGGTGCCTGTGTGGTATCCGCTTCCGTTGTGGGATCACTATCCATCTCTCCATCCATAGGGATTTTGTTCAGGCGCTTGGCTACTTCAGGAGTGATGTCGTTTTTGTCGCTCACCATCAAAACACCCGTACCATTGCCGTAGCTGAGGATGTAATCATAGTTGAACTCTCCCTGGATTTCTTCCAGTACTTTCATGAGGTTTTCTTCAAACTCGGCGCTGAGCTTCATTTGCTCCAGTTGGAGCTCCTGGCGAAGTCTTTCTGCTTCCTGCATTAAACCCTGCTCGCGACCAGCGAGGCGTTCTTGCTCCGTACCCATGTCTTTTGGAGACATTTGACCACTGTTGGCACGACGCTGATAATTTTGCACATCGCGCTGGAAAGCAGCTACGCGTTCATTTTGGCCTTTGTCTGCTTCGATCGCCCGCGCTTCCAGTGCTTTGGTCTTTTCGTTCAGGGAGGCGTACTGGTTCGTCAGGCTATCCAAACGAATAAATACAATGTTACCTGCGCTACTGCTGCCGGTGTTGGTACTTCCTTCGGAGGCCGCTTCCTTAGGCTGGCAACTCAAAAGCGTTCCTAATGCAATGATGCTTGTCAAGTATCCAAAAAGGCGAATATTCATAATTGTTAAATTTTGCCCGCAAAGTTAGAGAAATTTCGCCAACTTAAAGCGTCCGGGTGAGGTTCCTTTCACAGGCTTCTTCTACCTTTGTCCCCACAATATTTTATCCTCCCCCTAATCAAGAACAAATGTCTGAACGCTGGTTGATTATTGCAGCTTTTGCAGCTGTCTACATTATCTGGGGCTCAACCTATTTGTTCAACTATTGGGCAATAGCTACCATCCCTCCTTTCTTGATGTCTGGCACGCGCTTTCTTACGGCTGGAGCCTTACTCTATACTTGGGGAAGTTGGCGCAAAGAACCGCAGCCCACCCTGCGGCAGTGGCGAAATTCGGCCGTCATTGGCGTATTGTTTCTCACCATTGGCACTGGCGCCGTGGTTTGGGCATTGCAGTGGATCGACACAGGTATGGCGGCTTTGATCGTAGCCATCGACCCCCTCCTCATCATGCTTTTACTGTGGTGGATTTTTGGCCAACGCTTACGCTGGCAGGGAGTAACGGGTGCCTTGATTGGTATTGCGGGAATGGCCATCCTGGTTGGGCAACCCCAATTTGTGAATACGCCGGAAAGTCGGTGGGGCTTAGCCGCTATCGCGCTAGCCTTGGTTGCCTGGGCTTTTGCCAGTGTCTTCATTTCCCGTATTAATCTTCCCGATTCCCGCTTACGGCGATCGGCCATGCAAATGCTGGCTGGCGGTACTGGTCTGGCTCTCTTTAGCTTGGCAACGGGCGAGGCGACGACCTTCCGCTGGAACACCCTCAGCTTATCCTCTGGCTTATCCTGGTTGTACCTGGTTGTCTTTGGTTCTATCGTGGCGTTCTCCTCGTTTAATTATTTGCTCGCCAAAGTTTCACCTGAAAAGGTGGCTACCTCTACCTACGTCAACCCGATTGTGGCTTTGATGCTGGGCTGGGGTTTTAATGGCGAGACCGTTAGCGGACAGTCGATACTTGCAGGGCTCGTCATGCTCACTGGCGTGTTCTTCATCAACAATGGCAAAGGCCAACAAGTCAGTATCCCCGGAAAAGACAAAGGAGGTAGCGAAACTTAATTCACTACCTCCTCTACGGACTTTCGGCGAATGGCGATCGTCCGGCTTACAAATCTTTCAACTTGCGCTTGGTCGCTTCGATCAATTCTTCCTGAGCTTTGATTTCTGCAGCCTTATCTTCCTGGCTCTTGGCGTTGGCCTTCAATTCTTCTTCGGCACGAGCAATGGCTTCCTGCGCTTTTTGGATATCACGCTCAAAGCTTTCTTTCTCATTGCCCAATTTCTTGAGATCGCTTTCGAGATCCTGAAGTGCTTTTTCCTGGGCTTTAATCTCCATGCGTACGCCCTCTTTGGCGGCTTCCAAGCCAAAACGAATCAATATTTTTTCTGCTTCCAGGTAGCGATCAGCGTGGGTGCTAGCTGCCAGGTAGGCACCACCCAAGTCAATCCACATGGAAAGTTCAGCACCCTCACCTTTGTCTTCTATGGCCGTATAAATATCAACCGTGTTGCCTTTGCCGATAGCGGCAATATCCGCATCATCACTGAAGTACTCTTTGGTTTTGCGGTTGTACTTGGTGCGAGCACCATAAAAATCCTTCGTGAAATTCTCCCACAGGTCACCAACTGTTTTTGCGTCCAGGTTAGGAACTTTTAAAACAATGGCTTCGTAGACTCCCTCACTCATCGTTTTACGCTCCGTGCGGGTTTGAGCCTGTAGGCTAAGGGATAAAAAGAGGAATGCTACAGAAAAGTAAATGGCTATGGTTTTCATGCTTTTGTGTTTTTAGTAATTATTCGGTTTATCCTCCGTCAATTGAAAAGCTAAACCTGTTAACTCTATTATTAGACGATTTTTTTCATCTTGGTCACTCCTTCCCATCTTCACAACCTTGCTCCTCTTCAGGATGTTCTCTTGTAATCTTCTATAAAAAAACACCCAAAGATCATTTATGGATGTGCGCCGGTTTGTTTTTCCAGGTATTATTGTCATCTATTTCTTTGCCTTGTGGTTCCTCAACCAGCAGCAACCCTATGAAGCATTTCCTGAAGGAATGCCCAGAACGATAGCCCAGGGTCTCTTTCAGTTGAGCCTCTACTACATCCCGGGGGTAATTGCCTATTTGATTTTTTTCCGCCGCCGCATCACGCCATTGTCTAATATTATCGTAGGCATGATGGTGGTCGTCTTTGCGACCCAGTTGCTATTGAGCTTGTATTTTTTTCTGGTTCACCTCGGCTGGAATATTCAACAGGCATTTTTTTACCTACAGGACCAACAACCCCCACATTGGTCTGAAGCACGGTTGATCAGCATCAAGCAAATCGGTTTGGCGCTTACCGCAATACCTTTTAGCTACTTCATTTACGGGATCACTAAAGGTAAGTACAATTACCAAGTCAATCATATCCCACTGGTTTTTCCGGATCTTCCTGAAATCTTCCATGGTTTTAAGTTGCTCCAGATTTCAGACATCCATTCGGGCAGCTTCGACAGCATGAAGGGCGTCAAAAAGGGCATCCAGAAAATTTCGGAACAGAACGCCGACCTTCTCGTTTTCACGGGTGACCTGGTCAACGGACGGGCCGATGAGATCCTTCCCTTCGCGCCTCATTTTGCGGCCCTACGTGCGCCTTTCGGCAAATATGCCGTCACGGGCAATCACGACTATAGCTCAGGAGGCGCCTATGGCGACCAGGAGGCATGGCGCGCCAATGTACAAGCCGTGCAGGACAACTACGGGAAATGTGGCTTCGAATTGCTCAACAACCGGGCGGTAGCCCTCACCAAGGAAGGGGAAACCATCTATCTCACCGGCGTAGAAAACTGGGGCAAACCACCTTTCCCACAATACGGTGATTTGAATTTAGCCCTCCGCGATGTGCCTGATGATGGCTTCAAAGTATTGCTTTCTCACGACCCCTCGCATTGGGATGAAAAAGTTTTGCCCCACCAAAGCAAGGTGCACCTGACACTTTCCGGACATACCCACGGCATGCAGTTTGGGCTTAATTTCAAGCATTTTAAATGGAGCCCCATCCAGTTGGTGTACCCGCGTTGGGCGGGCTTGTACGAAGAGGCCCGGCAGTTTTTGTACGTCAACCGCGGCTTCGGCTGGCTGGCTTTTCCGGGGCGCATTGGCATGTATCCGGAGATCAGTGTGTTTGAATTGCGGCGAGGCGGGGAATAGTTGCGACCAGCAGTTTTTATTTTGCCCCCCCAAGGCATCGGAAGGCACGGTGACACGGAGTTTTTTTAGCCACAAAAGCACAAAATAGCACAGTTTTTTTCAGTCAATTTAAAGCTCCTCCAACATAACCCGCGCCGTCTTTTCATTAACAAGATCGTGGTTCCCTGGCGTCTCCACAATTTTGATATGCTTGTTTTTTAAAAAATAAGCCTTGATGGCCCCATTTGGAACAAAGCGATCTTGTTCTGCCAAAACCACCAGTGTAGGAATCGTCGTTTGTTCCCAAAACTGTTTTCGGTCAGGGCGGGTCGTGCGTAAATGACGCAGCGAGTTATAGGTCCGAAATAAGAGCTGGCGTTTCTGCGCGTCAAACAACTGCACCTCGGCGTAGCGGCGATGAAAATTGCTCACCAGTTTCAAACGGGAACCCAGATTAACCAAAAATTTCAACCACAGGGGCCAGGCCAATGCTTTTTCGGCAATCCGCTGCATCCATAAAGGTGGCACTCGATCAAAACTTCCAATACCTGCGGGAGCAAGCAGAATAAATTGCGTTACTTGTTCTACCCAGGTATTTCCGGTGCAAACCAACAGGCGAGCACCCAGGCTATGCCCCGCTAAATGAAAGGTGGAAGCACCCTCGTGATGAGCAATGGCGGTAATGATTGCTTGAATGGTTTCAGGCCGAAATTCCCGGCCTCGCCAACTCGTCTGCCCGTGAAAAGGGAGGTCTGGTGCGCAAAGGGTATATTGATCTCCTAAAGTACTGGCCCACGCTGCGAAAACACTGCCATCGTAGTCGTAGCCATGGAGCGTGATCAGTAGTTGAGGACCATTTCCGTAGCAAGATACATGAACTTGCTGCCCTGCTAGATCAAGAAAATAATTACGCACCTTGGACGGGTCCGGTTGCGGACACATAAATTTTATTTTGCTTGCAAAGTAAACGTAGTGACCTTGAATGTCGTTCAAAGATAAATTAAAGACCGTATGAACGCCTATAAATTTCTTTTGCCTGTCATTTTGCTAACGCTACTTTCCAGCTTTCTGTGGCAGAGCTGTTCTGCCCCTCGCATCCAATCCAATGCGCAACCTGTGAGCCATGAAATATGGGACAGCCTTCTCCGTAAACACGTCGACAACAATGGCCTTGTCGATTACCAGGGTATGGCAGCCGACAGCAACCAATTAAACAAGTACTTGCAGCTATTGAGCCTCAATGCGCCCAATAAAAAAAGCTGGTCCGACAATGAAAAAATGGCCTACTGGATCAATGCTTACAATGCCTTCACGGTAGATCTCATCCTCGACTATTACCCTGTCAAAAGTATCAAAGACATCAAAGACGGCATTCCTTTCGTAAATACGGTTTGGGATCTTAAGTTCTTCAAAATCGCGGGGGAGGATTTTGATCTTAACAACATCGAACACGGCATTTTACGCAAGGATTTCGATGACCCAAGGGTGCACTTTGCCCTCGTCTGTGCGAGTATGTCTTGCCCAAAACTCCAAAACACTGCCTTCGTGGCAGATAAATTGGACGAGCAACTGAACCAGGCGGCCCGTGAGTTTATCAACGAACCTTTCCGCAACAATATCAGCGCCAGCCCCGTGCAACTATCCAAACTCCTCGATTGGTACTGGGGAGATTTTAAAGGCAAGTACGATAGCCGCTTCGATCTGATAAAGACCTATAGCGATAAAACCATCGACACCAGCCAGGAGGTACAGTTTCTCGAATACAACTGGGAACTCAATGAACAGACGCCGGAGAAGACGAAGCTTTTGAATTAGGGTTGTGCTCTTCCCGACCTTTGGGTCGGGATTCGCGGGAGTGCGCGCTACGCTTGCGGTGGTGTTCGTTCCGATCCTCGGAACTCACGGTAAGTGCTCTCCCGATACCTCGGGATCGCGGGGGTGCCGACTGCGTCGGCGGTAGCTGCGCTGCGCGCAATCCCGAGGCTTCGGGACGAGCGTAGCGAGTACAACCGTGAATCCCGAGGATCGGGATGAACACCACCGCGATTCCGATTTATCGGAAGAGCACCACCGCGAACGCTAGAGAGCACAACCATGAGTTCCGAGGCATCGGAACGAATACCAACACCAAAAAATCCCTAACTTTACGCTCGCACCAGAACTTCTCCTTTTGGACAAATCCAATGACAACTCGGTAAGCCTCAACAAGTACATCAGTAGTACGGGTATCTGTTCGCGCCGTGAAGCAGATCGCTTTATTGAGGAAGGCTTGGTAAAGATCAATGGCTCCATTGCCCAAAAGGGAAACAGGGTATTTCCGGGAGACCAGGTACTCCTCAAAGGCAAGTCGCTTAAAGCCAAGCCACCGGCGCTGTATCTGGCCTTTAACAAGCCCGTAGGAATCGTCTGTACCACCGACCCCAGAGAACCTAAAAATATTGTCAATTTCATCAATCACCCTCAACGGCTCTTTCCTATTGGTCGATTGGACAAACCATCGCAAGGACTTATTTTTCTTACCAACGACGGAGATATTGTCAATAAAATCCTCCGCGCGGGCAATCAACACGAAAAAGAGTACATCGTGACGGTTGACAAACCCATCAATGCACGTTTTTTGCAGCGCATGAGCCAGGGCGTACCGATCCTCGGCACCGTCACCCAACCCTGTCTTATTGACCAAATAGACAAAGCCACTTTCCGAATCATTCTCACCCAGGGGCTTAACCGTCAAATCCGCCGCATGTGCGAATACCTGGGCTACGAAGTGACCCAACTCAAGCGAACCCGCATCATGAATGTCGACTTGACTGGCCTGAAAACGGGGCAGTGGCGCGAGTTAAGCAGCCAGGAAATCAAAGGCATCAACGAAATGGTACGGACCTCCTCTAAAACGGAAGAGGCTTCTGCATTGACGCCCAAAAGAAAAGGTGGACCGAAGCACAGAAGGCGATGATCGCCGGGAGAGAAGAAAAACAACTCCACCAAAGTAAAATCCACGTCCTCCCCGCGGGGAGGTGTCCAAAGGACGGAGGGGGAATGCCCTGTCCGCAACAGCTACCCTCTCAATCCCATGTAATGTGTCCCCATCAAAAACGTCGTAGAGTAGAATCATACCAACAGTGTTCAGGCTTTCATTTTTTCAACATGCTCAGCAATTACAATAGGTTACAATAGCTTCCCTAATGAGGACCCCTACAACAGTAATCATCAAGAGCACCATAAAAAACTGAAAGTGATGATGAAACAAATACCCTTCTATCGATTTATTAGAGGGATGATCTTTTGGTAACCCCAGTTCTAACCTTAATTTTTCCTGTTCTTTTTTTGACGTCAACATCATCCTTACGATGGTTAACATTGCCATTCCAAAGATTACAAGAACGAATAAATTCATCTTTGACTTTATTTAACCAATACCTCTTCAATCGCAGCTTCCACCAAGGGGGCCATCACTTCGTAACCCGCCTTATTGGGGTGCACCCCATCGTAGGTCAGGGCAGCTTGGAGGCCATTTTCGGCGTCAGCCATCGCAGAAAAGTAATCGACATAAGTGAAATTATTCACACCGCAGTAGGCTTTGATCATACTGTTGAGTGCCAACACTTCTGCGATGGGTTCAATATCTGGCGCCCAGGGAAAAGCCGCGGCCGGGAGCACAGAACAGAGAATCACCTCAATGCCATTGGCTTTGGCCAGCTCCGCCATGGAGGTGATATTGTCCATGATTGCCGTTACCGTTGTGGGGCCCGTATTGCCCGCAATATCATTGATACCGGCCAGGATAACGACAGCCACGGGCTGCAAGGCAATGACATCCTGGCGGAAGCGTACCAGCATTTGGGGCGTTGTCTGTCCGCTAATACCTCGATTGACGTAAGCAGGGTTTTGGAAAAAGCCAGGCACATGCCCCGGCCAGCCTTCGGTGATGGAATTACCCATGAAGACGACTTTGGGGATTTCGGTATTCGCTTCACGCAAGGCTTGGTTGTCCATTTGGTAACGACTTAGATTGGCCCAATCCTGCCCTGCAGCAAAGAAGGGCAAGAGGAGGGATAAGAGGAGAATTTGCAAGTGCTGTTGCATAAGGATTAACTTTTAGGAAGGGCTTTCTCCCTTGGTTGGAAAAGGCGGAGCTTGCTTGATCCAGAGATCACGCTGCGGGAATGGAATACTGACACCAGCCTCTCGGAAAGCCTGGTCAATAGCGAAGCGTAGATCGCTTTTCACATCTTCAATGCCCAGCAGGTCGCGCGTCCAAAAAAGAATTTCAAAATCTAGCGAAGAGTCCCCAAAGTTCACGAACCGAACAAAAGGCTTTGGCCGTCGAACGATACGGGTGTGCTCTTCTGCGGCCTTGAGTAAGATTTCCTTGACCAGCGCGGTATCTGAACCGTAGGCAACTCCTACTCCCACTTTGAAGCGGGCCTTGGAATCGAAGTGGCTCCAGTTGATAACATTATCAGCGACGAGCTTAGAATTCGGAACAATAACGGAAACGTTGTCTCTGGTTTCTACCAGCGATGTACGGATACCTATTTTTTTAACCGTTCCTACCAGGCCATTCATATCCACAATGTCGCCTACCTCCACCGTTCGTTCAAACAATAGGATAATGCCACAAATCAGGTCATTGAAGGTTTGTTGCAAACCTAGTCCAATACCTACTAAAAGGGCGGCAGCACCACCTAATAAAACCGTAAGGTTGATGCCTACGTATTGCAAGGTTCCCATTACGGCTATCAGCAGGACAAAGTACGTCAGCAGCCGATTGATCGCGTACTGGCTACCAACGTTGATTTCCTTTTGTTTATAATAAGGATAGAGGATGATTTCGGTCAATACCCACAAAACCAGGCGAGTGATCAACAGGATCAAGACGGCACTAAGAATCCTGTTGATGGTGATGAATTGGGCATTTTCCTTATTCGCCCAGGGTAGAGGTAATTGTTCATCAAGCCCCAACTGCTGGATGATAAAGGTGAGCGCCAACAGGTAGACTATCGGCTGCACAATGTGACTTACCCTTACGGTAGAACCTCCTCCTTGGATCTGGTACAAACCACCCTCCTGGAGTTGTTGTTCTCTACGCTGTTGGTAGCGATGGGTCAATAAACTCGACAGCAATTCGTCAACCAGTCGAGCAATAAAATAAATCAGAAAGGCCTGCACGATGGTCGAAAAACGCAGGTTTGCAAATATATTATCCTCAATAGAGCTGAGCGAAAAATCGGCAGGTAGGCCAAGCAGGACAATCAAAACGGCTCCGAAAACCAGGCAAATAACGGTCAATCGTCTTACCCGGATTCTCGTCTTATCTGAAGTATCTTCGTAAAGAAAAAAACGCTCAATCCAGGAGCGCAGCATCATGAACCCCAGGATGTAAAGCATAATCATTCCAACGGCTACGGTGATTAGCCGCCCCAGCTTTATGGTTATTTCTCCAATGGTAAATACTTCCTGATTGAAAAAAGCCGTAAAATCCATAGATAGGGTGAGTTCATTTTGCCTAATTCAAACTGGGAAATTAAGCATATTCCATTGAAGATAGATGAAGGGTGGTATTTTTTTAGGCTTATGTTAGTAAAGCCCTATCTTTGCCGCCTAAGAACCACAAAATAAATATGTTGAAAAGTTTGGCCATGGGCCTATCGGTCGTTTTTCATCCTTTGTTGGTACCGACCTACATGCTACTTTTGCTACTTTTGATCAACCCCTACCTCTTTGGGGTAAGCAGCCCCCAGGATGAGGGCGCAAAGATGCTTTTGCTCCTGGTCTTCCTCTATACCTTTTTCATTCCAGCTGTTTCTTTTGTAGTGATGTACTTTCTGGGGATGATCGATGATATTCATGTAAAAGATCATCATCAGCGGATTGGCCCTTATCTGGTTACGGGAATGCTCTACATCTGGGTGTACTATAATTTTTCCCGTACAGGACAATTGCCACCAGCTTACGTTTCTTTCATGCTGGGTGCTGTCATCGCACTTTTCTTGGCATTTATCATCAATAATTTTTCTAAAATCAGTGCGCACACCGTAGGAATGGGTGGACTGGTGGGGATGGTCGTGATCAGTATGCTGTGGTTTAGCTACGGTTCTTTTACCTTGGATCTCAGCAGTGGACCGCTCGAAATCAGTATGCTGCATTTGCTGATGGTGGCAATCGTTGCTGCTGGTGCCGTGGGTACAGCGCGGTTGTTGCTAAAAGCGCACGAACCTTCTGATGTCTTCGGAGGCTATTTTATTGGTTTTATTGCTCAGTTTTTTGCGTTTGCGTTTGTTTTTTGAGCCTTTCCAGGATATCCTCCGCAAATTGTCGGTGATTAGCGAGTTTAGGTACTTTTGCCTGCCCACCTACTTTGCCGCGATCACGGAGCCAGTATTGAAAAAAACCGATAGGTAAAGGAATTATTTCAAGCTTGGTAATCGCAAAATCATTGGTTCTTTTTTGAGCGTAGTTGGAGTTACAAGCTTTCATTGCTTCGTCCAGTGCTTCGGTAAACGTAGCGAGTGGTGGCACTTCTCCAGCAAACTCAATGAACCACTGGTGCCTCCCCTTTTGGTTGACTTTCATATAGTAAGGAGCAATCGTATAGTCTTTGATTTTGACCTCAAATTCCGCGCACGTCGTCAGCAGTGCCTGCTGAACATTACTGAGCAAGAGATCTTCGCCAAAAGCATTGATATACTCCTGGGTGCGGCCTGCGATCTTTATCCGATAAGGATGGACGCTGGTAAACCGTACCACATCTCCCAGCAGATAGCGATACAAACCACTGCTATTGGTAATGACCATTGCGTACAAAGTACCTGGCTGCACTTGTTCGAGAGGGATAGCCCTGCGGTCGTCATTTTGCAGTTCATCAAATGGAATAAATTCATAGTAGATCCCATTGTTCAGGATCAAAATCATATCGTCTTTGTCGAGCTGGTCCTGGACGGCAAAATAACCCTCAGAAGCATTGTAGATTTCGTGATAGAGGAAATCCTTGCTGGGAATCAGCGCTTCATAGTGTTCCCGATAAGGGGCAAAGCTTACTCCACCATGAACGTAGGCCTGGAGGTTGGGCCAGACTTCCAGCAGATGCTTAGCGTTTTTTTCCGCTAGCACTTGCCGATAGAGCGCCAGGTTCCAGGTGGGTACTCCTCCCAACATGGTGAGGCTGGGTTCGTTGGCTGCTATCTTAGCAATTTTGCGTATCTTTTCTTCATAATTGGGCAGGGTCGCGGTGTAGATATCCGGCAAGTAGAAGGTGCGTAAGATCAGCGGAATGCTTTGAATCATCAGGGCCGAAATATCTGCTACCAGCATGTTGGTGCCAGGATAATTGCCATAAGCTCCTCCCCCAATTAACATGTTTTTACGGGCAAAAATCTGCATATCTTCCCGGTGCAGGTGCAAACTGGTGAGGGTAAACCAACTCCCTTTTTGACAACTGAGGATATGCTCTCTGGTGACGGGGAGAAACTTGCTGGTTTTTTGGGTTGTAGCGGCTGTTTTTGCCAGTGCACTCACTTTTTGCCGGGTGAGCACCTGGTTTTCATTACCAAGTATACGATGAATATAGGGCTGCATTTCTTCGTAAGTACGCACGGGTACCCGTTCGGCATAAGTAGCAGGAGACGCATCAGCACGGAGGCTGTGTTCCTTAAAGATAGCTGTACCGGCATTTTCACGGAGAATTTGTTGCAAGGTATCCCGCTGCAATTGCTCAGGATGAGTGTAGTGCGCTGCCAGCTCCGCTTCGTATTTTTTTAAGTGGATCTTGAACAAGTTGTTGATCCAGTTGATTACACCCATAGGTAGTGGTGGATTATGAACTCAATATTATAAACTTTTATTTGCTCCTTCAAGTTTGTGCGCAATACTTGAAGTTCTAACAAAAATACGTGACGGATATATTTGCTTTTCTTGCAACGGTCTTACACATTGATGGATTACTCCAACTGGTCTTGGCGATGATCATGCTTAGTGTTGGCTTGTCGCTACAATTGGAAGATTTCGTTTACGTTTTGCGCAACCGTCAATTGCTAGCTTTTGGCTTGGTCATCAAAATGCTGGTACTTCCTCTCATTTCCTGGGGCTTTTTGGTGCTTAGCGGCCTACCTGCTCTTTGGCAGTTTGGCATCCTGATCATGCTTTTTTGTCCGAGCGGAACCACCACCAATGTGATTACCTACTGGGCGCGAGGCACCAGTGCGCTGACTATTTTCCTGACCGTACTTTCAGGGTTTATTACTTTGCTGACGCTTCCCTTGTTTGCTAAAGCAATTGCCCCCCTTTATTTTTCAGCCGAGACCGAGTTCCATTTACCTTTTCTGGAAATTCTACTCCGGATTCTTTTCATCATCCTTCTACCTGCTTTTGTAGGTCTTTGGCTCCGCAGAAGCTTTTCTGGTTTTGCCCAATGGCTGGAAAAGTTGTTAAAAACCGTTGCGACCACTTTACTGGGTGCGGTTTACTTGATTAAGTTTTTCGCACCTCCTGCGGATGGAAGTGCTGCCATTTCCTGGTCGGATATTCAATTACTGGCAGCTCCTCTTCTGGTCATTAATGTCGGAGGAATGCTGCTTGCTTATTACTATGCTCTTTGGCGAAAAGTAAGCCCCAGAGATGCCATGACCATCGGCATTGAAATGGGCATACAAAATGCCGGATTGGCCATCTTGATCGGCGATGTGCTGCTGGCTAATCACGAAATCAGCAAGCCGGCCTTGCTCTACGCCATGTTTTCCTTTTGGACAACGGCTGCTTTTGCCTGGTGGGCGAAGAGGAGGAATAGTTAACTACTGCACAACCACCTTCTGACTTGTATACCCATCCGGCAAAAACACCCGCAAATAATAAAAGCCCGGGGGCAGCCCCCTTACATCAATGCGCTCGGTTGGCCCGGAAAAGCTTTTCAATAATCGGCCTCTGGAATCCCAAAGCTGGACTTGTTTTATGGGCTGATCCGAACTGGTAATATAGATATAGTCACGCGCCGGATTGGGGTAAACGCGAACGGTAGTATCCTCCTCGGTAGCATCATTGACTGACACCGGAGGAGGCCCGTTGACGCCCAGGGTATCACAGGGGCTTCCTTCTACATCCCAGGTTTGAAAGTAGGGGTAATTGGGAGGCGCAAAAGCATGCAGGGTTGCTAGGTCCAAACCGTGTTGTTCCGCATTGCAGGCCAGTCCTGGCTGGTTGGGGTTATGGATCACATGAAGTACATTAGACGAACCCCGTGCTGTACCGTATATTTTTCCGTCTGCCGCCAGGCGCATATTGTGAAAAGCCGCAGGCAAAGACGGGTAACCCAAGACCAGATAGCCATCGTATTCGGCAATCCTTATGCGGCTGGCAGCCACATCTTCTGCCGCTAAGTCATACTGGTACATATACCTGCCTGCCGAGGTGTACAAATATTGATTGTTGGGAGAAATGGCCGCGCCACCGTAGGAGACGGTGTCTCCCATAAAATCCAGCATACGGTAATTAGAAAAGGTACCTGCACAACGGTCAAAGTCGAACAGATGGGTAGCAGAGACGGGGTCAAAGCGCACATTCAGGCTCCCATCAGGAGAAAAAATGACCTGGCTGGCAGCATGCATATCTTCCCATACCGGACCAATAGCTTGCGTAAGGGTTGCTCCCGGCCCTTCGGGGCCATAATAGGTAATATAATACTGACTGGAGTTTTGTTTAGCCGCAACAATCCACCAATCTCTGCCATTGGCATGGCGGACAGCAGAAATTTGTGAGTAAACGGTATCCTGATAAACCAGCGAGTTCAGAACATCAACTCGGCCCAGTCCATCATTGGCCGAAGCATCTATTTCCGTATACCGGAATTCTGTATTGCGCAGGCTTTCCCGGTCTATGTAAACATGAAACAGGCCGTAGCGATCCTCCGTCCCCGGTTTGGGCAAAGCCAGAAACCCCTGCCAACTGGGATAAGAATGGGAGCAAAAGCTATCATGTACGCCGCCGATGTTGAGGCTATCTCCATTTTCCATCGTCTGGTGAGCAGCATTGATGATGCTACACCCATTGGTATAAAAAACCAGGTTCCCTTCATTGTCACAAATCATTCCTATGGGATCCAAGTGTATAGGAAGATCAAAGTAAGAAACCTCTGGTGTTCCTGAGCGGAAATCGATCAAGGTACCTCCGTGGTAAATATCAGTGGGTAAAAGGCGAGGTGAGCCGAGTACCCATTGGGCATCATGAGCGGCCTGGGCAGAGAGGAGGAGGGGGAGAAATGTTGTGAGGAAAAAGTAGAGGTAACGAAGCATGATAATGGTATTATTGGGGAGTGTCCATTGAACTGTGTCTGCAACTTTAGGAAATATGTTTGGTAAATCGATCCCCATGTGCTAGCGTTAATTCACGTCGAATAGCACTCCATGTTCTTACTGATTTATTCCAGCTGTTTTTTTTACGTTCCAGTGCTAAGAACAACTGAATAAGCAAAGCTCGTTCGCTGACCCATGCGCCTTTGGCCTTAGTCACCCGGCGAATTTCCCGGTTGAGGTTTTCGATGGCATTGGTCGTGTAAATCAACTTTTTCAGCGTCGGACTCAATTGCATACATCTCATTAAATCATCCCAATCTTTGAGCCACAAGTCTACAACCAGATCGTATTTGCCTTGCCAGAAAACCTGGAAATCTTCCAATTTCCTGCGGGCTTCGGCCTCGTTGACAGCGTTGTAAACTTCCTTAAGCTGACGTAAAACCTGACGGCTATCCTTTTCGTCCAGTAACTTAAAGGTATTGCGAATTTTGTGAACCACACAACGCTGGATATTAGCTAAAGGAAAAGTCTCGGCGATCACTTCACGTAAACCTGTCAAACCATCGCTGCATATGTAGAGGACATCCTCTAGACCGCGATTTTTAAGCTGCTGTAAACAACGTGCCCACTCTGTAGCACTTTCGGCTCCTTGACCAGGAATCAAAGCAATGATCTCGCGTTTTCCTTCCACCGTAATCCCGTATACAACATAAAGGGCAATACGGCTGACCTGTCCATCACGACGTACATCCAAATAGATCGCATCAATGAACATCACTACCAACAGCGCAGGTAAGGGACTGTTTCGCCAAGCTTCTACTCGCTCCCAAGTGCTGTTGATTACAGACGAAATACGACTGTCGCTCATCTGAGCCCCGTACATACGCTCTAAGTGCAACCGAATGTCACTGATTGAGTTACTCATTGAGTACAGCTCCAGAATCTGGTTGTCAAAACCTAAGCCTAGTTCATATTGCCGCTTCTTGACCGTCAAGGGCTCGAAACTACCGTTACGATCACGGCTGTAGTGAATCTCAACAGGGCCAGCCTCGGAGCGAACTTCCTTAGATAGCTGCCCATTGCGCTTATTGGTTAAACCTTGGGCTTTTTCCCCTTGGATGTGGTCTTCTAGTTCTGCCGCTAAAGCTCCTTCCAAAAAGTTAGCAATCAAAGGCTTGAGAAGACCGTCTTCTCCTGTTAATCCCTTACCTTGAATTAGGCCCGCAATAACTTGCTGGCGATATGACTCAAAATCGAAATCCGACAGAGTCTCTTCTTTTTTGGTTTTCTTTGACATAATTAAATGTGTCTACTTTTGACGCAGACACAGTTCAATGGATACTCCCTATTATTGGCTTTGAATCGGCCATCACATAATGACGGCCAATTCAAAGCGGTGAACACAAATTACTGCACAATCAGTTTTTCATAACGCAAACTTCCGTCTGTGTCCGTCCCTAAGATAACAGATGTTTTCTCAACCTTTAGCTTATCCCATTAAGATGACTGTATTAAGCACAATTCTGTAAACCCAGGTTTTTGTCTTACTTCGCCCTTCAAAGCTGGGAAAAGCACGCCACAATTGGAAGGCTACTTCCTGGTATAAGTCTTTTACTTCGTGTTCGTCATGAGCATACATTCGACAGATCTTATAGATCACAATTTGCTACTCTTGGAGCATGTGGGTAAATTTTTTATCATCTCTCATCTTAACCTACTTAGTTGCAAGTTGTCTTCCTTGTCTTACAACTTTACCCCATTAATTTGCACCAGAGGTCTTTTTAAAGAAAACTGCTTTTACTCAAAAAGCTCAACTTCCTCGTATATTTGCCGAGCTAAATAACCTACCATGTACAAAGGGAAAAAAGTCATTGCCGTACTGCCCGCTTATAATGCTGCGCTAACGTTGGAAAAAACCTACCGCGAAATTCCATTTGACCTGGTCGATGAGGTCATCCTCTGTGATGATGCCAGTAAGGACAATACTTCCGCGCTTGCGAAAGAAATTGGTATCGAACACGTCATTGTGCATGAAAAGAACAAAGGCTACGGCGGCAACCAAAAATCACTCTACAATAAAGCCCTGGAGCTTGGTGGTGATATTGTGATTATGCTGCACCCCGATTACCAGTATACGCCCAAACTGATTCCCGCCATGGTCAACATCATTGGTGATGAATTGTACCCTGTAGTACTGGGATCCAGAATCCTGGGCAAAGGTGCCCTCGCTGGGGGGATGCCGCTCTATAAGTACATCGCCAATCGCTTCCTTACGCTCACCCAAAACTTACTGATCAGCTATAAGCTTTCTGAATACCACACGGGCTACCGGGCCTTCTCCCGCGAGGTGCTGGAAGGAATTAACTACAATGCCAATTCAGATGATTTTGTCTTTGACAATGAAATGCTTTCCCAGATCATCTACCACGGCTTTCATATAGCAGAAGTGACCTGCCCTACCAAGTATTTTGATGAAGCCTCCTCTATCAACTTTCAGCGAAGTGCTAAGTATGGATTAGGGGTACTGCGGGTATCTGTCAGTCACTTTTTTCACAAGCTAGGACTAGGAAACTCAGCGATTTATCAAAAGCCGTAGAAGAATTTAACCCAGCATCGCCAGCGCTTCTTCTTCCAAGGAACGCATTTTATCGGCTTCTGCGGGTGTCTTATCGCCATAGCCACACAGGTGCAGTACTCCGTGGATAATTACGCGCTGCAACTCCGTCAGAAAAGGCAGGTTGCGTTCGGCAGCATTGTCTGCCACCCGTTCGGTACTGATGTAAAGGTCGCCGCTCACGACGGGAGGATCGGCATAAGGAAAGGTAATAATATCCGTGAGGGTATCATGATCCAGGTATGCCACGTTGAGTTGGTGGAGATAGTCGTCGCTACAAAAGATATACTGCAATTGGCCAAGCTCTCCCTGGTGGTGGTGAATAACTTTTTCTATCCACGATGTTAATATCGTGAAATCAGGGATAGGCTGCTCAACATCTTCTACGTAGAAGGAAATTTCTGGCTCCTGTGCATCAGCAGGAAGCGTAGGGAAAAAAGAATCTGGCAAAGGAGAGTATAATTAAAGCTTGAATTGCATTTCTACGGTACGTCCACCGTTGCGGTAAGCTATTTTATCAGACAAATGTTGCATGAGGAAGACACCTCGTCCCCCACACTTGCAAATATTTTCTTCTTTAGTTGGATCTGGAACCTGTTTATAATCAAAGCCACAACCTTCATCTGATACTTGGATCGCTAACTTGTCTTTTGCTTCGCGGAGACTGATAGAGACTTTCTTGCTGCTGTCTTCACAATTGCCATGGATGATGGCGTTGTTGACGGCTTCTGTAAGACTGATGAGAATATTACCGTGTTGATCATCATTGAGGTGGTAACGTCTTACGAGCTTGTTAACAAATAGCTCTACTTTTTCAATGCTTTTAGCCTCGGAAGATAATCTTAGCATGTATGGTTGTGTACTAGTCTTCGTCATATATCGATTAATATAAGAAAAAATTGACTAAAATGCAAGGTCTTATTTAACAAAAACCAGCACTGTTAAGACGTCATTTGGAGCTTGGGGTCACTTCTAGGGTATCAGCGATCGGACAACAAATGTAAGGGATGTAGAGCAGTTTGTCAATAGCTGCCCCCCCTTATTGTCATTTTCACAAAAAGATCCGTCCCTAATTTGCCCGCAAATTCTTAAAGTACTCATCTACGAGGTACTTGTAATAAGGTTTCAACGAAGGCGAAACTGTTTTAAACATATCAATTTCTGCTTCTCGTTTTTTCAGGTATTCCTGTAGTGATGGCGGCAGCTCGCGCTCCCGCTGGCGGGCGGTATCCGACTTGCGGCGTTCGTCCTGGTCTTGTTGGCGTTCCGCTTTTTCATGCTCCAGTAGGCGCGACATGATTTCTTGCTGGCGCTGCATCATTTCATTGGTGAGGCGCTTGTTGACCAGGTCCTCTTCGCTGCGGTCCATCTCATCGATCAGCTCCTGCAGTTTCTGGTCGGTGCCATTGCCTTGTTGCTGCCGTTCTGCTTGTTTTTTGCGCAGGGCGTTACGCAAGGCAGCCTGTCGGGCGGCCATTTGGGCGTATTCTTTGCTCGATACTCCCTCGCCTTTTTCCAGCGCGTTCTTCATGCGTTGCAGCCCTTCATTGATCGACTGCTGGCCTGGGCTCATCTTATCACTTGGGGTATTCCCTTGCTTGCCCTGGCCTTGTCCGCCAGGATTATCGCACATTTGATTGCCGGCCATCATCCCCGACATTTGCTGCTGCATCTGGTTCATCACTTCGCTAAGCATCAGGGCCAGGTCGTTTACGCTGGTCATGGTGCGCTGTTGGAATTCAGAAGCTTGGGGCACGCGGCGTTCTTCCAGTTCTTCCACACTCTTACGCATACTGGTGCGAACCTCCGTTACCTTTTCCGTCACGAATGACTCAATCTGATAAACACGCTTACTCAAAGCATGCAAACTATCTTGGATAAGGCGGAAGTCATCCTTAAGCTTAAACTGTCCCTGCACCAACTCTACATAACGCGGCGTATTGATGCCAGCACGTTCGAAATTATCAATTAATCCTTCCTGGTCGAAAGACAATCCTACAAGATTTTCAAGCAATTGGCGCAAAGCCTGCATGTCCTCTTCCATCTGCTCCATCTCCTGGCTCTGCATCTGCTGTTGCATCATGCTGGCCATGCTCTTCATTTTCTGCCCTGCTTTTTTCTGCGATTTGCTGGCGCCTCCATTTTCTTGTTTTTCCAACTGCTCCTGGCTCTCCTGCATATCTTCTTCGATGCTCTCCGACTGCTCGTCAAAGTCGCCCATTTCGGTGGGTTTTTCCAGTTCCTCGTTCTTCTTCTCCATCTCCTCCATCTTCTTCTGGATGTCGTCAAACTTCTCGCTGATCTCTTCTTGCTTTTCCTGAAGTTCTTCCTGCGACTTTTCACCGCTTTCGGTTTCCTCAGCGAGTTGTTCCTGCTCTTCGGCTAGTTTTTCCAGCTCTTCGATGGTTTCCAGCATTTCTTGTTCCAGCTCCAATTGCTTGTACATTTCCATCATCCGATCCAGCTCCATCTCCATCTCTTCATCGCTGAGCTCCATCTCTTCCATCATTTCCAGTGCCTGGTCTTTGTCCATCTCCTGCAGCAATTCTTCAATTTGCTTCATCAGCTCCTGCATCTCTTCACTCAACGATTCCTCAAACATCTCCTGCAGGCGTTCCTGCTTTTCCTGGATACGCTCGTCTTGTGGAGAAAGCTCTTCCTGCTTTTGGATGTTTTCTTCAAACTTCTGCTCAGCTTCCTGGATTTGCTTTTGCAACTCTTTCTGCCGCTCCAGCATTTTTTCCAGCTCCTTGCGGTCCTGCCAGTCCATTTCTTTCTTCTGAAGCATTTGCTCACGCATCTCCTTCATCCGATCTTGAATCTCCTTCGATTCTTTTAGGGCTGCTTCCAGATTATCCTTGATCTGCTCTTTATTTTCATCAATCTGGGCAGCAATTTCTTCTTCTGTGGGTACGGCGTAACTCATCAGGTTGGTACGTGCCGATTTACGACCGTTCACACCGTCGTTGTCCATAACCTCGAAGTAATACACTACATTGTCACCGGGCTTCAGCCCTAGTTCCTGAAAATCAAAAGTATAGTCATAGCGCAGGGCTTTTCCTTTGTTGATCGCCAGCGGAAGACTCACCGGTTCCTGGGCCGCTCCCTCTACATCACTGACGGTGTAATGGAAATTCAGGCTTGTCAGGCCGTAATCATCCGATGCTTCTCCGATAAAGTACATCAGCTTATTGAAGCTACTGTCCTGGAAGGCCTCTACGCTGATCTCCGGATAGAGGTCAGGGATTACGCTAAGGCTGTAACCAATAGAATCCGCATTAGGCAGCAAATTATTGGAGATATAAAGCCGGTAGGTAAGGTCGCGAAGTGCCCGCTTTTCCAGCGTAAACAGGTTGTCATCAAAACGGCGGGCAGCTTTAACTTCTTGATCATCAGAAAAAGCAATGCTCAAATCGTCGGTATACTGGGCGTTGAACACCCAGTTGATCGTCGTCCCCACGGGTACGTTCAGATCACCAATATTGTCCAATTTTTCGTTGCGCCGCTGCAAGTAAGCAGGGTAATTCAGTTGTACTTCAAAGCTGGCAATATTCGGCTTTTTCATCACCTCCAGGGTGAACTCTTCGGAGCTGACACCACTCGCATACAGGCGGAAACGAGTATCCTTTTGCACATTGCTGAAACGGTGAGAGAATTTATTGATAGCATCCTTCGTCAGGCGGTATTGGTAGTTGTCTACTTCAATGTAAGCCTCGTTGGGGAATTGCTCACCGTCGATTTCAATACTCAGCGGAAAGTCGCCAAACTGCACCACCGATAGCTCATCTGCCAATAATTTAAAGCGAAAAGGTGCGGGACGTTCAAATTCCTGGCCATTGCGAATCAACCGACGCGTAGAATCCTTGATCATACTTGGTGCAGCAAACAACAACACGACAAGCAGTAGCAGTGGCGGCAATGCGTACTTGAGGTACTGGCGATTGTTGTTTAAATCAATGGCTGAACGGAAAGGCACCGGACTGATTTCCTCCGTTTTCTGGTTGATACTGGCCATAATCAGGGCCTTGTTCTCGGCGGTATCGGCTTGGTGGCGTAGTTGTAGTACGTTGAGCAGCTTGTCTTTTACATTGCTGAAGTGATCGCCAATGATCTGAGCAGCCTGTTCGTGAGAGATCACTTTCCCCAGATTAAAATAAGCCAACAAGGGCCGCACCACCCAAATACCCAAGGCAATCAGGCTGGTACCCATAAATCCAAAAAACAACAGTTTTCGACCGCCTTTGCCAAAATAGAAGAAATTCTCCATCAGGCTCACCGCTAAGAACAGGAGCAGAATAGCCCCTATGCTGTACAATGCTCCCCGGATCAATTGATTCAAGTAATACTTGCGAATAAACTCATCTAACTTCTCTACCAGTAACTGGTAATTATCTTTGGCCGCCATTCCTTTCTGCATTGCTTGTTTGAAAATCTAATGCTACATCTACAACTTCCAAATATACGCTTTAGTGTACGCAATAGTTGCTTTAGCAGGAAGGAAATCAGGGAAGACACTACGATTATGCAGCGAATGACGGAATTATGACGATTTGGGGCCATCCTTTCTTCAGATGAATCGGGCCACGGCCCGCCCATATACCCCGCTGGCGGGGTCGACGCAGAGCGTCGGGGGTGGATAGCCACTCGGTCAGGGTGGATAGCCACTCGGGCGGGAGTGAGTAGCCGCTCGGGCAGGGTGGGCAGTTGAATCCCTACCGATACTTCGCCGCTATCTCATCAATAGCAGCAGCAAGTTGATGGTCTTTATCCGTGACTACATCTCCTGCATCGTGGGTATTCAAGCGAAAGCTGACCGTGTTATAAACATTTGACCAATTGGGGTGGTGCTCCTGAGCCTCCGCTACAAAAGCTACTTCGGTCATAAAGGCGAAAGCCTGGGTGAAATTTTTGAATTTGAATTCGGCTTGTAGTTCGTTGTTTATTTCTTTCCACATAAGTACGGTTTATTTTCTCTCAACACTTAGCCCCCTAAAGATGTTGAATAACTTTACTTTTGCAGAAATTGTCTGAGAATTAATCAACCAGCTCATGGCCCTTACAGAATCCAACATGCTCCCCCTCGGGACGAAAGCTCCCAATTTTACGCTGCCTGATACCATAAGTGGCAAAACCCTCCACCTTCAAGATATCGCCACCGAAAAAGGTACTGTTGTTATGTTTTTGTGCAACCACTGCCCTTACGTCATCCACGTCAACGAAGAAATCGTACGGATCGCTAGCGACTACCAGGCGAAAGGCGTTGGCTTTGTTGGCATCAGCTCCAATGACGTAGAGAACTACCCCATGGATGGCCCAGAACTGATGAAAGAGCACGCCCAAACGGTTGGCTACAACTTCCCTTATCTCTACGATGAAAGCCAGGAGGTAGCAAAAGCCTATGACGCCGCCTGTACACCTGATTTTTACATCTTTGATGGCAAGCAGCAGCTTTATTACCGTGGCCGTATCGACAGTTCCCGCCCCAAAAATGATGATCCGCTCAACGGAAAAGACCTACGCCAGGCACTCGACCAGATGCTCGCTGGCCAGCCAGCACCCGAGAAGCAGTATCCGAGCGCAGGGTGTAACATCAAGTGGAAATAAGCTGCATCGCAGCTGTAGAGAGAAGATCGACCGAAGTCGATCATGGTAGATAGTAGAGGGAAATGCTACTGTTTTTGCTTCTTTCTACCCTCTACTTCAAGTCCTGTAAAGGACGATCCTTCTACTAAGTTGTTCTACAACGTTCAAATCACTATTTTTGCCCCCTGTGGAAACAAAAAACGTAGAAAACGAGGAGTGGGAGATGGATTTCGAATGGTTACGCATTCGTCATTTCCTTAAAGATAGCTTTCAGCGGGAGGTACTGCCCGACCTGAATGGTATTCTTTTTTTGATTGGCATCCAAGAATTGGGGCGCTGGCAGGAAAAGTTTAGCAAAGAAGAAAAGCAGGACCTGATGCACATTGCCACTTGTCGCTTGATGAGTTATTACGGCTACTACGCGTTTGTAGGGCGCGATGCTGATGGTTGGCCCCATTGGGAGATGATACGTAAAATCCCCCCCAATAATATAAAAGAACAAGAAATCCTTTTCAAGCAAGCAATTATCCGCTACTTCAAAGAATGGGAGGCGGAAACAGCTTCGCTTGATGAAGGTAATAAATAGACCATTTTGTAAAATCCTGATCCGCATGATAACAAGATTATTTTTCGCCCTCTTGATCCTGGCCACCCTGAGTGGCTGCAACAGCGACAAAAGCACCTATGCGCTCATCTCTACGGAGTTTGGCGACATGAAGGTGAAGCTCTACAACAGCACTCCTCAACACCGAGATAATTTCATCAAACTGGCGGAAGAAGGCTTTTATGATGGTACCTTATTTCACCGGGTTATTTCAGGTTTTATGATCCAGGGAGGTGACCCCGACAGCAAAACGGCACCGGCTGGCCAATCGCTAGGCATGGGTGGCCCAGGCTATACCGTTCCTGCCGAAATTGGTGCACTGCATTTAAAAGGTGCATTGGCAGCTGCTAGGACCCAAAACCCAGAAAAAGCCAGCTCTGGCTCTCAGTTTTATATTGTCCAAGGCAAACCAGTCACAGACGCTGAGTTGGACAACATAGGGCAACGTGCAGGCAGGCCTTATTCCGATGTACAGCGCCAGCTTTACAAGGAATTGGGAGGTACACCACAGCTTGATTTTGAGTACACGGTTTTCGGAGAAGTTGTCGAAGGTCTTGAAGTGATCGACGCTATCGCTGCGGTCAGCACCAATCCTCAAGCTGGTAATCGACCGCTTTCTGATGTCAAAATGACCGTAAAAATCCTGAACTAATGCACAAGATCATTTTTTACCTGGCGGTCTTTGCCCTTCTTGGTAGCTGCGCCCGCCCAATGGCTAATTTTTCGGTACCCACCGAAGACATCCCTGCAGCTAAGACGCTGACGTTTAACAACGAAACCGAAAAAGCTCAATCTTACCTCTGGGATTTTGGTGACGGCGTAACTTCTACGGAAACCTCTCCGGAGCACCGCTTCCTAGGTTCCGGAACCTACACCGTAAAGCTTACCGCCACCGACGAGAAAGGAAAAACCGGGACTAAAGAAAAGAAAGTGACGGTGGTAGCACCAGAACGTTGCCTGGTCTTGATTCAGACTCCTATGGGCGACATGCTGGCCGAAATCTATGACCGCACCCCCTTGCACCAGGACAATTTTGTAAAAATGGTAGAGCAAGGCTATTACGACAGCTTGCTTTTTCACCGGGTGATTCAGGGTTTTATGATTCAAGGGGGAGACCCCGATAGTAAAAATGCCCCTCCGGGGAAGACACTCGGATCTGGTGGGCCAGGATATACCATCAAAGCTGAATTTGTGGATTCGTTGGCACACGTGAAAGGTGCCTTGGCCGCAGCCCGCACCAACAATCCGCAAAAGCGCAGTTCTGGTTCTCAATTCTATATTGTACAAGGAAAAACAGTTAGTGAGCAAGAACTCAACACCAGAGAAGGTGTTGCGCGGTTTCGCTATCCATCCTACGTAAGGGAAGAATACCTAAAAATGGGCGGCACCCCCTTTCTCGATCAGGAGTATACCGTTTTTGGTCAGGTCGTGGAAGGTTTAGACGTTATTGATCGGATTGCGGCAGTAAATACGAATGGGCAAAATCGCCCTAATGAGGATGTTTGGATGGTGATTAAGCTTATCCGTTAAATAAGTGACGGAATAAACTTGCCTACCTGCGGTACGCAGGCAGAAATAACTGATTCCGTCAAATTACTAAGTAGATCATGAAAGAAAATATTATTCTTGGTGTAGACATTGGAGGCACCGGGATCAAAGGCGGGCTGATCAATGTAGAGAACGGTGAAATGATCACCGAGAGGCACCGTCTTGATACGCCACAACCCGCTACCCCTGAGGCCGTAGCTGCTACCTTCAAGGAGTTGGTAGCGTTTTTCAATTGGAAAGGCCCTATAGGTGTTGGCTTCCCGGCTATCGTCAGCCACGGCGTGGCCTTGAGTGCCGCTAATATTGACCCTAGCTGGATCGGTGTCAACATCGCAGATTTGCTGTGCAAGTCGTCGGGTTGCCATGTTTATGTACTCAATGATGCAGACGCCGCCGGGGTGGCGTCCATGCGCTTTGGTGCCGGCAAAGGCGAGGAGGGCCTGGTAATGATGCTCACGGTGGGTACGGGCATCGGATCAGCTTTATTTATTGATGGCAAATTGGTTCCCAATACGGAGTTGGGGCACCTCTACCTCAAAAATAAAAAAGAGGTTGCAGAAAAGTACATCTCAAAAATGGCTCGTGCGGAAAAAGACCTCAGTTGGGCACAGTGGGGAAAGACATTCAACAAATACCTATTGCATTTACAACGCTTGTTTTCTCCAGACTTGATCATCATCGGTGGCGGTGGTAGCAAAAGCTTTGACGAATACAAAGATCAGTTAACGGTTGATTTCAGGGTAAAACCCGCTGGCTATCTCAACAAGGCAGGAGCTGTTGGTGCTGCTTATTATGCTTGGGAGCAGGAGCAGCAACTCGGGTAAGGGACGAAAAAAAACGGGAAAACACATGAAAGGCTATCCCCTTAGCCGCCCTCTGGCTTAAACAAACTAATGAGGGCAATCACTTCGGCATCATTACGCAAAGGAGGGTGCCAATCAAAAAGATAGGCGTGCTCTGGGTAGTTTTCGGTTAAGATTTCTGCCAGCTTTGTCAGTCCTTCCTGCCTGCGGCCGTTGCTGAACAAGCACGCGATATAACTGTATTCAATTTCACTTTCATACAGGGCTTCATTTGCTTCCTCCAGTAACTCAAGTGCCTCTTGCGGCCTTAGCATTTCCAGGTAAAACCATGCCAAATCCAGCCAGAGTTGGCTATTATCGGGAGCGAGGTCGAGCGCGGCGTCATAGGCGTTCTCCGCTTCCGAAAAGTCATTGGTAGCAAAAGCAGCTTCCGCCAGCGCCTGGTAGTAGTTCTCGTCCTCACCGTTCATCCGAATGGCCTTTTCAAAGAAACTTCGGGCAATCACCCACTTTTCCTGTGCTGCGTAGCATTCGCCGATTTTAAAAATCACCTCATCGTTGTGCGGCTCAATCCGGGCGGCTTGCTCCAAGTAGGCCCGGGCAGTTTCGTGCTGGCTCATTTCGTGGTAGCAGCTTCCCATGCGCAGCAGCAGGTCGCCATCCGTACCAAAACGCTCCGCCATCTCTTTGTACGTCTCCAGAGCGATATTTGGTTGGTGGATCTCAAAAGACAGTTCCGCAAATTCGAGGTAAGCTTCCTCTAGATCGGGATCGGCAAGAAAAGCGTATTCGTAAGCTTCGAGCGCTTCTTCAAACTTCCTTAAATATACGAGTGCCTGGCCCAGATAGTACCAGGCTAAAGCATTATAAGGGTCTTCGTCGATGATTTTACGGTAAAGTGTGCATGCTTCGTCGTGTTTTCGGCAGAAGTCAGTACATAGGCTTACTCTTTCCAGGGCGCGTTCATTGGTCCAGTCTGCTTCAAGGGCTGCTTTGAGGGCATAAAACATGTGCTCGTATTGACCTTGGCGCTCGTAGGCAATGGATTCAACGAGCAAGATTTCGCTCAGGTCTTCCAAGCTTGCCTGTAGTTTGTAAGGTGCCAGGCGAGCCAACCCGGCTTGGTTTTTTCCTGTTCTGATAAAGGCTTCCGCCAAAAGGAGGTTAAGTTCAAAGTCTCCTGGTGCAAAAGTGAGGGCCAACTCCAGGATTTCCAGTGCTTGGCCATGTCGATTTGTATAGAGGAGCAGCTGCGCTTGTTGAGCGTAAAAATCTGTAGAGAACCGATATTGAGAACAAGCTTGCCGAGCTACCGTAAGGGCTTTTTCAAATTGTTCCTCGTTCTGATAGTATTCAATCAGATCGTGGTAGGCATCCATATCCAAAAAAGCAGTGGCTTCACCTGTTTCGTAAGCTGTCACCAAATCAACAATCCTGGTATCCCAGTCCTCTTTTCTTCTTCTGTTCATACGCTACTAACTATTTTAACGTCAGGTTTGATATACGTGTGGAAACAGTTGGTTTGTTGCAAAACAACGCAAAAAGAAATGAATCATTGGTAACAAGGTACAAAAGTATTATGGTTATCCACCATTACTTCTACCCGACTGTTGTCGGCGGTCCCGGATTTGCCGTAATAAATCTCTCTTGAATTCATTTTCAGCCTGTGGGAGTAGTACCAGTTTGGTAGCGGGGACTTTGGTTTTGACCTGGTTATAAAAATCGCGTTTCTGCCGCAGCAGCGCTTCATCGAGTTCCAGCCTACGCTGGATCAATTGGTCTGCTTCTGCTTCCGTTGACGGTCGGTAAGTTGTTGTGCGAAAGGATTTCTTCAGTGCTTCTTTAGCAGCTTCGTATTCGTTGAACAATTGCCAAAAGTGGGCGGCCTCGGTGCTGTTTAAGTTCAAGCGCTGGGTAATATAAGCGGCACGCTGGGCCCGAATCTGATCATTTTCTGGCACCCAGTCGCCATCTTGTGCGTAGGCACCCAAGGTCAGCATTGCACAGCATAGTAGTAGCGTTAGTTTTTGCATTTTTTGTTACATGTTTTCTTCAAAAAGGTCCGAAACGTCTAATTCATCAAGCCAGCCCTCCGCTTCCAGATAGTCTTCTAAGGCTTCGGTACTAATATCATTGCCGGGAATTACCTCATTAAGTGATCCTCCGGCCGAGGCCGCCAATAAGCTTACCTCAAAATCATCAATATGCTGGTCCACGTAAGCGTGTAGTTCTTCCGTCGGGATGTCGCTCCAATCTGGCTGAGATACCGCGACTGTTTGAGCGTCACTACTCCCGGAAGACCAATACCAGCAGCCCAGTGCCAAAACAACTACTGCCGCAGCGGCGGCTATTCGCCATTGGTGATTAAAACGGATAAGCTTTGGTGAAGCCGCAGAAGAAGTAATGGCACTTGCTTTCAGCACCTCATCGGTCAGTCGGTCCAGATAACCAGGAGGCAGCTCCCAGCCTGGCGTTTTGCCCTGTTGAGACAACAAGCGTTCTGCTTTTTGCTCGCGGAGTTCTTGTCTGATTATTTTTTGTTCTCTCATATTTTTTTCTTCTGTCACTTACTTAAGTGAGCTTCAATTTTCTTGACCGCGTGATGGTAACTGGCTTTTAAAGCCCCCACCGAAGTAGTAAAAATGTCGGCCATTTCCTGGTAGCTTTTTTCTTCAAAATAACGCAAACTAAAAACAGCCTTTTGCTTCGGCGGCAACTCAGCGATAGCCTGGTCCAGTCGTTCCCTCACGTATGCTCCATCCAGGTGCAATTCGGCATGTGCTTCGGGTAGGAAATGATCTTCGCTACCTGGACTTACAAACAAACGGCGCTGTCTTTTACGGCGCTCTAAAAAAGTAAGTGCTTCATTGGTAGCAATCCGGTAGAGCCAGGTATACAACTGGCTGTTTCCCTGAAATCTTTCTATCCCCCGATGAATTTTTACCAAAGCGTTCTGCAAAACATCATTGGTATCCTCATGGGTATGCACCATCCGTCGGATATGTTGATACAAACGATCCCCGTAGGTATGCACCAGTAGCCTGAACCCACGCTCACGTTGGGTAGGCTCCTGCATAAGACGCAAAATTTCCTGATCGGTATCGGCTGACAGCAAGATTAACAGCTTTAATATTCTTTCATCAGTCGGATTTTCCTCCCGGTTGTTGTATCCGGTACTGAGCCCCGGATATATTCCAACGCATTTGACAAGCTCCAAGTACGTTGGTTTAATACTGCCAAAGCTTTTTCTTGTGCCTCCTACGGATGAATAACTTACAGGAAGATCATTCAATGCCATACGTTTTTCTCTAATGTATTCGTTTATTTTGCCGAACCCTATACACTGGTACTAAAAAAGACCGCATGAACAAACTCTTTATTCTGCTGCTACTTGGTTGTTTTTCTTTCTGGCAGCCACTTACTAGTCAAGACTATTATACTGCTTTCGTAGGATCTTTCGTAGAGGTTCGACCTCAAGATTTTGCTAAAGTTCGCCCGCTCGGGTTTCTTTACGTACAAATGGGCGAAGGAAATTTGCAACAAGTATTTCTCGGGCAATATCCTAAAGCAACTACTGCTGAAGAGGTGGTGGAAGCATTAAAAGCTGAAGGTTTCACCAATGCGCGCGCCCTTCCGGGGAATTATGCCCAAGGCATTGATGTACCGGTTATTCAAATAGCTACTCGCTACGACATTAAGACCGTCAATTGGCAAGATCTGAGTAGAGCGGGGACGCTGAATGTCTTGCTCGCCGATGGTGCGGTAAAAGTATTAACGGGTACTTTTCCTGATGTTGAAACAGCAAAAGCAGAACTCCCGCGTATTCGTAGCCTCGGTTTTGATGATGCTTTCGTGAAGATGGTCAATAGCGGTCGGCTACTCCCGGTCACCAACGTAGCTACGGGTATTAAGGAAGACCTCATTCCTTTAAACCTCTCAGAAGGGACACCCGTTTCGCCAACGCCCAGTACTCGGACTGTACCTCCCCCGGTTCAACCCGAAGAAATGGAGGTTAAGGATGGTGGTATTATTACTAAAAACCCACCAACCGTTCCGCGCCCTACAACGCCCACTACTACACCTGTCGGAAGTTCGATAAGTGTGGTCAGCCCGGTGGTTGACAAACCCACGCCGCGTTTGCCGGATATCCGAGGCAACGTAAAACGCAATTCCGTGATAGAACTACAGCGCGTACTCAAGGCTAGTGGTTATTACCAGAGTAGCCTCGATGGTTATTACGGATCAGGGACTACCCAGTCCTACGAACAGATGCGTACCCAGGATTTCACCGTAAGGAAATACCAACAACTGATTCCTTTTTACCAAAACATCAACGCTACCCAAAAGCAGAATGCGCTTCAATTAGCCATCCGCGAACTGCCTTACGACCCTAATGCGCCGCTGGTGATAGAAGGCGACCAAACGGCCATCGGACTTGCGTATCAGGCTTATCTTTCGTTTACGGGATTGGGTGCCAGTGCCGAAGTAAACCAACTGATGAATGATGCGATCAAAGCTGCTTATCTCAATAGTGGTGTAAGTACCAGCGTCTTCAATTATCGCGCTACTTATGCTTATCAAGGCCTCGATCAACTGCTGTTGCACCTTTTTTACGTGCATGCTGCCCCTGCGGTGAGTTACCTCTTGCCTTGCTGGGTGAATGATCGCCACCCCCAAGCCACCCAAAATGCGCTTCAGCAAATGGGCGATTACCGCCGCTTGCTCCAACAGGACAATTGTGGCACCTTCACCAGTTGGGCCGAAATTCAGCTCCTACACACCATTGCCATGGACCTCAACCCGGCAGCGCTCTCCCAAACAGAAGCTTTGCAGGAAGCTGCTGGTCGGCAGAATATCCTTTACTACCAAACCACCGGCCTCCCCGCTACCGAAGCCACCATCCTGGAAACCTGGCAACAAAACCTCTTCCGCAATGTTGATCGCTGGGCTGGCACCGACCCCCTACTTGCGCCTACTGCACAAGCACTGAAAATGGCTTATTTCCAGTCACAAGTCAGAATTGAAGATCATTATCTCGACCTGGGTACTTCAGAAGCCGTCGCCCGACAATTGTCTATCGCAGCCCTACGGGCAATTGCAGGAGTACCTTTGAAGCGATTTGAGTAGGGTTTTGTAAAACTTAAAATCGATGGTAATGCACACCCTAAGTATTGGTAAACTTGGTATTTATTTCCTCTTTTTGATAATCATAATGGGAACAAGTTGCCAGACCTATAAGGAATACTACTATTCGAGTTTTGATACTGACCTCCCGCGCGTTTATGAGTATGCTTGTAAAGCAGATTCCACAAAAAGTCAGTATTGGAGAATAGTTAGTGCTCGAAATAATCTGACAACCGAGGCTTTCGACGCTAATTATGTTCAATTCGAACTCATTCAAGAGGAGTTCAATCACGAAGGTTCCGTTTTGGTTAGTTACATTAATTTTGATGAAGTGGGGGCTCCTTTGTATAGAGATATTCAGAAGACAGACGTCTATAAATGGAAAAAAGATGGTCCGTATGAATATGCTATTGAATTGGACGATAATGGAGAGCGGATATTTTTTTTAAAGGAAAGAACATTCGTTGGGCGCTCAAACGTGAGTGTGCTAGGGACTGATTATAACTGCCTTAAGTTCAAGGGAGTCTATAAATTTGGCCTGGTGGGAGAGCCTGCTGAATATGAGTATTATCAATACAGTTATTACGCTAAAGGCATTGGGATGGTCAAGTATGAGAGATACTTTCCGGATGGAGAGTCCATAATACTAGAATTGACTAAAATTTATAACGAGCAAGAATGGGAAAGGAAAATGAATTAATTCAAGTCTCTGACTTTTGCATTTAAAGAAGCAACTGGAGACAAGTCAAAGACTTGAAAACACTATGCGTCGCGTCGGAGACGCTAGCAAGCTAACTCATCATTCATTTTTTCTTCCTATCCCTCGATCTATCTAAATCTCTGATTAAGAGGCCGAACCATGATAGTATAGGCGCGCCAAGAAAGAAAAATCATAAAAAAGCACCCTACAACTTGCCTCCTAATGAAATTAGTCCTAAATTTGCCTCGCCTTTTAAAGAAAGGTACTATTATAGGTTGGTGCGGTAGCTCAGTTGGTAGAGCAATGGACTGAAAATCCATGTGTCGGCGGTTCGATTCCGCCCCACACCACTTCTTTAGCAATTATGAACTTAACTTTTGTACATCATCATCATTCAGGCTTTGCTTTTGCGGCGAATGGTGATCTGATGCGTGCATAATTACTGAATTAACACACAAAAAAAGGTCTTCCGTTAGTCGCGGAAGGCCTTTTTTTATTTCCCCAAACGCTCAATTTTTTGTCGGAAATAAGTCAGGCCTTCTCCAACACTAATCGGAAAATACTGTTCAAAACCATAAATAACTCCGAAAATGGCCAACCGACTCCAAGTAGCTGTGCAAAAATCAGGGCGCTTACTCGACGACTCCCTCAAACTCTTAAAAGAATGTGGCATTAGTATCGACAATGGTCGCAATCAACTAAAGGCCTCCGCACGTAACTTTCCGATCGACGTGCTCTATCTCCGCAACGGCGATATTCCTCAGTACGTACAAGACGGAGTCGCCGACATCGGGATCATCGGTCAGAATACCATGATCGAAAAAGAGAAAAACATCAAGGAGGCGCTCCAGTTGGGTTTCTCTAAATGCCGCCTATCGATTGCCACTCCTCGACAAACCGATTACTCGGGGCCACAGTGGTTGGCGGGCAAGCGTATCGCTACCTCGTATCCTAATTCACTCCGTCAATACCTCAGCAGCCACGGGGTCACCGCCGAAATTCACGAGATATCAGGCTCGGTAGAAATCGCCCCCAATATTGGTTTAGCCGATGCCATCTGCGACCTCGTCAGCACAGGGAGCACGCTCTTTAAAAACAACCTGGTAGAACAGGAGGTCATTCTCCGATCAGAAGCCGTCATTGTACAGAACGAAGATTTAGCCCCCGAGCTACAGCAAATCCTTGACAAACTGACCTTCCGCATCCAGTCGGTACTGACGGCCCGCAAAAACAAATACCTATTGATGAATGCCCGCGACGAAGCGGTCCAAGACATCATCAATGTCCTTCCCGGGATGAAGAGCCCCACCGTCATGCCCCTCGCACAAAGCGGCTGGAGTTCTATCCATACCGTCATTTCAGAAGATCGTTTTTGGGATATCATTGATTCGCTCAAGGAAAAAGGTGCTGAAGGCATTTTGATTGTTCCGATTCAGAAGATGATTCTTTAAGGATAAGACTTGCTTTAAAGTATCCCCAGCGTAGTGTTTTAGCGAGCAAGCCTCATCGTATTAAGATACGTTTTCATAATCAAATCTTACGTTACCTATGCAACTCTATCTCCATAGTGATCCCGAAAAATGGCGCGAAATTCTGGCGCGACCAGCACAGGATCTGGCCCAACTGGAAGCACCTGTCAATGCGATTCTCCAGGAAGTAGCTACACGGGGCGATGATGCCCTGTTGGACCTGACGGCCAAATTTGATGGCGTGCGGCTGGCGGAATTAGCGGTAAGCAAAGAAGAAATTGAACTGGCTGCCGAGCAACTCCCGGCAGATTTACGTATTGCCATCCAGACGGCAAAAGAGAACATTGCTCAATTTCACGCAGCCCAGCAGGAAACGCCTCAAGTGATAGAAACCATGCCGGGCGTTAGGTGTTGGCGCAAGAGTGTGGGTATCGAACGGGTAGGCTTGTACATTCCTGGCGGTACGGCACCGCTGTTTTCTACGGTACTCATGCTGGCGGTGCCTGCGCAGTTGGCGGGGTGTAAAGAGATTGTTTTGTGTACGCCTCCACAAAAGGACGGCACGGTACATCCGGCCATTCTTTATGCGGCCCAATTGGCCGGGGTAGAGCGTATCTTTCGGGTAGGAGGCGCCCAGGCCATTGCGGCGATGGCATATGGTACAGAAAGCATTCCTGCAACCTATAAAATATTTGGTCCAGGTAATGCCTACGTAACGGTGGCAAAGCAATTGGTGAGTCGATTGGGGGTCGCCATTGATATGCCGGCCGGCCCTTCCGAAGTGATGGTGGTCGCAGACGATACCGCTGATCCTGATTTTGTGGCGGCCGACCTTTTGAGTCAAGCCGAGCATGGTACCGATAGCCAAGTGGTTTTGGTAACTTATTCAGAGGCGATGGCTCGGCGGATCATGCAAGCCACCGAGCAGCAACTCGCTTCTCTACCTCGCCGCGAGTTTGCAGCGGCCAGCCTGGCCAACAGCTCTGCACTGGTGGTGGCTACCACCTCCGAGGCGATAGCATTGATCAACGCCTATGCACCTGAGCACCTGATATTATCGGTAGAGCAACCGGAAAACCTGGCCGCCGGCGTCATCAATGCGGGGTCGGTCTTTATGGGGCATTACACTCCAGAGTCTGTAGGCGATTATGCCAGTGGCACCAATCACACCTTGCCTACCAATGGTTTTGCACGAGCATACAGTGGTGTTTCGCTGGATGCTTTCGTGAAGAAGATCACCTACCAACAGTTAAGCAAAGAAGGTTTACAAAACATTGGCCCCACGGTAGAAACAATGGCTACCGCAGAATCCCTCGTCGCCCACCAGCGTGCAGTGAGTATCCGTTTAGCAAAAATAAATTCCTGACCTATGTCCCGAAAATTTGATCTCAAGCAGTGGGTACGCCCAAATATCGCGGCATTGAATCCATACTCGTCCGCACGCGACGAATTCAAAGGCACGGCCGACGTTTACCTGGACGCCAATGAAAACCCCTACGAAACGGGGCTCAATCGCTATCCTGACCCCGGTGCAGCTGCAGTCAAGGAGAAGCTGGCGGCATTAAAAGGAATACCTGCCAGCCAGATTATGCTAGGCAATGGCAGCGACGAAATCATTGACCTCTTGTTTCGCATTTTTTGCGAACCCGGTCAAGACAAAGTCATCATCCTGCCCCCTACGTATGGCATGTACCAAGTGAGTGCAGATATTAACAACGTAGGGGTGGTGACGGTACCGCTTAAAAAACGTTTCGTGCCCGATGTTCCCGCTATTTTGGCGGCAGCCACTGAAACAACAAAAATCCTTTGGCTCTGTACGCCCAACAACCCCAGTGGCAATGACTTTGCCGCCAGCGATATCGAACAGTTGTTGGAGGAATTCCCAGGCATTGTGGTGATTGATGAAGCTTATGTGGATTTCGCCGGGCGAGCAGCCTACATCAATTGGTTGGAACGCTATCCCAATCTGGTGGTGATGCAGACCTTTTCCAAAGCGTGGGGGCTGGCTGGTATTCGACTGGGAATGGCTTTTGCCTCGCCCGAAATTATCGCTTTACTCCATGCCGTAAAGCCTCCTTACAATGTGAATCGACTGACCCAGCAAGCAGCCTTCGCTGCTTTGGAAAAGCCGGAAGAACAGGCACAACAAGTCACCATACTCTTAGGCCAACGCACTTTGCTACAGCAATACCTCAGCGGCCTGGAGTTTGTAGAGCGTATCTACCCCTCCAGTGCTAATTTTATTCTCGCCAAAGTGACTGACCCACAGGGGGTCTATAACTACTTGATGAACAAGGGCATCATCGTTCGCGACCGTTCGCGGCAGTACCTCTGCGAAGGGTGCCTGCGCTTTACGGTGGGTACTCCGGAAGAGAACGAAAAATTGTTTAGGGCCTTGTTAGCTTATCAGGAGTGAATGTTTTTTGGCTTAGGCCAAAAGAGTAGAAGGAAGCGTGGCGGTTTTACCGCCCCTTTTGGTAGAAGGTAGAGTGATAAATGAGATTACTGACCTTGTCACCTGTAGATTACACGCCTAAAAAAGGATTCACATAGATTTTAGATCCGTGAAAATCCGTCTGATCCGTTTAATCAGTGGTCAATCCTGCTTTAAGAGACAGCACGATAGCAGACATTTTTAATCACCCCATATTTGAAACAAAATTAACCATGCAAAAAATACTCTTTCTCGATCGCGACGGTACCCTCAATTTGGAGCCAGAAGATTACCAGGTAGATGCCTTATCTAAAGTCGTCTTTTACCCGGAGGTCTTCCAATACCTCGGCCGTATCGCCCGCGAGCTGGATTACGAGCTGGTAATGGTCACCAACCAGGATGGCCTGGGCACGGAGAGCTTTCCGGAAGCGACCTTTTGGCCAGCCCAAAACATGATCGTTGATACCCTTGCCGGGGAAGGTATTATTTTCTCCGATATCATCATTGATCGCACCTTTGCCAAAGACAATCAACCGACGCGGAAGCCAGGTACGGCACTGCTGACCAAGTACCTGGAAGGCGATTACGATCTCTCGAACAGCTACGTTGTAGGGGATCGTCTGACGGATATGCAGCTGGCCAAAAACCTGGGTGCCAAAGGAGTCTGGATGAACAATGCGCCGGAATTGGGTGCTGATGAACTTCAGGAAGCTCAATTAAAGGAACTAGCGTCGACCATTGCGCTGACCTCCACCAGTTGGGCCGATATCTACGCATTGTTGAAATTGGGCAATCGCGAAGCTCGTGTACATCGTCAAACCAAAGAAACCGACATTTTGATCGAACTCCGTCTGGATGGGACAGGGCAAAGCAAAATGGATACGGGCCTGGGGTTTTTCGATCACATGCTCGACCAACTGGCCCGCCACTCTGGCTGCGACCTGAAGGTAACTGTCAAGGGCGATTTGCACATCGATGAGCACCACACCATCGAAGATACCGCGCTCGCGCTCGGGGAAGCGTTCGCGCAAGCATTGGGCAACAAAATCGGTATTGAGCGCTACGGTTTTTATCTGCCCATGGACGATGTGCTGGCCCAGGTTGCCATTGATTTTGGTGGTCGCCCCTGGATCGTTTGGGATGCTGAATACAAACGTGAGAAAATCGGCGACATGCCGACGGAAATGTTTTTCCACTTTTTCAAATCCTTCTCGGATGCTGCCCGTTGTAACCTGAACATCAAGGTGGAGGGCGATAATGAACACCACAAAATTGAAGCGACGTTTAAAGCTTTGGCGAAAGCCATAAAAATGGCCAAACGCCGTGACGCCCGTGATGCCCAATTGCCCAGCA
This sequence comes from Lewinella sp. LCG006, assembly GCF_040784935.1. Classification (GTDB taxonomy): domain Bacteria; phylum Bacteroidota; class Bacteroidia; order Chitinophagales; family Saprospiraceae; genus Lewinella. The sequence goes on along the minus strand of NZ_CP160680.1, from coordinate 2,540,904 downwards.
CCAAAGGAATACTTTAAATGAAAATTGCAATTATCGACTACAACGCCGGGAATGTCCGGTCGGTGCTTTACGCGATGGAGCGCATTGGCCACGAGGCACAACTCACCGCTGACCACGCCGCGATCCGTGCTGCTGACAAGGTGATCTTCCCTGGTGTAGGTGCTGCGGGAACCACCATGGCCTTCTTACGAGAAAAGGGCCTGGACCAGCTGATTCCCAGCCTGACACAGCCTGTATTGGGCGTTTGCCTGGGGATGCAGTTGCTCTGCGATTATTCCGAAGAAGACGATCATACGCCTTGTTTAGGGATCATTCCCCAGGCGGTCAAACGTTTTCGACCGCAGCAGAAAGAGAAAGTACCCCACATGGGATGGAATACCTTGCGTTTGCACGAAAATAGCTGGCTGAGCCCCGAGTTGGAAGGACAGCATGCTTATTTCGTGCATAGTTACTACGTAGAACTTGGCCCTTTTACGGTGGCCGAAACCGACTATATCCACCCTTTTAGTGCCGTACTACAAAAGGATAATTTTTACGCCACGCAGTTTCATCCCGAGAAATCGGGCAGTGTGGGTGAGCGAATTTTACTGGACTTTTTAGAGCTATAATCTATGCATATTATTCCCGCAATCGACATTATTGATGGCAAGTGTGTGCGCCTTACCCAGGGCGACTACAGCCAAAAAAAGGTCTACAACGAAGACCCCCTGGAGGTAGCCAAAGCCTTTGCTGATGCTGGTGTGACCCGCCTGCACTTGGTAGACCTCGACGGTGCCCGCGCTAAACATATCGTTAATCACAAGGTATTGGAGCGCATTGCGAGTAAGACCCATCTGCACATTGATTTTGGTGGTGGCCTCAAAAAGGATGATGATCTACGCATTGCTTTTGAATGCGGTGCCCGGCAGATCACAGGAGGAACCGTAGCGGTGAAAGATCCTGATCTTTTCCTCTCGTGGCTCGAACGCTTTGGTGCTGAACGCATCATACTGGGAGCAGATGTAAAGAATGGCAAGATCGCCGTCAGTGGTTGGGAGGAAGAAAGCCAGGAGGAGTTGCTGCCTTTTCTGGAGCGCTACCTGGCGGCGGGGGTGCGCTACGCAATTTGCACGGATGTTTCCAAGGATGGTCTTTTGGCGGGTTCTGCCAAGGAGCTTTATGCGCAAATCAGGTCTGAATTCCCTGAATTACAACTGATCGCCAGTGGCGGCGTGACCGCTATTAAGGAGGTGGAAGAACTGCGGGAGATGGGCTGTTTTGGTGCCATTATTGGCAAAGCAATTTATGAGGGGCGGATTGCTTTGAAAGATTTAAATTTTTAATCCAATGCTAGCAAAACGAATCATACCCTGCCTCGACATCAAGGATGGGCGAACCGTAAAAGGGGTCAACTTTGTTCAATTGCGCGACGCTGGTGATCCGGTGGAGCTAGGGGCCCGTTACAGCGAAGAAGGGGCCGATGAGCTGGTGTTTTTGGACATCACGGCTACGCACGAAAAGCGCAAAACGCTGGCTGCGTTAGCGCGCAAAATTGCTCGGCACCTGAAGATACCCTTTACCATTGGTGGCGGCATTGGATCTGTCGACGATGTAGGTGTACTGCTGGATGCCGGCGCTGATAAGGTATCCATCAATTCAGCTGCTGTGCGCCGGCCGGAGCTTATCAGTGAATTGGCACGCGACTTTGGTAGCCAGTTTGTGGTGTTAGCCGTAGACGCAAAGCAAGTAGGCGACGAGTGGTATGTACACCTCAATGGCGGCCGCATAGCGACGGAGATGAAACTCTTTGACTGGGTAAAAGAAGCCGAAAATCGTGGCGCGGGAGAAATCCTGTTTACCAGCATGGACCACGATGGCACCAAGGCAGGATTTGCCAATGAAGCAACAGCACGCATTGCGGAGCTGGTACAAATTCCCGTAATTGCTTCGGGAGGAGCGGGGACGATGGAACACTTTGCCGAAGTGTTTACCAGCGGCCAGGCCGATGCTGGGCTGGCCGCCAGTATTTTTCACTTTGGGGAAATACCTATTCCGCAGTTAAAAAGTTACCTGCACGAAAAGCGTATTCCGGTAAGGATTTAGAGGCTGGCAAGTCCACCAAAAATGATGCTAATGATAAAGACCAAAGCGTAAATTCCCAACATGATCGCCAAGAAGATGCCGTAGAATTTGAACATTGATTTGTGGTTCTCAAAAGCATCACGAAGATACATTTGGTCATCATCGCGCAAAGCTACCTGCATTTTTGTGGAAAAATTGTACAAGTAATAGATGGGAATGAGGCTGATGCCAAGTATAACAACGTATACCAAGATCATCACGCCTCCCATGCCAGCCATACCGCCAGCAATCATAGCACCACCGCCAAAAAGCATCGCGAGAACGCCTAAGCCGATAAAAACAAAGCCAATGATGGCAATGAATTTCCCCCAACGGGCTGATTCCGAGAGAAAGCCACGAATAGGGTCCGTGATAATTAATTCCGTTCCGCCGTTGCCGGTGTCGTCAAGAATATTGTCAATATCCATTGTTAAGATTTAGATAAAAAAGTGGTTTTTCGTTTGTGCCGTAGCACACATTCATTGTTTAAACTTTTTAAAGGTAATAAGTAATGCACAACTTTTCGAGTTCAGAGATAGATTTTCAGAAAGGCGAAGGCCTGGTACCCGTTATCGTCCAAGATGTTAATACTCAGGCAGTATTGATGCTGGGCTACATGAACCAAGCTGCTGTAGCACAAACACTGGCTGAAAAACGCGTGACCTTTTTTAGCCGCAGCAAAAACCGCTTATGGACAAAAGGCGAAACCTCCGGCAATTTTTTTGAACTCATCGACCTCCAGCTTGACTGCGATCAGGATACCCTGCTGGCCCTTGTTTTGCCGAAAGGACCTGCTTGCCACAAGGGAACGGGCACTTGTTTTGGTACCGAAAACAAAGGTGCCTTTGTCCCCTATCTGGAGAAAGTGATCCAGGATCGGCGCGACAACCCCAATGACGCCTCCTACACCAGCTCGCTGTTTAAAAAAGGCATCAATAAGGTGGCCCAAAAAGTAGGGGAAGAAGCCGTGGAACTCGTCATTGAAGCAAAAGATGACAACAAGGACCTTTTCCTCAATGAAGCGGCCGACCTGATGTACCACTATCTGGTATTATTAGCCGCCAAAGGGTATAGCTGGGAGGAAGTAATGGCCATCTTACGGGAACGGCACCAGTAGAAGATGTTGGGAAATTCCTGAATAAGGTCTAAATTAGCGAGGTACAAAAACGTAGCCGATGGGTAATGAGAAAAAAGAAATAGCGGTGCCAGGGCAGGTAGAGGCGCACTATCTTTCTCCCTTTGGCTGCTTTCGTCTGGTAGGGAGCCCCAATGGGTTGCGTTCTGTGAGCCTGGTCAGCACCAAACCTTGTCCGGCTGGCCCGATTCCTCGTGAGTTGAAAGAAGCAGTTCGGCAGCTGGATGAATATTTCAAGCAGCAGCGAGAAGTCTTTGATTTACCGCTGGATTTTTCTGGGCATACTGATTTCCATCAGGCGGTCTGGCAAGAGTTGGTAAAAATCCCCTACGGCCGTACCACCTCCTATCTATCCATTGCCGACCGCATGGGCGACCCCAAAGCCATTCGTGCTGTAGGCCAGGCCAACCGCAATAACCCCATCGCTATCATCGTACCCTGCCACCGGGTGATCGCTAAAAACGGACAATTACAAGGCTACTTTTATGGCCTCGATTTTAAGCGGAGGTTACTGGAATTGGAAAATCCCCTTAGCTTTGCCCGTCAGGGAAGCCTCTTCTAAAGGTTAATATGAATAGAGAATTTGCCGGGAACGCCGTACTGATTGTTGTGCTTAATTTGGTAGTAAAATCTTTCTACCTCTTTGGCATTGACCGTACGGTACAAAACCTTCTGCCCGAAGGAGAGTACGGCTTGTATTTCACCCTGTTCAACTTCGCTTTTATCTTTCAGATCATCTCCGATTTTGGGCTTCAGAATTTCAATGCTCGCAACCTTTCTCAATCCCGCCATTTACTGCAAAAGTATTTCCCGCACTTGCTCACCATCAAGCTCTTGCTGGGGGGTGTTTTCACTGTCGTCACGGTTGTACTGGGTTATTTCTGGGGCTTCCAGTCGCCGGCAGTGTGGACCTTATTGCTGGCTATCTGTGTGAATCAATTTTTACAGACCCTGGTGCTTTTTCTACGCTCTAATTTGGCGGGATTAGGCCTTTATCGGCTGGACAGCTGGGCTTCGGTATTGGATAAGAGCCTCTTGGTGGTTATTGCCGGCGTATTGCTCTGGGGCGGTAGTTGGCAGGCTCACTTTACGATCTTCTGGTTTGTATTGGCGCAAACAGCGGCTTACCTCATCACTATCATTTTGCTACTAAGCTACCTCTACCCTCGGCTCGGACAGTTGCGACTTCGGTGGCGTAAAGCACAGGTGCAAAGTTTACTTCGCCAAAGTGCACCCTATGCGCTGGTGGTGTTTCTTATGACCGCCTACACCCGCCTGGATGCCATCATGATTGAAAAAATGCTGCCCAACGGTGCGATAGAAGCAGATCGTTACGCATCCGCTTTCCGGTTGTTGGATGCTAGTAATATTGCGGGGTACTTATTGGCAGGATTGCTCTTGCCCATGTTTGCTCGCCAATTGAAGACGGGTGTCAATATTGTACCACTCACGCGTTTGGCCATCAGTACGATGTGGACGGGTGCCTTCAGTTTGGCCATCAGTGTTATTTGGTTCGCAACGCCAATTATGACCAGCCTGTACACCAATGGCGATAGCTATTCCGGACAGATCTTGCAATGGCTCATGCTTACCTTTATCCCCATGAGCGGCGGCTACGTTTACGGAACCTTGCTTACCGCCAATGCCAGCTTAAGGCCAATGAATTGGGTGTTTGTTGCCGGGATTATGATTAACGTTCTCCTCAATTTGTGGCTGATTCCTCGTTACGGCGCATTGGGCGCAGCGCAGGCTACCTTTGTTACCCAAACCCTTACTTTTATAGCTCAGTTGGCTTTGGCAAAGCACTTGTTGCAGTTGCCTATGGCCCTGGATTTGTTGTTCCGATTAGTCTTCCTGGGCTTGTTGCTTTGTGGTTTAGGGTATTACTTCAGCAATCATTTACTCTCCGTACCTTTGTTCGTTAAATTTAGTGCCTGTATATGTGCGGGGATATTAGGAGCGTTCGCCTTAAGGCTTCTCGATGTAAAAAGCTGGTGGTCGTGGTTGCGCCCCTCGTAAACACCCAAAAGATGGGGACTAATGCACCAAAGCTCAAGGCTTTTTCTACTTTTGCAAAAAAAATCGCAAGTCTTTGCCTATGACTGCTCTAAAAGACAAAGTTCCCAATAATTCAACGACATCACCGAAAACTGATTTGGTGGACGTTCTCCGTACCCTTTTTCGTTGGAAAAAAGTGATCGTCACCGCTTGTTTACTGGCGGGTGTAGGGAGTGCGATTATCGTTTTGCTTTTACCCGTGTACTATCAAGCCAGTACCGTCTTTTTTGCGACCAGCCCCGACCAGGCTACGCCGGAACTGTTGTTTGGCGACGGCACGATCCCCCCCGAGCTGTATGGTAATGAAAGCGATATCGACCGCTTGCTCACGATCAGTGAATCCAACGAATTGATTGACTACCTGGTGGATACATTTCGCTTGTACGAGCATTATGATATCGACAAAGACAGCCCGAAAGGAAAGTTCTACGTAAGGCGCCATTTTTTAGGGCTGTACGATATTACCAAAACCAAACGGGATGCTATCCAACTGAGTATTGAAGACCAGGACCCCGAGTTGGCAGCCACTATGGCCAGGACTGCTCGTGAAAAAATCAATCACCTGGGGCAATCGCTCATCAAGTCGACGCAGCAGCGCGCGATCGCTACTTTTGAGAACAACATTGCGGCCAAAGAAGAACAGCTTAGCGTACTCAGCGACAGCCTCCAGTCGCTACGTAAGCAGTATGGCATTTACAATACGGAAGCTCAATCTGAAAGCCTTACTACCCTGGCCTCAATTACGGAAAACCAACTCAACAGCTCGCGCGCCAGACTCTTAGCTTTTAGCGAACGCGGTGGGCGATTCAGAGACTCTGTTGCCATCTACGAAGTAAAAGTAGCGGGTTTGGAAGAAGAGTTCTCCAAATTGAATCTAAAACTGGATCGTTTCAACGAAGGTTTGGCAAAAGTGCTTTTGTATACCCGCCAATACCAGGAAGCCAACACCAGCCTTAGTGAAGATAAAGAAAAAATGAAGCAATATCAGGCCACTTACCAGGCGGATATTCCTGCCATGATAGTGGTGGAAGATGCGGCGCGTCCACAAGTGAAGTCCCGGCCTTTTCGCACCTTAATTGTTCTGGCAGCCATCTTTGTTACCTTCTTTTTTACCCTGATTGGCATACTCCTTTTTGAGGCGTACAGCGATGTTGATTGGAAAGCGGTTTACCAGGGAAAGTAATGTGATGTATACTAAATTCCGACAACAGATTGCAAATTTACCCGCTGGCCATGGCTTGGTGCTGGGGTTTGTGGTGATGGTATTATTGTCGGTTTTTGTAGCGGCGGCCAGTGGTTACTATATTCTGGCAGGCATTCCTGCCGCGCTCCTGATCATTTATTTGGCGCTTGTAGATTTCAAGCCGCTTTATTGGTTGCTCATTGCCTGCATTCCTATCTCTACAGAAGTACAACTCCCCAATGGCTTGGGTACCGATCTTCCGACGGAGCCTTTGATTGTAGGGCTGATGCTCCTCTTCGGTTTGTTTATGCTCCGCAATATCAAACATTTGTCCACCGATTTATTAAAGCATCCACTCTCCCTGTTGCTCCTCTTGCATCTGGCCTGGTTGGCGACGACGACTATTACCTCCGACTTGTTTGTCGTATCGCTAAAATTCCTTCTGGCCAAGCTTTGGTACGTGGTGACCTTTTTTCTGCTTACCGCTTACCTTATCAGGAGTGAGGCCGACTACAGGAAGTTTTTCTGGATTTTCTTTTGGCCTTTTATCCTGATGGTTACCATCATTGTTGTACGCCACGCGCTGTTGGGCTTTTCTTTCCAGGGCATCCATAGTATCATGCACCCTTTCCAGCGCAACCACGTCAATTATGCGGCGGCCCTCACCTTGTTTTTTCCTTTTATGGTATTAATGCTCGTACGTTACCGCAAATGGAGCTGGCAATGGGTGGTCCTGTCAGGTGCAAGCCTGCTGGTATTTGGTGCCATCTACCTGTCGTTTACGCGAGCAGCATACGTTGCGCTGGTGATCGCCGCTGGCACCTACTTCATTGTCCGCTGGCGCTTGATGAAATACGCGCTCATTGGGGCAGGCATTGCTGCATTGGCTGGCGTAATATACATTGCCCAAGACAATACCTACCTTGATTTTGCCCCGAATTACGACCGCACCATCTCTCACGAACGTTTTGATAACCTGATTGAAGCGACCTACAAAATGGAAGACATCTCCACCATGGAGCGGGTCTACCGCTGGGTTGCGGCAGGGAACATGGCACCCGAACGCCCCCTTTTCGGCTGGGGCCCAGGCAACTTCGTCAACTTTTACAAACCCTTCGCCGTCACCAGTTTTGAAACTTACGTGAGTGACAACCCCGAGCAATCAGGCGTACACAGCTATTTTTTCATGACTTTAGTGGAGCAGGGCTTACCCGGCCTGCTGATATTTCTGGCACTATTGGTCGTTTTTTTCCTTCGTGCAGAACAACTTTATCACGCTTTAGCAAGCTATCCCTTCAGGCAAAGCATCGTCCTGACCGTCTTACTCTCCACAACTATCATTACCGCATTTTTATTGATCAACGACCTGATCGAAACCGATAAGGTGGGCTCCTTTTTCTTCATTAATCTTGCCTTGTTGATTAATCAGGATTTGTTTTTGCAAAAAGAAAAGAAAAAATAACTCCCCGCCCATCGTGGAATTTTTCTCGTTTTATACTCCTAGTATATAAAGACCTTTATCATGCGAGAAGATTTTCTACACTTTGTATGGCGCCTCCGCCGCTTTCGATTAACTGAACTCAAGACGACGACGGGGCAAGCACTCGAAATTATCCATCCAGGCCAGCACAACCATCACGCCGGGCCAGACTTTCTGGATGCTCGTATCCGTATCGATGGGACACTATGGGCGGGCAATGTGGAGATGCACCTGCGTAGCTCCGAGTGGCACGCGCACAAGCACCAGGATGATCCCAATTACAACAATGTCATTCTCCATGTTGTGTTGGAAGAAGATGTGGTCATACGCCACCACGACGGCGAGCGGATACCCTGCCTGGATTTGCGCAACTACCTGCCCGTAGGCTTGGCCAAGCAGTACCTGCGCCTGCTCCATAGTGAAAATTGGGTGCCCTGCCAGCAACAATTGTACATCGTGCCCGAAATCACCTTTAACCTCTGGTTGGACCGCCTGCTGGTAGAGCGGCTGGAAGAGCGTACCCAAGCCCTCGAAGAACGCCTCAATCGCAATGGTGGCGACTGGGAAGAGACTTTTTACCAGAGCCTCGCCTGGGGCTTTGGCCTCAAAGTCAATGCCGATCCTTTTCTGATGTTGGCGGAATCTCTTCCGCTCAAAACGTTGCTGCGTCACAAAAACAGCTTACCCCAAATGGAGGCTCTCCTTTTTGGGCAAGCAGGCCTCCTGGAGGAAACCTTTGCGGATGAATATCCCCGCCAGCTACAAAAGGAGTACCAGTTTTTAAAACAGAAATACCAGCTCCAGCCCATGTCCGGCAATCACTGGAAATTTATGCGGATGCGGCCGGCCAATTTCCCTTCCGTGCGTATTGCCCAATGGACCACCTTGCTCTTTCGTACCGGACAGCTGTTTAGCAAAATGTTGGTGGCGCAAAATTTACGCGAAATAGAAAATGCCTTCGTGGTGGAGTTATCCAATTATTGGCAAACGCACTTCCGTTTTGATAAGGCCAGTAAAAAAAGTGCCAAAACCTTAGGTAAAGCCAGGATACATCTGCTGGTGATCAACATCATTGCACCATTTATTTTCCTTTATGGCAAAAAACGCGGTGCAGACCTCTACCAGGAACGGGCCTTGCGTTTAATGGAAGCCGTACCAGCAGAAAACAACCATATCCTTGCCGAATGGAAAGCCCTGGGTATAGAAGCCAAACAAGCAGGGCAAAGTCAGGCATTATTGCAATTGAAAAATAGTTATTGCCAGGAAAAGCGCTGCCTTGATTGTGCCATCGGTTGTAGCATCCTCAAGCGGAAGCCCGATGTGATGGAAGAAGACGTGCTCTACCTCCCTAGCTGGTGGCTTTTGCCCGCTGCTGCAACCACGTTAGCGGAAGAGTAACCAATAGGCCCGGCAACAGATTTTCAACATTGACCATCCCCAAACCCAGAATATTGATACCAATACCAATAATCAAGGCACCGCCTACGGCACTGAGTTGGGCGATCATCGTAGGCGTAAAGAATTGCTGCAACTGCCGCGCAAGTAAGGTAATACCTCCCTGAAAGATCAACATGGGAACGATAGAGAACAATACCCCAATGCCGTAAGTAGCAGCAAAGGCGATGGATGAAATTCCGTCGAGGGTAGATTTGACCAGTAGCAGATCGCGTTTGCCTTCGAGACCTTCTTCAATGGCGCCCACGAAGGTCATGCTACCAATACAAAACAGGAGAAAAGCCGTGATGAGCCCTTCCGTAAAAGCACCTTCGGTAATGTTTAGCGCAGTCTTAATGGTATCACCCAAACCCTGCAAGACGGTCTGCACACCCAGTAGTTCTCCGACAACCCCACCCAGAATCAAGCTGAATATAAAGTTGAGCAGATAGCCCTCAGGTACTTTGAGACTCATCATGACACCGAGTACGAGCGTACCTAAACCAATGGCTTGAAAGATGATCGACTGAATATTTTCAGGAAACACCCCTTGCAGGTACAAGCCGATCAGGCTGCCAATGGTCACGGTGCCCATATTAATCAGGGTGCCAATTGGAAGTCTACTGTTGCGGAGGTTCATAAGCGTTGGTTGTTTGAAAACGGCACTAAAATTATTCCTTTTCTCGTTAACTCAGCGTAACTTTTACAAGCTTCAATTATATTGCAAGTCAAACTCACACCGACCCAGCATGAAATCCAACAAAAACAAAGGGGCCCAAAATATCAACATCGCGGTTTTGTATGCAGAGGCAGATCTTCATTATTGGGGAGAAATGGAACGTCACCTGGGGCTGCTTGCTAAAATGCACAGCAACGTCAGAATTTGGACGGTCAATGACATTGATCTAGGCGTCGAAGTCAAGCAGGAAATTCGCCGTGAACTTAGCCAAGCCGATATCACTTTGCTATTGTTGAGTGCTGATTTTGCCATCGAAAATGTCTTCGATGAAGAAACACGCATCCTCTTATCCAACTATGCCGCACACGCTGGAAAAGGCCGTTACATCATGCCCGTCATTGTGCAAGATTTCATGTGGCGCGATCAATACGATGATGCTTTTGACATTGAAAAGCTCAAGTTCTTCGACCGCATCATTGAGAACCCCGACAACAGGGAGGCCATCTACCGCGAGATCACCGAAACACTCAGCCAGTACATCAAAGAAATCGATGCGCGCAGTATCAACTTTGTCATCCCCACCTGGGTAGGTTTCATGGGAGGGATTATGTACAACAATGGTTTCGTCCGCTCGCGACTGACGCCTTTGTATAAAGAGTTCAAACGCAGTGTAAGGTACGAGCTCAGTGACAACGTGGAGGAAACTTGCCGCTTGATGAAGGCAGGGGAAGCAGACCTGATTTGGGCTACCTTGGACCGCCTTCCTTCCGTGCTGTACAAACTAAAAGACAAAAACCCTAAAGTCATTGCCCAGGTCAGTTGGTCCAATGGTGCCGATGCGATCATTACTCGCAATGGCATTACCAGCCTGGAGGAACTCAAAGGGAAAAAGGTGATTTACCCCTACGATTCCCCAGCCTTCACTTTCCTGAAGTACGTTTTGCAGGAGGCCGGTATGGATACCTTCGATATTGTCCATCAGCCTCAAAAGGATATGGACCTGGATGTCATTTGCACCAATTTCACTCACGACGAAACCATCGATGCCGTAGTGCTTTGGAGCCCTTACGTGGAATCATGCCTGGTGGAAGTGCCAGGTACCCAAGTGATCGCTCACACGGGTGACTATCCAAACTTGATCACGGATGTGGTAGTGGCTACCGAAGAGTTTATCAACCTCAATAAAGAAGAGCTCATCATGCTTTTCAAAGGCTGGTTTGCTGAAATCAATCGCTTCAACGAGGATGAGCTTTACAAAATCGGCGCACTAGGCGTGCTCATTGAAGCCATTATTGAACCACTGCCTACTATTATTCCCAGCAAAATCAAAGCGGATTTGATCGATAGCTTGCGCACCTATTTTCAATCCTCTCTGGAAAAAGTCCATCTTTCTACCCTTGAAGAAAACCTTGTCTTTTTCCAATTGACAGAAGAAGGACACTCTCCAGCAGCTCAGCTCTACCGGCAGTTTCTCGAATTTCAGTTCCCACAATTTTTATTGGAACCCGCACTCCAATGGGAGCAGGTGGTAGACCGATCGGTAGTGAAGGGGATTGAAGTGGAATAATGAGCGACACAGAATAGATAACAGTCGCGTCCCCGCTTATCGATCTAAGACAAAACCTTGATGCCCCCGAAGAGAGCATCAAGGTTTTTTTATTCTTTACTCAATACCCAACTTGGCTTTCACCAGAGGCATGATATCTTCCGTATCTTTCGCAAACATGATGGCACCAAAAATGCTGGTATCAAAAACCATCACGTAGCCATTCTCTTTGGCCACTTCATCAATGGCAGCCTGAGCACGAGCGACGATTGGCTTAAGCATTTCATTGCGCTTTTTACCAATGGTATTGATGATTACCTGCTCATAATTCTGGATTTCCAACTGACGCTTTTCCAAAGCGGCCTGCTGTTCCTGCTGCTTCAATGGCGTCAACCCTCCTCCTTGTACGGCTTTTATAAAAGCTGTTGCATCACGTTGGAATTGCTGTGCCTTTGCTTCACCAGTAGCAACCATGGTCGCTTGGAGAATTTCCAGGCTGTCATTTGCAGCTACTGCTTCAGGCATCTGAGCAATTAAGTTGCCAAAATTCAAGTGTCCGTAAAGCTCCTGTGCACGTACACTTCCAAGGCTAACAACAAACAATGCCCCAAGTAATAATATCTTCTTCATTAGTAATATCAATTTAATCGAGCGCAAAGGTACGCTTTTCCGAGATTGTGAGAAATAGGCGAGAGGAAAACAGTTATTAAGTCAAAAAATTGTACCACATCGAACAAATTTCCGTGCACAAGCGAAGCGCTAAGCTTGGTCAATGGACTGTGTATGGAGATTTGATTCGCTTGAGTTCAACTAGAATAGAAAGCAGGCACTCAACCAAAAGCATTTAATTCATAAAAATGTTTGCAATTATTTGTTTTTAAAACAATAATGTTTAATTTTGTTTTAACTACAAACGAAACGTGTCATGAATCCGTACGAAAACCTTACTCCCGCCAAGCTCAAAGCTTCATTTGAATTGTATTGGAAAAATTTCGAAGATTGGTTCCGCCGGCGTTGGCTTGGCTTGTGTGCCCTTTTAATCCTTGGTTGGATGGTGACCCATAAGGATATTTCCATCAACTTCTCCATGCAGAAAGGAGAAAGTGGATTTTTGACGACCAGCACCCAATCACTATTCTTTGATCCTTTTGAAGATGATGAAGTGCAGGCCCAAAACGTCTCCATGCAGCATTCCAAAACCGAAGATAACAGCCTCACCGCTGCACAACGCGAAAAAAGGCGCAAGCAACTTGCCTACGTTCGTACCTATCAATCATTGGCCGCTAAAGAGATGAATACTTACGGGATACCTTCAAGCATTACTTTGGCGCAAGGATTACTAGAAAGCAATATTGGGGATAGTAGGTTGGCGCGCGAGAACAACAATCACTTTGGCATCAAATGCTTTTCTAAGCGTTGTGAAAAAGGTCATTGCACCAATTTTAACGATGACCATCACAAAGATTTTTTCCGGAAGTTTTCTACGGTAGAAGAAAGCTACACGGCCCACAGCCAGCTCCTCCAAAAAGACCGCTACCAAAAACTCTTCCGTTTAAAGAAGTCGGACTATAAAGGCTGGGCCAGAGGACTGAAAAAGGCAGGTTATGCCACCGACCCACAGTATGCCGAAAAACTGATTCGAATCATTGAAGACCTGGAGCTGTACCAGTACGACATTTAACAACGCGAGATCATAAAAAAGATCAAGGTTTGATGGGGTACAAACCTATTCGACGACCGACGCATTGAATGGCTGTTCGTAGTGCTTCCTGTTGTTTTTCGTTGAGGATAAGGGTGCGGTTTTGCTTTTCGTACTCCACCCTGATCTGCGCTACTTTGTGATAGGCCAATTTATAATAATAATCCAGTGGTATGGGGCAGGTGTGCTGGTAAACTCGCATATTGATCGTCCGATCAAATTCGCCCTCATCCGGTACATTGTAAAAGCCAATAACGGAATCATCGTCCAGCAAAAGCTTCACATTCATCCCTTCATTGATGGATTGCAGCTTGTATTCGGGCATAAAAAGATGAAAGAAAAAGCCACTGATACTATCGTTTTCAGAATACAACAAAATCGCTTCTGCCTCTTCAATCACCTTGGGACCATCTTCCAATTCGTACTTACTGGGAATCATGTAACCTAGCGCAACGACTTCCGAGCCAATCGTACGTAAACTATCAAAGGGGTCTACTTCATCAAAAGCAATGGCACACTTTACCTCTTTTTGCGCCAAAACAGGCGCTAAGAAGAATAAAAACCCAGAAAAAACAAGCAACAATGACTTGGCCATAAGAAATGTATATTTTACAGTACAAAGGTAAACAACACACAACAACTCTACCTAGTGAATAGCTACCAATCATCGTCTGCACCCAACTGACCTTAGATCGGTATAGTTTTTCTAACTTTGGGTTTGGAACCAATAGACTTGTTCTGCTTGGCATGAATAAGCCCAATATTAAAGTAGCATTTTTAGCATGACTTACAGCTCCCCTGTGCAAAAAGAACTTGTTGCCCGCTCTAAAGCCTACCTGGAAGGTGACGCTACCCTGCTGGCACAATCACCCGCTATCCGTAACGCGCAATTGCGCCAAATGATTGTTTTCCACGAATGGCGCTATTATATCCAAAACGATCCAGTGCTCAGTGATTTTGAGTACGACCAGTTGTACAAAATGTTGGAAGCGCTGGAAGAAGAGTACCCCGAACTTATTACTGCCGATTCACCAACGCAGCGGGTTTCCAGTGATGTCAGCAATGAATTTCCTACGGTTCCTCACCTCACTCCTATGCTTTCCCTCGCTAATAGCTATAACGCTGAGGATTTGCAGGAGTTTGATCAGCAGGTAAAGCGTATGCTCAATATGGCAGAAGAAGAAGAAGAAGATATCGTCTATGCCGTGGAACCTAAATTCGATGGAGGCAGTATTGCCCTCGTTTACGAGCGTGACCATCTGGTAAGAGCAGCAACCCGTGGCAATGGGCAAGAAGGAGAAGAGATGACCGCCAACGCAAGGGTCATTCGCTCCGTTCCTCTCCGCGCTTCGTTCAGTGATTTAAACATCACGAAAGTGGAACTACGTGGCGAGGTGCTGATCAGGAAAGATAAATTCGAGGCCATCAACAAAAACCGGGCAGAAGAGGGCTTAACCTTATTTGCCAACCCCCGCAATACCGCCACCGGTGGGCTCCGCATGAAAGACCCCAGAGAAGTGGCGGAACGCAATCTGGAAGCCTTCTTGTACACCCTAGGGTATGCCATCAACGAGGCCGGCGAAAACATGTTAGATGCTATTCCTACGCACTATGAAAGCCTTGATCTACTGGAAAAGCTAGGGTTTAAAGTACCCATCGATGGGAAAGAACGCAAGCTATGCAAAAATATCCAGGAGGTAATTGATTACTGTACGGCTTGGGAGAATGGCCGCGAGGCTTATGCCTACGAAGTAGACGGCATGGTCGTAAAAGTCAACGACCGAACTCTTCAGGAGCGAGCAGGCTTTACCAGCCACCATCCGCGTTGGGCCATTGCCTATAAGTTTGCGGCCAAGCAAGCCACGACAAAACTGGATGCGGTGGAATACCAAATTGGCAAGATTGGCTCTATCACACCCGTCGCTAAGGTAGCCCCTGTTTCCCTGGCCGGTGTTACAATTTCGTCCATCTCTTTACACAACGAAGATTTTATTTCTGAAAAAGACTTGCGCTTGGGGGACACCGTTTTAATTGAGCGCGCCGGGGATGTTATCCCCTACATTGTGAAAGCGCTAGACGACTTGCGGGACGGAAGTGAGCAGCCCATTATTTTTCCAGACAAATGCCCATCTTGTGCAACACCCCTGATCCGGGCAGAAGGAGAAGCTGCCTGGCGTTGCCCCAATTACGAATGCCCCGCACAAGTACTACAGCGAATCATCTTCCACGTTTCCAAACCAGCTATGAATATCGACGGCTTGGGCCGCTCCATTGTAGAGCGCTTTATGGAACAAGGATGGGTGAAAACCTTGCCAGATATTTACCGGCTTGATTACGAAAAAATTGCTCAGCTTGAGGGTTTTGGCCCGAAGTCGGCAACCAACCTGAAGGCTGCTATTGATACTGCAAAAAACAATCCTATTCACCGCCTGCTCCACAGTTTGAGTATCCATCACTTGGGTAAAAAAATCTCTAAATTGCTTGCCGCCGAACTGGAACACGTCTTACAGCTCAAAGATTGGACCTTTGAAGATTATGTCCACATCAAGGATGTGGGCCCCACAGTAGCTGAGAACGTTAGCGCCTATTTTGCTGATCCTGCCAACATTGCCATGCTCGAAGAATTGGAGGCACTCGGCGTCAATCTGACGGCTACCGAGGCTGACCAACCTGTAGCGGCCGTTACGGAAGGGCCTTTTGTGGGAAAAACCATTCTCTTTACGGGCAAACTTTTGCAAATCGGCCGTAAGGAAGCCCAGGAAAAAGCTGCTGCTGCGGGTGCCAAAAACATCAGTGCGGTAAGTGGCAACCTTGACATTTTGGTCGTTGGAGAAAAAGCAGGATCCAAACTCAAAAAAGCCGAGGCACTCGGTACCGTCACCATCATGACGGAGGAGGAGTTTTTGGAACAGGTAGGAGCATGATTAAAACACTGATTGACCAGCTACCGGAAGGGTATTCCGAAGGAATTTATCAGGGTCGAAAATACGGAATCAGCAAAAAGACCTTTAACGGAGGAAAATCCAGCAAAGTCTTTGCGGAAGAACTGGGGGGTAATGATTTCATTAGCCTGAACTTTTACCAAACATCGAAAAAGGCATTGCTCAAACCTTGTGAGATGCCCACGGCCAAAGTCATTGACTTCCTCAATGGTGTAGTCTTACAAAGTTCTGACCACAGAAATGATTGAAGGCTAAGGAAAAAGCCTTAATTTTGCGGCCTGAACTAAATCAAGATCATGGCTACGCCACGCACGGTTGCCTTTTATACTTTGGGCTGTAAACTTAATTATTCTGAAACCTCGGCCATTGGTCGACAGTTTGAGGATGCGGGCTATGGCGCTGTGCCATTCAACGATGGGGCAGATATCTACGTGATCAATACTTGTTCGGTAACGGATTTTGCGGATAAAAAGTGCCGCAATGTGGTCCGTCGTGCCCTCCGCAAAAATGAGCAAGCCAAAGTCGTCGTCGTCGGCTGTTATGCCCAACTAAAGCCGCAGGAAATTGCAGACATTCCTGGCGTAGACCTCGTACTAGGAGCGGCCGAAAAGTTTCGAATCCTTGACTACATCGACGACCTCAGTCAGGCACCAGGCAAAGGCATGGTGAAAGCCGGGGAAGTGCAGGAAGCCAAAGATTTCATTCATGCTTTCAGCTTTGGTGATCGCACCCGCTCTTTTCTTAAGGTCCAAGATGGCTGTGATTACAAATGCTCCTTTTGCACCATCCCTTTGGCACGGGGAAAAAGCCGTAGCAACACCGTAGAAAGTGTGGTCGCCAATGCCCGCGAGATTGCCAAAATGGGTACCCGCGAGGTCGTTCTCACGGGTGTAAACATCGGCGACTTTGGCAATGGTACCGAAGTCATTGAAGGTATCCGGCCCAAGAAAGAAGCCCTCTTTATCGATTTGATCCGTGAGCTGGATAAAGTAGAAGGGATTGAACGTTTTCGTATTTCCAGCATCGAGCCTAACTTGTGCAACGAAGAAATTATCGAATTTGTCGCGCAGTCAACTCGCTTTGCACCTCATTTCCACATGCCCCTGCAATCGGGTAACAACAAGCAACTACAAGCCATGCGGCGGCGCTACCAGCGAGAGTTATACGCCGATCGGGTAGCACTCATCAAAAAGCATCTGCCTCATTGCTGTATCGGCGTTGATGTCATCGTAGGCTTCCCCGGAGAGACCGAAGCCGATTTTTTGGAGACCTATAATTTCATCAACGAGCTCGACATCAGCTACCTCCACGTATTCACCTATTCGGAGCGCGCAAATACTCCCGCAGCCTTACTCCCCGATGTTGTCCCTATGGAAGAACGGCGCCGGAGAAATCAGATGCTCAACATCTTGAGCGAAAAAAAGAAGCGTCATTTTTACGAATCGCAGTTGGGCACGGTACGTAAAGTCTTACTGGAAAAAGGTAAAAAGAAAGGTCATTTAACCGGCTTTACCGACAATTATGTCAAAGTAGATGTGGCTTTAGCGCCTAGTTGGATTAACCATGTCACTCCGCTAGCATTAAATACCGTAAATGCCGAAGGATTAGTCATTGCCAGTCTGGATTCCGCGCTTGTTTAGTCACATAGGCACCGTATTTAAGCAAATTATTGGTTGCCAGATTACCGTCATTTTAAGTTTTTTCGGCCTTCTTCTGCTTGATAATTCGTATTTTCAGCTTTTTAATAGCAGCCCTCGCCATGTGATTCCGGGTTAGGAGCCCACTTTTTATGTTCAGGTCGTAGCTCACATAGGCGACACATCATCAAACTTATGCAGAATTCAAGAGCAGTAAAATTTAACGTGGAGGACCAGCCCGAGTTTTTCAAAGAGCTTAGGCAACGTGTTAACCAGTATTTCAAAGATCGTGAGATTTCCCGTCATGCAAATTGGAACATGAAATTCAAAACGGGTTTCATGATTGCCTTGTACCTTATTCCACTGGCTATATTGATTGCTGGTGTCACGCAAACTTTTGGGTGGAGCCTCCTTATGTGGGTATTGATGGGACTTGGAATGTCCGGTATCGGATTATCCATCATGCATGATGCCAACCATGGAGCTTACTCCAATAATAAAACCTTAAATAACCTTTTAGGGAGTACTGTTAACCTCATTGGTGGTTATCACATCAACTGGAAAATTCAACACAACGTACTTCATCACTCGTTTACCAATATCCACGAGCACGATGAAGATATTCAGAAAGCAATTCTCCGTTTAACACCAGATACCAAACGCAAGCCTATTCACCGTTTGCAGATCATCTACGCACCGATACTTTACTCCTTGATGACCATCTATTGGTTTTTGAGTAAAGATTTCGAGCAGCTTGTGCGGTATCGTGAAAAGAATTTACTGGGTACCCAAGGCAAAACTTTCAAACAAGCCTTATTGGAAGTATCCCTATACAAAATTGGGTACATTATCGTAACCATTGTACTTCCTCTTACGATTGGGGGACAAGTGTGGTGGCATTTCCTCATCGGATTCTTAGTGATGCACTTCATCTGTGGAATGACCCTGGCATTGATCTTCCAACCTGCACACGTGATTGAGGAGACAGAATTTTTTCATACCGACGAAACGGGAAGTGTGGAAAACAACTGGGCCATTCACCAGTTGAAGACCACTGCTAATTTCGCTAATGGCAGTCGCTTCTTTTCCTGGTTCATCGGAGGCTTAAACTATCAGGTAGAACACCATTTGTTCCCCAACATCTGCCATGTTCACTACCGCAATATTTCTCCGATTGTAAAAGCTACAGCTAAGGAATTCAATATTCCTTATCACGAGCACAAGACCTTTTATGGTGCCGTAAAAAGCCATTTCACCTTGCTTTACAAACTAGGAAATGGCCAGTACGATCTGGAGAAAGCACGCGTCGTTGCTTAGGGGGCGGCGAAGAATAAGTTGTCCTTTTCAGGAGAGCCATCTTGCCGCCAGACGAGGCACGAGGATGGGCGCGTAGCCCAGCTACGCAACCGACGACGCAACGAAGTATGGCGGCAAGAGGGCCGCATCAAATGGGGAAGTTATTCTTCGCCGAACCCTTAGTACTTGATTTTTCAAGTTCCCAATATCCCGGGCTTTGCCGATGTGCGAAGTCCGGGATATTTATTAGCGTTCTGCTAGCACAACAACTCTACTCATAAGGCTATTATTTTTTACCTTTAGCAGAAAGAATAAAACTATGAAAGCTATCCTTTTGCTTTTCTCCTTATCGATGCTATTGGCCAATGCCTGCGATGACACCGCCACCTTCCCTTTGGGGGAATCCTTCACCCTCTCTCCTGAACAGGAATTGGTCAATAAATCAGCGGCTATGACCATAAAATGGTTGGAAGTATCGGAAGATTCTCGCTGCCCAAAAAACACCAACTGCGTATGGGAAGGCCAAGCAAAAGTAAACTTACTCGTCAATGGAGACCCCTTAACCCTGACGCTGAGAAACGGTAAACCCGAAGAAGCACAAGCACTGGTGGAGGGATATATTTTCACGGCGGAATCGCTGAGTCCTTATCCAGAAGGTGAAAAAATCGATCCCGCAACTTACCGCTTACAACTTATTGTGAGCAGTCTCTAAACCATCTTTTTTACCAACGCCATCCTTTATGTTCTTCCCTATCGGTGACGATCAGGTAAAAGGGGGATATTTCCCTTTTTTCAGCTACACGTTCATAGTGATCAATGTCCTGGTCTTTTTATACCAGGCCTCCTTATCTGTTCCCGGATTTGAACAATTTGTGTATACCTACGGCAGTATTCCTGTAGAGACCCTCGCAGGGAAGGATACTTTCACCTTGTTCACCAGTATGTTTTTGCACGGTAGCTGGATGCACCTACTGGGTAATATGCTCTTCCTTTGGATTTTTGCAGACAACATCGAGGCTACCATTGGTAATTTCCGTTTCCTGATTTTTTATATCATTGGTGGGCTGGCCGCTCATGCTGGGCACATTTATTTCAACATGGGGAGTGAAGTACCTACTGTTGGTGCTAGTGGTGCCATTTCAGCCGTAATGGGGGCTTACCTGGTGATGTATCCTACTTCCAAAATAAAAATGCTCGTGCTGATTTTTTTCATCCGCATTCCAGCATTCCTGTTTCTGATCTTTTGGATTGTTCAGCAAGTAACTTTAGGCAACCAAGCCCTACAATCCATGACCAACCAAACAGCTGGTGTCGCCTGGTGGGCACATATCGCCGGCTTTGCCTTTGGCCTGATTGTGGGGCTTTATTACCGGTTTAATTATCCCCGGCCAGGGGAACCAATGGTTGATGCAGCCTACTATGATCGGACAGATCTTCTATAAAATAGTAGCGAGCAGCCATCAGTAAAAAAACAAGGTAAATCGCTGTACCTAGCTGTGTTTCCAGGGTTTGCTCAATAATAAAGGAAGGTATCGCTATCGCTAAAAAGCTTCCTAACAAGGCATATTTCCAACCATTCTTATAGAAAAGAGGCAGTAAGGTCACTACGATAAACAACAATAAACCTACCCACCCCATACTAGCGTACTGCCATACATACTGACTTTGTGGGGTGAAACCAGATCCCGCTACACTGGGATAATTCACCTGCAAATAATCTTCGGTTTTATCTCTGACATCACCAACACCAACCCCCAAAATGGGTGCCTCGTTGCCCATGGCCAATCCTGCTTGAATCGTCCCTACACGATGTGAATCTGATAGTTCCGTACTGTTGCTATCATGCCGAATATGGTAAAGATTATAGAGCGTATAATCTATTTTATTTTGCAAAGATGGAAGGGTAAAATATGCCGTAGCCATACCCACCACCATTAGAAGTGCAGCCATGATGCCAAACCACCAACGACGACGCAGGACAATTTCCCTAATTAAAAAATAAAAAAGAACACCATACAGTGCCACCAGACCACTCCGCACCGCCAGGATATGTAAAAAGAGGATTAAAAAGCCTGTTAGAAAATACTGTAATCCTCTTTCCCAAGCGTAACGCCAAGTCCATTTTTCTTGTAAAAAAGTAATCCCAATGGCGACGCTATAAGCCACCATCAAACTAAACCGGATATGCATC
Source organism: Lewinella sp. LCG006 (assembly GCF_040784935.1). Taxonomy (GTDB): domain Bacteria; phylum Bacteroidota; class Bacteroidia; order Chitinophagales; family Saprospiraceae; genus Lewinella. The sequence continues at coordinate 2,519,524 of NZ_CP160680.1, read as the reverse complement.
ACCGGGGTAGGCAGTACCTGTCCTTTTTTATACGCTAGTGTGATCTCCGAAAAATTTACCAGGTACCAAGCTAAAAGGCAAAGACAGATCACACTCAACAACAGGAAGAAACCGTAAAGCAAAGGATAATACACCTTGCGATCAAAGCGGGGGATGGCCAACAAACCTGCAGGCATGAGCAGAAATGGCAGGCGCATACGCATACGATTGGCCCAGTAATCGGTATTTTCCGACCACAAGCCACTAATTCCCCAGGTTATAAACAGTAGAACGATGGTCCAAAAAACGGGTTGCCTTAACAAAGCCTGTACATTGCTTTTGATTTGCGGGTGGAGTACCCACACCATCGCAAGGCCTATCACCCCCATGCTCATCATTGCAGATGACGCTACCAGGCCTACTAAAATAAAGAGTAGCGCCAGTACACCGATGAACTGATAAGTGGGTGGTCCGAGTAGTTTTTTGATCCCTTCGTGCATGAGTTGTAAAGATATACTCGATTTTCGAACGCCCGCCATTAAAAGGTATTGCTTTTAGTGCTTGCTTTAAATAATGTCACTGAAGTTATCTAAATTAGCACGGTACAGCTAGCTTCAGTACTCTATGTCTACAAAAAATAAAAAAAACAACACTAAAAAAACAAAGACCCTCCCCGCTGCCTGGGCATGGCTGGGACGCACCCGCTTGGTCGCCGGTGGCTTATTTTTGCTGAGTGTTGTTCTTTATGCCAATACCTTCTCTCACGACTTCGCGCAAGATGATGCGATCGTGATTACCGAAAACATGTTTACGACGGAAGGAGTAGCAGGTATTCCTGGACTTTTTCAGTACGATACCTTTTATGGGTTTTTCAAAGTCGAGGGAAAGGCAAAATTGGTGGCCGGTGGCCGCTACCGTCCTCTCACCCCTGCTATGTTTGCCGTAGAGTACGGCCTGTTCAATGCCAACCCAGCTGTGATGCACGTATTTAATGCCCTTTGGTATGGGCTCACGGTGGTGATGCTTTATTTGTTGTTGCTAGCGATGTTTCAAGCCCGTAAATCCTGGGATCGTGAAATAAATTTACTAGCGGTTTACTGGATTCCCCTTTTGGCGGCTTTCCTTTTTGCGGTACACCCTTTGCATACCGAAGCGGTAGCTAATATCAAAGGGCGCGACGAAATCATTACACTCTTGGGCAGTCTGACCAGTTTGTGGTTGCTTTTCAAAGGAGGCACATTGCGCACGGCTTTGGCAGGAGTTTGTTTTTTTCTGGCCTTATTGGCCAAAGAAAACGCCATCACATTTTTAGGCGTTGCTCCTTTGGCGCTTTTTGTGTTTACACCAACCAAGATGGGAGATATTGTTAAGCGTATCTCACCGCTTTTAGCTGCGACCCTTGTGTTTTTAATGATCCGTGGTTCGATATTAGGATGGGATGCAGGCCCACCAAGCCAGGAGCTCATGAACAATCCTTTCCTTAAATTGGAGCAAGGCCGCTGGGTAGACTTTTCAGGAAGTGAGAAAGCAGCAACCATTACTTATACGCTTGGAAAATACGCCCAATTATTGGTGGCGCCCGTACAACTCACCCACGACTATTATCCCCGGCAGATAGATATCATGCGCTTTAACGATTGGCGTGTATTGCTGAGTTTGTTTTTGTACCTAGGTTTATTGGTCTATGGTCTATGGGGTCTTCTTCGCAAAAACATTGGCAGCTTTGCCGTACTTTACTATCTGGGTACACTTTCCCTGGTATCGAATATCGTCTTTCCGGTAGGTACCAACATGTCTGAGCGATTCTTATTTATGCCTTCGGTAGGTTTTACTTTATTAGTCGCCTGGGGTTTATTTACTTACTTAAAAAACCATCGTTTAGCAACCGGAATAGCGCTGGCTTTTGGTGGTATTTTAATGGTATTAACCTTTCTTCGCAACCCTGCCTGGAAAGACAATTACACCCTCTTTACGACCGACATCTATACTTCTCCTAACAGTGCGAAACTGCGGAACGCCATGGCCGGAGAACTGTCTGTTCAATGGGCGGCACTGCCACCAGAACAACAGCAGGTACGCCAATCCATGTTGCAAGAAGCCCTTGGCCACATTGAAGAGGCTATCCGTATTCACCCTACCTACAAACAGGCTTACTTCATCAAAGGCAATGTCCTCAATTACCTCAAGCAGTACGAAGCATCCATCCAGGCTTATCAACAGGCTCGGCAGATAGACCCCGGCTACGAGCAAGCTTTTGATAACCTGATGATTACCTACCGCGATGCTGGACGTTATTATGGTGAACAAAAAGGGGATATAAGGACAGCTATTCAATACCTGGAACAAGCTTACCAAGCCATGCCTGAAGATTATGAGACCATCCGCCTTTTAGGCGTAGCCAATGGCATAGCAGGCAATACCCCTCGAACAATTGAGTTATTTACAAAGAACACCCAACTCCAACCTAACAATGCCCGAGCGTGGTACGACCTCGGCACGGCCTATAGGAATAACCAACAAGCCGAAGCAGCTGAACAAGCTTTGCAAAAAGCCCGACAACTAGACCCTGATATTGAGACGAAAGTCCGCTCTGGTAATTAATTTTTAAATCCCAGTTATGAACATGCGTATTCTCTTTCGTGCACTCGCCCTGTCGAGTATACTTTTGCTAGCAGTGCTCCCGCTCGCGGGGCAATACCATGCCAATCTTGATCAGTCCAACGCTCAGGAAGCAATCTGGGTCGATTCTGTATTTCGCAGTATGACTTTCGAACAGCGCCTGGGGCAGCTCTTCATGATTCGAGCACATTCCAATTTAGGGTCCGATCATGTCGCAGCCGTAGAACGCCTCATTCGTGACTATCACGTTGGGGGGGTGTGTTTTTTTCAAGGCACCCCTGAAGCTCAGATACGCTTGATTAATAGCTATCAAAGCCAGGCCAGTCTACCGATGATGATTGCGATGGATGCCGAATGGGGGTTAAATATGCGCATGAAAAGTGTTCAGGATTTTCCGCGTCAGTTGATGCTGGGTGCCATTCGGAATAATGGTCTGATCTATGAGTTAGGCAGCGAAGTTGCCCGACAGATGCATAGGGTAGGCGTACACGTAAATTTTGCTCCCGTCGTTGATGTGAACAACAACGCAAACAACCCCGTTATTGGCACCCGCTCCTTTGGCGAGGATCGACTCAATGTAGCCATCAAAGGCGTAAATTATATGCGAGGGATGCAAGACAATGGCATTGTGGCTTGCGCCAAACACTTTCCTGGTCATGGTGATACCGATGTAGACTCTCATTTTGACTTACCAATTATTCCACATACCAGGCAGCGGCTCGATAGTATAGAGCTTTACCCCTTCCGGTCATTGATCAATCACGGTGTGGGAAGTGTGATGGTAGCCCATCTACAGGTACCCGCCTTGGAGCCTAGAGAAAATTACCCCACCTCCCTTTCTCCTGCTACGGTGAATGGGGTCTTGCGGGATGAACTAGGTTTTCACGGTCTCACGTTTACCGATGGGCTAGAAATGAAGGGCGTCACTAAGCATTTTGGTGACGGTGAGGTAGAGGCCGCTTCTTTGCTGGCAGGAAACGACATTTTACTCCTTCCTGAAAGCTTGGCCAACGCCGAGATGAAGATCAAACAATACTTGCAGGAAGGCCAACTAAGTGAAGCTGAATTCAACAGGAAAATCAAAAGGGTTTTGCGAGCCAAATACCGTATGGGCTTACAAACCTTTACCCCTCTTATAGAAGACAATGCACTGGCAGAACTGAACAGTCCTGATGCCTTAGCCTTGAAGGAAAAGTTGATAGAGAATGCGCTGACGCTCGTTCGTAATGATCGCAATCTTTTACCCATAAAAGAAATTGCTAAGCAGCAGAGAGCTGCTTTAGCCATTGGCAGCAACAAAAGAACCATTTTCCAACAAAGGCTACAGGATTACGCTCCCGTTGATTTACTGTATACCGACAGCGACATCTCTGAGGAAGAAGCAACAAAGTTACTCAATCGCCTTGCCGATGAAGACTTAGTTATCGTTAGCTTACACAACATGGGCAGCTCTGCTAGCAGTAATTTTGGTATCAAGTCTTCTACCCTCAAGTTTCTACAAAGATTAAATCAGCAAAACGAAGTGGTACTGGTGGTCTTTGGTAACCCATATAGCCTTAAGTTTTTTGACGAACTAGGTACTGTTGTAGAAGCTTACAATGAGGACGATATAACCCAGGATAAAACAGCACAAGCTATTTTTGGCGCCATTGGTTTTGATGGGCGGCTCCCCATTACCGCGTCTCCCAAAAGCCATTACAATGCAGGCCTTAGTACCAGTAAGCTCTTTCGATTAGGCTATGGAACGCCTGAAAGTGTGGGGATGAGCACCGACAGCTTACAAAGATACGTAAGCGCCCTGGCTAAAGAAGCCATCGATACGCGTGCCACACCTGGCTGCGTTGTGTTAATTGCACGCCACGGAAAAGTAGTATTTCACGAAGCCTTTGGGCACCATACCTATACCCAGGATCGCGAAGTAAGCAAGGATGACATCTATGACCTGGCTTCTGTGACCAAGGTTGCTGCTACGACGCTCGCAGTTATGGATTTGGTACAAACGGGGCAACTTGACCTTGATCAAACCCTTGGCCATTATTTACCAGAGCTTAAAGGTACCAACAAAAACAACTTGGTTATCCGGGAAATATTGGCACACCGTGCAGCATTAACGCCTTGGATCCCTTTTTACAGAAACACACTGGATGAGCGTGGGCAAAAATCTAACAACCTCTATCACTCTTCTCCTGGTGGAGAATATACGATCGAAGTCAGCGATGATATCTTTCTTAGTGAAAACTATGTCGACTCTATTTGGTACAGCATAGACCAATCTGATCTTCGTTCTAATAACAATTACCGATACAGTGATCTAGGTTTTTATTACCTCGCTCGTCTTGTCAAACAACTGAGTCAGCTAGGCTTAAATGATTACGTTCGTCAGCGTTTCTATGAACCTTTGGGCTTATTCAATATTGATTTCCTACCCAAAGAGCATTTTTCGCTAAACAGAATCCCACCTACCGAAATTGACAATTATTGGCGTAAAGAGACGGTCCATGGTTATGTCCATGACATGGGGGCAGCAATGTTGGGTGGTATAAGTGGTCATGCGGGGCTTTTTGGCAATGCCCACGATTTAGCCGTATTATGGCAAATGCTACTCCAAAGAGGTATCTATGGCAACCATGTTTATTTAAAGCCTGAGATTGTTAGAGAATTCACTTCTCGTTTTGAAGATGAAACACGCCGAGGTTTAGGCTTCGACATGAAGCAACTTGACCCCAACCGCAGCCAAAACATCGCTCAAGAAGCAAGTCGGCGTACTTTTGGTCACCTGGGGTTTACGGGCACTTGTGTTTGGGCAGATCCTACGGAGGAATTGGTCGTCGTATTCTTGTCTAATAGAACTTACCCTTCTATGCAGAACAACAAGTTAGGCAGGGAAAATTATCGCCCCCGTATTCAGGCAGCAGCTTATAATGCTATTATTAGGCGAATGACCCGCCCACCTGTCTCACCCATCGAGGGATCAGTTTTACCAGAGAAAGTAGAATCGGGCACTTTGGAGTAAAGAGGATCAACTAACGCAGGGGTTCCATTATGCTATTAACAGGCAGCGAACAGACTGTGTTGCTGCTAATCACTAGTTTCACGTATGGTTAGATAGATGGTTGTTGGTTGATGGTTGGGCTAAAAATGGAGAAGGGCCATCCGCGTTATGCGAATGACCCTTCATAAAATTGGCAGCGACCTACTCTCCCACCTAAAGGCAGTACCATCGGCGCTAAGGAGCTTAACTTCTCTGTTCGGAATGGGAAGAGGTGAACCTCCTTGCTATAGCCACCAATAATTCTTTACAGCTTTCGCTGCTTATTTCTTTTGTTTATCCATTGATAAACATAGACAAGAAAAGGGATAAAGTTGTAGTCTACTCGGCTTACTACCGTAAAGCGTCAAGTAAAGTTATATTTTAAAAAGGAAGCTTTCGGGTAATTAGTACTACTCGGCTCCATACATTACTGCACTTCCACCTGTAGCCTATCAACGTAGTCATCTTCTACGACCCTCATGGAATACTCATCTTAGAGTTGGCTTCGTGCTTAGATGCTTTCAGCGCTTATCCATTCCGAACATAGCTACCCTGCAATGCAGCTGGCGCCACAACAGGTACACTAGAGGTTCGTCCATCCCGGTCCTCTCGTACTGGAGACAGATCTCTTCAATATTCCTACGCCCACAACAGATAGAGACCGAACTGTCTTGCGACGTTCTGAACCCAGCTCGCGTGCCACTTTAATGGGCGAACAGCCCAACCCTTGGGACCTTCTCCAGCCCCAGGATGTGACGAGCCGACATCGAGGTGCCAAACCTCCCCGTCGATGTGAGCTCTTGGGGGAGATCAGCCTGTTATCCCCGGAGTACCTTTTATCCTTTGAGCGATGGCCCTTCCATGCGGAACCACCGGATCACTTAAGCCTGCTTTCGCACCTGATCGAGATGTCTCTCTCCCAGTCAAGCACCCTTATACTCATACGCTCTTCGCATGATTACCAACCATGCTGAGGGTACCTTTGCGAGCCTCCGTTACTCTTTAGGAGGCGACCACCCCAGTCAAACTACCCACCACACAATGTCCTCCAGTTGTTGCTGGAGTTAGTATCAAACTATAAGAAGGGTGGTATTTCAAGGACGACTCCACTGCCACTGGCGTGACCGCTTCGTAGTCTCCCACCTATCCTACACATCTTATAGCCTAACACAATGTGAAGCTGTAGTAAAGGTTCACGGGGTCTTTTCGTCCCGTTGCGGGTAATCGGCATCTTCACCGATACTTCAATTTCACCGAGCTCATGGCTGAGACAGTGCCCAGATCGTTACACCATTCGTGCAGGTCGGAACTTACCCGACAAGGAATTTCGCTACCTTAGGACCGTTATAGTTACGGCCGCCGTTTACTGGGGCTTCAGTCAATAGCTTTGGGTTA